>OY969799.1:0-3341457 GCA_963703205.1 uncultured Solirubrobacteraceae bacterium
GCGAGAGAGCGGCCAGCGGATCGACCTGGTGTTCGGTCTGTCGGGTCTGGCGCGCCTGCTCGCCCGCCGCGGCCGCGAGCAGGAGTGCCGCTCGCGCGCAGCCGAGGCGCTCGCTGTCGGCGCGGGGCTCGGCGCCCGGCTGTGCGAGGTCTGGGTGCTGGAGGCGCTGGGGATGCTGGAGCTGGGGCTCGGTGAGGCGGCGCGGGCGGCCGAGAGCATGGAGCGTCAGCGCGAGCTGCTCGCGGAGCTGGAGATCACCGACCCCGACATATCGCCCGCTCCGGAGCTGGTCGAAGCCAGCCTGCGACTGGGCCGTGAGGACGATGCCCGGCGCGACGCCGTGGAGTTCGCGCGCGCCGCGGCGTCCAAGCGCGCGCCGTGGGCGTCGGCGCGGGCGCTGCGCTGCGAGGGCCTCGTCGCCGACGGCGAGGTCTTCGCCGTGTGCTTCGAGCGGGCGCTCTCCGAGCACGCCCGCACGCCGGACGCCTTCGAGACGGCCCGCACGCGGCTCGCCTACGGCGAACGGCTGCGCCGCGCCGGCAGCCGCGTGCTCGCCCGGGAGCAGCTGCGCGTCGCGATCGAGACCTTCGAGCACCTGGGCGCGACGCCGTGGGCGCAGCGCGGCTACGCCGAGCTGCGGGCGACCGGCATGAGGCTGCGACCGCGCGGGCCGGAGACGGCCGACGAGCTGACGCCGCAGGAGCTGCAGATCGCCGTGCTGCTGGTCGGCGGCAGGACCACGCGCGAGGCGGCCGCCGCCCTGTTCCTCAGCCCGAAGACGATCGAGTACCACCTGCGGCACGTCTACCTGAAGCTCGGCATCCACTCCCGTCAGGAGCTGGCCGGCGCGCTCAGCGAGCCCGGTTCTGCGGATGCCGGTGCGGCCGCCGCGCCCGAGCGCGCGCGGCCCGACGCGTCACCGCACGCGGAGTAACCTTGACGACAACGCAACGAGTGGAGGGCGAGATGGCCACGGTCGAGCACCAGCAGGTAGACGAGACTCAGAACGGCGCCGCGGGGACGAGCATCGCGGGGGGAATACCGGTCGAGAACCCGGCGACGGGTGAGACGATCGCGACGGTCCCCGACATGAGCGCCGATCAGGTCGCCGAGCTGGTCGCCAAGGGCCGCGCCGCGCAGCCCGAGTGGGAGGCCTACGGCTTCGACGGCCGCGCCCGCGTGATGCTGCGCGCTCAGAAGTGGCTGATGGACAACGCCGAGCGTGTCGTCGAGACGATCGTCTCCGAGACGGGCAAGACCTACGAGGATGCCGAGTTCGCCGAGATCGGTTACGCCGGCAACGCCTTCGGATTCTGGGCGAAGTACGGCCCGGAGTACCTCGCGGACGAACGCATCAAGTCCAGCCAGATGCTGGTCAAGGGCAAGAAGCTCATCAACCGCTACCGCCCGCTCGGTCTGGTCGGCGTGATCGGCCCCTGGAACTACCCGCTGACCAACTCCTTCGGCGACTGCATTCCGGCGCTGATGGCGGGCAACGCCGTGATCCTCAAGCCTTCGGAGATCACCCCGCTGACCTCGATGCTGGTGGCCGAGGGCATGCGCGAATGCGGCCTGCCCGAGGACGTGCTGCAGATCGCCACGGGGCGCGGCGAGACCGGCGCGGCGCTGGTCGAGCACGTGGACATGATCATGTTCACCGGGTCGACGAGGACCGGACGCAAGGTCGCCGAAGCGGCCGCGCGGCGTCTGATCCCCTCCTCGCTGGAGCTCGGCGGCAAGGACCCGATGATCGTCCTCTCGGACGCGGACGTCGAGCGCGCAGCGAACTTCGCGACCTACTACTCGATGCAGAACGCCGGGCAGACCTGCATCTCGATCGAGCGGGTGTATGTCGAGGAGCCCGTCTACGACGAGTTCGTTGCGAAAGTCGCCGAGAAAGTCCGCGAGCTGCGCGTCGGCAGGCCGCAGGGCCCCGGCTCGGTCGAGGTCGGCGCGATCACCTTTCCGCCGCAGCTGGAGACGATCAAGGAGCACGTGGCCGATGCGGTCCAGAAGGGCGCGCGCGTGCTCACCGGCGGGAACCAGGCGCCGGGCGCCGGGCGCTTCTTCGAGCCGACGGTGCTGGTCGACGTCGACCACACGATGAAATGCATGACCGAGGAGACCTTCGGGCCGACGCTGCCGATCATGAAGGTCAGCGACGCCGAGGAGGCGATCCGGCTGTCCAACGACTCCAACTACGGCCTCGGCGCCTCGGTCTTCTCGCGCGACACCGCCAAGGGTGAGCAGGTTGCCCGCCGGATCCAGGCGGGCGCGGCGAACGTCAACGACGCGATGATCAACTACACCGTGCTCGAGCTGCCGATGGGCGGCGCGAAGGAGTCCGGTGTCGGCACACGCCACGGCGCCGGCGGGATCCGCAAGTACTGCTCCCAGCAGGCGATCGTCGTGACGCCGAAGCTGGCCATGAAGAAGGAAGTCTTCATGTACCCATACAAGTCGCGGACGTCGAGGCTGCTCGCCAGGTTCTTCAAGTTCATGTACGGGCGGGGGAAGCGCGCTTGAGCGAGGTGCTCGGGCTCGACCACGTGCAGATCGCCGCGCCCCCCGCCTGCGAGCCCGCGGCGCGGCGCTTCTTCGGTGAGCTGCTCGGGCTGCCGGAGCTCGACAAGCCGGAGCCGCTGCGTGGCCGCGGCGGCGCCTGGTTCGCCCTCGGCGACGGGCGCCAGCTGCACGTCGGCGTAGCCGGCGAGGGCTTCGAGCCGGCGGCGAAGGCGCATCCCGCGCTGCTCGTCCGGGCCGGCGCGATCGACACGCTGGCGTCACGGCTCGGAGCCGCCGGCGCGCCGATCAGTTGGGACGAGGTGCTGCCCGCGCGCAGGTTCTTCACCGAGGACCCGTGGGGGAACCGCCTGGAGCTGCTCGAGGCCACGCCGGAGCGCGCTGTCGAGGCAGCGCCCGCTTCGGCACGTCGGTGACTCGGGCGCGGCTCAGCTGATTCGATCACGGCCGCATCACTGGGCCTCGATCGCGAAGTCAGCGCTCAGCGAGGTGGAGCGCGGCGATCGCTGCCCGGAGCGAGACCGGCGGAGACGCTCGCCGCCGGCGCCATGGCGGCTCTCAAGCCGCGTCGGCCTCGCGCAGGCGCACGCCGAGCAGGGCTTCCAGCTCGGGGATCGTCGTCTCGGCGCTGGTGTGGTGGATCGTCGCCATCCCCAGCTCCTCCGCGGGCTCGAGGTTGAACGGCAGGTCGTCGACGTAGACGCACTGCGAGGGCTCGGCGCCGGCGCGCTGCGCGCCGAGCTCGTACATCTTGCGCGCCGGCTTGCGGATCCCCTCTTCGGCGGAGATCACGACGCCGTCGAACAGCTCGTCGAACAGGTCGTGCGGATAGCGGTGCACCCCCCAGGAGTTCGAGACCAGCCCTGTACGGATGCCGCCGCGGCGGGCGAGACGGACCGCCGCCACCATCTCCTCGTCCGGCTGCACGCCCGCGAACATCCCGTCGATCAGCCCGTCCGGCTCGACCTCCAACAGCTTTGCGAAGTGCTTCTCGAAGCTCTCCTCCTCGAGCGCGCCCGTCTCGAGCGCGATCAGCAGCTTGCGTGCCTCCGGGTCGGTGCGGAAGCGCCCGAGCAGCAGTTTCGGGTCGATCTCGGCCTCCTTGCAGTAGGCGTGGAAGGAAGCGAACAGGTTGGTCGTCAGGACCCCGCCCCAGTCGATCAGCAGGGCGCTGCGGGGCGCGCTGCCGGGATCCGGATCAGATCGCGCCACGGGTCACCGCCTCGGCCTGCGTGGCCAGCTCGAGCACGCCCTCGCCGAACGCCTTCAGATACGGGTCGTCGGTGGTTCCGGCAACGGCGCGCTTGTAGTTGCCCTCCATGAACACCACGCTCTTCCACAGCGCCAGCGTCGTGTACCAGCGGATGTCGCTCATCGAGCGCCCCGATCGCTCCTCATAGGCGGCGATCAGCTCCGCTCGGGTGGGAAAGCCCGGCTTGCGCGTGACCGCGCCGAGCGAGTCGCGCATGCCGCCGGTCGGATCGCCGGCCTCGGTCCACATCATGCAGAGGTACCCGAGGTCGGCAAGCGGGTCTCCGATCGTGGCCATCTCCCAGTCGAGCACGGCCGCCAGCCGCGCCGGGGCGCCCGGCGCGAACAGCGTGTTGCCGAGCCGGTAGTCGCCGTGCACGATCGTCGCCGGGCCGGACTCCGGGAGGTTCTCCTTCAGCCACGACGCCACGCCCTCCACGGCGGGGATCTCGCGCGTCTTGTTGATCTCCCACAGCCCGAGGAAGCGGCGCAGCTGACGTTCCAGGTAGCCGGTCGGTTTCCCGAAGTCCCCGAGGCCGACCGCTCGCCAGTCGACCGCATGGATCTCCACCAGGGAATCGATCAGCTCCTGCGCGGTGCGTGCCCGCTGCTCAGGGTCGTCCAGCGCCGGCGGCATGCTCGAGACGATCACGTCGCCGTCTACGCGCTCCATCACGTAGAACGGGGCGCCGATCACGTGCTCGTCGGAGCCGACGGCCAGCACCGCCGGCACGCGGGCGGGGGTGTCGCGCAGCGCGCCGAGCAGTCGCGCCTCGCGCAGCACGTCGTGCGCGCTCGGCGGCAGCGGCGGCCGCGGCGGCCGGCGCAGGACGTACTCGCCGCCGTCGCGCTCGATCAGGTAGGTGACGTTGGAGTGGCCCTCGCCGATCGGGCTCGCCCGGATCCCGCCGCTGCCGAGGCCGTTGGCATCGAGAAAAGCCTCCAGTGGCTCGAGCACGAGCAGGGGGACACGGCTGTTAGCCTGCCCCTCCTCGGTCGTTCGGACGATGTCGTCTGCCGCGATCGGTGCGCTCACGGACGGGCAGGCTATAGCGACCGCAACCCTGACCGCGCTGAGGTGTCCAATCCACCATGCCCAGATTCCGTTCCGTCTCACTCACCGCCCTCGCCTGCGCCGTCGCCGCCCTGAGCGTCGGGCCCGCCCAGGCGTCCGCCTC
Source organism: uncultured Solirubrobacteraceae bacterium (assembly GCA_963703205.1). Taxonomy (GTDB): domain Bacteria; phylum Actinomycetota; class Thermoleophilia; order Solirubrobacterales; family Solirubrobacteraceae; genus Palsa-744. The sequence continues at coordinate 4,953 of OY969799.1, forward strand.
CCGCGGACAGACCAACTACTTCGAGGCCGGCTCCTCGCTGTTCTCCTCGGCGGCCAGCCAGGCCAAGGACTTCGCGCAGATGGAAGCGCTCGGCGTCAAAGCGCTGCGCATCGAGCTGGAGTGGGCGGCCGTCGCTCCCGCCCCGACGAGCGCCACCAAGCCGGCCTTCGAAGCCGGCAGCCCGAGCGCCTATGACTGGGGGCTCTACGGCTCGGCGATCGCCCGCGCCAAGGCGCTGCACTGGCCGGTGCTGCTGACCGTCACCTCGCCGGTCCCGCGGTGGGCGACCTCGAACAAGAAAGCGCCCTACGTGACGCGCCCGGATGCCAAAGACTTCCAGGAATTCATGACCGCGGTCGGCCGCGCGCTCGGCGGCGAGGTCTCCGTCTTCTCGATCTGGAACGAGCCCAACCACCCGGCCTTCCTGCAGCCGCAGTGGAACTCGAACGGGACCCCGGCCTCGCCCCGCATCTACCGTGGCCTCTACCAGGCGGGCTACGCGGGGCTGCAGGCCGCCGGGCTCTCCCACCCGAAGGTGCTGTTCGGCGAAACGGCCCCCACCGGGTTCGACACTGTCAACAGGCGCCGCGAAGGGGCGCGGGCGATGAACCACGACGTCGCGCCGCTCGCCTTCCTGCGCAGCGCCCTGTGCCTCAACGCCCGCTACCGGCCGGCCGGCTCGTGCGGCAAGCTGCAGATGAGCGGCTACGCGCACCACGCCTACGGCAAGGGCGTGAACCCGCACTACGCGGCGGCGGGCTCCGACAACGTCACGATTGGAGCGCTCTCGCGGCTGTCGGGCGCGCTCAACAAAGCGGCCGCCGCGCACGCGATCCCGGCCGGGCTGCCGATCTACCTCACCGAGTTCGGGATCCAGAGCTACCCGAACCGCGAACTGGGGGTGCCGGTCTCGACTCAGGCCGAATTCGACGCGATCGCCGAAAAGATCGCCTGGGGCAACTCCCGCGTGGCCGCCTTCTCGCAGTACCTGCTGCGGGACGACCCGCTCGGCGGCAAGCCCGGCTCGCTGCTGACCGGCGGGACAGTCGGCTTCCAGACCGGCCTGGAGTACGTCACCGGTAAGCCCAAGCCGCTGTACGCGGCGTGGCCGGTGCCGCTGGTCGTCGCGAAGAGCGGGCACCGCTTCTCGCTGTGGGGCCTGATCCGGCCGGCGACGGGCACGACAAAGCTGACCGTGCTCGTGAGCGCCAAGGGCTCGAAGGCCTACCGCACGCTGAAGACCGTCAGGACCGACAGCCACGGCTACTGGTCGCTCAGCTCCAGCGTCAAGGGCTCCTACTGGCGCGTGAAGTGGGTCAGCCCGCAGGGCAAGACCTACGAGGGCCCGCCGACCAAGGCCTACTAGGCGCTTCGCGCTCCCTCGGGCCCGGCCGCGCGCCGGCCCCGAGGGCGATGCGCGGAGCCGGGGAACGCGGAGGGCGCAGCCCGGCCCGAGGACGCCGCTGTGCTGCGGCGAGGACCTCCTCGCACGCCCGCCCCGAGGACCCGTGGAGTGGTTGCGGCGAGGACCTCCTCGCACGCTCGCTGCACCTCGTCCCGAGGATCCCTGGAGTGGCTCGGCGAGGACCTCCCCGCCCGCCCGCGCGCCCCTACGATGAGGGCAGATGCCGGAGCTGCCCGAGGTCGAGATCACCGCGCGCCTGCTCGACGGGGCGCTCGCCGGACGCCGCGTCGCGTCGGCGCTGGCGCCGGGGATCAACGCCTTGAAGACGTTCGAGCCGCCGCTGTCGGCGCTCGAGGGGCGTCGCATCGGCGGCGTGCGGCGTCGCGGCAAGAACCTGATCGTCGACTTCGGGGGGGAGGACGGCCCGCCGCTCGCGCTGCTGATCCACCTGATGTCCGCCGGGCGCCTGCAGTTGTTCGACAAGCTCGCCGGCCCGCGCGACCGCGCCTCGCGGCTGCTCGTGAGGATCGAGCCCGAGGACGGGGACCCGGGGCCGCTCGAGCTGCGGCTGCGCGAGTTCGGCTCCAAGCAGGCCGCGTGGGTGAAGCTGCTCGACGCCGGCGAGCTCGACCAGCACGAAGCGCTCGCGAAGCTGGGCCCCGAGGCCTGGCCCGATCCCGGCTCCCCGCCGGAGCTCGCCGCGCTGCTCGATGCCCCTCGCCCGCTCCACGCGCTGCTGCGCGACCAGCGCACGATCGCCGGGATCGGCCGCTCCTGGGTGGATGAGATCCTCTGGGAGGCGCGTCTGTCGCCGTACAAGCGTGGCTCCGATCTCGACCCGCGGGAGGCGGCGCGGCTGCGCGAGGCGATCGTCTCGACGCTCGCCGCGGCGCTCGCGCACTACGAATCGGCGATCGCGCTGCCGATCCCCGACAAGCTGCCGATGCCGTTGAAGGTCCACCGTCACGAGGGCGAGCCGTGCCCGCGCTGCGGCGAGATGCTTCGAGCCGTGCATTTCGAGGACTACGTGATCGCTTACTGCCCCGCGGAGCAGACGGAGGGGCGGGTCCTCAAGGACCGGCGGCTCTCGCGGCTGCTCAAGTAGCGCTGCCGCCCGCGCACGGCGCGGGGCTGTAGGTTCACGGGCCGGGACCTGGCCGGGTGGCGCCAAGCGGGCCTTCAGCCCCGACGGAGTGGGTTCGATTCCCACCAGGTCCACTGGCGGCCGTGACTGCGCCGGCTGACGGCGGCACCAGCCGCTAGCCTGCGGGCGTGCTCGAGCGGCCGGGACACAGCGCCTGATGGCAGCCGCCGTCAAGCGGCTCGTGCTGACGCTCGCGTACCTGCCGTTGCGCGTGGCGCTGCCCCTCGGCGGCGAGGCCACCGCGCGCGACGTCCGTCGCCAGGTGCAGCCGCGGCTCGACCTGCCGCTGGTCGCATCGGCCTCCTCGCGCGAGCTCGTGGCCGTGCTCGCGCACCGGCCGTTCCGCTCGATCCTCTACGCCCGCCTCGGCCTGCTCGGCGGCGGGCCGCGGCTGCTCGCCAAGGCTCTGTCCCGCGTCTATCCCGGCGAGCCCGCGCTGTTCATCCATTGCCCGGAGATCGGGCCGGGGCTGGTGATGATGCACGGCTTCGCGACGATCGTAACCGCGCGGCGGATCGGCACGGACTGCCAGATCGCGCAGCAGGTCACGATCGGTTACGACGACCGCGACGGCAAGCCGGTGCTCGGCGACCGTGTGCGCGTCGGCGCCGGGGCGATCGTGCTCGGCCCGATCGAGGTCGGCGACGACGCCGTGATCGGAGCGGGCGCGGTGGTGGTGCGCGACGTTCCCGCCGGGAGGGTGGTCGGCGGCGTGCCCGCGCGGGTGCTGGAGGGAGCCCGGGACAGGTTCAGCGCGTTATCGCGCGAGGGCGAGCAGCGTGGCGCCTGAGGCCGGATCGGCTCCCGTTCGGAACGGTCGCCCCGACGCGCCACGCTCCAGCTGCCGGAAGAGTAGGAACTCGAACAACTTGCGCCGAACCTCGGGTTGAGGCGCGAATCGGAGGGTATGTGACGCTCGGCACAAGCAAGGAGGCCACGACGATGCAGAAGCTGAAGTGTCCCGAGTGCGGGTTGACGGTGTCGGTGAGGACGCAGGCGCATGGACACCGGCCGGAGCCATGCCCGCGCTGCCTCGCCCGCAGCGGCGGACTGGTCTCGGTCTGGCTGACGAAGGGCGGCGGCAGGCCGCAACCGCGCTCGCTCGAGCAGCGGGTGCGCTCTGTGCTGCACGGGGGAAGCCTGGCGCTCCGCGGCTGAAGCCGCCGGTGCCGGGGGCGCCGCGGGCGAGGCCACTCGCTCGGCGGCGCCAAGCGTCCCCTCTGGGACTGTGGCGAGCGTCTTCGCTCGCCGGCGCGCCTGTAGGAGAGCTGTAAAGGGGTGCCCGGGGGGCCAGCCTGCCGGCGCCCATGCTGCTAAGCATCCCGGAGGTGAGCGCTGGGCCACGGGATCCGATGCCGCGCGCGGAACGCATCCGCCGCGCCCGCTCGTTCGCGGGAGTGGCGGCGGAGTACGACCGTGGCCGGCCCGGCTATCCCCCCGAGGCGATCGACTGGATCCTCGGCGTCGAGCCGCTGGACGTGCTCGATCTCGGCGCCGGGACCGGGAAGCTGACGGAGGGCCTCGCCGTGCGCCACCGCGTGTTCGCAGTCGAGCCGCTCGCGGAGATGCGCGAGCTGCTGGCGAGGCGCCTGCCAGACGTGCGGGTCCTGGAGGGGAGCGCCGAGGCGGTGCCGCTCGCCGCATTGAGCGTAGACGCGGTGGTCGTCGGCGCGGCCTTCCACTGGTTCGACCACGAGCGGGCACTGGCCGAGATCCTGCGGGTGTTGCGCCGGCCCGGCGTGCTGGGGCTGCTCGGCAACTCGTTCGACACCTCGGTGCCCTGGGAGGCTGAGCTGAGGGCGATTCTCGGCCCGGCTGCGTTGGGGCGCCGGGGCCACTGGCCTGACCCGGAGCGGCTGCTCGAGCTGTTCGCCGAGGTCGAGGATCGAGAGTACGCCCACTCGCAGCCGGTGACGCGCGCGCGGCTGCAGGACTACGCGAGCTCGCGCAGCGGCTTCGCCACGCTCGCGCCCGCTCTGCGCGAGCAGCGCCTGCAGGAGATCGACCGTCTCTGGGCGCGCACTCCCGAGCTCGAGGGAGCGGTGCAGGCGCCGCTCCGCTGGATCACGCGCGCGCGGCGCTGCCGTCTGGCCCAGTCGAAAAGACAGTAGATGAGCGACCTTCAGATCACGTCCGTGGTGCCGATCCTGCGGATGTTCGACATCGCGGCAACCCGGCGCTTCTACGTGGACTACCTGGGATGTACGGTCGACTGGCTTGACGGAGAGGGCGACAGACCGACGTACATGCAAGTCACGCGGGATGGTCTGAGGCTGCACCTCTCGTCGCATCACGACGACGGCACTCCTGGAACAGCGGTGCTGGTGATAGCGCGCCATTTGGACTCGCTACATGCGGAGTTGCGAGCGCGCGGCTACCCGTTCCTGAACCCTGGCATCGAGGACGGTCCGGGTGAGGGCAGGACGATGCAGTTGATTGACCCGGCCTCCAACCGAATTCGGTTCTACGAACGAGCCACAACACGGGACGAGGATGCTTGAGCTACTGGGAACGACCGTCTCAGGAGTCCGCGCCGCCCCACGAGCTACGCCGTTGCCTGTCGTAGATCCGCCAGACCTCGTCGTAGACGCCCTGCGCGGCGAGGAACACCTCCAGCTCCCGGCGGTCGCCCCAGCCGTATGCGTCGAGCATCGCTCGCTCGACCCGACCGTCCGCTCGGTGGATGCGAAGGCTGCCCACGGCACTGGCCAGGTCCCAGTGAACCGGGCCGCGGAAAGTGTCCTCGAAGTCGTTCCAAACGAGGCCGCCGCGCGTGCGGAGCAGGTTCCACAGCGAGACGTCGCCGTGCAACGCCTGCGTGGCGAGGCCCGATTCGAAGACGAACGGCCGCAGCTCCTCCAGTCGCCGCCCGAGTGAGACGATCGTGCTGCGCTGTTGAGCGTCGACGGCTCGGAGGCGGCCGAGGAGACGCTCGATGCTCTCGCGCAGCTCTGTTGGACCGCTGAGGGGACCCTCGTATAGCCGCAGCGCGTCGTGGAGAGCGCGCAGCATCCGCCCGAGCTCCCGCGCGTCCTCGACACCGGCCACGAAGTCCTCGCCGGGGCCCGGTTCGATGTCCGAAACCAGCTCGGTGAACGTCATCCAGAGGCCGTCTTGATAGTGCGGTCCCGGCGGGATCGACCGTCCAGGTGCCACGGCCAGGCCCGACGGGGCGAGGAACGCAACCACGGCGACCTCCTGCTCGAGCCACGCCCTCGGATCGTCGTGGAGCGCGATGGTGCCCGTCATCACACGGGCTACGAGCCCAGCGGGACGAAGGTGTACGAGGACGTTGCTTCCAGAGTAGATGACGACCGGATCGTCCAGCTCGAGCCCGTGCGAGGAGGCGACCGCGACCGCCGCCGCGAGAGCTCGTCGTTCACGGGCGGTGACCATCTCGGCAATGTCGCACAGGCGGACGCGGCCAGCGGCCTCGATGAGCGTCACTAGGACTTCAAGGTCGGTGGCTACGTGCTCCGAGATCTCGGTCATCTGCGACCGCGGTCGATCGCGGATGTGAGCCCCGGCGCCCACGGCTAGCATGGCCCGCATGATCGAACCCGGCGCCAAGGCCCCTGACTTCGAGCTTCCCGACCAGGACGGCCGCGAGGTTAAGCTCGGCGACTTCCACGGCCAGATGCTCGTCCTCTACTTCTACCCCAAGGCCGACACGTGAGGATGTTTCGACAGTGATCGGCTCCGGTCGACGATCCCACGGCTCGTGGGTTCCGTACACTCCGACGATCCAAATCAAGGGGGAAGCATGGCCGTAGGTATCCGCATCACCCTGCCCGGCGTCGGGGTCGAGGAATTCGATCGAGTTGAGGCTGCGATCGACGTCCGCGGCAATCATCCGGACGGGCTGATCTTCTCGGCTTCCGGTCCGGTCGACGGGGGATGGCTGGTGACCGACCTGTGGGAGTCGCGCGCTCACTTCGACGCGTTCGGTGCAGAACGAGTCGGGCCCGCGGTCGCCGCGACGGGCGTGTCGGTCCAGCCCGAGATCGCTGAGTTCCCGGTGCACGAGTACGTCTCGCGCGCCGCTGACTCTGCGGCGCAGTAGGACGCACGATCGTGGTGGGGACACGCTCGCGATGATCGCACCCGGCGACATAGCCCCCGACTTCGAGCTCCCCGACCAAGACGGCCGAGCGGTCAAGCTCTCAGACTTCAAGGGCCAGCCTGTCGTCGTCTACTTTTATCCCAAGGCGGACACGCCGGGGTGCACGACGCAGGCCTGCGGTGTGCGCGACCGCCTGGGCGATTACACCCAGGCGGGCGCCGCCGTGGTGGGGGTCTCGCCGGACCCGGTGGCGAAGGTCAAGAAGTTCCACGAGAAGCAGGGCTTGAACTTCCCGCTGCTGGCCGACGAGGGCCACCGCGTCGCCGATGCCTACGGCGTGTGGGTCGAGAAGTCGATGTACGGTCGGAAGTACTTCGGCAACGAGCGCACGACCTTCGTGATCGGCGCCGACGCGGTGGTGCGAAGCGTCCTGCGCAACGTCAAGCCGGCACAGCACGACGAGCAGGTGCTCGAGGCGCTGCGCGACGCCGCCCCGCCGGTCGTCTGAGCACGCCGGCCCGGCAAGCGACCAACCTCATCCTCGGCGCGGAGGAGACGCCCGAGGCGGCGGGAGAAGCTCAGACCGTCCTGGCGCCCGGCGGACGCCCGAGGCGGCGGGAGAAGCTCAGACCGTCCTGGCGCCCGGGAGACGCCCGAGGCGGCGGCGAAGCTCAGACCGTCCTGACGCCCGGGCAGTATGTGGATGGTGCTGCACATCGCCAGCTAGCTCTTGCGCTAAGAGCCCTCGCGCCGGGCCCCCCTCTGCCGGGCGCACCGGGCATGGAAGGTCGCGGGCCGCCCGGAGGGAGTCCGGGCGGCCCAGACCGCCGGGCGAAAGGCTTGCTCGCGACGCCGTCGGCGGCGTCGCCGGGTTCGCCCGCCGGTGTCCTCGGCCTTGCGCTCGTCACCAGCAAGGGCTGCGGCCTGCGTCGTTGGCAGGTCGACCATCCGCAGGTTGGGTTGGATCGTTTCACGGCACGCTGCCGTGAATCGACCACCTAGCGGATCAGCGTCTCCATACGGGTGGCGAGAACCGTCTCGCGCAAGGTCTCGAGGGCGTTGTGCCGCGGCCGCCACCCGAGCTCCCTGCGCGCCTTCGCCGTGCTCATCAGCACCGGCTCGCGGAACGCGGCGATCCACTGCGCCTGCGCGGGGAGGAAGCTCAGCCTGGAGATCATCTCCGCTGCCGCGCCGACCGCCAGATCCGGCACCGGTATCGAGTACCACCCGAGCTCGTCCGCGAGCTGCTTGACCGTCAGCTCGCCGGGCCCGGCGAGGTTGTAGACGCCGGGCCGCCCTCGGCCGATGACCGCCGCGCGCATCGCGGTGGCTACGTCGTCGTGGTGCACGAGCTGGAACGGCACGCCGGGGTCCGGCAGCACGGGGCGGAGGATCGGTACGCCCTCGAGCAGGCTCATGACCGGGCCGGGCAGGCGCTCGGAGATCTGCGTGTAGGGCAGGCTGTCGATCAGCAGCGGCGCCTGCGGACCCGCCACGATGCACGGCCGGAACACGTAGGCGCGGGTGCGGCGGCTGCCGTGCAGCGAGTCGGCCAGGAGCTCCTCGACCTCAGCCTTCTGCGCCGAGTAGTAGTGCGCCGCGGTGCCCCGTGCCGGCACGTCCTCGGTCAGAGGCCGCGGGTTGTCGGAGTGGAAGCCGTAGGCCGCCACGGAGGACGCGTAGACGATTCGTTTGACGCCCGCCTGCACCGCCGCTTCGAAGACGTTGCGCGAGCCGTCGAGATTGACACGGCGGCTCGCCCGGGCGCTGCCCATGATCATGAACGCGAGGTGGATCACCACGTCGACCTCTTCGACCAGCCGCGCCACCTTGCGCCGGTCGAGCACGTCGCCGCGCCTGTAGCTCACCTTCTTCCAGCCCCGCTCCTGGGGATCGAAGGGCCGGCGCGCCATGCCGATGATCTCTCTGACCTCGCGCGAGCGCTCGAGCGCCGCGACGACGGCCTGGCCGATCTCGCCGGTCGGCCCGGTCACGGCGACGGTCAGCGGCCGTGGCCGCCGAGCACGCGTGGTTGGCGCCATGCCTGCGTTTCTATCGCATCCGCGGCGCGCGCGCTCGGCATCGGCGCATCCCGGGCGCGCCCGCGGGGATCATCTACATTCAACGCCGTGAGCGGAGCCGAGCTGGGGCTGGCCGTATCGGTCTTCCTGGCCTGTGCGGTCGAGTGCGTGGAGGCGCTGACGATCGTGCTGGCGGTCGGCTCGACCCGCAGCTGGCGCTCGGCCTTCGGGGGCGTGGCGGTGGCGCTGATCGTGCTCGCCGCGCTGGTCGCCGCGCTCGGCGCGGGGCTCGGGCGGCTGCCGATCGATCCTCTGCGCGTCACGGCCGGCGCGCTGCTGATCCTGTTCGGCGGCCAGTGGTTGCGCAAGGCCGTTCTGCGCAGCGCACGCCGCAAGGCGCTCCGCGACGAGGGCGCCGCGTATGAGCGCGAGCTCGAGGCGGCCCGCGCCGCCGGCGCCGCCGGCGCCGACTGGGACGCCTATGCGTTCGCGGTGTCACTGAAAGGAGTCCTGCTCGAGGGTCTGGAGGTGGCGCTGATCGTCGTCACCTTCGGCGCCGAGCACCACCGCACCGGGCTCGCGGCGGCCGCAGCCGGCCTCGCCGCCGTCGTCGTCGTGCTCGCGGGCCTGGTCGTGCGTCGCCCGCTCGAGCGCGTGCCCGAGAACACGATGAAGTACGCGGTCGGTGTCCTGCTCACCGCTTACGGCATCTTCTGGCTGGCCGAGGGAGCGGGTCTGTCCTGGCCCGGCGGCGAGGCGATGCTGCCCGCGCTGATCGCAGCCGTTCTGCTGTGCTCGCTGGCCGCCGTCGCGCTGCTGCGACGCCCCGCCGTGGGATCCACCGCCTAGGTGCTCCTCGGCGCAGTTCACGTCCAGGCCGCGCTCGGTCAGGCGTGGCCGCCGTTCGTGCTCGTCGCCGGTCTGCTCGTGATCGGCCGGCTCGCCGCCGCCGACGGGTTGTACGCCGCCGCCGCCTCGCGGCTCCAGCCGCTGCCCGGCGGCCCCGTCGCCGTGCTGCTCGCGTGCCTCGCGCTCGTCGCCGTCGTGACCGCGCTGCTCAACCTCGACACTTCTGCGGTGTTCCTGACGCCGGTGCTGATCGGGGTCGCCCGCCGCCGCCGGCTCGCGATCGCTCCCTTCCTCTACGGCGCGATCTTCATGGCCAACGCCTCCTCGCTGTTCCTGCCCGGCTCCAACCTCACAAACCTGCTGGTGCTGCGCGGCGAGGTCGGCGGCGCGGGGTCGCTGTTCGCGCGAATGCTGCCGGCGGCGCTCGTGGCGTCGGCTGCCACCGCCGTGGGAGTGCTCGCGCTGCACCGCTCCTCGCTGCGGGTCCCGGCCGAGCGCTCGCCGGCAGCGCCGGAGGCCGAGACGCTGCGAGCCGGCCCGGGCACCGTCGGCGTCGTGGCCGCGGCGGCGCTGATCGTGGCGCTTCCGAACCCGGCGCTGCCGGTCGCCGGCACGGCGGCGGTGCTGCTCGCTTGGAGCAGCGCGCGCGGAGGCCTGCACGCGCGACGAGCGCTCGCCTCGCTCGGGCTGCCGACGCTGCTGGGGCTGTTCGCGCTGGCGGTGGCGCTCGGCGTCATGGCCCGCTCCGGCGCCGTCTCGCTGCGCTGGCTACACGATGCGGGCGCACCCGCGACGAGCGCCTTCGCCGCCGGGCTGAGCATCCTCGTCAACAACCTGCCGGCCGCGGTGCTGCTGTCCTCGCGCGGACACCTGCAGGCGCGGGCGCTGCTGATCGGGCTGAACGTCGGCCCGAACCTCGCGGTCACCGGCTCACTGGCGGTGCTGCTGTGGTGGCGCGCCGCCCGCGCCGAGGGGATCACACCATCGGCCCGGGAGTACTCGAAGCAGGGCTTGGTGCTCGCGCCGCTGGCCGCCGCGCTGGCGCTCGCGGCCGTCCAGCTCTAGGTGTCGCTGGCGTAGATTGGGAGGAGTGCTCGTGCCGCCCGTCTCAACGTCGCTGGGCCAGTCGCTGAGCTCGTTCTTCGACGCGGCCGGGCAGTTCTTCTCCGACCTCGCCGCGGTGCACTGGCCGGCGCTGCTGATCGGCCTCGCCTTCTTCGGGGCCAACCTCACGATCCGCTCGCGCGCGTTCTTCAACAGCCTGCGCGCCGCCTATCCCGCCGCGACGTTCCAATGGCGGCGCGTGTGGGGCGCGTACTTCGCCGCGGTCGGCTTCAACAACGTGGTCCCGGCCCGCGGCGGCGACGTCATCAAGCTGTTCCTCACGCGCTCCTCGATCCCCGGCTCGCGGTATCCGACAGTCGCTGCCGCCTTCTTCGTCGAGTCGGTCTTCGACGCCGCGGTCGGCATCTTCGTCCTGATCTTCGCCTTCACCCAGGGCGTGTTTCCGAAGCCGCCCGACTTCTCGAAGCTCAGCTCGTTCGACATCTCGTTCTTCTTCGCCCATTTCCGGTTCACCCTGTTCCTGATCACCGCGCTGGCGGTCGCGGGTCTGCTCGCCTTCGCGCTGCTCTCGACGCGCGCTCGCGCGTTCTGGGTGAGGGTGCGTCAGGGCGTGTCGATTCTCTCGGACCGGCGGCGCTACCTGCGCGAAGTCGCTGCCCTGCAGGTTCTCGCGTGGCTGTGCCGCTTCGCGGCCTTCTGGTTCTTGCTCGAGGCCTTCAGGGTCGGAGGGTCGGTGCAGAACGTGCTGCTCGTCTTCGGCGTCAACCAGGTGGCGGGCGCGGTGCCCTTCACCCCGGGCGGAGCCGGCGTCCAGCAGGCGCTGCTCGTGAAGGTCTTCGAGCACAAGGCCTCGACCGCGGTCGTCGCCGCCTACTCGGTCGGCCAGCAGATCGCGATCGCCTCCTTCACGGCCCTGACCGGGCTGGGCGCGGTGATCTTCATCTTCAGGTTCCGCTCGTTCAAAGAGGTGATCTCGGCCGGGCGGGCCTCGCAGCGCGCCGAGAAAGCGGCCGAAGCCGGAGGGCCGTCGTGGATCGAGGAGCCGCTCGAGCCCGAGGAGACGCCGGCCCAGGCGCGGGCCAGGCGCCGCCGCGAACGGCGCGTCGGGACCAGCTACTGAAGGCCCTCGCGGGCCTCGCGCACGAGCGCCACCGCCTCGGGGAAGACGCGTGCGATCACCGTGCGGATCTGCTCGGCCTGGGCCTCCGCGTTGCCCTGGATGTTGACGCGGGCGACCGCCGCGACGGTCATGTCCACCGCGAGCTTGATCGCGTTGTCGGCCCAGGCCAGGCGCTGGGTGCCCTGCATCTGCTCGGCGAACTCGGCAAGACGGCGCTGCAGGTCCTCGGGATCTCCGAACAGGTCGCCGAAACCACCGCTCTCCATGCTCAGATCATAGACTGCGCTGCTCGATGCCCTCCAAGGACGACACCCGCGAGCAGCTCGCCTGGGAGGCGCAGCGTCGCGCGCGCCTGGCGGTCCCCGCCTTCGCGGGCGGCTTCTTGTATCTGCTGAGCGCGATCGTCATCACCTCGACGCTCAACGGCCTGCCGACCGTCGGTCCCCTGCAGGGGCTGCGGCCGCTGGTCGGGGGGAAGCGAACCCCTCCGTCAGCCCCCGCACGGAAGAGGTCAAATTCATCTCCCGGCACGCCTTGCCGCTGATCGCCGGCAGCGTCCTGGCGGCGATCGCGATCGGCGCCCTCACCCTGATCCTGCTGCTGCTGTTCAGGGCCGCCACGTATCGCCGTCCCGCGTCATGGCAGCCGGCGCGGCAGCTCGTGCTCGGCGGCGGCATCGCAGTGGCGCTCGCCAGCGTCGCCCACGAGGTCGTGTACGCGATCGAGACCCACAAGTTCGCCACGGGTCACGACTTCACGCGCGCGGCGGTCGACAACGCGCTGACCAAGAGCGCGGCGAACCAGGTCGTCGCCTACGTGTCGCTGATCGCGGGCCTGGCGCTCGTCGTCGGGATGATCGTGACGCTGCTGAACGCCCTGCGGACGGGACTGGTGCCTCGCTGGATGGGGTTCCTCGGCATGTTCAGCGGTCTGCTGATCCTGCTTCCGAACGTCGGCGCGACGCTGGAGCTGATTCCGGCCTTCTGGCTGGTGATGATGGGCTTGCTGCTGTCCGGGCGGTGGATGGGAGGCGACCCTCCTGCCTGGGAAGCCGGCGAGGCGCGACCGTGGCCCTCGCGCGCGCAGCTGCAGGCGCAGCGCATTGCCGCCAGGAAGGGCGAGGCGCTGCCCGCCGGCGCGCTCGGCGAGGTGCCGCCCGCGCCGAAGCCGCAGCAGGCCGGGACCTCCCGCAAGCGGCGCCGCAAGGGCGGCTCCCGCGGCTGAGGCGCGCTGCTAGGGCGTGCTCCGCCCTATGTCAGGATTCTGACTTACATCTGGGCGTCTGCGCCCACCGCGATTGGTGGCAATCGTCACGGGTAGGCACAGCCCCATAAGGGGAGAGGGCCGGTCCCGGCTGCTCTGGGTCCGGCGTCTCGCTCGCACGGGCAACGAAGGAGGCGGCAATGTCGGCATCGAGTATCCAGCGTGACCCGACGCGGGGGCAGACGGCTGAATCCACACGCTTCGTGAGCGGTTTCAAACCGGCGGACCCGGGACCGCTCGGCCTCGCCGCGTTCGCGATGACGACGTTCGTGCTTTCGATGTGCACTGCCAACATCGTCGGCGAAAAGGGCACCCCGGTCGTACTCGGCCTGGCACTCATGTACGGCGGCCTCGCGCAGCTGCTGGCGGGCATGTGGGAGTTCCGCACCGGCAACACCTTCGGCGCCGTCGCCTTCACCTCGTTCGGAGCCTTCTGGCTCTCCTTCTGGGCACTGAACGTCTTCTACGCGAAGGACATCGGCGGCAACGTCGGGCACGCGCTGGGGCTGTACCTGTGGGGCTGGGCGATCTTCACCAGCTACATGGCGGTCGCCGCGCTGCGCACGTCGGGAGCGATCCTGCTCGTGTTCGTGCTGCTGGCGGTGACCTTCGTCCTGCTCGCGATCGGCAACGACAGCGGCAGCAAGACGGTCCTCCACTGGGGCGGCTACGTCGGCATCGCCACGGCGGCCGCGGCGTGGTACGCGTCGTTCGCAGCGGTCATCAACTCGACGTTCGCGAGAACCGTGCTGCCCGTGTTTCCGCTGAACGTCGGCCTGGCCGCGGGGCCCGCGACGGTAGCCCCGCAGACAGAGCCGCCGGCTGGCGCTCAGACGCCCCCGCCGCGGGTGTAGGGTGGCGCCATGAGCACCGCGCCGGATCAGCAGACGGGCGGGGAGGGTCTGGACCGCGAGCTCGCTGACCTGCTCGAGGTCGAGCGCTTCCCGCCGCCCGAGCAGTTCCGCGAGCACGCGCTGCTGAAAGACCCGCAGGTCTACGAGCGGGCTGCCGCCGACCCGCTCGCCTGGTGGACCGAGCAGGCCGAGCAGCTGCATTGGTTCAGCCCCTGGCAGCAGGTGCTGGACGACTCCAACCCGCCGTTCTACAAGTGGTTCGTGGGAGGGACGCTGAACGTCTCCTACAACTGCCTGGATCGGCACGTCGAGGCGGGCAACGGCGACCGGGTCGCCTTCCACTGGCGCGGCGAGGAGGGCGATCAGCGCGACATCACCTACGCGGAGCTGCTGGCGGAGGTGAAGCGCTTCGCCAACGCCCTGAAGGATCAGGGCGTGCGCAAGGGCGACGTGGTCGGGATCTACCTGCCGATGATCCCGGAGGTCGTCGTCTCGATGCTGGCGTGCGCGCGGATCGGCGCGCCGCACAACGTGGTGTTCGGCGGCTTCTCCGCGGAGGCGGTGCGCGAGCGCATGGAGTTCTCCGAGGCGAAGGCGCTGATCACCGCCGACGGCGCAGCGCGCAAGGGCCAGACGGCGCCGGTCAAGCAGCGCGTCGACGAGGTGATGGGCGACCTGGAGACGCTGCAGAAGATCATCGTCGTGCGCAGCAAGGGCGTGGAGTGTTCGATGCGAGAGGGACGCGACGTCTTCTACGACGAGATCGTCGCGGCCGCCGAGGAGGAGTGCCCGGCCGAGCCGATGGACGCCGAGGATCCGCTGTACATCCTCTACACCTCGGGTTCGACCGCGAAGCCGAAGGGGATCCTGCACACCACCGGCGGCTATCTGACAGGCGTCTCTGCGACCCACCGGTACGTGTTCGACCTGAAGCCGGAGAACGACGTCTACTGGTGCGCGGCCGATGTCGGCTGGGTCACCGGCCACTCCTACATCGTCTACGGGCCGCTGTGCAACGGGGCCACCTCGGTGATGTGGGAGGGTGCGCCCGACTACCCCGACCGGGGCGTGTGGTGGGACATCGTCGAGCGCTACAAGGTGACGATCCTGTACTGCGCGCCGACGGCGATCCGCGCCTGCATAAAGTGGGGCGCGGAGTGGCCGCGCAAGCACGACCTGTCGAGCCTGCGGCTGCTCGGCTCGGTCGGGGAGCCGATCAACCCGAAGGCCTGGCTCTGGTACCACAAGGTGATCGGGGGCGAACGCTGCCCGATCGTCGACACGTGGTGGCAGACCGAGACGGGCGGGATCATGATCACGCCGCTGCCCGGGATAACCGAGACGAAGCCGGGGTCGGCTACCCAGCCGTTCCCCGGCGTCTTCGCCGAGGTCCGCGACGAGTCGACCGGCGAGCCGATCGAGGAGGGCCAGGGCCTGCTGGTGCTGACCCGTCCGTGGCCGTCGATGCTGCGCACCCTCTACAAGGAGGAGGACCGCTTCATCGAGACCTACTTCAGCAAGTACGGGAACGAGACCTATCTCGTCGGCGACGCGGCACGCAGGGACAAGGACGGCTACTTCTGGGTGATCGGCCGCATCGACGACGTCGTCAACGTCTCCGGCCACAGGCTCTCGACCGCCGAGGTGGAGTCGGCGATCGTCGCCCACGCCGAGGTCGCCGAGGCCGCGGTGATCGGCCAACACGACGAGGACACAGGCCAGGCGATCGTGGCCTTCGTGACGCTGCAGGGGACGCTCGCGGGCGACGAGTCGACCGTCGAGGGGATCCGCGATACGGTCGCGACGCGGATCGGCAAGTTCGCGCGCCCGAAGCGGATCATCTGGGCGGACGACCTCCCGAAGACCCGCTCCGGCAAGATCATGCGCCGGCTGCTCAGAGACATCGCCGAGGGAAGAGCGCTCGGCGACGTGACCACGCTACGCGATCCCACGGTGATGGAGCAGCTCGAGGGCAAGGTCAAGGAGCTGCAGGCCCAGGAAAGCTGAGCCTCCTGGCGGCGCGTCTCGCGAGCGCGCCGACAGTGCCCGCTCAGCCCCCTAGGGGTGATCCCTGACACCGCCCCGGGGCGGTGGTGCGATCATCTCCATGTGGTCTCGCAGCCAGCCATCGGGCGTCCGGCGGGCGCCCACGATCCGCGGCGGCGGCGTCCCGACGAGGGCATGGTCGGCACACGTGTCCGCGGTGTGCGCAAGCTGCAGCTATCGAGTCGCCGCGAGCTCAGCCGTTGGGCCGTGGAGCGCCGGCGCGTCAGCTTCGAGCAGCTCTAATACGTATGACGATATATCGGATAACGTAGTAAACGGCCTCTAGGGGCAATCCCCGATTGCACGGGCGGGCCCCGGCCGTCACATTCTTCGAGATCCCGCGAATGAAGGAAGGAATGCGATGCACACCACCGCAGAGCCGCCCCCCGACGTCGCCGGTGAGGCCGCGATCCAGACGCGCGGTCTGACCAAGCGCTTCGGCGAGCGCGTCGCGATCGACGGCGTCGACCTCCACGTGCCGCGGGGCTGCGCGTTCGGCTTCCTCGGCCCCAACGGCGCGGGCAAGACGACGCTGATCCGCACGCTGCTCGGGCTCACCTCCGCGAGCGCCGGGACGATGCGGCTGCTCGGCCTGCCGGTCCCCGCGCGCCGCGCCGAGGCGCTGCAGCGGGTCGGCGCGATCGTCGAGGAGCCGCGCTTCCACATGCACCTGAGCGGACGCGAGAACCTGCGCGTGGTGGCGGCCGCCCGCGGCCCGGAGGTCCGTTCGCGGATCGAGCCGGCGCTGGCGCGGGTCGGCCTCACCGCGCGCCGGGACGATCGCGTCGCGAAGTACTCGATGGGGATGCGCCAGCGGCTCGGCGTCGCGCGCTGCCTGCTCGCCGACCCGCAGCTGCTGATCCTCGACGAGCCCACCAACGGCCTCGACCCGGGCGGCATCCAGGAGTTCCGCGAGATGATCCGTGCGATGGTCGAGCAGGAGGGGCGGACCGTGTTCGTCTCCTCGCACCTGCTCGACGAGGTCGAAAGGACCTGCGATGCGGCGGCGATCGTCGACCGCGGCAAGATCGTCACCCAGGGTCCCGTCGCCGACCTCGCCGGCGGCGGCGCGCCCGGCGAGCTGATCATCGGCGTCGAGGACCCGGAGCGGGCCCTGCAGCTGCTCGACGGCAGCGAGCTGGTCGTCAGCGTGCGCCGCGCCGACGAGGGGCTGCGCGCCGTCCTGGCGGGCGAGCCCGCCGGCGCCGCCGCCGCGACCGCCCGCCTGAATGCCGCGCTCGTCGCCGCCGGCATCGGCGTGACGCGCCTGGAGCCCGTGCGCCAGAGCCTCGAACAGCGCTTCCTGGAGATCACGACGCGTCTGGAAGCGGGCGCCGGACACGAGGAGGTCCCGGCATGAGCACGGCCCTCGCCGCACAGATGGTCGGCGCCGACTTCCTGAAGCTGCGCAAGCGCCGCGGCACGCTCGCCTGGTCGCTGCTGCTGGCACTCGCGCCGCTGCTGATCTACTTCATCGTCAGCGCCGCGCAGCACTCCTCCAATCCGGCCGAACATCCGCCCGCCGGCGGAGTCCACGGCTACCAGGACGCGCTGCGGATCGTGGCCGTGTTCTTCGGTCCGCTGGCCGCGATCCTGATCGGCACCGATGCGGGCGCCGGCGACGCCGCGGCGGGGGTGTTCCGCGACCTGGTCGTGACCGGCCGCTCACGGCTCGTGCTGTTCGCCACGCGCGTTCCGGCGGCGATCGGCCTGACCTGGCTCGTGGCGAGCCTCGCCTACGCGCTGGTGGTGATCGGCACGCTGGCATTCGCCGGTGGCGGTTCGAACCCGAGCGTCTCGACGCTCGTCAACGGCTATCTCTTCACGCTGCTCTCGACCGGCGTGATCTGCGCCGTCGCCGTCGGCCTCTCCTCGCTGACGGCCTCACGGCCGGGCGCGCTGGTCGCGCTGATCGCGTGGCAGCTGGTCGCCAGCCCGATCCTGACCAACATCTCCTCGCTGGGCTCAGCCCGCAATCTCGTGCTGCGCGAAGCGATCGACCACTTCAGCCCGATCGAGCTCGGCGACCGCGGCGGCAGCGTGGTGATGGGCACCGGCACGGCGATCGCCGTGGTTGTGTGCTGGCTGCTGATCTTCGCCGCGCTCGGCGCGTGGCGGACGCGGACGATGGACGCGTGAGCGATCTCGCAGGAACCGGACCGGCGTCCGGCGAGCACGGCGGTAGTCTCGCGGGGATGGCTTCACCGGGGAGCGAGATTCTGAGTAGTGAGATCGTCGGCGCGACCGACGTCCGCCGCCGCTACGGCCAGGGCGAAGCCGCGGTCGACGCGCTCGACGGCGTGAGCGTCGGGTTCGACGCACGGCGATTCGTGGCGATCATGGGCCCCTCCGGCTCGGGGAAGTCGACGCTGATGCACATCCTGGCCGGTCTCGACGAGCCGACCTCGGGCACCGTGCGGATCGACGGCCGCGAGATCACGGGCCTCGGCGAGCGCGAGCTGACGCGCCTGCGCCGCGACAAGATCGGCTTCATCTTCCAGACCTTCAACCTGCTGCCGGTGCTGAACGCCGAAGAGAACATCTTGCTGCCGCTGTCGATCGCGGGGCGCACGGTCGACCGCGCGTGGTTCGACACGCTCGTGCGGTCGGTCGGTATCGGCGACCGCCTCAGTCACCGCCCGGCCGAGCTCTCCGGCGGTCAGCAGCAGCGCGTCGCGGTCGCGCGCGCGCTGGTCTCGCGGCCGAGCGTCGTGTTCGCCGACGAGCCCTCGGGCAACCTCGACTCGAAGGCGAGCGACGAGGTGCTGGGACTGCTGCGCCAGGCGGTCGACGAGTTTGAGCAGACGGTCGTGATGGTCACGCACGACGCGCACGCGGCGTCCTTCGCGGACCGCCTGCTGGTGCTGGCTGACGGCCGCATCGTCCACGACGGGGAGGCAGTCAGCACCGAGCACACGCTCGACCTGATGAAGGCGCTGGGCTGATGGCCAGACTGGTGCTGCGGGGGTTCCTGCAGCGCAAGCTGCGGGTCGCGCTGACGGCGATCGCGGTGGTGCTCGGCGTCGCCCTGATGGCGGGCACCTACATCCTCACCGACACGATCAACCACTCCTTCGCGAAGATCTTCCAGACCGCGAGCAAGGGCCACGACGTCGTCATAACGCCCGCCGAAACGCTGGGCCGCGAAATCCAGGCCGAAAACTCGCCTGTCACCTCGGCGATGGTCGAACGGGTGAGGCGCACGGCGGGCGTGGCCGAAGCCGCCGGCTCGATCTTCTCGCGTGGCACGTTCCTGAACACCCGCCGCAAGCGTCTCACCAGCGGCTTCGCGCCGGCCTTCATCAACTCGATCGTCCCTGCGCGCTTCGAGTCCCTCGAGCCGATCCGCGGCACCTTCCCCTCCAGCGCCTCGGAGGTCGCGATCGACGAGGCCACCGCGCAGCGCTCCGGGCTGCGCCTGGGCCAGCAGATGATCGTCGCCGGCTCCGCCGCGACCGGTCGCTACACGATCGTCGGCATCCTCAGGTTCGGCGGCGGCGAATCGTTCGGCGGCGCCGGCATCGCCACGCTGATCCCTGCCGAGGCGCAGCGGCTGCTCGGGAATCCCGGGCACTTCGACCAGATCGACGTCGCCGCCCGGCCCGGCGTCACGCCGGGCGCGCTGCGCGGGCGGATCCGCGCCGAGCTGCCCCGCACCGTCGCCGTGCGCACCGGCTCCGAACAGGCCAAACAGGACACCTCGAACCTCGAACACAACCTCGGCGGGCTGCGCACGTTCCTGCTGATCTTCGCCTACGTCGCGCTGGTCGTCGGCGCGTTCATCATCTTCAACACGTTCTCGATCACGGTCGCGCAGCGCACTCGCGAGCTCGCGCTGCTGCGCACGCTCGGGGCGTCCCGCGGGCAGATCCTGCAGTCGGTCGTCTTCGAAGGCCTGCTGCTCGGCGTGATCGGCGCCGTGGCGGGACTGCTCGTCGGCCTCGCCGTCGCGCCGGGACTCGACGCGCTGTTCAAAGCGTTCGGCGCCACCCTTCCCGACTCGGGCACCGTGATCGAGACGCGCACGATCATCGTGTCGCTGCTGGTGGGGGTCGTCATCACCGTGCTCGCCGGGCTCGCGCCCGCGCTGCGCGCGACGCGGGTCCCGCCGGTGGCGGCGATGCGCGAGGGCGTGCAGATCCCGCCGCGGGTGCGCACCGCCAGGCAGCTCCTGCGGCGCTTTTTGATCCTGCTCGCCGTGGCGGTGCTGCTGGGAGTCACCGTCGGCGCCGCGCTCGGCATCGCGGCAGTCGTGCTCTCGGCTGTGTATGCCGGGTTCCTGATCGTGCGCCTGCGCACGGGAAAGCCGATGGTCAACCGGATCGTCTCGCCGCTCGGGCACGCGCTCGGCCGGCTGGTGCGCTGGCGCGGCGTCACCGGGCGCCTCGCCGAGGAGAACTCGGTCCGCCAGCCGGGCCGCACGATGGCGACCGCGGCCGCGCTGATGGTGGGGCTCGGCCTCGTGGCGTTCGTCGCGGTCCTTGCGGCGAGCTTCAAGGCGACGATCAACCACGCCGTCGACCGCTCCTTCGCGGGCAACCTGATCGTCGAGAACTCGCAGGGCTCCGAAGAACAGGGCATCCCCCCGGGTGTCGCGGCCGCGGTGCGCGGCGTGCCCGGGGTCAGGCAGGTGACGGCGCTCGCGTTCACGCTCGGACGCCCCGTCGGGACGACGCAGAACGAAGCCGTCACCGCGATCGAACCTGCGTCCTTCGGAAGCGCTTACAAGCTCGAATACAAGGAAGGCTCCCCCGCTTCGCTCGCGAGCCTGAGCGGGAGCGAGGCCCTGATCACGGAAAAGTTCGCGAAGGGCAACCACCACCTCGCGCAGGGCAGCTCCTTCACGCTGCTCACGCCGACGGGACGCCACGTGACGTTGACGGTCGCCGGCGTCATCAAGGAAAACGCCGAACTGCTCGGCGGCATCACCGTCGACCGGCCGCTCGCCGCCGCCGCCTTCGGGCAGCGCGAAGACGGCGTCGACTTCGTCAGCTACGCCCCCGGCTTCACCGACAAGCAGGTGCAGCCGGCCGTCGATCGCGTGCTCGCCGCGGACTATCCCCAGGTCCGCTCGCGCACCGCCGCGCAGTTCAAGAACGACCTCGCAGGCCAGATCAGCAACCTGCTGACGTTGATCTACGTGCTGCTGGCGCTGTCGGTGATCGTCTCGGTCTTCGGCATCGTCAACACGCTGGTCCTGTCGGTCTACGAGCGCTCCCGGGAGCTGGGGATGCTGCGCGCGATCGGCACGAGTCGCCGCCAGGTCCGGCAGATGATCCGTTACGAGTCGGTGATCACGGCGCTGATCGGCGGCGTGTTCGGGCTCGTGCTGGGCATCATCGGCGCCCTTGTCACGTCCCTCGCCCTGTCGGGTGAAGGCTACGTCCAGGCGTGGCCGGCCGGAACGCTGGTCGTGCTGGTGGTGGTCGCGGCCCTGGTGGGCGTGCTCGCCGCGGCTCTCCCGGCCCGCCGCGCGGCGCGCCTGGACATGCTGCGGGCGATCTCCACGGAGTAGCTAAGCTCAGCCGCGATGGCGGCCGTGACAGACCACGACGAGGACCTGCAGGAGGCCTCCTGGGACCTCGAGCCGCTGGTCGCGGGCGAAGGCGAGCACGGCGTCGAGACGCGGATGGGCGAGGCGCTCGAGCGCGCGCGCACGTTCGCCGAGCGGCACGCCGGCAAGCTCGGCGAGCTCGACTCCGAAGGCCTGGCCGCGGCGATGCGCGAGCTCGCCGAGATCCAGGAGCTGGTCGGCCGCGCCGGCTACTACGCGGCGCTGCGCTTCTCGACCGACACCGCCGACCCCGCCAACGGCGCGCTGATGCAGCGGGTCCAGGAGCAGGAGACCGCGATCCAGACGACGCTGCTGTTCTTCGAGCTGGAGTGGGCGGCGCTGCCCGACGAGCGCGCGGAGCAGGTGCTCGCCGGCGACGCGCTCGACTTCGCCCGCCACCACCTGCTGAGCGTGCGCCGCTACCGCGACCATCTCCTCAGCGAACCCGAGGAGCGGATCATCACCGAGAAGTCGCTCACCGGCTCGAGTGCGTGGACGCGCCTGTTCGAGGAGCTCACGTCGGTGATCGAGGTCGAGCTGCCCGCCGAGGACGGGAGCGACGGGGACGAGACGCAGACGGTCGCCCTCGAGATCGCGCTCAGCCGCCTGCAGGAGGCCGACCGCGACGTTCGCCGCACGAGCGCCGAGGCGGTCACGGCGGCACTGGCGCCGGGGCTGCGCACGCGCGCCTTCCTGTTCAACACGCTGCTCGCCGACAAGGCCACCGAAGACCGCCTGCGCTCCTACCCGCATTGGCTGGCCGCCCGCAACCTCGCGAACGAGGCGAGCGACGAGTCGGTGCAGGCGCTGCTGGAGGCGGTCCGCGCGCGCTATGAGATACCGCGCCGCTGGTACCGGCTGAAGGCGCGGCTGCTCGGGCTCGACCGGCTCGCCGACTACGACCGCAGCGCCTCCGTGACCGAGGACGAGGTCTCGTTCAGCTACGGGCAGGCGCGGGAGATCGTGCTCGACTGCTACTCGAGCTTCTCACCCGAGCTCGGCTCGCTGGTCGGGCGCTTCTTCGACGAGCGCCGCATCGACGCGCCGGTGCGACCGGCCAAGCGCGGCGGCGCCTTCTGCGCGGGCACGGTGCCCTCCGAGTTCCCCTACGTGCTGCTCAACTACACGGCGCGGCGCCGGGACGTCCTGACGCTCGCGCACGAGCTCGGCCACGGCGTCCACTTCGCGCTGGCCGCGCGGCAGGGCATCTTCCACCAGCACACGCCGCTGACGCTCGCCGAGACCGCCTCGGTGTTCGGCGAGACGATCGTATTCGGCAAACTGCTCGCGCAGGACGCCTCGCCGGCCTCGCGCCTCGCGCTGCTCGCCGAGAACCTCGAGGACACGATCGCGACGGTCTTCCGCCAGGTCGCGATGAACCGCTTCGAGGACCTCGTCCACACCGGCCGCCGCGAGCAGGGCGAGCTGTCGGTCGAGCGCTTCGGCGAGCTCTGGGCCGAGAGCCAGGAGGAGCTGTTCGGGGACTCGGTCGAGGTCACCGACGGCTACCGCTCGTGGTGGTCGTACATCCCGCACTTCATCGGCAGCCCCGGCTACGTCTATGCCTACGCCTACGGACAGCTGCTCGCGCTCTCGGTCTACGAGCGCTACCAGCAGGAGGGCGCGGAGATGGTGCCGCGCTACCTGCAGATGCTTGCCGCCGGCGGCTCGAAGAAACCCGAGGAGATCGCGGCGATCGTCGGCATCGACCTCGCCGACCCCGGCTTCTGGGACACGGGGCTCGAGCTGGTCGAGCGCCAGCTGAGCGAAGCCGAACAGGCTGCGGAGGCGTCCGGGCGGCTCTGAGCGGCCCCCGGCGACTCGTCGGGCGCCTGCGACGGCTCAGCGACGATCGAGTGCGCTCGCGCGCGTGCGCGGCGGCGCTGGAGGTCGCCGGCGCCGGCGCCGGCGCGGATGATCAGAGCAGCCCGAGCGTCGAGCCTGCGTGCCTGACCAGCTCGAACAGCGGCTGCGGCACGATCCCGAAGAACAGCGTCGCCGCGCCGGCCACCACGGCCACGAGCATGAGCTCCAGCTGCACGCCCCGCACGGGCGGCTCCTGCGGCTCGTCGAGCTCCGGTGAGCCCCCCGCCAGCGCGGGAAGCTCGCCTCCGCCGCCCGGGGTCCCGAGCGGCCGGCGCGAGGGACTCGGCCGCATCCACATCGCGGCGACGACCGGCAGGTAGTAGCCGAGCGAGATCATCGAGCCGACGACGATGATCACCCCGAGCCATGCGTAGCCGCCGTCGATCGCGGCCCAGATCAGGTAGATCTTGCCGATCAGGCCCGCGGTCGCCGGGATCCCGGCGAGGCCGAGCATCGACAGCGTCATCGGCCACGCCAGCAGCGGGCGCTCGCGGCCGAGGCCCGAGAAGGCGGCGATCGTGTCGCCTTCGCCGGTTTCCCGCTCGCGCGCGACGATCGCCGCGAACGCGGCCATGTTCATGAACAGGTAGACGATCAGGTAGAGGACCAGCGCCTGCACGCCGAGCTGGGTTGCGACGACGATCCCGGCCAGCATGTAGCCGGCCTGGGCCACCGAGGAGTAGGCGAGCATCCGCTTCAGCGAGGACTGTCCCAGGGCGCCGACGTTGCCGACGAGGATCGTGATCGTCGCGAGCGCCGCGAGCGCGGGCCCCCAGCTCGCGTGGGCTTCGATCAGGGCGACGTCGAAGAAGCGAGCGAACGCACCCAGCGCCGCCACCTTCGTGGTCACGGCCATGAAGGCCGTGACGGGCGTCGGCGCGCCCTCGTAGACGTCGGGGGTCCACTGGTGGAACGGGGCCACCGACGCCTTGAAGGCGAGGCCGGCGACGCTCAGGGCGATGCCGGTGAGCGTCAGCACGTCGGTCGAGAGCCCGCCTTCGGAGAGCTTGGCCGCGATCCCGGCGAAGTCCGTCGTGCCGGTCGCGCCGTAGATCATCGCGAGCCCGTAGAGCAAAGTGGCGGAGCCGACCGAGCCAACGATCAGGTACTTCAGGCCCGACTCGAGCGAGTGCTCGCGTTTCATCTCGCTCGCGCACAGCACGTAGAGCGGGATCGAAAGCAGCTCGAGGCCGATGAACAGGGCGACCGTGTTCTGCGCGCAGGCGAGCAGCGACATGCCCGCCGCCGAGGTCAGCAGCAGCGCGTGGAACTCGCCGTGGGCGGCTTCCTCCGGCGCGCGCGAGCGCCACGCCAGCAGCACCGTGCAGATCGCCCCAGCGAGGATCACGAGCGTCAGCGTCATCGACAGCGGATCGATGCGCAGCGCGCCGGAGATGATCGTCCGTTCGGTCCCGCGCTGCCAGATCGCCAGCCCTACGGCCGCGCCGAGCGCGCCGAGGCTGAGCGCGGGGACGAGCTGGGCGCGGACCCACCGCGAGCCGGCGAGGCCGAACATCAGCACGATCACCGCGCCGCCGAACAGCGCGATCAGCGGCGAGAGGCCGCCGAAGTAGATGTGCGGGCCTTTCAGGTGGGCGGTGGCGAGCAGGGCGGTCACTTGGTTTCGGTCGGTTCGGGGGTGCCGGCGCCGGTTTCCGGGGCGGGCGACCCTTCAGATGTCTGGCCTTCGGCCGCGGTTTCCGCTGCCGGTTCGGCGGAAGCGACCCGGAGGGGAGCGCGCTCCGCCGCGTGCGCCTGCACCACCGCGCCCTTCACAGACCCTTCGCTGCGCTTCAGCGCCAGCTGCGGGTACACCGCGAAGAACACGATCACAGCGAGGATCGGCACGAGCACCGCGCCGTCGCGCACCGTGATCTCCCGCGACGTGACGCCGGAGCCGACGCGGTCGTGCATCGCGCGGATGAACAGCCGCAGCGCGTAGACGCTCGCCATCACCACGCCGGTGAAGGCGATGATCGCGATCACCAGCTTCGCTTTGAACACGCCGAGCAGGATCAGGAACTCGCCCACGAAGTTCCCGGAACCGGGTATCGCCAGCGTCGCGAAGGCGACGATCAGGAAGATCGAGGCGAACACCGGCGCGCGGAACGCGATGCCGCCCATCCGGCGGATGTCTTCCGAGCCGCCGGCGCGGCGGCCGAGCAGCGCGGCGATGAACAGCAGCGGCGCCACGACGAGGCCGTGGTTGACCATCTGCAGCAGCGCGCCCTGCGCGCCCTTTTCGTTCAGCGCGAAGATGCCGAGCGTGATGAAGCCGAGCTGCGCGACCGAGGAGTAGCCGGCGATCAGACGCGCGTCGGTCTGCGTGAAGGCCTGCAGCGAGCCGTAGACGATCGAGGCCAGCGCGATCAGCAGCATCAGCGTCTGGAAGTGCACGGCGGCGCGCGGGAACAGCGGCAGCACGATCGCCAGGAAGCCGTAGGCGCCGACCTTCGAGAGCACGCCCGAGAAGACCATCAGCACCTCGGTCGGCATCGCCCGGTAGCCGTCCGGCATCCACCCGTGCAGCGGGAACGCGGGCATCTTCACGAGGAAGGCCGCGGCGAAGAGCAGGAAGATCCACTCCTGCGTCCCGGTCCCGAGGGGCGCATGCTGCAGCGCCGTGAACGCGAAGTCGACGCGGCCGCCGTTCTGCTGCGCGGCGAGCACGCCGGCTGCGACGGCGCCGGCCAGCATCAGCAGCGAGCCGACCAGCGTGTAGATCACGAGCTTGGTGGTCGCCCGCACGCGCGTCGAGCCCTCCGGGTCGCGTCCCCAGGTGCCGATCAGGAAGTAGAACGGGATCAGCATCAGATCGAAGAACGCGACGAACAGGATCAGGTCCTGGGCGAGGAAGGCGCCGATCACCGCCGACTCCGCGAGCGCCATCAGGAAGTAGAAGAGCCGCGCCCGCTCTGGTGGGCCGGCCGCGCGCAGGTTGGTGGCCAGGATCGCCGCCGCGAACAGCAGCGTCGTCAGGCCGACGAGGATCACGTTCAGCCCGGTCACCGCGAGCTTGTAGTGGATGCCGAGTGCCGCGATCCACATCGTGTCGGTCTTGAACTGGAGCCCACCCGCCCCGCCGCCTGTCTTGTAGTCGGCGATGTAGGCGATCGCGAGACCGAGCGCCGCCACCGAGCCGAGCAGCGCCAGCACACCGGCGGGGCTCCACGGGCGGCGCAGCTCGCCGCCGGGCGCCGTGGCCGGAGTCGCGACCCGTCCGCCCGGCGCGGGCAGCAGCGCCCCGATCAGGCCGCAGGCGACGGGGAGCCAGAGCAGTATCGAGAGCGGCGGCATCAGCTCTGCAGCAGGAAGTAGAAGCCGACACCGGCCACGCCGAGCACCAGCAGCGCGGCGTAGTAGCGCACGAACCCGCTCTGCACGGCGCGCACGGCCGCCGAGCCGACACGGACCACGCCGGTCGTGCCGCCGACGATCGTCTCGTCGATCACGCGGCGCTCGAACACATTCGCGGCGAAGCGGCCGACCGCCCCCGCGGGGCGCACGACGAGCGCGTCGATCAGCTCGTCGAAGTACCACTTGTTGACGAACAGCTCGTAGAGCGGCCTGAAGCGCGTGCGAGCCGCCTCAGCGATCGCCGGCCGCGTCACCCAGATCCGGTAGGCGAGCGCGATCCCGGCGAGGCCGATCACGGTGCCGAGCGCGAGCCCGATCCACAACAGGCTGTTGCGCGTGTGCGTTTCATAGCGGGCGGCATCCGTGAAGGTCGGCTTCAGGAAGTCGTCGATCACGAAGTCGGTCTTCGGGATCTGCAGCAGCCCCGCGCCGACCGCGCCCACCGCCAGCAGGGCCATCGCGACCTTCATCGGCATTGCGCGCTCGGCGATCGCGTGGTTCGGACCCGGGAAGCCGACGTCGGTGTCCTCGACCTCGCCGGTCGCGGGGTTGGTCGGGTGCTCGGCGTGGTGCAGGTGGCCTGCTTCGAGCTCGCGCGCCTCGGGCACCGGCTCGCCGTGGAAGGCCCTTAAGATCATCCGGAACGTGTAGATCGCGGTCAGGAAGGCGCCGGCGTAGCCGATCACGTAGAGGATCCAGTGCCAGCCGCCCTGCTCGCCGGTGACGAGCAGGATCTCGTCCTTCGAGAAGAACCCCGAGAAGGGGGGGATCCCCGACAGCGCGAGGCCGCCGATGATGAAGCACGCGTAGGTGAACGGCATCGCCTTGCGGAACCCGCCCATCCGTTGCAGCGACTGCTCGCCGGCCATCGCGCCGATGATCGAGCCGGCCGCCATGAACAGCAGCGCCTTGAAGAACGCATGGGTCATCAGGTGGAACAGCCCCGCCGCGTAGGCGCCCACCGACACGCCCATGATCATGTAGCCGATCTGCGACATCGTCGAGTAGGCGATCACGCGCTTGATGTCCGTCTGCGCGAGGCCGATCGTGCCGGCCACGAACAGCGTCACCGCGCCGACCACCGCGCCCACGTCCTGCGCGGCCGGCGCGAGCTGGAACAGCGGGTGCATGCGCGCGATCAGATAGACGCCGGCGGTCACCATCGTCGCGGCGTGGATCAGCGAGCTGACGGGGGTGGGGCCCTCCATCGCGTCTGGCAGCCAGGTGTGCAGCGGGATCTGCGCGGACTTGGCGAACGCGCCGACCAGCAGCAGGATGCAGCCGGCGACGAGGTCGCCGTCGCCGTGGTGGCCGAAGGCGCCGGCGTTCGTCTTCTGGAAGGTCTTCAGCAGGTCGAGCGTGCCGGTGTGCTTGAAGATGAAGTAGGTCCCGAGCACGAGGCCGACGTCGCCGACGACGTTGATCACGAAGGCCTTGATGCCGGCTCTGGTCGCCGTCGTGCGCCGGTACCAGAAGGAGATCAGCAGGTAGGAGGCGGCGCCCACGAACGCCCAGCCGGCGATCAGCACGAGGAAGTTGCCGCCGAGCACCAGCAGCAGCATCGAGAAGACGAAGAAGTTCAGGTAGGCGAAGTAGCGGTTGAAGCCGCGGTCGCCGTCCATGTAGGAGATCGAGTAGAGATGGATCAGCGTCGAGATCCCGCTGACGACCAGGATCATGAACACCGACAGCGGATCGACGAGGATCGACATCTTCGCGTCGATGCCGACGGTCGAGGCGTAGCTCCACAGCGAGGAGACGAGCTGGCGGTGCACCGGCGTGTGCCCCTGCAGCGAGATCAGCGTCGCCACCGCGGCGAGAAACGACAGGAAGATCGCACCGGTGCCGATCCACCCCGCGGAGCGGCCGGGCAGCTTCGAGTAGCCGAATGCGCTGATCAGCGTTCCCGCGAGCGGGAACGCCAGCACGAGCCACGCCCAGCCGGTCGTCGACATCAGCCCTGCAGCTCCCGGAGCTCGTCGACGTCGATCGGCAGGCGCCGCCGGTAGATCGCGACGATCATGCCGAGGCCGATGCAGACCTCGCAGGCGGCGACGGTCATCACGATGATCGCGAGGATCTGCCCGTCGCCGTTGCCCCACATCCGCGAGAACGCGATCAGCGCCAGGTTGGCGCCGTTGAGCATCAGCTCCAGGCAGAGCAGCACGACGAGCGGGTTGCGCCGGGTCATCACGCCGAGCGACCCGAGCGTGAACACGATCGCCGAGACGGCGAGGTACCAGCCGATCGTCACAGGCTCCTCCTTCCGACGCCCTCGGCCGTTGTCCCCGTTCTCGGACCCCTGCTGACCCTCAGCACGTCGACGGGGGTGAGGCGGTCGGCGTCCGGGTCGTCCTCGGCGATGCCGCCGCGCCGCCGTGCGAGCAGCACTGCGCCGACTGCGGCGATCAGCAGCAGGAAGGAGGCGACCTCGAAGGCGAGCAGGAAACGCGTCAGCAGCAATTTCCCGATGAAGGCCGGCGTGCCGAAGGTGCGCGGCCCCGGCGAGTAGCCGGCCCCGTAGGAGTCGACCGCCTCGAGCCCGGTGCCGAGCAGCGCGATCAGCAGCTCCACGAGCAGCGCCCCGGCGAGCACGGCTCCCCCCAGCCGCAGCGGGGCGCCCGAGCCGTTCGCGGCGCCGTGCAGCCGCTCGCCGAGCGTGTCGCCCTCGCTGCCGACGTAGGCGACGACGAACACGTAGAGCACCATCACCGCGCCGGCGTAGACGACCACCTGCACGGCCGCCACGAACTCGGCCCGCAGCAGCAGGAACAGCACCGCCAGCGAGACGAGGTGCGCGACCAGCGCCAGCACGCTGTAGAAGGGGTTGCGCAGCACGACCACGCCGACCGCCCCGGAGATCACGCCGATCGCCGCGATGAAGAACAGGACCGCGCTCATCGCCGGCTCCTCGCGGCCGCACTTGGCCGCTCCGCGACCATGTCCAGGGGCGCGCTCACTCGCCCTCGTTCCGCAGCGGTGTCCGCTCCAGCGGCTCCGCGAGCAGCATCTCCTTGGTGAAGATGAGGTCGCCGCGGTCGTAGTCGGAGAGCTCGTAGTCGTGGCCCATCGTGATCGCGTCGAACGGGCAGGCGATCTCGCAGTAGCCGCAGAAGATGCAGCGCGAGAGGTTGATCTCGTACACGGCGGCGTAGCGCTCGCCCGCCGAGACGCGGTGCTCCGGTGTGTTCTCGGCGGCCACGACGCGGATGCAGTCCGCTGGGCAGGCGGCGGCGCACAACGAGCAGCCGACGCACTTCTCCAGACCTGTGTCCTCGAAGCGATGCAGCTTGTGGCGACCACGGAAGCGCGGGTAGACCGGCACCTTCTCCTCCGGGTACTGGATCGTGTGGGTGCCTTCGCCGATCCGGGCCATCGTGGTCTTCAGCCCGCGGGCGGTCTCGCGGAACGTGCGCCAGGCGCTGCGGCCCGCGCCGGGCGCCGGTGTTCGCTGCACCTCGATCACGTCCTCGCCGGGGCTCCAGCCCTCCACCTTCAACGAGGCCTCGTAACGCTCGCCGCGACCCTCCGCCGCAGGCACGCCGCCGGCGCGCTGCACCTCGCCGGGATCCGGTCGCTGCTCGGCCATCAGTGCGTCGCCACCACGACGATCGCCGTGACAAGGGTGTTGAGGGTCGCGAGCGGCAGCAGCACCTTCCATCCGAAGCTCATCAGCTGGTCGTAGCGCAGCCGCGGCAGCGTCGCGCGGATCCAGATGAAGAAGAACGTGACGATGCCGATCTTCGCGAGCACGACGAACGGGTCGACCCAGCCGGGCGGGTGGATACCGAACGGCATCAGCCAGCCGCCGAGGAACACGGTCGTGACGATGCCCGAGACGACGAGCACGTTCAGGTACTCGGCGAAGTAGTAGGAGGCGAAGCGCCCGCCGCCGAACTCGGTGTTGTAGCCGCCCACCAGCTCGGCGTCGGCCTCGGTCAGGTCGAACGGAGCGCGGTTGGTCTCCGCGAACCCGGCGACGAGGAAGATCAGGAAGCCGAAGAACTGGGGGACGAGGTACCACATGCCTTTCTGTGCGGTGACGATCCCTGTCAGCGACAGCGTCTGGGCGGTGATGATCACGCCGACCAGCGCGAGCCCCTGCGAGACCTCGTAGGAGATCAGCTGCGCGGCGCCGCGCATCGCGCCGAGGAACGAGTACTTCGAGCCGGATGACCAGCCTCCCAGCATGATCCCGTAGAAGGCGATCGCCCCGAACGCGAACACATAGAGCGGCCCGATCGAGACGTCGATTCCGTACAGGCCGACCTTCGTCCCGAAGATGTCCTGCACGTTGCCGAACGGGATGATCGCAAAGGCAGCGACGGCGGTCAGGATCGAGATCAGCGGCGCCAGGGCGAACAGCACGCCGATCGAGGTGGTCGGTCGGAACTGCTCCTTGGTGAGCAGCTTGAGGATGTCGGCCAGCGGCTGCATCGCCCCGAAGGGGCCGACGCGGTTCGGCCCGTAGCGCCCCTGGAAGCGGCCCAGCAGCTTGCGCTCGGCGATCAGCACGATCGGCACGAGCTGGAGGCCGACGGCGAAGATCACGATCCCCTTGATGATCTGGATCCACCACGGCTCGTAGTAGCCGACGGTCGCGAGCATCAGCCCACCAGCTCCCCGGAGGCCGGCACCGAGTCCCGGCCGGCTGTCTGCGCGGAGGCAGGCACGGAGCCCGGCCCGCCGCTCTCGGCGGAGGCCGGCATCGAGCGCCGGGCGGCTCGCTCAGTGTTGCGGTGCAGGAACTCGAGCGCGGGGGAGTGCTCGACCTCGGTCGAGTCCCAGATCGAGCGGAAGCCGGCGAGCTCACGCGCGCTCTGCGGGTCCGCGGCGGGCGCCAGCGACGGCGCCTCGGAGCCGGGCGAAGCACCGGCGGGCGCCGCCGAGGCCGGCGCGCGCTCCTGCCAGCGGACGCCGCGGCCGCCGATCTCCTCGAGCGTCAGCCCGCGGTAGAACGGGACCATCTCGAAGAGCTGTCGCGAGGCCATCGCGCCGCTGAGCACATCGAGATCGAGGCCCAGGCGCATCGCGAGCTCGGCGATCACCTGCCAGCCCGCTCGCACCTGCCCGGGCCGCGCGATCGCGGGACGCAGCCGCTGCAGGCGCCCGTCCGGGTGCACGATCGTGCCCTCCTTCTCGGCGTAGGCCTCGGCGGGGAACACGACGTCGGCGTGCTCGGCGATCGTCTCGGTCATGAACGCGGCATGCGCGACGACGGTGGACGCCCCCGCGAGAGCGCGCTGCCAGAGCTCCTCGTGCGGGAGCTCGCGAAGCGGCTCGCTGCCGAGCAGGTAGATCGCCGACAGCTCGCCACCGGCCAGCGCCGAGGCGATCGCGCCCGCGTCGCGCCCGCCGGCGAGCGCCGGCTCGGCGTACCCGGCCCCGGCGTTGGGCAGGACGCCTGCCTCCCGCAGCCCGCGCCCGTTCGTCGAGGCGGGGATCTCCAGCAGGCCGGCGCCCTCGATGCCGGCGATGCCGAGCGCGGCGGCGATCTGCAGCAGCGCGGTCGCGGCGGCGGCGCCATCGGGTCCCGAGACGACCCGCTCCCCGTACAGGACCACGACCTCGCGCGCGGAGTCCTGCTCGCCGGCCGGCTCTCGCAGCAGGCCGGCGAGCGAGGCGAGCGCCTCCCGCTCGGTCCCGGCGAGCTCGCACAGCCGGCGCAGCTCCTCGGCATCGGCGTCCTCGCGCAGCGCCTGCGCCAGCGCCGCGGCGAACGCGCCCGCCTGTCCCGGCGCGAATCTCAGCGAGAGCTTCGCGCTCTGGTCCAGAGAGCTCCCGCCGGGCATCGCGAGCGCCAGCTCCAGGCCGTGACGGCGCACGCCCTTGCGCAGGCGCAGGTCGAGGATCGGCGCGTCGTTGACCGGGTCCGCGGCGAGCACCAGCACGGCGTGGGCGAACTCGAGATCGCTGACGCGCGCCTGCAGCGCCGGACCGGCGAGCGCGCGGTGAAGCTCGAGTGGCAGCTCGCCGGCGCGCCGCGAGTCGATGTGCGGGGATCGGAGGCCCTCGCGCATGAGGCGCGAGAGCAGATAGCCCTCCTCGTTGGTGGACTGCCCGCCGACCAGCGCGCCGGTCGCCGCCCCGGCGCGCGCGAGGCCGGCGGCGGCCTCGCTGAGCGCCCGCTCCCAGGGGACGGGCCGCAGCTGGCCGCCGTCGCGCAGCAGCGGCTCGGTGATGCGCTCGTCGACGTGGAAGGACTGGTAGGCGAAGCGGCCCTTGTCGCAGAGCCAGCCGTCGTCGACCTCCTTGTTGTCGCGCGAGTTCACACGCAGCGCGCGCTCGTCGCGCACCGTCACGATCACGTTGCACTGCGCCGGGCACAGCGTGCAGACCGAGCCGGAACCCTCGATGTCCCAGGGCCGGGCGCGGAACCGGTAGGGGCGCGAGGTCAGCGCGCCGACGGGGCAGAGCTCGAGGATGTTGCCGCTGAATGGAGCGACGTAGGGGTGACCGTCGAAGGTCGAGACGTAGGAGTGCGCGCCGCGCTCGAGCAGCACCAGCTGGTAGTCCTCGGCGATCTCCTGGGAGAAACGCACGCAGCGGTAGCAGAGGATGCACCGCTCGCGGTCGATCGCGATCAGCGGCGAGAGCTCGAGCGGCTTGACGAAGTGGCGCTTGGGCTCGATGAAGCGCGAGATGCCGCCGCCCCAGCCGAAGGTGATGTCCTGCAGCGGGCACTCGCCGCCCTTGTCGCAGACGGGGCAGTCGAGGGGATGGTTGATCAGCAGGAACTCGACCACCGCCTGCTGGGCGGTCTTCACCCGCTCGGTCTGGGTGAAGACGACCATCCCGTCCTTGACCGGCGTCGAGCAGCCGGTCTGCAGCTTCGGGATGCCCTCGATTTCGACCAGGCACATGCGGCAGGCTCCGACCGGGTTGCCGAGCTTCGGCTCGTAGCAGAACACCGGGATCTCGACGTCGCCGAGCTTTGCGGCGTCGACGAGCATCGTGTTCTCGGGCGCCTGGACCTCGACGCCGTCGATCGAGAAGGTGATCGTGCGGGGCTGCGGCCGGGGCATCGCTCACGCACCGCCTTTTTCGGTGCCGGGTTCGCCTCCGTGCTCGCCCGGCGCCTGGTCGCCTTCGCCTGAGTGGCCGAGCAGCGTGATGTCCTGCTCCAGCGCCCCCTGGGCGGCGAGGGGCAGCTCGGAGGCGGCGCTGCCGTCGAGGCCTCGGCGCATCCGCGCCTGCTCGATGTGCGCTTCGAACTCGTCGCGGAACTTCGCGATCATCGATCCGATCGGCATCGCCATCGCGTCGCCGAGCACGCACAGGCAGTTGCCGATGATGTGCTCCTGGACCGAGGCCATGATCTCGAGGTCCATCGGCGTCGCCTCGCCGCTGTCGATCCGCTCGAGCATCTTCACCGTCCAGTTCGTGCCCTCGCGGCAGGGCGTGCACTTGCCGCAGGACTCGTGCCGGTAGAACTTCGCGGTCTTCAGCGCCACGTCGAGGATCGCGGTCGTCTCGTCGACGACGATGATCGCCCCGGAGCCGAGCATCGAGCCGGCTTTGCCGAGCGAGTCGAAGTCGTAGGGGATGTCGAGGTCCTCGGCGGTCAGCACCGGCGAGGAGGAGCCTCCCGGGAACCAGCACTTCACGGAGCGGCCCGCGGGCGGCCCGCCGGCCAGCCCGTAGATGATCTCGCGGGAGGGGATGCCGAGCTCGATCTCGTAGTTGCCGGGCCGCTGCACGTGCCCGGAGACGGACACGAGCTTCGTGCCGGTCGAGGTCTCGACGCCGAGCTTCGCGTACTCCTCGCCGCCCATGCGGATGATCGCCGGCACGGTCGAGAGCGTCTCGACGTTGTTGATCAGCGTCGGCCCCTGGTAGAGGCCCTGGTTGGCGGGGAACGGCGGCTTCAGCCGCGGGTTGCCGCGCTTGCCTTCGAGCGAGTCGAGCAGCCCCGTCTCCTCACCGCAGATGTAGGCGCCGGCGCCGCGGTGCACGACCAGCGACAGCGAATGCCCGGAGCCGAGGATGTCCTCGCCGAGGAAGCCCGCCTCGCGCGCTTCGGCCAGGGCGGCGTCGAGCACGTCCGCCTGCAGCACGTACTCGCCGCGGATGTAGACGAACGAGCGATTCGCCCCTGCCGCGTAGGAGGCGATGACGATCCCCTCGATCAGCGTGTGAGGGGTCTTCTGCATCAGTTCGCGGTCCTTGAAGGTGCCGGGCTCGGACTCGTCGGCGTTGCACACCAGGTACTTGTCCATCGACCCCTTCGGCAGGAACGAGACCTTCTTGCCCATCGCGAAGCCGGCCCCGCCGCGGCCGCGCAGACCGGATGCTTCGAGGTTCGCGAGCACCTCGCCGGGCTCCATCTGCAGGGCCCTGCGCAGCGAGGCGTAGCCGCCGCGGCGTTCGTAGACCTCGAGTGTGGCGAGCCCCGGCTCGTCGATGTCGGCGAACAGCAGCTGCGGCGCCTCGGCTGGAGCGGCCATCAGGTCTTGTCCTCCTCGTGGTGCTCGGGCTCCGGCTCCATCGCCGCGGTCGTCTCGCCGCGGTCCTCGTCGGCGATGGGTCCGAACGCGGCCCGCTCGGCCGGGATCTCCGGGTCGTTCGGCGGCAGCGTCAGCGGATGCACCGGGTGCTCGGGGAACTCGCGGCTGTTGGCGTTCGGGTCGGCGACGAGGCGGCGGGCCAGCTGCTTGTCCGGCAGCACGTCCCGGCCGGCGCGGAGGTCCTCGAGCAGCTGCGGGAGGTCCTCGGCGGAGAGCGGCCCGACGTACACCCCGTCGGCGGAGGCCATCGGCGCGATGTCGCAGGCGCCGAGGCACTCGAAGGAGCGCACGCTGATGTCCGCGTCGTCTTCGGTGGCGCGCAGCGCCGCCTCGTACAGCGCGTCGGCGCCGCGCAGCGAGCAGGAGATGTTGGTGCAGACGAAGACGCTGTGGCGCCCCACCGGCTCGGTCTCGAGCATGTCGTAGAAGCTCGCCACCGACTCGAGATAGGCGGGGGTCACGCGCATCACGCACGCGGTCTGCTGGATCGCCTCGGGCGAGCACCAGCCGTGCACGCGCTGCGCCGCGGCCAGCGCCGGCAGCGCCGCCGAGCGGCGGTCGGGGTAGTTGGCCATGTGTGCCTCGATCTCGGCACGCAGCGACGCCGGCACCTCGGTCCTCGCGGGGTCCGGGATCTCCGCGGGGTCCTTCTCCAGATCCGCCGCGCGGTCCCAGCCCGGCACCCGCGAGCCATGATCGAAGCGCGGCACCGGCCGCGGCGTGCCGGCGGGCGCGCCCGGGCGCTGGAACGCCTGCTCGACCAGCAGCCGCTCTTCGGAGGGCGAGCTCACCGGTCAATGCCTCCGAGGATCGGATCGAGCATCGCGAGCGTCGCGATCATGTCGGCGATGTAGGCGCCCTTCGCCATGTGCGAGAAGGCCTGCAGGTTCACGAACGAGGGGTCGCGCATGTGCACGCGCGCCGGCTTCGAGGACCCGTCGGAGCGCACGAAGCAGCCGTACTCGCCGCGCGGTCCCTCGACCGGGAAGTAGACCTCGCCGGGCGGGACGCGGAAGCCCTCGGTGACGAGCTTGAAGTGGTGGATCAGCGCCTCCATCGAGGTCGCCAGCTCGTGCCGGGGCGGCAGCACGACCTTGCGGTCGTCGCTGACGTGCGGCCCCTCCGGAAGCCCGTCGAGGGCCTGCTGGATGATCTTCACCGACTCGTACATCTCAGCCAGGCGCACCGCGTAGCGGTCGTAGTTGTCGCCGACGGTACCGACCGGGATCTTGAAGTCGAAGTCCTGATAGGAGCAGTAGGGCGCCGCCTTGCGCAGATCCCATGGGTTTCCCGCCGCTCGCAACAGCGGCCCCGTGACGCCGAGCGAGAGCAGCGTCTCCTCATCCAGCGGGCAGGTGCCGCGGAGCCGCTGCAGGACGATCTCGTTGCGGTTCAGCAGCGCGCCGTACTGGTCGATGCGATCGGGCATTTCCTCGAGGAAGCCACGCAGCTTCTGCTCGTAGCCGGGCGGGAGGTCCTCCGCCACGCCGCCGACCTGGATGTAGCGCGTGTGCATTCGCTGGCCCGTCGAGTACTCGAACAGGTCGAGGATCTTCTCGCGCTCGCGGAAGCAGTACCAGAACATCGAGATCGCGCCGAGGTCGAGCGCGCTGGTTCCCAGCCAGACGAGATGGGACATGATGCGGTTGAGCTCGAGGTGGATGATCCGCAGGTACTGCGCGCGGCGCGGCACCTCGAGTTCCAGCAGCGTCTCCACGGCGCCGCAGAAGGCGTAGGCGTTGAAGTGGTAGGCGAGATAGTCCATCCGCTCCATCACGGGGATCGCCTTCCAGTAGGACTTGTCCTCGGCGGTCTTCTCGATGCCGGTGTGGACGTAGCCGATGATCGGCTTGATCTCCTCGACGACCTCGCCCTGGAGCGTGACGAGCAGGCGCAGGACCCCGTGCGTGGCGGGGTGGTGCGGCCCGAAGTTGAGCGTCAGCAGCTCGTGGTGGGTGTCCTCACCCTGCTCTGCGAGCTGGTCGCCCACGGGCGAGAGCGTGATGCTCTGCTCCTGGCGGCGGTACTCCGAGAGCTGAGGCCCGCCTGCCCCACCCGTCGTGCTCACTGCGGCGATCCTTCGTGGCTGCTCTCGTTGTACGTGAAGA
Organism: uncultured Solirubrobacteraceae bacterium; assembly: GCA_963703205.1. Lineage (GTDB taxonomy): Bacteria > Actinomycetota > Thermoleophilia > Solirubrobacterales > Solirubrobacteraceae > Palsa-744. The sequence goes on from OY969799.1 coordinate 42,175, forward strand.
GGACGGGTTCGCCGCCGATCGGGAAGTCGCGCCGCTGGGGATATCCCTCGTAGTCCTCGGGCATGTGCAGGCGGCGCAGGTCGGGGTGGCCGCGGAACGTCACGCCGAACATGTCGTAGACCTCGCGCTCCTGGAAGTCGGCGGTCGCCCAGCCCGGCCCGTCCTCGCCGGGCGGGGTCACCGAGTCGACCGTGGCATCGTCGGTGGCGACGCGGAGCCTGACGGCGATCCGATCGACCCTGGACATGTCGAGCAGCTCGTAGATCACCCCGAGCCGCGGCTCCTCGGGGTAGTAGTCGAGCCCGTGCAGGCTCGCCATGAACGAGTAGCCGCGCCTGCGCAGCGCCTCGAGCACGGCTCGCACGTGCTCGGGTTCGATCTCCAGCGTTCCTTTGCCGCGGAAGAAGACCGTGCCGAGCACCGGCGGCCCCGCGGCGACGTCCGGCGCACCGTGCTCCTGACGCAGCTCCTGGGCGATCAGCTCCAAGCCGGTTGCGTCGGGCAACCTACTTGGCCCCCTGCAGGGACACGTTGCTCGCCGCGTCCTGGCCCTCCGCCGGCAGCACCTCCTCGGTGCCGCGTGCGCCGTACCGGTCGCGCCAGTTCATCGCGGGGTCGCCCTGGACCATCTGCTGAAGCCGCAGGATGCCGTGCATCAGAGCCTCGGGACGGGGTGGACAGCCGGGGACGTGCACGTCGACCGGCATGAACTTGTCGGCCGGCACCAGGGCGTAGTTGTTGAACACGCCCATCGAGCTGCAGCAGGCGCCCATCGAGATCGCCCACTTCGGCTCCAGCATCTGGTCGTAGATGCGGCGCACGATCGGCGCCATCTTGATCGAGACGCGGCCCGAAAGGATCAGCAGGTCGGCCTGCCGCGGCGAGGCGCGGAAGGCCTCGAAGCCGAAGCGCGCCACGTCGACGCGCGCGGCGACGATCGACATCATCTCGATCGCGCAGCAGGCGAGGCCGAAGGTGGCGGGGAAGAACGAGTTCGAGCGCGCCCACGCGACGGCTTTGTCGAGCGTCGTCGTGAGCACGCGCTCTTCAACGTAACGCTCGAGATCGCGACCCTCGGGGTGGGCGCCCGGGTTGGCGCCTTCGACGGCGCCGCCGCGCAGCAGCTGCGCGGCGTTCAGCTCGCGGACCTGGAGCCTCGCCGGGTCCACCCCGTCTCCGAGCCGCTCGCGTTTCACCTCCACTCCAATGCCCCCCGGCGCCAGACATAAACGAAGGCGACGAACAGCAGCACGATGAAGACGATCGTCTCGACGAGCGCGAAGCTGCCATAGGCGCGCAGCTCGACCGCGATCGGGTACAGGAACACGACCTCGATGTCGAACAGGATGAACAGCATCGCGATCAGGTAGAAGGAGATGCCGAACCGCATCCCGCGCTTGATCTCCGACGGCAGGCCGCACTCGTAGGGGTCCTGCTTGTGGGCGCTCGCGCGGCGCGGGCCGATCACCGAGTTGAGCACCGCGAACGCGCTGCCGACGGCTCCTCCGAGCACCAGGAAGACGATCGCTGGGAGATAGCTGCGGAGCACCGGTCGCTGTTATATCACCCTTGTGGCAGAGTGTTACATAGTGGCAATCGGCTCGAAATCCGCACATGAATGAGGCAGTCGTCGCGGGCTCGATCGCGGTCGCCGCGCTGAACCTGCTCCCGGGCCTGGCGGGGCTGTTCGCGTTCTGGCGCGAACAGCCCTCGGGGGTGGCGGCGCGCGCGTTCTGGCCGTTGCTGCGGGTCGGCCAGGGAGCGGTCCTGACGCTCGCGATCGCCGTCGGCTCGCTGGCCGCGGCGGGCAACTACTCGACGGAACATCTCTTCTACCTCTACGCGCTGCTGCCGCTCGCGATCGCCTTTCTCGCCGAGCAGCTGCGCGTCGCCTCCGCGCAGATGGTGCTCGACCAGCGCGAGCTCGAGAGCTCCTCGGCGGTTGCCTCGCTGCCCGAGGCCGAGCAGCACCAGCTCGTCGCGCAGATCATGCGCCGGGAGCTGGGCGTGATGGCTGCGTCGGCGATCGTCGTCGTGTTCCTGGCGCTGCGGGCGGCGGGCACCGCGCACGGGTTCTGAGCGCGGGGGGCCGGCCGGCGCTCTGTGCCGGGAGACCGAGGGAGCCGGCCGGCGCTCCTTGCCGTGAGACCGGGAGAGTCGGCCGGTGCTCCTTGCCGGCCTCCGGGGCTCAGGTTGGGCCTATATATTCCTGCCGCATGAAGGCCGCCGCCACGCTGCTGGTCCTGCTCGTCTGCGCCTCCGCCGTAGGGGCGTGCGGCTCACAGGGCGTGCAGATCGCCTCGAACAGCCCCTACCGCCGCGGAGCCGTGCTGTTCCGTGACCACTGCTCGGGCTGTCACACGCTGAGCCTCGTCGGCGCGCAGGGCTCGGCGACGAGCATCGCCAACCGCGTCAGGACCAACGGACCGAACTTCAACATTCGCAAGGAGAACGCCGAACAGGTCCTCTACGCGATACGCAACGGCGGCTTCTCGGGGGCGATCATGCCCGAGAACATCGTCGTCGGCAAAGAAGCGCAGGAAGTGGCGGCGTTCCTCGCCAGGTACTCCGGCCTGCAGAAACAGAAGGTGCCCTCGACCAACATCACCCTGTCCGAACAGCCCAGCGCAGAAAAGGGCAAAGGCGGCAAACCCGAAGAAGCGGGCAAAGCCGAACAGGGCAAGACCACCGGCGGCGGCACCAAGGAAGCGAGCCACGAAGCGGTGGGCGCGGCCGCGGGCGGCACCGGCAAAGGCGCAAAAGCCGCCAAGGGCGCCAAGAAGGGCGCCAAGAAGAAAACCAAAACCGGCAAATAGGCCGGCGGCAGTTGCTCGACATCAGGCAGATCCGCGAGGACCCCGAGGGCGTCCGCGCAGCCCTCGCGCGCCGGGGCGACGACGTGGCCGAGCGGCTCGACGGGGTGATCGCGCTCGACCGCCGCCGGCGCGAGCTGCTCCCCGAGCTCGAGGGGCTGCGGGCCGAGCAGAACGAGGCCAACGGGCGCATTCGCGCCGCCTCCGACGCTGACGAGCGCGAGCGCGAGATCGCCGCGATGCGCGAGGTCGCCGTCCGCGCCAAGCAGCTCGAGCAGGAGCTCAGCGCGGTCGAGGAGGAGCTGCAGGCGGCGCTCGCACCGTTGCCCAACCTGCCCGATCCGACCGCGGCGCCGGGCCCGGAGGACGAGCTCGTGCGCGAGGTCGGGGAGATCCCGCAGTTCGCCTTCGCGCCGCGCGACCACCTCGAGCTAGCCGGCGAGATGATCGACACCGAGCGGGGCGCCCGCCTGTCCGGGTCGCGCTTCGCGTACCTGCGTGGGGCGCTCGTGATGGTCGAGCTGGCGCTCGTGCGCTGGGCGCTGGAGAAGGTCCAGGCGCACGGCTTCGAACCGGTCATCCCGCCGGTGCTGGTTCGCGAACGCGCGCTCTACGGGACCGGCTTCCTGCCCGACACCGAGCAGCAGATCTACGCGCTGCCGGAGGAGGAGCTGTTCCTGATCGGCACCTCCGAGGTGGCCCTCGCCTCACTCCACGACGAGGAGATCCTGTCGGCCGAGGAGCTGCCGCGGCGCTACGCCGGCTTCTCGCCCTGCTTCCGGCGCGAGGCGGGAGCCGCGGGCCGCGACACCCGCGGCATCTTCCGCGTGCACCAGTTCGACAAGGTCGAGATGTTCAGCTTCGTCGTCCCACAGGACTCCGCGGCCGAGCTCGAGCGGATCCTCGCCATCGAGGAGGAGCTGCTCGGCGAGCTGGGGCTTCCCTACCGCGTGGTGAACATCGCCGTCACCGACCTCGGCAACTCCGCCGCCAAGAAGTACGACTGCGAGGCATGGCTGCCGAGCCAGGGGCGCTACCGCGAGCTGACCTCCTGCTCGAACACCACCGACTACCAGGCCAGGCGCCTGAGCATCCGCATGCGCGAGGGCAAGCGCACCGGCCCGTTGCACACGCTCAACGGCACCGCCGTGGCCGTCGGCCGCACGATCGTCGCCCTGCTCGAGAACGGGCAGCGCGAGGACGGCAGCATCGCGCTGCCGGGCTGCCTGGCGCCGTACGGGGCCCCGGCGGAGCTGCCGCGCGCGGCGGACTGAGTCCGCGGTCGCGTCTCAGCCGATGTGGAAGGCGATCGAGCGGGGCTTCCCGCCGCTGGGGACGACGGTCAGCCGGTAGGTGCCGTGCGGCAGGCGCTTGGAGCCCTTCAGGCGGGCCAGATCGCGCCCCGCCGATGCCCAGATCCTCTGCCCTCCGCCGACGGGCACCCAGCGCAGCCGGTTGTGGGAGCGCACGCGGCGGGTCAGCGTGACCGTCACACGGGCCGACCGGTTCAGGACGAAGTGGAAGGCGACCTTCGCCACGACCGGCTTGCGGCCGAGCGCGATCACCGACGGCGTCGTCAGACCGAGGCCACTCAGTTCGATGCCGGGGAGGACCACGGGCGTGACGGTCGCGGCCGGCGCCGGCCTCGGCGCCGCCTGCGCGGGGGCGAGCGGCGCGCTCGCGGCCGCGGTCGGTTCCACGTGCGATTCGTACTGGCCCGGCACGAACCCGAGCACACCGTCGGGCGTGCCGACGCCGCTGGGACCGTCGTACCCGGGCGCCGCGAGGCAGCTCAGCGTTCCGGCGCAGCTCCGGGCCGCCTCTTCAGAGGCGCCGCAAAGGGACAGACCGGTGGATTCGTCGTAGCCGCCGGCGCATTCGCCGTTCGAGCCGGAGGTGACGTCGTGGAACTTGCCCGGCGCGTTGCGGAGGTCTTCGTACAGCGTGGCGGCGGGGTAGGACGCACCGTTCGAGCCGCCCGCCAGCGCGAACGTGGCAGCGATGATCGGTGAGGCCAGGGAGGTGCCGCCGTAGGTGCACCAGTACTTGAGGTATTTCCTTTTGCCTGCTTCGCTGTACGGGGTTTCACAGGCAGCGCCCGGGTCGTCGCTGTCGCGGACGACGATGCCGCTGTAGGGGTCCGCATCGGCGGAGACGTCCGAGACGGAGCGCATCGTGCCGCACCCGACCGAGGACCAGCCGGCGGCAGCACGCTGCCACGAAGGCGCCTGGAACTTGATGCTGCAGCCGCCGCCGCCGGCGCCCGAGCCGTTCCACACCGACTCGCCGCTCCAGGCGCCACCGGCGCCGAGCGGGGCCAGCCGCGTGCCGCCGACAGCGACAACGCTGGGTGAGGCGGCTGGGAACGACGTGTACTTTTCTTCGGTTTCTCCGTGTTCTTGGGCTTCGAGCACCCCCAGCCAGTTCTCGTAGCCGGTGTCGCCCGCGGAGGCCGTGATGACGGTGTGGGGATCGGCGAACGGCAGGCGTTCGGAGGCCGACAGCGCCACGTAGCGCTCCATCGAGCCCCACGAGTTCGAGATCTCGCTCGCGCCGAGTTCCTCGGCACGTGACTCCGCGGCAGTGAGGTCGCTGACTTCCTGCGTGCTGGCCTCGACGAGCAGCAGCTTGCAGCTCTGGCAGGTCGCGTGCGCGGACTCGATGTCGAGCGAGATCTCGACCGCCCATTCCCTCGCTTCCACGCCTTCTTCTTTGACCGCTTTGTTCGAGGAGGCGAGCGCTTCTTCGAGTTCTTTCACGGTCCCCGGCCAGGGCGTGCCCGAGCCGGAGTGCTCGCCGACCTTTTTGAAGCAGCCGTTTTCGGTCGTGCAGGGCGGCAGGCCGAATTCTTCGTCATAGGTCTTCAGGTCGGATTCGGCCGCCGGGTCGTTGTAGGCGTCGATCAGCGCGACCGTCGCTTCGCCCGGCGCCGAGGCCGGCAGCGAGTAGGCGCTGTGGATGTCCTGGGGGCGGAGCCCCAGTTCGCCCGTCTTCGGCGAGGGCACCGCAGGGTGGGCGGCGCCTGCCTTGCGGATCATGCCGATCGGGTGCGTGTGGCGCTGCGCTTCGATGCCGACCGGAACGAGCTGCAGCGCCAGGCAGGACGCGCGACCGGGCCGGGGCTGCGAGCAGGCCGGGCGCACGGCGTATTCGGAGCTCGGCAGCGGCGCGACCGTTTCACCGGCGGCGGCGCCGGCCGGAATCATCGCGAGTGCGAGAGCCGCGAGCAGGGCGGCGCTTGCTGTCTTGCTCAGGGGTCGGCTCATGCGGCGGTCCTCTTACATCCTCGGTAACCCCGTAGGAGCTCTTGAGTGCGAAACTGGCCGAACGGACGATCGGCCGGCCGGCAGGCGGCCCGCCGACAGGCGCCCCGGCGCGGGCCGGCCTTCTGGGCGGCGCCGGCGTCGGCGTGCGGACCCGGCCACGGTGAGCAGTCACCGGATCGTCACATTCCGGTCACGCCACCGTCACGCCGGGGGCTCGCGAGCTCGGCGATGATCGTCAGCGGACGGCGGCAGCTGTGGGCGGCGGGCGGGCGCGGCGCCTGAGCTCGCCCGTGAGGGAGCGCCGCCGGGCCGCGCCTGCAGAGCGCGGGCGGCGGGGCGGGACACCATCCCCGCCCCGCCCCCCATTACGCTGGACTGACAATGTCCCGCCTGGGCTTCGTGCTCTCGCCCGAGCCCCCCTCCAAGCGGATCGGGGCGCTGGCCGCGCTCCTCGTCGTCGCGCTGTGCACGCTGATCGTGTTCCCGCTGGGCCACGTCGCGCCGGTCGCCTCGCTGAGCGTCGTCTACCTGCCCGCCGTGCTGGTGGTATCGATCGTCTGGGGCGGGGTCCTCGGCATGGCGACTGCGCTGCTCAGCGCCGCGGCGTTCAACTTCTTCCACCTGCCGCCGACCGGGGAGTTCACGATCCGGGACTCGCGCAACTGGGTGGCGCTGGTCACCTTCTTCGTGGTGGCGGCGATCGCGAGCTCGGTCGCGGAGATCGCGCGGGCGCGCACGCGGGACGCCCAGGAGCGCCGGCGCGAGGCCGACCTCTCCGCGGAGATGGCGCGGCTGCTGCTGCGCGGCAACAGCTTGACCGAGTCGCTGCCGACGGCCGCCGCGCGCCTCGCGCGGACGCTCGACCTCGGCTCCGCCTCGATCCAGATGGAGGCCGTCGACGGCGACGAGCGCCATCTCGCCTTCCCGCTGCGCGAGGGCAGCGCGCGGGTAGGCACGATGCTCGTGCCGGCCGATGCGTCGGAGGCGAGTCTGCGACGTCTCCAGGAGCGGGTCGTCCCCGCGCTGGAGGCACTCCTCAGCGCCGCGCTGGAGCGCGATCGCCTGCTCGGCGGCGTCGTCGAGACCTCCGCTCTGCGCCGCGCGGACACGATCAAGACCGCGCTGCTGCGCGCCGTCTCGCACGATCTCCGCTCGCCGCTGACGGCGATCTCCGCCGCCGGCGACGCGGTCGCCTCGCCTGCGATCTCCGAAGCCGAGCGGCTCGAGATGGCCAACGTGATCCAGGAGGAGGCGCAGCGCCTCTCGCGCCTGGTCGACAACCTGCTCGACCTCTCGCGCCTGGAAGCCGGCGCGGCGGAGCCGAACCGCGGCTGGGTCTCGCTCGAGGAGGTGCTGCGCGCATCGCTCGAGGAAGCCGGGGGCGGGCGCGAACTCTTCACGCTCTCGATCGACCCCGACATGCCGCTCGTGCGCGTGGATCCCGTGCAGCTCGAGCGGGCGTTCGTCAACGTGCTCGAGAACGCCCGCCGCCACTCGGGCGGGCACCCGGTGTCCGTCCGAGCTCGCGCCGTGCGCAGCCTGTCAGCTGGGGGGGAGCGGCGGCGGCCGCGCAGAGCGCCTCCGGCGCGGCGGGGGAGGAGCGGAGCCGGCCCCGCGGAGACCGTCTGATCGTGCGCGTCGTCGATCGTGGCCCGGGCATCCCCCCGGCCCAGCTGGAGCGCGTGTTCGAACCCTTCTACCGCGCCGGCGCCCCCGGCGGCGAGCACCGCGGCTCGGGTCTCGGGCTGGCGATCGCGCGCGGCTTCACCGAGGCCAACGGCGGCTCGCTGCGCGTCGAGTCGCTCCCCGGTCAGGGCGCCACTTTCGTCTTCGAGATCCCGCTCGAGCAGCCGCGCACCCCGCCGGGAGCACCGGTCGGCGTCGCGGCGGGCAGCGGCGGTTCGGATCGCGGCTCCGGCTGATGGCGGGCGGCACGGGGGAGGGCGCTTCGCGGCCGCGCGTGCTGGTCGTCGACGACGAGCCGCAGATCGTGCGTGCGCTGAAAGTGGTGCTGCGCGAGGCAGGCTTCGACGCGGTCGCGGCAGAAACCGGCTCCCAGGCACTGGACGCCGCCGCTGTGCGCCCCCCGGAGGCGGCGATCGTCGACCTCGTGCTGCCGGACATCGACGGGATCGAGCTGACCAGGCAGCTGCGCGAGTGGAGCGAGATGCCGATCTTGGTGCTGTCCGCGGTCGGTGAGGAGAACGAGAAGGTGCGGGCGCTCGAGGCCGGTGCCGACGACTATGTGACCAAGCCGTTCGGCACGCGCGAGCTGGTGGCGCGGCTGCACGCCGCGCTTCGCCGCGCCGGCGGCGGCGAGGAGGAGCCCGCGATCAGCGCCGACGGACTGGAGATCGACCTCGCGGCGCGGGTCGTGCGCCGCGACGGCGAGGCGGTTCATCTCACGCCTATCGAGTTCGACCTGCTTCGCGCGCTCGCGCGCAACCGTGGCCGGCTGATGACGCACCGCAAGCTGCTGACCGAGGTCTGGGGACCCACCCACCCGGAGTACGTCGACGACACCCCCACGCTGCGCACGCACATCGCGCGGCTGCGCGCGAAGATCGAGCCCGAGGGGGTGGCAGGCGCGCACCGCTACATCCTCACCGAGCCCGGCGTCGGCTACCGCTTCGCTGCCTGAGCCGCTCGCCCGCGCTCGGGGGGCGGCGCCCGCGGCGACCCGCGGGCTCGTGTCCGGGCCTGAGCGCTCGCACGGGCTCGGGGGCGGGGCCTGCGGCGACCCTGGGGCTCGTGTCCGTGGCGCGGCGGACCGCCGTGGCGGGAAGCGACGCTCGCCGACGCCGCGCCGCCGTCACAAAATCGTGATGGCGTCGTCGCGCTTCGTGATGAAGCCGTGACGCGCCCCGTCGCAGACTGAGGCCGTGGACGTTCTCGCCATTGCGCTCGGCATCGCCATGTTCCTCGCGCTGCTCGCATTCATCGAGGGGATCGACCGCATATGAGCGGCGCGGATCTCTTCGGGCTGATCGTCTCGGTGCTCGTCATCGCCTACCTCTTCTACGCGCTGATCCGTGGGGAGAACCTGTAGAGATGACGTTCGACGGCTGGGCGACGATCTTCCTGTTCGCGATCATCGTCACGGTCCTGGCGTGGCCGCTGGGGCGGTACATGGCGAAGGTCTACACGGGCCAGCGCGTGCTGCTGACGCCGGTGCTCGGCGGCGTCGAGCGCTTCACCTACCGCATCCTGCGCGTCGATCCTGACACGCCGCAGGACTGGAAGAGGTACGCGAAGAGCCTCGTCCTCTTCTCACTCGCGGGCTGGCTGCTGCTGTATCTGATCCTGCGCACGCAGACGCTGTGGGACTTCACGGGCCTGAACCCGCAGCACTACAAATCGGGCACCTGGGATCTGACGTTCAACACGGTCTCCTCGTTCCTCACCAACACCAACTGGCAGTTCTACGGCGGCGAGACCACGCTCAGCTACTTCAGCCAGATGGCGGGGCTGACGGTGCAGAACTTCCTCTCCGCCGGCGTCGGCATCGTCGTCGCGGTCGCCTTGGTACGCGGCATCGTCGGGCGAACCGGCAAGAGCCTCGGCAACTTCTGGCAGGACATCGTGCGCACGACGTACTACGTGATGCTGCCGATCAGCGTGATCGGCGCGATCGTCCTCGTCTCCCAGGGCGTGATCCAGACGTTCACGAGCTACCTCACCGCGCACACGCTGACCGGGGTCACGCAGACGATCGCGATGGGGCCGGTCGCCTCGCAGGAGGCGATCAAGCTGCTCGGCACCAACGGCGGCGGCTTCTTCAACGTCAACTCCGCACACCCCTTCGAGAACCCGACGGCGTTCACCAACCTCTTCGAGATGCTGCTGGTGCTGGTGATCCCGGCGGCGCTGATCTTCATGTACGGGCGGATGACCGGCAACCGCCGCCAGGGTCACGCGATCTACGGCGTCGTGATGTTCATGTTCCTCGGCGCGGTGATCGTCGCCTACGTCGCAGAGGCCCACGGCTCCCCCGCCCAGCACGCCGCCGGCATCCACACGCATGTGATCGCGGGCTCCGGCGGCGGCAACCTCGAAGGCAAGGAGCAGCGCTTCGGCATCGCCGGCTCTGCGCTGTTCGACGTGATCACGACCGTCACCTCGTGCGGTGCGGTCAACAGCGCGCTGGAGTCCTTCACCGGCATCGGCGGCGCCGTGCCGTTCGCCAACCTCTCCGCCTCCGAGGTGATCTTCGGCGGCGTCGGCACCGGCCTCTACTCGATCCTGCTCTACGTCCTGCTCGCGGTCTTCATCGGCGGCCTGATGGTCGGTCGCACACCCGAGTGGCTGGGCAAGAAGCTCGAGGCCCGCGAGATCAAGCTCGCGGGCCTGGCGATCCTGATCACGCCCCTGGCCGCGCTGTTCTGCACGGCGATGGGGGTGGCGACGAGCGCCGGACGCAGATCGATCGCGGAAGTTGCGGTGTCGAAGTCCGGCGGCCACACGCCGCAGGGCTTCTCGGAGACGTTCTACGCGTATCTCTCGCAGGCCAACAACAACGGCTCGGCGTTCGCCGGCTACACGGGCTACATCCAGCCCAACGCCGGCAACGCGGGCGCCCACGGGGTCACCTTCGCCGACCTGCTCGGCGGCTTCGACATGCTCGTCGCCCGCTACGGGCCGATCCTGTTCACACTCGCCGTCGCGGGCGCGCTGGCCGGCAAGCGCTTCGCCCCCGCCGGCCTCGGCACGATGCGCACCGACAACACCACGTTCTCGGTGCTGCTTGTCGGTGTGATCGTCCTCGTCGGCGCGCTCACCTTCTTCCCCGCCCTGCTGCTCGGACCGATCGTGCAGGGCCTGACCGGACGCCTGTACTGACATGCGCCGCGAGATCGTCACATCCGTCATCGCGGTCGTCTTCTTCACGCTGCTGCTCGGCATCGCATACCCGCTCGTGATCACCGGCGTGAGCCAGGTCGCGTTTCCAGGCAACTCGAACGGCCAGAAGGTCTATGTCGAAGGCAGGCTGATCGGCTCGAAGAGCATCGGGCAGAGCTTCAGGCAGCCGGTGCGCACGTCTGCGGGACGCGGCAAGCCGCAGGAGAAGGAAGGGGAAGTCGTCACCGAACCCGACCCGCGCTACTTCCAGTCGCGCCCCTCCGCGACCGAAGGCGGCGAATACGACGCCGGCGCGAGCGCCTTCTCCAACCGCGGCCCGAACAGCATCGCGACGAAGGACGCCGACGAAGCGAATCTCAAGGCCTACCTGGCGCTCGAGGGCCCCTACGATCCCGGCCTGACAGCCGCGGAGGTCCCCGTCGACGCCGTCAACACCTCGGCCTCCAACCTCGACCCGGACATCTCAAAGGCGAACGCGCGGATCCAGGCGCACCGCGTCGCCTCGGTACGCCACCTGCCGCTGACGAGGGTGGACGCGCTGATCCCGAGGTACACGAGCGGCCGCGGCCTCGGCTTCGCCGGCGAACCGGCCGTCAACGTGCTCGAGCTCAACATCGCCCTCGACCGCCTGGACGAAGCCTGACGATGGCAACGCCGGCCCCAGCCACGCCCGACGCCCACGGGCCCCTCGCCGTCCCGCACCAACGCCGCGCGGTGTCGCTGTTCCAGCGCGAGATCGTCCTCCACGCGCTGATCGACAGCGTGAGGAAGCTCGATCCGCGCGTGCAGGTCCGCAACCCCGTGATGTTCGTGGTCGAGATCGGCTCGGTGATCACGACCTTCACCTGGCTCAAACAGGTCTTCGGCGGCAGCCCGCTCGGCGGCGGCAGCGAGCCCGCTTGGTACACGTTCCTGATCGCGCTCTGGCTGTGGCTGACCGTGATCTTCGCGAACATGGCCGAGGCATTCGCCGAGGGGCGCGGCCGTGCGCAGGCCGACACCCTGCGCTCGATGCGCAAGGAGACCGTCGCCAAGCTGGCGGACGGCGCCACGAAGCCGGCTTCGGAGCTGTCCAAGGGCGATGTCGTCGTCGTCGAGGCCGGCGAGCTGATCCCCGGCGACGGGACTGTGATCGAAGGCATCGCGACCGTCGACGAGTCCGCGATCACCGGCGAGTCCGCACCGGTGATCCGCGAGTCCGGAGGCGACCGCAGCGCCGTCACGGGCGGAACCCGAGTCACCTCCGACCGCATCGTCGTCGAGATCACGCAGGAGCCCGGAAGGTCGTTCCTCGACCGCATGATCGCGCTGGTCGAGGGAGCCGAGCGGCGCAAGACCCCGAACGAGATCGCGCTCAACATCCTGCTCGCCGCGCTGACCCTGATCTTCGTGATCGTCGTGGCGACGCTGCGCCCGTTCGGCCTGTTCGCGCACACCTCGATCTCCGAGACGACGCTGATCGCACTGCTCGTGGCGCTGATCCCGACGACGATCGGCGCGCTGCTGAGCGCGATCGGGATCGCCGGCATGGACCGGCTCGTGCGACGTAACGTGCTCGCGCTGTCGGGACGCGCGGTGGAGGCGTCGGGCGACGTCGACGTGCTGCTGCTCGACAAGACCGGCACGATCACGATCGGCAACCGCCTCGCGAGCGAGTTCATCCCGATGCCGGGCGTCGCCGAGTCCGAGCTGGCCGAGGTCGCCCAGCTCGCGTCGCTCGCCGACGAGACGCCGGAGGGCCGCTCGATCGTCGTGCTCGCCAAGCAGTACGGCATCCGCCAGCACGAGATGGGCTCGCTGCAGGCGCAGTTCGTGCCGTTCACCGCGCAGACGCGGATGAGCGGCGTCGACTACGACGGCCAGCAGCTCCGCAAGGGCGCGGGCGACGCGATCATCGAGATGGTGATCGGCGAAGGCGGCTCGCCGCCGCCGGAGCTCCAGCAGCAGCTCGACCGCATCGGCAGCGAGGGGGGCACGCCCTTGGCGGTCGCACGCGACAGCCAGGTGCTCGGCGTGATCTACCTCAAGGACACGATCAAGGAGGGCATGAAGGCCCGCTTCGACCAGCTCCGCGCGATGGGCATCAAGACCGTGATGGTGACCGGCGACAACCGTCTGACCGCCGCCAAGATCGCGGAGGAGTCCGGCGTCGACGACTTCCTCTCCGAAGCCACTCCCGAGCGCAAGCTCGCGCTGATCCGCGAACAGCAGGCCGAGGGCCGGCTCGTGGCGATGACGGGCGACGGCACCAACGACGCGCCCGCCCTCGCGCAGGCCGACGTCGGCGTGGCGATGAACACCGGCACCCAGGCGGCCCGCGAGGCGGGGAACATGGTCGACCTCGACTCCAACCCGACGAAGCTGATCGAGATCGTCGAGGTCGGCAAGCAGCTGCTGATCACGCGCGGCGCCCTGACGACCTTCTCGATCGCCAACGACGTCGCCAAGTACTTCGCGATCCTGCCCGCGATCTTCGTCTCGACATGGGCGGCGGCGGGCGAGAAGGAAGGGCCGCTGCACGTGCTGAACGTGATGGGCCTCGGTAGCCCGCGCTCGGCGATCATCTCGGCGATCATCTTCAACGCGGTCGTGATCCCGCTGCTGATCCCGATCGCGCTGCGGGGCGTCGGCTACCGGCCGATCGGCGCGAGCGCCCTGCTGAGACGCAACCTGCTGATCTACGGACTCGGCGGCATCATCGCTCCGTTCGTAGGCATCAAGCTGATCGACCTGATCGTGCACAACCTGCTCGGCGCATGATGTGGCCGCGGGCTCGGGGCGAGGCGCTCGCGGCCGGCCCGGCGCCCGGCGCGTGCGCTCGCGGGACCGGGCGCGCGCGCAGCCGCCCCGGGGCCCGGCGCGTTCGCTTGCGGACCGGGCGCGCTCGCAGCCGGCCCGGCGCCTTGCCCTCGCGGGCCGGGCGCACCGGCCCCGGCGACGGCGCGGCCGGGCTCAGGCCAGCGCGAACGCGACGCCGAGCGCGAGGTACGCGCACAGCAGCCCGGCGCCGCGCAGGCGCGTCGAGGTCCCGTCGAAGGTCGCGGCCACGACGAGCCAGCCCGCGGCGATCAGCCCGGCCAGCTCGTAGCCGTTGAACACCAGCGGCATCCTCGCGGGACCGATCAGCAGCGAGAGCAGCGCGACCACCGGCGCGAGCAGCAGCCCGACCTGCGCCGCGGAGCCGACGGCGATGCTGAGCGTGAGGTCGACCCGGTCGCGCAGCGCAGCAACCACCGCCACGTAGTGCTCGGCGGCGTTGCCGACGATCGCGACGACGATCGCGCCGATGAAGAACTGCGAGAGGCCCACCTCGCGCGAGGCCTGCGCGACCGATTTCACGAGCGTGTCGCTCGTCGCCGCGACGAGGGCGGCCGCGGCGACCAGCACGAGCGCCGCGAACGGCGCAGACCAGCGCGGCGCCGCGGCGGGGGGCTCGAAGCCCTCCCTGTGCAGGCGCAGCGAGGAGATCAGGCCGCGCGCGTAGACCGCGATCAGCGCCACCGAGACCACGATCGAGGCGGTCTCGACGGCCGCTCCGAACGCTCCCCGCCCGGCCCCGACGCGCGGCAGCCCCCCGCTCTGCGCCAGCCGGAGGATCGACGGGAGCAGCAGCGCCGTCGTGCCGAGCAGCAACGTCCCCGCGAGCGCCCGCGCGGCGCGCACGTTGTAGCGCTGGCGCCTGCGGCGCCAGCCGCCGGCGAGCAGCGAAGCGCCGAGCACGAGCAGCGCGTTGCCGATCACCGATCCGACCAGCGACGCCTTGACGACCTCCTGCAGGCCGTCGCCGAGGGCGAACAGCGCGATGATCAGCTCCGGCGCGTTGCCGAGGGTGACGTTCAGCAGCCCCGCCACGCCGGGACCGGATCGCTCTGCGAGCTGCTCGGTCGCCTCTCCCATCAGCGCCGCGCCCGGGACCACCGCGAGCGCCGACACGGCGAACACGGCGGAGGCGGGCGCGTCGAGGGCGTCGAGCGCGATCGCCGCGGGCACGAGCACGACGAGGTAGTAGATCGCCCGCACCGCGTGAACCCTAGATGGTGGGTTCCCCGCGGTCCGCGGAGCTCCGGCCCGGGCACGGGCGGCGCTTCCGGTGAGGTTCTCCAGGCTCGCGCAGCCGCGCACGAGCTCGCGCGCCGCTACGGATGCTCGGGCTCGCCGGCGCCCGCGCGCGCCGCGATCCAGCGGATCCCGGCCTCCTCGGTCGCGCCGTGGGCGACGATCGAGACGACTACGGCGAGCGCCGCGAGGTCGAAGATCTCACGGCCCCCTTCGACGTGATGGGAGAGCACCAGCAGCGAGAAGGCCATCGTCGCCACGCCCTTCGGGCCGAACCAGGCCATGAACCACCTGCTCGCGATGCGGACGCGGGTGCCCGCCAGCGCGAGCGCGATCGCGAGCGGCCGGGCCAGCAGCAGCGTCCCGGCGACGACGCCGACCGCGGCCCAGCCGTCCGAGAAAAGCCCGTGAACGGTCAGCAGCGAGCCGAACACGGCGAAGATGCCGAGCTTGACGATCTCGACGATCTCCTCGTTGCGCGCCGCAAAGCACTCGCGCAGGTCGGGACGGCGGATGCCGGTGACGATCGCCGCCACGAACACGGCGATGAAGCCGTTGCCCTTCGGCGGCAGCACCGTCACGCCGTACGTCGCGAACGCCAGGCCCAGGCCGTAGAGCGCGCGCTGGTGACCGGGGATCCTCGAGCGCAGCCGCCCCGTGCCTTCGCGCGGCATCAGCACCGACCCGATCAGCCCGCAGACGACTCCGTAGGCCAACCCCAGGCCGACGTCTTCGAGCACGAACTGCCACCACACGAAGCTGCCGTGGCCGATCTCGAGCGCCGCCGCGAACGCGAGCACGGCCGGTAGCGCGAGCCCGTCGTTGAGACCGGACTCGAGGTTCAGCGAGTTGCGGATCAGCCTCGAGACGCGCGGGTCGGTGACGACCCCGGAGGACAGCACCGGGTCGGTCGGCGAGAGCAGCGCGCCGAGCAGGAACGCCTCGCTCCAGCCGAGCCCGATCAGCCAGCGCGAGAGCAACGCGACGAAAGCGGCCGTCAGGGGCATCGCGATCACGAGCTTGCGCAGCGGCGCCTGCCAGTGGTGCGCCAACAGCTCGCGGTCGACCTCCAGCCCGTCGCGGAACAGGATCACGATCAGCGCGACGCTCGCGAGATCGCTCACGAAGCCGGACTCCGCCCGGAGGTGCAGCACCCCGGTCGCGCCCTCGCCCAGCACGAAGCCGGCGAGCACGAAGACCGCCGCGAGCGAGAGGATGCTCCGCCGGGCGACGCCGGAGAGCAGCGCTCCGAGGATCAGCAGACCGCCCAGCACGGCCACCGCGGTCTGGAAGGACGTCACCTCAGGTAGCGTCCCACACGGATCCGATATGGCAGACGGGCGCGGTCACCTGAAGGTCTTCATCGGCATGGCCCCGGGGGTGGGGAAGACCTACCGCATGCTGCAGGAGGGCGGCGCCGAAGCGCAGAGCGGCCGTGACACCGTGATCGGTTATCTCGAGACGCACGGACGCGCTGAGACGCTGGCGCAGGCAGAGGGGCTCGAGCTCGTGCCGCGCCGCACCGTCGACTACCGCGGCAGGGGCCTGGAGGAGATGGATCTGCCGGCCGTGCTCGCGCGGGCACCGGAGATCTGCCTGATCGACGAGCTCGCGCACACGAACGCGCCCGGCGTCGAGCACGAGAAGCGCTACGAGGACGTGCGCGACGTGCTCGAGAGTGGCATCGACGTCTTCTCGACGGTCAACGTCCAGCATCTCGAGAGCCTCAACGATCAAGTCGAGCGGCTGACCGGTGCCGTCGTCCGCGAGACGGTTCCCGACGAGATCCTGTCGGCGGCGGATCAGGTCGTGCTGATCGACCTCACTCCGGAGGCGCTGATCGCACGCCTGCGCGCGGGGAAGGTCTACGGGCCCGACCGGGTGGGCGCGGCGCTGAACCACTTCTTCAAGGTCGAGAACCTGGCGGCGCTGCGCGAGACCGCGCTGCGCCAGGTGGCCGAGGACGTCGAGGTGAAGCGTCTCGTGCGAGAGCCCGCAGCCGGCGCGCGGCGCGACGAGGAGGGCGAGGCGGCGATCCCCGAGGCGATCAGCGAGCGGCTGCTGGCAGTGGTCTCCCTGGAGCGGCAGTCCGAGCACGTCGTGCGTCGCGCATGGCGCTCCGCGCAGCGCCTCGACGGCGACCTCGACGTGCTCGTCGTCAGGCCGCCGGGACGCGAGCCGAGCGCCGAGGACCGGGGCCGGCTCGAGTCGCTGCGCAGGCTGAGCTCGATGCTCGGTGCGCCGCTGCACGTCGAGGAGGGCGAGGACCCAGCCGCGGCCGCGGTCGAGGAGGCGCGGCGGATCGGCGCCACGTATGTGCTGATCGGCACGCCCCGCCGCGGTCGCGGCCTCGGCCGGCTGCGGTCGGGCGGCGACTCGCTGCTGGGGCGCCTGATCGCGGATCTCCCGGGCGTGGACATTCGGATCGTGGCCGATCCCCGCCTGCGCGAGGCGCCACCTAAGACCTCCTAAAGCTCGCAGGAGACCTGAGGGGTGAGCGCGAAGGGGGATGCAGGGCGCGTTCTGCGCACCGTGGCTCGGTCGGCACGCCGACAGCCTCGGCGGGCGAGCGCCTAAAGATCACTAGCATCGCGAAACCCCCGCCCATCGAGCTTGTTGGTGTGAAGACATGACCAAATCCCCCCGCACACTCCTCACAGCCGCACTCACAGCCCTGGCGGCGCTCGCCGCCACCCTGGCGCTCGTCTCGAGCGCGACGGCCGGCAAGCCGGCGAAGGCCCAGCCCCGCGCGTACGCCGCCGCCTCGTACCTGACAGGTCTCGGCGACGAGGGCCCGCAGATGTTCACGAACCCGCTCTGGCGACAGCTGAACACGAAAATCGCGCGCTACATCGCGCCGTACGACGCCGCCGTCCGCTCGGACGAGCTCGCCAAGGCCCGCGCTTGGATCCGGACCGCCGAAGCGGCGCACCAGCAGATCCTCGTCGCCTTCTACCACTCCGAGCACACGCCGACGAAGCTGCCGTCGGTGGCCGTCTACCAGCACGACGTGCAGAAATTCGTCAAAGACTTCCCCCACGTCCGCCAGTACCAGTCCTACGACGAGGCCAACCGCGGCAACATCAAGCACGTCCTCTCCAGCCCCTCCGCCGCGACCGCGGCGAAGTACTACCAGGCGCTCAAGCGCGTCTGCAAGGGCTGCACGGTGCTCGGGCTCGATGTGCTCGACGCGTACTCGATCCACGGCACCCTGCGCTACATCTCCGAATTCAAGAGCGAGATCAGTCGGCTGCACACCGTGATGCCCTCGATCTGGGGTCTTCACAACTACTCCGACATCAACCGCCTTGAAAGCTGGCGCACGCGCGAACTGGTCAAGGCGCTCGGCGGCCAGGTGTGGCTGACCGAGACCGGCGGCCTCGTGCAGTTCAAGCCCTCGTTCCTGAACAAGCACGGCTCCGGACTGAGCCGCGCGGCGAAGGTCCTGAAGTTCATGTTCGCGGTCGCCGCCGAGTACAAGCAGATCAAGCGCCTCTACATCTACGACTGGACCGGGGGCACCACCTCCACGCGCTTCGACGCCGGGCTGACGAACGCGTTCGGCCAGCCGCGGCCGGGTTACCTGGTCGTCTGCAAAGCGCTTCACGCCCCGGCGTGCAGCGTGAAGACCGCACGCAACTGAGCCTGAGCTCCGAACGTCCCGTCCCGTCCCGGCCAGCCGGCCGGGGACGGGCGCGGCGTACGGCTGCGCCCGTCGCGGGGATTCAGCCCGCGGGCGCCGGCGCGGCCTCGCCGATCGATCCGGCACGGGCACGCCGCAGCAGCGCGCACGCGCCGAGTGCCAGCGCTCCCGCGGCGGTCGCATAGACGGCGAGGCGCGCGAGCGGGTAGCGCGCGCCGTTGTGGAGAGCCAGATCGAGCGCCGTCGGGTCCCCGGCGGCTTTGATGTCCAGCAGCCCGCGGTGGTCGAGACCGAGCTTCGTCGGCCCGAGCCACGCGAACAGCGCCCACGTCGCCAGCGCCACGGCGCCGGCGAGCACGGTGCCGGCCCGCCAGCGCATCCGCGGCATCGCCGCGGCCGCCAGCACCAGCGCCAGCCCCGCGGCGGCGAGCACCGGGGCGATCCCGGCCCAGCCGCTGACGCCGAGCTTCACCTGGCCGAGGCTGAACGCGTTGAAGATCGTGGGCTGGAATTCGCCCTTGCTCAGCAGTCGCGTCCAGACGACCGTCTCGTTCTCGTAGCCGACGAGCGGATGCGTGACGGTGGCGGTCAGCATCGTCGCCACGGAGACACCCGCCAGCGCGACCGACGGTCCCGGCCAGCGCCTGAAGGCGAGGCCCAGCGTGCAGCCGAGGAACGGCAGCAGCGTGATCATGAAGCGCGGCCCCGGCGCGCCGCCGCCGTAGGGCAGGTAGTAGCCGGAGTTGTAGATCGCGAAGCACAGGCACACACCGGCGATCGTCAGCGCCTCCGCGCGCCGGCCGCGGCGGTCCAGCAGCCAGATCCCGGCGACGGCGAGGATCAGCACCGGTGAGAGCGTGAGCAGGCCGCGCGAGTCGAACAGCAACGTCGCGAGCACCCTCAGGCTCGGCGCCGAGATCCCGAAGAAGCCCTTCTGCTGCTGGGGGATGTTGGAGTAGGCGAGGTGCGTCCAGGATCCGAACGCCGCGTGGTTGTAGAGCAGCAGCGGCACGATCCCGATCACGCCGCCGAGCACGTAGGCCCCGGCGCGCGAAAGCAACGCCCGCGGCGCGAGGCCGCCGGGGCGGGAGAGCAGGTAGAGGCCGAGCACGATCGCGACCAACGCCAGCGGGTACTCCGAGCCGGTCGCGTAGCCAATCAGCAGCCCCGCCGCCCCGAGCAGCAGCGGCCGCGGGGCCGGACCGGCGCGCTCGCGCATCATGATCGCGAAAGCGGCGAAGCCGAGCATCGCCGTGAAGACGTGGGAGAACAGCATCGTGGAGAACGGCATCACGAGCGTGCCGAGCCCAGTCGTGACCGCGGCGGCGGCGCCATAGCCCGGCTCGAAGCCCTCGGCGACGCGCCACACCAGCAGCATCAGGATGAACGCGGGCAGCACGGTCGCCCACCAGCCGACGAAGTCGATCATCTCGTCTTCGCCCCGCAGGGCCGGCGAGGAGCGGGCGAGCTTCGGCGCCTGCAGCGCTGTCAGGGTCTCGTAGAACGGCAGCGAGAAGATCGCCAGCCCGGGCGCGCGCGCGGAGTACCAGTGGCCCTTGTAGAAGGCCTCGTCTTTGGTCGGATAGGGACCGTGGCCGATCGTCGTGCGCCCCGCGTCGAGCGCCCGGATCAGGTCGTAGTGCGAGCTCTGGTTGTCAGACCAGTTCTGGAGCATCATCGCCGAGGCGAGCGCGGCCAGGACGATCGCGGTCAGTGCCGTGCGCGCCGCGCGGCTGCGCGGCAGCAGGCGCCGGCGCGGGCGCGCGGCGCCGCCCGCGGCAGGCGTCGCGCCCTGGGAGCGGGTCGGTGCGGTGCCGGCCTGCATCAGTCGGTGCCGTGCAGCGCCTTCGGCCCCGGCCCGATCTCGTAGATCACGCTGTCGCCGGCGCGGCGCTCGCTGACGCCGAGCCCCGCGACAGGTTTCGCGGCCGCGGCCGCGGGGTCGGAGGGCTCGGAGACCACGAGGCCATGCTCTGGAGGCAGTTCCTTGATCGTGTTGAGGTGCAGCACGACGGTCTTGATCCCGTACCAGCGCAGCTTCTCGATGCTCGCCTTGTCGGGGAAGCCCTTCATGCCGCCGCGCAGGTCGTCGACGGCGGGCATGTCGAAGGTGCTGTTGCCGATCGGGATCTTGTAGAAGCCGTCGGTCGAGAAGTACTGCCAGATGCGGTCGTGGGCGCCATCGGTCGGCAGGTCGAGCCGCGGTCCGGGCAGCCCGGTTTCCGAGCGGGAGGGCTGCGGGACGACGGGATGCCCGAGGTGTCCGGCGCCTTCGCCGAGCAGTCCGATCAGCAGCACGACGCCGACCCCCACGCCGAGCGCGGACGCCGCCGGCCGCGTGCCGCGGCGGCCCGGCGCCCGTACAGTCCCCGCCGGCCGCGTGCCGCGGCGGCCCGGCGCCCGTACGCGATCGCACACCCATGCCACGCCGGCGCCCGCAAGCAGCGCGTAGAAGAGCGTGGCGAGGGTGAACAGGCGTCCCGGCACGCGCACCCCGTTCCAGCCGGGGGCGTAGTCGAACAGCAGCCGGTAGGGATAGCCGGCCCCGGTCAGGCCGAGGCCCATCGCGAGCACCGAGCAGGCGATCACCCCGACGAGCAGCCCGGCACGCATTCGGCCGCTCAGCGCGGTGCCCGCCACGAGGCCGATCAGCGCGAGCACCAAGATCAGCCCGCCGGGGAAGAACACGTCCTCGTTCTTGGAGTGGACGTGTTCGCGCGGGCCGGAGGTGAGCCCGCCCCACACGCGGTTCTCCGAGGACGCCGAGATCAGCGCCGCGGGCCCCGATGAGTAGTTCTCGACTTCCTTGATCGTGCGCTTGGCCGTCGGGTAGATGGCCGCCACGCGCAGGTATGGCCGCGACTGGTAGGCGGTGACGGCGCCGAGCACGATCAGCCCGGCGGCGGTGACGGCCAGCAGCCGTCGCGGCGGCAGCGCCAGGCCGGGCCCGGCGGGCGGCCGGTCGGCCGCGGCCCGGTTCGATGCTCCCGGGGCCACGGCGCCGCCGCCGGCGCGCCCGTCGAGCGGCGCGGCGGCGCCTTCGGGCTCAGTGGCGCGTGAGCGTTCGCGCCACCCTTCCGGCGCGCGCGGCGCAGCGGCGCGTGAGCGCGCGCGCCACAGCTCCCACGCGACGATCAGCGCGAGCACCAGCAGCAGGTAGCAGTACTGCAGACCCAGCGTGAAGCCGAGGCTCACCTGCCAGGCCGAGACCAGCCAGCCGGCGAGCACGAGGCCAGCCGAGCCGCGGCGGTAGCCGCGCAGCAGCAAGAACAGCGCCAGCGGGATGCCGCCGGAGGAGATCACGTGCAGGTGCCCGGCCTCGGTCACGCGGTATGGCGCGTAGGCGAAGGCGATGCCCGCGGCCGCAGCACCGAGCCGCCCGAGGCCGAGCTCGCGGGCGAGCAGGTAGGCGCCGACGAAGCACAGCGACCACGCGAACAGGAACAGCAGGTTGTAACGGACGAGGGCGGCCACGGTGCCGGAGCCGAAGAAGCCGGCGGGCCCGTATCCGAGCAGCGAGTCCGAGAAGGCGAGGCTCAGCGGGTGGGGGTAGAAGGCGTTGGCGTCGAACAGGTGCAGCGGGTCGTGCAGCATCGCGTGTCCGACCCACGCCACCTCCCAGGCGGTGCGCACGGGGTCGCCGAGATCCGGGGCGATCCGGCTGGGCAGGTGCAGGATCAGCGGCCAGCTCGTCAGCACGGCGAGCAGCACGCCGCCGAGGACCACCAGCGCCAGCTCGCGCCCCGGGATCGACGCCGAGGGCGTCCAGCTCGCGCGCGCGAGCCACGGCCTGCGCCGCGCCGGGACCTCGCGCTCGGTGGCGCCGGGCCTCACCGGGGGTTCCTCTCGACTGCTTGCTGGCGCCGGTACGCCCGTGCTCACGGCATGCGGATGTCGGGGGCCGCGCGGATCGGCGGAGCATAAGGGAGGCGCCTGAGCCATTGCGGCGCACGGCCGCGGCACGGATGTGACATTCAGCTCTTGGCTTTGATGACAGACTTCGCAGGATGAGGGTGCTCGTGATCGGAGCCGGCGGCGTCGGCGCGGCCTTCGCCGGGATCGCGCAGCGGCGGCCCGTCTTCGAGCGAGTGGTTCTCGCCGACGTCGCGCTCGAGCGCGCGCAGGCCGCGGCGGAGCGCCTCGGCGAAGCTGACCGCTTCGGTGCCGAGCGGGTCGACGCCTCCGATCGAGCCGAGATCGTGGAGCTGATCCGGCGCGTGCAACCAGACGCGGTGCTGAACGCGTGCGACCCGCGCTTCAACCAGCCGATCTTCGACGCCTGCCTGGAGGCCCGCGCGACGTACCTGGACATGGCGATGACGCTCTCGCACCCGCATCCCGAGCGGCCCTACGAGCTGCCGGGTGAGATGCTCGGCGACTACCAGCTCGAGCGCCACGAGCAGTGGGAGTCGGCGGGGCTGCTGGCGCTCGTCGGGATCGGCGTCGAGCCCGGCCTCTCCGATGTGTTCGCGCGACACGCCGCCGAGGAGATGTTCTCCTCGATCGGCGAAGTCGGCGTGCGCGACGGCGCCGATCTCGTCGTGGAGGGCTACGACTTCGCGCCGACCTTCTCGATCTGGACGACGATCGAGGAGTGCCTGAACCCGCCGCTGATCTGGGAGCGCGAGCGCGGCTTTCACACGACGGCGCCGTTCTCCGAGCCGGAGATCTTCGAGTTCCCGGAGGGGATCGGCGATGTCGAATGCGTCAACGTCGAGCACGAGGAGGTCGTGCTGATCCCCCGCTGGGTGAGCTGCGAGCGGGTGACGTTCAAGTACGGGCTCGGCCAGGAGTTCATCGACGTGCTGCAGACGCTCCACAAGCTCGGGCTCGACGCGACCGCGCCGGTGAGCGTTCGCGGCGTCGAGGTCTCGCCGCGCGACGTCGTGGCCGCGACGCTGCCGGATCCGGCGACGCTCGGCGAGCGGATGACCGGGCGGACCTGCGCGGGGACCTGGGTCAAGGGAACGGGCAAGGACGGGGCCCCCCGCTCGACCTACCTCTACCACGTGGTGGACAACGAGACGACGATGCGCGAGTACGGCAGCCAGGCGGTCGTGTGGCAGACCGCGGTCAACCCGGCGGTGGCGCTGGAGCTGATCGACCGCGGCGAGTGGCAGGGGACGGGCGTGCTCGGCCCGGAGGCGTTCCCGCCGGCGCCGTTCCTCGCGCTGCTGGCGGAGCACGGTGCGCCGCACGGCGTGGTCGAGAAGACGCCCTAGTCCCGGGCTAGGGCGCTGCGTCGGAGCAGGCAGCGGGTCTGCGCCGGCGGTCGAACACTAAGGCGTGGATCGCGTAGTCGACCAGCGCGGCGGCGCAGGCGAGGGCGCAGCCGACCAGGACGCGGAAACCCCGCGGTCAGCTCCTCGCCGCTGGTCGCGAGCGGTGGCAGGTAGCGCGCCGCGGCGGGAGCGCCTTCAGGCCCGCGGCGGGGTCCCCGGCTGATCGTCCTCGGGGGGGATCCTCACCGGCTCGCCGGAGCCGACGTGGTCCGGGCCGAACATGTGCAGCGGGGCGCGCTCGACCGGTGCGTCGAGCACTCCGATCGGGGCGGTTTCCGGCCTGCGTGAGAAGAAGGCGCGGAAGTAGAAGCGGGAGACGAGCGCGAGCACCAGGCCGACCCCCAGGCCGACCGCACCGAGCCACAGCGGCAGCGTCAGCCCCAGGTACTCTTTGCCTTCGGAGTTCGCGGCGTGCCCGTAGTAGATGCACGCGTAGATGCCGATCCCGTACATGATCAGTCCGCCCAGCACGGGCAGCAGGCCGACCATCACGAACTTGCGGGCGCTGTCGAACAGCTCCTTGCGGTAGTAGACCGCCGACGCGAAGCCGGTCGAGCCGTAGTAGAAGCACACCGGGATGCCGAGCGCGACGACCGCGAGTTCGAGAACTTCGCTGGAGATCAGGATCAGCGGCGTCGCCACCGCGATCGAGATCAGGCCGAAGCCCCAGGTCGAGGCCGTGGGCGTGAAGAAGCGCGGGTGCACTTTGCCGAAGAGCCGGGGGATCGCGCCCCAGTGAGCCATCGAGAGCGTGGTTCGGGCGGTCGGCAGGATCGTCGTCTGCGTCGAGGCCGCTGCCGAGGTCAGCACCGCCACGATCAGGAACTTGACCCCGACCGCGCCGAGCACTCCCTTGCCGAGCGCGTGCAGGATGTCTTCGCGGTGGGCTTCGACGGCTTCGCCTTCGCCGATGAAGTAGTGGACCCCGTGGTAGGCCTGCCCGCCGGTCGAGACCAGCAGGTAGATCACGACGAGCAGCAGCGTCGAGACGACGGCGGCTCGCCCGGGCCCCTCGTTGGAGTCCTCGGACTCCTCGTTGACCGACACGCCCGAGTCCCAGCCCCAATAGAGGAAGACGCCGAGCAGCATTGCGACGACGAGGTCGTGGAAGTTCATCGCGAAGGGGTTGAACCAGGAGGCCTGTGGCTGGATCGCGCCGGCCCCGCCGTTGCCCGAGTAGACGTCGACGATCGCCACGACCGAGAAGATCGCCAGCATCACGAGCTCGAAGCTGAGCAGGATCTGCTGGATGCGCGCCGAGAGCTCGATGCCGCGGTGGCAGATCCACGTCATCAGCAGGATCCACAGGATGCACCCGACGAGGCCGGCGCCCGTGTGCGCTTCCGCCCAGTGCCATTCCACGAGCTGGAAGGTGTAGGTCGCGGCGATCAGGCCCAGCGAGGCCATCACCAGCACGTCGGCGAGGAAGATCGCCCAGCCGTTCAGCCAGCCGAACGTCGGGCCGAAGGCGCGCGTCGTCCAGGCGAACGAGGTGCCGGCGTCCGGATCCGCCTTGTTGAGGTAGCGGTAGGACAGCGAGATCAGCAGCATCGGGATGAAGGAGGCGAGCAGCACCGCGGGCCCGTGGGTCCGCACGCCGGGGTCGGCGATGATGAAGCCCAGCGTCGCCGCGAGCGAGTAGGCCGGCGCGGTCGAGGCCACGCCGATCACGATGTTCGAGACGTAGCCGATCGCGTTCTTCTTCAGGCCCTTGTCCATCACGCCGCTGTGCCCGACGGGCTGTGGTGCGACGGTTCCCTCGACGGCCATGGCTCACTCCTCTCGCGGGGGCTCGACAGCGCTGCCGTGCGGAGGCTATGTCCTCAGACGACATACACGCAAGTGGCAATTGTCCCAAAAGTCCTGTGGGGTGATGTACGTCTGGTACAACGGAAATTCCAGCTGTTTACCGTCGGCGTACTTGTAGCGGCCACGACGTCGGGGTAGTGTTGTCCTGACTGTCTATTCGCCGCCGTGGCACCCACGGCGTGAGCCAGACGGGAAGGAGAGCGCGATGGCAGCCAGCGACCTGAACGAGGCGAGCAGCGCGGCGGGCCCCGCGGCGGGCTCGACGGCGGAGACCTGGGCCCCCGGCCCGGCCGGCCCGGCGCTGGCCGAGCACGCGGACCGGCTGCAGGAGCTCGCCCGCCGCAACCTGTGGATGCACTTCACGCGCATGGGCTCCTACGACGCCGAGCACCAGGTGCCGGTGATCGTGCGCGGCGAGGGGTGCTACGTCTACGACGAGAACGGCAAGCGCTATCTCGACGGGCTCTCGGCCCTGTATTGCGTCAACGCCGGGCACGGGCGCGCGGAGCTCGGCGAGGCGGCGGCTGCGCAGGCCGCCAAGCTCGGCTTCTACACGAACTGGAGCTACGCGCACCCGCCGGCGATCGAGCTGGCCGCGAAGATCGCGTCGATGACGCCGGGCAACCTCAACCGCGTGTTCTTCACCTCCGGCGGCTCGGAGGCCGTCGAGTCGGCATGGAAGCTCGCCAAGGCGTATCACCGCGCGCGCGGAGACATGAACCGCTACAAGCTGATCTCGCGCAACCTCGCCTATCACGGCGTGTCGATGGGCGCCCTCACCGCGACCGGCCTGCCGCCGCTGCGCGAGCCCTTCGAGCCGCTCACGCCGGGCGGGGTGCACGTGCCGAACACCAACTCCTATCGCTGGAGCGAAGCGCGCGATCCGCTCTGGGCTGCCGATGCGATCGAGGAGGCGATCGAGTTCGAGGGCCCCGACACCGTCGCCGCCGTGATCCTCGAGCCGGTCCAGAACGGCGGCGGCTGCTTCACGCCGCAGGAGGGCTACTTCCAGAGAGTGCGCGAGATCTGCGACCGCCACGGAGTTCTCCTGATCTCCGACGAGGTGATCTGCGCATGGGGCCGCCTCGGCCACTGGTTCGGCTGCGAGCGCTACGGCTACCAGCCCGACATGATCACCACCGCCAAGGGCATCAGCTCGGCCTACGTGCCGCTCGGCGCGGTGATCGCGGGCGACCACATCGCCGAGCCTTTCATGCACGGCAAAGCCTCCTTCGTGCACGGCTTCACCTTCGGCGGGCACCCGGTCGCATGCGCGGTCGGGCTCGCCAACATCGAGCTGATGGAGCGCGAGGACCTGCCCGGCAACGTCCGCGCCAACGAGGGCCTGTTCCGCGAGATGCTCGACGGCCTGCGCGAGCTGCCGATCGTCGGCGACGTGCGCGGCGCCGGCTACTTCCACGCGATCGAGCTGGTCAAGGACAAGCAGACGAAGGAGACCTTCGACGGCGAGGAGTCCGAGTACCTGCTGCGCGGCTTCCTCTCCGGCGAGCTCTACGACCGCGGGCTGATCTGCCGCACCGACGACCGCGGCGACCCGATCGTGCAGCTCTCGCCGCCGCTGATCGCGGGGCGCGAGCATTTCGAGGAGATCGTCTCGATCCTGCGCCCGGTGCTCACCGAGGCCGGAGAGAGAATGCAGTCGTGGAGCTCACAGTCGAGAGCCTGATCGGTGAGCTCGGCCTCGAGCTCGTGACCGGCTTGGGCGCAGCCGACAGGCTCGTCCGCTGGATCCACAGCACCGAGCTGCCCGATCCGACACCCTGGTTGAAAGGCGGCGAGGTGCTGCTGACGACGGGCCTGCAGCTCGACGGCGCGAAGGCGCAGCGCGAGTTCCTCGAGCGGATCGCCGGCCACGACATCGCGGCGCTGGGCTTCGGCACCGGCTTCCGGCACCGGCGGCTGCCCGCCGCGCTCGTCAACGCCGCCCGCAAGCGCGACTTCCCGGTGTTCGAGGTTCCCTACGAGCTGCCGTTCATCGCGATCACCGAGCGGGTCTTCGCGCGGCTGCTCGACGAACGCTACGAACTGCTGCAGCGCAGCATGGTCGGCGACGTGCTCGCCGAGGCGCTCAGCGGGCGCCTGTACCCCGAGGACCTGCAGGCGCGCCTGCGGCCGTTCGGGATCGGCGATCGCCTGGCGGTGCTCGCCTTCCGCGTCGAGGACGCCGGCACGGCCGCATCCGCCGTCGAACGCTCGCTCGAGGGGGAGCGGATCGGCAACCTCGTCGCGATCCGCGGCGGGCTGCTGTGCGCCGTGATCGACGCCTCCGGTTCCGCTCAGCAGCATCTCGACCCGGTCACGCTCGCGGCGAGGATCCGCGCTGAGCTGGTGCCGCGCCTCGGCGACGTGCGCGCGGCGGCGAGCCGGCCCGCGCCGACACACTCGTTGAGGATGGCCTTCCACGAGGCCCGCTGCTCGCTCGAGGCGGTGCGCCTCCGCAACGGGAACGCCCCCGAGGTCGCGACCTACGAGCACCTGGGCGCCTTCCAGCTGCTGCTGTCATTGCAGGACGAGGAGGCGCTCGGCTCCTACTGCCGCTCGGTGCTCGGCCCGATCGAGCAGGGCGAGGGCGACTACGGCGACGAGCTGGTCCGCTCCCTGGACGTCTTCATCGAGCACAACGGCCACTGGGAGAAGGCCGCGGCGGCGCTGTTCTGCCACCGCCACACGCTGCGCTACCGGATCCGCCGCATCGAGCAGCTCACCGGGCGCGACTTCTCCAACGCCCGCGACCGGATCGAGTTCTGGCTCGCCCTGCGCGGGCGGGAGCTTGCGCGATGAGAATCGATCGAAGTAGCCCGCTCAGCGGGCGCCTTCCCATGGCCGAGAGAGGAGCGAAGCGCAGATGAGGATCGGGATCCCGACTGAGATCAAGGCCGACGAGTACCGCATCGCGATCACCCCGGCCGGCGTGCGCGAGCTGTCCACCCACGGCCACGACGTGCTGATCCAGGCCGGCGCCGGTGACGGCAGCGCGTTCAGCGACGAGCAGTTCGAGGCCCAGGGCGCGCGCATCCTGCCGGGCGCGGATGCGCTGTTCGGGGATGCCGAGCTGATCCTGAAGGTCAAGGAGCCGCAGCCCGAGGAGGTCGAGCGGCTGCGCCCGGAGCACACGCTCTTCACCTACCTGCACCTGGCCGCCGAGCCGCAGCTGGCCGAGGGGCTGATGTCCTCCGGCGCGACATGCATCGCGTACGAGACCGTCGAGGACTCACACGGCCGCCTGCCGCTGCTGGCGCCGATGAGCGAGGTCGCCGGGAAGATCGCCACCCAGGCCGGGGCCTTCATGCTCGAGAAGCCGCTCGGCGGGCGCGGCATCCTGCTCGGCGGCGTGCCCGGCGTCGCCGCCGCCACCGTGCTGGTGATCGGCGGCGGGGTCGTCGGCATGAACGCGGCCTTCATCGCGATCGGCATGGAGGCCGACGTGTTCGTCTTCGACCGCTCGATCGACCGCCTGCGCGAGCTCGAAGTCGCTTTCGGGGGCCGCGCATCGACGGTCTACTCATCGACGCTCGCGATCGAAGAGATGCTGCCGGCGGCCGACCTCGTGATCGGCGCGGTGCTGCTCCCCGGCGGGCGCGCCCCGCACGTGATCACGCGCGAGCAGCTGGGGCTGATGAAGCGCAACGCCGTGCTCGTCGACGTCTCGATCGACCAGGGCGGCTGCTTCGAGACGTCGCGCCCGACGACCCACTCGAACCCGACCTACGAGGTCGACGGCATCACGCACTACTGCGTCACGAACATGCCGGGGGCGGTCCCGATCACCTCGACCTACGCGCTGACGAACGCGACGCTGCCCTACGTGATCGAGCTCGCCGAGCGGGGCGTCTCCGATGCGCTCGCCGCAAGCCCGGGGTTGCGCAAGGGGCTGAACGTGAGCGAGGGCGAGATAACCCATCCGGCCGTAGCCGAGGCGCTCGGCATGCCGGCGCCCGCGCCGGCGCCGGCGTGAGCAACCCCACCGCGCGCCGCGCGAATCACAATCACCCAGTTCGACCCCAGGGAGCAGAGACATGAGCAGCTACGCCGTCATCAACCCAGCGACCGACGAGGTCGTCAAGGAGTACCCGGAGATCTCCGACGAGGACCTGAAGGCCGCGATCGCCCGCGCGGACGCCGCCTATCGCTCGTGGAGCGCGGGCTCCACCGTCGCGGAGCGGGCAGAGCTCGTGCGAGCCGTCGGGCGCCTGCACGTCGAGCGCCGCAAGCAGCTCGGCGAGATCATCGTCCGCGAGATGGGCAAGCCGATCGAGCAGGCGATCGGCGAGGCCGAGTTCGCCGGCGCGATCTACGACTTCTACGCCGCGAACGCCGAGAGCCTGATGGCCGACGAGCCGATCGAGCTGCTCGGCGGCGAGGGCACGGCGATCGTCCGCCGCAGCGCCTACGGCGTGCTGCTCGGGATCATGCCCTGGAACTACCCCTACTACCAGGTCGCGCGCTTTGCAGGACCCAACCACGTGATCGGCAACACGGTCTTGCTCAAACACGCTCCGCAGTGCCCCGAATCCGCGCAGGCGATCGCGCAGATCTTCCAGGACGCCGGCTACCCGGACGGCTGCTACGAGAACATCTACGCCACCAACGAGCAGATCGAGTGGGTGATCGCCGACCCGCGCGTCCGCGGCGTGTCGGTCACCGGCTCCGAGCGCGCCGGCGCCGCGGTCGCTCAGGTCGCCGGCAGGAACCTCAAGAAGGTCGTGCTCGAGCTCGGCGGCTCGGACCCGTTCATCCTGCTCGGCACCGACAACGTCGCCGAAGCCGCCGAGAAGGCTGCCGAAGCCCGGCTCGAGAACGCGGGCCAGGCCTGCAACGCCGCGAAGCGGTTCATCGTCCTCGACAGCCTCTACGACGAGTTCCTCGACAAGCTCAAGGGTCAGCTCAGCGCCGCCAAGCCGAGCGACCCGAGCTCCGCGGACACGGCGATCGGACCGCTCTCCTCCAAGACCGCCGCCGACCGGCTCGACGAGCAGGTCAAACGCGCCGTTCAGGACGGGGCGGAGATCCTGATCGGCGGGAGCCGCAACGGGAACTTCTACGAGCCGACGATCCTGACCGGCATCAAACCGGGCGACGCCGCCTCACAGGAAGAGTTCTTCGGCCCCGTCGCGCAGGTCTACAAGGTCTCCTCCGAGCAGGAGGCGGTCGAGCTCGCGAACGACACGCAGTTCGGGCTCGGCTCCTACCTGATGACGAACGACCCGGCACAGGCAGAACGCGTCGCCGACCAGATCGAGGCCGGGATGGTCTACGTCAACATCGTCGGCGCGGACAGCCCGGAGCTGCCGTTCGGCGGGTTCAAGCGCTCGGGCTTCGGCCGCGAGCTCGGCCGCTACGGCGCCGACGAATTCGTCAACAAGAAGCTGATCCGGTCCGCGTAGGCACGGCACCCACACGCGAGCGCCCGCCCGCTCACGGCGCGGGCGGGCGGCTCGTCCCGTGGGCGCCGCAGACCCTCCCCGCCCGCGTCCGCGGGCGCTGGCGCTAGGGTCGCCGCCATGGACATCGGCGAAGGCGAGGTGCTCGAGCCGCGCGAGCCCGCCGAGCAGGAGTCGCTGGCCGACCTGCGCGAGCACTACGACATCGAGCTCGTGCGGGCTCCCAACCCGGGCCCGCTGACGCTCACCGGCACGAACAGCTGGCTGCTCGGCCGCTCGCCGGCGTGGGTGATCGACCCGGGACCCTCGATCGAAGAGCACGTGCGCGCGCTGCACGCGGTCATCGACGCGCGCGGCGGGCTCGGCGGCGTGGTCGTGACCCACGACCACCAGGACCATTCGGAGGCTGCCAGGGAGCTGGCGGACGCATACGGCGCGCCGCTGGCCGCGGCCCGCGGGGCGGTCGACGTGCAGCTGTCCGAAGGCGCGCGCGTCGGCCCCCTGACCGCGGTCTTCGCGCCCGGGCACGCCGCCGACCACTACGCGCTGGTCGGCGAGGGCGCCTGCTTCACCGGCGACGCCGTCCTCGGCACCGGCAGCGTGTTCGTCAGTCCCTATCCCGGCGCGCTGGCCGGCTACCTGCTGGCGCTCACCCGTCTGCGCCTTAGGGAAGACTTCAACGTGCTCTGCCCCGGCCACGGCCCTCCGGTCTGGGACGCGCAGAGCAGGCTCGAGCAATATGCAGCCCACCGCATCGACCGCGAGAACAGCCTGATCATGGCCCTGGCCGAAGGCCGGCGAACCGTCGATCAGCTGCTCGACGCCGCCTGGCCGGACGTGCCACCGCAGCTGCGTCCGGTGGCGGCGGCGACGCTGGCGGCGCACCTCGACAAGCTCGAGGAAGAGCAGGTGCTGCCGCCGGGCGTCGAGCGCCCGCGCTTCGAGAGGATGGAGTGGTGAACGTCGGGCGGATGCCGAGGGAGACCGACCTGGCGTGGACCTCCCAGCTCGACTCGCCGTTCCCGCCGATCGCAGGCTACGGCTTCCTCTCGGACTGCCACACCGGCGCCCTGGTCGGGTTCGACGGCTCGATCGAGTGGATGTGCCTGCCCTACTTCGACTCTCCGTCGGTCTTCAGCGCTCTTCTGGATCGCGGAACGGGCAACTGGCGCCTCGGCCCCTACGGGGTGTACGTGCCGATCGGGCGACGCTACGTCCCCGGGACGAACCTGATCGAGACGACCTGGATGACGCCGCAGGGGTGGCTGCGGGTCGTCGACGCGCTGACGGTCGGCGCCTGGCACGACAACGCGCACGGCTCCAGCCACACGCGTCCCCCGACCGACTACGACGCCGACCACCTGCTCGTGCGCGTCGTCGAATGCGTGCAGGGGATGGTCCAGGTCGAGTGTGTCTGCGAGCCGATGCTGGACTACGGTTCGTGCCCGGCGAACTGGTCGATGGTCGAGACCGGCGAGGACGGCGTCTGCGCGATCGACGCGCACGGGTCGCGCGAGGCGCGCGAGTACGGCATCGGCCCGAACGGAAGCGCGCAGGACCCGCATCGCGAGGACGGGGTCGCCTTCCGGCTGTTCAGCGACATCAGGATGGGCATCGAGGGCAACCGCGTGCACGGGCGCCACACGATGCGCGAAGGCGAGAGGCGCTTCTGCGCGCTGTCCTGGACCGAGGATCTCGGCGGGCCCCACACCGTCGAGCAGGCGCAGGAGCACCTCGACCAGACCGCCCACTTCTGGCGCAACTGGCTCGCCGACGGCACCTACCCCGATCACCCCTGGCGCTACTACCTGCAGCGCTCCGCGCTCGTGCTGAAGGGGCTGACCTTCATGCCGACCGGCGCGCTGGTGGCCGCGCCGACCACCTCGCTGCCGGAGACGCCGCGCGGCGAGCGCAACTGGGACTACCGCTTCTGCTGGATGCGCGACGCCTCGTTCACGCTGTGGGCGCTGCACGCGCTCGGCCTCGACTGGGAGGCCGACGACTTCGTGCAGTACGTCGCGGACCTCGAGCGCAACGGCGACGGATCGCTGCAGATCATGTACGGGATCCGTGGCCAGAAGGACCTCGAGGAGCAGATCCTCGGCCACCTCAAGGGCTACGAAGGCGCGCGTCCCGTGCGGATCGGCAACGGGGCCTTCAACCAGCGCCAGAACGACGTCTACGGTGCGGTGCTCGACTCGGTCTACGTGCACGCGAAGAACCGCGACCACATCCCGGAGCGGCTGTGGCCCGTGCTCGGGGACCAGGTCGAATGTGCCACCAGGGTCTGGAAGGAACCCGATCAGGGAATCTGGGAGGCGCGCGGCGAGCCGCGCCACTACGTCTCCTCGAAGCTGATGTGCTGGGTCGCGCTCGATCGCGGCGCGCGCCTCGCCGAACGCCGCGGCGACGAGGAGCAGGCCAAGAAGTGGCAGGCCGTCGCCGAGGAGATCAGCGAGGACATCCTCGCCAAGGGCGTCGACAAGCGCGGTGTGTTCCGCCAGCACTACGAAGCCGACACGCTCGACGCCTCGACGCTGCTGATGGTCCTGTTCCGCTTCCTGCCGCCCGACGACGAACGGGTGCGGGCGACGGTCAAAGCGATCAAAGACGAGCTGACCGAGAACGGCCTCGTGCTCCGTTACCGGACCGACTCGACCGACGACGGGCTGCACGGCGAAGAGGGCACGTTCCTGATCTGCTCGTTCTGGCTCGTCTCCGCGCTCTCGGAGATCGGCGAGAAGCGCGAGGCCGAGCATCTCTGCGAGCGGCTGCTCTCGTACGCCTCGCCGCTGGGGCTCTACGCCGAGGAGCTCGAGGCATCCTCGGGCCGGCACCTCGGCAACTACCCGCAGGCGTTCACGCACCTGGCGCTGATCAACGCGGTCACGCACGTGATCGCCGACCAGCAGGGCAGCTGAGCGCGGCCGAGGGCCGCCACGCCGCGCGCGCAACGGGCGTCCCGCTCGTTCGAGGCGCACCGGGCGAAACAACAGCTCTATACCGTCGTCGCGCACGGGGCGGCGGCCGCTCGACGACGGGCCTCCGGCGCCGGCGGCGCGCCCTTCTGCCGCTCAGTAGCCGCTGTCGCCCGGCAGCAGGATCCGCGCCACCTCGCCCTCGATCACAACGCGCGGCTCGACGGGCAGCACCTCGCGCCCGCGCGCGTATCCGAGCAGCGCATCGACGTCGGAGAACTCGCCGAGCTGCTCGAGGTGCTTGATCGTCGGGAAGACCAGCTCGATCCGCTTCGCGGCATAGGCCTCGAGCGCGGACTCAGGAGTGAACCATCCGAGGTCGACGCACTCGTCGCCGTCGACCGCAGGCTCCTGCCCGTCGGGCAGCGTGGCGAGGAAGAAGTGGGTGTCGAAGCGGATCGTCACGGCGGCCGGGGTGATCCAACGCGAGAACTTCACGAGCCCCTCCGGGCCGGGCAGCTCGATCGCCGCCTCCTCGCGCAGCTCGCGCACGGCCGCCAGCCGGTGCGCCCCGTCGCCGTCGCCCTCCTCGGCGTCCACGGCCCCGCCCGGGAACACCCATACGCCGCCCATGAAGCGGGCCTTCGGAGTGCGCTTGACGAGCAGCAACTCGAGCGTCTTCGCGCCGCCTCTGAGCAGGATCACGCTGGCGGCCTGGCGCGGCCGCACGGGCGGCCCGGTGTTCAGCTCCTCGCCCGGTCCCGGTCGCTCGACGTCCTCCGGTGCGGGCATCGGGCGACCCTACCGGTCGCTAACCTTCCGCGCATGCGGAAGACGAACGCGAAGTGCCCCGGACGGGATCAGGGCCGGCGCCGATGAGCACACCGGCAACCCTGCAGCGCTGGATCTGCGAGTCCTGCGGCTTCATCTACGACCCCGAGGAGGGCGACCCCGACGGCGGCATCCCGCCCGGTACGCCCTTCGAGCAGATCCCCGACACCTGGTTCTGCCCGGTGTGCGGCGCGCGCAAGCGCGAATTCACCCTCTACGAGGACTAGGGAGGCGTTGGCCGGCGCCAGGCGGGGTCCTCGGTCGCTCGTGTGCCGGCCGGTTCGGGGATGCGAGCGCCGGCGGGCGTCTCCCGGTCCGGCACGCCACCCTCTCTGCGTCCTTGCCTGACTCGGCCGACGAATCCCTGCTCGCGCCGCTCCCCGACCGCGTCAACCCCGACTGGCAGCGGCTGCTCGCGCTCGACGCCGAGCGCGTGTGGCATCCCTACGGCGCGCTGCCGGCCGCGCCGGCGCCGCTGCCCGTCGTCTCCGCGCGGGGCGTGCGGCTGCGGCTCGCCGACGGCCGCGAGCTGATCGACGGCATGGCCTCGTGGTGGTGCGCGATCCACGGCTACCGCCACCCTGCACTCGACGAGGCCGTCGTATCGCAGCTCGGGCAGATGGCGCACGTTATGTTCGGCGGGCTCACGCACGAGCCGGCGGTGCGCCTCGCCGAGCGGCTGACCGCGCTCGCGCCCCGGGGCCTCGATCGAGTGTTCCTCGCGGACTCCGGCTCGGTCTCCGTCGAGGTGGCGGTCAAGCTCGCTCTGCAGTACCAGCGAGCGCTCGGTCGCAGCGGGCGCACGCGGCTGCTCACGGTCCGCGGCGGCTACCACGGCGACACGATCGGGGCGATGTCGGTCTGCGACCCCGTCGGCGGCATGCACTCCCTGTTCGCCGGCGTGCTCCCCGAGCAGCTGTTCGCAGCGCGCCCGCCGGACGGCTTCGAGGCGCCGCTGCAGGAGGGCTGGGCGAGCGCGGTGCGCGAGCTGGCGGCGCGGCACGCGCACGAGCTCGCGGCGGTGATCGCCGAGCCGGTCGTGCAGGGGGCGGGGGGAATGCGCTTCCACTCGCCCGCCTGCGTGCGACTGCTGCGGGAGGTCTGCGACGAGCACGGCCTGCTGCTGATCCTCGACGAGATCGCGACCGGCTTCGGGCGCACAGGCGCCCTGTTCGCGAGCGAGCACGCCGGCGTCAGCCCCGACGTGATGTGCGTCGGCAAGGCGCTGACGGGCGGCTACATGACGCTGGCGGCGACGCTGTGCAGCGCCGATGTCGCCGAGGTCGTCTGCTCCGGAGAGGGGGCAGGCCTGATGCACGGCCCGACCTTCATGGCGAACCCGCTCGCCTGCGCGGTCGCGCTGGCCTCGCTGGAGCTGCTCGGCGAAGGCCGCTGGCCGGAGCAGGTCGCGGCGATCGAGTCCGGCCTGCGCGCGGGGCTCGCCGCGGCGCGCGAGCTGCCAGGCGTCGCCGATGTGCGCGTGCTGGGTGCGATCGGCGTGATCGAGCTCCTGGAGCCGGTGGACATGGCGGCAGCCACGCGCGCGGCGGTCGAGCGAGGCGTCTGGCTGCGCCCGTTCCGCGAGCTCGTCTACGCTATGCCGCCCTACGTGATCGGCGAGGAGGATCTCGCCGCGGTGTGCGCGGCGATGGTCGCCGCCGCCCGCGAGGGAGGGGGCGGGGAGGCGGTCAATCGCGCAGGCCGAGCGGGAACATCTCCGCCCACCAGTCGGCCGTGACGGTCTCCAGCGCGCTGCGCAGGTTGCGCATCGTCTCCTCGCCGTAGCGCTCGGCCCATTCTCCCTCGATCTCCTCGATCAGTTCGCGGCCGCGCCTGCGTGCTTCGCGGCCGCGCTCGGTCAGGCAGATGATCTTCGCCCGGCCGTCGTCGGGGTCGGGGCGGCGCTCGACGTAGCCGAGGCGCTCGAGGTCGTTCGTCACTTCACCGACCGTCTGCTTGGTCATGCGCGCGCGTGCCGCGAGCACCGTCAGCCGCGAGCCCTCCGGGTCGATCGTGCCGAACACGCAGCCGTGCCCTGGTCTGACGTCGGCGAAGCCCTCGGCGGCGAGCCGCGTGTAGACGTCCTCGGTGAAGCGGTCGTTGGCGACGTCGAGCAACCCGATCATCACGGGTCGCCCCGCGACCGCGGGCGCGGAGTCGAGTGGGTCTGCGGTGGAGGAGGACATATGTCAGGAAACCTGATAAGGTGGCCGAACTGAATAGTCAGGGAGGCTTATTAGCTCGCCTGACAATTGTATCCGATCGACAGGAGGCAACCGTGGAACGCAAGTGGTGGACCTTGATCGCGGTCAGCGTGGCGACGTTCATGCTGCTGCTCGACATAACGGTCGTGAACACGGCGCTGCCCTCGATCGAGCGCGACCTCAAAGCCAGCTTCACCGACCTCCAGTGGGTCGTCGACGCCTACACGCTCGCACTCGCCGCGGTCGTGCTGACAGCGGGCTCGCTGGCGGACCGCCTCGGGCGCAGGGCGGTGTTCGTGAGCGGGCTGGCCCTGTTCTCCGGCTCCTCGCTGATCGCCGGCCTGGCGGGCGACCCGACCGTCCTCAACCTCGCGCGCGCCGTGCAGGGCGTCGGCGGCGCGGCGATGTTCGCTGTCTCGCTGGCGCTGCTCGCGCAGGAGTTCCGTCCCGGCCGCGAGCGTGGGCAGGCGCTCGGCGTGTACGGCGCGACGATCGGCGTCGCGGTCGCGGTCGGGCCGCTCGTCGGCGGCGCCGTCACGAGCGGGCTCGGCTGGCGCTGGGTGTTCTTCCTGAACGTGCCGATCGGCCTCGCGGCGATCGCGACCACGCTCGCGCGGGTGCGCGAGTCGCGCGACCCCGCGGCGACGCGCATCGACTGGGCGGGGCTGACGAGCTTCAGCGGGGCGCTGTTCATGCTGGTGCTGGCGCTCGTCCGCGGCAACGACGACGGCTGGGGCAGCGCGCTGATCCTCGGCCTGTTCGGCGGCGCCGCGGCGCTGCTCGCGCTGTTCGCGGTGATCGAGCACCGCCAGGCTGAGCCGATGCTGCCGCTCGGGCTGTTCCGCAGCCGGGCCTTCACCGGCGTGCAGCTCGCGGCGTTCGCGGTCTCGGCATCGATGTTCGCGCTGTTCCTCTACATCACGCTCTACCTGCAGGACTACCTCGGCTACTCGCCGTTGCAGGCGGGCCTGCGTTACCTGCCGATAACGCTCGCGACGTTCCTGGTCGCGCCGCTCGCGGGCTCGCTGCTCGGCCGCGTGCACGCGCGCGTGCTGATGGCCGTGGGCCTGCTCGCGACGGGGGTCGGGCTGGTGCTGATGAGCGGGCTGCGTGCCGGCGACGGCTGGACGGCGCTGCTTCCCGGCTTCCTCCTGAGCGGCGCCGGCATTGGGCTCCTGAACCCCGTGATCGCCGACGTCGCGCTGAGCGTCGTGCCGAAGGAGCGCAGCGGGATGGCCTCGGGCATCAACGACACCTCCAGGCAGCTCGGCGTGGCGGTCGGCGTCGCCGCCTGGGGAGCGATCTTCCTCGCGCGTGGCGCGAGCCGTGCGGCGGGCATCGCGGCGGGGACGCCGCTGGCCGCGAACGACCGCGCCCGCGGGCTGATCGAGGCGGCTTCGGGCGGGGAGCTCCACAGCGCGGTGCGGACGCTGCCCGGTGGGCTGCAGCACCTGGCGACGAGCGCCGCCCGCGCGGGCTTCCTCAGCGGGCTCAACGAGATCCTGCTGATCGGCGGGATCGTGGCGATCGCCGGCGCGTTGCTCTCGCTGCTGCTCGTGCGCGAGCGCGAGATCGAACGTGAGGCACCGGAGCCGTTGGGTGTGGAGTCGATCGAGGCGACGCTCGCCTGAGCGCTAGGCGCGGTCGCCGAGCCAGCGCGGCCACGGCAGCGCTCCGCCCGCCTCGGCCAGCCCGGCGGCACCGGGCGGGCCGATCGTCGGCAGCGTCGCGACCTCGACAGCTCCGAGCTCGGCGATCGTCGCCCGGTTCGAGCGCTCCATCTCGCTCGGCTGCGCGGGCCAGGGCGTGAGCACCACGGCGCGCACGTCGAGGCCCGCCGCGCGCGCCGCCTCGAGCGTCAGCAGCGTGTGGTTGATCGTGCCCAGCGCGGGCCGCGCTGCGATCACGACGGGCAGGCCGAGCTCGACCGCGAGGTCGCGGACGGTGTAGCGGTGGGCGAGCGGCACGAGCAGCCCGCCCACCCCCTCGACGATCACCGCCGGCTCGATCTCACCTTCGCGCCTGCCCGCACGGCGCGCGGCCGCGAGCACTCCGGCGGGATCGAGCGGGCGCCCGGCCAGCTCGGCGGCGAGGTGCGGGGAGACAGCGGGCCCGTAGCGCTCAGGCGACACCTCGTCCGGGTCCATCCCGCAGGCCGCCGCCAGCAGCTCGTGGTCGCGTGGCCAGTCGCCCGGGTCCTCGTCGAGACCCGTCAGCACCGGCTTGTGCGCGCGCACCGGCTCGCCCGCAGCCGCGATCGCCGCAGTCAGCGCGGCGGCGAGGACGCTCTTGCCGGCACCCGTGTCGGTGCCGGTGACGAACAGGCCGCGCACCGGGGCCGAGAGCCGGTCAGGCGGCTTCGAAGTCGAACAGCTCGGTGGGCGCGCCGGGCGAGATGCCCGGGTGGGGCGCCTCGTCCTCCTGGATGCGCCTCCCGATCACGGCCAGCTCCTCGGCGAGGCTCGGCCCGGCTGCCCGCCCGCTCTCGATCGCACCGCCGGCGTCGCGTTCGAAATCGAACGGGCCACTCCCGGCCGGCGAGCGCTGCTCGGCCGCGAGTCGCTCGGCGCGTCCCAGCGCCGTCTCCACCTCCTGGGCCTCGTGCAGCGGCTCAGGAGCGGGCGCGATCAGCTCGCGCGGCTCGATCCCCGCGCGGCGCGCGGCCTCGGCCAGCGTCTGCGCGGCCGCGCGCAGCTCGCCGGGGGTGTGCGACGCCATCACGGTCAGCCGCAGCCGCGAGGTGCCGGCCGGCACCGTCGGCGGGCGGATCGCCTGCGCGAACACGCCGAGCTCGATCGCCTGCTGGCAGAGCGCCATCGCCGCGCGCTCCTCGCCCACGACCAGCGGCACGATGTGCATCTCGCCGTCGCTCACGGGGAAGCCCTCGTCCGCCAGCGCGCGGCGCAGCGCCCGTGCGTTCGAGCGCAGGCGCTCGACGCGGTGCGGACGGTCCTGCAGCAGCTCGAGCGCGGCCAGCGCGCCCGCCACCGCGGGAGGGCCGGGGGCGGTCGAGAAGATCAGCGAGCGCGCCGCGTTGATCAGGTACTGGACGGTCTCGGCGTTGGCGCACGCGTACGCGCCGTAGGAGCCGAGCGCCTTGCCGAGCGTTCCGATCAGGACGTCGACCTCGCCCTCCAGGCCGGCGGCGGCGACCGCGCCGCGGCCGCCGGGCCCCAGGTTGCCCGTGGCGTGAGCCTCGTCGACGACCAGGCGCGCGCCGTAGATCTGCGCGAGCTCGGCGATGTGCAGCAGCGGCGCGACGTCACCGTCCATCGAGAAGACCGTGTCGGTCACGATCAGGCGCCCGGCCTCGCGGTCGCCGTGGTGGCGCATGCACCAGTCGAGGTGCTCGATGTCCCGGTGGCGGTACACGACGACCTCGGCGCGCGAGAGGCGGCAGCCGTCGACGATCGAGGCGTGGTTGAGCTCGTCCGAGAAGATCACGTCGCCGCTGCCGGCGAGCGCGCCGATCACGCCGATGTTCGCCAGGTATCCCGAGCCGAACAGCACGCACGACTGCGTGCCCTCGAAGGTCGCGATGCGCTCCTCGAGGCGGCGGTGGATCGTCATCGAGCCGGATACCAGGCGCGAGGCGCCGGCCCCCACGCCCCAGCGCCGGGCCGCCTCGGCGGCCGCCTCGCGCACACGGGGATGATCGGCCAGGCCGAGGTAGTTGTTCGAGCACAGCAGCAGCACCGGACGGCCGTCGAGCACCACCGTCGGTCCCTGCGGACCGCTGATCATCCGCAACCGCCGCGAGAGGCCGAGTCGCTCCAGCTCCTGCAGGCGCTCGGCGATCTCGCTCATCACGCCCGGCTCAGGTGAGCGAGATCGAGTTGGTGTCCCGCTCGGCGAGTCCGGCGGGGCGCGGCGCCACGTGACGCTTCGCGCGGTAGCGGAGCTGCGTCGAGGGATCCCACAGGCGCACCTCCAGATCCGTCGCCCGTTCGGCGGCGATCAGCTCCTCCACCACGTCCGGCGTCTCGCCCTCCATCCAGCCCGAGCGGTTGTCGGGGCGAGGGTTCGCGGCGTTGTCCGGATGGCGGCCCACGTTGAGGCCGCGCTCCTCGAACATCGCGCGATCGGTCTGCGGGTCGTTGCCCAGCGTCGTCAGGAAGTTGCCCATCATCACGCCGTTGATGCCGGCCTGCACGGCCAGCTCCTGGAGCTCGCCGAGGTTCTCGACGCGCCCGCCACACAGCCTGAACAGCGCGTCGGGGAGGATCAGGCGGAAGATCGCGATCCACTTCACCGCCTCCCAAGGGTCCATGAACTCGCGCTCGCCGAACTTCGTGCCGGGACGCGGGTTGAGCATGTTGATCGGCACGCTCGTCGGGTCGATCTCGGCCAGCTCGAAGGCCATCTCGACACGCTGCTCGCGCGTCTCGCCGAGGTTCAGGATGCCGCCGACGCATGTCTCGAGGCCCGCCTCGCGGACCGCGTCGATCGTCCGCAGGCGACCCTCGTAGCGGACCGTCTGAGTCACCTCTCCGTAGTAGCTCTGGGCCGTCTCTACGTTGTGGTGCACGCGCTGGATGCCCGCCTCCTTCAGCGCCCGGGCGCGCTCGGCCGAGATGTGTCCGACCGAGGCGCAGCGCTTGAGGTTGGTCTGCTCGGAGACGAGCCTGACGCCTTCCAGGTACTTCTGGAAGTCGCGCTTGGAGAGGCCCTGGCCCTGGGTGACCATGCAGAAGCGGTGCGCGCCGGCGGCCTCCGCCGCGCGCGCGTGTTCGAGGATCTGCTCGGGCTCCATCATCGCGTGCATCGGCGTCTCGGCTTCGGCGAAGCGCGACTGCGCGCAGAAGCCGCAGTCCTCCGCGCAGCCGCCGGACTTGGCGTTGACCAGCGAGCACATGTCGGTGGAGTCGGCGAAGCGCTCGACGCGCACCTCCCAGGCGCGCTGGATCAGCGCTTCGATCGCGCCATGGTCCTCGAGTTCGCCGAGCCGAAGGGCCTCCTCGCGCGTGATCAGGGGCGGCATGGCGCGCAGGTTATGCAGCGCCGCGGACGACTAGCGGGACGCGCCGAGGCGGCCGCGACGCGCCCCCTGGAGGGCTTCCGGCGCGTCTGGCCGCTGCGCCGATCCGGCTAGCGACCCTGCCAGCGCGCCGGGCGGCGCTCGGCGAACGCCTTCATGCCCTCGCGCATGTCCTCGGAGGCGAACGAGGCGCGGCGCAGCTCGATCAGCTCCGCCTCGACGTCGGCGGGCAGCTCGCCCTCGTGCGCCAGCAGGGCGGCGATCACGCGCTTGTTGCCGACCTGCGAGAGCGGCGCGTTGCCCGCCAGCTCGGAGGCCAGCTCGAGCGCGACCTCCTCGAGCTGCTCGGCGCCGGCGAGGCAGTTCACGAGTCCCCAGGCCAGGGCGGTCTCCGCCTCGACATAGCGTCCGAGCAGGAACAGCTCGCGCGTGCGGGCCGCGCCGATCGCATCGATGAACCGGCGCACGCCGGTGTGCGAGTAGACCAGGCCGAGCTTCGCGGGCGGCATCCCCAGCTTGATCGAGTCGAGGGCCACCCGCAGGTCGCAGGCGAGCGCGAGCTCCAGCCCGCCGCCGATCGTGTGGCCGGGGAGCATCGCGAGCGTCGGCCAGGGGAAGGCCTGGAGCGCGTCGATCGCTTCGGTGAAGGGATGCGCGACGAGCCGCTCGGCGCGCTCCTCGAACTCCGCGTCCGGTATCTCGCCGATGTCGTAGCCGGCCGAGAACATCCCGTGAGCGCCGGTCACGATCACGCAGCGTGCGCCGTCCCGGGTCGCCAGGCGCGTGAGCGTCGCGCTGATCGCGTCGAGGATCGGGTGGTCGAGCGCGTTTCGCTTCGCGGGGTTGGAGATCGTCAGCCGGACGACTCGCTCGGCGGGCTCGTCGACCAGCAGCTTGCCGTCGGCGAGCTGCTCGGCGGACGAGGGGAGGGCCATCTAGTCGAGCACGACGAGCGTGTCGCCCTCGTTCACGGCCTGACCCTCCTCACAGACGATCTTCGTGACGGTGCCGGCGTCCTCGGCTTCGACCGGCATCTCCATCTTCATCGACTCCAGGATCGCGACCGTGTCGCCCTCCTCGATCTCGTCGCCGACCGCGCACTCGATTTTCCATACGGTGCCGGTGATATGAGCCTCGATGTCAGCCATCTTTCCTC
The DNA here is from genome assembly GCA_963703205.1 of uncultured Solirubrobacteraceae bacterium. Classification (GTDB taxonomy): domain Bacteria; phylum Actinomycetota; class Thermoleophilia; order Solirubrobacterales; family Solirubrobacteraceae; genus Palsa-744. The sequence continues at coordinate 85,393 of OY969799.1, forward strand.
CGTCCGCTCTGCTCGCGCAGCTTGGCCGAGACAATAGACAGCCCGGGCGACGGCGACGGCGGCGGCGCGGGTCCGGTCGCTGTCGTGGTCGCCGCCCGCGACGAGGCGCAGCGGATCGAGACCACCCTCGCTGCCCTGCGACGGTCCTTCCCCGCCGCCACGCTGTGGATCGCCGACGACGGCTCGCGCGACGCCACCGCCGCGCTGGCCGAGCGCGCCGGGGCGCGTGTCGTCTCCGCCGGAACGGCCTCCGGCAAGGGCGCAGCGATGACGCTGGCCGCGCGCCGCGTACTCGCCGACCAGCCCGGCGGCCCGGCGGACGTGCTCGTCCTGTGCGACGGCGATCTCGGCGAGTCGGCGGCGCGCCTGGCTCCGCTCGCGGCGGCTGTGGGCCGCGGCGAGGCCGAGCTCGCGGTGGCCGTCTTCGCCCGCTCGGTCGGCGGCGGCTTCGGGGTGGCGCTGTCGTTCGCGCGCTGGGCGATCCGCCGCCGCTGCGGCTTTCGGGCGCGCGCCCCGATCTCGGGACAGCGCGCGCTTCGCCGCGACCTGCTCGAAGCGCTGCTGCCGTTCGCCGCCGGCTACGGGATGGAGGTCGGGATGACGATCGACGCTCTGCGCGGGGGCGCGCGCGTCGCCGAGGTCGAGCTCGACCTCTCGCACCGCGCGAGCGGGCGGACCGCTGCCGGGTTCGCCCACCGCGCCCGGCAGCTCGCCGACTTCGCGCGCGTCTACCTCGCGCGAGGCTAGGCTGGCGGGCTCCGGAGTCCCGCGAGCGTGGAGCGGGCGTAACCTTGGAGCGGCTGGGAGGTAGAGCGCAGAAGATGACCGAGCTGGCGCCGATGCGGGAACAGGTCTACACGGACCCCCGGCCGAAGGAGCACTTCGACCGCTTCCACGAGCGGGCGCGCACGCGCGAACCCGACTGGGTGTACGACGCCGTCAGGACGATCACCTCCGTCTACGCGTGGACCTTCCTGCGCGCGCGCGGGATCACGGCGGGCAACGTGCCGGGCCGCGGCGCCGTGATCCTCGCACCGAACCACTTCTCGTTCATGGACCACTTCCTGATGGGCTGCTCGATCCGGCGCAAGGTGCGCTTCATGGCCAAGTCACAGCTCTTCAAACCGCCGATGCAGTTCGTCTACACACACGGCGGCGTGTTCCCGGTGCGACGGGGGGCGCGCGACGAAGAGACGTTCATCACCGCCAGGGCGATCCTCGCGCGTGGCGGCGCGATCACGATGTACTGCGAGGGCGGCCGGTCGCGCACAGGCAAGCTGTCGGAGCGGGCCAAGCCCGGGATCGGGCGGCTTGCGCTGGAGACCGGCGTGCCGATCGTGCCGATCGCGATCCACGGATCCTCGCGCGTGCGCAACTGGAAGCGGCTGCAGTTCCCGAAGGTGACGATCCAGTACGGCGAGCCGATCCGCTGGGAGATCGTCGAGAACGCCACGCGCGAGCAGCAGCAAGCCGTCGCCGACCAGATCCTCGCGGAGATCCGCGCCCTGTACGGCGGCCTCGAGCAGCACGGGCGGCGCGGCGTCCTGCGCAGGCTTCGCGAGCAGCGGCGGGCCGCGCGCGGCACCACGAAGGGCGCCGCCGTCGCATGACGTCGAGCCCGCCCGCCCGGCTCGAGGTCGGCGGGGTGATCGGCCGGGTCTGGCGGATCTACGTCGACCAGGCGCCGGTGCTGATGCCCGCCGCGGCGGTGGTGTTCGTGTTCACCGGGATCGTCGCCGCGCTGATCGCGTCGGCGGGCTCGGCTGCCGACCTGCTGCTCGCCGAGCTGGTCGTGGTCGTGGCCGGCATGCTGTTCGCGGGGATGGTCGTCGAGCTCGTCGCCGACGTGCAGGACGGGCGCCGCGACGCGAGCCCCGGCCGGCTGCTGCGAGCGGTCACGCCGGTTCTCGCCCGGCTGATCACGGTCGGTGTGTTCGCGGGCGTGGTGATCGTGGTGGGGCTCTTCGTCCTGCTCGTCCCGGGCCTGATCCTGCTCACGATCTGGTCGGTGTTCGTCCCGGTGATCGTGCTCGAGCGGCCCCCCGGGCTGCGCTCGCTCTCGCGCAGCCGCGACCTCGTGCGCGGCAACGGCTGGCAGGTGTTCGGAGTGCTGCTGATCCTGGTCGTGCTGGTCGGCGCGGTCTCGCTCGCGGTCGCGGCGGCGGCGGCCTCGGCGGGCACCGCCGCCTACATCGTCGTCCGTGTCGTGCTGGGCGTGCTGACCCAGCCGCTGGGCGCGCTGGCCCAGGCAGTCCTCTATTTCGACCTGCTGGCGCTGCGCGGCGAACGCCGCGGCGGGCCTGCCGACCTCGGCGCGTCCTCGCCGGATCCCTTCGGTCAGGCCTGAGCGCACAGCGCCCCCGCGGTAGGGTGCGCGTCGCGATGGCGGTCGAGGCGACTCAGCTGCTGAGGGACGGGCTGCTGCGCGGCGTCTCGGTCGCGGTCGGCTGCGCGCCCCCGGCCGTGCCCGGCGGTGCGGCCGCGGCCGTGCTGGACGCGGCGCGGGCGCTCGGCGCCGAGGTGGCGGCGATCGAGCTCGCCTCTGGAGCCGGCCCGGAGGCGGACGAGGCCGCCGTGCAGGCGGCTCTCGCGGGCGCGACGGCCGAGGTCGGCTCGCTCGACGCGCTCGTGCTCGACGCGGCGGCGCTGTTCGGCGACGGCGGCGCCGAGGGACTCCTCACCTCGACGGCCGTGCTCTGGAACGCGGCGCGCGCGGCCGCTCAGGCCGGGATGCTCGAGTCGGGCGGGCGGATCGTGCTGCTGGCGCCGGCGGCGGGGCGTCCCTTCTCCGCGCCCGCGGCGGCGGCCCTCGAGAACCTGGCCCGCACACTGTCGATCGAGTGGGCGCGGTTCGCGATCACGACCGTCGCGGTCGCACCGGGCGGCCAGACCGCCGCCGCGGAGCTCGCGGCGCTCGCCTGCTGGCTGCTGTCGCCGGCGGGCGCGTACTTCTCGGGCTGCCTGATGGATCTGCGCGGCCCCTGAGCGGGTCGCGGGCGTCCGTGCCGAGAAGCGCGGCGTCGCCGCCGTTCCCGCAGCGGCGAGGTCCCTCCGCTGCGGGCGGCGCGCGGCGAGCGCGCGGCCCTGCAGCGGACGGGGGCGTCTAGCCGGTCATCCCGCCGAACATGCCGCCGGTGATGTGAAGCGTCTGCCCGTGCACGTAGTTGGACCAGGGCGAGCACAGGAAGAAGACGCCGCCGGCGGCCTCCTCCGGAGACGCCGGGCGGCCCAGCGGGATCAGCATCGAGGCCATCTGCCGCATCTGCTCGGGGATGCCGAGCTGGATCTTCTCGCCGTCCTTCTCCATCGTGTTCTCGTCGACCTTCGCCTGGGTCAGGCGGGTGTCGATGAAACCGAAGGCGACGGCGTTGACGTTGACCTTGAACTGGCCCCACTCCTTGGCGACGGTTTTGGTGAGGCCGACGACGCCGGCCTTGGCGGCGCTGTAGTTGGCCTGGCCGGCGTTGCCGAAGGTGCCGGAGGTCGAGGAGACGTTGACGATCTTGCGGAACACCTCCTTGCCTTCCTCGCGCTCCTGCTTGGCGGGCTCACGCAGGTGCGGCGCGGCCGCGCGGATCACGCGAAACGGCACGATCGTGTGGATGTCGAGCATTTTCTGGAACTGGTCGTCGCTCATCTTGTGGACGGGCGCGTCGACGGTGTAGCCCGCGTTGTTGACGACGATGTCGATCTTCCCGAAGGAGTCGACCGCCTTCCGCACGAGGTCGTCCGCGGCGCCCGGCTTGGTCAGGTCGCCGGCGTAGACGGCGGTCTCGCCCTTGATCTCGGAGGAGGCCTGCTCGGCGACGTCTCCGTCGAGGTCGTTGATCAGCACCTGCGCGCCGTGTTCGACGAGGAGCTCTGCCGTGGCGCGGCCGATCCCTCGCGCGGATCCCGTGACGATGGCCGACTTGCCGTCGAGTACTCCCATAGCTGTTGCTTCTCCTTGTGTGGTTGAGGTCCGGCGGGAGGTTAGCCGAGCGGCGCTCTCGCTCGGCCGCGGGAGGAGGGGAGATGGCCTCGGCCGTCGCGCAGGGGAGAAACGAACTCCCAGCCGCCCGTAGATGCGTGCGGCGCGACGGTCGAGGCTCAGCAGCTCGCACCCGTGCTCGGCGGCGCTCGGAGCGATCAGGCCGTCATCGGCGGCACCTCCGGCGACCCACGCCGCCGCAAGCCGCTGAAGCGCGCCGGCGCAAGCCGCCGGGTCCCACCGGCCTGCGCCCGCCGTCAGCCGATGACGCCGAAGTCCTGCGTGTAGATCCCGCCGGCCTGCCCGTGGGCGAGCCCGTTGGTATGAGGCGAGACGCCGATGCCGGTTTCGCGGTAGCGCCCGTCGAGGATGTTGGCGCGGTGGCCGGGGGAGGCCATCCAGGCCGCCACGACCGCGCGGGGGGTGCCGAGCCAGAGGCTGCCCCAGCCGATGTTCTCGCCGACTTCGAATCCGAGCCTGGAGCTGTAGATGTAGCCGTTGCGGCGCATCCGCATCAGCGGTGTGGAGCCGCCCGGGCCGTCGTGTTGGAAGTAGTCCCCGAAGGCCATGCTCTCGGTGTGCGCCTGGGCGGCGCGCACGAGGTGGATGTTCCAGTGCAGCGGGCGCTCGCCGCGGGCGCCGCGTTCGCGGTTGACGAGGCACAGCGTGGCGGCGCGGACGCGGGCGAGGTTCGCGGGGGTCGGCTGCATCGCGGCGTCCCGGCAGTGGCCGTCGCGCGGGGCGAAGTAGAGGAGGTGTGCGCCCCTGCCGTGGTGGTGGGCGCGTCCGTGGCCCTTCGCGCAGGAGGAGGAGTGGTAGCTGCGCGTCCCGTGGCCCGGCGCCGTCGCCTTGTGCGCGCAGTGGGGCTTCCCGGCGGCGCTCGCGCCGGCCGGCGCGATGGCGATCGTGAGGGCGAAGGCGGCAGCCGTCGAGGCGATGCCGGTTCGAAGCATGGGGGCCTATCGGCCGGTCCGCAATCAGACCTGAGGTGGTACGCGCAGGTTTGGACGGATTGCAAAAACCTGCCCAAACGTGACTAATTGCACGAGCCCGGAGCGGCGTGCGGCGAGGGCCCGCCGCGCGGAGGGATCTTCGCCGCCGGACGCGGCGAGCCGCCTTCAGGCGGCCGCCGACGCAGTCGCGGTCACCCCCGCCCTGCTCTTCAGGTCGAAGTAGAGGAGCGCAATGACGAGGGCGGCGAGGGAGGACGTCGCGGTGTCGACCGCGAGCCCGACCGCGACGGCAGTTGCGCCGGTGGCGCTGCCGAGCGGCAGCGCGCGGGCGAGCAGATCCGCCGCGAGGACGATCAGACCGGTGGACAGCAGCACGAGGAAGACGTGCACCCATTCGTCGCGGGTGAGGTTGCGGCTCGAGCGCAGCGCGCCGATCCAGCCGTTGCCCTCCAGCGCGGCGGCCTGCGCGGTGACGGCGAGCATCAGGGAGAGCAGCAGCCCGGGGAGGAACAGCAGCAGGGTGCCGATGAACGTGAGAACGGTGTGGACGATCTCGGCCGCGAACACGACCGGGAGCACGCGCAGGCCGCGCGGCGCGACGGTTCGCAGCCGCGGCCGCTCGCCACGGCCGGCTATCACGACCGCGTGGATGTGCAGCGCCGAGATCAGGCCGCTGATCAGGGTGGCGCGCACCAGCGTGAGCGACCAAGAGGTCGCGATGGACTCCCTCGCCCGGTGCAGAGGCGGCTCCCCGGTGAGGGCAAGGACGGCCAGCTGGAACGGCACCATCACACCCGCGGCGAGCAGGAAGAACAGCAGTGGGTATGCGCGGTAGAGCCGGGCCGCCGCGGAGAAGATCTCGGGAACCGAGCGCCGCGTCTGCAAGTCGATCAGGGGCACCCCCTCTATTACCTGCCCTAAAGGTTCAAAACCTTCGTCAGGATCTCGCGCATGATCTCGTCGCTGCCCCCGCCGATCGGCCCGAGTCGCGCATCGCGCGCGGCGCGCTCGATCGAGTGGGGCGGGCCATCATCTCCGCGCATGTAGCCGGCGCCGCCGTGGATCTGCAGGCACTCGTCCATCAGCTCGAAGGCGGCGCGCTGGGTGAGCAGCTTGGCCATCGTCACCTCCTTCAGCGGCTCCTGGCCTGCGACGAAGCGGCGCAGCGCGTCGTAGGTGACGCAGCGGCAGGTGTGCACGGAGGTGGCCATGTCGGCGAGCTTGTGCGCGAGCACCTGGTGCCCGGCGAGGGGGCGGCCGAAGGCGTGCCGCTCGCGCGCGTAATCGGCCGTGCGCTCCCAGGCGAGTCGCATCGCCCCGACCGCGCCGAGCGCCATCGCCAAGCGCTCCCACTGGAAGTTGGCCATGATCAGCTTGAAGCCGCCATTCAGCTCGCCCAGCAGGTTCTCCTCGGGCACGAACACATCCTGGTAGCTGATCGTGGCGGTGTCGGAGGCGTGCCAGCCGAGCTTGTGCAACGCCGAGGAGGACACACCCTCGCCGCGCTCGACGATCAGGAAGGAGATCCCGCCGTGGCCGCCCCCGGCGGTCGTCTTGACCGCCGTGACGATGAAGTGGGCGCGCACCCCGTTGGTGATGTAGGTCTTCTCGCCGTTCACCACGAAGCCGCCGTCGACGCGCTCGGCTCGCGTTGCCAGCGCAGCGACGTCGGAGCCGGCGCCGGGCTCGGTGATGCCGAGCGCGCCGATCTTCGTCCCTGCGATCGCAGGGACCAGGTAGCGCTGCTTCTGGTCCTCGGTGCCGAACTTCCAGATCGGCGGCGTGGCGATGTTGACGTGGGCGCCGATGCCCGCCGCGGTTCCGCCCGAGCCGATGCGGGCCAGCTCCTCGCAGAGCACCGCCTCGTGCAGGTAGTCGCCGCCCTGCCCGCCGTAGGACTCCGGGTACTTCAGGCCGAGCAGACCCTGGGCGGCCAGCTTGGGGAAGACCTCGTCCGGGAACCACTGCTCGTCCTCCCACCGCCGCGCGTGCGGAGCGAGCTCGCGGTCGATGAAGCCGCGGATCGATTCGCGAAGCTCCTCGTGCTCGGGGGCGAAGGGCGGGTCCACGGTCATCGGCCGATCATTCTCCTCGATGTTCATCGGAGCGGCAGATGTGCCGCTCCCCGAAAAGGGATTGAATGGGCGGATGCCGAGGGGCGAGATCGAACGTACGCCGCGCTGGCGCTCCGTGCTCGCGGGCGCGCTCGATGCGGGTGTCGGCTTCGTTCTCCTGCGTGCGGCTCCCGGCCCGCCCGGTGGCCGGCACCTGAAGGTCATCCAGGCTCTGGGTCCCTCCGGCGTGCTCGTCCGCCAGCAGCTCGGCAGCCCGGGTCAGAGGCTGGTGGGGATCCGCACCGTGGACGAGCGAACCGGCGCCCGCGTCGCCGCATGGCGGTCGCTTGCGTGCATGGCGGTGACTGCCGGCGCGGAGCTCCTCGCCGCGCGCGTGCGGCGGAGCGAGACGGACCAGCAACGGCACGCGCGGGAGAGCCACCACCAAGAGATCGCGGACACCTACCGCCGCCACCCCGGCGATCCGGCCGCCGGCGAGGCCGAACGCGCGCGCCTCCGAGAGCAGGCCCCGCCCGAGATGGCCCTGCGCGTGATCGACTTCGTCGGCCCGCCCCTCGCCGTGTCGCTGCTCGCCGGGCGCCTGCGCCGCCGGCTCGTGCGCCCTGTCGAGGTTCGTGCCTGACGCATGGACTGCGCCGCCGTCCGCGCCGCCTACGACGAGCAGGTCCGCCGCCGCGCTCACCCGGCGGGTGCGCTCGGCCGCCGCGCTCACCCGGCGGCCGAGCGCGACGGGCGGGTCGTGCGCGAGGTCCGCGAGCAGTGGGCCGGGGTGACGTGGAGCGATCTCGATGAGCGCACCGCCGACGCCGCGATCGCCGCGCAGCTCGAGCGCTTCGCCGATCGCAACGGTCGCTGGGAGTGGAAGCTCTACTCCTATGACCGGCCCGCGGACCTGCCCGCGCGCCTGCGCGCGGCGGGGCTGCGCGCGGAGGAGGAGGAGGCGCTGCTCGTCGCGGAGATCGCGGAGCTCGACCTCGACACCGCGATCCCGGCGGGAGTCGAGCTCGTCGAGCCGCGCGAGCAGGCCGCGGTGCGCGCGCTCGTCGCCTTCCAGGACGAGATCTTCGGCAGCGGCCACCCCGGCATGGCCGAGGAGCTGATCGCTGCGCTGGCGCGCTCGCCGCCGGAGGCAGTCGCGGTGATGGCTGTGGCGGAGGGGCGTCCGGCAGCCGCCGGACGGGTCGAGCTGCCCGCCGGCGGCGAGTTCGCCGGGCTGTGGGGCGGCTGCACCGACCCTGTCTGGCGCGGGCGCGGCCTGTTCCGAGCGCTGGTCGCCCGCCGGGCCGCGGTCGCCGCCCAGCGCGGCTACCGCTGGCTGCACGTCGACGCCTCGGCTCAGAGCCGGCCGATCCTGATGCGGCTCGGCTTCATCGAGCTCGCGAAGACGACGCCCTACCTCTACAGCCCGTAGCTGCGCCCGATCACGTCGAGCATGATCTCGTCGGTGCCCGCGCCGATCCGGTTCAGGCGCATGTCGCGCCACACGCGCTCGACGCCGTACTCGCGCATGTAGCCGGCGCCGCCGTGGATCTGGATGCACTCGTCGGCGACCTCGCAGGCGACCCGTGCGGCGTGCAGCTTCGCCATCGAGATCTCGCGCACCGGGTACTCCCCGTTGTTGAAGCGCCACGCGGTCACGTAGACCATCTGCCGCGCCGACTCGATCTTCGTGGCCATCTCCGCGAACTTGTGGCGGATCACCTGGAAGTGGCCGATCGAGCGCCCGAACGCCTTGCGCTCGTTGGCGTACTGCAGCGTGCGCTCGAAGCATTTCTGGGCGCCCGCCACGCAGCCGGCGGCGCCGATCAGGCGCTCGCCCTGGAGCTCCCACATGATGTGGTAGAAGCCCTTGCCGACCTGACCGAGCACCGCGCTGGAGGGCACGCGCACGTCCTGGAAGGCGAGCAGCGCCGTGTCGGAGGCGTGCATCCCGAGCTTCTCTAGCTTCTTCTCGCGGATCACGCCCGGGCTGTCCATCGGCACCAGGAACAGCGTGAACCCGTCGTAGCCGGCGTCGGGATCGGTCTTCGTCACGAGCACGATCAGGTCGGCGCGGTGGCCGTTGGTGATGTAGGTCTTCGAGCCGTTGATGACGTAGTCCTCGCCGTCCTTGACCGCTCGCGTCTTGATGCCCGAGACGTCCGAGCCGGCGTCGGGCTCGGTGATCCCGAGGCACAGGATCTTCTCGCCCTTGATCGCCGGCACGACCCACTCCTGCTTCTGCTCCTCGGTCCCGAACGCGAGGATCGGCGGCATCGCCATGTCGGTGTGCACCGCGATCCCCATCGCCAGGCCTCCGGAGTTGGCGTTGCCGATCTCCTCGGCCAGCACGAGGCTCGTGTAGTAGTCACCGCCCTGCCCGCCGTAGGACTCGGGCTTGTCGAGGCCGAGGAAGCCGAGCTCGCCCATCCGCGGGAACACCGAGTCGGGGAACGTCGTCTGCTCCCACTCCTCGGCGTGCGGCGCCAGCTCTTTGATCGCGAAGCTGCGGATCGACTCGCGCAGCTGTTCGTGCTCGTCGGTGAAGATGAAGTGCTTGCGCTGCCTCTTGAAGTCGGGCTTCAGGACGGACTCGGCGGATGCCATGGCGGAGCGGTCTCCTTGCTCTGGAAGGGCGGGTTCGACGCGCGCGGCGCCGGCGGGCCGGCGCTGACGCGCGGCTACGCGGAAGTAAACAGTGATGCTACTCACTTCTGATCCAGGTGTGATCTGACCAAGATTCGAGGGTTCGTTCCTGCAGAGCGCGGGAAGGGATTGAGCATGCGAAAGATCCGAATCACCTCCACACGCCGCCACGCCGCTGCCGCCGCCGGGACGCTGGCGGCCGTTGCAGGCTTCGGCGCCTCCGGGGCTCCGGCCGACGCGGCCGCGGTGCCGCCGGAACTCCCGCCGCTGCTCGCGAAGATGAGCACCCTGCGGATCTCCAGCGAGCGCTTCACCGCCGCCGTCACGCTGCGCGGCCAGAAGCTCTCGAAGAGCCTCTCGGGCCTGCGCACGCTGACCGTGCACCTCAGCGGCGAAGCCACCCCCTCGCCCGAAGCGGCCGTCTTGACCGCGACCGCGCGCGGTCGCACGACCACGATCCGCCTCGTCGGCGGCAAGCTGTACACCGAGGAACCGGCGCTCGCCGGCAAGGACGGCGGGCGGCCGTGGGTCGCGACCACGGCTCCCAAGCAGGGCGCGCTCGGCGACACACCAGGCGTCGCCCAGCCCGGAGCTGCCTCCTACGCAGGAGTCGCGAAGCTGATCGAAAAGGCGAAGACGGTCAAGGCGCTAGGCCCCGCGACCGTCGACGGACAAGCTGTCTCGCGCTTCGTCTTCACGATCGCTCCCGGCAAGCTCGAGAGCATCTTCTCGTCGAAGACGCGCAGCGACCTCCGCCGGCTGCACGTCGCACCGAAGGCGAGGTTCGAGGTGGACCTCGCTCCGACCGGTCTGCCCGTGCACACCGCCGGCCAGCTCGCCTTCGGGCACAAGCTCGTGATCGGCGTCACCGCCGACGTGCTCGCCGTCGACTTCCCGCTGACGGTCGCGCCGCCGCCGGAAGACGAGACGATCGGCGAAGCCGAACTGCTGGCGCTGCTGAAGAGCAAGAAGCACGTGCAATAGCGCCGTGCGGGCCTCCGCGCGGCTCTGCCGCGCGGAGGGCGGGCACGGTGAGCGGCCGCGACGGCTGAGCCCCCGCCGCGCGAGGCGGTGCAAGTGCGCCCGGCGACTCACCGGACGCCAGCGCGCGCCGCCTCGCCGGACGCCGTGCGCCCCCGACCCGTGCGCACGCCGACTCGGCGAGATCCTCGGCGGACCGTCAGCGCCGCGAGTCCCGCCCGTTCCATGGCAGACGAGCGACGGCACCGCTCACCTGCACGGGGGTTAGGATGCGCCGGTGCCGACCGAGAAGGTCCTCTACGCACGAGACGACCGCGGCGTCGCGACGATCACCCTCAACGATCCCGAGACGCGCAACGCGCTCTCCGCCGAGATGCTCGAGGGCCTGTTTGCGAGCTTCGAGCGCGCCCGCGAGGAGGGCGAGGTGCGCTGTGTGGTGCTCGCCTCCTCGCACGAGCGGACCTTCTCCTCCGGGGCGAACCTCTCCGGCTTCGCCGGCGAGACGGCGCTCGTGCACAAGCACTTCGCCGGTGAGCGCTTCGTGTCGCTGTTCAAGCTGATCGGCGAGCTCGGCAAGCCGACGATCGTCGCGGCCCGCGGACACGTGCTCGCTGGTGCGCTGGGGATCGCGCTCGCGTGCGATCTGATCGTCGCCTCCGAGCAGGCGTCGTTCGGCACGCCCGAGATCAACGTCGGCGCCTTTCCGTTCATGATCATGGCGCTGATCTACCGCAACGTGCCGCGCAAGAAGGCCAACGAGCTGCTGCTGCTGGGCGAGCGCTGGAGCGCGCAGCAGGCACTCGAAGCGGGGATCGTCAACCGCGTCGTGCCCGACGCCGAGCTCGACGGCACCGTCTCCGACTGGGCCGGCAAGCTGGCCGCGAAGTCGCCGGTGATCATGCGGCTCGGCAAGGAAGCGATGCGCCGCCAGCTCGACATGCCGCTCGATGACGCCTTGGACTACCTGCGCGCGCAGCTCTCGCTCGCGCAGTCCACCGAGGACATCGTCGAGGGCGTCTCCGCCTTCTTCGAGAAGCGCGAGCCGGCCTGGAAGGGCCGCTGAGCGGACGCGCGCGGCCACCGCGGGCAGCGACGCAGCACACGCATCAAAGTAAGTAGTAGGGCTGCGCACTTCCCACATCGCCGCCGACAGGCTACGATCCGGCCGATGGCCGCCTCCTCGACGCCCACGAGCCTCCTTCGCCCGCTCGTCGAGGACCTTCACACCCGACGCGAGCAGATCAAGCTCGGCGGCGGCGAGACGAAGATCGCCCGCCAGCACGAACGGGACAAGCTCACCGCCCGCGAGCGTCTCGCGCTGCTGATCGACGAGGGCACGTTCGTCGAGCTCGGCATCCACGGCCGCCCGCACTCCTCTCAACGCGCGATGGACGGCGTCGACGCACCCGCCGACGGTGTGATCACCGGCTACGGCAAGCTCGACGGCCGGCTCGTCGCCGTGTGCGCCTACGACTTCACGGTGATGGCCGGCTCGATGGGGATGACCGGCGAGCTGAAGGTGACGCGCCTGCGCGAGCTGGCGCTGACCAAGCGGATCCCGTTCATCTGGCTGCTCGACTCGGCGGGCGCGCGCATCCAGGAGGCCGTCGGCTCGCTGTTCGCGGGCTCCGGTCACCTGTTCCGCGAGGAGGTCGTGATGAGCGGCGTGATCCCGCAGATCGCCGCGCTGATGGGACCGTGCGCTGCCGGCACCGCCTACATCCCGGGTCTCGCGGACTTCGTGCCGATGGTCAAGGGCCGCGGCTCGATGGCGCTCGCGGGCCCGCATCTGGTCCGCGCCGCCGTCGGTGAGGACGTCACCCAGGAGGAGCTCGGAGGCTCGCGCGTGCACTGCCGCAAGTCCGGCGTCGGCGACATGGAGGTCGCCTCCGACGAGGAGTGCATCGAGCGGATCAAGCAGTACCTGTCGTTCATGCCGCAGAACTGCGAGGCGCCCGCGCCGGTGGTGGCGTCCTCCGATCCGGTCGAGCGCGCCGAGGAGGAGCTGCTCGACGTGCTCCCCGAATCCAACCGCAAGCCGTACGACATGTACGAGGTGATCCGCAGGGTCGTGGACGACGGCTTCTACTTCGACATGAAGGGCCAGTGGGCGAAGACGATCATCACGTGCTTCGCGCGCTTCGGCGGGCGCCCCGCCGGGATCGTCGCCAACCAGCCCAAGCAGCTCGGCGGGATCCTCGACAACGACTCCGCCGACAAGGCCGCGCGCTTCGTCAACCTCTGCAACGCGTTCTCGATCCCGCTCGTGTTCCTGATGGACGTGCCGGGCTTCATGGTCGGCACCAAGGTCGAGGCCGAGGGCATCATCCGCCACGGCGCGAAGATGCTCTACGCGGTCGCCAACGCGACCGTTCCCAAGATCACCGTGATCACGCGCAAGGCCTACGGCGCGGGCTACTACGTGATGAACGGGCGCGCCTACGAGCCGGACCTGATCGTCGCCTGGCCGAGCGCGGAGATCAGCGTGATGGGTGCCGAGGGAGCCGTCGAGATCGTGATGCGCAAACAGGTCGAGGAAGCCGCGGACCCCGCGGCCAAGAAGGCGGAGCTGATCGAGGCCTACCGCAAGATCATCGATGTCTACATCGCGGCCGGCAACGACATGATCGACGACGTGATCGACCCGCGGGAGACGCGCGCGACGATCTGCCGCGCGCTGGAGATGGCGGCCGGCAAGAAGATCGAGCGGCCCTACAAGCGCTCCGGTGTGGTGCCGGTATGAGCTCGATCTACGACCGCGTGCGCCACCCCGACGCCGCGAGCGCTGCCGGCGCCGGCGCCGGGGCGAGCGGCTTCGGCGCGCTGCACGGGCACAAGTACGCGCTGCTCGTCACCTACCGCCGCTCCGGCGAGCCGGTGCCGACGCCGGTCTGGTTCGGCCTCGACGGTTCCGAGCGCCTCTACGTGCGGACCGGCGCCGACGCGGCAAAGGTCAAGCGCGTGCGGGCAGATCCCCGTGTGCTGGTCGGACCCTCCGACGCCCGCGGCAAGCCTCTCGGGCCGCTCGCGCCCGGCACCGGACGCGTCGTCGGCGAGGACGAGCGCGAGCACGCGGAGTCGGTGCTGAGCGCGAGCTACGGGCTCGGCCGGCGGATCTACGAGAGCGTGATCGGCGAGCGCTCGCCGAGCACCTACCTGGAGGTGGTGCCGCAGTGAGCCTGGACGCTGTGACGCGCGGGGGGGCAGGGGATGCCCGGCAGGAAGATCTCATGCCTGTCGCCACCACGCGGGGCGGAGCCTGTGCGAGCAGACATTCAACCGAGCTGATCGCGGATCGAGCAGAGGTCCTCGTCCTTGCGGGCGACCGCCTCCAGCTCGGGCTCACGCGCAATCGCTGTCCGCAGCTCGCGCAGTGCTCGCTCACCGTCGCCGTCGAGCGCCAGGAGGCAGGCCAGTTCGTATCGCAGGCTCGGGCTGTCCGGCAGGTGCTCGAGACCGTCCTCGATCAGCGCACGGGCCGCGGCCGGATCTTCAGACCGCCGCGCGCGTGCGCGGAAGGTCCACTCCCACGCCGACGGCGTGAACGACGGCGGCCCGCCGAAGGAGAGCACCCACGTGTCGGGTTCGGCAGCGACTGCGTGGCGATGCGAACGCGGGTCCGGGATGAACACGTACGTGCCTGCAGGAGCGTCGATCGATGTGTCGTCGACGGTGAAGCGGGCGCGGCCGCGGGCGACGAAGTACAGCTCCTCGTGCGCCAGCTCGAGGCTCTCGGTGTGGGGCTCGACGACGTCCTGACCCGGTCGGTCGGCGCTGTATGCGTTGGTTCCGAACGCGCGCACGCCGAGCTCGATCCGCACCGGGTGCCACGTGAGCGTTCCGTCAGGGTCCCTCAGGCCCTCGATCTGATCGAGGGTCAGGACCCGGGCGGGCCTGATCGGCTCCTCGGCCATGACCGCAAACCTACCTCTCGGAGGGCCTGATGTCCCTCGACGATCCCGTCGTCATCACCTGCTCGATCTCGGGAGCGATCGCCAACCGCGAGCAGTGCCCCGCGATCCCCTACACACCCGGGGAGTACGCCGCCGAGGCGCGGCGGATCGTCGACGAGGGCGGGGTGATGATCCACATCCACGCGCGCAAACCGGATGGCACGCCCTCCTACGAGGTCGAGGACTTCGCGGCGATCACCAGCGCGATCCGCGCCGAGGTGGGCGAGGAGGTGATCGTCAACTTCTCGACCGGCACGATCGGAGTTTCGGTCGAGAAGCGGATCGCCTACCTGCGCGAGTGCCGCCCCGAGGTGGCGGCGCTGAACATGGGCTCGATGAACTACGCGAAGTACTCGCGCTCGCGCAAGCAGTTCGTGTTCAACATGATCTTCGCCAACCCGTTCGAGGAGATCATCGAGCTGTTGGAGGCGATGAACGAGCTCGGCATCAAACCCGAGCACGAGTGCTTCGACGTCGGCCACGTCGGCTCGCTGGAGCCGCTGATCGACATGGGCGTGCTGCGCACGCCGCTGCACGTCGACTGCGTGATGGGGGTCGTGGGCGGCATTCCGCCGACCGCGCGGAACCTCGCGGCGATGGTCGAGAACATCCCTGAGGGATCCCACTGGGGCGTGATCGGGATCTCCCGCGATCAGTGGATGCTCCTCGCAACGGCGCTGACGCTCGGCGGCTCGATCCGGGCGGGCCTCGAGGACAACCTGTACCTCCCCGACGGGACGATGGCCGCCTCCAACGGCGAGCTGATCGCCAAGGCCCGCCAGATGACCGAAGACGTCGGCCGGCGCCCCGCCACGGTCGCGGAGGCGCGGACGATGCTCGGCGTGCCGGCCCGGCCGGAGGTCGGGAGCGCGCTGTCGTGAGCCTGCCGCTGCAGGGCGTGCGCGTCCTCGACCTCTCGCGGCTGCTGCCAGGCGGCTTCTGCTCGCTGCTGCTCGCCGACTTCGGCGCCGACGTGCTGAAGGTCGAGGACACGGGCATGGGCGACTACATCCGCTGGTCCCCGCCGTTCTACGAGGGCGCCCACGACAGCGCCAACGGTGCGCTGTTCCTCGCCCTGAACCGCAACAAGCGCTCGATCCGCCTCGATCTGAAGAACGAGCGGGGCCGCGAGGCGCTGCTGCGACTCGTGTCCGAATACGACGTCGTGCTCGAGTCGTTCCGTCCGGGCGTGCTCGACCGCCTCGGCGTCGGCTACGAGCGGATGCGCGAGGTCAACCCCGGCATCGTCTACTGCGCGATCTCCGGCTACGGCCAGGACGGCCCGAAACGCGACGCGTCCGGCCACGACATCAACTACCTCGGGCTGATCGGGCTGCTCGGCCTGACCGGCGAGCGCGGCGGAGCGCCTGTGCAGGCCGCCGGGCAGATCGCAGACCTCGGCGGCGGCGCGCTGATGGCCGCGTTCGGGGTGATGGCGGCGCTGCGCGAGCGAGACGGCTCGCCCGGTCGTCCGGCGGCACCGGGGGTCCCCGCGCGCGAGCCGGTGCCCGGCTCCGGCGAGGGCCAGCTCGTCGACGTCTCGATGGCCGACGGCGCACTTTCGTGGCTGGCGATGGTCGCGGGCGCGTACTTCGCCGACGGCGTCGTGCCGCGGCGCGGCGAGCTGCCGCTGGCCGGAGCGCTGGTCTGCTACCGCCCGTACGAGTGCGCCGACGGCTGGGTCTCGCTGGGCGCGCTGGAGCCGAAGTTCTGGCAGGCCTGGTGCCGGGGCGTAGGCCAGGAGGAGCTGATCGGCTCCCAGTTCGAGCGGCCCGGCTCGGCGGCGCACGCGCGGGTCGCCGAGATCTTCAAGAGCCGTACGCGCGAGCAGTGGCAGGCCTTCGCCCGCGAGCACGACTGCTGCCTCGAGCCGGTGCTCGAGCTCGACGAGGCGCTCGGCTCCGAGCTTGTGGGCGCGCGCGAGATGGTCGTCGAGCTCGACCAGCCCGGCGCCGAGCGCCCGGTACGCCAGCTCGGCATCCCGGTCAAGCTCGCCCGCACCCCGGGCGTGCACGACCGGCTGCCGGGCCCGGCGCTCGGCGAGCACACCGAGGAGGTGCTGTCCGCCGCCGGCTACAGCCACGAGGAGATCGCCGAGCTGCTCGCCGCCGGCGCCGTCGCCGGTCCCGCCCGGGCGGCCGGGACATCTCACGGCGCCGTGATCAGGGCGTGAGGCGAGGGCGATGAGCAGCGCCCGCCCGCCCGCGGCCGGCGCGCGCGCGGAGAGGACGGCGGTCGACGGGCGCGGGCTGCTGAGGATGAACGAGCTCGCCGAGCGCTCCGGGGTCAGTCCCGGGACGATCCGCTACTACCTGCGCGAGGGCCTGCTCGGCGACGGCGGGGACATCGTCCGCACGAGCCGCAACATGGCCTACTACCCGGCGCACTACGTAGAGCGGATCGCGCTGATCAAGCGCCTTCAGGAGGAGCGCTTCATGCCGCTGCGGGTGATCCGCGGCGCGCTCCGCGAGGACCCCGAGCGGGTGCGGGCGCTCGTCGAGCTCGAGGACCGGATCATCGAGCGGGCGCTCGCCAGCGCCGAGAACCAGGGGCGCGCCTCGCGCAAGCTCGTGGTCGAGCGCTACGGGGTGCCGCGCAACGTCCTGGACCGTCTCGCGGACATCGGTGTGTTGACGCCCAGCGCGCGCGGCTACGGGCGCGACGACGTCCAGATCATCGAGGCGATCGCGAGCTTCCGCGCCGGCGGCTACGAGGAGGCGCTCGGCTTCACGGTCTACGACACGCTGCGCTACCGCGACGCGCTCGAGCCGCTCGTGCGCGAGGAGGTGCGCGCGCTGCTCGAGCGGCTGGCCGGGGAGGTCGCGGTCGAGCGTGCGATGGAGATCATCGCCGCGGGGACCGAGCCGCTGCGCGAGCTGATCGGCGCGATGCACTCGAAGCTGCTGCTGGCGGAGCTGCGGCGCCAGCGCGGCGCGGCAGCTGACCAACACGCTCTTCCTCCGGACAGCACAGCGCGCACGTGAGCAGCGCGCGGCTCGCACCGACTGCACAGCGCGCAGAGAAGCGCACCGGAGGCACGAACAGCAGCGCGCACCTGGAGCAGCACCCCCGCCGAGCACGTAGGTGGTAGCGTCTCACTGGTCCCGGCCGTGCACGGTGTCGGGGAGCAAGGGGGACAGATGAGACGAGCAATCGTCGTGGCTTTCTGCGCAGCGCTGCTGAGCGCGATCGCGGCTCCGGCTTCGGGCGCGGCGGAACCCGCGTTCTACGAATGCGTGAAGGTCAAGGGCGGCAAATACCAGGCCGGCTGCACCGAAGAAGGCGGCAAGGGCGGCTTCGAAGCGGTCGAAGGCATCGGGAAGCCGACCGCGTTGAAGGCGTCGCTGACGGAACTGGAAGCTTCGATACCGAGGCAGGCTGCTCGTGGGGAACTTGCGTGCAAGAAGATCAAGTTCGCGGGATCGCTGGGATCCCCGACCTCGATGCGGGGGATCACGATCACGGGCACGGGCTGCAAAGAACGGACACGAGAATTCACGTGCACCACGCCGGGCGAGCCGGCGGGGACCGTCATGAGCGGCCCGCTCGGCGGCACGCTGGGATACATCGATGCAGCAGAACACCGCGTCGGGATCGATTTCACCCGCGAAGGCGCAGGGCCGATCCTCGAATACGCGTGCAGCGGCCTCGTCTGGGAAGCGGGGGGCTCGTGGATCGGCGAAATCGGCCCGGTCGGGCACGTTGGGAAGGTGTTCACGATGAGCTTCCAGGCCGACCCGGAAGGCTTCCAGTCGATCAAGAGCTTCGAAGGCGGGCCCGAAGACGTGCCGATCTGGCACCTCTCGGGGACGGGGCCGTTCAACGGCGCACTCACCACGACGATCACCTACAAGGGCCCGAAGCTGCTGCTCAAAGGCTGAGCACGACGGCGGGTGCGGCGCGTGACGGTCCGCGCCCGCCGTGTGGCGCAGCTGCGGCGCTCGCGTGCGCGGCGGCGATGACCGCCCGCCTCGCCCGGTGAGGCGTCACCACCGCGCGCGGTGATGCTCCATCACGCCGCGCCCGCGCGCCAGCTCGATGCCTCCGGGCAGCGTCCCCGCGAACGTGCCGAACGGCGCGCGATAGTCGGAGCTGACGATCAGCAGGTTCTCGCGGCGGGCGCGCTCCGCCTCGGCGCGGAACGCCAGCTCGGAACCGTCCTCGCCACGCAGCGAGGACAGGTCCTGGGCGAACACGACGGGCCCGACCTCTCCTGGCACGCCTTCCACCCACACCGCGCGCTCGCTGCCCGACGGCGGATCGTTGACGCCGCTGACCAGGTTCCAGGCGAGCGGCGACCCGTCGGGCGCCTCGCCGACGCCCGCGCTCCAGCGCCACTCGGTCACCCGCGGGTGCCACCCGGCCGAGTCGTCGATCACCGCGAGCGCCTCGACCGCTCGAGCCGGCGCGCCGTCGATCCGGAGCATCCCGCGCGCGGGCACGCCCGCCTGCTTGCGAGTCCACGTCTCGCTCCGCCCGCTCTCGCACCGGGCCTCGAAGCCGGGCTGCTCGCGCAGCTCGAGCTCGAGCTCGACACCGCGGTCGCGCACCCGCACGAGACCGAGCTCGGCGCAGTCGGGGCTGCCCGCGCGCAGCTCGACCTCGGCGCGGCGTGGAAGCAGGCGCGTGCGCCCTCGCATCCGCTCGGGTCCCGGCTCGCCGGCGGGTGCGTACAGCGCCCAGAAGCTCTGGCGCGCGGGGCCGACCCGCACCTGCGCGGCACAGGCCATCAGATCCTCGCCGAACACCCCGACCCAACGCCAGCGCTTCAGCAGGCGCGCGCCCTGGAACACGGAGCGGCCGGCGATGAAGCGCTCTGCGCTCACGCACCTCGCGTGAGGCTGTGACGTTATGCTTCGCGACATTGACTGACCAGTCAATCTATTTCGTGCGCGTGGCATCCCGCCGGCGGGGGCGGGCGGGCCATGCGGGGGAGCAGCTCGCTTGAGAGTCGCCGCGGTACAGCTCAACTCGAAAGCAGATCCGGTGGCCAACCTGGCCACCGCCGAGCGCCTGACCCGCGCCGCGGCGGCGCAGGGGGCGCAGCTGATCGTACTCCCCGAGAAGTGGACGGCGCTGGGCTCCGAGCACCAGCAGCGGCAGGCCGCCCAGCCGCTCGACGGGCCCGCCGTGAGCTGGGCGCGCGAGACCGCCCGCGAGCTCGGCGTGGACCTCGTCGCCGGCTCGTTCCTGGAGGTGGTGCCGGGCCAGGAGAAGCTTGCGAACACCTGCGTGCACGTCGGGCCGGACGGCGAGGTCCAGGCGGTCTATCGCAAGATCCACATGTTCGACGTCGAAGTCGGCGGTCGTGTCTACCGCGAGTCGGCGCTCGAGCAGCCGGGCGAGGAGATCGTGCTCTCGCGCACCTCCGACGGCACAGAGCTGGGCCTGAGCGTCTGCTACGACCTGCGCTTTCCCGAGCTCTACCGGATCCTCGCCGTGCGAGGCGCGCGGGTCATCACGATCCCCGCCGCGTTCACGCTGGCGACCACGCGCGACCACTGGGAGACGCTCGTGCGGGCGCGGGCGATCGAGGACCAGGCGTTCGTGATCGCCGCCAACCAGGTCGGCGAGCACCCCGGCGACGGGCACTCCGGCGGGCGCTCGATGATCGTCGATCCCTGGGGGGTGGTGCTGGCGCAGGCGCCCGACAGCGAGGCCGTGGTCCTCGCCGAGCTCGATCTCGAGCGCCAGCGCCTGATCCGCGCGAGCCTGCCCTCGCTGGCCAACCGGCACCCCCGCGCCTACCGCTGGCCGGCCGAGCAGGGGCAGCCGGCATGAGCTCCCGCGGCGCGGCGACGCCCCGCTCGAAGTCGGCGGCCGACAAGCGGCGCGCGATCCTCGACGCCGCCGTGCGTGTGTTCGCGCGCCAGGGCTTCCACGCCTGCCGCGTTTCGGACATCGCCGACGAGGCAGGCGTCGCCTACGGGCTCGTCTACCACTACTTCGCCTCCAAGGACGAGGTGCTCGACACGCTGTTCCTGGAGCGCTGGAACGTGATGCTCGAGCTGATCAGGCGCGTCGACGGCGAGCCGCTCCCTGTGCGCGAGAAGCTCGAAGCGATCGCCTCGTTCATCGTCGACTCCTATCAGCACGACCCGGAGCTGATGAAGGTCATCATCGTCGAGGTGACGCGCGCGGCGAACTCGTTCGGCGACACCCACATCGACACGATCCGCGAGGCCTACGAGCTGATCGGCGGGATGATCGCCGAGGCGCAGCGGGAAGGTCTGTTCAAGGCCGAGATCGATTCCCGCTTCGCGGCGATGGCGTTCTACGGCGTGATCGAGCAGCTGCTGACGGGCTGGATCTTCGGCCTGCTGCCGCAGGAGCCCGAGGACTTCCAGCGCGCGAAGTGGCTCGTCGTCGAGACGGTGTGCGGCGGGCTCGAGGCCGCGCAGGACACGGTCTCGGACGCCGGTTGAGGCCCCGGCGCCGGGCCGGCGGGTTTTCGTTCGCGCCGCGTGCGGGCATAGACTCCCCGAGGATGGAGAACGAGATGGTCAAGAGGCTGGTCTGGTCGGGCCTGCTGGCCGGCTTCGGGGCGCTCGCCTCGATCGCCGCGAACCGCATGGCCGGCGTCGTCTGGCGGCAGATCTTCGACGAGGAGCCGCCGGAGTGAGCGCGACCGACGGGCAGCTCCCGCAGAACATCGCGACCGCGATCGCCGACGTCTCCGAGCGCGCGACGGTGCTCGTCCGCGAGGAGATCGAGCTCGCCAAGGCCGAGGTCACCGACAAGGCGGCCAAGCTCGCGAAGGGCGCCATCGTCGGCGTCGCCGCGGGCGTGTTCTTCCTGTTCGCGCTGATCTTCGTGCTGATCGGCTGCGCGTGGCTGTTGTACTTCTACCTGCCGGTGCCCGACTGGGCGTACTTCTGGGGCTTCTTCGCGATGGCCGTGATCCTCGTCGTGCTCGGGGTGATCGCCGGGCTGATCGCGGCGAAAGTCGTCAAACGCGGCACGCCCCCGGTTCCGACGATGGCGATCGCCGAGGCGCAGAAGATCAAGGAAACGGTGACGGCCTCGCCGGAGGCCGCGCGTCCCTCGGGCGTGACGCC
Source organism: uncultured Solirubrobacteraceae bacterium (assembly GCA_963703205.1). GTDB lineage: Bacteria > Actinomycetota > Thermoleophilia > Solirubrobacterales > Solirubrobacteraceae > Palsa-744. The sequence continues at coordinate 107,008 of OY969799.1, forward strand.
CCCGCCCGGCGCGCCGCCACCCCCGGCCGCGCCCGTGCCCGCGGCGCAGGAGCCCCCGCCCGCGCCGGCCGGAGGACCCTCCTGATGGCACAGCGCTCGACGGCGGAGATCCGCAGCTCGATCGAGGCCAACCGCCAGGAGCTGGCGGTCTCGGTCGACCGGCTGCGCTCCGAGGTGGCACGCGCCACCGACTGGCGCTCACACGTAGAGCGCCACCGCCCGGAGCTGATCGCCGGCGCGGCCGTCGTCGGGCTGTTCCTGGGCGTCCGGCTGCTGCGCCGGCGCAAAGACTGAGCCGCGGCGCCGCGAGGCCGCAGGGGGATCCTCCTCACGCGCCGTCGTCGGGCGCCGCGAGGGGGCGGCGCGGCCGCACGCGCGGTTGCAGCGCTCAAGTGGTCTGAAAGCAGACCCAACATATGGCTTAGTGGGGGACCGCCGGCTGGCGCTCGCCGCATCTGTGGCCGATCAAGCTTCCATGGCCACCCGCCGTATCGACGCTTGCGCCCGAATGTCCTCCCTGCGACGCGCCCTGCTCGTCGCCGCCGCGACGCTGCTCGTCGCCGGGGTTCCGGTGGGCGCGGTCTGGTGGCTGCGCGCCTCCGACACGGTGACGGCGATGCCCCTCGCGCTCGCGGTCGGCATGGTCCTCTCGCTGCTGATCAGCTGGACGGGCCAGCTGGTGTGGGAGAAACAGCCAGGATCGGAAGACCTGCTTTTCAACGAGCTGATGGTCTGGGGGTACCTGCACCGCCTGCGCCATCAGCGGCGACTGGCCACGGTCGCCGACATCGTCCGCGACGAAACGGCCGAGACGCGCCGCCAGCAGCATCTGCTCGAGCGGCTCGTCGCCGGGATGGAGACGCGCGACCCCTACCTGCACGGCCACTCGCGCCGCGTCGCCCGCTACGCGTGGCTGATCGCGCAGCGCATGAAGCTGCCGCGCGAGGAGGTGCGCAAGATCCGCACCGCCGCGGCGCTGCACGACGTCGGCAAGACCAAGACCCCGAAGTCGATCCTCCACAAGCCCGGGCGGCTGACCGACGAGGAGTACCGGATCATCAAGCAGCACCCGGGTGACGGCGCCCAGATGGTGGCCGTGCTCGGCGACCCCGAGCTCGAAGCGATGATCCGCCACCACCACGAGCGACTCGACGGCAGCGGGTATCCAGACGGACTGGCCGGCGAGGCGATTCCGCTCGGCGCCCGGATCATCTCGGTCGCCGACACCTTCGATGCGATCACCTCCGCCCGTCCCTATCGGGCCGCGAGCCCGCACAAGCGTGCGATCGACATCCTGCACGAGGACGCCGGGCTGCGACTGGACCCGCAGGTGGTCAAGGCGTTCTGCGACAACTACTCCGGTCGGCGCCCGCTGGCCCTCTGGTCGATCGTCTGCGGGCTGCCGGAGCGGGTCCTGAGCTGGCTGTCGAGCAGCATCGGCGCGGTCGCGTCAGCCACGAAAGTCGTGGCAGTCGCGGCGATCATCGGGACGACCGCCGCGACCAGCGCGCTGGGAGTCAGCGCGCACCCGGCGCGCGCTGGTGCTGCTCGTGAACGAGCCTCCGCCGCAGCGGGCCGCAGCGACGGCGCCGCGAGTCCCGCGAGAACCGCGGCGGTCAGCGACTCGATGCCCGTCACCGGTGCTCCGGGAGCCGTCGCCCGTCACCGGGGACACGCCGCCAAGCGCGCAGCACGAACCGCGCGAGCAGCCGCCGGCAGCAAGCAGGCGCGGCCGACGCCGGGTAACGGCCCAGCCGCCGTCGCGCCGGCAGCAGCGACCGTCCCAGCCGCCGGTGGTTCGGCTCAGGGGCCGGCAGGGGAATCCAAACCGGAAGCGAGCGGGCAGGCCGCACCGGCAGCGCAAACGCCGGCCTCGAAGCCGGCGGCGCCCGCGAAGCCGGCGCCGCCCGGCAAGCCTGAACCGCCCGCGAAGCCGGGAGCGCCCGCGAAACCGCCCCCGCCGAAGCCCGAATCGCCGCCGAAGTCGGCGCCCCCTGCGAAGCCTGCACCGCCGGCGAAGCCGGCGCCCCCTGCGAAGCCTGAACCGCCGCCGAAGTCGGCGCCCCCCGCGAAGCCCGAACCACCTGCCAAGCCGGCACCCCCCGCGGAATCCTCGCCTCCGGCGCCCGCTGCGCCCACGCCCGCGCCGAGCGAATCGACGTGCGCCCACGGCAAGAGCTGCGAAGCGCCCGGCCACAACAAGGGCTAGGTGCTGATCCCGCGGCGACCGCAGCGCCGTCGCGCGTCGGCGACCGGTCGGCTGCTGGGAGGTCGAGGGCGCCCCGGCCGGCGGGCAGCCGCTCGTCGGAGGCGCCGAGGCCCGGCACCTCGAGTTCGCTCGGAACCCCGGCACAGCCGGCTGGAGGCTGACAACATTCGCCGAGCCGCCTCCAGATAGACGCGAGCGTCGGATGCTCGCGGGCGATGAAGACCGCATCGCCGCAACCGCTCACCCCATCCAGGAAGGCCGCTCCCACCGAGCCCTCAAGCGAGCCGCTCAGGTAGCGACGGCGACGTTGGTCGTCGCCGGCTGCCCGGTCGCCGCCGTCTGGTGGCTTCGCGCATCCGGCACCGTCACCTCGCCGCTGCTCGCGCTGGCCCTCGCGATGGTGCTCTCGCTGCTCGCGAACTGGGTCGGGCAGGCGCTGTGGGAGAAACGCGTTGACAGCGAAGACCTCCTCTTCAACGAGCTGATGGTGTGGGGCTACGTCCACCGCCGGCTCAGGCAGCGGCGGCTGGAGAGCACCGACTCGTTGGTGCGGACCCGCGACTCGGGCGAGGCGCGTCGTCAGCGGCGACTGCTGGAGGGGCTGGTCTCGAGCATGGAGAAGCGCGACCCCTACCTGCACGGGCACTCTCGCCGCGTCGCGCGTTACTCCTGGCTGATCGCCCAACGGATGAAGCTGCCGCGCGAGCAGGTCGCCGGCATCCGGACCGCCGCCGCGCTGCACGACGTCGGCAAGACCAAGACGCCGAAGTCGATACTGCACAAGCCAGGCCGACTCACCGACGAGGAGTACCGGATCATCCAGCTACATCCCGGGGAGGGCGCCGAGATGGCCGCGGTTCTCGACGACCCGGGCCTCGTCGCGATGATCCGCCATCACCACGAGCGCCTGGACGGTACCGGCTACCCCGACGGGCTCGCGGGAGAGGCGATCCCCCTCGGGGCACGGATCATCGCGGTCGCCGACACCTTCGACGCGATCACCTCGGCGCGCGCCTACCGCCCGGCGAGCGCGCACAAGCGGGCGATCGACATCCTCCGCGAGGAGTCTGGCGCGCGGCTGGACGGGGATGTCGTGAAGGCCTTCTGCGACAACTACTCGGGACGCCGCCCGCTGGCGCTGTGGTCGTTCGTCTGCGGCATGCCCGAGCGCGTGCTGAGCTGGCTGTCCGGCAGCGTCGGCGCCGCCGCGTCTGCGGCCAAGGTCGTCGCGGTCTCCGCGATCGTCGGCGCGGCCGCGGCAACGGGCTCGGCGCTGGGAGTGACTCACAGCCCCGCCGCAGCGACCGCGCGACACGAGCTCCGGACGTCCGCCCCGGCCCCGGCTCCGGTCGACGCTGCCGCGGCGAGGACCGCCCCCGTCGATGCGGCTGCCCCGGCGCGCCACTCACACGTCCGGCGCCACCGGGTCAGACGCAGTGTCAGCGCGCCCGCGAGCGCGGCCCCGACCAACACGGCCGCTGCGCCCGCGCCGGCGCCCACGCTCGGCAGGCACGCGAGCGGCGAAGGCGCCGCGTCCAGGTCGGGCGGGGAAGAACACAGGGTCGCCAAGCACGAAGCCCCGACGAAAGCGGGGGGCCCGCCGAAAGCAGGAGCCCCGCCGAAAGCCGAAGCTCCCTCACGCCACGAAGAAGCGCAGACGCCAAAGGCCGAAGAACACGCGGCGCCCGAAGCGCCCAGGCCCGCGCCCGCCAAGGAAGAAGCGAGCTCGACAGCCCCGGTCTCGACTGGCGGCGGCGGAGAAGGCCCGGCCGGCGGCGAATCGACGTGCGCCCACGGCAAGAGCTGCGAAGCGCCCGGCCACAACAAGTAGGCGCGCCGCGCCGAGGGGCAGGACCGTCAGCCCAGCAGCGCGCGAGGGATCGCGCCGACCCCGATCAGCCCCGGCCCGGTGTACGTGCCGATCACCGGCCCTACCTCGGAGGTGAAGACGGGTTCGCAGCCGAACACTTCGCGGCAGCGCTCGATCAGCCGCTCGGACTGCTCGGGCGCCTGGATGTGCTGCACGACCCACCCGTCCGAGCCGGCGTCGCGCAGCTCCTCCGCATAGCGAACCATGCGCTCGAACGCGCGGCCGGCGGTGCGCACGCGCTCGACCGGCACGATCTCGTACTCCAGGGAGAGGATCGGCTTGATCCGCAGCGTGCCTCCGAGCCACGCCTGTGCCTTGCCGATGCGCCCGCCGCGGCGCAGGTACTCGAGGGTGTCGATGCAGAACCAGATGCGCAGCGCCTTGCGTGCCTCGCGCACGCGCGCCACGACGGAAGCTTTGTCGCCACCGGCCTCGGCGGCCGCGCAGGCCGCGAGCACGAGCAGCCCCTCGCCGCCGCACGCGGTTTCGCCATCGATCACCTCGACGCGCTCGCCGAGCCCCTTCTCGGCGAGCAGCGCGTGGGCCTGGCGGGCGGCCTGCACGGTTCCCGAGATGCCGCCTGCGAGGTGGACCGAGACGACGTCGGAGCCCTGCTCGAGCAGCGGCTCCCAGACGGCGAGGAAGTCGCCGATCGACGGCTGCGAGGTCGAGGGCAGTTCGGGGTCGGTGCCAAGCCGTTCGTAGAAGGCGCCGAAGCCGGGCATGTCGAGCTCGCGCTCGGGCGAGCCGGCCCAGCCGACATACAGGCTGACCTGGTGGACCCCGCGCGCGTCGGCGAGCTCGCGGGGCAGGTAATGGGTGCTGTCGGTCGCGACCGCTACGCCGGGCATGCGGCGCGGGACGCTACCGCAACGCCTCCTCGAGCTCCCCCGACTCGTACATCTCGGTGATGATGTCGCAGCCTCCGATCAGCTCGCCCTTGTGGAAGAGCTGGGGGATCGTGGGCCAGTTCGACAGCGCCGAGAGCTCCTGGCGGATGCGGGGGTCGGGCAGCACGTCGACCGCCGCGAACGGCACCTCCAGCGACTGCAGAACAGCGACCGTGCGCGCCGAGAACCCGCAGGCCGGCGCCTCGGGCGTCCCCTTCATGAAGAGGATCAGCTCGTGCTCGGCGATCGCGTCCTTGATCGCGTCTCGGATCGGGGCGTCCTGCGCGGCGGGCGCCTCGGCGACCGGCGGCCGGCCGGCCATCGGGATCGGGTCGAAAGTGCTGTCGGACATTCCGCTGCTCCTGTCTAGGGGGTCTGCTCGGGAACGCGTGTCTTCAGCGCGAGCGCGTGGATCGCGCCGCCGATGTCGGCTTGCAGCGCGCCGTAGACGAGCCGGTGCTGCTCGATCCGGCTGAGGCCGGCGAACGTCTCGGAGACGACCGTCGCCTGGAAGTGGTCGGCGGTGCCCGTCGTGTCCGACACCTCGGCCGCGCTGCCCGGCAGGGCGGCCTCGATGCGCTGCTTGATGTCTTCGGGAGAGGGCACCTCGCGCCTAGCGTAGAAGATCGCGCTGATGCGGCCGCGCTGGCGGCGGCGGCGCGAATCCCACCGCTATACTTTGGAAAGTCCCGCCAGCGGCCGATGGGAGCAGCGATGATCGAGATCACGGACAAGGGCGCCGAGAAGGTTCACGAGTTTCTGACCGGCCAGCAGGCCGACGTCGGCCTTGCGGGGCTGCGCGTGGGCGTCCGCGGCGGGGGCTGCTCGGGCTTCCAGTACCAGCTGGCCTTCGACGAGCAGCGCGACGGCGACGTCGTGTTCGAGAGCCACGGGCTGAAGCTGCTGGTCGACCGCGAGAGCCTGCAGTTCGTGCGCGGCTCGACGATCGATTACGAGGAAAGCCTGCAGGGCGCCGGCTTCAAGGTCGAGAACCCCAACGTCGTAGCCGCCTGCGGCTGTGGCTCCTCCTTCCGCGTGGCGGAGGAGGAGCAGGTCTCAGCGGTCTAGGGCCGCGACCCCGGCCGCCCGTCGATCCGCGGTCCGGCGCCGCGAGGCGCTGTGCGCCGCGGCCGCGCTCTCGCTGGGCCTGCTGCTCGCGCTGGGCGGCTGCGGCGGAGCGAGCCGCCATCGAGCTCGTGCCGGCAGCAGCGCGAACGCCGTCCCGGCGCCGAGCGGACCCGCATTCGGGATCAGCGAGGACAACGCCGACCTGCTGTGGCCGCCGGGCGCGCAGGCGCCGGCCGCGGCCGCTCCGTTCCTCGCCGCGCGCCGGGATCTCTCCGCGCTGCACCCGCGCTACATCCGGTTGCTCGTCGACTGGGCGGCGCTGCAGCCCTCGCCGGGGGAGGCCCCCGACCTGAGCGCGCCGCAGAGCGGCTGTGCGCGCGACACGGGGCCCTGCGGCCGCTACCCGGGCCTCGCCGGCGACCTCGCCGCGATCGCCGCCGCGCAGCGCGCCGCGCACGCCGAAGGCCGTCCGCCGCCCGAACCGGTGGTCGACATCCTGGACACCCCGGGTTGGGCGGCCTCGCCCCCGCACGGCTGCGAACGGGCAGGGACGCCCCCGGGCGCGAGGACGCCCGCGCGCTCGGCGCTCCCGAGCTACGAGCGGTTGATCGGGGCGCTGCTCGCGCTCGCTCGCGGCGAGGGGGTGGCGTTGCGCTGGTGGAGCCCGTGGAACGAGCCGAACGACCCGCGCTTCCTGAGCCCCCAGCGCGAAGCCTGCGGCAGCGGCGCCTCGCCTGCCGCACCCGCTGCCTACGCCGCGCTCGCGATCGCGATGTCCGAAGAGCTGCATGCGCAGGCCCCGTCAGCGCAGATGCTGCTCGGCGAGCTCGGCGGCTACGCGAGCAGCTCGGCTCACCGCCTCGGCATCGCCGACTTCGTGGCGGCGCTGCCGGCTCAGGCGATCTGCCTGAGCGCGACATGGAGCGTGCACTCCTACGCCGGCCGAGCCCCCGGTGCGGCCACACAGGATCCCGTGAGGCTGCTCGAGCGGGCCCTCGCCGCGCGCGGCGGCTGTGCGGCGCGCGCGCAGATCTGGGTCACGGAGAGCGGCGCGGGCGCCGCCGAGCCCGGCCGGCCGCGGGAAGGCGGGCGGGCCGAAGAACGGGGTGCCTGCACGGCCCTTGCCGCACAGGTGCTCGGCTGGCGCGCGGATCCGCGGGTGGGGGCGATCTTCCAGTACGAGTTCCGCGACGACCCGGCCTACCCGGTCGGGCTCGCGAGCGCCGACCTCGCCGCCCTGACCTCTACCTACCGGATGTGGTCGGCGCTGCAACGGGAGGCCGGCCGGTCGGAAGCGCCGTCTGCGGGCGCGCTCTGCCCACCAGGCTAAGCCTCAGGTCGAGACTGAGGGTCTGACCACGGGCCGCTGCGCGAACTGTCGGGCGGCGCCCGTCGTGCACCTCGGCCGCCCGCGCCGGGGGCCGAGCAACGGGTCCGGCCCCCCCGAGCTCGGTTGCCGAGAAGCCCCGCAAGCGCCACGAATCGGCCGCCTGACTGTCCGGCCAGCCAGGAAAAAGCCCTGTTTTACAGGTCTTACGTGGTTGACTCGCCGCGCAGATGTGTGCTAGCGTCGGCGACGACATGATGTCAGGGGTGGTGAAGGGGATGGATGCCCGGGCGTGCGCAGAGGCGCGCGTCGAGCGGAAGCCGACCGGTTTCCAGCGCCGCCACAGCGGAGGCTTGGCCTTGACGCACGAGATGTTTTCTGCCAAGGTCGGGCGCATCATCACCGCGGAGCTGAGGACCAGCGAAGCGGCCGCGACGGGCTTGGGGGCAGTCTCGTCTCGACGAGCCTGATCCAAGCCCATCGGATCGATTCCGAGTTCATCGGATCAAGTCAAGAGGGAAAAGGAGCATTTCACCTATGAAGAGCATGAGGATTCTGGGGCTTGCCCTGGCCGCTGTGTTCGCGCTGTTTGCGATCGCCGCCGTCAGCGCGTCCGCTGCCGAACCGGCCTTTTACGAATGTGCCAAAGTAACCGGCGGCAAATACTCCAAGGGCTGCAAAGCCGAAGGCGGCAAGGGCGGCTACGAATTGCGTGAAGGCATCGGTGCCAAGCACGCCTTCAAGGGCAAGGGCGGCAAAGCCACCCTGCACACGCCCGCCGTCGGCGGCGAAGTAACGTGCGCCTCCTTCGCGGACAAAGGCGAACTCACCAGCCCGACCACAGAGGGCAAGGTCGTCTCGACGTTCTCGAAGTGCACGAGCCTGGGCAAAAGCTGTCACTCGCCGGGCGCCAAGCCGGGGACGATCGTGACGAACCCCCTGAAGGGCAGCCTCGGCTACATCAACAAAGCCAAAGACGAAGTCGGCGTCGACCTCTCTGCCGAAACCGGCACGGTCCTCGCTGAATTCGAATGCGAAGGTCTGTCGATCGTCACCACGGGCTCGGTCATCGGCCACCAGACGCCGGTGAACGTGTTCACCAAGACGATGAAATCGACCTTCGTCGTGAACAGCGAAGGCTTCCAGGACGTGAAGTCCTTCGAAGGCGGCCCCACCGACGTGCTCGAGAGCACGATCAACGGTTCCGGCCCGTTCGAAAGCGGCCAGCAGGCCGAAGCCTCGAACAAGGGCGAAAACCTCGAGATCAAAGCCTCCTAAGGGCTGATCTCAGGCGATCGCGCCTGAACGTCTCAAGCGTGGGGGCCCTTCGGGGCCCCCACGTCGTTAAGCGTGGCTCGGCCCGCGTGCTCCCGGGCAAGCGGCCCCGCTGTCCCCGAGGGGAAGGGCCCGTCCGGACAGCGCAGCGCCGGTGCCGGCGAAGCGCGCGGAAGAACACCGCCCACCGGCCTCGCATCGCGCCGGCGAGCTCCGGGGGCAACCGGTCCGCCGCAGCCGCGCCCGGCGCCCGGCGATACGCGCCTTGCGCCAGGCGATGCGACTGCGGCGACGGCCCCGGCGCGGAGTCATCGCGACGGGCCGCACCCGGACGCAGCGCCCAGCGCGCGCACCCGAGTCGACGGTTGGTGTTTGACACCTGAGCGAGCCGCTGTAGCATTCCTCCCAGGGAACGAGGGAATGGAGAGGGAGACGGGGATGCAGCAGCACGTCGCGCGCAGGAAAGTCGTGGGGAGGACGGCCGCCGGCCGTCCCTTTCGTGCGGGCCGTTGCCTCGCCCTGGTCCTGGTGCTCCTCGCTGCGCTCCTGCTCGCCGCCAGCTCGGCGCAGGCCGCCCTGGTGCATCCCTTCCTCGGCTCGCTGACGAAGCCCAAACCGACGGTCAAGAAACAGCCGTCGAGCACCTTCAGCCCGGCAGTCTGCGGCACCTACGTGGACCCGGCGACCGGGCTCCTCTACGTCGCGGACATGGAAGCGGAAGTCCTCGTCAACACCAAAGAAGAAGAATTCGAAGAAATCCCGAGCATCGAGATCCTCAAGGTCTCGGGCCTCGAAGGGACGCCGCAGCAGCGCCTCGCAGGCAAGGGCGAAAACGAACTCGAAGAAGCCTGCAGCGTGGCGGTCGACGACAACACCGGTGAGGTCTACGTCGCCGACAACGGCGGCGCCGCGATCTACGCCTTCAACAAAGAAGGCAAGTTCGAAAAATCCCAGTCGATCTTCAACCCGCTGAAGGGCGCCGGCAAGAAGGCCGGCGAAAACGAAGGCGAAGCGTTCTCCGAAGAACTCAGCATCGCCGTCAACCAGAAAAGCGGCGACATCTATGTCGGCGACGGCGAAGCGCAGCAGGTCTACGTCTTCAACGAACACGGGGAACGCCTCCACGGCGAAAAAGGCGAACCCGTGGCCCTGAAGTTCCCTTCCGCCGAACACGCCCCGATGGCGATCGCCGTCAACCAGTCCACCGGCCAGGTGTACGTCGCGACGCAGAAAGTTGTTCCCGCCTGGGCCGAAGAAGAACTGGCGGCCGACGAAGAAAGCATCGTGATCGACGTGTTCACGGCCGCCGGCGCATACGAAAAACAGATCGCCGGTATCCGCAACGGCCAGTTCGAGGGCTTCGGCATCGAAGAATCGGAAGCCGTGACGGCGTTGGCGATCGGACCGGGCGGAGAACTGTACGTCGCCGATCCGTACTTCCGCGTCGTCGACGAGTTCACCGCCGCGGGCGAATTCCTCGGCGCGATCAAAGGGACGAGTACCGGTGGCTTCCACGAACCGACCGGGGTGGCGGTGGACGCCGCCGGCAGGCTCTATGTCGCCGACCGCACGACGGAATCCAACGCCCGCAACGGCGAAGAACTGCCCGGTGCCGTCGACGTGTTCGCTCCCGCCGAAACTGGAGCGCCGACGATCGAAAGCTCGTCGGCCTCCGACGTCGGCGCGACCAGCGCGCAGCTGAACGCCGAAATCGACCCGTCCGGCGCGACGGTCACGTACTTCTTCGAACTCTGCCACGGCTCGCCGCCGTCTTGCACGGACGTCCCGGCCGCCCCCGGGGCGACCTTGAGCGCAGCGGCGCCGACCGAAGTCCATCAGCAGGCGACCGGCCTCCTGGCGAACACCGCCTACACGTACCGGGTCGTGCTCCACTACGGGCCGGGCGGCGAACACACCGTCGAAGGGACGCCCGCCTCGTTCAGGACGCAGATCGAAGGTGTCGGGCTCACGCTCCCGGACGGCCGCTCCTGGGAGATGGTCTCCTCGCCGAAGAGCCACGGCGCGAGCTTCGAAGCGATCACCAAGGAAGGCGGCGTGATCGAGTCCTCGCTCAACGGCGACGCGTTGACGTACGTGTCGACCTCGCCCACCGACGAACACCCCGAAGGAAACCGCAACCCGGCGTTCAACCAGCTCCTCGCGCGCCGCCAGCCCGCGCCGGGGGGTGGCGCGGAATGGGCCTCGAGCGACATCACCGCGCCCACCACCCGCGCCCAGGGGGTCTCGACCGAAGGCAACCAGGAATATCTGGCGTTCTCGCCGGACCTCTCGCTGGCGCTGCTCGAACCGCCCGCATACAGCACCCGCCCCGAACCGGCGCTCGCACCCGGGGTGACCGAACGCACCGGCTACGTCCGCCACAACGACGAATGCCCGGGAACGAGCTGCTACGTGCCGCTCGTCACGCCCGAAGACGACAACTCCGGCGTGCCGTTCGCCGAACCGCACAAGGGAGCCCGCTTCGACGGTGCGACGGCTGATCTCAGCCACGTGATCCTGACCTCGACCGTGCCGCTCAACTCCGAACCGGCAAGCTCCCCGAACATCTACGAGTGGACGGCGGGTGCCCCCGCCAGCTCGCGCCTGCGGCTCGTCAACATCCTGCCGAGCAAAGAACCGGCAAAAGGCGAATCCCCCGCCACCTACGGTCAGGGCTCGTTCGCGCGCAATGCGATCTCGCAGAACGGCGAACGCGTGGTGTGGTTCTCGAACGGCAAATCGGAACTGTTCTCGCGCGACGTGAGCACCGAAGAAACCGTCAAGCTGAACGAACCCGAAGCAGGGATCGAAGCGGGCTTCGGTGACCCCGAATTCCAGATCGCGACACCCGACGGGACGAGGGTGTTCTTCACCGACACCCAGCGTCTGACCGCCGAATCGTCGGCGAGCTCGAGCGGTGCCGATCTCTACGAGTACGACCTGACGACGCACAAGCTCCACGACGTCTCGCCGAACCCCAGCTTCTCCACGAACCACGAACCGGCGGGCGTGCGCGGCGTCGTGCTGGGGATAAACGAAGAGGGCGAACAGGGCAGCACCGTCTTCTACGTCGCCAACGGCGTCCTCGACGAAACGGCGAACAAGCAGGGCGAAAAAGCAGCACCCGGCGACTGCACGCACAATCTGCGACCCCGCGCCGACGAAATCTGCAACCTCTACGTCAGCCACTACAACGCCGGAACCGCCACGTGGGGCACGCCGCGTTTCATCGCGCGCGTCTCGGAAGCGGATCGCGCCGACTGGACACCCGAGGACACCAAACTCTCGCAGCTGTCGAGCCGCGTCTCGCCGAACGGCGGCTACCTCGCGTTCATGTCGCAGCAGCCGCTCACCGGCTATGACAACCGCGACTCCGCACCCGCCGCACGCGGCGCTCGCGACGAGGAGGTCTTCCTCTACGACGATCAGGCCGAAAGCCTCACGTGCGTCTCGTGCAACCCCACGGGCGCACGCCCGCACGGCGTCTTCGACACCGAAGGCGCGGGCGAAGGGCTCGGCCTGCTCGTCGACCGCCCCGAAGTCTGGGAACAGCGCTGGCTGGCGGGGAGCCTGCCGGGGTGGACCACCTCCACCGGCCCCGCCGCCTACTACCAGTCGCGCTATCTCAACGACGAAGGCAGGCTGTTCTTCGACTCCGCCGACGCACTGGTGCCGGCGGTGACCGCTCCGACCCGCCAGGAGACGGTCGAAGGACAGACCGAACAAGTCGGCGTGGAGAACGTCTACGAGTACGAGCCGCCGACCGTCGGCAGCTGCGCTGAACCCGCCGGCTGCGTCGGACTGATCTCATCGGGCAGCTCCGAACACGAATCGTCGTTCCTCGACGCGAGCCTGAGTGGCAACGATGCGTTCTTCATCACGTCGTCGAGCCTCGCGCTGACGGATGAAAACGAAGGCGGCCTCGACGTCTACGACGCGCGCGTTTGCGGCACCGAAGGATGCATCGCCTACCAGCGCAGCAGCTCGAACCCCTGCGCCTCCGGCGAAGAATGCCACGGCGCCCCGCCGCCGGCTCCGACCTACTCCCCGCCCGCCGTGCGCGCGGCCCCCGGCAACGTGAGCGGCGGCGTGCTGCCGAGCAAAGTCGTGAAGCCGCCCGTCACCCCGCCGAAGCCGCTGACGCGCGCCCAGAAGCTGAAGAAAGCGCTGAAGGCGTGCAAGAAGATCAAGAAGAAGAAGAAGCGTCACGTGTGTGAACGGACGGCCTACAAGCGCTACGGCGCGAAGAAGAGCGCGAAGAAGAGCGCAAGGAAGTCCACCGCGGCCCACAGGAGGCCGGCATGACCCGCAGAGTCAGGCACGCGACGCTCGCGGCCGTGGCCTCGTTGGCCGTGCTCGCCATCGGCGGGCTCGGCTCGGCCAGCGCCGACGCGGCGACGGGTCACTGGCGGCTGACCACGGTCGCGGCGCCGACGCACCTCGCGCCGGGGCACGAAGGCGAAATCGTCGGCTACGCGGACAATCTCAGCAGCACCGACGTGGTCCCCGGCGCGAACCCGATCAAGTTCACCGACACGGTGCCCGCCGGCCTGGAAGTTCTCTCCGCGCGCGGCAGCGCCGGACATGGCCACACCCGTGCCAGCAAAACGATGACGTGCGCCGTCGCAGCGCAGGTCGTCAGCTGCGAAACGACGAACACGATCGCGGCCTACAACGGGCTCGAAGTCGCGATCGTCGTCAAGGTCGCGGCCGGCGAAGGCACCCTGACCAACACTCTTTCGATCGAAGGCGGTGGCACCGAACCTCCTGCGGCCGCGAAAGCCGAACAGGCGGTCACGGTCAGCAGCGTGCCCACCAGCTTCGGTGCCGAACACTACGAACTGGCCCCGGAAGGCGAAGAAGGCACTGCCGACCTCCAAGCAGGCGCCCACCCGTACCAGCTGACGACCACCCTCGATCTGAACCAGGGATGGGAAGCGCTTCCCAACGCGACGGCGCCCGAAGCGAACGCCCCCGAAGCGGGAGAAGCGCTGATGCGCGACCTGCACTTCGTGCTTCCCCCCGGACTCGTAGGCGACGTCAACGCGGTGCCGCAGTGCAGCGCGGAGGACTTCTCCACGATCGGGAAAGGCGACGTCAACTCCTGCCCCGGCGAAACCGCGCTCGGCGTCGCGCGGATCACGCTGAACGAACCGAATGTCTTCCACGGCGTCCTGACCGAAACGGTGCCCGTGTTCAACCTCGTGCCGGCCCCCGGCGAACCCGCCCGCTTCGGCATCGAGGTCGACAAAGTGCCGATCCAGCTCGGCACCTCGGTGCGGACCGGCAGCGACTACGCGGTCGAAGTAAACGTCGTGAACGCCACCCAGACCGCTGCCGTGCTGCAGACCGTCGTGACGTTCTGGGGCGTGCCGGGCGACGCCAGCCACAACTCGACGCGGGGATGGGAATGCGTCGACGACGAAGCGTACGCGGCAGACGTCGGAAAGCGCTGCCCGCACGAAGCCCAGCCGAACCCGGCGGCGTTCCTGGACATGCCCACACAGTGCTCGGAAACGCCGAGGACCGAAGTCACCGGCGACTCCTGGAACGGGCGCCCGCTGGCGGCAGACTACGAATTCCCCGGTCCGCTCGGGAACTGCCAGCTGCTCGGCTTCAGCCCGACGCTGGGCGTGACTCCCGGAACCGAAGAGGCGAGCACGCCCACCGGCCTGGCCGTGACCGTCGGCTTGCCGCAGGAATCGACGCTGTCACCGACCGGATTGGCCGAGTCCGACCTCAAGCAGACGACGATCCTGCTGCCCGAAGGCATGCAGTCGAACCCCGGCGCCGCCAACGGGCTCGCCGCCTGCGGCGCCGACGTCTTCGGCCTCCTGCCCGGCTTCCCGGAACCGGCCCAGCTCGAAAACGACCACTTCTCGGCATCTGCGGACTCCTGCCCCGAACCGTCGCGGATCGGCACCGTCCGCATCAAGACGCCGCTGCTGCCCCGCGAACTCAACGGGAGCGTGTACCTCGCCGCGCAGGACACGACGCTGATCGAACAGCGACTCGTCCTCTACCTGACCGCTTTCGACCCGGCCTCGGGCGTGCGCGTCAAGCTCGCGGGCGAAGTCCACCTCGATCCCTCCACCGGGCGCCTCAGCTCGACCTTCTCGAACTCGCCCCCGGTGCCCTTCGAAACGCTGGAAGTCAATTTCTTCGGCGGTCCCAACGCGACCCAGACGACCCCGCCGCTGTGCGGGACCTACACCAGCACGAGCGTGTTCACCCCCTGGTCCGGCGAGGCCGATGCCTCACCGCCGGCCTCGTTCCCGATCACCCGCGGAGCGGGCGGGGGACCGTGCGAGACGAGCTTCCCGCAGACCTTCGCGCCGAGCATCGAAGCCGGTCCGAGCAACCCGCAGGCTGGAGCCTTCACGAACTTCTCGCTCACGCTGCACCACAGCGACGCGGATCAGCCGCTCTCCTCGCTGTCGGTGCACCTGCCGGAAGGCGCCGCGGCGATGCTGTCGACGATCACGCCGTGCCCCGAACCGCCGGTGGGCCAGGAATGGAGCTGCGGACCCTCGAGCGAAATCGGGCAGGCCACGACGAGCTCCGGTCTGGGCGGAAGCCCGTTCACGCTCAGCGGGAAGGTGTACATCACAACCGGCTATGACGGCGCTCCGTTCGGGCTGCTCGTCTCCACGCCGGCCGTGGCCGGGCCCTTCAACCTCGGGATCGTCAACGTCCGCTCGCGGATCGACGTCAACCGCACCACCGCCGCCGTCACGATCACGACCGACCCCGGCCGGCACGGGGACGCGCTGCCGACGATGCTGAGGGGCGTCCCGGTCGACATGAAAGTGCTGCACGTCGAAGTCAACCGCCCGAACTTCGAGTTCAACCCCACCAACTGCGCGGGCTCGCTGGTGGTCTCCGCCGCGCTCGGCGGCTCGCAGGGCGGGAGCTTCGGCCCCAGCTGGCCGTACGCGACCACCAACTGCGCGCGTCTCCCGTTTGCTCCGAAGCTGACGGCGACGACCAAAGGCGCCGCAAGCCGCTCGAATGGCGCCGAGCTCAAGGTCACGATCGAATCGGCCGGCCTCGGCCAGGCCGACATCCGCAAAGTCTTCCTGACGCTGCCGCTGGCGCTGCCCTCGCGGCTCCCGACGATCCAGAAAGCCTGCCCCGAAAAGACCTTCGCCGCGAACCCCGCCAGCTGCGACGAAGGTTCGCTCATCGGCGAAGCCACGATCCACACGCCGGTGCTGAAGAACCCGTTGAAAGGCAACGCCTATTTGGTGTCCCACGGCGGAGCGGCCTTCCCCGACGTCGAGTTCGTGCTCAAGGGCGAAGTCGAACTGGTGCTCGACGGCAAAACCGACATCAAAGGCCCCAAAGGTGAACCCTGCGCACAGTCCAAGACCAGCTGCGTCACCTACTCGCGCTTCGAATCGGCCCCTGACGCTCCCTTCACCAAGTTCGAAACGATCCTGCCGATGGGTCCGCACTCGGCGCTCGGCGCGTACGTCAACAACGGCAACAACTACAACCTGTGCGGCCAGAAACTGATGATGCCGACCGAAATCACCGCGCAGGACGGCGCGGTGCTGCGGCAGGAAACGAAAATCGGCGTCGAAAACTGCAAAGGCGTCCAAAGCTTCAAGAAAACGAAGCTTCAGGTCGCGCTCCTGGCCTGCCACCACAAGTACAAGAAGAACAAGAAGAAGCGACTGGCGTGCGAACGGGCGGCTCGCAAGAAGTACGGCCCGCACAAGAAGCACAACACCAAGAAGAAGCACAAGTAGCCCGCCGCATGACGAGCCCGGCGCGCGACCGAGCGCGTTTACGCGAAGGCCGCGTCGGGTACCTTTCCTCCTAGCTGACGCGGGACGTCGTGGCGGCTGCTTGCGGGAGGGGGCAACCTTGAGGGAAAGGAGCATCTTGCGATGAGGCATGTCAAGGCTCTGGGCGGGGCGGCGATCGCCGCGATTCTCGTCTGCGGAGCGATCACGGCGTCGGCTTCCGCCGAAGTGCCCGAACTCGGGCGCTGCACGAAGGTCACACCCGTGCAGGAAGGCAAACGCAACCGCTACCGCGGTGGCTACAAGAACAAGAACTGCACCAAGCCCGCCCCATCCGGGAACGGCAGGTACGAATGGATGGCGGGGCCCGGCGCCAACAACAAGTTCGCAGGTGCCTCCGAGGAACCCGAACCGGTCTTGGAAACGACAGGCGGCCAGAAGATGGAATGCTCCCTGATCGCTGTCACAGGCGAATACACCGGTCCGAAAACCGCGAAGGCGAAGTACAGCTTCGGCGGCTGCCAAATCAAAATGGGCAGCACGACGCAGAACTGCCAGACCACCCCGGCCAAAGAAGGCGAACTCGAAAATCCATCCGATTTCGAAATGGAACTCGGGCAGATCACAGGCGGCTCCAAGCCCGTGGTCGGTTGGGATCTGAAGAGCAGCAACGGCCCGCTATACACGTATGTGTGTGCGAACAAAGCCGAACTGCCCAGCCAGGAGGGCACGATCGAAGGGTCGGTCATCGGGACCCTCGTGAAGGGCTTCTA
This sequence comes from uncultured Solirubrobacteraceae bacterium, assembly GCA_963703205.1. Taxonomy (GTDB): domain Bacteria; phylum Actinomycetota; class Thermoleophilia; order Solirubrobacterales; family Solirubrobacteraceae; genus Palsa-744. The sequence continues at coordinate 124,171 of OY969799.1, forward strand.
CGGCACCGACGTCAACAAGATGAGCATCTACGCCAACCTGCGGTACAGCCAGGCGAAAGGTCACCAGTCGCCTGAATCCTTTGAAGGGATGCCGGCGGACGTGCTCACCTCGAAAATCCTGAAGGGCACGACCTCCACAACCGAACAGACCGGTCTGGAAACCCTCGTCGAACTCCACTCGGGGCCCGGCGAAACGCTCGAAAAACCCGAAAACCAGGAACCGCTCGAGGTCAAAACGGTCCCGTAGCGCTTCCGAGGAAGGGCACCGGCCTCCTCGTCGTTGTCCCCGCGCGGGCCGTGCATCACGGCCCGCGCGGGCTCTTTCTACCCAGGCTCGTTCTGAAGCGAGCGCCACAGGTACCGGCACGCGAGCGACCGATACGGACGCCACGGCAGGCCGATCTGCTCGACCTCCGGCGCCGAGGGCAGCTCTGGCAGCCGATACGCCCGCTCGATCGCGCGGCGGACGCCGAGGTCTCCGACCGCGAGCACGTCCGGCCGTTCGAGGTGGAACAGCAGGAACATGTGGGCCGACCACTCGCCGATCCCCTTGACCGCGACGAGCTCGGCGATCACTGCCTCATCCGCGAGCTCGCCGAGGCGCTCGAGCTCGAGTTCCCCGGAGACGACGTGCTCGGCCAGCGAGCGCAGGAACGTCACCTTCGCGCGCGAGAGGCCGACCGCCGCGCGCAGCTCTTCCGGCTCCTCGGCGAGGATCTGCTCGGGCGTCGGCGGGCGCCCCCTGAAGCGGTCGAGCAGGCGCCCGTAGATCGCCCGTGCGGCCAGCACCGAGAGCTGCTGGCCGACGATCGCGCGCACCAGCGCGCCGTAGTGATCCTCGCGGTCCGGGCGCCCGGATCGCAGGTCGGGCAGCGGGCCCGCGCGCTCGATCAGCTCCGCGAGCACGGGGTCCGAGCGCTTCAGGTGGGCGAGCCCGCGCGGCCTGGGCAAGGGGAGGCCGTGCCTACAGGCCGGGCAGCGTCTCGGCGCCGATCGGCTCCCCGTCGAGCGCGCCCAGCGCGCGCTCGACCGACATCGAGATGCAGGTGAAGCTGGGCGTGTCGCGCACCGTGTAGGCGGAGGCCTCGGTGGTGCGCAGCCGCTGCACGAGGTCGAGGAACGTGCCGACGTCGTCGGTGTCGAAGGCCACCACGAACTCCTGGTCGTCGAGGCCGAAGGAGTAGGTCGTGTGGTTGTCGACGCCCGGGTATTCCCGCCCCACCTGGATGTGGCCCTGCATGATCCGCCAGCGCTCCTCGGCGGGCAGCGCGTACCACTGCCGCGACTTCACGAACGGGTAGACGAACACGTACTTGCCGCGGAACGCCCGCGGCAGCGTGCGCTCGTCTTCGGAGTACTCCGAGCTCTTGCGCATGCCCAGGAACGAGTGGGCGATCTGCGACCACTTCATCAGCCCGCTCTGCGCGAGCACGACGTGGAACTCGTGGATCCGCTCGAGGTTCTCCGCCTCGGCGATCAGCAGCAGCTCGGCGTCGCCGCGCGTGCCGACCAGCGAGAAGGCCTGCAGCAGGTGGCCGTCGGCGAAGTCCTCGCAGGCGGCCATGAACTCGCGCTTGTCGCGCTCGCGCTGCTCGCCGGGAAGCCGCCGCCAGGCCGGGTCGACCTTCAGGAACGTGTACTTGACGAAGTGCCTGCTGCTCATCTGGCCGAAGGAGTATCGCAGCAGCAGGGCGATCGGCCCCGGTGCCGGTTATCCTCTGAGGCCGTGCGGATCGCGCTCGTCTCGCCGTACTCATGGACGTATCCCGGGGGCGTCACGCGCCACATCGAGGCGCTCGCCACCGAGCTGCGCGCTGCCGGTCACGAGCCGCGGATCCTCGCGCCGTACGACCCCGACGATGCGATCTCGGCGCGGCTGCACCGCGGGGCTCGCCCCCAGCGCCACCCCCGCCCCGAGGCGTTCGTGTCGCTCGGCCGCACCGCCGGGATCCCCGCCAACGGAGCGGTCTCGAACCTCGCGCTCGGACCGAACCCGATCTACCGGCTGCGCCGCGAGCTCCGCGAGGGCGGCTACGACGTGGTCCACATCCACGAGCCGGTCGCGCCGGTGATCTGCTGGGACGCGCTCTGCTCGGCGGGCGAGCTGCCGCTCGTCGGGACCTTCCACACCTACTCCGAGAACGCCGTGACCAACGGGGCCGCCGCGGTCCTGCTCGGCGGGCGCCGGCGCATGAACCGCCTTCATGCCCGCATCGCGGTCTCCGAAGCGGCGGCCTGGACCGCGCGGCGCTTCTACGGCGGCAACTACCGGATCATCCCCAACGGCGTCCACCTGCAGGACGTGGCCGTGCGGGATCGCGAGCCGGGTGAGCTGCGGATCCTGTTCGTCGGTCAGGCCGTGCAACGCAAGGGCCTGCCGGTCCTGCTCTCCGCGTTCGAGGCGCTGCGCGAGCACCTGCCCGCGACGCTTCGCCTGATCGGACCGTCCGCAGCGGAGATCGCGCACCTGACGCTCGAGGACTCCGGTGTGAGCGCGCTCGGCAAGGTCTCAGAGCAGGACAAGCTGCGCGAGCTTCGTGAAGCCGACGTGCTGTGCGCCCCCTCGCTCAGCGGCGAGTCGTTCGGCATGGTGCTGACGGAGGCCTTCGCGGCGGCCACGCCGGTCGTCGCCTCAGACATCCCGGGCTACCGCGACGTCGTGCGCGACGAGCAGGACGGCCTGCTCGTGGCGCCGGGGGACCCGGTCGCGCTGGGCGAGGCGCTTCGCGCCCTGGCGCTCGACTCACGGACGCGGCGGCGCATGGCGCTCTCCGCACGCGAGCGCGCCGAGCGCTTCGCCTGGCCGCACGTCGCCGCGGAATGCACCGACGCCTACGAGCAGGCGATCGAGAACGCACGGCGCTCCCGCGCGGGGGCGAGCAGCGTCGGACGCGTCGCGCGCCGCTGGGGCCTGGCCCCGGCGGACATGCTGCCGCGTGTGCCGGCCCAGCGCCTGCCGAGCCTCCAGCCCGCCCGCCCCGCGGTCGCCCTCGCTTCGGGGGCCTCGCCGGCCACCGTGCGCCGCTTGCGGGCGCTGCGTCGCGTGGCGCTGCTCTTCAGCACGGCGCTGGCGAGCGTGCTCGGCGCGGTCGCGCTGCAGAAGGTCGGCGTGACGCGCGTCGCCGCTTCGCTCGTGGCCTCCAAGCCAGGCCTGCTCGCGGCCGGCGTGGGGCTGATGTGCGCGGCGATGTTCGCCCGCGCGCTCGCCTGGCATGCGATCCTCTCCGCCGCGCCGACCTGGCGACGCGCGAAACGCCGCGATGCGATGCAGGGGACCTTCATCGGCGTGCTGATGTCCGCGACGCTGCCGGCCCGCCTCGGCGAGCCCTCGCGCGCGCTGATCCTCGCCCGGCGGCTGGGGCGCGCCCGCGAGACCCTGCCGGTGGTGCTCGGCACGATGGTCTCGCAGACGCTCCTGAACCTGCTCGCGCTCGGCGTGCTCGGTGCCGTGACCCTCTCACGCGTGAGCGTGCTCGACGGGCACGACCGCGACCTCGTGCTGGTGGCGCTCGCGCCGCTCGGGGCGCTGCTCGCACTGGCTCTTGCGCCGGTGCTGATCCCGCCCTCGGCGGTCTCGCGCTACCGGCGCCTTCAGGCCGCGGTGATCGCCGTGCGCCGAGCGCTGCTGCGGCTGCGGCGCGGCCTGTCGGTGTTCCGCCATCCCGGCGCCGCGGCCCGTGCCAGCGTCGCACAGCTCGCCGCGTGGGCGCTGCAGTGGCTGTCCTGCTGGCTGCTGCTGTCGGCACTCGGCATCGACCGGGCCGGCGCGGGCGCGGCGGCCGCCGTCCTGTTCGCCGTCAACGTCACCGCGGTGATCCCCGCCACCCCCGCCAACGTCGGCATCTTCCAGGCTGCCTGCGTCGCGGTCCTGGCCGGCGCCTACCACGTCTCGACGCCCGAAGCGATCGCCTTCGGCATCGTCCTGCAGGCCGTGGAGCTGCTGACCGCGCTGATCATGGGCCTGCCGGCGCTGCTCAACGAGGGGCTCTCGTGGCGCGAGGTGCGGCTGCGCACGATGCACGCCACGCCGGTGCGCCTGCCCGCGCTGCCGAGCAGCGCTGCGGGTCTTCGCACGGGCGCGCGCGCCGAATAGCTTGGCCGGCGCCTGGGTGTACATGCTGCGCTGCCGCGACGGCTCGCTCTACACGGGCTGGAGCACCGACGTGGCGCGGCGGCTGGCCAGCCACAACCGTGGCGCCGCCAGCCGCTACACGGCCTCGCGCCTGCCGGTCGAGCTCGTGCACGCCCGGCAGATGCCCGACCGTGGCGCGGCGATGCGCGAGGAGGCGCGCATCAAGCGGCTGGACCGCGCCGCGAAGCTGGCGCTGATCGCTACAACGCCCTCCGATTGCGGCATGATGGGGTAATGGCCTCAAGACCGCCGGGACGCAGCGTGAAGATCTCAGAGGACGAGCGGACCGGCTGGTCCTCGGACCGCCCGCGCCGCGAGGGCGCGCCGCAGCGTCCGGCCGACCTCACCGTCCACAACACCGTGCTGCGGCCGACCGACCGTCTGCGCTACTCGCCGGGCAGCCTGCTGATCGTCTCCTGCGCCGCCCCGGAGGAGCTCGATGCGTTCCTGGGGCGGCTGATCGAGGAGCGCTCGGCGGTGCTCTCGCTGCGCAAGGTCCGGGAGCTGCTCGCCGGACGCATCGAGCAGGAGCAGCTCGATGCCCGTGCCGAGGAGCTGCTGCTCGCCACGGTGCAGAAGCGCCTGGAGAACCGCCAGACCGTGGTGCTCGCGACCGAGGGGTTCACGCCGGCCGAGCGCGAGCCGTTCGTCCGGGCCGCCGCGGCGCAGCGGCGCCCGCGCCACCTGATCCTGATCGAGACCGCGCGCGAGCGCGTGGCGGAGGAGGACCTGCCGGCGCTCAACGAGCTGCGCCGTATGCTCGACGCCGGCGAGCTCGGCAGCGAGGGCATCCAGACCGCGCTGCGGCTCGGCGGCGGCTCGGCGGCGGAGGTCAAGCGGATCCTGTTCCGCCCGCCGCCCCGCGAGGATGAGTAGCTCGGGCGCCGCCCGCCGTCGGCCGGGTGGGTTCCCCGCGGGCGATTTGCGGGAGAACGTCCTCTAGAACAGGTGCGCAGGAGCGCTCTCAGCGCTCAGATCGGCCGGTGCGCGTCCCGATGATTCGTCCATGCAGGACTTCGATGCCGTGCTGGCCGACTCCGGGCCCGCCTTGGCAGCGGTGCGCACAGCCAGGCTGACGGGGGCATCGTGGATCGTCGTGAGCGGCGAGCCTGCCTGCGGCGGGCCGTTGCCGGGGCTGCTCGACACGCGCGTGGTGCGCGCCGAGCTCTCACGCCTGCGCGGCCCGCGCGTGGAGGCTTCCCCGGGCGGCGACCGGCGCAGGGGCGCCTGAAACGGGGAACAACACGTGGCAAGCGCCGATCGCAAGCGGCCCGCGCCGTGGCTCTGCTGGCTTGCGCCGACGGCGCTGCTCACCTGCGGCTACGTGTTCGCGGGACTGGCCGGCATCGGCTGGTTGCACAGCGGCCTGATCTTCAACCTGCTCGGCGGTGCCTCGATCGCCGGCCTGATCCTCGGTGCGCGCACCAACGCCACCCGCCGGCGCCTGCCCTGGTACCTGCTCGCGCTCGGCATGGCGATGTTCGTCACCAGCGACGTGCTCTCCTACAACTACGAGCGGCTGTTCGGCGAAGCGCTGAAGTTCCCCTCGGTCGCCGACTCCTTCCACCTCGCCTTCTACCCCTTCCTGTTCGGCGGCATGCTGCTGCTGATCCAGGAACGCGAGGAGGGCCACGACCGCAGCGCGCTGATCGACGCGATGGCGGTGGCGCTCGCGCTCGCGACGCTGCTGTGGGTGTACGAGATCTCGCCCTACGCCAGCGACCACTCCTCGCTGTCCCTGCTCACCCGCCTCGCCTCGATCGGCTACCCGGCGATGGACATCCTGGTGATCGGGGTGCTCGCACGGATGGCCGCGGGCAGCCATCGCCGCGAGCCGGCGTTCGCGTTCATGCTCACCGCGGTGGCCGTGCTGCTGCTCAGCGACGCCGTCTACGGCTGGCGGCTGCTCGAATCGCACTACGCACCGGGGTCGCTCGTCACGGCCGGGTGGTCGATCTTCTACCTGCTGCTCGGCGCCGCGGCGATGCATCCATCGATGCGGCGATTGGCCGAACAGGGTCCCCAGTCCTCATCGCAGCTGACCAGGTTGCGGCTCGCGCTGCTCGCGTGCGCGAGCCTCAGCGTGCCGATGCTGATCGTGCTGCGCCAGGCGCTCGGCGAGCACATCGACCTGTACGTGCTGATCGGAGCGGCCGCGGCTATGTTCTCGCTGGTCCTGATGCGCATGGCGGGGATGCTGCGACGCCACGAGGAGGTCACGGGCCGCGAGGCGGCGCTGCGCGTCGAGCTCGCGAACCGGCGCTCGGAGGACCGTCTCAGCGCGCTGATCAAGAACTCCTCGGATGTCGTGTGCATCCTCAGCGCCGACGCGGCGGTGCGCTGGGCGAGCCCTTCGCTGATGGGCACGCTCGGGCACGACCCCGACGCGTTCGCCGACCGCGAGCTGACCGAGATCGTCCATCCCGAGGACGTGCGCCGGGTGCGCGCGCTCGTGGCAGCGATCGCCGGACAGCCGGCGGGGCAGCGTTCGCTCGTCGAGTTCCGCGCGGAGCGCGCCGGTGAGGAGGGCTGGCGCGACATCGAGGCGCTGGCGTGCAACCTGCTCGAGGACCAGGCCGTCCAGGGCATTGTCCTGAACATGCGCGACGTCAGCGAGCGCAAGGCCTTCGAGAACGAGCTCGAGCACCAGGCCTTCCACGACACGCTCACCGGCCTGCCGAACCGCGCGCTGTTCCGCAACCGCGTCGAGCACGCCCTCGTCGGCCGTCGCCGCGACCATCTGCCGGTCGCGGTCCTGTTCATCGACGTCGACGACTTCAAGTACGTCAACGACTCGCTCGGCCACGCCGCCGGGGACGAGGTGCTGCAGGAGGCCGGCCGCCGGCTGCAGGACTGCATGCGCCCGGTCGACACCGCCGCCCGGCTCGGCGGCGACGAGTTCGCGATCCTGATCCGCGACTCGGAGTCCGAGCTGCACTCGATCGAGATCGCCGGCCGCGTGATGAGCGCGCTGAAGGCGCCGATCGAGCTGGAGGGCCGCGACGTGACGCTGGCCGTAAGCGTCGGCATCGCCTTCTCCGATCAGCACATGGCCTCCACGGAGGACGCCGACGAGCTTCTGCGCAACGCCGACGCCGCGATGTACATGGCCAAGGAGAACGGCAAGGACAACTACCAGCTGTTCAACCCCGAGATCCACGCCCGCGCGATGATGCGGATGAGGTTGAAGGCCGAACTGCAGCGCGCTCTCGACGGCGGCGAGTTCACTCTCCGCTACCAGCCGATCATGGACCTCGAGCGCGGCGACATGGCAGGGATGGAGGCGCTCGCCCGCTGGGAGCACCCGCAGCGCGGCACCCTCTCACCGACGGAGTTCGTGCCGCTGCTCGAGGAAACCGGGCTGATCGTGCCGGTCGGCCGGATGGTCCTCGCCGAGGCCTGCGCGTGGGCGGCGCGCATGCAGGAGGAATGCCCCCGCGACCCGCCGCTCTCGATGGCCGTGAACGTCTCCGCCAAGCAGCTGCAGCGCCCGGAGTTCATCGAGGAGGTAGCCGTGGTGCTGAGGGAGAGCGCGATCCCGCCGAACAGCCTCACGCTGGAGCTGACCGAGAGCGTGATGATGCAGGACATGGAGGTCAGCCTGATGCGCCTCGAAGCGCTGCGCGCGCTCGGCGTGAAACTCGCGATCGACGACTTCGGCACGGGCTACTCCTCCCTGAACTACGTCCGTGAGCTGCCGGTCGACATCCTCAAGATCGACCGCTCGTTCCTGGCCGACACGAACCCGCAGGTCGAGCAGATGACAGCCTCGATCATCGAGCTCGCGCGGATCTTCAACCTCAGGGCGGTCGCCGAGGGGGTCGAGCGCCCGGACCAGCTGGAGCGCCTGCAGGGCATCCACTGCGACTTCGGCCAGGGCTTCCACTTCGCCCAGCCGCTGTCGGGGAAAGAGGTCCTCGAGCTCGCCACGCAGGGGCGCGTCGCCCACGCCGGCAAGATGGCGCGCGGCGCCGCTGTCGCCCCGTCGCAGCCCGCGGTCGGCGGCGCCGAGCAGCCTCCGGGCCCGTTGAAGTCAGCTTCCTGACGATCCCCTTGTATGCGCCTCGTCGGGCGCGAGCCTCCCTCCGGGGTTCGAGAGGGAGTCAACGGAGGAGGGGATCATGCAGGGAGGAGCGCTCGCGCGCTGACCCTCATTCACCGCGACCCCTGACCGAAGGGCCTGGCATGCGCCGGGACGAGCCCCGCAAGCAAACGCAGGGGGCCCCGGCCTGCGCCGGAGCCCCCTGATTCAGACGGGTCGGTGGCACCTGGGCCTCCGGACCCTGCATCGGCGAGGGTTAGTGACTCGTCACCGACAGCTGGAACACGGGCTGGTAGCCGCTCCAGCCGCCTTCGTTGAGGGCGCCGTTGGTGTACGCGTCTTCGGGCTGCGGGTCGCTCCCGACCGAGGGGTTACCACCTTCAGCGGCGGGTTCTTCGACGAATTCGCCGTTTTTGTATTCCTTGTAGGAGGCCTGCAGGCCGAGGTTCACCGGCTTGCCTTCGCAGGTGCCACAATCGGCCTTGAGCAGGATGATCACCTTCGACGGCAGCGTCGCCGCCGGCGCGAAGTGCTTGAACGTGACCGTCTGCAGCAGTCCACCGACGTCGCAGTTGGGCCCGAAGCCCTTGCCTTCGCTGGTCGCGGGGCAGGACACGTTGGTCGTCGGGCGGTAGTGCAGCTTCAGCGTGGCGGTCGAGGAGCTCAGCAGTGCACCAACGCTGTTGTTGGCCCCGACCGCGTAGACGTTCGCCGTCCATTCCTGCTTCATCTTCTTGCCCGCCTTCGGCGTCCAGCAGTTTTCCAGCTGGTAGCTGCCGTACTGACAGGTGAAGTTGTCGACCTGGGCGACGAGCGACTTGGCGGCGCCGGAGTGCGCGAGTCCGACCTGCCCTCCAGCTTCGAAGTACTGCGGCGCCAGCGAGAAGGTGGATTCGTTCGGGTTCCCGTTGACCGTCGACGGGACAGTGTTCAGGTTGCTGTACGCGATCTGCGTGGCAGCGGATGCGCCGGCAGAAAGCGCCAGGCACCCGGCAACGACCGCCAAGGGCATCGCAACCCTCAGCATCCGCGCTGAAATCCATTCAGACATACGTCCTCCATTCGTCCGTGTCGAGTCAGCGCGAGATGGCCCCACTGGCCAACGGTTCCCCCTCCTCTGACCCCTCCGCGCGGAATTCAATCACGGAACCCGGGGAGGGCACCAAGTCTCCGCGTCAGGATTCAGACGACGGCCATCAGCGAGGAGGACCCCGCGACGCCGCACTGTCTCGACGCTAGGCGCCCTCGCCCGCCATCGCCGGCTCGTCCTCGTCCTCGACGGCGCCGGGCGGCGGGTCCTCGTCGGCGAGCTCGCCGAACAGCGAGGGGTCGCGATTGGAGCCGCGGATCAGGTCGTCGGGGGAGCCGTCCGGCAGCAGCCGGCCCTGGCGCGTGCCGAAGTAGATCGCCTGCGGGTGATGCGCGACGAGCGCCAACGTCGACTGCTCGGGGTCGGGGGCGTACCCGTCGGTTATGCGCATGCCGATCTGCGAGAGGCCGAGCACGCCGTCGACCTTCAGGTGCTCTGACTGCTCGGGCACCGCCGGGTAGCCCCAGGAGTAGCGCCGGCCTTGCGTCGCGGGGATCCCGAGCATCCCCCGCACCTCGTAGTGCAGCCACTCCGCGAGGCCCTCGGCGGTCTGCACGCCGAGGCCGTGCACGAACAGCTGCTCGGCGAACTCGCCATCGGCCTCGAGCTTGGCCATCAGCTCGGTCACCTCGCTGCCGACCGTCACGGCCTGCAGCGCGATCACGTCGAGCTGCTCGGGCGGCCGGCCGTCGACGGCCGGCCGGTAGAAGTCCGCGAGGCAGATGCGGTCGCCCTTCGGCTGACGCGGGCAGACGAAGCGGGTCAGCTCTGTCGAGCGGTCTTCGGGGTCGAGCACGACGATCTCGTTGCCCAGCGCGTAGCACGGGAAGAAGCCGAGCAGCGCGCGCGGTCGGAGATAGGTCTGCTCCTTCCACATCCGCTCCAGGCGCGGGCGGAAGTCCTCCTCGAGCAGCTTCTGCCAGGCCTCGCCTTTGACGCCGCGCCCGCCCCAATGCAGCTTGAACAGCACATGCGTGTCGAGGTGGCGGTAGACCTCGTCCAGCTCCACGGGGATCTCCCGCACGCCCCAGAACGGCGGCTCGGGCACCGGCACGTCGGTGCGCGCCGGCGAGCGCACCGAGTCGTCGGCGAAGTTCAGCTGCTCCTCGGGCTGCTCGCCCTTCGCGCGGAATGCACGCGCCCCGGCCCGGAGCTTCTCCTCGAGCGCGGCGCGCGAGTCGGCGTCGATCAGCTGGTCCATCACGGCCAGGCCCTCGAAGGCGTCCTTGCAGTAGAAGACACCCGGCTCGTACATCTCCTCGGACTCCTTGCCGCCGGGGTACAGCGCGCGGTAGCCGAAGGCGCGGTTGATCGCCGCGCCGCCGATCAGCACCGGGTAGCTGAGCCCCTTCGCGTGGAGCTCCTGGACACAGGCGGGCATCTGCTTGGAGGTCGAGACGAGCAGCGCCGAGAGGCCGATCGCGGTGGCGTCGTGCTCCTGCGCCGCGTCTACGATCGTCTGAATCGGCACCTGCTTGCCGAGATCGACGACCGTGTAGCCGTTGTTCGTGAGGATCGTGTTGACAAGAGACTTGCCGATGTCGTGCACGTCGCCGAACACCGTCGCGAGCACGACCGTGCCCTTCGTGTAGCCCTCGATCTTGTCGAGGTATTTCTCGAGCTGGGCGACGGCGCGCTTCATGACCTCCGCCGACTGCAGCACGAAGGGCAGGATCAGCTCGCCGGCGCCGAATTTGTCGCCGACCTCTTTCATCGCCGGCAGCAGCACCTCGTTCAGCGTCGGGACCGCGCCGATCTTCTCGACGCTGCGGTCGATCCACTCCTCGACCCCCTCCTTGCGGCGGCGCAGGACGTGGAAGTGCAGGGCCTCCTCCGGCTCCATGCCCTCGGTCGGGTCGCCGGCGGCGCCGGCAGCGTCCTCCTCGCCCTTGGACTCGAAGTGTTTGATGAAGCGCTCGAGGGCGTCCTCGCGACGGTTGAAGACGAGGTCGTCGGCGAGCTCGCGCTCGAACTCCGGGATCTCGCCGTAGGGCCTGATGTGGTTCGGGTTGACCATCGCGAGGTCCAAGCCGGCCTGGACGCAGTGGTGCAGGAACGCCGAGTTCAGGACGGCCCGGGCGGTGGGCGAGACGCCGAAAGAGACGTTCGAGACGCCCAGCGAGGTCTTCACGCCCGGTATCTCGGCCTTGATGCGGCGGATCCCCTCGATCGTCTCGACCGCCGACGGGCGCCACTCCTCATCGCCCGTGGTCAGCGTGAACGTGAGGCAGTCGAAGATCAGCAGCTCGGGATCCAGGCCGTGCTCCTCGCAGCACAGGTCGCGGATCCGAGCGGCGATCTCGACCTTGCGCTCGGCCGTCTTGGCCATGCCCGTCTCGTCGATCGTCAGCGCGATCAGCGCGGCTCCGTGTTCGAGCGCCATCGGCACCACCCGGTCGAGCTTCTCGCGGCCGGCCTCGAGGTTCACGGAGTTGACGATCGCGCGGCCGGGGATCTGCTCGAGCGCGCGCTGGATCACCTCCGGCTCGGTCGAGTCGACCTGGATCGGGGCCGGCTGCGTGAGCGAGACCTTCTTGGCGAGGATCCGCATCTGCTCGTCCTCGTCGCTGCGCTCGGTCAGCGCCACGCACAGGTCGAGGACGTGGGCGCCGCCGCCGACCTGGTCCTCGGCGATCTGCACGAGCCCGTCGTAGTCGTCCGCGAGCAGCAGCTCCTTGGCCTTGCGCGAGCCCTGCGAGTTGACGCGCTCGCCGACCATCGTCGGCCGCGGCTCCTGCACGAGCGGCGTGGCGTCGATCATCGAAGAGAGGTGCGGGGGGCGCGCCGCCGGCCGGGGTGCGACCTCGCGGTCCTTGACGCGCTCGGCGATCGCCGCGATGTGCTCGGGCGTCGTGCCGCAGCAGCCGCCGACGATGCCGACGCCGTAGCGCTCGACGAACTCCTGCAGCGCGTCGGCCAGCGGCTCGGGCTGCTCGGGGAAGATCGTCTCTCCGTCCGGCCCCTGCAGCGGCAGCCCGGCGTTCGGGATGCATGCCACCGGGACCGGGGAGAACTCGCCGAGGAAGCGGATCGCGTCGCGCATGTCCTCGGGGCCCGTCGAGCAGTTGAGGCCGATCACATCGACGTTCAGCGCGCTCAGCGTCGTCAGCACCGCGGAGATGTCGGTGCCGAGCAGCATCTTGCCGCCGTTGGGGAGCAGCGAGACCGAGGTGTGGATCGGCAGCTTGCGGCCGGTCGTCTCGAACGCGCGGCGCGCGCCGAACACCGCGGCCTTGACCTCCAGGATGTCCTGCGCCGTCTCGATGATGATCAGATCTGCCCCGCCGTCGATGAGTCCCGCGGCCTGCTCGGCGAAGACGTCGACCAGGTCACGGAAGAGGATCTGCCCGAGCGACGGGTCCTCGGAGGCCGGCAGGAAGCCGGTTGGGCCGATCGAGCCGGCGACGAAGCGGCTCTCGCCGGCCGCCTTGCGCGCGATCTCCGCCGCCTTGGTGTTGATCTCGACCGTGTAGTCGCCGAGACCCCACTCCTCGAGCTTCAGCCGTGAGCCCTGGAATGTGTCGGTCTCGAGCACTTCGGCTCCGGCGTCGAGCATCGAGGCATGTACGCCCTCGATCACGTCGGGGCGGTTCAGCACGAGCGCCTCGTGGCACTTGCCCTGCAGGCCGCCGTAGTCCTCGCTGGTCAGCTCGAACTGCTCCAGGGTGGCGCCCATGCCGCCGTCGTAGATCACGACGTGGCTTCGTACGGTCTTCAGGTAGTCGCGAGGCATCCGACAATGCTAGGCGACCGGCGGCGCCGGGCCGGGTTCCCGGGCGCGCGGGCCGATTGAGCCGGGTGACCCTGACGCGGGCCGTGCAGGCGAAGACGGATTCCCAGCGGTGGGGCCCAGGCACCCGTTTACCTCAGCCCTCCTCGGGCATAACCGGGGGATGAGCGAGCGAGGCGACAATGCCGAGCCCCCTCCCGGGTTCGTGGTCCTGCCGAGCGGGGTTCCGTTCGTGGAGCTCGTGGGGCCTGTTTACGTACAGGAGGGATCGGACCCGCCGGTGCTGGGACTCGCCGTGGAGCCACGGCATTGCAACCAGCGCGAAACGGTGATGGGCGGGATGCTGGCAACCCTCGTCGACGTCGCATTCGGCCTGGCGATCGCCTCCGATGCCGAAGACGCCAAGGATCGCGCCACGGCGAGCTTGACCGTCGACTTCCTGAAGCCGGCGAAGCCAGGGAGCTGGATCGAGGCTCGGACGAGCGTGAACCGCGTCGGCGCGACACTCGCCTTCGCCGAGTGCCTGCTCAGCGCCGACGGTCAGGAGATCGTGCGCGCGCGCTCGGTGTGGGCCGCGGCGGGGTGAGGTGGCAGTGGCGCCCGGCTCGGTGGCGTCCGGCGATCGGTCGGGCTTGCCGCAGCGGGGCCCATCAGCAGGCTGATGGGCCGGGAGTGTCCCCGTGCGAGCCCGGGGACACTCCGACCCTTCTTCACTTCACTTCTTCACTTCTCGTTCGGCCTCAGAACAGCGAGGGCACCTGCTGCTGGGCGTTGCCCTGCTGGGTGCCGTTGTTGTTCTCGGCCTTCGAGCTCGTGTAGCTGTCGTTCGACTGCTGCACGCCGCCGCTCTGGCCGCACGGGTTGAACGAGCCGTTGTTCGAGCCGATGCTCAGGAACGAGATCGGCACGTTGTAGTTGCTCTGTTCGGTGACCGGATCGCTGTAGGCCGACTGCGACGTGCTGTTGTCGTTCTCAGCCTTCTGGCGCTGGTCGTTGCCCTTCGAGGGGCCCTGCGGGCCACCCTGGGGCGGACCCTGCGGGCCACCCTTGGGCCCACACGGGTTCTTGGGCGGAGGCGGCGGAGGCGTGCCTTCCTTGCACGGCTTCCTGCCGTATCCGTGCTGGCTGTAGCCGTGCTTGTAGGGGTTGCCGTGGTCGTCGCCCTTCGGAGGCTGCGACTGGTGGCTGCCCTGCTGGCTCTGCCAGTTGCCCTGCTGGGTGTGGTTGTTGTTCTCGGCCTGGGAGTTCGTGTAGGCCTTGTTCGACTGGTCGACGTTCCCGTTGTTCGAGTCCACGGAGAGGACCGAGATCGGGGCGTTGACGTTGGTCTGCGTGGTCTGCGGGTCGCTTTCGGCCCGCTGTTCGGTGCTGTTGTTGTTCTCGGCGTGCTGGGACTGCTTCTGTCCCTTCCCGCCGGGGTCGTTGTTGCCGTAGTCCTGGCCGGAGCCTCCCTGGGAGGAGCCTTCCTGGGACTGCGCGTTGCCCTGCTGGGTGTGGTTGTTGTTCTCGGCCTGGGAGTTCGTGTAGGCCTTGTTCGACTGGTCGACGTTCCCGTTGTTCGCGCCCACCGACAGGATCGAAACCGGAACGTTCACGTTCGTCTGTTCGGTCCTCGGGGAGCTTTCAGCGGTCTGCGTCGTTTCGTTGCTGTTGACTGCGTGCTGGGACTGCTTCTGTCCCTTCCCGCCGGGGTCGTTGTTGCCGTAGTCCTGGCCGGAGCCTCCCTGGGAGGAGCCTTCCTGGGACTGCGCGTTGCCCTGCTGGGTGTGGTTGTTGTTCTCGGCCTGGGAGTTCGTGTAGGCCTTGTTCGACTGGTCGACGTTCCCGTTGTTCGCGCCCACCGACAGGATCGAAACCGGAACGTTCACGTTCGTCTGTTCGGTCCTCGGGGAGCTTTCAGCGGTCTGCGTCGTTTCGTTGCTGTTGACTGCGTGCTGGGACTGTCCCAGCAGGCCGCCCGGGCCTCCGCCCGGAGGCCCGCCCGCGAGCGCGCTGCTCGGGGCGGCTGCCAGCGCCATGGCGCTGACGATCGTCGCCATCAGTTGGCGTTTCATCTCCGCTCCTTTCAGGAGTTTTTCGGACGTTCACTTGTGGCGCGCGGCCGTCTCCGTGGCCGGCGCCGGTGGCGCAGCGGCGCGGACGCCACTGCTGTCTGAGCTCCGGGCGGAGCGGTTAGCCCGGGCGCTCTGGAACGAGTACGAACACGGCCGGTCGCCGCGGGTCGCTCGCAACCCGCAACCGGCGTGTCGCGGCCGCGCCCGCTGCGATCAGCAGGGCGGCCAGGGTGAAGAAGGCGAGGCCCGTGGCGCCCGAGGCGGCGCCGGCGGCGCTGCCGGTCGCGCTGCCGGGAACGGGCTTGGGCGGTGGCGGCGCGGCGGCGTGCGATCCGGAGGCGGCGCCGGTCGCGGACTGGCCGGCGGCGGCCCCGGTCTGGGCCACGAGAGCCGGCAGGCGGCAGCCGCTGCCCGCCGCGCACAGGGGCCAGGCCGCTGCCGGGCCCACGGACCCGAGCGGACGGCCGGCGGGGCGGGGAAGGACCGGCTGCGCGGGCGCGGTGCGCGGCGCCGTTTCGAGGCTCGTGGTGGCGGTGGCGGTGTGCACGATCCCGCTTGCTGCGCCCCCCGACGGCGGCGGCGTCGCCCCGCCCGAGCCGGCCGGGGAGACCGAGTGCGATCCGCCCGTCGAGCCATGCGGCGAGGCGGCCGCGCCGGCCCCGCGCTGAAGGCCACCGGTCGAGCGCGCTCCGGCCGCGAGCGTCGAGACGCCTTTGGCGAGCGTCCCGGACGCGGCGCCGCCGGCCGTGGCGCCCACCTGCGCGAGGGTCCTCAGGGCTGCGGCCGGTGCGATGTCCGCGGCGGCCGCACCGGCCGCGGCGGCCGCGCCGGCGCCTGCCGCCGCGGCGCCGTGCTCGAGCTCGCTGGCTGCGGCGCCGGCCGTGGAAGCGGTCCGTGTGAGGGTCTCGGCGGCGGCGCCGACCGCGCCGCTGCCGTTCCCGGCGGCGCCGAGCGCTGCGGCGCCGTGCTCGACCTCGCCGGCTGCGGCGCCGGCCGTGGGAGCGCTCCGCGTGAGCGTCTCGGCGGCGCCGACCGGGGAGGAACCGGCCACCTCTCCGACCGTCGTCCTCGCGACCGGCACGGCCCGCGCGGGGAGGGCGGTCACCGTTTCAGCGGCAGGGGCAGCCGGCCGCTGGACGTCGCTCGGCGCCGGCTTCACCGGCGAGCTCGCCCCGGACGCAGCGACCGCCGCGGACCCCGCGGCCTGCGTCACGGGGGCGGTCGGCGCGGCGGCCCCGGGCGAGGCCTTCGGAGCAGCCGGGGTGAGCGCTTCGGTCGTCTGCGCCGCAGGGGTCTTCACGAGCGCGCGCGCCGGCGCGGCCGGCGCTTCGAGCGCGCCGGCTGCCTGCGCCGCTCCGGGGAGCGTCAGCGCAATGGTCGTGACCGCGGCGGCCGCGGTGAGGAGAGAAGGTCTGCGAAACACGATGCCTCCTTGGCTGGTTTGCCCACTGATGCGAACTTTTGAGACCCCCGAAGCCAAGAAATATCCGCAAATTGCGGGAAATTTCGGGCCGAACGCGACACGTTTGCCAGGGGTTCGCGAGGGACGCCGTGGTCGGGCGAGCCGGCCAAGGAACCGCGTGCCCGTGCCAACCCCCGGTGCGCGGCCCGCTTCGACCACGTCGTCGCGCGGCCTCTGAAGCCGGCTCCAGCGCCTTGGCACGCGCTCGGCGCGGGTCTCCGGAAACGCGGAGAGGTCCGCATCCTGCGGACCTCTCACGCCCGACCAAGGGACATCCGCCGACTACTTGATGAACAGCATCTCCGCGTACTTGGGCAGCGGCCAGACGTCGTCGGCGACGAGCTTCTCGAGCCGGTCGGCGACCTCGCGCACGTCGTCCATCGCGGGGATCACGCGGTCGTGCACGTAGCGAGCCCACTTCAGCGGGGTCGCGTCGTCCTGGTTCTCGGCGAGGTTCGCGTCCTCCAGGGCGCGCAGCGCGAAGTGCATCTCCTTGATGACCGGCTCGATCTCCTCGGCCAGCTCGTCGAGCCCGACCAGCCGGATCTCCGCCAGCTGGCGCACGGCGGCGGGCAGGATCTGCGTGCGAGCGATCGAGGCCGCCGTCTCCGCCTCGATGTTGATCTTGATCGCGTACTGCTCGAGGAACACGTCGTAGCGCGACTCGAGCTCGCGCTTGGTCAGCACGCCGTGCTTCTTGAACACCGCGACGGTGGTTTTGTCCACGAGCCACGGCAGGGCTTCCGGCGTCGAGCGCAGGTTGTAAAGGCCCCGCCTCTCGGCCTCCTCGTGCCACTCCTCCGAGTAGTTGTCGCCTTCGAACACCACCTTCTTGTTCGCCTTCCAGCTGTCCTTGACGACTTTCATCAGCGCCCGCTCGAGGTTCGAGCTGTTGCCTCTCATCGCGGTCTTCAGCTTGGCCGCGAGGTCGTCGATTGCCTCGGCGACGATCGTGTTCAGGACCGTGTTCGGCAGCGCCAGCGACATCGAGGAGCCGAGCGCGCGGAACTCGAACTTGTTGCCGGTGAACGCGAACGGGCTGGTGCGGTTGCGGTCGCCGCCGTGCAGCGGCAACGGGGGCAGCACCGGCGTGCCGAGGCCGAGGAACGAGCCCGGTTTCGAGCGCTCGGCTTTGCCCGACTCGATCGCCGCGAAGACCTTCGCCAGCTCGGCGCCGAGGAAGATCGAGATGATCGCGGGCGGCGCCTCGTTGGCTCCGAGCCGGTGGTCCTGGCCCGGCGAGGCGATCGACGCGCGCAGCAGCGCCTGGTAGGTGTTGACCGCCTGGATCACGGCAGTGCAGAAGAACAGGAACTGCAGGTTCTCCGAGGGCGTGTCACCGGGGTCGAGCAGGTTGATCCCGGTGTCGGTCCCCATCGACCAGTTGTTGTGCTTGCCCGAGCCGTTGACCCCGGCGAACGGCTTCTCGTGCAGCAGACAGGCGAGCCCGTAGCGGCGGGCCACGTTCTGCATCACCTGCATGGTCAGCTGCTGGTGGTCGGAGCCGACGTTCGAGTTCTCGAAGATCGGCGCGACCTCGTACTGGTTCGGCGCGACCTCGTTGTGACGCGTCTTGATCGGCACGCCGAGCTTGGCCAGCTCCTGCTCGGTCTCGAGCATGTAGGCCAGGATCCGCTCCGGGATCGAGCCGAAGTAGTGGTCGTCGAGCTCATGGCCCTTCGGCGGCTGCGCGCCGAACAGCGTGCGGCCGGTCGTCACCAGGTCCGGCCGTTCGAAGTAGTACTGCTCGTCGATCAGGAAGTACTCCTGCTCGGGGCCGACCGTCGTGAAGACCCGGCGCGCCTCGACGCCGAGCAGCTCGAGCGCGGCGATCGCAGCCTTCGAGAGCGCGTCCATCGAGCGCAGCAGCGGGATCTTGTGATCGAGCGCCTCGCCGGTCCACGAGGTGAAGGCGGTCGGGATGCAGAGCAGCGCGCCGTTCGGGTTCTCGAGGATGAAGGCCGGCGAGGTCGGGTCCCAGGCGGTGTAGCCGCGCGCCTCGAAGGTGGCGCGGATGCCGCCGGTGGGGAACGAGGAGGCGTCGGGCTCGCCCTGGATCAGCTCCTTGCCGGAGAACTCGGCGATCGCCGTGCCGTCGCCGACGGGTGCGTAGAAGGAGTCGTGCTTCTCGGCCGTGGAGCCGGTCAGCGGCTGGAACCAGTGCGTGTAGTGCGTCGCGCCTTTCTCCATCGCCCATTCCTTCATCGCCTGGGCGACCGAGTCCGCCAGCGTCGTGTCGAGCGCCTCGCCGCGCTCGAGTGTGCGCTGCAGCGCCTTGTAGACGTGCTTGGGCAGGCGGGCGCGCTGCACGGCAGGCGAGAAGACGTTGGCGCCGAACACCTGGTTGTCCGGCATCGTGAGGTCCATCGAGCCGAGCGCGGCGCCGTTGGCGCTCCACTGTGCGGCGGTTACGTTCTGCTGGCGGGTCCTTGGCATGAGCGGGACGATTCCCTCCTGGAGAAAACGGTGGCGTGGGCACGCGCGCGAGTACCTCAGCGTGAGGCTCGTCAATCGTACGCCGACGCCTGCCCAAGGGGACCGGCGGTTGGCGAAACCGGCTCGGCACGCGTTTCGACACCTGGCCAAGAGGTTGTTCGGTCCGGCGCATGCGCCGGACCGTCGGACCGTGCATGCACGGTCCGAGGGACCCACACATGTGCGGGTCCCAGGGGGTGGCACATGTGCCACCCCCTGCGAGGGCCGCATGCGGCCCTCGCTTCCTAGGGGAAGACCCCCGGCACGACCTTGCCGGTCTTGGGGTCGACGTGAGTGACCGCGGGTGAGGGCGCGACCGCGACGGTGAACTTGCCGGTTGCCGGCGAGCCGCCGGCAAGGCGCGCGCCGGAGCGGCCGGCCAGGCCCGCGGCGACGGAGTAGTGGACCGTGTAGGTGCCGCTCTTGACCGGCACGACCCGCCAAGCGACCGTCCGCGCGCCGTTTGCGGCGAGCGCGCCCAGCGCCCACGTGTCGACGTAGGTGGTCTGGTCGCCGCCGGGCGTGCTCACTTCCTGCGTTTCGACGGATTTGCTCGCGGGCTTGCCCGGCCCCTGTTCGATCACCCATATGGGCCGGCGCGGATCTGCGAGCCCCGGGTAGTTCGAGTGGTACCCGAAGGAGTCGACGGTGATCGCGAGGTCCGGGATCGTGCGGTTGCCGGCGTTCTGCACGGTCAGTTGCATCCGCTCCGGCTTGGCCACCGACTGCGCGGCCGGGAAGCTCGCGGCGGAGACCTTGACGTCGAACGTCGCTTTCGGTTCGCCCGCGGTCGCCTGCGAGCCGCCCCCGCAGCCCGTCAGGGCCGCGCCCGCGAGCGCAAGCGCCGCCAGCGCGGCCGGAGCCGCGCGCGCAGCTCCGGTGCGCGGCGAGGCTCCCGACCGGTGGTGCCGTGCTCCCCTCACGATCGCGCCAGATTACCAGCGGGTTTGTACGAGGTTCACCGGTAGCGCCTCCTCCGAGCATCGCGTAGAGTTACCGCCGACCACCGATTGGGACCCGAGGGAGGGCCAGGCACAGATGGTTCGTGGCGTAGCCGAGCGGTTTTTCCCGTCCGCGCGGCACTTGCTCGAGGAATTCGGGGACATGATGATCCTGACGGGCAAGACCATCTGGTCGGCCCTGCGGCCGCCGTATCCCTACGGCGGCGAGTTCGTCTCCCAGTTCCTGTTCGCGTTGCGCCTGTGCTGGTTCCCGCTGCTGATCTCGACGGTGTGCATCTGCTACGCGGCGCCGGGGCTGCAGGCGGCGAACTTCCTGACGATCTTCGGCGCGCTCGACCGGCTCGGCGGCTTCTTCGTGCTCGGCGCGGTGCGCGAGATCGGTCCGAGCGTGACCGCGATCGTCGTCGCCGGGGTCGCCGGCACGGCGATCACCGCGGATCTCGGCGCGCGCAAGGTGCGCGAGGAGCTCGACGCCCTGCAGGTGCTCGGCGTCGACCCGGTCAAGAACCTCGTCGTCCCGCGGTTCCTCGCGCTGATGGTGGTGACCGGCCTGTTCGACATCTACGCGCTGCTGTTCGGCATCTTCGGCGGGATCATCGCCGAGCTCGTCAACGGCCAGCCGCTCGGCCCCTTCTGGGCCACTTTGTTCGCCAACGCCTCCACCACCGACCTGTGGGGCTCGGTGCTGAAGACCACGATCTATGGCGCGATCATCGCGATCGTCTGCTGCTACAAGGGCATGGCCGCCTCCGGCGGCGCCGAGGGCGTCGGCCGCGCCGTCAACGAGGCGGTGGTGCTCGCGTTCACCGCGATCTTCTCCTTCGACTACGTCTTCACGCAGACGCTGCTGGCCACGCATCCGCAGATCCTGGTGATCAAGTGACCTCTGGAGCGGCAGTGGAGGCGATCACTTGAACGAACTGCTCGCGATGCCGCGCGAATGGCTGGAGGCGACCGGCGAGATCGGTCGTTTCACGGGGACGATCGTGCGGGACGTGTATGGGCTGCGGGTGTTCCGTTTCTTCGGGGAGTCGTTGCGCCAGTGCGGGATCTTGATCGTCGGTTCGACGACGATCATCTGGACGTTGATGTTCATCCTCGGCCTGCAGTGCGGGATCGAGGGCGCCTACTTCACCGCGGCGCAGGGCGCGCCGGCGTATTCGGGTGTGTTCACGGCGTGGTGTGATCTGCGTGAGATCACGCCGTATGCGTTCGGCTACATGATGTCGGCGAAGGTCGGGACGGGGATCGTGGCGGAGCTGGGCGCGATGCGGATCTCGGATGAGATCGATGCGCTCGAGGTGATGGGGATCAACTCGATGACGTTTTTGTGTGCGACGCGTCTGCTGGCTTCATGGCTGGTGCTGCCGTTCATGTACATGGCGGGGATCGGCGCGGCGTTTCTGGCTTCCTATATCGCGGTGGTCGATCAGATCGGCTATGTGTCCTCGGGCGGCTATTTCTTGATCTTCTGGCAGTTTCAGAACCCTCCGGATTTCTTATACAGCTTGATCAAGGCGATGTTCATGGCTACGGCGATCGTGCTCGTGGCCTGCTACTACGGGTACAACGCCAGCGGTGGCCCGGTCGGGGTCGGCCGCGCGACCGCGAAGTCGATGGTGTTGAACCTGGTTCTCGTGCACGTGATCGGAATGCTCGGAACCCAGATCTTCTGGGGCGCCAACCCACGCGCCCCGATCGGAGGCTGAGCGATGGCCGACGACGCCGAGCGCCGTCGCGGCATCCCGTGGGGGCGTCGCGACGGTGAACCGGGCAGCGCGGAGCCCGCGGAGGCCGCGGAGGCCGCGCCCGAGCAGCCCGGAGCCGCGCCGACCTTCCACACGATCGAAGAGCTCGACGCGCGCGACGCAGGCGAAGCCGAGCTCCCCGGCCGGGAGTCCTACGAGCAGATCGAGCACCACCCCGCGCCGTCCGAGGCCGGCGGGGAGTCGGACTTCGCCCCGGCCGAGCCGCAGCGGACGGCGACCGAGGCGCGGATCCTGCGCGAGGAAGAGCGCCAGGACGACGAGGAGTTCCGCTACCACACCGGCGAAATCCGGGCGACCGGCGAGCACGACGCGATCGAATTCATCGACGTCCACAAGTCGTTCGGGCGAAACCACGTGCTGCGCGGCCTCAACATGGGGCTGCCGGAGAACAAGATCTCGATGATCCTCGGCCCCTCCGGGACCGGCAAGTCGGTCTGCATCAAGCACATCGTCGGCCTGCTCTATCCCGACCAGGGCGACGTGATCGTGCACGGCCAGTCGATCCCCGCCCTGCCCGACGCGGAGCTGTTCGAGACGCGCAAGAAGTTCGGCGTGCTCTTCCAGGACGGGGCCTTGTTCGGGTCCCTGAACCTCTACGACAACGTCGCCTTCCCGCTGCGCCAGCACACCGAGAAGGGCGACGAGGAGATCGCGGAGATCGTCAACAGGCGCCTCAAGGAGGTGGGCCTCGGCGACGCGAACGAGAAGATGCCCAACGAGCTCTCCGGCGGCATGCGCAAGCGCGCCGGCTTCGCCCGCGCGCTCGTGATGGAACCGGACGTCGTGCTCTTCGACGAGCCGGACTCGGGCCTGGACCCCGTCCGCACGGCGCTGCTCTGCGAGCTGATCAAGGAAGTCCACGCCGAGAACGGCGGCTGCTACGTGGTGATCACGCACGACATCATGAGCGCGCGGAGGGTCGCCGAGCACATCTCCGTGCTGTGGAAGGGGCGGATCGTCGAGACCGGCCCGGCCGAGGACCTGTTCGCATCGGAAAACCCGTTCGTGCGCCAGTTCCTCTCGGGCGAGTCGATCGGTCCGCTCGGCATGGAGTGAGCGCCCGCGAGCGGCTCGCGCCGCCGCGCCCTGAGCAGTGAAAGCCTCCCGAATCCTCGCCGCCATCGCCGGCCGGGCCGCGCGCCGCCCCGTGCCGGTGTTGCTCGTGGCGCTGGCGCTCGGCCTCGGCGGCGTGGCTCTGTCGCTGCAGCTGTCGCCGAGCGCGGCGACGAGCAGCTTCGTCTCCTCCTCGAGTCCGTCCTACCGCGCCACCCAGAAGTACTACCGCCACTTCGGCGAAGAGCCGGTGGCGGTGCTCGTCCGAGGCGAACTGCAGCGCATCGTCCTAGGCGAAGATCTCGAGCGCCTCGTCGGCCTCGAGGGCTGCCTCTCCGGGAAGGTCCCTGCGGCCGCGCTGGCCGCAGAGGGCGGCAGCACCGGGCCCTGCGCGCAGCTCGCGCGCCTGGGCACCGTCAAGGTCGTGTTCGGCCCCGGCACCTTCCTCAACGAGGCCGTCGCGCGCATCGACCAGGAGCTGACGAGCCTCAACGCGCAGGCGCGCAAGAAGGGCGACGAAGCGGAACGCTCGGTGCGCACCGCCGCCCTGGGCGGCGGGCACACCGCCGCCGCAGCGCACTCGCTCGGAGCCGAAGCCAGGCGCGTGGCGGAAGCCGGCTACCGCTCGAGCATCTTCTCGCTGGCGCTCTCCTACGGCCTCACCTCGCCGCCGACGCTGCAGGACAAGGAATTCATCTCCGACGTCGTCTTCGACTCCTCGAAGGCGGCCGGCACGCCCAAGCAGCGCTTCGCCTACCTGTTCCCGAGCCGCGACACCGCCCTCGTCGCCGTGCGGATGCGTTCGGGCCTCTCGCAGGAACAGCGCAACCGCACGATCACGGCGATCCGCGAGGCGGTGCAGATGCCGCAGTGGCGGCTGAGCACGCCCGGCGCGGGCTACCTCGTGACCGGCGAGCCCGTGATCGTCTCCGACCTGACGGAATCGATCACCAGCTCGATCGAGCTGCTGTTGATCGCCGCCCTGATCGTGATGGCGGCGACGCTCGGCCTGGTGTTCCTCGGCCGGCCGCGACTGCTGCCGCTGTGCCTGGCGGTGCTCGCGGCGGCCATCACCTTCGGCGCGCTGTCGGCCGTCGGCGCCTCGCTCACCGTCGCCGCGATCGCGGTGCTGCCGGTGCTGATCGGGCTCGCGGTCGACTACTCGATCCAGTTCCAGTCACGGACCGGCGAGGAGTTGCAGGAGGCGGACGCGGCCGCCCCCCGGGCCGCGTCGATCGAGCGGGCCGCCGCTCGCGGCGCGCCGACGATCGCCACCGCGGCGGCCGCCAGCGCGGCCGCGATGCTCGTGCTGCTGCTCTCCCCGGTGCCGATGATCCGGGGCTTCGGCGTGCTGCTCGTGGCCGGCGTGGCCGTCGCGTTGCTGTGCGCGCTGACGGCGGGAGCAGCCGCGATGTCGCTGCTGCCCCGGCCGCGGCCCGCGCAAGGCGCGGCGCGGCGCGAGGCTCCGCTCGAGCCGCTCGCCGCATCGTGGCGCGGCGCCGGCGAGCTGCTGCGCGAGAACCCGCTGACGCGTGGCTTCGCCCGCTTCGCCCTCGGCCCTGCGATGCGCCGGCCCGAGCGGGTGCTCGCGGCAGGTCTCGTGCTGGCCGCACTCGGCTGGGGGCTCGATACGCAGACGAAGGTCGAGACCGACATAACGAAGCTCGTTCCGCAGTCGCTCGGCTCGCTGCGCGCGCTCGACACGCTCGAGCGGACGACCGGCGTCGGCGGCGAAATCGGCGTGCTCGTCTCGGGCGAGAACCTCACGCACCCGGCCACGATCGAGTGGATGACCGAATACCAGCGTCGCGTACTGGCCCGCTTCGGCTACAGCGAGGCCCGCGGCTGCCGGCAGGCGCGGCTGTGCCCCGCCTTCTCGCTGCCCGACCTGTTCGACGCCCAGACGTCGGGCGTGTCCGGCTCGCCGAAGCTGTCCGCCGCCGCGATCGATCAGCTGCTCGCGACGATCCCGCCGTATTTCTCGCAGGACGTGATCAGCGCCGACCGCACCGTCGCCACGTTGTCGTTCGGGATCCGCCTGATGAGCCTCTCCGAGCAGCAGCACCTGATCGAACAGATGCGCTCGGAGCTGCATCCGCCGGCCGGGATGCGCGCGGAGCTCGTCGGCCTGCCGGTGCTCGCGGCCCAGTCGGGCGCGCAGGTGGCGGACCCCTGGCGCCGGGTCGAGACGCTGCTGGCGGGACTCGCCGCGGTGGCGCTGGTGCTGCTGCTGGCGTTCCGCGGCGACCGCCGGCGGGCGCTCGTGCCGATGGCCCCGATCGTGCTCGCGACGGGCTGGTCGGGGCTGGTGCTGTTCGCGCTGCGCGTCCCGCTGAACCCGATGTCGGTGACGCTGGGCGCGCTCGTGATCGCGATCTCGACCGAGTTCAGCGTGCTGCTCAGCGAGCGCTACCGCCAGGAGCGCCTCGCGGGCCTGGACACCGCGCAGGCACTGCGACGCGCCTACGCGCGCACCGGCGCGGCCGTCGGCGCGTCCGCGGCGACCGCGACCTTCGGCTTCGGCGTCCTGGTCCTCTCCGACATCCGCATGCTCCGCGACTTCGGCCTCGTGACCCTGATCGACCTCACCGTCTCGCTGCTCGGCGTGCTGGTGGCGCTGCCCGCGGCGCTGGCCCTGGCCGAGCGCGGCGGCGCGCGTGCACTGCTCCCGCGCCGTGCGCTGCCGCTGAGGCTCCCACGCCGCCGCGCCGGACCGGGCCATGGACGCGCCTGAGAGCGGCGGCGGAAGCGCCCCGCGCCGGGACGCGCCCGGCGCGGGTGCCGGCGGAGGCGATCGTCTGCCCGCTGGCGAGGAGCGGGACGCGCTCGGCGGGAGCGGGCCCCCAGGGCCGGCGGGCCCCGTCTTCCAGCCGCCGCGCTACGCCCGCTACGTCGGGCTGCTGGCGATCGTGATCCTGATCCTGATCACCCTCAACACCGTCTTCACCAAATCGAACGGCGCCAGCGGCGTCGCGCCCGGCACGAGCGTGCCGCCGTTCGCCGCGCCGCTCGCCAGGGGCAACCTCCGCGGCGACGTGGACGTCGCGACCCGCGCCGGCCAGGGCTCGGCCGGCGACGTTCCGGCCTGCCGCGAGCGCGGCCCGCAGATCCTCAACATCTGCGAGCTCTACGAACAGGGCCCGGTCGTGCTCGCGCTGTTCGTCGACTCCGAGTCCTGTCCGGACGTGCTGGCTGACATGCAGGCGCTCGTCGGCAGCTTTCCCGGCGTGCGCTTCGCCGCCGTGGCGATCAAGGGCGGCACAGCCGGTGTGCGCAAGCTGGTCCGCACGCACGGCCTGACGTTCCCGGTCGGGCTCGACCGCGACGGGATCCTCGCCGCCGTCTACAGGGTCGCGAGCTGCCCGCAGGTGAGCTTCATCGAGCGGGGCGGCGTCGTGCAGAGCCGGGCGCTGCTGCGAAGGGTGGCGCTCCCCGCGCTGCGCTCACGTGTGGCGGCGCTCGCGCGCACGGAGTCACACGGATGACGCCCGGCGGCGCCGCGGAGCCCCTCGAGGGCTGGCTTGCGCCCCGCGTCGCCGAGGAGCTGCCGGGCCTGCGCGTGCTGCAGTGCGAGGTCGGCGTGCAGCGCCGGGCGGCGCTGAGGGGCGACTCGCCGCCGGACGTGGAGGCGCGGCTGCGCGAACTGTCCGACCGCGTGCGCGGCGCGCGGGCGATCGGCATCAGGCGCGAGCCGGTGCCGGCCGCCTATCGCGTCTTCTTCCGCCACGTGGGCATCGACCCGGACGTGCAGCGCACGCCGATCGAGGCCGCGGTCCTCGAGAGGATGCTGCGCGGAGGATTCCCCTCCGGTGGGATGCTCGAGGACATCCTCACGATCGCGCTGCTCGACACGGGCGTGGCCGTCTGGGCGCTCGACGCGGCTGGCGTGCAGGGGCCCCTCGGCGTCCGCCTCAGCCGCCACGGCGAGCCGCTCGGGCGCGGCGCGGATCCGCCGCCGCTGCCCGAGGGAAGGCTCGTGATCGCCGATCAGCAGGACGCGCTCGCGGTCCTGTTCGGCGAGATCGCGCCCGGCCACGAGCCCCGCGACGGCAGCGACCGGCTGCTGCTGTTCGCCGTGCAGGTGCCGGGGGTCCCTGGCCTGTTCGCGGAAGAGGCGCTGTGGTGCTGCGAAACGGCGCTGGGCGCGGCCTGAACCGCGCTGTGGCCTGAGCGCCCGCTGGTAACATCGCAGCCGGAAGGGCTTCATAAGAGAGGGATCGCGATGCAGGGCATCGAGCATTCAGCGGGTCGCGAGGAAGCCGCCGCACAGGCGGTCGCAATGGCGCCGGGCGCAGCGCCGGAGGCGCTGAGGGCGCGCGCCGCGCACGCGCCGGACCTCGCCGAGGAGCGCGCCGCCCGCGTGAGCCTGCGGGGCCAGATCGCCCGGCTCGAGCGCGAGCTCTCCTCGATCCTCGCCGACCGCTTCCCGTTCCTGGACGCGCCGCCCTTGGTGACGCCCCAGCGCGCCGCCGCCGGCGGCCCGACGCTGCAGGGCCTGGGCGAGCTCGAGCGCACCCGCGACGGCCTCGCGAACCGGCTGCAGGAGCTGCGGGGCCGCGCGCGCCGGCGCTCCGAGCACGAGCGCCGAGCGGCCGAGCTGCTCGAACGGATGCGTCTGGAACCCGGCCGCTACAAGAACTACCGCCTGCCGGTGCGCGATCTCGGGCAGAACGGCTGCGGCGTATACGAAGTCCGCCCCCGGCTCGGGCTGATCGGCATGCTCGCCGGCTGGTGGCAGCTCACGCTCTCCTCGGGCTGTCCGTTAGCGAAGGGGCCGCGCATTGCGCGGCCCCGGCGCCTTCCTCTGGTTCGTGGTCCGCGCGTGGCGCGGCGCCAGCGCGTTTCTCTGGTTCGTGGTCCGCGCGTGGCGCGGCGCCAGCGCGTTTCTCTGGTTCGTGGTCCGCGCGTGGCGCGGCGCCAGCGCGTTTCTCTGGTTCGTGGTCCGCGCGTGGCGCGGCCCCGGCGCGTTTGTCTGTTCGTGGGCCCCGCGTGGGCCCCGCGTGGCGCGGCCCCGCGTGAACCTCTGACCCGCCGGCCCGGCGGAGGGCCGCCGGGCCATGGCCACGCTCAGACGGAGAGGCCCTCCGCCGCGAGCGCCAGGCCCGGCGCCGGGCCGAAGCCGCGGCCGCGCCTGGAGGCGCGGAGCATCGCCGCGAGCGTGCGCCGCTGACGCTCGGTCATCGAGCCGATCGTCTTCTTCTCGGACATCGGCACCTGCGCGAGGAACTTGCGGCAGCGCGTCTGGCCCCAGCGGCGCTGGCTCATCAGCAGGTCGCCGACGGCCATGCTGTCAGCCTCCCAGGGGCACTCCAGGATCACGTCGGCGACCTGCAGGTCCTCCTCCGCCACCCGGCGCTTGAGATCGGCCCGGGCGAGACGCACCTGATTGGCGCGTTCGAGTGCCCGCATGTACTGAGGGCTGGCAGGGGCAACCGTCGCTGTCGCGTTCATTCTTTGCATCTCCCCGTTGGCGCCGCAAGGCTCGCGCGGCGTCAACATGCTTGCTCGATTGTGGACGTGTGGGCGCGCCCTCTATGACCGCCCAGAGTTGATCTGCGACCGGGCGCGGCCGTCCCGGCAGATCACCTTCCCGACGAATCTGTCGTTCGGGCGTGCCCCGAACGGTCATGCAGAGCGCATCTGGAAGCTACGTCAGAGGCGGGTGGCCGGTCAACACAACAACGCCGCTTCGTGCGCTAGAAGCGGGGATTTTTTTCGGCCCCGGGATTTGTGAAGAAATGGACAAGTCGCGCCTGCTCGGCAGCGAACGGCGCGCGCGCTCCGGGGCCCCGGCCCCTGCCCCCGCACGAGGCTCGAGACGACGCCGGCCGGCCGGCGCGGGTCGGCGCTCAGGATCGTCTGAGCGGGGACCGCGGCCGCCCGCTCGGGCAGTTCGACAGACGCGAGGAGCAGGTGCGAGAGGGTGCGGGGGGCTCCTCCACGGGCTCGACACAGGCTGTGAGCCGCTGGCGCGTGGGACGCCGCGCAGGCGAACGGGCGCTTCGTGCTCGGGACGCACGGCGCAGGGGAACGGACGCGCGCTCGGACGCACGGCGCAGGGGAACGGGCGCGGGGTGAGCCTGTCTTCTAGCGCGCATCCGCGCGCGGCAGGGGGCCGTGCTCGGCCTCGAAGTCGCGCTTGACGGCCGCGAATCGCTCGAGCGCCCGATCGATCGTGGCGTCGTCGTGCGTGGCCATCACGCTCGTGCGCAGCAGTGCTCCGCCCGGAGGGACGGCGGGATGCAGCGCGGTGTTGACGAAGACCCCGGCGTCGTAGAGGGCCTTCCACAGCACGGCCGCCTTCCAGTCGTCGCCGACCAGGACGGGCACGACCGGGGTGACGATCGTGTGCCCCGCGCCGGGCGCGTCGCGAACGCCGGGGGCGTACGTCTGCACTCCCGGCTCGGATGGGATCGGCTGCGGCTGCACGACGGCGAGGCCCAGCGCTTCGAGCCCGTCGCGCAGGCGCTCAGCGCGCGTGAGCACGGCCTCCAGCAGCGGCGGCCCGTCCGGTGAGCGCACGACCCGAAGCGCGGCGAGCGCCGCGCCGACCGCGGCGGGCACGGCAGAGGCGGTGAACAGGAAAGCGCGCGAGGAGATCCGCAGGTAGTCGATCACCTCGGCGGAGCCGGCCACGAAGCCGCCGCAGGAGGCCAGCGACTTCGAGAACGTCCCGATCCGCAGATCCACCCGGTCGCCGACCCCCAGCAGTTCGCTCGCGCCGGCGCCCCGTGCGCCCAGCACCCCGGCGCCGTGCGCCTCGTCGACCATCAGCCGCGCGCCGAAGCGCTCGCACAGCTCGCAGATCTCGTGCAGCGGGGCAAGGTCGCCCTCCATCGAGAAGACGCCGTCGACCACCACCAGCACGCCGCCGCCGTCTTCCTGGGCTCGCTCCAGCATCTTCTCGAGCTTCTCGAGGCGGTTGTGCCGGAACGGCCGCAGCTTCGCGCGTGAGAGCAGGCAGCCGTCGAGGATCGACGCGTGGTCGGCGGAGTCGACGATCACCGTGTCGCCCGGGCCCAGCAGCGTTCCCAGCGCGCCGAGGTTCGCCTGGTGGCCCGTGCTGAAGACGAGCGCCGCCTCGGTGCCCATCCACTCGGCGATCTCCGCCTCCAGCTCGAGGTGCAGCGGGATCGTGCCGTTGAGCAGCCGCGAGCCCGTGAGCCCCGTGCCGTAGCGGTGCAGCGCCTGCTCGGCGCCAGCCATCACCCGCTCGTCGCCGGTCAGCCCCAGGTAGTTGTTGGAGCCGAGCATGATCCGCTCGGCTCCCTCCATCTCGACGACGGGCATCGCCGGCGAGGTCAGCACGTGGAAGTAGGGCAGCACGTCCGCCTCCCGCGCGGCCGCCAGCAGCTCCTCGCGCTCGTGGCCCCGGACCTTGGCGAATACGTCGATCGATGTGGGCATATAGGGTGGCTCCCCCAGTGAGCGTCGAGGTCACAACGGTCAGGGGCGCGCGCCAGCTCGGCGAGTTCATCGACCTGCCGTTCAGGCTGCATGCTAACCACCCGCTGTGGGTGCCTCCGCTGAAGCTCGAGCGGCGGCTGTTCCTGAGCAAGCGCATGAACGCCTTCTTCACCCACGGCGAAGGCGAGTACTTCCTGGCGCGCCGCGACGGACGCGTGGCGGGCCGCATCACGGCGCACGTCAACCACGCCTTCAACGTCCAGCACGGCACGCGCTGGGGCTGGTTCGGCTTCATCGACTTCGAGCAGGACGCGGAGATCCTGCAGGCGCTGCTCGCCACGGCGGAGAAGTGGCTGCGCGAGCACGGCTGCGAGCGCATGCTCGGCCCGGCGAGCTTCGCGCTCAACGACGAGGGCGGCATGCTCGTCGAGGGCTTCGAGCTGCGGCCGATGATTCTCGAGCCGTGGAACCCGCCCTCCTACCCCCAGATGATGGAACAGGCAGGGATGACGAAGGCGATCGACCTGCAGATGTGGAACCTCGAGGTGACCAACCGCGACGAGGTGCTCCCCGTGATCTGGGAGCTCGCGGAGAAGTCACGGACCGAGCACCGGATCCGCATCCGGCCGATGCGACGGCGCCAGCTGCGCAAAGACCTCGACTTCTTCGGGGCCGTCTACAACGAGGCCTGGGCCGAGAACTGGGACTTCGTGCCCTACTCGAAGGCCGACCTCGACGCCTACCACCTCGACCTGCAGCTGGCCTACGACAAGAACTGGTTCATGATCGCCGAGAAAGAGGACACCGGGGAGGTCGTCGGCATGGCGATCACGGTCCCCGACCTCAACCAGGTGCTCGAGCAGATGGGGGGCAAGCTGCTGCCGCTCGGCTGGTGGAAGTTCCTGACCAAGGCCAAACGGATGGATCGCGTCCGTGTCGGCTTCCTCGGCGTCAAACCGGAGCACCAGCACACAGGAGTTGCCGCCGCCCTCTACGAGGCCCACTACGACGCGGCCGAACGCACTCCCCAGAAGGGCGGCGAGATGGGCTGGATCCTCGAGACCAACACCGCCATGAACCGCGGCATGGAAGCGATGGGCGGGCGGGTCGTCAAGCGCTACCGCGTGTTCGAGCGCGTGCTCGGCGACGGCGACGGCGAGGGCGCCGGCGAGGGCGCCGGGCGGGCGCAAGCGGCGGCCGAGGGCGGCAGCGACGCCGAGGCGCAGGCGGCCACCGGCGAAGCGATCTGAACCGATCTCTACACTCCGGCGGATGAGCGCTGAGCGCCAGAACGACGTGTTGCCCATCCCCGTCGAGGACGGCGAGCTGCTCACTGCGAGCCCGGCAGCCGTCGAGCTCGACCAGCGCCGGCGCGGGTCGCTGCCGGCCGTGCAGGCCGCGGCCGCCGCGGCCGGCGGCTTTGTCGCAGGCGCGGCCGTCGTAGGTCTCGTCAGGCGCCGTCACTCCCGCGCGCTGGCGCGCGGGCGTCGTGCCCGTGGCCTGCGCCGTCGCGGCGCCGGGCGCAACGCCGGCATGGCGGAGCGGCTGCAGATCGTCGGCAGCCGCTCGCTGCTGCTCGACGTCCACCTGCTCGGCAATCCCGGCGAGCGCTGAGGCCCGGGCCGTGAGCGGCCCGGTCGAGCTGCGCGAGGAGGTGATGCCGGCCGGGCCGTTCCGGCTGCCGCGCCGCAACGGCATGGACGGGATGGTCCGTCGCCGCGGCGGCGTGCTCGAGCGGCTGCTGCACCTGGGCGAGCAGCCCGTGCTGGTGCGCGCCGCGCAGCCGGCCGTCGACCTCGTCCTGATCGGCGCCCGGGCCCCGACACGCGAGGCCGCCCGGCACGGGATCGAGCGGATGCGCTTCGCGCTCGGCGTCGACTTCGACCCGCGGCCGTTCCTGCGCCGCTTCTGGCGCGATCCGCTGATCGGCCGCTCGGTGCGGGCACGGCCCTGGATGCGCCCGCACCGGCGGCCCGAGCCGTTCGAGGCGCTGGTGCTGGCGATCTGCGAGCAGCTGATCGAGTACGAGCGCGCGGCGGCGATCGAGCGGCGGATCGTGGCCGCGCTCGGCCGCCGCTGGGTCGCCTGGGACGGCGGCCACAGCACGCTCGCCGACATGCCCGTGGCCGACCGGGTCGCGCGGACCTCGCCGGCGCTGCTCGAGTCCTTCGACCTAGCCGGCTGCCGTGCGCTGGCGCTGAGGAGAGCCGCCCGCGAGGTGGCGAGCGGACGCATCGACCTCTCCGCGGGCCGCCACGAGGAGAGCTGGCGGCGCCTGCGCGCGATTCCGGGGATCGGCTCCTGGACGGTGGAGATGCTCGCGCTCAAAGGCCAGGGTCGCCACGACCAGGTTCCCGCCGGAGACCTCAACCTCCTGAAGATGGTCGGGCGAGCGCTCTCGGGCGGCGACCCACGGGCCCTAGCCGAGGAGCGGCAGGTGCGCGACTTCTTCGCCCCCTACGGCGAGTGGGCGGGCCTGGCCGCCGTGCACGCCGCCGGGCTCTAGAGGAGGTTCGGGCTAGCGCGCTTCGCGCCGGCGCTCGCGGCCGAAGCCGCGCCCGGCGAAGCCCTCGCGGCGCCGGCAGGCGCATCGCACGCGTGCCCTCAGCAGCCCTCGCGCGCCACGCTGCGCGCCGGCCGGCGCGGTCGCGCACAGCAGTCGCGAGCGCGGCAGGGCGCAGCGCCGGCGCGGGCCGCTGCGCGGCATCAGCCTGCCACCGGCACCCTGTAGCGGCGGCTGCGGGCGTCCTGCTCGAGCAGCCCCACGGCCAGCAGCGTCGTCATGTAGCGGTGCGTCGTGCTGGGGCTCATGCTGAGCCGCTCGGCGACGTCGGTGACCGCGAGCGAGGCGCCGTCGTCCGGGAACGCAGCGAGCACCAGCAGGCCGAGCAGCAGCGAGCGAGACAGCCGCGGGCTCCCGGCCAGCGACTCGTAGCGCGAGGCGAGATCGCCGTCGGCGCCGAGGCCGCGCAGCAGCCCGGAGACGCCGTTCTCGCGTCCGGCCTCGCGAACGACACGGTCGATCTGCGGGCGCGTCAACTCGATTTTGATGCCGCTGCTGCTCGTCTTCGCTCACCCCCCGAGAGTCTGTGATCATTTCCCGGTGCCCGCGACGCAAGCAAGTGGAAAGTCCACTACTTGACTTTCAAGATCGCCGGAGGCGCGCCCCGGCGCGCTGCCTCGCTGCCGCGGTCCTCGAGCACGTATTCGTTGATCTTCCGTCGTGTGCGGGTGGCCCAGTCCACCTCGCTCTGAAGTTGGGCGTAGACGACGTCGCGCGAGCAGTCGATGCAGAGGGCCGCCCATGAGACGGTGCTGCCCGTGGTCGGGCGGATGATCCGGGCGAGGACGCGGCACTCGCGCTCGTAGGCGTCCAGTGCGACGATCAGGCGCGGCGCGTCCTGCTCCCGGGCGACCGCGAGCTTGGCCTGCAGAGCCAGCCTCACCGGCTCGCGCGGCAGCAACGTCTCCATCCAGACTGTCAGCGCCGAAGAGGTCTCCGTCGTCGGGTGGTAAACGAGGTGCGTGCGGCGGCCGCTGCCGCGCTTCGGCTCGTCGCGGGACACGGCAAGGCCGGTGCTCTCGAGTTGCTCCAGCAGCCTGTATACGTCGTTGGTGTCGACGCGCCACGTCTCGCCCATGCGCGCCGCCAAGCGGTTCGCGAGGTCCCCGCCGTGGCCGGGCCGCTCCAACAGCAGCCCGAGCAGTGCGCCGCGCAGCGGAGTGGACGGCCCCCGCATCCATCTCGTCTTGTCCGGGCTCGCGCTCGCCATCGCTCCTCGAATAGGCGCCGGCTCCCTCAGGACGATAGCCGACCGCCTGTCGATCTTCGCGGTCTCACTCCAGGCGCTCGGCCGGCTTTCCTCGGCCCTGCCGAACGGCCCGTTTCCCGTTTTTCCGACTAGGGCTCGATGACCGCGGCGCCGTTGAACGCGCCGGTGCGCAGGTCCTCGAGCGCGCGGTTCGCGTCCTCGAGCGCGTAGCGCGTGACGGTCGTGTGAACCGGGACCTGCGGCGCGATCGCCAGCAGCTCGCGGGCGTCCGCGCGCGTGAGGTTGGCGACCGAGCGGATCGAGCGCTCCATCCACAGCAGCTCGTAGGGGAAGGAGGGGATCTCGCTCATGTGGATCCCCCCGCACACGACCACGCCGCCCGGGGCCGTAGCTGCCAGTGCCAGCGGCACGAGCTCACCGACGGGAGCGAACACGATCGCCGCGTCGAGCGGCTCGGGCGGGCGCTCCTCGGAGGCTCCCGCCCAGGCCGCGCCGAGCTCGCGGGCGAAGCGCTGTGTGCGCTCGTCGCCGCCGCGGGTGAATGCGAAGACCCGCCGCCCCTGCCAGGCGGCCAGCTGCGTGAGGATGTGCGCGGCGGCGCCGAACCCGTACAGGCCGAGGTTGGTCGCGTCCCCGCACATGCGCAGCGCGCGGTAGCCGATCAGCCCCGCGCAGAGCAGCGGCGCGGCTTCCAGCGCGCCGAACCCCTCGGGCAGCAGGAAGCAGTAGCGCGAGTCGGCGAGCGTGTACTCGGCGTGACCCCCGTCGATGTCGCGCCCCGTGAAGCGGGCGCTCGGGCAGAGGTTCTCGCGCCCGCTCGTGCAGTACGCGCAGGTTCCGTCGGTCCAGCCCAGCCAGGGCACGCCGACCAGCGCCCCCGGGCGCGCTCCGTCGGGTGCGTCGCCGGCGAGCACCTCGCCGACGATCTGGTGCCCGAGCACCCGTGGCGGGTCAGCGACGTCGACCTCGCCGTCGAGCAGATGGAGGTCGGTGCGGCAGACGCCGCAGGCGTGGACCTTCAGCAGCACCTGCCCGGCGGCCGGCTCCAGGACCGGCAGCTCGGTTGCGCGCAGCGGCCTGCCGGGCGCGTCCAGGACCATCGCCCGCATCGTCTCCGGGATCGCCATAGGGCATATTGATGCACGTGACCGGCGCAGCGGACGGGCGATGAGCGGCGCAGCCCTCCCGGGCCCGGCTGACCCGGCGCCGCGGTTCGTGTACCTCAGCCATCGCTCGAGCTTCGAGCACGACCCGCGGGCGCTCTCGCCGGGGCACCCGGACACCCCCGAGCGTCTCGAGGTGCTGGAGGCCGCGCTGTCCGCGCGAGGCTGGCTCGGCTGGGAGCGGCTGCGGGCGCCGGCGGCGAGCGAGCAGCAGCTCGAGCTCGTGCACACGCCGGAGCACGTGCGCTTCGTGCGGGAGCTGTGCGACTCCGGCGGCGGCGCGATCGACGCCGACACCTACGTGGGACCCCGCTCCTACGTGGCCGCGCTGCACGCGGCGGGCGGCGCGTGCGAGCTCGCGCGCATGCTGCTCGCGGGCGAGGCCCGCTCGGGTCTGAGCGCGCTGCGCCCGTCGGGACACCACGCCGAGCAGGCGCGGTCGATGGGCTTCTGCCTGTTCGACAACGTGGCGGTCGCCGCAGCCTGGGCGATCGCCGAGCACGGGCTCGAGCGCGTGTTCGTGCTCGACTGGGACGTGCACCACGGCAACGGCACCGCCGAGATATTCAGGGGGCGCAGCGACGTGCTGTTCGCAAGCCTCCACCAGTCGCCCCTGTACCCCGGGACCGGACCGCTGCACGATTCCGGGAGCGGCGAGGGGGAGGGCTCGACGATCAACCTGCCGGTGGCGCCGGGCACCGGTCCGGATCTCTGGATGGCGCTCGTCGAGCGGGTCGTGATGCCGATCGCGCGCCGCTTCCAGCCGCAGCTGATCCTCGTCTCCGCGGGCTTCGACGCACACCGGCTCGATCCGCTCGCGAGCTGCATGCTCGAGACCGAGACGTTCGGGGAGCTGGCGGGAAGCGTCCGCGCTCTGGGGGAACAGGTCGGCGCCCCGGTCGGGATCGTGCTTGAGGGCGGCTACCAGGTCGAGGTGCTGGCTCAGGGGGTGATCGAGGTGATGGGGGCGCTCGGGGCCGGCGCGCCCGTGCCCGCCAGCGAGAGCCCGGCGGGTGGCGATCCGCGCGTCGCGCGGGCGGTGGATCACTTCCGCCGCTGGTGGGAGCTGGGGTAGCGGCCGCGCGCCGATCACCGGAACTTCTGGTCGGGTATCGTCGGTCAATGTCCCGCCTGCTCGCCGCCGTCGCCGCCACCGGAGCGGCGCTCGCACTCGCCGCGCCGAGCCTCGCCGGCGCGAGCCCGGCCGAAGCCGGCTGCCCGCCCGCGCCGCCGGCGGCCTCGGCCTCCGCGCCCTCGCAGCCCGCTCGCGCCGCACGGGTCCGGGCGCCGGCGGCCGCGCTCGTCGCCTGCGTCGGGGTGACCCGGATCGCAGGGTCGACGTTCGACCACTGGGCGTTCATCGCCGAACGTTCCGCAGGACACGCGTGGTTGAAGCGCCACACGGTCGTGACCCAGGTGATGGACTTCCTGATCAGCTCCGAGTGGACGCTCGGCGAAGCTGCCGCGCTTGGCGTCTCGTTCACCGAAGCGCAGGTTCGCGCCCGCTTCGATGCGATCAAGCACCAGGGGTTCCCGCATCCCCGCGAATTCCGGCGGTTCCTGCGCGGCAGCGGCCAGACCGTGCCCGACCTGCTGTTCCGGGTCCGGGTGAGCATGACGTCGCAGGCCCTGCAGCGGAAGGTGCTCTCCTCCGCGCACAGCAAGAAGGAATCGCTGCAGCTGCTCACCGAATTCATCCGTGCCTTCAAAGCGCGCTGGCAGTCGGAGACCTACTGCGAGACCGGGTTCGCCGTCGGCGACTGCGGCCACGTCGGAACGCTCTGAGCCCCGACTCCGGCGGCTCGGAGCGCACGGTCCGCGCCTCGTGCTGGGGGTGAGCGGCGCGACACGCCACCGAGCGCTCCCCCGCGCGGCGGACGCCTACCCGGCGAGTACGGACGTGCCCGCGCGGCGCGTGCGGTCGCGGCCGTCGCGCTTGGCCTCGTACATCGCGGCGTCGGCCCAGCTGATCAGCTCCTCGGCGAGCGAGTCCGCGCCGGCGACGGCGATCCCGGCGGAGAAGGTCTGACGGAACGGCGTGGCGCCGCGCAGCTTCGCGACGATCGTCTCCGCCTCGTCGAGCTCGGCGCCGGGCATCACCAGCACGAACTCCTCGCCGCCCACGCGCGCGAGCATGTCGGTCGCGCGGATGTGCATGCCCCAGGCCGCGGTCGCGGACTTCAGCAGCCCGTCGCCGGCCGGGTGGCCGTTCTCGTCGTTGAAGGCCTTGAAGTGGTCGAGGTCGATCATCGCGATGCTGAGCGGCTGGTGCTCGCGCCGTGCGCGCTGCAGCGCCTGTCCGAGGTAGTCCTGCAGCGATCGGCGGTTCGGGAGCCCGGTGAGCGGATCCTCCAGCGCCAGCTCCCGCAGCCGCGCCGACTGCCCCTGGACGCGCCGCACGAGCATCCACATCCGCGCGATCACCAGGCCTGTGATCGCGGCCGAGGCGATCGCGATCGCGAGGCCGTCGCTGACGTGACCGCCGAGCGCCTGGCCTGCGAGCAGCGCCGGCGCGACGAGCGCCGCGAGCGCGAGCAGCGCGAGCAGGCCACGGCTCATGCGCTCGCCGAGGTCGGGAGCCGGAAGGTCGAGCTGCTGCGCGGAAGCGTGCAGCGCGGCGGCGCCGATCAGCGCATATGCGACCAGCGACGGCTCCTCGAGCACCGATTCGATCGTTGCCGAGACCGCCCAGCCTTCGGCGTTGACGAGCGCCCACGCCGAGTCACCGAGCAGGAACGCGAGCAGCGAGAGGCACAGCAGGCGGATCGACGGTGTACGCCATCCCTCGGCTGCGACGACGCGAGCGAGGATCGTCAGCAGCATCAGGTCGCCGAGGGGATAGGCGACCTGCACGAAGCGCGCGAGCGCAGAGCCCTGGGCGGAGCTCGCGGCGGGATGGATCAGGAAGACCCAGCAGAGCAGGCCGGAGCCGACGGTCAGCGTCGCCGCGTCGATCAGCTTCGACGCGCCGAGCCCCGGGTAGCGCGCGCGCACCAGCTTCAGCAACCCGACGGTCGCACAGGGGAAGAACGAGAGGTACAGCAGGTCCGCGACGCTCGGCGACGCTCCGCTCTTGAACGCCTGCGTTTCGACCGCTTCCCAGACCCGTCCGGAGGCGTTGAGGGCCAGGCCCGCCCCGAGCCAGGCCCAGGCGACGGCGACGCCCCCCGGCCGGCGCCAGCGGCGAAGGCACAAGAGGGCGCCGAGGTAGCCGAGGGCGACCGTGACCCCCATCTGCCCCCACTGGCTGGTCAGCGCCAGCGGCATCGCGATCATCGCCGCCGCGGTCAACACGGCGTAGCAGCGCATCGCCGCGGTCTCGCGGCGGATCGCAGGAACGGGCGTGCTGAGGGAACTCACCACCTCGCTATCGACATCGCGGCCCGCGGGCCTGAGCGAATGCGCCCGCGCTCTAGGACACCGCTCGGCGCGATCGCGGCCCGCGGCCCGAGCGAATGCGCCCGCGCTCTAGGGCACCGCTCCGCGCCCGGCGCCCGACGGATCGGGCCTTTGGGTCAGCCGGCCGTGCTGAAGGGGCCGCGGCGGCGCGGGCGCGCGAGGTCGGGCGGGCCGAGCGCCGTGGCGAGCTACAACGGTGTCAGCGGCGCGAACGCAGCCGGCTGGGCTTCAGGTCGGCCCCCGCTCCTCCGCCGCGTGCCCTTTCGTCTTGACTGCCGCGATGTGCTCCTCGGTGATGTTCCCGTCGGAGGGCACTTCGGGGTGATGCACGTGACAGAGCCGGTAGTGCCCGTAGCGAAAGCGGCCACGGCGATAGCAGCCCTTCCGGTGGCAGACCAGGCTCGAGACGATCCCGCCGATGCCGATCAGGCTGATCAGCCCGACGATCAGGCCGATCCATTCCGCATGGGAGGTCGTGAACGGAAGCGCCGCGAGCATCGGCGAGCACGCTAGTCAGCAGGCCGGACGCCGCACAGGTGGCGATCGCCGGCCGCGACGGCCGGCGATCGGCACCCGCACGATCGCGCTGCGGACAGCGCGATCGTGCGGGTGCCGCCACGTCTAGATCCCTTCCCCCGGCAGGAACTCGTTCGTGTAGGGCGGGAGCCCCACGTTCGGGTCCTTCCTCAGGAGCCCCTTCTCGAACATCCAGCTCCCGAACGAGGCCCAGGCCGCCGGGTCCTGCCAGCCGTAGGGCTTGCCGGCCTGGCTCGGCAGGGCGGCGGGCAGGGTCTGCTTGATCGATTCGAGCTGCAGCTTGGGTTCGAGCGACGGGCTGGCCTTCAGCAGCGTGGCGGCGGCCGCCGCCGGGTTCGCCCGCACTTCGCGCTCGCCGCGCGTCAGGCCCTGCAGGAACGCGCGCAGGTCTTCGCCGTCGCGATGCGCCTCTTCCTGGCGCGCCACGACGACGAGCTCGTTGTAGGTCGGCACGCCCGCTTGGTCGATCGGGATCACGAGCGGGTGACGGTGCTGCAGGCGCAGCTCGATCGCCTCGTAATTCCAGAAGCCGCCGAGCGTCGCGTCGACCTTGCCGGAGATCATTGCCGGCACGAGATCGAAGCCGACGTTCGCTTCCTGCACCGAGGAGGGCTTGACCCCGGCGTGTTCCAGAGCGGTGTGCAGCATTGCGGCCTGGTAGGGGATCCCGGCGGTGCCGACCCGCTTGCCCGCGAGCTGCGCGACGCGGGCGACGTGGTGGCCGGGCAGCGCGATGATCGAGGTCAGCGGCTGCTGCACGAGCGCGCCGATCGAGACCACCTTCAGACCTTCTTCGCGCGCCAGCAGCACCTCGGGCTCATAGGAGATCGCGAGGTCCACGCGCCCCGCGGCCAGCAGCTTCAGCGGTTCGGCCGGATCGGCGGGCGCCTCCGGTACGACTTCCAGGCCGGCCGCGCGGAAGTCGCCGTGCGCGATCGCCGTGTAGAGCGCGGCGTGGTCCGCGTTCGGGAAGAAGTCGAGCATCACCGTGAAGCGCTTCGTGCCCTTCGCCGAGAGCGTGTCCTGCTTGCTGCCGCAGGCGCTCAGCGCTGTGACACACGCCAGCGCTGCCGCGGCGGCCGCCAGCCGCGGTGTCCGGAACGGGTTCGGCAGGCCCTTGCTCACGTGGTATCTCCTCCGGGTCGGGGGCGCCACGGCGCGAGCTTGCGCTCGGCCAGCGCCAGTGTGTAGAAGCAGGCGACGGCGAAGACGATCAGCACGATCGTTCCTGCATATGCGCGCGCCGCCTCGAAGTTCACGTCGGTCATGATCTGGCGCCCGAGTCCCGGGTAGGCGCCGGTCGTCGGCGTGGCGACCTCGGCGATGAACGCTCCGATCACGCCGACCGCGAGCGCGATCCTCGCACCGCTCAGCGCTGCCGGCAGCGCCGCCGGCAGCTCCGCCAGGCGGAAGGCCTGCCAGCGCGAGGCGTCGAGCGTGCGCATCAGCTTGAGCTGGTCGGGGTCGACCGCGGCGAGTCCGTCCGCGGTCGTGACGAGCACCGGGAAGAAGCAGATCAGCGCGATCACGACCAGCTTCGGGAAGATCCCGAACCCCCACCAGAACACGAGCAGCACGCCGATAACTGGGACCGGCACGGCCTGTGACCCGACCGCCAGCGGGTACACGGCACGACGCACCGCCGGCCACAGGTGCACAGCGACGGCCAACGCGAAGCCGCAAGCCAGCGCCAGCGCCAGGCCGAGCGCGACCTCCTCGGCGGTGACGGCGAAGTTCCGCCACAGCACGCTGCCGCCCTGCCAGATCGCCGAGGCGACCGCGTGCGGCGCGGGCAGCACCGCCGGTTCCACCCCGCCGGCGTCGACGTAGGCCTCCCACGCGCCGAGCAGCGCGAGCCCGAGCAGCACGGGTGGCAGCGCCCGGCGCGCCCGTGCCCTCACCTGCGAGCCTCCGCCAGCGCCTGCAGCGCCCGGCCGCGCAAGGCGACGACCCCCGGCTGCTCGCGCCGCCGCGGACGCGGCAGCTCCACGGCCAGCCGCGCGGCCACGCTGCCGGGGCGCGGCGAGAGCACCAGCACGCGGTCGGCGAGCAGCACCGCCTCCTCGACGTCGTGGGTGACGAGCAGCACGGTGCGCGGCTCGCGCGCGAGCGCCGCCGCGAGCCAGTCCT
The DNA here is from genome assembly GCA_963703205.1 of uncultured Solirubrobacteraceae bacterium. Classification (GTDB taxonomy): domain Bacteria; phylum Actinomycetota; class Thermoleophilia; order Solirubrobacterales; family Solirubrobacteraceae; genus Palsa-744. Next base: position 165,349 of record OY969799.1, read on the forward strand.
GCATCTCCGCGCGGGTGATCGCGTCGAGCGCTCCGAACGGCTCGTCCAGGCACAGCACGGGCTTGCCCGAGAGCAGCGTGCGCAGGAACGCCACGCGCTGGCGCATCCCGCCCGAGAGCTCCTCCGGCCGGGCATCCTCGAACCCGTCCAGGCCGAGCTCCGCGAACAGCTCAGCCGCCCGGCGCCTCGCCTCGCCGCGGCGGGCGCCGGCGATGCGCAGCGCGAGCGACGCGTTCTCCGCCGCGTCGAGCCAGGGCAGCAGCAGGTCGTGCTGGGGCATCAGCACGGCGGGTGCGCTCTCGATCGTGCCCTCGTCGGGGGTCTGCAGGCCGCAGACGAGCTCGAGCAGCGTGGTCTTGCCGCAGCCGCTCGGGCCGACCAGCGCCACGACCTCTGCCGTGCGTGCCCGCAGCGAGACGCCCTCCAGCGCCCGTACGGCTCCGCGCGGGCCCGCGAAGGTGCGCCCGACGCCGTCGAGTGCCACGGCGTCGCGCGCGGCGGGCGCGGGCGCGGCTCCCGCGGCCCTTCCCTCTCGCTGCAGTGAAACCGACAACTCGCTCCCTTCGCGGGCATTACCCCACAGGTTCGAAGGGTCGGCGCCGGGGGAATCGCTTTCCCGGACGCCATCTCAGCCGGCCTGCCCGCCAGCACCCCTGGTATCGCGCTGCTCTGCCCCCGATGCTACCGGGCGGGCCGCGCTGAGGAGAGCAGCGCGAGCACGCGCTCACGCAGCTGCCCGGCTGCCCGCTCGTCGTGCTCGGCGAAGTAGTGCTCGCCGGGCGCATAGAGGAACAGCTCGGCCTCCGCCACCGACCCGGCGATCGCCCTGGCGATCGGTTCGTCCTCGTCGCCCTCGGCGATGTGGAGCTGCAGCGGCGTGCCGGCGGGCCAGCTCGCGGGCCAGCGCTCGCCCCACTGGCCGATCGCCACCGCGGCGTAGCAGAGCGCCGCTGCGACGGCTCCCGGGCGGGTCTGCGCGAGCGACTGCGCGGGCAGGACGCCGAGCGAGAAGCCGACGAAGGCGAGCTCCGGCGGCAGGTCCGCCACCGCGGCGGCGGCGCGTTCGACAACGCCGTGCGGGAAGTCGAGCTCCGCCTCGGCGTAGGCGATGCCCTCCTCGGCCGTGGCGAAGGTGCGGCCGTCGAACAGGTCCGGGGCGTGCACCGTGTGCCCCTCGTCGCGCAGCTCCTGCGCGAACTCGCGAATCCAGTCCGTCAGCCCGAGCGCGTGGTGGAAGACGACGACCTCGGCCATCAGGCGCTGATCACGGGCCGTGTCAGCGCGCGCACGAAGTCCTCGAGCTGCGCGGTCGTCCAGCACTCGAAGGCCTGGCAGTGCTCCTCGTAGGAGGCGATCACCGAGTCCCCGTAGTTCCAGTAGAGGCGCGGCTCGGGGTTCAGCCAGAAGGTGCGCCCCGCGCGGGCCGCGATCTGGGCGAAGATGTCCGCGCGCGGGTCACGCCCGTTGGTGCGAGCGTCGCCGAGCACGATCACGGTCGCGCGCGGGTGCAGGTCGTCCTCGACATCCTGCAGGAACTCCGACCAGACCCGCCCGTAGTCGGTGTAGCCGGAGATGTCGGCGACACCGGCATCGGTCGAGATGCGCGCGCTGACCGCCTTGAAGCTGCGCTCGTGCTCGAAGATGTCGGTCACCTCGGAGATCCGCTCGATGAACACGAAGGAGCGCATCTTGCGGAACGTGTCGTGCAGCGCGTGCAGCACCGAGAGGAAGAACACCGATGCCGAGGTGACGCTCGTGGAGACGTCGCAAAGCACGTAGATCTCGGGCCGTTTGGGGCGCTTGGGGCGGAAGCGCAGCTCGACCGGCACGCCCCCGGTCTGGAGCGAGGCTCGCATCGTGCGGCGGACGTCCACCTGGGCGTGGCGGCGGTGGCCGCGCATCTGCTGGCCCTGCGTGGCCAGCCGGCGGCGCAGCTGGGCGACGACGCGGTGGACCGCGGCGAGGTCCGCGAGCGGGCCGGAGGGCAGCGCGCGGTCGAGCTCGCCGAGCGGGCGCGAGGGAGGCAGCTTGCCGGTCCGCTCGATCTGGCTGCGCTCGAGCTCGCGGCGCAGCAGCGCCTCGAAGCGCCGCAGGGCATCCCGCGGCAGGCCGTCGTGGCGGGGGTCATCGGGCGGCAGCTCGGGCTGGGGCTCGGCGCGCAGCCCGAGCGCGCGGCGGATCCGCTGGACGTCGACGCCGATCACACCCGATCCCTCCTGGCGGCGCGCGAATGCGGCGATCGCCATCCGCGCGAGGTCGCGCATCGCGCTCTCCGAGCCATCCCTCAGCGCCGCGGCGATCTGCTCGCGCAGGGCGTCGAGCTCCTCGTCGCTGAGCTCGCCGAGCGAGACGAGGTCCTCCTCGGTGATGCCCTCCCGCGCCGCGGCCACCTCGACGGCGCGGAAGAAGAAGCGCTCGAAGACGAGCTCGAACACGCGCCGGTCCTCCTGGCTCTTGGCGAGCGTGGCAGCGAGCGCCTCGCGGAAGTCGCGCTGGTCGGTCCAGCTGATCTCCCGCAGCACCTCGAAGGCGTCGAGCAGCTCGGAGGTGCCGACCGAGACACCTTCGCGGCGCAGCTCTTCGCCCAGCTCGAGGATCCGTGCGGGCATCCCCTCCGGCGCCGAGCGTCCCTCGCTCACATCGGAGGCCGGGTCGGTGCGCCGGCAGGCCCGATCCTCGGAGGCCGGGTCGGTGCGCCGGCCGACCCGATCATCGGAGGCCGGTACGGCGCGCCGGCCGACCCGATCATCGGAGGCCGGTACCGCGCGCCGGCCGACCCGACCCTCCTACGCCGGCACGGTGGGCCGGGCGGCCCCGTCGCTCTCATGCGACATCCGCGGCGGCGCCGAGCTTCAGACCGACCCGCTCGGCGACGACGTCCATGTCGGTGCGGTGCTTGACGATCACGGCCATCGTTTCGTTGAAGGTGTCCGCGTCGATCTCTGTCGCGCCGAGCAGCAGCAGCGCTCGCGCCCAGTCGATCGACTCGGCGATCGAGGGCGGCTTCTTGAGATCGAGGTCGCGCACCATGCCGATCACCTCGACCAGCCGCCGGGCGACGGTCTCGGGGAGCTCCGGAGCGTGCAGGCGCACGATCTCGAGCTCGTGCTCGAGCTCCGGGTAGTCGAGCCACAGGTACAGGCAACGGCGCTTCAGCGCCTCGGTCAGCTCGCGCGAGTTGTTCGACGTCAGCAGCACGATCGGATGGGTGCGCGAGGACACCCGCCCCAGCTCGGGGATCGAGATCTGGAAGTCGGAGAGGACCTCGAGCAGCATCGCCTCGAACTCCTGGTCGGTCTTGTCGATCTCGTCGATCAGCAGCACGACCGGCTGCTCGGAGGCGATCGCGGTCATCAGCGGCCGGGCGAGCAGGAACTCCTCGCCGAAGATGTCATCCTGCACCGCCTCCCAGCCGGTGTCCGCGGCCTCGGCCTGGATGCGCAGCAGCTGCTTGCGGTAGTTCCACTCGTACAGCGCCTTGGCCTCGTCGAGACCCTCGTAGCACTGCAGGCGCACGAGCTCGCGCCCGAGGTAGGAGGCGAGCGCCTTCGCGAGCTCGGTCTTGCCGACGCCCGCCGGTCCCTCGACCAGCACCGGCTTGCCGAGCTTCGTCGCCAGGAACGAGACCAGCGCGGTGGACTCGCCCGGGAGGTAGCCGACGGAGCGCAGCCCCTGTGCGACCTCCTCGATCGAGCTTGGCTGCGGTGACTCGGCGGCGCTCATCGGCAGCCAATGATAGGCGCCGAGCGGCCCCGGCCCCGGGCCGCCGAGGCGCTGTCGCTGCCGCGTTGGCCGGCATCGTGCACCGCCCCGGCGAGAGCGGGCACCCGCCGGGCTTCGAGCGCCGCAGGCGCGATCTCGCCGCGGCGCTCGGCGGCGCTGCGCCCACGCCGCAGCAGATCGGCGAGATCGCCTCCCGTCACGACCCGCGAGCTCGGCGCTCGAGCGCTAGTCGCGGCTGCCGCCGGCCGCTTCGTCGAACGAGAGCTGCTGTGGCTCGCCCGGCGCGGGCGGGTAGCGCGGGCGCTCGCTTCGCTCGCGCGCGGGGGCGGGGGCGCGCCCCAGCGCGATCAGCTCTGTCTCGCCGGTCTCCTCCTCGCGCCGGCGCGCGGGTCCGGCCGCGGGCCGCCCCGCGGCGGCGGCCGGCGCCGGGCGCGGGGTCGCTGCGCTTCGGTGGCGCGGCGGTGCGGCCCCTGCCGCGCCACCGGCCGCGGCCTGCGCCGCCTGTTCGCGGCGCGCCTCGGGGCCCGGCCGCGAGCGCCTGAGGGCCGGCGGTTCGGGCCGTTCGCCGTGGCGGATGCGCCAGCCGGCGTACGCGAGCGTGCTGGATGCCACGAAGGCGAGGAAGAAGCCCCACTCGATGCCGACCGGATAGCCGTGGCCGGCGGGGCGGTCGAAGACCCGGTAGAAGATCAGCAGGGTGGCCCAGCCGCCGGCCAGGGCGAGGATCGTCCCGTCGCCGCCCGGCATGTTGAAGTCGCGGTCCTCGGCACGCGCCAGCAGCAACGCGATCACGCCGGCGGCGACGAGGAAGATCGCGGCCTCCACGAAGGACACGTCACCGAACGCGTCGATCTCGTGGGAGTAGATGACGCCCGTCCTGCGGTTCAGGCTCTGCAGCCCGTACCAGGGGAAGAACATCGTCACGAGCATCGCCACCGCGGCGAGCGCCGCCAGTCGCTGCTCGCGGCTCATCGCGCTCCAGGCTCGCGTGATGCGGGTCATCGCGCCGCCCGCGCCGGGCGGTGTTCTGCGCGCTGGCTCACCACGCCAAGTCTAGGCCCGCCGCGCGCGGCTAATGCCCGGTCAGCGAGATCGTGCCGCGGGCGCTGGAGAAGTTGCCCGCCTCATCGCGCGCGGCCAGCGTCACGGCATAGCTGCCCGGCTTGGACGGGGTGACCCACAGCAGCTTCGGCTTTCCACCCTCGACGGTCGCGGTGTTCGTCCAGACGACCTGCGCGCCCTTGCGGATCGTCAGCGTCACGGTGGAGACCTTCGAGAGGCTGATCTTCACACCGGCTCGCGAGTGCTCCGCCAGCTTCGTCGTGAGCAGCGAGATCACCGGCGGCGTCCTCTCGTCTTCGGTGAAGTGCTGCGCGGTCGTGCAGTAGATCTGATCGCCCGCGATCGGTGTGGCCTTGGCCGCGGCGGCGGCCTTCGCGCTCGGCGCCGTCCCGCCGCCGGGACCGGCGGGCGTCGCCGTGGTGGGGGTGGCGGGGGTCGTGGCGGCGGGAGCTTCGGTGAGCGAGGGCGGGCCTTTGCGCGTCCGTTCGCACAGGTGCTGGAGGAATTCGGTCAGCAGTTCGTGGTAGTTGAGGTCCGATTCTCCGTACTGGTCGTAGAGGGACCAGTAGCCCGTGTCGTAGTGGGGCACCTCCGCGCGCGCCTCGGCGTCGCCCGCTTCGAACAGCTTCAGGCCGAGCGGGTCTTTGGTGATCTGGGTGTAGTCGTAGAGCCCCACGAGCGACTGGATGAAGCCGTTGAGGATGCGGTCACTCGGCGCGAAGGTGTACTCGGCGTACTCGGCGCCGGCGCTCGTCGTGACGCGCACGCCCTGCGGGGGCGGCTGCTGGAAGATGCCGAGTGCCTGCTCGGCGGCGGACAGGAAGGTCGGTTCCTTGAAGCGCGAGAAGGCGCGGCTCATCACCTGCAGGGCGGTGCCCTGCGAGAGGCCGCTCGTCCAGGGCGGCGAGCCGCCGTCGAACTTGAACATGTACTCCCAGGCGATGCCGCCGGCGCGCGCCGTGGCGAGTGGGATGACTTCTTCGACGAGCGTCTTGAAGGCGCTGTATTCGTGGCCGGAGAGAAACAGGCCGTTGGCCGCGCCGAATGTCGCCAGCCACTGGATCTCGATGCCCTGGCCGGGGTAGTGCTCCCAGACGATCCGGCTCGGCGGGAAGCTGACGCGCACGTCGCTCGCGAGCAGCGGTCTGCTCGTCCACCACAGCTCGTTCTTTTCCAGCGTGAGGAAGATCACGGCCTGCCGGGAGGTGGACAGGTAGCCGGCGGCGCTCATCGCCTGCACGTTGGCCATCACGGCGCCGAGTTCTTCGCGGCGGGTGCCGCTGAGCCGGCCGAGCGAGCGTTTGGCCGCGCTGTAGAGGGACAGGTCGTGCCGGTAGACGGCTTCGCTGATCTGCCCGGAGCGCAGCAGCGAGGACAGCGCGGCGCTCACGCTCGGGCCGTGGCTCGCCGCGGCCCTGGCTCGCAGCGGCCGCCCGAGCGGTGCCAGCGCCTGTGTCGCGCGGGCACTGAGCGCAGCGGCGCCGGCCGGTGCGAGGGCCGCGGCGATCAGGCTCAGTGCGAGCAGCGCCAGGCAGCGGGACAGGGCAGGGACACGCGGCGCGCGCACCCGGCGGATGCTAGGCGCCTCGCAACGGTCCGCTCGGCCTGCAGCGCGGTTTGCAGACCTGGGGCGTTCGCGGCGCATCCTCCTGCCGGAACACGCGCGCGGGCCGCGCAGTTGCGGACCGGCTACTCGCCGCCGAAGTCGAGCGGGTCGAGCTCGTCGACTTCCTCGTCGTCCTCCTCGTCCTCGTCGGCATCGAGATCCTCGTCCTCGTCGTCGAGCACCTCGTCCTCGTCGCTGGGCGCGGAGCCTTCCTGCTGGGAGAGCTGGAAGCGCTCGATCAGCTCGTCGCGCTGGTGCTCGTCGACGGGCGTCTCCTCTGAGATCTGAACCCACTCGCTGACGTCGACGTCGGCGGCTTCGAAGATCTCGTTGTCGACCTCCGGCGAGTCGTCGACGACGATCATGATCTCGGTCTGCGGGTTGAAGTACGTGCCGGGACGAAGGAGCAGCTCGTCGAGGCCGAAGCGGCGCACGTTGCGGGCCATCGGCGCTTTATACCCGACCCTCGCCGGATGCGAACTCGGCGAGCGTGCGCGCCACCTCGGAGTCGACGTCGAGCGGCTCCAGTCCCTGCCGGACGCGCCGCTCGTTGCGCGCGTCTACGAGCTGGCGGACCTCCGCGACGAGCGCCGGGTCGTGATCGGCGGGCGCGCCGTCTGCGAGCAGGCGCGCGACCTCGGCGTCGACGTCCAGCGGCTGCTCGCCGCGCGAGACGCGGCGGTCGCTGCGCGCGCGGAGCATCTGGCGGATCTCCTGCTCCTGCTCGGAGCGCGCCGCGGCGGGCTGCGCGCCCGTCCGGCCGGTACCGCCCTCGTCCCCTTCACGGGAGATCCCGCCCTGGCCGATGTGGTCGTACATCGAGTCGCTGCCCCGGGTCACGAGGAACAGCAGCGACACGACCACCGAGAACGCGACGGTGCCGAACACGACGAACGTCAGGCCGTTGGAGGCGAATCCGAGCACGATGCTCGCCAACGCGCCGGGGACGCTTTGCACGGGTCCGATTCTTGCCGATCGGCGGGCGCTCCGCTACCCTCCTACGGCCCGATTGACTGACCAGTCAATCTAATTTCGTGCCAGCCCGTTAGGAGGGGCTCCAGAGAATGGTCGAATTCACGCTCACGAACGAGCAGAAGGCCCTGCGCGAGATGGCGCACGACTTCGCCGTCAAAGAGATCCGTCCCGTCGCGTGGGAGTACGACAAGGACGGCACGTGGCCCCAGGACATCATCGAGAAGGCCTGGGAGGTCGGCTTGATGAACAGCCACATCGGGGAGGAGTACGGCGGCGCCGGCGCCAGCTACCTCGACGGCTGCCTGATCGAGGAGGAGCTCTCGTGGGGCTGCTCGGGGATCCAGACCTCGCTCGGCTGCAACGGCCTGGCGACGGCGCCGATCGCGCTCGGCGGGTCGGAGGAGATCAAGAAGAAGTACCTGGGGATGCTGACCGAATCGCCGAAGCTCGCCTCCTTCTGCCTGACCGAGCCGGACGCGGGCTCCGACGTCTCGGGGATGCGCACTACCGCGGTGAAGAAGGGCGACAAGTACCTCCTCAACGGCACGAAGTGCTTCATCACCAACGGCGGGCACGCCGACTACTACACGGTCTACGCGAAGACCGACAAGGACGCGGGGCACCGCGGCATCTCCGCGTTCGTGGTCGAGCGCGACTGGGGCGTGGTCGTGGACAAGAAGGAGGACAAGCTCGGACAGCGGGCTTCGAACACCGCGACGATCTCCTTCAACGACGTCGAGGTCCCGGCCGAGAACCTGCTCGGCGAGGAGAACCGAGGCTTCAAGCTCGCGATGATGACGCTCGACCGCACGCGGCCCGGCGTCGCGGCGATGGCCACGGGCATCGCACGGGCGGCGATGGAGTTCGCGATCGACTACTCCAAGGAACGCGTCCAGTTCGGCGTGCCGATCGCGATGCACCAGGCGATCCAGTTCATCATCGCCGACATGTCGACCGAGGTCGAAGCGGCCCGCCTGCTGACGTGGAAGTCGGCGACGATGCTCGACAACGGCGAACGCAACACGCTGGTGTCCTCGCACGCCAAGCGCTTCGCGGCCGACACGGCGATGAAGACCGCCACCGAAGCCGTGCAGGTCTACGGCGGCTACGGCTTCATCAAGGAGTACCCGGTCGAGAAGCTCTTCCGCGACGCGAAGATCATGCAGCTCTACGAGGGCACCTCGCAGATCCAGCGCCTCGTGATCGCCCGCGAAACGCTGCTGCCGCGGCGTGTCGAGGAGCCGACGGCGGTCCCGGCCTGAGCTGACCGTGGGCCGCCCGGCGAAGGCGCCGGGCGGGGGAGGGGCGCATGCGCCCCTCCCGGGGTCGGCGCATGCGCCGACCCCGGGGCCGCATGTGCGGCCCCTACGGGTTGCCGCATGCGGCAACCCGCCATGCGCGTCGCTGATCGGCGGCTGAGCGCCTCGCCGGCCGCCGTCTGCAGCGACCGGCGAGTCCTCACGAGAATCTCAGCCGATCAGCAGCGGCTGGCCGTAGCTCGAGATCTGGCCCGCGCCGAGGACGCGCACAAGCACCCGGTAGACGCCCTTGTGCACGCGCACCACGCGGCTGAAGCTGGAGCTGGTCGCGCCGGCAGCCTTCAGCACCGTGCCGCCCACGAGCACGCCGTGACCGTGGGTGATGTGCAGCATCCCGACCTGCGCGCCGTTCTCTGCGGGGCTGACGGTCCCGTAGATCCGCGCGAACCCGCGGCGCTTCGTGCGCGCGACGTGGCTGACGACCTTCACCGCGACGCTCTCCGCGGCCACCGGGCTGATCACCGGCGGGTTCGTGGTCGTGACGACGCGGAACTGCTCAGAGACCGTGGCGCCGAGCAGCGTGAAGCTGAAGCTGCCCGTCGCGTTCGTCAGCTCCGGGTTGCCCACGTTCTGGAAGCCCGCCGTGAACGGGAACGCGTCGCCCTGCAGGATCACCTGCCGGCCGGCGTTGTTGGTGCCCGAGAGCGTTCCCTGGATCACCACCGGCCCTCCGAACACGACCGGGTCGGGCGAGGCGAGGATCGCGAGCGAGAGCGGGACCTTGGTGGTCTGGAACGTCTGGTCGGACCCGAGGTCGGTGCCGTCCGCGTTCACCGCCACCAGCCGGTAGTGGTAGATCGTCAGCGGCTGCAGCCCGGCGGTGCCCACCGCCACCTGCACCGGCTTCGAGCCGCTGCCGGCCGATCCGATCGCGCTCTGGCCGCCGTAGGCGCGCGTCGGCCCGTACTGGAAGTAGTAGGAGGTGGCGCTGCCACCGGGGTTGACCGAGCCGCCGAGTGTGGCCGAGTCGTAGGTGACCGTTCTCGCGTTGCCCGTGTTCGCCGTCGGCTTCGCGGCGAACGCGGGCACGGCCGCCCACAGCATCGTCGCGATCGTGCCCGAGGCCAAGATCAGCGCGAGCCGGCGAGCCGGTCCGCGCGCGTGTTGCGCAGTCAGTTGGTCTGTCATGTACGCCTCCTTACCCTTGTCTCGCTCTGCTCACATCCTCCGCCTGTGCAACCCGCCGGCGCAGGGGAAGGTGCGCTCGCGCCGTGGCGGCTCGATCATGATCATCTAGTCTCTCGGCCCCCAGCGAGCCAGAGGAGAAGCATCGACATGTTCGTGTTCAGAGCCGCAGTCGTCGGCGCCGGGACGATGGGCGGCCAGATCGCCCAGACGATCGCCGCCGCGGGCGTCCCCGTGGTGCTCAAGGACATCGACGAGAAGCTCGTGCAGGCGGGGCTGCAGGAGGCTGCGAACGTAACGCGCGGCCACGCCGGCAAACTCGTCGAGCGCGGCCGCATCAGCGCCGAGCAGGCCGAGCAGCAGATCGCCGCGGTGCTCGGCCGCATCACGGGCACCACCTCCTACGAGGGCTTCGGCGAGGTCGACTTCGTGGTCGAGGCGGTGCCGGAGCGCATCGAGATCAAGCAGGCCGTGTTCGCCGAGCTCGACGCCGCCACCCCCGGCCACGCGATCCTCGCCTCCAACACCTCCTCGCTGTCGATCACCGAGATCGGCGAAGCGACGCTGCGGCCCGAGCAGGTCGTCGGCTTCCACTACTTCTACCCCGCCTCGATCATGCCCCTGATCGAGATCGTCGAGGGCGAGGACACCTCCGCCGAGACGCTGACCGCGGCGGCGGTGTTCGCGCAGGCGATCCGCAAGCAGCCGATCACCTGCGCCGAGGTGCCCGGCTTCGTCGTCAACCGCGTGCTGACCTCGGCGATGTCCGAGGTCTGGCGCGAGCAGGAGGAGAACGGGCTCTCGATCAAGCGCATCGACGAGGGCGTCGGCAGCTCCGGCGTGGTCCCGGTCGGGCCCTACTACCTGGTCGACCTGCTCGGCCTGGACACCGTCCTGCACGTGGCCGAGCACCTCGTCGAGTCCTACGGCGAGGAACGCTTCTACGTGCCGCGCGGCATGCAGAAGCTCGTCGCCGACGGGAAACTGGGGGCGAAGACAGGCGGCGACGGCTTCTACGACCCGCAGGGGGAGCCCAACATCAGCGGCGAGAACGAGCCGGACGTGGCCGAGCTCGTCGAGCTGCTCTCGCTGAAGACGGTGCTCGAGGCCTGCCTGCTCCTGGAGGAGGAGGTGGCCACCCACCGCGACATCGACTTCGGGATGATGGCCGGCGCGGGCCTGGATCCCCGCCGCGGGCTGCTGCCGCCGTTCATGAAGGCCGACGCCGAGGGCCTCGACACGATCCTCGAGCGCATGGAGAACGCGCAGGAGCGCTTCGGCGAGCGTTTCGCGCCGCCGACGATCCTGCGCCGGCTCGTCGCGCAGGGCCGCCTCGGCCAGAAGAGCGGCCAGGGCTTCTACGCCTACCCGCGGCCCGACGCCGAGCAGCCCGCCGCCTCGTCATCGAAGGTGGAGACGATCAAGCTCGAGACACGCTCCGACGGTGTCGCGATCGCCTGGCTGGCCAACGGCCAGATGAACTCGATCGCGCCGCAGGTCGTCGAAGACCTGGAGAAGGTGTGGGCGAAGGTCTCATCCGACGGCACCCGCGCGCTCGTGATCGCCTCCTCGAACCCGCTGCTGTTCAGCGCCGGGGCGGACATCAAGGCGTTCACGACGATGGACGAGGCCGCCGGTGCCGCGCTGCTCGAGAGCATGCACGGCCTGCTGCGCGAGATGGAGCGCTCTCACGTCGCGACGATCGCCGCCGTCAACGGCCTGGCCTTCGGCGGCGGCTGCGAGCTGGCGATGGCATGCGACGTGCGCATCGCGGCGCGCTCCGCCCTGTTCGGCCAGCCCGAGATCAAGCTCGGCATCATCCCCGGCTTCGGCGGCACGCAGCGGCTGCCGCGGCTCGTCGGCGCCAACAAGGCTCTGGAGATGAACCTCATCGGCGACCCGATCCTCGCCGAGGAAGCGTTCGAGCTCGGCCTCGCCAACCGCGTCGTCGACGACCACGAACTGCACGACACGGCGCTCGCGTGGGCACGCAAGCTCGCCGCGCAGGCGCCGCTCGCCGTCGCGCAGATCAAGTCCGTGTCGGCCAACGGCGACCTCGACGCCGGAATCGAGGCCGAGAAGCAGGGCTTCGCCGCGGCGTTCGGCTCAGAGGACGCCAAGGAGGGCATCTCCGCCTTCCTCGGCAAACGCGCTCCGCGCTTCAAAGGCAGCTGAGGTGCCCGCCGCACACGAGCAGGAGCTGGCGCCCCGCGCCGGGATCGCGCGCCTCGCCGAGCTGATCGCCGAGGCGCGCTCGGTGGTCGCGCTGACCGGCGCCGGCATCTCGGTCCCGTCGGGCATCCCCGACTTCCGCTCGCCGGGGACCGGGCTCTGGGAGCACGTCGACCCGATGGAGGTCGCCCACATCGACGCCTTCCACGCTGACCCGGCCCGCTTCTGGTCCTTCTACGGCGAGCGCTTCGCCTCGCTGCGCGAGAAGCAGCCCAACGGCGCGCACCACGCACTCGTCGCGCTCGAGCGGGCGGGGCACCTCGACGCGGTGATCACGCAGAACGTCGACATGCTCCACCGCCGGGCCGGGACCGCGGCGGGCGGCGGGCTCGTCGAGGTCCACGGCTCGATCGCCACGAGCTCCTGCCTGTCGTGTCCGGGGCCGGTCGCGCTCGAGGAGGTCCGCGCCCGCCAGGCCGACGCCGCCGACGGAGTGCCCCGCTGCGAGAGCTGTGGCGCGGCGCTGAAGCCCGACGTCGTGCTGTTCGGCGAGCTGCTCGACCCGCGCGCGCTCGAACGCGCGCGCGAGCTGTGCGAGCGCGCCGAGGTGCTGCTGTGCATCGGCTCCTCCCTGGAGGTCCATCCGGTCGCGGGACTGCCGTTGCTCACTGACGCCGCCGGGGGCGCCGTGGCGATCCTCACGCAGGGCCCGACGCCGCTCGACGACCTCGCCGCGGTGCGGCTTCGCGGGGACGTCGTCGCGGAGCTCGAGTCGCTGCTCGCAGCGCTCGCCGTCTGATCCGCGCCGGCGCCCACGACCGTTATCTTCGCCGGATGCCGACCGTTCCGGACGTGCGCTACACGCAGGCCCCCGACGGCACGAGCATCGCCTACACGACGTTCGGCGAGGGCCCGATCGAGCTGCTCTGCATCCCAGGCTTCGTCTCGCATCTGGAGCTGATGTTCGAGGCCCCCGGCGCCGAGCGCTACCTGGGCCGGCTTGCGTCCTTCGCGCGCGTGGTGATGTACGACAAGCGCGGCCAGGGCCTCTCCGACCGGCCGCCCTCGCCGCCGACCCTCGAGCAGTCGATGGAGGATGCGCGCGCGGTGCTCGACGCCGCCGGCGTCGAGCGAGCAGCCGTCTACGGGATCTCCGAGGGGGGGCCGATGAGCATGCTGCTCGCGGCCTCCTATCCGGAGCGGGTCTCCGCGCTGGTCCTGTACGGGACCTGGCCGCGGCTGCTCCGTGCCGAGGACTATCCCTCCGGGGTGCCGCGCGAGGCCTTCGAGGCGTTCGTGGAGGAGGCGGTCCACGACTGGGGCGGCCCGGTCGCGCTGCAGCTCTGGGCGCCGACGCTCGCGAGGGACGAGCAGGGCCGCCGCTGGTGGGCCAAGATGCTGCGCAGCGGCAGCAGCCCCGCGGGCGCGGCGGCGCTGCTGCGCCTCTACACGGAGATCGACGTCCGCGACGTGCTGGGCACGATCACGGCGCCGACGCTCGTCCTGCACCGTCGTGGCGACCGGCTGACGCCGCTCGCCGCCGCCCGCGTGATCACGGAGGCGATCCCCGGCGCGCGGCTCGTCGAGCTCGACGGCGACGATCACCTGCCGTTCGTCGAACCCGAGCAGATCCTCGACGAGGTCGAGGAGTTCCTGACCGGCGCGCGCCCCGTGCGCGAACCCGACCGAATGCTGGCGACGGTGATGTTCACCGACATCGTCGACTCGACGCAGCGCGCGGTGCAGCTCGGCGACCGCGGCTGGCGGGAGCTCGTCGAGCGCCACGACGAGCTCGTCCGCGATGTGATCGCGCGCCACCGGGGGCGAGAGATCAAGACGATGGGCGACGGTTTCCTGGCCACCTTCGACGGGCCCGCGCGGGCGATCCACGCCGCGATGTCGGCGCGCGACGCAGCCCGCTCGCTCGACCTCGAGATCCGCGCCGGCCTGCACACCGGCGAGGTCGAGGTGATGAAGCGGGACATCGGCGGGATCGCCGTCAACATCGGCGCGCGCGTCGGCGCGCTGGCGGGGCCCGGCGAGGTGCTCGTCTCGCGCACCGTCACGGATCTCGTCGCCGGCTCGGGCATCGTCTTCAGCGACCGCGGCGCGCACACGCTGAAGGGCGTGCCCGGCGACTGGCAGCTGTTCGCCGTCGGCGGCTGAGGGTCGCCGCCGGCCGCGATCAGGCCGGCTTGCGCGCGACGGTCACGAGGTACTCGGCGGGCGCGCGGAAGCCCTCCTCGCCGGCCTCGTTGAAGCGCTCGTAGACCGCCGAGACCTCGCCGCGCAGCTCGTCGTAGCGGCCCTGCTGCTCGAGCGCGGCCTTGGCCAGCACCGACGGCCCCAGGATCGTCTCGTCCTGGGCCACCCACGCCTCGACCGAGGCACCCTCGAAGAAGATCGAACGCAGCTCGAACGACAGCTCCGCGCCGGTCCCCTCGAACAGGCCGCGGACGTGCTCCTCATCGCCCCACATCACCGGTGGCACGAACCCCTCCGGGGGCGGCGGCATGTAGCTCGCCGAGGCGCGGAACATGCTGCCGACCATCCCCTCGGGGGTCCACGCAGCGATCACGACCTTCGCGCCCGGCCGCGCGACGCGCAGCAGCTCGTGCGCCGTCACCTGCTGGCGCGGCGCGAAGATCACGCCGAAGCACGACGTCACGACGTCGAAGGAGGCGTCGGCGAACGGCAGCTGCTCCGCGTCGCCCTCGACGAGCTCGATCTGCACCCCGGCGGCGGCCGCGCGCTCGCGCTGGTTCTCGAGCAGCTTCGGGGTCAGGTCGAGGCCGGTCACCTTCGCGCCGGCCAGCGCCGCCGGGATCGAGACGTTGCCCGTGCCCGTCGCCACGTCGAGCAGCTCCACGCCCGGCCCGGCGCCGGCCCGTTGCGCCAGGTACTCGCCGACCGCCACGATCCGCACCGCCACCTCGGCATAGTCGCCGGCGCTCCACATCGCCTTCTGGCCCTCCTTGAAGCCCTGCACGTCGATGTCCATCCGCTGCCCCCTCTGGTTCGTGCTCAGGTCGCTGCGAGCGCCTTGCGCGCCAGGTCGCGGCGCGGGTCGATGCTCCAGCGCCCAGCGATCGCCTCGCCCTCCGCGTCGAGCGGCCAGCGGTCGGCCGCCGCCGGCCCGTCGTGTTCGGCGCTCGCCCCCTTCAGCGCCATCGAGCCGGTGTTGTCGCCGATCCTGCGCAGCTCCTCGACCTCGTTCGCGCCGAGCACGCCCGCCAGGTCCGCGACCGCGGCGAGCTCGGCGCGCTTGTCCTCGATCGGGCGCGCGGTGCGGCCGGGGGTCGATTGCTCCTGGATCAGCGTCGGCGCGACACAGCGCACCGCCGGTTGCGCGAGGTTCCAGACGCAGGCGAGCTGCAGCGGCGTGATCCCGTGACGCTCGGCGATCGGGCGCATCTGCTCCAGCTTCTCGCGGCCGTCCTGAACCCACCCGCCGGGCCGGAAGCGGCGGTGGTCGTGATCCGGGAACGGGTGGCCCGGCAGCACGTCGCCGTGGAAGAGCCCGCCGTAGTCGACGACCCGCGTGATCACCCCGGTGCCGGTCCGCTCGGCTGCGGCGAGCGTCAGCTCCCCGGGCCAGGGCTCCATCGGGCTGAGGATGATCATCGACCAGTCGATCGTCGAAGCGAAGCGCTCCAGGCAGCCGATCACGTCGAGCGTGAAGCCGTTGGCGGGGCCGGGGGCGAGACCGAGCGCGGCCGCGAGCCCCGCCTCGCGCACCGCCTGCATGCCCTCCCAGACCGCCTCGCTGCGGTAGCCGGTGCGATCGGGGTTGTGCAGCAGCAGCAGATCGAAGCGCTCCGCGCCGATCCGCTGCAGGCTGCGCTCGGCGGCCATGCGGATGTAGGAGCCGTACTCCGCCTCGCCGCGCAGCGCCGGGTCGGTGAAGCGGGGGAAGCCCTTCGCGCCCTCGCGCCTGCCCGCATAGAAGTCGTGGCCGATCGCGCCGATCAGGCAGTAGCTGTCGCGGTCGATCCCGCGCAGCGCGCGCCCCAGCGCCGCATCGGCCTCGCCGGCGCCGTAGGCGTCGGCGCTGATCACCGTCTCGATCCCGTCGCCGGGTCTCAGCAGGCGCTCGAGGCGTTGGTCCGGCAGCGGCTCGCCGAAGTGCATGAAGCGCCCGCCGCTCCAGGTCCCGATCGCGGTCGTGGTGGGGTCCACGCCGTCCAGACTAGATGCTCGGCCCGCCCGGCAGACTCTCGGCCGGGGGAGCGGGACCAGGAGCTGGACCCCGGCGCCGGCGGGGCGTCCGGCCGGCCTCAGATCCCGGGCGCGGTGCGCGCCCGCAGCGCCGCCTCCAGGCGGCCGAGCGCGTGCTCGATCAGCTCCTCGTCGGGCTGGCCGTCGGCGGGCTGGCCGTCGCGGTGCGCGAGCGAGGCGCTCGCCTGCTCGCCGACCTTCGCGCGCAGCTGCTCGAGCTCGGAGATGCGCAGCGCGAGGTCGTGGCGGCCCTCCGCGCCGAGCTCGGCGACAGCCGCCGCCAGCGCCCCGTCCAGCGCCACCGCCGCGAAGCCGGGACGGCCCTGGTCGAGGTCGAGCCGCGCGCGCAGCGTCAGCTCCTCGCACAGCAGGGCGCGGCTGCGCCCGGACAGCAGCGCGGCCAGCCGCTCCTGCGGGCGCAGCGCCCAGGAGCGGTCGCGGCGACGAGTGCCGCGGCGCGGGCGCAGCGAGAGCTCGCGCGCGTGAAGCCACAGGCCCGAGGCGACCTGCTCGCCCTCGCCCCAGCCGGCGCGGATCACGAGCGCCTGCCCGGACGCCACCTCGCGCACGTAAGGGTCGGCGGCGGCGATGCGATGTGCCTGCACGACGCGGTTGACGACGGCCACCGCGGCTGAGACCTCGCGCTCGCGGTCGAGCTCGGCGAGCCACGCCTTCGCCTGCGCCTCCGCCGAGAGCGGGACGGGGTCGATCACCGTGACCCGGGTCGTCTCGACCGGGGCGGGACGCGGCTCGGGCGCGGCCTCGCGCTCGCGCCGCGCGCGGCGCCCGCCGAACCAGCCCTGCGGGCCCGCCGGCGCGGAGCCCGCCGGGCCGGCGCCCTGCGTTTCCAGCACCACCACCCGCTCGGCCTCGGCCTCCGGCCCGGCCCGCAGCAGGTAGGGGCCGTCGGCGGGCCCGAGCTGCCAGGGGAACTCGAGCTGCAGGAACACGAACAGCTGACGTGGCACGGCTTCACCGTATCCTTCGGGCAGGGCTCGGCGTCCCGTCTGCGGACGGCGAGCCGAGCACACGCCCCGCGAGGAACCGGAGTCGAGGAATGTCTGACGCTGGCAACGTCGCCAAGAACCTGCGCGAGCGGCTCGGCGGCAACACCGAGGACCGTCTCGGCAGAGCGCTCTCCGAGCTGTTGGAGAACCCGCTGCTGACCGGCGCGATCGGCCGGGCGTTCGACGCCCGCGAGAAGGCCGCCCAGGCCCAGGAGGTCGCGATGGGGGCGCTGAACATCCCGTCGGCCGCCGACATCGAACGGCTCACGCGCAGGCTGCGGGCGGTCTCCCACCGCCTCGAGGGCATCGAGGACGGCGTGGACCGCCTCGATCGGGCGCTAGCGCCGAGCGGCGTCGACGCGCGGCTCGCGGCGATCGAGCGCCAGCTCGAGCAGATCGAGGAGAAACTCGAGCGCACGCTGCGCGCGGGCGACGCGGGCGCGACGGGCGCGACGGGCGCCGCGGGCGCGACGCCGCCCCCCGCCGGACCGGGCCCCAAACCGGCCGCTGCACGCCGCGGCACGGGGCCCGCCGGCGCCGACAAACGGACGCGCCGCGACAAACAGGTGAGCGCGGCGAAAGCGGCCAAAGCCGCCCAGGGGCGCACGGCGAAAGCGACGAAAGCCGCGCGAGCCGCGCGCTCGCCGGGCGGGCGCTCCCGCGCCGGGCGCCAGGCGCCCGGGAAAACCTGAGCGCTCGTCGATCTAGCTCGACAGCGACGCCAGCGCGACCGCGCCCATCCGCTCGGCTGCGGCGGCCAGGCTGTCGTCGTCGATGCGGTTGCGCCTCCCGTCCGGGAAGGTGTCGGAGACGATCAGCAGGCAGCCGACGGCGATCCCCTCGCGCCCGCCGAGGGCGAACAGCGTGGCCGCCTCCATCTCTACTGCCAGCCCCTCGTGGCCGGCGCCGGGCGGTCCGTCCTCGTAGAAGAGATCGACGCTCACAACCGTGCCGGCGGGCGCTCCGGGGGCCTGCTCGCGCAGCGACGCGCTGAGGCCGGGGTCTGCAGCGGCCCGCTCGCGGCCGCCGAGCGCCCGCGAGGTCCCGTCGGCGCAGATCGCCTGCTCTGCGACGATCAGCTCGCCGAGCGCGAGCTCCGGCGCCAGCGCGCCGCAGGTGCCGACCCGCACCGCGCGCCGCACCCCCATCGCGACCAGCTCGCTGAGCACGATCGCCGCCGACGGCCCGCCCATCCCGGTCGACTGGATCGTCATCAGCTCGCCGTCGGGGGCGCGACCCGTGTAGCCCCACAGCCCGCGCGTGTGGTTGAACATGCGGGGCTGCTCGAGCAGGGCGTGGGCGAGGCGCATCGCCCGCTCGGGGTCGCCGGGGAGCAGGACGCGCTCGGCGAGCTCCGCCGTGGGGCGCAGGTGCGGATGCTCGGGCTCCGTCACGGCCGCGACTTTAGACTCCAGCTCGATGACGGTGCCCGCCCCAAGGTCCCCCCGCTGATTTGGCCGAGCCGTCCGAGGAGCCGGAGGGCAGGCGCGCCGAGCCGACGCTCGCCCAGGTCGCCGCGCAGGTAGGCGTCTCGCCCGGAACCGTCCGGCGCTGGGTGGAGCGCGGTCTGGTGCCCGGCTTCGACGGGCGCTGGACGCCCTCGTCGATCGCCTACGTGCGGGTCGTCGCGCGGCTGCGCGCGCGCGGCCACTCGCTCGAGCAGATCAAGCGGGCCAGCGACGACGGCCAGCTCGCGATCGGCCCGATCGAGGACCTGCTCAGCTCGACGGGCGCACGGCACCCGCTCCGTCGCGTCGCCCGTGAGAGCGGACTGCCGGCAGAGCTGATCCGCCAGATCTACGCGACCGTGGGGCTCGGCAACCTGCCGGGCGACGGGCTCACCGACGAGGACGTCGAGATCATGCGCTACGCGGCCGCCGTCCTCGCCGCGGGCTTCCCGTTGCCCGCGTACCTGCAGCTGCTGCGCGTGTACGGCCAGGCGATGGCGCAGATCGCCGACGCCGAGGTGCGACTGGTTCACCTGTACGTGCACAAGCCGCTGATGCGCGCCGGCGTCCCGAACGTCGAGATCGCGGAAGAGATGGAGGCGATGACGCGGGAAGTGCTGCCGCTCGTCTCGCCGTTCATCAGCTACCTGCACTCGCAGCTGCTGTCCCGCTTCGTCGAGCAGGACATGATCGGCCACGTCGAGGCCGAGCTCGAGGACGAGGAGCTGGAGGAGGGCAGGCTGCGCGTGGCGGTCGCCTTCGCCGACCTCGCGGGTTACGCGCGGCTGACCGTCGAGCGCGGCGACGAGGCGGCGGTCAGCACTGTCGAGCGCTTCGCCGTGGCGGTCGCCCAGACGCTGCCGGCGGATGCGCGCGTGATCAAGACGCTGGGCGACGAGGTGATGGTCGTCGGCCCCGATCCTGCCGCCCTGGCCGCCTGGGCGGTCTCGCTGCAGGGCGGCATCGCCGCAGGCGATCCCTCGCCCCGGATCGGCATCCACTACGGCCAGGCGCTCTACCGCGACGGCGACTACTTCGGCCGCGACGTCAACCAGGCGGCTCGGGTCGTGGCGCGCGCCGCCGGCGGCGAGGTGCTCGTCACGCGACCGGTGGTCGACGTCGCCGACGGCACCGACGGGCTGCTGTTCACCCGCATCGGCGAGATCCGCCTGAAGGGCTTCTCCGAGCCGACGGAGCTGTTCACGGTGGCCGCCCGCGAGGCGTGAGCGATGGCGGGCGGCGAGGATCCCGGCGGGCAGCCGAGCCCGGTCGGCGCGATGCGCGACACGGTGCGCGAGAGCGGGCTGTTCGCGCGCGACCGGCCGCTGCTCGCGATGATCTCCGGCGGGCGCGACTCGAGCTGCCTGCTCGACATCGCCGTCGCGCAGCTGGGCGCGCGGGCAGTGCGCGCACTGCATGTCAACTACGGCCTGCGGGCTGCCGCGGCGGCCGACGAGCAGGCCTGCCGGGAGCGCTGCCGGGAGCTCGAGGTGGAGCTCGAGATCGTGAGCGCTCCCCCCGGCGCGCCGCCGCCACCCGGCGGCGAGGGCGAGGGCGAGGGCAACCTGCAGGCGTGGGCGCGCGCGCTGCGCTACGGCGAAGCCGAGCGCGTCGCGAGAGAGCGCGACGCGCTGATCGCCACCGGCCACACCGCGAGCGACCAGGCGGAGACGGTGCTCTACCGCCTCGCGGCCTCGCCGGGCAGGCGCGCGCTGCTCGGCATGGCTGCGAGCGAGGGCCGTCTGGTGCGGCCGCTGCTCGCGTTCACGCGCGAGCAGACCGCCGACTACTGCCGGGCGCGGGGGCTCTCCTGGCGCGACGACGAGAGCAACGAGGACGAGCGCTTCGCCCGCGCTCGCGTGCGTCACGGGCTGCTGCCGGCGCTGCGCGCCGTGCACCCCGGGGCCGAGCGCAACGTCCAGCGCACGGCGGCGCTGCTGCGCGAGGAGACCGAGCTGCTCGACGCCCTGGTGGAGAGCGAGCTGGAGGGGCGAGGCGCGATCGAGCTCGTGCGCCTGCGCGAGCTGCCGGCGGCGCTTGCGCGGATGGTCGTGGTGCGTCTCGCCGAGCAGGCCGCGGGCGGCTACGTGCCGCAGGCGGGCGACCGCGTGGCCGAGCTGCTCGACCTCGCGCGCCGGGGCGGCCGTGCCGAGCTGCACGTCGGCGGCAACGTCGGCGCTGTCCTGGCCGACGGGACGCTGCGGATGGTGCGGTTGGCGCCGCGGGGTGTCTCGGCGCCGCCGCAGGAGCCGCCCCGCGGCGCGGCCTGAGGCCGGCCGCTCCCGGCCCCGGGCCCTCGCAGCCGTTCTCTCGCGTGCAGCGCAGCCGGGAGGACCATCTAGACTGCGACTCGTGGCCAGCTCCTCGCGCGTGCCCGACGAGCCCGGCCTCGGAGACGTGCTGGTCAGCGCCGAGCAGCTGCAGCGCAGGGTCGCCGAGCTCGGCCGCGAGATCACCGCCGACTACCGGGAGGGCCGGTCCCAGCCGCTGCTGCTGGTCGGGGTGCTGAAGGGGGCCGTGTTCTTCCTGAGCGACCTGATGCGGTTCATCGAGATCCCGGTCGAGGTCGACTTCATGGCGGTCGCCTCCTACGGCTCGGCGACCGACTCCTCCGGCGTGGTGCGGATCCTCAAGGACCTGGACGCCTCGATCGAAGGTCGCGACGTGGTGATCGTCGAGGACATCGTCGACTCCGGCCTGACCCTGCAGTACCTGCTGCGAAACCTCGGCTCGCGCAACCCGGCGAGCCTCGAGGTGTGCGCGCTGCTGACCAAGCCCGAGCGGCGCAAGGTCGACCTGCCGACGCGCTACGTCGGCTTCGAGATCGCGAACCGCTTCGTCGTCGGCTACGGGCTCGACTACGCCGAGCGCCACCGCAACCTGCCGTTCGTCGCCGCGCTCGCGAGCTGACCCGGTCAGACGCATGACAGCCGCCGGGAGCTGGATCGGAGAGCGGGTAGACCGCGGCGGTCCCGCGGCGGCGCCGCGCGGCGCTCGGATGAGCGGCAGGAGCGGCGATAGGGCCATGGTAGGCTTAGAAACCTGGTTCCGGCTGTTTCTGCCCGGCGCCAACGGACTTCGGAACTGAAAATGAGCCGTTTCTTCAAGAGCGCCGCGTTCCCGATCCTGATCGTCGTCATCCTCGCGTTCCTGGCGGTCAAACTCGTCGACAACACGAGCAGCGACCACCGCAAGCACAGCTACCAGACGCTCGTCGGCCAGGAACTGCCGCGCGGCGAAGTGGCCTCGGTCGAGTTCAAGAACAAGAACAAGGAACTCGAAGTCAAGCTCAAGAACAAGGAAACGTACGCGATCGGCTACATCGACCAGGCCGCGCCAGAACTGATCAAAGAACTGAAAGCGGCCGGGGTCAGCTACAACATCGAATCGGAAAAGAGCAGCGCGATCCTCAGCCTGCTCATGTACATCATCCCGTTCGTGCTGTTCTTCGGGTTCTGGATCTTCCTGATGAACCAGGTCCAGGGCGGCGGCTCGAAAGTGATGTCGTTCGGCAAGTCGCGCGCCAAGCGCATGTCCGCCGACTCGCCGAAGATCACCTTCCGCGACGTGGCGGGCGTCGACGAGGCCGTCGAGGAGCTCCACGAGATCAAGGAATTCCTCGAGAATCCGAAGAAGTTCCAGGCCCTCGGCGCGAGGATCCCCACGGGCGTGCTGCTCTACGGGCCGCCGGGCACCGGCAAGACGCTGCTGGCGCGCGCCGTCGCGGGCGAGGCCGGCGTGCCGTTCTTCTCGATCTCCGGCTCTGACTTCGTCGAGATGTTCGTCGGCGTCGGCGCCTCGCGCGTGCGCGACCTCTTCGAGCAGGCCAAGCAGAACAGCCCCTGCATCATCTTCATGGACGAGATCGACGCCGTCGGCCGGCACCGCGGCGCGGGCCTCGGCGGCGGGCACGACGAGCGCGAGCAGACGCTCAACCAGCTGCTCGTCGAGATGGACGGCTTCGAGGCGAAGGACAACATCATCATGATCGCGGCGACGAACCGGCCGGACATCCTCGACCCCGCGCTGCTGCGGCCCGGCCGCTTCGACCGGCAGATCGCCGTCGACCGCCCCGACCGCAAGGGCCGCGCCAAGATCCTCGAGGTCCACACCCGCGGCAAGCCGCTCGCCAAGGTGATCGACATCGACGCGCTCGCCGGGCAGACGCCCGGCTTCACGGGGGCCGACCTGTCGAACCTGATCAACGAGGCGGCGCTGCTGTCGGCCCGCACCGGCAAGCGCGAGATCGGCCAGGAAGAGCTCGAGGAGGGGATCATGCGCGTGATCGCCGGCCCCGAGAAGAAGACGCGGGTGATGAGCGAGAAAGAGCGGCTCGTGACCGCCTTCCACGAGATGGGCCACGCGCTCGTCGGCCACTTCCTCGAGCACTCCGACCCGGTCCACAAGATCTCCGTGATCTCCCGCGGGCAGGCGCTCGGCTACACGATCTCGATGCCCCAGGAGGACCGCTTCCTGACGACGCGCGCGGAGCTCGAGGACACGATGGCGATGACGCTCGGCGGGCGCGCCGCGGAGGAGCTCGTGTTCGGCGAGATCACGACCGGCGCCTCGAACGACATCGAGAAGGTCACGCAGACCGCCAAGCAGATGGTGATGCGCTTCGGGATGAGCGACAAGCTCGGCCCGCGCGTCTACGGCCACGACCACGGCCAGCCGTTCCTGGGCCGCGAGTTCAACAGCGAGCCCGACTACTCCGACGAGATCGCGCGCGAGATCGACGACGAGGTGCGGCGGATCATCGAAGCCGCCCACCAGCGCGCCCGCGGCATTCTCACCGAGCACAACAGCGACCTCACCAAGATCTCCGAAATCCTGGTTCGTCGCGAGACGATCGAGAAGGAGGAGTTCCTCGCGCTGCTCGACGGCAAGAGCGAGACGGAGGTGTTCGGCGAGGAGGAGACAAAGCCAGAGCTGCCCGCGCCTCCCTACCAGCCCGAGCGCTCCGAGCGCGAGGTGCCCCGCACGATCCCGCGGCCGGGTCTGGCCGGGGGCACCGCCGAGATGCACGGCGACGGTCCCGCCGGACCGAGCGTCTCCTAGCGGCGCCCGGGCTCAGTCCTCGGAGCGGAGCCCGAGCGCGCGGACCGCGTCCTCGAGCTCCGGGTACCAGGCGGTGTGCGAGATCAGGCCGTCGCGAAAGCGGTAGCCGCACGCCAGGCGCTGCTCCACCGGCGTCTCGCTGCCGGGGATCACGCCCCGCCACAGCAGTCCCACGGCGAGCCGCTCGTCGGCTTCGACGAAGCGCTCCGGCACCAGCTCGCTGCGCTCGAAGGCCGCCATGATCGACTCGAAGTTGGCGATCACGGCGTCGACCCCCTGGACGGACCCTTCGCCCTCCGGCCACAGCCCGCCGCCTTCGGCGATCACGTCGGCCGCGTACATCTCGCGGTACACGGAGATGTCGCCATCGCACCATGCTTGACAGGCCTTGCGGACCAAGTCGGCGTGCCCCCCCGGCATCACAAGGAAGTATGCCAGCGACCACCCGCGGACGCTCCGCTCATGTAGCGTCGTTCGCGAGAGCAAAGTGGGTCAAGGGGGCGCATGCCTGCACAGCCGCACAAGCAGAAGGTCGTCGTGCTCGGCGGCGGGCCCGCTGCGATCGCCGCCGCCTTCGAGCTGACCGACCCGGACGCCGAGGGGCTCTACGAGGTCACGGTGCTGCAGCCCGGGTGGCGGCTGGGCGGCAAGTGCGCGAGCGGGCGCAACCTCCAAGCGCGCCGCGGCAAGCGCATCGAGGAGCACGGCCTGCACGTGTGGTTCGGGTTCTACGAAAACGCGCTGCGGCTGATGCGTCGCGCCTATGACGAACTCAAACGTCCCGCCGGCAGCCCGCTGGCGAGCTTCGAGGACGCGTTCAAGCCCTGCAGCGAAACCGTGCTCTACGACAAACAGGGCGAAGAATGGGTTGCGCTGCCGATGGTCGCGCCGGAGAACTCGCTCGTGCCGGGCGCCGCGAACCAGCCGCCCGGCTTCTGGGACATCGCGAAGTGGCTGAGCGAATGGGCGATGCGGGAATTCAAAGCGATGCCGGGCGCCTCCGGCGGCCCGCGGGGGGGCGGCGGCAGCGCCTCGGTCGCAGCCGGCGGCAGCCCTCCCGCCGTCCACGAAGCCTTCGACGGGGATGGGGAGGCACCGCAGGGCATCGGGTTGCTCGAAGCTGCGTTCGCGCTCGCCGACCGCGCGCAGGCACAGGGCACCGCGCTGCTCCCGCGCGAACCGGAGCCGGTGCCCGGTCAGCCGGCCGCCGCGCCGCAGGCGAACGGAGCGGGCGCCGGTGAGCCGGTGTCCGGTCAGCCGGCCGCCGCGCCGCAGGCGAACGGAGCGGGCACCGGGACGGACGACAGCGGCGTCGACGCGCTCGCGCAGGCGCTCGGCACGACATCCGTCGAGAAGGCCTTCGCCGAACTGCTCTGCCGCTTTCGCAACTGGGTGTGGGCGAGCTCCCAGATGCTGTTCGAAGACGACCCTCACTGGCGTCTGTGCTTCACCACGTTCGACACCGTCGCCTCCGCGGCGGCCGGCGTGGTCGAAGACGGCGTGCTCGAAAACGGCTGGGAAGCGATCAACCAGTACGACCTGTGCGAGTGGCTCGCGCGCCACGGCGCGAAGCAGATCACGCTCGGCAAGACGCCCGCCGAACGCGCGCCGGTGCTGCGATCGGTCTACGACGTCGCGTTCGCGTATCCCGAAGGCAAGGTCGAGAACGCGAACGCCGCGGCCGGCACCGCGATGAACGATCTCCTGCGGCTCGGCTTCAACTACGCCGGCGCGATCATGTTCAAGATGCAGGCGGGCATGGGGGACACCGTGCTCACCCCCTTCTACGAAGTCCTGCTCCGCCAGCGCGGCGTCAAGTTCTCCTTCTTCAGCGCAGTGACCGCATTGCGCCTGTCCGAAGATCACCTGCGCGTCCAGAGCGTGGAGTACGTCGAGCAGCTGGACATGCAGGGAAAGGAATACGAACCCACGATCGACGTCAACGGGCTCGCGTGCTGGCCGAGCGAACCACTCTGGTCGCGGATCCCGAACGGAGCCCAGCTCGAGCAGCTCGCGCCGGACTTCGAGGGGGAGGCCGATCCGCTCGGCCGCGGTGCGGACGGGCTCAAGCGGCTCGAGCTGGGCACGGACTTCGAGCAGGTGGTCCTCGGCATCGGCCTCGGCGCGCTCCGGCCGATCTGCGAAGAGGTCTGCGAACACCACCCTCCGTTCGAGCAGATGCTCGCGTCCGGCCGGACCGTTCGCACGCAGGCGTTCCAGCTGTGGCTGACCGAGACGCCCCAGCAGCTCGGCTGGGCGCAGTCGCAGAACTCCGTCGCGGGCTGCTACGTGGAGCCGATCGACACCTGGTGCGACATGACGCACCTCTGTGCCCGCGAGCAGTGGCCGCCGCAATCCGGGGTCAAGGGCATCGCCTACTTCTGCGGAGTGCTCGACGAGCGCAACGAGACGCCTGCCGAAGCCCGCGCGCGCGTCGAACTGAACGCGTCCAACTTCCTCGCCAACCACATCGCGCCGCTGTGGCCGAAGTCGCTCGACTACGGATCGCGGGCGATGAACTGGAACTTCCTCGCGAATCCCGAACAGGGCGAGGTGGTCGGGCCGGTCCGGCTCGGCGCGCAGTACTTCCGGGCGAACACGCGCGGCAGCGAGCTGTACGTCCTGACGCCCAAGGGCACGGTCAAGGACCGCCTCGGCGCGGGCGACTCGGGCGTCGAGAACCTCTACCTCGCAGGGGACTGGACACGCAACGGCATCGACGGCGGCTGCGTCGAGGCCGCGGTCGCTTCGGGCGTCCAGGCTGCCAGCGCGCTGCGCGGGGGCAAGCCGGACATCGTCGGGCAAAGCGACTTCTGGCTGAGCAGCCCCCACCCGGGGAGGATGGCGATGGGCCCGCTGCTCGCGTCGAAGCCCCCCGGTCCCGGCTCCCCGCCGCACGCCCCGTTCACCAGCAGGCCGAGCTCCGTCGAGCCCGGCGGAGAACCGAAGCCCGGCGGCGCGAAGCCCCCGGCGCCGACAACAGGAGGATCTCGTGAGCCAGCTTGAGGCGTACGCAACCGGCAACGCGAGCCAGCTCGACGACTACGTCGAGTTCGGCGGCCGCGCCACGGCGCCGCCGCCCTTCCTCTCGACCGAAGGGAGCTTCCGCGGCTACCTGCTGCGGGGCGACGCGACGAAGATCGCCGCGCTGGTGGACCGCGTCTACAACGTGCCCGCCGCCGGCACCGTCGTGTACCGGCCGATGTTCGGGGCGTGGCTGCTGCTGCAGAGCGGCGCGTTCAAGAAGGTGAGCTCCCAAGCGCCCGGCTTCGAAAACTGGGGCTACGTCGACGAGGCCCAGGTCTCGATCTGGATCCCGGTCCAGGCGGGGCGGGTCGAAGACGGCGTGTTCGTCGGCGAGCGGATCGGGATGGCCGTCCCCTACATCCTCGTGAACAACCCGATGTCCTACGCGGGGGGCCGGGAGATCTACGGATATCCGAAGACGCTCGGCATCTTCGATCCCGCAAGCGGCGTCGGCGACCCGCTCACCGTGCAGGCCTTCGGGGGCCAGTTCTCCGCGCAGAGCGAAGCCAGATGGCAGCAGCTGCTCGAACTGCGCCACACAGGCACCCCCCCGGCCGCCGGCGCCGCGGCGACCGCCCCGTGGCGCCCGCTCGAGGACGCCCGCGAGCCGCTGGCCCGCGCGTGGGCGGGACTGGCGGAGGGGCTGCCCGAACTCAGCATGCTCGAATCGATCCTCGCGGCCCTCACCGGGCACCAGACGATCCAGGTGTTCCTCAAGCAGTTCAGGGACGTCGCCGTGCCGGGCAAGGCCTGCTACCGCCACGTGGTCGAGTCTCCGATCGAATTCCTGAAGACGACCGTGCGCCCGTCGCTGCAGGAGTGGCAGTTCACCCTCAACCACCTCGACAGCCACCCGATCGACGACGAGCTCGGCCTCGTGACGCAGACGACGCGGCTCTCGTTCGACGGGCAGATGGACTTCATCGCCGCGCCGGGGACGATCGTCGCCCCGTAGCCGGACCCCCGTCCAAGCCCGCGCGCTGGCAAAACGGCCGGCGGCGCGCGATCATCCCCTCATGACCGCAGGGGGCTGCGCGCAGTGCGGCACGGCCGGCGTCCCGGGCGCGCCCTTCTGTCCGGGCTGCGGAGCCGCGCTCGGCCGCACGTGCCACGCGTGCGGGAGCGCCGCGCCGGCGCAGGCGCGCTTCTGCATGGCGTGCGGAAGCGAGCTCGGGCAGGCGGGCGGCGAGCCGGCGCCCGTGTCGGCGGCGCAGAGCGAGGAGCGCCGGACCGTGACGGTGCTGTTCGCGGACATCGTCGGCTACACGACGATCTCCGAGCGCCTCGATCACGAGAGCGTCAAGCGCCTGACCGACCGCTGCATGAGCCGTCTGGCCGTCGAGGTCCACCGCTTCGGCGGACATGTCGATCAGTACATCGGCGACAACGTGATGGCGGTGTTCGGCGCGCCGCTCGCGCACGAGAACGACGCCGAGCGGGCGGTGCGCGCCGCCTGCGCGATGCACGAGGCGATCGAGGAGCTCCGCGCCGCGCTCGACGCGGAATACGGCGTCGACCTCGCGCTGCGCGTGGGGGTCAACACCGGCGAGGTCCTCGCCGGCACGGTCGGAGGCGAATACACGGTCGTCGGCGACGCCGTCAACGTCGCCTCGCGCCTGCAGGGGGCTGCCGAGCCGGGGCGCACGATCGTCGGCGAGCGCACGCGGCGGGCCACGGCCGCAAGCGTCGCCTACCGCCCGGTCGGGCGGCTCGCGTTGAAGGGCAAGCAGCTCCCGGTCGCGGCGTGGGAGGTGGTCGCGATCGAGGAGCAGGCCGCCGGCCGCGAGCGCGGGCCGCGGGCGCGGCTGATCGGCCGCGCCGGCGAGCTCGAGCAGCTGTGCGCGCTCTACGAGCAGGCGGCCGGCCAGGGCGCGGCCCAGCTCGTGACGCTCGTGGGCGAGGCCGGGATCGGCAAGACACGGCTCGTCCGGGAGCTCGAGCAGACGCTCTCCCGGCGCGAGCCATCGCCACGTTTCCTGCTCGGCCGGGCACTCGGATTCGGTGCGGAGTCGGGCTTCGGGCCGCTCGCGCAGATGCTCCGCGAGCAGCTCGACGCCGGTGAGGACGAGGCCGGCGAGATCCGCGAGCGGCTGCTGGCGATGCTGCTCCCTGCGGGCGATGCACCGGAGCTCGACGGCGAGGACGCCCGTGAGCGCTTTTTCGCGAGCGTCGGCGCGCTCGTCCGGGAGCTCAGTGCGGCGCGGCCGCTGTGCCTGGTGTGGGAGGACGCGCAGTGGGCGGACGAAGGCACGCTCGACCTGATCGACCACCTCGCGGAGACGCTGCGCGCGCCCGTCCTGCAGATCTGCGTCGGACGTGAGGAGCTGCTCGCGGAGCGCCCGCGGTGGGCGGCAAACCGCCGGAGGCGCGCGTGCATCTTCCTCGAGCCGCTCGAGCCGCGGGACACCCGGGAGCTGCTCGACGCGCTGCTCGGCGACGCCGTGATGCCCGCCGAGCGCGAGCTGCTAGCGCAGCGCACGGGCGGGAACCCGCTGTTCGCGGAGGCGCTCGTCGACGCGCTCGGCGAGGGGGAGGGCCAGGGCCCGAGGCTGCCGGAAACGATCCAGGGCCTGCTCGCCGCGCGCCTGGATGCGCTCGGCCCGCTCGAGCGCGATCTGCTCGGACATGCCGCGGTGGTCGGCTTGCGCTTCCCGCGCGTCGCGCTTCGGGGGCTGCCCGCGGGGGCCGATCTGGATCGTGCGCTGGCGACGCTGTGCGAGCGCAACCTGATCGTCGCCGACCGCGACCCCTCGCAGGCACGCGACTTCGCCTTCGGCCACATGCTGATCCGCGAAGCGGCCTACGAGATGCTGCCGAAGGCCGTCAGGGCCCGCAAGCACATGCAGGTCGCCGACGCGCTCGCGCGCGGGGCTGCCTCTGCGCAAGAGCCTTCGCCGTTCGCGCTCGCGGAGCACTATGCGCGCGCGGCGACGCTCGCGGCCGAGGTGCGCCTGGCCCCCGAGGAGGTCGCGACGATGCGCGCCGCCGCGCTCGAGCACGGGATCGCGGCCGGCGACGCGGCGGCGGCGCTGTTCTCCAACCATGAAGCGCTCGAGCGCTACGCCGCCGCGGGCGTGTTCGCCGAGCCGCAGCACCCGCTGCTCTACGCGATCGCCGAGCGAACCGGCGAGGTCGAGTCGCGGCTCGGGCGCATCGACGCCGCGATCGAGGCATGGACGCAGTGCCTCGCCTGGTACCGGGCCGGCGAGGATGCCGAGCGCGCCGCCGAGATGCACCGCAAAATAGCTGCCGCGCTCGTGCACAACGGCGATCGCGACGGGGCCGTCAAGCACCTCCAGCGAGGCATCAACATGGTCCGTGAGGAGCCCGCCTCCCCGGCGCTCGCGCGGCTGTTCGGCGAGGCGGCGGCCCTCTACATGCAGCTCGGGGCGAACATGCTCGCCGCCTACGCGGCCGAGCGCGCGCTGGCGATCGCAGAGCAGCTCGGCGATCCGCGCGCCGCGAGCCGCGCGCACATGATCTACGGCGGCGTCTACGGACGGATCGGGGACGCCGCGAGGGCGCGTCAGAGCCTCGACCGCGCGGTCGAGCTGGTACGCGAGGTGGACCCGTCGGAGACGGTGCTCGCGCTGCTGGCCGCGGGTCGTTACCTCGGCGGCTTCGAGGGCGATCACACGGCGGCGAAGGAGCGGCTCGGCGAAGGGCTGGCGCTCGCGCGGCGCACCGGGGACGTGCCGATGCAGCTCGAGCTGCACGCCGCCCTCGGCACGATCGCGCTGCGCCGCGCCGAATGGGCATCGGCCGCGCAGGCTGCCGCGCAGGCGGCGGAGCTGGCCCGCGGGCACGGGCTGGCCGGCAAGCTGTGCCTCGCCGAGATGCTGCAGGGACGGCTCTGCTGGCAGCGCGGCGAGCTCGAGCGCTCGGTCGCGCTGCTCGGCTCCGCGAAGCAGGGCGCGGCGCGGATCGGCTCCTCGGAGCTGTCGGCAGAAGCGCTGATCGCCCTGGCCGCGACGCTCTGCGACGCCGGGGAGCCGGAGCGGGCGGACGCGGCCCTGCAGGAGGCTCTCGGGGTCTGCACGCGCGCCGGGCTCGGCCCGCAGGCCGCGGAGGCATGCGCGGCGCTCGCGCGAGTCGCGGCTCGCGCCGGGCGCCTCGAGGACTGCGCCGCGGCGGCCGCGAAGGCCAGGCGCGTGGCCGCGGGCACGCCGGACCCGGTGGCAGCCGCGGCCGCCCTGGAGGCGAGCGGCATCGCCGCCGCCGGCGAGCAGGAGGCGCTGAGCGATCTCGCCGCGGCGCGGGAGCGCTGGGAGCGGATCGTCCGGCCCGTCGATGCCGCGCGTTGCAGCGCTGAGATCGCCGAGCGCCTCGCAGCCGGAGGCGAGCAGGCACGTGCGCTCGCGGCGGCCGAGGAGGCGGCGAGTCGCTTCGGCGCCCTCGGCATCGAGCACCTCGCCGCGCGCCGGGAGCAGGTGGGGCACACCGGCGCGCCCCCCGCAAGCTGAGATCCTGCGCGCGCCGCGGGAGCGGCGGTCCCGGCAGGTCCAGGATTGGGTGGTTCGTGCGGCCCCGCGGGCGGATAGTGGCTGGACAAGCGAGGGAGGGCCCCTGAGATGAAGCTGACCGAGCACACGCACGAACACGAGCAGCACCGCCGGGCGCAGGTCGCACGCGGCCGGCACGAGCCTCCGCCGGCGCGCGCCGGTGACCGGCCCGCGCCGGGGGCCGGGGCCTGATGGCGGTCGCCCGCTCCACGCCGGGCGCGGCGCCGGTGTGCTTCAGCCACAGCCAGCTCGTGTACTTCGTGCGGATCGCCGAAGACGGGCAGATCTCTCGCGCGGCGCGGAACCTCTACATCGCCCAGCCCGCGCTCTCGCAGGCGATCGGCAGGCTCGAACGGCGGCTCGGCGTGGCGCTGCTCGAAAGGCATCCGCGCGGGGTCGCCCTGACCGAGGCCGGTGCAAGGTTCCTGCCGAAGGCGAAGGAGGCGGTCGCCGCCGGGCAGGAGGCGGCGGCGGCTGCGCAGGCGCTTGCGCGCGGCGGGCGGGGAGCGGTCGAGATCGGCTTCCTCAGCAGCCCGCCGCCGCTGAGCGTGCCGGGCCTGCTCGAGCAGTTCGCCGCCGCCTACCCGGACGTCGAGGTGTCCTTCCGGGAGCTGCCCTTCCCGACGGCGCCCGTCAGCGCCTGGCTCGGAGACGTCGACATCGCCCTCTGCTATTCGCCGGTCCACTGGAGCGGTGTCGAGAGCCTCGCGCTGCGGAGCGAGCCGCGGGCGGCGCTGCTGCTCAACACCCACCCGCTCGCGGCGCGGCCCAGGCTGTTGGCGCGCGACGTGCTCGACGAGAGCTTCTGCGGCTACGCGCCGGCCGTCGAGCCGTCGTGGTCGGCGTTCTGGACGCTCGACGACCACCGCGGCGGGCCGGTCGAGCTGACTGCCGACAACTGCGCCAACGCGATGGAGCTCGTCGCCGCGCTCACGGCGGGCCGCAGCATCACCACCCTGCCGCTGTCAATCGGCCGCACCGTGGGCGGCATCGTGCCGCGCCTGGCGGTGCGGCCGCTGGCCGACGCGGCGCCGGCGTGCTGCTCGCTGGTGTGGCGCACCGCGGCCGAGAACCCGCTCGCGCACGCGCTCGTCGAGGTGGCGCGAGGCCGTCTCGAGGGCCATCCGGGATGACGGGCGTCGACGAGAGCTCCGCGAGCTGCGCGCCGCGAGCGGCCCCCGCGCCTGCTCAGCCCGCGGGCAGCCGCCGCTCGTACTCGACCGTCGGCAGCCCCGACGGAGAGACCGCGTGGGCACGGCCGGTCGCGGTCCAGCCCTCGCGCTCGTAGAAGCGCCGCGCGCGGGCCGCGCCGCGCGGGGTCCAGAGCCGCATGCCCGCGAAGCCGCGCCGGGCCGCCTGCGCGGTCGCGCGACGGAGCAGCGCCGTCGCGATCCCGCTGCCGTGCCAGGGCGGGCGCACGAACAGCTGCCACAGGAAGATCTCGCTGGGCGCGAGCGGGCCCGGGTCCTCGGTGGTGACCGGGGAGATCGCAACGTGCCCGGCCGGCTGCCCGCCGACGAGCGCCAGCAGGCACCAGACGTCGGGACGCTCGAGCCGCGCGGCGAGCCGCTCGAGGCTCGCCGCGTCGACCGCGGGCGGCTCCCAGCCGGCGGGAGCCCACTCGAGATAGGTCGCGAACCCGACCGTCACGTTCTCGGCGAGCGCGGCGAGGTCCGCGCCCGTCGCTCTGCGCATGCGCGTGTCACTCCCCACGCGGCTGAGGCTACGCGAGCACGGCGCTAGTTTGGGTGCATGGACGGCGGCTCGCCCCCGCACGAGCAGGACGGCACGCTGCCGTTCCGCGTGATGGGGATCCTCAACGTCACCCCCGACTCCTTCTCCGACGGCGGGCGCTTCTGTGACCCCGAGGCCGCTCTCGCCCATGGCCGCGAGCTGCTCGCCCAGGGCGCCGAGATCCTCGATGTCGGTGGCGAGTCGACCCGTCCCGGCGCCGAGCCGGTCCCGGCGCCGCAGCAGATCGCGCGGATCGAGCCGGTGCTCGCCGCGCTCGCGGCCGAGGCGGGCGGCGCCCAGCTCTCGATCGACACATCGAAGGCCGCGGTGGCAGCCGCGGCGATCGGCGCGGGTGCGACGCTCGTCAACGACGTCACGGCGCTGCGCGGCGATCCGGAGATGGCGGGGCTGATCGCGGGGCACGACGTGGACTGCTGCCTGGTGCACATGCTCGGCGAGCCGCGCACGATGCACCGCGACCCGCGTTATGAGGACGTCGTCTCGGAGGTCAAGGCGTTCCTCGAGGAGCGCATGGCGCTGGCCGTGCGCGAGGGCGTGCAGGAGCGGCGGATCCTGCTCGACCCTGGCATCGGCTTCGGCAAGAACGCCGGCCACAACCTCGAGCTGCTGCGCCGGCTCGACGAGCTGGCGGCGCTCGGGCGCCCGCTCGTGATCGGCACCTCGCGCAAGACCTTCCTGGGAAGGATCGCCCCGAGCCGGCCCGGGCCGGAGGGCCGCCTGCCGGGGACGATCGCCACGAACGTGCTCGCGCTCGAGCGGGGGGCGAGCGTGTTCCGGGTCCACGACGTGGGGCCGGTCCGCGATGCGCTGGCGCTGGCGGCTGCTACGTTGGGCCGGCCATGGACCCAGACCGCGGCGACGACGGCGAGGACCTAGACGACGACTCGGGCGAGCTCGGCGAGGACGGCGAGGAGCAGGGCGCCGAGTCGGTCACGATCGAGATCGCGGGGCTCTCGCTCTACACCCACCACGGGGTCAGCGAAGCCGAGCGCGAGGTCGGCCAGCGGCTGGTCCTCGACCTGCGGCTCGACATCGGCGAGAGCGACGCCACCGTCACCGATGCGGTCGAGGACACGGTCGACTACGCCGAGGTCTGCCAGCTCGTGGCGCTCGTCGCCCAGCAGCGCTCGCACCGCACGCTCGAGCGTCTGTGTTCGACGATCGCCGACCGGCTGCTCGCCGACTACGAGCTCGAGGGCGTGTGGGTGAAGGCCACGAAGCCCGAGCCGCCGATCGCGCTGAGCGTCGAGGAGGTCTCCGTCGAGGTGTGGCGCGAAGCCGAGGGGTAGGCTGCGGGGCATGAACGCGGCACAGAGCTTCCGCGCCGCCGTCGAGAGCCACGACATCGAGGCGGCCGCCGCGCTGTTCGCCGAGGGCATCGTCTTCCACAGCCCCGCCACCTTCCACCCGTTCGTCGGGCGTGAGACGGTCACGCGCCTGCTGAGCATCGTCGCCGAGACCTTCGAGGACTTCCGTTACACCGACGAGCTCGACGCCGACGGCAGCCACGCCCTGATCTTCCGAGCTGCGATCGGCGGACGCGAGATCGAGGGCATCGACCTGCTGCGCGTCGGCGCGGACGGCCTGATCGAGGACTTCACGGTGATGCTGCGTCCGATCTCCGGCCTGCTGCCGTTCGCGCAGGCGATGGGCGAGAAGGTCCAGGCCGCCGGGCTCGCGACGACCCGCGCGTGAGCGCCGCCGGCGCGCCCGCGCGGCGCGGGCTGCTCGGCCTCGGCTCGAACGTGGGGGAGCGCCGCTCGCACCTGCAGGCCGCCGTCGAGGGTCTCGGCGCCTGCGGCGTCGAGGTGCTCGCGAGCTCGAGCGTCTACGACACCGACCCCGTCGGCGAGGTGCTCGATCAGCCGTCCTTCCTGAACGCGTGCCTCTCGGTGCGTACGGTGCTCGCGCCGCTCGAGCTGCTCGACGTCGCCAAGGATCTGGAGCGCCGGCTGGGCCGCGAGGCCGGCGTCGTGCGCCATGGGCCGCGGTCGATCGACATCGACGTCCTGCTGCTGGGGAACGAGCGGCTGGTGCACCCGCGCATGACGCTGCCCCACGAGCAGCTGCTGACGCGCCGCTTCGTGCTGATCCCGGCGCTCGAGCTCGACTTCGGGATGCGTGCCCCGGACGGGACGCGGCTGGCCGACGCGCTCGCGGCGCTCGACGTATCCGAGGGGGTGCGCTGGGCAGGGCCACCCCTGGCCTGCCCAGCGCCCTACCCTCGCGTGTGAGGCGCCGGCTGGAGGTACCGGTGCCTCAATGGACCACGATCTTGCCCTTCATCCCTTCCTTTTCGTGGATCGTGCACCGGTAGCTGAACGTGCCGGTGCGGGTGAAGCGCAGCGTGTAGGAGCCGCTGTGCTGGGTGCGGGAGTGAAAGCCGTGGAAGGTCACGTTGTGGTCCGTGCCGCCGTCACGCCACAGCCACGTGACGGTGTCGTTGCGGTGGATCGACAGCGTTTCCGGATGGAAGCGGATGTTCTTCAAGACGACGGTGTGGCCGGCGGAGGCGTGAGCGCCTCCGAGCGCGCTCGCCGGCAGCAGCACGGCCGTCCCCATCGCCACCGCTGCAAGGACTCCGATCGCTCTCCTGCTCATGCTCGCCTCCTGTCGCTGGTCTGCCCGGCTGCTCCTCCGCACAAAACCAAGGACGCCGCGCGGAGCGGATCCTTCCCGCGCTCCTCCTACGCGACGCCGCCGCGCTCGTCCCAGCTCGCGAGCACCAGCAGCGTGGGGCCGGAGACGCCGCGCCCGGAGACCACGCAGAGGCGGCCGCCGCGCTTCCAGGTGATGACCTCGACGCCTCCCGCCCGGCCCACTCGGAAGGCTGTGCCGCCGCGCCAGTGCACGGTTCCCGCTGCGCTCAGCGCGGGAGCGCGGCCCGCGACGATCGCGTAGCCGACCGTGCGGCCCCTGCCGTCGGAGTAGAAAACGGTGTGGAACGTTCGCCCGCCGACCCGGTCCACGCGCGAGCCGGTCGAGCTCCAGCCGAAGCGCTCGCCCCAGTAGGGGAAGCTCACGCCTTCGACCGAGGCCGCGAGCGTCGTGCCGCCGCTCTCGCGCGGCGCCGGCATCGTCGCTGGTCGCAGCGTCACGGCCGAGGCCTGGGCGAGGCTGAGCTCGGCGCCCCCGGAACCGGCAAGGGCCAGCACCAGCGCCGCCAGGCCCGCCGCGAGCACCGTCGCAGCCGCTCCGAGCCGCAGGCGCAGCCCGCCGAAGGGCGCCGGGCGCCGTTGCGGCTGCTCGCCACGGGCGTCGACCATCTCACGGACCCGGTCGTGCAGGCGCGCGGGCGCGGGCACGTCGATCGCGCGGATCATCTCGACGAGCTCGGACTCGTCTTTCGGGTGTCGCTCAGCTGTCAGGGGTGCTCACCTCCATCGAGGACTCCGCACGGTCGCTTTCCTTCCCCTGCTGGGCTCCGCCCGCAAGCGCGCCCGCGCTCGGGGCCGTCGCCGCCGGCTCGTCCTCGAGCGCATGCACGACCTGCTTGCGCGCCCGGAACAGACGGGTGGTGAGCGTCGCCTCGCGCACCTTCAGCGCCCGCGAGGCTTCCCGGTAGGAGAGCCCGAGCACGTCCACCGCCACCAGCGCGAGACGGAAGTCCTCGGGCAGGCGCGCGATCGCGGCGTAGAGCTCCTGCACCTCCAGCGCCTGGTCCGGCCTCGCCGTCGGGCGCGGGTCCGCCGCCACCACGTCCTCGAGCGTCGCGACGGTGGCGGGCCGGCGGGAGGCCGTGCGCAGGCTCGTCAGGAACGTGTTGCGAAGGACCCTCATCAGGTAGTAGACCTCGTCGTCGCCGTGCAGCACGCGGGGACGCGACAGCACACGCGCGAAGGTCTCCTGGACGAGATCCTCGGCGTCCTCGCGCGAACCGCAGAGCGCCCACGCGGCGCGGTATAGCCGGTCGACATGCTGCGTCAGCGACTGTGGGTCGAGAGTGCGCATCGGCATCGTGCTCCGCCGACGTCTGCCCCAGCGGCGGCGCTCCACCCGCGGAAGACGTTCGCGCGGCTCCTCTTCCGGACTCTAGCGGGAAGGTTCCGCCGCGGGGGGCCTCGAGCCTGGCGGCGCCGCGCTGCGGCCCCGCGGCCACTGCCTCGAGCTTGGGGCGCCGCGCTGCCCCCGCGGCACTGCCTCGAGCTTGGCGGCGCCGCGCTGCGGACCCGCGGCCACTGCCGCATCCGATCTCCAACGCGCCGGGCGCGCATGATCCGCGGCACGCGGCCTTCCGCGTCAGGGCCGGGATCGCGGGCGAGCGACGATAATGCCCGCGATGCTTCTCGCCGTCGACGTCGGCAACACGCAGACCCACTTCGGCACCTTCGACGGCGAGCGGCTCGTCGAGCACTGGCGCTTTGCCACCGTCCGCTCCTCGACCGCGGACCAGCTCGGCGCCGCGTTGCGCAACCTGCTCGAGCTGCGCGGCGGCTCCTTCGAGCAGATCCACGCCTCGATCGTCTCCTCCACCGTGCCCCAGCTCGAGCCCGAGTGGACGGCGATGGCCAGGCGCTATCTGGGCCAAGAGATGCACGCGGTCGGGCCCGGCACGCGCACCGGGATGGCGATCCGCTACGACAACCCGCGCGAGATCGGGGCCGACCGCCTCGTCAACGCCGTCGCCCTGCGCGACCGCTACGAGGGCGTCGCCGTGTGCGTGGACTTCGGCACCGCGACCACCTTCGACGTGGTCTCACGCGAGGCCGAGTACCTCGGCGGTGCGCTGATGACCGGCATCGAGATCTCGCTGGAAGCGCTCTCCGAGCGCGGCGCGCGGCTGCCGAAGATCGATCTCGCGCCGCCCCGCAGCGTGATCGGCAAGAACACGATCGACGCGATCCGCTCGGGCGTCGTCTACGGCTACGCGGGCGCGATCGACGCGATCCTGCGGCGCATCTACGCCGAGCTGGGCGAGCGCGCGCACGTCGTCGCGACCGGCGGGCTCGCCGGCCTCGTCGTCCCCTACACCGAGGAGATCGAGGACGTCGACGAGGAGCTCACGCTGACCGGGCTGCGGCTTCTGCACGAGCGCAACAGCTAGCGCCCGGCTCGACGCCGGCGGGAGCTGTGATGGGCCGAGGGATCCAGCGCACCGTCACCGGCCGCGCCTGCTCGCAACGCACCGCGCTCCCGTGGGGCCTGGCCCCAGCCGCGCTCCCCTCTCCGACGCGCGTGGCACCCTCCCTCTTAACATCAACTACATCGCGGCGCGCGAGCTGACAAGCAGGCTCTCGGAGAGCTGGCAGCTGGGTCCTCTGACGGTGCCCAACCGGGTGCTGCTCGCGCCCCTGGCCGGGATCGGCAACTGGTTCGTGCGCCTGCAGGCCAAGCGCTACGGAGCGGGCATGGCCGTCTCGGAGATGGTCTCCTCGCACGCGATCCACCATCGCAACGAGAGGACCTGCGGCGAGATGCTGCGGATCGACCCGCGCGAGCGCGAGGGGGGGCCGGTCGCGATCCAGCTGTTCGGCGAAGACCCCGCGACGATGCGCTCCGCCGCCGCCTACGTCGTCGCCGCCGGCGCCGACGCGATCGACATCAACATGGGCTGCCCTGTGCCGAAGGTGCGCAAGACGGGCGCCGGCGCGGAACTGCTCGCCGACCCCGACCTGGCCGTGGCCCTCGCGCGCGCGGCCGTCGAGGGGGCCGCCGAGGGCGTGGCAGCCGGGCGGCTCGCCCGCGCGGCGCAGCCAGGCGGCGCGGGGGCGGGTCGCGTCCCTGTGGATGGCGTGCACGAGAATCAGATCAGGGGGGGTGCCACGCTCGGTGGGGACGGGCGCGCAGCCGGGGCCATGCCCCCCGAGCGCGGGGCGGCGGGGGTGCCCGTCTCGGTCAAGCTCCGCTCCGGGCTGCGCCCGGGCGACGACAGCGGCTTCGAGCTCGCGCAGCGGCTCGTCGCCGAGGCCGGCGTCGCGGCGATCGGCTTCCATCCGCGCTCCGCCGCGGTTCGCCACAAAGGGCACCCCGACTACGAGCTCGCCGCCCGCCTCGTCGAGGCGCTGCCCGCGCCGGTGATCCTCACCGGCGGCCTCGACGAGCCCGACGCCATCGCCGAGGCGCTCGAGCTGACCGGCGCGCAGGCCGTGATGCTCGCCCGCGGCGCGCTCGGCAACCCCTGGCTGTTCTCGCAGCTGCTCGGCCGCGCCGAGGGCGAGCCGAGCCCCGAGCAGGTGCGGCGCGAGCTCGACTGGACGATGCAGCGTGCCGTCGAGCATCTCGGGCAAGCGCGTGCCACCCGGTACCTGCGCAAGTTCTACCCGTGGTACCTGCCCCGCCTGGGGCTGGCGCCCGCGGAGGCCAAGCGCCTGCAGGAAGCGCTGCAGAGCGCCGAGGAGCTGAGCCTCGCGCGGGAGCTGCTGGAGCTCGGCGGGCGCCCCGCCGCGGCGACGGCTTGACTCTCGGAGAACGGCGCAGGCCCATCGCTATACTGCTGCGCTCTCAAGAGCCGCCCGGTTGGTCCGCCCCCGCTCAGCGCGGGGGTTCCTGCGTCGGGCCCGCGGGCCGCAACCAGAACATCGACCCCCCTCTCTCGCCATGCCGAAGGACGTAATCCTCACTCCCGAAGGACTGCAGAAGCTCAAGGACGAG
Source organism: uncultured Solirubrobacteraceae bacterium (assembly GCA_963703205.1). Taxonomy (GTDB): domain Bacteria; phylum Actinomycetota; class Thermoleophilia; order Solirubrobacterales; family Solirubrobacteraceae; genus Palsa-744. Next base: position 204,940 of record OY969799.1, read on the forward strand.
CTCGAGCTGCTCTCCACCGAGAAGCGGCGCGAGGTCGCCGAGCGCATCAAGGAGGCGCGCGAGTTCGGGGACATCTCCGAGAACTCGGAGTACGACGACGCCAAGAACGAGCAGGCGATGGTCGAGAGCCGCATCGCCCAGCTGCAGGAGAAGCTGCGCATGGCCACCGTGATCGAGGCCAAGGACCTCTCGACGGACGTCGTCCAGGTCGGATCGGTCGTCCACGTCAAGGACGAGAAGACCGGCAAGTCCGTCAAGTACACGATCGTCGGGTCGGCCGAGGCCAAGCCGCTCGAGCACAAGCTCTCCAACGAGTCTCCCGTGGGTCGCGCCCTGCTCGGGCGCAAACGCAACGAGACGGTCGCCGTCAAGGTTCCGCGCGGCCCCGCCCGCAAGCTCAAGATCACCAAGATCGACGTCGGCGTCGGCTGACGAGCAGGTAGTCTCGGCCGCGATGAGCGGACCCGACGAGGCGCCGGGCGAGGGCTCCGGCCCGTCCGCCGAGCAGGCGGGCCGGCACGGCCTGGCCGAGCTGATCGCCGAGCGGCGCGAGAAGCGCGAGCGGCTTCGCGCCGCGGACCCCGGCGCGTTCCCGCACTCGTTCGCGGGCGTCGAGCCGGTGGGCAAGGTGCTGGCCGCCTACGAGCACCTCGGCACCGGCGAGGAAACCGAGGAGCGCCACCGCGTCGCCGGGCGCCTTGCGGCGCGCCGCGGCTCCGGCAAGGCCGCGTTCCTGGACCTCGTCGACCGCACCGGCAAGATCCAGCTGCACGCCCGCCTCGACGTGCTCGGCGAGGAGCCCTTCCAGCGGCTCGTCTCGCTCGACCTCGGCGACCTGCTCGGCGTCGACGGCGCCGCGATGCGCAGCCGCCACGGAGAGATCTCGCTGCGCGTAGAGGACTTCACGGTGCTCGGCAAGGCGCTGCGCCCCCCGCCCGACAAGCACCACGGGCTCTCGGACGTCGAGACGCGCTACCGCCAGCGCGAGCTCGACCTGATCGCCAGCGAGGAGAGCCGCCGGCTGTTCGTCGGCCGCGCCCGCATCATCTCCGCCGTGCGCGCGGCGCTCGACGGCGAGGGCTTCGTCGAGGTCGAGACGCCCGTGCTGCAGCCGCTCTACGGCGGCGCGATGGCGCGCCCGTTCACGACGCACCACAACGCGCTCGACCGCGACCTCTACCTGCGCATCGCCACCGAGCTCTACCTCAAGCGCCTGATCGTCGGCGGCCTCGAGCGCGTCTACGAGCTCGGCAAGGACTTCCGCAACGAGGGCGTCTCGCACAAGCACAACCCCGAGTTCACGATGGTCGAGTGGTACGAGGCCTACGCGGACTACGAGGGCGCGATGGCGCGCACCGAAGAGATCGTCCGCGCCGCCGCCGCGGCCGCCTCCTACGCGGGCGAGCTCGACTTCGCGGGGCCCTGGCCGCGGCTCGCGTTCCTCGCCGCGATCCGCGAGGCCACAGGCATCGACCTCGCCGCGCACGCGACGGCAGAGGCGCTCGTGGCCGAGATCGAGCGCCGCGGCCTCGAGGTCGGCGCGAAAGGCACCGGTCTCGCCTGGTTCGCGCTCGCCGACGACCTGCTGAGCAAGTACGTCGAGCCGAACCTGAAGCAGCCCACGTTCGTCGTCGACTACCCCAGGGAGCTGTCTCCGCTGGCCCGCGCGCGTCCCGAGGAGCCCGAGGTCGTCGAGCGCTTCGAGGCCTTCGCGGCGGGCATGGAGATCGCCAACGGCTTCAGCGAGCTGATCGACCCCGACGAGCAGCGCGCCCGCTTCCAGGCGCAGGACCGCATCGAGACGCAGACCGCGGGGCAGGCCGAGACGATGCCCTACGACGAGTCATACGTCCACGCCCTCGAGCAGGGCATGCCGCCGACGGCCGGCGTCGGGCTCGGCATCGACCGCCTGGTCATGCTCCTCACCGGCCGCGACTCGATCCGCGAGGTCGTGCTGTTCCCCGCGATGCGCTGAGGCGGCGCCGCGGCGGGCGAGCGCCGGCCGCGCCCGCGTCGGCCACGGCGTCGGCGCACGCCGGGCAGCGGTTCCGGTAAGCGCGCCGACCGGTGCCCTCGCCGCGCCTCAGAACCACGCTGGAGCCCCGATATCATGGGCTCTTGAGGGCCATCCGCAGTTTGCGGACGAATGACGGGGCGCTCACGTCAAGCCCCGCCCGCGGCGTGCCGATGACCCCGTTAGACGCGTCGGACCGGTTGGTAGACTGGACCCCAGGCGTCAAGGACCACCCAAAGGACCCTATTTGGGGCACCGCCCCGGCAGGAAGGAAGCAGCGACATGTTCGAGCGGTTCACTGAAAGGGCACGACAGGTGGTGGTCCTCGCGCAGGAGGAGGCGCGGACCCTGAAGCACAACTACATCGGCACCGAGCACATCCTGCTCGGCCTGCTGCGCGAGGAGGAGGGCCTGGCGGCCCGCGTGCTGGAGAGCCTCGACATCACCGTCGAGCGCGTGCGCGCGCAGGTCGTGCGCATCGTCGGCTCCGGCGAGGAGGTCACCTCCGGGCAGATCCCGTTCACGCCGCGCGCCAAGAAGGTGCTCGAGCTGGCGCTGCGCGAGGCGCTCAGCCTCGGCCACAACTACATCGGCACCGAGCACATCCTGCTCGGCCTGGTGCGCGAGAACGAGGGCGTCGCGGCCCGCATCCTGCTCGACTTCGACGCCGACTCGGAGAAGATCCGCAACGAGGTGATCCGGATGCTGTCCGGTCCCGGTGGCCGGCGCCAGAGCGGCTCCGGCGGCTCGGGCTCCGGCGCCGGCGCGCCCGCGGGCGAGGGCAAGAAGTCCTCGAAGCTGCTCGACCAGTTCGGCCGCAACCTGACGAAGCTCGCCGCCGAGGGCAAGCTCGACCCGTGCGTCGGGCGTGAGACCGAGATCGAGCGGATCATGCAGATCCTCTCGCGCCGCACGAAGAACAACCCCGTGCTGGTCGGCGAGCCCGGCGTCGGCAAGACCGCCGTGGTCGAGGGGCTGGCCCAGCGCATCACCAGCTCCGAGGTCCCCGAGCTGCTGAAGAACAAGCAGATCTACACGCTCGACCTGGCGGCCCTCGTCGCCGGCTCGAAGTACCGCGGCGAGTTCGAGGAGCGCCTCAAGAAGGTGATGAAGGAGATCACCCAGCGCGGCGACATCATCCTGTTCATCGACGAGCTCCACAACCTCGTCGGCGCGGGCGCCGCCGAGGGCGCGATCGACGCCGCCTCGATCCTCAAGCCGGCGCTGGCGCGCGGCGAGCTGCAGACGATCGGCGCGACGACGCTCGACGAGTACCGCAAGTACCTCGAGCGCGACTCCGCGCTGGAGCGCCGCTTCCAGCAGATCCGCGTGGACGAGCCGACGATCGACCAGACCGTCGAGATCCTCACCGGCCTGCGCGACCGCTACGAGCAGCACCACAAGGTGCAGATCACCGACGAGGCGCTGCGCGCCGCCGGCGAACTTGCCTCCCGCTACATCTCCGACCGATTCCTGCCCGACAAGGCGATCGACCTGATCGACGAGGCGGCCTCGCGGATGCGCATCAAGTCGATGACCTCGCCGCCCGCCAACCGCGAGCTCGAGGACGAAGTCGAGAAGACGCGGCGCGAGAAGGAGGCGGCGATCGAGGCTCAGGAGTTCGAGAAGGCCGCCGCCCTGCGCGACACCGAGCGCAAGCTGACGAACAAGAAACGCGAGCTCGAGCAGGCCTGGGAATCGGGCGAGTCGGGCGAGCGTCCCGCGATCGGCGAGGAGGAGATCGCGGACATCGTCTCGATGTGGACCGGCATCCCGGTCTTCAAGCTGACCGAGGCCGAGACCCAGAAGCTGATGCGCATGGAGGACGAACTCCACAAGCGCGTGATCGGCCAGCACCCGGCGATCGAGGTGATCTCGAAGGCGATCCGCCGCTCGCGCGCGGGCCTGAAGGACCCGAAGCGCCCGACCGGCTCGTTCATCTTCCTCGGCCCCTCCGGGGTCGGCAAGACCGAGCTGGCGCGCACCCTCGCCGAGTTCCTGTTCGGCGACGACGACGCGCTGATCCGCATCGACATGTCGGAGTACATGGAGAAGCACGCGGTCTCGCGGCTCGTCGGATCGCCCCCGGGCTACATCGGCTACGACGAGGGCGGCCAGCTCACCGAGGCCGTGCGGCGCAAGCCCTACAGCGTGCTGCTGCTCGACGAGATCGAGAAGGCGCACCCGGACGTCTTCAACATCCTGCTGCAGATCCTCGAGGACGGCCGGCTGACCGACGCGCAGGGGCGCACGGTCGACTTCCGCCACGCGATCGTGATCATGACGTCGAACATCGGCGCCTCGGAGATCGCGCGGAACACGCCGCTGGGGTTCGCCGTCTCCGACGACGAGACCGGCATCACCTACGACGACATGAAGAACCGGATCATGGGCGAGCTGAAGAAAGTCTTCCGCCCCGAGTTCCTGAACCGGATCGACGACGTGATCGTGTTCCACAAGCTGCAGAAGGACGAGATCAAGCAGATCGTCGAGCTGCTGCTGCTGCGGATCCGCGCGTCGATGGCCGAGCGCGAGCTGCAGCTCGAGCTGACCGAGCCCGCCAAGGACATGCTCGTCGAGAAGGGCTGGGACCCGTCGATGGGCGCGCGGCCGCTGCGCCGCGCGATCCAGCGCTACATCGAGGACCCGCTCGCCGACTTCGTCCTGCGCGAGGAGCTGACGCCGGGCGCGACCGTCGTGGTGGACCCCGACTCGGACACCGAGGGGGAGGTCAAACTCACGATCGTGCAGCCGAAGAAGGCGAAGACGCCAGTGGGTGTCGGCGCCGAGGGCGGCTCGGGCGAGGAGCACGACGAGCTGGTCGAGGGCCCGCCCGCGCCGGACGCGCCGGCGGACGAGGGCTAGGCTCCCGCCTTCCTCGCCCGTCTCTCGGGCGAAGGAGCTCCTCGGACGGCGGCACCGTGCCGTCCCCGCCGCTGCGTAACCTCGCGGGGTGCCCCGCAAGTCGATCCACGTCTGCTCCGAGTGCGGCGCCCAGGAGTTCAGGTGGCACGGCCAGTGCCCGACCTGCGGCGCCTGGAACACGCTCGTCGAGGAGGTGCTGCCGGAAGCCGAGGCGTCAGGCGGTTCGCGCCGCCGCGGCGCGGGCGCAGCGCGCGGCTCGGGCGCCGCGGCGGCCGTCCCGCGCCCCCTGCGCGAGGTCGGAGCCGCCCCGGTCGAGCGGATGTCGACGGGCATCGGCGAGCTCGACCGCGTGCTCGGCGGCGGTCTCGTCCCAGGCTCGCTGACGCTGCTCGGCGGCTCGCCGGGCATCGGCAAGTCGACGCTCACGAACATGGTCCTCGGCCACCTCGCGGGTGCCGGCCGCGCGACCCTCTACGTCAGCGGCGAGGAGTCCGCCGAGCAGGTGCGGCTGCGCGCCGAGCGGCTCGCCGGTGGCGCCGGCGGGGGCGCGGCCGCGTCTCCCGCCCTCGACGTGCCGGTGCTCGCCGAGACCGAGCTCGAGGCCGTGCTCGACGTGCTTGCCCAGGCGAAGCCCGCCGCCTGCGTGATCGACTCCGTGCAGACCCTGCGCTCGGCCGAGCTGTCCGGCGCCCCGGGCTCGGTCGGTCAGGTTCGCGAGGTCGCCGCCCGGATCATGCAGCTGGCAAAGCAGCAGGGCACAGCCGTGATCCTCGTCGGCCACGTGACCAAGGACGGAGCCCTGGCGGGGCCGCGCGTGCTCGAGCACCTCGTCGACTGCGTGCTGCAGTTCGAGGGCGAGCGAGAGCGCCCCTACCGCGAGCTGCGGGCGCTGAAGAACCGCTTCGGATCGACCAACGAGGCTGGGCTGTTCGAGATGCGCCAGGGCGGCCTCGCCGAGGTGCTCGACGCCTCCGCGCGGTTCGTCGCCGAGGCGACGAGGGCGGCGGGCAGCGTCGTGCTGGCGACGATGGAGGGCTCGCGGCCGCTGCTGGTCGAGGTGCAGGCGCTCGTCGCCCGCTCCGAGCTCGAGCAGCCCCGCCGCGTCGTCTCGGGGCTCGACCGCAACCGCGTCGCGCTGGTGCTCGCGATCCTCGCCCGCCACGCCTCGATCCCGACCGGCGCCTGTGACGTGTTCGTCAACGTCGTCGGGGGCGTGCGCGTCGACGAGCCCGGCTGCGACCTGGCGGTGGCGCTCGCCGTCGCCTCGGCCAGCCGCGGCGTGCCCCTGCGAGCCAGCCCGCGGGCCTGCTTCGGCGAGCTCGGCCTGACCGGCGAGCTGCGCTGGGTCGGGCATCCCGAGCGCAGGCTCGAGGAGGCCGCTCGTCACGGGCTGGGTGAGGTGATCGCGCCGCCTGACAGCGGCGGCGGCTCGCAGCCCGCCGCGACGCTCCGCGAGGCGGTGGCGGCGGCGCTGCCCCAAGTCGCGCCCGCCCGGCGCCGACAGCCCTCGGGAAGCGCGCAGGCGATCGAAGAGGACCTCGCCGCCGGCGCGATGTGAGAGGCCCCGTGGGGGCGGTCGAAACGCTGAAGGAAGCCTAAATGCCCTAGAATCAGGGGTCGTGGTGCCCCGATCCGCTGAAGATGCAGACAACGCAGTAAGGGCGGATCCGGGACTCATGAGGGCGCTGGAGATGATCGCGCCCGGGACCGCGCTGCGAGAGGGGATCGAGAGCATCCTGCACGCGCGCACGGGCGGGCTGATCGCGATCGGCGAGCCGGAGGACCTCGGTTTCATGTTCTCCGGCGGCATCAAGCTCGACATCGACTACTCGCCGGCCTTCCTCTACCAGGTCGCCAAGATGGACGGCGCGATCATCCTCAACGCCAACGCGACGAAGATCTCGATGGCGAACGTCCAGCTGATGCCGGACCCGACGATCCTCTCCCACGAGACCGGCACCCGCCACCGCACGGCCGAGCGCGTCTCCAAGCAGACGGACGCCCTGGTGATCGCGATCTCGCAGCGCCGCGAGGTCGTCTCGGTCTACGTGGACGGCGTCAAGTACATCCTCGAGGACATCCCGATCGTGCTCGCGAAGGGCAACCAGGCGCTCGCCACGCTCGAGAAGTTCCGTACGCGCCTGGACCAGGTCTCCACGCGACTGACCGCCCTCGAGTTCGAGGGCGCCACGACGCTGCACGACGTGCTGACGATGCTGCAGCGGGCCGAGCTCGTGACGCGGATGGCCGTCGAGATCGAGCGCTACATCGTCGAGCTGGGCAGCGAGGGCCGCCTGATCGAGATGCAGCTCGAGGAGACGATGGTCGGCGCTGCCGCCGAGAAGGCGGCGCTGGTGCGCGACTACCTCTCCGCCTACTCCGACGAGGCCTTCGCCGCATCGCTCGAGGGGATCGGGCGGCTCACCCACCAGGACCTTCTCGACTTCGGCCGGCTCGCCGAGCTGCTCGGCTATGACCGCAAGCTCAACACGCTGGACTACCCGGTCTCCCCGCGCGGCTACCGGGTGCTCGGCCGCATCCCGCGGCTGCCGAAGCTCGTCGTCACCCAGATCGTCGCCGAGTTCGGCGGCCTCGACGAGCTGCTCGCCGCCACCGACGCGGAGCTGGAGGCCGTGGAGGGCGTCGGCGAGATCCGCGCGAAGGACATACGCGAGGGCCTGCGCAGGCTGCAGGAGCTCAACCTCGTGGATCGCTACCTGCAGACTTGAACAAGGGCCGGCCCCCCCGGGCCGGCTGGAACGAAGGAGGACATCATTTCGGCACAAGCATCTGAAGAAGTAACGGACGAGCTCGAGGTCACGACCCAGGTCGAGCACATCGAGTTCGAGCTCGGGGATCACGTCGTTTACCCCCATCACGGCGCCGGCAAGGTGCTGAAGAAGGAGGAGATGGAGATCCTCGGCGAACGCCGCGAGTACCTCACGATCAAGATCCTCCACAACGACATGACCGTCCGGGTCCCCACCGAGAACGCGGCCCTCGCCGGCCTGCGCCGGGTGATCGACGAGGAAACGGTCAAGAAGGTCCTCGACGTGCTGCGCGACGACGTCTCGGAGATGCCGAAGAACTGGAACCGCCGGTTCAAGCACAACCGCGACAAGATCAAGACCGGCGACATCTACGAGCTGGCCGAGGTCGTGCGCAACCTCTCGCTTCGCGAGAGCGAGAAGGGCCTCTCGACGGGGGAGAAGCAGATGTTCACCCGCACCAAGAAGATCCTCGCCTCCGAGCTCATGTACGCGCTCGACAAGGACGAGGAGGAGGCCGAGAGCTACCTCGACGAGCTGCTGGCCGACTCGGCCAACCACCAGCTCGCCGTAGCGGGGAAGTAGGCAGGCTCTCGCGCACGCGGCAGCGCCGGCGGGGGCCCGGTGCCGCGTGCGCGACAGCCACACCGCGATGGCGGTCGCGCTGATCGTCGCGGCCGGCAGCGGCGAGCGCCTCGGGGCGGACCGCCCGAAGGCGTTCGTGGACCTCGCCGGCGAGCCGATGCTGCACTGGAGCCTGCGCGCGCTGCACCGGACCGCCGCGATCGAGGAGATCGTCGTGGCGATGCCGCGCGGCGAGAACGCCCAGATCCCCCTGGGGGTTGGGAGCGCGCCGCGCTTCAGCGCGGTCGAGGGCGGTGCGTCGCGCTCCGAGTCGGTTCGCCGCGCGCTCGCCGCCGCGGGCCCCGGAGATCCCGTGCTGGTCCACGACGCCGCGCGGCCGCTTCTGACGGTGGCGCTCGCGGAGAGCGTGATCGACGCGCTCGAAGCCGATCCGGAAGCGGACGCGGCGATCGCCGCGGCGCCGGTCACCGACACGATCAAGCGCGCAGGCCGGGAGGGGGGTGAGGTGCGCGAGACGCTCGCCCGCGAGGAGCTGTGGGCGGTGCAGACGCCGCAGGTGTTCCGCCGGGCCGCTCTGCAGCGCGCCCTGGACGTCGACGGGCAGACGCTGGCGGCGGCGACCGACGACGCGTGGCTCGTCGAGCGCGCGGGCGGCCGCGTGATCGTCGTGCCCAACCGGCTCGCCAACATCAAGGTGACGACGCGGGTGGACCTGCGCGCCGCCGAGCTTCTGCTCCGCGAGCGCCGGGCGGACGGCGAGCCCGATCCTGCTTGAATCGCCGCCGATGCTGACCGACTACCACCTGCACCTGCGCCCGGACGACGCCGACGCCTCACCGCAGCGGTACTTCACCTCGGCCAACGCCGAGCGCTACCGCGAGGCGGCGGCCGAGCGCGGCATCCAGGAGCTCGGCGTCTCCGAGCACGTCTACCGCTTCCACCAGGCGCTGGAGGTCTGGCGCCATCCCTTCTGGGAACGCTACGCGCACGACGACCTCGACGACTACTGCCGCTTCGTCCGCGAGGACACGGACCTGCGGCTCGGCATCGAGATGGACTTCGTCCCGGGCGCGGAGGATCGCAGCGCGGCGCTGCTCGACGCATGCGAGCTCGACTACGTCGTCGGCTCGGTCCACTTCATCTCCGAGGCCGAGGGCGCGGTCGACATGGAGCCGTTCACGGCGTGGGACCCGAGAGACCCGCGGCGCTCGCCCGAGGCGGTGTGGTCGCGCTACTTCGAGACCGTCGCGGCGAGCGCGGCGAGCGGCCTGTTCGACATCATCGCCCACCCCGACCTCGTGAAGATATGGGGCCCCGCCCACCCGGAGCGCATCCCCCGACGCGACCTGCGTTTCTACTACGAGCCGACGGTCGAAGCGCTGGCCGAAGCCGGCGTCGCCGTCGAGGTCTCGACCGCGGGGCTGCGCAAGCCCGCCGCCGAGATCTACCCGGCGCGGCCGTTCCTGGAGATGTGCGTGGAAGCCCGCGTGCCGGTCGCTCTCTCCAGCGACGCGCACAGCCCCGAGGACGTAGGCGCAGGCTATGAGCAGGCGCTCGAGCTGCTCGGCGATCTCGGCGTCACCGAGCTGGCCGTCTTCGAGCGCCGCGTGCGGCGCCTGGAGCCGATCGGCGCCGAGCCGGGCGGGGACGACGCGTGACCCGTACCGGCATCGGCTACGACTCCCACCGTCTCGCCGAGGGGCGGCGGCTGATCCTCGGCGGCGTGCAGATCCCGCACGAGCAGGGTCTCGCGGGGCACTCGGACGCCGACGTGCTGACGCACGCGGTGATCGACGCGATCCTCGGCGCCTGCGGCCTCGATGACATCGGCCAGCACTTCCCCGACACCGACGAGCGCTGGAAGGACGCCGACTCGATCGCGCTGCTCGGCGCGGCGATCTCGATGGCCGAGCGGCGGAAGATGCGCCTCGTCAACGTCGACTGCACGGTCGTGATGGAGCGGCCGAAGCTCGCCCCGCACCGCAAGGAGATCCGCGCGAGCCTCGCCGCCGCGCTCGGGCTCGAGCCGGAGTCCGTCAACGTCAAGGCCTCGACCGGCGAGGGCATCGGCTTCGTCGGCCGCGGCGAGGGCGTCGCGGCGCTCGCGGTGGCGACGCTCGAGCTCCTCGCCTGACGGCCCGCGGGGGGCCGGGCCGGCGCCGCGCCGAGGCCGCGAAGCGGATTCGATCATCTAGGGTTGCCCCGCGATGCGCGAGATCACGATCCACGACACGAAGAGCGGGCAGATCGTGCCCCTGCGCCCGCGAGATCCGGGCCCCCCCGCTCGAGTCGGCATCTACGCCTGCGGCCCGACCGTCTACGGCCGCATCCACGTCGGCAACGCGCGGCCGTTCGTGGTCTTCAGCCTGTTCAAGCGCTTCCTCGAGCACGAGGGCCATGCCGTCGACCTCGTCGTCAACGTCACCGACGTCAACGACAAGATCTACGACGCGGCGGGCCGCGAGGGCGTGGCGAGCGCTGAGCTCGCCGAGCGCATGACGGCGGCCTACAAGCAGGACACCGACGGCCTCGGCCTCGGCCGTCCCGACCACGAGCCGCTCGCCTCCGAGACGATCGGGCCGATCGTCGATTACATCCGGGCGCTGATCGATGGCGGCCACGCCTACGCCGTCGATGGCGACGTGTACTTCCGCGTCCGCTCGGACCCCGGCTACGGGCGCCTCTCGCACCGCCGCGTCGACGACATGGACCAGGGTGAGGGCGTCGAGGGCGCCTCGCGCAAGGAGGACCCGCTCGACTTCGCGCTGTGGAAGGCGCACAAGCCCGGCGAGGACACGCGCTGGCCGGCGCCGTGGGGGGAGGGACGGCCGGGCTGGCACATCGAGTGCTCGGCGATGGCCGAGCAGCTGCTCGGAGTCGGGTTCGACGTCCACGGCGGCGGATCGGATCTCGTCTTCCCCCATCACGAGAACGAGGCCGCGCAGACCAGGGCCGCCCGCGGCGAGGAGCTCGCGCGGATCTGGATGCACAACGGCATGATCCAGTTCACCGGCGAGAAGATGGCCAAGTCGGTCGGCAACATCGCTCCGCTGCACGAGGTGCTGGCCGCGCACGGTGCCGAGAGCGTCGTGATGTTCCTCGTCTCCGGCCACTACCGCCAGCCGCTGGCGTTCTCCGCGGCCGCGATGCAGCAGGCGGCGGCGAACGTCGCGCGGATCCGCGAGGCCGCACGGCGTCTGGCCGCCGGCGAGGATTCCTCCGCCGGGCTGCAGCCGCTGCGCGAGCGCTTCTTCGACGCCCTGGCCCGCGACTTCAACACCCCGGAGGCGCTGGCGGCGCTGAACGAGTGGCTGCGCGCGGCGAGCGCCTCGGAGGGCCCGGCCGGGGACTCGCACCTGCGGGAGATGCTCGGCGTGCTCGGCCTCGAGCGTTTGCTCGAGGCGGCGGCCCAGGCGCCCGAGGAGGTCGTGGAGCTGGCCGGGCGGCGCGAGCGCGCGCGCGCCGAGCGCGACTTCGCCGCCGCCGACGAGCTGCGCCGGCAGATCGCCTCGCTCGGCTGGGAGGTGCGCGACGGCGCCGGCGGCTTCGAGCTGCTGCCGTTGTGATCGTCTACGGGCGCAACCCCGTGCGGGAGGCGCTCGCGGGACGACGCAGCCACGCGGTGACCGAGCTCTGGGCGACGGCGGGCGCGGCGCGCGAGCCGTGGCTGGCGGGAAGGAAGGTCCATGGGGCGAGCGCCGAGGAGATCGCGGCCAGGTGCGGGTCGGAGGCGCACCAGGGCATCTGCGCCGAGGCGGGGCCCTATCCGTACGCGGTTGCGGGCGAGCTGCTCGCGCTCGACCGGCCGCTGCTGGTGGCGCTCGACCAGGTGCAGGACCCGCAGAACCTGGGGTCGATCTGCCGCACCGCCGAGTGCGCGGGCGCGGCGGGCGTGATCGTGCCCGAGCGCCGCGCCGCAGAGGTGACTCCTGCGGTCTGCAAGGCATCCGCGGGAGCGGTCGAGCATCTGCCGGTGGCGCGCGTGCGCAACCTCGCGGACTTCCTCGTGGCAGCCCGCGATGCCGGCTGCTGGTCCTACGGGGCGAGCGCGGAGGGAGACGGGCGCCGCGCGCCGGTCCCCTACGACAGCCCCGACTACCGCGGCGCGGGCGTCGTGCTCGTGCTCGGCAGCGAGGGCAGCGGGCTGCGTCCCCGCGTCGCCTCCGCCTGCGACGAGCTGATCGCGCTGCCGCTGCGGGGCCGGATCTCCTCGCTCGGCGTGGCCGCGGCGGCCGCCGCGCTGCTGTACGGGATCTTGCAAGAAAGGGTTGACAGCTCTTCATAACTGTGCGAGTCTGCCGCGCGTAACGCTTGACCTGAGGTTTAGGAACCTCGGCAATTGAATAGCTTTGGCGCCAGGGGAGGAGTGCGCCACTGAGCAATGGCACCCGTGGACCGCCAGGGAGGCGGCCCCAGAAAGGATGAGCTGCTCGTGGCCCGTATCTCCCATAACCCTAACTCTGAACCTAAGGTCGAGGATCTCTTTCTGATCGCCTTGGCGAAGCAGGGGGACCGCAACGCCTATGACCGCCTCGTGCGCCGCTACCACGGCTTCGTGAGGCTCAAGGCCTCCTCGTATTTTCTCGCCGGCGGCGACGCCGATGATCTGATCCAGGAGGGGCTGGTCGGCCTCTACAAGGCGATCCGCGACTTCCGCACCGACCGCGAGTCGAGCTTTCGCAACTTCGCCGAGCTCTGCATCACGCGCCAGATCATCACCGCGGTCAAGACCGCCACACGCAACAAGCACACCCCGCTCAACCAGTACGTGTCCTTCTCCTCCACGCCGGCGGGCTCCGGCGACGAGGTGCCGACGCTCGACCAGATGCTGCCGGGGCCGACCGTGCACGACCCGGTCAACCAGGTGATCTCCTCCGAGGAGCTGCGCTCGCTGGTCGGGTGCCTCTCGACGGCCCTCTCGGAGCTCGAGAGCCGCGTCCTGTCGCTGTACCTCGACGGCTACTCCTACGAGCAGGTCGGCGAGCGGCTGAGCTGCGACACGAAGACCGTCGACAACGCCCTGCAGCGCGTCAAGCGCAAGGTCGGCGCGCACCTCGACTCGCGCGCGGTCGCGGCCTAGAGGCGGCGCTCAGGGCCCGGCCAGGCGTTCAGGGGGTGCCGGCGCGCCGGGGGCCTGCGCTCGCACGCGCCTCGAGGAGCGCGCGCCTCAGCGGGCGCGGCGCGCGGATCGGTCCACCTCTTCGCGCTCCGCCGCCGTCTCGAGGGCCCCGCGCCGGCGGGGCCGGGGTCCGAGTGACTCGAAGCCGTAGGCGACGGGGGCGCCACCGCGCTTGGCCCGGTAGTAGGCCTGAGGAGCGTAGTGCTCGCCCTTGTTGATCGAGACGATCAACACGTACAGCACCACGATCAGCGGCGCGACCATGAGCACCAGCGTTGTCACAGCGCCTGCCTCCTCGGCGGTCGACAGCTCTGAGCATAACGCCGCCCAGCGGGAGGCGTCTGCGGCGCGTCAGGCGCGGACACCGTCGTCGTGAGGCCCGACCCGAGCTGACCGCCGGCCCGGCCGCGACGCACGAGCGGCCGCCCAGCTCGGGGCGGCCGCTCTGCGCTTGAGCGCGGGGGGACGCATCCGGCGTCCCCCCGCTGCTCGACTACGGCTGGCTCGCGGCCGGCAGCGTCGAGGTGGGGACGGCGGTGACCGTGGTCGCGAACGGCGCGCTCGTGGTAGCCCCGTTCTCGGGGTCGCCCGGGACCTTCACCCGCAGGGTGTAGCTGCCCGGGACGAGGAGCTTCTGCGAGACCGTGTAGGTCCCGTCGGCGGCGACCGTGCCGCTACCGACCGTGTGGAAACCGCTGCCGCCGGCGTTCTGCTTCTGCAGCAGGACGCGGTGGCCCGCCTTCACCGGGGTGACGGTGCCGGTGACGGTCAGCAGCTGACCCGACTGGATCGTCGTCGGGGGCGTATCCGTCAGGACGTATTTGACGCCCTGGTAGAGCGGCGTCGAGGTGCGCCCGCCACCCTCGACACGGTAGAACCCGCTCGCGGCTGGTTTGATCGACGCGAAGGAGTAGTTGCCTTCCCCGTCGGTCATCGTCGTCGCGATCGGCCGGAAGCCGGCCGTGCCGCCGGTGCGCCCGAGTAGCGTCAGCGCGGTGCTCGCCAGACCGGGGGCCTTGCCGCCGATCGACGTGGCGCTGCCGAAGGGCACCGGATCCTGGGTGCTTTCAACCGTCAGCTGCGGGTTCTGAGCCTGGGTGATCGTGTAACTGAGTTCGGTCGAGGGGCTGGCCGTGAAGTGCTTGGTCCCCCGCACGACGACGCGGATGTACGAGGCGCCGGCGACCCTGAACCAGTGCTCGATCGAGAAGTTGCCTTCTTCGTCAACACGGACGCGGTGACTGATCTGGTACCACTGTTCGCCCTTCAGGGCGTTCTCGCGCTGGAGGACGACCCACGCGCCTTTGTCGCTGGCGGGCACTTTGCCGTTGAAGGTGATGCCGTTGCGGAAACCCGAGCGGACAGCGAGAAGCGGTTTGTTTTCCGGCGGCCCGTTGAGCGAGACGACGGCGGCGACCTTCGCTTCCTTCGGCGCGCTCTGAGCGCTGCCGATCGCGGCGTAGAAGCTCGTGTTTTCGGCGATCGGGCCCGTCGAGACCTGGTAGTAGCCGGCGGGGTCCGTGGTCGTGGTTCCGACCGCGCTGTAAGCGGACTTTTCCGCGGGCCGCTCGTACAGCGTCACGGTCTGGCCGGCGCTCGGGGTCTGGCCGCAGTGGCCGCGTCCCAGGGCGAGGGTCTGGTCACCGCTCGTGAGGGGGCCCTGTTTTTCGAAGTGCAGGGTCACGGCGCAGCCGCCTGCGCTGCCGTTCCTGACCGAAGAGTGATGGTGGTTGCGGGCGGCGAGTGCGCCGGCCGGAGCCAGTGCCATCAGCGCCGCGGTGGCGGCCGTGGCCGCCGTCGTCAGCTTTCCTGAGCGCATCTGTGCCTTCTTCCTTGTGGGGGTTCTCGTCTTCGCTCCTCCGCATCCGTAACCCGGAGAGCGATCCAACGTTGCGGTTACCCGGCTGCCGTCCAGAGCCTGCAAGGGGCCTCTCAGCCGGCCCGCGCGGGCGTGTACCGTTGCGGCCGTGGGGGAGCGCGTGGGCGTCACGGCGGCGAGAACCGGGGCTTGAGGTGCCCGCGGTCGATCTCGCTCCCGGCACGTTCCTGGCGATCGTGGGCTGCGCCGCGGTGGCCGGCACGATCGCGGCTCTGGCGGCGGCCCGCGGCCTGCCACTGCCCGTCGTCGTGGTCGAGCTGATCGCCGGGATCCTGATCGGGCCGCAAGTGCTCGGGCTGCACGCGGGCGAATTCGTGAGCTTCTTCTCAGATCTCGGGCTCGGCCTGCTGTTCTTCTTCGCGGGCTACGAGATCGACCTGGCTCGGATCGCGGGCCGGCCGCTCGTGCTCGCGCTCGCGGGCTGGGCGATGTCGCTCGTGCTGGCCTACACGATCGGCGGCCTGCTCGCCGCCGCCGGCGTGGTCGTGTCGCTGCTCTACACGGGCTCGGCGATGGCCACCACCGCGATCGGGACGCTGATCCCGATGCTCTCCGACAGCGGCGACCTGCGCACGCGCTTCGGCAGCTACCTGCTCGCCGCGGGTGCCGTCGGCGAGTTCGGTCCGATCCTGCTGCTGACGCTGATCCTCTCCGCGCAGAGCACAGCCCACAACGCCCTGATCCTGCTCGCCTTCGTGGCGCTGGCGGTCGCGGTCGCGGTCTTCGCCGTGCGCTCCGCCCAGCACACGCTGCCGCTGCTCGAGCGCACGATGGAGACGAGCTCGCAGCTCGCCGTGCGCTGGATCGTGGTGCTGGTGTTCGCGCTCGCCCTGCTCGCCTTCGAACTGGGCCTGGACCTGCTGCTCGGCGGCTTCGCCGCGGGCATGATCACCCGGCAGGTGCTGGGCCGGCGCGAGCTGCCGGCCTTCGACTCGAAGCTCAGCGCGATCGCCTTTGGGGTGTTCGTGCCCTTCTTCTTCGTCGTCAGCGGCATGAAGCTCGACGTCCAGGCAGTGTTCTCCTCGCCGGGCGGCATGGCGAAGATGATCGCCTTCTTCTTCCTGTTCCTGATCGTCCGGGGCACCCCCGCCCTGCTCCTCTACCGCCGTGTGCTCGATCGCCGCGACCGGGTCGCGCTCGCGCTGATGAGCTCGACGCAGCTCCCGCTGGTGCTCGCGATCACCACTCTGGCCACGAGCACGGGCCACATGCGCGCCTCGACCGCAGGAGCCCTGGTCGGCGCCGCCGTGCTCTCGACGCTGTTCTTCCCAGCCTTCGGCCTGCGCCTGCGCAGCGGCGCGCTCGCATCGGAGTCGGCGCTCGCCGAGGCCTGAGCGGGGGCGGGCGGGCCGGCCCCGTGGGCCCGGCACCCCCAGGGGCGCGCTCCGATCGCGCCCCCCGCGTCCGCTGGTCCGCGCTTCGCCCGCCCAGGTCCCTGGGCTCAGCTCGCGCGCGCTGCGGAGCCGCCGAGCGTCAGCTGGGTCAGCGAGGCGCCGCCGTCGAGCGCGATCGCCTGCCCCGTGAGCATCGCGGCCCGATCGCTCACCAAGAAGGACACCGCGTGGGCGATCTCCTCCGGCTCGACCAGGCGCCCCGCCGGGGTGGTGGCGAGCGCGCGCTCGCGCACTTCGTCGGGCATCCCCAGCACCTGCTCGGTCCCCACGAGGCCCGGCAGGATCGCGTTGACGCTGATGCCGCGCGCGGCGTTCTCGGCGGCCAGCGTGCGAACCATCCCGAGCTGCCCGGCCTTCGAGGCCGCGTAGGCCACCTGGCCCGGCAGCCCGCCGAGCGCCGCGACGCTCGAGATCACGACGATCCTGCCGCTGCGGCGCTCGCGCATCCCCGGCAGGCAGGCCTGGACCGTCCGGAACGCCCCCGTCAGGTTCACGTCGATGTCGAGCTGCCACTGCTCGGGGGTCATGCGGTGGGCGGGCGCGATCGTCGTCGTCACGCCGGCGTTGGCGACGCACACGTCGATCTCGCCGAGCGGCGGGAACTCGCCCCGGGCGACGTCGAGCGTGATGTCGCACCCGGGGCTGCGGTCGAGCGTCAGCACCTCCAGCCCGTCGGCGGCGAGCCGTGCGGCGATCGCGGCGCCGATTCCCCGCGCCGCGCCAGTCACCAGCGCTGTGCGCCGCTCGTTCATGATTGGCTCGAGACCACCATCGAAGGAGGGAAACCATGACAGACCGCTGGTTCAGCGACGAGCATCTCGCCGAGCTCTCGCGGCCGACGATGGATCGCGCGATCGAGGCGATCGACGCCGGCGATCTCGACACGGCGCGGAGGCTCTGCGCGGAGATGAAGCACGAGTGGCAGATGCTCCACGACCTGATGGCGGCGGGCGTGCTCGATCTCGTCTCGTTCATCCAGCAGCGACTCGGCGAGGACGGCGTGGCAGAAGCGTGGAGCGAGTCGATGAGCCGCGGCTGGCGACGCCATCACGACGCGATCCAGGCGCGCGACCGCCGCGAGATCGTCGAGCTGCTCGCCGCGACCTGGCGCGCGCACTCCTGCTCCGGCGTCGGACCGCATCCCGGCTCCTTCACGATCACCGAGGATGAGGAGAAGGTGACGTTCGCGATGAACCCGTGCGGCTCGGGTCAGCGGCTCGTGCTCAACGGCGCATACGAGGGCCTGCCGGGCGGCGGCGTCACCCAGCAGGCTCACGACTGGTCGTTCCACCGCAAGGGGCTGCCGCTGTACTGCACCCACTGCTCGTTCATGAACGAGTCGCTGCCGATCCAGTGGTCGGGCTATCCGCTGTACCCGAGCGACCCGCCGGAGGACTACAGCAAGGACCCGTGCACCTGGCACTGGTACAAGGACCCGGAGGACATCCCCGAGCGCCACTGGCGCCGCTACGGCGCGGTCAAGCCCGAGCGGGGTGAGGCTGGGCCCCCCAACGGCTAGACGCGCCGCCAGCGGCGCGCCGGATCAGGGGCCTGCCGCGCTGAGGAGATCCGGTGCGAGAACCGCGCGCACGTGCAGCAGGAACGGCCTGTCGCGCCAGCGGGCGACCTCCGGGAAGCGGCCGACGTAGGCGTCGCCGGGTGACGGCTCGCGCACGCGCTCCACGAGCATGCCGGCGTCGGCCAAGGCGTCGAAGTAGTCGCGCAGCGGCCTGTGCACGTCGTGGAACCTCATGCTCCCGAGACCGTCCTCGCGCGTGACAAGCTTCTCGTAGCGCGTCGCCTCGAAGTAGCTCGCGACGTCTGCGTCCGCCCAGGTTTCGAAGGGGTGCAGCAGCGCGATGCAGAAGCGTCCGCCGGGCTCGAGCACCCGCGCGACCTCGCGCACCACGGCGGCCATGTCGTCGATCGCCATCAGCGCCATCATCGCGATCGCGAGATCGGCGGCACCGTCCGCGAGCGGCATCGCCGCGGCGTCGGCGACATGGACCTCGAAGCTCGGTTCCTGCGCCCTCGCGGCAGCGGCGAGCGACGGCGAGGAGTCGACGCCGACGACGTCGTGCCCGAGCCGCACGAGCTCGCGGGCGACACGGCCCTCGCCGCACGCGACGTCGAGCGTCAGGCGCCCGGGCGCGGGCACGATCTCGAGGAACGCGGGCAGGTTCAGCTCCCAGAACGGGTGGTCCAGCTCACGGCTGCGCGCCCAGCGCGTCCATTCCGCGGCACCATGCTCCCAGGCCTCCTCGAGCCCGTGGCCCGACTCGCTCATCTCGGCTCCACCGGAGGGTCGACCTCGATCACGTGCGAGGGGTCGGGCTGCTCGCCGCCGGGCGCCTGGCTGTAGTCGCCGAAGGGCCCGTCGCGCCGCGCCACCGTGGGGCCGACACCCTCGCGCTCCGCGAGGCCGATGAACTCACCGGCCTCGGGGGTGTTGCGCATCAGCCCGTCGAGAATCGGTCCGAGCGTCTGGGTCGAGGCGAGGCCCATGTTCTCGTAGGCCTGGTTGACGATCAGCTTCATCGCGGTGAGCTGCGAGAGCGGGATCGCGGCGAGCCGCGCCGCCTCCTGCGCGACCGCCTCCTGCAGCTGCTCGAACGGGACCGCGCGGTTGATCAGCCCGGCACCGGCCGCTTCGGCGCCGGACAGCGGGCGCCCGGTCAACGCGTATTCCTTGGCCTTCGTGAGGCCGAGCCGGTACAGCCACATGCCGGTCAGGTAGCAGCCCCACATGCGCGAGTAGGGCGTGCCGATCCGGGCGTCCTCGCTGGCGATCACGATGTCCGCGCACAGCGCCATGTCGCTGCCGCCTCCGACGCACCAGCCGTGCACCTGGGCGATCACCGGCTTCGGCGATCGCCAGATCGACATGAACTTCGGAACCGGCCCGGATGCCGGGGAGGTCGCCATCGCGAAGTCCTTGCCGGGGTCCCAGCGCCCCGCCGTCGTCATCCCCTCGTCCCAGTGGTGGAAGCCGCCGCTGAAGTCGAAGCCCGCGCAGAACGCACGCCCGGCGCCGCGCAGCACGATCACCTTCACGGTCGCCTCGAGCGAGGCGCGGTGGACCGCGTCCTGCAGCTCGTCGGGCATCGGCGGGACGATCGTGTTGAGCCGCTCCGGCCGGTTGAGCGTGATCGTGGCGATCGCGCCGTCGACGTCGTAGAGCACCGTCTCATAGGGCATCTGCGTGTGCCTCCTCCCGTGTGGACGGCGGCGATGCTAGTGACGGCGGGCGCTCGCCGCACGCTCGGGCACCGCGTGTCTGCCGCGCGAGCCCGGGGTGCGTCACTCCCGTCCGGACAGCGCGTCGACGAGCGCCCCGAGCCGTGACGGGCGCCCGCTGCGCCGCTCCGCCGCGTCGGCACGGCGGTACAGGCCGTAGACGGCGTGGATCTCCGGCCAGCGGAGCGGCTCGGGCTCCCAGCGCCGGGGCCGGCGCCCGACCCACGGCAGGGCGGTGAGCTCGGTGCGCCGGCCGAGCAGCAGGTCGCGCAGGGTGCGGCCGGCGAGGTTCGCGGCGGCCACGCCCTCGCCGACGTAGCCGCCCGCCGCCGCGAGGCCCCGTGCGGGGTCCGCGAGGACGAACGGGCACCAGTCGCGGGGCACGCCCAGCACTCCCGACCAGGCGTGCTCGACGGCGGCGCCCGCGGCGGCCGGGAACATCGCCGCGAGGCGCTCGTGCAGGCCGCCGATCGTCCGCGGCGGCGTCTCGCCGCGGCCGTCGGTGCGCGAGGCGAAGCGGTACGGCGAGCCACGACCGCCGATCGCGATCCGCCCGTCGGCGGTGCGCTGCAGGTATGCGTAGACATGGGCGCCGTCGCCGATCGTCTCGGCGCCCTCCCAGCCGATCTGCTCCCACACCGGAGCGGGCAGCGGCTCGGTGACGATCATCGAGCTGTTGATCGGCGCCAGCTCCCGGCGCAGGCCGTGCAGCGAGGCCGTGTATCCCTCGGTCGCGCGGACTATCCACGGGGCCCGGACCTCGCCGTGCACGGTGCGCGCGCGGCCGGGCAGGATCGCGCTCACCGGGGTGCGCTCGTGGATCGGCACGCCGAGGCGCTCGACCGCGGCGGCCAGGCCCGTGAGCAGCTTGGCCGGGTGCAGGCGCGCGACGTGGGGGGAGAAGCTCGCGCCGAGCGCGCCCCTGACCCGCACCCGCGCCGCCAGCTCGCCGGCGTCCAGCTCGCGCAGGTCTTGCTCGTCCAGGCCGTGCCGCCGCGCGCCGGCGAGACCGGCGCGCAGCCGCGCGAGCTGGGCGCCGTCGAGCGCGACCGTGAGGTTGCCGCCGTGCACGATGTCGGCCTCGATGCCCTCCGCGGCGGCCACGGAGACGACCTCGCCGACGGTCTCGAGCATTGCCCGCTGCAGCGCCGCGTAGCTGCCGCCGCGGGCGCGCTCGTAGGCGCGGGGCGGACCCGAGAAGAACCCCGAGAGCCAGCCGCCGTTGCGACCCGAGGCCCCGAAGCCGGCCTGCTCGGCCTCGAGCACGAGCACCCTCAGCGAGGGCTCCGCGCGCTTCAGGTAGAAGGCGGTCCAGAGGCCCGTGAAGCCCGCTCCGACGATCGCGACGTCGGCCTCCGCGGGACCCGGCAGGGCCGGCCGCGGGGGCGGCTCCCCGCCCAACGAGTGCCACCACCAGCCGAGCTCGCCAACGCGCACTTTGCGAGCCTAGCCACGAGGGCTATGATCGGGCCGTCCGCCGGCTACGGGGCGGGGTGAGAGAGGGAGGAAACGATGGAGGCCGCAGTCTCTTCAACGGCAGCTGGCACCCCCCCGGCGGCAGGCGCCGCGACGATCGCGGAGGCGTTCCGGATCACCGCCGCCGAGCGGGCCGGGGACGTCGCGATCCGCACCAAGGACGACGCGTTCACGATCACCTGGGGTGAGCTTCGCGAACGGGTCGACGCGCTCGCCGCCGGGCTGCACGACCTCGGTCTGCGCCGCGGCGACACGCTGGCGCTGATGATCGGCAACCGCCCCGAGTTCCACCTCTGCGACCTCGCGGGGATGATGGTCGGAGCCGCGCCGTTCTCGATCTACAGCACTTACACGGCCGAGCAGATCACCTACCTGCTGGCCGACGCGCAGGCGAGCATCCTGATCTGCGAGCAGCAGTACCTCGACAGGGTGCTCGAGGCGCGGCGCGAGGTCCCGGCCCTGAAGCACGTGATCGTGATCGACGGCGATGCGCCGGCAGAGACCCTCTCGCTCGCTGACGTCGAGGGCTCCGACGCGGAGTTCGACGTCGCGGCCTCGGTCGCGCAGCTTCGCTCCGACGACGTCCTCACGCTGATCTACACCTCCGGAACGACCGGGCCGCCGAAGGGCGTGCAGCTGATCCACCGCAACCTGATGGCGGCGTGCGAAGGGCTCGAGGAGCTGATCGAATTCCCGCGCGACGGACGGGTGATCTCGTGGCTGCCGTCCGCGCACGTGGCCGAGCGCAACGCCCACCACTACCTGCCGATCGTCTATGGCCTGCAGATCACCTGCTGCGAGGATCCGCGCCAGGTTCTCTCCTACCTGCCGGAAGTGCGGCCGAGCTGGTTCTTCGCCGTGCCGCGCATCTGGGAGAAGCTGAAGGCCGGTCTCGAGACGATGCTCGCGAGCCAGCCCGAGGAGCAGCGGACCAAGGTGGAAGCGGCGCTGGAGGCGGCGCTGCGCAAGGTGCGTCTCGAGCAGGCGGGCGAGGACGTGCCGGCGGAGCTGGCGGAGCAGGTCCAGGCGGCCGACGAGGAGATCTTCGCGGGGCTGCGCGCGATGCTCGGACTCGACCAGGTCGAGGCGATCAACGTCGGCGCGGCGCCGACTCCCGTCGAGGTGCTCGAGTTCTTCCACGCGATCGGCCTGCCGCTGGCGGAGCTGTGGGGGATGAGCGAGACCTGCGGCGCCGGCACCGTGAACCCGCCGGGCAAGATCCGCATCGGCACGGTCGGCCCGCCCGCGCCGGGCGTCGAGATCAGGCTGGACTCCGACGGCGAGGTGCTGATCCGCTCCGACGTGGTGATGAAGGGGTACCGCAACCTGCCCGAGAAGACGGCGGAGGCGTTCACGGACGACGGCTTCCTGCGCACGGGCGACATCGGCGAGTTCGACGAGGCGGGCTACCTGAGGATCGTCGACCGCAAGAAGGAGCTGATCATCAGCGCCGCCGGCAAGAACATGTCGCCGGCCAACATCGAGGCGGCGCTGAAGAGCGCCTCGCCGCTGATCGGCCAGGCCTGCTGCATCGGCGACCGGCGGGCGTACAACACCGCGCTGCTGGTGCTCGACGCCGACTTCGCGCCGATGTGGGCGACCCAGCAGGGCATCGAGGACGCCTCGCTGGAGTCGCTCGCCGGGGACGAGCGCGTGCGCGCCGCCGTGGCGGAGGGGGTCGATGCGGCCAACGCCAAGCTCGCCAAAGTCGAACAGATCAAGAAGTTCTCGATCGTCCGCGGCGACTGGCTGCCGGGTGGCGATGAGCTGACGCCCACGATGAAGCTCAAGCGCAAGCCGATCGCCGAGAAGTACGAGGCGACGATCGAGTCGATGTACGAGGGCTAGAGCCCGTCGCGGCAACCGTGACCAGCGGGCTGCGCGGGGAGCTGCGCTTCTCGCCGCCGCGGAGCGGCCGGCGTGGCTGGGCGCCGCATTCCGGCCCCGTGTGGTGATCGCCCAGGGTGGCTGCACCCGCCGCGGGCGCGGCACCCCGGCCCCGTGTGGTGATCGCCCAGGGTGGCTGCCCGGCGCCGCACCCTGCGCTGCGTGGTGATCGCCCAGGGTGGCTGCCCGCCGCCGGCGCGCTGCGTGGCGATCCCCTTGCCCCTCGCCGACCCGTCCGCTGCCGCGGCGTTCCACCGGCGCGATGAGCGCCGTGCGGCTCTAGCTCGTTCGATGCGGCGAATGCGCGAACGGGGCGCGGCCCGGTTGCGGGCCGCGCCCCGGCGCGGATCTCAGGCTCTGCCTACCCCCGCTTTTCTTTTTCCTTCTGTTCCTTCTTTTCTTGCTTTTCTTTGGACTTTTTTTCCTTCGCTTCCTGCTTTTCCTGCGGGATGATCGCGTACTTCTCGGCGTATTCGGCCGGCGTGCTCTCGAAGTCGCCGGTCAGCACCGCGCGGTTGTGACCGGCGGGCGATGGCAGCCCCGCGAGGAGGTTCACGAGCAGCGTGGACAGCCCGCAGTTCTTGGCCGCCGGGACCGCGAACTGGTTGTCTTCCAGCGTGATCCCCGAGAGCTCGGTGATCTTCCTTTTGCCGGGAGCGCTACCAACGCCTTTTACGGTCGTCATCAGGTGCAGCACCACCGGTTCGGTTTCCGAGCCCACCATGCATTCGCTGCCGAGCAGCGGGTTGTCGAGTTTGATCTTCAGCGGCAGCACGACAGCGGTGCCTTTGCCCGAGAGCAGGTTGAACTGGTTCACTTCGATGCCGCTGGCCGGACCCGCCAGCGACGCCGTGGCGGTGACTTCGCCGCCGATCCCTTCGAGTATGCCGGGGATCCCGAGCAGGCCGCCGGGGACCTTCTGCGGCGGGCTGATCACGGTCTTGCCGTCCCTCGCCCCGATCAGTTTCTGGGTTTCGAACGAGGTCGTGGGCAATCCGCCCTGAAGGGTTATCTCCTTTTCGATGGGCACTTCCTTGTTGCCCATCTTGAATTCACCGGAGGTGGTGTGCGCGACCGTGCAGATCGCGGCGGTTGCGGCAGGGCAGTCGAGGAACTCGGCGAATTCGGGGTTGACTTTGGCTGCGAAGGCGGGCGCGGCGATGGTCAGCGCGGCGGCTGCGGCCAGCGCGGAAGCTGCCGCGATGGGCATCCGGCAGCGCAGGCGGCGCGTGCCTGTGCGTGGTCTCTGCATGTCTCTCTCGTCTCCTTTGGCGGTGGGGACGGCGCCGGGCTGCGGGTCCCTCTCGGTCCCGTGCGAGCCGTCCCGGGCAACAGCTTCCGCCACACCCCGGGCACCCTCGCCCGGCCCCTCTCGGTCAGAGGTGTAACACGACGTCGCTTCGGTGTCAAGGTTGTGGACAGGGTGGGCCGAGGACGCCTTCGGGACGCCCTGAGCGGGGCTCGACCGAGCGTCCTCGAAAGGGCAGAGGCCCCGCATGCTCAGGGATCGCGGGGCCTCTAGTCGCTCTCCTGGAGGGGGATCGACCGACGGTTCAAACGCCGCAACGCCCCCGAGGTTGGAGGTGGATCGGCTTTTTCGCGGAGCCGCGCGCCGCAGCGTCTGCGGCGGCCCCGCCGGGGAAGGCGTCCCTGGGCCCGCGGCGGCCTGCGCCTCCGCGCTCGGCACGCGGCGATGCGAGGAGAGCGGTGCGCTTGCGTCCGCTGCTCCGAGAGCCGGAGAGGGGACTCGAACCCCTGACCCCCTGTTTACAAGACAGGTGCTCTACCAGCTGAGCTACTCCGGCACGCATCCGATCATAGGTTCGCCCGCGGCCGCCCCGTGCCGCGACCCCGGTGGCCTGGCCGGAGGCCGGGAGGCGCTCAGGCGCCGGCGCCGCTGCCGGCCAGAAGCTGCGAATGCGTGACGGCGGATTCGACGCTGGTCTCGGCCGCCCCGCCTTCCTCGCGCACGACATCCGCGAGGGTCTCGACGACGGTCGGGTCCAGCTGCGTGCCCGCGCATGCGCGCAGCTCGGCCAGCGCCACCTCGTGGGAGAGCGCGCGCCGGTAGGAACGGTCGGTGCGCATCGCGTTCCAGGTGTCGCAGGCGGCCACGATCCGGGCCTCGATCGGGATCGCCTCTGCGGACAGCCCGTCGGGGTAGCCGCCGCCGTCCCAGCGCTCGTGGTGGGAGCGCACGACCTCGCCGACCTCGCGCATGAAGCCCCCGACGCGGCTGAGCATCCGCTGCCCCTCCTCGGTGTGGGTCTTGATGATCGTCCACTCCTCGGGGGTCAGCTTGCCGGGCTTGTTGATGATCTCCTTCGGCACCGCGATCTTGCCGACGTCGTGGAGCAGGGCCGCGAACTCTAGGTTGCGCCGCCGCGTGCCGTCGAGGTTCAGGCGGTCGGCCACCGCCAGGGCGAGGGCGACCACGCCGCGGCAGTGCTCGCCCGTGTAGCTGTCGTCGGCCTCGACGACGTCGCCCAGCACGAGCGCGGTGCCACGGTACGCGTTGTTGAGCTCCACCAGGCTCTCGAGCCGCTGGCGGCGCTCGCGGGCGAGGACCCCGAACAGGCCGAGCAGCGGCAGCAGCGCGAGGACGGCGCCCGGGTGCTGTTTCTCGGCCGCCGCAACCACCAGCCCGACGCCGGAGAGCGCGGCGTCGATCGCGTAGACCCAGGTCTCTTTCAGCTGCTGCGTGACGCCGGCGCCGGAGGAGTACGCGAAGCGCACGGTGGAGACGCCGAAGTCGACGAGGAACTCCGCGAGCAGCGCCGCGATCAGCAGAGCGGCGCCCGCGTGGGCGGGGGGGGTCCCCGAGATCGCGAACACGGCCGACGGACCGACCGCGAACCACGCGTTGCCAGGCACGCCGAGCAGACGCGAGACCGGAAGCTGGCGCTTCGCGAGCCCGGGCAGTTTCGCGACGGCCAGCGCCGCGGCGACGATCAGCGGCGAGAGCGCGGGCGGCACGGCGAACAGCAGCGGCACGAACGCGACCTGGGTCAGCACGGTGAAACCGAACGGCGTGTCGAAGGAGACCCGCGTGGCTGCGATCAGCACGATCGCGCACAGCAAGGCGGGCCAAACCCCGAACGAGCCGGGGGGGCGCACCGCCCAGATCGCGGCGCAGGCGGCGAGGAACCCCAGCCCGGCGGCGATGCACGATCTCATTTCGCGGCGGCTCAGCTGCGAGCCTTCGCGCGACATCGCGTCGGCAAGCAGCTCCTGCTCCTCGAATGTCGGCTCGAGAGACATCTGCGCCACGTATCGGCACACCAGCCGAATCCGCTTAGGAGCAGCCGCTTTCGGGGGTACGAACGGCCAGCGCCCTGTTGCGCCGGTTTAGCGCGCCCGTAGCGGCCGGGGCTGTGGGAAGCGTCGCCCATGCGGGTGATTTCCAGTTGATCGCGCGCCGAATCTGGGTAACGCAAATGACAGCGACGCTTTCCACACCGCCTGTACGGCGGGTGAGCGAGATCTTTGTGAAATGTCAGCAACGGCCACAGAATCCACCGACCGCGTGAGGGTGCTCGAACACGATCCGAGCCTCGCGGAGGCGATCCCGCCCGAGTTTCGCGAGCGCGCCATCGCCGAGTGCGTCGCCCGTGAGATGACGATCCCGACCGGCCGCTGGCGGGGCACGCCTCTCGTCACCGGCGGCGGCATCGGCATCGGCCTTCTGATGCTGGACGGCCTGCTCGTGCGCCGCGTCGGCATCGAGGGCCGTTTCGGCGCAGAGCTGCTCGGCGAGGGCGACCTGCTGCGCCCCTCCGAGGGCAACGACGAACTGCCGACGCTGCCGATGACAGTTGGCTGGCGCGTGCTCGAGACGGCGCGGGTGGCCGTCCTCGACGACGCCTTCATGCGCCACCTCGCCGAATTCCCGCAGCTCGGCGGGCGTCTCGTCGGCCGCGCGGTCAGCCGTTCGCGGAACATCGCCGTGAACATGGCGATCGTCCATCAGGCCCGTGTCGACGTGCGGCTGCACATGCTGTTCTGGCACCTTGCGGCGCGCTGGGGACGGGTCGGCAGCGAGGGCGTGACGGTGCCGCTGCGGCTCACCCACGCCGTGCTCGCGGAACTCGTCGCCGCCCGCCGGCCGACCGTCACGAGCGCGCTCACGCTGCTCGGCCGCCGCGGCCTCGTGCGCTCGACCGGGCAGGGCTGGCTGCTGACCGGCGAGGCTCCCGGGGACGGCGAGGAGACGCCGCGCACGAACGGCCGCGCGGTCGCCTCAGGCATGTAACGCGGGGGCCCGCCGCGGTGTAGAGGAGGCGTGGCCCACCCCGTTGCCGGCACCGTTGCCGAGGCCCCCGCCGAGGCTCCGCACGTCGAGCTGGACAGCTTCCGCGAACGCTCGCTGAACCGCGGGGTGAATCCCGTCGTCTACTGGGTGCTGCGCGGGCTGCTGGTGCCGTTCTTCCTCGTGTACCTGCGCATGCAGCGCGTGGGGCGCGAGCATCTGCCGCGCAGCGGCCCGCTGCTGCTGGCGGCCAACCACCGGAGCTTCCTCGACCCGTTCGTGATCGGCACGCTGGTCAAACGGCCGGTCTACTACATGGCCAAGCGTGAGCTGTTCGAAAAGCGCTGGCAGGCGTGGATCCTGAACGCGCTCGGCGCGTTCCCAGTGGACCGCGGCGCGGGCGACGGGGACGCGATGGCGACCGCGCGGGCGATCCTCGAGCGCGGCGACTGCGTCGTGCTGTTCCCGGAGGGCACCCGCGTCCGCCCGGGACCGCTCGGCACCCCGAAGCGGGGCGTCGGCCGGCTGGCGCTGGAAACCGGCGCGCCGGTGGCCCCGATCGCGGTGATCGGCACCGATCAGGTGCGCCGTGGCTGGCGGATCCGCCCCCGCAAGGTGCGCCTGCGGGTCGGGCGCCCGCTGCACTACCCGACCGTGGAGCGCTGCTCGCCGAGCCTGGCGGGAGCGGTCACCGAGCGGATCTGGGCGTGCGTGCGGCTGCAGTGGGACTGGCTCGGCGGCCCCGGCGAGACACTCGCGCCGCCCGTGGACGCGCAGCCACCACGGGAGATCTCCCGCGCGGCCTAGATGCTCTCCGTAGCGACAGCGCGCCGCCGGCGAGGAAGCATCCCGCCGGCAGAGGGTGGGGGTAGGGTGCAATGAGTGTCCGGGCAGGCGAGCGAGAAGAGCAAGGCCCGGCTCGACGCGGAGTTCTCGGATCTCTACAGGGCACATCTCCGGGACGTCTACTCCTACGCGTACTACCGGGTGGGCAACCATCACGATGCGGAGGACCTGACCGAGCAGACCTTCCTGCAGGCCTACCGCCACTTCGAGCGCGCCCAGCGCGAATCGGACGGGCGGCCGCTGCGCCCGTGGCTGATCCGCATCGCCCACAACCTCGCCGCGAACCTGTACCGCGACCGCGCCCGCAAGCCGGCGTCGCCGATCGACGAGACGACCACGATCACGGCGCCCCACACCACCGAGCAGCTGGTCGAGGGACGCGACGAGCTGAGTCGTGTCCTGGCCGGCGTGGCGATGCTCCCGGACGACCGCCGCGAGGCGCTGATCATGCGCTTCGCGCTCGGCATGGACAACCGCGAGATCGCGCGGGCGCTGGGACGCTCCGACGGCGCCACGAAGGTCCTGATCCATCGCGCGATCAGGCAGCTCGAGGAGATCGTGGGCGACCGCGAGCAGACCGGTGCGAAACCCGCGGGGGGTTCGCGGGATGAGTGAAGCGGCGACCAACTTCGAGGGGCTGCTGCGCGAAGCGCTGGCCCCGGTCGAGCCCCCCGCCGATCTCGCCGAGCGCCTCGAGAGCACGCTGCGGAGCATCACCGAGATGGCCGCCGACGAGCTCGAGGCGTGGGAGCTCTCGGCGATGCGCGACCCGCGCAACTGGGCGCGGCCGGCCGCGGCGCTGGTCATCGGCGGAACCGCGGGAGCGGCGCTGGTGGTGCTGCGCGCGCGGCGCCGCACGTCCTCCTCGCCGCCGAGCCTCGACGGTCTGCGCAAGGCGGCAGAGCGGGCGATCGAGGACGTCGAGCGCGAGACTCGTAAGCTGCTCGGAGATCGTTGAACCCGCCCGTCGCGCGCCGGGGCCCCCGACCTCGAAACGCCTGTTCCGTCCCGATGAAGGCTCTCCCGGCTCGGTTCGCCTGCGGGGGCTCCTCGCACGCCGACCGAACCGAGCACGCCTGATGCCCACCTGCTACCGCCACCCATCGCGCGAGACCGGCGTCTCGTGCTCGAACTGCGGGCGGCCGATCTGCCCCGACTGCATGACCCCGACCCCGGTCGGGATGCGCTGTCCTGAGTGCTCGCGTCAGCGCACCCGCGTGAAGCGGCTGCGCACGGTCGCGACCGCGCCGCGCGTGACCTACGCGCTGATCGCGATCAACGTCGCGGCGTTCCTCACCGAGCAGGGACAGCTCTCGGTGTCTGGCAGCGAAATCCACGGCAGCGTGATCGACGAAGGCGTGCTCTTCCGCGAAGCGATCTCGAACGGCCACCACCAGTACTGGCGCCTCGTGAGCTCCGCGTTCCTGCATGAGAACCTGCTGCACATCGGCTTCAACATGTACCTCCTCTACGTGCTGGGGATGATGCTCGAGCCGGCGATCGGCTCGCTGCGCTTCGCGGCGATCTACACGGTCGCGCTGTTCGCCGGCTCGCTCGGCGTGGTGCTCGCGACAGCCGCCCCGAGCCTCGGGGCCTCGGGCGCGGTCTTCGGTCTGATGGGGGCTGCGGCCGTGGAGCTGCGCGCGCGCGGCGTCAGCGTGATGCAGTCGGGCATCGGCGGGCTGATCGTCATCAACCTGGTCTTCAGCTTCCTGTTCGCGAACATCTCGGTCGGGGCTCACATCGGCGGCCTGATCGGCGGAGTGCTCGCGGGCTTCGTGCTCCGCGCGGCCGACCAGCGCCGCGTTCCCGCCGCGGGGATCGCAGCGTGCGTCGTGCTCGCCGCGATCGCGGTCGCAGCCTCGCTGCTCGTCGCGCAAGCGGCGACCGGCAGCGGCTTCGCCTAGGACCGGCGCGCGCGCGGTGCGCTAGCCCGCGCTCTGCAGCTCGAGCTCGATCGCCCGCACCGGGGCGCCGGGGATCCCGGACTCCGGCACGCGGCTCGGGTGCAGCAGGGCGCCCAGCAGCTCGAGCCCGTCGACGAGGCGCGGCCCGGGCCGGGAGAAGTAGGAGGAGGCGTCGACGGCGACGATCCGCACGGCGCCGAGCGAGCGCAGCCGCTCGGCGTGGGCGAGCGCCTCCTCATGCGCCCTCGGCGCGTCATATCCGCACGGCATCGCGATCACGATCTCCGGCGCCGCTTCAGCGACGCGCTCCCAGCTCACGGTCTCCGAGGGCTCGCCGGGCAGGCCGAGCACGTCTTCCCCGCCCGCCAGCTCGATCAGCTGCGGCGTCCAGTGACCCGCGGCGAAGACCGGGTCGAGCCACTCCAGCGCCGCGACTCGCACGCGGCGCCGGCCTCGCACCGCCAGGCGCACGCGGTCGATGCGCCCGGCCGTGCGGGCCACCAGCTCGACGCCCTCGCGGCGGCGCCCGGTCGCCTCGGCCAGCGTGCGCACGTCCTCGAGCGTCTCCCCGAGCGTGCGCGGGTCGAGCGCGATCACGCGCGGATGCGAGGGCAGCTCGTCCGCGATCGCGGCGACGTCCTCGTAGGAGACTGCGCAGACCGGACACAGGGCCTGCGTGACGATCAGGTCCGGCTCGAGCTCGCCGAGGGTGTCGACGTCGAGCTGGTAGATCGACTCGCCCCGCAGGGTGCGCTCGCGCACGGCGGCGTCGATCTCCGCCGCGGACAGCCCTGCCGGCAGCGCGTCACGGGTCACAGGCGGCAGCTCGCAGGCCTGCGCCGGATGGTCGCACTCGTGGGTCACGCCGACGATCTCTGCGTCGAGGCCGAGGGCGAAGAGCAGCTCCGTGGCGTGCGGGACGAGGCTGACGATGCGCATCAACAGAACTCTACGTCGCAGCGGGCGCCTGCCGGACCGGGGAACGCGAGGCCTCCGGCCCGGCGATCGGCTTCCTGTGTCTCGCAGGCGTAGCGGGGTAACCCCCTCTCAGATGGCGACCCTGGCCGAGCAGGACATACGGGCACGCCTCGGCGCCCTCGAGGGCTGGCGGCTCGCGCAGGATGACGGTCCCACGGCGATCGAGCGGGATCTCGAGTTCGCGGATTTCGCCTCGGCACTCGCTTTCGTGGACCGCGTCGGGCAGGCGGCCGAGGACGCCAACCACCACCCGGACATCCTGCTGCACGGCTGGAACAAGGTGCGGCTGACGCTCTCCACCCACTCGGAGGGCGGGCTGACGGCGGCCGACTTCGACCTCGCCGGGCGCATCGACGGCATCGTATGAGGTTGCGGCGATGATTTTCCGGAGGGGGCGCTTGCTACGGTTGCACCGCTGACCAGCGCGATGACCGACGACGAAGAACTCCCCCGAAGTAGGGTGGCCCCTCCGGTTCGCACCGGCACTTCCGGCGCCGGAGAGGGCGAGGCACTACTGGGGCTGCGGGCGGGAACCGCGGCGCGCGCGTGAACGGCCTCAAGGTCCTCATCGCGGCCGTCCTGGTCGGGATCAACGCGTTCTTCGTGATCGCCGAGTACGCGCTCGTGCGCTCGCGCCGGGCGCGTCTGGAACTGATGCGCGACGAAGGCGCCAAGGGCGCCGCGCTGGCGCTGAGCCAGCTCGCCGAGGTCAACGACTACATCTCGGCGGTCCAGATCGGCGTGACGATCACCTCGATCGCGATCGGCGCACTCGGCGAGCCGGCGCTCGCCGCGCTGCTGAAGGGCGCCCTCGGTAGCGGCTGGAACCACGGCGTCGCCGCGGTGGTGGTCGCCGTGGTCGCCTTCGCGATGATCGCGATGACGCAGCTGATCGCCGGCGAGATGGTGCCGAAGTTCTACGCGATCGACCGCGCCGAGGCTGTGGCCCGGCGCGTGGCACGGCCGCTGCAGGCCTTCAGCATCTTTTTCCGCCCGCTGATCGTCGCGCTGACCTCGGTCTCGCAGCGCCTGCTCGCGCTGCTCGGCGTCGAGATGGGGGGCGAACGCCGCGGCGGCTCCCCCGACGAGCTGAAGAGGCTGATCGCCGAGTCCTACCAGGGGGGGCACATCGACCCCGGCGAGGCGGGGATGCTGACCGGGGTCTTCCACCTGCACGAGCAGGAGGCGCGGCAGGTGATGACGCCGATCCCCGCCGTCGTCACGCTCGATCTGTCCTCGACCGCGGGCGCCGCGGTGGAGATGTGCGTCGCCAGCGGCCACACGCGCCTCGTCGTGACCGAACACGAAGACCGCGACCGCGTCAAGGGGATCGTGCACGTCAGCCAGCTCGCGGGGCTGCTGATGACCGCCGGGCCCGACGCGACGATCGAGTCGGTGGTGCACGACGCCCTGATCGTCCCGGAGACGAAGCCGCTGGACGATCTGCTCGCCGACCTGCAGCGCGGTCGCACCTCGATGGCGGTGGTCGTCGACGAGTACGGTCGCGTGGTGGGCGTCGTCACGGTCGAGGACATCATCGAGGAGGTCGTCGGGGAGATCTCCGACGAGACCGATCCGACCTCGGGCGCGGTGCGCAGGCTCGCCAACGGCGACTGGTTCGTGCGCGGCCACGTCGCGGTCACGGACCTCGCCGACTACGGCCTGGAGCTGCCGGTCGACACCGACGCCTACAACTCCGTCGGGGGCTTCGTGTTCGCCGAGCTCGGCCGGCTGCCGCGGCGCGGGGACACCGTCAACGCCGACGGCTACTCGATCCGCGTCGAGTCGGTGCGCGACAACCGCATCGAGTCGCTTCGGATCCGGGAGCGCCGGGCCGTGTCCGGGCGAGAGCGCGACGAGCACGGCGCGGCGGGGCGCGAGGGGCCTTAAACACGTCCGGCCCGCGGGGGGAGCGGACCGGATCGTGCGCACTTGGGAGGAGGCGGGTGTGCGTTGCGACTTCTAGGTCGCAGTGACAAGTATCGCCACCTTGATGAACGCGAGCTAAAAGCTCTTTCAGCCCAGGTAAATGTTGTCTTCGCCGCTCAGTAGCTGAGCAGTCCGCGGCCCGTCTTCCGCCCCAGCGCTCCGTCGGCGATCAGCTCCTGCACGCGCGGCGGGATCTGCTCGCCGATCGTTTCGCCGATCGCCGCGGAGACGTCGAGGCCGACCAGGTCCAGAAGCGCGAGCGGGCCCATCGGGTGCCCCGCGCCGAGCTTCATGCATGTGTCGATGTCCTCCGCGGCCATGCCGGTCTCTTCCTGCAGCCGCACGGCGCTGAACAGGTACGGGAACAGCAGGCGGTTGACGACGAAGCCCGGGATGTCCGGCACCTCGACGGGCGTCTTCTCGAATTTCTCGCAGAGTTCGAGCGCCCGGCGACGGGTCTCCTCGCTGGCCTGCTCCGGAAACACGAGCTCGACCAGCTTCATCCGCGTGACGGGGTTGAAGACATGCAGGCCGAGGAAGCGCTCGGGCCGCCCGCTGGCCTCGGCCAGCCGGGAGACAGAGAGGGAGGAGGTCGTCGAGGCGAGGATCGCGCTGTCGTCGAGGATCTCGTCCAGCTCGCCGAGCAGCTTCGCCTTCGGCTCGTGCTCCTCGACGATCGCCTCGACGCAGAACGTCGCCTCTGCGAGCGCGGCGGGGTCGGTGACGATTTCGACGTGCTCGGGGTCGACCTCGGCGCCGAGGCGGCTGAGCGTCTTCTCGACGGTCGCGCGGGCGCGGTCGGCCGAGCTCTCCGAGCGGGCGAGCAGCAGCACGGGGCCGTGGTGGGCGGCGGTGGACGCGAGGCCGCAGGCAATCGCGCCGCTGCCCGCCACCGCGAGACGTTTTGGCACTCTCTTCCTCTTCTCTTTAGTTTTCTCGTCAGTACGGGAACTGGCCGCGCGGCCAGCACCCTGCGGGCAGGCGGTACAGTACGCCCTGCGAGACAAGACTGACCGGCCCGGCGCTCCATGCCGGGCCGGGGGCATCTTCCCAGACGCGCCGCGCCGGTCGTGCGCGGCGCCGTCGAAGGGCCCTCCAGGCGCGGTTTCTTCCCAGACGAGAGGACTTGAGATGAGGCAGGCAGAGGGCAGGGAGGTCGTGATCGTCGAGGCGGTCCGCACGCCGATCGGGCGCGGCCACCGCGAGAAGGGCTACTACAGGGACACCCACCCGAACCAGCTGCTCGCGAAGAGCTACACGGAGGTGATCGAGCGCGCCGGGATCGACGCCGCCGAGGTCGAGGACGTCGTCGCCGGATGCGTCGCGCAGTTCGGTGAGCAGGGCCTCAACGTCGCGCGCAACGCGTGGCTGGAGGCGGGGCTGCCGATCGAGACGCCGGGGACGACCGTCGACCGGCAGTGCGGCTCCGCGCAGCAGGCGGTGAACTTCTCGGCCGGACTGATCGCGGCCGGCGTGCACGACGTGATGATCGGCTCGGGCGTCGAGCACATGGGCCACCTGCCGTTTGCGGCGACGATGAAGACCCAGGAGGAGTTCGGCATCGCCTTCACCCCGGAGCTGATGGCCAAGCACAACATCGTCGGCCAGGGCCTCGGCGCGGAGATGATCGCCGACCAGTGGGAGATCTCCCGCTCAGAGCTCGACGAGCTCGCGGTCCGCTCGCACCGGCTCGCCGCGCAGGCCACGGAGGAGGGCCGTTTCGAGCGCGAGATGGTGCCGATGGAGGTCGGCGGCGAGACGATCGTCGCGGACCAAGGGATCAGGCCCGGAACGAACCTCGAGACGCTCTCGCAGCTGAAGCCGGCTTTCAAGGAGGACGGCAAGATCACCGCCGGCAACGCCTCGCAGATCTCCGACGGCGCGGCCGCGGTGCTGCTGATGAGCGCCGAGAAGGCCAAAGCGCTCGGCCTGAGGGCGCGGGCGCGGATCGTCGACCAGACGACCGTCGGCTGCGATCCGGTGAAAATGCTCGAGGGCCCGATCCCGGCGACACGCAAGATCCTCGAGCGCAACTCGATGTCGATCGACGACATCGACCTGATCGAGATCAACGAGGCGTTCGCGCCCGTGGTGGCAGCGTGGCGGCGCGAGCTCGACCCCGACATGGACCGCGTCAACGTCAACGGCGGCGCGATGGCGCTCGGCCACCCGCTTGGCTCCACCGGCGCGCGGCTGATCACGACGCTGCTGCACGAGCTCGAGCGCTCCGACAAGGAGATCGGCTTCGTGACAATGTGCTGCGGCGGCGGGCTGGGGACCGCGACGCTGATCCAGCGGGTCTGAGCTGATCGCGTGCCGCCCCGCACGAGGTGGCCCCGAGGCCGCCGGGGCGCTCGCATCCGCCGCTCGTCCGTAGGGCGTGTGCGGGCGGGCGGAGGGGCGCGTGCGCCCCTCCGCGGTCGGGCCGCATGCGGCCCGACCTTCCGAGCGGCACATGTGCCGGCCGGCGGGGCGGTGCATGCACCGCCCCGTCCTGCCTGAAGCCCGCTAGACGCTGAGCGCCGCGACCTCGTCGAGCGCGGCGAGAGCGCCGATGCAGGCACGCGCCGCCTCCGCGCCCTTCTCGGCAAGGTGCCGGCTGAAGAAATCCGTGTGGGGTGCGTGCTCGTGGAAGTGGTGCGGCGTGAGCACCGAGGAGATCAGCGGCACATCGGTCTCCATCTGCGCGCGCATCAGTGCCTCCAGCACGGTTTCGGCCACGAACTCGTGGCGGTAGATGCCACCGTCGATCACCAGCGCCGAGGCCACCACCGCGTCGTAGCGCCCGCTCGTCATCGCCCGCCTTGCGACGAGCGGGATCTCGAAGGCTCCCGGCACGCGGAACAGTTCCACGTGCGACTGCGGGATGCCGAGCTCGGCGAGCTCGCGAGTGAAGGACGTGCGGCAGCGCTCCAGCAGGCTTTCGTGCCAGGAGGACTGGACGTAGGCGACGCGCCGTGTGCCCGGGGAGGAGGGCGTGCCGGGTGAAGACATCAGCTGCTCCTTTCTCTCGGTCGCGCTCGTGGGGCGAGCGGGGTTCGGGCTCGAGCCTATTCCGATCGCGAGCCGGTCGGCTCGGCGGGCAGCGTCGCGCGCGCGGCGTCTATTTCCCGGTCCACTTGACTTCGACCGGGTTCAGTGACAGCAGCGCGGCCCACGTCTGCGCGGTGGCGATCCCGCTCGGCGCGATCCCGTGCGCGCTCTGGAAGGCCTCGAGCTGGGC
Source organism: uncultured Solirubrobacteraceae bacterium (assembly GCA_963703205.1). Taxonomy (GTDB): domain Bacteria; phylum Actinomycetota; class Thermoleophilia; order Solirubrobacterales; family Solirubrobacteraceae; genus Palsa-744. Next base: position 241,296 of record OY969799.1, read on the forward strand.
CACCGTCTGCGAGCCGAAGGTCCCCGTGGTTTCCTGCGCGGACTCGGCCGTCGCCAGGTGCTCCTGCAGCCACAGCACCGGGTCGCCCTTGGCGCCTTTGGCGAGTTCCGGATAGCTGGTGTCCGGCGTCACCGTGCTCAGCGGGACGAGCGGCTGTGCCAGCGTGCGCCATCCGCTCGCGGTCGTTTCCTGCCAGTCCCAGAAGGACCAGCCCGGCGCGCCGTAGTCGACGGCCTCCTCGCGGAAGCGCAGCAGGTCAGCTGCCGAGACGCCGCCATAGGTCTGCCCGAGCGGGAAGATCGTGCGCTGGTAGATGCGGTTCCAGATGTAGGTGTTCGCGTACACCGTGTCGACCGAGGTCCCGATGTCCTTCCAGTACATCTGCGGCGCGTTGAACTGCGCGCCGCCGGGACCGAGGAACACCGAGTAGGGGAAGGAGGTGTGGTAGTTGACATAGGGGAAGGAGGCCAGCGCGAGCGGGTAGGTGGGCCCGATCTTGGCGCGCAGGTCCTCGATGTAGGTCTGCGCCGCGGCGTACTTTCCTTCGTACTGCGCCTCGGCATCGATCACCAGGCAGTCCGCGCCGTTGGTCACGGCCTCGGCCCCGAGCGCAGCCTCTCCGGCCGGGTCGCTCCCGTACACGTACTGCCAGGCGCACACCTTCAGCCCGTTGGCGTGCAGTTCGGCGACGAGCTGCGGCGAGAACTGGCTCCAGTAGTTGCTCGACCCGTCGGAGCTCTTCACGAACACCGTCGTGACCCCAGCCGCGTGGGCCTCGGCGACGATCGCCGGCACCGAGCCGCCGCTCGACTTGCTCACGTACCAGATCCACATGCCCTGCCCTTCGAGCGCGCCGGCGCCGACGCCGCCTGCCACGATCGGGTCCACGACCGGTTTCGGCGGTGGGTGCAGCGCGTGCGTGAAGACGTAGATCGGACCGTAGGAGCTCGTGTAGCGCCCGTGGCCGAGCAGGATCATCACGTGCCCGGAGTGGGCCGTCTTCGGCACCGTGGCGAGCAGCCCGAGCGAGCTGCTGTGCAGATGCGCCTGCGGCGAGCTCGCGGTGACTTTCGCGCCGGGCTTCTTCGGGAAGCCGAGCGCCATGCCCGGCTTCAGGTTGACCCCCTTCAGGACCAGCGTGCCGTGCGCGGAGACCTGCCGGGGGTTGCCGCTGCAGTTGGGGGCCGGTGTGCAGGCGACGCTCGTGATGCGGATCGTCGTGACGTGCAGGCTGACCCTCGCGGCGCCGTGCGTCGAGCTGCCGCCCGCAGAGGTGCCGCCGGCGCCCGCGGCGCTCGCCGCCACCGCCGCAAAGACGCAGCATGCGATCGCCACCGCCGGCAGGGCGGTTGCGAGCGCGATGAATCTCCTTGCGGCGCTCTGGCTCGCCTTGATCACGAGGCCCTTTCGCGATGGTCAGGTTGCGCGCCCCGGGCCGGCATGAGCCCCGCCCGCGGCTCGAACCGAAGTTACCGGCTCTGGCGCTGCAAACGCGGCGGCGGCAGCGAAGTTGCGCTCACGACTCCTCTAGTCGCCCCAGCGGAACCCCGCGCGGGCCGGCCTCGGCGCCAGCGGGCTCGACGGCAGCCCGGGCGGGGTCGCCGGAAGGTTGAACCCCGTCGGCGCCACGTCGTTGGGCGCATCCGCGTGGAACAGCGAAGCGAGGTACTGGTTCTGCCCGCGCCCGACCCCCAACTCGAACTGCCCGCCCCCGTAGTTGCCGATCGAGCGCTCGGCGCAGTAGTCGTAGGCGTCGAGCAGGCTCCGCAGCCCGCCGAGCCGGGAGGGCTTGATGTTGACCATCCGCGGCGGGTGGGGCAGCGCCTCGATGTCCTCGATGGAGTGGATCGGAGCATCCCAGGAGAAGCGCGCGCGGTGGGGGGCGAGCAGCTCGTCGATCTCGGGGGTCAGCTTCGGGTCCTCGATCCATGCGTGCGGGAACGCCTCCACGACCCGCTCGTAGAGGACCGGATCCGCCGGCTGGTCGACCACCGTCCCGGTGTAGAGCCCCTTGAAGTCGACCGAGTCGACCGCTTCGGTGGCCACCAGATCGGCGATCAGCGACTGCTTCCAGGACGAGGTGGGGTCGAGCTTGAACCGCAGGCCCGGGTAGAGCGCGAGGCGCTGGGTCAGCGGCTCGAGCGAGGGTGGCTCGCCGAGCCGCAGCGAGACGACGAAGCGCACCGGCGCCGGCGTGCGCCCGAGCAGCTCATGCAACGGGCGCCCGGCTTGGGCGAGCGCGAGGTCGAGCGCGGCCGACTCATAGGCCCAGGTGCGGTAGCGCTGCGAGACCTCCCGCTGCGGGGCCTCCGCGAACAGGGGCTGGCGGGCGAGGTGCTCGCAGAAGCCGGCGATCGTCCACGAGCCGGCGAGCGGCAGCGACGGCCCCGCCGCCTGCAGGATCTCGTGGTCGACCGCGTCGTAGGTGACGTCCTCGCCGAGCCCCTCGCGGCCGCCGCCGCGCAGGCGGATCAGGGTGCTCTTGCGCAGGAAATCGCTCGACACAGACTCCTGGAGGCCCTCGAGCGCGTAGTCCTCGATCTGCAGCTCGAGGTCCGCCACGAGCTCCCAGGTGCTCACCCGCCGGCCTCCTGCTCGAGCCTGGCCACGAGCTCGTCGAGCCTGAGCTCCTCGAGCGCGTCGCCGACCGCTGCCAGCTCTCCGGCGCACTGCTCGATCAGCGCCTTGCCCTCGGTCAGCAGCGCGAGCGTCTCCTGCAGGCTGGCCTCGCCCGAGTCGAGCCGGCGGATGATCTCTTCGACGCGCGAGGCCGCGTGCTCGTAGCTGAGCTCGCCGCGCGGCGCTGCTGTGCTCGCCTCGGCGGCTGCCGGCGGCGCCTGCTCGCGGTCGGGCGGCGGCTCGCTCATCGCTCCTCCACCCTCGCGGGCAGCTCTCCGTCGGCGAAGCGCAGCGAGAGCTCGCCCGCGGCGCGGGCGGCCGCGGCCGAGGTGAGGGCGGTGCCGTCGGGCGCGGTGGCGAGCGCGTAGCCGCGCTCGAGCGTGCGCTGCGGGTCGTGGCCGGCCAGCGCCAGCGCGAGCCGCTGCAGCTCCACCGGACGGCGGTCGCGGCAGTCGCGCAGCGTCGCCTGCGCCTTGCGGTCGAGGACCAGGGCGCGGGTCGCGCCCTGACGCCGCTCGCCGGCGAGGCGGCGGCGCGAGCCGGCGCGCATCTCGCGCAGCTGCTGGTGCAGGCGCGAGCGCTGGCGCTCGAGGTGGGCGGCCGGCGCCCGCGAGAGCAGCGCCAGGCGCCGGGCCCGTTCCAGCACGCCGCGGCGGGCGTGGTCGTTCAGGCGCCTCGCTGCGTCGGCGTGGCGCGCGCGGGCCGCGAACGCGCGCCGGGCATGCTCGCCGAGCCGCGACGCCGCCGCGAGCTGCTCGCGGCGCGCTCGGGAGCAGTCCAGCGGCACCGCCGCCTCGGCCGCGTGCGTGGGCGTGGAGCAGCTCACCGCGGCCACGTCGTCGAGCAGCGTACGGTCGGTGTGGTGCCCGACCGAGGCGATCACCGGCACCGCCAGCATCGAGACCGTCCGGCACAGGGTCTCGTCGCAGAAGCACAGCAGGTCGGACAGCGAGCCGCCGCCGCGGGCGACGATCACGACCTCGACCTCCTTCAGCGCCGCGAGGTCGCCGAGCGCCCTGGCGATCGCGGGCGCGGCGTGGCGGTCCTGCACCGGCGCGAACCCCCACACCAGGCGCCCCGCCCAGCCGCGGCGGCGAAGCGCGGCCAGGACGTCGTCGCGGGCCTTGCCGCTCTCGCCCGTCACGACGCCGATCGTCGCCGGCAGGACGGACCGGGCCAGCAGCTTCTGGCGCTCGAGCAGACCCTCGCGGTCGAGCTGCTTGCGCAGCCGGTCGATCTGGGCGAGCAGATCGCCCTCGCCGGCGACGCGCAGGTCGGTCACGTGGAAGGAGAACGACGGGGAGGAGGTGGCGCTGCCCGGGTAGTAGTCGCAGCCGCCCGCGATCACGACCTGCATGCCCTCGGCCGGGGCCTGTGCCCCGGCGGCCAGGATCCGCTCCCAGTCGTTCAGCCAGGCCGCGCACGGGATCGCCCCGCTCGCATCGCGCAGCTCGAAATAGACGCGGGTGCGCGCCACGCGCAGGTTGACCAGCTCGCCGATCAGCTGCACGCGGGCGAACGAGCGCAGCTGCTCGCGCAGCCGCGCCGCATAGCGCCCGACCGCGTACGGCCCCGCCAGGGGGCTGTCGGGGATCCCCTCGTGACCGCCGCCGGCGCTCTGCTCTGCGCCTGTGTGCAGGGACATCCGGCCCAGCATAGGCGCTAGCATCGACGGCGATGCAGAGCGGTCCGCGAGCCTGAGCCGTGTCGAAGCGCAACGCGGGCAGGCGCGGCAGGCCGCGCAAGCGGCGGCGGGCCGCGGCGCAGGACGCCGTGAGCGGCGAGGTGGCGGCGCCCGCCGCCGAGACGGAGATCAGCGTGCCCGCACGACGCGCCGCGACGCCGGCCCCGGCGCACGCCCGCCGTCAGCGCCCGCCGCGGGGCGCCGGCGGCATCGCGAACCGCGATCCCGGCGGTGTGGGCGAGCGCCCGCAGGCGCCGTGGCACCCCTGGCCGTTCTCGGAGATCCTGATCCTCGTCGGGGCGATCGGCACGATCGTCGGCGTCACCTCCAAGCAGCTCGCGGTCCTGTTCGCCGGCCTCGGCGCAGTGATGCTCGGCACGATCGAGTTCACGTTGCGAGAGCACCGCACCGGCTACCGCTCCCACGCCGCGCTGCTGGCGGCAGTTCCGACGGCGCTGCTCCACGGCGCCGTGGCGTTCGGCCTGAACGGGCTCGGGGCGCGGGGCGCGGTCCTCATCGCCGCGCCGCTGGCGGTCGACGTGCCGCTGTTCTGGCTGCTGTTCCGGCTGCTGCGCGCCCGCTTCGAGGACGCCCGGCGGGAGCGCGTGTTCGCGATGGGGCGCCGCTGAGGTTCCCGCCCGCCGCGGGGTGCCGCCGCCGCGGGGCTAAGCGGCGCGCGCTAAGTCGTCTCGGGCGCGAGGCTCAACGACGGCAGCGGCCGCTCGCCCTCGTTCGCGCCCTCGCCGCGGACCTCGCCGGTGAAGCCGAGCGCTTCGAGCCGGGCGATCTCGCGCTCGCCTTCCAGCCGCGCCGGGTGCTCGGCGGGGAGGCCCTCGATCAGCGCAACGATGCGCGCCCGCAGCTGCAGCGCGAAATGCGGCGTGGAGGCGCCCATCAGCTGGCGCACGTCCTCGACGGTCACGTCCTGACCGGCCTGCTTGCGCTGCACGCGCCGGGGGTCCTCGGCCTGGCTCAAAGCGATCCTTCCTATTCGGACTGCGTCACCGCTGCTTCCGCGCCGCCCGAGCCGCGCGGGCTGATCTCCAGCAGCGAGTCGATCTGCGCCTGCGTCGCCAGCGCGATCGCCCGTTCGTCGCCGATCAGCCAGCCGTGATTGTAGACGCCGCGCACCGGCCGGAATTCGGGTGCGGAGGTGTAGGCGGGCTGGATGTCGCTGAGGTAGGCGGCCAGCGCCGGCTCGATCGGGCTCGGTGCTTCGAGCAGCAGCAGCGGACCGTAGTCGCCGGTCGCCGACAGCAGCGCCGAGGCGGGGGCATCCAGCGGCCGCCGCGAGCTCGCGAACACGAGCCCGTGACCCGGTTCTTTGACGCCCCAGCCGAACGAGCCGTCGGTGTACCGCGCCGCGGCCAGGGCCGCCGTCGCGGGCCGCGGTGCTTCGCCTGCCGCCGCAACCGGGATCTGCGTGACCCGTCCGAGCCTCGCCAGTTCGCCGAGCGCCCGGTGCGAGAGCGAGCTGCCATCCATGACGTAGATCGAGGGACGGTGCAGCAACCGCAGCTCGCTCGCGGTCGCCGGCGGCAGCGAGGCGCTGCCCGTCAGCAGCAGCGGCGCGCCGCTCTCGGCCGCGAGGCCCGGCGCCGGCATCTGCATAGCGGGCTGCCCTTCGGTGTCGAGCACGATCACCTGTTCCGGGCGCGTTCCCGCCGCCTGCACGAGCAGGCGCTCGACCTGCACCGCGGTCGCCGCCGGGTAACCCGCCGCGATCGAGCGCGCCGTGTAGCCCCTCGGCAGCGGCGCATCGGTGCCGACCTCGAGCACCTGCACGCCGAGCGGGCCGCTGCCCGTCGGGTGCATGGCTTCGAGCGCTTCGCGGCTGACCGGCGGCAGCGTGTCGTCTTCCGCGTAGAGCAGCGGCGCGTTCAGCGGGGCGGCGGCCAGCGTCGCCGCCGACAGGGCGGCCGGGAAGTTCGACTGCTCGGCGATCACGACCGTCTGCGGCCGGGTGGCCCTCGTCAGACCCGGATAGACCACGCGCGCGACGGACGCCGCGTCGACGACCGGGCTCGCACCGCCGACGCGGGTCGTGTTGCGCGTCGTGACGCTCACCGTGCCCGCGGCTTCGACCGGCGCCAGGGCGCGCAGCGGGCCGCCGCCGGAGATGCGTGCGCGCGGCGCGGTCTTCCCGCAGCCGGCGAGGAGCAGCGCGGCCGCGGCGAGTGGCAGGAAAATCGCGCGGCGCGTTGAAGCAGGCCGAGAACGCATCCGGTCACGCCACACTAGCGGGGAGGTCGGAGCGCCCGGAACGACGGGGCAGAGGACTCAGAAGGCGGTCAGCGCTGCAAGCGTCATTGCACTTTGCTAGCGTGCCGCCGAACGCCGAACCCCTGACACGGTGTCAGGGGACGGGGGACCCAGTTTGTTGGGGCGAATTTCGCGGTCGATCCGCGAGAAGCGCAGGCTCTTTCAGCGCTAGCCCGTCAGCTAACCCCGCAGGCCGACGAAAGAGGTTTGTGCTTTGCAGGTACGTACCGTAGGCGCGTTGTTGCTGTGCAGCCTGAGCGCCGCCGCATCCGATGCGTCCACCGCGCTGGCGGCGAACACCGGCGGGGCCGCCGCCGAAAAGACCACCGCCGCGACGCCGACCGTCGCCAAGCCGAAGGTCAAGACCTTCCCGATCACATCCCGCTCCCGCAACGTCGCGTACAGGGGGCCGGTCTACATCAGGACCGCCTCGGGCGAAGTGATCCCCTACGTCGCCGGGATCTCGACCGGCAGCGCCGCCAGCGTCACGGCGACCGGGGGAGCGACGCCCTCGGGGACCGCCGCCACCGAACCGCCGAAGGGGGCGACGACGACGCCCGTCACGCCGATCGCAGGCGAACTGGTCGGCGGCACCGGGATGACCAGCGCGACCGGCCCGACGCTGCGCCCCGAGCTGCTCGTGCCCGGCAACGAGGCGCGCTTCGTCGAAGGCCTCGCGGCCGCGCCGATGAACGCCCCCGCGGCCGTCCAGGACGTGATCTGGGCGGGCAACGAGGTGATCGGTCTGCCCTACGTCTACGGCGGCGGGCACGCCTCCTTCACCTCCCGCGGCTACGACTGCTCGGGCACGGTCTCCTTCGCCCTGCACGGCGGGAACCTCATCGCGAGCCCGGAGGACTCCTCGGAAATGGAAACGTGGGGCTCGCACGGCCCTGGCCGCTGGATCGCGGTGTTCTCGAACCCGGGGCACGCGTACATGACCGTCGCCGGCCTGCGCCTCGACACCAGCGCGGCCGACGACCCCTCGGGCCTGCAGGGTCCACGCTGGCGGCCGCTGCGCACCGAAAACGGCGGCTATCGCGTGCGCCACCCGCTCGGTCTGTAGACCGGCTGCCCGCATCGCCCGGCGTGCGCCTCGGGGCGCGGGCCGGCGGATGTGCGGCCCACGTGCCCCCGGGCACGCGGATCGAGCGGGCGCTGGCGGCACGCGATCGTGTGGCTGTGCGTGCGCGGCCTTCGGCTACGCTTGAGGCGAGGCCGGCGCGGTGCCGGCCCGCTGCAAGCGGCAACCCCACAGGAGGATCAGATGGCCGGCCTAGCCGGGCGCATGTCTACCGTCGTGAAGGCGAAGGTCTCGAAGCTCCTCGATCGCGCTGAAGACCCCGCCGAGACGCTCGACTACAGCTACCAGAAACAGGTCGAACAGCTGCAGAACGTGAAGAAGGGGATCGCCGACGTGGTCACGGCGAAGAAGCGCCTGCAGATGCAGGAGAGCTCGCTTCAGAACAACCTGGTCAAGCTCGACACCCAGGCGCGCCAGGCTCTCGCCGGCGGCCACGAGGATCTCGCGCGTGCGGCGCTGGAGCGCAAGAACGTCGCCCAGACCGAGCTGCAGTCGCTCGACACGCAGGTCTCCGAACTGGAAGACCAGCAGCAGAAGCTGACGGATTCCGAGAAACAGCTCCGCGCGAAGATCGAAGCGTTCCGCACCAAGAAGGAGGTCATCAAGGCCCAGTACTCGGCAGCCGAGGCGCAGGTGCGGATCTCCGAGGCGGCCACCGGGGTCGGCGAGCAGATGGCCGACGTCGGGCTCGCGATGCAGCGCGCGGTCGACAAGACAGAGAACATGCGCGCCCGCGCCGATGCCGTGCAGGAGCTGGAAGCGGCGGGGACCTTCGACGACGTCACCCAGCTCGGCTCCGGAGAAGACGACATCGACCGCCAGCTCAAGTCGCTCTCGAGCCAGAGCGCCGTCGACGACGACCTGGCCAAGATGAAGGGTGAAATAGACGCCCACCCCTCCACGGGTTCGGGAGACCAGGCCGCACAGATCTCCTCCGGCGAGGGTGCGCCCGCCGGCGAGAGCGGTCAGGCATGATCGTTCGCATCTCCGGCGAGGGGCAGTTCGACCTCGCCGATTCGGGATCCGAGCGGCTCAACGAGCTCGAGCGGGCGGTGCTGGACGCCGTCCAGCAGCGCAGCGAAGCCGACTACGCGCCCGCCTTCGCATCCCTGCTCGATTACGTGCGGGCCGCCGGGCGCCCGATCGCGGTCGATGAGCTCGACCCCTCGGACGTGATCCTGCCGCCGGCCGACACGACGCTCGAGGAGGCCTCGGAGGAGTTCACGGGCGAGGGGCTGATCCCGGACTGAGGAGCCGGCTCGGCCGCCCCGCTCAGCCCCCGGCGGGTGCGAGCTGGCTCTTCTGGGCGCGCCCGTCGACCGCACCGGACAAGCGGTTCGCGTCCCGCGATCCCGCGGCGCTAGATCGGGATCCCCCAGAGCGGGAACCAACGCTCGATCTCGGGCTCGATCGGCAGCTCCTGGTCGATCTGCGCCTTGATCTGCAGCTCGCGTTCGGTCGAGCGCTCCTGCGAGCCGGCGCCGCCGTCGCCGGCCGGCACGAACGGGTACCAGTAGCCGCGCTTGTAGTTGTAGATGAAGTAGACCGGGTGGCCCTTGGCGTCCGCGAACGCGAACACGGCGCACAGCAGCCGCTCGCCGTGGCCGGCCGTCTCGATCGAGCCGGCCACCGCGTTGATGCCGACGGTGAGGTCTTCGACGCTCGGCGTGCCCTGCGGGTTGCGCAGCACCATCCAGCGGTAGCCGTAGGTGTCGTCCTGCGTGGCGACGGTGGTGCCGGTCTCGGAGCCCGTCGAGGTCACCACCTCTTCCATTTCCTTGATCGTCGCTTCGAACTCGCTCGTCGCCAGCGCCTGAAAGACGATCGCCGCGCGCCCGGCCGGCGCGATGCCGTGCTCGCTCTGCAGCGTCACGTAGGCGGTCGAGATCGCGAACAGGCGGTCGGGGGCGGGCGCCTTGACCTGGTGGCGCCCCGTGAGGATGTCGCGAAGGCCCATCCGGTCGGGGCTAGGCCGCGCCCTGCAGCTGGGACTCCAGGCGCTGCAGCGCCGCGAGCCGCTGCTCGAGCGGCGGGTGGTCGGCGAACAGGTTCATCAGCGAGTTCTTGGCCTTCGCCGGCACGATGAAGAACGCGCTCATGCCTTCGGCCGCGCGCAGATCCTGGCGGGGCACGCGTTCGATCGTGCCGCTGATCTTGATCAGCGCAGAGGCCAGCGCGCTGGGGCGGCCGGTCAGCACCGCCGAGCCGCGGTCGGCCGCGAACTCCCGATAGCGCGAGAGCGCCCGCAGGAGCAGGAACGAGATCGCGTAGACGAGCGCGGAGACGGCGATCACGACCATGATCTCCTCCTCCTCTTCGTTGTTGCGCCCGTAGCCGCCGCCGAAGCCGCCGCCGAAGAACAACGCGAACTGGAGGATCATCGCCGCGAGCGAGGCGAAGAAGCCGGCGAGCGTCATCACCATCACGTCGCGGTTGATCACGTGCGTGAGCTCGTGCGCCATCACGCCTTCGAGCTCGGCCGGCTCGAGCATCTCGAGGATCCCGCGGGTCGCGCAGACCGTCGTCGACTTCTGCGAGCGGCCCATCGCGAACGCGTTGGGCATCGAGGTCTCCATCACGCAGACGCGGGGCTTGGGCAGGTCGGCCTGCACGCACAGCCGTTCGACGATCCCGTGCAGCTCGGGCTCTTCCTGGGGGGTGACCTCCTTGACGCCCATCGTCGCCAGCGCGAGCTTGTCGGAGGCGAACACCTGCAGCAGCAGCAGCAGCAGGGCGACCACCACGATCACGCCGGCGCCCGCGCCGGCGGCGAACAGCACGCCGACGAATACGACGTAGAGCAGGCCGAGCAGGAACATGGTCAGGACCATCCGCGCCTGCAGGCCGGTGTCCTTCCCGAAGTTGGAGCGCTTGGCTGGCATGCGCTGATTCTCGCAGACGGGCATTGCGCTGCCCTAAAGTTGCCGACGGCAGAGATGAAGCCCGAAGTAGAAATCATCGGCATCTCGATCAAGACCTTCGGGGTCGCGTTCGCCCTCGGCTTCCTGTCGTGCGGCCTGGTCGTGGCACGGCGGCTCAGAGAGCTGGGCAAGCCGGTCGACTGGGCCTACGAGATCACGTTCGCGGCGCTGATCGGCGGCATCGTCGGCGCGCGCGCCTACTACCTGATCGAAAAGGCCGGGAGCCTGCACGGGAGCCTGCTCGGCAACATCTTCTCCGGATCGGGGCTGGTCTGGTACGGCGGCGCGATCGGCGGGGCGATCGGCGTCATCGCATGGATGCGCTGGCGCAACGCGCTGGAGCTGCGGATGCTCGACATGTGCGCGACCGCGCTCACGCTCGGCTACGCGATCGGGCGCATCGGCTGCCAGATCTCGGGCGACGGGGACTACGGCATGCGCTCGACGCTGCCGAGCTCGATGGCCTACCCCCACGGCACCGTGCCCACGCCGCCCGGCGTGACGGTGCTGCCGACGCCGGTGTACGAGACGTTCACGATGTGCCTGCTCGCCTACTTTCTGTGGTGGCTGCGCGACCGCGTGCGCCCCGGCGTGATCTTCGCCCTGTATCTCCTGGGCAGCGGGCTCGAGCGCTTCCTGATCGAGTTCATCCGGCGCAACGAAGAGGTCGTGATCGGCCTCACGCAGCCCCAGCTGGAGAGTCTCGTCGCGATGGCCGCCGGCGCGGTCCTGCTGTGGCTGATGGCGCGGCGCCACGGCTTCGCGGCGCTGCGGATGCGCACCGCCTAGATGGACGTGGCCGGCGCCGCTGGGCCGCTCCGAGGCGCCCTGGCATCCAGCGGCTCGGCGCTCAGGCGATAATCCCCGCCGCGATGGCCACCGGAACCAGCCTTTCAGCAGTCTTCCCGCTCGGCAGCCGCCTCAACGAGCGCGGCGTCGTCGAGATCGGGGGCTGCGACGCGCTCGAGCTCGCGCGCGAGTTCGGCACCCCCACCTACATCGTCGCCGAGCAGGACCTCGCCGCCCGCGCGCGGGCGTTCGTGGGCGCGGCGCGGCGCCTGCACCCCGACATGCACGTCGTGTTCGCCTCCAAGGCCTTCCCCTGCACGGCCGTGCTGTCGCTGTTCGCGCGCGAGGGCCTGTGGTGCGACGTCGCCTCCGGCGGCGAGCTGTACCTGGCGCTCAACGCCGGCTTCGCGCCGGAGAAGATCGTGATGCACGGCAACGCCAAGTCGGAGGCGGAGCTGCGGATGGCGCTGCGCCACCGCATCGGCCTGATCGTGATCGACAACTTCGGCGAGATCGACCGGCTCGCGGCGCTGATCGCCGACGGCGAGGGGATCAACGCACCCCACCCCCCCGACGGCCAAGCGGTGCTCGTGCGCGTCAACCCGGACGTCCGCGGCGAGACGCACGAGAAGATCTCGACCGGCCAGGCCGACTCGAAGTTCGGGTTCTCGATGCCCGATGCGGGCGAGGCGATCGCGCGCGTGCGTGCGGCGGCGGGCCTGTCTCTGCAGGGCCTGCACGCGCACATCGGCTCGCAGCTGCTCGAGCTCGAGCCGTTCCGCCGCGCCTGCCGCCAGCTCGGCGAGCTGGGAGCGGAGCTTCCGGTGCTCGACGTCGGCGGAGGCCTCGGCGCCCGCTACGTGGAGGGCCAGCCGCCGCCTCCCGAGCCCGAGGAGTATGTCGCGGCGATCGTCGAGGCGCTCGGCGGCCGCACCGGCCGCCTGCTGATCGAGCCGGGCCGCTCGCTGACCGCCAACGCCGGCGTGACGCTGTACACCGTCGAGAGCGTCACCGAGAACGTCTCGCGGTGGGTGGCGGTCGACGGCGGCATGTCTGACAACCTGCGCCCGATGCTCTATGGAGCGCCATACGAAGCGCACGTCGTCGACCGCTTCGGCGGCGGCACCGCCTGCGTGCTGGCGGGCAAGCACTGCGAGTCCGGCGACGTGATCATCCGCGACGCGCTGCTCGACGATCCGCGTCCGGGCGACGTCGTCGTGACGCCGGCGACCGGCGCCTACGGGTACGCGATGGCCAACAACTACAACGGCGTGACGAGGCCTCCGGTCGTGTTCTGCGCCGGCGGCCGCGCCCGTGAGGTCGTGCGCCGCGAGTCACTCGAGGAGCTGACGGCACGGGACATGCCGGCGGCTCGGAGCGGGGCGCTCGCCGGTGGCTGAGCGTCGCTTCGTCGTCGGGCTGCTCGGCCACGGCAATGTCGGCGCCGCGTTCGCCGAGCTGCTGGCCGAGCGCGCGGGGGAGATCGAGCGCTTCAACGGCCTGCATCCGGTGCTCGGCGGCGTGCTGACGCGCTCGCGCGGGGACTTCGAGCAGATCCTCGCCGAGTCCGACCTGATCGTCGAGGTGATGGGCGGCATCGAACCTGCGCGCGAGCACCTCCTGCGCGCGATGAACGCGGGCAAGCACGTGGTCACCGCCAACAAGCAGCTGCTCTCCCAGCACGGGGAGGAGCTGTTCGAGACCGCCCGCGAACGTGATGTGCGGCTGCGCTTCGAGGCCGCCGTCGGCGGCGTCGTGCCGATCGTGCGGACGCTCGAGGAATCGCTCTCGGCGACGCCGATCGAGCGCATCCACGGGATCGTCAACGGCACCACGAACTTCATCCTCACGGAGATGTCGCGGGGCTCGACCTACGCCGAGGCGCTGGCCGAGGCTCAGCGCAGCGGCTACGCGGAGGCCGACCCCAGCGACGACGTCTCCGGGCGCGACGCGGCGGCGAAGATGGCGATCCTCGCGCGGCTGGCGTTCGGCACGCCGGTGCACCTCGACGACGTGCGTTACGAGGGCATCGAACACCTGCAGAGCGACGACCTGCTGTACGCCCAGGAGCTCGACCTCGCGCTGAAGCTGGTGGGCACCGCAGAGCGCCGCCAGGGCGGCCTGTCGGTGTCCGTCCATCCGACCTTCCTGTATCCCGGCCACCCGCTCGCGGCGATCTCGGGGTCCTTCAACGCCGTCACCGTGGAGTCGGAGGCGATCACCGAGATCACCCTGTCGGGACCGGGGGCAGGCGGCCGTCAGACCGCCAGCGCCGTGCTCGGCGACGTCGTCTCCGTGATGACCGGCGGCGCCCGTCCGCCCGCGCCGCCGCTGACCCTGCAGCTGATCGAGGACGTCGAAAGCGCCTTCTACCTGCACCTCGACGTCGAAGACCGACCCGGCGTGCTCGCGACCGTGACGCGCGTGCTGGGCGAGCACGAGGTCTCGATCAAGTCGGTCGTCCAGCGCGGCCTCGGCGAGCGCGCACGGCTGGTGATGGTGACCCACCCGGTGCTCGAGTCGCGCCTGCGCACCGCCGTCGAGGAGCTTCACGGCTTCGAGTTCATACGCTCTTCCCCCCGTACGATCCGCGTGATCGAAGAGGAGTTCCTATGAGGGATTACACCCCGGTGCCCCTGCCCCGCATCGAAGCCGACGCCGGTACCGGCACGCATGTGCCGCTGATCGAACGCTACCTCGACCGGCTGCCGTTCGAGCCGGGCGAGGCGCTGGTCTCCCTGCAGGAGGGCTCGACGCCGTTGCTGCAGGCCCCCGTGATCTCGGCGATGGTGGGCGCGAGGGTGCGGTTGAAGCTCGAGGGCGGCAACCCCACCGGCTCCTTCAAGGACCGCGGCATGACCTGCGCGCTCTCGGCGGCGGTGCGGGACGGCGCGAAGGCGGTGATCTGCGCCTCCACCGGGAACACCGCGGCGAGCGCGGCAGCCTACGCGGCGCGTGCCGGGATCACCTGTGCGGTGATCGTCCCCGAGGGCAAGATCGCCCAGGGCAAGATGGCGCAGACGCTCGTCCACGGGGCACGCGTGATCTCGCTGCGCGGGAACTTCGACCAGGCGCTGAACCTCGTCCAGGAGCTGACGCGCACCAACCCGATCGTGCTCGTCAACTCGGTCAACAACTACCGGATCGAAGGCCAGAAGACTGCGGCGTTCGAGATCTGCGAGGCACTCGAGGGCGAACTCGACGCGCTCTGCATCCCGGTCGGAAACGCCGGCAACATCACCTCCTACTGGCGCGGCTTCAAGGAGATGGGGGCCTCGCCGCGGATGCTCGGCTTCCAGGCGGCCGGCGCCGCGCCGCTCGTCGAGGGCCACAGGATCGAGCACCCCGAAACGATCGCTAGCGCGATCCGCATCGGCAACCCCGTCCGTTGGGAGGACGCGATGGCCGCCGCGACGGACTCGCGCGGCTCGATCCGCGCTGTCACCGACGAGGAAATCCTCGCCGCCTACCAGCTGATGGCCTACCGGGAAGGGATGTTCTGCGAGCCCGCCTCGGTCGCCTCGGTGGCCGGCCTGCTCAAGTACGGTGCCGAAGGAGCCGAGCAGGTCGTCTGCGTTCTCACCGGCCGCGGCCTGAAGGACCCGGAGACCGCGATCGCGAACAACGACGGCCGGATGATCACCGCGCCCGTCGAGATCGCCGCGATCGAGGAAGCGGTGCTGGGTGATCCCTGAGGCGCGCTGCGAGCGCGCGCCGCGGAGCGTGCTCGAGTGATCCGACGAAGGGTCGTCCGGGTCCCGGCCTCCTCGGCCAACCTGGGGCCCGGCTTCGACTGCATGGCGGCGGCGCTGTCGCTGAACCTGGAGCTCGAAGTCGAGGAGACCGGCCATTTCGCGGTCGAGACACAGCTGCCGGTGGCGCGCGGGCGCGAAAACCTCTGCGTGCGCGCCTTCGAGCGGCTGCACTCCGCCGAGGACTTCACGTTCCGGATCGCCTCGGAGATCCCCCTCTCCGGCGGCCTCGGATCGAGCGCGGCGGCGATCGTCGCGGGCCTGGCGGCTGCCGACCACCTGTTCGAGCTGGATGCCGACCTGCTGACGCTCGCGACCGAGGTCGAGGGGCATCCGGACAACGTCGCCGCCTCGCTGCGCGGAGGCTTCGTGATCTGCGCCGACGGGGTCGCCACCAGCTTCGAGCCGCCGACCGGCCTCGAGGCGCTCGCCGTGGTGCCCGAGCAGCCGGTCCGCACCCGTGCCGCCCGCGCAGCGCTGCCCGCAGAGGTGCCGCTTGCGGACGCGGTGTTCAACGTCGCCCACGGCGCCATGCTCACGCTCGGCCTCGCCCGCGGCGACTGGGACCTGCTCGGCCGCGGCCTGCAGGACCGCCTCCACCAGCAGCACCGGGCGCACCTGTATCCGCGCTCGCTCGAGCTGGCCGGACGGGCCGCCGAGCTCGGCGCTCTGGGCGCCACGATCTCCGGCGCCGGGCCGACCGTGCTGATCTGGTGCTTCTACGAGCAGACGGGCGCGGTCGCGGAGGCCCTGGCCGGCGAGGTCGAGGGTTGGGCGAGCGTCCTGCGCGCGCCCTTCGAGCCCCAGGGGGCGTACGTCGAGGAGCTCTAGCCGCTCAGGCGGATTCGCGCACGAGCCGGCGCACGCGCTCGCCGGCGCCGTCGAGGCCGCCGAGGCGCGCGATCAGCTCCTGGGCCAGCGCCATGTAATCGGCGCCGAGATCGGGGCGGTGATCGAGGATCGAGCGGGCGCGCTCGGCCGACTCGGCGTACGCGATCGAGGAGCGGATCACCGTCTCGAAGACGTCGTCCTCGAAGCGCTCGCGCAGCGAGGAGAGCGCCTCGCGGGAGTGCACCGTGCGCATGTCGGCGAGGTTCAGCAGCACCCCCAGCAGCTTCAGGTCGGGGTTGAGGCTGTCACGGGCGAGCTCGACGACCTCCATCGCCTGCTCCACCCCCTGCAACGCGAAGTACTGCGCCTCGGCGGTGATCAGCGCATAGTCGGCGGCCACCAGCGCGTTGACGGTGAGCAGTCCCAGCGACGGCGGGCAGTCGATCAGGATCAGCTCGTAGTCCTCGCCCGCCTTCGCCAGCGCCCGGCGCAGCGTCAGCTCGCGCCCCATCTTGCCGCCGAGCATCAGCTCGGCTTCGGCCAGTGACAGGTTGGCGGGGACGATGTCGCTGAGGATCGCCTCGTCGAGCGCGGAGCGGCCCGAGAGCACGTCGGCGATCGTCGGCTCGGCGTCGGTCGGCAGGTCGAAGTAGTCGGAGAGGTTGCCCTGGGGATCGAGGTCGACCGCGAGCGTGCGCAGGCCGGCGCGGCGCAGCACGTCGGTGAGCGTCCGCACGGTCGTCGTCTTGCCGGTTCCGCCCTTCTGCGAGAGCACGGCGATGGTCCTGGCCATGGCGCCGATACTACGCTGCCGCCGCGCCCCCGTGGCGCGCGGTCGGCGGCGCGCCGACCGCGGCGGATCAGGGCGCCCTCAGGCGCTCGAGGGGAGCGGGCCGGAGCCGGGGGCCGAGGACGTCGCCGCGCCGGTGCCGACCCGCACGAAGCTGATCCTGTAGCGCCCGACGATGATCTCGTCGCCGTCCTGCAGCAGGCGCCCGTCGATGCGCTCGCCGTTGACGAACACGCCGTTGAGGCTGCGGTCGTCGAGCAGGCGCACGCCGTCGGGGTGGCGGACGATCAGCGCGTGGCGCCGCGAGACGGTCGGGTCGTCGAAGCGCAGGTCCGCGGCAAGGCTGCGCCCGATCCGGGTCCACTCGCGCGTCAACCCGATCGTCCTCAGCTCTTGGCCTTCCTCGTAGACGAGGTAGTCACCGGGCTGCTCGAGCGCCGCCCGCGCCTGCTCGAGCCGCGCCTCGATGTCCGCCGTGACCGGCTTCACGAGCGAGGCGTGCTCAGGCTGCTCCTCGCCGGGGTGAAGGCGCTCGGTGCTGAACAGCGATGCCCGCTGGAACTCGCGGCCGCCGCAACTCGGGCAGGTCGGCAGCGCCTCGCTGCCGTCGAGCGTGAGCGCGTAGTCACAGCGCTGGCAGCGGAAGGAGCCTGCGCCCGCGAGCGTGCCCGCTGTCACTGACTCCATGTTCTGCTCCTCCCTATCTAGATGCGCTGCCAAAGCCGGGGCGCTCCCTCGCCGGGGGGACTCGTGGCGATCATAACAACCCTGAAAAACCCGCAGGTTGTTCCAAATGCCCGAACGCTGTGGGCCGCGGACGGGCCGGCCGACGGCGCGCGGGGGGGTGGGGCGCGGAGCTGCCGGCGCGCGGCAGGAACGGGCGCTCCGGCCGCGAAACAGTTCCCATGTCCACCGTTGCAGAAGACGTCGAGCGGCTCGAGCGGCTGCTCCTGATGCGGGGCCTCGGCGAGCTGGAGGCCGACCGCGCTCGCTGCGCCGACTGCGGCCGCACGCCGCTGTTCGGGGAGCACGCCCACCTCTACGAGTCCCGGCGCGGGACCGAAGTGGTGTGCGAGCTGTGCAGGCAGCTGCGGCGCGAGCCGCCGCTCGCGAGCGAGCCGGTGCGCCACAGCGAGCGCGGCCAGACCGTGCGGATCACCGCGCGGGTCCTGTAGCGCGCGCCGGTCACTCCGCGCTCCGTGGCCGGCGCCCGGAGTGCGGCCCTTGCCGCCGCGCCCGCACCGGGCGATCGACGCCCGCCTCGCAGACCGGGCGAGGGCGGACGGCCGTGGCGCGCCACTAGACTCCTGGGCCCGTGGACCCGATCTCTGTCTCGACCGTCGTCTCGGCTCCCCGCGAGCAGATCTTCGACTACCTGCAGGACATCGCCAACCACCCGGAGTTCACCGACCACTACCTGGTCGACTGGCACCTCACGCGCGCCGACCCGGTCGGACGGGGCGCCGGCGCGCGGTTCCGGGTGAAGGCGCCGATGAGCCGCTACAGCTGGGCCGACGTGACCTTCTCGGAGGTCGAGCGCCCTCACCGCATCGTCGAGCACGGCCGAACCGGGAAGAACAACCGCATCCGCACGCTCGGCGTCTACGAGCTCGACCCGGTGGCGGGGGGAGCGACGAGGGTCACCTTCACGCTGCAGACGGCGCCGAGGACGCCGGCGGACCGTCTCGCGGAGTCCTTCGGCGCGCGCTCCTGGATGCGCCGCCAGAACCACAAGGCGCTGCGCCGGCTGCGCGCGATCATGGAGGGTGGGGCCGGCGTCAGCGCGCGCGCGGCCCGCCGGGGACCGCGCGTAACGGTCGCCGGTGGGTAGACTGCCGCGCGCATGAGAAGCCGTGCCCGCACGCTGACCGCCGTCGTGGCCGCCGTCGCGGCCACCTTCGTGCTCGCTGCCTGCGGCGAATCGCACACGAAGGTCACGACCGGCACCTACGCCGGTGAGTCGGGCGCCAACGCGCCGTACCTGAACGTCGGCCCGCTGATCTACGAGGTTCAGCTCTCGCGCGAGCTGAACCCGTACAACAGCGAAGACGTGGGCTATCTACAGGGCCTGAGCGCGGCGCAGAGCAAGCTGGAAGCGGGACAGGAGTGGTTCGGCGTGTTCGTGCAGGTCTTCAACAACACCGACCAGAGCCACCGCGCGGCGGAAACGATCACGATCAGCGACACGCAGGGCAACACCTATGCGCCGATCCTGCCGAGCGCTGTGAACGCCTTCGCCTATCGCGGCGGCGTGGTGGCGGCGAAAGGGCAGCTGCCGGAGCCCGACACGACTGCGGCCGCCGCCCCCACCGGGGGCCTGCTGCTGCTCTACAAGATCAAAGTGCTCTCGCTCGACAACCGCCCGCTAGAGATCAAGATCACCAACCCCGAAGCTCTCTCCGAATCGGCCTCGGCCGAGCTCGACGTCTAGGCCCGCGAGGGCCGCGGGCCGGGCGAGCGGGCCCGGGCCGGGCGAGCGGGCCCGGGCGGGGCGCGCCGGGGACCCTCTCAAACCCCCGCCTTTCAGGCGGCGGGGGGCGATCTCAAACCCCGCCCTTCGGGCGGCGGGGGGCGATCTCAACCCCCGCCTTTCAGGCCCGCTTCCAGGACCTCGCGCGCGAGCGGTGCCGCGCTTTCGCCGCCCGCTCCGTCTTTGACGAGCATCACGCAGACGGCGATCTTCGGATGCACCTCGGGCGCGAAGGAGGTGAACCAGGCGTCGGTGTTTTCGCGTTCCGAGCCGCAGCCTTCGGCTGATCTCTGTCCGTTTTCGCCTTCCTGCGCGTCGTGTTCGGGGGAGGTGCCGCACGACTTCAGTTCCGCCGTGCCGGTCTTGCCCGCGACCACGACCCCGGGGATCGCGGCGGAGGTGCCGGTGCCCTCGCGCACGACCTCGGTCATCAGGTGGCGGACCGTGCGGGCGACCGAGGGGCTCAGCACCTGCGCGCCGCCGCCGTGAGCCCCGATCAGGAAGCTCGGCGCCGGGCGGTGCCCGGCGTCGGCGATCGCCGCGGCGGCGAGCAGCATCTGCAGGGGCGTCGCGAGCACCTGTCCCTGCCCGATCGCCGTCGAGCCGACGTCGAGTTCGCCCTGTATCTGGGATGCGGACGGCAGCGTGCTGCGAGAGGCGCCGGGGAGCCCCGGATCCTGGTTGAACCCGAACTTCTCGGCCATCGCCACCAGCCGCGGCGCCCCCAGCTTCACGCCGAGCGGCGTGAACACCGAGTTGCACGAGACCGCGAAGGCGAGTTCGAGCGAGCCGCCGCATTCCTCGCCGTTGGCGTTGTTGAGCCGCACGCCGTCGAGCGTCGCGTGGGTCGCATAGGGGAAGACGGTGTGCGGGGTCGCAATGTGCGCGCTCAGCACACCCGAGACCGTGATGATCTTGAACGTCGACCCGGGGGGCTGGAGGCCGTCGAGCCCGAGCCCCGCGACGGCCAGCACCTCGCCCGTGGACGGCTTCATCGCGACGATGCCGCCCAGCTGGCCGCCGAGCGCCGTGACCGCGGCCGTCTGCACCGACGGCGAGATCGACGTATGCAGCGCCTGCGCCGGCTTGGGCTCGGCAGAGGCGAGCACCCGACCCCCGGCCAGCAGCTCGCCGCCCGGTTTTCCGCGCAGGCGGTCGTCGAACGCGGCCTCCAGCCCGCTCACGCCGACTTGGGCGTCCGCGGGCACGCCTTCGGCTTCGAGCGCGTGACGGCGCGAGGGGGGGATCGGCCCGACTTCGCCGACGACTGCCCTGCCGAGTTCTCCGAGCGGAGCGGTTCGCGAGCCGCCGTCTCCTTCCGGCGGGCTTTCGGCCAGCACCGAGCCGTCGCGGGCCAGCAGCGTCGCTCGCCGCGGCAGCGCCGTGCGGCGGCTGAGGCTGGCGCCGGCCGGCAGGCCGGGGAAGGCGGTGGACGGCGACCACGAGACGCGTTCTCCGTCCGGCGTGGACACCGTGTCGAGCGTGTACCGGAGCGAGAGGGTCCCCCACAGCATCGTCCTGACGCGCACCGGCACCTCGACCCGCCCGGACCCGAGTGAGCGGGGCCGGCCCGCGACGCGCTGTGCGGTCGCCGTCGCCGTGCGCAGGTCCCGTTCGTAATCGGCCGCGAACTCGCCCGGGCTCGCGCCGTCCCGGGCTCGCGGCGTGATCTCGGCGTACATCGCCGCGTAGTCGCCATCGCTCCACGCCTTCGCGAAGTGTTCCGCCAGCGACACAGCGGGCGAGGAGGCGTGGTGGGCTCCGAAGATCGCCCCCACCAGGAACGCGACGGTCGCGAGCGCGACGACCGGCCGGGCGCGACGCAGGCGCTGGTTGTGGATCTCAGACAAGGAGCTTGTAGAACATGCTGGTGACCGGGCTCGACTGGATAATTGTCGCGTTCGCTGCGGTCCTCGCCGTTTTCGGGTTCCGCCAGGGGTTCATCGTCGGCGTGCTCTCATTCGCCGGGTTCCTCGCCGGTGCCTTCCTCGGCACACGGCTCGCTCCCCTCGTGCTGCCGCAGGGATCGGCCTCGCCCTACGCGCCCGTGTTCGGACTCGTCGGCGCGGTGCTGGGCGGCGCGATCCTCGCCAGCGGCCTGGAGGGGCTCGGCTTCCGGCTGCGCCGCACGCTGGTCGTGCCGGGGCTGGGCGCGCTCGACGGCGCGCTCGGAGCCGCCCTCGGCGTCGCCCTGGCGCTCGGCGTGGTGTGGATCACCGCGGCCGTGGCGGGACAGACCAGCGGCGACCGCCAGCTGCGGGCCGACATCCAGCGCTCGGCGATCCTGCGCGAGCTCAACTCCGTGCTGCCTCCCTCGGGGCCGATTCTCAACGCGCTGGCGCGGCTCGACCCCCTGCCGGCGATCACCGGCCCGGCACCCGACGTCGCGCCGCCGCAGCGCGGCGTGGCGCGGCTGGCGGGCGTGCGCCGCGCCTCGCGCTCGGTCGTGCGCGTGCTCGGGACCGCGTGCGGGCTGGCGGTCGAGGGCTCCGGCTGGGTGGCCGAAGCGAACATCGTCGTCACCAATGCGCATGTCGTGGCGGGCGAGGACGACACGACCGTCGAGGTCGAAGGCCACGGAGCGCAGCTCACGGCGGAACCCATTCTCTACGACCCCGACGCCGACATCGCGCTGCTGCGCGTCGGCGGGCTCGGGCTGCCCTCGCTGTCGTTCTCCTCCTCAACGGCGGCCGGAACCGCCGGCGCGATCCTCGGCTACCCGGAAAACGGGCCCTTCGACGTGGAGCCGGCGCGCATCGGGCGCACGCAGGACGTCCTCGCGGACAACGCCTACGGCGAAGGCCCGATCACGCGGCTGCTGACGCCGCTGCGTGGACTCGTCCGTCCGGGCAACTCCGGCGGCCCGGTCGTCGACACCGCCGGGCAGGTCCTGACGACGGTGTTCGCCTCGACCGTCGGCGGCAGCGTCCGCGGTGGCTACGGCGTCGCCCAGGCGACTGTCTCGCGCGCGCTCAAAGACGCCGAAGCGGGCCGGCGCGGCGCGGTGTCGACCGGGGCCTGCACGGCAGGCTGAGGCGCCGGGCCGCCCCCTCGAGGCCCCCGCGCATGGGCGGCCCCGGGATCGGCTCACCCCCGGGGCGTGTGCTGCCAACGGGCCCGGGCCGCCCCGCCGCGTCAGGAGCTCGCGGTCGCCGGGCGCGTCGCCGGCCTGCGCTTGGGCGTCGCGGCCCTGCTGGCCGCGCGCGCGTTCTCCGGCGGCGGGCCCGTCTGCTCCTCGTCGTCGCCGTCGATCGCCCGCTGCATCGCCGCGAGGCGCCGGACGAGGTGCGCGCGAACCGCTTCCAGGCCGGCCGCATCCAACAACGAAGGTCCGCCGGTCCCGTGCGCGGGCCCTGCGTGCGGCGGCGGTATCTGCCCCGGGTGCGACGCTTCGAGACCGCTGAGGAGGCGCTCGAGCGACCTGATCTCCGTCCGCAGCGTCTCGCGACGTGCCGCCTCGCGGCGCTCCGGGTCGCGGCCCTCGTCGGAGACGTACAGCGCCGCGGCGACCTCGCGCGGGCTGACACCTCGCTCGACGGCGGCGCGCGCCGCGCGGGCCGCGATCTCGCCGGCGGGCGAGCGGACCCCGGCGCCCGCCGCGACGAACGTGCCGCGGCCCTGCTGCGTGCTGATCAGCCCCTCGCGCTCGAGTCGCTGGTAGACGGCGCGGACCGTGTTGAGGTTGACCCCGACGGCGGCGGCCAGCTCGCGCAGCGGAGGCAGCTGCTGCCCCGCGCCGAGGACGCCGCCGGCGATCTGGGATCGCAGCGCCCATGCGAGCTGCACCCCGACCGGCACCTCCGCCGCCCGGTCGAGCTGGATCGCGGCGGGGCCGGCCTGCGACGCCTCCTGGTCGTGCTCTCCCATCGAGCAGACGGTAGCGCCAGCTCCGGCCACTTGCACTTTGTTCTAGACAACTATTACAGTGATGCTATGGAGGGACCGCGTCGATCGCCCGCGCAGGTCGGAGCCGCCCCGTGGCGGACGGGACGCCGCGCGCTCGAGGACCTCGGCGAGATGATGATCCTGACGCGAAGGACGCTCGTGTCGGCGCTGCGCCCGCCCCATCCCTACGGCGGCGAGTTCGTCTCGCAGTTCCTGTTCGCGCTGCGGCTGTGCTGGTTCCCGCTGCTGGTCTCGACCGTTTGCGTCGACTATGCCGCGCCGGGCCTCCAAGCCGCGAACTTCTTCTCGATCTTCGGCGCGCTCGACCGTCTCGGCGGCATCTTCGTGCTCGCTGCGATCAGGGAACTCGGGCCGTTCGTCACGGCGATCGTGCTCGCGGGGGTCGCGGGCACGGCGATCACCGCGGATCTCGGCGCGCGCAAGGTGCGCGAGGAGCTCGACGCGCTCCAGGTGCTAGGCGTCGACCCGGTCAAGAACCTCGTTGTGCCGCGCTTCCTCGCGCTGATGCTGGCCACCGGGCTGTTCGACATCTACGCGCTGCTGTTCGGCATCTTCGGCGGGATCCTGGCCGAGCTCGTCAACGGCCAGCCGCTCGGTCCCTTCTGGGCGACGCTGTTCGAGAACGCCTCGACGACCGACCTGTGGGGCTCGGTGCTGAAGACCACGGTCTACGGCGCGATCATCGCGATCGTCTGCTGCCACAAGGGGATGTCGGCGTCGGGCGGGGCGGAGGGTGTCGGCAGAGCCGTCAACGAAGCGGTCGTGATCTCCTTCACCGCGATCGGCGCCTTCAACTACGTGTTCACGCAGACGCTGCTCGCGACCCATCCCCAGATCCTCGTGATCAGGTGAGCGGGGGGCCGCGCCGCTCGCCCCGTGCTCTGCCCGACGGGGAGGCGCGTTCGTGCCGCCGCCGCTGCTCGCTACGCTGACCGCCATGTCCAAGACCCTTCTCGTCGCCGAGAAGCCCTCGGTGGGCCAGGACCTCGCGCGCGTCCTGCCGGGCCCGTTCAAGAAGAGCGAAGGTTTCCTCGAGGGCCCCGAGCACGTCGTGACGTGGGCGGTGGGGCACCTCGTGCAACTCGCGGAGCCGGAAGCGTACGACCCCAAATACAAGAGCTGGCGCATGGCCGACCTGCCGATCGTGCCTTCGCGCTTCAAGCTCGTCGTGCGCGACGAGCGTTCGCGCAAGCAGATGTCGGCGGTCACCAAGCAGCTCGGCCGCGAGGACGTGGAGGAGGTCGTCAACGCCTGCGACGCCGGTCGCGAGGGCGAGCTGATCTTCGCCTACCTCTACGAGAAGGCGAAAGCCAAGAAGCCGGTCAAACGGCTGTGGCTGAACTCGATGACGAACGCGGCGATGCGCGAGGCGCTCGGCTCGCTGCGCCCCGCGGCGGAGTTCGAGCGTCTGGAGGAGGCCGCCCGGTCGCGCTCGGAGGCCGACTGGATCGTCGGCATGAACGCGACCCGCGCAGCCACGATCAGGTTGCGCAGCTCGTTCGACGGCGCCGTCTCGCTGGGCCGCGTGCAGACGCCCACGCTGGCGATCGTCGCGCGCCGCGAGGAGGAGATCAAAGCCTTCAAGCCCGAGCCCTACTGGCTCGTCGACGCGACCTTCCACGCGCCTCCGCTCGAGGGCGAGGGGGCCGAGCGCGCCTACCTCGGCCACTATCAGGCCCCGCCGGGCAGCGCCGGCTCGACGAAGGGGCCGCGACTCGGGACCGAGGCCGAGGCGGAGGCGATCGTCGCGGCGGTCCGCGGGCGCGCCGGCACCATCACGAAGCTCGAGAAGAAAGAGCAGCGCGAGAAAGCGCCGATGCTCTACGACCTCACGACGTTGCAGCGGGAGGCGAACAACCGCTACGGGTTCTCCGCGAAACGGACGCTCGGCGCCGCCCAGCGCCTCTACGAGGAGCACAAGGCCCTCACCTATCCCCGCACGAGCTCCCGCTACCTGACCACCGACATGGTCGAGGAGATCAAGCCGATCGCGGAGCTCGTCGGCCGGCAGGCCGAGTACCGCCAGGGCGCCGAGTACGTGACCTCGCTCGACGTGCTGCCGCTCGCGCGGGTCGTCAACGACGAGAAGGTCAGCGACCACCACGCGATCATCCCGACGCGCTCCGAGCACCCGGTGGAGAAGATGAGCTCCGACGACCGGCGCATCTACGACATGGCGGTCCGCCGCTTCCTCGCGGTCTTCCACCCCGAGGCGGTGTTCGAGAACACCCGCGTCGAGACGACCGTCGAGGAACAGGTCTTCAGGACGCGGGGCAAGCTGCTACTGGTGCCCGGCTGGCGCGGCGTCTACGACGAGATCGCGTCCGACGCCAAGCCGGAGGGCGAGGAGGACGAGGGCTCAGACCAGAAGCTGCCGCGCCTGCACGACGGCGAGCGGGTCGAGACGGTCTCCGTCGAGAGCTCTCGCAAGGAAACGAAACCGCCCCGGCGCTACAGCGACGCCTCGCTGCTGGGAGCGATGGAGACGGCGGGCAAGCTCGTCGACGACGACGAGCTGCGCGAGGCGATGAAGGAGTCCGGGATCGGCACCCCCGCGACGCGGGCGGCGATCATCGAGCGGCTGATCACGGTCGGGTACCTCGAGCGCGACGGGCGCTCGCTGGTGGCCACCGAGAAGGGGCTGAACGTGATCAGGCTGCTCGGCGAGCACGCCCTCACCTCGCCGGGGCTGACCGGCAGCTGGGAGCAGCGGCTCGGCAAGATCGAGCGCGGCGAGGACTCCCGCAACCAGTTCATGACGGACATCGCCGGGTTCGCCACCGAGACCGTCAAGACGCTCGACGAGACTCTCAAAGACGTCCGCATCCCCCGTGCGCGGCTCGGGCCCTGCCCGGTTTGCGGCCACGAGATCGTCGAGAACCGCAAGGGCTACTCGTGCTGGGGCCGCGAGGATCCGGGCTGCGGGTTCGTGATCTGGAAGTCGAAAGCCGGCAAGACGCTGCCCGTCGCGATCGCCCGCGAGCTGATCAGGAAGGGCTATACCGCACAGGCGGTCACCGGCTTCCGCGGCCGCAGCGGCCGCAGCTTCCGCGCGCACCTCGCGCTGCAGCAGACCGACGAGGGCAGATGGCGCGTCGAGTTCGACGAGCCGTGGGCCCGCGAGGGCGCCAAGCCGCCCGACGCCGAGGCCGAGACCACGGAGGCCGCGCGGGCGGTCGCCGGCAGCGCGGCCTGAGCGTTCCCCGCGCCGCGTCGGCCCGGTGCGACAGGATGGCTGGATGACGCCCGCGCAGCCGACCACGCCGTAGCCGATGGGCATCACGCTCATCACCGGGCCCGCCAACGCGGGCAAGGCCGAGGTCGTCCTGGAGGGGGTGCGCCGCCATCTCGCCCGCGGCGAGGAGCCGCTGCTCGTGGTGCCAACGGCCACCGACGCCGAGCACTACATGCGCGAGCTGGCCGGCGCCGAGGCGGTGATGGGGGTGCGCGTCACGGTCTTCGCGGGCCTGGTCGAGGAGATCGTGCGGCGGGCCGGGATCCGCGAGCCGCTGCTCGGAGCCCTGGCGAGGGAGCGTCTGATCGGTGCGCTGGCCGGAGCTTCCTCTACACCCCGCGGCCCGGGGCTCGTGCGCGCGATCGGCGAGCTCTTCGCCGAGCTCGGGCTCGCCCGCGTGACGCCGGCGCGGCTCGCCTCGGCGCTCGGCGCGGCCTTCGCCGACGGCCACGAGGTGCTCGGCTTCGACCTCGCCGGCGCCTACGCGGAGTACACCCGGCGCCTGCAGCGGCTCGGGCGCCTGGACGAGCAGCAGCGCGCGATGCGCGCGTTGGATGCGCTGCGCGAGAGGCCCGCCCTGTGGGGTTCGACGCCGGTCCTCTTCTACGGCTTCGACGATCTCGCTCCGTTGCAGCTCGACGCGATCGAGACGCTCGGGCGCGTCGTCGACGCCCCGGTCACGGTCTCGCTCGCCTACGAGCGAGGCCGGACCGCCTTCGCCGGGCGCGCCGCGACATTCGAGACGCTGGTGCCGCTCGCCGCCGAGCATCGCGTCCTGCCCGCGCGGCGAGACCACTACGCGCCGTCCGCGCGGCGCGCCCTGGCCCATCTCGAGCGCTCGCTGTTCGAGGCCGGGGCCGGACGGCTCGGCGCTGACGGCGCGGTCGAGCTGCTGCAGGGAGGGGGAGAGCGCGCCGAGCTCGAGCTGATCGCGGGGCGCATCGAGGGCCTACTGCGCGACGGCTTCCACCCCGAGGAGGTCGCGGTCGTCCTACGCGACCCGGGCCGCTCGGCCGCGCTCGTCGCCGAGATCTTCTCCGCCGCGGGGGTGCCCTTCGCGATGCCGGTCAGACGGCCGTTCTCCGACACCAGCGTGGGACGGTCGCTGATCGCCCTGCTGCGCTGCGTGCCGCTCCCCGGCGGCGAGGCGGGTGGGGGGGCAAGCGGGACTCCCGCCGACCTGCTCGCGTGGCTGCGGGCGCCGGGGAACCTGCGCCGGCCGGGGCTCGCCGAGCGGCTCGAGCTCGACATCCGCCGGCTCGGTCTCGGCAGCGTCGAGCTGGCGCGGGCGCGCTGGGAGCAGCTGGGCTTCCCGCTGGAGACGATCGATCGTCTCGCCGAGTCGCAGGCTCGCGGCCCGGTGGCGCTCGCAGAACGCGCCGCGAGCGAGCTGGCGCGGCTGTTCAACGCGCCCAGGCGCGGCCAGGCGCGCGTCCTCGACGCCGCCGAGATGGACGAGGCGCGGGCCCTGGCCGGGGGGCGCAGCTCGCTCGCGGAGCTGCGCGAGCTCGCCCGCATCGCCCCCGACGCGGCGCCTGCCTCGGCGGCTGAGCTGGCGGCGACGCTGGCGGGCGTCGAGGTCAACAGCGGCGAGCTGCCCGGGACCGGCCTGGTCGCGGTGCTGGACCCCCTGCAGCTGCGCGCCAGGCGCGTCCGGGTGCTGTTCCTGGCGGGACTTCAGGAGGGAGTCTTCCCGGCCCGAGCGCGCCCGCAGCCGCTGCTCGGCGAGCGCGAGCGCGGGCGTCTGGCCGAGGCGTCGGGACTGCTGCTCGGCGAGCGCCGGGATCTGCTCGCGGCCGAGCGCTACCTGCTCTACGCGATCGTCTCGCGTCCGGAGGAGCGGCTGTTCCTGAGCTGGCACGAGACCGACGACGACGGCGGCCCGGTGTCGCGCTCGCTGTTCGTCGACGACGTCTGCGACCTGTTCGAGGAGCGGCTCGCCGAGGACCGCGAGCGGCGCGCGCTCGGCGCGCTCGACGCCGCCCGCACGGCGGCGGCCCCCGCCGCCGTCGATGCACCGCTGCGAGACGAGCGGCTGCTCGCACGCCTGCGCGAGCGCGTCTGGTCGGGAACCTCGTTCGAGAGGTGGGTCTCGTGCCCGGTCTCGTGGTTCGTCGAGGGGCTGCTCGACCCGGCGCGCTTCGAACCCGAGCCCGAGCCGCTGGTGCGGGGCGGGCTCGCGCACCTCGCCCTCAAGGAGACACTCGAGGGGCTCCGCCGCGAGGGCAGCGAGCGCGTTACCCCCGCCAATCTGGGCCGTGCGCGTGAGCTCGTGAACGCGGCACTCGACGCGGCCGAAGCCGATCCGGACAGGCGCCTCTCGGTCAACGCCGAGCGGGCGGCCGCGATCGGCCGTGGCCTGCGGGCCGACCTCGAGCGCTATCTCGAGCATGCGGCGGCGCTGGAGGGCGGCCTGTTCCCGCACGAGCTCGAGCTGGGCTTCGGCTTCGACCGTCCCGGCGAGGACGACCACGGCGAGCCCAGCGAGCTGCCGGCCTTCGACCTCGGCGGCGGCGTGCGCATGCGAGGCAGGATCGACCGGATCGACATCGGCGCCGGCGGCGAGGCGGTCGTGATCGACTACAAGGCGAAAACCGTGACGCCCGGCGAGAAGTGGATCGCCGAGCGCAGCCTGCAGGTCGCCCTCTACATGCAGGCGGTGGAGCAGCTGCTCGGCCTGCGCGTCGTGGGGGGCCTCTACCAGCCGCTCGCGGGCAAGGACCTAAGGGCGCGGGGCGTCCTGCTCGAGGACCACGAGGCGGCCGGCGACTGCGTGCGGACCGACAGGGTCGAGCCCGAGGCGATGGAGGAGCTGCTCGCCGAGGCGCTGCGCATCGCCCGCGGCGCCGCCGCGGAGGCCTCGCGCGGGGCGCTGCAGGCTCGACCCGAGACGTGCGGCTGGCGGGGAAGCGGCTGCCGCTATCCGACGATCTGCCGCTGCGAGCGCTGAGGGTGGCATGGAGCGGCGCCCGATTCCTTCTTCTCCCACGATGGAACAGCTGAGCATCGACATCGCGGCGGGGCTCGACCCTCCGGAGGGAGTGACGGGGCGGCTGCGACTGACCGCCGAGCAGCAGCTCGCGGTCGCCGGGAGAGAGGGGCAGGTGCTGCTCTCCGCGGCGGCGGGGAGCGGCAAGACCTCCGTGCTCGTCGAGCGCTTCGTCGAGGCGGTGCGCGACGACGGGATCGCTCCGGGCGCGATCCTCGCGATCACCTTCACGGAGCGGGCGGCGGGAGAGCTGCGCTCGCGGGTCCGGGAGCGGTTTCTCGCGCTCGGCCTGCGCGAGGCGGCGCGCGACACGGAGGGAGCCTTCATCGGCACCTTCCACGGCTTCTGCGCACGGCTGCTGCGCGCGCACCCGCTTCCGGCCGGGCTCGACCCCGACTTCGCGATCCTCGACGCGCCGCGGGCCGCCTTCCTGCGCCGCCGCGCCTACGAGCGCGCGCTGGCGGGGTTCGTCGCGGCGGAGGGCTCCGCGGCCGTCGACCTGCTCGCGGCCTACGGCGTCGATGCGGCTCGGGCGATGATCGAGGGCGTGTACGGCGAACTGCGCAGCCGCGGTCAGCGCTCGCCGCGCCTGCCGGTCCCCGCGCCCGCAGCCGACGCCGGCCGCGACGAGCGCGACGCCCTCGCCGCGGTCGCGCAATTCGATCGGCTGCTCGTCGAGTTCTCGGACGCCTACGAGCGCCTCAAGTCGGAGCGCCTGGCGATCGACTTCGACGACCTCGAGCTGCTCGCCGGAGAGACGCTGGAGCACAACGGCGCGCTGCGTGCGAGCTGGTCGGAGAGCTTCGCTCTGCTGATGGTCGACGAGTTCCAGGACACGAACCCGCGCCAGCTCGCGATCCTGCGTGCGCTCGAGCGCGGGAACCTGTTCACGGTCGGCGACGAACTGCAGTCGATCTACGGCTTCCGCCACGCCGACGTGCGCCTCTTCCGTGAACGCCGCAGCGAATTGGAGCCGACCGGCGGGGCGCTCGCGCTGCGCAGCAACTTCCGCAGCTCCGAGCACGTGATCGAGGCTGTCAACGACGTGTTCGCACAACGGTTCGAGGCCTTCACCCGGCTCGTCCACGAACGTGAGGAGGAGCACGAGCCGCCGGCCGTGGCGGTCGAGCTGCTGCTGACCGATTCGGGCGCGGACTGGCGGGGCTCTGGAGCAGCGGCGGAGATCGCCGCGGGACTGCCGCACACGCGTTCGCTCGCCCGCCAGGCCGAGGCGCGGCTGCTCGCGCAGCGCCTCCGGGAGCTGATCGAGGCCGGAGAGGTGCGCGCCGGGGAGGTCGCGGTGCTGCTGCGCGCAGGCGGCGACCTCGAGACCTTCGAGCGGGCGCTGCAGCTGCAGGGCATGCGGACGCTCGCGACGGTGGGGACGTTCTGGGAGCGCCAGCAGATCACCGACCTGATCGCATATCTGCGGGCGCTCGCCAACACGCGCGACGAGGAGGCGCTCTACGGCACGCTCGCCTCGCCGCTGGCGGGCGTCTCGCGGGACGGCCTGGCGCTGCTCGCCGTCGCCGCGGCGGCCCGGCCGGCCACCGTCTGGGAGA
Source organism: uncultured Solirubrobacteraceae bacterium (assembly GCA_963703205.1). Classification (GTDB taxonomy): domain Bacteria; phylum Actinomycetota; class Thermoleophilia; order Solirubrobacterales; family Solirubrobacteraceae; genus Palsa-744. Next base: position 272,190 of record OY969799.1, read on the forward strand.
CGGCTGTCGAGCTCGTCGATGAGGGTCCCGGCGAGCTCGGGCCCGAGGACCACGCGCTGCTCCGCGGGTTCTGCGCCTGGTTCGAGCCCGAGCGTGCAGGTGCCGGAGAAAGGGGCATCTCGGAGCTGATCGAGCGGGCCGTCGCCGCCGGCGCCTATGCCGAGCACGTGCTGACGCTCGACTGGCCCGAGCGGCGCCTCGCGAACATCCACAAGCTGCTGCGCGTCGCCCGCGCCTTCGAGGCCTCCGAGGGCCGCAGCGTGCGGGCGTTCCTCGATCACGTCGAGGACCTCAAACGCGGCGGTACGAGCGAGCCCGAGGCGCCGGTCGAGGACGTCGAGCCCGACACCGTGCGGCTGATGACGATCCACGCGGCGAAGGGGCTCGAGTTCCCCGTCGTTTGCGTCGCCGACCTCGGCCGCAAACGCCCGAGCGCGGACCGCCGGCTGTTCGTCGACGGCGAGCGCGTCGGGCTGCGTCTGTGGCGCCCGGGCGAGGGCGAGGGGGTCAAGACTCTCGACTTCGAGGAGCTGCGCGCAGAGCGCCAAGCGCGCGAAAGCGAGGAGGAGAACCGCGTCTTCTACGTCGCGATGACGCGGGCGCGCGAGCGCCTCCTGCTGAGCGGCGCGGCGGACTTCGCCTCCTGGCCGCGGGAGAGCGACACCTCACCACCGATCAGCTGGCTCGGCCCGGCGCTCTGCCCGGACCTGCCGGAGGCGCTGCGCGCAGGCGCCGGCGTGCGGACGCTGAGCAGCGGCGGCGGCACGGGACCCCCGGTCCGGCTCACGCTGAGCACCCCTGAGGCCTACGGCAGCGTGCTGCGGCCGGCACCGGACACGGGCGCGCAGGTCTCCGCGGCCGAGCTCGCATCGGCAGCCCGGGGGCTCATCGGCGCCGTCCCGGCGGCGTCTGCGCCGCGCACGGCCTCCGGCGGGGCGTCGCCTGCGCTGCCCGCGACGCTCAGCTACACCTCCCTCACGCTGCTCGAGCGTTGTGGCTACCGCTACTACCTGGAACGCGTGCTGCGCATGCCCGAGGAGCACCGCGCCGCCGGCGCCGGCGCGCGCGACGGGCTCGCCGCGCGCGATCGCGGGACGCTGATCCACCGGGTGCTGGAGAGATTCGACTTCAGCTCCGGAGCGCCCCCGCGGGCCGAGCGAGTAGCCGAGGCCGCCGCCGAGCTCGGTCTCGCGGTCGGGGACGCCGAGCGCGAGCGGATCGCGCGCCTGCTCGCCGAGGCGGCGGGCCCGCTCGCGGGGCGGATCGCGGCGGCGCCGCGAAGGCGGGTCGAGCACCCGTTCGCATTCAGCCTCGGGGAGGGCGCACCGCTGGTCACCGGGGTGATCGACGTGCTCTGCGAGGAGGCGGACGGCACCGCGCTCGTCGTCGACTACAAGAGCGACCGGCTCGAGCCGGGCGAGGAGGTCGAGGCGCTGGTCGAGCGCGACTACCCCCTCCAGCGCCTGCTCTACGCGCTGGCGATGCTGCGCGAGGGGGCGCTCGTGGTCGAGGTCGCCCACTGGTTCCTGGAGCGGCCCGAGGCCCCGGCGCTCGCCCGTTACACGGTCGCCGAGCGTGCCACGCTGGAGGCGGAGCTGGCCGAACGGCTGCGGGCGGACTGGGTCGACCCCTTCGTGGTCACCGCCGATCCCCACCGCGCGCTGTGCCTGACGTGTCCCGGGCGCGGCGGGATGTGCTCCTACGGCGAAGCGGAGACGATGCGCGAGTAGACGCTGAGACGGCCCGCACGCTGCGGGACGGCCGCTCCGCAGCAGCGCGCCGGAACGGCCCGCACGCTGCGGGACGGCCGCTCCGCAGCAGCGCGCCGGAACGGCCCGCACGCTGCGGGACGGCCGCTCCGCAGCAGCGCGCCGAAACGGCCCGCACGCTGCGGGACGGCCGCTCCGCAGCAGCGCGCCGAAACGGCCCGCCCAGCCCGGAACGGCACTCCGCCGCGGCTGAAATAAACGCGTAGCGCGCCTATTTCGGGGCCGCGCGCGCTGATACGCTTCGTGGCTCCGCCTCAGGTGCTCGCCTGCCCGCACGCGCCCGCCGGGGGTGCAAGTGAGGAAGCACCACCCCATCGAGCACTCCCATGTCCCTGCACAGCGAACAGCCTAAGGCCGTCGGTCTCTACGACCCCCGTTTCGAGCACGATGCCTGCGGCGTCGGCATGGTCGCGCGGCTGGACAACAAGCCGACCCACGAGGTCGTCCGGCGCGCGATCGAGGCGCTCGAGAACCTCGAGCACCGCGGCGCCTCGGGGGCCGACCCGAAGACCGGCGACGGCGCGGGGATCCTGATGCAGATGCCCGACGAGCTGATGCGCGCCGCCGTCGACTTCGAGCTGCCCGCCGCGGGCCGCTACGGCGTCCTGATGTGCTTCCTGCCGAACGACGAGCAGCGCCGGGCCGCGATCGAAGGGCAGCTCGAGCGGACCGTGGCCGCGGAGGGCCAGCAGCTGCTCGGCTGGCGTGACGTTCCCGTCGACCCCGAGCACACGGGAGCCGTCGCGGGCGCCTGCCGGCCCGTGATCCGCCAGCTGTTCGTGGGCGCCGGCGAGGAGCAGGCCGAGGACCAGGATGCCTTCGAGCGCAAGCTCTACGTGATCCGCCGCGTGTGCGAGGTGAGTCCCGCCGCGGAGGGGCTGTACGTCGCCTCCAGCTCCTCGCGGACGATCAACTACAAGGGCATGCTGATCAGCTTCCAGCTGGCGGCCTTCTACGAGGATCTGCGAGACGAGCGCTGCAAGAGCGCGATGGCGCTCGTGCACTCCCGCTTCTCGACCAACACGTTCCCGAGCTGGGAGCTGGCCCACCCCTACCGGGTGATCTGCCACAACGGCGAGATCAACACCGTGATGGGCAACGTCAACTGGATGCGCGCCCGCGAGTCGGAGCTCAGCTCGGAGCTGTTCGGCGAGGACCTGAAGAAGATCCTCCCCGTCGTCGGCGCCGGCAACTCGGACTCCGCGACCTTCGACAACGTGCTCGAGCTGCTGATGCTGGCCGGGCGCACGCTGCCCCACGCGGCGATGATGATGATCCCCGAGGCCTACCGCGACCGGGACGACCTGCCGGACTACCTGAAGGGCTTCTACGCCTTCCATGCCTGCCTGATGGAGCCCTGGGACGGCCCCGCCTCGGTCGCGTTCACCGACGGACGCGTCGTCGGCGCGACGCTCGACCGCAACGGCCTGCGGCCCGGCCGCTGGGTGGAGACGACCGACGGCTACGTGGTGCTCGGCTCGGAGTCGGGGCTGCTCGACATCGCGCCCGAGCACGTGCGCCGGCTCGGTCGCCTGCAGCCGGGCAAGCTGTTCCTCGTCGACCTCGAGCGCGGCTGCATCGTCGAGGACGAGGAGGTCAAGCGCGAGGTCGCCATGGCGAAGCCCTACGGCGAGTGGTACGCGCGCAACGCGGTGCCGTTCAAGAACCTGCCGCCCTCCGAGCAGGTGACGCTCTCCAACCAGCCGCTGCGGCTGCGCCAGCGCGCCTTCGGCTACAGCCAGGAGGACCTGAAGGTGCTGCTCACGCCGATGGCGGCCGACGGCGCCGAGCCCGTCGGCTCTATGGGCAACGACCTCTCGCTGGCAGTGCTGTCCGACCAGGCGCCGCCTCTTTTCTCCTACTTCAAGCAGCTCTTCGCCCAGGTCACGAACCCGCCGATCGACCCGATCCGCGAGGAGATCGTGATGTCGCTGGCGACCTCGCTCGGCAACGAGCGGAACCTCTTCGACGAGAGCCCAGAGCACGCCCACAAGCTCCTGCTCGACCAGCCGATCCTGCTCAACCGCGAGCTCGAGACGCTGCGCGAGGTCGACCACGAGGTCTACAAAGCCCGCACGATCGACTCCACCTGGTCGGTCGACAAGGGCCCCGACGGGATGCTCGAGGCGCTCGGGCGGCTGTGCCGCACCTCCAGCGAGTCGATCGCGGAAGGCGCCAACATCCTGATCCTCAACGACCGGCTGCTCGGCCCGCGCCGGGTCCCGATCCCCTCGCTGCTGGCGGTGGCGGCGGTGCACCATCACCTGGTGCTGGAGGGGACGCGCCTGCGCGCCGGCATCATCCTCGAGTCCGGCGAGCCGCGCGAGGTCCACCACTTCGCGACGCTGATCGGCTACGGCGCCAGCGCGATCAACCCCTACCTCGCGCTCGAGACGCTTGACCAGCTCGTCGCGGAAGGACGCATCGCGCGGCCGGGCGAGACCGGCACGGTCGAGGTGCTCGACGCCGAGCATGCGGCCCAGAACTACGTCAAGGCGATCGGCAAAGGCCTGCTCAAGACGATCTCGAAGATGGGGATCTCGACGATCCAGTCGTACCGCAGCGCGCAGATCTTCGAGGCGGTCGGCCTCGAGCGCGAGCTGATCGACACCTACTTCACGGGAACGGCCTCACGGATCGGAGGCGTCGGGCTCGGCGTGCTTGCCGAAGAGGCGCTCGAGCGCCACGCTCGCGCATATGGGCGGGCGGGGATCCCGAGCCGAGACGCGCTGCTCCCGGTCGGCGGCGTCTACGCCTGGCGGCGCGACGGCGAGCACCACATGTGGAACCCCGAGACGATCGCGCTCCTCCAGCACGCAGTGCGGGAGGCTGGCCGCAACGGGGATTCGAGCGAAGCCGGTGCCTCCCCTTCCGGCGACGGCGTAGCCGCCGCGCTGGGCGGCGACGCTCAGGCGCTCGAGGGGGTGCGCGAGAGCCCCGCGATGGAGAAGTACCGCGAGTACGCAAAAGCGGTCAACGAGGACGCGGCGCGGCGGGCCACCCTCCGCGGGCTGCTCGAGATCGGCGGCGACGGGCCGCGCGCGGAGCCGATCGCGCTCGAGCAGGTCGAGCCCGCAGCCGAGATCGTGCGCCGTTTCTGCACCGGCGCGATGAGCCTCGGCTCGATCTCGCGCGAGGCCCACGAGACGCTCGCGATCGCGATGAACCGCCTCGGCGGGCGCTCGAACACCGGCGAGGGCGGGGAGGACCCGGTGCGCTTCGTCCCCGACGAGAACGGCGACCGCCGCCGCTCGGCGATCAAGCAGGTCGCCTCCGGACGCTTCGGCGTGACGATCCACTACCTCGTCAACGCCGACGAGCTGCAGATCAAGATGGCGCAGGGCGCCAAGCCCGGCGAGGGCGGCCAGCTGCCGGGCCACAAGGTCGACGACTACATCGGCTCGATCCGCCACACGACCCCCGGCGTCGGGCTGATCTCGCCGCCCCCGCACCACGACATCTACTCGATCGAGGACCTCAAGCAGCTGATCTACGACCTGCGCTGCGCGAACCCCGAGGCGCAGGTCTCGGTCAAGCTCGTGTCCGAGGTCGGCGTCGGCACGGTCGCAGCCGGCGTCTCGAAGGCGAACGCGGATCGCGTGCTGATCGCCGGCCACGACGGCGGCACCGGTGCCTCGCCGCTCTCCTCGATCCAGGCCGCCGGCGTGCCGTGGGAGATCGGGCTCGCCGAGACCCAGCAGACGCTGCTGCTCAACAACCTGCGCTCGCGGATCGTCGTGCAGACCGACGGCCAGCTGAAGACCGGACGCGACGTCGTCGTCGCGGCGATGCTCGGCGCCGACGAGATGGGGTTCTCCACCGCGCCGCTGATCGCGACCGGCTGCATCATGATGCGCGCCTGCCACCTGAACACCTGCCCGGTCGGCATCGCCACGCAGGACCCGGAGCTGCGCAAGCGCTTCAAGGGCACGCCCGAGCACGTCGTCAACTTCTTCTTCTTCGTCGCCGAGGAAGTGCGGGAGATCCTCGCCTCGCTCGGGCTGCGCACGCTCGACGAGGCGATCGGCCGCGTCGACCTGCTCGGCGCGAGCGGGGCGATCGACCACTGGAAGGCGCGCGGCGTCGACCTCACGCACCTGCTCACGCACATCGAGCTCGAGCGGGACGCTCCGCGGCACCGCGTCGAGCCGCCCCCGCCGGTGCTCGACGACGCCCTCGACTGGGCGCTGGTGCGCGGCGCCGAGCCCGCGCTGGAGCGTGGCGAGAAGGTGCGTCTCGAGCTGCCGATCCGCAACCGCAACCGCTGCGTGGGCGGGATCCTCTCCAGCCAGATCGCGCGTCGCTACGGCGCCGAGGGGCTGCCCGAGGGCTCGATCGAGGTCGAGTTCGAGGGCTCCGCGGGACAGAGCTTCGGCGGCTGGCTCGCGCCGGGGGTCACCTTCGCGCTCCGCGGCGACGCTCAGGACTACGCCGGCAAGGGCCTTTCCGGCGGCGTCTTCGCGATCCGCCCACGTGACGGCATGGGCCCCCACTTCCGCGCCGAGCAGAACGTGGTCGTCGGCAACACCGTGCTCTACGGAGCGACGAGCGGGCGGGCGTTCTTCCGCGGACTGGCCGGCGAGCGCTTCGCGGTTCGCAACTCGGGTGCGTGGGCCGTCGTCGAGGGCGTCGGCGACCACGGCTGCGAGTACATGACGGGGGGCCGCGTGGTGGTGCTCGGGCCGACGGGGCGCAACTTCGCGGCGGGGATGTCCGGTGGTGCCGCGTACGTGCTCGACGAGGGCAGGGAGTTCGCGGCGCGCTGCAACATGGGCATGGTCGGCTTCGACGAGCTCTCCGAGGCCGACCGGATCGAGCTGCGGGCGATGATCGAAGAGCATCTTGCCCGGACCGACAGCCCCGTCGCCGAGGACGTCCTCGAGCGCTGGGAGGAGCTGATCGACGGCGGCGCGTTCGTGAAGGTGATGCCGCACGACTACAAGCGGGTGCTGCGCGAACGGAGCGAGCAGGAGGCGGCCCTCACCACCGGAGGCGAGCCCCCCGTGACCGCCGAGCGCACGGCGCCCGAGCTCGACGCCGTCGCCGAGGGGGCGCCCGGCCGCGGAGGCTGGGCCGGCTGATGGGCGAGATCGGCGGCTTCCTCAAGATCGAGCGGCGCGGCATCCCCTACCGGAAGAGCGGCGAGCGGGCCCGCGACTACCGCGAGTTCCTGATCCAACGCCCGACCCCGGAGCTGCAGGCGCAGGGCGCCCGCTGCATGGACTGCGGCGTGCCCTTCTGCCACAACGGCTGCCCGCTCGGGAACCTGATCCCCGACTGGAACGACCTCGTCTACCGCGACCGCTGGGCGGACGCGATCACGCAGCTGCAGGCCACCAACAACTTCCCGGAGTTCACCGGGCGGCTGTGCCCGGCGCCCTGCGAGGCGGCGTGCGTGCTGGAGATCCGCGAGGGCGACGCCGTCACGATCAAACAGATCGAGAACTCGATCATCAACCGTGCCTGGGACGAGGGCTGGATCGTGCCGCAGCCGCCGCGGCGCGAAACCGGCCGCTCGGTCGCCGTCGTCGGCTCGGGGCCCGCCGGGATGGCGGCCGCGCAGCAGCTCCGACGGGCCGGGCACACCGTGACGCTGTTCGAGCGCGACGAGGCGATCGGCGGCCTGGTGCGCTTCGGCGTGCCCGACTTCAAGATCGAGAAGACCCTCGTCGAGCGGCGCGTCCAGCAGCTCGCCGCCGAGGGCGTGGAGCTCCGCTGCGGCGTGGACGTCGGGCGCGACGTGAAGGTGGAGGAGCTGCGCGAGACCTACGACGCGATCGTGCTGGCGACCGGCTCGCGCGTGCCCCGCGACCTCGGCGTCGAGGGCCGAGCGCTCGACGGCGTGCACTTCGCGATGGAGTACCTCTACCAGCGCAACCGCTGGGTGGCGAGCGAGGCCGGCCCAGAACCGCTCGTGCCCGCGCCCGAAGCTCCCGCCGTGCCGATCACGGCGGCCGGGAAGGACGTGGTCGTGATCGGCGGCGGCGACACCGGCGCTGACTGCGTCGGCAACGCGCTGCGCGAGGGAGCCCGCTCGATCGTCCAGCTCGAGCTCCTCTCCGAGCCTCCCGCCCAGCGCCCCGACGACCGCACGCCGTGGCCGGAGTGGCCCGCGAAGTACCGGCTCAGCTACGCGATGGAGGAGGCCCGCGAGCTGCACGTCGGCGAGCAGGACTACTCGGTCGCGACCAATGCCTTCCGCGGCGAGGACGGACGCGTCAGCGCGCTGCAGATCGCCGAGGCCGAGCCGGCGCCTCCGTTCACGGCCGTGGCCGGGACCGAGCGCGAGCTGCCCGCCCAGCTCGTGCTGCTGGCGATGGGCTTCCTGCACCCCGAGCAGGGCCTGCTCGACCAGCTCGGCGTGGAGAAGGACCCGCGCGGCAACGTGCGGGCCCTGGCGCCGTACACGACCTCGGTGGAGGGGGTCTTCGCCGCCGGCGACGCGCGCCGCGGCCAGTCGCTGATCGTCTGGGCGATCAACGAGGGCCGCCAGTGCGCGCGGATGGTCGACCGCTACCTGTCCCCCGAGGGTGCCGACGCGCGCGACGAGGGCCTGGCCGGACACGCCGACGCCGACGAGGGCCCCGAGGGGCCGCCTCAGCACGTCAGTCCGGGCGTTCCCGCCGGGTAGCTAGTGTGGTGCGCGCGGCCGCCGGAGGCGCCGCGAGCACGATGCCCACTTTCTGCCGCCACAACCGCTTCATCGAGCGCTGCCCTGTCTGCAGCAGGACACTGCCCGGAAACGAGCCGGAGCCGGCCGCCTCGCGACGCGCGCGCGACGGGGCCGCCCGTTCCACAACGCTCCGCCGGAGCGCGGGAGCGACGGCGCGGCGCGCGCACGGCGACGGGCTACGGGTGCGGCGCGAGGGCCGCGCCGCGGAGGACGGCTACCGCTCCGAGCTCGTCCCGGGCCTGCGCGCCAGCGCCGACGCCGCGCGTCTGGCCGGCGAGATCGCGTTCTCCAGCGCCCGCATCGCAGCGCTCGCCGTCGATCCGCCGGGAGCCTACGGGCGCGCCTTCGAGGCAGCCGCGGAGGGAAGGCCCGAGGAGGCGAGCTGGGCCTGCTTCCTGCTCGCGTACCTGTGTCCCGCGGAGGGCGCGGAGCCGTTCGCCGGCGTCGAGGAGGTGCTCGCCGCCGCGCCGGTGCCCACCGCGCTGGCCCCCGATCTCGACGAGATCCTCGACACGGTGCCGCTCGGCCCGCGCAGCTCGCACCGGGCGGGCAGCGGCGCCGGTACGCTGCGCGCGTACGCGCAGTGGGCGCAACGCGCGGGCGGAGACGGCGGTCAAGCGGCCGCCTTCACCGGGGATCCCGGCTGGGATCCCGACCGCCGCTTCGCGCGACTGTTCGAACGGCTCGCGCTCCCCGGGCTCAGCCGCGGCGGGCGCTACGAGCTGTTGCTCGCGCTGGGCCGGCTGGGCCTGTACGAGCTGAGCGCCGACTCGCTGTTCCTCGCGGCGCCGCGCAGCGCCGAGGACGCGACGGCGCTGGCGGCCAAGCGGGTCTTCGGGATCGGCGACGCGCTGCTGCTCGAGCGCAGGGCGGCGGCTCTCGCCGCTGCCGCGGGCGTGCCGTTGGAGGCGCTCGACCTGGCGCTGTTCAACTGGTCTCGCAGCGAGCCCTCCGAACGGGCGACGCTCGGCTACAGGCCCGCCGAGGATCCGCCGTCGGGGGACGTCGCCGCGGTGCTGGGCCTGAGCGCCTAGCAGCCGCCCGTGGCCGCGTACGCCGCGGCCGTCCGGTCTCGTCGGCCGGCGCCCGAGTTCGTCGAGCTGCGCCCCGAGCCGGGAGCTCCAGCCCGCACAGACCGTTCCCTCGGCGTCCATCGCGCGGTGACCGCACGACGCTCCGCGGCGCGTCGGGCCGGGGCGCGGGCAGGCTGCGAAGGGCTTCGCGGATGCACGCGGTGACGTCCACACCGGCGCCTACCCTCCAGTCAGCCCGTACCCCTGCCACTCGGAGGCGCAATGCCCCTCTGCTTCATCCAGCCACAGGACGCGATCCGCGTGATAGCCGACTCGCTCGGCCGCGAGGCACGACGCCAGCTGGTCGGTGAGGTGGTGCGTGCGTGGGTCGACGACATCCCCGACCAGGAACTGGCGGTCCACTACGCGAAGGCGATCGCGGACCTCGACGAGGACGACCTGCACCTGCTGGCGGCGTGGCACGCCTCGCTGGAGGTGGGGCAGCCGATCCCCAACACGGAGTTCCTCGTCGGCGTCTTCCCGAGCCTCGGCGAGAACCGCCGCGAGGCGCTGAAGATCGCCGCCGGATTCCGCGGCGAGGAAGCCTTCCAGGCCGGCGTCGCCGAGGACCAAGCGCTCGACACGGTCCTGCCGCGGCTCTCCCACGAGCGCGCGGTCGAGCTCGCGGCCGAGTGCATCCAGCTGTACATGTGGGACCGCCTCGGCTGCGACAACTGATCTGGCGATGAGCCGCGGCGCGCCGTCCTGAAGGGGTCCCGGCGCGCTCGCTCGACTGTGTCCAGAGCACGCCAGAGCTCCGTGTCTGATCTCCCTGGCCGGCTCCTCGCCCCGATTGCCGCAGAAGCTGCGACGAAACGCTTCCCCTCGGGCAGGGGCCCTCTGTGGGAGGGAACTTGCGCATGCCTGGTCGCGCCGTAGCTAGGATCGCCGTCCCGATGCGCAACGCTCGCGAACACAGGCTCGTGCGGTTCGGACCGCTGCTGGCGCTGGTCTCCGTCGGCTGCGAGCTGAAGGTGCTCGTCGACGGGGCAGCGATCCTCTCGGCCGTCTCGGCTCTGCTGCTCGCCTCCAGCGCCCTGCTGCTGGTGCTGGCGCGGGACGCGCTGCGGCGCGACTAGTCCGGCCGCCGGCGCGGCGGCCTGCTGTTTCGTTCTCGTTCAGCCCGGCGCGGGGGTAGAGTGCGGTCCGGCGGACTTCGGGATCTCTTGGAAGGGGGAAGTGATGGCATCGGCCGAGGGCGATGTTTCCGCGGCGCGGGCGTCGAGCGATGCGCGGGCCGGCTTCTGGATCCGCTTCGGCGGGTCCTTCATCGACGGGATCGTGCTCGGGATCGTGAGCACGGTGCTGCGCGTCGCGCTGAAGGGCGGCACCGGGCAGGCGCTGGGCGCAGCCGTGGATCTCGTCTACTTCACGCTGCTGATCGGGGGGCGGGGGCAGACGCTCGGGATGATGATGTGCGGGATCCGGGTCATCAGCCGGGAGAGCGGCGCCAGCATCGGCTACGGCCGCGCGCTCGTGCGCTGCCTGGTCAGCATCGTCTCCTACGTGGTGATCCTCCTCGGCTACCTGTGGATGCTGTGGGACGGCGAAAAGCAGACCTGGCACGACAAGGCCGCCGGCTCGGTGGTCGTGCCGGCGTAGGGAAAAACCGCCCGCACGCAGTTAGACTGTTCTCATGGCTGACGTGATGCCCGCGCCCAGCGAGGAGGACGTGATGGACGCCCTCTCGAACGTGATCGACCCCGAGCTCGGCCTCGACTTCGTCGAGCTGGGCCTGATCTACGGCGTCGAGGTCGCGGACGGCAACGTCAAGGTGACCTTCACCCTGACGACCCCCGGATGCCCGATCGGGCCGCAGGTCAATGACCAGATCGAAGAGTTCGTCGGTGAACTGGACGGCGTCAAGGCGGTGGAGTCGGAAATGGTCTTCACGCCGGCGTGGTCGCCGGAGATGATGAGCGAGGACGCCAAGTTCGCGCTCGGCTACTAGCGCGTCGTCCTCGTCTCCGGACTCCGGCGCCGTTGTGAAAGCTTCTGCCGCAAAGTGCGGGAACTCTGTCCAGGCCGCGAGCGCGAGGGGTACTCTGGGCTGAGAAGGGAGGCATTTGAATGGCCCGGATACTTGTTGTGCCGGATGGCCAAGGGCCGGAGAAGGCGGTGCTCGACGAGCGCCACGTCGTGCCCGAGCAGCTCCGCGGCGCCTGCGGATCGCAGCTGCTCGAGCGGCTGGACTGGGCGATCCAGGACGCCCAGCGCGGGTTCCCACCGCACGAGCGGGGCAGACGACCCCGGCGCATCGGGGACCCTGCCCACATCGGGCCGTTCGAGTAGCGCCTGCAAGGGGCGAGTGACCGAACGGGGCGCTGCGTCGCAGCGGTCGTTAGCCGACGCCCCCGGCGCGCCACATAGTCGTCACCTCGCGGGCCGCGTCAGGCGTCTCGAACGATCCCGTCGCGGTGAAGCCGAGGGATTCGTAGCGCTCCAGGTTCGCGGGGTTGCTCGACTCCAGGTAGGCGGGTGCGTGCTCGGCGTCGATCCGGCGCAGGTTGTCTGCGAGCAGCGCCATGCCGAGGCCCTCGCCGCGGTGGCCGGGATGCGTCCCGAGCAGGCTCAGGTAGAAGTGCTGCGGCTCATGCGGATGGGCGCGCTCGAAGCGCTCGAAGAGCGTCAGCACCGTTGGCGCACGGGGCCCGAGTAGGTCGTGCACCAGCGGCTCGAAGCGTGCCTCCCCGCCGGGGGAGAGCTCGCTGCGCCCGGGCGGGATCCAGACCGCGGCGGCGGCGACGTCGCCGAGGAGCCACACCCACTCGTGCTGCAGGGCCTCGCCGACGAACAGACGCCACAGCGGCCGGAGCTGCGCGTGCTCGGGGAAGGCCCAGCTCCACAGCGGATCCTCGGCGAAGGCCAGCCACAGCGTCTCGGCGACGGCCTCCCGATCCCGCGCGGCGGCCCGCCGGATCGCCGGCACCGCCGGGGACTCAGACCGCCGCGGCGGCGTGTGCGCGCGCGTCCTCGACCAGCTCCGCGAGCTGCTCGCGGATGCTGTCGCCGATCGCGCCGATGTCGGGCAGCGCGTCGAAGTCGCCGAGCAGGCCGAAGTTCATCTGGCCGTTGTACGACATGATCGCGATCGCCAGAGCGTGGTTTTCCGGCAGGAACGCGACGGGCACGGCCAGCACCATCTCGCGGCCGAGCACGTACAGCGGAAACTGGGGGCCGGGCACGTTCGTCACGATCAGGTTGAACAGGCGCGTCGAGAAGTTCAGCCGCGAGGCCTGCGCGAGGATCGTCGGCGGGGCGAAGTTCTGCGCGCCCGCGATCACCTCGGCGCCGACGGCCTGCTTGGACTCCTTCAGACCGTCCATCGCCTGGGAGACGAAGCGCAGCCGGGCCAAGGGGTCCCCGATGTAGATCGGCAGCGGCCCGCGCATCACCACGATGCGGTTGCCGGCCGTCCCGTGCTCGTCCTCGCTGCGCACCGAGACCGGCACCAGCGCGCGCATCTCGACGCCCTCGATGCGTCGCCCGCGCTTGATCAGGAACTCGCGCAGCGCGCCGGCGACGATCGCCAGCACGACGTCGTTGACGGTTCCACCGAACGCGTTCTTGACGGTCTTGAAGTCGTCGAGGCTCGCCGTCACCGCGACGAACCGGCGGTGCGGCCCGATCGGCACGTTCAGCGGCGTCTGCGGCGCCGGGTTGAGCGCCGCCCACAGCAGCTCGCCCAGCCCCTCGGCGACCTCGCGGCCGCGCGAGACCGCGAGCTCCGGGTGGGCCAGCGCCTCGAGTGCGCCCTCGACGAGCGCGGCACCGGTACGGGCGGCACCGATCAGGCCGGCGGCGAGCAGCGAGGTGTTGCTCGGCTCGGGGTGGGGATGCCACGGACGCCCGGAATGGGGGATCCGAGGGGGTTCCGGCGAGATGTCGAAGAGCACCGTGGCGAGGTCCACGCCGGCGATGCCGTCGATCAGCGAGTGATGGGTCTTGGTGATCAGGGCGAAGCGTCCTTCCTCGACGCCCTCGATCAGCCACATCTCCCACAGCGGCTTGGAGCGGTCCAGCTGCTGGGAGAAGATCCGCGCCGTCAGTTCCTGCAGCTGCTCCCAGCTGCCGGGAGGGGGCAGGGCGGTGTGGCGGACGTGGTAGTCGAGGTTGAAGTCGGGGTCGTCAACCCACACGGGCCGGCCGCTGTCGAGCGCGGTGTTGGCGAGCTTGTGCCGGTAGCGCGGGACCAGGTGCAGTCGCCGGCGGATCTGTTCGAGGAACTCCTCCATGCTCGGCGGCGGGCCCTCGAGCAGGGTGAGGCCGCCGATGTGCATGTGCGAGTTGGCGCCCTCCTGGTGCAGGAACGAGGCGTCGACGGGGGTCAGCCGATCGAGGTGACGCTGAGCCATGGGCGCTTAGGCTACCGCTCTGCTCCGGGGTCGGGTGGGTGAGCAGCACTGCCAATACAATGGGGTCCGTGGAGAACACCGTGAAGAAGCTGATCCTCGCCGCTCCGCGCGGCTACTGCGCGGGCGTCGACCGGGCCGTGCAGACGGTCGAACGGGCCCTTCAGATACACGGCGCGCCCGTCTACGTCCGCAAGGAGATCGTGCACAACAAGCACGTCGTCCAGGAGCTGACCAAGCGCGGCGCGATCTTCGTCGACGAGCACACCGAAGTCCCCGAGGGAGCCGTCTGCGTGTTCTCCGCCCACGGCGTGGCGCCGCGGGTGCGCGAGGGCGCCCTCGAGCGGCGCCTGGAGACGATCGACGCGACCTGCCCGCTGGTCACGAAGGTCCACCGCGAGGCGGTCCGCTTTGCCGCGGATGGATACACGATCGTGCTCGTAGGCCACGCCGGCCACGAGGAGGTCGAAGGCACGATGGGCGAGGCTCCCGAGCAGATCCTGCTCGTCCAGGACGAGGGCGACGTCGACACGCTCGAGGTGGCGGACCCCGAGCGCATCGCCTACATCACCCAGACGACGCTCGCGGTCGACGAAACGACCGCGATCCTCGAGCGCCTGCGCGAGCGCTTCCCGAAGATCGTCGGCCCCAAAACCGACGACATCTGTTACGCGACGACCAACCGGCAGTCCGCGGTCAGGGCGATCGCCGGCCAGTGCGACCTGATGCTCGTGATCGGGTCCGACAACTCATCGAACTCGAAACGGCTCGTCGAGGTGGCGCGGGACCTCGGCACCGAGGCCCACCTGATCGACACGGCGCGCGAGGTGCAGGAGGAGTGGCTCGAGGGCCGGGAGGTCGTCGGCATCTCCTCCGGCGCGAGCGCTCCGGAGAACCTCGTGGCCGAGCTGATCGAGCTGTTCAGAAAGCGCGGCGTCAGCGACATCTCGGAGTTCGATGTCGTCAAGGAGGACGTCCGCTTCATGCTGCCCAAGCAGATCCGCCAGGCCGTAGCGGCCGGGCCGTCCTGAGCGCCACGGCCACGCGCCGCACGGTCCCCCGCGCGGGGACGACGGTGACGCGAGCGGAGGGGCGATGCGCACGCTGATCATCTCCGACCTGCATCTCGGCAGCGACTCCCGCTCCGACCTGCTGCGCCGCCCCGAGATCCGTGCGCCGCTGTTCGAGGCGCTGCGCGAGGCCGAGCGGCTGGTGCTGCTGGGGGACGTGCTGGAGCTGCGCCACGGCCCGATGGGCGAGGCGATGGCGGCGTCGAGACCCTTCTTCGAGGATCTCGGCGCGGCGCTCGCCGGTCGCGAGCTGGTGATCACGGCCGGCAACCACGATCACGCGCTCGTCGAACCGTGGCTTCAGGCACGCGGCGCCGAGCCCGAGCAGCGGCCGCTGCAGCCCGAGCAGCTGATCGAGCCGGATGCGGCCTCGGCGGCGCTCGGGCGGATCGCCGGCTGGGTGCGGGAGGGTGGTGCCGAGGGCCCGGTGCGGGTCGCCTACCCGGGGCTGTGGGTGCGCCCCGACGTCTACGCCACGCATGGGCACTACCTCGACTGCCATCTGACGGTGCCCACGCTGGAGCGGCTCAGCGTCGCGATCATGAGCCGGCTGCTCAGGCGGCCCGCGTCGGGCTTCGAGCGCGCCGAGGACTACGAGGCGATGGGCTCGCCGGTCTTCGCCTGGCGCGACGCCGTCGCCCGCTACGCGCACACCGGGGCGGCGCTGAACGGCATGGCGACCGTCTCCGCCTGGCAGGCCCTCGGCGGCGGCAGAGACAGCGACGGCACCGCCGGCAAGGGCGCTGCCGGCGCCCTGACGCGCCTGCGCGCCCGTGCCAGGCGCCAAGCGATCGTCACGGGCTTCCCGCTCGCGGTTGCGGCGCTGAACCGCGCCGGCCTCGGGCCGCTGCGCGCGGAGATCTCAAGCGACGAGCTGCGCCGGGCGGGGCTGGCGGCGATGGGCGAGGTCGCGGCGCGGCTGGGGCTGGGGGACTCCTACGTGGTGTTCGGCCACACCCACCGTCCCGGGCCGCTCGACGGCGAGGCTCCCGGCGAGTGGCTGGGCCGGGGCGGGGCGCGGTTGGTCAACTGCGGTAGCTGGACGTACGCAGGCATCTTCCTCGGGCGCGACGGCGCGCGCAGCCCCTACTGGCCCGGGGCCGGTGTGATGGTCGACGAGCAGGGGCCGCCGCGGGTGGTGCGCCTGCTCCAGGGGCTCTCGCGGCAGCAGCTGCGGCCAGGGCGCCAGAAGGCCGCAGCGTCGTAGCGGGGCCCCGTCCGGGGCGGCCCCTGCTCGCTCGGCGCGCCGTCCTGGGCGGGGCCCCTCCCGGGCGGCCCGCCCGCGCGGCGCGGTCCGTCCGGCCGGCGGAACCGGTCGGACGGACGCACGAGCTACGTGTCAGGTCCTTTTCACGTGCAGGAGCAGCTCGCCGCGCTTGCCTTCCGCGCTGCCGGCCTTGACGGTGCTGGCGGCCTTCTTCAGGTCGGTCCGGAAACCGTGGATCCTGCGGTGCTCAGCCCGCGCGCCGGATGCCGTCAGGACCCCTGCGAGCGCGCGAACGCCTCCAGCATCGACCCCGAGGCCGTCAGCGTCCCGCCTTTGAGCTGCATCGCCCAGCCGCGGTCGTTGCGCGAGTAGACGAGCAGCGCGCGCAGCCAGCCCGCGCGATGGAACGGCACGGCCGCCCGGAGTTCCTGCCCCAGCGCCTGCGCCGAGGAGGCGCTGGGGAGCGCCGGCGGCGGGCAGCCCGACCCGGCGTCGTTGACGTCCGGGGCGCAGAAGCCGATCTCCGAGACGATCAGGTTGCCCTGCCCGGAGGTCATCTCGGCCTGCAGGGCGGGCAGGCTCGCCACCCCTTCGGCGGCTCCGTTGTGCGGGTAGAGGTGGGCATACCAGCCCGCGACCTCGCTCTGGAGCTGGGGACGGGCCTTGTACATCGCGCCGACCCATTCGAGGTTCCTCGCCGCCGCGTAGACCCGATCCAACGGCAGGCCCGCCTGCGCGGCGGTCGGCAGCAGGCTGGCGAGCAGCGCCGCGTACTGTCCTGCGCTGCCGAAGTACCACGGCTCGTTCGTCACCTCCAGCAGGATCGGCGCAGCCGGATAGCGGGCGAGGATTTCCCGCGCGGAGGAGACGAAACCATCGACGTAGGCGGTGATCGCCGCCGCCGTCGCGGGCAGGCAGTTCTGGCCGGGGTCGCAGTGGCGGAAGCCCTCAGGCTCGATCGTGATCACCGGCACCATCCCGGCGGCCACCGAGGTCCACAGCGAGTGGCCGCCCTCGGCGAGCGTCTCGCCGGCGGTCCAGTCGATGCCGTCGCTGCGGTCGTAGACGACGCCGTCGTCGGCGAACCTGTCGACAGGGCCGAGGTACAGCAGGCTGTTGCCGTTGAGCCCCAGCCACGGTCCTTCGGGCGGCGGATCGTAGGCGTAGCGGGCGGCGGGCTCGGCGGCAGAGGCTTCGCCGCGGCCGTTTACCAGGCGTACTTCGGCTTCACCGCTTCCCGGGGGCGCCACGGCGGTGATCCGCGTGTCGGATTCGACCGTGAAGCCCTCGGCGGAACGTCCGCCGAAGGTGACCTGCTGCACGGGGTTTTCGCCCTGCATGCCGGTGCCCGCGATCTCGACCCGGTTGCCGCCCGCCTGTGGGCCGTTGTTCGCCGCCAGGCGCGTGATCAGCGGTGGAGCGTCGCCGCCGGCCGCGGAGGGCAGCGCCAGCAGGCACGCGAGCAGGCAGCAGAGCGCGAACGGCCGCATCAGCCGTGAGGCTACTCGGCCCCTCCGCGGGCCACGACGGCTAGGCGAGGCCGGGGGTGAAGCAGGTTGCAATCACCCGCACCCCCGGGCCCGGCTCGATCAGCAGCTCGGCCCGCTCGTGCCCGGGATGCTCGAACAGCGGGTAGGCGCCGGGCGCCTGAAGGGCCAGCTCCACGCGCGCCGCGTCGCTGCGGGCCGCAAGCGAGCCCGTCCCATCGGTCACGACCCACACCCCGCCGGCTTCGTATGCGCCGGCGTGGGCGCCCTCGACGTCGGCCGTCGGCTGTGCCAGCAGCGAGCCGGGGGCGTCCTCGGGCCGGAGCGGCGCGAGCGGCTCGCGCTCGACCCCCAGCAGCTCCTGGATCGCCAGCTCGGTGCCGAGGTAGTCGCCCTCGCCGAAGTGGTACTCGAACAGGCGCGCTCCTCCGTCGAACAGGTAGCGCGCCGGCCAGCCCTCGTTCTCGTACTCCTGCCAGAGCTCGAGCTCGGAGTCGATCAGGACGGGGTAGGGGATGCCCAGGCGTGCCACCGCGTGGCGGACCGCCCGCTCGTCGCGCGAGGGCTCGAAGCCGGGGCAGTGGACGCCGACCACGCGCAGCCCCGCGTCCCCGTAGCGCTCGTGCCAGGCCTTCACGTAGGGCAGCGTGCGGATCGAGTTGGGGCGGCAGAAGTCCCAGAACTCGACCAGCAGGGGACGATCTCGCTGGATGATGCTGACCTGGCCGCCGGCGGGGACGTTGACCCACGGCAGGTTCCGAGGGAACAGCGGCGCGGCGATGGTGTCGACGGGAGCGCGCACGCCTATGCCGGGCGGTTACCGACGACGCATCTGAGAGGCGCGAGCGCGGCCGGTCGGTTACCGACGACGCATCTGAGAGGCGCGAGCGGCAAGCAGGACAAGGACGCAGGGAGCGAGGTGTGCTCTGCACATGAGCGACCGAGGACGACGTCCTGCGCCGCCGGTCGCGACTCTCAGCCGATGCTCCCCACCATCTCCAGCTGGATCAGGCGGTTGAGCTCGACCGCGTACTCCATCGGCAGCTCCTTCGTGACCGGCTCGATGAAGCCGTTGACGATCATCGCTGCCGCCTCGTCCTCGGTGAAGCCGCGCGAGCCCATGTAGAACAGCTGGTCGTCGGAGATGCGACCGACGGTCGCCTCGTGGGCGACGGTCACGTGCGGGTTCTGGATCTGGATGTCCGGCCACGTGTCGCTGCGCGATTCGCCGTCCATCATCAGGCCGTCGCACTGTACGCGGGCTTTCGAGCCCGACGAGTTGTGGCCCATCTTGACCAGCCCGCGGTAGCCCATGATCCCGCCGTCCTTGGAGATCGACTTGGCGAGGATGTTCGAGGTCGTGTTCGGCGCCAGGTGCACGACCTTCGCGCCGGTGTCCTTGTGCACGCCCTTGCCCGCCACGCCGACGTTGAGGTGGTCGGCGCGTGCGCCCTCGCCCATCAGGAACGAGCCCGGGTAGAGCATCACGTACTTCGCGCCCATCGAGCCGCCGACCCACTCCACGGTGCCCTCGGCGTCGACGACGGCGCGCTTCGTGTTGAGGTTGTAGACGTCCTTGGACCAGTTCTGCACGGTCGTGTAGCGGGCCTTGGCGCCCTCGTGGACGAAGATCTCGACGACCGCGGAGTGCATCGAGTTGACGCTGTAGGTCTGCGCCGTGCAACCCTCGATGTAGTTCACGTCCGAGCCCTCGTCCGCGACGATCAGCGTGTGCTCGAAGGTGCCCTCGCCGGCGCCCTCCATGCGGAAGTAGGCCTGCAGCGGCAGGTCGACCTTCACGCCCTTGGGAACGTAGAGGAACGAGCCGCCCGACCAGACCGCGCCGTGCAGCGCCGAGAACTTGTTGTCCTGCGGTGGCACGCACTTGTTCATGAAGTACTTCTGGACCAGCTCCGGGTACTCGCTGATCGCCGTGTCCATCGAGCAGAACAGGATCCCCAGCTTCGCGTACTCCGCCTTGAGGCCCTCGTAGACGGGCTCCTGGCGCCACACGCCGACGACGCCGGCGAGCTGCTCGCGCTCGGCCTGCGGGATGCCGAGGTCCTCGTAGGTCTTCTTCATCTCCTCCGGCACGTCGTCCCAGCTGTTGAAGCGCCCCGCCGTAGGGGGCGAGTAGAGGACGAGCTCATCGAGGTTCAGGCCGCTCAGGTCCGGTCCCCACTTCGGCATCGGCTTGCGTTCGAAGATCTCCAGCGACTTCAGCCGTTTCTCGGCCATCCAGTCGGGCTCGCCCTTGACCTTCGACAGCTCCTGCACGACCTCGCGCGAGATGCCCTTGCGTGCGATCAGCTGTCCCTGCTCGTCCTCGACGATCGGGCTCGGTTTTGCGATGCGGTCGACTGTTGCCATCTGAAGTCCTCGCTGGGGGTCGCGAATCCTGTGCTCTGAGGTAGGAATTGTATCGCGAGGGTGGACGCGGTCCCGCCCGCGGGGGTCATCGCCCGGACAGGCGCGGCGCGCCGATCGCACGGCGCATGCCCCGATCCCGCCCTAGGGGCGGAATCGAGCGTGGAACTCGCCCGCTCTCAGTGCAGGACCACCGAGACGGCGGTGCCCGCGGGCGCGGTGCTCCCCGCTCGCGGCGTCTGGCGCGAGACACGTCCGCCGCGGCGGGTGACACGGCCGAGCTTCAGGTGGGCCTTCGCGAGCAGCAGCCTGGCCTGCCTCAGCGTCTTGCCCTTCAGGCTCGGCACCTTCACCCGCTTCTGCGCCACGGTCACCGTCGTCGTGACGGGTGCGCCGAGCGCGATGCAGTTCGTGAGCGCTTCGTAGCTCGCCGACCCCGTCGCCGTCGCGCAGTGGGTGCCGGAGTCTCCGCTGCCGCGCTGGTAGAT
Organism: uncultured Solirubrobacteraceae bacterium; assembly: GCA_963703205.1. Classification (GTDB taxonomy): domain Bacteria; phylum Actinomycetota; class Thermoleophilia; order Solirubrobacterales; family Solirubrobacteraceae; genus Palsa-744. Next base: position 292,676 of record OY969799.1, read on the forward strand.
GATCGAGACGCTGACCGAGTAGGTGCCCGGCTTGGCGTAGGTGTGGCTCGCGGTGACCGGCTCGGTCTCACCGGTCTCGTTGCCCTCTTCGGTACCTGCACACGAGGTCCCGGTCGCCGCCGTTCCCGTCCCCGCGGCGGTTCCGTCGCCCCAGTTGACGATCACATCGGCGACCACGTAGTTGCCGTTGTTGCCGGGTTCCGACGCGGGCGCAGCGAAGCTGCACCTCGACAGGTCCTCGTAGTCGGCGACCGTCAGCGTCGCCGACGCTCCGGCGGTCGCCGTCGTCGCTTCGGCACCGCAGATCTGCCGTTCGGCGTGGTTGACGGCGCAACCCGCTTGCGCGCCTACGCCGGGAGCCAGAACCGCAAGCAGTCCCAGAGCCGCCGACACGACGATCACGATCCTACGAATGGCCCCCATCGCGGCCAGATCATAAGGGAAACCGGGTGCCGGCGGCCGCCGGCCCGGCGCGCCGTTTCCCGGATTGCGACCCCCGACCGCTCCGTGCCCCGCACCGTGTGGGGAGGCACCCGCTAGGTCGGCCAGTCGTTGCTCCCGGTCACCGCTCCGCGCACGGCCTTGAGGTTCAAGAGCGCGCACTTGCGACGCGTCGCCGACACCGGGATGCCGAGCAGGTCGATCATCCATTCTGCGCCGAGGTCGGAGACCTCGGCCAGCGGCATGCCCTTGAGCTCCTCCGAGGCGATCGAGGCCGCGGCCTGGGAGATCGCGCAGCCGGTGCCGTGGAAGCGGATCTCCTCGATGCGCTCGTCGCCCACCCGGATGTGCACGCCGAGCTCATCGCCGCACAACGGGTTGTGCTCGAGCGCCTCGAGGTCGTGCGGATCCAGCTCGCCGAAGTTGCGCGGCCGCTTGTAGTGGTCGAGGATGTAGTCGCGGTAGAGGTCGTCCATCCGCGCTCAGCGCTCCAGTCCGAAGATCTCGCGGCCGCGTGTCAGCGCTCCGATCAACGACTCGATGTCGGACTCCACGTTGTAGACGCCGAGGCTCGCCCGCGCCGTCGCGGCGACGCCCATGCAGCGCATCAGCGGCTGCGCGCAGTGGTGTCCTGCGCGCACGGAGACGCCCTCGCGCCCGAGCAGCTCCGCGATGTCGTGGGGATGCATCCCGTCGACCATGAAGGACGCCAGCGCAGCGCGCTCGCGCCCCGGTGGCGGCCCGACGACGTGCACCCCGGGCACCTCGTTCAGCCGCGCCACCATCAGCTCGGTGAGCACGCGCTCGTGCTCGCGCACCCGGTTCATGCCCAGCGTGGACAGGTAGTCGACGGCGGCGGCCAGCCCGACCGCCTCGGCGATCGGCGGCGTGCCCGCTTCGAACTTGAACGGCAGCTCGTTCCAGGTCGTCTCCTGCATCGAGACCGAGGCGATCATGTCCCCGCCCGTCAGGAACGGTTCCATCCGCTCGAGCAGCTCGCGGCGGCCATGGAGGACGCCGATGCCCGTCGGGCCGAGCGCCTTGTGGCCGGTCCAGGCGTAGAAGTCCGCATCGAGCGCCGCCACGTCGACCGGCATCTGCGGCACGGCCTGCGCGCCGTCGACGAGGCTCACCGCTCCCGCCGCCCGCGCCCGCGCCGCGATCTCCGCGACCGGGTTGATCGTGCCGAGCACGTTCGAGACGTGTGCGAAGGCCACGAGCTTCACGTCGCCGCGTGCGAGCTCGGCATCGAGCTGATCGAGCGCGAGCTCGCCGTTCGGGTCGACCTCGAGCCATCGCAGCTCGGCGCCGCGCCGGCGGCACAACTGCTGCCACGGCACGAGGTTGGCGTGGTGCTCCATCTGGGTGATCAGCACCGCGTCTCCCGGCCCGACGTTGGCCTCGCCCCACGATCGCGCCACGAGGTTGATCGCCTCCGTCGCGTTCTTCGTGAAGATGGTCGTGCGCGGCTCCGCGCCGACGAAGGCTGCCACCTTCTCACGCGCCGTCTCGAAGGCCGCATCGGCCTCCTGCGCCAGCGGGTAGACGCCGCGGTGGATGTTGGCGTTGTGCTCTGCGAGGTGCGTCGAGAGGGCGTCGATCACCGCGCGCGGCTTCTGCGAGGTCGCGCCCGAGTCCAGGTAGATCAGCGGGCGACCGCCGGGGCGCCGCTCGAAGATGGGGAAGTCGGCGCGGACGGAGAGCGACAGCTCAGCGACTGGTGGCATACGTCTCGATGTCCTCCCGCGCCGCCGCCAGCTTGGCGGCGATCTTCTCGCGCACCAGCTCCTGCAGGTGCTCGTCGCCGAGCTCGGAGATCAGCGGCTCGAAGAACCCTTCGACGATGATCCGCACCGCAGCGGCGCGGTCCAGGCCGCGGCTCTGCATGTAGAAGATCGAGGACTCGTCGAGCTCGCCGACGGTGCCGCCGTGGGAGGCGGAGACGTCGTCGGAGGAGACCAGCACGGAGGGGATCGCGTCGACTCGCGCCTTCGGCGAGAGCATCATCGTGTGGATCTGCAGGTAGGTGTGGGTCTGCTGCGCGCCGGGGTCGATTTTGATCAGCCCCTCGAAGCTGGCGCGGGCCGAGCCGCTGGCCGCGCCGCGCCAGTGCACGTCGCCGCCGGAGGGGCCGGTCTCGTGCAGGTCGACCGCGAAGGCGTCGAGGTGCTCCTGCTCCTCGGCGAAGAAGATCCCGCGGAAGGCCATGTCGCCGCCGGGCTCCGTCACCGCGAGCTCCATGTGCGGTCGCACGAGGTGGCCGCCCAGCAGCGCCGGCAGCCAGTGGCAGTAGGCGTCCCTGCCGACCTGCACGAAGCGGGTCGAGACGTCGAACACCTCGCTCTCGCCCCAGTCCTGCACCTGGGCCAGGCGGCAGCGCGCCCCGTCCTGCAGGTAGAGCTCGAAGGCGCCGGCGTGAAGCGCCTGGCTGGGGGCGGGTCCCAGATCGCCGGCCAGCTCGTACTCGTGCACCTTGAACTCGCTGGCGCGGCCGCCGACGACGAGCGTGCGGCCGTACTGTGCGATGCCCGCCTCGCCGATCGCGTAGACGAGCTCGAACGGGTCCTGCACAGCGACGTTCTCGGGCACGTACAGGAAGATCCCGCCCGTCCAGAACGCGGCGTTCGCCGCCTCGAGCTTGTGCCGGTCGATCGGGAGGCGCTTGGAGAACCATTCGGCGACGAGCGCGGGGTGGCGCTCGAAGGCCTCCTCCAGCGAGCTGAGGATCACGCCCCGCTCGGCCAGCGCGGCGTCGAGCTCCACCTGCACGATCGAGCCGGCGCTCTGCACGATCCGTCCGGCGCGGGGCCGCTCGGGGATCGTCGCCGCGACGACCTCGGGGACCTCGCGCTCGCTCACGCTTGTGCGCAGACCGTCGAGGTCGAGGCTCTCGAGGCTCGTCGTCCAGAACCCCGAACGCCGCCAGACCGGCAGCTCGAGCCGCTCGTAGGCCTGCAGCGCCGCCTCGCGCAGCTCCTCCAGCGAGCGTCCGTCGCCTGCGCCCGTGCCCTGGAGCGCCTTGTAGAGCGTCGCCTCGCGGTGGCGGCCGGCCTTGACTTTGACCGGCGAGGCGCCGTTTCCGTCTGCGACCGTCGCGTCCGCCGCGCCGGCGGGGTCACTCATCCCCGTCACCGGCCCCGACGCCCGCGCCGACCTCTTGGCGGATCTGGTCGTAGCCCTCGCGCTCGAGGCGCTCGACCAGCTCGACGCCGCCCTCCAGCACGATCCGCCCGTCCATCAGGACGTGCACGAACTGCGGTTTCACGTAGTGCAGGATCCGCTGGTAGTGGGTGATGATCAGTGCGCCGAGGCCCTGCTCGTCGTGCAGGCGCTGGACGCCCTCGGCGACGGTCCGCAACGCGTCGATGTCGAGGCCCGAGTCGGTCTCGTCGAGGATCGCCACGTCGGGCTTGAGCATCGCCATCTGCAGGATCTCCGCGCGCTTCTTCTCGCCGCCCGAGAAGCCGTCGTTGAGGTGGCGGCTGGTGAAAGCGCGATCTACGTCGAGCAGCTCGATCGCGTGCTGTAGCTCGTTGCGGAACTCCTTCACCTGGATCGGCTCCTCGCGTTTGGCGTTGATCGCCATCCGCAGGAAGTTCGCCACGGACACACCGGGGATCGACACGGGGTACTGGAAGGCCAGGAACAGCCCGGCCTTGGCGCGCTCGTGCGGCTCGGCCTCGGTGATGTCCTCGCCCTTGAAGCGGATCGAGCCCTCGGTGATCTGGTAGGTCGGGTGCCCGAGCAGCGTGTTCGCGAGCGTCGACTTGCCGGAGCCGTTCGGGCCCATCAGGGCATGGATCTCGCCCCGGCTGATGTCGAGGTCGACGCCCCGGAGGATCTCGCGCTCCTCGGTGCGCACGTGCAGGTCTCGGATCTCGAGGTCGGCCATGTCGTTCGTCAGGCTCCAGTCGTCAGGGGTTCGATTTGCAGGCCCGCGCCGGCCGGCGCGAGCGCCGGGGTCACCAGCAGGTCGGCGAGGGTCGTCTCGCGCAGCGTGGTCACGATCGAGGCGCGCACGCGCGTCCACAGCAGCTTGGTGGGGCAGGCCGCGGCGACGCCGCTGCGGCCGGACTCGCGGGCGCACACGAGCGAGCCGTCCGCGCTCTCGGAGATGCACTCGATCGGCGCGATCGAGCCCTCCAGGGCCTCGACGACCTCGGCCATCGTGATCTGGCCGGCGGGACGAGCCAGCAGGTAGCCGCCGCGCGAGCCGCGCCGCGAGTCGACCAGGCCGGCCTTGCGCAGCCGCGCGACGAGATGCTCGAGATAGGCGAGCGGCAGGCCGTCGTTTGCGGCGATCTCCGCCAGGGGCACCGGGTCGCCGCCGACGCCCAAGCCGCTCGCGCCGCCGCTGCGCCGAGCCAGCTCGACCATCACCCGGACGCCGTACTCGGCCTTTGTTGAGAACATCATCGTCGATTTCCTACCTGGGAGCTAGGATATCAGGGCGCCTGCAGCTTCCGGATGTCGTGGGCGAGGGCTTCGGGGGTGAGCTGTTCGGTTCCGTACAGGACCCTTTCGCGCCCCTGCGCGTCGAGCAGCCGCACCTCCGCGTACTTCGCGAACGCTTCCCGCCCGGCGGAGGCGGGGCGCACCCCGTACGCCTGCCAGACCGCCGTCAGCGCCGCGGCGGGACCGCTCAGCCACTGCACGCGCCCGCTCAGCGAGACGCGTGCCAGGAAGCTCCGGACCGCGTTCGGGGTGTCCCCGGCCGGGTCGGCGCTGACGATCGCCACCTGCGCGGGGTGCTCGCCGAGTTCGTCCAGGGCGCCGCGGATCTGCTGGGCGATCAGCACGCATGGTCCCCCGCAGCGCGCGTACAGGAACGCGAGCACCACCGGCCCGCCGCGCAGGGAGGCCAACGAGACCCGCCGGCCGTACTGGTTCCTGAGCGAGAAGCCGGGGGCGGCCCTCGGCTGCGGCAGCGCGGCGCCGTCGAAGCCCTGTTCGGCCGGCACCGTCTCGGCGGGCGAGCCCGAGGGAACGCTCACGACCGGGGAGGTCGGCGTCACGGGTTCGCCGCTCCCCGTGGCGAGCACGAGCACGACCACCACCACGGCGAAGACGAGCAGGGTGAGCAGGGCGGGCAGCAGCAGTCTTCGCCGGCTCATCCCCCGGCAGCCTACGCGAGCGCGTGAAGGAGATCCTCCGGGCGCAGCGTAATTCGGTTATGTGGCAAGAAGCTCTCGCACACGTCGTGCCCTCGGCGCGGCCCTCGCGCGCACACGTCGCGCCCTCGGCGCGGCCTTCGCGCGCACAGGTCGCCCCCTCTGCGCGGCCTTCGCGCTCGCCGTCCTCGCCGCGACCGGCGCTGGGACCGCGGCGCTCGCCGCCGAGCCGGTCCCGTCGGCACCGGCGCCTGCCAACGACTCCCGATCCGCCGCTCAGGCGATCCACAGCCTGCCGGCCACCGTCTCCGGGACGGTCGTAGGTGCGACGCTGGAACCGCTCGAGCCGACGCCGACCTGCTCTGGCGCGATCGAACACTCGGTCTGGTACTCCTTCCGAGCGAGCGAAAAGGAGCGCCTGGCGGTCGATCTCGCCGCGGCAGGCACGCTCGATGCGGTCGTCGACATCTTTCACGCTCGCCGCTCGGAACTCGAATCGGTGGGCTGCCATCGCACCGACGCGCACGGCGAAGCCTCGCTGAGCTTCCAGGCCTCCAAGAACGGCCTCTACCTGATCCGGGTATCGGCGCTGCAGGGATCGCAGCTCGACAGGTTCACGCTCGAGCTGTTCCTGCCCACGCCCGCCGTGCAGCCTCCCGGCCCGCGGCTTCCGGCCGCCGGCACCTCGGGCCGCGTCGACCGCATCCAGAACGTCAACGCCGCGTATTCGGCGGTCTTGCACTCCGGCGTCAGCTACATCGTGAGCCTCGCCGGCGACACCCGCGGCGCGTGCGTCCACGGCGAGCTGTTCGGTCCGGGCACCAGGTCCTTCGAAGAAGGCTCTCCGCTCGTCCAGATCGGCTGCAGCGGCTTCCGCCTGTTCACGCCGGGGCCGGGCGAAGGTGGCGTCTACAGCATGCAGGTGACGCCGAACTCCGAATTCCGCGGCGTCCAGCGGTTCCATCTGCAGATCGCGACCGCCGGGCGCGCCGAGACCGCGCCCGGCATCCCGCTGGGCAACTACGGGCACGCGCACGGGCGCCTGTCGGCCAACAGCGCACAGGTGCTGCGGCTCTACCGGATCGACATTCACAGCCACTCCAACCTGACGTTGCGGCTGATCGCGCGCGAATCGGCCAAGCTCAACGTGCAGCTGCGCGACATCGACGGCCGCCTGATCGAATGCGCTTGCGGCTCGAGCGGCTCGCAGACGCTGACCCACCAGGTCGAGCCCGGTCGTTACTACGCCGCCGTCTCGATCCGCGGCGCCAGCACCGGCAACTTCACGCTCGTGCGGGAGTCGCGGACGATCACCAGCACGCAGATCTCCTTCTCGCCCACGCACGCCTCGGCGGGCCAGCCGGTTCCGATCGGCGTCCACGTCTCCCCCGGCGTGTCCGGGCCCGTGACGGTCGACATCGAACGCTTCGACCCGGTGTTCGGATGGCAGTTCTACCGGCAGGAGAGCGGCGAGGCCTCCGGTGGCACGGCAACGCTGCCGTTCCTCGCGCCTGCGATCGGTCGGTGGCGCGTCGGTGGCCGCTATCAGGGCTCGCGCACGGCCAGCCCGAGCGCGGCTCGCGGCCACGCGTACCTGCTCGTCTCCTGAGCCGAAACGGGCACCAGCCCGGCCGTGCGTGCCCACCGGGGCGCTGCGCCGCACCGCACTAAAGCGCTCTCGGGCGGCCTTGGCAGCCGCGTGCAGGCCGTTCCCCGAGTGGCACGCGGGGGCGTGGCGGACGCGGGCCGGCCGTTCTGCAGAGTTGCCCGCGCGGGGGCGTGGCGGACGCGGACAAGGCGCTATACTTTGTGAAGTTCATCAATCCCGACCTTCATTTAGGAGTTTCAGGATGAGCACGTCCGGTGCGGAGCTGCTCCGCCAGATCAAGAGCCGGATCCAGGAGATCGACCCGTCGGAGGTCAAGGAGCTCGCCCACGAGGGCGTGACGATCGTCGACGTGCGCGGGAGCGAAGAGTTCGCCACCGGCCATCTCCCCGGAGCCAAGAGCGTCCCCCGCGGGCACCTCGAGTCCCGCATCGAAAGCGTGGTCCCCGATCGCGCCGGCCAGGTGATCCTCTACTGCGCCTCCGGCCAGCGCTCCGCCTACGCCGCCCGCACGATGACCGAGGACCTCGGTTACGAGCACGTGAGCTCGATGACCGGCGGCATCGCGCTCTGGAAGGACCGCGGCTACGAGGTCGAGGTGCCGCGGGCGATGACCGCCGAGCAGCGCGACCGCTACTCGCGACACCTGCTGATCCCCGAGATCGGCGTCGAGGGCCAGCAGAGGCTGCTCGACGCGAAGGTGCTGCTGCTCGGCGCAGGCGGGCTCGGCTCGCCGACCGCGCTGTATCTGGCGGCGGCCGGCGTCGGCACGCTCGGCATCGTCGACGACGACGAGGTCGACCTCTCGAACCTGCAGCGCCAGGTGATCCACTCCACCGAGCGCATCGGCGTCGCGAAGGTCGACTCCGCCGAGCAGTCGATCCACGCGCTGAACCCCGACGTGAACGTCGTCAAGTACAAGACCCGCATCGACGCCTCCAACATCATGGAGATCATCGAGGGCTACGACGTGATCGTCGACGGCGTCGACAACTTCCCCACCCGCTACCTGCTCAACGATGCGACGGTGCGGCTGAAGATCCCGGTCGTCTCGGCTTCGATCCTCGGCTTCGACGGCCAGTTGTCGGTCTTCAAGCCCTACGAGGGCCCGTGCTACCGCTGCCTGTTCCGCGAGCCGCCGCCGGCCGAGCTGGCGCCGTCCTGCGGCGCGAACGGCGTGCTCGGCGTGCTGCCCGGCACGATGGGCCTGCTGCAGGCGACCGAGGTCGTCAAGCTCATCCTCGGCATCGGCGACCCCGCGATCGGCCGGCTGCTCCTCTACGACGCGCTCGGCGCGACCCTCACAGAGGTCAAGGTCCACCGCGACCCGGACTGCCCGATCTGCTCGCGCGACCCCGGCGAGATCACCGACGAGGAGATGGGCGTCTTCCCGGATTACGAGGCGTTCTGCGCCGCAGCAGGTTAGCGGCGCGCCGGCGCTTCGCCGTGCGGCGTCCTGACCCCAGGCGGGGGACTTCGCGGTCGCTCGTGTGCCGTTCGCACGTTTCGGCCGGCCGGTTCGAGGACCCGGGCGCTGCCGGCGTCGCGCGGTTCGGCTGCGTCGCCGCCCGGCTCGGCCGGCGCACCGCCGGCCACTCTCGTTACGCCGCTCCAGCGGCTCCGCTCCGCTAGGTGATTGACGCTAACCTGCCGCTCGTCATGGCCACGATCAAGATCCCACCCGTGCTGCGCGCGTCCGTCGGCGGCGAGAAGGAAGTCGACGCCTCGGGCGCCAACGTCGGCGAGGTGCTGCGCGACCTCGCCTCGAGCCATCCCGCCACGGAGAGCCAGCTGTTCTCCGCGGACGGCGCGCTGAACCGCTACGTCAACGTCTACCTGAACGACGAGGACGTGCGCGTGCTCGACGGCCTCGACACCTCGGTCGCCGACGGCGACACGCTGCAGATCCTGCCGGCGATGGCCGGCGGCCGCTGAGCGTCCGGCAGGCGCGGCCGTCCAGCATTCGCGCTGCGACGTGGCGCTGGTCCGCTACCGCGCGTAGGCCCGCGCCGCCCACGGCGGCGACGCAGCTCAGGCGGCCGCCGGTTCGGGCACGTCGGCCTGCGGCACGTCCCTGCCCGAGGGAGGCACCAGGCTCATCGCCCGCTCCGCCAGCGCCGTGATCGTCAGCGAGGGGTTCACGCCGACGTTGGCGGGCACCGCCGCGCCGTCGCAGACCAGCAGGTTCTCGTAGCCGAACACGCGATGGCGGGCGTCCACGACGCCCTGCGAGGCGTCTGCGGCGATCACCGCGCCGCCGAGGATGTGAGCGGTCGAGGGGATGTTGAACATCGCCTCGGTGAACGAGCTCTGGGCGATGCCGCCGGTGCGCTCGGCGAACCATTCGGCCGCCTTGTTGGCGATCGGGATGAACGTCGGGTTGGGGCGCTCCGGGTCCTGTTCGGTCTGCAGCCAGAACGAGCCGAACGGCCCTTTCCTCGGGCGCAGCGCGATCGCGTTGTCGAGCGTCTGCATCACCAGCAGGATGATCGTGCGCCGCGACCAGTGCTTGGCGAACAGCACCTTCGCGAGGCGGTCCGGGTGGCGGATGATCTGCGCGAGCAGCTTCAACGGGCGCGTCACGCGTGTGCCGTCGCCGGTCAGCAGCGTGTAGAGCAGGCGCATCGAGTCGCCCCCGTCGCCGTAGGTGACCGTCTCGATGTGGGTGTTCGGGTCGGGATAGATCGAGGAGGTGATCGCGACCCTCTGGATCAGGTTCTCGGAGTAGTCCTCCGGCACCGTGACGGTCAGGATCGACTCGGAGTTCGTGCGGACGAGCTCCCCGACGCGCTGGGAGATCCCCGGCAGCGAGCCTTCCAGCCGGCATTTCTGCAGCAGCCGGTTGGTGCCGAGCGGTCCGGCCGCGAGGACCACGCCACGCGCACGCAGCACCTGGCGGTCCTTGCGAAACCAGGCGCCCGAGCGGATCGATTCGACCTCGTAGCCGTCGCTGCCGTCGGCTGCGCCGAGCGGGCGTATGTCGACGACGGTCCGTTCGGGCATCACGTTCGCACCGCGCCGCTCCGCGAACCACAGGTAGTTCTTGACGAGCGTGTTCTTGGCCCCGTGCACGCAGCCGACCATGCAGCGACCGCACAGGTTGCAGCCGGTGCGGTCGGGGCCGTCGCCGCCGAAGAACGGATCGGCGACGGTCTGCCCGTGCTCGCCGAAGTAGATGCCGACCGGCGTGCGTTTGTAGCTGTCGTCCACGCCCAGCTCCTGCCCGAGCTCGCGCAGCAGCTGGTCGGCGGGATCCTCGTGCGGGTTCTCGGTGACGCCCAGCATCCGCTGGGCCTCCACGTAGTGCGGCGCCAGCTCCCGCTCCCAATCCGCCAGCTCCGCCCACTGACGGTCCTCGAAGAACTGCGTAGGCGGCACGTAGAGCGTGCAGGCGTAGCCGAGGCTGCCTCCGCCGACGCCGCAGCCCGAGACGACCGAGACGTCCTTGAAGGTGGTCAGCCGGAAGATCCCCTTCATCCCCAGCCGGGGGTTCCAGAAGTAGCGCCTCAGGTCGCCCGTGTTCTTCGGGAACTCGTGATCGGCGAAGCGCCGGCCGCACTCGAGCACGCCGACCGAGTAGCGCTTCTCGGCCAGCCGCAGCGCCGAGACGCTGCCGCCGAAGCCGGAGCCGATCACCAGCCAGTCGTAGTCGTATCGCTGTTCGGCGGGAGCCATCGCGCGCCCCTCCTCCGGGGCAGGATCAGTCTACTCGTGTCTGGCTGTGCAGCCAGTCGGCCGCGGCGCGCGCCCCCGCCGGCTCGGCTTCCGGCGAGCACCCCAGGGAGCGCACAGCAGGTCTCGACGGGGCGAGCGATCGGGGAGCTGGACCGGGCTGCCGAACCAACCCACCACCTCACCCCGGGCCCGCTATATTCGGTGAAGTAATGGCGGCTGGAGAGGCTCCGGAACCGGCCGTGCGGGGGGCGCTACGGCGACGTCGTGCAGTCGATCGGCAACACGCCGCTGGTCGAGCTCGCGCGTCTCTCGCCGAAGCCCGGCGTGCGCATCTGGGCCAAGCTCGAGTCGCGCAACCCGACCGGCTCGGTCAAGGACCGCGTCGCCAAGCGCCCTGATCGAGGACGCGGAGGCCAAGGGCGCGGTGGCGCCCGGTTCGACGATCCTCGAACCGACCTCGGGCAACACCGGCATCTCGCTGGCGATGATCTGCAGGCGCCGCGGCTACAAGCTCAAGGTCGTGATGCCGGAGAACGTCACGCCGGAGCGCACGCAGCTGCTGAAGATGTACGGCGCAGAGATCGTCTACTCGCCCGGCGACCAGGGCTCCAACGGGGCGGTCGCGATGGCGCTGGAGATGGCGCAGGAGGACCCCTCGGTCTACATGCCCTACCAGTACGGCAACGAGGCGAACCCCGGCGCGCACTACAACGGCACCGCGCTCGAGATCCTCGAGGAGCTCGACGAGGTCAGCGCCTTCGTCGCCGGCCTCGGCACCGGCGGGCACGCTGATGGGCAACGGGCGCCGGCTCAAGGAGGAGCTCGGCGACAGCGTCAAGATCGTCGCCGCCGAGCCGATGCAGGGCGAGCCCGTGCAGGGGCTTCGCTCCCTCGACGACGGCTTCATCCCGCCGATCATCGACCTCTCCCTGCTCGATCGCAAGATCTTCGTGACGAACCGCGACGCGATCCTCTGGACCCGTCGCCTGCTCGATGAGGAGTCGCTGTTCGCGGGTGTCTCGACCGGCGCGATCGCCTCGATCGCCGTGCGCATCGCCGGCGAGCTCGACGAGGGGAACGTCGTGTTCGTGGTGGCCGACGACGGCTGGAAGTACCTCTCCAGCGGCATCTACACGCTGCCCGTCGAGGAGATCGAGAACCTCGAGTCGACCGTCTGGTGGTAGGGCGCCGCGGCCCTGCCACCCCGCCACGATGAAGATCTCCAGCGAGCTGCTCGAGGAGATCGTCGCGCACGCCCTCGAGGACCCCGGCAACGAGGTCTGCGGGCTGGTCTCGGTCAGCGCGGACGGCGAGCGCGTCGCCACCGGCGTGCTGCGCGCGCGCAACATCCACGAAAGCCCGATGAAGTTCGAGATCGACCCGCAGGAGCTGCTGCGGCTCCACAACGAGATCGAGGACCGCGGCGAGGAGCTCGGCGCGATCTACCACTCGCACGTGCGCAGCCCGCCGTATCCCTCGCAGACGGATGTCAACTTCGCCCGGTCCTGGCCCGGGATCGAGTGGATCATCGTCGGGCTCGCCGCCGGCCAGGAGCCCGAGGTTCGCTCCTACCTGATCGAGAGCGGGGCGGGCGCGATCGAAGCGGTGGCGCTCGGCGAGCGCCCGGGGTGAGCCGCGAGCCGCTTCGGTGCCCGACCTGCGCTCGCGCGTACCCGGCGAGCGAGCGCTTCTGTGAGAGCTGCGGCATGCCGCTCGTCGATCGCAGCGCGGCCGTGCGCCAAGCCCTCCGCCGCGCGCCGGCGGGCGCGCAAGGTCAAGCCCGAGTACGCGCAGGGCCGGCCCGTCGCCGTGCACCGCGCGCGCGACCCCGCGCAGGCAGAGTTCGTCGCCGGGCTGCTGCTCGAGGAGGGGATCCCCAGCTACATCTCGAGCGTCGTCACAGGGCGCGGTCAGCTCGTGGGGCGAACGCGACATCCTCGTCCCCGAGTCCGGTGCCGAGGCCGCGCGCGAAGCTCTCTCGCCGGGCTCGCGCGGCACGCCGGAGCCGCTCGGCGGCGAGCGCTAGACGAGTACCGGCTGGCCGGCTTCGCTGGTGATCGCGCGGATCTCTTCCGAGGCGCGCTCGAACTCGGGGTCGGAGAGCACCGGGGTGCCCTCGAAGGGCAGTTCGCGCTGCAGCTGCAGCCAGGCGTGCGGGCCGAGGTACTCGTCCTTGACCTTCACGGTCACCGGGCGCGGGATCCGGTAGGTGCGCAGCAGCAGCACGTGCAGCGGCTGGCGCGCCGCGCCAGCCGAGGCGCTTTTCGGCGTAGTCCGGGGTCCACACGTAGAACGGGGAGAGCGCGTCGACGCAGCGCGGGTCGTGCGATCGTGAAGTGATCGGTGACCTCCGCCCAGGCGCGGATCCGGACGCGGTCGGGCTGCTGCAGCGGCGCGCCGGAGACGAAGCTGTGCAGAGGCGGCTCGCCGTCGCTCCACACGCCCTCCTCGAGCGCGCGGCGCAGCTCGGGCTGGTGGGACTCGCGGACCAGGTCCCCGGTCTGGTGCTCGAACGTCGGGTACAGGAAGAACCGCTCGTGCGCGAGACGGAAGGGCCGGTCCGCCTGCGGCAGCGACTCCCTTGCGGATCGTCAGAAGCTGCTCACCTTCCGCCAAGCGCGCGGACGGTGACAGCCCATTCTTTGAAAGCAATTGGCATGAACCGCGAATGAGGGGGACAGCGCTGCACCTGCCGCGCACACGGTCCCTCGCAGCGTCGCGGCGGGCTTAAACATACGAAACATGGGCGAAAATCCCAAATCCCCTGCAAATAAAGGGCTTTTTATAAGATATTTGACTGACTGGCCAGTCAATCACGTGCTGCTGCGGGCGTCTCAGGGGCCGGGTCGGCCGCCGTTCGCTCCCAGGCGCCGGCCCGACAGACCCTCGACCGCCTCCATGATCGAGGCGTAGTCCTGCTCGCCGAGGCCCCGTCCGCTGGCCGCGCTGAGCAGGTCCAGGGCATGGACGGCGGCCGGGAACGGCACGCCCGCCGGCTGCGCCTCCTCGAGGCACAGCCGCACGTCCTTGAGCATGTGATCGGTCTTGAACAGCGTCGTGTAGTCGTGCGCTCGCATCGCTGGCGACTTGAGCTCGAGCTGCGTCGAGGCTCCGGAGCCGGCGCCGACCACGTGCACGAGCGCGTCGAGATCGACGCCGGTCGGCGTCGGCGAGCAGCAGCGCCTCGGCGACCGCGGCGGCGTTCGCGGCGCCGAGCGCGTTGTTGATCAGCTTCACCATCTCGCCCTGGCCGAGCTCGCCGACGTGGACGACCAGGCGGCCCATCGTCTCGAGCAGCGGCCGCGCCCGCGCGAAGTCCTCTGCGGCGCCGCCGACCATGATCGTCAGCGTGCCGTCCTCGGCGCGCGGCGAGGAGCCGGTCACGGGGGCGTCGAGCATGCGCGCGCCGCGCTCGGCCAGCGCGGCGCCGATCGCGGCGCGTCGTCCGCCGGGGCGATCGTCGAGCAGTCGATGCACAGCAGCCCCGGCCGGGCCGCCTCGATCGCGCCGCCTGCTCGCCGAGCAGCACGACTTCGACCTGCTCGCCGTCGACGACCATGCTGATCACCGACGTCGCTGCCGTCCGCCAGCCTCCGCGGGGGTGCGCGAAGGCGCTGGCGCCGTGCTCGCTCCGCCCACGCCTGCGGCCTTGCCCGGCGTGTGCGTCCAGACCGCCAGCTCGTAGCCCGGCGCGCGCGAGGTTCGCGGCCATCCGCGAGCCCATGATGCCGAGCCCCAGGAAGCCGACTCGGCTCGCCGTGCTCAGACATCGCCGAATCCTCCCCCACCGGGGGTTTCGATGCGCAGCCGCTGGCCCGCCGCGAGCGTTCCCGCCGGTCTTGCCCGGCAGCGCCCGCCGTCGAGCAGATCCCGCCCGCGGCAGCCCGTCGCCGCCGCCGGCGGCGCCGCGCGGGCCGTGGCGGCGACGCTCGGCGATCAGCGAGAAGGTCATCTCGCGCAGCGCCTGCAGCTCGCGGACGACGCCGTCGCCGCCGCGGCGGCGCCCGCGCGCCGCCGGAGCCCCGGCGCAGGGCGTACTCGACGACCCGCAGCGGGAATTCCCGCTCGAGCGCCTCGACCGGGGTGTTCAGCGTGTTGCTCATCGCGACGTGCACGCCGCTCGGGCCGTCGGCGTCGGGGCACGCGCCCTGGCCGCCGCCGAGCGTCTCGTAGTAGGAGAAGCGCTCGTCGCCGAGGCTGAGGTTGTTCATCGTGCCCTGGCCCTGCGCGCGCCCGAACGCGCTGAGCACCATGTCCGCGACGCGCGAGGAGGTCTCCACGTTGCCGGCCGCGACCGCCGCGCCGCGGCCGGGCGTTCAGCACGCTGCCCAGCGGCGCCCGCACCTCGATCGGCCGGTAGGCGCCCGCGGTGGGCGGGATGTCCGGGTCGGTCAGCACGCGCACCGCGAACATGCAGGCCGAGGAGGTGACCGCGAGCGGGCAGTTGAGGTTGCCGGGGTGCTGCGGCGCGCTGCCCGCGAAGTCGAGCACGAGCCGCTCGCCGCGCATCTCGGCTCGCAGCCGCAGCTCGAGGTCTCCCTCCGGCGCCTCGAGCACGTCGCGCGCCATCGCGCACGCCGTCGCCGAGCGCCGCCAGGCAGGCGCGGGTGCGCCGCTCGCAGTAGTCGAGCACCTCGTCGGTCCCCTCGCGCAGCCGCGCGGGGCCGAGGCGGGCCGGCGAGCTCCGACAAGCCGCATGCGCTCCGGCGCGGTTGGCGGCGAGCTGCGCGCGCAGGTCGGCGCGGCGCTCGGCCGGCTGGCGCATCGCGCGCGGCGATCTGCTCGAGCGCCTGCTCGTCGAGCGGCCGCGGCGTCGATCACGACCCCCTCCTGCTCGAGCGACGTGCTGTCGGCGGGCATCGAGCCCGGGCGCGCCGGGCGCCGACGTCGGCGTGGTGGGCGCGGCTCGCGGCGAAGCCGATCAGCGCGCCGTCGTGGAAGACCGGCGTGATCACGGTGATGTCCGGCAGGTGGGTGCCGCCGGCGAAGGGGTCGTTGAGGATCCAGGACAGCCCGGGCTCGTGGCGCTCGCCGAGCACCGCGCGCACCGCCGCGGGCATCGCGCCCGAGGTGCACCGGGATGTGCTCGGCCTGCATCACCATCTCGCCGTCGGCGTCGAACAGCCCGGTCGAGGCGTCGCGGCGCTCCTTGATGTTCGAGGAGTGCGCCGAGCGGATCAGCACCGCGCCCATCTCCTCGCAGGCGGCGCGCAGGCCGCCGGTCAGCACCTGCAGCTCGATCGGGTCGAGGCTCATGCGCCACGCCTCGCGCCGCAGCGCGATCGTGCCGTGGGCGTCGACCGCGGCCCGCCAGCCGGGCGGCACCAGCAGCGTCGACTCGGGCAGCGCGAACAGCGCCGGGCCGTCCAGCGCCGATGCCGCGGCTCGGGCTCGCCGCGCAGCGACCGCGGCCTCGAGCTCCTCGCCGCCGAACACGATCGCGCGTCCGCGTCGGCAGCGCCGTGCGCACCGGCGCCGCGCGCGGGGCGCGAGCGCCGGCGCCGGGCCCCACACCGAGGCGCGCAGGTTCACGAGCTCGACCTCCGCCTGCCTCGTCGCGGTAGCCGTAGCGCGCCTCGTGCGCCCGCTCGAAGGCGCTGCGCAGCGCCGCGGCGTCCAACGGCTCGCCTGCTCGCGCGAGTTCGTCGACGGGCAGCTCGAAGGACTGCCCGCGGTAGCGCAGCTCGTGGCGGACGCGCGCGCGCGCTCGGGCTCGCGCGCCGAGCCGGTCCGCGCGCCTCCGCGAGCAGCTCGCTCGCGCGCGCGCTCGAGCGCCGGGCCCGCCAGTGCGCTCGCCGCTCAGCATCACCGTGCGGGCGGCGTCGCGGCGCGGCGCCGCGGCCGCGAGCCCGAGCGCCGAGAGCACGCCGGAGGCGCGCGGGCAGAGCACGCGGTCGATGCCGAGGCTCGTCCGCGAGCGCGGCGGCGTGCAGCGGTCCGGCGCCGCCGAAGGGCATCAGCGCGAAGCGCGCGCGGGTCGATCCCGCGCTCGACCGTCATCAGCCGCAGCGCGCCGAGCATCTCCGCCTCGGCCACGCGCACGATCCCCTCGGCGCAGGCGAGCGGGTCGAGCCCGAGCTCGCCGGCGAGCGTCGCGACCGCGAGCTCGGCGGCGCCGCGATCGAGCTGCAGGCCGCCCGCGAGCGGCTGCGTCGCGCGGGCAGCCGGCCGAGCAGCAGGTTCGCGTCGGTGACCGTCGGCAGGCGTGCCGCCGCGGCCGTAGCAGGCGGGGCCGGGGTCGGCGCCCGCCGAGGCGGGCCCGACGCGCAGCGCGCCGCCGGCGTCCCGCCAGGCGATCGAGCCGCCGCCGGCGCCGACCGTGTGGATGTCGAGCGCCGGGCAGCGCCACCGGCCGCCCGGCGATCACGCGCTCGGCCGTCTCCGGCACCCGCCCGCCCTCGATCAGGCAGACGTCGCAGGAGGTGCCGCCCATGTCGAAGCAGGCGACGTCGGCCTCGCCCGCGAGCGCGGCGAGCAGCGTGGCGCCCGGCGACGCCGCCGGCCGGCCCCGACAGCACCGTGAGCGCGGCGTGCGCGCCGGCACGGGCGGCGTCGGTCAGCCCGCCGGAGGACTGCATCACCTGCGGCTCGGCCAGGCCCGCCGGCGCCGGCACGCCGCGCAGAGGCTCGCCGAGGTAGGCGCTGCAGCGGCGGCGAGAGGGCCGCGTCGAGCGCGGTCGTCGCGGTGCGCTCGAACTCGCGGAAGGTGCCGACCAGCTCGCTCGAGAGCGACAGCGCGGCGCCCGGCAGCAGCTCGCGCGACGAGCTCGCCGAGCAGCTCGCTCGTGGGCGGCGTCGCGGTAGGAGTGCAGCAGGCGACACCGCCACCGCCTCCGGCTGCCGCGCGCGGCGAGCGCGCTCGACGACCGCGCGCGCCGCCGCGTCCGTCGAGCTCGCGCAGCGACGCCCTCGGGGCCGATCCGCTCGTCGGCGCCGAAGCGCAGCTCCGCCGGGACGACGGGCGCGCGGCGCGGCCTCGCACAGCCGGTAGAGGTGCGGCCGCGCCTGGCGGCCGAGCTCGATCACGTCGGTGAAGCCCGTCGGTCGCGATCAGCGCGGTGCGCGCGACGCGGCCCTCGAGCAGGGCGTTGGTCGCGACCGTCATGCCGTGCGCGAAGCGCTCGACCTCGCCGGCTCGCGCGCCGGCCCGGCGCGAGCACCGCCGCGACCGCCGTCATCACGCCGTCGGCCTGCTCCTGCGGGCGTCGTCGGCGACCTTGGCGGTGTGGACGGCGCCCGTCGGCCGTCGACGAGCACGGCGTCGGTGAAGGTGCCGCCGACGTCCACGCCGAGGAGCATGGCGCGCAGCCTAGTGCTCGGTTCCCAGCCGGGGCTCGCCGGCCTCGGCGGCACGGCCGGCGCGGGCGCGGCGCGGCGGCTCGGCCGCACGGGCGCGCCGGAGGCGGGGCCGCGTCAGGCTGCGGCCAGCTCGCGGTCCTCGGTGTCCGCGAGGTGCTGGTGCGACGGGCAGTAGCCGTTGCGTGCCAGCGGCGTGCGCTGGCAGGCCGAGCCCTTGCGGGTCGTCGCGCGGCAGCGCGGCGGCGCGCCGCTGACCGCGGTGTAGCCCTCGAGCGGGTGCGCGGCGAGGAAGCGCTGGGCGAGGCCGATGTAGCGCGCCACGACGAGGTGCACCCGCGCCTGGGCGGACATCGGGAAGTAGCCGCGGATGTCGCAGAAGAGCGTGCGCTCGGGCCGCGCGAAGTAGTGGCGGTCGATCGCCATCCTCGTCACGACGGCCTCGCAGGCGCGCAGGCACCGCCGCGTGGTCTGCGCCCGTCGCGCCGGTGGCGGACTCGGCGATCTGGGGAGCGAGCTCCCGGTAGATCGCCCGACTGAACTGATACATGGCTCCTGCTCCTGACCCTCTCGATGTCGATCAAATGTCTCGTTGGAGCACACCCGCCGTCTCTTCCAGACTCCGATCGCTCGGAACTCCTTCCATACCGCGCCAACACCAGGGCGATCTAAAAGGATCGAGATAAAGACCACCTCGGCGCTCGATAAAGACGAACGGGCGCTGCCGCGCCGCGTTGCGGCCGAGCTGTGGGGCTGCGGGGCCGCCGCAGCCTTCCGGCTCCGCGGGCCGCCGTGGATGTGGCCGCCTCTGGCGGGGCGGATCAGCGCCGCCGCGTCTCCGGATGTGGTCGCTGGGCGGGAGGTCAGCTCCAGGCCCGCCACTCCGGCGGTCCGCGGCGCCGAGCACAGCGTGGCGGTGGTCGAGAGCCGGGTCGCGCTCGGGGAGGTCCGCGCGCAGGTGCGCGCCGCGGCTCTCCTCGCGCGCGAGCGCGCAGCGCGCGATCAGCCGCGCGAGCGGGTGCGGGATCGCCGAGCAGCCGCGCAGCCCCTCGGCGCGTCCGCACGATGCCGGCGTCGCGCCACAGCGCCTCACGCGTCTCGCGCGTCGCGGCCGGCGGCTGGCGCTCGGCGAGCGCCCGCGATCTCGGCCGGCGCCGGGTTCCACGGGCTGCTCGGCCGGCGCCGCGCGAGCGCGTGCGCGACCGCGCGGCGGGCGAACACGAAGCACTCGCTCAGCGAGTTCGACGCCAGCCGGTTGGCGCCGTGCAGCCCGGTGCACGAGCACTCGCCGACCGCGTAGAGCCCCGGCGACGGTCGAGCGCCCGTCGAGGTCGGTGACGATCCCGCCCATCATGTAGTGCGCGGCGGGAGCCACCGGGACGAGCTCGCGGGTGGGGTCGAGGCCGGCGTCGCGCAGCGCGCTGACGACGTTCGGGAAGCGCGCGGGGTCGATCCCGCGCATGTCCAGCCCGACCGAGCGCTCGCCGGTTCGCGCGAGCAGCTCCTGGATCGCCCGCGCGACCTCGTCGCGGGGCGCGAGCTCGTCGACGAAGCGCTCGCCGGCGGAGTCGTGCAGCGTCGCGCCCTCGCCGCGGATCGCCTCGGTGACGAGGAACCCCTCGCGCCCGGCGAACACCGATCACCGCGGTCGGGATGGAACTGCAGCAGCTCGAGGTCGGCTAGCGCGGCGCCCGCCGCGTGGGCGAGCAGCGAGCCCGATCGCCCTGCGAGCCGGGCGGGTTGGTCGTGCGCGCCCACAGCGCCGCCGCGCCGCCCGTGGCGAGCAGCACGCCGCGGCGCGCGAGCACCAGCGCCGGAGTCGCACACGACCCCGACGGCAGCGCCCGCCGGCGCGCCACAGCGCCCGCGCGCGCGCGCCCTCGAGCACGGTCGATGCGCGGCTCGGCGGCGGCGAGCGCCGAGAGCTGGCGCACGACGCGGCGCCCGGTCGCGCTGCCGCCGGCATGCACGACGCGGCGGACCGAGTGCCCGCCCTCGAGCCCGAGCGCGAGCGCCCGAAGCGGTCGGCGTCGAAGCGCACGCCGAGCGACTGCAGGTCGCGCGACGCGGTCCGGCGCCTCGCGCGACGAGGATCTCGGCCGCCGAGCGGCGCACCAGCCCGCGCCCCGCCGCGCTCGGTGTCGCGCAGGTGCAGCTCGGGGCTGTCGTCGTCGGCGAGCGCCGCCGCGAGGCCGCCCTGCGCCCAGTAGCTCGCGGTCTGGGCGAGCGGCGTGGCGGAGACGAGCACGACGCTCGCGCCCTGCGCGCGCGGCGCAGAGCGCCGCATAGAGCCCGGCGGCGCCGGCGCCGACGACGGCGATGTCGGCCTCGTGCGTGGCTCGCCGGTGGGGCCGGGCATCGCCGACAACCGTATCCGCCGCCGGACGGCCGTGTCGCTCGCGCCGGCGGCTATTTCGCGGCGCGAGCGGGTGCCGGCTGTTCGCTGCCGCCTGCTCCGCCGTGTCCGGCGTCGCGGACGCCGCCCGGCGGCGGCGGTGCGCGCCCGGCGGCGTGGCGGCGCCGGGATGCTGGTCGCCCCTGTCGCGGCGGGGGTGCCGGTGGCGGGCGTGGTCGTCGCGGCGCCCGGGGCAGTGGCGCCGGGCGCCGCCGGCGTGGAGGTCGCCGCGGCGGCGGTCGGCGTGTGCTCGGCGCGAGCGCGCCGGCGCGGGGCCGGCGGTCGTGACCGTGTGGGTGATCGGCGCGGGCGCCGGGCCCGAGTCGCCGGCGAGCTTCACGAGCGCGGCGGCGAGCACGCCGAGCGCGAGCGCGGCGACCACCGCGAGCGGCGACGATCGGCGGCTTCCAGCGCGGCGCCGCGCGGCGAGCCGCGTGCGCGCGGCCGCGCCGCAGCGCAGGCACCACTCCTGATCGCGGCGCGAGCGGCGTCGCCGCACAGCGGGCACGCTTCGACGAAGGCGGGGCGATGCGGCTCGGCGGCCGCGCCGGGGCGGGCCGGCGGGGCAGCGGCGGCGCGCTCACTGGCTCGGCGTCTGCGGGTGGATGATCTCGGTCGGTTCCTCGGGGCGCTGCGGCCGGAGCCGGCGCCGAGGCCGCGCCGTCGGCGTCGGCGCTGCGGCGGAGCCGGCGCGAGGCGCGCCGCGGCGCCGGCGCGGGCTGCGCGGCGCGCGGGCGAGCGGATGGCGCGGCGCGCGGCCGGCCGCGCGCGGCCCGCGGGCGGCGTGCCGGCCGTCTGCGGCGGCTCCAGCGGGCGGCTCGACGGCTGGGCGCGTCGCCGGAGACCGCGGCGGGCGCGGCGTGGGCGGCCGAGGCCGGGGCACGCTGCCCGGGAGGCTGCGGGAGCCTGCCCGGGACCGGCTGCGTACGCCGCGCCGGCAGAGACGGGCGCCATGCGAGATCGCGGCATGGCTGCCGGTGCCGTGGCCGGAGGCGGGGCCGGGCTGCGGCGGGCTGCCGCCGGGCGGTGTCGGCGCCGGGCGCCCCGGCCACCGGCAGGTCGGCGTGCCGGGACATCGGCAGCCCGCAGTTCGGGCAGAAGCGGTCTTCGCTGGCCGTGGATCGCGGCGCACCGCGGGCAGGCCGTGATCCCGGCCTCGCGCAGCACCGTGACCGGCCGGCGCTCGCCGAGCGCGCGTCTCGATCGCGCGCAGCTCGTCGTCGATGTGCCCGAGCGTGCGAGCTTGGCCAGCACGAGCGCGTCGTTGCGCTGGCCGAAGCGGTGCAGGTTGTAGACGAGCCCGCCGAGGTCGCGGTAGGCGAGCTCGCGCGCCCTGCGCAGGAAGCGCGCGCGCGCCGCCGCGCGCGGCCGCGCGAGCGGAATCCGGGCCTCGGCGAGCTCGGAGGCTGCGGCTCTGCGGCGGGCGGTGCCTCGCCGGGGGCCTGCTTCGGGCCGGCGGCGCTCGCGTGCGGGATTCGTGGCCTCTGTCTGCTCCACGCCGGATTAACACTACCCGGCCGGTTAGCGGGAGCTCCGTCAGCGCCTCGCGCCAGGCGTCGAGCACGCGCTCCGCCATCGCCGTCGCCGACCAGCGCTCGGCGGCAGCGCGGCCCGCGCACGCGCGGGTCGCCGCGCGCGCGAGATGCGGGCTCGAGCGCCTGCGCGCCAGCGCGCCGGGATCGAACGGCGCGCACAGCGTCCCGGCGACCCCCTCGAGCGCCTGCGGCGTGGATCCCGACGGGCGTCGCGAGCACCGGGACGTCGCAGGCGAGCGCCTCGAGCACGGCGAGCCCGAAGCCCTCGCGCTCGGAGGGGACGAGCACGGCGTTCGGCGGCGTTCACGTACAGCGGGACGCGCTCGGGCTCGACGTCGCCGAGCACGAGCAGCTCGCGCGCCGAGCGCTCGGCGAGCGCGCGCGGCGCGGTCGAAGCGCTTCTCGGGCCGGGCCGGGTCGGCGGGGAACAGGACGACGGGACGCTGCGTCGGCGAGCCCGAGCTCGCGGCGCGCCGCGGCCCGCGGTCGATCGGCCGGAAGCGCTCGGTGTCGACGCCGCACGGCAGCACCCGGGCGCGGCGCGCGGGCGCGCTCCGGGGATCGCGCGCGAGCAGCTCGGCGGAGACGGCCGCGGGCAGCTCGATGCGGCGGCAGCGCGAGCGCGCGTCGCGAGCCGCGTGCGCGGATCGGCGAGGTCGGTGCCGTGCATCGTCAGGGCGCGCAGCCGGGCGGGCACGGCGAGGGCCGGCCAGGCGGTCAGGCCGAAGTGGGCGTGCACGACGTCGAAGCGGCTCGCCGGCGGCCGAAGCGGCGGCGCAGCTCGCGGGCCGCGCCGGCGCAGCGCGCGCGGGCCGGGCGGGAACTCGAACAGCTCGACGTCGACGCCGTCGAGGCCGCCGCAGCGCCGCGACCTGGTCGCGCACGAAGCTGCCGCGGCCGGGATGGGCGGCGTCGGGCAGCATGTTCGAGACCACGAGCGCCCGCACGATGTCCCGACCGTAGCGCTCTGGAATGATGGCCCGCGTGAACGACGGCCAGGCACCGACCGCGCAGCTACGGGCGCGCCCCCGGCGGGCTGCGGCCCTGCACGATCGAGCCGGGGTTCGTGCGCACGGCGACCGGGTCGGCGCTGATCTCGGTGGGGGAGACGCGCGTGATCTGCACGGCCTCGGCGCAGGAGAGCGTGCCCGCGCTGGATGGCCGGGCAGGGGCCGCGGCTGGGTCACGGCCGAGTACGGGATGCTGCCCGCCTCCACCGGCGAGCGCAAGCAGCGCGACGTCACCCGCGGGCGGCCCGACGGCGCACCGTCGAGATCCAGCGCCTGATCGGGCGCTCGCTGCGGGTGATCGTCGACTTCGAGGCGCTCGGCGAACGGACCGTGTACCTCGACTGCGACGTGCTGCAGGCCGACGGCGGCACCCGCTGCGCGTCGATCACCGGCGCCTACGTCGCGCTGGCGCTCGCCTGCGCGCGGCTGCGCGCGAAGGGGCTGCTCGAGCGCAGCCCGCTGACGGGCTCGGTCGCGGCGGTCTCGTGCGGGGTGATCGACGGCGTGCCGCTGCTCGACCTCGACTACAGCGAGGACTCGCGGGCCGAGGTCGACGCGAACGTCGTGATGACCGGCGACGGCGGCCTCGTGGAGCTGCAGACGACGGGCGAGCGCACGCCGCTCTCCCGCGCCCACCTCGACGAGCTGCTCGCGCTCGCGGAGGCGGGGATCGGCGAGCTGCGCGAGCATCCAGGAGCAGGCGATCGCCGTCGCGCGGTAGGCGCCGCGCCTGAGCCCGCGTGCGCCTGCTGCTCTCGACCCACAACGACCACAAGCGGCGCGAGTTCGAGCGGCTGCTGGCGGACGCCGCCGGCAGGCCGGTCGAGCTCGACGTGCTCGACGCCGGGCTTCGAGCTGCCGCCGGAGGACGGCGAGACTTCGCCGAGAACGCGCTCGGCAAGGCGCGCGCCGCGGCGGCCGGCGCCTCGGCCGGGTCGCGATCGCCGACGACTCGGGGATCTGCGCCGCGGCGCTCGGCGGGGCGCCGGGGGTCCGCTCGGCGCGCTACGCCGGGGAGCACGCGAGCGACGCGGAGAACCTCGCGAAGCTGCTGCGCGAGGCGCCCGCGGGCAGCGCGCTCGAGTACGTCTGCGTGATCGCCTACGTCGATCCCGGACGGGCGAGGAGCGGCTGTTCGAGGGGCGCTGCTCGGGCCGGCTCGCCGAGCAGCCGCGCGGCGAGCGGCGGCTTCGGCTACGACCCGGCGTTCCTGCCCGACGACGGCCCCGAGGGCCTGACGATGGCCGAGCTCGAGCGACGAGCAGAAGGACGCGATCAGCCACCGCGGGCGGGCGGCGCGCGCGCTGCTCGCGCTGGCTGGCGCAGGGCCGAGTCGGGACGCTCAGAGCAGGTTGATCGCGGCCGAGATCGCGACCGCGAGGCCCAGCCCGGCGTAGCCGTTGTAGCCGGAGAGCAGCAGCAGCAGCGCGGTCACGAGCGCGACGAGCACCGTCGCGAACCAGGCGATACGCTCGAAGCCCACGCCCGGGATTCTTGCGCAGCGCCAGCGACCGCATGTCCGCACGTGGTGTTAGCGTCGCCGCGAATCCGACTGTACGAACGAGGGAGGGGTCCACGTGACCAAGGCTGAGCTGGTCGACCAGGTCGCCGACCGCGCCCGTCTGACCAAGGGGGACGCGCTGCGCGCGGTCGACGCCGTGATCGCGACCGTCGAGGACGCGCTGCGCCGGGGCAGCGACGTGTCGGTGTCCGGGTTCGGCAAGTTCCACGTCAGCGAGCGCGGCGCGCGCATGGGCGTCAACCCGCGCACGGGCGAGCGGATCCAGATCGCGGCCTCGCGGGTGCCGCGCTTCACGGCCGGCAGCGGGCTGAAGAGCGCCGTGAAGGGGCGCTGAGCGAAGCTGGGCGCTCGGCGACACGCTCGCCGCGCGGGTCGCCGAACGCGAGTCGCAGCTCGTCCTCGGCCTCGACCCGGACCCCGCCGCGCTGTGGCCCGCGGCGCCGCGGCGGCCGCCGAGCGGCACCGAGCCCGCCGAGGCCGCCGCCGCGGCGGTGCTGGCGCACTGCCGCGCGCTGATCGACGCCGCCGGCCCGGCCTGCGTGGCGGTCAAGCCGCAGCTGGCCCGCTTCGAGGCGCTCGGCGAGCCGGGGCGCGCGGTCCTCGGGCAGGTCGCCGACCACGCCCGCGCGGCCGGGCTGCTCGTGATCGCCGACGGCAAGCGCGGCGACATCGACGTGACCGCCGAGGCGTACGCGGCCTCGCTGTTCGGCGGGCTCGAGCACGCCGTTCGGGCGCGTCGACGGGCTCGGCGCCGACCTCGCGACCGTCAACCCGCTGATGGGCCGCGACGCGGTGATCCCGTTCGTGCGGGCGGCGCGCGAGAGCGGCGCCGGCGTGCTGCTGCTCGTGCGGACCTCCAACCCGGGCGCCGCCGACATCGAGGACCTGCGAGCTGGCGGGCGGGCGGGACGGTCTGGGAGCGCGCTGGCGGCGCTGGTCGACGAGCTCGGGGCGGACGGCGGTCGGCGAGTCGGGCCTCAGCGACGTCGGCGCGGTGATGGGCGCGACCGCGCCGTGGCACCTCGAGCGGGCCCGCGAGCTGATGCCGCGCAGCGCCGCTTCCTGCTGCCCGGGCATCGGCGCCCAGGGCGGGCGCGTCGAGGAGCTGGCGGCGGCGTTCGCGCCCGGGCGCGGCGGGCGGGCTGGTGTCCGCCTCGCGCAGCATCGCCGGGCGCCCATCGGCGCTCCGGGGGCGACCCCGCGAGCGGCGGCGCGCGGCCGAGGCCGAGCGTCTGCGCGAGGCCGCGTGGGCGCTGTCGGCGGTCCGCTAGCCTGTGTCCGACGCGCCCCGCGCGGCCACTCGTCCGGGGGCGCAGGCGAAAGGGGATCGAGCCACGATGATCATCACGGTCACGCTCAACGCGGCCATCGACAAGTCGCTCGCGGTGCCGAACTTCCGGCTCGGACGCCGCCACCGCACCGTCGAACAGCGCACGATGGCGGGCGGCAAGGGCGTCAACATCGCCCGCACGCTGAAGGCGCTCGGCCAGCCGGTGATCGCGACCGGCTTCGCCGGCGGCGCGACCGGCACGCACATCGTCGAGCAGCTCACGGAGGAGTCGATCCTCAACGACTTCGTGCGCATCCGCGAGGAGTCGCGGACGAACACCTCGGTGCTCGACCCGACGACGGGCGTGCAGACGGAGATCAACGAACGCGGGCCGTCGGTCACGCCGCGCGAGGTCGAGCTGTTCCGCGACAAGCTGCTCTACCTGGCGCGCGGCGCGGCGATCGTCGTGTTCGCGGGCTCGCTGCCGCGCGGGGTCGAGCCCGACCTCTACGCCTCGCTGATCCACGACCTCGAGCGCTCCGAGGTGACGACCGTCGTCGACACCGACGGCGAGCCGCTGCGCCAGGCCGTGCGCGCCGAGCCCGACCTGGTCTCGCCGAACGTGCTCGAGGCCGAGGAGCTCGTCGGCCACGAGTTCGCCTCGGAGGAGGAGCGCACCGCTGGCGATGGCCGAGATCGCGGCGCTCGGGCCCGCGCGAAGTGATCATGACGCTGCCCGACGGCGCGCTCGCGCAGGTGCTCGTCGACGGCCATCCGCGGCTCAAACGGGCTCGCATCGAGCCGCGCGAGCCGATCGCCAAACGCGGCTCCGGCGACGCCTTCCTCGCCGGCTACCTCGCGGCCCGCTACGAAGGCCGCCCGCCGGACCAGTGCCTGCGCTTCGGCGTCGCCTGCGGCGCCGAGTCGACGGGCCGCTTCGGGGCCGGGCAGCTCGACCCCCGCGAGGCGCGGCGCCTGATGGGCGACGTCGAGCTGAGCGAGGTCGAGGTCCCGGCCAGCGCGCGCACCTGAGCACGGCTTCGCTGGGCGCGAGCAGGTCGGGATCGCTGCCGGCGCGCACCTGAGCGCGCCCCGCGGCCCTCAGCCGCCGGCGACGTCCCGCCGCAGGAACACCAGGTATCCCGCGAGGAGCGACGGCACCGCGTACAGCGCGCACACCCACAGCGAGTGCCCGATCGGGCCCAGTCGGTCGGCGTGCGCAGCAGGCCCTGCCAGTCGCGAACTGTTCGTTGAGCAGGTAGGGGTGCAGGCCTTCGAGGCCCGGGATCTGTCGCGATGATCAGCAGCAGGATGATGAACGCCGATGCGTGCCCACGATCGCGGCGGCGCTGTTGCGCGTGACGGTCGAGAGCAGCACGCCGATGCACGCGACGGTCGAGCAGCGGGATCAGGAAGAAGGTGTTGGCGGCGACGACCAGCAGCAGCGCCTTGGGCGCCGAGACGACCGTGCCGGAGAAGGTCGTGACGCTGTGGAAGCCCCACGCGGCGACGCCGGCGACGGTTGCGACGGCGCGGCGAGGAAGATGGCGAGCAGCCGCGTAGCTGATCGCCGCCAGCAGCCTTCGCGGCGAACACCTGCCCGCGGTCGACCGAGCGCGTGAGGATCGTCTTCAGGGTGCCGTTTCCGTCCTCGTTGGCGACGATGTCGCCGGCGACCAGCGAGGCGATCGACGGGGCAGGAAGAAGCCGACAGGAACAGCAGCATCAGCACCGGCGTGGCGAGCCCGGACTGCGTGATCTCCGAGGCGAAGATCGTGTCGCGGTGACGCCGGCTGGTTGCGGATGAGCTCGACGGTCACGAAGATCAGCGGCAGGATGCAGACGAGGCCGAAGCCCGAGGTAGGTGCGCTTCTGCGAGACGAGCTTGCGCAGCTCCCAGCGGTAGACCGTGAACGTCGAGGGCCGTCGCGTCCGTCGCTCGGCGACGGCGCAGCGCGGGCGCTGCGGAGGCGCTGCTCACGGGGCCCCCACGAGCTCGCGTGCTCGGCCGACGGCCGTCGTCGCCGGCACCGGCTCTCGGTGAGCCGGAAGAACAGGTCCTCGAGCGTGGCGAGCTCGGGCGTCAGGCGAGGATGCCGATGCCGGCGCGCGCCGAGCGCGAGGGAGAGCTCGGCGACGTGCGCGCTCGTCGGCCTGGAAGTCGATGCCGCTGCTCGACGGCGTGCGACGTTCTCGATCCCCGGCTGCGCGCGCGACGATCTGCAGCGCGCGCGCGTCGTCGGTGGTGCGCAGCCGGTAGCCGGCGCCGCCCTGGCGGCGCAGGTCCGCGAGCGCGCCCTCGTAGACGACGCGGCCGGTGTCGACGATCGCGACGCGATCGCAGAGCTCCTGGACCTCGGGCAGCTGGTGGCTGGAGAGCAGCACCGTGATGCCGTCGTCGGCGAGGCGGCGGATCAGCGTCCGCATGTCGCGCATCCCCGCCGGGTCGAGGCCGGTCGCGGGCTCGTCGAGGATCAGCAGGCGCGGGCGGCGCAGCAGCGCGGCGGCGATGCCGAGGCGCTGGCGCATGCCGTGCGAGAAGCCGCCGACGCGATGGCGCGCCCGCGGGGTCAGCTCGACGACGTCGAGCACCTCGTCGATCCGCGTGGCGGCGCCGTCGCCGTCGAGCGCGGCGAGCAGCTCGAGGTTCTTGCGCGCGCTGAGGTAGGGGTAGAAGCGGGGCGCCTCGACGAAGCCGGCGACGCCCTCGAGCGCGCGGGCGCCCTCGCGCATCGGGTCGCGGCCGAACAGCTCGACCGCGCCCTCGCTGGGCACGATCAGGCCGAGCGCCATGCGCAGGGTCGTGGTCTTGCCGGCGCCGTTCGGGTCCGAGGAAGCCGTAGACGTCGCCGTGCTCGACGTTCAGGTCGATGTGGTCGACCGCGAGGACCTCCTTGTAGCGCTTGACGAGCCCGCGCGCGCCGGACCGGGGCGCCGCGTCGGCGGCCAGCTACAGCCCTCGGGCGAGTGCCTCGACGGCGGCCGGGGCAACCGCGCCCGCGAGCACGTAGCGGACGCCGCCGCGCTCGAACGTGAGGATCGTGCCGAGCGCGGTGCGCAGCTCGCTCGCCGTCGCGCTGCCGATTTTCACCTTCGGCAGGCTTTCCAGGCTCGAGGAGGAGGAGGAACCGTTGCCCTTCTCCTTCGCTTCGAGCACCGCGATCGAGTCGATGCCGTGGCCGTGGGTGGTGAGCTTCGGGCTTCGCAGAGCTGCCCGTACCGGACGCAGCAGCCGGAGCCTTCGTGGATCGAGATCTCTTCGACCTTGGCGCTCTTCGGCGGCGTTGATCTGGAACACCGACGGGTCGACCGTCCCGTAGGAGACTTCGCCGGCCGCGAGTTCGATCACGGGCGTCGAGGTGGTCGAGGAGTAGACGGCGGCTCGCAGCGGCAGCGCCGTTTTCGGCGTCGAAGGAGAGCTCGGCGCCGCCGATCAGGCTGCCGGGTTCGCTGCGGGGAGAGGCGGACCGTGTAGGCGGGCCTGCCGCCGACGTCGGTGGGGGTGGCTCCGGAGAGCTGCGCGTGCTTGCGGATCCGGGCGAGGGCTTCTTCGATCTTGGCGACGGACGGGACTTCGTCATGCTGCGGGCCCTCGGCGCCGGGCGTGGCCTGCTGCTTCGTGGGCCCGTAGCCGCTCGGGCCTTCGCCTTCTGCGTGCTTCGGCGTGTAGCGGTAGACGGTGTCGCTGGCCGCGTCGTAGACGGTGAACGTGTGGCCGTCCTAGATGATCTGCGTGTCGCCCTTTTCGGCTTGCAGCTCGAGGCGCACGCTGGCCGTCGCCGACCCACAGCCGGCCGGAGCCGCCGGTCAGCAGCGGGCTCGAGGCGAGGCTGCCGGCGCCCGCCGCCGGTGGCGAGTTCCGAGCCTTCGACGAGGTGGTTGGTGAGCTTGATCTCGGCGCTGTAGCCTTCGATCGGCTTGCTGTGGCCCCCGGCGAGCGCGTCGTGGACGGCCTGTGCGAGCGGCTTTGCGGGAGGCGTCGGGCCGCCGCCGAGGGCGAGGGCGATCGCGGTCGCGGAGATGCCGATCACGACTGTCGCGCCGCACAGCAGCAGCAGCCTGCCGAGCGGGATGCGTCTCAGGAAGTTCAAGCCGGTGCGTTCGCATCAGGGTCCTGAGAAACAGGGTAGCGCCGCTTCTTCGTGGCTCCTAAAGGTCTGATGAGAAGGACCGGCTCGGGCCCTTCCACTGCGCCAGCCGGTAGATTGCCGCGCGCATGGTCATCCTCTTCGTCCTGATCTGGGTGCTGCTCGGTCTCGCGGTCTTCTTCATCGCGATCCGCGGCGGCGCGCGGGGCGCCCGCGCAGCGCTGCACACCGAATCGACGGTCAGCCGGCGCCTCGTCGATGCTCGGGGTCATCGCCCTGTTCGCTGTTCGGCTCTGGTGGTGCCGGCGTTCGTGATCGCGGACAACAAGAACAACAAGGCCGCGCGTCGGCGTCGGCGGCGTCCGCCTGAACGCCTCACGAGCAGAAGGGACGCGAACTGTTCGCTCGCACCTGTGCGGTCTGCCACACGCTCGCGGGCACCAAGGCGATCGGGCGCATCGGCCCGAACCTCGACGTCCGCGTCGGCGACGACATCGCCACGACGGCGGGGCGCAAGGCGCTCGTGCTGTCGCGCGATCAAGGAAGGCCGCGCGCGCGGCCTCGGCCAGATGCCGGCGCTGCTCTACCAGGGCAAGGAAGCCGAAGACGTCGCGTCGTTCGTCGCGGCGGTCGCCGGGCACTGAGGTCCTCGCCGCGGCCGGATGCGGCGGCAGCGAGCGGGCGGCCCGGCTCGAACGCCAGCTCAGGCAGGCCCCGCGATGCCGGTCCGGCTCCCGTCGACAGCGTCGATCATTGCGAGCGCTTCGTCCTCGCAGCGCTCGCGGCGGATCCCGGTCGGGACGTGCGGCGCGACCGGAGCGCAGCGCTTCGGTCGCTTGGACATCAGTCGATACGGGCGGCCGCGCCCATCGGCTAGGGTGCCGCGCGTGACCCCGGATCGGCCGGCATCGGCGGAGGACGTCAAGGCGATCGTCGCAGGAGCGGAACATCCGCTTCATCCGATTCTGGTTCACGGACATCCTCGGCCAGCTCAAGTCGTTCTCGATCAACGCGGAGGAGCTCGACGACGCCTTCGAGGCCGGGATGGGCTTCGACGGCTCCTCGATCACCGGCTTCAACGCGATCGAGGAGTCGGACATGATCGCGCTGCCGGACGCCAACACGTTCGCGGTGCTGCCGTGGCGCCCGGAGGAGCAGGGGGTGGGGCGGATGTTCTGCGACATCATCACCCCGGAGCGGACGCCCTACGAGGGCGACCCCCGGCACGTGCTGCGGCGCGCGATCGAGCGGGCGCGCTCGATGGGCTTCGAGACGTTCAACGTCGGCCCCGAGCTCGAGTACTTCCTCTTCAGAGACTCGAAGTCGACCGAAGTGCTCGACGAGGGCGGCTACTTCGACCTGACGACGCTCGACGCCGGCTCCGACGTGCGGCGCGAGACGGTGCTGGCGCTCGAGCAGCTCGGCATCCACGTCGAGTACACCCACCACGAGGTCGGCCCCTCCCAGCACGAGATCGACATGCGCTACGCGGACGCGCTGAAGATGGCCGACGACTGCATGACCTACCGCATCACGGTCAAGGAGTTCGCGATGAAGTACGGCTGGCACGCGACGTTCATGCCGAAGCCGCTGTTCGGCGAGAACGGCTCCGGGATGCACACGCACCAGTCGCTGTTCGCGAAGGGCAAGAACGCGTTCTACGACGCCGAGGACCAGTACTTCCTCTCGGACGTCGGCAAGGCCTTCATCGCCGGCCAGCTCAAGCACGCGCGCGAGATCTGCGCGATCTTCGCCCAGTGGGTCAACTCCTACAAGCGCCTCGTGCCGGGCTTCGAGGCGCCGGTGTACGTGGCCTGGTCGCGACGCAACCGCTCGGCGCTGGTGCGCGTGCCGCTCTACCACCCCGGCCGCGAGAACAGGCGACGCGGATGGAGCTGCGCTGCCCCGACCCGGCGTGCAACCCGTACCTGACGTTCGCGGTGCTGCTGCAGGCCGGCCTGGAAGGGATCGAGAAGGGCTACGAGCTGCCGGAGCCGATGGAGAAGAACCTCTACCACCTCTCGAGCGAGGAGCGGCGGCGGCTCGGCGTCGAGCAGCTCCCGGAGAGCCTCGGCGAGGCGATCGAGATCGCCGCCGAGTCGGAGCTGGTGCTGCGCACGCTCGGCGAGCACATGTTCAACCGCTACGTCGAGATCAAGCGCCAGGAGTGGGACGACTACCGCGTCCAGGTCTCGCAGTGGGAGCTCGACCGCTACCTGGCGATCCTCTAGGGGGAGGAAGGACCTCCGCCCCTGAAGGGGCTCCGGCGGAGATCGGGCTGCGCGGCTCGTCCCGGTCGCGTGCCTAGGCGGCGCCGGAACCGCCGTCCTTGCAGATCGCGCGGTGCAGCTCGGCCGTGAGCTTCACGACCTGTTCGGTCAGCGCGGTGTTCTGCGCGAGCATCTCCGAGTGCTGCTCGGCCATCGACTTGTCCTGGTTGAGCAGTTCGGCCTGCTTGGCCTCGTAGGCCTGGACGCGGCTGTTCTCGGCCTCGCGGTGCTCCTGGAGCTTTTCGTCGCGGATCCGGTCGCGGTCGGCCTGGCGCGTCTGTGCGAGCAGGATCAGCGGCGCCGCGTAGGCCGCCTGGAGCGAGAACGCCAGGTTCAGGGCGATGAACGGGTATTTGTCCCACGCGATCGTGTCCGTGACCGCGAGCGCGTTGAGCACGATCCACAGCGCCACGAGCGCGGTCTGCCCGACGATGAACACGGGCGTGCCGAAGAAGCGCGCGAAGCGCTCGGCCTGGCGGCCGAAGGCGTCGCCGCCGAAGGCGCTGTGGTGATCGACCGGAGCCGCGGCCGCCGGCGCGGTGGACGCTTCGCTCGCCACGGCTGCTGTGTTCTCTCGCGCCTGCCGATGTCCTGCCGCCCGCCGGCGATGCTCCTCCGCGCGGGGCCGGGGCACGGGACGGCGGCCGAGCATGCCACGCCGCGCGCCCGCGATGCGCGCTTCAGCGACCCGGCGGGTGCGGGCTCGGCACCGCGCAGGCGATCGGCCGCGCCGGTTCCAGCCGCCACTGCATCGCCTGCAGCAGATGCCCGAAGGCCGCGGGGTGGCGCGGCGCGATCTCGCCGAGCAGCGCGATCACCGACTCGCCGTGGCGCTCGTAGCGCTCATCGCCGGTCAGCTCGGCGAGGCGCAGCAGCCCGGCGGCCGCGCTCGAGCCGCCCGCGGGGATCGGGCTGTCCTCGAGCTCCTTGCGCCGCACGATCAGCGAGTGATCCGCCGGGGTCGAGAAGAACCCGCCCTGCTCGGCGTCGGCGAAGCGGACGATCGTCTGCTCGGCGAGCTCCACGGCGAGCGCGAACCAGCGCTCCTCGCAGGTCGTTTTCGAACAGCACGAGCGCAGCCTCGAGCATGTAGGCGTGGTCCTCGAGGAACCCGTCGATCTTCGCCTGGCCGTCGTTGTAGGTCCGCAGCAGCCGGCCATGCCCGTCGCGCAGCTCGCGCGCACGAACTCCGCGCAGCCGACCGCGGCGGAGGTCAGCTCCGCCGCCGCCCCGGCGGGCGCGCCGGCCTCCTTCTCGCGTCCGGCGAGCGCTGCGCCGGCCTCCGCCAGGGCCGCGATCATCAGTGCGTTCCAGGAGGTCAGGCGCTTCGTCGTCGAGCTCCGGCGGGATGCGCTGCTCGCGTGCAGCCAGCAGCGTCGCGCGGATCCGCGCGGCCTGCTCGGGCGGCGGTTCGGGACCGCGCGCCGTGAGCACGTTCAGCCCCGGCTCGGGATGGTGGGGGTCGTCGAAGTTGCCGGCGGCGGTGACCCCGAGCCAGGCGATCGCCGGCGCTGCGTCGGGGCCGAGCAGCTCGACGCAGTTCCTGCTCGCGCCACACGTAGTAGCGGCCCTCGACGCCCTCCGAGTCGGCGTCGAGCGCCGAGTAGAAGCCGCCCTCGGGTCCGCGCATCTCGCGCAGCGCCCAGCCCAGCGTGTCGAGCGCGACGTCGAGGAGGTCCCAGCTCGCCGCTCGCCTGCCAGGCGTGCAGGTAGGCGCGTGCGAGCAGCGCGTTGTCGTAGAGCATCTTCTCGAAGTGCGGCACCGTCCACGCGGCGTCGACGCTGTAGCGGGCGAAGCCGCCGCCGAGCTGGTCGTGGATGCCTCCGGCTGCCATCGCTCGCAGCGTCGACTCGGCCATCTCGCGCGCTTCCCCCGCGGCCCCCCGCAGCAGCAGGAACTCGAGCACCGAAGCCTGCGGGAACTTCGGGGCGCCCCCGAAGCCGCCGTTGCTCCGCGTCGATAGGACGCGCCGCAGGTTCTCGCACGGCGTGCGCGCAGCGCCGCCTCGGTGACCGGCGCCGGCGCTCGGGGGCGAGCCGGGCGGCGCCGGAGAGCTGCTCGCGCAGCTGCTCGCCGCCCGAGCGGATCTGCTCGCCGTTCTCCCGCCACGACTCCGCGATCGCCTGCAGCACCTGGCGTCCACGCGGGCATGCCGTGGCGCGGCTCGGGCGGGAAGTAGGTGCCGCCGTAGAAGGGGATCTGCTCCGGCGTCAGGAACACGTTCAGCGGCCAGCCGCCGCGTCCGGTCATGCCCTGCACCGCCTCCATGTAGAGCGCGTCGACGTCGGGGCGCTCCTCGCGGTCGACCTTCACGCACACGAACTCCTCGTTCATCACGGCGGCGGTGGCGGCGTCCTCGAAGGACTCGCGCTCCATCACGTGGCACCAGTGGCAGGACGAGTAGCCGATCGAGACGAGCACCGGCACGTTGCGCTCGCGCGGCCTGCGCGAACGCCTCCTCGCCCCAGGGGAGCCAGTCGACGGGGTTCTCCGCGTGCTGGAGCAGGTACGGCGAGGTCTCCCGCGCGAGCGCGTTGGCCACGCGCTCAGGGTAGCCGCGCGAGCGCCGCGGGCAGGCCGCGCGGTCCACCCGCGCGGTCCAGCCGCGCGAGCAGCGCCGGCGCCGCCGGCCATTCGCCGGCGGCGACGGCGCTGGACAGCCGCGCGCGGGCGCTCGCCGAGGCTGACGTCGAAGCGCCGGCCGCCGAGCGTCCCGGTCACGCGCTTGGAGGTGGAGCCGAGGCGGATCGTCACCCGGCGGCGGCGCGCGAGCCGCCGACGCGCAGCGCGCTCGTGCAGCAGCTCGCCGTGGACGACCGGGAATGCTGCCGGTCAGCGTCACGCCCGGCACGAGCGACAGGCGGTGCAGCACGAGCGCGTGACGATCGAGCCGGGCGTAGCCGCCGTGCAGCCCGCCGAAGCGCCGCGCCGCTCGGCAGCGTCGCGTCGGCCTGCAGCGTCGCCGCGATCGACCTGGCGGTTCGAGGTCGACGAGCGTGTCGAGCGCGGCCACGAGCGTGCGGCCGGGCAGCCCGCCGAGGCCGCGCGGCGGATCGATGCGCGACGAGGCTCCTCGGCGTCAAGGGCGTCGGGGCGAGCACGTCCTGCGCCGCCGTGCACGGCGCGACTGCCCGTGCCGGAGAAGAACGCCGCGAGCGCCTTCGCGGCGCAGCCCGGTCAGGTCGCTGCCGATCACCGAGTGTCCCGTGAAAGGCACGACCTCGACCTGCGGCGCCGGGGATCATCGCCGCGACGCGCATCGCGTTCGCGGTCGGCGTGCGCAGGTCCTGCGCGCCGGAGAGGATCAGCGTCGGCACATCGGGCAGCGGCGCCGGCGGCGGGCGGCGGCGGGCGAGGCATCGGGCCAGGCGTCGCAGGCTTCGACGAGGCTCGCTGCGCAGAGCGATTGCGCGTCGAACGGCGCGAAGTCCGCCGCGGGCTGCGGCCTGCAGGTAGCGCGAGCGCTTCGGCGCGGCGCGTCGCCAGGCGAGGCCGATGCGCTGCCACGGGAACGGCGTCTCCTCGCAGGTGGTCGTCACGAACAGCGCTTCGTCGATCGCTTCTTCGCCGCCGTCGCGGAGCGCCGTGGTCGGCAGGTTCGGCACGAGCCCCTCGGCGAGAGCGCCTGCAGGCGCAGCAGCGGGTCGGGGTCGCCGCTCAGCGCCGAGCGGATCGCGGCGGGCAGCAGCGCCCGCAGCGCCGGGTTCAGATCGCCGGCCTACAGCACGTCGAGCAGCTCCGGCTCGCCGAGCGCGCGCTGCGTGCGCGGTGGCCCGAGCCGTCGTACACCGAGCCGCTCAGCGGCCGCTTGCGCAGCCGCGCGATCAGTCGCGCCAGGTCGCCAGCGGATCGGCGGTGATGCCGGCGCAGAGGCGTCCGCGAGCACAGCTCGCTCATCGACCCCGGAGACGGCCTCGAAGGTCGGAGAGCTGGAACGGTTCGGGGCCGTCGATCGGCACGACCGAGTCGAGCACGAGCGCTTCCACGTGCTGCGGGATAGCGTTCGGCGTACTCGAGCGCGACCTTGGTGCCGTAGGAGGTCCCGTACAGCACGAGCTTCTGGTAGCCGAGTCGCCTGCGCGCAGCGCCTCGATGTCGCGTACCGATTCCTGCGTCGTGAAGGCGCCCCGCGCGGGGCCGATCTGCTCGGCGCAGTCGGCCAGCAGACGGTCTTCGGGCAGCCTGCTGAACCGTTCCAGCGCCGGGACAGCTGAGCGGGTCGGAGGAGCCGGTGCCGCGCTGGTCGAAGACCAGCAGGTCGCGTCCGTGCAGCGCCGGCGCCATCGCGCTCGCGGCGAATTCGGCGAACGGGCAGCGCGGCCTGTCCGGGGCCGCCGGCGAGCATCGAGCAGCGCCGAGGAGCTCGGCTCGCGGGCCGGCCAGCTTGCGCGCGACGTCAGCGTGATCGTGCCGCGGACCGCGCCCGAGCGGTCGAGCGGCACGGGCAGCGTCGCCGCACGACAGCGCCGGCTCGCCGGGGCAGGGCAGGAACTCAGGCGCCGAGGAGGCGCTCGAGGCTGCCGGCGAGGCCGCGCACGGCAGCACGGCAGCAGAGCCGTCAGGATCGTGAGCAGCGCGCGCCGCCGCATCCGACGCCGACAATAGCCGTCGCGCGTTCGCCGGACGCCGTCAGCGCGGACGCGCATGCCGCCGAGGGTGCCGACCAGCATGTGGTGGCCGCCGAGCCGCAGCGTGCCGGCCGCGACGCCCGGGCCGCCGATCCTCAGCATCGGCGGATTCGGCAGCGCAGCGTCCCGCTGCACCGTCATGCCCGGCACGAACGAGTAGTCGTGGAAGGCGAGGCCGCCGCTCGAGAGCCGGACCCAGCCCGAGCGCAGGCCGCCGACGCGCGATCTGCGGCGAGAGCAGCAGCGCTTCGACGTCGCCGCTCGTTTCGAGCTTCAGCGCGATCTGGCGCGCGAGGTCCTGCGATCGTCAGCTGCACAGCGCGTGCCGTCCGTCCCGGCAGCCCGCGGTAGCCGCGCAGCGGCGCGATCGCCGCCAGCCCGCAGCGGCGCCGGCGGCGGCGGACGCAGGCGCGCCGGCACGGGGCCTTCGCGGCAGGCGACGATCGGCGCGCGCCGCGAACAGCGCCTGCAGCGCCTTCTCGGCGCAGTCGCCGCTCTCCGCGCCGAGCACCGAGTGCCCGACACGCGGCACGACGAGCAGGTGCGAGCCGGGGATCTCCGCTGCGACTTCCCGCGCGTTGGAGGTCGGCGTGCGCATGTCGTAGGCCCCGCTCAGGATCAGCGTCGGCACCGCCGGCAGCGGGCCCGTCGGGCTCCGGCGTCGGCGCGGCTCCGCCGGCCAGCAGGCGCAGGCAGGGATGTCGCTGAGCGCGCAGCGCGTCGCCGCCGTCGAACGGCGCGAAGGCCGAGGCGCCGAGCGCGCGCGCCGCCGCGCTCGCTTCGGCCAGCCGCTGCGCGGGGCGGCGCCGCCGCCTCCCACGGGAACGCTGGTCCTGCAGCTCGTCGCGTAGTAGAGCGGGATGTCGATGCCCTCCGCTTCGCCGCCTTCTTCTTCTTCGCCGGGATCGAGTCGCGAGCAGCCGCGCGAGCGGGGCGTCGTCGCCGAGCGCGCCCGAGCGCAGGCTGCTGACGAGCATGCGCCCGCAGCGGTCCCGAGAAGTCGCCCGCGCAGCAAGCGCGTTGAGCAGCTCCTGCGGCGGTGATCGCGACGCGCCGTGAGCGCCCCGCGGGGCCGACCACGCGGCCCTGCAGGCCGCCGTGGTGGATGCGCCGGAGCACCGACGCGAGATCGCGCGCGGGGTCGGGGGTGACGCCGCGGCAGGCGCGCCGCCTGCGACAGACTTCGGCGCAGGATCCGCGGCACCGCCTCGAAGCGTCGGCGCGGTTCAGGGAGCTCGGGCGCGCCGGGGGACACGACCGAGTCGAGCACCAGCGCTTCGACGTGCTGGGGGTAGGCCTGGGCGTAGTCCTCGGCGACCTTCGTGCCGTAGGAGGTCCCGTAGAGGACGAGCTTTTCGTAGCCCCCGCGCGCCGGATCGCCTCGATGTCGGCGACGCTTGCGGCGGTCCCGTAGAAGTTCCTGGACGAGCCGAGCTGGGAGGCGCAGGCTCGGATCGTCGCCGCCGGTGGCGTGGCGGCGAAGACGTGCGCGAAGGCCTTGCAGGTGAGGGCTGCCGATTCGCCGGTGCCGCGCTGGTCGAAGACGATCAGGTCGCTGGTCGTCGGCGATCGCGCCGAGCAGTTCCGCGAAGTCTTCGGCGAACGGGATCGCAGATTGGCCGGGCCCGCCGGCGAGGGCGATGATCGCGCGTGCGCGCTTCCCCGATCGGGGCGCGGTGGCGCCGGACCGCGAGCGTGATCGTGCCCGGCGTCGCGCCGGAGGGGTCGAGCGGGACCGCCAGCTTCGCGCAGGCGAAGTTGTTCGTGTGCGGGCAGGCGGAGTAGCGCAGAGCGCGGCGCCGGGCGCAGACGGCAGCGCGGCGGCGAGCAGGGCGCAGGCGCCCAGGCAGGCGAGGGTCGCCCGGAGCCGTTGCATCAGCTGGAATCTATTGGCAACGGCGCTCGCGCGCGCCGGGACAGGCCGCCCCGGAGCGCATCACCGCGCCGCGCCTGTAGCCTGGTGACTGTCCGCCGCAGCGAGAAGCGATCGAGGCGCAGGGTGCGCCCGCCGCGATCGGTCCCTACAGCCACGCCGTGCGCAGCGGCAGCCTGCTGTTCTGCTCAGGGCAGATACCGCTCGACCCCGCGAGCGGCGAGCTGGTCGGGGAGGACCCCCGCCGAGCAGGCGCGGCGGTGCCTGGAGAACCTCGAGGCGGTCTGCGAGGCCGCCGGCGCGAGCCTCTCGCAGGACGCGGTGCGGCTGACCGTCTACATGACCGACCTCGCCGCGTTCGCCGAGGTCAACGAGGTCTACGCCGCGTTCTTCCC
This sequence comes from uncultured Solirubrobacteraceae bacterium, assembly GCA_963703205.1. GTDB lineage: Bacteria > Actinomycetota > Thermoleophilia > Solirubrobacterales > Solirubrobacteraceae > Palsa-744. Next base: position 331,792 of record OY969799.1, read on the forward strand.
GGGCGGCGATCCGCCGGCCCGCGTCGCCGTCGGCGTCGCCGCGCTGCCCAGGGGCGCGCAGGTCGAGATCGACGCGATCGTCGCGCTCTGAAGCTGCGCGGCGCGCTTCGCGATCGTCGCGCTCTGAGGCTGCGCCCCGCTTCGCGATCGTCGCGCTCTGAAGCTGGGCGGCGCGCTGGGGCAGCTCGTCCTCGGCCGCCGGTCCCGGCGACTTCGGTGCGTCAGCGGCCTGCGGCCAGCGCCTCGACGGCCGGCGCGTCTGCCGGCTCGACGCCGCGCAGTGCGCGTGTGAGCAGCTCCCAGAGGACCTTGCGCTCGTCCGCATCGAGCGCACCGAGCACGTCGTCCTCGACCGCCTCGAGCGCTTTCTCGGCGCGGTCCAGCGCCGCGATGCCGGCGTCGGTGAGCTGCACGACGTGACGGCGGCGGTCGTGCGGGTCGCGCTGGCGGCTCGCGTAGCCCGCGTCCTCGAGCTCGTTGAGCAGCAGCACGACGTTGTTCGCGTCCATGCAGAACGCGTCGGCCAGCTCCTGCTGGGGACATCCCTCGTGGTCGCGCAGGAACGAGAGCGCCACCAGGTGTCGCAGCTGCATCTCCAGGTCCCGGTCCCGGCTGCGCCTGTAGACCTGCTTGCCAGAGCCGGGTCAGCAGCACCAGCGAGCTTGGTTCGCGTCGGCTCTGAGCCATCGAGATCACCTTACCCGTCATCATGAGATCTGTCATCAGTGTACCACCGATTGTAAATATTTGGTAGATCATCCTTGAACCAGGGATGATCCGTGTTATGGTGGTCTCACCTCGAACAAGGAGGACCCCCATGACGGCAGTTACCCGACTCATACGACCCGAGCCCGACAGCGCCAGATCCGAGCGGCGGCGCTGGATCGCCCTCGCCGTGCTGTGCCTCGGGCAGCTGATGATGGTCCTCGACTCGACGATCGTGAACGTCGCGTTGCCCTCGATCCAGCGCGACCTGCACTTCACCCAGGGCAACCTCACGTGGGTGATCGACGGCTACCTGATCACGTTCGGCGGCCTGCTGCTGCTGGCCGGCCGGCTCGGCGACCTGGTCGGGCGCAAGCGCGTGTTCCTGACGGGACTCGTGGTGTTCACCGCCGCCTCGGTGCTGTGCGGCATCGCCACCAGCCAGGCGATGCTGATCGCCTTCCGGCTGCTCCAGGGCGCGGGCGGCGCGGTCGCCTCGAGCGTGATCCTCGCGATCATCGTCACGCGAGTTCCCGGAGACGCGCGGAGCAGGCGAAGGCGATGGGCCTCTACGCCTTCGTCTCCGCCGGCGGAGGCTCGATCGGCCTGCTCGCGGGCGGCGCGCTGACGCAGTCGCTCAGCTGGCACTGGATCTTCTTCGTGAACGTGCCGATCGGCGTGATCGCGTTCGTCCTCGGCTCGACGCTGATCGAGGAGAACGAGGGCATCGGCCTGTCCGGCGGGGTCGACGTGCTCGGCTCGGTCCTGATCACCGCGGCGACGATGCTCGGCGCCTTCGCGATCGTGAAGTCCAGCGACTACGGGCTCGGGTCGGCTCGCACGCTCGGCGCCGGCGGCGCCGCGGTCGTGCTGCTCGCTCGCCTTCCTGGCACTGGAGTCGCGGCTGAAGAACCCGATCATGCCGCTGCGGGTCCTGCGCCTGCGGATGCTGATGGGCTCGAGCCTCGTGCGGGGGATGCTCATCACGGGCATGTTCTCGGCCTTCTTCCTCGGCTCGCTGTACCTCGAGCGCGTCCTCGGCTACGACGCGATCCAGACCGGGCTCGCGTTCATGCCGCTGACGGTCGTCGATCGCGGCGCTCTCGATGGGCGGCGCGGCGCGGCTGATGGACCGCTTCGGGGCGGTGCGGACGCTGACGGGCGGCTTGGCCGCGATCATCGCCGGGCTGCTGCTGCTCGCCGGCCAGGGTGTGCACGCGGGCTACTTCCCCGGCCTGTTCGTGCCGTTCACGCTGATGGGCCTCGGGGCCGGCACCTCGTTCCTGCCGCTGCTGACGATCGGCATGTCCGACGCACCGGCCGGGACGCGGGGCTCGCGTCCGGGATCGTCAACGTCTCGGTGCAGCTGTTCGGCGCGATCGGGCTGGCGACGCTCGGCACGATCGCGACCGACCACGCCAAGGCGCTGGCGCACCAGGGCGAAGGTGCGCTGGCGGCGCTGACCGGCGGCTACCACCTCTCCTACCTCGTCGCCGCCGCGGCGGTGGGCGTGGGCATCCTCGCAGCGCTGCTGGTGCTGCGCGGGCCGTCCGAGCCGGCCGTGCAGGAGACCGACGAGGAGCTGGAGCGCATCGAGGCGATCCAGGCCGCCGAGCCGGTGGCGCAGGCCGCATGAGCGCGCTGCTGACACAGCCACCGGCCGAGGCGGCGCGGCACCTGCTCGCCGACCGGCCGCGCGCCGCGCGCCGGCGGCGCGCTGAGGACGGCGCCATCACGCAGATCGCGCGGGAGCTGCTGCGCGACGCCCGGACCGCCGACGCGCGCGCCGCGAGACCCCGCACGCTCGCTGCCCCGCGGCCCGTGCGGCGGGTGCTCTCGCGGGAGCGCCGCCGGCCGGCTGCAGCGCTGTGCGCCCGCCCGCGCGCTGTGCCGCTCGCCTGAGCGGGCCGATGCGCCCCGGAGGCGGTCCCCCCGCCGCCTCCGGGGCCCTCCGTCAGCCTGCGCGCAGCTCGGCTCGCTTGATCTTGCCCGAGCTCGTCTTCGGCAGCTCAGCGGCGAAATCGACGATCCGGGGGTACTTGTAGGGAGCGGTGACGCGCTTGACGTGCTCCTGCAGCTCACCTGCGAGATCGGGCCCCGCCGCGTAGCCGTCGCGCAGCACGACGATCGCGCGGACCACGGCGCCGCGCTCCTCGTCGGGCGCGGCCACGGCGGCCGCCTCGGCGACGGCCGGGTGCGCGACCAGCGCGGACTCGACCTCGAACGGGCCGATCCGGTAGCCGGCGGAGACGATCACGTCGTCTGCGCGCCCCTCGAAGTAGAGCCAGCCGTCCTGCGCGCGCACAACGCGGTCGCCCGTGCGCCAGGGCCCGCCCTCCCGCCGGTCGCGTGACGCGCCATGCGCCGTCCTCGCCGCGCTGGACCTGCTCGCCGAGATAGCCAAGGAAGAAGGTCGGCACGCTACGCGGATCGGCTACCAGCTCACCGTCCTGCACGTCGAGCTCGATCCCCGGCAGCGCCGGTCCCATCGATCCCGGCCGCGTGCCGCCACCCGCGGCGGCGCCGGTCATCTGCCCGGTCTCGGTTTGCCCGTAGCCGTCGCGGATCTGCAGGCCGGTGACCTCCTCCCAGGCGCGCAGCACCTCCGGGTTCAGCGCCTCGCCCGCGGCCACCATCCCGCGCAGAGAGGGCAGCGGCGCGAGCGTCGCGCGCTTGGCGATCACCCGGTACTCGGTGGGCGCCATGCAGAGCACGGCGACGTTCTCGCGGGCCAGCAGCTCGAGGCGCTCCTGCGGATCGAAGCGCGCGTCGTGCAGCAGCGCGGCGGCCCCCCGCAGCCAGGGGGCGATGAACACGTTGCGGGCCGACTTCGACCAGCCACTCGCCGCGGTGCACCACACCAGGTCGCCCTCCGCCGGGGCCAGCCAGTGCTCGGCCTGCAGGCGCTGTCCGTGCAGATAGCGCTGCCCGTGCACGACACCCTTCGGCTCGCCGGAGGTCCCGCTCGTGAACGTGATCAGGCACGGGTCGCTCGGGCCGAGCTCCGCCGGCGGCGCGGGCGGGGCATCGTAGAGACGCTCGTCGGGCACGCTCGCGACGGGCGCGCCCGCGTCGCGCAGCTCGCCGAGGTCGCGCTCGTCGGCGAGGATCAGCGCGGGGCGGGCGAGGCCGATGCGGAGTTGCAGATCCTTCGCCCGCAGCTGCTCGGTGCAGGGCAGCACGACCGCGCCCAGGCGGAAGCAGGCGATCATGCTCAGCACCCACTCCGGGCGATTGCCGATCACGGTCATCACCACGTCGCCCTTGCCGACGCCGCGCTGCGCGAGCGCGCCGGCAAGCCGCGCCGAGCGCTCGGCGACCTCGCCGAACGTCCACTCGCGCCGCGAGCCGTCGCGCGCAAGCTCGACCAGCGCGAGTCGCCGGGCCGGCGCGGCGTCGAGCACCTCGGCTGCGAAGTTCATCGGCGCGGGATGGTAATCGCAGCGCTCGGCAGGGCCGCCGCGCGGGCCGTGGGAGGGGGTTCGCGGGGCGCGTGCAGCCCCGGCGCGCAGGTATGCTGGGAGCTGAGAGGCGGGACGCCCTCACGTGGTGCTCGCCGGTGCGGCGCCCTTCGCGCCGCGGCAACCTCGACCTTGGAGCGCAGATCAACGTGGCCGTAGCCTCCCCGTACACCGACCTCACCGACGAGCAGCGCGCGATCACGGAGATGGTCCACCAGTTCGTCGACGAGCAGATCCTCCCCAACGCCGAGCACTACGACCACGAGGACTCCTTTCCCGAGCCGATCGTCGAGCAGATGAAGGAGCTCGGCCTGTTCGGCGTGACGATCCCCGAGGAGTACGGCGGCATGGGGCTCGACCTGACGACCTACTCGATGATCGTGGAGGAGCTCTCGCGCGGCTGGATCTCGATCTCGGGCGTCGTCAACACGCACTTCATCGGCTCCTACCTGCTGATGCACTTCGGCACCGAGGAGCAGAAGCAGAAGTACCTGCCGAGGATGGCCAGCGGCGAGATCCGCGCGGCGTTCTCGCTCTCCGAGCCGGAGCTCGGCTCCGACGTGCAGGCGATCAAAACCTCGGCCCGCAAGCAGGACGACGGCAGCTGGGAGATCAACGGCCAGAAGATGTGGGTGACCAACGGCCTGCTCTCCACGCTCGTCTTCACGCTCGTCAAGACCGATCCGCAGGCCGACCCTCGCTACAAGGGCATGACCTGCTTCATCTGCGAGAAAGAGCCGGGCGCCGAAGAGAACACCGGCGCGCTGCAGGGCTTCAAAGTCCCGCCGAAGATCAAAAAGATGGGCTACAAGGGGGTCGAGTCGACCGAGCTGGTGTTCGACGGCTACCGGTGTCCCGCCGAGAACATCCTCGGCGGCGAAGCGGAGGGCCTGAACAAGGGCTTCGTGCAGATGATGGACGCGCTCGACCTGGGCCGCGTCAACGTCGCGGCGCGCGGCGTCGGCCTCGCCCAGCGCGCGCTCGAGCTGGCGCTGAAATACGCCCAGGAGCGCAAGACCTTCGGCAAGGCGATCGCCGAGCACCAGGCGATCCAGTTCAAGCTCGCGGACATGGCCACCCAGGTGGACGCGGCGCGCCTGCTCGTGCGCCGCGCCGCGCGGATGAAGGACGCCGGCGAGCGCTCCGACCTGGAGGCCGGCATGGCGAAGCTGTTCGCCTCCGAGGCCGGCCGCTTCTGCGCCGAGGAGAGCCTGCGCATCCACGGCGGCTACGGCTACTCGAAGGAGTACGAGATCGAGCGGATCTACCGCGACGCGCCGCTGCTGCTGATCGGCGAGGGCACCTCCGAGATCCAGCGGATGGTGATCGGCCGCAAGCTCCTGCAGCGTCATAAGATCTGAGCCCCGAACTGAGACCGTGTCACCTGACCCGGAGGGAGGTTCCAGCGGATGGCCGATGACGCCAAGGCTCTGATCGAAGTCGCGGTGCGCAGGTTCATCGAGGAGGTGCCGGCGCTGGCGCCGATCAAGCTCGTGGTCGGGATCGAGCTGCGCGGCCGCGGCGACGTCCAGCAGTTCCGCCTGGAGATGCCCGACGTGAAGGTCACGCGGGGACCCTCGGCCGATGCGCGGGTGCGCGTGGACATGCGCCGGGAGTTCTTCAACGTGATGGCGCGCGAAGCGAAGGTGCCGGACTGGATCGAGGCCTTCTCCTACGGCCAGGCGAAGGCCTCCGGGCCCGATCAGATCGTGAAGCTGATCGTCAACGTGGTCGAGCGCCAGGTCGAGCGCGACCACACGCCGAAGGCGCGGCGGGCGGGCTAGGAGGCGCTGCCCGCGGCGCGGCGGGCGGGCTGGGAGGCGCTGTCCGCGTCCGAGCGGGCGGGTGGGCTGGCGCTGCCGGCGGCGCGGCGCGGCTCGGGGTCGGCCGGCGGCCACTCGGAGGCCGCGGTCCGCGCGACGGCGGCGCCGTCGCGCCCGACGATCTCGAGGAAGGCCTCGACGACCTTCGGGTCGAACTGCGACCCGGCCGAGGAGCGGATCATCGCGATCGCCTGGTCGACCGGCCACGCCGGCTTGTACGGCCGCTCGTGCGTGAGCGCGTCGAAGACGTCCGCGACCGCCACGATGCGCCCCACGAGCGGGATGTCGCTCCGCTCCAGGCCCAGCGGGTAGCCGCTGCCGTCCCACCACTCGTGGTGTGACTCGGCGAGCACGCCGGCGAGCTGCAGAGCCGGCGAGCGGCTGCCGAACAGCAGCCGTGCGCCGAGCGTGGTGTGGGTATGCATGAGCTGCTGCTCGGGCTCGCTCAGGCGGCCCGGCTTCAGCAGCACGTCGTCCGGGATCGCGAGCTTGCCGATGTCGTGCAGCGGCGCCGCTTCGCGCAGCAGCGCGACGCTCTCGCTGCTGAGGCCCATGCGACGGCCGATCTCGGCCGACATCGTGCCGACCCGTTCGGTGTGCTGGCTGGTCTCGTCGTCGCGGAACTCGCCGGCGACCGCGAGCAGCTGCAGCGTCTCGGCTCTGGCCTCGTTGAGATCGCGGGTGCGCTCGGCGACCATCGTGCCGAGGCGCCGGGCCTCGTCGGCGAGCTGCTGCTCGGCGCGGCGCTGGACGGTGACATCGTGGGCGAAGCCGTGGATCGCCGCATCGGCTGCCGAGGCGCGGGCGCTCCATTCGAGCCACACGCTGCCGCCCTCGAGCGCGCCGAAGCGGCTGGTGACGGTGATGCTCTCGCGTGAACCGTCGGCCACAGAGAGGATCTCCGCCGCCGCGGCGTCGCGGTCGCGCTCGTGGATGAACTCGATCAGCGGGCGGCCGCACATCGCCTCGGCGGGGTGGCCGAGGGAGCGGCGCCACGCCGGGTTGACGCGAACCAGGCGCCCCGTCATGTCTGCGCTCCAGAGCAGCTCGAGCGATTCCTCGAAGTAGCGCTCGAGCTCTGCCTCCGCAGCGATCAGCGCACGACGGCCGCGTCCGATCCGCGCCCTGCCCAGACCCGTCGCTCGAGGAGACGCTGCCACATCCCTGAATTCGCCCTTAATTTGTTCGAATATGCGAATCCAAACAGCACGTGGACGCATCTCCTACGGGCGTTGCACCCCTCGGCAGGGTACAGTCAGAATGCTGACCGGCTGCTCAGTGGTACGAGGTGAGCTGCTCGGCCAGGAACGCAAGCGACCCGAGCAGGAACAGGCACATCACGATCAGCGAGAAGTTCTCGTTCATCCTTCGCTCTGCCGGAAAGGATAATCCATAGCGACCCGGCCGTCACGCCACGGGTCACTCGTCCTCCGGCAGCGCGGAGGGCAGCAGCTGTGAGGCGTGCTCCTCCGGAGGCGTGCCGAACGCCGCCACGAGCAGGTCGGACGCGCCGTGGTTGGCGCTCTGCACCGGCGTGCCGGGCGGCACGTGGACGGTCCCCCGCTCGGGCACCTCGACCGCCGTCGGAGGATCCCCCAGGTAGACGGTGAGCGTGCCCTCCAGCACGAGAAAGGTCTCCTCCTGAAGCGAATGGCGGTGGCGCAGCCCGGCCGCCCCCGGCTCGTAGCGCCACACGTTGGACCGCAGCGCGTCGGCGCCGAGCGCCTCGCTCAGCTCCGCGACGTGCCGCGCCGGCTGCCCGGCCTCGTGCGGTCGCGTGATCCACGACCACTGCTCGGGGCGCACGGCCCGTCCTTGCGCATGCTCGTCCGCCCCGCCGCTCAAGTGAGCAGCGCACCGGCGTCGTAGAGCTTGATGACCTCGACGGTGCCCGCGGGGCTCGCATCGAGGCACAGCCGGCACAGCACGCACTCGTCGAGGTTCTTCTCGACCAGCTCGAGCGTCCCGTCAGGCTGCTGGCCGTAGATGTCGACCGGACACGCCTCGGTCAGCCTGCGCGCCGCCTCGGTGTCGGCGGCGAGCCCGTCGTCGACCGCGATCGCGATGAACGTCCCGTCGGCCCTCACGCCGCCACCCCGCTGCCGCGCTCGGCCATCTTCGCCCGGATCATCTCCGGGATGTCCTCGATGCGCTCGGCGACCGTGATCCCCGCCTGCGCGAGCCGCGCGATCTTCTCGGAGGCGGTGTCCTCCTTGCCTTCCACGATCGTGCCGGCGTGGCCGAAGCTCATGCCCGGCATCTCGTCCATGAAGCGACCCGCCATGAAGGCGACGATCGGCAGGCGAGATTCGTGCTCGGTGACCCAGCGCGCGAGCTCGGCCTCCATGCGCCCACCCGGCTCGGTGTAGATCACGATGCCCTGCGTCTGCTCGTCGGCCTCGAACAGCGGCATCAGCTCGGCGTAGGTGGAGCCGATGATCGCGTCGCCGCCGATCGACACCGCGGTCGACTGGCCGAGGCCGGCCGCGCTCAGCGTCGAGGACATCTCGGTGGTCATCCCGCCAGAGCGGGAGATGACGCCGATCGAACCGGGTCTGTACGCCTGCGCGGCGTTTTTCGCGGGCCCTCCGATGCCGCCCATCTTGATCACGTCCGGGACGATGATCCCGAGGCAGTTGGGGCCGATGATGCGCGCGCCCCGCAGCGCCGCCAGCTCGACCATCTGCGCGACGTCGCGACGGGGGATGCGCTCGGTGACGATCACGACGAGCTTCACGCCGTTCTCGATCGCCTCGAACACGGCGTCCTTGGTGAAAGCGGGGGGGACCGTCACGACCGAGCCGTCGATCGGGCCGCCGTGGCTCTCGACGGCCTGGGCCACGGTGTCGAACACCGGCACGCCGTGGACGTCGCGTCCCAGCCGGCCCGGCGTGACGCCGCCCACCACCTTCGCGCCGGCGCCGTAGTCCAGGCACTCCCGCGTCAGGTTCACTGCCTCGCGCCCGGTGATGCCCTGGACGATGAACGTCGTGTCGGCGTCGACGAGGATGCTCATGCCGCCACTCCTTCGATCTTCTCGACGGCCCGGCGCGCAGCCTCGTTCAGCGAGACGGAGCGGTCGGCGTAGTCGACGCCGTACTTCTCGAGGATCTTGAAGCCCTCCTCCTCCCAGGCGCCGGGGATGCGGAAGATCGCGATCTTCTCGGCCGGGTCGAAGCCGAGCTCGAGGCAGGCTTTGATCACGCCCCGGGCGACGATGTCCACGCGGGTGTTGGAGACGATCGACATCATCACCGCGATTCGCTCGACGCCCGGCTTGGACAGCACGAGCTTGGCCAGGCCGCAGGTCTTGGAGACGGAGGGGTTGCCGCCGATCTCGCAGTAGTTGGCGGGCTTGCCGCCGTGGGCACGGACCGCGTCGAACAGCGTCAGCGAACCGCCGCCGGCACCGATCACGAGGCCCAGGTTGCCGTCGAACTCCGTGACGTTGCCGGCGACCCCGCGGTGGTCCTGCGCGTCGACCGCCTCGCCCGCCAGCTCGAAGGGCGTCGCCTCCCGGGCCTGCCGGGTCTCCTCGTCGCCGACCCCGAGGTCGGCGAGCAGCTTCGCGTGTCGGCCGCGGGCCTCGTTCTCGATGTCCATGTGGGCGTCGAGCGCGACGAAACTCCCGTCGGTGAGCCGGCCGAGCGGGTTGATCTCGGCCAGGATCATGTCGTGCGCGACGAACAGCTTCGCGAGGCGGGTGACGATCGGGACGAGCCGGTTCAGGGCCGAGCCGGTGACGCCGGTGGAGGCGATCACCTCCTTGGCCTCGAACTCGGAGAAGGGGAGGATGTTCGAGAAGTGCCGCCGCCCGACCTTGTCGGGCTGTTCCTCGGCGACCTGCTCGATGTCGATGCCGCCCACGGGGGAGAAGATCATCACCGGCTGCTTGCGGATCCCGTCCCAGACGACGCCCGCGTAGTACTCCTGCTCGACCTCGGCCTTCGGGTCGACCAGCACGCCGCGGGGCATGTGGCCGTTGATCTCGAGCGCGAGGATGTCCCGCGCATGCGCCTCGGCCTCTTCCGGGGTGTCGGCGAACTTCACGCCGCCGGCCTTCATGCGCCCGCCGGTCAGCACCTGGGACTTGATCACGGTCGGGCCGCCGATCCGCTCCGCGATCGTCTTCGCCTCGGCGGGGTCGGTGGTGAAGCCGTAGTCCGTTACGGGGATCCCGGCCCGCTTGACGACCTCGCGGGCCTCGAACTCGAAGAACCTCATCGGGCGCGGAAGCCTATACGGACTGGCGCCGCACGCGCAGCGAGACCGCTAGCGGCGATATCCCGTGTGCTTCAGGAAACGCAGCAGCGCCTCGACGAACCTCTCGCCGGACGGACCGTAGTGTTCGCGGCTGCGCAGATTGCGGTGGCGCGCTTCGCGCGCGAGCGTCGAGCGGACCAGCCCATCGTGGCCGAGCAGCTCCTCGTCGGCCGCCCAGGCCGCGATCAGCCCGTTTCCGAGCCCGTGCCGCCGTTCGGAGCGGAACGCCTGCATCCACTTCGTGGCGTCTTTGGCCAGCGCCGCCGGGAACGAGCGCGTGACATCGACGAAGCGCCCTTCGCGGAAGGCCAAGAGCTGCAGAGGCAGCCCGGAGTAGGCGAACGGCGCGAAGACGTAGGCGAAGCGGTCGTCGGCAGTCTCGAACTCGAGCGCGCCGTCGCCGGCGAGGTCCCTGACCAACGCTGCTGGATCGCCGAAGTCGCGTTCGGCCGCCCGGTAGGTCGTCGTGCCCGGGTCGAGGCTCAGCACCTGGACGATCGTGCAGCAGTGCGCGCCGCCGCTGTTGAGCTCGAGGATCACGCTCGGCTCGCCGTGGCCTTCGAGGTCGCGCACGAGCAGCGGGTGCGTGCCGAGTTCTTCCAGCCGGCACGGCGAGCAGCGCGGCGAGGAGACCGGCGCCTGGTAGAGCTGCGCGCCGCCTCGTTCGATCGTCAGCTGCAGCCCGGCCGGGGCCTGCGAGGCGGGCGGTTCCTCGTAGCGGAGCTGCGCCGTCACGGTGCCTTCGGAGGCGGTGACCGTGTGGATCGTCCCGACCGAGGTGCCGGCGCTCGCGGCGGCCGGCGTGAGCGCGAGGAGCAGGCCTGACGCCACGAGCGCTCGCCGCAGACGCCCCATCGGCCTCAGACCGCCGCGGGTGCGAGCCCGTAGGCCTCCGCCAGGTCCGGGTCCTTACGAGCAAGCATCTCGGCGAGGTTGACCATCACCTTGCACTGCTTCCAGGTCGCGTCGTCCTGCATCTTGCCGTCGATCATGTGCACGCCGCGGCCGTCGGGGATCGCCTCGAGCACCTTTTTCGCGAATGCGACCTCGTCGGGATCCGGCGAGTACACGCGCTTGGCGATCGCGATCTGCGAGGGGTGCAGCGACCATGCACCGACGCAACCGAGCAGGAACGAGGCGCGGAACTGAGTCTCGCAGCCCTGTTCGTCGCGGATGTCGCCGTACGGGCCGTAGAAGGGCAGCGCGCCCACCGAGGTGCAGGCGTCCACCATGCGCGCGATCGAGTAGTGCCACGGGTCCTGCTGGTAGCTCGGCCGCGGTGCCTCCGGGTTCTCGGGATCGGGGTCGGCGATCGTCCGGTAGCCGGGATGCCCGCCGCCGACACGGGTCGTCTTCATGCGCCGCGAGGCGGCGAGGTCGGCCGGGCCGAAGCTCATGCCCTGGATGCGCGGCGAGGCGGCGGCGATCTCCTCGAGGTGCGTCACGCCCTGAGCCGTCTCGAGGATCGCGTGGATCAGGATCGGCCGGTCGAGTTTCGCTTTGGCCTCGAGCTGCGCGAGCAGGCGGTCGACGTAGTGGATGTCCCACGGCCCCTCGACCTTGGGGATCATCACGACCTCGATCTTCTCGCCGATCTCCGCGACCACCTGCGTGATGTCGTCGAGGAAGTACGGCGAGGCGAGCTCGTTGACGCGGGTCCACAGCGCGGTGTCGCCGAGCTCCATCTCCCTGCCGACCCGTATCAGCCCCGCCCGCGCCGCCTCCTTGCGGTCCAGCGGCACGGCGTCCTCGAGGTTGCCGAGCAGGATGTCCACCGAGGGCGCGATGTCGGGCACCTTCGCGACCATCTTCTCGTTGGAGAAGTCCAGGAAGTGGATCATCCGAGAGGGCTTGAAGGGGATCTCACGGACCGGCTCGGGGGCGTCGATCGCCAGGGGCTTGAAGAAGTCACGGGGGCTGCGCAAGTCGTCTCCTAGGTCCGGCCGCGGCGGCGGCCATGTCGGTTCATCGCTGCTAGGAGTATCGACGATGGGCGCTCGATTCCGCCTCCAGGCGCCGCTCGCCGTGCTGTGTGCCGTCGTGGCGGTTGCAGGCGCAGGCCTCGCGGCCGCGCCGCGGGCCGGGGCCCAGCCCCGTGCCTCGGCTGCGAGCTGGCGGACCTTCACGGCGGTGCTGCATCCGGCGGGCGGGGACCTGGCGGTGCTCGCGATCGGCTTTCCGCACGCGGGGAAGCGCAGGCTCACCGCGGGAGGCCTGCGGGTCTCGGTCGCCGGCGCCTTCGGCGGGGACTACCTGGCGGTGGCGCTGCCGCGCCGGCTCTCCGCACACGGGTGGCCGGCGCTCGTCCTGCTCGCCAATCGCGTCACGCCGCTGATGGACCCGGCGAGGGTCCACCTGCGCGTCCGCGCGGAGGCTGCGCTCGGTCCGCCGCTGCTGCGCGTGCGAACCGACCCGTTCTCGCTTCCCGCGGCGGCGCCGCCGCACGGTTTGTGCTCGCTGAGCGCCGGGGGGAGGCCCCTCACGGGCACCGCCCTGCGGGCGCTCTTTACGCGCGGCGCGCCGCTGAGCGGCCTCGGCGCGGCGGACGCCGCCGCCGACGCCTATGACGCTGCCTGCGGTCTGCGCTACCCGCAGGCCCTGGTGCGAGCGATACGCGGCGGGTCGGCCCCGTGCCCCGCGGGCACGGGCTGCGTGTCCCACTCCGAACCCGTCCCCCCGGCCCCGCCGGAAGCCCCCAGATGCACGCCCTGCGATCCCCGGCCTGGCCATGCCTGCCCGCTGCAGCGGGCCTCGGCCGCGGTCTGCGTGGCCGCCTCGGGCGAGGACCGCCCCGCCGCATCGACAGGCTCCCACTAGAGTGCGGCGCGCCAAAGACATCACAGGAGACCTCCGAGACCCATGAGCGAGACCCATTCCGTCGAGACCGAGCAGGCAGCCCGCGAGGCGAGCGGCGCGCACCCGTACGGCCGCTACCTCGAGGAGTTCGAGGTCGGCGACGTCTACAAGCACTGGCCCGCGAAGACGGTCACCGAGAGCGACGACCACCTGTTCTGCCTGATCACGATGAACCATCACCCGCTGCACATAAACGACGTCTACGCGGGCAGATCACAGCAGGGACGCAACGTCGTGGTCGGACCGCTCGTGTACTCGCTCGCGCTCGGCATGTCGGTCAGCGACGTCAGCGGCAAGGCGATCGCCAACCTCGCCACCGAAGAGCTCAAGCACCCGGCGCCGGTGTTCCACGGCGACACGCTGTTCTGCGAGTCGGAGGTGCTCGAGAAGAAGGAGTCGCGCTCCAAGCCGGACCGCGGAACGGTCAAGGTCCACACGCGGGTGCTCAACCAGGACGGGGTGCTCGTGGCCGAGTTCAAGCGCTTGGTGCTGGTCCCGCGCAGGGACCCGGCCTCCACCGCGACGGGCGAGGGCGACGTCGACTGACGGCGTTGTGGTGAGGCTTGCCCACGCGGGGTAAGTAGAGGGTCAAAAGCACGCGTCCCGGCCGTAAAAGCCCGCGTTTGGGCCCTTACGGTACCCTTCGCGGGCCTGCGCCCAGAGGGCGTTTTGTGTTTGCCGCACCCCTGTGGAACGGCCTGAGACGCAGCGCGGGCTGGACGAGACAGCGAATCAAGGAGCCGCCAGTTCCCCATGAACACCACCGTCCCCGCACCGACCAAGAACGAGCGTCTGCTGGCCTGGGTCGAGGAGGTGGCGGCGCTGACCGAACCGGACGCGGTTCACTGGTGTGACGGCAGCCCCGGCGAGTACGACGAGCTCTGCAGGCGGCTGGTAGACGGCGGCACCTTCGAGCGCCTGTCCGACGCCAAGCGGCCTAACTCATACCTGGCGCTGTCCGATCCCGGCGACGTGGCGCGCGTCGAGGACCGCACGTTCATCTGCTCGCCCTCCGAACAGGAAGCGGGTCCGACCAACAACTGGCGCGATCCGGCCGAGATGCGCGAGACCCTGACCGAGCTGTTCACCGGCTCGATGCGAGGCCGCACGATGTATGTCGTTCCCTTCTGCATGGGCCCGCTCGGCTCGGACAAGAGCTACGTCGGCGTGGAGCTCACGGACTCGACCTACGTCGCGGTCTCGATGCGGATCATGACGCGCATGGGCCAGGCGGCGCTGGACGCGCTCGGAGACGGCGAGTTCGTGCCCTGCCTGCACTCCGTCGGGATGCCCTTGATCGACGGCGCCGAGGACGTGCCGTGGCCCTGCAACGCCGACAACAAGTACATCGTGCACTTCCCGCAGACCAGGGAGATCTGGTCCTACGGCTCGGGCTACGGCGGCAACGCGCTGCTCGGCAAGAAGTGCTTTGCGCTGCGCATCGCCTCGGTGATGGCCCGTGACGAGGGTTGGATGGCAGAGCACATGCTGATCCTCAAGCTGACCTCGCCCGAGGGCGAGGTGAAGTACATCGCGGGCGCGTTCCCGAGCGCCTGCGGCAAGACCAATCTCGCGATGCTGATCCCGACCCTGGAGGGCTGGACGGTCGAGACGATCGGCGACGACATCGCGTGGATGAAGTTCGGGCAGGACGGGCGCCTCTACGCGATCAACCCGGAGGCCGGCTTCTTCGGCGTGGCCCCGGGCACGGGCGAGGACACCAACCCGAACGCGATCAACACGGTTGCCGAGAACTCGGTCTTCACGAACTGCGCCAAAACCGACGGCGGCGACGTCTGGTGGGAGGGCCTCACGCCCGAGGCGCCAGCTCACCTGATCGACTGGCACGGCAACGACTGGACGCCCGACTCCGGCGCGCCCGCGGCGCACCCCAACGCTCGCTTCACGACGCCGGCTGCACAGGATCCGGCGATCGCCGCCGAGTGGGAGGACCCGGCCGGAGTGCCGATCGACGCGATGCTCTTCGGCGGGCGCCGCTCGACGGTCGTGCCGCTCGTCACCGAGGCCTTCGACTGGGAGCACGGCGTGTTCCTCGGCGCGACGATGTCCTCCGAGAAGACGGCCGCCGCCGCCGGCAGAGTCGGCGAACTGCGCTTCGACCCCTTCGCGATGCTGCCGTTCTGCGGCTACGACATGGCCGAGTACTTCGCGCACTGGCTGGAGATCGGCCGAACGACCGGCGCCGAGCTGCCGAAGATCTTCTACGTCAACTGGTTCCGCAAGGACGAGGACGGGCGCTTCCTGTGGCCCGGCTACGGCGAGAACTCGCGCGTGCTCGCGTGGGTCTTCGCCCGCTGCGCTGGTCACGGCGCGGCCACCGAGACGCCGATCGGCCTCGTGCCGCCGGTCGGCCCCGAAGGGCTCGACACGCGCGGCCTGGAGATCTCCGATGCGGCGCTCGAGGAGCTGCTGCACGTCGACGTCGAGGGCTGGCGCGGCCAGCTCCCGCAGTTCCACCAGCACTTCGCGCAGTTCGAGAACCTGCCTGAAGAGCTTGCCGCGCAGCTGAAGGCGCTCGAAGAGCGCCTGGCCTGAGCACGGGCCGGGCACGCAGGCGGTGCCGGGGATCCGGTGATCCGCCCCTCGTCGGGCTGAGCCCGGCGGCCGTATCGGGCGCGAACAGCGCGGGCGGGCCGAGCCCAGCGGGGCTGAGGCCCGCGCCGTTCGGCGTGGGCGCGCGGCCAAGTCGAGCCGAGGCAGCTCGAGGCCGGTGGCGATTCGGCGCGGATGTGCGCACCAAAGCCGAGCCGGCCGCCTGGCCTCGACCACACCGAGGTGCCTGAGATCTACACGCAACCGGCCCGGATGCACGCACCGGCCATGACGTGCGTAAGCCGTCGCGGCGGTCGCCGAGCGGCATAGGGGAGGGCCCCGAATGCTTCGCGCCCACTGAGCTTGCAGAGCCCCAGGGCGGCGCTCGAGGCAAGCTACGCCGGGATGGCCGCGTCGCGCAGTGCGGGGTGAGGAGGCCCCGGGCAGTGCGGGGCGGCGAGAGGAACAAAGAAGGGAGGCCCGAGGGCCTCCCTTCTTCAGCCTGGGAAGGGAGGCCCGAGGGCCTCCCTTCTCCAGCCTGAGCATCCCGTGCTCTGAGCTCTACTTCGAGCACATCGCGTAGACGGTGATCGACGAGCTGTCATCGTCCGTAACCGTCCAACCCGTGGCGATCCCACTCGTGATGATCGTGCCCGCCGAGTTCACTGGTGCTGAGATCTCTTGGTGGGCGTTACTGGCGTTGCTGTTGTTGAAGCCACCACCGATCGCAACCGGGTTGGTCGCTGTCGGACACTGAACCGTGGCTTTTGAGGTGGCGGTGGCCGTCACGACGATGACGTCAAGCCCACTGCTGCCTGCCGTCGATAGCCCCGTGGCGCCGGTGGGTCCGGTTGAACCCGTTTTGCCTTCGGCGCCGGTTTTGCCTTCGACGCCCTGGGCACCTTTTTCGCCCGTGGCGCCGGTGGCACCCGTCGGGCCGCTCGGTCCCGTGGGTCCGCCACTGGGTCCTGTCGGTCCGGTCGCGCCGGTTTCGCCTTTCGTCCCGGTTTCGCCTTTGACGCCGGTGGCGCCGGTGGGCCCGGTTTTGCCTTCTTTGCCTTCCACGCCGGTCGCGCCGGTTTCGCCTTTCGTCCCGGTTTCGCCTTTGACGCCGGTGGCGCCGGTGGCACCGGTAGATCCGGTGGCGCCGGTTTTGCCTTCCGCGCCGGTGGCGCCGGTGAGACCTTTTTCGCCGGTTGTGCCGGTCGTGCCTTTGGCTCCTTCGGCCCCGGTCGCGCCGGTTACGCCTTTGGCTCCTTCGACACCTTTTTCGCCCGTGACGCCTTTTTCGCCTTTTTCGGCGAGGACGTTCCAGAACGTGGCGTTCGGAGGTTCGTTGCCTTTGGTCGTGCCGATCGCGATGTAGGACGTGCCTTTGTTCACGACCGCCTGGCCTTTCGTGTACGTGACCAGTGAGCTCCACGTGCCGTTCCAGGTCAAGCCGGCTTCACCGGTTTCGCCTTTGGCGCCTTCTTTGCCCGTGGCGCCGGTTGAGCCGGTGAGGCCTTTTTCGCCGGTGGCGCCGGTAGCCCCGCTCGAGCCGGTGAGGCCTTTTTCGCCGGTGGCGCCGGTCGCCCCGGTCGAGCCGGTCACGCCTTTGACGCCGGTTTCGCCGGTCGCGCCTTTCGCGCCGGTTTCGCCTTTGGCGCCGGTTTCGCCGGTGGCGCCGGTGTTGCCGGTCGCTCCGGTTTCGCCCTTCGCGCCGGTCGCGCCAGTCCCTCCGGTTTCGCCCTTCGCGCCGGTCGCGCCGGTTGCTCCGGTTTGGCCGGTCGCCCCCGTCGCCCCAGTCGCTCCGGTTTCGCCGGCACCGGTGGCGCCGGTCGCTCCCGTTTCGCCCTTGGCGCCGGTCGCTCCGGTTTCGCCGGTCGCGCCCTGAGCGGCCGTTTTGCCGGATTCGCCGCGTTCACCCTTTTCGCCAGTGGCGCCGGTCTTGCCTTCCTTGCCTTCGGCGCCGGTCGCTCCGGCGACACCCTGAGCGCCCGTTTCGCCGGTGGCGCCCTGAGCTCCCGTTGCGCCCGTTGGGCCCGTGGCCCCCGTGGCACCGGTCGCACCCGTTTCACCGGTCGCGCCGTTTTCGCCGTTGGTGCCGTTGGCGCCGTTGCTGCCGTTGGCGCCATTGCTGCCGTTGGTCCCGTTTTCGCCGGCCGCGCCGGTTTCGCCGGTGGCGCCCTGCGCGCCGGTGGCGCCGGTCACGCCCTGCGCGCCGGTTTCGCCCGTTGCGCCGGTTGCGCCGGTCGCGCCGTTTTCGCCGTTGGTCCCGTTGGTCCCGTTTTCGCCGGCGGCACCTGTGGCCCCGGTTTCACCCGTGGCTCCGGTTGCGCCGGTGGCCCCGTTTTCGCCGTTGGTCCCGTTTTCGCCGTTGGTCCCGTTTTCGCCGGTTGCTCCGGTGGCGCCGTTTTCACCGTTGGTCCCGTTGGTGCCGTTTTCGCCGGCGGCGCCGGTTGCTCCGGTGGCGCCGTTTTCGCCGTTGGTCCCGTTGGTCCCGTTTTCGCCGGTCGCTCCGGTTTCGCCGGTGGCGCCCTGCGCGCCGGTGGCGCCGGTCACGCCCTGCGCGCCGGTTTCACCGGTCGCGCCGGTTGCTCCGGTGGCGCCGTTTTCGCCGTTGGTGCCGTTGGTCCCATTGGTGCCGTTGGTGCCGTTTTCGCCGGTGGCGCCGGTTGCTCCGGTGGCGCCGTTTTCGCCGTTGGTGCCATTGGTGCCGTTGGTGCCGTTGGTGCCGTTGGTGCCGTTTTCGCCGGTGGCGCCGGTTGCTCCGGTGGCGCCGTTTTCGCCGTTGGTGCCATTGGTCCCGTTTTCGCCGTTGGTGCCGTTGGTGCCGTTTTCGCCGGTGGCGCCGGTTGCTCCGGTGGCGCCGTTTTCGCCGTTGGTCCCGTTGGTCCCGTTGGTCCCGTTTTCGCCGTTGGTGCCGTTGGTCCCGTTGGTCCCGTTTTCGCCGGTGGCGCCGGTTGCTCCGGTGGCGCCGTTTTCGCCGTTGGTCCCGTTGGTGCCGTTTTCGCCGTTGGTGCCGTTGGTCCCGTTGGTGCCGTTTTCGCCGGTGGCGCCGGTTGCTCCGGTGGCGCCGCTCGCGCCGGTGGCGCCGGTCACGCCCTGGGCACCGGTTTCACCCGTCGCGCCGGTTTCACCCGTCGCGCCGGTTGCACCCGTCGCGCCGGTTGCACCGGTTTCGCCTGTTGCCCCCGTCGCGCCGTTGGTGCCGGCTGCTCCGGTCGCGCCGGTGGCTCCGTTTTCTCCGGCTGCTCCGGTGGCTCCGTTGGTGCCGTTGGTGCCGGCTGCTCCGGTCGCGCCAGTGGCTCCGTTTTCACCGGCGGCTCCGTTGGTGCCGTTTACGCCGTTGGTGCCGTTGGTGCCGGCTGCTCCGGTCGCTCCCGTGGCACCCGTCGCGCCGCTCGCACCGGTGGCGCCCGTCACGCCTTTGGCTCCTTCTTTGCCGGTCGCGCCGGCCGCGCCGGTTGCGCCGGCCGCGCCGGTCGCTCCGGCCGCGCCTCGTTCTCCGCGGATGCCCTGAGGGCCTTCCGCACCGGTGGCACCGGCTGCGCCCTTTTCGCCCTTCGCTCCCTTGGGCCCTTCAGGACCCGCCGGGCCGGTGGCGCCGGTCACGCCCTGCGCGCCGGTTGCGCCTTTTTCGCCGCCGGACGGTCCGGTCGCGCCGGTTGGGCCCGTGGGCCCGACTTTTTCCGCGGCCACCGCCGCGGGGGCGGTGACGAGGAGCAGGGCCGCGAGAACGGCCACCAGCGTGGCGAGAGCAGATGCCGCTCGCGGTCGCTCCGCCGTTCTCGAGTTCGTTCCTTCTGGTCCCTGCGTGGCTTTCTTGCCGTGCTTCGCGTCCGTGCGTTGGCGCATTTTTCCTCGTCTCCTCCGTGGACTGCAGTATTGAATTACGACAGGCCACGGCCCCGTGGCTTTCCAGACCAGACCGTAGATGCCGTGCATCAACCAGGTCAACCAGCAGAACCGCTAGGTCGACCTAGACCTAGGTGGGGTGTGAAAGGACAAACGGGCCAGGAGAATCTTCCTCGCCAGGGGTGCAGCTTCCACCGTGGAGCGAACCCGGGAGATGGGCCGCATGGGGCGCATCCCGTCGAGGGGAGCTCTCAGGTTCTTACAAGGGAGGACGTTTCGATGCACGCCAGGGATGGCTCTGAAGTTCCAAACCGCACGTGGAAGCGCCCGCTGGGATGTCTGACGGCGATTGCATTCGCGCTCTCGGCGCTGGCCGCCGCGCCGGCCGGGGCGGCAGCGGCGCCGACGTACCTCGCACTGGGTGATTCGGTCTCGTACGGCTACACCCAGGAAAAGTTCGAAGCGAACGCGCCCGGCGAGCCCGCCTCCGCGTTCGAAGCGGGGTTCGTGAACATCTTCGCCAAGAAGCTGAAGGGCAAGGCCGCGCTCGGCAAGACGGGGACCGTTGTCAACGACTCGTGTCCCAACGAGACGACCCGCGGGCTGATCGGCGAAAGCGAACAGCTGGGCGGCCAGACCTCGACCGAGTCCTACGAAGAAGCGGCTGCCCCCGGCGGGTACCAAGGACTCGGCGACTGGCACCCCTGTGCGTACGCAAACTTCAGCGGCTTCCCGCTGCACCACGAACACGGTGCTAGCTCGCAGCTCGAAGACGCCGTGCAGCTGATCGCCGGCGGGAACGTCAAGGCGATCACGCTGGATGTCGGCTCGGCCGACGAGCGTGCCGCTTGGCAGCAGTGCGAAGACGAAGTGGCCGCGGAAATGAGCGCGAACAGCGCCAGCGAATGGCCGAAGGGAAGCTCGAAGACCTACGGGCCATCCGAACAAGCGGCCGCGGTCGACGCCTGCATCTCGTGGACTTCCTCGAACGTTACGTCTCCCGAGATCATCGAAAACGTGCAGGACATCCTGGGCGTGATCGACGGCAGCGGCTACACGGGGCCGATCGTCGTGGTGGGCTACTACAACGCGGCCACGTTCCAGCATCAGGGGACCGATCGCGAGCTGCAGGGCCTGAACGAAACGATGGCAAACGAAGTCATCCCGCACTTCGATGAACAGGTCGAGGACAACGTGACGTACGCCAACCCGTTCCCGAAGTTCAACCACGGCAAGGAACACTCCGTCAAGGAGCAGAAGGCGATCTGCACGTACACCGAAGCTTGCAACCCGAACGTGCAGCCGCCCGGCAGCGACCCGAGCCCGTCGCTCGCCGGCCAGAAGCAGCTCGCCAAGCTCGTGAGAGCCGCTTATCTGGCAAACCCCGCGAAGTGAGGCCATGAGCGTGCAGCGCGGCGTGGTGCACCCGGCCTCGGCCGGCGCGCCACGCCGGTCTCCAAGGGGACCGGCCGCACTACGCTCGGGCTGGACGGAAAGCCGATGGTGACCGACGAGCCGTCTATGCTGCCCGCGCCAGGCTGACCGTCTGCCCGCACCGACCAGCAACCACTTGCTCCTCGCACCCTTGCGTCGCCGGGATTCGCCGCGCGGCGGGGGTGTCGCGTCCGGGAGCGCATCTAGGTTCAGCCAATGCACATCGAAATCCGGAGGACCACAATGACCAGTCGCAGAGTTCACGCCGCGCTGGGGTTGCTCGCCTGCGCAGTGCTGATAGGCGCCTGCGGCTCCTCGAAATCCTCAACGAATACAGCGTCGAAAGCGACGACCCTGAACACCGCCAGGGTGGCCGCCTCAATCGAGAAGAGCATCGTCGCCCAGCGCCATCTCAGCGCCACGGTCGTCTGTCCCTCCGCGGTGCCGCAGGAGAAGGGCAAGACTTTCGAATGCGTCGCTACCACGCGGAGCCTCACGAAACCCGTCAAAGTGGGAAAAACGCCGTTCGTGGTCACGGTCCAGAACAGCTCGGGCTACGTCACCTACGTCGGCAAGTAGACGCGGGCGGGGCTTGTGGCTCGCCTGAGGTCCCCGTCCCGCCGCGCGCGCGTGCCGTTCAGCTGGTCGTGACCAGCTCGAGCCAGTCGAGCGGGAGCCCGCACAGCCGCTCCGCCTGCCGCGGAGCCACCGTGAGGAGCTCGCTCGGATCCTGCGGCTGCAGCGCGATCGCGCTGAGCGTCGTCAGTTCGTTCTCGGCCCCGCCCGGGGCGGCGCTCGCGCCCGGGTAGGACAGCGCGAAGGTGTGGACGCCCCTGGCGAGTGGTATGTCGGCGACGTGCACGTAGCCGTCGATGTTCGAGAGCTCGTTTTCGACCTTGCCGATGTAGCGCCCGTCGACGCTGACGCGAAAGCCGCGCGCGAAGCTCCCGCCCAGCCACAGTTCGTAGCTCTGGTCGCTGTCGAGCGCGATGTGGGCGATCACCTCGCCGGGCTCGCTCGGCGTCAGCGTGTGTTCGCTGCGGCTGTGGAACCACGTCGCGGGCCATTGCGTTTCATCGCCGCGCGCCACGATCGGCGCGGGATGACGGTAGGCGACCAGCCAAGCGTGATCGGCGGCGGCCTGAGCGGCCAGCTGATGGATCCGCGGGCACGACGCGGCCGCGACGGGATCGACTGAGCACAGCGGCTCGTACGGTCCGTCCTGTGCCGTGCCGCAGTAGGGCAACTGGTTCGATTCGCCCAGCGGCACGTGCTCGAGGATGCGCACCGACGGGTGCGCGGGCCGCTGCCACAGTTCATAGAAGCGGCCCCGCCAGAGGAGCCGGTAGGTCGATGGGGGGCGGCTTTCCGTCGGTGAGCGACGGATCACGATCGAGCGGTAGGGCGCGAGCGTCGAGAGCGGGAAAGAGTCGAGGTCGGCAGCAGCGGCCTTTGTCAGCACCAGGCCGTTGCGCAGCGCCAGGTTCTGCGTGCGGTACTCGGCCGGCTCCACGGGTGCGCCCTCGCGCAGGAAGTGGCGGTCGCCATAGACTTCGTACTCGTTGACGAAGGTCGGGCCCTTGCCGTCGAGCAGGCCGCCGATGTGCTGCAACTCCGCCATCCGTTCGCGCGGCGCGAGCGTTACGTCGCTGTAGGCGAGCACGTTAGACCACAGCACACCGCCGATGAGCACCGTCAGAACGGCGACGCCGGCGATCCCGCTGGAGCGGCTGGCGCGGCGTCGGCCGAGCAGCATGCCGCCCCCGGCCAGGGCGGCGGCCAGCAGCGCCGGCGAGGAGATCGCGAGCGTCTTTCCCATCACCCACGGCGTGCTCCCCGCGAGGTACAGCAAGCCACATGCGCTGCCCACGACCGCGACGTACAGCGGAATCCCGTACTCGCGCCGTCGCATGCTCATCCACAGTGCCGACGCAGCGGCGAGCACGACGACTCCGATCAGGAGCGCGCTGGGAAGTGCGGGGGCGGTGCGGCGGAAGTCGTCGACCGGCCAGATGCCCGCGAGCTGGAAGGCGCTCAGCGGATGGAACAGGTTCCCGAGTTTGACCGCCTGCGACTGGCCGCTGGAGAACAGCTGGTCGATCGTGTCCCCCTGGTTGCTCAGGAACCCGGACAGCGTCACCCAGACCGGCACGACGCAGGCCGCGGTGAGCGCGACGATCCGGGCGAGCGGTGCGAGCGCCCCGCGAAGCGGGGGGGTCCGGCGCCACCACGCCGCGGCGAGGAGCACCAGCGCCGGCGCGATCCATCCCGCCGCTCCCGGTCCGAGCACCTGGATCAGCGCGCCGGCGGCGATCGCCAGCGGGAGCGCCTCGCGCCAGCCGGCCGGCCGGCGCCGCAGCAGCAGGGCGCACAGGCCGATCCCGAGCGCCAGCGTAAAGGCCGCCGTCATCTCCTTGACGCCGCCCCACAGGCTGTAGCCGAACAGCAGCGCGGGCTGCGCCGCGACGAAAGCCAGGGGCGCCCTGAGGCGTGGCGAGGGCACCAGCGGCTCTACGAGGGCATAGATGCTGAGTCCGACCGCGACGCCGCAGCAGGCCAGGTACGGCTGGAACACCCACGCGATGTCGACGCCCACGAGCGCCCGCGCGATCCCCGGCAGCACGAACGCTCCGAGGGGGTACGTCGGCCCGACGTCGCCGGTGAAGAGCAGCCGATAGGTCGAGGCCGGCTCGCCGCTCACCGAACGCGCGTGCGTCATCAGGTGGTCGACGACGTTGAACCAGGTTGCGGTGTCGTCGAGCTTCACGAAGCCGGTGAACGTCGCCTGCCCCGACAGCAGCACGGGCGCCCCGTAGACGAGCAGCACGCCGACGCCGGCGAGCATCGGCCACAGGCGCAGCCGCCGACCGGGCCAGGCGAACAGCAGCCCCGCCACGGCACCTGCGGCCACCACGGGCACCGCCGCCTGCACCGTCGCCGCGAAGGCGGTGAGGGTGCCGCCGAGCACCAGCGCGGCCGCGGCGCCGAGCGGCAGCAGCAGCGCGCCCGGCAGAGCCGTTCCTCCCGCGCGCTCGACGATCGCGCCCCAGCCGGCCGCGATCACCGCCAGCACCAGCGGGAACAGAACCCAGGAAAGGATCATCGGTAGGGCTCTCCCGCTGCTCGGGAGCTTCGCCTCGGGCTGGAGTCGGCTTCGTGCATTTGCAAGCAGGCAGATCAAAGATGCGACGCGGCTTGCGACGCGCAGCCGGCGAGCACGGTCCTATCGGCGCCGGCCGCCGGTGCCTCAAGAGATGCAAGCCGGGGCTCTGCGTGCGCAGGCGCGGCTCGGTTCCGCCGCGCCGGGACCTGGTCGGCGCGCCTTTAGGGGATCGTCTCGGCGGCCGAAGATTGTCTTGACCCGCCGAGTAACGGCAGGAGAGCCGATGAGCGCGACCGCCGACGACATCCTGACCTCACCGGAGGCCGGCGGCAGGGTGATCCGCGGCAGCGCGTGGCGCGCGGTCGGCGGCATCGCCGGCAGCCTCGTGGGTGTCGGCACGGCGGCGCTGCTGCTGCGCCACCTCGGAGTCGCCGAATCGGGCCGCTACGTCACGGTCATCTCGCTGCTCGCGATCCCCGTCGCCGTCGCCGATCTCGGCTTGAACGTCAGCGGCAGCCGCTGGCTGGCCCTGGCCGCGGCGGGTGAGCGCGCCGCGCTGACGGCGAACATCCTCGCTCAACGGCTGCTGGTGATGCCGATCGCATTGCTGGCGGTCATGTGCTTCGTGCTGGTCGCTGGGTATCCGGGGAGGATGGTGGCGGGAACGGCGCTCGCCGGGCTCGGCTTCCTGATCGTGGCTGTAGCCAACGCGCTGCTGCTGCGCCTGACGGTCGAACTGCGCAATGCCGGATTGGCGCTGATCGACTTCCTCAAACAGGCGGTGACAGCGGTCGGCGTCGCGGCCCTCGTGCTTCTCGGCGCGAAGCTCACCCCGTTCTTCGCCGTGCAGATCGTGGTCGGGCTGGCGGTGCTCGCCCTGACCCCGCTTCTGGTCGGAGCGCACGCGTTCGTGCGTCCGCGCCTGGACCGCGCCGTGCAGCGCCGACTGCTGCGGACGGCGCTCCCGCTCGCGGCTGCGCTGGCGGTGGGGCAGCTCTACTTCCGCCTGGTGATCGTGCTCATGTCGCTCGTGTCCAGCCCTCGGCAGACGGGCTACTTCGGCGGCTCGCTGCGGGCGATCGAAGCGCCGGTGGGGATCTCGATCCTCGTTGCCGGCGTCGCGCTGCCGGTGCTCGCGGCCGCCGCCCGCGATGACATCGCGCGACTTCGGTATGCGATCGGCGGACTGAGCAAGGGCGCGGTGATCGCGGGCGTCGCGGTGGTGCTGGTGACAGTGCGGGCCGCGGAGCCGCTGATGGTGCTGATCGGCGGTGAGGCGTTCCGCCCGGCGGGGGCGGTGCTGCGGATCCAGGTCGGTGTGCTGCTGTTCACGGCGCTCTATCAGGTCTGGACGGTCGCGCTGCTGGCGCTCGATCGCCAGCGCGAGCTGATCGTGATCAACCTCCTCGCGCTGGCGTGCCTTGCCGGTTTCGCGGCAGTGTTGGTCCCCTCGCTCGGCGCTCAGGGGGGAGCTGCTGCAAGCGTCGCCGGAGACGCGGTGCTCGCCGGGCTGATCTACTGGCGCTTGCGCTCCGCGGTCGGCGAGGTCGCGCTGCCGTTGGGCTTCCTGGTGAGGACTGCGGCGGCGGCCGCCGCCGCCTGCGTGCCGCTCGTGATCGACCAGATACCGGCTCTGCTCGCCGCGGCGCTGTCCGTGGCGCTGTTCCTCCTGGTCGGGCAGCTCGTCGGCATGGTTCCGCCCGAGCTGCGCGAGGCGCTCGGTTCCCGTGGCCTGCTCGCGCGCCGCAGGGACGACACCCTCGAGTCCGGGCTCGACGCGCCGTGAGCGGCCCGCCGGATTCAGCGGGGGCGCAGGCGGTGAGCGAGGACGAGCCGGCGGTGATCGTCGGCGCGGGCCCCGCCGCGGCCGCCGCCGCGCAGGCACTCGTCACGCTCGGCCGCAAGGTGATCGTGGTGGACACCGGGCTGGCGCTGGAGCCCGAGCGCGAGGCCGCGCGTGCGCGGCTGGCGGCGAGCCTTCCGGCGTCCTGGTCGCCGGCCGACCTCGAGCTGACTCGCTACTCCGCGCAGAGCACGAGCGGCGCCGGGTACAAGCGCCTGTTCGGCTCGGACGTCGCCTTCCGCGCCAGCGGTCGGCTCGAGCTGACGGCCGCTTCCGACGTCGGAGCGCGGCCCTCCTACGCGCTGGGCGGGCTGAGCAACGTGTGGGGCGCGGGCGTGCTCGCCTACGCGGACCGCGACCTCGAGGGGTGGCCCCTCGACGCCGGCGAGCTGGCCCCGAGCGCCCGGGCCGTGCTCGAGATGATCCCCTACGCCGGCGAGGAGGACGAGCTGGCGGAGCGCTATCCGCTGGTGGCGCCCCCCGATGGACCGCTGCTGCGCTCACCGGCGGGCGAGGCGCTGCTGGCGCGGCTGCGCCGCCACCGTCGTGCCCTCGGCGCCTCCGGCTTTCACTTCGGCGCGTCGCGCCTGGCGGTCCGGGTCGGCCATCCCGCGCCGGGCGGCGGATGCGTGTACTGCAAGCACTGCCTCGACGGCTGTCCCTGGGGGCACATCTACAGCGGCGGGCAGACGATCGAGCGGCTGCGGCGCGAGCGCGCGATCGACTACCGGCCCGGCCTCCACGTGGAGCGCCTGATCGAGCGCGACCGCGAGGTGCTGATCGAGGCGAGCGAGCTCGACGGCGGCGCGCGGATGACGCTGCGTGCGCCGCGCGTGTTCCTGGCCGCCGGCGCAGTGTCGAGCACGATCATCCTGCAACGCTCCGGCCTCGCGCCGCCGCGCGCGGAGATCCTCGACAGTCAGACCCTGTATCTGCCGTTCGCCTGGGCAGGCCCGGTCGGCCGGACCGGCCGCGAGCCCGGCCACACGCTCGCGCAGCTGTTCCTCGTGCTCGACGATCCGACCGTGTGCGCCAACCCGGTCCACATCTCGCTGTACACCTACAACGACGGGCTGAGCGAGAGGGCGCGCGCCGCGCACCCGCGCCTCAGCTCGATGCTCGGGCCGGCGCTCGATCCGATCACGCGCCACCTCGTGATCGGGATCTGCTTCTTCCACAGCGAGGACTCGAACAGGATCCTCAGTGAGTGGGACGCCGCCGCCGGGTCGGCGCGTCTGTCAGCGATCGCGAACCCGTTGACGTCGGGCGTGCTCGAGCGCTTCCAGCGGGCGATGCGCCGCGCGCTCGCTCCGCTCGGTCTGCTCCCCCTCTCGGCGCTCGCGGAGGTGGCCCCGGCGGGCGGCGGCTACCACTACGGCGGAGCGGTGCCGATGAGCGCGCAGCCGCGGCCGGGCGAGTCCGACCTGCTGGGGCGGCCGGTCCCCGCGCAGCGCATCCATCTCGTCGATGCGTCGTGCTTCCCGAGCGTCCCCGGCGGCACGATCACGTTGCCGGCGATGGCCAACGCCCATCGCATCGCCACGGCGGTATCGATGGGGGAGAGCCCGTGATCGCGGTCACCGGAGCGAACGGCTACGTCGGCGGCAGGATCCTCCAGCACCTGCGGACGAGCGGTCACGCTGCGCTCGCGCTCGTACGCAAGCCGGGCGCGGACCAGGGCGCCGAGCGCCGCTTCGCGCTTGGCCAGCCGCTGCAGCCAGGCGTGCTGGACGGCGTCGAGACCGTGGTTCACGCCGCCTGGGATCTCTCCTGCAGAGGCGCGCGCGTGCATGCGGTCAACTGCGAGGGGAGCCTGCCGTTGATCGATGCCGTGGCGGCGCGAGGGGGGAGGGTGGTGCTGATCTCCTCGCTGTCTGCATTCGCGGGCGCACGTTCGGATTATGGGCGCGCCAAGCTCGAGCTCGAGCGCGCGGTGCTCGAGACCGGCGGCGTGGCGGTCCGCCCCGGTCTGGTGTTCGGTGTGGGGGCGGGCGGCCTGTTCGAGTCTATGAGCGGCGAGCTCTCGGGCGGCGCGCCGGTGCCGATGATCGGCGGCGGCAGACAGCGCCTGTTCGTGACACACGACGTCGCGCTCTGTGAGCTGATCGAGGCGCTGATCGCCGGCGGCCGTGATCGCCGCCGTGTGCTGTTCGCCGCGCACGAGGTGCCGACGAGCCTGCGCGCCGTCGCGCTCGAGCTCGCGCGTGCGAGGGGAATCAGGCTGAGGGTGATGCCGGTCCCTGCGGGGCTCGCGTACGCCGCTCTGCGCGCGCTCGAGCTCGCGGGCGTGCCGACGCCGTATCGCAGCGACAGCGTGCGGTCACTCGTGAACCCGATCCCGCTCGACCAAGTGGCCGCGCTCGAGCGCGGGCCGGTCGTGTTCCCTGCCCTCAGCCCGGAGCTCTGGCGCGCGTAGGGAAGGGCGGCGGCCGAGGGCGGCTAGCGCGTGGAGGAGGCGTGGATCGCGTCGGGCGACTCGGCGTCGGCCTCGTCCTCGATCTCGAGAAGGTCCGCGTCCTCGTGCCGGTCGAGGCGCTGCTGCAGCAGCGCGAGGCGTTGTGCCAGGACAGAGCTCTGGTCGACCAGCCGCGAGATCGTCATCGAGGAGTGCACGAGCATCGCCACCACGAACAAAAACGCCCCCGCGAACAGCGCCGACGGCAGATAGTGAATGCCGGCCGCATGGGCCAGCTTCGTGAGCAGCCCCTTCCACAGCGCGAGCACCAGCACCGTCACGCCGGCGGCGAACCACATGATCGCGTAGCGCTCCATCAGCCTCTGGCGGCGCAGCAGCTCGAAGATCAGACCGCAGACGATCACCGCCAGGATGATGATCTCGACGCGCTGCTGGGCGGTGGTCGCGGCGGAGGTGGCGAGCGCGCTCATGTCGGTCGTACCGCCACGAGAGAGACAGCCTCGTCGGCGACCGCGCGCGGCAGGCGCGGCGAGTCGGACTCCGTCTTCACCGCCGGCCGTGCGCGAAACAGCGCCATGAAGACAGCGAGCAGGACCTTGATCATGTAGTAGACGGATCCCGTCGAGGAGATCGTCGACTCGCCCGTCACCCGCGCGCGCATCGAGACCGGCAGCTCGCAGCTGCGCAGCCGGTGACGGTGCATGAGGACGATCGCCTCGACCTCGGGATAGTCCTGCGGGTAGTCGTGAGCGAACAGCTCGATCCCCCGGCGGTCGGTCATGCGGAAGCCGGAGGTCGGGTCGGTGACTCGCCTCTTGGTGATCAGCGACACCACGAAGGCGAAGACGCGAATGCCGACCCGCCGGCAGGCGGAGGACCGGTAGCCCTCGCGATCGGCCTCGAGGAAGCGCGAGCCGGTGACCATGTCGAGCGCGGGATCGGCCTGCAGGCACGCGAGCAGCTCGGCGATGTAGCGCGGGTCGTGCTGCCCGTCGGCGTCGACCTGCACGGCCACGTCGTAGCCGTGCTCGGCGGCGTGGAGGTAACCGGCCTGCATCGCCCCGCCGATGCCGAGGTTGAACGGCAGCCGCAGCACGCCTGCGCCGGCCGCACGCGCCCGCGCGGCGGTCTCGTCATCGGAGCCGTCGTCGACCACGAGCACGTCGAACTCAGGAGCCCAACGCTGGATCTCCGACACGGTGCGCGCGATGATCTCCGCCTCGTTGTAGGCCGGGACTATTGCGAGCTTCCCCCTCCTCATGGCTGAAATTATCTCCCAGGAGGAACGGCTGGACACCTGCACGTAGGTCTAGTTCTGCGGGGCAGCGCGTCCGCGATCCGCGCCGGACGCGTCATCCCCGCACTGCGCAGGCGCATTCACCTCGCGCCGGCGGGGAGCGCGCGGCTCAGCCGTGCTTCTTCTTGTGTTTGGCGGCCACGCACACCTTCACCTTCTTGCCGTGCCGCTTCACCGTCTTCTTGACGCAGGCCGGCTTCGGGGGACCCAACCTGCCTGTGGCGTAGGGGCCGACGTTGTTCCTGTTGTCAACCGCAGCGACGCGCCAGTACACGGTCCCACGGTTGGCCGGCTTGCTCCGGTCGACGTTCGGCGCCCAGCTGGTCCCGTCCGTCCTGTGCGTTTCTATATTCGAGCTGAAGCTTTCGCTCGTGGAGATCGAGACGGTGTATTCGTTGGCGTACGCCTCCGGGCTCCATGAGACGACGATACGGTTGCCGGACTTCGTCCCGGCTGCGCCCGGCGGTGGCCCGAGGGTGTGCGAGAAGCTGCGCGACGGTGTGAAGTAGCCCCCCGCTACCGTCGCGACTTCCGTGGGCACGAGTCCTTTCGGGAACAGGGCGCGCGTGTCGTAGCGCCAGACCCCGGGGCCGTCCCACTCGGTAGGAGTGAACGCGGTCGAGTCCGTGGTGAAGTCCTTCACGGTCCCATCCGGCTGTTCGAAGTGGATGCCATAACCCACGGCACCCGGCACGGCTTGCCAGGATAGGACCGGGATTTCTTCTCCCAGGGGCGGGGTCGCGGGGAAGGGGGTCGTGAGCGGAAGCGCCCTGCTGAACTGCTGCGGAGCGGACCAGTTCAGACCCTGGTACGCAAGTGCCGCGGCGTCGTTGGCGCGCACCCTCCACCAGAGAGTGCCGTAGGCGGGGAAGGTAGCCGAGCTCGTGTATGCGGTCGAGTCAGTCACCTTCGCTTCGAGCGGCGCCGAGAACGTGGGATCGGCGGAAACCTCGATCGTGTAGTTCACCGCGCCCTCGGCGGGTGTCCACGCGAATGCGATGCCAGCGCCCTCTTCCCTGACCGACAGCGGGGTCGGCGGGACGGACGACTTGTCGAAGGCCTGCGGAGCGTTTTCTTGGACCGTGGTCGCGATTTCGTTTTTCTTGTTCACTGGAACGACGGCCCAGTAGTACTGAGTTGTCTCGTCGTCGAACGGCACTTCGGTCGCGAGCCGCGGCGCGTACGCGGTCACCTCGGTGGAGGCGACGACGACAACGTTCGTGAAGTTGCGGTCTCGCGCGATCACGACGTCATACGAGCTGGCGCCGGGGACGGGCTGCCAGGTAAACAGGGGTGTGCGGACGGTGGTCGTTCCTGACGTCGGAAGCATGTACGCCGACGACGCCGTCACGGGCACGGAAGGACCCGGTGCTTCGGTGGTCCCGGAGAACGTGAAGGCCGGGTGTCCGGCGCCTCCGAGCTGCGTCGGGACGCCCTCGATGTAGGTGCCGGAGTGATCCTTGTCGGAGCGAGCCGTCACCTGCACGCAGTAGCTGTTTCCGGCCTGCACCTCATCCCCGGCGCCCTGCGGGACCGGCCAGTTGCTCGGCCCGAACCGGTGCGGCGTACCCAGTGGCGTCCAAGCCAGCGTGGCGGTATCGATGGTCGTGTGGCTCGACCAGTCGCAGTAGCCACCTTCGTCTTCGTAGCGCGCCACCTGCACTTCGTAGCTACCGGCCCCCGGCACCGGCGCCCACGTCACGATCGGCGTTTCGGTTTCGACACCCGGCGAGACGGCTTCGCCTTTGGTGTTGCTCATTGTCAGGCCGGGGATCGTCGGCGTGGCGTTGTCAAACGCCTTTCTGAAGCGGGGGCCTTCGTTCCATTGGCCGGCGATCCCGTTGGGGTCGATCGCCCGCACCCGCCAGTAGTATTCGTTGTTGTTGAGCGCCTCGGGGGGCGCGTAGGACGTGTTGCCGATCGTGTAGTCGCGCGCCCAGATCGAACCTTCCGGATAGTTTTCGGCGCTGCTGACTTCGACCTCATAGCGCGCCGCGCCGGCCACCGGAGCCCACGACAGTTCGGGCGTCCAGTTGAGTTCGGTTTCGCCGGGCTGGGCGTTGAGCGGCGTGACAGAGGTCGTGGTGGCGGATGACCATGTCCGCGTGAAGCTCCCGGTGGCGGACACGGCGCCACGATGGCCCAGCGTGTCGAGGGGGGTGATGGCCCAGTAGTAGGTCTGCCCGGGCGCGATCCCGTCAGGAACGGCGAACACCGTGCCCCAGGTCTTCTGCGGCGAGGTCGCCGTGCCGACAATCACGTGCGACAGGCCGGGATCGGTGGCGACAGTGACTATGTATTCGGTCGCGCTCGGCACCCGGCTCCACCGCAGCACGACGGGCGCAGGCGCGGAGACCGCCGCTCCGCCGGCCGGAGAGAGCAGCTGCGGCACCTGGGTCCATTTCTTGACGATGGCGCGCGTGGAGGACCACGCTCCGTGCCGTCCTTGGGCGGTCAGCCCGCGGACGCGCCAGTAGTACTTCCCGTCGGTCAGCGGCTTTTCGAGCGCCGCCGCCAGGTTGTGAGTGATCGACGTGCCCTTGCCGATGCCGGAACCGAGCACGATCGAGTGGAAGCGGGGATCGGCCGCGACCTGGTATTCGTACTCGACTGCTCCGGAGACCGCGCCCCAGCTGATCGCGGGCATCTGCTGAACCTGGACCCCGCTTGCCGGTGACAGCAGCGCGGGCGCCTTCAGGCCGTGGAGCGCCTTGTGTACCGCGGGCTTGCGGTGCGTGGCGCTGAGGCGCCCTTGCACGGCCGCCGTGGCGCTGGCGGTGCTCGCCGCCACACAGAGTACGGTCGCCAGGACCGTTAGGAGAAGCCGTCGCATGCCAACGAGCGACGCTACCGGCCGCTTTCCCCGGCGGCGACGGAAGAACAGGTAGGTGTGGCTAGACCAAGGTCCAGGCTTCGCGTCCGCCCGAGTCGCGTGCGCAGGCGGGGCAGCAGCCGTCCGGTTCGCGCCGCGTAGCTCGCGTACTCCGGGAACGCCGCAGACAGGGCTGCTTCCTCCATCCGCATCCGCGTCGCCTGCGCGGCGACGAAGGCGCCGAGGACGGCGAGGCTCAAGGCGCAGGACGCCGAGAGCGTGAGTCCAGCGAGCGTCAGCCCGGCGAGCGCGCCGATCTCACCCAAGTAGACCGGGTGGCGCAGGAACCGGTACGGGCCGCGAACGACGAGGCCACGCGCCTCCGGCAGGATGCCGAAGCAGTCGCCGAGCGCGAGCACCGATACCAGCAGCCAGACGCAGGCGAGCAGCGCGAGCAGGTCGCCGACGAGGACCATGGCGGTCGCCGTCCCGCTGCCGGGCCCGCCGACGGGTAGGACCAGGACCATCGCCACCGCGCAGGCAACGAACGCCGCGGGCTCGCGGGAGTGTCGCAGCGGCCCGCGGCGCCGCGCGACGAAGATCGCGAACGCGATCGCCACGGCGGCTCGTAGCAGGAGGTACAGCGCGGTCAGCATCGCGCGCGCGGCCGGGTCGCGGGCGGCGGCGGCGATCGACTCGACGGCGCGACCGGCGGCGAGGATCGCCAGCAGCGCGAACAGCGCCGGGGCCGCCCACCGGGGCATCAGATCTTCGAGATCCCGTTGAGGAGGTCGTGCACGGCCGGATAGAGCAGCACGATGAACATCGCGGGGAAGATCAGGAAGATCAGCGGGAACAACATCTTCAGCGGCGCCTTCTGCACCCGTTCCTGAGCGGCCTGGCGGCGCCTCGTGCGCATCTCGAGCGCCAGGTTGCGCATCATCATGCCGATCGAGACCCCGAGTGTCTCGCCCTGGACGACCGCTCTGACGAACGAGCGCATCGCGGGCGTATCCGAACGCTCGAGGATGTTCGTGAGCGCGGCGTTCGTCGAGAGCCCCATCCGCTGCTCCTGCAGCGCGATCTTGAGCTCGTTGCCGAGCGGCCCGTCGAACCGCGAGGACACGAGCTGCAGCGAACCCGCGAAGCCGAGACCGGCCTCGATCGTCGCGATCAGCACGTCGATCAGCTCGGGCAGTTCGTGGTCGAGTTCGCGCAGCCTCGCTTCGCTGCGGCTGCGGACGACGGCGCCGAACAGCACCCAGCACACCGCAGCGGCCAGCGCGACGAGCAGCACGGCCAGGGCGAGGTTGCCACCGGTGCCGACGACCTCGAACAGCAGCAGCGCCGGCACCGCCGCCGAGACCAGCACCCGGTAGCCGTGGAAGGCCTCGACCGAGATCCGGTAGTAGCCGGCAGAGGCGAGCACACGGCTCGTGATCGGCGGCAGCGCCGTGACACTTGCGATCGCCGCCCGGCCCACGCTCTCGGCGACCCCGTTGACGATGGGTCCCAGCGGCGGTGCAGGGCCGAGCACGGCCTCGCCGGGCACGTTCGCGTTGAAGCCGTAGGTGTCGATCTGGCGAAGGTGCGCGGACATGCGCAGGCGCGGAAGCGCCACCGCTCGCACGACCAGCACGACCGTGGCCACCACCAGCACCACTCCGAGCACGAACAGGAGGGCCACGTCACACCTCGATCCGGACGATGCGGCTCATGACCATCGAGCCGACGAAGATCATCAGCACTGCCATCGCGAGCAGGATGTTGCCGGTGCTCGTGTTGAACAAGGGTTCGAGGTAGGTCGGGTTCAGCAGGTAGATGATCACTCCCAGCGCGGGAGGTATCACGGTCACGACCCACCTCGAGCCGCGCGCCTGTGCGGTCAGCGTGCGCAGCTCGCGGTTCAGCTCGGCGCGCGCACGCACCGACTCCGCGACCCGGTCGAGCACCTCGGACATGTTGCCGCCGGTCTGGCGGTGCAGCTCGGCCACCAGCGAGACCTGCTCCATGTCCTGCGCGTACATCCTCCCGGCCACCAGCCGCAGCGCGTCCTCCAGGCGCATCCCCAGCTGCTCGTCGGCGATCACGCGCTGGAACTCGCCCTGGCTCGGTTCGCTCGCTCCGTCGGCGAGCAGGCCGAGGCCCGACACCATGCTGTGTCCGGCGCGCATCGCGGAGGCGAGCTCCTGCAGGAGCGACGGCAGCTGTTCGCCGAACAGCACGCGCTGGCGCAGCACCCGTTTGTCGATCGTGCTCCTGACGACCAGCGGTACCGCCACCAGCGGGATCAGCGCGACGATCACGCTCCCCGTCAGCACGCCCAGGAGCAGCGCCCCGCCCACCGCGCCGGCGCCCGTCAGGTAGGCGATCTCGATCGCCGGACGCTCGATCCGGGCGATCTCGAGCTTCGTCTTGAACTCGTCCCACCAGCGTTCGCGTTGCAGCGAGCGCTCGGTGCGCGCGAGCAGCCCCTGCAGGGGCTGCTCGGCGCTGAGCACCCCGGGCGCCGCCGCTGCGCCCCTGGCGAGAAAGTCGCCGACACG
Organism: uncultured Solirubrobacteraceae bacterium; assembly: GCA_963703205.1. Classification (GTDB taxonomy): domain Bacteria; phylum Actinomycetota; class Thermoleophilia; order Solirubrobacterales; family Solirubrobacteraceae; genus Palsa-744. Next base: position 366,744 of record OY969799.1, read on the forward strand.
CTCGCGCACGCTGCCCGGCCCCGAGCGACGGGCCAGCATCAGCGCGATCGTCACACCCACGATCAGCGCGCATGCCACGACGACCGCGGCGGTCGCGAGACCCGAGTTCCAGAAGGAGTGGTGTACGGCGACGGCCGCGACGCTCATCGGGCGCCCCTGACCGGGCCCTGGGCCCCCCCGGGCATCAGCGCGTCGGGAAGCTTGACGTTGCGCCTCGCGAACTTCTCGATGAACAGCGGCCGCAGCCCGCTGCCCTGGAGCGACCCGACCGGCGTGTGGCCGTTGGTTGCGGGCTCGACCTCGTAGGTGAACAGGTCCTGCAGCGTGATCACGTCCGACTCCATCCGCTGCACCTCGGTGATCGCGACCACCTTGCGCGAGCCGTCGTGCATGCGCTCGAGCTGGATGATCAGGTCGAGCGCGGCGGTGACCTGCTGGCGGACAGCCCGCAGCGGCAGGTCGTATCCCGCCATCAGGACCATCGTCTCGACCCTCGCGAGGGCGTCGCGGGCGGTGTTCGCATGGATCGTCGAGAGCGAGCCGTCGTGTCCCGTGTTCAGCGCCTGCAGCATGTCGAGCGCCTCGGCGCCGCGAACCTCACCCACGATGATGCGGTCGGGGCGCATGCGCAGCGAGTTGCGCACCAGGTCCCTGATCGTGACCTCGCCGCCCTCCTCGGTGTTGCTCGGCCGGCACTCGAGCCTCAGGACGTGCCGCTGCGCGAGCCGCAGCTCGGCGGCGTCCTCGATCGTGACGATGCGCTCCGAGTCCGGGATCGCCGACGAGAGCGCGTTCAGCAGGGTCGTCTTCCCTGAGCCCGTGCCCCCCGAGATCAGGATGTTCAACCGCGCCTGGACGCAGCGCTCGAGCAGTTCGGCGGTATCGGGCGTGAGGGTCCCGAAGCGGATCAGGTCGGTTGTGTCGAGGCGTTCGCTGCCGAACTTCCGGATCGTCAGCAGCGACCCCGAAAGCGACAGCGGTGGGATCACGGCGTTGATGCGGCTGCCGTCGGGGAGGCGGGCGTCGACCATCGGCGAGCTCTCGTCGATGCGCCTGCCGACCTCGGCGACGATCTTGGAGATCACGCGCCGTAGGTGCGACTCGTCGCTGAACCGCACCGCCGTCTTCTGCAGGTGCCCGTTTCGCTCGAGCCACACGTCGTAGGCGCCGTTGACCATGATCTCGGTGACGGAGTCGTCTGCGAGCAGTCGCTCGAGTGGCCCGTGTCCGAGGATGTCGTCGACCAGCGACTCAGTGATCGCGCCGCGATCCTCACGGGAGATCCCCGGCTCCTGACCGAGACGCGTGACGATCTCGGCGCGGACGCGCGCGCGCAACGTCTCGGCGTCGATCTCGGTGTTGAAGATCTGACGACCGAGGTCCTCGATCAGGCTGAGGTGAATGCGGTCCTTGACCTCGGCGAAGGGGTCGTGGTGGGCGCTACGACCCTCCTCGGCGGGCTGGGTGATTCGCTCGTGTAGGTCCATCTCGGCCTCCTATGCCGCCCGCCGGAAAAGCCGGCGCCGCCGCTTCGGCGGGGGCTCGACGCCCGACCGCACCCGTGCGTCATCGATGTACATCTCGGCCAGCCCGCAGAACGCCTTGGCCGCGTCTGAGCGCTTGTTCTGGAGCACGATCGGCTCGCCCCTGTTGACCGAGCGCGTGACGTCTCGGTCGCTGGGCACCAGCACCTGCGGCTCGGTGCCCATGATCGCCGAGACGTCGTCGCGAGCGATCCCGACGTTCGTGTCCGCACGGTTGAGCACGAGACGGACCCGGTCCATGTCGAAGTCCATGCGCTCGAGCGTCTCGAGACCGAGCTTGGCGTTCTTCAGGGACAGCGAGTCCAGCATCGCGACCATGCACACCTCGCTCGAGTTGTCCACGGCTCCGATCACCTCCGGCGTGAAGCTCGGGGGCGTGTCGACGATGACGAAATCGCTGATCTCACGGAGCACCGCGTAGACGTCACGAAGGAAATCGGGCGTCACGATCCCGGCCTGATCGGGCCGCGTCGGCGCGAGCAGGGCGCGCACGCCGGAGGGATGCACGGCCAGGAAGTCTTCGAGCTTCTCGGCGTCGAGCGAACCGCCCGAGCTGATCAGATCGAAAATGGTCCGCTCGGGGTTCAGCCCGAGCGCGAGCCCGACGTCGCCGAACTGCAGGTCGAGGTCGACCATCGTGACCCTGTGTCCGGCGCTTGCCAGCGCGACCGACAGGTTCGAGGCGGTCAGGGTCTTGCCGCTGCCGCCCTTCAGCCCGAGCACCGAGATCATCGTGCCGAGCTGCTCCGTGCCGACGGTCGTGCCCTTCTTGCGGGCGACGGCCTTCTCGACAGTGAACAGCAGCTGGCGCGAGGTGACTGCGGGTGCGTCGCCGTTGCCGTTGCCGTTGCCGTTGGCGGGCAGCGCGACGATGTCGTCCACGCCCGCTCCGAAGGCCGCGTCGACGTAGCCGTTCGTGCCGAGCGGGCAGAGCAGCACCACCGGACGGGCCGGGTGGTGACGCGTGGCCGTGGCAAGTGATTCCCCGATGCCCGGGGTAAAGGCGGCGCAGGCCACGATCAGCACGTCGCCCGAGCCGTTGTCGTCGGGCGCGAGTCGTGCCAGGTCGACGTAGTCGATGATCCTGAGCGGGCTGCTCGAGAGCATCGCTTCGATCGCGCCCCGGTCGACCTCCGTGTCGAGCGCGACGACCGCGTTCAGCTGGGTCGCAATCATTTCGTTCCTCCCCCCGGGATTTCCGGGTTCTGGGCATAGATCGATGCCTCGTTGATGACTTCCGCCGGCGTACTCGAACCATGCGCAGGACTGAGGACGAGCCACACCTTGCCGAAGTCGCTCGCGTAGGCGAGCTCGCCCGCCTGATGCGGATCGACCTCGAGCACCACGGCTGACTTGCCGTTGCCCGAGCCGAGCGTCGCAAGACCGACCCCGCTGCCGACGTGCCCCGCATCGAGCACCACGACGTCGGGCGCCAGCAGCCGGACGAACGGCGGCCGGGCGCCTTCTTTGGGGAAGCTCGCGTAGACGTCCGCGCGGTCGCCCGTCTGGATGTTGCCGAGCATGCCGTGGCTCGTGTCGACCGGCACCGACACCGCGCGCAGGTTGCGCGGCAGGCGGCTGTAGAACAGCCCGCCGCCGACGAAGTCCGCGGCCGTGAGCTGCTGGCCGGGGTAGATGTCGCCGGAAGCCACCTCGCCGTGCAGGCTCGCCGAGTTCACCAGCGCGCCGGCGGCAGCCTGCTTTTCGGCGACCTTCTCGACCCGGAAGTACTGTCCGACCCCGATCGCCGCTCCGGCGGTGCCCTTCGGGATGAAGCGGGTGGCTTCGAGCACGGTCACCTGCTTGCTCGGCGCCGTCACGCTCTCGCGGTACTTGTGCAGGGCGAAGACGAGGACGCCCGCGGCCAGCAGGGCGCTCATCAGCGCGAGCGTCATCGTCCCGCGCCTCGTCGAGGACCACCTGCCCAAATCGCCGGCGACCGGCCGCTTCTGAGTGACTTCCATGACTCGCTCCCTATTCCGTTAGTGCGGCTTCGCAGGTTTCCGGCCCTTCAAGCTTGCACGCCACCGTGCCGCCTGCTTCATCGAGCGCGTTCACGTACTTGATGAGGTGGCCGACGATTTCCCTCGGCTGTTCAGTGTCGTCGTCGAAACCTTTTTCTTTTTCTTTCTGTTCCCGCTGCGTCAACGGAATGGTTTCGTTTTCAAGTTCTTCTTTTTCTGCTTTGGGCAGCGCTCTGAACAGTTTTTCGCTGCATTCGTCGCGGCGTTCCGCGGGGTTCCATTCCTTTTTGCCCTGAGCCGCTTCGTAGTTGTTCCAGCCCCACCCCGTCACGTAAAAGGTAGCGAATGTTTCGACCGCGACCAAGGGAGACACTTCGTTTTTTCTCTCGAAGTCGGTGACGGTGAAGGGGACGACGAAGAACTGGATCAGGCGGGAGTCGTTCGATGGAATGATCGGGATCCCACCTTCGTTGTTGTTGACCCACTTGTTGGGGCAGTAGTAGTGCGTCCCGTTCGGGTGCCCTTCGATCCGGGCGGCGAAGTAGTGCTGGAAGTTGGCGGTATCGGTCTGTTCGTTCGGGAACACGCCGGCGGTCGACACCAGGCCTACGCATTCGTGGATCGCGCCTTCCTGTTTTTCCTTCGCTTCTTTGGTCGCCTGTTCTTCTTTGATGCGTTTTTCCCGCGCTTTGGTTTCGGCTTCTTCGGCGCTTTTGCGCGCCGCTGCCTGAGCCGCTTCTTTCGCCACACGCTGCGCTTTCGTCAGCTTGAATTCCTTTTCTTCTTTTTCGAGCTGGGCTTTGGTCACTTCTTTGGCTTCCCGCTGAGCTTTGGTGATTCTGGCTTCGCCTTCTTGGCGTTCCCAGAGCGCTTTTGTTTCGGCTTCTCTTTCTTTGGTTTCGCGCTGTGCTCTGGTGATCTTGCCTTCTTTTTCTTCTTTTTCCAACTGCACTTTCGTCTTTTCTTTGGCTTCGCGCTGAGCCTTCGTGACTTTTCCTTCGCCTTCCAGGCGTTCCCAGTGGGATTTCGATTCTTCTTTTTCTTTGGTTTCGCGCTGAGCTTTGGTGAGCTTTGGTTCGGATTCTTCCGCCAGCCATTTCGAGCGTTCGGTCGCTTCGGTGGTTTCCCGCGTTTTGCGGCCGGCTTCTTCTTCTTCGCGCGCTTTCTTCTGCGTCGCTTCTTCTTTTTCGATTGTTTCCTGGGTCGACTTTTCGCTCGTGCAGGAGCCGCCGTGCGTGTTGACCGTGTATTTGCCCTTGCAACCGAACTCGAGCGCGTTGTCGTAGAGCGCTTCGATCCCGGCGGTGCTGGTGGTGGGCGGACATGCGATTGCGAACTGATCGTCGTTCTCCTGGTCGTTGTCGCCGGAGACGATGTGGAAGGGCGGGATCGGCTGCCCTTCTTTGTTGAAATATTTGGCCGCGTCCTCGAGGCTGCCCTTGAGTTCGATCGTGACCGCGAGTTTGTGTTCGCATTTGTTCGCGTCGGCGGTCTCGCAGAGCTCGAAAGCCTCGGCGTCCTTTTCGCCCGGAACGGGCTTGGACCCGGCGGGTTCGAAGACTTTCGCGTCGACGATCCGGTTCGAGCCATCGGGCCCCGCGCTATATGTGCGCTGGACGTCTTTGATCGTCGCGGTTTCTTCGGTTTTGGAGCTTTTTTCGCAGGGCGAGCCGGCTTCCTTTTTGCACTTGACGACGATGTTGATTTCGCTGGACCCGTCGTTGGCGTAGTAGACGCTGGGAACCAGGACCCCCGTGTCCACCCAGGGCTTTCCCGCCGTCGCGGGTGCCGCGAATGCCGGCTCGCCTTTGACCGCTTCTTTCGCCCCCGTGAAGCCTTGGGTGTAGGCGACTTCCGGCGTGATCGTGATGCCCTTGGTGAGCGTGCTGCCGTAGTCGAGTTCGGCCGAGACGGTCAGCGAGCAGTTGGGTACGACTTTGGATCCCGGGAAGTTGTGGAAGTAGCCGTCGTTGCAGGTGTTCGCGCCTTCCGTCGAGAGCGCGACCTTGTGCGCGACGGGCGTCAGCGGTTCGCTTTTGCCTTTGCCTTCGGCCGAGTAGCCGCTTATGTTCAGCAGCGGCGGCACGACGCCCGAGTCCTCGTCGAAGCATTCGACGTATTCATGCGTGCACACGGAGACGCCTTCGTTGCCCGTGCCCGTGAGGGCGCCGATCTTGCCCGCGAGCGCGATCCGCACGCCGATGTGCGGCTTCGTCACGTTGACGCCGACGGGAGCGGACGCGTCGGTCCATTTGATCGTGCCTTTTTCTTCATTGGAGCCGATGTTCGTGAGCAGCCCCGTCGCCAGCAGTTCGTCGTTGTAGCTCGAGTCGGAACCGTCGGGGTTGTCGTTGACGTAGAAGACGCGTACTTCTTTGGGCTCGGACTCGATCACGGGCTCGACAGCCGTCGCGAACTTCTGCTGCACGATCGATACGCGCGCGTGCGCGTTGATGCGGGGCACGTCGAGCGCTTTGAAGAACCACGGCAGGTTCGTTTCGGTCAGCTTCACGTCGATCATGCTCGCTTCGGGGTTGCACGGCGCCTTTTCGACCGTGTTGTCCGCCGTGTGCTGGCCGAAGTACGTCTTGCTGTTGATCAGCTCGTGGATGTTGGCCTGGGTGGTGCGGCCGACCTGGGTGTTGTAGAGAGGTTCGATCGCCGGCCATGACTTGCCGACAGGGGCCGTCACGGTGCTCGCGCCGCCGTACTCACCCGCGATCCCGTAGATCGTCTTTTCGACTTCGGGGGTGCACGGGTACTCGAAGCGCCCGGCGGCGGCGAACGCGGCGGCATCCGCCTGCAGCTGCAGGTGGCGCTTGTGCTCGAACCAGTTGCCGGCGTCGATCACGAAAGCCATGAAGAGGATTGCGACGGACATGAAGACCGCGAACAGGACGAGGACCGCGCCGCTCTCACCGGACGCGCGCTCGCGCGTGTTCTCGCCGGCGCGCATCAGCAGGTCGTGGGGTAGGGCGTCGCCGGTTCCTTCTCGATCGTCATCTGCGCGGTGCTCGTGACGGGTGTTTCAGCGACTTTCAGTTTGAGGAGCGGCAGCCATTTGTATTTGTACGTCAGCTTGACCTCGACGTAGTCGTGCAGTTTTGAGGTCGGCGAGCACATCGTCGCTGTCGCTTTCTGCACCTGGCTGTTGTCGCCCTGCGCCGTCAGCCATTTCAGGAACGCCGCTTCTTCGCGGACACCGATTTCGCACGCGTGCGGAGATCCGGCGACGATGCAGGTGTTGTTCGTCTCCGCCAGGCGCGCCGCCTCGCTGACCATGTGCGTCTCGTCGATCCAGTCGTTGAGCGCGATCCCGAAATAGGCGATCCCGAACAGCACGAGCAGCAGGAGCGGCAGGATCAGCATGAATTCGACCAGCGCCTGCCCCGACTCCTCCCGGCAACGCCGTGACATGCGGCCAGGCGCGGTGCGCTCCCTCGCGTCCGGGCGGCGCGGTGTATGTGCGGTTTTTTCTGGCATCGGTGTCGGCGGTTGGGGTCGGTACGGCAGAGGTTCTCGGAACACGGCGGGGGGGAGGACGCTGCCGTACGGGACGAAGATCGTCCCGCCGCGGCCGCGCCCCCCCTTGCGACGCCTAGATGGCGGTCGTTACTGCTTCCAGCTTTTCGACGATCGCGGCACCGAGGCCGGTAAGGGCTGCGATGGCAGCGATCGAGACGAGAGCGAGGATCAGCGTGTACTCGACGAGCGCCTGGCCCTCCTGCCGGCCGACCTGCGCGCGTGAGTAGAGCGAGATCACGAAACGGTTCAGCTCTGTCCACATATGGGATTCACCCCCTCCCCTAGCTTTTAGCCCAAGGGCGTGTTTGCCAATTGGCGGGGTCCGTGAGCGACGGACGCGATCGCCCACCCACTCAAAGCTCCCGACGAGGAAGCTAGATCAGCCGTTTTCGAGGGTCAACGGGACGAAGCGGTAGGTGCCCCTAGACCAAGGTCGAGTGACTCGCCACGGGTCTTGCCGCCGCATGTGGCCGAGCCGGCTTCTGAGAAGAAGCTCTAGCCCAGACTAGACCAAGGTGGGGTTACCTCCGGCGCGGAACAGATGAGACTGCGGAGCCTGGGATTGCCGCCCGGTATCCGAATCAGACAACCACGCCGGGTCCGTCGTGCGAGGAGTGGACTCAGGTGGAGAAAGTGACCGCGGTCTCGTGGCCGAGTCCAAGCTCATAGTCAACCTGACGCGCGGAAGCTCGCTCTGCGTGGCGGAAGTCGCCGACCGGCCGTTGCGACGGATGCGCGGCCTGATGGGCCGCCGCGGTCTCGTGGCCGGAGCCGGAATGCTGATAGTCCCGGCCCCCGCGGTTCACACCGCCTTCATGCGCTTCCCGATCGACGTGCTGTTCCTCGATCGCGAGATGCGCGTCGTCAAGCTCGTCGAGGAGCTCGCCCCGTGGCGCATCGCCCGATGCCGCGGTGCGCGCGCCGTGCTCGAGCTCGGCGCCGGGGAAATCTCGTCCTGCGAGGTCTCGGTCGGCGACTGCCTCGAGGTCCGGGATTCCGCCAGGCGCCGTCGCGGCAGGCGCAACCGCAAGGACGACGTCCGCCCCGTGCAGGTGCCGGTGGAGCCGGGCGTCGTATCCGAGGTCGCCGCCGAGGTTGCGGCGTCTCGGCAGCGTACGCACCTCGCTGTCGTGGCCGATCAGAGCGGCGACGTCCCCGCGGCGGCCGAGCCGAGCGAGCGCGCTGGCGCGGCTGGGTTCCCCCCGCCGCCGAACCCGTCCGCCCACGCAAGCCAGGAGCCCCTGCAGGTCGCCGTGATCTCGGCGGACCTGCACTTCCGCACCGCGATGTCTCTGCTGCTTACGCCGCACGACTTCATCGTGATCGCCGCGGCCGACCCGGCCAGGCTCCCCGAGCGAGCCGCGAGCTCCGACATCGTCGTGCTCGACGCCGGGCCCGACCCCGCTGTCGCGCTGGCGCTGGTGGGCGCGCACATCCACACGAGCAGCATCGTGCTCGTCGCCGAAGAGGTGAGCCCGCTCGAGACGGGCCTGCCCGTCGTCGCGAAGTGGGGGCCGCTCTCCGTCCTGCTTCGTGAGATCGAACGCGCGGCCGACCGCAGCCGCAATGCGCTGGAGGCACGGCTGTGAGCGCCGAGGGTCTGCAGGGGCCGCTTCCCGCCGCGCTCGGCGACGAGCGTCTGTTGCGCAACCCGCTGGCCGCCGGGCTCCTCGGTGCAGGCGTGATCGCGCTCGCGTTCGCGGTGCTGCCGTTCGACCGAGCCCTCGTCTCCGGCTTCACCGCCGCGGTGCTCGTCGTGCTCTCTGCGATCGACCTCGAGCGCCGGATCATCCCGAACCGCATCGTGCTCCCTGCGGCCGGCGTCGTGCTGCTCGCGCAGCTCGTGCTGTACCCGGATCGCGCGCTGGAGTGGATCCTCGCGGCGCTGGTCGCGGCCTTCGTGCTGATGATCCCCCGGCTGCTCGGACGCTCGTGGATGGGGATGGGCGACGTCAAGCTGGCGCTCCTGCTCGGGGTCGCACTCGGCTGGGGAACGATCGGCGCCGTGCTGCTCGCGTTCGTGTGCACGCTGCCCGTATCGATGCTCGTGCTGTTCCGCGGCGGCATCTCGGCGCGCAGCTCGTCGATCCCGTTCGGCCCGTTCCTCTCGCTCGGAGCCCTGCTCGTGATGTTCGGGCCGGCCCTGCTGCTCAACCTCCCGGCGAGCTGATCTGACCGTGCGGCACTCGCCCTCCTCCGCTGTCGTCGTCTCCGGCGGCAGGGCTCAGCACCTGCGCTTCCATGTCGAGCGCTGCGAGTACGTCTCCAGCGAGGAGCTGCTGCGCCTGTGGGTGCGAGTGCCGATCGACCTGGCGGGCACCGCGGCGCCGATGCTCGTGCTCGAGCGCGATGCCGTCGCCCAGCTGCACCCGCCGCTGATCTCGTGCACGCCACGGAGATCTCCGGGTGCGGCCGACGAATGGCTGTGGCGGGGTGTCTTCGCGCTGAGCCCGGAGCTCGCCCGCGACGCCTCCACCAGGTTCTTGCTCCGCTTTCACGGCGACGTCGTCTCAGTGCTCCCCCGGCCTCGCGAGGCCGCGCGTGCGAGCTACACGCAGGCTGGGCCGCCCGGTCCCCGTGGCCGTGCCTGGCCGTACGCGGTGAGGGGAGGCGCGGTGCTCTCGGTCCTGACCTGCCTGCTCCCGGGATGGTCGGCTCGGGCTCTCGCCGCGCACGCCGGCGCCACCGGCGGCAACCGAGCCGAGCAGGCCGCCGCGGAAGCACCGGCGGGGGAAGTGTCCGTCGCGGCCGAAGCGCCCACGGCGAGCCCGACAACGTCGACTGCGACGTCCAACTCCACCGGCCGCGGCGCCGAAATCTCGGTCGCGGCGGCTCCCGGCACGCCCGCACCGGCACCCCGCACGAGCACTCCGGCTCCGCCGCCGCCCCCGCAGCCCAGGGCGCCGGCGATCCCACAGCACGATCGTCCCTCGGCCCGCCCCTCGGCGCCGGCCGAGCGCCGCACCGCCACGCTCGGCAGCGGCAAGCCCGCGGCGAGCTCCGGCGCGACAGGCGCGCGCGTCCCGAACGACGTCGCGCCGCCGCCCGCGCTGGCGGCCGCCGAAGCGGGCTCGCTCGCGGGCGAGCTCGCCGGCACCCAGGGATCGCTCACGACGTTCGACTTCTACCGCATCCCGCTGTTCCTGCTGCCGATCTACCAGGCCGCGGCGGCCGAGTACAGGGTGCCCTGGCAGGTGCTCGCCGCGATCAACGAAGTCGAGACGGATTACGGCACCGACCTGGCCGTCTCCAGCGCCGGCGCGCTCGGGTGGATGCAGTTCATGCCCGAAACCTGGAGGCAGTACGGCGTCGACGCGCTGGGCAGCGGCTATGCGGACCCCGACAACCCCATCGACGCGATCTTCGCGGCGGCGCGCTACCTGCGGGCGGCCGGCGCTCGCGCGGATCTGCGGGGCGCGATCCTCGCCTACAACCACTCCGAGGAGTACGCCCAGTCGGTGCTGCTGCGAGCCCGGCTGATCGCGGCGCTGCCCGCTCGGCCGATCACAGCCCTGACCGATCTGGCCGACGCGGTGGAGCCCGTCGAACACATGCTTTCGTGGAGCGCTCCCGCACGCGGCAGCTCGAGCGACGCGGCCCCGGCGAGGCGCACCCATAGGGCCGCCGCGCCGGCCCCGCACGGCTCCTTGGCGCCGCCGCCGCGGATCTTCGCGCCGAGCAGCCAAGGCCTTCGGGCGCGGCCCGAGGGCGCCGTGGAACTGCTGACGCGCCGCGGAGCCGCCGTCGTCGCCGTGCGGGAGGGCCGCGTGCTGCGTATCGGACGCTCCCGCAGGCTCGGAAGGTTCATCGCCCTGCGCGACCCCGATGGCGACGTGTTCACCTACGCGGGGCTCGGGCGCGTCGCCTCCGCCTACACCCGCGGGCCGGTCGCGGCCGGCCGCGTCGCGCTGCGCCGCTCGCAGCCGGCCGCGGGCCCAACGGCCTCGGTCACGACCGGCGGCCGGGTGCGCCTGCTGGTGCACCCCGGCAACGTCGATGCCCTGACGGCGGCGCCGCCCGCAACCGGACCGAGCCGCCGGCACGGCGCCGCTCGGATTTCGCTGCGCGCCGGCTCGCTGGTCCCACAGGGGACGGTGCTCGGCTCCGTGAACGTCCCACGCGGCGCGCGCGACGGCCATCTGCGTTTCTGGGTCCAGCCCGCGGGCGATCCCGGGACGATCGATCCGGTTCCGCTGCTGCGGAGCTGGCGTCTGCTCGGCCGGGCGATGCACCCGACGCACGCGAGCGGCCTGCCGCTGGAGGCGGTCCTGGAAGCCGCCTTCAGGCGGACCGCGAAGAGCGCGCACGCGGCACGCCTGGCACGCTCCTGGACCCGAGGCGCCGGTCTCGGCGTGGCGGAATGGGACCGGGTGATCGAACGTGTCTCGGTTGTCCGCTCTCCCCGCGTGGCGAGGACGCCGAGCACCGCGGAGATTCCCGATGCCTGATCGCACCGCAGCGGCCGGCAAGCCCGTGCTCGACCCTTGAGAGCGCCGTCCCCGTTGCCGATATGTGCCTGTCAGGCCCCTGACGACTGACCCAACAGACGTTGACATGAGCACTTCAAGCCAAGCCGTTGCTGCTTCCGCCGCTTCGATCGAGCGGAACGGCGATGGGCGCCGCCGCCCGCGGCTCGAGCGGCTGTTCGAGGACCTCGAGTGGCCCGATCGCCGCGTGTTCCTCGAGGCCCGGCGGGCCGCCAGGCGGTTCGCGCTCGAGGTCTACGAAGCGGACCAGTCCGGCGCCGATGCCGCCAGTCGGGCGCGCCTGGCTGGCGCCTGGACGCTGTTCGCCACGATGCGGGCCGAGCTGACGGCGGCGCCCGGGGCCGCGACCGCTCTCGCGCGAGCACTCGAGGCGGGGACCGGCATCAGCCTGCTGTCACTCGCCCGCGAGGTGCTGCGCGCGCCGGAGCTTCTGACGGTCTCGCCGACGGAGGCGATCGAGACCCAGCTGACGATGCTCACGGTGCTCGCGCCGCTTCGATCGGCCTCGCTGTGGATGGTCGACGAGACGGGGCAGATCCAGTGCACCCGGCATGTCGGCGAAGGCACCCCGACGCGCGGCGCCAAGCAGGTCGCCCAGGCCGTGATCGCCGGGGACAGCGAGGAGCACACGCCACGGCGGCTGTTGATCGGCCTGCCGGTGGGGCGCTGGCCGAAGCCGATCGCAGCCCTCGTCGGCTCGGCCCAGCCCGGTATGGGCGAGCTGTGCCAGTCGTTCCTCAGCGAGAGCGTGTCGTTGATAGCGGCAGTCCTCGAGCGGGACGCGCTCCTCGCGGCGAACGCCGCGTCCGAGCGCGCGCTGGTCGAGACCAGCGAGCGCAAGCTGACACGCCTCGGCTTCGACCTCCACGATGGGCCGATCCAGGATGTCGCCGTGTGCGCCGACGACGTACGGCACTTCCGCGAGGAGCTCGACGAGATCCTCGACCGGCCCGCACAGCGCAAGCTCGTACGGGGGCGCTTGAAGGCGCTCGAATCGCAGCTGGTGACGATCGACGTAGACCTGCGCCGGATCTCCAACGAAGTCCGCGCCGCGTCGATCCTGCTCAACCGCCCGTTCGTACGAGCGGTGCGCGACCTCGCCAAGGCATTCGCAGCCCGCACCAAGGTCGAGCCGACGCTCGAGCTGGGCGGCGACATGTCGACCGTCTCGGCGTCGCAGCAGATCGCCCTCCTGAACATCATCCACGAGGCGCTCGCGAACATCCGCGAACACAGCAACGCGACCGCGGTCGAGATCGTGGTCTGCGCCGGCGCCGACGGCGTGGAGGCGAAGGTGGTGGACAACGGCTGCGGCTTCGATCTGGAACCGACCCTGAGCCGGGCCGCGCGCGAAGGGCGCCTCGGGCTGGTGGCGATGCACGAGCGGGTTCGCCTGCTCGGCGGGCAATGCCGGATCGAGAGCCGCCTCGGCGGCCCGACGCTGGTCGCGGTCGCGATCGAGCGCTGGGAACCGATCGCCCAGGCGAGCGCCTAGCAGCGACGAGCAGCGCTCGCCCGACCCGCCCCCGCGGCGTCTAGACTGCCGCTCGTGTTCCTTAGGCTGAACCGCTGCCTGAAGCGGCTCCCGCCCGGCCATTACGCGCTACTCGGCGGATTCGTCGCGCTCGCCACCGATCTGACGGTGTTCCTCCTTCAGGCCCGGCCCGCGGGAACGCTGGTGGGCAGGGGCATAGTCGCCCCGCTCGGCGCGGGCGTCGCCTGCCTGCTGCTCGCGCGACGGTTCGCCGAGAGCTCTTAGGAGAGGGCCGCGACCGGCGCCGGACCGCACGCGAGGTCGTTCTCGAACGCGTAGCGCACAGCGCCGCTGCGGTTGGACACGCCCAGCTTGCGATAGATGTTCGTGAGGTGGAACTTGACCGTGTGCTCGCTCAGCCACAGGTCCTTGCTGATCGCCTTCGTGGTCAGCCCGCCTGCCACCGCGGCGAGGATCGTGGTCTCGCGGGGTGTCAGCTCCGGTCCGCTCGGGACGGTCTTCGCCGGCTGCGGGGCCCTGGGCGCGGAGGACACGTGGTAGACGGCTCCGCTCGAGGCCTGTCGCAGCACCGAGGCGATGTCCACCGGGCTGACGCTCTTCAGGATGTAGGCGCTCGCGCCAGCGGACAGCGCGGCGTCGATCGTCGCCCGGTCGTCCGAGGCGGAGATCACGGCGGCCTTGATCTCAGGCCACCTCGCGCGGATCTGCGCGACGCATTCAAGGCCGTCCGGGCCGGGCATGTGCAGGTCCAGCAGCACCAGATCCGGCTGCCGGCGCTCGACGAGGGCCAGCAGCTCAGTTCCCGAGCGGGCCTCGCCGACGATGTCGATGCCGTCGCTGCCCTCAAGCGCCCGGCGGATCCCCTGCAGCATCAGCGGGTGATCGTCGGCGATGAGAACCTTCAATGACGCGTCCATACGTCCCCCCTTTTCGCACCGTGCGAAAAATCACTTGAAACTTTACCGTAAGGATCAACACACGTATGGGTGGGGGCAACCGCCCGAATGGGTAGGTCGAACCAGACGAAGGTCTAGGTTTTGCGTTTCGCGCGCCGGGTAATGCGCCGGGCCGGCAGGATCCGGCGCCCCTCGCGCGGCGGCTGACCCGGCAGAGCATGGCCGCCTGCGCGCGCTCGAGCGCTCGCCGAGCTACTCGTGGCCGTGGCTCTCGCCGGCCGCCGCCGGCGGGCGCGACTCCTCGGCGAGCGAGGTGATGGTGAGCGCTCCGCGCGCCGCTGACTCGAGCACGTCGGTCGCCTCCTCGAGCGAGCGCGCGTAGAGCTCGACGAGCAGGTGGACGATGATCCGCGAGTCGTCTTCGTGCTTGTGGAAGCGCACGTGCGTGAAGAACTCGCGCACGCCGTGGTCGCCGAAGGCGGCGTAGGAGAGCGAGTCGCCGGCCTCCGGGCCCGAGCAGCTCTCGACGTCCTCCGCGTCCACCGTCACCGTGCACGAGGCGACCCAGGGGGTGCCGGCGATCATCCGTTCCCAGCGGTCCTCGATCGGCTCGACGCGCCCGTTGTTGAAGCCGAGGTGCGGTTGGTCGTGCATGCAGTCCAGGCACTGCACGACCGCCTCCTGGAGCTCGTCGACGACTTCCGCGCGCTCGCCGGTGTCAGGGTCGATCTTGTGGATGCCCTCGTAGTGGACCTGGACCTCGAGGTCCTGCGACCAGCAGCGGTAGCAGCGCAGCCAGCTGCGCGCGCTGGTCTCTGCCGGGGATCCCTCCATCGAGAGGCATTGTAGGCGCAACGGATCGGCGGTCCGCGAGCGGCGACGGCCAGATCGAGAGCCGTTCACGAGTCGAGCACGGGCATCGCACGTCCCATACCTGCGTGCCCGAAAAACACGACAAGAAGAAGAAGTAGGACAGGAGGCGCCCGGGCGGCCGCTGCGCACGCGCGGCGGTCGCCCGCCGTTGCCGCGCGGTCTAGCCGAACGTGAAGGCGTAGGCCGTGACCCCCGGCGCGAACCGCAGCGAGAGGTGGTGGCGCTGATCGCCCGGCAGCGAGACGAGCGAGTACAGCCGCTGGCCGCGCACGGTCACGACGCCGTCGTGGACGTCCGCGCCCTCGTCAGCCGCCGGGATCCTGCGCCCGTCGAGCAGCACCTGCACCGGCAGCGGGCGCTCTCCGGGCGAGCTCAGCACCAAGTACGCGTGCTCGGCTTGGAACTCGACGTCGATCCCCGCCGCTGAGACGGCGCGCGCGGGCTGTTCGGCGATGTCCCAGCGCCCGCTGAGGACGAACTCGTCGAGCGCCGGTTCGGCGGTGACCGGGCCGCCATAGTCGTGGAGCCCGGCTTTCGGCGGGTGCAGCCAGCCTTCCGCGCGCGCGGTGCCCACGTAGGTCTCGGGCGTCGCAGCCGAGGTCGGGACGACGACGCCCGTGGGGCGGCCGTGGCCGCCGACGCGAGCTCCTTTTTCGGCGAGCAGCGCGCGGATCGCGGTTTCCGTCTTGGCGTAGTCGCCCTCGCCGAAGGCGGCGTAGCGCACCTGGCCCTTGGCGTCGATCAGGTAGTCGGCGGGCCAGTACTCGTTGCCGTAGGCGTTCCAGGTGCCCATCCGGTTGTCCTGGACGACCGGGTAGCGCAGCCCGAACTGCGAGATCGCGTCGCGAACGTTCGCGGCGTCCTTCTCGAAGGCGAACTCCGGCGTCTCGACGCCGACGATCGTCAGCCCGTCGCGCCGGTAGGCCGCGTCCCACGCCTTCAGGTAGGGGAGCGTGCGGATGCAGTTGATGCAGGTGTACGTCCAGAAGTCCACGAGCACGACCCGCCCGCGCAGCGAGGCGAGGCTCAGCGGCCGCCCGCCCGGGGTGTTGAACCAGTCCTCGGTCTGCCTGAAGTCCGGCGCCGCGCCGAGCGCCGGCAGGCCATGGGCGGCGGCGAGCAGCGTCGCCTGGGGCGCGCCCGCGGCCGCGACCCGCACGCCGCTCGCCGAGCCGTGGCAGGAGGAGGAGCCGTTCGCCGGCGCGAAGCGCGGCTCGTGGCCGGTGACTTCGTGCAGGCGGCTAGTCACCTCGTGCGAGCACTCCAGCGCCGCGGTGATGTTGACGTCGGGGATCTGTTCGGCGATCAGCTGGTCGAAGTTCACGTCGAGGTTGGTGGCGATCGCGATCGCGGTCAGGACCATCACGGCCCCGAGCACCCGCTGCAGAGCCGGCCCTCGCCCGGCGCGGCGCACCCGCTCGAACAGCGAGCGGCCCCCGAGCGTCAGCGCGAGCAGCACGATCGCCGAGCCGCCCGCGTAGGCGATCGCCAGCACGAGGGTGCGCCCTGAGGCCGCGCTGACGGAGATCACTGCCGCGAGGATCGGGCTCGCGCAGGGCGTGTAGACGAAGCCGAGCGCGCCGCCCACGAGCAGGCCCGAGAAGAACCCGTCGCCGCTGTCGCGCGGCCCGAACCTCGCGAGCCGCGACAGCGGCGCCTCCAAACGAGCCGAGACGCCGGGCGCGAGCAGCACGACGCCGAACACGAGCAGCACCGCGATCGCCAGGTCCCGCAGCGGATCGCTGCCGAGGCCGACGCCGTCGACGACGCTTGCGACGCCGACGATCGTGACGGTGAACGTCACCGACAGCCCGAGCACGATGCCCAGCGGGCGGCGCGTGCCGCCGACGCCACCGGCCGAGAGCAGCGCCGGGAGCACGGGCAGCACGCACGGCGAGAGCGCCGTGCCCGCACCGGCGAGGATCGCGAAGCCGATCAGGACAATCATCTGCTGCTGCTCTCAGTTCCCTGTACGCGGGACCGTCGCATCTGGATCATCGCGCTGCGCCGTGCCCGCCCCGTGCAAGCCGTTCACGATCCTCTGCGCCTCCCGGCCGCGGCCGCGCCAGCGCCGGTGCCGCGCAGGGGCGGCACGGGCGCCACTCAGGGCGCGGCCGCGCGCAGCGTGCGCTCGAAGTCGGTGCGCGGGATCGGGCCGATGCTCGGCGACGGCGCACCGGCGGTGCGGTAGCGCTCGACACCCGCCCTGACCTCCTCCTCGCTGCCGACGGCGGTCAGCGCTCCGAGGAAGCCGTCGGAGATCGCCGTCTGCATCCCCTCGAGGTCGCCCCCTGCCGCGTCGTAGGCGGCGATGTCCTCACCGAAGCCGGAGCGCTCGATCATCGCGCGGTAGAAGGGGAGGCCGAAGTAGGGGATCAGGTCTTTGCGCATCGCCGCCCAGGCCGCGTCGCGGTCCTCGGTGGCGGCGGCCGGCACGGCCGCCACGACGTCGAAGCCCTCGAGGCTCTTGCCGGCGCGGCGCCGCCCCTCGCTCAGCTCCGGGATCACGACGTCGGAGATGTAGCGCGGCGTGCACAGCCACAGCACGACGCCGTCGGCGATCTCGCCGGCGAGGCGCAGCATCGCGGGCGACAGCGCCGCGATGTAGATCGGCAGCTCCGGGCTGTGGGGGATGCCCATCAGCTGGAAGCCGGTCCGCCACTTCTCGCCCGGCGGCGGCGCCTCGGCGCGCAGGATCGAGCGCACGATCGTCGCGTACTCGCGCATCTCCGCCACCGGCCGGTCGATCGTCTGGCCGTGCCATCCCTCGACGACAGGGCGGTGCGAGACGCCGAGCCCGAGCGTGAGGCGGCCGTGCGAGAGCTCGTCGATCGTCGCGGCCGTCTGCGCCATCGTCGCGGGCGTGCGCGTGTAGATCGGCACCACTCCGGTGCCGATCCTGATCCGGCTCGTCGCCAGCGCGTAGACGGTCAGCACCGTCAGCGACTCGCGCCCCGCCACGTGGGTGACGTAGACGGACTCGTAGCCGAGCGACTCGGCGAGCTTCACGCGCGCGACGGCCTGCTCGAGGGAACGGCCGGTCGAGATGAAGCAGCCGCTGGCCATGTCGCCGCGGAGGATATGGCCTCGCCGCGCGGGGCGGGCTGTGCCTCAGCGCCGCAGCAGCACGTACACGGTGGCGAGCGCGACCCCGATCTGCCCGAACGCCAGCGCCGTGCCGAGGTTGATCGCGCCGAGCGCACCGGCGAGGGCGCTGGCGAGCACGAACGCGCCGACGATCGTCAGCAGGTCGTGGATCAGGCCGCGGGCTCCCCGGCGGGGCGCTCGATTGCCGTCGGCGCCCCTGCGCCGGTCAGGGGTCACGGCGCCGCCTCCTCGGCGGCGCGCTCGAGCGCCGACAGGAGCGCGGCGCCGTCGAGCCCGGGATCCTGCGCCGCGAGGGCCTTCTCGGCCGCGGCGCGGCCGCCGAGCGCGCGCATCCCGCGCTCGCCGTGCTCCAGCGCGAAGTCGGCGATCGCGCCCGCGCGCCTGGCGCGCAGCCTGCGAGCCGGCAGGTCGAGCTCGCCGTGGCGCCGCTCGAGCGCGTCGAGCAGCTCCTCGACACCGCTGGGCGGCGCCAGCGAGGAGACCGCGAGCACCTCGGTGTCGCGAGACCCCAGCGAGCGCAGCGCCGCGGCGAGGTCGCGCCGGGTCCGCAGCGCGAGCTTCCCGAGGTCGGCCTTGGTCACGACCAGCACGTCCGGGATCTCCATGATCCCGGCCTTCAGGAACTGGAGGGCGTCGCCGCTGCCGGGCTGCACGACCACCGCCACCGTGTCGGCGACGTCCGCGATCTCGGTCTCCGCCTGCCCGACCCCGACGGTCTCGATCACCACGACGTCGAACGCCGCGGCGAGCGCGAGCGCCGCGTCGCGCGTCGGGCGCGCGAGCCCGCCGAGACGCTCGCCGGCGGCGGTCGAGCGGATCAGCACGCCGCGGTCGGCGGGGTCGAACTCGATCCGGGCACGGTCCCCGAGCAGCGCGCCGCCCGAGCGCCGCGAGCTGGGGTCGACGGCGAGCAGCGCCACCGTCCTGCCTCGCGCACGCCACCCGGCGATCAGCGCCGAGAGCAGCGTCGACTTCCCGGCGCCGGGCGGGCCGGTGACGCCGATCACGTGCCCGGCGGCCTCCTCGCCGAGCGTGGCGGGGGAGACCTCGGCCAGCAGCGCGGCCGCTTGGCGCCGGTCCTCCGAGGCCGAGCTCTCGAGCAGGTTCAGCGCGGCGGGGGCGGCGGTCAGGTCCCGTTCGCGCAGGCGGACGCCGAGCTCCCGGCCGGTCTCGCTCACGCCCCGCCGACCACCGCTTCCGGCGGCTGGGCACCGCCGGCCACGGCGACCGTCGTGGAATCGGCGTTCTCGGCGAGCAGCGCGAGGATGTCGCGCATGATCACGGTGATGTCGAAGTCCTTCGGTGTGTAGACAGCCGCCACGCCCGCGGCCCGCAGCGGCGCGACGTCCTGCTCGGGGATGATGCCGCCGACGATCACCGGCGCCTTCACGCCGGCGTCCCTCAGCGCCTCTGTCACGGCCGGGATCAGCTCCCGGTGCGAGCCCGAGAGGATCGACAGGCCGATCACGTGCACGCCCTCCTGCAGCGCGGAGGCCGCGATCTGCGCGGGGGTCAGGCGGATGCCCTCGTAGACGACGTCCATGCCGGCGTCGCGCGCCCGCACCGCGATCTGCTCGGCGCCGTTGGAGTGCCCGTCCAGGCCCGGCTTGCCGACCAGGATCTTCGGGCGGCGCCCGAGCTTCTCCTGCAGGCGCGCCACCTCGGCCTGCAGCTCGGCGAGCTCGGTGCTGCCCGGGGCCGCGGCCGCCTCGCCGACGCCCGTGGGCGCGCGGTAGCTGCCGAAGACCTCGCGGAGCGTCCGCGCCCACTCGCCGGTCGTCGCGCCCGCCCGCGCGGCGGCGATCGTCGGCTCCATCAGGTTCGCGCCCTCCTCGCGGGCGGCTGCGGCGAGCTCGCCCAGCGCGGCGTCGACCGCCGCCTGGTCGCGCTGCGAGCGCCAGCGGCGCACCTCCTCGACCTGCTCGGCTTCGATCGCCGGGTCGACGACGAGGATCCCGCCCTCGGCGTCGGAGGTGAGAGGCGAGTCCTCGGTCTCGGTGAAGCGGTTCTGCCCGACGACGACCTGCTCGCCCGCCTCGATCCGGCGGATCCGCTCGCGGTGGGACTCGACCAGGGCCGCCTTCATGTAGGAGACCGCCTCGACGGCGC
Source organism: uncultured Solirubrobacteraceae bacterium (assembly GCA_963703205.1). GTDB lineage: Bacteria > Actinomycetota > Thermoleophilia > Solirubrobacterales > Solirubrobacteraceae > Palsa-744. Next base: position 386,745 of record OY969799.1, read on the forward strand.
CGCCGTGCTCCTTGACGACCGCGATCTCGTCGCGGGCGCCCTTCAGCAGCTCCTCCACCAGGCCGTCCATCACCTTCGATCCCTCGAAGATGTCGGGGTAGTCGAGGATGTCGGTCTCGTAGGCCAGCACCTGCTGGATGCGCAGCGACCACTGCTGGTCCCAGGGGCGGGGCAGCCCCAGCGCCTCGTTCCAGGCGGGAAGCTGGATCGCCCGCGCGCGGGCGTTGCGGCCGAGCGTCACGGCCAGCGCCTCCAGCACGATCCGCTGGACGTTGTTCTCGGGCTGGGCCTCGGTCAGCCCCAGCGAGTTGACCTGCACGCCGTAGCGGAAGCGCAGCCGCCGCTCGTCGGTGATTCCGTAGCGCTCGCGGCCGATCTGCTCCCAGAGGACCGACATCGCGCGCAGCTTCGCGTGCTCCTCGACGAAGCGCACGCCGGCGTTGACGAAGAACGAGATCCGCCCGAAGACCTTCTCCATCTGCTCCTCGCCGACGCGCTCGCGTGCGGCGTCGAGGACGGCTTCGGCGTTGGCCATCGAGTAGGCGATCTCCTGCACCGGGGTGGCCCCGGCCTCCTGCAGGTGGTAGGAGCAGATGTTGATCGGGTTCCACTTCGGCACGTGCTCGACCGTGTAGGCGATCATGTCCGCGATCAGCCTCATCGAGGCGCCCGGCGGGAACGCGTAGGTGCCGCGGGCGAGGAACTCCTTGATGATGTCGTTCTGCGTGGTGCCCTGGAGGCTCGCCTCGTCCACGCCCTGTTCCTGCGCCGTGACGATGTAGAGCGCCAGCAGCCAGGCGGCGGTGGCGTTGATCGTCATCGAGGTGTTCATCTCGCCGAGCGGGATCCCCTGCATCAGCGCCGCCATGTCGCCGCGGTGGGAGACCGGCACGCCGACCTTGCCGACCTCGCCGCGGGCGAGCTCGTCGTCGGGGTCGTAGCCGGTCTGCGTGGGCAGGTCGAAGGCGACGGAGAGGCCCGTCTGGCCCTTCTGCAGGTTGCGCCGGTACAGCTCGTTGGAGGCCTTCGCCGTGGAGTGCCCCGCGTAGGTGCGCATCATCCAGGGCCGGTCACGCTCCGGCAGACGGGTCTCGTGCTCGTGGCTCATCGGGTCAATTGTACGGTTGCACCGCGGGCGCGGGCGGTCGGCGCCCACGCTGCACGCGGGCGCCCGTGCGGCCTCTCAGCGCTGGTTCTATCCTGCGAGCCATGGCGGAGACCGTCGAGCTGCCGCGCGCGGGAGGGCCCGGAACCGGCCTCGGCGGGTCCTGGCGGGTGATCGTCTGCAACGACGACCACAACACCTTCGAGCACGTCGCCGGCACGCTCGCTCGGTTCATCCCGGGCATCTCGATGCAGCGCGGCATGGAGATCGCCAACGTGATCCATTCCACGGGCCGGGCGATCGTCTACACCGGCCACCAGGAGCCGGCCGAGCTCTACTGGGAGCAGCTGAAGGGCGCCGGGCTGACGATGGCGCCGCTCGAGCAGGGCTAGTGGCCGCGGCCGGGCCGCAGGAGCTGCTCGCGGAGCTCGGCGCCACGCTGCCGGTGCTCGCCGCGCCGATGGCGGGCGGTGCCGGCACGCCCGCGCTCGCGATCGCCGCTGCGCGCGCCGGCAGCTTCGGCTTCCTGGCGGGGGGCTACAAGAGCGCGGGGGCCCTCGAGGCCGAGCTCGCGGAGCTGGGGACGGCCGCGGTGCCGTACGGGGTGAACCTGTTCGCGCCGTGCCCCGTGCCGGTGGATCCGGAGGCCTACCGCGCATACGCCGCCGAGCTCCGCCCCGAGGCCGAGCGCGTCGGCGCCGCGCTCCCGGAGGGGCCGCCGCGCGAGGACGACGACGGCTGGCGGGAGAAGCTCGAGGTGCTGGTGGCCTCGCCGCCGCCGCTCGTCAGCTTCACGTTCGGCATGCCTCCGCCCGCGGACGCGGCGGCGCTGCGCGCGGCCGGCGCGATGCTCGCGCAGACCGTCACCTCGCCGGCCGAGGCCGAGGCGGCGTCGAGCGCCGGATTCGATGCGCTGATCGTCCAGTCCGCGGCCGCGGGCGGGCACTGGGGCACCTTCACGCCGGCCCAACCGCCACCCCCGCTGGGGCTCGCCGAGCTGCTCGCGGCGATCCGGCAGCGGACGCGGCTGCCGCTGCTCGCCGCGGGCGGCGTCGCGAGTCCCGCGCAGGCGAGCGAGGCGCTGTCGGCGGGCGCCGCCGCGGTGCTGGTGGGCACGGCGCTGCTGCTCGCCGACGAGGCCGGTACCGCCGCCACTCATCGTGCCGCGCTGCACGACCCGGGGCGCAGCCGGACCGCGGTCACGCGGGCCTTCACGGGTCGCCCCGCGCGCGGGCTGGTCAACGGCTTCATGGAAAGGCACGAGGCCTCGGCTCCGCTCGGCTACCCGGCGATCCACCACCTCACCTCGCCGCTGCGCAGGGCCGCCGCCGCAGCCGGCGAAGCGGAGCTCCTGCACCTCTGGGCGGGGGCCGGCTTCGCAGCCTGCCGGGAGGCGCCGGCCGGCGAGATCCTGCTCGCGCTCTGCGCTGGATAGAGCGCAGCGCCCGGTCCGGCCCGGCTCAGCGGCTCACCCGCAGCCGCAGGATCGTTCGCTGCGGCTGCCCGCCGGCGTCGCGGCCCCCGATCAGCAGCGCTCCCGCGCCGTCGGCGACCGCCGAGAGATCCGACAGCGGCCTGGGCAGCCGGCCGACCACAGAGACCGTGCCGGAGCTCGAGACCGCCAGGATGCTCGATCGCTGCGTGCCCTCCCGCGCGCCGCGCCCGCCGATCACGAGCAGCACGCCGCCGGCCGCGACACCTGCCGCGTGGGTGAGCCCCGCGGGCAGCCGAGCCACGGTGCGCACGCCTCCCGTGGCGGGGTCGAACGAGTAGACGGCCGAGCTCGCCGCTTCGCCGCTGGTCCCGCCCGCGATCAGGATCTGTCCGCGCACGGCGGCCGCGGCCGCGTAGCGCAGCGGCTTCGGCAGCGTGCCCGCCACGCGGGGCGCGCCCCCGGGGCGCCAGGCGAGGATCGAGCGCAGCGGCGCCTGGCCGGTGTAGCCGCCGATCACGTACACCGCGCCGCCCGCCGCCACGCAGGCGACATCCGAGGCCGGGGTCGGCAGCGATCCGACCTGCGCCGCGGCGCCGGCGGCCGTGACGCGCAGGATCCCGGAGAACGATTCCTGCTCGCCTCCGCCGAACAGGTAGACGCTGCCGCGCGCCGCGCCGGCACATGCGTCGTGCAGCGGCGTGGGCAGCGTGCCGATCCGCCGCACGCCGCCGCCCCGGAGCTGAAGGACGTCCGCGAGCGAGCTTTCTTCGGGGTCGAGCCCACCGATCACGAGGACGGCGCCGCGACCGTCCGGGGCGCTCGCCGCGTCCTGTCTCGCCGTCGGCAGCTCCCCTGCTCTGGAGACGCTCGCGCGCAGCGGGCCGCGAACGGGCGCCGCCGCGGGATGGGACGCGTGCGCGGCGGTTCGACCTCGAGCGCCCGAGCCTCCGCAGCCGCTGATCGCGAGCGCCGGCACGGCGCACGCGAGCATCGCGCCCGCGGCCGCGGCGCGTGCGCGGCGGGCCGGCCGCGCGGGGGCCGCCGGCCGGCGCACGAACTCGAGCGCGGCGAGGGCCAGCGCGCCGTCCCCTACGGGTGGACGACGGCCGCGTAGTCGGGCGCGCCGTGCGGGTCGAGCGGGATGAAGTCGAGTCCGTCCGGCGTGTTGAGGTAGTTCCAGCCCGTCCCGGCGACGTCGGTGTGGCCGTATTTCCAGACGATCCGGTTGGTGCGCGGGTCGATCACGAGCACGCGGTCGCGGTAGTCGTCGTTGACCGCGACGTCCCCGTTCGGCAGCGGCATCGCCAGCGAGGGCTGGTTCAAGCGCCCATAGCCGCTCGACGGGCCGTAGCGCCACAGCACACGGCCGCGCCGGTCCATGATCAGGACGTGACCGGGGTTCGAGTAGTCGGCGAGCAGGACCCGCCCGCCCGGCAGCGGCTGCGGGTCCGAGGGATAGGCCACAGGGGCTTTGCGCGCCCAGCGCAGCTTGCCTTCCGGGCCGATTTCGTCGATCCAGGAGCCCTGGATCTCGCTGACCAGGATGCCGCCGTTCGGGAGTGGCGTGTCGCCGTTGGGAGAGGAGAAGCGGTGCGGCGGATCGTGCCGGCATTCGGCCGGCGATCCGTATTCGCGCACGATCCGCTGGTGGCGGATGAAGAGGATGCGGCAGTTCGCGTCGTCGGCGACGGTGAAGGTTCCGTCGGGCAGCATGTAGGCGTCATCGGGGCTGTTCAGGTGCGTGCTATCCGAGCCCACTTCGCCGGGGTGCCCGAACAGCAGCTTCATGCCGCGGCCGCGAAGTTTGATCGCGACCACCGCCTCGTCGTCCTCCTCGTTGGAGATGATCCATTCCCCGCCGGGCTCGATGAACGTGTCGTCGTCGAAGTACAGATGCCCGGGGTCTCCCGTTCGGGGGAACCGGAACAGGATGTGCCCGCGGGAGTCGACGATCAGCACACGGTTGTTGCCGCGGTCGGCGATCATCAGGTCTCCGGGCAGCCCTCTGCGGCGCGACGCGGCCTGGTAGGCGGAGGCGGTCGATGCGCTGTAGCCGACGACGTCGTGCGCCGACCACAGCGCCCCGAGCCCGCCCAGCGACGCGGCCGCGAGCGGCCCGCCGGGGACGGCGTGCGCCGCTGCGTGTCTGTGCGGCGCGGAGCTCCGGCCTGGCGCGGAGGAAGTGCGGGCATGGCCCGGCGTCCCGCCGCCGATCAGGACGAGCGCCAGCGCCGCGATGGCGAGCGCGCCCAGCCCGCCGCCGAAGGCGCCGCGGCGGCGGCGGCGGCGCAGGCGGGCGGCATGCCGTCGCTCGAGCCGCTCCCGTGGGTCGAGTTGGGGCGGCTGATCGCCGCTCGTGTGCCGGTCTGCCATGCGCGTGGGGCCGCGGGGGCCGCGGACTCGGCGCAGTGTGGCAGGGCAGTGGCCCCGCTCCGATGAGAAAGCGCTGTTGAACGGCGGCGCTGGAGCGCCGCGCTCACACCGGCCGTGGGCCGGCTACGCGCTCTCGCCGACGCCCACGCCGCCGGCGCCGTCGCCGTTGGCGCCGGAGGTGATCGGCGTCGCGGCGGTCGCGCCGCCCGCGGTCTGGTCCCACCAGCCGTAGAGAACCGGAACCTGGTACCAGCTCTGGTGGGCGGCGCGGAAGTAGCTCATCTCGGGACCTTCCCAGTAGCGCTCCCAGTCGAGGTACTCCTCGAAGCCGGCGAGCTGCTGGAACTTGTAGCGGTCGTCGCGGGCGCGGAAGACCGCGTAGTTGCTGGCGCGGTAGCGAAGCGCCACCGCCGCGATCTCGTTCAGCGCCTGCTCGAAGGCGTCGCCGCGGAAGCCGGTCGCGTACCAGGGGATGATCACCGTGCCGGCCATCAGGCGCCAACCTCCGCGCGGATCGCGCCGGGGCCCTCGGCGGTCCTGCCCTGGCCCTCCGCGTCGGCGCCGACGAGGATCGCGATCTTGCCGAGGTGCTTGTTTTCGAGCATCAGCTGGTGCGCTTCGGCGACTCCGTCGAAGCCCAGCGTGCGCCACAGGACGGGCCGGATCTGGCCGCTCTCGATCAGCTCGTTGGCCTTCATGCACTCGTAAGCGTTGGCGAAGTGCGAGCCCAGGATCTCCTTCTGCCTCATCCACAGGATCGCGACGTTGAAGTCCACGTCGATGCCGGTGGTGCCGGCGCAGATGACTATTTTCCCGAACGTCTTGGCCGTGAAGACGGAGGTCGGCAGCGTCGCTTTGCCGACGTGCTCGAAGACGATGTCGGGTGCGTCGCCGAGGATCTCTTTGACGCGCTTGGCGAAGCCCAGCGCGACCTTCGAGCGCTGCTTCTCCTCCTCGGCGGTCTCGCCGCCCTTGCGCATCATCCCCGCGAACTCGCCCCGGTCGATGTAATCGACCGCGCCCAGCCGCTTGACGAGCTCGCCCTTCTCGGCGGAGGAGACGACGCCGACGCAGTTCGCGCCCGCCGCCTTGCAGATCTGCGTGGCGAACACGCCCAGCCCGCCGGCCGCGCCCCAGATCAGCACGTTCGCGCCCGCCTGCAGCTTGCAGCGGGTGATCAGCATGCGGTACGCGGTGAAGTACACGAGCCCGTAGGAGGCGGCCTCCTCCCACGTCAGGGCGTGGGGCTTCGGCAGCAGCTGCTGGGCCTGGACCTTGGTGAACTGGGCGAAGGAGCCCCAGGTCGTCTCATAGCCCCAGATCCGCTGCGATGGCGCCGCCATCGGGTCGAGGCCGTGCACCTCGGGGTCCTCGTAGGAGGCCATGTTGCAGTGCACCACGACCTCGTCGCCGACCTTCCAGCGGGTCACGCCGGCCCCGACCTTCCAGACGACGCCCGAGGCGTCGGAGCCTCCGATGTGGTGGCCGTATTCGGGGTGGTCGCCGTACTTCATCACCGACACCGGCTTGCCGAGCGCCGCCCAAACGTTGTTGTAGTTGACGCCCGCGGCCATCACGCGGACGATCACCTCGAAGGCGCCCGGCTCCGGAACCTCGATCTCCTCGATCTCGAACGCGTCCTTCGGCTCGCCGTAGCGCTCCTCGCGGATCACCCAGGCGGCCATCGTGGCGGGCAGCTCGCCCGGCTCGGTGTCGACGGAGGAGACTTGCTGAAGATCGATCGCCACTGTGCTCTGAACCTCGTTCGTTGGGGATTGCCGGCGGCCCCAATCCTACCCGCGGGCCGCCCGCGGACGCGTGACGGTGAGCCGTCGCCGGCTCGGCTCAGCGCCCCCGCCGCTCGCGCCGCCAGACGAGCCGCAGCCCGGACCAGTCCTCGCCGAGCGCCGCGACCTTGACGTCGACCAGGCCCAGCGGCAGCGCCGCCCGGCGGACATCGGTGTCGCGGATGTCGCTGTCGTGCCCGGCCGCTCGGCGCGGCCAGGCCACCCACAGCGCGCCGTCGGGAAACACCGAGCGCCCGAGCTCGGCGATCGAGCCCTCCATCTCCGCGCGCGCGGCGAAGAAGGCGACGAGGACGTCGTCGCGCTCGCCGGCCTGCTCGCCGCGCCGCAGCTCGCCGGCGGCGGCGCCGTCGGGAAGCTCCGGCACGCTCCAGCCCGGCGGCGCGCCGCTGGTCAGCAGCCGCCCGCCGCTCTTCATGCCGAGCTTGCGGGCGAGCGGCGTCTCGCTGCTCAAGCCCGCGGGTCCTCGCCGTCCCGGCGCGAGCCGATGGCCAGCACCGAGAGCAGCCCGACGTTCGGCCCGCCGACCAGCTCCCAGCTGCGGGTGATCCCGATCAGGAAGCACACCGCGACCAGCACGCAGACGACGTGCAGTGCTTCGCGGTTGCCGTCGTGGCGGGCGAGCGCGATGCCGGCGAGCAGCTGGATCACGAACACCGCGAGCAGCCCCACCAGGAAGCCCAGCTCGCGAGCGCGCACCTCACCGGTGCGCGCGAGCGGCACGAGCCGGACCAGCGCGCCCACCATGAACAGCAGCCCGACGACGGCGAGGACCACCGCCGGCACCGCCGGGGAGTATTCGGGGATCAGCCCGAACAGCGAGACGCTCAGGGCGTTGGTGAAGGACGTCAGGCTCGCCGCGGCGCGAACGGCATGGACCTCGTGGGCGTCGGGGCCGAGCACGCGCTCCGGGGCGACCGAGATCGCGACGAAGAGCAGGCCGATCAGCGCCCCCGCGACACCGGCCGAGGCGGCGAAGAACTCGTGCGCCGAAGCCATCGGCGCATTATGCGCCGCGGCCTGGATGGCCCCCGGTCCGGAAGCTCGCCATGACTGCATAGACTCGGCCCACGAGGGCTCGGTGAGAAGGCGCTCCGCGCCGGGTCCTGCCCCGGCAGCACCGAACCCGCTTTGGAGGCACAGATGGCTCTCGACGGATCGATTCTCGGCACCTGCGCCTCCGAGCAGATGGAGGCGCTCGAAACCGACTACGGCAGCGACGAGAGCGCCGAGATCGGCGCTGTGATCACGATCGTGCAGGTCCTCAAACGGCTCGGCGAGGCCGGCGAATACAGCTCGACCGTGCGTATGCGCCACAACATCGCCGACCCGTACGCCGCGATCGGCTACCTGCGGGCTGCCGAACAGACGATCATGCGCCAGCTCGCCGGAGGCGACGACTCGGGCGAGTAGGCCGGCCCGCTCAGCCCACGCGCAGCTCCAGCCGGGAGCGCGGCGGCGCTGCGGGCGGGCGCTCGGCGAGGTGCGCCGCGCGACGGGGCGAGGCCGCCGGCCCCCAACGCCCACCTGGTGAGCGCCAGTGCGCTCAGGGTGCCGCGAAGGGCAGCTCGACGACGCTGCCCGCGGCGCCCGCGTCACCGACAGCGAGCGCCGTGCCCGGCTCGGCCTCGCGGCGCACCAGCGCCAGCGCGATCCAGCCCAGCCGCGGCGACTCGACGACCGAGCCGAGCCGGCCGACGGCGCGCTCGCCCAGGCGCAGCTCCGCGCCGCTCGCGGCTGGTCCGGCCAGGGCGATGCCACGCAGGTGGCGGTTGGGCTTGCCCTTGTAGTGGAGCCGCGCGACGGTCTCCTGGCCGACGTAGCAGCCCTTCGTGAAGCTGACCGCGCGCTCGTTGAGGCCGGCCTCCTGGGGAATCACCGACTCGTCGATGTCCAGCCCGAAGCGCGGGCGCCCGCTCTCCACCCGCAGGCACTCGGCGGCGTCCTCGCTCACCGGCTCGGCGCCGCGCGCGCTCAGCGACGCAGCCAGCGCCGCCGTGTCCTCGGTGGCGCACAGCAGGTCGATGCCGCGGTCGGTGCGGATCGCGATCGCCGCGACGCCGTCCACGGTCACCGGCGCGTTGCTGTGCTCGACGGCGCCCGGATCCGCCCCCGCCGTCTGCGCCGCGCGCGGGCCGATCAGCGACAACAGGCCGCGCTCGAGCGTGCGCTTGTGCAGCTCCACGCGGTAGCCGACCTTGAAGCGGCGGATCATGTCGAACAGCGCCTGCAGCGCGGCGCGCTCGGTGTCGAGCAGCAGCTCGACCGCGCCGTCCTCGCCCGCGACGGCCAGCACCCGCAGATCGCCGAGCATCTTGCCCTTGTGCGTGAGGAACGCCGCGTAGCGTCCCTCGCCCGGCTGTATCCCCGCCAGCTCGTTGGTGACCTGGCCGTTGAGGAACTCGACAGCGTCCGCGCCGCTCAGCGCGAGCTTGCCGCGCTCGGAGCGGTCCAGCAGTCCGCAGCCGCCGAGCAGCAGCTCGTAGTCGTGCTCGAGGCTCGTGCCGGTTGCGCCCGCCATGCTTCGAGAATAGCCGCGCTAGGCTTGGCCGAGATGGGCTTCGCCGACACCTTCCAGCGGATCCTCGACTCGCTCCCGGAGGACTGGACCGACCTGGAGCTGGACCTGCGCATCGCGGACGAGTCGCGCTACGTCGAGGGAGCCCTGTATCTCGCGACCGTCAACGCCCGCCCGTACTCGAAATACGACTGGCACTGGCGGCTGCTCGTCGCGCACCGCTTCGGCCACGCCGCGGCGGCGCCCGCCGTGCACGGCGCGCTGCGCTTGCTCGACGAAGCCGGCATCGAGGGCGAGATGGCGCTCCGCGAGGTTCGCGAGGGGCGCGTCGAGACGATCCAGATGTGGGGCCGCCCGGAGTCCGCGCGCGAGGAGTTCCGCCGGATGCGCGCGCAGTAGCCGCGCGAGGACCGGTGGCGCGCGCGCTCATCCTCACCGCCGACCTGCTGTTCGGCTCCAACGTGCAGGGGGCTCTCGCCGCCGCCGGGCACGAGGTCGAGCTGGTGGCTGACGAGGACGCGCTGCGCAAGGCGCTGATCGGTGGCGGCGCCGACGTCGTGATCGCCGACCTGACCACGAACGAGCTCGAACGGGTGCAGTCCGTACGAGAGCTGCGCGAGGAAGGGCTGATCGGCCGCGCGCGCGTGCTCGGCTACTACTCGCACGTGGAGCCCGGGCGTACGCGAGCTGGCAGAAGGCGACGGGTTCGATCTCGTCGTTCCGCGCTCGCGCATGGCTCGTGAAGCTGCGGGGATCGTCGCCGGCGACTGAGCCGGCGCGAGCTGCGCGTGCGCGCCGGCGCGTGCCAGCAGGATCGGGGCGTGCCGAAGACGCTGACGCTCAGCCGCTGAGCGCCGCGCTCTGCTCGTTGCGCAGCAGCGGGTGATCCGCACGCGCGCCGGGGCCGGGGCGGCCGACGGCATCGCGCGCCTTCAGCCGCTGGCCGCAGCGATCGCAGATGCGGTGCTCGTCGACGCTTCCGCCGCAGCCGCGGTGCTCGATCAGCACCGCGGGCCCGCCCGCCGGCGGGGCGTAGCGGTCGCCCCACTTCATCAGCGCGACGATCGTCGGCCACAGGTCGAGGCCCTTCTCGGTCAGCCGGTACTCGAAGCGGGGCGGACGGTCCTGGTAGGGGACGCGCTCGATCACGCCGTGCTCCTGGAGCCGCGTCAGCCTCGCCTGCAGCACGTTGCGAGCGATCCCGAGGTGGGACTGCAGCTCGTCGAAGCGCCGCAGGCCGAGCAGGATGTCGCGCACGATCAGCAGCGACCAGCGCTCGCCCACGACCTCGAGCGCGCCGGCGATCGAGCAGGACTGGTTCTCGTAGTCGTTGCGAAGCATCTCCTCCGATTGTAGCCGAGAGGGTTGCATCATGCAACGGGTGTGATACGGTGGGTTTCATCATGCAACGTAAGTGGCTGCATCTCCCTCATCGTCGTCGCCGGGCGTGTTCATGTCGAGCCTCGACCTGTTCATCGTCAACATCGCCTTCCCGGCGATCGCGCGGCACTTCGGCGGCGCGTCGCTCGGCTCGCTGTCGTGGGTGCTGAGCGCTTACGCGATCGTGTTCGCCGCGCTGCTCGTGCCGGCCGGGCGCTGGGCGGACGCGTTCGGGCGCAAGCGCGCGTTCCTGCTCGGCCTCGGCGTGTTCGTCGCGGCGAGCGCCGCGTGCGCCGCCGCGCCGTCGGTCGGCGCGCTGGTCGGCGCGCGCGTCGTGCAGGCGATCGGGGGCGCGCTGATGCTGCCGACCTCGCTCGGGCTGATGCTGCCCGAGTTCGAGCCGGAGAAGCGTCACGTCGCGATCGGGCTGTGGGCCGCGAGCGGCGGGATCGCCGCCGCCGCCGGGCCGCCGCTCGGCGGGCTGCTCGTGAAGGCCGACTGGCGGCTCGTGTTCCTCGTCAACGTGCCGTTCGGCCTGGCCGCGCTGGCCGCCGGGATCCGCACGCTCGCGAGCGCCGCGAGCAGGCCGCCGGGCGGCCCGACGTGCCCGGCGCGGCGACGCTGGTCGTCGCGATCGGCGCGCTGGTCGTGGCGATCACGAAGGGCCAGGAATGGGGCTGGGACTCGGCCGGCGTGATCGCGCTGCTCGCCGCGAGCGCCGTGCTGCGCCGGCGCTGTGGCTGCGCTCGGAACGCCACCCGACGCCCGTCATCGAGCCGTCGATGCTGCGCGTGCGGCGCTTCGGCCTCGCCGTCGGCGCCTCGGTGCTGTTCTTCGCGGGCTTCGGCGCGATGCTGCTGAGCGGCGTCCTGTTCCTGACCGGCGTCTGGCACGAGGACGTGCTCACCGCCGGGCTGATGCTGTTCCCCGGCCCGGCGATGGCGACGGCCTTCAGCATCCCCTCGGCGCGGCTCGGGGCGCGCTTCGGCTACCGGCTGCCCGGCGTCGCCGGCTCGCTGCTGTTCGCGGCCGGCTCGGTCTTCTACATCACGCAGACCGGCGATCGCCCGCACTTCCTGACCGAGTTCCTGCCGGGCAACCTGATCACCGGCGCCGGCGTCGGCCTCGTGATCCCGACGCTGACCGGCGCCGGCGCGTCCTCGCTGGCGCCGGAGCGCTTCGCGACGGGCGCGGCCGTGCTGACGATGGGCCGCCAGATCGGGGCGGCGCTCGGCGTCGCGATGCTCGTCGCCGTGCTCGGCAGCCGGCGGAGGCGACGCCGCCGACTTCCACTCGACCTGGTTGATAACGGTGATCGCGGGGCTGGCGACCGCGGCGGCGATGCTCTGCGATCGGCCCGCCGGCGCGGCGGCGCGGGCCGCCTCCGATCAGGTCGAGGAGCTGCTCGCGCTCGACCCCCTGGAGCGTCGCCGAGCTGCCCGGCTGACGGCGTGGTCGGGGAGGCGGCGTGAGGGCGGCGACCGATTCGCTCGGCGCGTCCGTCGCCTCGCGCCGCCGCAGCTTCGAGTGGTCGGACCCCGCCGACTCGCTCGAGCGCGCCGACAGACTGTCGGGGCTGGAGGTGATGCGCGCGATCATCGCCGGCGAGCTCCCGCCGCCGCCGATCGCGCGACTGCTGGCGATGGAGGTGATCGAGGTCGCGCCGGGGCGTGCGGTGTTCGCGCTGGAGCCGCAGGAGTGGATGTACAACCCGATCGGCTCGGTGCACGGCGGCGTGGCGGCGACGATCCTCGACTCGTGCATGGGCTGCGCGGTGCACACGACGCTCGAGGCGGGCGTCGGCTACACGACGACCGACCTGCAGGTGCGCTACCTGCGCTCGATGCGGGCCGGGGGCGGGCGGGTGCTGGCGCGAGGGGCGGGTCGTGCACGCGGGCCGCCGCACCGCGACGGCCGAGGGTCGCATCTACCTGGAGGGCGACGAGCAGGTGCTGTTCGCCCACGGGTCGACCGGCTGCGCGATCCTGCGCAGCTAACGGGCACCGCATCGCAATGACCGACTGGTCGGTCATCCAGACCGACCAGGCGGTCATCTAAAATGGCGCTCGATGATCGCGCCAGTCGAGACGGGAGTGGCCTGGGCATGGCTGTGAGCCGCCGGATCGCGGCAACGCCCTCGCGCCGCGGCCCGGAAGGCGCCTCCCGCACCCGCGAGGCGCTGCTGGCGGCGGGGGCAGCAGTGGCCGAGCGCGAGGGGTTGGCGGGGCTCAGCGTGAACCGCGTCGTAGCCGAGGCGGGGGTCGCGAAGGGCACGTTCTACGTGCACTTCGCGACCCGTGAGTCCTTCGTCGACGCGCTGCACGAGCGCTTCCACGAGCGGGTCCGCGAGGCAACGGCGGTGGCGACGGACGGAACCGAGCCGGGTGCCGAGAGGATCTGGCGTGGGGCAGAGGCCTACCTGGATGTGTGCCTGTCGCAGAAGGCGATCAAGGCGCTCGCGCTCGAGGCGCGCGCCGACGGTGCGCTGACGGCCTCGCTGGCGGCGCGTCACGAGCGCCTGGCGGCGAGCGCGATCCCCAGCATCAAGGCGATGGGCTGGCCGGAGGCGGCCGCCGCCGCGCAGCTGCTCGCGGCGATGACCAACGAGGTCGCGGTGCGCGAGCTGGAGGCAGGCCGCCGCCTACCGGCGCAGCGGCGATCGCTGCGCCGCTTCTTGGGGCTGCCCGCCTGAGCCGCGACGGCAGTGCCGCGGACGTGATGGCGCGGGGCCGCCGCGCCGCGACGCAGCGCCGCGGACGTGATGGTGCGCGGGGCCGCGGAAGTGAGCCCACGTCCGCCGCGCCAGGAACGCGATCGGGTGGCCTCGGGCCCGCGCAGGCTCAGCCGTTGAGGACCCCGCCGCCGACTTCCGCCTGCGCCGCCTCGGCGGGGTCGAGCGGCACGATCGCAGCGTTCGCGACGCGAGTGAAGGGCGGATCGCCGGGACGGCGGCGGCGGTACATGGCGGCGCGGATCACCATGCCGTGGCAGACGACCAGCGCGGGCAGCGGACCCTCGCCGATGTCGGCGAGGGCGGCTTCGACACGGTCCTCCTGCTCGGCGAAGGACTCGCCGCCGGGGAACGCGAAGCCGGGGTCGGCCGCGGCGAACGCGTCGAAGCGCTCGGGATCTTCGGCGCGGACGTCGGCAAAGAAGCGGTCGGTCCAGTCACCGGCATCGGTCTCCATCAGCCGCGAGTCCTCGACGGGGCTCGAGGCCGATGCGCGCGGCGACGGCTTCGGCGGTTTCCATCGCACGCATCAGCGGGCTCGTCCACAGCGCCGCGAAGCCGTAGGAGAACGGCGCGTTCGGCGAGCTCGAGCGCCTGCGCGCGGCCGGTGTCGTCGAGCGGGATCTGCTGCTGGCCCTGGAAGCGGCCGATGTGGTTGTAGGCGGTCTGGCCGTGGCGCGCGAGGTAGACGCGGCCGCCCGCTGGCGAGTCGGTCGGCATGCGGGCTGAGCATAGGCGACGTGGTGGGGGGCCCCGCCGCACGCGGCGGGGCCGGGGTCCGCGCATGCGCGGACCCCTCTCCTCGGCGCATGCGCCGAGGAGCCGCTTGGCGCATCGCGCCAAGCGGGGCCCGCACATGTGCCGGCCCCCCCAAGGACGACTAGGCCTTCGTGTAGTGGTGGACCGGGAACTCCTTGATGTCCGGCGGTCCGTCGAATGCCTCGTCACCGAGTTCGGCCAGCGCCGGCTGCATCCGGGTGCCGACGAACGTGTCGAACGCGTCGCGCGACTCCCACACGTCGATCACGCCCCAGCCTCCGTCGATCGGGCCGGCGGAGTGGAAGATCATCCCCGCCGGCGGGTTCGCGTCGACGTCCATCTTCCCGTGGACCGCGTCGTACTGCTCCTGCCTGCCCTCACGGAACTTGAGCCTCAGACCTACTGCCATGGCTGCCCCCTTTTTCGGCGTGTGCCGACCACCCTAATCCTTTGTGGATCCCCGTGGCGGGCTTGGCCGATGGCTGAGGCGGCCGCTGCGGGGGCGCCGTGTGCGTCCCCGTGGCGGGCTTGGCCCGTGGCGGGCTTGGCCGATGGCTGACGCGGCCGCTGCGGGGCGCCGTGTGCGCCCACGTGCCAGGCTTAGACGATGGCCGACGCGGTCGTCGTGACGGGCGCCCCCGGCGCCGGCAAGACCTCGCTGCTCGAAGCGCTCACCACGCTCCTCGAGCTCGAAGGCGTCGAGCACGGCGCGATCGAGACCGAGGAGCTCTCGCGCGGCTTCCCGCCGCTCGGCGCCGGGGTCTGGCTCCCCGAGCTCGCCGGCCGTGCTCGCCGTCCAGCGCGACGCCGGGCGTTGCTTGTTCCTGATCGCGGCGACGACCGAAAACGAGGCGCAGCTGCGCGGCGTGATCGAAGCGGCCCGCGCCCAGCGCTCGCTCGTCGTCTGCCTGTCGGCGCCAGCCGCCGAGCTGGCCGCCAGGCTCCAGCGACGCGAGCCCGAGCGCTGGCCCGGTAAGGCGCCCCTGATCGCCCACGCGCGCGAGCTGGCCGAGCGGATCCCCGCCCTCGCCGGGCTCGAGCTGACGATCGAGACGACCGGCCGCGACGCCGAGGAGGTCGCGCGCGAGGTCCTGGCGGCGATGCGGGCGCGGGGACTTGCACCGGGCGTCCCAGCGGCCTAACGTCGGGGCGTGGTGCAGGCGCTCACCGGCATGCCGCCGGGCACGATCGGGTTCCGCTTCGAGGGCCGCGTCGACGCCGCGGACTACCGCGACACGCTGACCCCCGCGCTGAGCGACGCCGTCACCGGCGGCGAGCTGCGCGCGGTGTTCGTCGTCGGCCCCGACTACGAGGGCCACGACCTTGCCGCGGTCAAGGAGGATCTGAAGGGGGCTGTGCCGCTCGCCTTCGAGCACCGCGACGCCTGGAAGCGGATCGCCGCCGTCACGGACGTCGAGTGGATCGCCAAGACGATCGAGATGTTCCGCTGGATGATGCCGGGGGAGGTGCGGGTCTTCCCGCTCGCGGAGCTCGAGCAGGCGAAGGCCTGGGTCGCGGGCTAGATCCGCGTGACGGCCTCGACGTTGTGCCCGTCGGGGTCGAGCACGAACGCCCCGTAGTAGCGCTCGGAGTACTCGGGGCGCAGCCCGGGCGCGCCGTTGTCTGTGCCGCCGGCGTCCAGCGCGGCCTCGTAGAACGCGTGCACCTGCTCGGTGCTCTCGGCGCCGAAGGCGACGTGCACGCGTGCGCCGACCGGGTAGTCGGTGGAGATCGCGAAGGGATGGCGCTCGCCGTCCCCGAACTCGACCTCGTTCGGCAGGACCTCGGCCGTCTGCGGCTGTCCGAGCCCCAGCGGCGCCAGGGCCCGTTCGTAGAACCGGCGGCTGCGCGCGAGATCGCTGACGCCCACCGTCACGTGGTCGATGTCGGCGCGCTTCTCGGCCATGCGCGAGATATACCCGCTCGCGCCCGGCGACTCTGGGTCTGGGTCATAGAATCCGCGCATGCGCCGCCGGGTCACCTTCTCGCGCAACTTGACGCTGTCGCTGTCGAGGACCTGCCGCTGCTACTGCAAGTACTGCGCGTTCGCGACCCACCAGGCGCACCTGCACTCGCCCGAGGAGGTGATCGGGCTGCTCGACGGCGCGGCGCGGCGGCGCGTCAAGGAGCTGCTGGTGCTGACCGGCGAGCGCCCGGAGGTCAATCCGGCGGTTCGCGAGCGGCTCGCCGCGCACGGGCACGAGGACTTCACCGCCTACGTCGTCTGGGCGTGCGAACGGGCGCTCGAGCGCGGCATCCTGCCGCACACCAACCTCGGCGTGCTGGCGCGCGAGGACCTCGCCCGGCTGCGCGAGGTGACCGCCTCGCAGGGGCTGATGCTCGAGTCGGTCTCCGAGCGGCTGATGCAGACCGTCCACGCCGGCTCGCCGACCAAGCACCCGGCGCGGCGCCTGGAGACGATCGCCGCCGCCGGCGAGCTGAAGATCCCGTTCACGAGCGGCATCCTCGTCGGCATCGGCGAGACCGAGCAGGAGCGGATGGACTCGCTCGCCGCGATCGCCGAGCTGCACTCCCGCCACGGGCACATCCAGGAGGTGATCCTCCAGAACTTCGTTCCCCACCAGCGCTACTACGGGCAGGAGCCCGCCGAGATCGCCGACGCCGCCGCCCGCGACTACTGGCGCACCGGCGTCGCCGACGGACGGCCGGAGCTGCCGCTGCCGGACTGGGCTTGTCCGGTCGGGATCGAGGACATGAAGCGCCTGATCGCCGAGGCGCGGCGGCTGATGCCCGACGTCGGCATCCAGGTCCCGCCGAACCTCGCCGACTGGTGGGGCGAGCTCGTCGCCGCCGGCGCGACCGACCTCGGCGGCCTCTCGGCGAACGGCGACCACATCTCCCCGGAGCACCCGTTCCCCTCGCCCGAGCAAGGTGCGCCGCGAGCTTCAGCAGGATGGCTACGCGCTTACCGAGCGGCTCTGCGTCTACCCGCGGTTCATCTCCCAGGAGTTGCTCGCCCAGGGCGTGCTCGACACGATCAAGGCCCGCTACTGGTCGTTCATCCCGCGCAGCGGGTCCGGCAGGACGGAGCCGCCCACGCCGATCGCCCCGTCCCTGGTTCCCGGCGCGATCGAACGCGCCCGCGACGGTCTCGCGCTGACGCCCCAGGAGCTGACCGCGCTGTTCGCCGAGACCCGCTCCGCCGCGATCGAGGAGATCCGCCTCGCCGCCGACGAGCTGCGCAGCGAGCTCGCGGGGGAGACCGTCACGTTCGTCGTCAACCGCAACATCAACATCTCCAACGTCTGCACGGTCGGCTGCGCCTTCTGCGGCTTCGGCCAGGGCAAGCGCTCGCCGGACGCCTACGAGCACGGCGAGCGAGGAGTTCGTGCGGCGCATCCACGAGGCGCTCGAGTACGGCGCGAGCGAGATCTGCATCCAGTCGGGCATCCACCCGGACTGGTCGCTGGAGGACTACCTCGGCTGGCTGCGCCTGGCCAAGCAGACGGCGCGTGCGGCGGGGACGCCCGACCTGCACCTGCACGCCTACTCGCCGATGGAGATCGCGCACATGTGCGACATCTCCGGTGCAGCCGCCCTCGGAGGTGTTCGCCGCGCTGCGCGAGGCCGGGCTCGGCTCGACCCCCGGCACCGCCGCAGAGGTGCTCCACGACGGCGTGCGCCAGCGCATCTCCCCGAACAAGCTGCCGGTCGCCCGCTGGGTGGAGATCATCGAGGCCTCGCACGCCGCCGGCCTGCGCTCGACCGCGACCGTGATGTTCGGCCACATCGAGGAGCCGTGGGAGCTCGCCGAGCACATGCGGGTCGTGCGCGAGCTGCAGGAGCGCACCGGCGGCATCACCGAGTTCGTGCCGCTCTCCTTCATCCCCTTCCAGACGCTGCTCGGCCGCACCCACGGCGTCGAGGAGATCTCCCGCGAGGAGAACCTCAAGCACACCGCCGTGTTCCGCCTCGCGCTCGGCAGGACGATCCGCTCGCTGCAGGCGAGCTGGGTGAAGATGGGCATCGACGCCGCCACCGAGGCGCTGCACTGGGGCGTCAACGACCTCGGCGGCACGCTCATGGAGGAGTCGATCAGCCGCCTCGCGGGCAGCTACCACGGCGTCAGGCTCGACCCCCCGGAGCTGATCGCCGCGGCGCATCGCTGCCGGCAGGCCGGCCGCCGAGCGCACGACGCTGTACGACCTCCGCCGCCGCTTCCCGCTGCCCGAGGACGGCGGGGCGGACTGGTCGCTGGACGCCGCCGTCGCGGTTTAGCCGGCGCCCTCTCCGGCGCGGGCGAACTGCCCGTGGAAGCCGAAGGGGATGTGGTGGGGGACCTGTGCGCGCGCCAGCTCGCCGAGATCGGCGGCGTCGAGCACGAGCAGGAACGAGCGCTGCGATGCGCTCGTCGAGCACGACCGACAGCAGCACGCCCTCGTCCTCGGCCGCCGCTTCCGGGGCGGCGACGAACACCGGCTCGCCCGGGTAGCAGCCCGGCTCCGACCAGCTCGACGCCGAGCCGTCCTCCAGGTCGATCTTCACCACGCGACTCGAGCCAGCCGCTCGAGCCGACGCCGGTGCCCCACACGTAGCGGTAGGGGCGTTCGTTGCAGCGCCCGTAGTTGATCCGCGGCAGCTCCAGTTCCTGCTCCGCGAGCCGTTCGCGCGCGACCGTCCGTCCCTCGACGCCGAGGCGGAAGCGAGTCAGCGTCGCGCCGCGCACCGGCTTGCCGGCGCGGAGCCGCTCGAGGTAGAGGTCCTCGATGATGCCGGCGTCCTCGAACGCGCAGATGTCGACGACGACCTCGCCGTCGCGCTCGAACGCGTTGACGTGGTGGAAGGCGAAGCAGGCCTCGGCCTGGAAGCCTCCCGTCACCTCGCCGCTGGCGCGATCGATCAGCGTGAAGCGGGTGCCGCGCTCGGGCTTCCAGCGGTAGTTCTCGATGAACGGGCGGCGCCCGGTGGCGAGCGACAGCGGGTTGACGACGAGCGGGAACTCGACGAGCACGAGGTGGCGCTCGGTGAGCCCGAAGGAGTGCATGTAGGCCGGCTCGGAGACCGCCAGCGAGGCGATCACGCGGCTGCGCAGTCGTCCGTCGCCGTCCGCCTCAGGGTCGACGGCGAAGAAGCGGTAGCTGCTGCGCGGGCCGAGCTTCGCGGCGTAGTTGATCATCCCGCCGTTCGAGCGGTCCATGTGCGGGTGCGCGGTCGAGAGCTGGCCCGGCGCGACGTAGGGACGCACCTCCGCGGCCTCGCAGCGTCGCGCGGGTCGAACTGCGACGGGCAGGGGCGTCTCGGTCATCGCCACGAAGCGCTCGCCGAGCCTCGCGACGTTGACGTTGCCGTTGTCGGGCATTCCCTCGAGCGGCGCGAACATCGTCTGCACCCGCTTGAACAGCGAGCGGCACGGGTCGGTTGCGAACTCGCCGAACTCGAGCTTGCCGCTGCGCTTCGGCGGCCATGTAGGAGCGGCTTTCGAGGAAGCGGTTCCCGTAGGAGATTCGGCCCTCGGAGATCGTGAAGCGGTGCAGCATCGCCAGCCCGTCGAACCAGTGGCGCATCCGCTGAGCGCCGCCGTCGCCGGCGCCGACCTCGAACTTGGCGGGGCCCGTCCGCAGCAGCGAGCCCGACAGCCAGCGCGGCAGCTCGCCGCTCAGCTCCAGCGCGTCGGTCGTGCGCTCGTCTTCGAGCGTCTGGTAGCCCAGGGCGGGCGTGCTGTTCCTCGAAGCGTCAGTCGTCACCGCTGCGGTCATCACAGTACCTCCTGAATGGTTCGGATCGAACGATCCAGATCGTAAGCTACCCTGCCATGCGTGTCAACCCCGCGACTGTCGCCCACCTCCTACATCGTCCTCGGCCTGCTCGCGAACGCCGACTCGGGCACGCCGTACGACCTCAAGCGCGCCGCGCAGATCAGCACCAACAACTTCTGGACCGTCCCCCACACCCAGATCTACACCGAGTGCGCACGGCTCGCCGAGCTCGGCCTGCTCGACGAGCACCGCGAGCAGACCGGCCGCCGCCGCCGCGTGTACAGCATCACCGCAGATGGACGGCGGCTGCTCGAGCGCTGGCGCGAGGAGCCCTCCGAGGGCGGCTACGAGCTGCGCGACGCGAGCATCCTGAAGCTGTTCTTCGGCGGCGACCCGGCGACGATCGCCGCCGAGCAGATCGAGGCGCATCGCCGCCAGCTCGCGACCTACGAGGAGCTGATCGAGCACAAGCAGCACATGCCGCGCGGCCAGTCGCTGGCGCTCGAATACGGCATCGAGCACGAGCGCCAGAGCGTCCGCTTCTGGACCCGCGTGGCACGCGAGCACGGGGACGCCGCGAGCTGACCGGCAGGCAGCGGAGCAGGTCGTCGGCCGGCGCGCGGAGCAGGCCGGCGGCGCGCGCAGCAGCGCGGCCGCGGCGGGGCGTTCAGAGGAACAGGTCTTCTGCCGCCGTCCGCAGCAGCGCGGCGGCGCCGGGGCCGTCCTCGGTGGACACGAAGCGATCGAGTCCCTGGATCGCGACGACGGGCTCGCGCGAGTCCTTCGCGCGGACGAGGTCGGCGGCGGCGGCCGCCGCGTCCGCGATCGCGATCCACGTCGCACGCAGCTCGAGACCCTCGGCGTCGGCGCGGCCCCGCCAGTCGTCCAGCGGCGCAAGCCCGGCGACGCCCACGGCGACGTCGACCTGCCCGTGCCGCCACGCGCGTCCGAAGCTGTCGGTGACGATCACCGCCGGCGGCGGCGCTGCGCCGAGCAGCGCGCCGAGCCTTCGCTCGCAGCGTCCGCGCGGAGCGCGTCGGGGTCCTCGGGCAGCAGGATCGCGCGGCCGACGCCGCCGGCGTTGGAGGCGTCGACTCCCGCGTTGGCGCACACGAAGCCGTGTCGTGTGCGGCGAGATCAGGACGCCGCGCTCGCTCGCGCAGCACCTCGGCGGACTCGTCGAGCACGACCTGCACGAGCCGCGGGTCCTTGGCCTGCTCGCGCGCCAGCGCGGTCGCCCGCGGTCCGGGCCGCACCGTGGCCAGCTCGACGACCGCGCCCTCGGCCTTCGAGACCGCGGTGTGCGCGACGGCCAGCACCAGCTGCTCGGAGGCCGCATCGAGCCCGGCGTCGCCGAGCGCCCGCGCGATCAGCGCCGCGAGGTCCTCGCCGGGGCCGATCTCCGGGATCCCCGGCAGCGCGCGCAGAGAGAGCGCCCCCATCTAGGCGATCGGTCCCACCGCGGCGGAGCTGCCGGCCGCCGGCCGGCGGGCGCCGAGCACCGCGCGCGTGCGCGGCGCGCGGTCCTCGATCCGGGCCAGCGTCTCGCGCAGCACCGCCAGGTCCTCGCCGGTGTCGACGTCGAGCGTCAGCGACGGCAGCGGCTCGACGCGGCACGCCGCCCCGCCGCCGCCGCGAGCGCGACGTGGCGCCGCAGCTGCCCGGCCCGAAGCTCGGCGCGATCGCGTCCGGGGGCGAGAGCAGCAGCCCGTTCGTGCCGGTGCCGTGGCGGTCCGGCAGCACGATCGCCCGGGGCCCGTCCGTCGCGGCACGGCCGAGCAGTGCCGCTAGCTCGCCGGGGTCGAGCGCCGGGCAGTCACCGGGCACGCACAGCACCCGCTCGAACCCCGCTTCTACCGCGGCCGCGATGCCCAGCGCGGCGGCGTCCGACTGCCCCGCCTCGCTGTCGTCGGCGACGACCGCCGCCCCGTGCTCGCGCGCGGCGGCCGCCGCGTCCGGCTCGCGCGTCACGACGAACGTGCGGGAGATCCCCTCGGTGGCCGCCAGCGCGGCGAGCACGTCAGCCACCATCGCCGCCGCGAGCGCGAGCCGCAGCGGGTCCTCGACGCTCGCGCCGAGCCGCTGCTTGGCGCGCGCGAAGCTCTTGACGGGGAGGATCGCAGCGGTGAGCACGGCTGTGGCCAGCCTAGATGAAGGCGCGCGCCCCAACCCTCATGCGAGCGTCGCGGCGAAGTCGACCGCCGCCGCGGCCAGTGTCCGCCGCTGCTCGGGCCCGTCCATGCGGGTGGGGGTGAGAAGCGCAGGGACCGGGCCGCCGAGCTGCTCGTCGCTGACGAACCCGTCGAGCATCTCGCCGTAGTGCTCGCGCACGCCGGCGCCGCTGCACTCGCGCCCGGCGAACTCCATGAACGCCGCCGTCGGGCCCTTCAGCACCTCGCCGCCGACGATCGGCGAGACGGCGACGACCGGCGCGGCAGCTGCGCCGCAGCGCCGTCGCGAAGCCCCGGCACGGCGAGGATCGGCGCGATCGACGCGAGCGGGTTCGAGGGTCCGATCACGATCGTCTGCGCCGCCGCGATCGCCGCGAGCACCTCAGCGCGTCGGGCGAGCGTGCTCGGCGCCGCGGAACTCCAGACCGATCGAGCGGGCCGCGTGCGCCGTGCGCGGATCATGAACTCCTGGAACGGGCACGATCCCGCCGCGGGCGTCGAGACCCAGGTGCGCACCGGCTCGTCGCACATCGGCAGCACCGGCACCGGCTGTCCGATCGCCTCGTTCAGCGACGCCAGCGCGGCCGTCGGCGTCAGCCCGGCTCCGCGATCATCGCGGCGCGTCGCAGGCACCACGCCAGATCGCGGTCGCCGAGGTTGAACCACACCTCCTCGCCGAGCTCCCGCAGCGCGTCCATCACCGCGAAGGTGTCGCCGCGCAGGCCCCAGCCGCGCTCGTCGATCAGGCCCGCAAGCCAGAAGGAGACGAGGTCGGGGTCGGGCGAGACATAGCGCGCCGTAGATCTCGATGTCGTCGCCCGTGTTGGCGATCACCGCGAGGCGCTCGGCGCCGAACTGCTCGGCGAGGCCGAGCGCCAGCTTCGCGCCACCCGTGCCCCCCGACAGCAGCAGGATCTCGCGTCCGGCCGCGCTCACTCCCAGAGCTTCTCCGGGCAGGCCGCTCAGCGTGATGCCCGCGTGCACCTTGTAGCGGGCGTTGACGCCGATCAGCAGCGCCGTCAGCGCCTCCGTCGTGCGCGCCATCTCGAGCCGACCGCAATCGACGCAGCGCAGGCCCTCGATGCGCTCGATCAGCGCCGCGGCCTCGGCCTTGTCGGCGCGCCGGTCGCCGCAGACGAGCACGTCCTGCTCGAGCGGGTGCTCGAGGTCGGTCAGCGAGGCGGCGGAGACGGTGTGAAGCGCCGAGACGACCCGCACGCCCTCGGGCGCCATCTCCAGCGCCTGCTGCGCGGCGGAGCCCTGCCAGACGCCGAGCATCCGCGTCGCCTTGCCGCCGACCGCGGCGGCGAGCGGCACCGTCGCGTCGATCAGCAGCTGGCCGGGGCGCAGCGCGTCCTTCAGGTTGTGCAGCGTCTCGGACTGGCTGCGGAACGGCACGCTCAGAACGACCGTCTCGGCCGCAGCCGCCGCCGCGGCGTTGTCATGCCCGCTGAACTGCCCGTCCGGCACGCTGCTCGCGCGGCGCGATCCGCCGTTTCGCGGGCCCGAGACTCCTCCCGCGAGCCGATCACGATCGGCACGCCGGTGCGCGCGAGGCGCAGCGCCAGCCCGAAGCCGAGCGCGCCGGAGGCGCCGATGATCGCGACGGGCTGCGTCTCGCCGCTGGCACGGCGGCCGAGTATATGGTCAGGCCGCCCGCGGGCAGGCCTAGTGAACGTGCCGCGCGGCGGGCGCCGCCACGGGGAGGGCGCGCGCGTCGGATTGAAGCGCCGGGAGATGGGCCGGTTCCGCCTTCAGCGCGGTGCCGAGCGGCACCGCGCTGCTCATCGGGGCTGTTGCGGCAGGGGCGGCGGAGAGCGACATGTCCCGGGGTTTCGCCGTGGGCCACGAGCCCTAGCCCGGCCTGGTGAGAGCGCTCGCCCGGCGCGTGCAGCAGGGATAATCCTGTTCATGGAGCGGAACGGGAGAACCACCGGCCGGCCACCCGGTGCGGCACGTGCGGTCGAGATAGCGCGCCGGCGGCTGGGGCGTGCGCCGCGCCGGCGGCTGCCGGCCGTGGCCGGGTGCACGCGATGAGCGCGCTTTCGGGCGCGCTTCCGCGCCGGGCCCGCGTCCGCGAGGTCGGCCCCCGCGACGGCTTCCAGAACGAGCCCGAGGTGATCCCGACCGAGCGCAAGGTCGAGCTGATCGAGGCGCTCGCCCGCACCGGGCTGCGGCGGCTCGAGGCGACGAGCTTCGTGCGCGCGGACGTGATCCCGCAGCTGGCAGACGCCGCCGAGGTGCTGCAGGCGATCGACGTCCCGGCCGAGGTCAGCGTCTCGGTGCTGATCCCGAACGAGCGCGGTCTGGAGAACGCGCTCGCGCTGCGCGACGCCGCCGCGCGCGAGCGCGGCGCGCAGGCGCGGCCGCTGTTCGACGAGGTCAACGTCTTCCTCTCGGCGTCCGAGACCCACAACCGCAAGAACGTGAACCGCTCGATCGAGGAGTCGCTGGCGGGCCTCGAGCGTGTGCTCGGGCGCGCCCGGGAGGCCGGCCTGCGCTGCGAGGGGGTGATCTCGACGTCGTTCGGCTGCCCGTACGAGGGCGAGGTGCCGCCCGAGCGGGTGCTCTCGATCGCGGCCGCGCTGCGCGACGCCGGCGCGGTGGAGGTCGGCTTCGGCGACACGACCGGGATGGCGAACCCGCGTGCAGGTCCGCGACTTCTTCGCACGCGCCCGCGCAGAGCTCGGCGAGCTGGAGCTGACCGCGCACTTCCACAACACGCGCGGGCAGGGCCTGGCCAACGTGCTGGCCGCGCTCGAGGCGGGCGTCGACTCGTTCGAGTCGAGCTTCGGCGAGCTCGGCGGCTGCCCGGTGCCGGCGGGAGCGACCGGCAACATCGCCACCGAGGACCTCGTCTCGATGCTGCACGAGATGGGGATCGAGACCGGGATCGACCTGCTCGAAGCTGCTCGCGTGCACGGCTGCGCGTGCAGGAGCAGCTCGGCGCCCGCTCGGCAGCCACACGCTCGTCGCGGGTCCGGTCGACTGGCGGCGCTGAGCCCGCCCGCGCGGGGCGGGCGCGGCGCCGCTCTCGCGTCGGTACCGGCGGAGCGGTAGCGCGACGGGCGCGGCGCGCTCTGCGCGTCGACGCGGGCGGAGCCGGCCGGCACCGCGCGCGAGGCGCCTAGCTCGCCAGCGCCTGCTCGACCTCGCGCGCGCTCTCGCGCGCGGCGGCCACGCAGTACTCCTGCACCGCTACCTCCATCTCGAGCGACTGGGCGAGCGCCGGGCGCGCCGAGGCGTCGAGCACGCGCTTGGCGCGTCCGACCGCGACGGTCGAGTTCGCCAGCAGCTCGTCGACCAGCGCCTGGGTCGTCTGCCTCGAGCTCCTCGGGCTCGACAGATGCGGTTGACCAGGCCGATCTCGCGCGGCCTCCTCGGCGCCGATCATCCGCGCGGTCATGATCAGCTCCTTGGCGCGGCCGAGCCCGACGACCGCGGGCAGCCGGGTCGAGCCCCCGACGTCGGGGATGATCCCGAACTTCACCTCAGGCAGCCCGAGCTGCGCGTCGCTGGAGGCAACCCGCAGATCGCAGCCGAGCGCCACCTCGAGCGCACCGCCCACGCAGGTGCGGTGGATCTGGCAGACGACCGGCTTGGCCATCTGTTCGCAGAGGTTCGCGCATTCGAGGAAGACATCGCGAAACGGCCGCAGCACGACCGGGCGTGCGTGCTCGAGGACATCAGCTCGTTGAGGTCCACGCCCGCCGAGAACACCGGCCCCTCGCCGCGGAGCACGACGCAGTGCACCGCCGGGTCGGCTGCCGCCTCGCGCAGCGCGCCGCCGAGCGCCCGCAGCAGCTCCTGGTTCATCGCGTTTCGCTTCTCGGGGCGGTTGAGGACGATGTGGCGGACCTGCCCGCGGTCCTCGGTCACGACGATCGCCATCACTGCCTCCTCTGCTCGCTGGCCTGCCCGTGAAGCCTAGGCCAGAGCGGCGCCCGCCGCCGCTCAGCTCAGGTCGAGGACCGTGGTGGGCGGCTGGATCGGCTCGCTCTCGCCCTCACGCGGCACGATCGCGGTGCCGATCGCGAAGAACTCGATCGTGTGGCTGCCCCAGCCCTGGCTCGTCTCCTGCAGCTGCACGCCGACGATCCCCTCGGCCGAGATCTCCGCAGCCTCGCTCTGCATGCGCTCCATCGCCAGCTCGCGAGCGTCGTAGATCGCCTGCGTGTAGTTCGCCAGCTCGACGTTGCGGCCGGTCTGTGCCATCGACTGCAGCATGCCCGCGGTGAGCGACGTGGTAGACGCAGCTCCCCATCACCATCCCGACCGGGCGGTGGCCGGTGCGCAGCAGCGTCCAGAAGTCCTGCCCGGAGAGGTCGCTCGTGAAGGGGCGGCCGTTGGGTGCCCTGTGCAGCGCGCCTTCGCGGTGCTTGACGGCCGTGCCGATCGCGATGAACTCCGCCATGTCCTGGCCCCACTCGTAGCGGCCGATGTCGAGCCGGACGCCCACGATCCCGTCCGCCCCGAGCTGGTCGGCCTCCTCCTCCATGCGGGTCATCGCCAGCTGCCGGGCGCCGTACATCGCCTCGGAGAGCACGGTCAGCTCCTGGCTCTTCTTCCAGCTGGCCATCTGGATGCCGATGTGGTAGATCGAGCTGCCGACGACGAGGCCGAGTGGCTCGAAGCCGGCCTCCTTCACCAGCAGGAACTCGTTCACCGAGAGGTCTGAGGTGAACAGGCCGGCCTTGTTCTGGCGCAGCCGCTCGCGGCCGGCCTCGGGAACCCCCTCCAGCGAGCCGGGGTCGTAGGTGGTCTCGCCGTCGCTCATGTCGGGGCTGCTCCTTCGGTCAGGTCGATGGTGGTCTTTGTGCTCGAGCGCCTGGAAGGCGCCGCGGCTGGCGGATCGCGGTGCCGATCGCGTCGAAGCTCATCACGACGCCGTTGTCCGGCCGGCCGGACCCTGTGGCCGACGCGCATGCCGACGACCCCGCTCGCTCCCGCTCGAGCCGCCTGTGCCGTGACGCGCGACATCACGCTCTCGCGAGCCTCGTAGACGCCCTGCGTGTAGTCGCCGATCTCCTGGTTGCGCATGAGCCCGATGCCGCCCGCCGAGCGCCGCGGCGCTCCAGGACTGGACGTAGAAGATCGACGTCCAGGCGACGACACCGAGCGTCTCGATGCCGGCGCGGCGCAGCTTCGCGTAGTCGGGCACCGACAGCTCTGTCAGCAGCGTCCCGCCGGCGGTGGCCGGCGCGCCGGCTCGCGCGGAGCGCGGCCCGCGGCGGACGGCGGTGCCGACGACCATGCACTCGACTGCGCCTTCGGTGAGCTCGCGTTCGCCGCGGGTGATCTGCACGCCGATCACGGCGTCCGCCCGCAACTGCTCGGCCTCCAGCGCCAGGCGCGCGAACGCGCGGTCGCGAGCCTCGTTCCAAGCCCCCGAGAGCGCGTCGAGCTCGTACATCCAACCGCCGGCGTTGATGCCGGGGATCACGCCTCCGTAGCCGCCCACCTGGTAGACGCAGCTGCCCATCACCTGTGCCAGCGGCGTCAGCCCCAGTTCGTGGCAGAGCGCGAACGAGCCGACCGACAGATCGGACGTGAACGCGCCGGCGCCCTCCCCCAGCTCGCGCAGGCGCCGCTCGGCGGCGAGCGGGATGCCGCCCGCTTCGAGCCTGGCCGAGGTCTCCTCCTGCTCGCGCTCGCTCGGCCGCGGGGGGTTCGGGCGGCTGCGGCGTCATGCCAGCAGCCGTTCCAGGGCCACCCGTGCTTCGGCGTCGCGCTCCGCCTCCTCGCGAAGCGCTGCGGTCAGGGCCGCGACCCAGGCGGCCGGCTCCAGCCCCTCACGGCTGATCGCGATGCCCGCCGCTGCGGTGCTCGCGCGAGCCTTGCAAGCCTTCCATCAGTCATCTCCAGGCGGTAGCGCGAACCCGCCGAGCTCGACCTCCACGGCACGCGTCCTGCGCGGGCTGCGGCCGAGCAGCCCGCCGCCGCGGCGCTCGACGCCGCGCGCGGCCGGGCAGGGCGTCCTCGAGCTTGGAGGCGAGCACTTCGAAGGACACGGCAAGCTCTGCGCCGTCGCCGCGCAGCCCCGCCGCTGCGAGGTCGAAAGTGGTGTCCTGCTCCACACCCCGGAGGCTACTCGCAGCGGGCGTCTCGGGACGCCGTCAGACCCCGCGGGTGCGCGGCCGCGCTCTCGGCGTCGGGCGCCGACGCCGCGGAGCGGCCGGTACTACGCTCTGCCGATCCGATGGTCGACCCTGCTGAGATCCGCGCGGCGGACGAGGACCGCGAGCGCGTCGCGGCGGAGCTGCGCGAGCACATGCTCGCCGGCCGGCTGCGCCCGGAGGAGTTCGAGGAGCGTGTCGGCCGCGGCCTACGACGCGCGCGACCCGCGGCGAGCTCGAGGCGCTGAAGCGACGACCTGCCGATGAGCCCCGCCGCCGCGCAGGCGGAGCTCGCCCGCCGCACGCAGGCACCTACGGCGGCGCCTGCTCCAGGAGGGCGGCGGCGGGCTCACGGTCTCGCTGATCTGCGTGGCGATCTGGGCGGCGAACGGCGCGAGCGGGAGCTTCTGGCCCGGCTTCGTGATCTTCTTCAGCCTGCTGCCGCTGCTGCGCGACGGCTGGCGGCTGATCGGGCCCGAGCCCGACCTCGAGGGCCTCGAACGGAGCCTCGAACGCCGACGCGAGCGCAACCGCAGCCGTGGCGCTGCGCGCGATCACCGCCGCGGACCGCGGGGCCTGCCGCGATGAGCCCGCTCGAGGAGGCAGCCGCCCGCGCGCTCGCGGGCGGTCCCGAGCGCCACCGCGCGAAGGCGCTCGAGCAGGGCAAGCTGCCGGTGCGCGAGCGCGTCGCGCTGCTGCTCGACGAGGGCACCTTCGCCGAGGAGGCGCTGCTCGCCAACTGGGACCAGGACGGGCTCGGCGCGGACGGCGTCGTCACGGGGGTGGGCGAGATCGACGGGGCGGCCCGTGGCGCTGATGGCCAACGACCCCACGGTCAAGGCCGGCTCGTGGGGGCCGAAGACGGTCGAGAAGATCCTCCGCATCCAGGAACGGGCGCTCTCGCTCGAGGTTCCGATGGTCTACCTCGTCGACTCGGCCGGGGCGCGGATCACCGAGCAGGTGCAGATGTTCCCCGGCCGCCGCGGCGCCGGGCGGATCTTCCACAACCAGGTGAAGCTCTCCGGCGTCGTCCCGCAGGTCTGCGTGCTGTTCGGTCCGAGCGCCGCCGGCGGCGCCTACATCCCGGCGTTCTGCGACATCGTGATCATGCGCGACGGCAACGCCTCGATGTACCTCGGCTCGCCGCGCATGGCCGAGATGGTGATCGGCGAGAAGGTGACGCTCGAGGAGATGGGCGGGGCGCGGATGCACACCGGGGATCTCCGGCTGCGGTCATCAGCTGGTGAGGAGCGACGAGGAGGGGCTCGCAGGCAGCCCGCCGCTACCTCTCCTACCTGCCGGGCAGCTGGCGCGGCGAGCCACCCGCGGGCGCGGCGGCGCCGCCGCGCGAGGGGCGCGCCGATCGGGGAGCTGATCCCGGCCGATGAGAACAAGCCGTTCGACATCAAGGACGCTGATCGCCGGCGCTCGTCGACGCGGACTCGTTCATGGAGATCCACCCGCGCTGGGCGAAGGAGCTGGTCGTCGGCTTCGCGCGTCTCGACGGGCGCGCGGTCGGGCTCGTCGCCAATCAGCCGAAGCACAAGGGCGGCGTGCTGTTCTCCGACTCCGCCGACAAGGCCGCGCGCTTCATCTGGAGCTGCAACGCCTTCAACGTGCCGCTGCTGTTCCTCGCGGACGTGCCCGGCTTCATGATCGGCACCCAGGTGGAGCGCCAGGGGATCATCCGCCACGGCGCGAAGATGATCAGCGCCGTCAGCGAGGCGACGGTGCCGAAGCTCTCGGTGATCGTCCGCAAGGCCTACGGCGCGGGCCTGTACGCGATGGCGGGACCGGCCTTCGAGCCGGACTGCTGCCTCGCGCTGCCGAGCGCCTCGATCGCGGTGATGGGCCCGCAGGCCGCGATCAACGCCGTCTACTTCAACCAGCTGCAGGCGATCGAGGACGAGGACGCCAGGGCGGCCGAGACCGAGCGGCTGCGCGCGGAGTACGCCGCCGACATCGACATCCTGCACCTCGCCTCCGAGATGGTGATCGACGCCGTGATCGAGCCGCAGGCTGCTGCGCGAGGAGTTGATCCGCCGCTTCGCGCACGCGGCCGGCAAGCAGCGCCGCTGGCCGGCCAAGCACAACCCGGTCACCC
Source organism: uncultured Solirubrobacteraceae bacterium (assembly GCA_963703205.1). Taxonomy (GTDB): domain Bacteria; phylum Actinomycetota; class Thermoleophilia; order Solirubrobacterales; family Solirubrobacteraceae; genus Palsa-744. Next base: position 416,959 of record OY969799.1, read on the forward strand.
CGGTCTGAGCGGACCGCGGGACGGCCGCCCACCGCGCGGCCGCGCGGCGGGCGGCCATGCCGGGCGGACCCCCGGCCGTGCTCAGGCGAGTCCGGCGGCGCGTGTCTGCTCGTCCTGGAAGGGCGGGTATGTCTCGGTCAGCAGAAACAGGTAGGCGTCGCTGCGCGCGATGTAGGAGTTCGCAAGCACCATCAGGTCGAACAGGCCGCGGGGCATCCTGCCGAGCACGAGGACGATGAACCACGCGGCGAACGCGCCGACCTCCAGCAGCAGGTTCATCACGTAGCGCAGCACCACGATCGGGATCGCGAGGATCAGGCGGAACAGCGTCTTGACGCGGCTGTAGCGCTCGAGCCGCTCGAACGACATCCGCACCGGGTAGCGCGCCTCGTCGGAGCCGTTGAACGGCGGGTACGGGTCGCAAAGCAGGGCGACGTAGGCGAGCACGCGGGTGTAGTAGCGGACGAAGCCGGCGAGGAACTCATAGAGCCCCTCCGGCAGCCCGCCGGTGATCAGGATCGCGAACCAGGCGAACAGCAACGCGAAGACGGCGGCGAGGCCGTAGACGTAGAGGAGCACGAAGTGGGGGATCGCCAGCAGCAGCCGGAAGAACGTGGTGAGCCTGCTGCGGTGCTCCACGTAGTCCGCCTCGAACTTGACCGGATAGGACATGCGCTCCCCTTCCTCGCTCGATTCCTCTCCCCGCGGCAATCGTAGGCGCGGCGGCGGCGGGAGCTCGTCGAGCGGCGAGCGGGCGCGCCGGCACGCGTGTTCGCATAGATTGCCTGCGATGCAGGCGAGCGAGCTGGCATACGCGGGGATCGCCCGGCAGGCGCAGCTGATCGCCGCCGGGGAGGTGTCCTCCCGCGAGCTCGTCGAGCTCTACCTCGAGCGCATCGCCCGCCACGACCAGCAGCTGAACGCGTTCCGTGTGGTGTTCGCCGAGCGCGCGCTGATGGAGGCCGCCCAAGCCGACGCGCGACGGTCGGCCGGTGCGCCGCGCCCGCTGCTGGGCGTGCCGATCGCGGTCAAGGACGACATCGACGTCGCCGGCGAGGTGACCGCGTAGGGGACCAACGCGAAGCGAGAAGCCGGCGGCGGCCGACGCCGAGGTCGTGCGCCGGCTGCGCGAGGCGGGGGCCGTGATCATCGGCAAGACGAACGTGCCCGAGATGGCGCTCTGGCCGTTCACGGAGACCGCCACGTTCGGCGTCACGCGCAATCCCTGGAACCTGCAGCGCGCGCCGGGCGGCTCGAGCGGCGGCAGCGGCGCGGCGGTCGCGGCGGGCCTCGTCGGCGCCGCGCTCGGCTCCGACGGCGCAGGCTCGATCCGGATTCCAGCCGCGTGGTGCGGCCTCGTCGGGCTTGAAGCCGCAGCGCGGCCGCGTCTCGCTGGCGCCGCGGCCGCAGGGCGTGGCACGGGATGTCGGTCAACGGCGTGCTGACGCGGCGCGTCGCCGACACGGCGCTGTTCCACGACGTCGCCTCGGGCTCGACCGAGCTCGACCTCGACGACCCGGATCCGCCGCCGGAGCCGTTCGCGCAGGCGGCGGCGAGCCGCGCCCGGGACGCTGCGGATCGCCGATCTCGCGCAGGTTCCCGGGGGTGGTGCTCGCGAAGCTCGACCCGGAGCTGGCGCGGGCGCTCGATCGAGACCGTCGGAGCTGCTGCGCTCGCTCGGCCACGAGGTCGAGCGAGCGCGATCCCGACTACGGCAACGACGCGGTCCCGAACGTGATCGCGCGCTACATGCGCGGCGCCCACGACGACGTCGCAGGCGCTCGAGCATCCCGAGCGCCTGGAACGGCGCACGCGCGCCTTCGCGCGGCATCGGCGGGCTGATCCCCGAGTCGCTGATCCAGCGCTCGTTCGCATCCGAGGCCGCAGATCGCGGCGCGGCTTAACCGCGTCCTGGAGGACCACGACTTCCTGATCACGCCGGCGGTCGCGCGCACGGCGCCGCCGATCGGCGCGCTGCAGGGCAGGGGCGCGCTGATGGACGCTGAACGCGGTCGCCGGGTGGGTCCCCTACAACGGCGTCTGGAACCTCACCGGACAGCCCGCGCTGGCGCGTGCCGGCCGGCTTCTGCTCGCGAGGGGCTGCCGCTGGCGGTGCAGGTCGTCTCGCGCCCCGGCGCAGGAGGGACCGCTGCTGGCGCTCGCCGCGCAGCTCGAGGCCGCGCGGCCCTGGGCGGATCAGGTGCCGCCCGGCTTCGCGTGAGCGACGAGCAGGCTCTGCTCGGGCTTGCCGTTGAGGCGGCGCGGCTCGGAGGCCGGCTGCTGGCCGAGCGCGCGGCGCAAGGGGCCGAGGCTTCGGTGTCGAGCAAGAGCACGCCCACCGATCTCGTCAGCGAGGCCGACCTCGCCTCGCAGCGGGCGATCCACGAGCTGCTCGCCGCCGAGCGGCCCGAGGACGGGTTCCTCGGCGAGGAGGAGGGCGCCAGCGTGCCGGGGCAGAGCGGGCTGCGCTGGATCGTCGACCCGCTCGACGGCACGGTCAACTTCCTGTTCGGGATCCCGCAGTGGTGCGGTCAGCGTCGCGGTCGCGGACGAGCAGGGGACGATCGCGGGGGCGGTCTACGACCCGAGCCGCGAGGAGCTGTTCACTCGCCACGCGCGGCGGCCCGCGCGCTGCTCGAAGCCGACGGCGCGCGCCGTGAGCTGCGCGGCCGCGGCGAAGATCCGCAGGGAGGGGAGGGCGCCGACGGGCTGGCGAGCGCGATGGTCGCCACCGGCCTCGCCTACGACGCGCGCGTGCGCGCGCGCCAGGCGCAGGCGCTCGCGACGGCTGATCCCGCGCGTGCGCGACATCCGGCGCTTCGGCAGCGCGGCGCTCGATCTCTGCTGGACCGCGGCCGGCCGCTACGACGCCTACTACGAGCGCTCGGTCAAGCAGTGGGACGTGGCGGCGGGAGGGCTCGTGTGCGAGCGCGCCGGGCTGGAGGTGCTCGAGCTGCAGGAGGCGGAGGGCCTGCCCTGGGGCCTGCTCGCGGCGCCGCGCGGGGCTCGCGCAGCAGCTGCACGCGCTCGTCTGCGGCTCGAGAGCGATGCGGCGGGTGGGACTCGAACCCACACGCCCTTGCGGACAGGGCCTTTTGAGGGCCCCGCGTCTACCGTTCCGCCACCGCCGCTCGCTGCGCCGCCGAGGCGAGCATATCCCGCGTGCAGGCGCGCTCAGGCCGGGTGCGGCGGGGCTCCGGCGTAGGCGTCGCCGGGGGCGATCGGCTCGCGACGCTCGAGCTCGACGTTCCAGCCCTGCTGGAAGCCGCGCATCGCGAAGGCGACGAGCAGGATCTGGACCGGCACGAGCAGCAGCGTCAGCAGCCCGAGCACCCCGGCGTCGATCCCCGGCTGTTCGAAACCGGTCTTGTCGCGGGTGAACCAGCCCGGCCCGGCGACCGCGGCGAAGATCAGCAGCAGCACGGCGAGAGCCGCGGCCACGGGCAGCACGCCGCGGTTCCAGCGCATCGCGTAGAAGGCGAGCGTCAGATACACGAGCACGTAGGCGATCTGGACCGGGATCATCCCCTCCAGCACGCTCCAGCCGCCGACGGTCACGATCAGCACCAGCGCGGCGCTGGCCAGCAGCAGCACGACGACGGTGGCACGCGTCGCCTGCACGACCGGCTTGTCGCGGTTCGGGTGCGTGATGACGTCGGTGGACCCGGTCGTCGGGTTCCGGCTGCGCGGACATCCCCGTGAAGATACCCGCTGGCGTTGCTGCGCGCGACGGGCGGAGCAGGCCGTGCAGCTACGCTTGCCGTGCCAGGCGGGCGTGGTGGAACTGGTAGACACGCCGGCCTTAGGAGCCGGTGGGCGAAAGCCCTTGGGGGTTCGAGTCCCTTCGCCCGCACTGTCGCCGGCCCCGAGCCTCTGGGATCTTGCGCGATCGCGAAGCAGCGCATCCCATGCCTGCCCGTCGATAGCGTGCGGCGCCGGCCCGCGACTTCCGCGCGCGGTTCGGTTTGATGTCGTGTCCGCTGGCTCCGGCCGCGCAGCCGAACCCATGCGTCCCTCCTTCCGACAGCTCGCCGCGATCCTGGCCGCCTTCGCCCTGGCACCGGTCGTCGGCGCGCGCGCCGCGGGCGGCAGCGGGAGCGAGGCGGCCTCCGCGCCGGTCCTCGGGGCGCGCGCCGCAGCGGGGAGCGGGGCCGGGGCGGCCTCCGCGCCGGTCCTCGGCGCTGGCGCCGCGGGGGGAGCGGGACCGGGGCGGCCTCCGCGCCCGGGCAGACGGCCGAACCGCCGCCCCCCGTCGTCCTCCCGGCTGAAGCGACCACGGTCCCCGTGGAAGTCGCGCTCGATCCCCGCGCTCCGGGCCGGCCCGTCGCGGCCGGCTTCCTCGGGCTCTCGTTCGAGGCTCAGGCTCTGGGCCAGCTCGGCGCCGCTCGGCACGCGCGGCGACCTCGTGCGCCTGCTGCGCTCGCTGGGGCCGGGGCTGCTGCGCTTCGGCGGTATCACGGCCGATCAGAACGTCGGCGTGGACGGACGCCGCAGACGCCCCGGCCGGAATGGGCGACGAACACGATCGGCCCGGCGCAGATGCAGACAGCTCGGGGCGCTCGCGCGGCGCAGCGGCTGGGGCGTACTGCTGACCGTCGGCATGGCGCATTTCGAACCGCAGGCCGCAGCGCGGGAGGTCGCGGCGGCCCACGCCGCGCTCGGGCGGGCGCTCGTCGCGGTCGAGGTCGGCAACGAGCCCGACGCCTACGGCCGTCACGGCTTCCGGGTGGCGCCGTGGGGCGCCCAGACCTACGAGGAACAGGTGGCCGTCTACCGCGAAGCGATCGACGCGCTCACGCCGGGCGTGCGGTTCGCCGGGCCCGACGTCTCGGGCTCGGGCGCGTTCGCCGAATGGGGCAACGCGGAGGCGCTGTCGGAGTCGCCGGCGCTGCTGACCGGCCACCACTACCCGCTCGGGTGTGCGCAGACACCGGCGCCGAGCGATCGAAATGCTGCTCAGCGCCGAAGCGCCGGGGCCGCGAGGCGCGCTCGCTGGAAACCTACCTCGGCGTCGCGCGTGACGCACGGGATCCCGTTCCGCGTGGACGAGGCCGGCTCGGTGTCGTGCGGCGGCGTTGCGGGGATCAGCGACACGTTCGCCGCCGCGCTGTGGGCGAGCGGCGTACATCGGGCAGGCGATGGCGGCCGGCAGCGGTCGGCGTGAACCTGCAGGGCAACCCCCTGAACTGCGCCGGCTACACGCCGCTGTGCGCGACCCGACCCTGCGGCTCTGGCGGCAGGGCGGATGCGCGCCGAGCCGCCCTGGTACGCGCTGCTGCTGACGCGCTCGCTGGTCGGCTACCGGCCGCTGCCGACCACGATCGTCGCGGCGGCTGCTCCGAACCTCGCCGCCTACGGCTTCGCCGGACCCGGCCACACGCGCAAGCTGCTGCTCGTCGACGGCGAAGCGCCGGGTTCCCGCTCGCCTGGCACTGCGGGTGCCGCTCGGCCGCGGTCTCGGCGTGGCGCGGGTGCTGCGCCTGACGGGGCCCTCGCCGGCCGCGACCGAAGGGGTGCGGCTCGGCGGCCGCGCGGTCTCCGCGCAGCGGCAGCTGGCAGCCCCCGCCGAGGGAGGAATCCGCGCCGTTGCGCGGCGGCGTGGTCTCGATGCGCGCTGGCGCCCTCGAGCGCGGCGCTCGTCACTGTCGCGCCGGCCCCCAAGAAGCCGCACACCGCGCGCCAGCACGCACGGCTGACGAACGAGCGCCGTCGCCGGCTCGACCGCTGCGATCCCGCGAGCGCGCGGCGCTACCCGGCGCTCGGCGACGGTCTCGCGGATGATCCGCCAGCCCGCCTTCAGCGGCGCCAGGAAGTACGGGGGCTCATCGGTCGCGAGGCGTTCGTCGTAGAGGTAGTCCTTGATGTAGCCGGTGGTGCTGCCGTAGCCGCCGAACGTTCCGACGATCCCGCGGAACTTCTGCCCGACCGCCCCGTAGACGTTGAGGTCCCCGAGCGAGTTGCCGCAGGCGTCGTTGTCGACGAGGAAGGAGTGGCTGGTGGACAGGATCGCGGCGTAGATCCAGGGGTTTTTGATCCCGGATTCGCTCCTCCAGTATCCGCTGGTGCAGGGGTGGTACACGCGAACGAAGCGTGTCGCGATCAGGCCGAGCGCCGCTGGTGCCGCGTCGGCGCGTTGCCGGCCGTGAGCCCGGCGGGGACGATGCTGCCGTCGATCACGACGTCCACAGCCGCGGCGATCGTCAGCGATTTGCCGTAGGTGCCTTCGACGTAGACGCTGCCGCAGTTGACTTCCTGGGCGTAGGTCGTGGAGGTGTCTGTGTTGCCCTGTTCGTAGTTCGTGTAGCCGCAGCCGCTTTCGGCGCTGGACACGTAGATCAGGCCGTTTTTCGGCCATTCGATCGTTTCTTCGGAGCCGTTCGACTTGGTGACTTTGATTTTGCTCGACGAGCCTTCGAGCTTCAGCTTGGTGCGGCCTTGGAATTCGTAGCCTTTTTCGACGTAGAACTTCAGGGAGCTGTCGCTGGGCGGGGCTTCGAGGTCGGTGCCGACAGAGGGTTTCCCGGTCGCGGTGTTGTACACGGCGCTGCCCGAGCCGCAGCCACCGGAGACGGCGCCGCGGTTCATTTCGACCGAGTCCGGCGGTTCGTGGCCGCTGCGGCCGAATTCGACGCCGCCGCAGACGACCGCGGTGTCGTTGGTGTGCATCGGCCCTTTGACGTCGTCTTCTTCGGCGAAGTCGATCGTCCCGCAGGCGCTGAGGATGCCTTTCGCTTCGCCGTTCGTAGCGGTAGGCGGCGCATTCGGGTTTGCCGCCGTAGGCTTCAGGGTCCTGGTCCTCGTACTGGGTGAAGTACACGAAGTCGAGGAAGCCGGCGACCTGGAAGTTGGCGACGAGGCTGCGGCTCTCTTTGCCGGACTTGCCCGTCGACTTGATCCGGAAGGTGTTGGCCAGCGTTCCCGAGGACTCGATGACCGTCGAGAACGGGCTGGAGGCGTTACATTTTTTAGAGGCTTCGGGATCCGTCTTGGCCGCCAGCGTCGTGACTTCGAAGGTCTCCTTGACTTCGCCGGGCACTTCGCCTTTCGGTTCCGGGCAGCTCTGCCAGTAGTCGGGGTTCGACTGCAGCTGGTTCTCGTATTCCTGGACGCCGGCCGACAGCGGCGTAGTAGGCCTTCTTCTGGTCGAGGTCGGTCTGCGAGTTGTGCACGTCGCCGTTCGCCGCCGTGAACGCCGCGACGAGCAGCAGGCCGGTGACGAACATCACCATGATCGCGATGATCATCGTGAAGCCGCGCTCGTCGCGGCTCAGCCGGTGCAGCGATGTGGATCGTCTCACTCGCATGGTGCGTCCGTGATCGTCGATTCCGAGTTCGGACTTGAAAAGGCGAAGGTCACGCGGTCGCTGAACTGCACGCCGCGGTTCAGGGCGGAGTAGTTGTCGGCCCCGAGAGCTTCGAAACCGACTTCCACGCCGGCCACCGTCTTCGCTTCAGCTTCGGTGAGCGGTTTCCCGGTTTCTTTGAGCGGTTCCAGGGAGGTGACAGCTTCGCTTGTGGTGTCGCTTCTTTCGCGTACTTGTAGTAGCGGAAGGCGTATTCACGTTTGGGAAGCAGGTAGACGTTTTCGGCGAGCATCGTCGATTTGCCGGGTTCTTCCCACGCCGTGTACGTCGGCCACGAGCCGGCTGTGGCCTTCTGGGTCTTGACGAAGAGCTTGTGCTTGCCCGAGTTGTATTCGACGGTCTCCTTGAAGACTTCGCTCGCGGCAGGGGTGGTCGCTTCGCTGAAGGACGTCGTGAAGATCAGCAGCGTGCCCGTGCTGCCGAGCAGGACGGGCGTGGCTTCGCGGGAGAAGCAGCCGGAGCGGAGCGGGTCGATGATGCGGGTCATCGCGTTGTCGCCGAGCTGCTGGGCTTGGACGCGGTCGGTGATGCGGGAGTTCTGCTTGAGCGAGACTTCGAGGATCCCGAACAGGGCTCCCGTGACGATGATGCCCGCGACCATCGCGACGAGGACCTCGACCAGCGAGTAGCCGCGCTCGTCGCCGAGCCGGGCGGGGAGGGGGATGCGGCGCCGCGTGATCAAGTGCACGCCGTCCCTTTGGCGACGGTCACGCTGGTGCCTTCTGCCGCTTCGCTCGCCAGCGTTCCGTATTCGGCGAAGGTGGTCGTGTAGGCGGCTTTGGCCGTGACGTATTCCGTGTAGTGGGTGTAGTCGGCCGCGTGTATTTTGTCGAGTTCGTAGGCGGTTTTCGCGGCTTCGTATTTGGTTTTGTCCTGTTCGTAGGCGGTTTTCGCGGCTTCGTATTCCGTTTTGTCCTGTTCGTATTCTGTTTTCTGGCTCGCTTTTTTGCCGCCCTGGAATGAGGACTTTTCGTATTCGGTTTTCTTGTTGTTGTACGCGGTTTTCTTTGTGTTGTACTTGGTGAGTTCGGTGTTGTACTTGGACAGATAGGTGTTGTAGGTGTTTTCTTCTGTGGCCTGTTCAGCTGCCGCGTTCGAGTATCCGCTGTCGCCTTTGTACGCTTCGTTCGCTTTGTATTCGGTCTGATACTTTTCGTATTCCGCCTGCTTCGCGGCCTTTTCGGAGGCGACTTCGGCTGTCGGCCTTTGCGACAGGTAGATCGACGCGGTGCCGCCCGCAAGCGCTTCGTTTTTGTATTTGACCGTGTAGGTCCGTTCTTTCGCCGCGTTGTAGAGGCACAGCGAGAATTCTTTGCCGAACGGCTGGAACGGGTTGCTCAGGTGGCCGCCGATCGAGCTCCCGGTCGTGGTCGTCTGGGCGTGCTTGTAGCTCGCTTCCGCCTCGTCGACGGGTGTCGTGCCGGCGCAGCCGAGGTTGTCGATCAGGACGGGGTAGGAGCTGGTCGTTTCGAGGCCTTCGTAGGAGTGTGCGAGTTTCGAGACTTCGCCTTCCTTTTTGCTGTAGACGTTGAGCGTCGTGTAGCTCTCAGGTACCGACACGGCGACGGTTTCCGCCGGCTTTGACCAGCACTTTCGACTGCGGCTTGATCGCGCCGCTCGTCACGGTTTCGGGGTTGTTTTCGGCGCAGTCCCCCGCGTAGACGGCCCACGCTTCTTCGGAGAAGGGGAAGAGGTTTTTCTTGCTCGTCGCGCTCGCTTCGAACACGCCGGTGTTGGTTTCGTAGGGAACCGTCGTGCTCGTGCCATAGCTCGTGCTGCCGAGCTCGAAGTACGGTTCGAGGCCAATTTTGGCGTTTCGCGCGACGAACGTGTCGCCGGTCACCGTCTGCGTGACTTCTTCGGTTCCTTTGTTGTTCTTGTGTTTGGCGGTCGTCGCGCCGTTGTAGGCGAAGTTGGCCTGCAGGGCGCCGCCGCGGTTGTAGATGACCGTGTAGTGGTTCGTGTAGTTGGGGGCGATCGAGATCGTTTTGGTGGGGTACTGACCCGTGCCTTCGATCGTCACGAAACCCGGGATTTCCGGTATTTCGACTTCTGCTTCCAGCGCCGGGACCGCGCCGAACACGACGCAGCCTTCGCTGCCGGTCGTCTGGCTCTGGCTGCTGGTGCCGCTGCTCCCCAGCGGCTTGTAGTTGATCGTGACCGTCACGCCGGAGACGCCGGTCGTCGCTTCCGGCGCCGCCAGCACGTCGACCTCCAGCGAGGAGCCGATCGGCGGTGTCATCAGGCTCGAGGCGGTGACCGGCGGCCGTTCCGCCTTTTCCTGGGTTTTCCAGGTGACCTTGGAGGTGATCCGGTAGGCGTTGCCGCTCTGGCGGCTCGACTGGCTGACGTTGCAGGCGCCGGACGATTTGCCGGACGGCTGCAGTTCCGCGGACTCGGAGATCTTGTATTCGGTCCCCTGCACGGTCTGCGTGTAGGAGTGGGGGGAGGACTGCAGCGACTGCAGGACGCTGGCGGGGTCGCTGCGCAGCTGCTCCTGGGAGGCTGCGGCGAGCAGGATCGCCTCCTCGTGCTGGCGCTCAGCGGTCGAGAAGCGGTTGACGACGTCGAAGCCGGTGAAGGTGCTGATCACGATCATCGCCACGAGCATCGCGCTGATGATCACCTCGATCAGCAGGAAGCCGTCCTCGGCACGCGCAGGAGAGCGCACGGCCGCCAGCCGCGCGCGCACGGCTCGCAGCGCCCCGCTGAGCGCGGCGCGCCAGCCTGTCGGATCGAGATTAGTGCGCATCGATACAAAGGCCCTCCGGCCTACTGTGATGTCGGCATGGCCCGCCCGCTGCTTGAGCAGGTGGCGCGCAGGCGGGCGGGACTCTTAGGCCTCTCGAGTCCGCGCCTGCATGCGGTTTCGGGGCCTGCGAGCGCCCATGGGCGAGCCTCGGACGCGCTCGGGTCTTCGCCAGGGGGGCGAGCCCTGCACCGGGCGGCGAGTGTGAGGCGCCATAAAGGCGTGCGGCCGCTTCTCGGCGTCACGCGCACGGGCAGTTGCCGGCGATCGGGCAGGCAGCCCACAGCCGAGCCCCGCCCGTGGCGGGCCGGGCGGCCTGCGCCTCCGAGCTCGGAGCTTGCGCTCCCGCGGGGCGGTTCGGGCCACTCCTGCGACGCGCCGCGATCGTCCTGCGCCAGCCCGTAGAATCCTGGCCCCCGGGGGACTGGTGTATCGGTAACACGGTGGTCTCCAAAACCGCAACGCCAGGTTCGATTCCTGGGTCCCCCGCTCGGCTCTAGACCCCGCTTTCCGCATTACAGAGCGGCGGTGGGGGTCAGGGCGCGTGCGGCGGTCATCGGCCCGAGGCTGAAAACCGCCTGATCTTGGCCCGCGCCGGCCCGCGCTGGCCTCGCAGCGGTCGCTCCAAACGGTTACCGTCGGGTCACGGGGACCTGAGGCCTCGGACCCCTTGAAGGGTGGTTACCCAGGCCACGGCGTCGGCGCCCGGCAGAGATGCGGCTGGTGCCTGTAGGCGACGCGGCGTCGCCCGACTGGCGATCTCCACGTTCTCGTGCGAGAACGCCTACTCCGCCAGCCCGACGGATTTGAGGGCCTCATCGCGGTCGAGGAAGATGCGGATGCGACTGATCGTGCCGTCAATGAGGTCGTAGACGTTCGCGCTTTCAGCACCGGTCACGATCCCGCTGGCACGGCCAGTCGATCCGACGCGCAGAAGGGCGAGCACGTTGCTGTCGCCTATCGCTTGCACGCGCTGCACCTCGATCCGAAAGTCAGGACCGATGTCCTCGATGTCGGTGAAGAACCGCCTGATCCCGTCAGCCCCTGAGTACTGGGACCCGACCATCGGCAGCAACAGCTCCACGTTCTCAGTACAGCAGGCGAGGTAGGCGTCAATGTCCCGCGCGTTGATCGCCGAGATCGCCTGCCTGACCGTCTCCACGTTCTCCTGCGACATCGCCTGCTCCCGTTCCTCGGCGACGCGTTCGGCGGCAGCACGAGCCTCCTCGACCTCGGAGATCGCAAGGCGCGCAACAAAGCCTCGTACCCAGACGAAGACCCATCCCTCGCGCTGTCGAACGTGACCCGCGCTGCCGGCCGGACGACCGTTCTGAACGACCACGGCAAACACAACCCCATTGCCGAGGTCCCGGACTTCCTCGAGCCCGTACTCCAGCTCCTCGTACATGCCAAACCATTCCTCAACGAAGCTGCGAATGGCCGCTCGCCCCTCGAAGCGGTCGCCCAACGCCCTCCCGTCGAAGGTCGCATCTGCGGCGAAGCTGCTCATCACCGCATCGGTATCACGGCGATTCGCAGCCGCAAACGCCCTGCGGACAAGCTCAACCGGATCGGGGGTCGTGGACTCCTCGGACAAGGCCCGGCAAGTATCCCCGACGCTCGCGTGGTGTCTGCGTCCGGGGATGGCCGCTAGAGCGTGGGCGGTGACCGGTGGCGTGCCCAACCTCTGGGCGAGCCCCAAGCTCGCCGCCGGCAGCGCGGGCGGACGCTCGCTCCGGCCGCGTCGCTGCACCCCTCGTCCGCGGCGAAGGTGGGAGCCCAGTAAAGCTCATAAATCTGATCAACAAACATGCTATTCTCGGCTGTGCGATGCGAACCGATGTCCACCAGCACATCTGGAGCGAGCCGCTGGTCGAGGCCCTGCATGCGCGCGACGAGCTGCCGTTCGTGCGCGTCGAGCGCGGCCTGACCGTCCTGTACCTGGCGGGTGAGCGGCCCTACGTGATCGATCGCGCGGGGGAGCAGCCGGGGCGTCGCGCGGCGCTCGTCGAGCGCGACGGGCTCGACCGTGCCCTGCTGTGCCCTGTCGAGCCCGATCGGCATCGAGCGGCTGTGCCGCGAGCAGGCCGAGCCGCTTCTCGAGGCCTACCACGAGGGCGCGCTGGCGCTCGACACGCCGTTCGCCGTGTGGGGCGCGATCGCGCTCGACCGCCCCGATCCCGCCGACGTCGACCGCGCGCTGGACCGCGGCTGCGTCGGCATCTCGCTGCCCGCCGGCGCCCTTGCCGGGGTCGATCAGCTGCTCGGCGCTGCGGCGGCGTTCTGGACCGGCTGGAGGCGCGCGGCGCGCCGCTGTTCGTCCACCCGGGTCCCGGGCTCGACTCCCCCGGCGCGGACCGCGGCGGATCGCTTGCCGAGCCGCTGTGGTGGCCTGCGCTGACCGGCTACGTGGCGGGGATGCAGGCCGCGTGGCTCGCCTTCCAGGCGGTCGGACGCGCCGATCACCCGCGTCTGCGCGTGATCTTCTCGATGCTCGCGGGCCTTGCCCCGCTGCACGCGGAGCGGCTCTCGGCGCGCGGCGGACCCGCTCAGCTCGCGCCTGACCCGCTGCTGTTCTACGAGACCTCCTCCTACGGCGCGATCGCGGCCCGCGCGCTCGAGTCGGTGGTCGGCTCGCAGCAGATCCTCTACGGCTCTGACCGGCCCGTGCTCGAGCCGCTCGGCGAGGGCGGCGTCCCTGCGCTGGACTGGGACCTGCTCGACGAGGTCGACGGTGCGGGCGCTGGGCGAGCCGGCAGGCGTGGCGGCTCACCCCGCTTCGGGGCACGGGCTGTGAGCGCCCCGGGCGCAGCCGCGCGCCGGACGCCCTCGCTCGGGCTCCTCCCGCGCCCGCGTGGGCGGACGCTCGACGCGGGCGAGCTCGAGTCGTTCGTCGCCGAGCTCGCCGACCGCCCGGAGCTGTGGATCGAGCACGTGCGCCACGACCCGGAGCAGCGCTCCTACAGGGAGCTGCTCAGCGACGAGCACGTGACCGCTTGGCTGATCTGCTGGATGGACGATCACGACACCGGCTTCCACGACCACGACAGCTCCTCGGGCGCCGTCGCCGTCGTCAGCGGCTCGGTGCGGGAGGAGCGCCTCGCGCTCGCGGGGGAGCCGGTCAGCCGCACCTTCCGCGCGGGTCAGAGCTTCCAGTTCTCCGCGGCCGACATCCACCGCGTGCGCCACGCCGGCGAGGACCCGGCGGTGACGCTGCACGTCTACTCGCCGCCGTTGCTGCGGATGGGCGCGTACGCGATCGGCGAGGAGGGCGTGCTCGTGCGCCACACGATGTCCTCGGCCGAGGAGCTGCGCCCGCTCGAGAGTGACGACGCGGACTAGCCGATGCGTGGTCCCGGACCGCCTGCCGGCGCCTTCGCGCCGGCGCGGCGCGCGACGCCGCCACGTTCGCCGATCAGCACCTCGCTGACCATCGCCGGCGGGAACAGCCCGTGCCCGATCACCCCCGGCGTGCACGACAGCCGCACGGCGAGCGCCGCCGGGTCGCCGACCGAACCCAGGTAGTCGGCGATCAGCCCACCGTCGGGGCTGGGCGCGGTTCCGGGCCGCAGCGCGGCGGGGGCGAGCGCCGCGAGCGTGCTCGCTCGCGCCGAAGCCGAGCAGCTCGAGCGGCACCGGTGCTGTCAGCTCGCTCACCGGCTTCTCGGAGGAGACGATCACGACGAACCGGACGCGCCGCGGCGGCGACGATCTTCTCGCGCACGTGGGCGCCGCCGCCGCCCTTGATCAGCCAGCCGGCAGGGTCGACCTGGTCGGCGCCGTCGATCGCGATGTCGAGCTCGCCGACCTCGTCGAGCGTGCCCACCGGAAGGCCCAGCTCGCGCGCCGCGGTTTCGGTCGCCGGCGAGGTCGCCACACAGCGCAGCCCGTCGAGGCCCGCGCGCTGCCAGCGCCGGCAGCAGGTGCGCGACGGTCGAGCCGGTGCCGAGACCGACGCGCATCCCATCCTCGACGAGCGCGGCGGCGGCTTCGGCGGCGGCGCGCTTCTCGCCTGCCGCCGGATCCTCGTCGCTCAGCGGCGGTTGCCGCCCAGCCGCACCATCGGACGCCATGGCGCGGACGTTACAGCGAGCCGGTGCGGTCGCCGAGGCGCACGTCGTCCGGCGTCGAGGGGCCCTGCAGCAGGATACCCCTGTCCGATCGAGCAGTCGAGCTGGCGGGCCAGGGCGAGCTGGCGGTTGGTCTCGATGCCGACCGCGATCGCTCGCAGGCCGGCCTCCTTGGCGAGCGCGATCGTCGCCGCGAAGATCGCGCGCCGCTCCTTGTCGACGGTGGAAGCTGCCCGTCAGCTCGCGGTCGAGCTTGACGACGTCGAGCGGGACGTTCGCGCGGCAGGCCGAGCGAGAGCCCGCGCGAGCCGAAGTTGTCGAGCGCGATCGACACGCCGAGCCGCTTGACGTCCTGCAGCGCCTCGCGGGCGCGCTCGGGGTCGCGCAGGACGGCGTCCTCGCTGACCTCGATGCAGAGCGCCTGTCCCGGCAGGCGGCAGTACATCGAGCTCCTCGCGGATCCGCTCGGCGAGGTCGTGCTCGGTGAGCTCGCGGGCGGAGACGTTGACGGAGACCGGCACGACGATACCCGCGCGTCGCCACCGCTCGGCCTGCGCGAGGCGGTGTGCAGCACCCAGCGGCCGATCTGCACGATCAGCTCGCTGTCCTCGGCCGGCGGCAGGAAGGCGTCGGGCAGCAGCTCCTGATAGGCGCCTTCGCTGCTTCGGGCGCCAGCGCACGAGCGCCTCGATCCCTACGGCCTGCCCGCCGGTCAGCGGAAGCATCGGCTGGTAGGCGAGCATCAGCTCCTGGCGGGGCAGGGCGTCGCGGAGCAGCGTCTCGAGCTCGACCTGCGTGTCGATCGCCCGGCGAAGGCTGTCGTCGAACATCTCAAGGCGCCGGCCGCCGGCGCCCTTGGCCTTGTACATCGCGAGGTCGGCCTCGCGGAGCATCGCCTCGGGGTCGCGGGAGGGGTCGTCGGTGAGCGCCATGCCGACGCTGGCGAGCATCGTCACCTCCGCGCTGCCCACCGCGAACGGCTGCTCGAGCGCGTCGAGCACGCGGGCTCCGAGCGCGAGGGCTTCGTCTTCGCCTCGAGTTCCTCCGCGAGGATCACGAACTCGTCGCCGCCGAGGCGGGCGACCGTGTCGCTGTCGCGCATCAGCTCGCCGAGCCGCTCGGAAACGGAGACGAGCAGCCGGTCGCCGACGTCGTGGCCGAGGTTGTCGTTGACGGCCTTGAACTTGTCGAGGTCGACGAACAGCATCGCCAGCACGCCCTCGCTGCGGTGAAGGCGGGTCATCGCCTGCCGCGCGCGGTCCATCAGCAGCGTCCGGTTGGGCAGCCTCGTGAGCGGGTCGTGCAGCGCCTGGCGCTCGAGCCACATGCGGTCGGTGACGTCCTTGGCCGCCGCGTACCAGCTGCCGCCGTCGCGGCGGGCGCTCCACAGCAGCCAGTGCCAGGAGCCGTCCTTGTGGCGGAAGCGGGCCGTGAAGTTCTCGACCTCTGCGGGGGAGCCCTCGCCGGCGAAGATCGGCCCGAGCAGCTGCTCGGCGTCCTCGGGGTGGACGAACTCGGCGACCGGGCGCGAGCGCAGCTCATCGAGCGTCCAGCCCAGCAGCTGCTCCCATGCGGGGTTCAGCAGCGTGAAGTGACCGTCCAGCGAGATCGTCGCCAGCAGGTCGCTGGTCATGTCGAACAGCTTCGCGATGTTCGCCTCGGCCCCGGGCGCCGAGCTCGCCGACGCGCGGCGCGCAGCCACGGGACCCTGCACGGTGATCGGCTCGCTCCCCATGGTCAGGCTCACCTTCGGCCGCGGCCAGGCCCGATCGTCGTGCGGGCGCCCGCGTTGGACGCATAGCCGGAGGAAAGCTCCGCAAACCGCGCCATCGCTGCGGAGCGTCTGAGCGCGCTCCACGCCAGCGGCCAGGGGCGCGCCGTGGGCGTCATCCAGCCGGCGCTCAGCCGGCGATCAGGTGGCGCTGCCGAGCGCCGCGGAGCTCTCGCCGCCCGCGTCGCCGCCCGCATCGTCTCCCGGGGCGGGCACGGTGTCACTGCCCTTGAGGAAGCGCCAGAGCGCCAGCGGCAGCATCAGCGTGAGCAGGATCGCGCTGGAGACGCAGTACTCGCAGATCTTTTCCAGCGAGAAGACCTCGCGATAGGTGAGGTAGACGCTGAAGCCGAAGCCGCCGAGGACGAGCACGGCCGTCGCGAAGCGAAAGCGCTCTTCTTCGGGCGCCAGCAGCGAGCCGAGGATCAGCACGTAGCCGATCAGGCCGAGCAGCGCGACGGGCACGCCGGCCAGGTGCGAGTACTTGCGAGGTCTGCACGATCTCGCAGGAGCCTCCGTTGATCCCGCAGAGCGGCTTGATTCCCGCGTAGTGGATGTAGGTCAGGTAGGAGGCCAGGCCGATTCCGAGCACGGCCATCACGATCAGCACGATGCGCAGCCTGCGCGAGCTCATCGCCGTCCTACGCTTTCGCGAGCTTTTCGACTTCGGCTTCGAAGCCCGCGGATTCGGTGAACGAGCTGTATTCGAACTTCTTCAGCTTTTCGCCGGTCCGGCCCATCAGGAAGCACGGCGTGCCGGTGAGGCCGTGGTGTTGGCTTCCTGGCCGTCGCTGACGATCTTCGCCTCGAAGTAGGGTTGCTGCGGTCGGACTGCCACGTTGCGTTGGTCGAGGCCCGGCGTCAGTTCGGCGAGTGCTCTGCAGGAAGGCTTCGTTGACGTAGCCGCTGTTCTCCTCCTGCTGCAGGTGGTAGAAGAGCTCGATGTAGTACCAGGCCTTGTTCTGCTTGCCGGCGGCCAGCGCCGCGGTCTGCTGCTTGCGGAAAGTTCTCCTGTTCGTGCGTGGCGGTCTCGAGGTTGCGGTATTCGATCCGCAGCTTGCCGCTGCGCACGTCGTTCTGGATGATGCTTGGGCAGCGCGCCGAGCGTGAATTCGCGGCAGATCGGGCACTGCAGGTCGCCGAAGTAGACCAGCGTCACGGGCGCCGTTTCCTTGCCGAGCGCGAGTTCTTTCTGCGGGATGCCGGCGAGCTCGCCTTCGACTTGTTTCTGGATTTTTTTGACTTCAGTCGAGACTCCGCCGCCCGGCCCGGTGAGCGAGGGACCGTGGCTTTTCCCGCCGCCACCAGTCGCGATCAGGATCACGACGACGGCGACGATCACGACGACCGCAGCTCCGCCGAGCTGGGTCAGCCTTCTGCGGCGGGCCTCACCGGCGGCCGCGGCTTCCTCGGCCGCTTTGCGCTGGGCGCGCGCCTGCTCGCGGCGCTGCTTGCGGGTGAGATCACCCTCGTCGTCCTCCTCTTGGCTCACGGGGCGAACTTTTACAGATTTCCGATCAAGAGCGTCTAAGTCCGCTGGGGGCGGGTCGGCGCGGCCGCGGCGCGGCCATCGTCCTCACCCGCCAAGATGGAGGTGCAGGCGCCTGGCCCCCGTAGCTCAACTGGATAGAGCACCGGCCTTCTAAGCCGGGGGTTGCTGGTTCGAGTCCAGCCGGGGGCGTCGCGAGGCTCGCGCGCGCGGGCGCAGCCGGCGCGCGGCGGTCGCGAGGCCGGGCGGGAGCCTGCCGTCGGTCGAGAGCCACGAGCCGGCGAGGATCAGCAGCAGTCCGGCGACGGTGCCGGCCTCGGGCTGCTCGCCGAGCAGCGCGACGCCGAGGATCACCGCCACGACCGGGTTCACGTAGGTGATCACCGAGGAGCGCGCGGGACCGGCCTCGGCGATCAGCAGGTTGAAGATCACGAACGCCAGGGCGGTGCAGAGCAGTCCGAGCACCGCGATCGACGCCAGCGCCCCGGCGTCGGCATCCGCGACGGCACGGTCAGCGCCGCCGCCGGCGCGAGCAGCACAGCCGAGACGCCGAGAGCGGCGCCCATCGTCGCACGCGGGTCGAGCTCGATCAGGTGGCGCTTGAGTACGAGCGGGCCGACCGAGTAGCCGCCGGCGGCCGCCAGCGCCGCCAGCACGCCGAGCAGCTCTCCCGGGCGTTCGGATAGATCGACGCCGACGAGCGCGACGACGCCGGCAAAGCCGATCACGAGGCCGGCGAGGCGGATCGGGGTCGGCCGCTCGGCCTCCTCGACGCGCAGCGACAGCAGCGCCATCAGCAGCGGCACCGACGCGATCAGGATCGCCGCCGTCGAAGACGGCAGGTGCTGCTCGGAGTACGCGACCGCCGGGAATGGGATCGCGATCTCGGCCACGGCGAGCGCCAGGACCCAGCGCATGCGCCCCCGCAGCGGTGCCAGGACGCCGGCACGTGCGGCGAGCGCGAGCAGCACGACGGCGGCCAGCGTGATCCGCGCGAAGGCCACCCACACCGGCGGCGCGCCGCCGTCGTCGGCGATCTTGATGAACAGGTAGGGGACGCCCCAGATCGTCGACATCGCGGCGAACGCGATCCAACCCTTGCGGCTCATCGCAATGGACCAATAACAGAGACGCTGCCGTCCATCGGCGCACAGCCCTAAGCTCGCCGTGGTGAGCTCAGCCGCAGATCAGCCCCGCCGAGGACGAGATCCTGCTCGGCGAGAACCTCGAGCTGCTGCCCGCGCTTCGCGGATGCCTCCTTCCAGCTGGTCTACATCGATCCGCCCTTCAACACCGGCAAGCTGCAGGAGCGCCGCACGCTGCGTGCCGTCGGTGACGTGGCGGGCGAGCGGACCGGGTTCCAGGGCCGCCGCTACCGCACGGAGCTGCTCGAGCGCTCCAGCTACCGCGACAGCTTCGAGGACTACCTCGGCTTCCTCGCGCCGCGTCTCGAGCACGCTTGCCGCCTGCTCGGGCCCGAAGGGACCCTCTACTTCCACATCGACTACCGCGAGGCCCATCACTGCAAGCTGCTGCTCGATGAGGTGTTCGGGCGCGAGTGCTTCCTCAACGAGATCATCTGGGCCTACGACTACGGCGCACGCGCCCGCCGCCGCTGGCCGGCCAAGCACGACACGATCCTCGTCTACGTGAAGGACCCGCGGCGCTACCACTTCGACTCCGAGCAGGTCGACCGCGAGCCCTACATGGCGCCGGGCCTGGTCACGCCCGAGAAGGCGGCGCGCGGCAAGCTCCCGACCGACGTGTGGTGGCACACGATCGTGCCCGACCTCCGGCGCCGAGAAGACCGGCTACCCGACGCAGAAGCCCGAGGGGGTGCTGCGGCGGATCGTGCAGGCCTCGACGCGCCCGGGGGAGTGGTGTCTGGACTTCTTCGCCGGCTCGGGCACGCTCGGTGCGGTGGCCGCCGCGCTCGGCCGACGCTACGTGCTGATCGACTCCAACCCGGAGGCGGTACGCGTGATGCGCGAGCGCCTCGGGGCAGCGCAGCCGCGGCGTGCGGCGGCCCGCTCCTAGACTTGCTCTCGCCGCGATGGCCGCCACCTACCACCTCGAGCTGCGCGACTTCCCGCGCTCCTGCATGCGCTTCAACCAGAGCGGGAGGGACGTGGGCGCGATCCTGATCCCCTGGGTGCAGGAGCGGGTGATCGAGCTCGACGGCGAGAAGTGGGCCCCGTACGAGTCGACGATGACGATCATCGAAGGCGCGCCGATCCCGGTCGAGCGCCTCTCGATGGGGCGCGGCTGGGGCATCGCCCAGCGCGAAGGGACGAACGTGACCGAGCGCGTGCTGGAGGAAGCGCGGCGGGCCGTGGCCGACGGCAGCGCCTTCGCGCAGGCGCCGGCCGGCGAGCGGGCAGAGCCGGCACAGGGCGGTTCCGCGCCGGCGGCGGGCGTGCCGGCCGAGGCTGAGCCGGCGCCGGCGCCGGTGGGAGATCGGGTGGGCCCCGGCGGCGAGGCAGCCGCCGGTGCGCCGCGCGAAGCACAGGATGCCGCCGCCGAGATCCTCGGGCTGCTCGGCCCGGATGCCGCGCGCCTGCTCGAGGCCTGGTACCGCGTCGGCGCCCGAACCGCCGGTCTCGCCCCCAGCGAGAGCCTCGCCCTTGCCGAACGGGACCTGCGGCGTGAGTACCGTCCGCGTCCGTGAGGCGTCGCTAGACTTTGCGGCGCACCAAGCTTGGTGGGCGTAGCTCAGTTGGTAGAGCTCCTGGTTGTGGTCCAGGCGGTCGGGGGTTCGAGTCCCCTCGCTCACCCTCGAAAAACACCTGCAAATCGACGCTTTTTGCTTCGGGCGTTTCGGGAGCCCCGATGTCGGTTGGGGGCCGGTGGGCTAACTGGTGGGCTAAGTCCGGCGCCATCGGCGGCTCGGCCGGTCCGTAGAGCGCGGTCTGGGCGCCCTTGAGGAGCGCGTCAAATGCCGCGCCGTGCTCGCGCTTGCTGCGGTCCAGCAGCTGGTTGTAGACGTCAAGGGTCATTTTCGCGCTGGCGTGGCCAACCTGGCTCTGGACGAACGGGATGTCGAAGTTCGTTGCCAGCAACATGATCGAGACGTAGGTGCGCCGCAGAGTGTGCGGGGTCACCTTGAGTAGAGGCGGTAGCCCGCGCTCGGTGAGACGGCGGCTCGCAAGCTGGGCAACCGGAGCGAGCAGATTCTGACGGACATTGTTTTCGTCCCAGCGGGTGCCCTTGGCGGTGCAGAAAAGCGGCGCCTCTGCCAGCGTCGGGTAGCCCCGGCGGATCTTCTCGGCGCGGTAGGCCAGCAGCTCGTCACGAAGCGCCGGGGTCAGCTCGACGTGCCGGATTCCTGTTTCGGTCTTGCTGTCGGGGATCCATAGCCGCGAACCCTCTGGGTCGTGCAGCCGAAGGTCGCCTTCGTGGAGGTCCAACACCTCGGAGATTCGCGGCCCGGCGAAGCCGAGCACCGCGCAGAACGCGCGCCACCCAACTCGGCCGCTCTCGCCGCGATAGGTCCTTCCCTGCGCGAGCATCGACATCGTCCCGGTGCTCAGTCCGAACTCGCTGCTCAATGCGCGCTGGGACTCGCCGCGCGCGATACGGGCCCTGATCTGCTCGGCCTGCTCGTAGGTGAGCTTCGAGCGCTTGTTGACCTTGGGTGTCCTTTCGAGCTCGCCGGCTGAGTCGAGCAATGCGACGAGCTGGTCGATCTCGAGGAAGGTCCGTTTGGGCTTTGGCACGCGCACCCGCAGACGCTTTGAGCGCGCAGGGTTCTCGCTACGCAAATCGTCTTCGACCGCGTCTTCGAGGATCTGCCCCAGCAGCACCATCACGCTGCGGATGGACCGCAGCGACAGCGGCTTGCGCGGCTGACCGTTCTCGTAAGTAGGCCGAGCTCCGGCCGCAATGAGTGTGCGTAGCTCCTCGCTGTCGCCGAACAGCTTGCCGCGGAAGCGCTGGCAATGGTGCTTGTCGATCTCCGTCAGCGGAATCTGCGCAAAGAAATCCAGGAGGTGCGAGAGAGCCCACAGGTAGTGCTCGCGGGTAGCCTGGGCCGGCAGTCGGTCGCCAAGCTCGCCGGAGCAGCGCCTCTGATACCAGTCCGACGCGTACTCGTGAAAAGTCATGTCGTTGCTTGGACTCTCGCTTTTATTGACGATGGGGGCGTAGCGCCCCAGCACCTCAGTGAGCGGCATCCCGGCGCGCAGCAGGACGCAGACGTTCTCCATCTCCCGGGCTGCGCGGGCATTGGTCCAGCCGTCGACATCTCGGCCGAACACGATCCGATATCGCCCTCCTCTGTGGCTGAAGCGCCCGCGGATGCTCAGGGTGCCGTCGCTGAGAGCCACCGACTCGATAGCGCCGAACCTTGACCGCGCCACTTCCAGATCACCTCGATCCGTCCGGTCGATCGGCGGACGGGTTCATCGACCCGCTCCCGGCGCAGAGCGCTGTCCTCGCAGGGGAAGCAGCTCGTGTCCGGAGGACCGCCGCACTCGACGGCGTCGTTCATCGGACTTGCGATGCGTCCGCCGCGCCGGTTCGTCCCGCCGCAGACTCGCAGCAGCACTTGCGGGAAAGCGGAGTCTGGCGCGGGGACCGCTTCCGATCCGGATGGCTCCCAGCTCCTCCGCCTTGGCGTACACGGTGTTGCGTCTCACTCCGAGGAGCCGCGCGAGCTCCTGAGCGTCGATCCATTCGCGCTTGCTGTGCGCGTCCGGCGCTACTCGCAGCAAAGCGACCACGCACGAGGCGATGGCCGTGATCGACTCCTCCGCTAAGAGGACCTCTCCGCCGCCCAGGTCCGGTGTGGACTCGCAGACCACGCGCGTCTCCTGTGTGGGCGCTTCGGGCTCGGGGCCGTGTTCGTTGCTCATCGGACGGGATGCTTTACCGGAGACTCTTGCGGGACGAGGGTTCATGGGAGCGTTCGATGAGATCAGAGCACGGGCGAGATCTCAAGCTGCTCATCCCTGGCTCCAACACCGGCCGGCCACGGCTCCCTTCGGCGCACATGGTCAATGCGTCTGTCCCTTCCTGAAGACAAGGATGTCCTCATGCGCGACGACGTGGGTGCGTCCGCCGAGAGCTCGTGCTCGGCGTGTCTGGATGAGCTGCCAGAACGACGGTCGCATCACGAGCTCGCTATCGCGGACTGCGGCGAGCAGGCCGATCACGCGTTGCCAGTAGCGAAGCCCGATGTCCTCGCAGAGCGTGATCGTCTGGCCGCTGAGGTTGCGCAGTGCTCCTTCGGAGCGCATGTCCTTGGTCACGAGGACGAGGAACCCGCCGGGCTTGAGGACCGCGGCGCACGCGACGTACACCTCGGCCATTGCACGCAGGTAGGTGTCGCCGCGGGCGTGTCCAAGGTTCGCTCGGTCGGAGCTGTAGTTGAAAGTCGCTTCGTCTCGTATCTGGCCGTCGCGTTGGACGAGGCTGCCCGCAACCCCACACGCGTACGGCGGCGAGGTCAGGACGAGGTCCACCATCCCGTCCGGTCTGCTCGGCTTCGCGCTGAGGCTCCGTAGGAGTCGCGTGGGGGTGGGGACTATCTCGGGGAGATGTCGTGCGTCGCCTTCGAGCACCTGGGCGGAGCCCGGTGCGCCCTGGGTCGAGGCGTGCGCGATGTTCGCGCGGGCGAGGTTCGCCCAGCGTCGCTCGAGCTCGATGCCCAGGCCGTGGCGCCCGGCGTGGCTCGCCTCGACGAGCGTGGTGCCGATCCCGCACATCGGGTCGAGCACGACATCACCGGGGTCGCTGTAGGTCTCGATCGCCTGGCGCGCAAGAGCGGGGAGCATCTTGCCGGGATGCTGGTTTGTCTCGGGCAGGTAGCGCCCGCGGCGCTGGGTTTGGCTCGTCTTCTGCGCACAAGGCCAGATCGCGATCGGTAGATCGCTGCTGCGCGCGGGGCTGGGTTGGCCACACGAGGCCCTCTGTCTCGCGCGAGTTGTCGTGTCTGACCGCCCGGGCGGCCCCGGCGTGCAGCCCTGGGCGGGGGCTTGGTGGCCCTTGGGGATGGTTCGTTTGCTGGGAGGCATGTGTCTACCTTCCGGTGGCTGTGGGGTTGGTGTTGTCGAGCCAGTCCCGGTAGGTGCCGGGTTGCTCGGCGGAGATGAAGATGGGTGCGAACGGTCCGTGCGTGGCGAGGTCGGCGAGCGTTACGAAGGACGCTGGGACGCTGCCGTAGCGGGCGCGGTCGGGGTCTGTTTGGTGGAGCGCGATGACGCGCTGGATGCGTTTGCGGGCCGCGCCGGTGGTTTGGTCGGCGAGGACGATCAGGATCGCCGGGAAGGTGCGGTAGTAGGCGCGCCACAGCGGCCCGTCAGGCGCGTCCTGGGCTGGCGGGTTGGGGGTGTAGTGGCGTAGCTGCGCGTAGCGGGCGAGCTTTGCGGCGAGCTGCTCGGGTGGGAGCGTCCCGCGGTCGAGCTCGATGAACCGCTGGTGCAGGATCAGCGATTCATCGGGGGTGCCTTGCAGGTAGGCGAGTAGTGCGTCGGCGATCACGAGCTGCGCTGGGCGTCGTCCTCGCGCGGGAGTGATCGGGTGTGCGATCTCGTGGCGCCAGGACAGTGGGCCGCAATCATCGCTGGGGCGTTTGCGGGCGGCCTTGACGAACGCGATCCCGGTGTCGTTGACGGCGAGGGTATGGCGGTGCAGGGGGCCTGCCGCCCGGGCTTCGCTGCTGAGGCGATGTCGCGTCTCGGCGTGTGTGCCGGCCGCGAGGATCATCTCAGCGCCGGGGGGTGTTAGGAACCACACCGCGAGACGTCTCGGTCCGGTTGCCCGGCCAGCGAGACCGTGGCCCGCAAGGCGGGCAAGCACCCGCTGGGTCCAGCGCAACGTGTTGCAAGGCGTGTGCAGCGCGTGGATCTGGCTGGCGGTGAGCAGCCGGTGCTGATGCAGGCTCTCAAGCACCTCAAAGCCGATGGCCGGGAGCGCACTGCGAGTGGCGAGTGTCTGGGCTGGGCTCATTGCGCTGCGCTGCCGGGGTCGGGGAGTCGGGGCATCGGCGAGCGCTCAGGCACAGCCAGCGCTGGAGGAGCGCCGACTTGGTGGTGATCTGCGCCGCGGTTGAGGTGTTCTTGGATGCGCTCGTCGAGGGTCTCAAGGGCGGCGAGAGTCTCGCTCGCCGCGCGCCGGTCGGAGGCCTGATCGATCGTTGGTTGGACGGCGGGAACCTGGTCGGGGCGGTAGGCGTCGGGGTAGAGGTCGGGGACTGAGCGGGTGTGGATGAGGAATGGCCGGGTCAGCTCGCCGTTGTGCGTGACCTGGGCGAGGAAGGTGTGTCGTGGCAGGCTGGTGATCGCCTGTGGGCCTGGGTCCTCGCCCCACTCGCGTGCGATGAGCGCCGCGGCGTGAGCGTTCAGCGCGGTCGTCAAGAGGTGCGAGCGGTTGGTCGTGAGCGCGTTCAGCGTCGCGTTGGTGAGCCGCTCTGGGTTCTGGTTGCAGAGCACCGCGCGCAGGCCGTACTTCGCGCTCTGCTCCAACAGAGCGGCGAGGTTGCCTGAGGACGCGCCGTCGTAGGTCTGGATCTCATCGAGGAACACGTAGAACGGGCGGCGGCGCTCGGGGGCGATCCTCGCGCGGCTCTTGGCGGCGTGCAGCAGGTCATAGACCAGGAGGTTCGCGACGAGCCTGTCGCGTGCCCCGCCAGCTCCCGGGCACGCGAGCACGATCCGTCCCTGGTTCATCGCACGGGCGATGTCGTAGCTGCTCGCTTGGGCGCCGAGGAGTGCCGCGAGTGGGGTACAGGAGCGCAGCCGGTCGATCAGGTTCGTGACCGGGGTGATCGCCTCACCCGAGAGCAGCGGGAAGCGCTCGTTGAAGAACTGCCGCCGCGGGCCGCTGAGGACGGGAAGGACCGTCTCCCGCCACCGCGCGTCAGAGAGCAAGGTCGCGATCTGAAAGACCGTCGGGGAGAGCTCGCCGGGAAGGGCGCCCGCGAGTTCGACAAGCGCTGCGGCGGCCTGGGTCGTGAGCGTTAGTGCGCGGTTGTTGCGCTCTCCCCAGCCGAGTGCGGAGGAGAACGCGTCGACGATCGCCTCGACGCGTCGCTCGCGATCCTCGCTGGAGAGCCCGTGGACGGCGAGGAGGTTCCAGCCGGGTTGTCCTTCGTGTGAGCGCGGGCCTGTGAGGTCGAGCTCGACCACTCGCTCGGCGAGCTCCTTCTCGGTGAGGCAGCTCTTGATCCGGGCGATCGCGTCCTCGTGCGGGTCGATGAACATGCCGCCGTGGCCAGCACGAACGAGGTGCAGGAACTGGCTGATCGCGAGCTCGGTCTTCCCGAACCGGGAGCGACCCGCGACATAGCTGAAGAACGTGTCCTTCAGGCTCACGCCGACCATCCGCTCGCCGTTCTCGCCGCTGACCTGCCCGAGCGGGAGGAGTCCGGCTTGGCCGGTGAACTGGGGGAGGGTCTTCGGTGGTGGGTGCGCCGCTGGCCCGAGGCGCAGCACGTTCTGAGAGCGACAGTGGACGCTCGGTGGCTTCAGCAACCCGGCGATCTCCCGTGCGGTGAGCACGCTCTCTCTGGCGGGCCGGAATAGCCCGCTCGCCATCCGCCGGTCGAACGATCCGCGGCGGCCAGGAATGTCCGAGCCGAGAAACCACAGCCCGAGCCGGACGCCGACGACCCGTAGCGAGTTGACTGCAGCGAACGCGTCGAAGCAGCCGAGGAGCGCTTGCATGTTCTGGCGCGATTGGCCGGGAAGCTCCGAGGAGCAGCGCAGCAGGATCTGCGCTTGGAACATGGGCTCTGCGTGCAGCAGCCGGGAGGAGATGTTCTCTCGCTCAGCGCGGTGGCCGACCATCTCCCCGGCTGACCCGCGCCCGGTCCGTCGACTTCCAGCCAGCACCTCCCCGACGCCCATATGAGAGGTGTCGCGGTGTGCTCCACGCAGCAGCCGGCGACGTAGCCGCCGCCCCGCACCCGCCGTGGCCGGCATCAGGTCGATGGCTACCTCTACGTTCTCCGTAAGACCCTCGTTGAGGTCCGCGATCAGCCGCGCGAAGCCCTGCAGGGGATCCGGGTCAAGCGCGAGCTGAGCAAGCGGCTCATGACCCGGACGGGCGAGGCGAAGCTCACAGCGCACCACATCGACCCCCGCGTCCCTCATCCGGCTGGCGTCGAAGTCGACGGGGCGGATCTGCACCCCGTCATATGCGCTGAGCGCCGAGCGCAACGCCGGCAGCGAACGGGCCGGAACGGAAAGCGAGTAGCGCATCCGCCCGCCCGGGTCGCCGTCGATCAGAACGCGAACCGCGCTAGCGCGCGGGTCAAGCCAGCCACCGACCATCCGCCTCACGCGCGAGAGCTGCGAAGCGAACCGCAGCACCGCATCCAGCGACGGGTCAAACGAGTCGGGTGCGAGAACCACGACCGTCACGCGACGCGCGAGCCCACGACGTGTCGCCACCGCACGAGCGCCCGCGACCGGTGCAGTAAGCGCGAGGCCCGCGACCGCGAACGTGAGAGCCCCGCCGAGCAGGCGGTGGGCGACATTCGTGGCGACCGGGGCGTTTGCGATGAGTGCAAGGAGCCCTGCCGTCGCGGCGGCGGTGAGCACAGCGCTAGCGTCACTGGGTCGGCGCGCGTTCATGGGGTCACCTGTGTATGTAGAGATGTCGAGAAACGACAAGGCGCGCAATCCCGCACAGCCACGCGGGAAAGCCGCTTATCACCAGCGCGACCCAGCGACTCGCCGGGCGAACCCAGTACGAACCCCGCCGCGAACCCTGTGAGAACCGTCATCCTCGTCGTCCTGGCTCGATCGCTTGCTCGAGGACACGGCGCGCAAGGGGCGGGGGGACGGCGTTGCCGACCTGCTCGAACTGACGGGTCCTCGCGCCTTGCCACGGATAGTCCGCGGGGAAGCCCTGCAGGATCGCGGCCTGACAGACCGTGACCCGCACGGCGTCTTGGCAACGCCCTGGCGCCGTCGGGCGACGGGCGTCTCGCTTGCCTCCGGGCAGGCACACGCGTGGGTCACACGCCACTGTCGTCGCGGGGCGCTTGCCGGCCCAGATTGGTGTTCCCTTCGCGAGGCCGCTGGCGAGCATTGTCGGGGCAGGCGTGTTGATTGGCCGTGGCCGCGCTCCGCGCTGGCGAGTCTCATACGCGCTCGGGACCCACTCGACTTGGTTCGCGCTGTGCCCGAAGTGGACGGTCGGCGCGGGCTCCTCACTGTTCCGGACCGCGGCGTTTGGCTGGTTGCCGTTGCGCCACGCCCACCCGCCGCGCTCTCGACCCTCGCCAGGTGGGAGCTGGCGCCCGATGAGCGCACCGTCCTTGGAACGGCGGGTCGTGACGACGGTCGGCGCGGGACGCTTTGCGGGCCAGTCCAAGTCCGGGGGGCAGCAGGGCTTGCGTGTCCAGGACCGGGTTCGGGCTGTGAGCGTTGGCGCGGGGTTGCACGCCGGGCGACGGTCGCGCTTACGGTAGACCCCGCTATCGGTCTCGCTCGGCCGGTTGCTCGGCGTGTCGTTTCGCCTGGGGAACCCGACCTCCTCGGAGGACGTCCAGCCGAGCGCCTCCGCCATGCTGACCCACGGCTGCAGGTCGAGCTCGTCCTCGGGGACCTCTCGCCGGCGGGCGTTGTATGAGCGGTGCGTGGGCTCAGGCAGGCTGACCGGCCCGTCGAGCGAGGCGATCAGAAAAGCCCGCTTTCGCGTCTGTGGGATCCCATAGCGCTCCGCGCTCAACACGCCGACAGTGGAGTGGTAGCCGTGCGGCACGAGCAGCGCCGCGAACAGGCTCCACAGCTCGAGGACGGCGGGGACCTGCTCGAGCGCGATCCACCGCGGCTTCAGCGCGAGCGCGAACCGCAGCGGCTCGATTGTCAGTAGCGATCGAGGGTCGCGGCATTCCTGCAGGCGCGCTGCTCGGCTGTCGTTCCCGCCGGCAAGCTCGTGGGCGCAAGCAATCACCAGCGGCTTGTCAGCACGGCCAAGCCCCTTCCCAGCCGTCGAGTACGCCTGGCACGGCGGTGAGCCGATCAGCCCCCACAGTGGCTCGAACTGGAGCGGGTCCAGTGCGGCGACATCGGCTTGCAGGCGCTCGTGGCCGGCGGCGCGTGCGGTCTCGCACGCAGTTGGCTCTGTCTCGATCCCGAGCGCCCTCAGTCCCAGCGGACGCAGAGCCTCCTCCCAGCCGCCCGCACCGGCAAACAGGTCGAGGATGACCCCTCGCCGGTTGATTGGGTGGCGCTTCGGAGAGCGCGTTGACTCACCTGATGTGGTCATCAAGATTCCTTTCTTGATTGGCGGCGGGCGTGACTTGGGGCACGGGCTGATGGGTCAGCCGCGGGTGGTTGGGCGTAGCCGTAGACGGGCGCTGTCTCACCGACCGGGTGGGCGGGGGCGAACGGGCCCACTCGCGTGACGTGCCCGGCGTAATTGCCCTCGACCGTCACGATCTCCCCGTTGGCGAGGACTTGGACGACGATCCCGACGTGCGCGCTTTCGCCGGGTCCTGAGCCGTAGAAGATCGCGTCCCCCGGCGCGGGGGTCGCGGGTGGCGGGAGCACTCGCCCGCCGTTTTCTTTGGCCCACGTGTAGAGCGACCCGGAGTACCCGTACGTCGCGGTGGAGCCGGGGAGCGGTACGCCGGCATGCTGCCAGACCCACGCGGCGAACAGGCTGCACCACTCCTCGCACGGGCCGTAGATCGTGCAGTTGGAGCCTTCCGGCTGCTCGCCTGTTCCGACCTGGCTTTCGGCGACCTTGACAATCGACGCGGCGCGCCGGCCTGGCTCGGGCGTGGTTGCTTGACAGCCGGTGCTTGTGACGGGTTCGGCCAATGGCGGGCTGCTCGCGCCGGGGGCTCCTTCGCCCGTGAACCCGTACTGCACGGCGCGGGCCATCACCTCGTCGGCGTAGCTGACCGTGCTGTCCGAGCAGGCGCCGTAGTAATGGCAGGCGGCTTGGCGGTATTCGGCGTAGGAGCCGCCGGTGGGCGGGGCACCCATGTCTTCGCGCAGGATCCGTGCGGCGGTATAGATCGCGTCCGCCGGATCGTTGATGTTCGGTGCGTGGCCGGGGCGCGCTGAGACGCCGTAGCGTTCCCACAAGGTCGGGCCCGAGCCGGGGCTACACGCGCTCCCGCGTATGTACGCGATCTGCATTGGCCCGGCGCACCCTGAGCTGTTGGTCCCGGCGCACTCGCCGTTGCCGCACTCCTGCGCACCGATCGACGCGAGGAAGCTCCAGTCGATGTCGAACTTGCTGGCGGCCTGCTCGTAGAGACGGAGTCGTTCGGGCGGGATGCTCTGGAGCGCATACGCCGAAGGGGTTGGTCCGCTGGCTGCGAGCGCGGGTTCGCTGCCGGGCGTGCATCCGGTGAGGCTCGCTCCGAGTACGGCGGCCGTGATCCCGAACACCGCGATCAGCGCGATGCCGCTACCCCCGAGAGCGGAGGCAGCCCACATCCAAAGCTTGCGCTTGGCGATGCGACGAAGGACGTCCATCACGCGCCGCCGACTTCGCTGACGAGCATTCGGCCCCGGTCGAGCGTCAGGCGCAACGCGATCGGGTAGTCGACGGGGCCGCCGTCGCTGATCATCGCGATCACCCGGGCCTCCCCCGTCGGCGCCGGCTTCACTGAGACGACGCGCGGGTGGCCAGCGCGGATTCCGGGCGGGATGCGTGGCGGGTGCGCCTGTAGCGACGCGATCAGCGAGGCGGTAGCATCGGCGATCTGCCTCGTCACACCGTGGTAGACGTAGTTCAGATAGCCGCCGAGAAAGCGCGTCGCGACGCGTCGCTCTTCGGAGTCCAGATCGGCCTTCTGGGAGCCGATGCTCTTCGGCTCAGTGGGGCGCGCGCTCGGAGCGGTGGCGGGACGCCGAGGAGCCGCGTGAGTTGGGGGTCCAGTGAGCGCGAGCGCCAGCGTCGAGGCGGTGAGCACGACGACCACTGCGCTGATCGCGGCGTGGCGCTCGTGCTCGGCGATCGGCCGGTCTCGGAGACGACGCATCCCGTGGGCGGCGCTCATGAGAGTCGCGCCAGTCGTTCGCGGGCGGTCTTGGCGTGCTGAGGGTTGGGCTCGACCCCGAGGAAGTCACGGCCGCGGAGCAGCGCTGCGATGCCGGTCTCGCCTGTCGCGCAGAACGGGTCGATCACGAGACTGCGCCCGGTGCCGGCTGTGTGGCGGCACATCGTGCGCCATGGGCCGTTGGGATGTGACTCGGTGCTGGCGCGGCGCCATGGCGTTCCGCACTGTTTGCAGACGCGCGGGACGGTGCTTGAGATCAGGCACCATTCGATCGCTTCCCTGGCGGGCTGCCCTGGTCGCTGTGGTGGCGGGACGCACCAAGCGCGACGAGGTCGTGGGCACCGCCGACAGCGGTCCCCGGGGCCCATCGCGGTTGGGTAGTGGGGACATACCGGGCTCTGGATCGCGCGTGAGGCTGTGATCGCACGCGAGGGCTCATACAGAAACCCGTCCGGCTGCGTTGCGAACAGCAGCGGCCGCCCGGTAGTGCCCACACGCGAGAACGCCGGAGAGGGCGCGATCTGCTGCCACGCCGTGAATGCCATGGCCGCGGACAGGTGCTCGATGTCCAGGTTTCGGCCGAGTGCGAGCCAGAGGGTCCCGTCGTTTCGTAGGACTCGGCGCACCTCTTCCAGGACGCAGATCAGGTACGGGATCGAGATGTCCCGGGGAGGGCTGGTGAAGCATGTCTGCGCCCACTGGCTGGGGAGCTCGCGTAGGAGTGCAAGCGGGGTCGTTTGTTCGATGCGGTAGCTCATGCGGGGTCCTCGGGGGCCTCTGGAGGACCCGGGTCGGGGTCAGAGATGGGCGGCGAGGAGACCTCCGTGTTGGGGATCTCTCCCGCCGCTGGTGCTGTCGCGGGCGGGTGTTGCCGGTGCTGAGCGGCCATCCGCGAGAGGCGGGTGGTGTAGTAGAGGCTCTGCAGGCGGATTGCCCCATCCCGACCCGCGTGGGGGCCGGCGCTGGCAGCGAGAAGGTCGGTAGTGAGTTTGTGGCGCTGGATGAAGACGCTCCACAGGAACGCCGCCTGTAGCGCGAACGCGAGCAGCCAGCCGAGGTTCGAGGTCGCGCCGTTCAGGGCTCTGCAGACGGCGAGGATGACGGCGAGGATCAGTGAGTAGACGACCTTGCGGGCGAGGTAGCCGGCGAGCTTGCCGAGCCATGCTTTGAAGAAGTCGTGACCGCGGCCGGGGAAGATCCCGATCAGCAGCGCGACGGGCGCGAACGCGAGCAGGAGCAGCAGCAGGATCTGCGCGAGGATCACCCCCACCGCGAGGGCGCCGAGCAGCATGAACGCGCCGGCCTCGCCGAGCAGGATCACCGTCGCGAGCAGCAGCCGCTGGTATTGGCCGCCCTTGCCCATCGCTTCAGCCGCCGGCTCGTCGGCCTTGCCTAGCGGGTAGCTACCGTCGGTCTTTCCGGGGTCGGAGGAGGGGAGCTTTCCGCTATCGCCCTTTTCGAGGGCTTCGTGCTCTTCGCCTCGGGACTTGCTGCCGTAGGGGAAGGCAAGGAAGTGCGCTGCGTACTTATCGCGGTCGTTTATGCACGTCTTGCCTTCCGCGTGGACTTCCCTGCCGGCTTCAAGCTGTTCGGCGAGCAGTGTGTCCTGCGCGCTGTTGGCGCTGAGCGGCCGGACAGTGACCGACTTGGTGCTCGCGCCGCTGGTGGTTGTGCAGTGCTCGACGCCGCCGAACTCGAGGACGGTCCATGGGTTCAGAACGAGTAGTTCGAAGAGCTGGTTTCCGGCGGCGCTCTTGGCTTGCTGTTCGCCTTCGATGCTGCCGTGGCTCGTGAGCGACAGCAACGCAGTTGAGAGTTCGTTTGAGAGCTTGCTCGCGGGGGCGATCGTCCGTTGGGGCTGGGTGACGATCCCGATCGCCAGGACGCAGTAGAGGAGCGAGACTGCGAGTGCTCCGGCGGTCTCGGTGTAGCGGCGCTGGACGAGTGCCTTCCACATCGCCCAGCAGCCGGCGAGCACGACCGCGACGATCAGCCACGGCGCCCCGAACGTGTTGGTGTAAAGGTTGTGGATCGCTGCGGCGATCGGGGTCAGCGCACCCGAGCCCGGGCTCCCGGTCCCGTTCACCAGATCGAGCGAGAAAGCGAACGCGAACAGCGTGATCACGCCGTTGGCGATATACAGCGTGTCAAGCCAAAGGATCTGCGCAATGAAGTACGCGATCAGCGGCGGCACACCCGAGACGTCGACGCCGCTGAACACGCCGACGCTGACCGCCGGGAAGTACTGATCGAGCTGATAGCTGGCGACCGGAAACCGCCCGAACCAGCCACCCGGCGGCAGCTGCGGTGCCGGGCCGATGTTGCTGAACACGTCGTTCGCGCCGGCCGACTGGCTGGCGAGCAACGTCAACAGCGCAGTAGCCGCGCCCAGCAGAGCGAACCGTCGTGGCCACGTTTGGGTGCCCCAACGCAGCGCGGAGTGCACGAGGGGCTTCATGCCTCGCTCCCCGCGGCGCTGGCCGGCGTGGTCTGGAGAGCCTCGAGGAGGTGTGGGTAGACGAGGTCGATCTGGACCTCGCCGACGCGGCCGTGCAGGTCGCGCATCAGGCATCGCCCCGCGCGGAACTCACGAACCTTCCCGACGAGATCCCGGGTGGGGTCAAGGCCGATGAACCGCAGCGCTGCCTTCGCCGCGTCCTCTGAGTCCTGGCCAAAGACGAACACGACCCCGATCAGGTCCGAGAGATCCCCGAGATCCGCGATCCGATGAGTCCCCAGCAGGAGAGTCGCGTTGAACGCGCGACCCAACCGGACCAAGCGGTTGATGATCTGCCGGCCTTGCGGGGAGGCCAGCAGGAACCAGATCTCGTCCAGCCCGACGACCTTGTGTCGCGAGCGATCCCTGGAGATCAGCCGCAGCGCATACGCGGCGACGAGGGACAGCGTGGCGACCGAGACGCGCTCCGCTCGCGTGTAGGTGTCCCGTGCCGCTGAGGGTTCTGGCAGTGACAGGCCGGGCATGCGGATCGTCGTGACGGGCCGCTCGGCCTCAATGTCGGTGTTCTCGCCGGTCCCGAACCCGAGGCGCGC
This sequence comes from uncultured Solirubrobacteraceae bacterium, assembly GCA_963703205.1. Taxonomy (GTDB): domain Bacteria; phylum Actinomycetota; class Thermoleophilia; order Solirubrobacterales; family Solirubrobacteraceae; genus Palsa-744. The sequence continues at coordinate 450,420 of OY969799.1, forward strand.
GAGGCCGAAGTCGCGGATCACCTCGAGCGCCTCGCCCGCTTCGCGCGATGCGCCGCGATCGCTCTCGAGAAGGACATCGACGACACGAAGCAGACTCGTGGAGCCCTCGCGGACGGTGTCCTTGACCGCGAGGCTGATCGCGTTCTCCCACGCCCCGGTCGGGCCAGGAAGAAGCTCGAGCAGATACGAGCACGCGAGCTCCTCGCGCAGGTCCGGGAGGCCGATCGCGAGCGGGTCAAGCTTGCCCTGCTGCGCCGGGTCACCCGAAAGCTCGAGCACCTGCAACCGGCCCTCGAGCTCCGGCAGCCGGTGCAGCCCGTGATCGGGCTTCGGATCAAAGTCGACGACCAGCGAACCCCTTCGCTCGGCCGCGTACTCGATCGCCTGACTGGCGACGGTCTTGCCGGACCCGAGGGTGCCGATCAACAGCACCGCGGAGGCCCGGTCTTCACGGGGCGCCTGCGTCGCGTCGAAGCGCACGGGTAGCGGTGCCCCGGTCGGTGTGTAGCCGAGGTATGGGCCCCGCTGGGAGCCGACGGTCCGGCTGCCGGTCGCGATCGTCGCGCCGAACTGCTCGACGGTGAGCTGTTGCGTGTAGGCGCGCATCAGAGCCACCCATCCGGTCTCGGGAGGTGCTCGAACCAGAGCTGGCGTTGCAGCCCCGCGGGGCGGTGCAGCGCGATATCGCCGTACTGCTCCTTCAGGGCAGCGACACGACTCTCCAGTGCGTCTTCGCTGTCCGCGCCGACGGCGAGTGAGATCTGCGCGTAGAGCATCGGCGGATGCCCGCCGGCTTGCAGTTGCGCCTCGTACTCACGAGCGAGGACACGGTCTGCTCCCGCGAGCAGACTCGGACCGTGCGCCGCTCCCTGGAGCTGCTCGTTGTAAGCGTTCTCGACGTCGGCGATCCGCTTCCGCACCTGCGCGAGCGCCTCACGATTCCCCAGCCAGCGGGCGTGAAGGACGGCGTCGACGGGGAACCCGAGGGTCTCGAGCGGCGCGAACAGCGCCTCAGCGGTCGCCCCGGGGAACTCCGGCGCGTCGGCGAGCGACCCGAGGGCGAGCATCGCCTGGTGGCTTCGGCCCTGCTCGCCGTCGACGATCAGGGATTGCTGGCGCTCGGTGAGCGCCGCGTTGGCGCAGCGCTCCAGGTCGTGGCGCAGCGGCTCAAACGCGACGCCACTCTCGGGGGAGCTGACGATCAGGGCGTCGGGGGACCAGTTCCGGTCAAGCTCGGGCTCTGCAACTCCGCGCGATGCGCCACGACGCAGTAGCCACTGAAGCTCCACCGTCCGCGCGCGCCGCGCCGACAGGATCCCGTTCAGCCGCTCGAACACGCGCTGCTCACGAGTCGCGAGTTCTGAGAGCTCTGTCGCCGGGATCGGGGACGCGACGCCGATGCCGGCGAGGTCCTCGACGCGGCGCCGGACACGGTCCATCCCACGCACTAGCCCAGAACCCATGCCCGCCGGCCGGTCGGTCGCGAGGGACACGGCGAGGTAGACCTCGGGCGTGTGGGAGCCGAGCTGGCGTAGCCGCTGCTCGTGACCCTCGAGGAATGCTCGCCAGGCCTCCGGGGTCTGGTGGCGGTCATCCAACAGCTGCTCGGTGTGGGCGACGTAGCGCTCGGCCGGGTAGGCGCGGTTGACTCGCCACAGTGAAAAATCAGCAGCGATCGTGTGAGCCAGACGCTGAAGGCGTCGTTGAAGCGCCCACTTCTCACCCGCCGGCAGATACGGGTAGGACGTCATCGCCACTCGATACAGGCCGGCAGCGTCGCCGCCGCGACCGATCAGCACGTTGCGATGCACGTAGCGCAGCGGGAAGCTCATGAGCGCACCTCCGCGACCTGGCCGTCGCCGAGCTCGACCACTTCGGCCAGCCGCTCGCCACGGCGTAGGCGGTGCCCGTCGGCCTGGCGAATCACGAGCCTGCGGCGCGCAGGGATCACGGCCACCGGACGCGCGAAGACCATTCGCGCCGGGCCTCTGACGCGGCCGTGATGCAGCACCGGCGAGCGCTCATCGGGTGCGACCCAGACCTGAGGCGCCCAGAGCTGCTGGGTGCCGTCGGCCGCGATCGCTTCCTCGAGTGACCGACGCGCGGCGCGTGTCCGAAGCCCCAGCCACGAGACCAGGTATCGATGCGCAGGTCGCCCGTCCGGTGAGGCCTGTCCAGCGAGCGTCGCGACCATGCCCGGCGCAACGAGCAGCCGCAGTGGCCAGTCGAGCCATCCCAACAGCACTCCCGCCAGCAGCGTGGCCACGAAGCCTGCTGCGAGTCCGAGGGCACCGCCGCTCCAGCCGTGTGAGCTTGCGCCGAGCACACCACCGACAGCGCCGACGACGAGCGCGAACAGAAGCGAACGCTGGCCAAGGACCAGAATCACGATCAGGGACGCGAACGCCCAGCCCAGCCACTCCAGCGGGACACCGCCGGGGACGGGCAGGCGTCGACCGTCGATCTGGTAGATCCGCCGGTCGGGCCTGAAGATCCGCTGATAGGAGCGGATTGGGTGCGTGGAGTCACTCATCGCGAACAGGTCCCTTTCTTCATCCGAAGATCTGTTTGCCGATGCCTTCAGCGGCGCTTGCGATCTCGCTCGGCGCGAACACCATCCACGCCACCACGATCGCCGCGAACAAGAACACCCCGAGCTCGGTGTAACGCCGATTCAGGAGAAACATCAAGCTGATCACGGCGACAATCCCGCCGTACAGCTCCGTCGCGTAACCCTTCAAGAGATTCGCGACGTTCGCGCCGACGTTGCTGCCAGAGGCTGCTAGGGCTGCGGTGGGAGCCACCGCCAACACCACAATCGCGGCGACAACAACACAGGCGAAGCGGGCCCTGATCGAGATGTTCATCGGCCCGCTCCTTCGCTGCGCAGGGCGTGCGTCGTCTGCACGTAGGCGGGACGGGAGTGAGACGCGGCGGTCTGCGATGCGGGGAAGAGGAGCGAGAGGGCGCCGCGAATCAGAAGCAATGCGACGCAACCCCACAACAGGGCCCGCCCGAGAACGCGTGAGACGCGAGTAAAACCATCGTCGCCGTGAGTCTTACTAGTACGAGTTTTGCTGCCTGAGGCCTTGCGGAAGTAGTTCATACGCAGACCGTACGCAGCGTTTCACCTAAACACCACAACTGTCGTCGTGTGCAAGTACACAACTTCACAACCGCGCAGTTGTGGACAAGATCGTGTGATTCCGATGGAACGGTAAGAGCGTGGGTTCCCCGGACTGGTCCCGCCCAGCGGGTAGGCAATCGAGCTGGACAGCGCTGGGTGGAGGCGCCGGCTATGCGGTTACGCCGACGATCGCCGCGAGCTCTTCAACCTGCCCGGTGATGCTCGCGGTCGCGTCGCCGATCAGCTTGCACGCGGTGTAGTCCGCGAGCGCGTACTGGACACGGTTGCCTTCCTTGCGGCGGCTCACCATCCCAGACTGGTAAAGGACGCCGAGATGCTTCGAGACGTTCTGGTGCGAGCTGGCGAGCGCATCCGTCAGCTCCTGGACGCTCGCCTCGCGATCTGAGAGCAGCGCCAGCAAGCGCATACGGGTGGGCTCAGCGAGCACCGCGAACCGTCTCGCGACCAAATCGAGAACCTCGGCTGAGAGCGATGGACTCATCAGGCAGCGACCTAGCGCCCGAGGTACACGAATGGTTCGGCCGCCGGACGAGGCGAACCTTCCCGGGGTTCCTGGCGCGCGGGAACGGCCGACGGTGGGGACGAGGGCTTGGAGGTGGCGCGGGTGGGCCCATTCGCGGGCCTGGAAACGGGCCGGTGTGGATGGCGCCTTGGAGTTGGTGCAGCGCCGCCGCCGGTGGGACGGGCGGCGGGCCGTGAAGAGTCACGCTCGGGCGCTCGCGACGCATCGGTGACGCCCGCTGCGAGCGCGATCACGGCGAGGGCGAGGACCCCGAGTCGCTTTGCTCGGAGCGCGGCGGCGTATAAAGGTGCCGACACGGTACCGGGGCGGGTTGAAGTGGTTTTGGTGCCGTCCTGCTCGCCGGCCGGGCGGCGAGCCCTGGTGGCTCCGGCTGTCGGGAGCGAGGTGTCGAACGCCTCGAACTCTGAGTGCTCTGTCGAACCACTACCTTCCATATTCGAGTAGTCCGACAAGGCGCGGTAAAGTTCAACAGAATTTCGCTCCGTCTACGCCGTTCACCCGCAAATTGGAGAATAAATGCAGCAGTAAGACGCCGCGGCGGCGCCGAGGTCACGCTTCGGCGCGGTGCCGCTGGCGCAGCTGGTATGCCGTCGTCCGTCTCGACGGCTATCGCTCGACGCTCACGCGTACCGGCTTACTGTGACTGGTCAGATACGGGTACGCACCGTTTGCAACCGTCGCGGCGCGGAAGAAATATGAGGCGCTCCCGCCGAGCGTGAACACGTACTTGTATGACCAGCGTCCGGCACGGTTGGTCGGCAGCACTTCGATCGTGCGCCATCGCCCGCTGTAGAAGATCTCCATCTGGACCGACTCGCCACCGGCAGGGACGTAGCCACCGGGGAGCCGGCCGGTGAATATGAGTGGGCGGCCGAGCCATGCGTGCCGAGGTGCGTGAAGAGACACCACGCCCTGCACGTTCTCGTGGAAGTCGAGGACCGACGCCGGCGTGATATCGAGCGTGTGCGAGTAGAACGCGACGCGCAGCAGCCGCGACGCGCCCGGCGAAGCCTTGAGCGACCAGGCACCGTTAGGGCTTGTCGTCGTGCTCGCGATCTGCGTGACAGGGGCCGATCCCACGACCTGCTGTAGCAGTTGAATTTGCGCGTCCTTGATCGGGGCGCCGGTCGGGCTCGTGAGACGGCCCGTGAGCGTGAGGGCTGTGTGCGCCAGCGCGCGGGAGAAGGTCTTCGTCTCACCCGCGGTGGTGCTCAGCCTTGCCGTTTCGTCGCAGGGGATGCCGTTGCACCGGCCTCGTTCGGGTTGCGCGGGACCGGCTGGCGCGGGGGCCGCGGCGCTTGTGCTCAGCTCGGCGTTTGCGATCGTGATCGTGCGGTTGACGACAGCTGTGGTGTTGCCTGCCGCGTCTTCGACTTCTACCGTGAGCTGGTGAGGACCGTTGGGGATTGTGGCGGTTGCCAGTTCGATGCTGACGGCTGCTTCCTGGGGGCATGGCTGGCTGTACTCAAACTCTCGGGCCCCGGCCTGGTCGTAGCCGAGCGCTGTGCATTTCCCTCCGTTGCTCTGCGGCGTAGCTGAATAGAACCCTTTGCCGTCGAGCTTTGCGTTCGCGTGGTAGACCCCGGGGCCATCGAGGTCGAGTGCCTGGAACGCGAGATGCGCCGTGCCGCTGACGGTTTCGGACAGGAGCGTGCCGGAGAGCCCGAAGGCGGCGGGCACCGAGTTGTTGGCGAGGTCGATATCGGAGCCGTAGATGGAGGCTTCTGCGATCAGGCCGTCCGTGGAGGGACAGGAGTTTCCCGTGCTGGCGGTGCAGAAGACGAGGACGGTTATGGCCTTGCCGCCGGTCGGAATGGAGAGCTCTTGATGGGCGCTCGTATAGCCGCAGGTGGACTCTCGGCAGGTGAGATACGCATCGGCCGGTAGGGAGTCCGGGCTCACGTAGACCGTGCCGTGCGGAGCCCGCATCGTGTACGACAAGGTGCCGCCGGTGATCGTTGAACCGGCCGGAGGTAGGTAGTCCCATAGGGACCCGACGCCGGAGAGCTGAGCTTCAAACGGCGTCGCGCTGTCGAGGTTCTCGAGTGCTCCGCCGGGCGTTGCGCAGCCGTCGAGGGTGGCGCTGTCGATCGAGGACCCACCGATGAAGGTCGAGGACCATCCTTCGGCCGCCAGCGGCCCAGCAGAGTCTGAGCAGCCAAGCTGCGCCCACTCACCGGCGTTCGCTCGTGTAGCTGTGAGAAGCGTAATCGCCGCGGTCGCGAGTACCGCTAGAGCTGCGAGCGACGCGCGTCTAGACATCGTGACTGCTACGTGTTTGCTGCCGGCCATTGGTGGATTCCTTTCCGATATTTTTGGGGCGGTCAGTGCCCCAGATAGTTCAAGCTGGCCCCGCCACCACTTCGGACGGGGACGGAAGCTTCGTCAGAAGGCCCCGTAGACGATGTCGACGCTGCGGTTGCTAGTGAAGCTTTCGACACAGACGTACTGCCGCCTGCGCTCCCGCCAAGTGCGAGGTAGCCGAGCCCTCGGCTCGGCACACGTGCGGCGGCCCGCGCGCGCGGCGATCCCGACGGACGCGGATTCAATGCTCGAGGTAACCGGGAGGAAGCCTCGCGTACGATCGGTGCGACGCGAACCTGGCCTTTGGCTACGGTGTGCTGTGCGCGCCGAGGAGTTCTTGGCGATGGCGTTTCGAGCGAGTGGATGACTCGTGCGCTGACTCCGGCACCGGCGATGACGACCGCGGTGCCGGCTGCGGCGGCCTTGGCTAGACCACCGGTTCCGAGGAGCCCGGCCGTCCGCTCGGCCGCGGCGGTTCCGCTCGGTGTGCGTCCCTGGGGGAGGAGCGTCGAGAGACGCTCGATCCACCGGCCGTGTACGTGTAGCGCAAGCATCGGGACCGGCAGGAAAGCCGCCGCGGCCTGGCGCCTGAACTGAGGCGCTTGCATCTCCCGCGCGAGGCTCACGTACGCGTCCCGACACCCTGCGCATGCGGCGATGTGTGCCCGCGCGAGGCGCTCATCGTGCTGACCTGCGGTTCCCGAGGCGTGTGCTCGGATCGCCGGCGCGCGATAGCTGCACATCCGTCCTGCGGCAGCGATCGCGGCCACCCGGTCGAGCTTTGCCTCGCCCGAGCGGATCGCGGCGCGAACAGTCCCAACTGGCAGGCTTAGCCGCCGCGCGGCGAGCTTGAACCCGTCGCCGTGCACCGCCATCGCCACGATCACGCGCTGCTCGAGCTCGTCAAGGCTCGCTATGAAGTCTGCCGCGCGAGCCATTCGGTCGCGAACCTCAACGATCTCCCCAGGCTCAGGACCGGACGCGAGCCCCTCGCTCGCTGAGTCGAAGTCCACGCGCTGACGCGTACCGAGACGGACCCGTCCGCGCCCTTCGTGGTGATGGCGGACCACTAGGTGCGCAGCGGTCCAGAACGCGCCAACGAGGTGCTCCTCAGAGACCACCTCCCGACCCATCATCACGACCGCGCATATCGCCTCGTCAACGATCTCACCGTGGACGGCGGTCCCAATCCCTCGAGCTTCCGAGCGACGAGCAAATTCGCGGCGTAGCTCCTCACGTTTGCTGTGCAGTGCAAGCGCTACCTCATGGGGGGACCACGGCCCGCGCCTCCACGGCGCGCGCAGCCCGCGGAATGGAGGTGCCGTCACCCGATCCTTGCGCCTCGGGGTCCGCGTGCTTGTGTGGGACGGGATGGAAATGCTGGCGTCGAGAGTGCCCATCACCCCCCTAATCCGGGCTACGCCAGCGGAGTGCAAATCAATTTCGGTACGGCCCCGGCTGTCGATCCTGTTCTCGTCTTTGGGCATCGGCCACCGGGGACCCCTATCGGTTGCTTTCTCCGGCTGCGATATGACAGAAACGACCGCAGCGGGGTGCAAAGACAACATGGTGCCTCGGTGACGCGCCGCTTTCAGCTGACCGCGAGGGCGAGAGCTGGCACGGAAGCGTCACGCGTCTCTGAACTCGCTCGCACGTCGTCCGGTGGTGCCCCGATGAACTGGACGTTTTCCGCAACGATTCTCACGTGACTGACGTCTCCGTCCATAGCGCGAACGTCCAGCCAGCCATCGACCGCAACCTGACGCCCGACGTAGAGAAACCGGGCCATGATCTCTGCGCGGTTGCCGAAGGAGGCCACGTCGAGATGGACGATGCGCTCGCCCCAGGCGCCAGTCTCGGGGTCTTGACGCCGGCGATGCACTTGCAGCCTGAGGGTGCAGACCGGCAATCCTGATGGAAGGGTCTCGAGCTCCGGATCGGCCGCGAGTTGGCCTGTCACTACGACCCGATTTAGATTCACGATGGACACGACGATGCTCCTTTCGGTGGGGTGGAGCACCGACCGTACGCCCGACTTGGGATGGTTCTCGGCCGTCTTAGGGGTGGTCGGGCTGGGGGTTAGCGAACGGAGGCTTAGCGGAGGACGAGGCTCAATCTCGCTTGCTGAGCACGCCCACGCTGATCCGCACGCGCTCGTTCTGATGACTGGTCGCCCGTTGTGCGTATGCGACGCGTCGAGGTCCGTGTGAAGGCGCCGGCGCTTCCATCCACAGGAATGTCCGCTGACGAAACCCGGCTTCAGGACGTGTCTCCGGGCGCTGGTGCAGTAACGAAACCTCGATGATCCAACGAGGCCGCACCTCTGCGGCAAGGACGCTCCGGAGAGCGGAGTCGCGCTCGAGCACGTCCGTCGTCTCCATAGAGCCCGCAAGTTGGGCCGCCTCGGCTCCAAGGCCACGGAGGAACGAGTCGAGCGAGCGGCACGCCCCCGTAGCTTCGACACGGGTCCCGATCGAGCGCTGAGCCGGGCGTCCGGCGACCGTCCAAACCAGTTCTGCCCGCCGAACCTCGTCGGCCTTGATCGGCAGAAGAACGAGGAAACCGGTCGCGCTCCAGAGTGGGTGTCGGGTGTCGCACTCACGCGCACGATGGACCACAGCTAGGCCAGCCGCCTCCTCGGTCCGTCCACAGTGCGTTTGCCATTGCGGCAGCGTCACGGGGACGAAGTCAACCGTCTCGCAGGTCTGAACCGAGCGTGGTGGCCGGTCGGGGTCAGTCGTGCTTCGCGACGTGTAAGCGCCCTGCCCGACCCACCTGCCAGCGAGCCCTTGAAGCGTGGCGAGCTGATAGTCGCTCGGCTGGTGTGATTCCGGTCCAGTCATGCATGGCGGGCCACCACGAGCCGCCAAGAGTTCGGCCGAGTTGCCCTAACCATGTAGATGCGCCGACTCGGAATCTGTGACTGTCACAGATCTCGGGGTGGTGCGTCTACCCAAGTAGACCGCCAAGCAGGCGCCCTTGTCGGGAGTGCGTCACGCAAGGCAATTCATCTCGAACCTGGGGGCTCGAAGGTATGTCCGTGCTCAAGGCACGCATAGCTGTGTGCATCGCGCTGACGGCGTCGGTGTCTGTCACTGCGCTGGCCGTGGCCCAGCCGGCGGCGGCGTTCTCTGAACAGTACGGCTTCGTCTCCGTCGGCAACGGCGGGTTTGTGCAATCCGCGGGCGCGCACAGCTTCGATTTCAACACGGGCGCGGGCGAAAAAGGCGGCCAGCTGGCCTGCCAGCTGTTCAACAGCAAAGGCGTCAACGAAGTGGGCCACGGGAGCGGCGTCTGCTCGATCTTCTACGGCGGCGGCGAATTTGTGTGGGCTCGCGTCTACAACCAGACCGGGACCACGGAGGTCATCGGGGGAGAAGCCGAAACATGAGCCCGAAACGAATCCTCCGCGCGCTGCGTACCCGCCGTCCGAGGCTCGCCCTCGTCGCCCTGGCTGTCCTGCTCGGCACCGTAGGTCTCGGCACCTACGCCGCGATCAGCGCCGCTGATGAAAGCGAACAGGCCCCCGTCGAAGCGCTGCAGGCCGAACCGGCCGGCAAGGGCCGCTTCGCGCGCGCCTACGGAATGACCGTCGCCGAAGGCAGCGAAGTCTTCACCCTCGCAAACGGAGCGAAGATCTCCGTCGCGAAAACCGCCTCCGCCGAGTGCCTGTTCGCCGCAAAGGGCGAATCCACTGGAGAAACCTGCGACTCGAATGCCGCAATCGATCAGGGCAAGGCGATCGCGGTCACCGACGAATGCGGCACCAGCGGCGAACACCGCATGGAGATCACGGGCCTCGCCCCGGCCGAAGCCGCGAAAGCGCGCCTGAACATCAGCGACAGCACGACCGAGTCGACGTCCGTGCAGGGCGGAGCGTTCCGCTTCGAGGGCACGAACCCCGGGGAAGCCTCGCCCTACCCGATCAGCGTCACGTGGCTCCGCGCCAACAACTCCGAAGTCACGACCGCGGCGCTGCCCGTCGAAGGCGACGAATTCTGTCCGGCGGCGGCCTAGCTGCCGGAGCTCGGCACCCGCGCGGCGGCGTTTTCGACGCGCTGGGTGCCGAACACGATCCGCTCGAGCACGAGAACCGGGTCTCCGCCGAGCGGCCCGTTCGGCGCCGCGCTCCCGCTCGGTGCTACCGGTGCGTGCCCGGGCTTCACGATCACCACCGGAGCACCGTAATCCGCGAAAGTCGTGGTGACCGTCATCACTGCCGGGCCGAGGCGGTCGGCAGTTGAGAACGACGCCGCCACGCGGACAGGCCGGCCCTGCAGGTCGAGCCACACGTCCAGCGTTCCAGGGACGGCGCCCTCCCCCGGCACGGTCCTGCCGGACTGTCCGCTGGTCAGGAACGCGCCGAGGGTGGTGCTCGTGCGGTACTCGGTGCTCGGCACGCCTGCTATCGACGCGTGGCCGACGAGCGCCGGTGTGCCGCGCGTCGTCCGGAGCACGTCGAGCACAGCTTGCGGGTCGATCTGGAGGTAGGAGAAGGCTCGCTTCGCCGCGACAGCGCGGCGACTACGAACCCCGCGCCACGGCACGGCGCGGCCTGTTCGTCTCGAGCGCGCTCGCGCGTACATGACGCGCCCAAGTTTCCGGCGCTGCACGAGCTCGCCTTCTTTCGCGATCGAGAGCGTGGACTCGAAGTCGCCGGAGGAGAAGTCGATCGATCCGTTCTCGTCATACGCCGCCAACCGTTCACCCCTCAGCGTCGCTTCCAGCACCGAGCTGAACCGCACTGTCCCGGCGGCTTCGGCGTATCCGGGCGCTCGCGACACCGGCGACGAAGCGCCGGCTGGCGGCGCATGATTGAGACTGACGACCGCGGCGGTGACGACCACGACCAGCAGCGCGGCCGCGGAGGCAGCGCGCCGCCGTGTGAGCCCAGGCCCGAGCCGCTTCCGGCGAGCGCGCGCTCGCGTCGTCGGTGCGTCCCTCCGCTCCGCCTCCTCCGCTTGGCGCGCTTCTCGCTCGGCGCGCTCGAGAGCTCGGAACTGTGCCCCGAGCTGCGCGAGCCGCTCCTCGATGCGGTCATCTGGCGATTTGCTCACAGCGTCACAGCTCCAAGGCCTCGACGGCGGCACGAAGCGCGTCGTCCATCTTGAGACGACGGACGGCGCGGGAGAAGCGAGCGCGAACGAGGTCATTGGAGACGTCGAGACGGCGCGCAATCTCGGCGTAGGAGAGTTCGTCGAGCAACCGGAGACGGACGACCTCGCCATGCTCAACCGGGAGCTCGTCGAGCGCGGCGCGGAGCTGTTGTCGCGCATGTTCTCTGGCGTCGTGAGTCTCGACAGTCTCAAACGGCCTCTCGGGATCTTCCTCGGGCGCGAGGCCGAGGCGTGTCAGTGCGTCGAGTTCTATCCGGCTCGACCGGCGGTGGGTGCCAAGCACTGCATGAGCGATGCTCCAGATCCAAGAAGCCGCTTGCGCTTCGGTTGTCCCCCGGAACTGGTCGCGCTTCTCGAAGGCTTTGGCGAAGGTCTCGGCCATGAGGTCCACAGCCGCGTCGCGATCGCCGACTCGTTTGGCGAAGTAGCTAAGGATGCTCCGGGAAAGGCGATCGTAAAGATCGGCAAAGGGCTCGCCGGAGTCTTCGGGCAACGTGAAGAACGGCTGCGGTGGCCGGTCGTCGCGTACGGGGCGCGGGTGTGAAGATGGGTCGTGCATTCATCGGCTTCTTGGCGAAACGGGACCCGCGGTCGCACCTGTGGCGAGAAGATCCCGATGCTCGGACGCGTTGAGCTGAAAGAGACTACACAAGCAATTCGAGCGGGCCGAAAACGTGAGAGTAACTCGGCCGGTGTACTTAAAGCCAATCTCAGTGACAATGCTTCGCGGTGTGTGTACTTGGTGTCACTAAACCGAGCCGTTTGCTTGAAGCTCGGGTGCGGGCCGTGTATATACGGCACCATCGCTATCGACTCCACCCACGACCGCGAGGGGCCGCCGCCTGACGTCGCAACAAGAATCCTCGACGGGGTGGGGGCGCTTGCGGGCGAGCACGGCTTTGCCGGCCTGAGCGTGGAGTCCGTTCTGCAGAAGGTCGGCGTGAGCCGGGCCTCCTTCTATCAACACTTCACGAGTATCGAGGATTGTGTCTGGCAGGCCTACCGCGAGTGCGCAGACGGACTCATCCGTCAGGCGCGAGCTGGGGCGACATCGGCTCGACATCCGGAGTTGGCGCTTCTCGACGTACTCGTGACCGTAGCCCGCGAGACTCCGGCCGTAGCGCAACTGCTGATGCGCGAGGGCCTGGCGGCCGGAGAGCGGTTACTCGCAGAGCGCGAGCGGCTGATAAGCGGGCTCGACGCGGCCATCGCGCGCGACGAGGAATCGCAGTCGCTCGACATTCCGTTTGAGATCCTGATTGGCGGGATATTCCGATTCCTATCGCTGCGCTTGGACGCAGGGGACACCGTTAACGGGGTCGAGATGAACGTCCGCGAGTGGGCGGAGAGCTTCATGGGGCCGCCCAGCGAGATGCGCTGGGCCGCGCGGTTTGATCCCGCGTTGCCCGACCGCGAGGAGTGCGCTGCATGGCGATCCAGGCGACGCCAGGAGGGCACCCCCCGTGAGCGAATCATCCGCGCAACCGGTGAGACGCTAAGGCGGGAGGGGTATCGCGCGGCAACCGTGGCGGACATCGCGGGCGCCGCGGCCGTATCCCGCCGTGGTTTCTACTGTGTGTTCCGCACGAAGGAAGAAGCGTTTATCGCGACGTACGAGAATGCATTCCACAGGACGCTACAAGCGTGTACCCCCGCATTCTTCGTATCGGGAACGTGGCCGGAGCGAGTGTGGGAGGGAGCAGTTGCGTTTACGCGGTTTCTCTCCGAAGAGCCCCTGGTCGCGTACGTGGGCCTGGTCGAATGCTATGCCCTCAAGCGCGACTTTGCGCTCCGCGTACACGACACCCAGCTTGCCTTTACGTTGTTTCTCGAGGACGGGTATCGGCAGCGTCCCGAGGCTCAGCTGCTGTCTCGCACCTGCTCGGCGCTAACGGCGTGCGCAATCTTCGAGGCCGCGTTTCAGGTGACGCTGCGCAGTCCGGGTCTGTATCTTCGCCGCGCGCAGCCGCTCGCGGTGTACATGGCACTCACGCCGTTCATCGGGAGGACGGCAGCTGGCGAGTTCGTGCTGGAAAAGCTCAAGACTCATCGGGGGCCAGCAGGGCGAGCGGGTCTAGGCCGGCCCGTTCAGCGATGCGCTCCAAGCTCCTCAGCGTAAGATTTCGCTCACCGCGCTCGATACCGCCCATGTACGTGCGGTGGACGCCCAGCAGGTCGGCGAACGCCTCTTGGCTCAGACCGCGCGACTCGCGGTAGACGCGGAGGTTCTTCCCCACGGTTTGTTGAAGCTCGCCTTCCATCGCCGGAAGGGTCGCCCCCTGCTACTTTGCAGTCTACAGACTGATGAGTAGCAAGAGCGGCGAACATACGGGGACACATCCGCTGACACCTGACGACCGCAGATTTTCGGCGAGGGACGGGTACGAGGGCACCCACCCAAGACGGTCGGCAGGAGGATCTGCAGCATCGCTCGCTTGGCTCGGGGCCGAGTTCCGCCAGCTCGAGCGGCGAGCTCGTTCGGCACGAATCGAGGACGAGCACCGGGGGGGTGGGAGGTGCGAGGTCTTTCCCGCAAAGGGCCTCCCAGCCCAGCACCGGCTACGGTGATCTCGTGATGCTGGTAGGCACGCGAGATGTCGGCGCGCTTCCGCGGCTCGCCAAGAGACATGCAGGAGTTTGCTTGGCGGGTCTTGTGATCGCCGCAATCGGCGCGGCGCCGGCGGCGGCGAGGACGATCTCGATGACTGAGCTCGGGAGGCTGCACCTGACGAGCCATCACGGCGTCACGCTGAACGAGGAAGGACAGGTGTTGGGGACTATCCCGGGAAAGATCTACATCCACCTCTACGTGACGTCAGCGAACCACGTGACGGCCGAAGTGAACATCTACCCGCATGGTGGATCGGTGACGGGCTATGTGACCGCGAGCTACAAGCCGTTGGGTGGCACGGCGACATTCAGCGGAACGATGGCGGTGACTCGTGGCACGGGAACGTACGAGGGCGCGCACGGGGGTGGAGTGCGTTTCAGCGGGACTCTCGCGAAGTCAAGCGATGCGGTGACGGTGCGGATGACCGGCCGCGTGTCCACCTGAGCGGCCCGACGTGCGAAATCGACCGGGTCTCTAGCCCTTCTCGGCCCCCACCAGTGGCGATACGGCCCCTTGCGGGGGTGCCCGGCCGGTGCGAAATCGGGCCTGGGCTGCCTCGGTCACCGAACGTCGTGCGCCCCGATGGCGCCGCCATGGCGATTCCGCGGCGCCAACTTGGAGTCGGCGCAGCGTCTCGGGATCGGCGTCGGGCCTGGCCGAGTGGGCGACTCCGCCAGGGAACGAGCTTGAGGCTCCCGACCTAGCTGGCGGCCCGTTCTGACACTCGGCAGTTTATGACGACGCGGCCTGGCAAGTGACCGGTTTACACGCCGCCCTTGCCCTGTAAACCGCGTCGTTACACGAAGCGGCTGAGACGCTGCCCGTGTCCTGTCTCAAGGCCCGTCTTGGGCAAAAACCTAGGATCGCGATTCTCAGGGCAGAAACACTATAAGACGCGTTTCCGCGGCCAGCGCCGACCGAACGCGAGCGGTCGCTCGCGATAGCCGAAACCACCGTAATACCAGGGGATGTCTTGAGATTTGACAGACATCGGCGATCTGGTGTACCGTCGAAATAGGTCGTTTATCTCGGCCTGTCGGCGGCGCGTTATCGCGGTCGACGTCAAGGCCTCGGGGAGAGGCATGAGGTTGGAGGGATGCAATGCGGGACATGATGCGACGCGCCGCGGGAGCGATCACGCGAGCTTGGAGGAGGACGCGCGCTGCGGGCTTCCGTACGGCCGGCTCGATCAAGGCTTGGGGTTCGCGAGACTGTCCGTCGCCGCGAAGCTCGAGCGACGTGGTTGCGGCGTTCGCCCTCCAAGGCGTCGCGGCCGCGACGCCTTCCGATCGCGCCGACCTCGCGCCCTCCGAGGACGCCGCGGCGGCCGCGACCTCGGATCGCGCCGACCTCACTTGCTCCAACGACTTGGACGTCCCCCGAATACCTCTCCGGGGTGCGTTTAAGAACGGACGCGGTTCATCCCGTGTCCGGCTTCCCCGAAGCCGCGGCCGTCTCCCCTGGCGGTCTCGACTTCATCTCCCGGGCGTCGCGGCTGTGCCCCTCGCGGCTGCGACGCCCCCCTCTACTGCGATGGCAGCCGAGGCCGCGCAGTCGGCCCGACTTCTTGAGACGGGTGCGCGACGCCCGTCCCGCACAACTTGGCTGCTCTCCCGACCCCTATCTGGGGAGCAGTCGAGAACGGGCGCTTCCCTGGCGTCCGCCCTCTCAGGCGCTGCGGCCGTGTCCCCTCACGGTCGCAGCGTCGCTTCTTGTTTGACGCCGCTGACGACAGAGCCTCCGGAGTGGCGCCAAGCGGGCTCCGGCGCGGCTGCTCCCCTGGCAGTCGCGGCGTCCCCCTCTACTTCGCTCTCGGACGACTACCAGCTCGTCGCCATCGGCGCCAGCGTTTCATCCCAAGCGGCGCGTAGCCTTGAAGGTGCGGGGCGTTCTTTGGCCGCGTCGCGCGTCGACGCCTCCGCGCCCCCCGCGCAAAGGCGCGCCGCGAAAGGCGGGACGCCGGTCAGCAGTTCGGTAACTCCTGCCGTAGCGAACGGAGCACAGCTGCCGTTTGCGTCGGAGCGGAGCTCCGTGAATGAAGAGGGGCGCGACGCTACGCGAGCGCCTGTGGTGCCTTGTCTTTCCACCACCCCTCGAGTCACCTCCGCGCCGCAGGCGCCGGTCGTGCTGCCGCTCGCAGTAGCGAACCGCCCGAAGGGTCGGTTTGCGTCGGAGCGGAGCTCCGTGGCGGAAAAGGGGCGCGATGCTACGCGAGCGCCTGTGCTGCCTTCCCTTTCAGCCCCCGCCACCCCAGCCACCCCCGCCACCCCAGCCTCCTCAACCGCCACCCTCAACACCTCGGGCCTCTACGACGCCCGCGTCGGAGCCGTCGAACACCAGGCCTTTCTTCCGACGAACCGCTCCCCCGAACTCACGATCTCCGCCCCCCGCGGCCGCGAAATCACACGTCGACTTCCGCGCCGACTCCCCCGAAACCTCGCCGCCTCGACGCTCCTCGGAACAGTCCTCGGACTCTGCATCCTCGCCGGAGCAACTGCGACCCAAGCCCAAGCGGCCGAAGTCGCCGCCCCGGGCTGGGAGGTCACCTCCACCACCTACCCCACCCACCTGCATCCCGGCGGCGGCAAAGGCGACCTCGAAGTCAACCTCTATGACACCGGTGCGAAGAGCACCGAAGGCCCGATCACCGTCACCGACCAGCTCCCCGAAGGAGTCATCGCCACCGAAGCAGGCGACCATCAGTCCTCCGGCGAGTCAGAAATAAACGAAGAAGGCCTCTGGCACTGCAACGGCCAAGGCACATCGACCATTACCTGCACCAGTGACGAAGAAAAGTTTCCCACGTTCCCGATCCCCCAGGTCAACTCCTCGGGCCAGAAAATCTTCTTGGGCCAGGAAGAGAACGGCGTGATCGCCCACCTCGCGCTTCGGCTCGAAGTCGCCGGGACCAAAACAGAAACGGCGACGAACCACGTCACCGTCTCAGGCGGCGGCGCCGCCACCCCCGCATCAACCGAGTCTCCGGTCACGATCAGCACCGCGCCAGTCCCCTTCGGCCTCGCGAACATCGACGGCTGGGTCGACAGCGCCGACGGCACCACCGACACCCAGGCCGGCTCACACCCGTACGACGTCAGTTTCTTCCTCGACCTGAACAGCTTCAAGAACGGCGAAAACGGCGAACGGGGCAACATCTGGCCCGCCGGCGGGCAGCCACGCGACATCGCCGTCAACCTGCCCCCGGGCTTCGTCGGCAACCCCACCGCGGTCCCGCAGTGCACCCGCCAGCAGTTCGACGAAACCGACTGCCCCGCCGACACCCAGGTCGGGATCGACACCGCCGACGCCGCTGTGATCGGCGAAAACACGATCAATCCCGCACACTCAAATATCCCCGTCTACAACGTGGTCCCGCCCCCCGGCGAGGCCGCCCAGTTCGCGTTCGACCTGCTCGGCGTCCAGGCGTTCATCGACGCCAAGGTCCGCTCCGGCGGCGACTACGGCATCACCGGCAGCGTCCGCGGCATCCCCCAGAAGGAGGTCTCCGGCAACCGCATCACCCTCTGGGGCGAACCGGCCGACCCCGGCCACGACGGCGAACGCTCCACCGAATTCGGCGACGGCGGAAAATGCCAAAACGGGTGCGCCTCGGGCGGGCCCAGGGTCCCCTTCTTCACCCTCCCGACCGCCTGCGAAGGCCCGCAGAGCATCACCGCAACCGTGTCCGCGTGGGAAAACCCGTCCCTCTTCGGCGAAAAGAGCTTCACCCCCCACGACAACGCCTTCAACCCGGTCGGCACCACCGGCTGCGATCACCTCGGCTTCGCGCCGACGATCACCGTCTCACCGGACACGAGCTCCGCGGACTCCCCGGCCGGGATCACGGTCGACGTCCACGCCGCCCAGGAAGGCCTCACCAGCACCGAAGGCCTCGGGACCTCCAGCATCAAGGCGACCACCGTCGCGCTGCCCGCCGGTTTCGTCATCAACCCGGGCCAGGCCGCGGGCCTACAGGCGTGCGAGCAGGGCCCGACTGACGAAACCGCACCCGGAGAAGTCAAATACCCGGGTCGCGACAACCTTCCCCTCCCGGGTGAAAACGGCGAAGCCGAAAGCTTCGAGGGCCCCGCCGACTGCCCCAAAGCGTCGAAAGTCGGGACCGTCCAGGTCACCACACCGCTGCTGAAGGAAAAGCTCGAAGGCGAAGTGTTCGTGATGCAATCGAACCCGCCCGACGTCAAATTGCTCGTGACAGCGTCCGCCCAAGGCGTGAACCTGAAGCTGATCGGCGACGCCGAACTCTGCGAAACCGTGGGTGAGGTTATCCATGGGAAGGCTTGTGAAGCACCGGGCCAGCTGATCACGACGTTCTCGAGAACACCGGAGCTGCCTTTCACGGACTTCAAACTGTCCTTCAACGGCGGCGCGCAGGCGGCGCTCGACACCCCCACCCAGTGCCGGGACAACACGCCCGAACACCCCGGGGAATATACGACGACCTCGGACTTCACTCCGTGGAGCACCCCGTCGGTCGCGGACGCCAACCCCTCCTCGGCGTTCGCGATCTCGAGTGGCCCCGGCGGCAGCCCGTGCCCCGGAGCGACGCTCCCGTTCGCCCCGTCAATGATCGCCGGGGCAACCTCAGACCAGGCAGGAGCGTTCACCGACTTCTCGCTGCTACTGCAGCGAGGCGATGACCAGCAGCGCATCGAAAAACTCGCGTTTACAAACCCTCCCGGCCTCAGCGGCATGGTCACCGGCATCCCGCTCTGCAGCGAAGCCCAGGCCAACGCAGGCACCTGCCCCGCCGCCTCCCATATCGGGCACGCGATCGTCTCCTCGGGCCCCGGCCCCTACCCCCTTGTGCTGCCGCAACCAGGGGCGCCCGAACTCCCGATCTACCTGACAGGCCCCTACAAGGGCGCCCCGTTCGGCCTGTCGATCGTCACGCCGGTCATCGCCGGGCCGTTCAACCTCGGCACGATCGTCACCCGTGCGAAGATCGAAATCAATCCGCACACCTCGCAGATCTCGGTCGTCACCGACCCGCTGCCGCAGATCGTTGATGGTGTGCCCACCGACCTACGGAGCATCGATTCGGTCATCGACCGGCCGAACTTCTTGTTCAACCCGTCCAACTGTGAAGCGCACCAGTTCGCAGGCACCGCCACCAGCACCACCGGCACAAACGCGCCGCTGACAAGCCATTTCGGTGTCGGCTCCTGCCGCGAACTCGGATTTCACGCGCTTGCCGCTGCAAGCACGGGCGCGAAGGGCTCACGCTCGGTCGGCGTCGCCGTGAAGTTCAAGATCACGATCCCGAAGGCCAAGCAGGGCACCCAGGCGTGGGTCAAAGAAATCAAATTCACGCTTCCTAAACAAATCTCGACGCGCCTCACGACGATCCAGAAGGCATGCCCGTCCGCCACCTTCGAAGGCAGCCGTGCGAACTGCCCGCCGGCATCGATCATCGGGCACGCCGTCGTACATACGCCGGTTCTCCCGGTCCCGCTTGAAGGACCCGTGTACTTCGTCTCCTACGCCGGTGCGAAATTCCCCGAAGTGGTCCTCGTTATCAAAGGCGACAACGTCACGATCGAAGAACACGGCGAAACGCTGATCAAGCACGGAGTCACGACGGCGACGTTCCGCACCATTCCCGACGAGCCTTTCGAAAGCGTCGAAGTGACCCTCCCCCAGGGCCCGTTCGGGGAGTTCGCGGCGAACCTGCCCAACGAAAACCAGAACTTCTGCGGGCGGAAGCTCACGATGAAAACGTTCTTCAAAGCCCAAAACGGTCTCGAAAGCAACCAAACCACCCCTCTCACCGCAACTGGATGTCCGAAAGCCAAAAAGCTCACGAGGGCTCAGAAGCTCGCCGCGGCGATGAAGGCGTGCAAGAAGAAGCACAACAAGAACAGTCGGGCGGCCTGCGTCCGAGCAGCCCGGAAGCGTTACGGCCCTCTCGGCAAAAAAGCACAGAAGGCAAAGAGGTCCGGCCACATCGCTTCCGCAGCCTCAGCTACCCCGTGGGGCCTCGCTGAGCTACCGAATGAGCTCGCCGCCTTTGTTCAGCGAGGTATGGACTCGACCAAGAGCGTCCTCTAATGACCTCAACACCTCGCACTCCTCGAACCTCGGGAGGAGTTCGCTCGCCGGCGATCGAACGGTGGAGTGAGCACAACGGCGCGGATGAGCTTGTCGCTGTCGTGGACGCGTTTCATGCGGCTCTGCTGGCGCCGAACGTCGGTAGCTCGGTGAAGGGTGTCAGGGATCTGCTCGCCGACGATGTGATTTGGCACGTGCCGGCTTTGGGTCAGCCGGTGTCCCGCTACGCGGGTGCCGACGTTGTCCTCCGCTACTTGGAGGTCGCCGGAGCACGATCGGTGCATGGTCAAGAGGTTGATCCGGAGCTCGTAGTCCTTGAGGTGGTCGACGATTTCGTGACCGTGCTGGCGCATCGCGAGGTGCTGGCTGCGGATGCGAAGCGATCGCGGGCGACGGTCTCGATCTATCGCGTAGGTGAGGGGAGGATCCGCGAGTGCTGGCTCGTCGTCGATGGCGACACGGGCGCTGACATCACGGCGAGCGCGTTGGGCGAGCAAAGCGACCACCATCCATCTAACTGTCCGCCAGCCCGAGCGAGCTTGCTCGCGTCACCGAGCGATGCGAGAGCGGAGCGGACGCGAGCGGCGCGGATGCGTCGCGGTCTCCAGATAGCGATAGCAGTAGCGACCACTGTTGCTTCCCTCGCGTTCGCCGCTACCCCCGCCCTCGCCGCGACGCCGCCGGAACCTCCGGAAACGAACGCGCCGACCGGGGTCTCGGCGACGGGTGCGTCTTTTAGCGGTTTCTTGAACCCTCATGCTCCTGGCGTGGAACTGGCGTACGAATACGTGTTCTTCTATTCCCCGCACGGCGCTGCATGTGATGAAGGCGAAGCCGCTGTTGTGCCAAACCCGTTCGGAATGGCCGGCGGCCTCGAAAAAGAACCGGCGACGGCTTCGGTGAGCACTTTGCAGCCGGCGAGTAGCTACGCGGTCTGCCTGGCCGCACGTGATCTGGGTGATCCGGAAGGCGAAGCGTGGACGCTCGGGAACGCAGAACCGTTCACGACCCCGCCCGCCCCGCCGGCCGTGACCGCCCCGTCGGCGGCCCCGAGGGGTCGTGAAGCGCGTGTGGAAGCGCTCGTGAACGCGAACAATGAGCTCACCGAATGCCACATCCGCTACGGGACCGTCACGCTCGCCGAACACGAACAGGCTTGTGAACCGGAAGTGCTCAAGGGCTACGGCGCGCAGGGTGTGGCCGCGACCCTCGCGGGTCTTGAACCGGCCACGACCTACAAATACCAGGTGGTGGCGGTCAACGAACAGTCCCGCAAGGAAGGGTCTCCGGCCACAGCGGAAGGGGAATTCACGACGAAGATCCCGCCGGGCGCTCCGGAAGCGCTGGAACCAACGTCGGTCACTGGGGTTACGGCGACCCTGGAAGGGGTGCTGAACCCGGGTGCGGCGGGGGAACCGGGTAGCTACGCGTTCCTCTACCGGCAGAACCCGAGCGAATGCGAAGGCAAAGGCCAGAAAACCACTACGGGCGGCAGCTCGAGCGGCGAAGCCTCCGAGCGTGTGCCGGGCGAACCCGTCACGGGGCTGCTCGCGAACACGACCTACACGTACTGTTTGAAGGCGACGAACAGCGTCGGGGAAACCGCGACGAGTCCGGCGCGGTCGTTCACGACGCCCGCAGAAGAACCGTCGGTGACCGCGGAGTCTTTCACCGATGTGGGGTCCTCGAGCGCTGTGTTGCACGCGACCGTACAGCCGGGCGGCAACTCGACGAGCGTGTTCTTCGAATACGGGCCGACCGGCAGCTACACAAGCAAAACCACGCTCCAGAGCGCCGGCAACGGCTCCACCCCCGTGAACGTGCAGGCCGCGATCGAAAACCTCACCCCCGATAGCACCATCCATTTCCACGCGGTCACGACCAGCAACGGGCACAGCACCGGCACCGGCGCAGACACCAGCTTCAACACGCTCCCCGCGGCGATCCACGGCCTTCCCGATAAACGCGGCTACGAACTCGTCTCACCACTGAACAACGGCGACGCGACCGTCGTGCCGCGTGATCCCGGTACTCGCGGTGCCGCTGACGGGCACGCGCTCGCATACCTCGAGACGGTCGCCCCGACCGGCGGAAGCGGAAAAGGCGAAGGACCACCACTAGAAATCCATCCCGTGATCGAAAATGCGTTGGGGGATAATCAGTACCTCTCAGAACGCTCCGCAAGTAACGGATGGGCGTCTGCCAACGTCCAGCCACCGGGCGTCCAAGGGAGTGCCGGGTTGCCGGCGTACGCCTGGTTTTCCGGTGATCTCTCTGAAGCGATCATCGAATCCAGCGAACCGTTGACCCCCGCCGCACCCGAAAGCGAATATCTCAGCCTCTATTCACGTACGACCGCGGGCGCGGAGACCCCGTTGTATTCGAGGACCCCGCCGTCACACACCGGCTTTCCGCCGGGCTTTGAAGCCGGCTTCGCCGGAGCGACCGCGGATGGCGCGCATCATCTCTTCGAAGCAAACGATGCGTTGCTTAATGAAGCTACTCCGATAGCGGAAGAACTTAATACGCTTGCCGGTAAAGAAGCTGTAAACGCTCTTTACGATTCTACCGGTGGGAAACTGTTCGCGGTCGATGTGCTACCCGATGGGCGTGTGGCTCCTCGAGCATCGTATGGTTCTCCCCGAGTACGAGGGGAAGCAGAACACCCTCAAAAGGGTGTTCATCGCTTGGATCATGTTGTGTCGGCCGACGGTGCGCGGATCTTTTGGACGGATACTGAAACCGGTGATCTGTACGTGCGTGAAAACGACAGTCAGCCCGATGCGCGCACGACGTTGATCGCGGAAGGTGCGCGGTATCAAACCGCGAGCAGTGACGGCTCAAAGGTGTTCTTCACCGACGAAAAACCGCTGCTGACGAGCGATTCCACCGCCACGGCGGGAGCACCGGATCTCTACGAGGCCGAACTAAGTACCCTTCCTGGGACGCCTCCTATCCTGAGAGATCTTACGCCTAGTACCTCAGTAATGAACCCCGCCGAACAGGCACATGTAATGGGCGTGCTCGGTGCTAGCGAAGATGGTTCTTATGTGTACTTCGCCGCCGCAGGCGCGCTTGCGCCAGGAGCAACTCCGCAGGAATGCGTCTTGCTACCTGGCCAAGAAGCTAGCAATTCCCTGTGCAACGTGTATGTCCTTCATGGCGGGGAATCGCCCAGCCTCATTGCCACGGTGACCTATACTGACGGTGAAGGAGGAGCAGCAGATCTGGGCGAAGGGGCTGTGCCGATCACGCAAAGCGAAGAAAGGGTAAGTGGTGATTGGGTGTCTGCGGTTGGTGATCGTACGGCGACGGTGACGCCGGATGGTCGTCATCTTGTCTTTGAGTCTGTCGCGGATATGGCTGAATTTGATGGTACTAAGTTTGATGGTGGTGGTTCGCGAGAGATTTATTTGTATGATTTTGGTGGTGGGTTGTCGTGTGTGTCGTGTAACCCGGCGGGTGCGCCCGCTTTGAGTGCGGAACCGTATGCGCGACATTTTGAATTGCCGGAGAGTTTTAGCCAGACCTATGCGCTGCGGAATACGTCAACCGATGGCGACAGGGTGTTCTTTAACAGCAAGGAAGCCCTGGTCCCGAACGACCAGAACAACAGGACCGATGTGTATGAGTGGGAGCGCGACGGAACGGGGACGTGCACGGACCCGAAGAACTGCCTGTTCATGCTCTCCGGCGGCACAAGCACCGAGTACTCGGCGTTCCTTGACGCCGACGAAACCGGCGAAAACGTGTTCCTCGCCACCAGAGCGGAGCTCACGCCCCAGGATCACGGGGAAACCTACGCGGTCTACGACGCACGCGTCGGTGCACCGGCGCCGTCGGCGACGACGGCCTGCACGGGCTCTGGTTGTCAGGGTGTGCCTGGTGCGCCGCCGGTTTTTTCGACGCCGGCTAGCGCGACCTTCGACGGCGGCGGGAACTATGCCCCAGCCCCATCTACGACTGGGAAAGTCACGAATCCGTGCACGAAGAGTTCCGGCAGCCTGTCCGGGAAATGCACGAGAGCTCAGAACCTGAAGAAAGCTTTGACGCTTTGCCACAAAGACAAGAAGCAGGCCAAGAAGAAGACCTGCGAAGCGACCGCGAGAAAGAGATACGGAGCTAAGGCGAAGAAGTCCTCCCGCAAGCCCATTCGGAGAGGCCACTGAATGGGGGACGATCGGGATCGGTTCTTCCGTCGGGCGTGTAGTCCTACGCCCTCTGGGCCCTTTGGCCTTCTCGAGATGCCCCCGAGGGCATCCGAGGGAGCAAGCCGGCCCAAACGGTTTAGGAACGACACACCCAACTCCAAAACCGGGGGCGGGGTAGGCACTCATCATCAGTGGCCCCTTCCCGATCGGTCTTCGGAAACACTGGCCGGCGTCGACGCAACGAGATTCTCGCTGGCGTCATCGAGGCTGGGGAGGGGTTCTGGTGACCGCGACGCATCCGCGTCGCTCCAGGCCTTCCACGGCTCCAGCGCCCCTGTGACGCGGCTCGCTGCGCTCGCTCAAAGCCCTCGGCGAGGGCCCCACGGCACATACGCCGTGTCAGGCGATTACAAGGAGCAGAAACCCACCTCATCCTTGAAAGGGACCCTTACCACAGGCGGGAGCTACTTCACGCGTGTGGCGCCGGATCTGCAGCAGCTACCCATCGAGGTCGCCGCGGCATTCGATGCTGCGTCCTCGTGGCTCGACGACGCACTTGAGGTAGGACAAGCCACCAACGACCGGAGGGCAAACGCATGAAGATCCTGGACGCCCTCCACCACCTGACCCAGCGAGAGCGGATGCGTCGCGGTCTCCAGATAGCGATAGCAGTAGCGACCACCGTTGCCTCCCTCGCGTTCGTCGCTACCCCAGCCCTCGCCGCGACACCGCCGGAACCCCCGGAAACGAGTGCACCGACCGGGGTCTCGGCGACGGGTGCGTCTTTCAGCGGTTTCTTGAACCCTCATGCTGCTGGCGTGGAACTGGCGTACGAATACGTGTTCTTCTACTCCCCGCACGGCGCTGCATGTGATGAAGGCGAAGCCGCTGTTGTGCCAAACCCGTTCGGAATGGCCGGCGGCCTCGAAAAAGAACCGGCGACGGCTTCGGTGAGCACTTTGCAGCCGGCGAGCAGCTACGCGGTCTGCCTGGCCGCACGTGATCTGGGTGATCCGGAAGGCGAAGCGTGGACGCTCGGGAACGCAGAACCGTTCACGACCCCGCCCGCCCCGCCGGCCGTGACCGCCCCGTCGGCGGCCCCGCGTGGTGGCGAAGCGAGGGTCCAAGCGCTCGTGAATCCGGATAACGAGCTGACCGAATGCCATGTGCAGTATGGGACCGGCTCGGTGAGCGAACATGAACAGCCGTGTGAACCGGAAGTGCTCAAAGGCTTCGGCGAACAGGGCGTGGGCGCGACGCTGGCGGGTCTCTCACCAAACACGGCCTACAAATATGAGTTTGTTGCGGCTAATGAACAGTCGCGTAAAGAAGGTGCTCCTGCGTCCGGGGAAGGGGTCTTTACGACGAAGATCCCACCAGGGGCCCCGGAAGCGTTGGAACCAACGTCGGTCACTGGGACTAGGGCGACCCTGGAAGGGGTGCTGAACCCGGGTGCGGCGGGGGAACCGGGCAGCTATGTGTTCGTCTACCGCCAGAACCCGGGCGAATGCGAAGGCAAAGGCCAGAAAACCACAACCAGCGGCAGTTCAAGCGGCGAAGCCTCCGAGCATGTGCCGGGCGAACCGGTCTCCGGGCTGCTCGCGAACACGACCTACACGTACTGCCTGAAGGCGACCAATGGTGTCGGGGAAACCGCGGTCAGTGCGCCGCGGTCGTTCACCACGCCTGCAGAAGAACCGTCCGTCACCGCAGAGTCCTTCACCGATGTGGGGTCCTCGAGCGCTGTGTTGCACGCGACCGTGGAACCGGGCGGCAACTCGACGAGCGTGTTCTTCGAATACGGCCCGAGCAGCAGCTACGGCAACACGACCGGCGTGCAGAGCGCCGGCAACGGCTCCACACCGGTGAACGTGCAGGCCGCGATCGAAAACCTCACGCCCGACAGCACGATCCATTTCCACGCGGTCACGACCAGCAACGGGCACAGCACCGGCACCGGCGCAGACACCAGCTTCAACACGCTCCCCGCGGCGATCCACGGCCTTCCCGATAAACGCGGCTACGAACTCGTCTCACCACTGAACAACGGCGACGCGACCGTCGTGCCGCGTGATCCCGGTACTCGCGGTGCCGCTGACGGGCACGCGCTCGCATACCTCGAGACGGTCGCCCCGACCGGCGGAAGCGGAAAAGGCGAAGTACCACCACTCGAACGCAATCCGGGTCTCAAACTGCAACTGGGGGATCAGGAGTATCTCGCCGAGCGCTCCGCGTCGGGGTGGGCATCTACCAACATCCAGCCTGCAGGCGTCCAGGGGCGCGGCGCGTTGCCGGCGTACGCTTGGTTTTCTGGTGATCTCTCCGAAGCGGTCATCGGATCCAGCGAACCGCTGACCCCCGCCGCACCCGAAAATGCATATGTAAGCCTCTATTCACGCACCACCGCGGGGACAGAGATCCCGTTGTATGCGAGGACGCCGCCGTCACACACCGGCAACCCAGCAGGCTTCGCAGCGGCCTTTGCCGGCGCGACCAACGACGGGACGCACCAGCTCTTTGAAGCCAACGACACCCTCCTCGAAGGGACCGGGCCGGTAGCGACCGAACTCAACACCCTCGCAACCGGAAAACCCGTAAACCCGCTCTATGACCATTCTGAGGGGAACCTCATCCTCGTGGACGTACTGCCTGACGGATCGATCGCGCCTCAAGCGTCGTACGGTTCTCCCCGAGTGAAGGTGCAAAAGGGGATCCCTTATAGCGGTGTTCATTCATTGGATCATGTTATGTCGGCCGATGGCGCTCGGATCTTTTGGACGGATACCGAAACGGGTGATCTGTACGTGCGTGAAAACGACAACCAGCCCAATGCGAGCACGACACTGATCGCGGAAGACGCGCGGTATCAGACCGCGAGCAGCGACGGCTCGAAGGTGTTCTTCACCGACAAAAAACCACTCACACCCAACTCCACCGCTACCGAAGGAGCACCCGACCTCTACGAGGCCGAACTCCCTACTGCTCCCGGTGGCGCCCCGATCCTGAAAGACCTCACGCCCAGCACCGTAGATGTGAGCCCGGGCGAACACGCGGACGTGAAGGGTGTCCTCGGTAGCAGCGAAAACGGCGCCTACATCTACTTCGCCGCCACCGCCGCACTCGCACCAAAAGCAACACCACAGGAATGCGTCCTGCCGCCCGGCCAAAACGCGAGCGATTCTCCGTGCAACGTGTACGCCCTGCACGTCGGGGAAACCCCGATCCTTGCCGCCACGCTGACATATACCGACGGTGAAGGAGGAGCGACGGATCCGCCCGAGGCAGCCGTACCTTCCGCTGAAGGCCCGGAAGAAGGCCGCGGCGATTGGGTGCCCAGCAGCGGCTACCGGACGTCGACCGTAACACCGGACGGGCGTCACCTCGTCTTTCAGTCCGTCGAGGACCTGACTCCGTTTCATACGGGAGGGGCCCGTGAGATCTATCTTTACGACTTCGGCTCCGGCGTGACGTGCGTCTCGTGTAACCCGGCTGGAGCACCCAGTCTGCTGAGTGCGGCACCCTACCCGTTTCGTTTCGAACTGCCGGTAAGTTTTGATCAGACCTACGCACTTCGGAACACGTCAACCGATGGTAACCGGGTGTTCTTTAACAGCAAGGAGTCGCTGGTCTCCAACGACCAGAACAACAAGACGGACGTTTACGAGTGGGAGGCGCCGGGCGAAGGGACGTGTGTCGAAGGTGGCCCGTCTTACAGCTCTCAAGACCACGGCTGCCTGTACGACCTCTCCGGCGGGACCAGCAGCGAGTATTCGGCGTTTCTTGATGCGGATGAAACGGGGGAAAACGTGTTCCTCGCCACCAGAGCGCAGCTGACCCCGCAGGATCACGGGGAAACCTACGCGGTCTACGACGCACGTGTCGGCGCCCCGTCGCCGCTCGCGACGACGGCCTGCACAGGCTCCGGTTGTCAGGGTGTGCCCGCGGCCCCGCCGATCTTCGCGACGCCGGCTAGCGCGACCTTCGAAGGCGGCGGCAACTTCGCTTCAACCCCCCCCACGACTGGGAGGGTCACGAGTCCGTGCACGAAGACCTCAGGAAGCCCGTCGGGGAAATGCACGAGAGCTCAGAACCTGAAGAAGGCCCTCACTCAGTGCCATAAGGACAAGAAGCAGGCCAAGAAGAAGACCTGCGAAGCGACTGCGAGGAGGAAGTACGGGGCTAAGGCGAAGAAGTCCTCCCGGACGACCACTCGGAAGGCCCACTGATGGGGGACGGAATGGATCGGTTCTTCCGTCGGGTGTGTAGTTCAACGCCGTTTGGGCCCTTTGGGCTCCTCGAGATGCCCCTGCGGGCATCCGAGGGGGCGAGCCGGCCCAAACGGCTTAGGAACGACACACCCGACTCCAGAACCGGGGGCGGGGTGGGCACTCATCATCAGGGGCCTTCTGTCGATCGGTTTTCGGAACGCCTGGCCGGCGCCGACGTAGCGAGAGTCTCGCGGGCGTCGTCCAGGGTGGTAGCGGGTTCTGGTGACCGCGACGCATCCGCGTCGCTGCAGGCCTTCCACGGCGCCACTCCCCCTGTGACGCGGCTCGCTTCGCTCGCTCAAAGCCCTCGGCGAGGGCTCCACGGCACCTACGCCGTGTCAGGCAATTACAAGGAGCAGAACACCACCTCATTATTGAAAGGGGCCCACACCACAGGCGAGGGCCGCTTCACGCGTGTGGCGACGGGTCTGCAGCAGCTACCCGACGAGGTCGCCGCGGCATTCGATGCTGCGTCCTCGTGGCTAGACGACGCACTCGAAGTACGACAAGCCACCAACGGCCGGAGGGCAAACTCATGAAGATCCGGGACGCCCTCCATCACCTGACCCAGCGAGAGCGGATGCGTCGCGGTCTCCAGATTGCGATAGCAGTAGCGACCACTGTTGCTTCCCTCGCATTCGTCGCTACCCCCGCCCTCGCCGCGACGCCGCCGGAAGCTCCGGAAACGGGCGCACCGACTGGGATCACGGCGACGGGTGCGTCTTTCAGCGGTTTCTTGAACCCTCATGCTGCTGGCGTGGAACTGGCGTACGAATACGTGTTCTTCTACTCCCCGCATGGCGCTGCGTGTGATGAAGGCGAAGCCGCTGTTGTGCCAAACCCGTTCGGAATGGCCGGCGGTCTCGAAAAAGAACCGGCGACGGCTTCGGTGAGCACTTTGCAGCCGGCGAGCAGCTACGCGGTCTGCCTGGCCGCACGTGATCTGGGTGATCCGGAAGGCGAAGCGTGGACGCTCGGGAACGCCGAATCGTTCAAAACGCCGCCGGCGCCACCAACGGTCGCGGGGCTGGCTGCGGCGCCGCGGGGTGGCGAAGCGAGGGTCCAAGCGCTCGTGAATCCGGATAACGAGCTGACCGAATGCCACGTGCAGTATGGGACCGCCCTGGTTAGCGAACATGAACAGCCGTGTGAACCGGAAGTGCTGAAAGGCTTCGGCGAACAGGGGGTGGGCGCGACGCTTGCGGGTCTCTCACCGGACACGACCTACAAATACGAGTTTGTTGCGGCTAATGAACAGTCGCGTAAAGAAGGCGCCCCGGCGACCGGGGAAGGGGTGTTTACGACGAAGATCCCACCGTCAGCTCCGGAAGCGTTGGAAGCGACGTCGGTCACGGGGACCACGGGGACCTTGGAAGGGGTGTTGAACCCGGGTGCGGCGGGGGAACCTGGCAGCTACGTGTTCCTCTACCGCCAGAACCCGAGCGAATGCGAAGGCAAAGGCCAGAAAACCACCCAGGGCGGCAACTCGACCGGCGAAGCTTCCGAGCGTGTGCCGGGCGAACCCGTCACCGGGCTGCTCGCGAACACGACCTACACGTACTGCCTGAAGGCGACCAATGGTGTCGGGGAAACCGCGGTCAGTGCGCCGCGGTCGTTCACCACGCCCGCAGAAGAACCGGCCGTGACCGCAGAGTCCTTCACCGATGTGGGGTCCTCGAGCGCTGTGCTGCACGCGACCGTACAGCCGGGCGGCAACTCGACGAGCGTGTTCTTCGAATACGGACCGACCGCCAGCTACGGCAACACGACCGCTGTGCAGAGCGCCGGCGACGGGTCGACCCCGGTCACTGTGCAGGCCGCGGTCGAAAACCTCGCGCCCGATAGCCCCATCCATTTCAAGGCGGTCACGACCAGTAACGGCCACACCACTGGCACCGGCGCGGACACCAGCTTCAATACGCTCCCCGCGGCGATCCACGGGCTTCCCGACAAACGCGGATACGAACTAATCTCACCACTGAACAACGGCGACGCCACCGTCGTACCCGGACGCCCAGGAATCAGAGCCGCAGAAGACGGCAATAAGGTGACCTATCTCAGTACCACGCCACCAACCGGTGGAGTCGGACACGGCGAAGGACCACCACTAGAAATCCATTCAGTCATAGAACTTGGCTCGGGAGATAATCAGTACCTCTCAGAACGCTCCGCAACCGATGGCTGGACGACGGTAAATATTCAGCCCGCAGGTGTCAATACGGCTCGCTACCGGTCGTTTTCGGATACTCTTTCTGAAGCGATTGTTCAGTCCTCTGAACCCGTGACCGAAAATGCTCCCGGCGGGGAATATGCAGATCTCTATTTGCAGTCCACGGCAAGCGATGTTTTCCGTTCGCTATTCACGGTCACGCCTATCCACCTCGCGGAACCACTAAAGTTCGGACTTAGTTATGCGGGGGCTTCTCAAGTTGGTTCGCATCAGCTTTTTGAAGCAAACGATGCGCTGCTTGATGAAGCTACTCCGATAGCGGAAGAACTTAATACGCTTGCCGGTAAAGAAGATGTAAACGCTCTTTACGATTCTACCGATGGGAAACTGTTCGCGGTTGATGTGCTACCCGATGGGCGTGTGGCTTCGCAAGCGTCGTATGGTTCTCCCCGAGTAAAAGTGGAAGTAGGCATCCTTTATAGCGGTGTTCATCGGTTGGATCATGTTGTGTCGGCCGATGGGTCCAGGATTTTCTGGACGGATACCGAAACCGGTGATCTGTACGTGCGTGAAAACGACAGTCAGCCCGACGCGAGCACAACGTTGATCGCGGAAGGTGCGCGGTATCAAACCGCGAGCAGCGACGGCTCAAAGGTCTTCTTCACCGACGAAAAACCACTCACATCCAACTCCACCGCCACCGAAGGAGCACCCGACCTCTACGAGGCCGAACTCGCCGCTGCTCCCGGTGGTGCACCGGTCCTGAAAGACCTCACACCCAGCACCGTAGACGTGACCCCGGGCGAACACGCGAACGTAATGGGCGTGCTCGGTGCTAGCAAAGATGGTTCGTACATCTACTTCGCCGCCGCAGGCGCGCTCGCGCCAGGAGCAACTCCGCAGGAATGCGTCTTGCTACCTGGCCAAGAAGCTAGCAATTCCCTGTGCAACGTGTACGTCCTTCATGCGGGGGAATCGCCCAGTCTCATTGCCACGGTGACCTATACTGACGGTGAAGGAGGAGCAGCGGTCAAAGAAGAGGAAGCGGTGCCGACCCCCCTAGGCCAACAACAGGCGAGTGGTGATTGGGTGTCTGCGGTTGGTGATCGTACGGCGGCGGTGACGCCGGATGGTCGTCATCTTGTTTTTGAGTCTGTCGCGGATATGGTTGAATTTGATGGTGCTAAGTTTGATGGTGGGGGTTCGCGAGAGGTTTATTTGTATGATTTTGGTAGTGGGTTGTCGTGTGTGTCGTGTAACCCGGCGGGTGCGCCTGCTTTGAGCGGAGAACCGTATGGGCGTTTGTTTGAATTGCCGGAGAGTTTTAGCTCTGTTTATGCGTTGCGGGATATGGCGACCAGTGGTAACCGGGTGTTCTTCAACAGCAAGGAAGCGCTGGTCTCCAACGACCACAACAATAAGACGGACGTTTACGAGTGGGAGGCGCCGGGAGAAGGTACGTGTGTTGAAGGTGGCTCGTCTTACAGCTCTCAAGACCGCGGCTGCCTGTACGACTTGTCCGGCGGGACCAGCAGCGGGTACTCAGCCTTTTTGGACGCTGACGCGACCGGCGAAAACGTGTTCCTCGCTACCAGAGCGCAGCTCACACCCCAGGATCACGGGGAAACCTACGCGGTCTACGACACACGCGTCGGCGCGTCGGCGCCGCCCGCGACAACGGCTTGCACGGGCTCTGGTTGTCAGGGTGTGCCTGGTGCGCCGCCGGTTTTCTCGACCCCGGCGAGCGCGACCTTCGAAGGCGGCGGCAACTACGCCCCGACCCCACCCACGACTGGGAAAGCAACGAGTCCGTGCACGAAGAGTTCGGGTGGCCCGTCGGGGAAATGCACGAAGGCTCAGAACCTGAAGAAAGCCCTCACTCAGTGCCATAAAGACAAGAAGCGGGCCAAGAAGAAGACCTGCGAAGCGACCGCGAGGAAGAAGTACGGAGCTAAGGCGAAGAAGTCCTCCCGGACGACCACTCGGAAGGCCCACTGATGGGGGACGGGGTGTGCCCCTCTGCCGATCGGCCTTCCGAACGACTGGCCGGCGCCGACGCGGCGAGATTCTCGCGGGCGTCATCGAGCGTGAGGACGGGTTCTGGTGACCGCGACGCATCCGCGTCGCTGCAGGCCTTCCACGGCTCCACTTCCAACACCACATCATCTTTGAAAGGGACCCTTCATGGCCACTACGTATAAGCCCGATGACACCGTGCCCCGGGACGGCGAAGTTCAGTGCACACAGAAGAACGGCGTCAAGGACAAAGTCAAAGCCGGCACCACGTTCGCCCCGTGCGACCACTGGGGCGAACACAACGGCAAAGAATGCACCTGGGAATACGTATAGGCCGCCCCCCCGGCGCTCGCGTGAATTCCGATGACCACGGCAACAATCTCGACCCGCGACTACGACCTCTCGGTCCTAGAGGCGCGCGCTGCGCTCGCGGTCATCGGTTTGAGCGAACCCATCCGGATGCTCCTGTCACCGCCAGACACCCTCCGACTGAGGGAGGCCGCTGTTGGCGACGAGGGCGACGACGCTTTCGAAGGCCGACGTTCGGTGGGGGATCGAGGTCCCGAAGCGACGCACGTTTCGCAACCGCCGCAGAGCACCTCGCGAACCACCACTAGGAGGAGACCATGAACAAGGTCCGCCGTGTCGTCTGCCTTGCCTTGGTGGCGGCAGCATTTGTCTGCATGGCAGTACCCGCGTTTGCACGCCCTATCGCGAAGGCCAGTGGCGTCGTCAATCTTTCGGAGACGGGGAATCTACGGCTGACCAGCCACCACGGTTTTACGCTCAACGAGAAGGGCACCGCCGCGGGCACGATCCACGGCACGATCTACATCCACCTCAACGTCGTCTCGACTAACCGGGTGACCGCGGAAGTCAACATCTACCCCAGCGGTAGCTCGATCACTGGCACTGCGGCCGCGAGCTACCGTCCTTCCGGCGCGGTCGCCACGTTCAAGGGGACGATGAACGTCGTGCGTGGCACGGGCCGCTACAGCCACGCTCGCGGCTCGGATTTGAGCTTCACCGGGACGGTCCAGCGCTCGAACGACGCCGTCACCGTCCAGGTCCACGGCCGGATGACGACTTGAGCCACAGGAAGATGTTGGTGCCTTGGGGGAGAAGAACACGCCGCCCGGATGGCGGCGCAACAGTAATGGCCCGAAACGGCGGAGCGGTTACACGATGTACTCAGAAGCGGAGCCGGAGAGGGCGGCTGAAGCGACGACTCGTGTATGGAACAGGAGTAGTCGCGGTGTCCCTATGTTCTGCAGCCCCTGCTCGCGCCACGACCGAGATCTCGAGTCTGAATGCCTCCTTCACTCCGAACCGTCTGGGCGCCTCGACGACCATCGGCTTCAGCTTCCACCTTGCGACCGCCGAAGGTCTCGCTCCGTCTCCGCTGACCGACATCGACCTGCAGATGCCGGCTGGCATGAACTACACGACGACAACGCTCGGACTCTCGATCTGCCAGCCGTCAGTACTGCAGCTGCAAGGGCCGGCGGGCTGTCCGGCGAACTCCCGGCTTGGCTTCGGTAGCGCTCTGGTGGAAGTCCCGTTCGGTGCCGGCGGTGGCCAGGAGATACCGGAAATCCAGGCGGTCGCCGGTCCGTCGCCTAACGGCAACCTCGTGGTCCTGTTCTACGCCAACGGGCTATACCCGATCTCCGCCCAACTGGCGTTCTCCGGGGAAGTGCTCCCCGATAGGGGACGCTTCGGATCACAGCTCGCGACGACGGTCCCGCTGGTGGCCAGCGTCCCCTACGGACCCGACGTATCGATCACGAGCGTGAAAGCCACAATAGGACCGAAGGGCCTGACCTACTATCGGACCGTCCACGGTCGCCGAGTTCCCTTCGTACCGCGCGGTGTGCAGGTTCCGGAACGCTGCCCGAGATCTGGATTCCCGTTTGCGGCGAGGTTCGCCTTCCAGGACGGGACGAGCACCACGGCGCGGACAACGGTCCCCTGCCCGCGGCCCATCCAGCACCATCCCCACCACTAGGCCAGGCAGCCCTGTGAGCCCCACGACACACACCACGAACGGCCGCCTCCCTACCGACGTCCCGCCGCCGACTCTGGGAGCCGCTTCGAGAGGCCTTGGATCACGTCGCCACGACGATGTCTCCGGCCCACGCAGCGGAGATGTGGCACGCGATGCCGAGAAGCAAAGCCGCCGGGGGTGGGAGCGATCCTATAACCGCCAGGTTCAGCTCGCCCGTGCCTTCATGGACACCGTGGTGACCTATGAGCTGCGGGTGCTGCCTCTTGCACGCGTCGCGATGGCACACTGGGAGGCGAAGGCAAAGGCGATCCCGGCGGTTGGGCTGAGAGAGGCGGCCGACCGAGCACTCACGAAGCGCGGGAACATCGAGGGCGCGGCGCTGTTCGCGACCCTGGCGCCGGCGGACACGCGGTGGCCGACGGTGCGCGCGATTGTGGCCTTCCAGACCGCCTACAACTATGCGGACGCGCTGTCCGAGCTAGAGAGCGACCACCCGCAGGCGAATGCCGACCAGCTTCATCAAGCGCTGCTGTGTGCCTTGCACCCGGAGGCGGAGGAGGTCGACTACTACGCGTATCACCCGGGTGATGACGATGATGGCGGCTTCCTGACGGACCTGGTCGCGGCCTGCAGGCACGCCGTCACCCACCTGCCGTCATGGGAGCTGGTGGCCCCGTTCGCGCGGGAGGCGGCGGACAGGATCGTTGATTTCCAGACCTTGAACCTCCCAGACCGGTGCGGCGCGCAGGCGGCCTTGTCTTCCTGGGCCAGCGAAGTCTCCGGCGGGCATCCCGGCCTGCTGTGGTGGGAGGGGGCGGCAGCCGCAGGCAGCTCGTTGGCGGCACACGTTCTCGTCGCGACGGCAGCTACCCCGGACCTCGACGCGCATGCCGCCCGCGCGGTCGCGGAGTCCTACTTCCCGTCCGCAAGCGGGCTCCACACACTGCTCGACAGCTTGGTGGACCGCGAAGAGGACGCTGATCTGGGTCAACAGAGCCTGCTCGATCACTACGCCGATCCTTCGCTGGCGGCATGGAGGCTGGGGACACTCGCGAGCGAATCGTGCGACGCGCTGGAGGCGCTACCGAATGCGAGCAGGCATCGTGTGATTCTCACGGCGATGTGTAGCTACTACTTGTCCTCACCCGAGTGCTACACGCAGGAGGGATCGTTGATCACGAGGCGCCTCACCGCAGCAATCGGATGGTCACTGCCGCTGGCGACCACTATGTTTCGCTCGAAGCGTCTCCTCCACTTTCTCGCTGGCGAGCAATACGGCTAGTGCTGCACCTGAGGGAAGTCGTCAAGCATTTCGGGACGCCTGCCGGGGAGGTGGTGAAGGCGGTAGACGGTGTGTCGCTGCACGTGAGGCCCGGGGAAATGGTGGCGTTGTACGGACCGAGCGGCTCAGGGAAGACGACTTTGCTTCTGATGGTCGCGACGCTCCTCAAGCCAACGGCCGGCGAGGTGGTGATCAACGA
The DNA here is from genome assembly GCA_963703205.1 of uncultured Solirubrobacteraceae bacterium. Classification (GTDB taxonomy): domain Bacteria; phylum Actinomycetota; class Thermoleophilia; order Solirubrobacterales; family Solirubrobacteraceae; genus Palsa-744. The sequence goes on from OY969799.1 coordinate 486,286, forward strand.
CCGGGCGGTCTCCTCGATGAGCGAGCGGGAAGCCTCGGCGTTCAGGCTGAGCGAGCTCGGGTTCGTCAGGCAGAACTTCGATCTGCTGCCGGGGGTCACCGCTATTGACAATGCGGCACTGAAGCTGCTTAGGACCGTCCGCTGGCGGGAGGCGCACACACAGGTCGAACCGATGATGGCCCGTCTGGGATTGGGGGGAAGATTGGGTCATCGCGCGGAGACGCTGTCGATGGGTGAGCGCCAGCGCGTGATGATCGCCCGGGCACTGTCGACGGGCCCGAGCCTGCTGCTAGCTGACGAGCCGACGGGCAGCCTGGACTCCGAGCGCAGCGAAGAAGTACTCGAGCTCCTGCGGGGGCTCTGCCGCGAAAGGAACGTGGCGTGTGTCCTTGTGAGCCACGACCCGCTCGCCGCGGGATACGCCGACCGTGTTCTCGCCCTCAAGGACGGGAAGCTTTCCGGGTACCAGCAGGCCGGACCGTCGCCGTCGCATCCGGTCCCGATGAATTAGGGGTGCCGTGATGAGGATCGGCAACCTCATCCACCTGTACCGGATCAGGTGGCGCTCACGCGCGGTGCAGGAGTGCTTCGCGGTGCTCGGAATCGCGGCGGGCGTGGCGCTCTTGTTCGCATCGCAGGTGGCGAGCCAAAGCTTGTCGAGCTCAGTGGCGGAGCTGTCGCATGGGATCACTGGTAGGGCGACGCTGCAGGTGCTCGCGCGTGACGCGCAGGGGATGTCGGAAGGGTTGCTGGGGCAGGTTCGCGGGATCCACGGTGTGCGGGTTGCTGCGCCGTTGCTGGAAGCAAGCGCGGATGCGACTGGTCCGAAGGGGACCCGATCGGTGGAGCTGGTGGGGGCGGATTCCAGTCTGCGGGGCCTGGGCGGGGGGCTGGTGCGCAGGACCGAATTGGAACCGTTTGCGGGGATCGGTGCGGTGCTGTTGCCGGCTCCGCTCGCGAGGGGCCTCGGGGTGACGAAATTCGGCAAGGAAGTGACGCTCAGGCTATACGGCCGCACGGAGCGGGCGCCGCTCTATGAGCAGCTCGGTGAACGGCAGATCGGCGGCCTCGCTGCGAGCCCGATCGTGGTCGCGCCGCTCCTCTCCGCGCAGGAAGTGACCGGGCTCGCGGGTCGCGTCAGCCGCATCCTCGTGCAGACGGCGCCAGGGGAGCAGGCGCAGGTGCGCTCTGCGCTCCTCGCACTCGCAGCCGGCCGTCTGAACGTCGAGTCGACGAGCTACGACGAAACGCTGTTCGCGAAGGCGGCGGCCGGCAGCAACCAGTCGACGGCTCTGTTCGCCGTGATCAGCGCGCTCGTCGGGTTCCTGTTCGCGTTTAACGCGATGCTGCTGACCGTTCCGCAACGCCGCCGGCTGATCGCTGACCTGCGCCGCGACGGATACACGCCGATGACGGTCGTCGGCGTGATGCTGCTCGACGCGGTCCTGCTCGGGTTGGCGGCCTGCGCGCTCGGGCTGCTGCTCGGCGAGGAGCTCTCGATTCACCTGTTCCGCTCAAACCCCGGCTACCTCGGATCGGCGTTTGCTGTTGGAACCCAGCGAGTTGTCGGTTGGCAGAGCATCGCGATCGCCGTCGGCGGCGGCATGCTGGCGGCGATCGTCGCGGTGCTGAGCCCGCTGCGCGACATCATCTCGCGCGATCCGCTGGCGGCGATAGCGCCGAAGCAGGGGAGGGGGAGCGGGTACGCAGGCAGCCGAACGGCGCTCGCCGGCGTGCTGTGTGTCGCTGGCGCGACGGCAGTCCTGCTCGCCGTGCCCAAGCTGGCGATCGCGGGCATGGTGCTGCTGATCGCCGCGCTGGTGCTGCTGCTGCCGACCGCGCTCGATGGTGCCCTGTGGCTGCTCGCGCGCGTCGGACGCCGGGTCACCGGCGCCGTCCCGCACGTCGCCGCGATGGAGCTCTCCGCGGCGCGCTCGAGGGCAATCGGTGTCGCCGCGACCGGCGCGATCGCGGTGTTCGGCGCCGTTGCGATTCAGGGCGCGCACGGCGACCTCTTGAGAGGGCTGCAGAACGCGGCGCGCGACACGAATGCGCTGACCGATCTGTGGGTCTCTCCGCCCGGCAGCTACAACTTGCTGAAGACGGCGCCGTTCAACCCCACCGAGCAGGCGGCGCTGCGGCGCGTGGAGGGCGTGCGGGCGGTGCGCCTGTACCGCGGCGGCCTGTTGGATTGGGGGGAGCGCAGGGTGTGGGTGATCGCCCCGCCGGCGCAGGCCGAACCGCTGCTGCCGGCGTCGCAGATCCTCGAAGGCTCGCTCGCGCGAGCGAGCGCGCACGTCCGCGCCGGTGGCTGGGCGGTGCTCTCACAGGCGCTCGCGAGCGAACTGCACCTGCACATCGGCGAGCGATTCACGATGCCGACGGCGGTGCCGATCACGCTGCGAGTCGCTGCGCTGTCGACCAACATCGGCTGGGCGCCGGGCGCGATCGTGATGAGCTCGAGTGACTACGCACGGGCCTCCGCCAGCGCCGACGCGAGCGCCTACAACGTCCTGCTCGCACCCGGCGTGACGCCCGGCCAGGGCCTGCGCCGTGTCCGCGCCGCGCTCGGGCCCGGCTCGGGGCTCGCCGTGCAGAGCGCGGGCGCCCACGCTGCGCAGCAGAATGCGCTTAGCCGCCAGGGCCTGCAGCGACTCAGTCAGATCGCGACGCTGATCCTCGCGGTCGCCGTGCTCGCGATGGCGGCAGCGATCGCGAACATGGTCTGGCAGCGCCGGCCGCGCCTGGCAAAGCTCAAGCTCGAGGGCTTTCCGCGGATGGAACTGTGGCGCACGATCCTGCTCGAAAGCGCGCTGCTGCTCGCCGTCGGCTGCCTGACCGGCGCGGTGTTCGGCCTGTACGGACAGCAACTGCTCGATCGCGCGCTGGCGAACGTGATCAACTTCCCGGTCGTCCACTCGGTCGCGTTTGCACCCACGCTCTTTAGCGTGCTCGTCGTCGTTGGAACCGCGCTTGCGATACTTGCGGCGCCCGGCTATCTGGCGGCCGGGGTTTCGCCCGCCGTGGCCCTGCAGGACTAGTTGTCGTCGCTCGTGCGCGAAGTGCTCGTCTGAACGTCCACGCCGTGTGTGCAATGTTCGCGGTTGGATTGCACAGGGCGTCTGGTAGTCACGCTGCTAAAGCCGTGCTGTCTCCCGGCTTTCGAGCTACGCCGGCCCCCCGGATCGACGCATCGAAACGCAAGTCGGGCACGGTGTTTAGCGACCGGTGTCGCGGCAGTAGCAAATACGTCTCGAAAGCCACGCGGGCGATGGGCAGTGAACGTGACCGGCAGCTCGCCGGAGGACACGGTGCTCGTTGCATCGCACGAGACGAAAGGAAGCATACGCACATGCAACATGGACCAAGGACCGTCGCACTGTTCGGCGCGCTCGTCGTGCTCGCGCTCGGAGTGACCGCTTCGGCCGCGAACGCATATACGCCGATACCCTTTGAATGGAAGGTAAAAGGGACCTCGCTAAAAGAAGGCGCAAGTAAAGAACTCACACTGCGTACAAAAGGGGCTTTTCATTTCACCTTGATTCATTACGCAGTTAAGCTGGAACTGACTAGCAGCAAAGTCAAGCTGGTCGAAGGAAAGATAACCGGTGGAAAGCCCGGAAAGATCTCAGGCAAGCTTGTATTCGAAGGCGTGACGGTGACCAGGCCGAAAGAAAATTGCGTCGTGCAGGTGGGCAACTACGGACAGCACGGAGTGATCGAAACGGGCCCCCTCACCGGAGAAATCGTCGAAGTGGTGAGGGCGGAAGAAAAAGCACGCGTGGGGGTGGATCTGACGACGACCAACTATTGGCCCGAAATTTATATCGAGGCGGCCAAAGGCGGCGGTCACGAAGAATGCTCGTGGGACGGAAATGGCTTCCTGGTTACTGGAGGTCTAGTCGCGGAAGTATCCCCCCAGGAAAAAGAAGCGGCCGTTGAGGATCTGTCTATCCCCGGTGGCGAAGGGGGTCGTAACATCAAAGGCGAATTCACGAAGAGCTTGGAATCCCACCCCGGCACCGTGAAAGTAAGTGGCGAAATGGAAGCTGAACTGGTCTCCAAAGAACTGTTCGGAGCCTTCTAAGGAGGGCGATGGCCATGTGACCGATCTGCGCCTCGGGGGCTTGCCCCCGAGGCGCAGGCGGATTGACCGATTCAGCAATCGCGTCCTGTCACCGAGAGTCCCGGCCGGTTACGCTCGCGTGGATACATGCGGCTAACCCGGGCCAGCTTGCAACCGGAGCACCGATGTTCGTGGGCCCGGACTTTCCGGCGGAGGACCTGTATGTGGCCGCGTGGTGGCGGCCCTTGTGTAGCGCGGGCCCCCTCTGGCGATCGCGCCTTGAGGCCTCTTACAGCGGCGATGAGGTGGAGGGGCCTGTGGTAGCGGCGAATGCTCTGGCGTAGTGAGCCCCGGTAATGCGGCGCCGGCTCCCCGGCTGGCCGCGCGCCAAGCTCGCCCGGTCGTCAGTCGGCGAGGGGAGTTCGGTTGCCTGACCGGCGCGGCGTTAGGCCTGTACGGACAGCAACTGTTCGATCGCGCGCGCGCCAACGTGATCAACTTCCCGGTCGTCCACTCGGTCGCAGCGATCTCAGCGATTGGGAGCCTTGCGCTCGTGACGGCGGCTGCGGTGGCGATTGTGGCGATCCCCGGCTATTTGGCGAGCGGCGTTCCCGCGGCCGTGGCGCTCGCTGACTGACGCAGCATCCCGGTCTCCGCGCCCTGGGCCCAGCAGCCCAGTCACGCCTTAACACCACGACGTCCGGGGTTCGCGCCCTTCTGGGCGTACTTCCGGCCTCGCACTAGGCATTTCGGCCTCGGCTGCGAACGCAACGATCAACTTCGAGTGGAAGGTCAAAGGCGCGGCGCCCCACTTAACACTGCGTACGGTCGGTCCCGGGGGGCGCACCTTAAGTCTTGACCGCGTTGGTTGGATAGCCCACCCTTGGGGCCCGTAACGACCATCCCAAAAGAAGGGGCGTATACCGCATATGAAATTCACCGCAAGACACATCGGCCTACTGGGCGTGCTGTTGGCGATCGCTACCGGCGGCATGGCGTCGATCGCCACCGGATCTGCGTTTGCGTCATATGCGCCGTCTGTCGAAACCCTCCCAGCTAAGAACTTCGCCAAAGAAACGGCCACCTTGGTAGGGAGAGTTGATCCGGAAGGCGCGGAAACTACATATCACTTTCAATACGGTACCACGACTTCTTACGGAAAAGAAACAGTTGCCGCGATTCTCGCGCCGGGAACGAGCTTTGTAGAAGTAACTAAAGTGGCCACGGGACTCCTCACTGGTACGACGTACCATTTTCGCATCGTCGCGACAAATGCCACCGGCACATCGTACGGCGGCGACTTTTCGTTCGTAGCTGGACCGATCAACTTCGAATGGAAGGTCAAAGGCGCAGCGCTGAAAGCTGGAGCGTCGAAGGAAGTCACGCTCTCGACCAACGGCAAGTTCTACTTTAAAGCCACGCGCTATGCCAACACACGGCAATTCGGGAGCACCAAACTAAAACTTGCCAACGGTAAAATCCTCGGTGGCAAGCCTGGCAAGATCGAAGGTACAATCGAACTCGAAAACACGGTCATGGAAAAACCGTACGAAGAAGGCTGTGAAACCGAATCGCCAACAATCGTGATTGGACCACTGATCGGCGAAATTGTTGAAAGCGACAACGCCGATAAACAAGAAGGGGGCGAAGGGAAAACCGAGATCGTGTTCAGCCCAGCATCCGGCCCAGAAGGATACTTCACCAAATACGGGTTGAAGCAGAGGCCGGGGTACGAACTCCCATGTCCCGCCGTGGGCGAACGTGTCACGTACTACGGAGGCTCTCTAGTGGTGGAAGTGAACCCGCAGCTCACCGAAGCCAAAGCACTGAAACTCGCAGTCACCACGACTGGCTTCTCCAAAATCTACCTAAACTCTGCTAAACAGGTAGGCAGCGGAGCGCGTGGAGAGTACTGGGCCGGCCAACTCGCTTTGGTCGGCGAACCCGAAGCCGAACTGGTCTCTAAAGAACTGTTCGGAGCTTTCTAGGTCCGCGTCAGCGGGAGAGAGGACTCGTAGCCGCGGGGCGCGGGCGTCATGCTCGCGCCCCAAGGGCTGCCTACCTACGCTTCCTCGGAGACCATGCTTTCAACGGATGCTCTCGCCCTCTCCGGGCCTAAGAAGGGCGTCAGCAGGAGGTAGACCGCGCTCGGCAGCTGCGTGGGGAGACGCGGGCCGTGGCCTTTCCGGATCGTTTGAAAGCCGATCTCGAAGATGGTCGCTGCAATCGCGCCTAGGGCGGTGGTGCTTGGCCGAGCACGACCAGGCTCGATGTGGGCGTACGCATCGTGAAGAAACAGCGTGAACACCTTGAGGACATCGTCCATCCGGCGCGCTGACCGCGATCCCAGCGCATAAGGCTCTAGAAACCCGATGCGGGCGATCGTCGGGTTACGCGCGACGAACTCGACGTAGGCTTTGCCGGCAGCCCACGTCCTCTTCCCGGCTCGCGTTGGAGAAGTACGCGCCGGCGGTGGCCGCCAGCGCGCGACGGTATCCGAACTCGTGCAAAGCGAGGAAGGGCCTCCTGGTTGTCCGCGAAGAACCTCCCGAACCGCCGGTAGCCGACGCCGGCGCGGCGTGTGATGTCGATGGTGCTGGTCGCTGGTAGTCCCGTTTCTCTGGCCAGCGCTCCCGTGGCATAGAAGAGGCGCTGTCGCTGGAGATCTGTGTCGAGACAACGACGGGGGTGCGTTCGCGTGATCGGTGGCGCACCGATCGGCGGTTCAATGCCTATCGCCGGACTGGGTATCGAGGCGCCAGAGGCAAACCGAGAAGTTTGCTGCACACTGGGTATGGCGTGGCCTGCGCGTCGCCCGCGCGGGGAAGCCGATCTAATCCGAGGAGAAGCGAAGCCCACCGCGGCACGCCGTGTCTAGTGAGCGTGAGCGCCATCCGTGACTGTTCGTTTGTGCCATCGACTGCCACCGATCCGCCCGTGCTCGTCGCTCTGCACGATGCGTTTTTTACGGCTCCGGAGGGTGTTGGACCAGCGACCAACGTTGCGCACGGCACAAATGCGGTGCTTGGCGAAAAGAGGAACACAGGAAACTGTGATTCCGTCGCGACCACGTCGCTGGTGCGCGAAAAGCTTGTGCGAGCAATGTTCGAGGAGGTCTTGGAGAGGGGTTATCAGGCCGTAACCGAGTCGGGGGTCGCCGATCGAGCTGGCGTGTCGCGGAGCGTGCTCGAAGCTCTCTTTGAGGACCGCGAGGGTTGCTTCCGGGCGGTCCTCGATTGGGGGTTGAGCCGGATCATCCGAGTCATAGTCCCGTCCCTGCGTTCCGGCAGTGGCTCGGTACCGGACAAAGTCCGGGATGCGCTCGCAGCCCTCCTGGACCTGCTGGACAAGCAGCCACTCTGGGCGCGGGTCTGGTTGCTGGAGGCGCCGGTCGCGGGCGCTTGGAAGCCGCGTCACCGCGAACTCAGTCGTCTCGCAATCCACGCTGCACTGCGTCCGGCATGGGCGGTAAAGAACGATTACGGCGCCTTTTCTTCGGTGCTAGACGGCATCATCTCGGGCGTGGTCGGCGTGCTGCAGCTGCACCTGGCTCATCGGTCGGAGCGTCCCTTCGTCGGCCTGTTGGGGTCATTGATGGCAGTCGTCGCTGCTCCGTTTATGTCCTCACAGGATCTTTGCCGCGAAATCAGGCGCTGCGATGAACGGGTGCAAAGAAGCGAAGCCCAACGCCGGAAGAGAGAGGTTGCGCTCGCTGACGAATGCGCACGGAGCGAAATGCCTGCTGTTCTTCAAAACAGGGCCGCTCGCCGTGGGCGAATGTGTGTCCTCTATCTTTCGGGTGTCCCTGGCGCTAGCAACCGGGAGATCGCGGCGGGCGTCGGGTTGGCGCACGAGTCCCAGACGTCGCGTCTGCTCTCTAGTCTGCGAGACGCAGGACTACTTGAGAAGGAGTCGATGGGCGTTGGGAAGCGAAACGAGTGGCGGCTGACAGAGCGCGGACGGCGGGCTGCGCGGGAAATCAGCGGCGCAGCTGGGTGACCTCATCCTGTGTGGACGTCGAAGGCGTGGGGCCGGCCTCGACTTCGACTCGGCCGGACTCTTACGAATGGAGGAGAGCTTGACGGGAAAACGCGGGTGTCAAAAATGTTCCGTGAGTTGCCTATCGATGAAGGTGGCGGCGGCGTCAGTACCGATGAAGGGTGCAAGCAAGAGATACATCGCGTGAGGTAGCCGCCCCGGCAGGTGCTGACCGTCTCCGCGACGAACTTGCTGGAAGCCGATCTCAAAGATTGTTGCAGCGATCGCCTCGAGCGCGGTGGCGCTGGGTCGCGGGCGGGCTGCGTCCATGTGGGCGTAGCCCTCGTGTAGAAAGAGCGTGAAGATCTTCAGAACTTCGTCCATTCGGCGCGCTGAACGCGGTCCCGCCGAGTAGGGCTCTACGAACCCGATATGGGCGATCGTGGGATTGCGCGCGACGAAGTCGACGTAGGCTTGCCCGGCCGCCCAGGTTCTCTCCTCCCAGCTGCCGGCTGAAAAGTATGCGCCGACGGTGGCGGCGAGTGCACGGCGGTATCCGATGTCGTGCAGCGCGAGGAAAGCCTCCTGCTTGTCCGCGAAGAAATGCACAAACCGTCGGTAGCCCACACCGGCTCGGCGTGTGATGTCCGCGATGCTTGTTGCCTGCAGCCCCTGTTCCTTGGCGAGCTCGCCGGTCGCGTAGAACAGGCGTTGACGTTGAAGCTCGCCGTCTCGTGTCCGGGTTGGCAGCTTTGGAGCGACCGGTTGGGACCCGAAAGGGGGCTCGACAATAATCTCGGGGTTTCTTCTCACGTGTCGCGGCCCGAGAGAATCCCAGCGTCGAGCCGAGAGCGGTACCGCATAGCTATTGACCCAGGTACTGAGTTGCGCGCCTAGCGCGGAGTCGACGGGCTCGTTTCTTCTCATGCGAGCCCCGAGGGTACGAAGGATGCCGCCGAGTAGCACGTCGTGGGCGATGTCCGGAAGTCGGGAGTTGTTGGGCAGGTCTCGTTCCGCGGCGCCTACTAAGCTCGTGAGGTCGGCGATGAGCTCGTCGCGCCGCGTGAGCGCCAGCGCACCTGCGGCTAGGCTTGTGTTGATTAAGACTTTCGCGGCAGGGGGTTCAGCAGCACAGAAGTCGATGAGCGCATCTACGGTGGCTGTTGCTGGCTCCCTTGGGGCAGTTTGGACAGCAGCTTCGGCCCGACCGTGCAGGCGGGTATTTGCCTCTCCGAGGACGGCGAAGAGGCAGGCCTCCTTGTCGGGGAAATAGTCGTAGAAGGTGGGTCGAGAAACGCCAGCTTTGGCGATGATGTGTTCGATGGATGCGGATGCGTAGCCCTTGCCCGCGAAGACGTCAGTCGCGCTCGAGAGGATGCGCGCTCGCTGGGTCAGCTTGGCTGTCCTAGCCGGGTGGGTCGCGGCGGTTTGCGCCGCCTGCGGGTGCGCTTGGCGAGCCGGGATACGTCCTGACATTCCTGCGTAGAGACTATCCCACCCGCCGGGACGTGGCGCCGCGCGATAAACGTCGCTATTGGGTTTTCCGGGGGCGCTTCGGAGGTTTGTTCTTCGAAAGCTTCAGGTCGATGAATCGGTTGGCCTCTGTGGGTCCCAAAAACGGCGTGAGCCATAGCTGCGCGATGTTCGGCAGCAAGCCGGAGATTTGTAGCGGCCGGGTGCTTCGGACTTGGCGGTAGACCATCTCGAAGATCGAGTTGACGATCGCGTCGAGCGCGACTCTGGACGGTGGCTCCGTGGCGTGCTGCAGCCCCTCTTGGAGGAATATCGTGAAGGCGACGTGGCTGTCCTCGACTCGCTGGGCGGCCGCGGAGCCGACCGCGTAGGCCTCCACGAAGCCTACGTTGGCGATCGTGGGATTGACCTCGAGAAATTGCGTGAATGCGCGGCCGGCTTCCCAGCTGCGCTCAGGCCATGTTGCGCCGGCGAAGAACGCGACGGCGGCGACGGCCATTAGCTCTTGGAAGCCGAGTTCATGGACCGCCATGAAGGCATCCTGCTTCTCCGAGAATAGTCCGTAGAAGGCGCGCAAGTCGACACGGGCGCGCTTCGCGATCTCGGTGGTCGTCGTCTTCGCGTAGCCTTTCTCCTCGGCTAGGGTTGCCGCCGCGAACATGACGCGCAGGCGGCGATTCTGCTGGACCTCGGCGTCGGAGAGTCGAGAGCGTCCTTGCGGCAGGGTCGCGGGTGGCCGAAGCGGACCGCTGGGGAGGTGTGTGGATCGCTCGAGCCCGTCGACCGGGGTTACGGAGCGCCAGCGGGAGTTGTTTGCTGGGACTCGATAGCTGCGAAGCCAGTCGGTGAGTTCCCTGACGAGCGCGCTGGTAACGCGCTCGCCGCGACGCAAGCGAGCGGCGAGCAGGCGGAATGTGCCGCCGACGATGATGGGCACCGGAACGTTGGGGAGCGCGGTGTCAGCGACTTCGGCGTCTAGGGCATCCTCGATGGCCGTCGCGATCTCGGCGATTCCTCTGTCCCTCGCGTTTAGGCTCTCTGAACCCGCGGCTAGCGGCTCATCGATCATGAATCGTGCGAGCTCCGGCTCCTCCCCCGCGAATCTCGAGACCGTGCTGATCGCGATCGTCAGCGCGTCCTCGGTTCGAGCACCGGCGAGATCGGAGCGAACGTTCAACATTAGGCGTTCATGGACGCTCGAGAGCGCGCCCAGAAAGCAGGCCTCGCGGCTGCGGAAGTACTCGTAGAAGGTCGGCTTTGAGACCTTTGCCTCCGACGCAACGGCGGCAACGCTGGCGTTCGCGTAGCCATCGCGATTTGTGACGGCAATCATCGCGGCTAGGAGCCGATCGCGCTGCGTGTTTTTCTGCCCTTTCGGCAACTCGCTGTTTTTCGTTCGTTTCGATCCCGCCATCGCGCGCTAGACCCTAGCTGTGGTGGCTTCGAGACGGACTCCGACGAACAGTCCTTCCCTGATGACTCATATCGCGGTGAGCGAAGGGCGGGCACGATTCCAAACCTATAATACACGTTTATTTTGAACCCGCGTCGGCACGTATGCTGCGCTTGCCGATGGAGAGGAGATTGTTTATTCTGCTGGGCGAAATGTGGGGGCCGGAGAGAGTGCTAGGCCATCGACGTGGTCCATCGGTGCTGCGACACGTGCGTTTATTGATGCTGCCGTGGGCGAGAGGGTCGCGGACGGACGTCACGCTTGGCAAATGCAAAGCGCGGCACCGTAGGCCAACCCCGGCCGCTCCGCTTTGGCCGCGCCGAAGGGTGGGCGTGTGATCTCGGCTCGCGAAGGATCGTCTCCAGTACCGCCGAGGAAGGCGGCTAGACCGCGACACGACATCGTGGGTCTCCAGCGGGGACGCGTGATCGCTGCTGCGGTCGACGCCGTAGAAGAGCTCGGCTACCGCAGCTTGACGGTCGGCCAAATCGTGGCTCGGTCGCGCGTTTCGAGAAAGACCTTTTACGAGATGTTCGAAGACCGGGAGGATTGCTTCTGCGCCGCGTTCGACCAGACGGTGGCGACGGCCGGGGAGCGTCTGGAAACCGCGAACGTGGCTGGGTCAGACTGGCGTGGCAATCTGCGCTCTCGCCTGCGGCAGCTTCTGCGACTGATGGACGAACATCCGGGGCTCGCCAGGCTGTGCGTGGTGGACATGCTGGCGGCAAGTGAAGCGGCGCTGCGTCGCAGGGCGCGCGTCCTCGCTCGCATCTCGGCGTTTCTCGAAGCGGGCTTCGCATCAGAGGGCGGCCAGATCGAGGAGCCCGTGTTGGCCAGCGCACTTGTCGGCGGTGCGTGCGCGGTCATCCATGAGCAGATTCTGACCCAGCCGGACACGTCGCTGGAGGTTCTTGTCGGGCGTCTCATGTACGTGCTTGTCACGCCGTATGAAGGGCGAGCGGAGGCCGAGAAGGAGCTAACGCTGGCTAATGGCGTTGCGCCACGGGGCGTGTTGCGTCGTCCGCGTCCTGCCGAGGATGGCTTTGACGGTTTGAAGATGCGGCTGACCTACCGCACGATCCGCGTGCTGGACGTCATTTCGAGGACGCCGGCGGCCAGCAATCGCGAGGTAGCGACCGCGGCGGGGGTTGCTGATCAGGGGCAGATTTCGAAGCTATTGAGCCGCCTGAATGGGCTCGGCCTGATCGAAAACCGCGGAGAGTCATGCGGGAGAGGCGGGGCGAATGCGTGGCACCTGACACGCCTTGGTGCGCGCGTGCTTAGAACTACGCATCCTGTACACGGCGGCTTGTCTCCAGTCGCCTCGGTGGTGGCCGAGTTCACTTGAGCATGTCCGACCTGGATTATGGCCTTGTCGCTTGGGCTCTCGCGAATGCGCTCGTCATCACGATTTTTGCGAGATATGGCAGATTGCGCAGACGATGGAGACGCCGAGCACACCTCGAGCGGAAACGCAGCGGGAGGGGGGCGTCGCGACCGAGAGCGATGTGACGCAGGAGGCATCGCTGTTGAAGTATGCGGGGTTCGGGTCTTCCACCGGCCGCACGAAATGCCGTTTGATCTCAGCCGACCCCGGTTGAGCGTTAGCGCCGCGAAGTGGTCCGGTGCTTGTCAGTTCGCATGGGGTGCCGGGCGGACCGGCAAACTTGGCTGGTCGGCCCACTCTTGAAGGAATGCGAGCGTCGCCTCGGCCTTGAGCGGGCGGGCAAAGAGAAATCCTTGGCCGCTGTCGCAGCTGTGGCCCTTGAGGTGCTCGAGCTCGGCGCGTTGCTCGATCCCCTCGGCAACCGTCTCGATCGATAGTGCCTTGCCGAGCTGGACGAGGGTCTGGATGATCGCTTCTCCCTCAGGAGAGTGACTGAAACCAGCAACGAAGGAGCGGTCGATCTTCAATGAGTCGACGGGAAACTTCTGGACGTGTGCCAGGGATGAGTAGCCGGTTCCGAAGTCGTCGATCGCGATTCGCACTCCGAGCTCTTTGATGGCGGCGAGGCGGTCGGGCGTTTCTTGCGCGTCTCGCATAAGCGTGGTCTCCGTGATCTCGAGGGTGAGGGCTGAGGGGGTGAGTCCGCTGTGCCGAAGTGCGGTCTTGACGTCTTCGATCAGCTGATCCGAGTCGAGCTGGCGGGCAGATACATTGACGGCGACGCCGATGTCGTGGCCTTCCGAGCGCCAGATGGCGGCCTGGGAGCTCGCTTGGGTGAGAACCCAAGAGCCGATGTCGTTGATCAGGCCGGTCTCCTCTAGAAGCGGGACGAAGTCTTCAGGCTGTACGAGCCCGCGACTGGGATGCTCCCAGCGAAGGAGTGCCTCGACGTCCGTGGGCCTCATCGAGACTAGATCGAAGATTGGCTGATATACGACGTGGAACTCGCGATTGCCCAGTGCTTCGCGCAGGTCCATCTCCAGGCTGACGCGCGTCTCGAGTGCCCCTTGCATCTCGGTCTCGAAAAGGACCGCGCGATTCTTCCCGTCCCACTTGGCGCGGTACATGGCGATGTCGGCGTTCTTCAGCAGATCCTCGGCGCTAGTGGCGGGGGCGGACGTAGCTATTCCAACGCTCGCGAAGACCTCGACACGTCCTCCTTGTTCGAGAGTAAACGGCGCTCGGAGAGCTTCGATTAGCCGCTCCGCGACGAGCTCTGGGCCGGCCGCGAGGGAGACCCCTTCGGCGAGAACCACGAACTCGTCGCCGCCCAACCGTCCAAGAGCGTCGGTCTCGCGAAGAACCGCGGCAAGCCGGGCGGATACTGCGCAGAGCAGTTCGTCGCCGGCGCCGTGACCAAGTGTGTCGTTGACGAGCTTGAAGTTGTCGAGATCAATGAAGATCGCCCCGACCGGCATGTGCTGGCGCCTTGCGCGCGCGAGCATCTGCTGCGCGCGATCGAGAATCAACGTCCGGTTGGGAAGCCCAGTCAGCGGGTCGTGCGTAGCGAGGAACGCGAGCTCCTCGTCCGCTTGCCGGCGCTCCGCCTCGAAGGAATCGCAAACGTGTACGAGCGTCAGGTCGAGCGTTTGCTGGAGCATCTCGCCGGCGAGCCGCACGGACTCGGGAGCGATCCCAAGGGAGGCGGCGCATTCGGTGAGGACGTCGCCGGCGGCTCCTCGCCAGCGTAGGCAGAGCTTTGTGATCTCAGTCAGTGGCGCGGCGCGTTGAGCAGCGAGCTGCCCGATGATCTGCCAGACCTCGAGGCCCACCTCGCGGGCATCCTCGAGCCTCTCGCCTGACATCCATCGGGCGACCGCGACCGTCGACAGAGAACCGATCTTGCGAAACCGTTTCTCGACGGTGTCCTCCAGCTCGAGTCCTGCGACGGCGCTCGCTTCGACGATGCGCTCGACGACGACATCTCTCCGCTCGTAGAGCGATCGACCGAGTGCTTGCATGGCGGGGTCGGCGTTCGTGAGTGGATGAGTGCTCATGGTGGCCGTAGATCGACGCGGCCCTGCCGGTCCTGAAGAGTTGACTGAGACTCCGTACAACGGAGCCGAGAGGTCACATGCCAGCTAGAAACCGGGGACGAGCCCCTGTCAGCGACGCAGCCGCTTCATACCTATGATGAGTCACGGGAGCCGAGCTGTCTCTCTCGACGGATCGGGCGCGCGAACCGGCCCTTGGGAACACTGGTCTTTTGCAGGCTGGGCGCGTGAAGGTGCCGAGCGTAGTGTGCACGCAAACCAGCTCAGCGATTGATGAGCCGGTTAGGGCATCATAAGCATATGCCATTGACTATTAAAATCGTAGCGTGCGCAATTAGCACTATCTCCAGCGTTGGCGGATTGTTGCCGTGATGTAGCGTCGCGGTTATTGCCGTGCGCCTAACAGGCGTGCTCGGCTGGTCTAGGTGAAGTAGGCGGAGGGGCTCGTGAGGGCTGCCGCCTTTCTCTCACGACACGAACGTCAGGGGGAGTGCACGGAGAATGGAAAGCATGGTGCGATTGATGATGGGCGCGGCGGGAGCCCCGCGACGCATCGTTGTTGCGGTCGGAGTATCGGTCTGCATCGCGGCGGGCCTCGCAGGCCCCCTGGGGCCGCTGGCCTACGCGCACCGCGCGAGCAAAGGCGGTGCCGGCACGGTCGAAGAAGTAAAAGCCGAACCGACTTCGCTGGCGATCTCGTTGGCGAGCGAAGGCCCCGCGGGGCCGGATATCAGCGTGACGGCCAACATGGCGGTTCGGGCTGGCGTGACGCTCGAAGGCGCGAACGCGGCGTCGGCGCGCGGCGCCATTGAGTACAAGGTCTACTCGGACCCGACCTGCACGACCGAGGTCGCTTGGAGCGGCCCGAGGCCGCTCGGCAACACGTCGGCGTCCCGGCGGGTGCGCCTCCGGTCGGGGACTTACTTCTGGCAGGCGGCCTACGCGGGCGACAATCGCGATGCGCCATCCACGAGCCAGTGCGGAGCAGCAGTCGAGACGGTGACCGGCGACCCTCAGATCGCCTCCTGCACCGACGTGTCAGGCAAATCGGTGGTTTCGACGGAAGCTGGCGAGCTTCGCATTCGCGAGAGCTTGAGCTCGGATCTGTCCGTCGGAGGCCAGGAGCTGATCGCGAGCTGGAGCGGAGGGCACCGGCTTCATCTGACAGATCTGTTGAACGCCCGGTGCACGGTACGCCGGCAGGCGAGTGTCTTCGTGGGAGTTGGAGACGCGAAGCTCAATGGCGTTCCGGGCTATCACGTGCGCGTAAGGGTCCGAGTCGATCAGTCCGGCGAAGAGTCGATCCGGCTCACGGTGCGAAACCCAAAGGATGAGCTGGTCGCAGACCTGACGAGCGTTCCGGCTCCGGGGAGCGAGACCATCGGCTGAGGAGGCGGGGCGGTTCAAGCGTCACGACGGGCCACTCCCCCTCTGTGCCGCTTGAAGGGCCCCGCATCCCTTTAGGGGCATGGGTGTGGCGCTGCGGCCGGGTGGACATCTTTCCGCAGCGTCGCGCCTCCCATCTCGCTGAGGGCGCCGCATCGACATGACCACCGTCGATTCACACCCGCGTAGGACGGGCACCCCAGGCTTGGTCCGTGACGATCCGGAAGGAATGATTAAGCGGAGGCTCGGAATCGAGATCGACGCGGGGTGTGGCCTGCTCGCCGACGGGCATCTCGTGGAAGGCGAGCCGCAGTTTCGACGCTGGTACGTGGCGGCGTTTGTGTGGCGCGAGCGGACCTCGAACATACTGCGGGAGTCCTTTGCCAAGGAGGCGGCTGACGAGTTCCGCTCACGAACGATGGCGAGCGGCTCACCGGTCTCGATGTGGCGGCAACACCTGCCGGCACATCTGCGGCGGATCGAGGAGATGGTCGAGCTATTGAACGCCCTGCGCGGCTCCCTGTCGCGGCAAGCGGGCGCCCGATAGGCCTGACGCAGCGCGGACCCATGAAGAGTGTGCTCGAAGTGGCTGTTTCTGGGTCGAATCTGACTCGCCACCCGCTGGGCCGCTACAAAACCTGACTGGCGAGCCGACGGCGATCGGAACGTTAGCCGAGGCGTCTGGGAGGGTGTTCGCGCCGCACCACTTGGTAGCGTCCTGTCAAGTGCCCGTGTGTGCGACAAAGGGAGCGATCTGACGTGCCCGACTTTCTCGAGCAGAAGCGCAGCGAGATCAGTAAGCGGCTGAGCGAGCTCAAGCCGCTAGTCGATGAGTACGCCCGACTTGAGCAGGCAGATGCCGCTTTAGCTGGGGTCGGCGGCGGGAGCGACACCAGCGGGGTGAAAGCGCCGACGGGTACACGCCGTCGCGGTGGCCGCCTGCACGGGGCGAGCAAAGCGACCGCGACGGAGGTTGACGGCACGAAACGTAGGGCGACATCGAAACGCCGGGCGGGGCGCCCCAAAGGCACGGGAGGGCGAGCAGCGGAAGCACTGGCGGCAGTAAAGGGGCAGCCAGGCATCACGATCCCCGAGCTCGCGACGAAGATGGGGATCAAGCAGAACTACTTGTATCGCGTGCTTCCTGGCCTTCAGAAGGAAAAGAAGGTAAGGAAGAAAGACAAAGGCTGGCACCCGGCGTAGTCGCCGGTGTAGGAAACCCGTGTCGAGAGGATCAGCGAGGAGGCGATCAAGCCGAAGCCGATCGCACCTCTTGCAAGGTGGCGGCCGACTGAAGCGCTCGCAAGCGACCTACTCGCCGCCACGTCCAGCCTCCTCGTCTCGAGGCAGCTCGTCCGGCTCTTTGAGTTCGGCTCGGAGCTGCTCGCGTCCTCGGTGCAGCCGAGACTTCATCGCAGCGCGGCTCAGACCAAGGGCTTGGGCTGTCGCACCGCCTGAACAGCCCTGGACGTCTCGGAGCACGAGGACCGATCGCTGCTCGGCGGGAAGCGAGGCGATGGCCTGGACGATCCGCTCGACTTCGAGCTGGGCGAGAACGCTGTCTTCTGCTGAGCGTTCGTGTGCCCGAGAGGAGGGGGCGTGGCGGACGGCGAGGCGGGCTCTTCGGATGCACTCGTTCAGGACGATCCGAAACATCCACGAGCTGAGCGCAGCTGTGGCCCGAAGGGTTCCGATCCTTCGGTAGAGAACGATCAGGGCCTCCTGGGTCGCGTCCTCGGCGTCCTGGGGTGTCGAGCAAAGCGTTCGGGCAAATCGCCGGACATGCGTTTGCGAGCCTGACAGGAGCGCGGCGATCGCCGCCTCATCTCCCTCTTGGGCTGCGGTGATGATGTGCTCGGCCGGCCAGGACCATGAGCCGTTAGTCATCGGCCTGCTCGACTGCTTGCGGGGCGCGCGCGGACCATCATCGTCGCGATCGGGCCCGGCGCACGGCGAGGGGGCAGCACACGACGAGTGTGACAGCGACGAGAATGACTACGATCCACATCTGGCCTCTTCGGTAGGTGTCGTCTACAAGGGGCATTCGGACCGCGAGAGGATTCATCGGCGTCACTTGATGACCAGGATCTGCGGGTGCGTCGCAAGCAGCGTCTGCGTGAAGGCGTAGTCGAACGAGAAGATCGCTGTGAAGGCCAAGACGACCGCCTCGTTGACGGCGCGGCCGACGCCCTCGGCGCCTCCTGAGGCTGACATGCCCTTGTAACAGCAGACGATGGCGATGATGGCGCCGTAGATCGTGGTCTTCAGGACCGAGCCCCACAGGTCGGTGGTGGAGGCGTTCGCAAACAACGTTGCCCAAAACGGTCCGAGCGGCTGCCCGTTGACGAGCTCGGCGATGATCCCGCCGAAGATCCCAAAGAGGAGCGCGTAGATATCGAAGAGGCCCGTGACGACCATCAGGGCGAGGAATCGCGGGACGACGAGGTTCTTGACGGGGTCGACCCCGAGCACCTGGAGCGCGTCTAGCTCGTCGCGCACCTTGCGTGCGCCGAGGTCAGCGGTGATTGCTGTACCGGCGACCCCGGCGACCACGATCGCGGTCACGGACGGCCCGATCTCTCTGATCGAGCCGAGGACGAAGAACCCGCCGAGTCGGTCGAGCGCGCCGAAGATCGTCAGGAAGTTCGCCGCCTGAAGACCGGGCGCCGCGTAGTTGATGCAGACCGTCGAGACGAGTAGCGGGAACCAGCAGAGCCGGAGCGCAAACAACAACTGCGAGACGAACTCGCCCCCGTACGGGAACGGTGGCCTGAGCGCCGACCAAATCGTCCGGCCTGTGAGGATCATCATGTCCCCTACTTCCTCGAGCAAATTCCTCGAGGAGGCATAGGCGCCCTCAGCAACAGCACGCGTTCCTAGCGCCATCGTCTCGCCCTCTCCTCGTTGTCCGAGCACTCCACTCCACGTATTAGAGGAGCAGGGCGGGCAAAAGGATTCAGAAAAGGCAAGCGATCTCGGCTGTCCCGACCCGCAGCTCCCGATGAATCTCGTCCGCGTCATCACGTTGTACCCACGCCGCGCTCGACCTTCCAGTAGGGCGGCCGGTCGTCATAGCCGCTGTTATCGAGCTTTGACACTCTGGGTACGCCCTCTGCGCAGAAGTCACGTACGGGCTGACGCCCACCCCTTCACGTCCAACGGAAAGGATGGGGGGGCGCTGCGGCGCGGGAGGGTAGAGAGGCCGGCCGCAGCGCCCCGTGAAGCGCTCCAAGAGGGAACAAGGAGACATCTTCGCTGGCCGCCGTTGTGGCATGAGGTCACCACGTCGGCCGAGGACTTGTACAGATTGGCGCGGACGTGTCAATATCCGGATGTTGCCCCGTGGTGAACCTGTAGACGCGAGGGGCATTTTCGCGCCATACCTTCTGGCTGCGGAGACATACGCGGCCATTATCTGACTCGTCTGGCACCGGGGAAGGTGACAGCAGTTCACTGTGCGGTGATCCGCTGTCATTCTGAAGGTGCCGACAGGCGGCACGCTGGCATCGCGTGTTGGCCGGGGAGCGTCGGCCGGTGTCGACTAGCCCGGCCGTGCCCCCATCTGTGCTGCTCCCGCTGCGGCCACCTACTCACAGACCGCCGCGGCTTGCCTAATCAGCTAAAGCGCCGCTTCTTTGGCATTGAGTAGCTCATCAGCTTTGTTCCTCGACCCAAATCCGTGCGAAGGCCGTCCTCTCTTTGGGGGACAGTCAGCTTCTCTCGCAGTTGCCGGTAGCCAGCCGGTGACGCATGGAACCCAAGCACCTCGCCGCACCCAGCACAAGATGACAGCAGCACGGAATTGAAGGTATCACTGTCAACCAAAACACGATTCGCAACGACGGGCTCCAGCGGCTCCGTCTGCCGTGGAGCTGCTGCGTGTCGCTGGCCCGTGATCTCAACGGAACCAACCGCGGTCCCGTTCGCTGGCCGCCCGGGATCCCGACGCAACCTGTGACACTCAGGTACGGCTTAGGAGCAGGAGCCAAGGTCGCTCGGGAACGCGGGCTTGCGTGTGGAAAGATCGACTCTGCCGTCATGAGAAAAAGTCACTTCACCAACCGTGCCGCGCAGATCACGCCATACAATGACGACTGTCGGCATAAGACTCAGCAGGTCGAGTCTATGTTCGACGCGATCTCGCACCGCTACGACGCGTTGAACCGGATCATCAGCCTGGGGTTGGACCAGGGGTGGCGCCGCCGGGCACTCGCCATGCTCGCAGCGGCGAAGCCACACAGCGTGCTCGACGTAGCGACCGGCACGGGCGACTTGGTTGTCGAGATGGACCGGGCTCTGCATCCCGCCCTGATCGTCGGGGTGGACCTCTCCGAGAGGATGCTCTCACTCGCGAAGCGCAAGTCACAGAGCGATAGGTCGATCGCGGCTCGTCTGGAGTTCCGTCAAGCGGACGCGGCCAATCTTCCGTTTCCACAGGACACCTTTGATGCGGTGACAGTCGCCTTCGGCGTCCGAAACTTTGAGCACCTCGAGGCGGGCCTTGAAGAGATGGTTCGCGTGCTGCGCCCCGGCGGACACTGCATGATCCTGGAGTTTTCGAGCCCGCAAAAGCTCCTCGTGAAGGCCGGCCACATGCTCGCCCTGAAGCGATTTCTTCCCCTCGTGGGACGATTCCTGTCGGATGACCCTGCGGCCTACAGGTATCTGCCTGCGTCCGTCGCGGCCTTCCCGCAGGGCCAGCGATTCGCCGCGATTATGCTTGCGGCCGGGTGTGAGCACGTCGTTGAGAGGACGCTTAGACCTGGCGTCTGCACGGTGTATGTCGGCACGAAGCGGGGCAGGCCCGCGCCGTGAACGAGCGGTGACGCCACCTTCGGCGCGCCACCCCTTGGCTCGCGGATTAGACGCGCCGGAGCGCCGCCTCGAGAACGCGCTGTTGCGCATCCCACATCAGCATGTGCCCGCACCCAGGCCAGGTTTCGACGGTCGCGTGCGGGGGGAGCTGGTCGGTGTGGCGTGAGGTTCGGGCGCGGGTGATTTGGTCTCGGTCGCCCCAGACGACGTGTATGGGGATATAGCTGGGGATCTGCTGCCCGTCTAGGAAGCGCAGTCGGCGGGTCTGCTTGAAGTGTTCGGGGAAGTGCTTGGATGCGAGCACGGTCGTGACCATTGCGACCGCGTCCTCTGGGGGTACGTCTGCTGGTTGTGCGGAGATCTGTCGTAGTGCCACCCGGCGTCCGATCCGGGTGTGCAAGGGCTTGGTCGCGATCCTCTGGCCGAGGATCTGCCCGAGCCGCCAGTTGACCGCCAGGATCGCGTCGGTGATCGGTGGGGAATGCTTGCTCCACAGCCCCGCAGGCGCGAGCGCAAGCACTCCGCTGGCGCGTCCGAGCTTGGCGAGCTCGAGTGCGGTCCATCCGCCGGATGAGTGCCCGACGACCGGGACGCGGTCGAACCCGAGCTCGTCCAGGAGTCCGGCTACCTCCTGCGCCCACTCCGGCGGGGTGAACGAAGTCGGCTCGGACTCGCCGTGCGCGGGAAGGTCCACGCTCAAGACCTGACGATGGGCGGCGAGCTGGGGCAGCAGCGGTTCCCACAAGCTTCGCGAACTATTGGTTCCGTGCAGTAGCAGCAGCGGCGGGCCGGATCCTTGCCTATCGAACGCAAGCATGTTGGCAGTCAAGGCTTCCATCGGGGTGGAAGGATACGGACCGAGCTCGATGTCGGCTCGGTTGACTGCGCGCATTGACAGCCGAAGTACACCTCGCGGCCTGAAGTCACACTCTCGCTGTGGGTAGGTTCCGAGCGACCTAAGTAGTTGGGGCGCTGCGGCTGGAGGGTACCGGCCGCAACGCCCCGTGAAGCGCTCCAAGAGGGAACAAGGAGACATCTTCGGGCCGCCGTTGTGCATGAGGTCACCACGTCGGCCGAGGACTTGTACAGAACGGCGGGGACAGAGTCAATAACCGGATGTTGCGCTGTGGTGAATGGCCTTAGGCACGGGCGCTTTCGGGGTATATCTCTTGAGCGTGAATGTATGCGCGTTTCCTATCTCAGCTCGCTGGGGCGAGATTTGGTGACAACAGTGCATTTTGTGGTGACTCATATCATCCTCGTGGGTTCGCCATTCCGGACGCGCCCATTCGGATCGGAAGCGCCCGGGCCGCGGTAAATTCTGGCGTCGCAGTGCGGTGATTCCGGTACAGTCCGGACGCGGACGTGTCGAGCAGCTCCGGGCCTCCATCCGGATCGACGCGACCGTGAGCACTCTGGGTGGGTGCTCGCATTCCCCGCAGTACAGGTCGCGGGCCGCCTCGAAGATTCGGCCTCCGGAGGCGGCCCGCGACCGCTTCCCCCGCTGCGCGCGACGGTGACAAGAATGCCCTACTCGGGTGTCTTGTGTCAACTTGCGCCCTCAAGCCCCGACGCGTACGGTGCATCGCTGACTGGGCGCTGTATCGAACGCCAGTGCTCAGGCGAGCGGTCTCGCTCGGTCGGACTCTTGGAGCCCGACAGGACGGGCCCGCACGCGGCGTTTCGGCGCTGGCGTCGCGATGACATACCGTTACCTCCACCCGACCTCGTGTCAACTTGTGGGGGGTTGCGATTGAAGATACCGTCGGGTCGAACATCAGGTTTTCTAGGTCTACACGCGCCGGACCTGACTCCGAACTGACGGTGCGCAACGCCAATGAGCACCACGTCCCCATCGACATCTCCCACAGGACGGCGGGCCGTGCTTGCGTCGCGACCACTGCGATGGCGCGGTCTGACTGGACTCATCGGGGTGCTGTGTGCGTTTGCTGTGCCGGCTCCAGCGGGCGCGATCACGGCCACGCAGCCCTCGATCGAAGGCGTCTCCGTCCAGAACGTACGGACAAACGATGCAAGCTTCGAAGCAACGGTCAACCCTGAGGGCCTATCGGGTTTCGGCGCTGACTTGCAGTTCCAGGTCGTCGCTGATCCGAGTGAATACCTGCCCGAAATCGTTTGCCCCGAACGCGCGCCGCACGGCTGGGATGGCTGTGCAGGCACCCTCGTGCCCGGTTCGCTGCCGATCGACGGCGTGGCAAACTCGACACACGGCGAGAGCGTGCGCCTCAATCTTGCCGGGGCCGGCGTAACACTGACGCCAGGCACGACCTACCACTACCGTCTGCTGGCGGCAAAGGCTGTCGTCACCGAAGACGTTCTTCAATGGGAAGGACCAGCCGTTACCAGCGCCGATCAGACGTTCACAACCCCAGCAGCCGTCGCACCATCGGTGGAAGGCGAGGCGAGCTCCCACGTGAGTGCGATGGACGCCACGCTCGAAGCGACGCTCGACCCGCAAGACGCCGAACGGGGCGCGCACTATCAGTTCCAGCTAGTTGCCAACCCCGGCGAATACCTCGCGGAATTCGCCTGCCCAGCAGAATGGGCGCACACGTCCCTCTGCGCCCTCGGCAGACTGAATGAACAGGCCAAAGGGCTGCCGATCGCCGATACCGGCGGTGGTGTCGCGGGTAAGGACGTGAGCCTCGACCTCGCCAAAGCGGGCGTCGTGCTAGAGCCAAACACGACCTACCACTACCGGGTGATCACCGCCCGCATCAGGCCGAGCGAAGACGGCTTTGACTGGGAAGGCCCGCTCGTGACGGGCACGGATCAGACGTTCACGACGCTGCCGGCGAGCAGCGCGCCAGTGCTCGAATCCGCGGGCGGCTCGCGTTTGAGCGAAACCTACGCGACGCCGGAAGCGAGTAGCCAGCATATTCCGCGCACGCCGGTCGTGGCGCCAGCCACACCGACCCCACGGCCGTCCGCCAGCATAGCCAGGCTCAAGCGCGCCATCAGGGCGTGTGAGCGCAGGGCGAAACGTAAGAGGGCAGCGTGTATCCGACGGGCGCGTGCGCAGTATTCGGCAAGCATCAAGAACCGAAAGGGGAAGGCACTACGATGAAGCTGAGGCAAACGACGCGATTCACTTTGGGTGCCACACTCGCTCTGGTCGCCCTTGGGACTGGGGCGTGGTTCATGCCGAGCGCCGACGCATCAGGACCGGAAGGCAAGCCGGTCGTAGAAGCCGTATCCGCCCGTCGCGTCACGGAAACGAGCGCCCAGATGGAAGCGACGATCAACCCAAACGGGTCCGCTACCAAATACGTGTTCTGGGTCATGTACGACCCCTGCCAGCACGGCGCTGGCGAATGCGCCCTCAAACCTCTGACCGAACGACTCGGAGGCGGGAGGCTAGCCGCGGGCCCCGCGGGCGTCACGGTGCACAGGCGCTTGGGCAAACTTCAGCACGGCTGTCTGTACCAGTTCTGGGTCGTCGCGAAGAACCGACAGGGCGAAACCGAAAGCAGCCGCGCAAATGTCGAAACCACTGGGCGCGAAGGGCTTACCTGCCTCCGATAACGCCCATGGTCCTCCACCCCCGACCTAACAACGGGCGCACCGAGCCGAGGGCTAGCTGAGGGGTGTCGCGCCTGTAGACCGACTGGTTATGCTCCTTTGTCCAGCGAGATTTGCCCCCCCGAAACTCGAGCCGAGCGGTTCGCGCTGACTTCGGTTGCCACCAAGGGGCTGGTCGTGCCCTACCACCGTTGTGAGTCACCAGGCACGGGACGACTCATGACTTTGTGTCAACTATTCGAAACGGTAAAAGTCTGCTTTCATAGTGGTAGCCCTCTCTCCCGAGGGCCCCTGTCGTCGGCGACGCTTCCCCCGACTGCCTCATGACGAGGGAACCCGCGTGTCGCCGGGGCTGTCCGCCCCCTCGCTGACAGTCCCGGCGCCGCCCCACGCTGGTGAAAATAGACACGCACGGTGGCTCAAACAGGTACACTTCTCGAAACGGGCTTCCTCATCCTTGGCCCGTATTCAGGTCCGCGTCGTCGTCGAGCAACCACAGGGCCCCCCGGTGACGGCGCGGGCCTGTTCTAGTTCCTCATGCCCCGGATAGTCCTCCCGATTGTCACCAGCACCGACGGACTTACCGTGCTGAAGAAACCACCCGGAGATATCAGCCCCTACCAGGGACGCGGCGGTGACATCGACCTGCTGTGCGGCGCATGCCACCACATGCTCGCTGAGCGCAGCTACTCCAATGACGCTCACAACATCGTTCTCACGTGCCCGATCTGCGGCGCGTACAACCTGACCGGCTGCCCTGCGCTTGGCCAAGGGCCCCCGACAGACGCCGGCTGGGGACCAGTCCAAGCGCGAGACCTCCGACGGCCATGAACGAGCGGGCTAGGGGTATGACGGAGGCCGAGTTCCTGGCGCTCACGACTGTCGTACTCGAGCGTGCTGACGACGGGGCGTTCGATGCGAACGAGGCTCTCGCTCTCGTTCTGGAATGCGACGTCCTCGACACGCCTAACGCCTGGAGCGTGGTGGCCGCCCTTGACGACCTCGTCGACCTCGGAGAGCTGGAACGAATGGGGCGGACCGAAGGGGACGGCCCGCAGCGCTACCAGCTGGCGCGTGGCTGGACGTGATGAGGAGGGCCTCATCCCGCACTCGCTTGCCGCGCCGACCTTCGTCTTTGACATCTAGTTACCGATATTTGACGCGCCTATCACCTGGACTAGAGCTCGGCCTGTCGGGCGGTTAGTCTGAGGCGCCTGTCCAGCTGATGTGAGGAGGTTACGGTCGACGCCCAACACTCTCGCGCCCGCGCTAGCCGCCCAGGACGCACTGTCGCGCATGGCCCGGGTCCTCGACCTGAGCAACGTTCGGATGAAGCTCGCCGACCCCATCGAGGGGAAGGGCTACGACGGGCGGCAGCTCGACCCGCTACGCGCTACGAGCACCAGTGCGAACGATATGGCTTCATGTGCAGCACGCGGTACGACCCACGCCGTCTCCGCCGAAGGTAAGGCCCCGGAAATTGCCTTTGAAATGGAACGGCGGAACTAGGCCGCGCCGAACCCCGAGGCGATGGTCCGCCCGTTTCTGAGCGCGTCCCACCGCAAGCGCGCTCTAATCCTGCTCGGGATCGCCACCGTCGCATTCACGGTGGTCCTCAAACTTATCGACCCCGTGCACGTCTCGCACGGCCCGACGGTCCTCGACTTCGAGTTCGCCGGCAGCCAGTCGCACGCGGCGCACATCATGGCCGAATGGGGAGCGAAAGGCCGCAGCGCCGCGCATCTTTCGTTGCTGCTCGACTACGGCTACATGCTCTCCTACGGCCTGTTCCTCGCGCTCGCCGGCTTTGTCGTCCGCGACACCGCGCGAGCGCGCGGCTGGACGCGCCTTGCCGCCATCGGCGGCGTCGTCCCGTTCTTCGCCCTAGTCGCCGCGATGTTCGACGCGACCGAAAACGTCGCCCTCCTACTCACACTCGCCGGTAACGGGGGGAGCTTCGCGCCACCGTTCGCGGCCGTCTGCTCGGCCATCAAGTTCACTCTCATCAGCATCGCCATTCTCTATGCGCTGTGTGGCCTCGCGCTCTGGCTTCGAGCACAGCGCTTGCGGCCGGCCCGGGCCGGATAGGAGTGGCGTTGTGAGTGCATGCCAGCAGCCATGTTCGGACCGACCGGAGCACAAGCTCCATGATTGGGCATTGACACGGACGCTACGCGAGTAGCTCTGCCCCAGGCACTCGTGAGTCGCGGCAGCCGAGTTGTGTCCTGACAAAAGCACCGGCTCCCCGGGTGCCTGGGACACCGGCATCCGGGATGACCACCGCAGCCGGGCCTCCGTTCATGCCGCGGTTGCCCTACGGCCGCGAGCGACAGTAGGCGGTGACCTGTAGTTTCGCCTGTTGTGGCGGGTTCTGAATCGGTGTGCTGATCGCGCTGACGTGCCAGCCGCTGTTGCCCCAGCGCTCGTCAGTGGTGACGTGCCATTCTGGCGGTAGTCCTCCGGTGTAGCCGCCGCTCACGTCTTCGTAGCCATCTGGGCAATGGGCGACGGCGATCACTGCCCCGACGCCGGGACGAACGGGAAACGTCCAAGCCGATTTCGGTTCGGCCGTTTCACCGCGCGTGCTCGTTGCGATAGAGCGCAATACGCTCGGCTTAATCTGCGAGGGACTTGTGATTAGGTATCGACTCGCCGCAACTGCCGTCCCACTCGAGGCGACGACCAGGGCGATGATGGCGATGACCTCCGAGGCATTGGGGGTTCGAATCTCAAGGGACTTCCTTCCCGTAGGCTGGACGAGCTCAGTCGATCCGTGGATGACTGAATCCAAGCACCACCCCACACCCTGGGCAAGTTTGACATCGGCACCATGGGTACGCACCATTGTCAACCGGAATCCAGGCTCGCTTCCCGAGGCCCGCGATCTCTATCTTGGCCTTCTGGTGTACCTTCGCGCTCCCGCATAAGACCACCCTGATGGAGTCTGTGTTGCGAAATTGACAGCGCGAGTCGCTGGGCGTTATCGTTGTTTGAATAGAAGAAACTGGACTGCGGGCCGGGATGGACGCTATGGCGATAACCGATGTGGCTTAGGGCGAGAACGAATGATGTCGCGAGGTATCGGGAAGCGGCCTGCGGCGCGGAAGGGGGGTAGCAACGTGGCGGGCTGCCACGCACGCGATGTTCTCGATGCGGCGGTCCGGAGCTTGGCTATCTCGGCGATGTCGTTCCCCGAGCGTGTGGCGCTGGCGCAAAGCGTGCTGGTCTACGGCCTTGAGCGAGGCGATTTCGACGAGCGGGAAGATCGCGAACTGTTCGATCGCATCCTGACTGCGGCAGCCGAGTGTCCCGGCCGCCATCTCGGGAGCGAGGCGCTCGAAGGCATCGCGAGCGACATCGTCGATCTGCGTGACGCTGCGATGGGTCGGGCGATTCGGGCAGCGAGCCAACAACGGCCGGCCGGTGAGCTGAACGCGACCGACCACAGGTCGCGCTGGTTTCTTACTGACTGGTAGCGGGAGCGTCCCGTCGCAACCGCCGAGCACACTGACCCTATGGATCTGCCCGACGACGGGATTCGCGTAGTCGGGCCCGACGCCGTCGGTGAGTCCCGGCAGGCTATTGGTCGTCTTGGAGAGGCCATCGCGCGCGACCACTATGAGCGGCTCGGTTTTCGACTTGTCGCGAGCAACCAGAAGATGCGGGCGGGAGAGATTGATCTGATAGCGGTGCGAAGCCCGGTGTTGGTGTTCGCCGAGGTCAAGACCCGCCGAGTCTCGCCCCGGTCTCGGCCGGGGGTGGAATCTGATTTTGGGTCGTTCGGGTGGCCAAGCTGCGCGCAACGTCGCAGAAGCCGGCGGGCGGCCGCCGAATGGCTCCGAGGAAGCAGGGCGGGGCGCCCGTGGGCTCCTGATCTCCGCTTCGATGTCGTGAGGCTCCTGGTGGGTCACGACGGGGAGGTCATTCGGCTCGATCACCTCGAAGGCATCTGAGCGCGTGCAAGGGTTCGGGCGCATAGGGCGACGTGGCGGAACACGATTACACCTTGACGGCGGAGTCGGGTAACGGGCGCTGTTGTCACTTGGCAGCGGGTTGCTTGGGGCCTAGCTTGTGCCTCGTGCGGGCGCAGACGAGGTCCCGGTCATCGACCGGTCGAAAGCCCAAGGGGGCGGCGCGGGGCGTGATTGCGCTTGCCTTGGTGACCATGGTGGGGCTTGCGAGACCTGCGTCGCCGTCCGCGAGGAGCGGATACTGTCCACGGCTCGGTGACTCCCAAGCGGAGGTGATCCACCTGTCGGCTCGTCTGGGGTGCGGCGCGGCAGCGAGGGCCGCCTTGAGGACGATTGGGAGCGGCACCGGCTACTACAACTCATCGCGCTGGTATTGCCGTTGGGGCGAGGGCGGCACTCGTCTGGTCCGGATCGCCGGGCACGTGTACTACGGTGGTTTCTGCGTGCAACGGCGGCACAATCAGGAAGCGACCTTCCTCGGCCGCAGACTCTGATGCGGGTCAGACTGAGGAGAGGCGGCACTGCCACCGCACCGTCCGACCGACGACCTTAGTGGCGGATCGCGTTAGGCGGCGGCTCCCGATCAGGTGCATAAGCGCTCTTATCGAGCACCAGTGCGTCCCTCGTCGTTTCCGCGAGGTTGACAGCGGCTTACTCCATTCCGGGCTGTCGTCATCTCGACCTAAAGGGTCATGTTTGACTACGGCCCCCGAGACACGACATCGGCGATCGGGGAGGCGATGCACGTTGGACGGGGCTCCGGCCTGCGGGCTCGCGTGTCACAACGTGGCGAACAAGGAGCTGGGAGATCTGGGTCCAATCGGTGACTCTGGCCTACTCGTGAGCCCGGCAGACACTCACATGCCAACTTTGGAGACGCCGTCGGTGCCATACCAACCGTGCCCTCATGATGGGACCTTCATAGATGTGGCGGTCGAGGAAGGTCGACGCCCTCACGGCGCGTTGCCTGTGTGCACGACACGGCCGTCTGCGTCGAGCACAAAACCCGAGAGCGAGAAGCGCGTGGCAAGCAGCTCCGGTACGGCCTCTATCTCGAGCGGCTCGAAGCTGGTGCCCGCGGGCGTCTGCTCACTGAGGGACAACTCGCCCCAGTCACACAGCAACGTGCCGGTGCCGTCATCGTCACGAACGCCCACGATCAGGCCGGTGACGAACAGCGAGCGCGGATGCGTGCAGGTCCACCAATTGCTGGTCTCGACATCGATGAGCGGAACCGGCTGCGGGACGAAGCTGTAGACATCCTCCCACGCGTCTTCAACCAGCTTCTGGAGAACGAGCTCACAGCCCTGCGCAACGACACGAAAGCTCCAGCCCGATTGCTCATGCGCGGGCCCCGGGCCGAATCCAATCGGTTCGAGAATGCCGCGGGTGAACCCCACGTCGGCGTGCCAGCTTGCGCCGTTCTCGCATACGCGCAGGACGAGGTGGCTGCGGGGCCGCATCACACCCGACTTGGCACCCACGCGCATGCGCGCCAGGAACACGTCCACCTCTGCACCGAGCGCCTCGAGCGCCGCCTTGAACAGCAGGTTTTGCTCGAAGCAGTAGCCGCCGCGGCGTTCTCTCACGAGCTTGCGCTCGAGGTGCTCCACCTCCAGCGACACCGCCAAGCCTTGGTGCGGATCTAGGTTCTCAAAGGGGATCGACGTCAGATGGGCCCTGTGCAGCTGCGCCACGCTCGGCCGCCCGTCTAGGCCGATTCGCTCCAGATACGCATCAAGGTCGAACATCGCGGCGAGTATATTCGGCATCCTGCGTTCGCCATTCCACGCCAACGCAGGTAGCGCCAACGCATCTCCCGTAAGAGTCGCATCGACTCGACTGGGTGGACAACGCAGGCGTCCGGCTGTCAGGGGGCGAGCTGCGACTCGATGGCTGCCGTCACCTGTTGGGATTCAGGGTCGACCGTGGGTCGAAAGCCGGAGACAGGGCGCCCGTCTGAGGAGATCAGAAACTTCTCGAAGTTCCACTCCGGGAAGTGGCTTGCGGCTTGGAGCGGGGGTTAGCGACTTGACGGGCTTTCACGCACGCGATGTTCTCGATGCGGCGGTCCGGAGCTTGGCCGTCTTGGCGATGTCGTTCCCCGAGCGTGTGGCGCTGGCGCAAAGCGTGCTGGTCTACGGCCTTGAGCGAGGCGATTTTGACGAGCGGAAGATCGCGAACTGTTCGATCGCATCCTGACTGCGGCAGCCGAGTGTCCCGGCCGCCATCTCGGGAGCGAGGCGCTCGAAGGTATCGCGAGCGACATCGTCGATCTGCGTGACGCTGCGATCGGCCGGACGATTCGGTCAGCGAGACAGCAGCGGCCGGCCGGTGGGCCGAAGGCGACAGATCACAGGTCGCACTGGTTTCTTACCGACTGGTAGCGGCGAGGCCGCAGGAGCGTCCTGTCGCAACCGCCGGGCACACTGACCCTATGGGTCTGTCCAACGAAGGGGTTCGCGTAGTCGGGCCCGATGCCATCGGGGATCCTCGGATAGCTGTCGGTCGTCTTGGAGAGGCCATCGCGTGCGGCCACTATGAACGACTCGGCTATCGAGCTGTCGCGAGCAACCAGAACGTGCGGGCGGGAGAGATCGATCTCATAGCGGTACGAAGCCCGGTGTTGGTCTTCGTCGAGGTCAAGACCGCCGAGTCGCGCCCAGGTGTCGGCCCCGGGGCGGAATCGCATTTTGGGTCGTTCGGGTGGCCAAGCCGCGCGCAACGTCGCAGAAGCCGGCGGGCAGCTGCCGAAGGCTTCGAGCCAGTAGGCAGGGACACCCGTGGGCTCCTGATCTCCGCTTCGATGTCATGAGGCTCCTGCTCGACGAATGGGGGCGGCTCGTCCACCTGGACCACCTGGAGGGCGTTTGATTCGGGGACGAGGGCACCTATCGAGCAGCACTGCACGACCACGGCCTTTCAGAGCCACCGGCTGTCGACACGCCCAGCAGTGGCAATGTGATGTCAACCCCCGGGTGGTGTGCTTGCAGTGCCGATTCGGTGGTAGAACCTGTGTGTGTCTCGCGGGGGCGTATCGGGGTGTTCAGCTCGCGTCCTCGGACGGGGCGGCTGATGGAGATGAGCTCAGCCGATCGTGCACAGGAGCTCCTCGAGGGGGCACTTGGAGAGGGAGCTCGCTTCCACGAGGGGCAGTTGGAGGCGATTCTCGCGTTGGTCGACGGGCGATCGCGTGTGCTTGTAGTCGAGCGGACAGGCTGGGGCAAGAGCCTCGTGTATTTCATTGCGACGGCAGTGCTTCGTGAGCAAGGCGAGGGCCCGACGATCCTGATCAGCCCGTTGCTCAGTTTGATGCGCGATCAGCTACAGATGGCCGAGGGGCTCGGAGTCCGCGCGTACACCATCAATAGCCAGAACGACGGGGACTGGGACGAGGTCGAAGAGGCGCTGAGGCGGGACGAGGTCGACGTTCTGTTGATCTCTCCCGAGAGATTGGCAAATGAGCAGTTCCGGGAAAGCACGCTGAAGCAGATCCCGCAGGGGCTGGGCATGTTTGTCGTAGACGAGGCGCATTGCATTTCTGACTGGGGACACGATTTCCGACCTTACTATCGGCGTATCCGGGCACTGATGCAGGTGCTTCCGTCTTCCGTGCCGGTCCTGGCGACGACGGCGACCGCGAACGATCGAGTGATCGAGGACATTGGGGACCAGCTCGGAGCCAACCTCGAGGTAATCCGCGGGCCGTTGGGGAGGGACAGTCTCTTCCTGCAGGTCGTGCGGCTCGGAACACAGGCGGAGCGGCTGGCATGGCTGGCGCATTACGTGCCTGAGGCGCCCGGATCCGGAATTATCTATGTGCTCACCCGCCGGGACGCCCATCTTGTGAGCCGGTGGCTTGCGGATCGCGGCATCGACGCGCCGGTTTATAGTGGCTCGATGCCGGCCGAGCAACGTGAACCACTCGAGCAACGCCTCCGCGAGAACGACGTGAAGGCGCTCGTGGCGACCGTTGCTCTGGGCATGGGTTTCGACAAGCCAGACCTCGGGTTTGTAGTGCACTACCAGCGACCCTCGTCTCCGATCAGCTACTACCAGCAGATCGGGCGAGCCGGACGAGCCGTCGACCGCGCAGAGGTGATTCTCCTCGCCGGCGAGGAGGACGATGCGATTGCTGACTACTTCATCGAGGGCGCGTTCCCGCCCGAGGAGGACATGACGGAGGTGTTGTCGGTCCTGGATGGCGTTGAGGACGCTACGGTCCCGCAGCTTCAGAAGCAGCTCAATCTCACCCGGGGAGCGATCGATCAAGTGTTGAAGATCCTGGAGGTTGAGGGCGCGGTGTCGCGCACCGGGGGGCACTTCTCGCGGACTCCGATCGAGTGGTCGACGGACTCGGCACGCATCGCAGCGGTGACGGCGCAGCGGCGCTACGAGCGCGACCGGATGGCCGAGATCGTCCAGACCGATGAGTGCCTGATGAGCTTTCTCCGCACGGAGCTGGATGACCCGGTCGCGGAGGCCTGCGGACGCTGCGCGAACTGCGCCGGACCGTTCGCGCCGGAGCAGCCCGCAGAGGGGGACGTCGAGGATGCGCTGCGGTTCCTGCGCCGCGCATACCGTCCGATCATGCCCCGCAAGCAATGGCCGGCGGGGCTTGAGGCCCGGCACGGGAGGATCCCGGTCGGGCACCTTCTGCAGGAGGGGCGGGCGCTCTCGATCTACGGCGATGCGGGCTGGGGAAAGCTCGTCAAGGCCGGCAAGTATCGTGAGGAGGGCTTCGGTGACGAGCTTGTTGAGGCGGTTGCGGAGATGCTCACAGACCACTGGCAGCCAGAGGAGACACCGACTTGGGTGACGGCGGTACCCTCGTGTCGTGCGCCCGACCTGGTACCCGGATTCGCTCGTCGACTGGCGGATCGGCTTGGGCTGGAGTACCGAGAGGCGCTGGTGAAGACGGAAGAGACGCCGCAACAGAAGACGATGGAGAACAGCTACCACCAAGCCGGCAACGCGCTGAGCGCGTTTCAAGCGATCCCCGGGGCGGTAATCGGCGAGCCCGTCTATCTGATCGACGACATGATCGACTCCGGCTGGTCGCTGACGGTGTGCGGAGTCTTGCTGGCAGAGGGCGGCGCTGGGCCAGTCGTGCCGATCGCGCTAGGTGAGACCTCAAAAGGCGCTCAACAATGAGCGTGGTGCCGATCAGCGAGGACGGGTACGCCATTGCCCTCGCATGCTCCGGCCTCGCGCTGCAGGGCGATCGGTCAACCAAACCTCTCACGGCCCGCGAGTGGCACGGGCTGTCCGAGCGCATAGTCAACTCTGAGTGGGGGCGACCACGCGATCTGATACGGCGTACCCCTGCTGAACTGCAGCAGGAACTCGACCTCGACGCCGCGATCGCCGACCGTCTCGCGCGATTGCTTGCCCGTGGCGGACAGCTTGCATTCGAGCTCGAGCGGCTAGCGGGAAGGGGAATCTGGGTGATGACGCGAGCGGATGAGGCTTATCCGCAGCGACTGAAGAAGCTGCTCGGTCCCAGCGCACCGCCGGTCCTCTATGGCGCAGGTCCGCAGGATGCGCTGCGTGCGCGTTCGCTGGCGATTGTCGGCTCCCGCGACGCCAGCGAGGATGCGTTGAGCTTTGCCCGCGGACTCGCGCAGGAGTGCGCGAGACATCATGTCGCGGTGATCTCGGGAGCGGCACGTGGCGTGGACCTCGAGGCGATGGGGGCCGCGATCGAGGCTGGAGGTATGGCTGTCGGCGTTACGGTCGATCCGCTTGAGCGTCTCGTCAAGCGCCCCGCGTTGCGGATGCCGTTGATGGATGCGACGCTCACGCTTGTCACGCCGTTTCACCCGGAAGCTCGCTGGCACGCCGGGAACGCGATGCGTCGAAATCGGCTGGTCTACGCGATGAGCGGGGCGGCGGTGGTAGCGGCGACGGCGGCCGGTAGCGGTGGGACCTGGACGGGCGCAATCGAGAATCTGCAACACGGGTGGGTCCCCTTGTTCGTTCGCGGTGGCGGCGACGATGGTGGGGAGGCTCTGGCGCGCGCTGGCGCGATCCCGCTGCCCGGCCCGTCGGTTCACGGCATAGACGTGGACGGCCTGTTCGATGCGCCGCATCATTCACAGCGAACGATCGAGAGCCAGCCGAGGTTGATCAGCACCTCCCTGAACGGCGAGCTCGTTGACGTCGTGGCAGTCGGGTCCGGCGGTGACCCGATGCCGGCCGGCCAAAGCCATGAGGTCGTTATCCGCGCTTTGGCCGCGTTGCCGGCGCAGGACGTGGGCGCGCAGCCACCTGGATCCGATGCGTTCTGGCCGGTCTGGCCGCTTCTGAGGGCGTCGCTTGTGCACCCTCGCAGCGACCGTGACGTAGCGAAGGAGCTGGGTCTCCAGCTCGGGCAAGCGCGGGCCTGGCTTGACCGGGCTGTGCAGGAGGGGCTCGCCTCGGTTCCGAAGGGTAGACGCAAGCGTTACGTCGTCTCTGAGATCAGCGAGGACCAGTTGAGGCTTGCTGTGCGGCCCGGCGAGTACTGATAACAGCAGACGCGGCGTGGATGTTTGTCTGGGGCGGAGACCGGTCCGGTCATCCGCCGGAGGGCTAAGAATGGCTCGCGATGTCATCTCCGAGAGAGCTAACTGACGTTGAGCGCACCGCCGCCGAGACGGTGCGGACGCTTCAGGACGCCCACGCCGCGGGATGGTTGATCGAGGCCGTCGCCGAGCTTTCCCGGCGAGAGGCAAACTCGTTGGCAGCGATCCTCACCGAGGTAGGCGCTGCCGTGCCCGTCAAAGGAACAAAGGCATCCTGCAGATGCCATTTCGTCGCCCGTGACGCGAATCGGCGTCCGCGTGTAAAGACACTGGTCGAGACGCTCGCTCAGCAAGTGCAGAACTACTGCATCCCTCGAAGCCGTATCGAGGAGGCAAGGGAGCACCTGCAGCAAACCGGGTCGACCGAGCGCTTCAGCGCGCTCGAACACGAGGCCCGCGAGCTGTTCCTGAAGGCCGATAAGTCCGGAGAGGGCGGAGAGCTCCTGCTGTATCTACTGCTCGAAGCGGTCCTAGCGCTACCGCAGCTGCTTTGCAAGATGCCGCTAAAGACCAGCAGTGAAATGCACGTGCATGGCGTTGACGGCGTCCACGGCAAGCTCTTGCCTAATGGCAACCTCGCGCTCTACTGGGGTGAGGCAAAGCTTCACGCAAGTGTGAACAAAGCGATCGACTCGTGCTTTCGGAGTATCGGACCGTATCTGCTCGGTGAGGCCGGGGATCGCGATCTCCTGCTGGTACGCGACCGACTGGACCTGGCCGACTCGGACGCTGAGGCGGCGCTCGCGAGATATTTCGATGACTCACAGCCCGAGTCGGCGCGGGTGGAGTTTCGCGGTGCTTGCCTGCTGGGCTTTGACCGTGAGGACTATCCGGAGCCTCACGGGCCTGACGGCGTGACCGTGCGTGAGGAGATCGCGGCGGAGATCGAGAAATGGCACACACGGATCGAGCGGCAGGTGGGCGAGAACAAGCTCGAGATCTTTGAGCTTGAGGTGTTCTGCGTGCCGATGCCCTCGGTCGAGGCGTTCCGCAAAGGCATACGCGCGAGGATCGCCACAGGATGAGCGCTGCGGCTGGCCTCGAGGACGCGATCCTGAGCGACCCCCGGTTCACCGAGGCTGTCCGGTCAATCGCGGTCCGCTCGCTACTGGACGATCTACCGGCAGTCCAGCCGGAGCTGATCGCGATGAGCGTCGACTGGAACCACGCGCTGCTTTGTGCGAGCGCGTTGACCGCGTCAAGGAACGAGCGCGCCGTGGATGCGGCGCTGAGGGTCGTGCAGGGCGCCCTGATCGACGCCCAAGCCCAGCCGGCGCACAAGCGGGCCGCCGCGGTGATGCTCGAGCGGATGGGAAACGTCCAAGCGGTCGCGCTCGCCGAGCGGCGCGAGCTGCTCTCAGAGAACGCGTGGACAGACTCGCCAGTCCCATTGAAGCTCGACGTGATACGCCGCCGACTTGAGCTGACGATCCCCCTCAACGACAGGGGGCATATCGACGCGAATCCGTTTCAGCGCGAGTTTTGGACCGGGGCGAGCCAGCATGGCTGGCTCAGCGTGTCCGCGCCGACCTCGGCGGGAAAGTCCTACATCGTCAAGCAGTGGTTTCGCGAGCGTGCCAGCCAAAGCGAAGCTTTCCGGGGCGTGTATCTGGTGCCGACCCGGGCGCTCGTGGACGAGGTGAGCCGCGATTTGCGCAGTGAACTCGGCGAGGACGCGGCGGTCTACGTGTTCCCGTGGGACCGGGAGATCGGGACGCACCCGAAGGAGATTTTCGTGCTCACCCAGGAGCGACTGCACCTGCTCCAAGAGCAAGACCGCACATTCTCAGCAGAGCTGCTGTTCATCGACGAGGCGCAGAAGGTGGGCGATGACCGGCGCGGTGTGCTGCTCCAGCAAGTCCTCGACGAGGCGGTGCGCCGAGACCCAGACACGCAGGTGCTGTTCGCGAGCCCATCCTCAGAGAACCCGGCGATGCTGCTCGAGGGGGCACCGGCCAGCTCGAACCCAGCCGCAATTTTGAGCGAGATGGTGACCGTCAATCAGAACCTGATCTGGCTGGACTCCTCCACCACGGACAGCAGAGAGTGGACGGTCCAGCTCGTCACCGGCGGCGAGCCGCGCCAGGTCGGCACCGTGGCGCTCGCCGGCAGGCCAACCAAAGGCAAGCCGCTGGCGCTCGCGGCTGCGGCTGTCGGCGGCGCCGGACCGGGAAACGTGGTCTACGTAAACGGGGCGGCCGACGCAGAGAGCACTGCGATCCAGATCGCGCAAGCCTTGGCAGGCACGGTCGACCTGTCCGGCAACGAGGACGTAGAGAACCTCCGCGAGCTGATCTCAAAGACAATCCATCCCGAGTACCGGCTCAGGAATGTGCTGCTGAATGGCGTCGGGTTCCACTACGGAAACATGCCGCTGATCATCCGAGCGGAGATCGAGCGGCTGTTCAGCGAAGAGATTCTGCTCTACCTCGTGTGCACATCGACGCTACTAGAGGGCGTGAACCTTCCTTGCCGGAACCTATTCGCGCGAGCACCGAAGCGCGGCAAGAACCAGCCGATGACGATCCCGGACTTCTGGAATCTGGCAGGCCGGGCCGGACGTTGGGGCAAGGAGTTCCGCGGGAATGTCGTGTGCGTCGACACGGGATCCTGGAAGGAGGTGCCGCGCGCTCGCGTGCGCCAGTCGCTCGAGCGCGCGACAGACCGGGTGCTGTCGCGGCTGGATCAGCTCGTCGAGTTCATCGAGAACCCGCAGCCGGAGCGAGCGGCTGCCGAGAATCCGCTGACCGCATCGGTGTTCAGCTTTCTCGCCACCCGTGTCGCTCAGCAGCAGCCTCTGGCAACCATCCCGGGTGTGACGCTGCCCGCCAAAGCCGTCAAGGATCTCGAAACGCGGATCCGCGCTGTGCTTCAGCCGGTAGAGGTGTCCGCGGAGCTGATGGCGCGCCACACCGGGGTCAGCCCGACCGCTATGCAGGTGCTGCTGAACTATTTCCGTGGGCACCCAGACCCTGGGCGCCTACCGTTGAAGCTGCCGGAGACCCCCGGGTCGGCGCGCAGCTACAGCCAGGCGTTGTCGCGCTGCCGTGACTATCTGGGCACGAAAGAATTTGGCAACAAGGGGCGTTGTGAGATGCTCGGCATCCTCTTGCGGGCCTGGATGGAAGGGCAGCCGCTCGCTCGTCTGATCGAGGAGCGCCTGAAATATCAGCGATCCACGGCGCGCGAGAAAGAGGTCGACACGCCGAAAGTGATCCGCTCGACGATGGACGACGTCGAGCAGGTCGCTCGCTTTGGCGCCCCGAAGTACCTGGCCTGCTACAACGACGTGCTCGGCATGCACCTCGCCGAGAAGCACGAGGTTCAGGTGCTCGCTACCGACGAGCTGACGATGATGCTGGAGCTCGGTGTGTCGCGTCCCAGCGAGGTGTCGCTGATGAGCATCGGCCTTGCCCGGACGAGCGCGATCGCGCTCTCAGCGCTCATCCTGGCCGATGACATGTCCCCCGAGCAGGCGCTCAGCTGGCTCGGAGACCAAGACCTCGAGCAGCTCGAGCTGCCAAGCCTGGTTCGCCGCGACATCGCAACGATCCTCGGCAGCCCCTGAGAACCGTCGGACCTGAACGGGAACGACCAATCACGAGGAGCACCGACGCAGTTCGCGGCTCGGTCGGTACCTGTCCGACACCTCGCGCTAGATATATACAAACGGGTCCGGGTTTGATGTCATATTGGTCCGAGCCGGGGGAACCCGCCGAGTACAATCCGCATAGCCAGGACTTGGACTGTCGGAGCGGCTGGGAGGGTGATGTACGAGATCGACTTTTTGCCGGTTGGAGATGGCACGGACAGCGGCGATACAATCGCCCTACGGTTCACTCGCCCTGATAATGGCTCGACTGCGCACGTCATCATCGACGCCGGCTACAAAGACGATGGGGAGGCGCTTGTAGATCACGTGCAGAACTTCTACGGGACCTCGTCCATCGATCTGGCGATTCTGACCCATCCCGACGGCGACCACATCGGAGGCATGGGTGAAGTAGTGCGGGGGCTGAAGGTGCAGGAGCTGTGGCTGCATCAACTCGGAGCTCACGGCGGCGGGTCGCTACCCGCGGCCGCAGAGGTCGATGACCTGATCACCGTCGCGATCGAACAAGGAGCCGCAGTCCGCGAGGCGTGGGCAGGCGCGCAGGCATTCGGAGGAGCACTGACGGTCCTCGGGCCGGACCGACAGTATTACGATCAGCTCGTTCTCGAACAGGTCGCCGGGGTGGTTGAGGGCAAGGCAGTCGCGAAGTCCAAGCTGCTGGAGGCAGTCCGGAACCTCGTCGACCGCGTCACCGGCGAAATGCCCATCGAGATCCCGTTCGCTGCCAAGGAGGTGACGCCGCGCAACAACTCGTCGATGATCACGCTGTTCTCGCTCGAGGGAAGGACCCTGCTGTTTACCGGCGATGCTGGTGTGCCGGCGCTTGAAAGGGCATGGGACACCGCCGTGGAGAAAAACCTGACCCTCACCCCGAACTTCGTCCAGATCCCGCACCACGGCAGCCGCCGCAACGCGTCATCTGCGTGGCTCGACACGCTGCTCGGCTCCTCCGGACAGCCGGCGGACGTGCGTACCGCTTTTGTTAGCGTCGTAGCCGCCTCTGACAAGCACCCCTCCGCGAAGGTGGTCAACGCACATACGCGCAGAGGATGCAAGGTGGTCCCCACGGCGGGCACAGCCAAATGGCATCACCACGGGCAGGTGCCGGATCGGCCAACCTACTCGTCGGTCGACGGGCTGGGGCCGATGGACGAGTCGCAAGAGGACTAGCGCCCGCGAGAGCTGGATGGCTCGCGAAGCACATAGGGTGCGGTTGTGGACGGCAAGTTCAGCTACTACGACGTTGTCGCGCACATCGTGCCCGGCACGCTCGTGCTCGGCGTGCTGGCCCTCATCCCCGAAGCGTTTGGCTTTCACTTCCCACTGCCGAGATCCGAGGTGATCGGAGTCGTCGCGGGTATCCCCGTGGCATACGCGACTGGACAGGTGGTGCAGGGGATCGCGAGCTTTATGCAGCCTGTCTACTACAGGCTGTGGGGCGGTATGCCATCGACCGTCATCCTCGAAGGTCATAGCGGGCGTTTGGCCGGAGCGAGGCTCATCAGAGTGATGGGCGAGCTTTCGCGCAATTTCGACAGCGCCGCCGATACAACTGAGGAGCGCGAGGCTCTGTTTGTCGACGCTATGGCGCTGTGTAACCGCCAGAACCTCGGTCGGGTCGCCGACTTCAACGCCTCCTACGCCTTTCACAGGGCGCTGCTGACAACGGGGGTGCTGGCGACGGTCCTGCTCGCCGTGGCCGCCTTCGCGGCGAGCAGTGATGCTCGCCCCAGTCTCCTGTACCTCGGTGCTCTTGCTCTTGTCCTTACGGGAATCGAGTTCGTGCGTGCGCGCCAGCGTGGAGAATACTTCGCGGTAGAGGTCCTCAACATGGCCTATCTCGAGCTCACCCATATACGACAAAACCGAGCGTGACAACGTCGGACAGCCATCGTCATATCCACGAAGCGAATGTAGCGTTCGTCGCCGCCTCGGGCCTGCCGTGCCGTGTTGCGTCTAGCCTGCCGCATGGGCTATCGCGGGCGCGAGGACTGGAAGGACATGTCGGATTTCGTCGTGCACTTCACCAAGCATGCGGCTGGGACGGGTGCGGGCGCGAGCGGCGGCGACGCGCTGCAGTCGTGGCTTGTCGAGCAGCGCGCGGGCGATCGCAGCGGGTATCGACAGTGGATCGAGATCCTCGGCGAAGGGCGGCTGCGCGTGGGCGAGAAGCCGCTCGGAGCGGCCCGCAAGCAGCCGGAGCTAGCGGAGCTTCACCGGGTGGTGTGCTTCAGCGAGATTCCGCTCGACATGCTGGAGCGGCTCGTCGAGCGGCGCAGCCTCTACGGTGTGGGCTTTCGCAAGGACGTCCTCGTCGACAAGGGGGGTGCGCCGCTCTGGTACCTCGACAAGGACGGATCGCAAGCACAGATCGTCCAGCGCGAGATCGATGAGCGCAGCGCCGGCGGGATCGACCCTCGGGATCCTCTGTGGCGACTGACGCCGTTCATCGACAGCCCTGGCAACTATGCCTCGGGCCCCTACCGGTTTGAGTGGGAGCGTGAGTGGCGCGTCGTCGGCGACGTGCGCTTCGAACCGGGCGAGGTGGCGTTCCTGTTTCTGCCCGAGGACGATCACACGAGGGCCCGGCAGTTCTTCCTCGACGCGCAGGTCGCCCACACCGGCCCTGACTACCTGGGCCCGTACATCGATCCGCGATGGGATATCGCACAGATCCAGCACGCCTTGGACAACGTGCCGGACGCACCCGCTCCGAGCCCGGATGTGACGCCGTGGTGGCTCTGAGCGCGAGCCTCCGCGCAGACTGCGCGTGGCGCGCTCATCGGGTCCGACTGGACGGGTATTGATGAGCGTTCCAACGCTTCCTCGAGTCGCCAAGTCGGTCGGATTCGACTTAGCCCACCACATCGTGGAGGTGGGCTAAATCGCCGAGAAAGCCCGTAAAACACCGACAATATGAGAATGGCCAGACACCTAAGTTTGGCTCTGTAGAGCGGAACTCAGGCTATTTTTTCGGTAGTTTTTTGTGGTCCAGGCGGTCGGGGGTTCGAGTCCCCTCGCTCACCCCTCAGAAAACACCTGCTAATCGGGCTGTTTTGGAAAGGCCGGCAAACCGCTGGCCCTTCTGGGCTCGGCCCATTTTCGGCCCACCGTTGGGCTCGCGCGTCGAGAACAGGTGGGTTTCCAGGAAGAATGCCTGCATAGCGGATGGTTTTGAACGTCTTCCGCTTTTGCGCTTAAAAAAAGACGGAAGCCGCGAGATGGGGCTCGTCTGGCGTTCACTTTTGGCGCGTGTACCGGGCACAAGCACCGTGTTTGCGCGCGGCCGAGATGCCGCGAAGAGCTAAGGGCCAGGCGAGTTTCGATTCAGTGGATTCGTTTCCGCCCGACCCCATGATGTTGACGGCTTGTGTTCTTGCCAGGCGGTCCGGGGTTCGAGTGTGCTCGCTGCCCTCTCGGGGCGGGGCGGATTATTGGGGGGAGGTGGAGATAGGTATGCGTGGATGGTCGGGGCTGTAGAGGGTGTTGCGTGCCGATGTGAGGAGTGTGTCGAAGGCGGCTGTGTGTTCGCGTTTGCCGCGGTCGAGTAGTTGGTTGTAGACGTCGAGCGTCACGTGTGCCTGGGTATGGCCGATCTGGTGTTGTACGAAGGGGATGTCGAAGTTGGTCGCGAGCAGCATGATCGAGACATAGGTGCGGCGCAGGGAGTGGGGTGTGATGTGGGGGAGGGGCGGAAGGCCACGTTCGGTGAGTTTGAGGCTCGCCAGCTGTGTCACGCTGGCGAAAATCTTCTGACGGACATTGTTTGCATCCCAACGTGTGCCCTTCGGCGTGCAGAAGAACGGTGTCTCAGGCTTTCGGGGATAGCCGAGCGCGAGCTTTTCGTCTTGGTAATGGAGCAGCTCGTGGCGCAGAGTTGGTGTGATCGCGACGTGCCTGACGCCAGTGGGCGTCTTGCTGTCTGGTATCCACAGCCGGGAGCCGTGGGGGTCGTGCAGACGGACGTCTCGTTCGCGTAGGTTGAGAACCTCAGAGATCCTCAAGCCCGCGTAGCCGAGCACCGAGCAGAGAGCCCTCCAGCCAACACGGGTGTTCTCGTTGCGATAGGTACGACCACGTGCGAGGACTGACATCGAAGGGCTGCTTACCCCGTACTCGGCGCAGAGTGAGCGCTGCGTCTCGCCGTGCGCGAGACGGGCGCGTATCTCCTCGGCCTGCGCGTGGGTGAGCTTCGCTCGCTTGTTTGTCGCCGGGGTCTGTTCGAGCTCGCGTGCAGCGTCCAGGAGGGCGACGAGCTGGTCGATCTCAAGGAACGTGCGTTTGGGCCTGGGTAGGCGGATATGCAAGCGCTTGGCTCGTGCGGGATTGTCTGGGCGCAGCTCGTCTTCCACGGCGTCTTCGAGGATTTGGGCGAGCAGCAGCATTACGCTGCGGATCGAGCTCGGCGAGAGCGGTCTTCGTAGTTGGCCGTTGTGTTGGGTGGGCTTGGCGCCAGCGGCGATCATCGC
Source organism: uncultured Solirubrobacteraceae bacterium (assembly GCA_963703205.1). GTDB lineage: Bacteria > Actinomycetota > Thermoleophilia > Solirubrobacterales > Solirubrobacteraceae > Palsa-744. Next base: position 529,060 of record OY969799.1, read on the forward strand.
GCGCAGGGTCTCGCTGTCGGCGAACAGTTTGCCGCGGAAACGCTCGCAATCGCGTTTTGTGATCGTGGCGATCTGCATACCGGCGAAGGAGGGCAGGATGTGCGAGAGCGCCCAGCGGTAGTGCATGCGAGTCGACTGGGATGGCAGGCGATGACCGAGCTCGCCGCTGCCACGGCGCGCGAGCCACTCCGATGCGTAGGCATGAAACGACACGTCGCCGGTGCTCTTACGAGCCGTGTCTGGCGTGTAGCGAGCTAGGACGTCCGCGACCGGCATCCGCGTTCGCAGTAGGACACGGATGTTTTCCATCTCTTGACGGGCACGCGCCTCCGTCCAGCCGTCTACGTCGCGGCCAAAGACGAGCCGGTAGCGCTGCCGACGATGACCGAACCGGCCGCGAATACTCATAGAGCCATCCGTCAAAAACGCGAACTCAACAGACCCGAACGGGCGTCGATCTACCTCGGCTTTCATTTGGCCCACGGTGCCCTATCCCCAAGTCGTTTGTTGGTCTCAGTCTGCCACTGCGAACTGTCTACTGCCGATCGAGCCAGATAGCGACGCTTTGGCCCGAGCGCCAGCGCGAATGTCCGTCGGCTTCGAGCTAGATGCCGGGGCGCCGAGTTGGATCGATCGGATACTCCGTCCGATTCACTTACGTGTCAACGGGGGTGTCACGCAAATCGGTCCTAAACTCGAAAGTGAGGATAATTATTTGATCGTGAGTATGTGAAATCGCAACAGATCCGGACTGCACCTAGAGCCGCTTACAGTCACGAGGCGTATCTCCGACGCCCGGTAAAGCTCGCCGCTCAGACGCCCGAGTCAAAAGTGCGCCCCACGAGCTCCGCGGCGGGCACACGCCTGACTCTCGGATCGTCCAAGAGGCGGTTCGTCAAAGCGAGCCGGTGGGCCTTCCAAGTGTTCGACCAGTTCATGTGGTCTCGAACCGTCACGACCGGGACAAAGACCGCTTCTACGAGCTGCATGTCTACGGCGAAGACGACCGCAGCGACGAGATCGAAGTCAAGGGTCCTCAACGGGGACAAGTTGCGTCGCGAGCTCTTCGTGCGACGCAGAGCCTTGACCTGGATCGTCGTCCCGTCCTCGGTGACCACGTCGTAGGACTTGCTGTTCGGAGGCTCGGGCTCCACGCCGTAATAGTCGGCGATGACACGCTCTGCCATGTCGGCGATGGGATTATTCCCGGAACGTACTACCCCTCGCTGATGCAATTCGCTCATGACCTCGCCATAGAGCGCGACGAGCTCGGCGTTAGTCTTGCCATGGAGGCCGGTCACGGTGCTTAAACGGTAGCTCTAGTCCAGGTTGAGCTCCGACCCCTGCGGTGTAAAGATGGAAGTCAGCGGACGTGGTTGTCGCCCTGAATGGTCGTGGGGAGGGCCTCGCACTTTGGCCCGGCGCAGCTTTGCTGATGTGCCTTAGGGGTGTGCCGACAGCCGGATTACGGTGCTCGGTGCTATAATCCAGGTATGTTGGCAGAGTTGCCGTTTGTGACGCCGGACGAGATCGCCGAGCAGTTCAGGCCCGGTGGTACGGCGACGACTAAATCCGCCCTGGAAACGCTACGCAAGCGCAGATTGCTGAGCGAGGGCATCACTCGTCCGTTGAGGGATAAGCAGGGTAGGACCCGCGGAACCCTTCGGTTGTATTCGACGTTTGTGCGCGATGCCGCAGCGTTGGCCGCCACCAGCGACGATAAGCAAGCTAGGTTGTTCGTGACGATCGCCAAACGCATGGAGCAACGCCAGGACGCGGGTAAGATCGCGGACGCGCTCGCCTCGGTCGGGGAGTCGCTTTCGCCCGAGCAGCGCACGATCTCGTGGATGTGCAAGGTGGCCGCGGGTGAGCCGTCAACTGCCAAGCAGCTCGTGCGTTACTCCGCCGCCGTCAGCCGGGAGCGCAAGCGGGCTCCTCGAACTTGGCAAGTGGCGTTGGGTCATATCGCATCCGTGAAGGACCTGCAGAGCGAGGTTCTTTTGCTTGATGGCTCAGTCATGCCTGTGCTGAACGGCAGGCTTCCTGTCTCACCCGCGGAGGGTTTGGGCGCTCCGATCGCGATCAGGTGGGCGGATCTCGGCCGGGGCGTGTGGATGACGGCCGAGGAGGCGCTCGAGGTCCCGGAGGCTAATGAGCCCATCTACCCGTTCGAGCGTGCCCCCGGCTACGAGCCCGTCGCCATTCCAGCCGCGGTTCTCTGCGGGCCTGCGACGATCCGCCGGTCCGGGCGGACCACCATCGTTGACTGAGTGACGGGGGCGATCGAGGAGCCGCTCGCTCGGCGAATTCGACCCGGAGACTGGGATCGCCTCGCCGAGTTCGCGTGCTCCCAAGGAGCGTGGTACGAAGCCGACGTTGAGCGGTTTGTCCGCACTCGCCTGAGAGAGCATGTTCAATCTCGTAAACCGCATCTTCAGACCGCATGCGTGATCCTCGCCGATCCCGCTGAGCCTTCAGAGATCTTTGCCGTCGGTGCCCACGAGCTCGATGACCAAAAGGCCGATGGAGAGGAGATCGAGGGCTCCTATTTGATCGTCGGGGCGGTTCGAGTCGATCTCCAGGGGACATCGGTCAATACGGAGCCGTTTTCCGACGGGCAGCCCGTCACGCTCGGCCGCCTGCTCACGGAGACCATGATCGACGACCTGCCGGCTCGGCCCGGAGCCATCCGTGCCGTAGTCGCCCACGAAAACGAGCGCGCCCTCAGGCTCTGTGACCGGATCGGCCTGATCCACGAGCAGGCCGACACCGACCCGCGCTTTCTGCAGCGCCTTGGTTTGTATCGCTGAGCCGATCTGGCACATGTACTCGGTCGGTCGTTCTGCACCCGCCGGTACACCGGCGTCGCTCGCCGGCCAGTTGCACAGCGTGCCCTACGCCGCCTGCGCGCGGCTCGCGGCGCGGGTTCTAGGAATGTCTCCGAAGGGTCATCCGGGGAGCGCCCTACGATCAGCAGCGAAATGGCCAAGCTTGGCGACAATACGGCACGGCTCGACGATGCGATGCGAGCCGAGTACCGGGCCCTGGCTACGACTATTGCCCAGCAGCGCGAGCGAGCCGAGCGATTGCAGGCGCTGGCCGATCACGCTCGTGCGCAGGCTGATCACGACGAGCAGGCGCTGATCGGGCTTGCGCAGGTCCTCGGGCTCGATCCGCAGATGTGCCTCGAGCAGCTCGATGAGCGGTTGCGCGGCCAGCGTCTGCAGGAGATCGCTGTGCAGGTGCTCGCCGAGCAGTATGCGGCGGGCGATCCCGTGCACTACAAGCACTGGTACGGACTGCTCCGCAGCGCCGGTTACGCCGTGGGGGGCAAGGATCCGCTCGCAACGTTCTTGGCGACGGTCAGCCGTTCCCCGCACGTTCGTGCGGTCGGGCAGCGCAGTGGTCTGTACCTGCTGATTGACGAGAGCGGGCGCGACGATCGGCCGGATCCTGAGAGATCAAGCCGACCGCGTCGCGTCGCGCCGCGTAAGGGGGTGGGTGCCGGGTCCGTCCGCGGGGGACTTCATGATGGCGTCGAGAGCTTCTAGATAACTCAACTAAGGACTGCTACGTGGCTTTGGCTCCCACGCTCGACGTTCCCAGCTTCCTGCGCCGGCACGGCGCGCGTGCACCCGCCCTGATGTGGTTCCTCGGCGCGGGCGCGTCCGCGGCGGCTGGGGTCCCGACAGCCGCCCAGATGATCTGGGACTTCAAGCGCACCATCTTCTGCTCAGAGGAACGCGTCCCGCTCGCGGCCTGCCAATACATCGACGATCCGCGGGTTCGGGAACGCATCCAGCGGCATTTCGACAAGGGCGGGCACCCTGCCCCCGACGACCCTGAGGAGTACGCGCACTACTTCGAGCTCGCCTACCCAGACGAGGTCGACCGACGCCGCTATATCGAGGCGAAGGTGAAGGGCTCCACGCCCAGCTTCGGGCACACCGCTCTGGCCGCGCTGATGGCCGCGGATCGCGCTCGTGTGATCTGGGGAACGAATTTCGACCCGTGCGTGGAGACCAGCGCGACGCAGGTGTTCGGCAGCGCAGGTAGCTTGACGGTTGCCTCCCTCGACAACGCGGCGCTCGCGGAGCAGGCCCTCAAGGAGGAGCGTTGGCCGCTGCAGGTCAAGCTCCACGGCGACTTCCGTTCGCGACGATTGAAGAACACCGATGACGAGCTTCGCTCGCAGGACGCCAGGCTGCGCGACACGCTTGCCGAGGCCTCCCGCCGTTACGGGCTGATCGTCGTCGGCTACAGCGGAAGGGACGATTCGGTCATGCAGGCGCTGGAGGCCGCGGCCATCGAGGGCGGTTATCCGGCGGGTCTGTTCTGGATCCACCGCGGGGAGACCCCGGCGCCGCTGCCGCGCGTGCAGGCGCTGATCGCGACTGCCGCGAGCGCCGGTATCGACGCGGCGATCGTCGAGGCCGAGACCTTCGACGAGCTCCTCGGTGACGTGCTGCGCCAGACACCTGACATGCCCGAGGAGCTGTTGAAAGCCGCCGAGGGGTCCGCGCCCCGGCTGGGACACGCCCCGATCCCGGACGCCGGCAACGCCTGGCCGGTGATCCGCACCAACGCGCTACCGGTGGTCGAGTTCCCCTCGACATGCCGTCTGGTGGAGAGCACGATCGGTGGGATCAGGGATTTGCGGAGCGCCGTCAAGGCAGCCGATGCCGGCGGAGAGGTCCTCGTCACCCGAACCCGGGCGGGCGTGTTGGCGTTCGGGGAGGACGGTGCGCTGCGCAGAGCCCTCACCGCGCACCCGGTCACCCGCACCGACCTGCATCCGATCGAGGCTAGCCGATTGCAACGGGAGTCTGGAGAGCACGGCCTGCTCGCCGAGGCTCTCGCCCATGCGCTGGCGCGCGAGCGTCCGCTGCTGGTCCGCCGCCGACGCCACCAGTGGGTGCTCGTGACTGACCCCAAGCAGCAAACCCATGAGGATCTCGCGCCGGTGCGCACTGTCACCAGGTCGCTCGTGGGCAGGCTCCCAACCGGTGGCGGGCACTGGGCCGAGGCGGTGGCGCTGCGCCTGGACTGGCGCCTGGATCGGCTGTGGCTGCTGATCGAGCCGATCATCTGGCTCAGCCGCAGCGACGGGCCGCGCCCGGCAAAGGACATGGACTTCGTCCGCGAGCGTCGCGCGAAACGCTACAACCAGCCCTCCGACGAGCTGCTTGCCGCGTGGATCGGCGTGCTCGTCGGCGGCGAGTCGCTGCACAGGGTGACGGCGTTCGGCGGCGTCGACGGTGTCGACGCCGCCTTCGTGGTGTCCGCGACAACCGCGTTCTCGCGTCGAGCGGCTGCCGTGAGCGCTCAGCGATCGAAGGCGGCATGAACGTCCAGCTCCCCGGCCACTCCCGGCTCCCCGAGCCTCCGCTTGCATTCCATCCCGAACGCGAGCAGGACCGCAGCCCGCACCCACTGCGCGGACTGCTCGAGTTCGGCCCATACAGTCGCTCGCTGCTGAACCCGGTACTCGACCCGATCCGTGTGGCCACGCTCACGCCCCACGGCGAAGGTGGCAGCCTGACCCGATTCATCGGCGAACTCGAGCAGGCCCACGTTCCACGGGAGCGCAAGAACTACCTGCCCGACTGGCCGGGGTTCTCGAAGGTCTTCGGGCTGCGTGTAGTGCGCGCCGACACCCCGGGCTCGCACGTCGAGCTTCCGGCCGACCTCGACCAGAAGCTCGCGGGCGCCGCCAAGCCGCACGCGGTGCTGGCCGACGAGCTCACTCGGGCGCTGCGCGCCTTTGGTGCCGCGGGCGGCGACTACGACCTGCTGATGATCTTGCTACCCGACCGCTGGCAGGCTGGGTTCGAGGGCCCCGAGCCCGACGCGTTCGACCTTCACGACTACCTGAAGGCGCATCTCGCGATGCGCGGTCTGCCCTCGCAGATCGTTCGTGAGAATCGCGGCTTGTCCTACCTCTGTCGCGCCAGCGTGGCGTGGCGCCAAGGGGTCGCGCTGTACTGCAAGGCTGGTGGGGTGCCGTGGAAGCTCGCTGACCCCGAGCTCGAGACGGCGCATATCGGTCTCTCCTACGCACTGCGTCCGAACGCCCACGACGGGCGGCGTTTCCTGACGTGCTGTTCGCAGGTATTCGATGCCGACGGTGCCGGCCTCGAGTTCGTTGCCTACGAGACCGCGGACTACCGCTACTTCGGCGAGAACCCATTCCTCTCGCGAGCGGAGATGCGTCGCGTGATGGCCCGCAGCCTCGCCCTCTACCAGGCTCGCCACGCCGGTCGAGTGCCGCGGAGAGTGCTCGTGCACAAGACGACCGAGTTCAAGTCGCACGAGGTGGACGGCGCGTTCGACGCGCTCGGTCACATCGCGACCGTCGACCTGCTGCAGATCAAGCAGGACGCCGGCTGGAAGGGCGTCAGGATCGACCCCCCGGCGCCGAATAGTCCCCGACGCGGCACGCCCGCCCGCTACCCGCTGGAACGCGGCACGATGCTTGCTCTCGGCGCCGCGGAGGCGCTGCTGTGGACGGCGGGCGATGCGCCCGACGCGACTGGCGGGCGCCCGTACTTCAAGGAGGGCAAGGGGATCCCTGACCCGATCATGCTGGTCCGCCACGCCGGCCACGGTGGCTGGGAGGACACTGCCGGGGCGGTGCTCGGGCTGACGAAGATGAACTGGAACAACGATGCGCTTTATGACCGGATGCCCGTCACGCTCGGGTTCGCCTCCACGCTCGCACACACCGCGGCGCACATGACCCAGCTCGGCTCCAAGCCCTACCCCGTGCGCTACTTCATCTGAAACCAACCTGTCTACCCGCCACGGCCCGCTCCACCGATCCCTCCCTGACCGCCGACCGGAGACGCGCCGCGATCGCCCGCGGCGCGCGCCATCCTGACATGGTGGACTTCGACTCCGCTGATCCCGGCAACCTGATCTATGCCCGCCCGCCCGAACACGGCAAGATCTTCGTGTCCTCGAAGATGAGCGGTGGCGCGCTGAAGGCAGAGCGCCGCGCGGCGGTCGAGGCGGTCGAGGAGTTCCCGCTCGCAACCCCCTGGGCGTGGGAGGACAATGCCGAGGCGGGCCCTTACTACTCAGAGCGCGAGTGCGTGGCGCAGGCGGGCACCTCAGATGGGCTCGTGCTGATCCTCGAGGATGAGATCACCCCGATCACCCGCAGCGAGCTGAAGGCCGCGCAGGACGCGGGGGCCCCGATCTTCGTGATGCTGAAGACGGGCGTCAAGCGCGATGCCGAGCTGGAACGACTCATCAAACGCATCCGCGGAGAAGGGCACACGACCGTGAACTTCTCCTCGCCGGGGGAGCTGAAGACGCGTGTCTTGAAAGCGTTTCGCACCCTGACGCTCAGGTGGTGGCGCGAACAGATGCTTCGCAGGCGCGAAGTCAACGGCGCGGAGGCGAGCAGCGGCGCGCTCGCCGCCGAGGACTTCGGCGGCGTGGAAGTCAGCGCCGGTGAGGACGGCGCGATGATCACGGTCGCTGAGCTGGTCGCCCGGGCTGAGCATCGCGTCGGCGACGGCGAGGCCACTGAGGTGCTCGACGAGCTCTGGTCGCTCGCCCAGGGCGCGTAGGACGTCGGCCTGGGCTGGCTCGCGCTGACGCTGCTGGAAGAGATCGAGCGGATCGTCCCCGCGGCGGCGATCGACGACCGCTGGCGAGGCTGGATTTGCAACACGCGCGGGCTCGCACTCGGCCAGGGCAGCTCCAATGTGGCCGCCCGCGCGCAATTCGAGCGGATGCGCCAGCTCGGCAGGGCACTCGAGGACGCGGACCTCGAGAGCACCGCTCTGCAGAACCTGGGCGTCCAGGACGTCCTCGATGACGACCACACGGCAGCGCGCGCGAAGTTCGCTCGCAGCCTCGAGCTTAAGCGCGAGCTGGGCGACTGGCACGGAGGGCTACAGGTGCTGTTCAACCTCGTCAACGTCTTCATCGGCCAGGATCGGCTCGATCTCGCCGACCGGCTCCTGGAGGACCTGCAGACGCTGATGAGCAACCTGCGCGACCCATTCCTTCGCAGCAGCCTGCACGGGAATCGCGGGAGGGTTGCAATCGCCCGCGGCGATCTGAAGACCGGGCAAGACGAGTTCCGCCTGGCGCTGGGCTGTGCCCGGCGCTCGGGGTCCACGCCGCGGACCATCACCACGATGCAGAATCTAGGCAGCGTCGCGCGCGACCTCGGCGAACCGGCCCGTGCGAAGCGCTGGTACGCGCAGGCGCTCGAGCTGGCCGAGGGAATCGACGATCTGACCCAGCGGCGAATCCAGCGCCAGGCGCTTGCGCTCTCCCATGTAAACCTCGGCGAGTACGACCGTGCCGCCGAGCTGTTCCTGCGTGTTGCCGAGGAGGCCGCCGAGCTTGACGACCAGGTCCAGGCAGCGATCGCGATCGGCGACGCGGGGGCGTCGCTGATGGAGGCGGGCGACGCCGAGCGGGGACGCGAGCTGACCGAACGCGCTCTGGCTATGCCCGTCGGTAGCGATCACTGGCGCGCCCAACAGCTGGTCAACCTCGCCGCCGAGCTCAGAGCGCTCCAGGAACCCAAGGCGGTGCTGGCACGGCTACTCGAGGCGGCGAACCTTGCGAGCGACCCGGCCGAGCACGCGGCGGCGCTCCGTCACACCGGCGAGAACGCGCTCGGCTCACTCCCGACAGCCGAGCATGCGCCCGGGATCTTCAAGCAGGAGCTCGAACTACGACGGGAGAATGAACCCTCCGAGCGCTGGGCATGGCGCGCCGCAGAAATCGGCGCGACTCTCAGCCATACCTCCCAGACTGTCGCGGCACCGGAGTTCTTCATGATCGCCCTGCGCGTGTTCGCACGCCGCCCTGACCGCCATGAGGCGTTCTTCATCCGCAACGACCGCGCGTCGGCGAACGCCGACCTCGGGAACCTGTCGAGCGCGCTGGCCGATTTGACGGCGTGCCTGCAGATCGCCGAGGACATGAAGGACGACGCGCTGAGCCAGCAGGCACACATGAACATCGGCGAGATCCAGCGCCGCAAAGGCGACCACGCGGCCGCGGCCCGGCACCTAACCAGCGCGCTGTCGATCGCACGCAGGCTGCAGGACGCGCGCGCTGAGGGCGATACCCTGGTGCTGATCGCGCTCTGCGCCGAGAATCAGAACGACATCGAGGGCGCCGAGGCGAGCCTGCGCGACGCAGAGAAGCTCGCCAGAAGCATCAAAGATCGAGATCTGCAGGCCCGTGCATGTAAGGGGCGCGCCGGCCTCGAGTTCAAAGCTGGGCGCTTCGCGGCAGCAGCGACGCTTTACCTCCGCGCCGCCCGCGCGCTTGGCGGGGAGCCCTCACGGCAGCTCGCCGAGAGCCTCGGCGGAGCGCTGCTCAGCGCCTCACACCGAGGACGACTCGACGAGCAGACCCTCGAGCTGCTGCTCGACGTCTCGACACGGCTCGATGCCGATGACGAGCTCCTCAGAGAACTCACCAGCGCTCTCCCGGCTCTCTCAGAGAAGGGCGCGGATCTTGACGTGGCGCGGCTGGCCGCCGTCGCGCTCGGTGTCGCTCTGCGGCTTGTCCTCCACGGTGAGGACGAGGACCGCGAGAGCTTTGCCCCGCTCGTGCAGGCCGGCAGCGCGGCAGCGTGGTGGATTTCCGCGGACGGCCTCCGGGAGGCGATGCTCCGCGAGCAGCTGCAGGAGATCTGTGGCGAGGGGCCCGCGGGAGAGATCATGACGCTCCTCGGTGGCGGGGTCGATGCGATCAAGCTGATGCGCGAGCACGGCGCGGACCAGGACCAGCCGCCGGCGCTAGCTCGCGCCGCCTGAGGACCTCGCACGCGAACTCACCTCCGGGGGGCTCCCTGCTGGTGGCATCAATTCCAGCCGTAGCCTGCCACCCCGTGCGGGGGCCGCTCGATCGCGAACCCACGAACGAGCGCGGGCAGCCAGTCGATCAGCGTGACACCGGTCGGATCCTCGGTGGCGCTGAACTGCCGTTCACGGGCTTGCGGGCCGCGCTGCTCGAGCTGCTCGGCGACGTAGCTCGGCCAGACCGGCACGGCGTAGGCACCGCCGACGCCGCCGAGGTCGCGAAGGTAGCCGACGACCGCGCGGGCGTATCGGTAGTGGCTGAACACCGCCAGCGTGTGGTCGATGGCCAGTGGCGGCGGGTCGATCGCACCGGAGGCGTGAAACCGCGTGACGATACAGACCGGCCGGCGAGCGTTGTCTTGGCGGCCTAACGCGAGGGCCGTGGATCCCGTCTGCCACTCGTCCTCGGTCAGCTCGGTCCTGCCGCGGGCGACACGTGAGATGCGCGGCTGAGAGGTGTTGAGGAGCTTCGCGAAAGGGATCTGCTCGGTACGGCTCTGGCGCAGCAGAAACGACACGAGCGTGGGAGAAGCGACAGTCATATTCAGAAAATGAATATAGCAGCGCCCTGCATGCCGGCAAGGAGGCGACGGTGGCTCTAGCCTGCGGTTGGTGGGCTACCGCGGGCGCGAAGACTGGAAGGACATGTCGGATTTCGTCGTGCACTTCACCAAGCATGCGGCTGGGACGGGTGCGGGCGCGAGCGGCGGCGACGCGCTGCAGTCGTGGCTTGTCGAGCAGCGCGCGGGCGATCGCAGCGGGTATCGACAGTGGATCGAGATCCTCGGCGAAGGGCGGCTGCGCGTGGGCGAGAAGCCGCTCGGAGCGGCCCGCAAGCAGCCGGAGCTAGCGGAGCTTCACCGGGTGGTGTGCTTCAGCGAGATTCCGCTCGACATGCTGGAGCGGCTCGTCGAGCGGCGCAGCCTCTACGGTGTGGGCTTTCGCAAGGACGTCCTCATCGACAAGGGGGGTGCGCCGCTCTGGTACCTCGACAAGGACGGATCGCAAGCACAGATCGTCCAGCGCGAGATCGATGAGCGCAGCGCCGGCGGGATCGACCCTCGGGATCCTCTGTGGCGACTGACGCCGTTCATCGACAGCCCTGGCAACTATGCCTCGGGCCCCTACCGGTTTGAGTGGGAGCGTGAGTGGCGCGTCGTCGGCGACGTGCGCTTCGAACCGGGCGAGGTGGCGTTCCTGTTTCTGCCCGAGGACGATCACACGAGGGCCCGGCAGTTCTTCCTCGACGCGCAGGTCGCCCACACCGGCCCTGACTACCTGGGCCCGTACATCGATCCGCGATGGGATATCGCACAGATCCAGCACGCCTTGGACAACGTGCCGGACGCACCCGCTCCGAGCCCGGATGTGACGCCGTGGTGGCTCTGAGCGCGAGCCTCCGCGCAGACTGCGCGTGGCGCGCTCCTCGGGTCCGACTGGACGGGTATTGATGAGCGTTCCAACGCTTCCTCGAGTCGCCAAGTCGGTCGGATTCGACTTAGCCCACCACATCGTGGAGGTGGGCTAAATCGCCGAGAAAGCCCGTAAAACACCGACAATATGAGAATGGCCAGACACCTAAGTTTGGCTCTGTAGAGCGGAACTCAGGCTATTTTTTCGGTAGTTGTGGTCCAGGCGGTCGTGGGTTCGAGCCCCATCGCTCACCCCTAAGCGGTCCCTCGCGCTCGCGTCAGGCCGGTCCCCCGGCGCGACCTGCTCGCAGGCGGCCGCACGCGGGCGGGGTGTCGCTACGTGACCGAGATGCCCGAAGCCCCCAACCCGTGTGCCGAACCTCCCTCGGACTCGCACCAGGAGACCGAGGGCTGCTGATCGCTGCGCTCGGCTACCCTTGTCCGCAGATCGCGGCGGCGAGCGGGAGGAGATGTCGATGAGGGGGACGAGCCGGATCGCAGGATCGCAGCCGCCGTGCTGTGCGCGCTGCTCGTGGCTGCCGCCGCGAGCGTCCCGGTGGCCCTCGCCGGCAACGTGACCACCGCCGGCTCGATCGCGCCGCTCGACCCCTTCTCGGTCCCGGCGCCGCTGCCGGAGGGTATCTCGCTCGACCCGCGGACCGCTGTCCACGTGCGGATCGTCTTCGAGCTGCCGCGGCGGGGCAGCTTCACCGGTCGCTATGAGATCCGCCCCGACGACGGGCGCGGGGCCCACTCGATCACCATCACCGGGCGCGGCGTCTGAGCGCCGCGTACACGCCACCCGCGGAGCTCGCGCCCGGTCTCTACCGCTGGACGGCGCGCCATCCCGACTGGGAGCCAGCCGAGCGCGCCGGCGTAGCGGCCGACTGGCCGCCGATGGTGGGCTGCGTGCTCTACGACACGGCGGATGCCGCCGTGCTGTTCGACCCGCTGCTGCCCGAGGGTCCCGGCCGCAAGGAGCTGCTCGGCTGGCTCGACGCCCGGCTCGCCTCGCGCCGGCTCAGCATCCTCACCACGATCAAGTGGCATCGCCGCGACCGCGAGCTGCTGGCAGGGCGCTACCCGCGCGGCGACGGGCGCGCCTGGAACGTGGTCCCGGCCGGAGTCGAGCAGCGGCCGCTGCGCGGGGCCGGGGAGACCGTGTACTGGCTGCCCGGCGTCGCGGCGCTGCTGTTCGGCGACCGCCTGCTCGGCGGCACGGACGGTCACGTGCATCTGCCTCCCGAGAGCTGGTTGTCGAGCGCGCAGGTGGACCGGGCGGGCCTGGCGCGGCTGATGGCCCCGCTGCTGGAGCTGCCCGTCGAGAGGTTGATCGTCTCGCATGGCGAACCTGTTCTGCATGACGGGAGGGCCGCGCTGGCACACGCGCTTCGCGAGGCCGAGTCCGAATAGGGACACAAGTCCGCCGCCTCGGCTCAAGGTCGGCGCGCCTGCGTCCGACACGACGAGCAGCGGCCCATGAGCGAGCACCCGATACGCCTCGTCGTCACCGACGACCTGCAGCGCACGCGGATCACCGTCGGGCTGCGGCTGCTGCTCGCGATCCCGCACTTCATCTGGGCGTACCTGTGGACGATCGTGGCGTTCTTCGCGGGCGTCGCGAACTGGCTGGCGACGCTGCTGCTCGGCCGCTCGCCGCGGTGGCTGCACCACTTCCTGCACGCGTACGTCAAATACCTCACGCAGCTCTACGCGTACCTGCGGATCGCCGCCGACCCCTATCCCTCCTTCGACGGGCCGGACGGGTACCCGGTCGACCTGCGGATCGCGCCGCCGGCGCCGCAGAAGCGGCTGACCGTCCTGCTGCGGCTGCCGCTCGCGATCCCCGCGCTGCTGATCGGGCAGTCGCTCGGCGGCGGCTCGTGGTCGACCTCGCGCGGGCGCACGGGCAACTACGGCCTCGGCCTCGGCTGGGCGGTCGCGCTCGCGGGGTGGTTCGTGAGCGTCGGGCGCCACCGCACCTCGCGGGGGCTGCGCGACGCGGAGGTCTGGTCGGTCGGCTACGGCGCCCAGCTCTGGGCCTACCTGCTGCTGCTGACCGACCGCTACCCCGACAGCGATCCGCTCGCGATGCTGGAGGAGGTGCCCGCGCGCGAGGACCCGGTCAGCACGCGCTCGGAGGACGACCTGCGGCGCAGCCGGCTGACGGTTCTGTTCCGCCTGCCGCTCCTCTTCCCGCACTTCTTCTGGCTGCTGCTGTGGACCTTGGTCGCGCTGCCGGCGGCGTTCGCCAACTGGCTGGCCACGCTCTTCGCCGGCACGCCGCCCGCGGCGCTGCACCGCTTTCTCGCGCGCTACCTGCGCTACCTGACCAGCGTCTACGCGTTCACCTACCTGGTCGCGAACCCGTTTCCCGGGTTCGCGGGCGCGCCGGGCTCGTTTCCCGCGCTGGAAACCGTGATCGCGCCGCCCGCCCGCGGGAACCGCTGGAAGGTCGCCTTCCGGCTGGTGCTGATCCTCCCCGCCTGGCTGATCGGCGCGGGCTACTCGCTGCTGCTGTTCACGCTCGCTGTGCTCTCGTGGTTCTCGGCGCTCGCCCGCGGCCGGGTGCCGCGCGGCATGCGGACCGCGGGCGCCGTCGCGCTGCGCTACAATGCCGCGACGCTCGGATACCTGTTGGTGCTGAGCGACGCCTACCCGTACACCGGGCCGCTGCGCAGCGACGCGCCGCAGGGCGGCGCACAGGGTACGGCGCCGGGTGAACCCGACGGCCGGCAGGCGCCCGACATTGGCTGAACAGGCGATCGGCGCCCTGCCGGGGTCCCGCGGCCTGACAGCCCGCCGCGCAGCCGCCGTGCTCGCGCTGCTCGCGGCGTGCGCCGGCTGGGCGCTCGCCGCCCGTGCGTTGTGGAGCTCGACGGTGCCGTCGAACCTGGCGCTGCCCCACGTCGACCCCGGCTCGCTGTTCAGCGCCTCCTACCTCTCGTCGAGTCGTTCCTACGAGCTGCTGCTGGCGCTCGACGCGCTCGCCGCGAAACTCGTGCTCGTCGCCGTGCTGGTCGTCTACGCGCGGCGCGGGACGCGGCTGATGCGCGAGTCGGCGGCCGGGCCGATCGGCACCGGGATGCTGCTGGGAATGCTCGGGTTCGCGATCGTCTGGCTCGCCGAGATCCCGTTCGGCCTGGTCGCGGTGTGGTGGGAACGGCGTCACGGCGTCTCCCACCAGGGCTATGTCGAATCGGTGCTCGGTGGCTTCATCGGGCTCGGCGGCGAGTTCCTCCTCGTCTCTTTCGCGCTGCTCGTGGCGATGGGCCTGGCACGGGTGACCGGGCGCTGGTGGTGGGCCCTCGCGGCGCCCGCGTTCGCCTCGCTCGCCCTGCTCTCCTCGTACTTCTCGGTGTACCTGATCGGAAAACGCGAGCCGCTGCGCAGCCCCGACACGGCCGCCGACGTGCGCGAGCTCGCGCGCGCCGAGGGCGTGCCCGGCACGAGCGCCGAAGTGCAGGTCGTGCACCGCTTCACGACCGCGCCCAACGCGGAGGCGGTGGGATTCGGTGCGACCCGGCGGCTGATCCTGTGGGACACGCTGCTCGATGGCCGCTTCGACCGCCGCGAAGTCCGGGTCGTGATCGGTCACGAGCTCGGTCACCTGGCGCACCACCACACGCTCAAGCGGGTCGGCTGGCTGATCCTGTTCCTGCTGCCGGCCGCCGCGCTGATCGCGCTGGCGACCGTACGCCGCGGCGGCCTCGCGCGGCCCGAGGCCGTGCCGCTCGCGCTGCTGGTCTTCGTCGTCCTGCAGCTGCTCGCCTCGCCGCTGATGAACCTCGTCTCACGCCACGAGGAGGCCGAGGCGGACTGGTCGGCGCTGCGTGCGACGCGCGACCCGCAGGCGGCGCGCTCGCTGTTCGAGCGCCTCGCGCGGACGAGCCGCGCGGACCCCGACCCGCCGTCCTGGCAGTACGTGCTGTTCGCCGACCATCCCACGATCGTGCAGCGGATCGCGATGGTCGACGCGTGGCAGGCTCGGCACTAGCTCGCGGCTCATGCCGTGGCCCGGGCCGGGCGCGGCAGCGGACAGGCGCGCGGCGGCAGGGGACAGGTCGAGCGGTGGCGACTGCGCCTCGTTCTACGATCGCGCCGCGCAGGTTCGGCAACGAGGAAAGGAGCTGCAGATGTTGAAGGACTTCAAGACGTTCCTGCTGCGTGGCAACGTCGTCGACCTGGCGGTGGGCATCGTCGTGGGCGCCGCCTTCGGCGCGCTCGTCACCGCGCTGGTCGCCGACCTGATCACGCCGATCATCGCCGCGATCATCGGCAAGCCGAACTTCTCGAACCTGGTGTTCACGATCAACGGCAGCCGCTTCCGCTACGGCTCGTTCCTGAACGCGATGATCGCCTTCGTCTCGATCGCCGCCGCGGTCTTCTTCTTCGTCGTGCGGCCGGTCAACGCGCTGATGGCGCGGCGCCGGACAGAGCCCGACGTGGATTCCGAGACCGGGCCGTGCTCGGAATGCCTGAGCGACATCCCGGTGCTCGCGAGGAAGTGCGCCTTCTGCGGCTCGGAGGTGCGGCGCGAGGCGGCTCCGGCGCCCGGTCTCTGAGACCGTCGCGATCCGCCGGCCGCGCCGCCGTGCGTGCGGCACGGCTTTTTGGCCGGCGCCGCGCCGGGTAGACGGCGTGCGAGTCCACCGATGAAACGGGAGGTTGGACGTGCCGCCACGGGGAGTCAAGAAACAAAGCAAGCGGGGCAGGCAGTACGAGCACATCAAGGACGCCGAGAAAGCACAGGGCCGTTCCACCAAACGCGCCGAGGAGATCGCGGCGCGAACGGTCAACAAGGAACGCGCGCGCAGCGGAGAGTCGAAAGCGAGCTCGCGCCAGCTCGACGCGCGGCAGCTCCGCAAGCAGCCGCGGCGGCCAGCGCTCGGGCAAACCCGGGCCGCGCGGGCGGACCCGCAAGCAGCTCTACAACGAGGCGAAAAAGCTCGGCGTCGAAGGCCGCTCGAGGATGAACAAGGGCCAGCTGCAGCGCGCGGTCGACGCGAAAAAGCGCTAGCGGGCTAGCGGACCGGCTGCAGGCGCGGGTTCGGCCAGCGCTCGCGGCCGGCCTTCGCGCAGGGGCGGCCGTCGACCTCGACGACATCGGCCGTGAAGTCGTAGCCGCCGCGCAGCAGCGCGGCGCCCACACCGTACGCGTCGACGGGCACCCGGTCGCGCTCGTAGCGCTCGATCCGCTCGGCGTCGAAGCCGCCGGAGACGACGATGCGAACCTCCTCGAACCCCGCCTCGTCGAGCTTCGCGCGCACCAGGCGGACCAGCTCGGGGGAGACGCCGGCGAGCCGCGCGGAGCTCGCGCGATCGGCGAGCGAGGCATCGACCAGGTTCTCCGCCGTGTCCAGCCGCACGCCCCACAGTCGCGGCCCGAGCGCCCGGGCCACGGCCAGCGCGGTCGCCACGGAGTCGTTGTCGAAGTCGACGAGCACCGTGACGTTCATCTCGCGGTGGTAGCGGTCGGCGAAGTCCGCCGCCGCACCGACGGTGTCGCCGCGGTAGGCCGCGATCAGCGAGTGCGGAACCGTCCCGATCCCGCGGCCGCCCCACCACGACGCCTGCGCGTCGGTCGAGACACCGATCGCCCCGGCGACGTGGGCCGCCCAGCCGTCGCCGGTCTGCACGAGCCAGTGCTCGTGGCGCGCCGGGAAGTAGAAGATCGCCTTGCCGCGCGCGGCCGCGACCGTGGCCGAGACGTTGCTCATCACGCCGGTGCGACGCGTCAGGCAGCCGAGGTAGACGGTCTCGAGGTGGGCGAACAGCGTGTAGTCGCCCGCGATCGTCAGCACGGCTTCGCGCGGTTGGATGCGCTCGCCCTCGTGCAGCGCGCGCACCTCCAGCTGCTCCCAGCCGGACTGCCAGGCGCCGTCGTCAGCGCGGGTGCCGGCGCATTCCCGCAGCACCGCGAGCGCCTCGTCGATGCCGCCGAGCACGGCCTCCTGGCGCTTCTGGAAGACCTGCACGAGCACGACCGGTCGCCTGCCGTGCTCGAGCAGCAGCTCCCGCGTGCTGTTGAAGTAGGCGTCGGAGTAGTAGCCGTCGCGGATCCGCTCGACGGGGAGTTTGAAGACGGATGGAGCGAGCCGCTCGCTCAAGCGCCGATGTCCGGCTGCGGCACGGGCGCCGGCGGGACGTCTGGGCCCGGCACGGGCGGCACGGGGTCCGGGCGCGGTACCGGCGGCACCGGCTCGGGCCGGGGGGGCGCGGGGGCGGGGGCTGCGTCGAGGGGTCGCATGCTCCCGCCGTACCCCCGAAGCGCTCTCCAAAACCACGCGCGGCTGATCGGCCCGCGCCGGGCCCGCCGCGGCGGGTCGCCGCGGGTCGCGGAAGACCGTCCGCTCAGGCGTCGATCGGCACGTGCCCGGGCTGCGCCGCCACGCGCGCCAGCCACGCCCGGACGCGCGGGCGGGCGGCGAGCTCGAAGCCGGCCTCCTCGGCGACGTGTGTGTAGGCGTAGAGCGCGATGTCGGCGATCGTGAAGCGCTCGGCGACGAGGAACTCGCGACCCTCCAGGTGCCGCTCCATTGCGTCGAGCGCGGCCTCGCCGCCGCGACGGCGGGCCTCGATCTCGTGCTCGGGAGGGCGCTCCGCGGCGAAGCGGATCCAGAAGCGCACGACCGCGATGTAGGGCTCGTGGCTGTACTGCTCGAAGAACAGCCACTGCATCACCCGTGCGCGCTCCAGCCGCGCGGCGGGCAGCCACTCCGTGCCCTCGGCCAGGTAGCAGAGGATCGCGTTGGACTCGGCGAGCGGCTCGCCGTCGTCGAGCACGAGCGTGGGCACGCGCAGCGCGGGGTTCAGCGCGCCGAGCAGCTCGAGCCGCGCGGAGCGGTCGACCACGTCGACCTCGCGCCGCTCGAAGGGGATCTCGAGCATGCCGAGCAGCAGCCTGACCTTGTAGCAGTTGCCCGAGACACGCGAGTCGTAGAGGAGCACCGCGGGGACGGTTTCAGGCCCTGGCCGCTTCGGCGAGGGGCGGCGCCGGCTTTGCATCGGGCTGGAACCCGGGCAGATCCAGCTCGATGCGAGCGCCGCCGGCCGCGCTCGCTGTCGCCCGAACGCGGCCGTGGTGCGCCTCGGCGATCGCCTTCACGATCGCCAGTCCGAGCCCGGTGCCCCCAAAGGCGCGGGCGCGGCTCTCGTCCGTGCGGTGGAAGCGGTCGAAGATCAGCTCGCGCTGGTCGGCGGGGATACCCGGCCCGTCGTCCTCGACGACGAAGCGGACCCAGCCCCGGCGCGGCTGCTCGACGCTCAGCAGCACCCGGCCGCTGTCCGGGCGCGTGTGCGCGATCGCGTTCATCACGAGGTTGCGCAGCGCCTGCGCGAGCCGGTCCGGGTCGGCCCGAAGGGTCCCCTCCGGGATCGCCGCGAGCTCGAACGAGCGCTGCTCGTCGATCAGCGTGAAGCTGTCCCACAGCTCGCTCACGAAGTGCTCGAGCGGCACGCTCTCGATGCGCAGGAACTCGGTCTGCTCGCTGCGGGCGAGCAGCAGCAGGTCGTCGACGAGGCGTGTGATCCGCGCCACCTCGGAGAGCACGAGCTGCTCGACACGGCGGATCTCCTCGGGTGGGGGGTGCTCCTGGGCGGCGAGCACTTCGAGCTGGCCCCTGATCACCGTCAGAGGCGTGCGCAGCTCGTGCGAGGCGTCCGCGACGAACGCGCGCTGGCCCGCGAACGCGTCGGCGAGCCGGTCGAGCATGTGGTTGAAGGATTCCGCCAGCACCCTGCACCTCTCTCGCTCCCGAATCGGTGTCGTGCATCCGGTGGTGCATCTCGCCCGCGTCGGTCAGGGCCGCCACGGCCGCCATCCGCCGCAGCGGGTTCGACAGGCGCGTGCCGATCACGAGCGCCGCGAGCAGCGCCGCCGCCAGCGCGATCACGCCGGCGAGAACGAACGAGCGCGACACCACGTCCTGCGCGCGGTCGACGCTCGTCAGCGGCTCGCCGACGCCCACCACCAGCGACCGCGGCTCTGCCCCCAGCCGCACCGTGCGCCGCAGCAGCCGCAGCTGCCCGATGTCCGGCATCTGGACGGTCGAGTAGCCGTCGACGGTGCGCATCAGTCGTGTCGAGAGCGTGTTCTCAGCAGCCTGCTGCGTCGCCGTCTCACCGTTGTCTGGCGCCTGGGGGGTCAGGAGCTCGGGCCGGTTCGTCACGATCCCGCCGCCTGGCAGGACCACGAACAGCAGCGTCGAGCTGGCGCTGAACGGCTGCGCGCGGATGTAGTCGACGGCGGCCGTCCGCAGGGCCCGCGTGGAGGTCGACCCGGAGCCCGTCAGTGCCCGACCCAGCGCGTCCGCGTCGCCGCCGATCTCGCTGTCGATCTGACCGCGCAGCTGGCTTCCCGTGCTGTTGTAGACCGCCACGAACGTCGCCGCGGAGGAGAGGACGAGGACGACTGCGACGGCAACCGCCAGGCGCCAGCGGAGATCGAGCGGCCGCAGGCGTCTAGCGACCCGCATGACCGAAGCGGTAGCCGACCGAGCGCACGGTGTGGATCGGCGCAGGACTGTCGGGACGGCGCAGCTTACGGCGCAGGTAGCCGATGTAGACGTCCACGATGTTCGTCGCCGGATCGTGCTGGTAGCCCCACACGGTCTTCAGTATCTCCTCGCGGCTGACGACGCGGCCGCTGTTGCGCATCAGGTGCGCGAGCAGTTCGAACTCGGTGCTCGACAGGGCGACGGGCGTGCCGTCACGGCTGACCTTGCGCGCCAGCAGGTCGAGCTCGATGTCCTCGACGCTGAGCTTCGTGGTGGCGCCCTGGGCCGCCGTGCGCAGCTGCGCCCTGATGCGGGCCGCTAGCTCGCTGACCGAGAACGGCTTGACGAGGTAATCGACCGCGCCGGCGTCGAGTCCCGCCACGCGATCCTCCACCTCCCCCTTGGCGGTGAGCACGATCACCGGAACCTCCGGCCTGCTCGCGCGCAGCGAGGCCAGCACCTCCATGCCGCTGCGGCCCGGCAGCATCAGGTCGAGCACGACCGCGTCGACGCTCTCCTGCAGCGCGCGCTCCTCCCCGCGCACGCCGTCGGTCTCCGCCTCGACGCGGAAGCCGTCGACCTCCAGGCCGCGGCGGACGAAGTCGACGATCCCGGGTTCGTCCTCGATGAGCAGCACGGTCGCGACGCCGTCGGGCTGCTGCGGGGGCGCCTGTCCGCCGCTCTGGCTCATGCCGCCAGGATAGGGGGCGAGCACGCCATGGGCTTACGGATTCGCCTGCACAGACGAGCTTTTCAAGAGGCTTCTCATGTGATGGTTATGGTCGTCTTAGCGCTCGTGCCGACACTGAAGGAGCATGTCCGATCCAGTCGCAGAGCCGCTGCGCGCACATGAGGCCGTCGTCCCCTCGGCAGGGGCCCGGCAGGCCCCGCGTCGAGCACTGGTCGCGGGAGGCACCGAGGGCAACGAGCGGCTGACCGTCCAGACCGGGGCGGTCCTGTTCGTGCTGCTTGCCGCGGTCGGCGTGACGATCGTGCGCATCGGCCAGCTCACCTGGCTGCACATGTTCCTCGGCCTGCTGTTGATCGGCCCGGTCGCCCTGAAGCTCGCCAGCACCGGCTACCGCTTCGCCCGCTACTACTCCCGCAACCGCGCCTATCTGGTGAAGGGGCCGCCGATGTTCGCGCTGCGCCTGCTCGGGCCGGTGGTGGCGCTCAGCACCCTCGCGGTGCTCGCGACGGGGATCGTGCTGCTCGCCGATGGCCCCTCTGCGCGCCAGCCATGGATGCTCCTGCACAAGCTGAGCTTCTTCGTGTGGGTCGCGGCGACGGCGCTGCACGTCCTCGGGCATCTCCCGGAGATGCGCCGTGGCCTGATCGCGGACCCGCGCGAGCGCGAGCAGATCCTCGCCGCCGCCGGCGCGCCCCCGCGGCGCACGCTCGGCTCTCGCGTGTCGGTCGCCGGCTACGGTCTTGCGGCGCGCGTCGCCGGCGGAGGCGGGCGCGGACTGGCGCTCGCCGCCTCGCTGGCCGGCGGGCTCGTCCTCGCGCTCGCGCTGCGCGGCAGCTTCGGCGCCTGGGTGCACTAGCGTCATCTCCTCCACCACCACTGGCCCATCCGCTCATGAAGGCGATCAACCGCAACGACAACATCCACACGCCCCGCTCCCGCGACGAGGCTTTGCGCAGGCTGGGCCGGGTCAACCGCTGGCTGATCGCCGGCACCGCGGTGCTGACCGGCGTGCTCACCGACGTCGCCGCCAACGCCTTCCCCGGCCACACGATCCGCAAGAGCTCGTCCCGCGCCGCGACACAGAAGAAGGCCCCTGCTCACGAGCACAAAGCGATCGCGCCCCCGAGAAACGCGCCGAAACCCGACACGACGACCCAGCAGGCAGCGCCTGCACCCGCCGAAACCTCGGAAGCGCCGCACGCCGAAACCCAGGCGCCGCCCAGCGAAGCCCAGGCGCCGCCCAGCGAAGCGGCGCCTGCGCAGGAAGCGGCTCCGGAACGCGCGCACGAAAGCGCGCCGGCGCCGGCTCCGGTCGAAGAAGCGCCGCGCGCCCAGGCCGCGCCGCCGCCAGAAGAACCGGCCGTCTCCGGCGGAAGCTGACGTCGAGCACGCCGCCCCGGCAGACCCCCTGCGTTAGAGCATTTTCACCGGATCCCCGGGTTTCCCTGAGTATCCCTGATGACAATGCGCGCTGACGTGGGAGCGCCCGCCGAGAACACCCAACACGCCGGGCTCCCGACCGCGAGCTGGGCCGCGCTGGGCAGCACCGCGCTGGTGCGCACGACCGAGCCCTGGCGGCTGCAGCCGGCGAGCGACGCTGTGCGCCGCGTGCTGGCCGAAGCCGACCGCGCGTGCAGCCGCTTCCGCGAGGACTCGGAGCTGACGGTCGTCAACGCGCGCGCGGGCCGGCGCGGTGCCCGCCTCGGCACTGCTGCAGGACGCGGTGGAGCTCGCGCTGCGCGGCGCGGAGCTGACGGGTGGGCTGCTCGATCCCTGCATCGGCGGCGCGCTCGAGAGCGCCGGCTACGACCGCGACTGGCAGCTCCTCCTCGACGGCGCGGAGGATCGCTCCGTCCACCGCACGCCGTCCGAGCCGCCGAGGATCCTGGCACGGCGCCGCGGTGGCTGGCGCGAGGTCGAGGTCGACCGCGCGCGCGGAACCGTGAAGATCCCGACCGGCACCAAGCTCGACCTCGGCGCGACCGCCAAAGCGCTCGCCGCCGACCGCGCCTGCGCCGCCGCCCTGGCCGGCGGCGGCGGCGTGCTCGTCTCGCTCGGCGGCGACATCGCGGTCCGCGGGCGCGCTCCCGAGACGGGATGGCGGATCCACGTCACCGACGACCATCGCGCCGGCGCGGGCGCGCCCGGGCAGCGGATCTCGATCGAGTCGGGCGGCCTCGCCACCTCGAGCACCACCGCGCGGCGCTGGCGCCGGGGCGGGGAGGAGATGCACCACATCATCGACCCCGTCAGCGGGCGCCCCGCGGTGAGCCGCTGGCGCACCGTCAGCGTCGCGGCGGCGGACTGCACCGACGCGAACATCGCGAGCACCGGTGCGCTGCTGCAAGGATGCGGCGGCGATCGACTGGCTTGCCGGCATCGGCCTGCCGGCGCGGCTCGTCGCGCAGGACGGCGCCGTGCACACGCTCGGCGGCTGGCCGCAGCCCGCCCCGGGGGCGGTGGGCTGCCCGTGACGATGCTCGCCGCATCGGCCGGCCCCAGCGCCTACTGGTACCTCACCCGCTCGACCGGCGCGGTCGCGATCGTGCTGCTGACGGCGACCGTCGTACTCGGCGTGCTCGACGTGCGCCGCTGGGCGAACACGCGCTGGCCGCGCTTCGTGATCGACGGGCTGCACCGCAACCTCGCGCTGCTGACGCTCGTGTTCCTGCTCGCCCACATCCTCACCTCGGTGCTCGACAGCTTCGCGCCGATCGGGCTGCTCGAAGCGGTGGTGCCGTTCACGGGCACCTACCGGCCGTTCTGGCTCGGCCTCGGCGCCGTCGTCGTTCGACCTGCTGCTCGCGGTCACGGTCACGAGCCTGCTGCGCAGGCGCGATCGGGCACGCGCATGGCGCGCGGTCCACTGGTTCTCCTACGCGTGCTGGCCGCTCGCGCTGCTGCACGGCTTCGGCACCGGCAGCGACGTCAAGAGCGGATGGCTGCTGGTGCTCAGCCTCGCCTGTCTGCTCGTCGTCGCTGCGTGCCGTCATCGTGCGCGCCGCCGCTGGCTGGCCGCAGGCGCTGCGGGCGCGCGCGGCCGCGCTCGCCGGCGACGGGCGCGTTCTCGCTGTTCCTCGTGCTGTGGCTGCCCGGCGGCCCGCTCGGCTCGGAATGGGCGCGGCGCTCCGGCACGCCGGACGCGCTGCTGCACCGCGCAGCGCCGCACGCCAAATCGCACAAGCAGGCTTCGCGATGAGCACCGTGGCCGCCACCGCCCGTCTGCCCCGACTGCTCGCGGGGGTCGGCGCGGGTGCGCCGCTCGACCTGCCGGCGCACCTCGAGAATGCACGGCCCCGTGCCCTCGCTGCGCGCCGGGCAAGCGCGGCAAGCCCGGCGAGCTGCTCGACGCCGTCGAACGCGCCGGCCTGCGCGGGCGCGGCGGCGCCGGCTTACCCGACGGCGCTGAAGATGCACGCCGTCGCCGGCGCCCGCGGAAGCGGGCCGGACGGTGGTCGTCAACGCCGTCGAGGGCGAGCCCGCGAGCGCAAGGACGCGACGCTGCTCGTGCTCGGTGCCTCACCTCGTGCTCGACGGCGCGGCGCTCGCCGCGCGCGCGGTGGGGGCACGCGGCAGGCGATCGTCTGCGTGGCCGACGGACGAGCCGGAGACGCAGCGGGCTGCGGCCGCCGCGATCGCCGAACGGCGCGCGGCTGCGCGAGCGACCCCGCGCTGACCCTCGTCGACGGTCCCCCGGCGGCTACGTCAGCCGGCCAGGAGTCGGCGCTGGTCAATCACCTCAACGGCGGCGAGGCGCTAGCCGACCTTCACGCCGCCGATGGTCTTCGAGCGCGGCGTCGGCGGGCGCCCGACGCTGCTCGAGCAACGCCGAGACGTTCGCCCACGTCGCGCTGATCGCCCGCCACGGCGCCGACTGGTTCCGCGTCGCTGGGCACGCCGGAGCACCCCGGCTCGGCGCTCGTCACGCTGAGCGGGCCGGTCGCCGACCCCGGTGTGTACGAGATCGAGCACGGCTCCGCGATGACGCTCGCTGCTCGACGCCGCGGGCGGTCTAGCTCGAAGGCGCCCGGGCGGTGCTCGTCGGCGGCTACGCCGGTACCTGGATCGACGGCGGCGAGATCGGCGCGATGACGATCGACGACGGCTGGCTCGTGCCGCGCGCAGGCCTCGACCGGCGCGGGCGTGCTCGCGCTGCTCGGCGAGCGCGCGCTGCGGGGTCGCCGAGACGGTGCGCGTGGCGCGCTGGCTGGCAGGGGAGAGCGCCGGCCAGTGCGGGCCGTGCGTGCACGGCTTGGCCGCGGTCGCCGAGCGGCTCGAAGCGCTGGGCCTTCGGCCGCTCGCCGCGGGCCGGCGAGCAGGAGGTGCTGCGGCTCGCCGCGGTGATCCGCGGGCGCGGCGCCTGCCGGCACCCCGACGGGACGCTGCGCTTCGTCGCCAGCGCGCTGCAGCGTGTTCGCCGAGGAGTTCGCCGAGCACGCCCGGCAACGGGCCCTGCGACGCCTGCTCGGCGCCGCGGCCACGCTGCCGCTGCCGCTGTCGCGCGACGCACGCGCCGCGAGCCGCGAGGCGCTGCGGCATGAGCGGTCGCCACATCCGCGTCAACCCGATCGCCTGCGAGGCGCACGGGATGTGCGCAGAGCTGCTCCCGGAGATGGTCGCGCTCGACGAGTGGGGCTACCCGATCGTCGAGGGCGGCCGCTGTCGGGCGAGCTCGTCGCCCACGCCGAACGAGCGGCCGCGGCGTGCCCGACGTTCGCGCTGCTGGTCGAGCGGCGCAAGGAGGCACAGCCGCGGCGCCACGAGCAGGCGCCCGCGGGCACCGGCGCCGTGCGCCGGCGGGTGCCGCGGATGCCCTCGCCGCCTCGCCCGTAGCGACGCTCGTGCGGTCGCCGAGTGTCATGATTGGCGCCGGGTGCTGTTCAGGCAGATCACGCACGACGACCTGGGCTGCGCCTCGTATCTGATCGGCGACGAGGACGCAGGGGTGGCGGCCGTCGTCGACCCCCGCTTCGAGATCGACGAGTACCTCGAGCTCGCCCGCTACCGCGGCGTGACGATCGAGCACGTGCTCGAGACACACAACCACGCAGACCACGTGTCCGGCCACGGGCGTCTCGTCGCGGCCACCGGCGCGCACGATCCACGTCCACCGGCTCGCGCGGCCCGGCTACGAGCACGAGCCCTTCGAGGACGGCTGGGAGCTGCGGCTCGGGAGCACTGCTCGTGCGGGCGCTGCACACCCCGGGACACCGTCCCGAGCACACCGCCTTCGTGCTGATCGACACCGTTCGCGGCGAGGAGCCCTGGGCGGTGCTGAGCGGCGACAGCCTGTTCGTCGGCGACGTGGCCCGCACCGATCTCGCGATCGATGCGGTCGACGGCGCCCGGCAGATCTTCCGCTCGGTACACGAGCGGCTGCTCGCGCTGCCCGACGAGACGGAGGTATGGCCGGCGCATCTCGGCGGCTCGATGTGCGGCGGCTCCGGCATGAATCTGAAGATCTGCTCGACGATCGGCTACGAGCGCCGCCACAACCCGACGCTCGAGATCTCCGACGAGGAGGAGTTCGTGCGCGGCGCGGTCGCCAAGCTCGGTCCGCAGCCACCGAACTTCGAGAGGATCGTCTCGCTCAACAGCGGCCCGCTCGTGACCACCGGCGTCGAGGCGCCGGCGCTCTACGCGCATCAGGTGGAGCTCAAGCGAGGGGAGGGGGCGCTGCTCGTCGACGTCCGCACCGACCTGCAGTTCGACGACGTCCACATCGAGGGGTCGGTGTGCATCCCCTCGTTCAGCCCCGGCTTCGGCTCGAAGCTCGCCTGGCTCGCCGACCACGACCGCGAGGTCGTGTTCATCGGGCGCGACGACGCGGACGGCCGGCGCGCCGCGCGTCTGGCGCTCGCCGTCGGCGTGCGCAACGTCGGCGGCCTGCTCGCGGGCGGCATGACCAACTGGCGCCAGGAAGGCAACGCCTCCGGGCACACGGAGCGCCTCGCCGCGGCCGAGTTGCCGACGCGGATGCAGGCGGACCCCGACCTGCAGCTGCTCGACGTGCGCGACCGCGAGGAGTGGGACGAGGGCCACGTGCCCGGCTCGGTGTGGCGCGCCTGGCACGACATCGGCGCGGTACCCGAGGGCCTGGACCCTGCGCGCCCGGTTGCGGTGGCGTGCGCCGCGGGCCGGCGCTCGGCGACGGCCGCAAGCCTGTTGAAGCTGCACGGCGCGTCCGCGAGGCGATCCACGTCGTGGACGGCGGCATCCCGACGCTGGCGCGGCTCGGCGTGGCGCTCGAGCGCGAGCCCGGCGGGAGCGACTAGCGATCGATCCGGGCGACGTCGAGCCCGGCGTCCGCGTGATGGCTCATCGCTCGCCGCCGTCCTCGGCCGGTCCGTCGAGCGTCCCGATTCCCAGCGCCGACGCCAGCTCCCCCGCCAGCTCGACGACGTCGGGCCATTCCATCGAGGCGCCGCGCAGGCTGGTGAGGCCCTGCACCGCGGAGAGCCGGTTGCGGCGGAACTCGCAGCCGCGCGCGGCCTCGCGGAAGTCGGCGGCGGTGAGGTCGCAGCCCTGGAACCGCACCGACTTCAGCCCTGCTTCGGTGAAGCTCGCCTCGACGAGCGACGCAGTCCTCGAAGGTGACCCGTGTGAGGCTGGCGCCGGCCAGCGAGTTCGCGAGGTCGGCACGGCAACCGCGGAAGGTCACGTCGGTCGAGGTTCGACTCGAGCAGCGAGACGCCGGTCAGCCGGCAGTCGAGGATCTCGACGCGGCACAGGCGGCTCCGCGCGCGGTCATGTTCGCGAGATCGCAACCGCGCAGCGCGCAGTCGATCAGGCGCAGCGACTCCAAGCGCGAGGAGGAGAGGTTGCAGTGCTCGACGCGAACGCCGGCCAGCTTCACGCCGCGCGCGTCCTGGCTCGAGAGGTCGAGCGCTCGAAGCTCTACCTCGCCGAGCACGCGAATCGTGGGCGAGCCGAGCGGATCGGCCTCGCCGCCGGCTCCTCGGGCAGGCGGGGCGCCGCGGGAGCGGCCGCCGGATCGGGCATGCAGGTAGCAAACCAGATCGGCGCGGCGAGGCGAGCGCCCTCGCCGCGACGGGGCCCGTGGATCGCGCGCGTCAGTCGCCCGTCGCGGAGAAGTGCTCCGGATCCGCCGCGCCGAGCACGCCGCCGACCAGCTTGCGCGGTCCCGTGTAGCCGCGCAGCACCTGCGATCAGCTGCGACGGGTCGGTCACGTCGACCGCGCCGCCGGGGTAGGCCGTGGTCTCGTGGTTGCTGTAGCCGGCGGGGGCGCTGAACGCGCCCGCGGCGTTCAGCTGAGCCTGTTCGTAGAAGCTGCGGTAACCGCTCGTGACGGTCCCCTTCCAGCCGTGTTCGGAGGCCCAGGCCAGCACCGGGACGATCCAGCCGGCGATCGGCTTCAGGCGCGGGTTCCACGGGGTCAGCGGCGTTTCGGCGCCCGCGCCGGCGCCTTCCGGCTGCGCCGAGGCGGCTTCGAAGGCCTGCACCGATTCGCCCGCCGGCAGCTTCGCTCCGTGTCGCTTGGCGGCTTCGATCTCGCGGCGCACTTCGGAGTCGGAGGGCGCGCCCGCCGCGATGTGGACCTTGCCTTCCGCGAGGATCCGGTCGGAGCTCACGTCGACCTTCGCGACGATCGCGCGCCGCCGTTGAGCGGCGTCCCCCGGGTGCTTCGCGCCGGCTTTGGCTGCGGTCCTCGGCGGGACCGGATCGCTGCTCGTGCGTGGGGGAGCCCCCGCCTTCCGCGCCGGCGCTGCGCTGCTGCCGCAGCCCGCCGCGGCAGCGGCGGCCAGCGTGAGGAGCGCCAGGAGCGCGGGTCGTGCAGGCCGGTGGCGCGCGGCGCGCGGCGTGTCGCTCATCGCCACAGTGTTGACCGTGCAGGCGCGGCGCTCAGCCGCCGGTGCGGCGCGAGCAGCGCCGTCGTCGTAGCATCGGATGCGCCATGGGAGCGGTGGACCAGCTCGGACCGGCAGAGGTGGCGGCCTTCGGCAGCAGGGTCGCCGCGAACGTGGCACGGGGGGTGCGGGTGCCCGAACGCGTCACGCGCGAGCTGCTGATCGCGCTGCTGGCGGGTGGCCACGTGCTCATCGAGGACTACCCCGGCGTGGGCAAGACCGCGCTCGCCCGCGCGCTCGCGGCCTCCGTCGAGGCCGAGGTGGCCCGCGTTCAGTGCACCTCCGACATGCTGCCCGCGGACCTGGTCGGCGCCAACGTGTTCAACCAGCGCGACGGCCGCTTCGAGTTCCGTCCCGGGCCCGTGTTCGCGAACGTCGTGCTGGTCGACGAGATCAACCGCGCCTCGGCGAAGACGCAGTCCGGGCCTGCTCGAGTGCATGCAGGAGCGCCGCGTGACGGTCGACGGGACCACCCACGAGCTCGCGCGTCCGTTCCTCGTGCTGGCCACCCAGAACCCCGTCGAGTTCGAGGGCACCTACGCGCTCCCGCAGGCTCAGCTCGACCGCTTCATGGTGCGGCTCTCGCTCGGCTATCCCTCGGCGGCCGACGAGGCGGCGATGCTCGGCCGAACACCTGCCCGGTGACCGCGTGCTCGAGCTCTCGCCGGTCAGCACGATCGCCGAGGTCGTCGCCGTGCAGGATGCGTCGCTCGCGTGCACGCGAGCGAGGCGCTGCGCGCGCTACATCGTCGCGCTGCTCGAGCGCACCCGCCGCGACCGGCGCACCGAGCTCGGCGCGAGCCCGCGCGCCGGGCCTGATGCTGCTGCGCGCGGCTGTCGTCGCGGCCTCGCTGGAGGGCCGCGAACACGCGCTGCCGGACGACGTCCAGGCGCTCGCCCAGTCCGTTCTCGCGCACCGGCTGCTGCTCGGCCCCGGGCGTGCCGGACGAGCGCCCGCGGCGAGATCGTCGCCGACGCGCTGGCAGCGGTCCCTGCGCTGTGAGCCGGGCCGCCGCGGGTCGCGGCGCTCGGCGCGGCCTGATCCTGCTCGCCGGCTGCTTCGCCGTCTCGCCTCTGTACGTGCCGGGCGTCGCTCTGGTCGTGCTGGCCCTCGCCGCCGAGGCCGGCGTGAGGCTCGCCGCGCGGTACGCCGAGGTGCGCCTCGAGCTCGACCGCGACAGCATCGAAGAGGGACAGCCGGCGCCGATCACGGTGCGCGCGGGCGGCTGGCCGTTCGCGCTGAGCCGGGGGGAGCTCGAAGCGCTGCCGGGCGGGCAGTGCCGGCCGGTCCCGTTCCGCGGGGTCGTGCAGGAGCTCGAGCTGCGGCCGCGCCGCCGCGGCGAGCACACGGTCGGTCCGGCGAGAGTGCGCTTCGCCGACCCGTTCGGGATCTGCAGCCGGGAGATCCGCTCGCCGCGGGGGCGGATGCTGGTGCTGCCGCGGGTCGAGCGCCTGCGCCGCGAGCAGCTCGACCGCGTGCTCGGCCTCGGCCGGGCGCGGGCGCTGCTCGACGACGGCCCCGACGTCGAAGGGCTGCGTCCCTACCGTCAGGGCGCGCCGGCCGCGCGCATCCACTGGCTGACGGTCGCGCGCACCGGGCAGCTCGTGGAGCGCCGTGCCGAGCGCGACGCGGAGGACATGCCGTTCATGATCGTGCTCGACGCCGGCGCGCCGGACGGGCCCGATCAGCTCGACATGGCGGTCCGCGCGGCCGCTGCCCTTGCCGTGGGCATCGCCGGGCTGGGCGGCTGCGCGCTGCTGCTGCCGGGCGCCCAGGAGGCGCAGGCGCTGCGCTCCGACCTGGCCTCGTGGCCGTACCTGCACTCGCGCCTGGCGCTCGTCGCGGCCGGCGGCCGGCCGACATGGCAGGTGGCCGAACGCGCCCGCTCGGTGATCTGGGTCGGCGCGCGGACGCCGGATCTGGAGCGGCCCGGGCGCGCGGTCGTGTGCTGCACGGTCTCGCCGGCGCCGCGTGCCGGGCGCCCGGTGCTGTTCGACGTGGCCGGGTGTGCGGTACAGGGCGGCGGCAGGGTCGCGGTGAGCGCGGCGTGAGCACGCTCGCGGCCACTGCCCCGTCCGCGGTTCCGGTCGGTGCCGTGCGGGCCGCCGGCGACCGCCTGGGCGCGCAGCGCGCCGCGGCGTTCCTGGCGCTCGCTGTCTTCTCCTCGCTCAGCTACTCGGAGCTGCTGCTGCACCCACCCGCGCTGCGCATGCTGGCGGTAGCGGTCCTCGCCACCGCCGGCTGCGCCGTGCTCGCGGTGCGCCGGGGCGACGGCCGGCCGCTGCTGCCCGCCGCGCTGCGCCCGCTCGTGCTGCTCGCGACGCTCGCGGTCTGCCTGCTCGCGCTCGGCGTGCCGGCGCGGCTGCTGGCGCCGTGGCACTGGAGCCGTCTCGAGCACGACCTCGCCGGCGGCCTCGACGGCCTCGGCGCCTGGCTGTGGCCCTACCGCGGCAGCTCGGCGTGGTCGCAGCGGGCCGTGCTGCTGGTGGTCCCCGTCGCGCTCCTCGCCGCGGGCGCGCTGTGCTTCTGGCCCGGGGCCGGGCGCGCCCGGCGCGCAGCCTCGCTGGCGCTGCTGGTGGGGCTGTTCCTCGCGGGAGCGGCGAACGCTCCGCAATCGGAGGCGGGACTGCGGGGTCTCGCGCTGCTCGCGCTGATCGCGGCCTGGCTGGCGCCCGCGCCGAGCGGGACCGGCGGCGCCGCGCGCGCGGCGCGCTGGCTGGTCCTGCCGGCGCTGCTGGCGCTGCTGGCGCGCCCGGCGATCAGCTCCTCGAGCGCCTGGATCCCGTTCCGCGACGCCCCGGGCACGTCCTCGGCGGTGACGAGCTTCCAGTGGGACCAGACCTACGGCCCGATCGACTGGCCGCGCTCGGAAGACACGATGCTGACGGTCGAGTCGCCCGATCCCGGTCTGCTGCGCGTCACGACCCTCGACCGCTTCGACGGTCTGCGCTTCCTGCGTTCCGATGCGGTCCCGCGCCAGACCCCGCTCGACGAGGGCATCCGGACCGTCAGGCTGCGGCGCGGCACCGGAGCGCGTGCCCGCGAGCTGACGCGATCGGAACCACCGCCGCAGGCGTGGTTCTCGCGCGAGACGGTGACGATCGTGGACCTGCGTTCGCGGCTGCTCGTCGGGGGCGACGGCCTGACGGTGTCGCTGCAGTGGATCGGCGCCGCGACGCCGACGCTGAGCCGTCAGCCGGACGGCACGTTGGCGGCGGCCTCGGTGCCGCCCCGGGGCGTCTACTCCGTGGTCACCTACCGCCCGCGCCCGAGCGCCGCGCGCCTGCGACGGGCGCCGCGCGGCTATCCGGCGGGCTACCTGCCGTACGCGCGCTTCGAGCTGCCGGCGGCGGGCGCGTCCGGCCTGATCCAGCCCCGCTTCGCCAGCGAGGCGCGCAGTCGAACGCCGGCACGCCGCATCGTCGAGCCGGCCGTGCCGGGCCGCGCGATCTGGCAGGAACCGGCGGCGGCCAGGCGCGTCGAAGGCTCCCCCTACGGGCCGATGATGCGGCTCGCCCGCGGGCTCGCCGCGGGCGCCGCGAGCAGCTATGACGTCGCCGAGCGGCTCGAGCGCTTCCTGCTCTCGAACTACACCTATGACGAACACGTGCCGCAGGCCAGGTATCCGCTCGAGGCGTTCCTGTTCGAACAGCGCCGCGGCTACTGCCAGCAGTTCTCCGGAGCGATGACGCTGATGCTGCGCATGGACGGCATCCCGGCTCGCGTGGCGTCCGGCTTCAAGCCGTCGCTCTACGACTCGGTGGCGGGCACCTGGCGGATCCGCGCGCTCGATGCGCACTCGTGGGTCGAAGCTTTCTTCTCCGGTATCGGCTGGATCGCGTTCGACCCGACGCCGGCCGCACCGGCGCAGGTGACGGGGACCGCCGCGGCCGCGAAGGACAAGAGCGAAATCCTCGCCTCCTCTAGTGCGGCCACGCCCGCGAGACCCAAGCACGCCGTCGCGGCCCCGGTGACCACGGCGCGGAACGGCGGCATCGGAGCCGGCGAGCTCGCGGCTCTCGCCGCGGGCGGGATCGCGTTGCTCGCGCTCGGCGTCCTGTGGCTGCGCGGTCACCTGAGGCTGCGCCGCGCGTTCGGCGTCGGCGCCGGTCCCGCCGTCGCAGAGCTCTCGCTCGCGCTGCGCCGCAGCGGCCTCGGCGAGCGCCCGCAGACGCTCGCGCAGCTCGAGCGCAGCCTCCGGGACAGCGGTGAGGAGACGGCCGCGAGCTACGTGCTGGCGCTGCGCGAGCGCCGCTACGCCGATCTCGCTGCGGCTCCCGCCGCCGCGCCGCGCGGCCGCGGGGCGCTGCGCCGCGCGCTGATGCGGCGCGGGCGCCGCCGGGCAGCTCTGCGCGTGCTCGCGGCGATGCCGCCGGGAGCGATGCGGGGAGCTTCGCCCTAGGAGGGCCGCGATGTGTCTCGCCGGTGGAGCGTTCGGAGCGTGAGCGGTGTCACAAGATGATGACTCGCGCGAAGAAGCAGGTATGAGCGCCCGCGGCGATCTGGACGACGGCGCGTTGCTCGTCGCAGCGGCGGCCGGGGACAGCGATGCCTTCGAGAGCTTCTACCGTCGCTGGCTGCCGGTCGTGACGCGCTTTCACCTGCGGCGCGTGGGATCGCGCGAGGCGGCCTTCGACCTGACCGCCGAGACCTTCGCGGCGGTGGTGGTCGCGCTCGGCGACTACGACCCCGCCCGCGGCTCCGCACCCGGCTGGCTGTTCGCGATCGCCGAGCACAAGCTGCTCTCGAGCTTCCGCCGCGGGCGCATCGAGGCGCGCGCCCGCCGGGCGCTGGGACACCATCGCGTGACGCTCGACGACGAGGACCTGGTCCGCATCGAGGAGCTCGCGTCGCTCGGCGGCGAGGCTCACGTCGAGGCGCTGCTGGCGGAGCTGCCCGAGGAGCAGGAGCGGGCGGTCCGCGCAAGGGTGCTCGACGAACGCTCCTACGCCGAGATCGCGGGCGAGGTTCGCTGCTCGGAGGCGGTTGTCCGCCAGCGCGTGCATCGCGGGCTCGCGCGGCTGCGCAACCGGATGGCGGAGGCCTCGTGAGCGCCTTCGATCAGCTCGAACACCAGCTCGTCGACAGCGTCGCCGCGCGGCGACGGCTGCGGCGCTCGGTGTGGTTCTCGGGACTCGGGCGCCGGCTGCGTGTGCCGGCGGTGTCCGGGCCGCCCATGGTCGCGCTGGCGCTGCTGCTCGCGCTCGCGCTCGGCGGACTGCCGCGCGGCGGCACGAGAGAGCAGGCCTCGCTCGGCGGCCCGTGGACGCATGGCGCCGAAGGCTCCTGCCCGCCCTGCCGGGCGGTCGGCGGCCGGCTCCACGGGCTGCTGGGCGAATACGAAGAAACGGCCGGCGGGACCGGAGCGCGTGTTCCGCGCGAGGTGCTCGTCCGGCACGGAATCCCGACGGTGCTGTGGTAGGCGCCGGGGCAGGAGGGAGAGGGGCGGCGCCACGGCCGGACGCCGCCCCTGGATCCCCGCTGCCTCAGGCTTCGGGCAGGTTCGTGCCGGCGCCGGCGCAGTAGCCGGTGCCGCCCGCCGCTTCGTTGCTCCACAGCGACTGCACGGCGAAGGTCTTGCCTTCGTTGCCCTTGATGTCGCCCATCGCCCCCGGGATCGGCAGCACCTGCGGACCGCCCGGGACGGGACCGGTCAGCGGCTCGCCGACCCAGGCGCACTTGTCGCCGTTCTCGTTGGCGTCGAGTGCGTCGTACCAGCCGCCGAGGTTGGTCGTTTCGGTGCCGCTGCCGAGGATGTCCTCGGCGCCGGGGTCCGTGATCGTCTCCTCGATCTCGTGCCCGAGCACGATCGAGATGCCGTCGAGCTTGCCTTCCGGCCCGGCGTTGACGGCGTTTTCACCGCACTCGTTGGCACCTTCTTCGCTGTCGATCTTCAGCACGTACGGCATGTTCGTGTAGGAGATGCCGGCCTGGACCCCGTTGTAGATCCCCTTCTCGACGCCCGGCTGCGTGTAGTCGTGGAACGCGCAGTAGCCGCTCGCGTAGGCGTTCGGGTCGCTGAAGTCCTGCGGCTGTGCGATCACGAAGTCCGCGTTGGCGAGGTCCTTGACGTGGAAGTGCTTCGCTGCGCGCGCCGCCTCGGCGCCGAGGTCCGTGTACGTGTTGCCCGCGCCCGGTTCGGCTGCCGCGGAGGTCTTCGAGAGGTCGGCGGGGCCGGTGTTGTCGGTCCAGATCCCGGCCAGGACGTCGCTCGGGTTGGTGATGTGTTCTTCTTCGCCGTTCGCGTTCTTCTGGAAGTACTGCGTGCTGACGTTCGCCCATTCGGTGCCGCCGAGCTGCTGGACCCATTCGGCGATCCGTTTGCCGGCGCCTTCGGGGTCGCACTTCAGCGTGGCGTGCAGCGCACCCTCCTTGAGCTTCTCGGCCTTGCACTTGTCCGTGGAGGGGAAGGCACCGGGCTCGCCCCAGCCGAAGAAGACGACGTACACCTTCGGCACGGTCTGCACGTGCCCGCCCCAGTAGGCCATCGGGGTCGGGTAGGGCAGCGTCGTCGCGGGAGCCTCGGGCAACCCGCAGCTGGAGAACGGTTCGGGCAGCATCCCGTTCTCGGGACACGGCGGCGCGGGCGGGTTGATCGCCTGGTGGGAGGCGACGATCGCCTTCTGGATGGCGATCTCGTTGCTGATCGTCGGCAACTCGATGCGGTTGGCGGACGCGGCCGCGGGCAGCAGCGCGACGACCAGCGCGATTGCGCCCGCGAGGGCGAGGGAACGGCGGTTCAGCATCAAACTTCCTCCGGCTCGGGTTTTGACAGAGCCCCACACCCCGAGGGCGAACGCGTGTTCCCTACCCTCCAGCCCGTCTGCGCAAACAACTTCCGCCGCTCTTGAGGGAGCTCTCACCCGGGCGGGCCGTCCGCGCCTGGGCACGACTCGAACTTGCGCCCGTCGCCCTCGACAGCCGCGCCGACGCGATATAGCGTCGAGTGCGCCGCGTCCGCGGTGTGCGTGACGTTTCTTAAAGAGTTGGGGGAGACGATGAGCAGCGGCGAGCCGGACACAGTGGTCCTTATCCACGGGCTGTGGATGAGCCCGCTCAGCTGGGAGCGCTGGGCGCAGCGCTTCGAAGCCCGCGGCATCAAGGTGATCGCCCCCGCCTGGCCCGGCGTCGAGGGGGACGTCGAGCAGCTGCGCGCCGACCCGAGCGCCCTCGACGAGCTGGGCATCGCCGAGATCCTCGACAGCTACGAGCAGCGGATCCGAGCGCTCGAGCGCGCGCCGATCATCATGGGGCACTCCTTCGGCGGCGCCTTCACGGAGATCCTGCTCGACCGCGGCCTCGGCGCAGCCGGTGTGGCGATCGACGCCGCCGGGGTGCGCGGCATCACGAAGCTGCCGCTCTCGACGCTCCGCTCGGGTTTCCCGGTCCTGAAGAACCCGGCGAACAGGCACCGCGCGGTCGCGCTGACCTTCGAGGAGTTCCACTACGCGTTCACCAACACGATGGACGAGGCGCAGGCCAGGGAGGCGTATGAGCGCTATGCCGTCCCCGGGCCGGGGCGCGTGCTGTGGGAAGCGGCGCTTGCGAACTTCAACCCGCGCACACCGCTGCGGCTCGACTTCGCCAAGCCCGACCGCGCGCCGCTGCTGCTGATCGCCGGCGGCGAGGATCATGTGGTGCCCGCGGTCGTCGACAAAGCCGCGGCGAAGCGCTTCGAACGCTCCGACGCCGTGACCGTGTTCAAGGAGTTCCCGGGGCGCTCCCACTACACGATCGGGCAGGAGGGCTGGGAGGAGGTTGCCGACTTCGCCCTCGACTGGGCTCTGGAGCACGCCGCCGCCGCGGCCGAGATCGGCGCCTGACGGCTGCCTCAGCCGCCGCTCAGGCGCGCCGGCTGCCGCCGAACAGCTGCAGGAAGAACAGGAAGACGTTGAAGACGTCGAGGAAGATCGATGCGGCGATCGGCACGGCTTCGTCGGGGTGCAGGCGACGCAGCCGGTTGAAGTCGATCACGGTGAAGCCGCCGAAGATCACGAGGCCGAGCACGGCGTAGATGATGTTGGCGTGGGGGATCGCGACGAAGATCGCGACGATCCCGAAGACGATCAGCGCGAGCAGCGCGAAGAACAGCGCGCGACGCCAGCTCGAGAGGTCGCGCCGCGTCGCGTAGCCGAGGCTGCCGAGCGCGCCGATGAACGCCGCGGTCGCACCCGCCGCCTGCCACAGCACCGCAGGCTCGCTTTCCGCGTACACGCGCAGCACCGGCCCGACGGCCGCGCCGAGCAGCACGCCGAGGCCGAACAGGAAGCCGATCGCGAGCTGCTCGTGGCGGCGCGCGGTCGCGATGTTCAAGCCGAAGATGCAGCCGAACGCGAGGACGAACGAGACGATGCCGGCGACGCCTGAGAGGTTGCGGCCGAGATAGGCGCCGAGCGCGGCGCAGCCGACGGTCAGGGCGACGAGCCCCATCACGTGGCCGAACAGGGCGCGCGAGCGGTCCCGTGTCGTCGCCTGTCCGAATGCGCCCGCTGCGTACGTGTCGATGTCCCTCATCGTCTCTCCTGTTCGAAGCCTGACAACACAGTTATAGGACTCGCGGGCGACGCTCGCAACCGGCGCGCACTCGTCGCCGGGCCGGCGGCGCGAGCCGAGGGCGCCGGGTCTCAGGCCTGGCGGACGGCGAGCGGCGTGTCGATCCCGGCCTCCGTGGAGACCAGGATCGCGCCCTCTCCCGTCACGTAGGCCTCCTCGCCGTGCTGGACGACGTCCATGCCGAGCGCCTGCTCGTGAGCCGTGGCCCGCAGCGGCATCAGCAGCCCGAGGACGCGCAGCAGCACGAACGTCGCAACGAACGCGTAGGCCGGTGCGGCAAGCGCCGCGATCGCCTGCCAGGCGAGCTGGTGGGAGTTGCCGTAGACGATCCCGTTGTCGAGGTCGTTCCAGGAGCGCTGGGCGAAGAAGCCGATGAACAGGATCCCCGTCAGCCCGGCGGTTCCGTGGGCGGCGAGCACGTCCAGCGTCTCGTCGAGACGGGTGCGCGGGCGCCAGACGATGATCGCGTAGCTCGGCAGCGCGGCGAGCGCGCCGAGTCCCATCGCCCAGCCGGGGCTGACGTAGCCCGCGGCCGGGGTGATCGCCACGCAGCCGACGATCATCGCCGTGGCCGCGCCGATCGCCGTCACCCTGCCGCCGCGGACGATGTCGAGAGCGAACCACACGACGAGCGTGCAGGCCGGGCAGAGCAGCGTGTTGACGAACGCCAGCACGCCGGCGTGATTCGCCCCGAAGCCCGACCCGCCGTTGAAGCCGAACCACCCGAACCACAGCAGCCCCGCGCCGAGCAGCGCGTAGATGGTGTTGTGCGGCAGCAGGGCTTGGCGCCCGTAGTCCCGGCGCGCACCGACGACCAGCGCCGCTGCGAGCGCCGAGAAGCCGGAGCCGATCTCCACCGGCACGCCGCCGGCGAAGTCGAGGGTGCCGTGCGACTGCAGCCAGCCGCCGCCGAACGCCCAGTGGGCGAGGACCGCGTACACGAGCACCGACCACAGCGCCGAGAACACGAGCAGGGCCGAGAAGCGCATCCGCTCCACCACCGCGCCCGACACCAGCGCCGTCGTGACGATGCAGAAGGTCGTCTGGAAGGCGAAGAACAGCAGCTGCGGGATGTGCGTCCCCGGCCGGGGAGCGAAGCCGACCCCGCTCAGCAGAGCGTGGCCGAAGCCGCCGATCACGCCGCTGCCGTGCGCGAAGGCGAAGGAGTAACCCACGATCGCCCACGCGACCGTCGCGACCGCCAGCGCGGCGACGCACATCATGAACGTGTTGAGGGTGTTCTTCGCCCTCACCAGGCCCGAGTAGAAGAGCCCCAGCGCGGGCGTCATCAGCAGCACCAGCGCCGTCGCGGCCAGCATCCAGGCGGTGTCGCCGGCGCTGATCGTGCTCGCTGCGAGGACGGTCATGGCTGCAGCGGCGTCACGGCGCCTTCGTCGAGCTCACCGGTGCGGATGCGGATCGCCCGCTCGAGCGGAACCACGAAGATCTTGCCGTCGCCGACCTCGCCGGTGCGGGCGCCCACGCAGAAGGCGTCGATCGTGCGGTCGACGAAGTCGTCGGACACGGCGACCTCGAAGCGGACCTTCTCCGAGAGGCCCATCTTCACGGTCGTGCCCCGATAGGTCTCGACCCGGTCGAGCTCGCCTCCGTGGCCCTGCACGCGGCTCAGCGAGACGCCCCTGACCTCGGCGCGGAACAGCGCCTCGAGCACGTCGTTCACCTTCTCGGGGCGCACGATCGCCGTAACGAGCTTCAAAGCTGGAAATCCTCCCGGGCGCTGGCACGGCGCCCTTCGGCTGGCAATCCCGGGCCGGCCCTCCCGGCCGCGGCCAGCGCACTATACAGACGGGCCGAACGTGGCCGGGCGCCCACCGGGAGCGTATATTTCGCCGCGCTTGCGGCCTCACCGGGATCACATCAGCAGCGTGACGCGGGCTGATCGCCGCCGGGCGCCCGGCGCCGGAGCGCGCTGATGCGGGCCCTGCAGGCCCTCTACCGCAGGCTGGTCCCGCGGCGCACCCGCCACTGGCTCTATCTCGTCGTGTACTTCCGCCGCGAAAGCGCCGGGTTGACGCGCCTGGCGCCGCGCGGGCCGGCGCGGCTGTGGCTGGGGCTGGTGCGGGCGTTGCTGCCGCTCAAAGCCGGCCTTCCCGTCGCCGCGCTCAGGCGCGCGCAGCTGCCCGTCGCAACCGAGGCCGCCGGACGCGTCCATCTCGCCCACTGGTGCGATCTGCTCGTGCTCGGGGAGGTGTACGCAGATCCCCGCGAGTACG
The DNA here is from genome assembly GCA_963703205.1 of uncultured Solirubrobacteraceae bacterium. Classification (GTDB taxonomy): domain Bacteria; phylum Actinomycetota; class Thermoleophilia; order Solirubrobacterales; family Solirubrobacteraceae; genus Palsa-744. The sequence goes on from OY969799.1 coordinate 568,160, forward strand.
ACTTCGCCGAGCTTCCGGACGATCCCGCCACGATCGTCGACCTCGGCGCCAACGTCGGGTTCTCCGTGCGCTACCTCAGCGAACGCTACCCGCGGGCGCGGATCCTGGCCTACGAGCCGGACCCGGAGATCCTGGCTCTGGCGCGGCGCAACCTCGCCGGGCGCCCGCAGGTCTCGCTGCGCGCGGCGGCGGTCGCGGCCGAGCCGGGGACGCTGACGCTGCACCGCTTCGCCGGCGGGAGCTGGGGCAACTCGAGCTTCGTCACCTTCCAGGAGGTCTCCGACACGTTCACGGTCGACGCAGTGACGCTGGACTCGATCATCGAGGAGCTCGGGCAGGTCGACATCCTGAAGATCGACATCGAGGGAGGCGAGTACGGCGTGCTCAGGGGCTGCCGCAACCTCGAGCGGGTCGGGTGCATCGTCGGCGAGGTGCATTCGATCGCGAGCGAGACGCCCGAGGCGCTGTTCGCCGACCTCGCGGGGTTCGAGGTCGTGGCCTCCCAGGTGCGCGACGGCCAGGGGCCGTTCCTCGCCCTGCGGCGAGACCGCGCCTGAGCGGCGCCTCGCGCGCCGCGCCTGATCGGCCCACGCGTGCCGCGCCCGAGCAGTCCCTCGCGCGAGGGCGCCCGCGCTCGCCGCCAGCGCTCGTCGCGCGCCTGTCGGCGCGGGAGCCGCGCGCCCGGCGAAGAACTACACCAAAATCATCATATTTATGAGGTTCTGCGCTAGCGTGGCCGGCAACCGGCGGTGCCGGTCCTCCCTCACGCACGCAACTTCCACGAAAGGAATCAGAGTCGAATGTCCGAGATCACCCCCTCGAACGCCTCTCGCTCAGCCCGGCGGCGGCGGGCAGGTGCCCTGGCTGCCGCAGTGGTGGCGGCGCTGGGCGCCGCCTCCGCAGCCGCCGGATCCGCTGCCGCCGCGCCCACCTCGCCGCCGCCGGTGACGATTCTCACCCACGGCCGGGTGGGGCAGGGCGACTTCTTCGTGTCCCCGTTCGGCGACACGACGACCTACGCGAACGGACCCGAGATCCTCGACCAGCAGGGCAACGCCGTGTGGTTCAAAGCCGTTCCGGCCGGCGAGGAGGCCTCGGACTTCCGGACCCAGACCTACCACGGGCAGCCGGTGATCACGTGGTGGCAGGGGACGGGGCTCGGCGGGCTGGCCAAAGGCACGGACTACATCTACAACAGCCACTACCAGCAGATCGCGACCGTCAACGCCGGCAACGGCTTGAGCGCTGACGGCCACGAGTTCCTGATCACCCCCCAGAACACCGCGCTGATCCTCGCCTACACCACCGCGACGGCGAATCTGACCTCGATCGGCGGCCCCCCGGACCAGACTGTGATCGACGGCGTCGTGCAGGAGATCGACATCGCCACCGGCAAGGTCCTGTTCCAGTGGAACAGCGCCGATCACGTGCCCTACTTGCAGAGCGAGCAGCCGCTGCCGGCCTCGGCGAGCGAACCTTGGGACTGGTTCCACGTCAACGCCGTGCATCTCGACACCGACGGGAACCTGCTGATCGACGCCCGCGACACGTGGACGACCTACAAGGTCAACCGCTCGACCGGGGCGATCATCTGGCAGCTCGGCGGCAAGGCGTCGAGCTTCAGGATCCAGGCCGCGCCGGGTCAGTCGTTGAACGAGGCGAACGACATCTTCGCCTGGCAGCACGACCCCGAGGCGCTCGGCAACGGCCTCTACACGGTGTTCGACAACGAGTCGGCCGGCGCGGGCAACACCGGGCAGAACTCGACCGCCGAGCTGGGCCTGAGCCGTGCGGTCGTGTTCAGGCTCGACCCGCGCAGCGGGACGGCGACGCTGCTCGACGCGTTCAACCAGCCCGAGGCGCTGACGGCGCCCTCGCAGGGCAACGCGCAGGCGACCGCAGACGGGAACCTGCTCGTCGGCTGGGGCTCGCTGCCGTACTTCTCCGAGTTCGACCAGTGGGGCGATCTGCTGTTCAACGCGGAGTTCCCGGCCGGGGTCAACAGCTACCGCGCGTACCTGCTGCCCTGGAACCCGAACGACTCCGGTGGTGGCTGGCGCCCCAGCGCGCGCAGCTCCCGCAGGCCCTCCTCGGCGACTCGCGGGCGGTCGCAGCGTCGCCGCTGACGCCGCGCCCACGGAGCGCCCGCCGCCCGGCGCGGCGGACGCTCCGGGCGCGGGTCGGACCCGCTGCTCGGGTGCCGGCGGGCCGGGTCGGGCGGGCGGGCCGGGGTGGGCCCGGGCGGTCCGCTTGGATCGCCGCCGGGCGGGCCGTCGCGCGGCCGGCGGCGTTTGGACCCGCACGCAAGGGGTACAGCGGCAGCGTGTCCGGCCCGCAAGACGACGCGCGCGAGGATCTCGAGGCGGCGCAGCGCACCCGGGGCGAGGAGAGGGCCGCGGCCGCGGATCCGCCCCGGCCCGCGGAGCCGTCGGGCCCGGTCCCGCTCGAGCTGCGCGACGTGACCTTCTCGACCTCGATGCGGGGCTACGACCGTGCCGAGGTCGACCACTACGTCGAGCTGGTCAACCGCACGATCGCCGAGCTGGAGGTCAACCGCTCGCCGGAGAGCGCGGTCAAGCAGGCGCTCGACCGCGTCGGCGAGCAGACCGCACGGGTCCTGCAGCAGGCCCGCGAAGCTGCCGAGGAGCTCACGGCCACGGCCCGTGCGGAGTCCGAGCACGCGGCCCGGCGCGCGCGCGTGGAAGCGGCGGAGCTCGTCGAGCAGGCCCAGGAGCGCTCGCAGGAGCTGCTCGACCGCTCGAGCGAGGAATCCGAGCGGATGCTCGAGCGCTCCAAGGAGCAGCTCGGCGAGATCCAGGCCGAGATCGACCTCGCACAGCAGCAGCGCGAACGCGCCATCGAGCAGCTGCGCTCGATCGCCGGCGCGCTCGAGGCCTTCGCCGTGGGAGCGGCCGAAGGCGGCGTGATCCCCGCAGGCGCGGTGCCCGGTCCCGGCGAGGAGCCGGAGGACGGGGCTTCGGAGCGCGGCCCGGATGACCCCGAGCAGCCGACCGAGGTGATCCGGGCGGTCCGCGGCGGAGCGACACCGGCCACGGCGCTCAGCGGCGCGGAGGACGCGCGCGAGCGCCACCCCGGCCGCCCGCAGCAGCCGCGGGCGCCCAGGCGTGACGCCAGCAAGGCCTGGCGCGCCGCACGCGGCTGAGCCGGCTGCACGCAGCGGAGCCCCGTACCGGGCGCCTGATGCCCCCGCCCGCGGCTCCAGCCGGGATGCCGGCGCCGGGCCGGGCAAGATGCTGAGCGTGGACGCGCTCTCCCCCGACGACGATCACGACCGCCCGGCGCCTCGGCGGCCAAAGCGGGGTGCCGCCGAAGCGCCGGTGGTCAGCCGCCAGGATCTCGCGCCCGCGCCCGAACTGACGGGTGCGCGCGTGCGGCGCCGGCTGTTGCTGCTGGCCGGGATCGCGCTCGTGGTCGTCGCGGTGATCACGCTCGTGCCGGGACTGGCGAGCCTGCGTTCCCGCTTCGCGCACGGCAACCCCGGCTGGCTGGCGCTCGGCGCTGCCCTGAAGGTGCTCTCCGGGCTGGCCTACGCTGTGGCCTTCCGCAGCGTCTTCTGCCGGCGCATGAACTGGCGGGTCAGCATCGAGATCGGCTTCTCCGAGCTCGGCGCCAACGCCGTGCTGCCCGTGGGCGGGGCCGGCGGCCTCGCGCTGGGCGCCTGGGCGCTGCGGCGAGGCGGGATGGATCTCGGCCGGATCGCGCGCAGGAGCGTGGCCTTCTTCGTTCTCACCAGCATCCCGAACGTGCTCGGCGTGTTCGTGCTCGGGCTGGGGCTCGCCGTCGGCGTGCTGCCGGGCCGGGCGCCGCTGGCGCTGACGCTGGGCCCCGCCCTGCTCGCCGCCGCCGCCGTGGCCGCGACGATCCTCGGCGGGCGCTGGGCATCCTCCGCCGAGGCGCGGGTCAGCGCCCGCCGCGGCGGCGAGTCACGGCTCGCGAAGACGCTACGGGCCCTGGCCGGGGGGGTGGAGGAGGCGCTCGCGCTGCTGCGCAGCGGCGACGTGCTGCTGCTCGTGGGCCTCGCCGGCTACCTGGCCTTCGACGTGATGATCCTCTGGGCCACCTTTCACGCGTTCGGGTCGGTGCCGCCGCTGGCGATCGTCCTGATCGGCTACCTGCTGGGCGAGCTCGGGGGCCTGATCCCGTTGCCGGGCGGCATCGGCGGGGTCGATCTCGGTCTCGTCGGGATGCTCGTCCTCTACCGCGTGCCCGTCGCGGCGGCGACCGCGGCCGTGTTGGGATATCGCGCGCTGGCGCTCGTTGTGCCCCTGGTGCTCGGGGCGGTCGCGTTCGTCCGCCTGCGGCGCTCGCTCGCGCGCGAGGCGATCGACGTGGCGCGGTGCGGGCCCGACGGGCAGGTCGACGTCGTCGGGGTGGGGATGGCACGGGTGGCCAGGTAGGCGATGGGCGAGCCTCGCGACGAACGGCTGTGGCTGCTGCGGCTGCTCGAGTCGGCCGCGAGGTCAACCGCCGGCGCGGTCCGGGGCGAGGTCGTCAAGCGCGTCGGCGGTCCCGCGCGAGCCCGCGTGATCACGCTGTTCGCGCTGGTCCTGGCGCTGAGCGGCGCAGACGCCTCGACGGTCGGTGCGATCGCGCCCCAGCTCGAGTCGGGCCTGCACATCGGAAATGCGGATCTCGGGCTGCTGAGCTCGGTCACATTGCTCGTGGGGGCGGTCTTCACGGTGCCGGTTGGGCTACTCGTCGACCGCAGCAACCGCATGACGCTGCTGGCGATCAGCATCGTGCTGTGGAGCGGGGCGTCGCTGTTCAGCGCATTCGCCGGCAGCTTCTCCTCGCTGCTGCTGACGCGGCTGGCGCTCGGGGCCGTCGCCGCGAGCGCCGGCCCCGCGATCTCCTCGCTGACCGGCGACTACTTCGCGCCCGAGGAGCGGGGACGGATCTGGTCCTACGTGCTCGTCGGCGAGGCGGCGGGTACGGCGTTCGGGTTCATCGTCAGCGGCTTCGTGGCGAGCGTGATCGACTGGCGGCTGACGTTCGTCGTGCTCGCGGTGCCCGGCTTCTTCCTCGCGCGTGAGCTGTGGCGCACCGTACCGGAGCCCTCGCGGGGCGGTCAGAGCCATCTCGCCGTCGGGACCGTCGATCTCGACGCGGCCGTACGCGATTCGGCGGCGAGGGGGCCGGAGCAGGCCGCCGCCCAGGAGTCCGTCACGGCTCACGACAGCGAAGCTGCGCTGGCGGCGGCGCGCCGCGAGGGCGCTGGGCCGAACCCACGGCTCGTGCTCGACGAGGACGCCAGCCAGATGGGGCTCCTGCGCTCGATCCGTTACCTGTTCTCGATCCCGTCGAACGTGCAGATGATCTTCGGCTCCTCGCTCGGCTACTTCTACTTCGCCGGGCTGCAGACGTTCGCGCTGCTGTTCGTGAAGGGCCACTACCACGCGAGCCAGGCAGCGGCCGAGCTCGCGCTCGCCTTGCTGGTCGTCGGCCTCGTGGTCGGTTCTATCGTCGGCGGGCGCGTCACCGACATGCTGCTGCGACGCGGAAGGCTCGCCGCGCGCATGTGGTTCCCCGGCGCATGCTACGTCGGCGCCGCCGTGCTGTTCGGAGCCGGCCTGCTCGGCTCGCAGCTCACGCCCGCGCTGTGGTTCGACGTCGCGGGCTCGGCCCTGATCTCCGCGGCCAACCCGCCGATCCAGGCCGCGCGCCTGGACATCGTGCCCTCGGGGCTCTGGGGGCGCACGTCGAGCGCGCTGACGGTGGTCAGGTCGGCGGCGCAGGCGCTCGCGCCGCTGCTGTTCGGGGCGGTCTCGGAGCTGGTCGCGGGGATCGTCCCGCACCAGGCACCGATCGGCACCCATCCCCATGCGCCCCCGCCGAGCACCGCAACGGGCCTGCAGGTCACCTTCCTGATCATGCTCGGGACGCTCGTCGCCGCCGGGTTCTTCCTGTTCCGCGCGGGCAGGACGTTCGCCTCGGATGTCGCCTCGGCGGCCGCCTCGGAGTCGGACACGCCGCAGGGCGGCGGGCGCGCCTCGGGCGTAGTCGCGACTTCATAGGATCGAGACTGATTCCTATTTTTGCTAACGTCGCAGCGTTCCCGAACGAACCCTCGAACGGAGGCATTGGTGGCGAGAGCGCGCCTCGGCGCGGCAGCGGTGATGGCCCTCGGCGCTGCGCTTGCGATCGCGGCCTGCGGGGAGACGACACCGTTCGCGGGGGTCGACCCCGCCGGCAGGATCGAGCTTGCCGCCGCCGAGAACTTCTGGGGCAGCATCGCCGCGCAGCTGGGCGGAGACAGGGTCGCGGTGAGCAGCATCATCGTCAACCCGAACACCGATCCGCACTCCTACGAACCGACCGCGACGGACGGCGTCGCGATCGCGCGCTCGCAGATGGCGATCGTCAACGGGATCGGCTACGACGCGTGGGCCTCGCAGCTGCTCGACGCCAACCCCTCAGGGCAGCGGGTGGTTCTCGACGTCGGCAACCTGCTCGGCCTGCGAACCGGCGCGAACCCGCACCAGTGGTACTCGCCCGCGAGCGTGCACCGGGTGATCGCGCAGATCACGGCCGACTACGAGCGCCTGGACCCGCGACACGCGTCCTACTTCGAGCATCGCCGAAGCACCTTCGAACACGCCGGCCTGGCCGAATACGACCGCCTGCGTGAGGAGATCCGCTCGCGCTTCGCGGGCGTGCCGGTGGGCTACTCGGAGAGCATCTTCCAGCCGCTCGGGGAGAGCCTCGGCCTGCGCCTGATGACCCCCTACAGCTTCGCCAAGGCGATTGCGGAGGGGACCGACGTGAGCGCGCGCGACAAGCAGACGGTCGATCGCCAAGCGGAAACCCACGCGATCGCGGTGTGGGTCTACAACAGCCAGAACGCGACCCCCGACGTGCAGCGCGTCAACGAACTGGCGCGAGCCGCGCACATCCCGATCACGACGATCACCGAGACCCTCGCTCCCGCCTCCGATGACTTCGAGCAGTGGCAGAGCGCCGAGCTGGAGCGGCTGATCGCGGCGCTGCACCGCGCCACGGGGCGATGAGCGGCGCCCCGGCCGAGCCCGCGACGGGCGCCGCAAGCGGCTCCTCGCCGCCGCTCGCGGCGGTGGTGAGCGTGCGCGAAGCGCAGACGCGCCTGGGCGGTGCGGTCGTGTGGAGCGGCGTGAACATCGAGGTCGGCGAAGGCGAGTTCGCCGCGATCCTCGGACCGAACGGGTCGGGCAAGACGACGCTCCTGAAGGTGCTGCTCGGCGAGCTGGCGCTCACGCACGGCAGCGCCGGCGTGCTCGGCCGCCCGCCCGGCACCGCCAAGGCGCAGATCGGCTACCTGCCGCAGCGCCGTCACTTCGACGCGGGCACCCGCATCCGCGGCGTCGACATCGTGCGCCTCGGACTCGAAGGCGCGCGCTGGGGGCTGCCGCTGCGGCGCACCGGCCTCGCGCGCGTCGAGGAGGCGATCGAGCTGGTCGGCGCCGCTGCCTACGCGCGGCGGGCGATCGGCGCTCTCTCCGGCGGGGAGCAGCAGCGACTGCTGATCGCCCAGGCGCTCGTCAGCGAGCCCCGGCTGCTGATCCTCGACGAGCCGCTCGACAGCCTCGACCTGCCGAACCAGCGCGCCGTGGCCGCGCTGCTGGAGCGCATCTGCCGCGAGCAGCGCGTGACGATCCTGCTCGTCGCCCACGACGTCAACCCCCTGCTCTCCTACCTCGACCGGGTCGTCTACTTCGGCGGCGGCCGGGCGGTCGTCGGCGAGCCGCGCGAGGTGATCACCGGGAGCACGCTCAGCGCCCTCTATGGCGTCCCCATCGAGGTCCTGAGCACGGCAGACCGCCGGCTCGTCGTCGTCGGGCTCCCAGAGGCGCCGGCCCACCACTCCGATCGCCATGACCATTGACCCGATCCTCACGGCGACCGGCATCTCGCCGGATCCCGTCTCCGACCTCGAACAGCTGACGGCGTACCCGTTCATGGTCAGCGCCCTGGAGGCGGGGACCGTGGTCGCGGTGATGGCAGGCGCGATCGGCTGGTTCATGGTGCTGCGCCGCGAGACCTTCGCCGGTCACACGCTGTCGGTGATGGCCTTCCCCGGCGCCGCCGCGGCGCTGCTGGCGGGCCTCTCCGCCGCGGCCGGGTTCTTCGTGTTCTCCGGTGCGGCGGCGCTGGCGATCGGCCTTACGGCGAGCGGCCCGCGCTCGGGGCGCGGCCAGGAGGCCGCCGTCACCGGCGCGGTGCAGGCCTTCGGGCTCGCCTGCGGGTTCCTGTTCCTGAGCCTCTACAAGGGCGTGCTCGCGAACTACGAGAGCCTGCTGTTCGGGAGCTTCCTCGGCATCACCTCCGCCCAGGTCCTGGCGCTCCTGCTCGTCGCCGCCGCGTCACTTGCCCTGCTCGCGTTCGCCGGCCGGCCGTTGCTGTTCGCCTCGATCGACGAGGGGGTGGCGCGGAGCCGCGGCGTGCCGGCCCGCGCTCTCGGGCTCGCGTTCCTGATGGCGCTCGGGCTGGCCGTCGCGGAGACCGCGCAGATCACCGGCGCGCTGCTCGTCTTCGCGCTGCTCGTCGCCCCGCCCGCGACTGCTCAGCTGATCACCTCCCGGATCGGTGCGAGCCTCGTGCTGAGCATGCTGCTCGGCGTGCTGATCACGTGGGTCGGGCTGGCCCTCGCCTACTTCTACGGCTACCCCGTCGGCTTCTACATCACGTCGGTCGCGTTCGCCTGCTACCTGCTCGCGCGGCTCGCACGGACGCTGCTCGACCGCCGGGCGCAGAGACGGCCCCCCGCCCGACCCGCCGAGCAGGGGACGGCGCGCCCGGCGGGAGGCGCCGCCTGATGCTCGCGCACGAGTTCTTCCGCAACGCCCTGCTGGCCGGCAGCTTCGTCGCCCTGGCCTGCGGCGCGGTGGGCTGGTTCCTCGTGCTGCGCGCGCAGGTCTTCGCCGGAGACGCGCTCAGCCACGTCGCCTTCACCGGGGCGCTGGCGGCGGCGGCCGCGGGCATCGATACGCGCGTGGGGCTGTTCGCGGCGACGATCGCGGTCGCACTCGTGCTCGGCGGTATCGGCCGGCGCGGGACCGCCGACGACGTCGCGATCGGGATCGTCTTCGCCTGGATCCTCGGCCTCGGTGTCCTGTTCCTGGCGCTGTTCAGCAGCTCCTCGGGTGCGGGCAACGGCCTGCTCGGCGCGCGCGAGCTGTTCGGCTCGATCTTCGGCCTCGGCGCGGGCGACGCGCGGATCGCCGCGATCGTCGGTCTCGTCGTCGTGCTCGCGGTGGCGGCGCTGGCGAGGCCGCTGCTGTTCGCGAGCGTCGACCCGCTCGTCGCCGCGGCGCGGGGCGTGCCGGTCCGGGCCCTGGGGCTCGCGTTCCTGGTGCTGCTGGCCGCCACCGCCGCCGAGGCCACGCAGGCGGTCGGCGCGCTGCTGCTGCTCGGGCTGCTGGCCGCTCCCGCCGGCGCGGCGCACCGGCTCGCCTCGAACCCCTACCTCGGCCTCGCCCTCTCCGCCGTGCTCGCGCTCGCAGCGATGTGGATCGGCCTGGCCCTCAGCTACGCCGTCCCGACCCTGCCGCCCAGCACGGCGATCATCGGCGTCGCGACGGGGAGCTATCTGCTCGCAATCGCGCTCGGCGCCCGCCGCGCACGGTCGGGCTGGGCCGGGCGCCGCGCGCCGGCCACCGGAACCGGACCTAGACTGGGGAGCGGATGAGCGGCGGCCAGACAGGCGGCTGGGCGATGCAGGCCCAGCAGGAGCTCGCGCAGAGCGGGCATCGCTCCGGGCAGGCCCGCCGCTCGCTGCTGGAGCTGCTCGACGCCCAGCCATGCGCGCTGTCGGCGCTGGAGATAGAAGACGCTCTGCGGGCGAGCAAGCGGCCCGTCGCGCGGGCGAGCATCTACCGGATCCTCGACGAGCTCGAGCGCCTGCGCCTCGTGCAGCGCATCCAGGTCGGCCAGGAGATGGCGCGCTACGAGCCGCTTCGCAGCGGACACGGCCATCATCACCACCTCGTCTGTGAGAGCTGTGGAACCGTCGAGCCGTTCACCGACGAGCGCCTCGAGGCCGAGATGCGCTCGCTGAGCAAGCGCGTGCCGATGCGCGTCGCCGAGCACGAGATCGTGCTGCGCGGCGCCTGCAGATCCTGCGCCCGGCGCTGAGCCGCGAGCCAGGTTGCCGCTTGCGCCGCGCGCCGCGGCGCGCCGGTGGCCCCGCGCGTCGCGCGATGCGCGGCGAGGCGGCCGCGAGCAGCGACGCGCCGGCGTCCGGCTGTCGCCGCGCCGCTGCCGCGGTTGCCTATGCGGCGAGCCGATGCTGCGCGGGGTCGTCGATCGACTCGCGGATCGTCTCGAAGCACCGTTGCAGCAGCCGCGAGACCTGCATCTGCGAGACACCGATGCGAGCGCCGATCTCGGCCTGGCTGAGCTCTTCGCCAAAGCGCATCCGCAGCAGCTCGGCCTCGCGCTGTGACAGATCCTCGAGACCCGCTGCGAGCGCCATGCGCCGCTCGACACGGTGAAAGCCGGGATCGTTGCCGCCGATCGTGTCGCCGAGCGAGGTGCCGCCGCCCTCGTCGTGCTCGCCAGGCGCCTCGAGCGGGATCGTCGCATACGCGCGGGCCGCGCTGAGCCCCTCCAGCACCCGCTCGATGTCGATGTTCATGAAATCCGCCAGGTGCTGCGCAGTCGGGGGGCGGCCTGTCTGCGCGAGCAGCGCGCGTTCCCCCTCGGTGACCGCCTGCGCCAGCTCCTTGTCGGCGCGCGGGACGTGCAGCGCCCATCCGGAGTCGCGGAAGTGCCTGCGCAGCTCGCCGAGGATCGTCGGCACGGCGTAGGCGCCGAAGCGCCGTCCCCGCGAGGGATCGAAGCGGTGGACCGCCTTCACGAGCGCGAGCGACGCCACTTGAACGAGGTCCTCGAAGGGCTCGGAGCTGCGCGCATACCGGTACGCGAGGCTTCTCGCGAGCGGCATGTACTCCTCGACGATGCGATCGCGTGCGGCGCGGTCGCGATCTCGGGTCCAGCGCTCGAACAGCTCTTCGATCTCCGTCTCCTGGGTGCGCCCGCCCACGGGGCTCGCGGCGCTCACGCGCGCTTCCCATCGCGCTGCGGGCGCCCGTAGAACCCGACACCCAGCGGACGCAATCTGCCTTGCCTGACGGCGGCTTCGAGCGCGCCCTCGAAGTCTCCCTCGCGCCAGCATCCTGCATGACATTCGCGTGCGAGAACGTCGCGGCGCAGCACGCCGAACGGCGCGATCGCATGCGTCAGACGTCTCACCTCTGCCGCTCGCAACGCCTCCTCGGAAGCTGTACGGGCGCTTCGCTCACCGCGCGCGTCGCGGTTCTCGGCTTTCATCGGGACCACACCTCCTTGGCATCTGTGAACAACCACGCCAAAGAGGTGCCCTGCCGGCGGCTCGCGTCACGCCCCGCGTCCGCGCGCTTACCGTCGCCGGTGCGCAGCGGCGGGTGCTGTCCGGCGGACTACACGCGCAGGCGGCGGCCGCGGGTAGCGGTCGGGGGATGACGAGCGAGTGCACGAGCGCCCCGGAGCAGTGCCAGGCTGCCTCTCCGCTGCTGCTAGCGGCGCTGGCCTCGGTGGGGGGCTATGTGGACGCGGTCGCCTACCTCGCCTTCGGGCACGTGTTCACCGCCAACATGACTGGCAACACGGTGCTGCTTGCGATCGCCGCGGGTGAAGGGGACGGCGCGAGGGCTGTCCGCTCGCTTTTGGCCGTATCCGGCTTCTGCACCGGCGCGGTGCTCGCGGCGCTCCTGCTGCGCGCCCCGGCACGCGGCGCGTGGCCCTGCCGCTCTCCCCTCGTGCTCGGTCTCGAGGCCTCGTGCGTGATGGCGATCCTGCCGATCGCGGCCCTCTGGGGAACGTCGGGTGCCGCGGTCTACCCGCTGATCGCCCTCTCCGGTGTGGCGATGGGGGGCCAGAGCTCACTGGTCTGGCTCGCGCGAAGCTCCGGCGTGGCCACGACCTACATCACCGGGACCCTGACCGGGATGCTCGTCGGCGCTGCCGGCGCGCGGCGCCGCGGTCGCGGCTCCCGGATCGCGCTGCCTGCGATGGTGTGGGTCGACTACCTCCTGGCGGCGGGAATCGGCGTCGCGGTCAGCCGCCCCTTCTCCGCCTACGCGATGGCCGGCCCCGCAGTGCTGCTGTTGTCGCTCGCCGCGTTCCTGCGCCGGCGCGGCCACGGGTGAGGAGAGCGGCCCCCTTGCCGCCCGGCGCCCCGTTCAGGAGCTGCTGCCGACCGGCTAGAGCTCCCGCTCGCCGAAGGTGCGGTTGACGGCGCGCGCAGATGCTATGAGGCCAGCCGCGTACGCACGGGCCGGTCCGAACCTGGCGCCTACCTTCACGCAGCGCCGCGGTTCCTCCTCAGGTCCTGGTCCTCTCGCCGACCGGACGGCGGGTTCCACCGGCCGTGGGGGCGCCGATTCTGAGCAGGTGCCTCCAGCGAGAACGGCGCATGGTGCGGCGCAGCTCCCGCTCCAGGTCGAGCTGCACCTGCTGCCAGGTGAACAGCCGTTCCCTTCGTGCTGCGCGAACCCGCCGCGCTGCGACCGCGGCGAGCGCCGCGAGCGGCGTCAGGGCGCCCAGCAGCTGGATCACGCCTGCGTCGGCTACCACCAGCCCGGTCGCCAGCAGCGCGAGCAGCGCCATCGGCGCAAGCGAGGATCTGGCGCGAGCCCGGCCGCGACGATGCCAGTCGAACCTTCCCATGACATACATCTCGCCGCGACGCGAAGCGCTCATGCGATCGCTGTCCGCCGCAGCACAAAACCCAGTCTGCAAAGGGGCCGCGGTTGCGTCTCCGGCGCAGGCGGGTAAGGGGCATGCGAACAACGGGGCGGGCCAGATGAACCGGAACGGGAACAGCGGGTATGCGGGCGCCGAACTGGGCGCGGGGCGGGCACCGGCCGGTCCGCCGGCCGCACGCGAGATCGGCGGCGGTGTGCGCGCGGCGGCGCTGTTCGATCTGCTGCCCGAGCTGGGCGAGCAGCTCGGCGCCGAGGACTGGCCGCAGGCGCGGCTGCGCTCACTGGTGCAGGTCGAGTCGTTCACCGAGGGCGCCTGGACCCCTCAGGTGACGCGGCGTCACGCTGGTCCGCACACGGGCCTGCTGATCGCGGGCGGGCTGCTCGTGCGCGAGGTCGAGATCGGCGGGCGGGTCTTCGCCGAGCTGCTCGGCGTGGGCGATCTGATCTACCCATGGGCGCGACGGACCGGCGCGAGCGTGCCGGAGGGGAAATGGCGCGTCCTGCTGCCCGGCACGGTCGCAGTCATCGACGAGCTGCTGATCGGCCGCATGGCTCCCTATCCGTCGGTGGCGCTCGGCTTGGCGAGGCTCGCGACGCTGCGCGGGCGCTTCCTCGCCGCCCTGACGATCACTCGGCGGCTGCGCCGGGTCGAGAGCCGTCTGCTGTTCCTGTTCGCGCTGCTCGCCGAGCGGTGGGGACGTGTCACACCGGAGGGAATCGTGCTGCGGCTGCCTCTCAACCACGAGTTGCTCGCGCGGCTCGTCGGCACCCGCCGCCAGGCGGTCACGAGCGCCCTGGGCCCCTTGCGAGAGCGCGAAGACGTGCTCCAGCGAGAGGACGGGTGGCTGCTCGCCCCCGGGCGGACGCCGGCGGACGCGCTCGCGCACCGCGGGCTCCCGGACCCCTGCGCATGAGCGAACCTCCCGCGCAGAGGGTCCTCGAGCTCGACGCCGATCTGCGTGAAGCCCTGCCGGCGGAGCAGTGGGGCGCGGCGCTCGAGGCCACGACCGCGCAGACGCGCGAGCTGCGGCGTGGCGAGTGGGATGCGATCGGCGAATACGGCGAGTGCGAGAGCTGGATGGGCCTGCTCGTGATCGAGGGCTTCCTCGCGCGCCGAACCACCTGCGGCGGCGAGACCGTGAGCGAGATCATCGGCCCCGGGGACCTGCTGCGCCCCTGGGATCACGACGGCGAGTATCCGGTCGAGGGGATCACCACCAGCTGGCAGCTGCTCGAGCCGGCGACGATCGCGCTGCTCGACGAGGACTTCGCGGCACGGATCGCGCCCTGGCCGGCGCTGACCGTGGCGATCCTCGCGCGGATCGGGCGCCGCGCCCGCTGGCTGGCCCTGCGCCTCCTGATCAGCCAGGTGCCGGGCGTGGCGCTGCGCGTCTTCTACCTGCTCTGGCACCTCGCCGAGCGGTGGGGGATCCGCACCGACGGGGGGCTGGTGGTCCCGGTCCGTCTCACCCACGAGCAGATCGCCGAACTGATCGGGGCGCGCCGTCCATCGGTCAGCCACGCGGTCGCGGAGCTGCGAGCGGAAGGGGTGAGGCAGCTCTCCCGCGGCGGCTGGGAGATCCCCGGCGACACGCCTGCGCTGATCGACCGCATGCTCAGCGCCGGTGAGCAGGCGTCGCGCCCTGCCTGAGCCTCCGCTCGGAGGCGGGAAGCCGTACGACCTCCTCGAGGCCCGCCGCGAGCGCGGCGATACGTGGAAGATGGCGCAGCGTCAGCGACTCCAGGCGCTGCTCGCCCAGCGCGGTCAGCGACAGCCGCACCAGCCGGCTGTCGATCGGATCGCTCTCCCGCTCGAGCAGCCCCGCGGTATCGGCGCGGTGGACCAGCTCGACCACGCTGTTGTGGCGAATGTGCAGCTTCTCCGCCACGTCGGAGATCGTCGGAAGCGACTCGCCCCTGACGACCAGCAGCAGCTGGTGCAGCGCCGGGGTGAGCCCCGCCGCGCCGGCCTCCCGTTCGGACCAGCGCAGGAAATCGCGCAGCCGCACGCGGAAGGCGAGCAGGCGCCGGTAGTCCTCGTCGCCGAGCCCGGTCATGTCGAGATCGTCGATTGCATGGTCGGCCCAGCCATCATCCCCGGCAGGGCGGTCGTCGGCCAATCGTCCTCGTAGCCCCGGACCGGGATCAGCCATCGCCGCTCCTGCCGGTGGCGAGCAGTCCGCCGAGCGCGTGGCTGAGCCGTTGCGGCTTCAGCGGCCGCTCGCGGTGACGCTCCTCGATCAGCACCCGCTCGTGGGCCATGAGCAGGTCGGCCTGACTGATCAGCCCGGCCAGCACCGCGGGATCGTCGCGATCGACGACCGGTAGCACGCGGTGCCCGCTGGCGAGCATGCGGTCGGCCACCTGCCGCAGCGTCTCCTCTGGGTGGACGACGAGCGGCGGCCGGGCGAGCTCCGCGACCGCCGTCTGCTCGGCCGCCGCGCCGCTCGCCAGCAGGTCGTCGAAGGCGACCACGCCGCTGAGGGCTCCGTCCGCGCCGGTCACCGGATAGAGCCGCTGCCGGCGCCGCTCGGAGCCCTCCGGCAGCGCGGCATAGGCGGCGGCGACGCTGGACTCGGCCGACAGCGTGAACACGTCACTCTGCATCACGTCCCTCGCGAGCAGCGCCTGCAGAGGGTCGATCTCGTAGTCACGTGTTACGTGGAAGCCGCGCCGCGCGATCTTCTCCGTGAGGATCGAGCGCCGCAGCGTCATCACGCTCACCAGGTGGGCGAGCGTGCAGGCGACCAGCAGCGCCACCATCACGCGCAGGTCGTAGGTCAGCTCGATCGCGAACACGATGCTGGTCAGCGGCGAGCGCGTCACGCCCGCGAGCGCCGCCGCCATCCCGATCAGCGCCCACGTGCCGTCGCTGGCGCCGGGCAGGACAGGGCCGAGGATGCCGCCGAGCGCCGCGCCGAGCATCAGCACCGGCGCGAGGATCCCGCCGCTCGTGTTCGAACCCAGCGCCACGGCCCAGATCGCCAGCTTCACGACCAGCAGCACGAGCAGCGTGGCGATCGCCAGGCGGCCCATCAGGACCGCATCGATCGTCGCGTAGCCGACGCCGAGGGCGCGCGGTTCGATCAGGCCGCCGAGGCCCACGACCGCGCCCCCGATCGCCGGCCACCACATCCAGTGCACCGAAAGCCGGCCGAACAGGTCCTCGGCGCCGTACACGCAGCGCGTCATCAGCCAGGCGAGCGCGCCGCCGGCGAGGCCCAGCGCGACGGCGCCGCCCGCCGCCGCCGTCCCGAGTGCGCCGTGGACGGCGACCGGGAACAGCGGCGCGCCGTGCAGGAGCCCGGAGTGCACCAGCGCCTGGCGGCAGATCGCCGCACTGGCCGCGGCGGCGGCCACCGGCACCATCGAGCGCGGACGCCACTCGAACAGCAGCAGCTCGACGGCGAGCAGGACGGCCGCGATCGGGGTTCCGAACACGGCGGTCATCCCCGCGGACGCTCCCGCCACCAGCAGGCAGCGGCGCTCCAGCGCGGTGAGGTGCAGCGACTGGCCGAGGATGCTGCCGACGGCGCCGCCGGTCACGATGATCGGGCCCTCGGCGCCGAACGGCCCGCCGCTGCCGATGCTGATCGCACTCGACAGCGGCTTCAGAACGGCGAGCTTCGGCTCCATCCTGCTGCCGCGGAGCATGATCGTCTCCATCGCCTCCGGGATCCCGTGACCGCGGATCCGCTCGGATCCGACCTTCGCCATCACGCCGACGATCAGCCCGCCCGCGACCGGGACGAGCACGCTCAGGACCCCCAGCGGGGCCGTGTCGGGGGCCGAGAGCACGGTGCTCACCGTGCCCGTATAGAAGAGGTGGGTGAACAGCGCGATCAAGTCGAGCAGGGCGAGCGCGACGCCGCTCACGACGATCCCGAGCGGGATCGCGAGCAGCGTGATCAGCACCGTCGTCGGGGGGACCTGAAAGTCGCCCCGGCGGTCCATCCCGGGTTGGGGAGGGCCGGGCAGCATCACAGCATCCGCGGGAAAACGGTCCTCGCGTGGGGCAGGCACGGGAAAAGAGTATCGGCTGCCGATACTGTTTCCGGCCCGTCAGCACTCGCAGGCGACGCACCCGCGGCGACGCCGCCGGCCCGTCGCGGCCCGACGCCGGGCCGTCAGCGAATCCGCTCGTAGACCTGCACCTGCACGCCGTCCGACCCCACGGTCCTCGACTCCACGAGCCGCAGCTTCAGCCGCTCGATGCCGTCGGGGAACAGGCGCCTGCCGCGCCCGAGGATCGTCGGGAAGACCATCAGCCGGAGCTCGTCGAGGAGGTCGTGCTCGAGCAGCGTCGAGACCAGGCGGCCGCTGCCGGCGACGAGGATCGTCCCCGCGGTCTGCTCGCGGAGCTTGCCGAGCCGCCCCGGCACGTCGCTGGAGATCACCTCCGTGTTCTCCCACGTGGGGTCGGCCAGCGTGGTGGAGACCACGACCTTGCGGCCCTTGTTGATCTTCTCGGCGAAGCCGCCCTCGCGGCTGGGCCACGCCGCCGCGAAGCCTTCGTAGGTGACGCGGCCGAGCAGCTGGATCTCCGCGTCCATCAGCTCGTCGAGCTTGAAGCGGTCGCCGTCCTCGCCGCGTGCGTACTCGAACGTCCAGCCGCCGTGCTCATAGCCCTCGGCTCCGCCGGGGTCCTCGAAGACCCCGTCGACCGACACGAACTCGCTCACCACCACTCTGCCCATCCCGTCCTCCTCGATCGCTCGCCTGTCGCTGCGGAACATGAGACCGGGCGTCGTGGCAAAACTGATCGGTCGCGCCGCCGCGCCGCCGGCGCGCGCGGGGAGGGACCGGCTCAGCCGGCGCCGGCTGAGCCGCCGCTGAGCGCGCCGTAGGTGTCGGGACGGCGCGTGCTCAGGAACGGGAACAGCTCGAGCCAGTCGCGGCGCTGATCGAGGTCGAGATCCGCGACGATCACCGCCGGCTGCTCGCGCGGCGCCTGCACGAGCTTGCGCCCGTAGGGATCGCAGATGAACGAGGACCCGTAGAAGCGCAGCGGCGGCTCGTCGCCGATGCGGTTCACGGCCACCATGAACACGCCGTTGCTGATCGCGTTGCCGATGATCACCTGCTCCCACAGCGGCTCTGTGTCGAAGCCGGGGTGGTCGGGCTCCGAGCCGATCGCCGTCGGGTAGATCAGCACGTCGGCGTCCTCGAGGCTGTAGGCACGAACGACCTCGGGGAACCACTGGTCCCAGCAGGTCGGCAGCCCGAGGCGCAGCTCACCGAGAGCGACCAGCGGATACGCCTCCTCGCCCTCGCCGGGCCCGGGGCGGAAATAGCGGTCCTCGTGGTAGCCGGCGGTCAGCGGGATGTGCAGCTTGCGCGTGCGAGCTACGAGCTCGCCGCCGGGCGCGACGATGATCGCGGTGTTGAAGCCGAGGCCGTCGGCGCCGTCGGCTCGCTCGTAGAGCGAGGCGTGCACGTGCACGCCGGTCTCCGCGGCGATCTCGGCGGCGAACCGGTATGTGGGTCCGCCCGGCAGATCCTCCGGCTCGGCACCGGCCGCCTGCGGACCG
The DNA here is from genome assembly GCA_963703205.1 of uncultured Solirubrobacteraceae bacterium. GTDB lineage: Bacteria > Actinomycetota > Thermoleophilia > Solirubrobacterales > Solirubrobacteraceae > Palsa-744. The sequence continues at coordinate 586,431 of OY969799.1, forward strand.
CCGGGATCGACCGCGAAGTAGCGGGTGAGGGTCAGCTCCTGCAGGCACACGAGCTGAGCACCGGCACCCGCCGCGAGACGGATGCCCTGCGCGAGCGCCTCGGCGTGCTCGTCCGGGTCCGGATGCCAGCGCTCCTGCACCGCGCCGATCCTGAACGGGCGGCGCAGCGGCGGCCGCGTACGCGCCGGCGAGGGGCGCGGCTCCGGGGCGACGAGCAGCTGGATCGACTCCTCCACGCCACAGCACTCTAGGTGCTCGGGCGGGACCGGTCCGCAGACCCCGTCGTGCCCCTCGCCGGTTGCAATCATCTGGAGCGTGTTCGCAGAGCACCAGCCGCCCACGGACATCCTGCACGCCGGGCGTACCCGCCGATGAGCCGGACGCTCGGCTCCACCCCGGCAGCGGACGGCTACCGGATGCCGGGCGAGTTCGAGCCCCACGCCGGCTGCTGGATGGCATGGCCCGAGCGCCCCGACAACTGGCGGCTGGGAGCCAAGCCTGCACAGGCCGCGTACGCGGCGGTGGCGGAGGCGATCGCCGAGTCCGAGCCGGTCACGATGGCCGTCTCCGACCGCCAGTTCGAGCACTGCCGCTCGGTCCTCTCCGACGCCGTGCGCGTCGTGGAGATCTCGACCGACGACGCGTGGATGCGCGACACCGGGCCGACCTTCGTCGTCGACCCTCACGGAGACAGGCGCGGCGTCGACTGGCGCTTCAACGCCTGGGGCGGCCTGGAGGGCGGCCTCTACTTCCCGTGGGATCGCGACGAGCGTGTGGCGGCGAAGGTCCTGGAGATCGAAGCGGCCGACCGCTATCGCGCCCCGTTCGTGCTCGAGGGCGGCTCGATCCACGTAGACGGCGAGGGGACGGTGATGGTGACCGAAGAGTGCCTGTTGAACACGAACCGCAACCCGCAGCTCTCGCGCGAGCAGATCGAGCGACTGCTGTGCGAGCACCTCGGCGCGGAGAAGGTGCTGTGGCTGGGACGGGGCGTCCACGACGACGAGACCGACGGGCACGTCGACAACCTCGCCTGCTTCGCCCGCCCCGGCGTGGTCCTGCTGACCTGGTGCGAGGACGAGGAGGATCCCCAGCACGGGATCTCGCGCGACGCGATGGCGCGGCTCAGCGAGCAGCACGACGCGTGCGGACGGTCGCTGGAGGTGATCTGCCTGCCGGCGCCCGCCCCACCGAGCATCACCGCCGAGGAGGCTGCCGGCGTCGATGCGGTCGACGGGACGATCCCGCGCCGCGCCGGCGATCGCCTGGCGGCCTCCTACGTGAACTTCTACATCGCCACCACGCGCGTGGTCGTGCCGCTGCTGGACGAGCGCACCGACGAGCAGGCGCTGGAGATCCTCAGCGGCTGCTTCCCCGAGCGCGAGGTCGTCGGGTTGCCCGCCCGGGAGATCCTGCTCGGCGGCGGGAACATCCACTGCATAACGCAGCAGGTGCCGGCGATCCGCCGGTGAGCGCCGCGCCCCGGCGAGCCGCGCAGCCGTAGACTCCAGCTCACGCGACCGCTGCAGCGGAGGCGCACGGGAGGGATCGACTTTGAGCATCTGCGAAGACAGCGAGCTGACGCGCCGCGAGGTTCTGGGCGCGGGCATCGGCGTGGCCGCGGGCGCCCTGCTCGGCGGTCCCTTGGTCGAGGCGGCACGCGCCGCCGTCGAACGCCCCGAGCTGCTCCCGGTCAGCGCCGACGTCTGGGCGAGCGGCGTCCTCGTCACCGGCGCCCCGGCGGGCGGCACCCTCACCGTCGACGGCGCGCCCGTGGCGGGCGAACCCTCCGGTGACGGGATCACGGCGGAGGTGCCACTCGAGCCGGGCGCGAACCCGGTCGAAATGCGTGCGCCCGGCGGCCGAACGGCGGGCCAGACCTACACGGCGCGGCTCAGGCAGGGACCCACCGCGCGGGCTGTCATCGGCGTCGAGAACGGCGCCGTGCTGCTGGACGCGAGCGGGAGCGGCACCGATCCGTACACACAGGCGCCGATCGGCTCGACCCAGTGGAGCGAAGGCTCGACACGCCTCGGCGAAGGCACCCGCCTGGCGTTGCCGGGCCCCTTCGCCGACGGCGAGCACTACGTCTCCTGCCGCGTCACCGACGGCAACGGCAATCCCGACACGGCGACCGCGGTGTTCACGGTCGCCGGCGGGACGCCGAGCGTGCCGGCCGGCGGCTGGGAAGCGCAGTGGGCGAGTGATGCCGTCGTCTACGGCGTGATCCCGCCGCTGTTCGGCCAGCCGCCGCTCCGCGCGGTGACCGAAGCGCTCGACCGTCTCGCGGCGCTCGGCACGACCGTGCTGTGGCTCTCGCCGCTGTTCGCGACGCTGCCCGGGGAATTCGGCTACGCCGTCACGGACCACTTCGCGGTGCGCCCCGACTACGGCACCCTCGCGGACCTCCAGGAGCTCGTCGCCGAAGCCCATGCGCGTGGGCTGCGCGTGATCCTCGACATGCCGCTCAACGACACCTCGGCCAGCCACCCCTACTTCATCCAGGCCAAGCACTTCAAGCAGGCGCAGTCGCGATACTGGAGCTTCTACGAGCGCGACAGTCACGGCAACCCCGTCCACTACTTCTCCTGGCGCAAGCTGCCGAACCTCAGCTACGAGAACGGCGAGGTACGCCGGCTCGCGCTCGAAGCCGCCGGCTACTGGATTCGCGAAGCGGACGTGGACGGGTTCCGGTGCGATGCGGCGTGGGGGGTGGCCTCACGGTCTCCGGCCTTCTGGGAGGAATGGGCAGGGGAAGTTCGCCGGCTGCGGCCCGACGCGCTGCTGCTCGCCGAGGCGCCGGCAAGCGCAGGCCAGTACGCCGAAGAAGGGTTCACCGCCGCGTACGACTGGGGCGCGAACCTCGGCGAATGGAGCTGGCAGTCGGCGTTCCCCAAGCACGGCCCGGACCTGGCCAGCCTGCGTGCCGCGCTCGCAGCGCCGCTCGCGCTCCGGCCGTTTCGCTTCCTCGACAACAACGACACCGGGAGTCGCTTCATCACCCGCAACGGCGCGGGGATCACGAGGGCGGCGCTCGCGCTGGTGCTCTCGCTGCCCGGCCTCCCCTGCGTCTACACCGGTGAGGAGATCGGCGCCGAATACCTGCCCTATGAGCAGAGCCGGCCGCTGGCTTGGAGCAGCGACCCCGACGCGCTGGAACCACTGATCGCGCAGCTGATTGCCGAACGACGCCGGCGGCCGGCATTGCAGACCGGGACGCTGCAGGTGCTCGACGCCGAACCGGCGAGCACCGTCCTCGCCGTGTCCGCGTCGCTGGCTGCGGAAACGGCGGTCGTCGTTGTCAACTTCGCGGGGGCGGCGCAGACTGCCTCGGTGCGGATGCCGGGCGGCGAACGCGTCGGCGTGCCACTCGACCCCTACGGCTACGCACAGCTGGACGGCTAGGTGGTCGATCGGGCGATCGCAGCTCCCGTCCCGTCGCGGCATGCGATCAGCACGCGGCGCCCGGGCGCGGCGCCCCACGCGTGCCGAGTCACGCGAGCGGACCGTCCCACTACGATCGTCGGGTGTCCGTCGTAGCCCTCCCCGGTGGCGTGGTGCACGAGCTGCCCGCCGACCTGCTCGAGGTGCTGATCTCGAGCGCGGCCGCGCGCGAGGCGTGGGAGGACATCACCCCGCTGGCCCGCAACGAGTTCATCTGCTGGGTCGAGGACGCCAAGCAGCAATCGACCCGCGAACGCCGCATCCGCCGCACGCGCGAAGAGCTGGAGGAAGGGCAGCGACGACCGTGCTGCTGGCCGGGCTGCAGGCACCGCCAGCGGAGCGGTCGCTGAGGGGGAGCGGACGGCTCCGCCCGCAGCGGTGCCTGAGCGCGAGTCGCCACGCGGCGGTGCGGGCACCGTGCAGCGGGCGCGTCTCGGCGATCCCGCGCGGCGCGCAGCGGACGCTCAGGGCCTCGCGCCGGGCAGAGGAGCGACCCACGCCTGCGGGCTGATGCCCTCCTCCCAGCGAGCGCGAGGATCCTCGGCCGCGGCCGGGTTCTCGAGGATCCAGTGCTCGTGCATCGCCGCCAGCGCCTCGTGCAGCTCACCCACGCCCGGGAAGTCACCGGGATCGAGCTGGGCGCCGACGTCGATCCGTACCAGGTGCCCGTCGCGGCGCGCGCGCAGCGGCAGCACGAGGGCGCCGGTGCGGAACGCCAGCTCGGCGGTGCCGTCGGCGAGCATCGCCGGCTTGCAGAGGAACCGCGTCTGGCGGCCACCCGGCATGTCGAACAGGATCAGCACCGCCTCGCCCCGTTCGAGCAGTCCCCGCACGATCTGGAACGAGCCCCCCGAGGGAACCAGCGGAACCCTGGTGCCCTGGCGCCAGCGGGCGAGGCGCCGGCCCCATTCGTCGGCGCTCGGCTGCTCGAAGAACCACGGCCCGGGGACCAGGTAGCTGTGCTTCAGGGGCGCTGCCGATTGCAGACGGTAGTAGGGGCCGAGGTGACAGGCGCTCAGCAGCACGGGCCGCTCGCCCCTCAGGGCGCGCGCGACCGTCGCAGCCGACTCGGGGTCGAGCGACGCCGACCACGGCCGGTGCCAGAACAGGGCCCGGTTGATCGCGTTCTCGACGAAGTGCCCCCTGGCCAGCTCGTCCAGTTCGCGCTCACGGCCGGTCCCAGCGACGACCGCCTCCATCGCCGCGCGGGCATCGGCGCGCACCTCGGGATTGCGCTCCCAGAGCATCCCGGCGCGGCTGCCCGCCCTTGCGACCGCGAGTCGCGCCGGCACCAGCGAGCGCAGCCACGAGGTCCTGAGCGTGACGCCGAAGCCTGCGCGCGGCATCCGCGGTGGCGCCGAGCGCCGGGCGATGCTCCGCAGCTCCTGCGCGAGCAGCGCCTCGTCGATCTCGGCCCCGGGCGGCTCGGGCTCCAGGCCTTCGGCTCGCGCGCAGATCATGCGCGCCACGGCGCGCGGCGTCGGGTAGTCGAAGATCAGCGTCGACGGAAGCTGCAGGCCGGTCGCCGTGCCGAGCCGGTTGCGTAGCTCCACGGCGGCGATCGAGTCGAAGCCGGTGTCCTTGAAGCTGCGGTTGCCGTCGAGGCTCTCGGGGGGGAGCTCCTCGCGCGCGATCGACGCCATCTCGCTGAGCACCAGCGCGATCGCGGCCTGCTCGCGCTCGGCGGCGGGAAGGGCGGCGAGATCGTGGGAGGGCACAACCGCGGGGCGGCTGCCCGCGACGCCGGCGGCCGCCCGCGGTGCGGCCAGGGGCTCGGGCGGCGCGGCGGGCGGAGCAGGCGGGCTGCCGTCGCCGACCGGAGCGTCGTCTCCCCGCACGGTGGCGTCCGTGCCGAGCTCCTGCTCGATCATCGCGCGCAGCTTGAAGCGCTGAGGCTTGCCGGTCAGCGTCTGGGGCAGCTCGTCGACGAAGCGGATGATGTGCGGATATTCGTACTCGCGCAGGCGTTCGCGGCACAGCGCGCGCAGCGACTCGCGCAGCCCCTCGCCGGCGGCGGCGGGGTCCCTGCACCTGACGAACGCGGCGAGGCGCGTGTAGTCGTCGACCGTCGTGCCGACGACCGCCGCCGCCTCGACGTCCGGGTGCTCGATCAGCACGTGCTCCATGTCCACCGGCGAGACCCAGAGCCCGGCGACCTTGAACATGTCGTCGGCCCTGCCCACGTAGACGTAGGTCCCGTCCTCGTTGCGGCGGTAGCGGTCCCCCGTGGCGAACCAGCGGCCCCTCATCTGGCGGCGGGTGCGGTCGTACTGGTGCCAGTAGGACGCCGCGCAGGTCTCGCCGGCCACCTCGATGTTGCCCTCGACGGCGCCCTCGAGCGGGAGCCCGTCCTCGTCGGTGAGACGCACCTCGAAGCCCGGCGTCGGGCGGCCCGTGGTCCCCGGGACGACCGCCCCCGGCCTGTTCGTGCAGAACGTCGTCCACATCTCGGTGGTGCCGATCCCGTCGACGATCTCCACCCCGAAGCGCTCGCGCCACTGCTCGAAGGTGCGCACCGGCAGCGGCTCGGCGGCAGAGGTGCAGACCCTCACCGAGTCGAGCGCGCCATCCGCTTCCGGGTCGGCGACGAGCTGCCGGTACAGAGCCGGCACCGACACGTAGATCGTCGGGCGGTGCTCGCGCAGCGTCGCGATCAGCCGCTCGGGCGTCGGCATCCCGTCCAGGACCACGGAGGTCGCCCCGAAGTGCAGCGGGTAGGAGACGCTGTTTCCCAGCCCGTACGCGTGGTAGAACTTCGTCGTCGTGAAGACACGGTCGTCCTCGCGCATCTGCAGCACATGGCGCGCGAAGGTCTCGGCGCCGACCTCGAAGCTGTGATGGACGTGGACGGCGCCCTTCGGGCGGCCCGTCGATCCTGACGTGTAGAGCCAGAACGCCATGTCGTCCGGGTGCGTCGGCACGGGGGCGAGCTCGTCGTCCTGGGAGGCCAGCGCCGTGTCGAGGTCGATCGCTCCCTCGCCTCCGCCGCGCACCAGGAAGCGCACGTCCTGCCCGCGCAGGGCGCCGCCCACCTTCGCGAGCACCTCCGGGTCGCACACCACGAGCTCGGCGTAGGAGTCCTCGACGAAGTGACGGAAGTTGAGCTCGGTCTCGCGGACGCTGACCGGCACCGGCACGGCGCCGATCCGCATCGCGCCGAGGAACGCTGTCGGGAACGTGGTGGTGTCGTCGAGCACGAGCAGGACGCGCTGTTCGCGGCGCACGCCGAGCTCCCGCAGCAGGTGCCCCATCCGGTTCATCCGCCGCCGCAGCTGCTCGTAGGTGAGCGACTCCGTGCGTGTGATGAAGGCCGCCTTCTCGCCCCGGCCCGCTTCCACGCTCCGGTCGACTTTCAGGCTCGCATTCGACGTGTCGGTACCCATAGACGACGCTCCCCCCGGATCCCGGAGCTTCCCCACCTTACGAGAACGCCCCCCGCCGTGCCGGTCAGCCGCCGGCACCGAGCCACAGCCGCTCCATCGCGGCGGCGATCCTCCGCGTCGCCTCGCCGGGCCCGGGCAGCGGGGACCCGTCGAGCGCGCGGACCGGCTCGATCCCTCGCACCGAGCCGGTCAGGAACGCCTCCTCGGCGGCGAGCAGCCGCTCCAGCGGCAGCTCGCGCTCGAGCACCTCGATGCCCAGCGAGCGGGCCAGCTCGATCGCGCGCGAGCGAGCGACACCGGGGAGGATGCGCCCATCCAGCGGGGGCGTGACGAGCACGCCCTGCTCGACGGCGAACAGGTTCGCGCGCGAGGCCTCCAGCGCCGCGCCGGCGTCCAGCAGCAGCGGCAGGCAGCGTTCTCCGATCTCCGCCTCCCTTGCGGCCAGCCACTCCCGGTCCGCCCACTTGTGCGGGCCGAGGCCGCCCTCAGCCGGGAACGTCCGGAGCTCGAGCGCGCGCTCCCAGGAGGGGAACACGGCGGCACGCTCCACCGCTGCGCTCGCAACCTGCTGCGAGGGCTCCCCGGCCGCGGCGGGAGCCAGCGTGATCCGCAGCCGGCCGAGCTCCAGGGGCCGGGCGTGCTCGAGCACGAGCCCGCGGGCCGCGGCGGGTAGCCGCGCCCCATACAGCTCGCGGACGCTGTGCTCGATTCGCTGCAGATGGGCGTCGAGCTCGACCGGGGCCCCGTCGAGGACGAGCAGCGTCTCGAACACGCCGGCGGCCGGATCGGGAGGCAGCCCATTCGACATCGCCGGATTGTGCCATTCTGCAGCCTCGGCGATCGAGGCCGGGGCTGGGCAGGCGCGGGGGGCGCCTCCGGCCTTCAGTCCTTGGCTCCGTACGCCGATGTGGTGAACAGCGCCGGCAGCAGCGCGGCTCGATGCGTTTTGCCGGCGGGAATCTCGCGTGTTGACAGCTACTCTGCGATGGGCGTGTCGAAACAAGGAGGTGTAGACGGGCGATGCTGATGCAGTTCCTCTACGAGCACGCCGACGCGCGGCCCGAGCGCATCGCGATCGTCTACGGCGACGAGCGCATCGCCTGGGCCGACCTGGTCGAGCGTGTCGAGCGCCTCGCGAGCGGCCTGCGCCAGCGCGGCGTCGGTCCCGGCGATGCGGTCGGCCTCGTGCTGCTGGACGAACCATGGTTCGTCTGCGCGTTCCACGCGGTAGCGGCGCTGGGTGCGGTCGTCGTCCCCGTGAACCCGTCCTTCAAGCAGCCCGAGCTCGACTTCTGCTTCCGCAGCGCGGCGGTCAGCGCGATCATCAGCGACGAGCGCACCGCCGGAGTGTGCGGACGGATCGCCGCGAGCCTCGAAGGCGACGTTCCCGTCTTCACGACCAGCGTCGCCCATGGCCAGGCGCACACGCTGGACGCTTTGCTCGAGGAAGGCCGCGCCGAACGCCTCGCCGCGCGCGCGCCCGGAGAGCAGCTCGTCTTCCAGTTCTCCTCGGGCTCGACCGGCCGCCCGAAGCGGGTTCCCCGCACGCACGGCCAGTACGCCGCCGAGGCGGCGATGTACGCCTCGCTGGGCCTGAACGACGAGGACCGGATCTTCAGCGCGATCCCGATGTTCCACACGTGGGGCACCGGCGCCTGCCTGTTCGGGTCGGCGGTGTCCGGCGCGACACTCGTGATCCTCGAGGACCCGCAGCCGTTCCTGCTCAAGCGCCACCGCGCGCTCGAGCTGATCGAGCGCGAGCGCGCCACGATCTTCCCGGGCGTGCCCTTCATCTTCCGGCTGATGGCCGACGCCCCGAGCGGGGCAGATCTGTCCTCGCTGCGGCTCTGCTTCTCCGCCGGGACGGCGCTGCCACGGTCGACGTTCGAGGCCTTCGGCGAGCGCTTCGGGGTGTTGATCCGCCAGCTCTACGGAACCACCGAGACGGGCATGATCGCAGCGAACATGAGCGATGACCCGGTCGCGACCTTCGAGTCGGTCGGCGCGCCGGTGCAGGGCGTCGCGGTGGAGATCGTCGACGAGGAGGGGGGCCGGCTCGGGCCGGACGAGCTCGGCGAGGTCGCCGTGGCCAGCCCTGCAGCGAGCGAGGGCTACGCCGGGACCCGTCGCGCCGCGAAGGCGGCGTTCCGCGACGGCAAGTTCTTCACGGGGGATCTGGGACGCCTCGATGAGCAGGGCCGGTTGCGCCTGGAAGGCCGCAGCAAGCTGCTGATCGATGTCGGCGGGCTGAAGGTCGATCCGGTGGAGGTCCAGGACGTGATCAGGGCGCATCCGAGCGTCAGCGACGTGATCGTCGTCGGCGTGAAAGGCGAGCAGGAGGGCGAGGAGATCGTCAAGGCCGTGGTGGTGCCGAGCGAAGACTGCGACGAGGGGGAGCTGCTGGCCCTGTGCCGCGAGCGTCTGGCGAACTTCAAGGTGCCGCGCACGCTGGAATTCCGAGACGGGATCCCGAAGAGCCCGCTGGGCAAGGTGCTGAGGAAGGACCTCGTGTGAAGACGCTGCTGATCGACAACTACGACTCGTTCACCTACAACCTGTTCCAGCTGCTGGCGGAGGCGAACGGGGACGAGCCGATCGTCGTCCACAACGATGCATCCTCCTGGGCGGAGCTGCGGGAGCTCGCGTTCGACAACATCGTCGTCTCGCCGGGCCCCGGCAGCCCCGATCACGAGGGCGACTTCGGCGTCTGCGCCGAGGCGATCCGCGAGGCGACGGTGCCGGTGCTCGGCGTGTGCCTGGGCCACCAGGGCATGTGCTGGGTCCACGGCGGCGAGGTGCTGCACGCCCCCGAGGTGATGCACGGCCGGCTCAGCGCCGTGCTGCACGACGACTCGCCGCTGTTCGCAGGCATCCCGCGCGAGTTCCAGGCCGTCCGTTACCACTCGCTTTGCGTCGCCGAGCCGCTGCCGCCGGAGCTCGAAGCGATCGCGCGCACGAGTGACGGCGTCGTGATGGCGCTCGCGCACCGCACGCTTCCGCACTGGGGGGTGCAGTTCCACCCCGAGTCGATCTGCACCGACTACGGCCGCCAGCTGCTCGCGAACTTCCGCGACCTGACAGAGCAGTTCCAGGCAGCGGGCCAGGCCGCCGGCGACAGCGCGCCGCCGGCTCAGGCGCCGGCCGCCGGCCGCCGGCGCGTCGCGAGCCGCGCCAGGCTGATCATGAAGTCGCGGCGGCTCGACACGCCGTATGACCCCGAGCGTGCGTTCGTTCACCTCTACGGCGAGGCCGAGCATGCGTTCTGGCTCGACAGCAGCAAGGTCGACGAGCGGGCGCGCTTCTCGTTCATTGGCGCCGCCGAGGGGCCGCTCGCCGCGTTCATCACCTACGACGTGCGAAGCGGCGAGCTGCGGGTCGAGCGCGACGGCGAGACCGAAGTCAGCAAGGACTCGATCTTCGACTACCTGAGCCGCGAAATGCGGCGCATGCGCTTCCTCTCCGAGGACCTGCCGTTCGACTTCAACTGCGGTTTCGCCGGCTACTTCGGCTACGAGCTGAAGGCGGACTGCGGGGGCAGCGACGCGCACCCCTCGACGATGCCCGACGCCGCGTTCGTGCTCGCCCAGCGGATGATCGCCTTCGACCATGTCGAGAAGTGCACCTACGTGCTCTCGATCGCGGACCCCGACGGCGTGGCGGAAGCCGACCGGTGGATCGCGGAGACGAGCCTGCGGCTGGCGTCGCTGGCGCCGCTGGACGACGAGGCGTGGGACGGCACGCAGCTCGCCGAGCCCGTCGCCTTCCACCTCAGCCGCTCCCACGAGCAGTACCTCGAGGACATCGAAACCTGCAAGCAGCGGCTGATCGAAGGCGAGACGTACGAGATATGCCTGACCAACAAGATCACCGCCGAGCTGAAGCCCGACCCGCTGCCGCTCTACCGCACGCTGCGCCGCGTCAACCCGGCGCCGTTCGCGGCCTACCTGCGCTTCGGCGAGCGCGCCGTGCTCAGCTCCTCGCCCGAGCGCTTTCTGAGCATCGGACAGGACCGCTGGGCTGAGGCGAAGCCGATCAAGGGAACCTGCCCGCGCGGTAAGACGCCGGCCGAGGACGTGCGCCTGGCCGAGGAGCTGCGACTCGGCGAGAAGAACCGCGCCGAGAACCTGATGATCGCCGACCTGCTTCGCAACGACCTCGGGATCGTCTGCGAGATCGGCACCGTGCACGTGCCGAACCTGATGCACGTCGAGTCCTATGAGACCGTGCATCAGCTCGTCTCGACGGTGCGAGGCCTGCTGCGCGAAGACGTCGAGCCGCCCGACTGCATCCGCGCCTGCTTCCCCGGGGGCTCGATGACCGGAGCGCCGAAGAAGCGGACGATGGAGATCATCGACGAGCTCGAGGGCGAAGCCCGCGGCGTCTACTCCGGTGCGATCGGGTACCTCGGCCTGAGCGGTGGCTGCGACCTGAACATCGTGATCAGGACGCTGGTCGTGGAGGAGGACGCCGTGACGCTCGGCGTCGGTGGCGCGATCGTGATGCAGTCCGACGCCGAGGAGGAGTACCAGGAGATCCTGCTGAAGGGCCGCGCGCCGATCAAAGCGATCGACCCCCGGGTCGACGAGCGCGCGGTCTTCGAGCGCGAGCCCGAGGCCACGGCGCACGCCGCGGCCGATCGCGTCTCTCCGGGTTCCTGACCGCACGCGGCGCGGGCCCGGCCATCAGCCCTCCGGGCGCACCGGGGGTGCCTTCCTGAACGCGCGCGAGGCGGTCGCCGCGAGCGCCGTGGCGGCGGCCCAGGAGACGAGCGCGATCGTGGCGGCCGAGTCGCCCTCGTACTCGACGAGCAGGCCAACCGCGAGCGGGCCCAGCCAGGCGAGCGATACGGCGACGAAGGCGCCGCTGGCCTGGACCCTTCCGAGCAGGTGATCGGGGGTGATCTGAAGGCGGGCGCCGACGATGATCGAGCTCGAGAGCGTCATCGGCAGGAACATGACGGCGACCACGAAGCCGACTCCGACCGGGGTGTGGACGAGCAGCAGCAGCGGCAGCATCGCCACGTAGGACCATGGCTCGAGGAGGATCGCCAGCCGCGAGGGCAGCCTTCGCCGCAGCGGGTTCGCGACGACCGCGCTCACCAGCGCGCCGGCGCCGATGATCGCGTACGCGAGTCCGATCCCGGCCGCCGAGACGTGGTGCCGGTGCAGGATCAGCAGCGCCAGCAGCTGCACCGCGTAGAGCACGACGTTCTCGGCGGCGTAGAGCAGCGAGCCGGCGCGCAGGAACGGCTGGGAGAAGAGCCATCCGAAGCCCTCGCGGATCTCCCCGACGACCTGCCCGCGCGCCGGTTGCTCGACCCCTTGCCGACGGCGCGGCAGCTTGATCGCGAGCAGCGTTCCGAGCTCGGCCACCGCCGTGCCCGCCGCGCCGATGAAGGGCGCGGCGCGGGCCAGATCGAACAGGACGCCGCCCACCGCCGGGCCGACGATCACCGCCGCCGCCGAGCGCCCCTCGTTGACGGTGATCGCCTCGGGAAGTTCCGCGCTCTGCACGAGCGCGGGCAGCAGCGTGCGCTCGGCGACGTAGGTGATCGCGTTGGTCGAGGCGTCGAGCAGCCCCACGAGGACGAGCAGCCCGAACGCGGCCTGTCCTGTCGCCAGCGCGACCGGAACCGCTCCGAGCGCGAGCGCTCGCACGCACGCACAGACGATCATCAGGCGGCGCCGGTCGAGGCGGTCGGAGATCACGCCCGCGGGGATCACGGCGGCGGCCATCGCGACCGCCCGCACCACGCCGATCAGCCCGGCTTTGGCAGCCGAGCCTGTGAGCGCGAGCACCAGCAGCGGCAGCGTGACGCGTGACATCTGCGCCCCGGCTTCGGCGAGCGACTCCCCCGACCAGAGCGCGAGGAACCGGCGGTTCCGGGTGAGGACCGTTGCTGGGCGCGGGCGCGCGACGGTGCGGCTCACAGCGAGATCTTGGCGCGCACGGCGGCCGTCCCGAGTGGCTCGGCCCCGACCGGCGCGCTCGCATTCAAAGCATTTAGCCTATGTGCTAAATTGCGAACCAGATGTCGATTTCGAGCGCATACCGGGCACTCGGCGACCCGACCCGCCGCGAGATCCTGCGCCTGCTGCGCGAGGGGGAACTCCCGGCCGGCGAGCTCGCACGCCAGTTCGAGATCTCCTGGCCGTCGGTGTCGAGGCACCTGAAGGTGCTGCAGAGCGCTGGGCTGGTCACCTCGCGCCGCCGCGGCGGGCACATCATCTACTCGCTTCAGACCTCGGTGCTCGAGGACATCGCCACGGAGCTCGCCGAGATGGCGCGTCTCGGGCAGGCCCCGAATGCGCAGCCCTCCGGTGCGAAGGTCCGGCGCCACAGAAGAGAGCCCGAGGTCGCATGAGCGCCCTGTCCGAGGTGGGGCGCGTCTACCGAGGCCTCTCGCCCCGCGGGCGGGCTGCCGTTCGCGTGCTGCTGGTGCTCGAGCTGGTTCTGATCGCAGCCACCGAGCGGGACATCCAGCGGCGCCCACGCACGGCGATCCGCGGGCCGAAGCTGCTGTGGCGCGTCCTGGCAACGCAGAACGTGGTCGGCCCCGCCGCGTACTTCCTGCTCGGAAGGCGGAGGTCGTGAGCGGCGCCCTCCTCCGCGACGTGATCGTCTTCGGGCTGATCGCGGCGGCCGCCGCCTCGACCGCCTGGGTCCTCCACGACGCCCGCGCCTGCGGCATCCCGCGCCGAAAGGCGCTGACGTGGGCGGCGCTGCAATGGATCGAGTTCCCCCTGTTCCTTTGGCTCTACCGCCGGATCCGGCCGAAGAGGAAGCTGGCCGCACGCGGGCTCGCGACGGAGAAGACGACCAGCGCGAAGCGGTAGGGAGCCCTTCGCGGGCTGTCGCCCAGCTTGCCCGGATGCGGCGGGCCCGGGGGCTATCGCCCGGCTTGCCAGAATGGGATCGTGCCGATGAGCTGGAGCGTCGAGGTGCCGCGACCGCCGGAGGAGGCGTTCTCCTACGTCACCGACCCGAGCACGTTCCCGGAGTGGCAGCAGGGGGTGTTGCGTGGGCACCTGAAGGGCTCCGGCGCCGGCGCGAAATGCACGACGGTGCGGAAGATCGGCGGCCGGGAGCGCGAGGTCACGACCGAGATCACCGAGTACGATCCTCCCCGGCGCTGGGCCGACCGCGGTGTGGACGGCCCGATCCGCGCGCTCGTCGCCGTCGCGGTCGAGCCGCTGGCGAACGGCTCGCGCTCGCGGGTCACGATCGACCTCGACTTCACCGGTCACGGGATCGGAAAGCTTCTGGTCCCACTCGTCGTGCGCCGCCAAGCCGCCGCGGAGATGCCGGGGAATATGCGGCGCCTCGAGCAGCGGCTCGGTGCCTCCGGCTAGGAGGCAGTTCTCGCTCGCATCACCGGCACCGGCACCGGCACCGGCGCCGACGCGGGCGCCCCGGGGCGGTAGGCGACCGTGATCCACGGCGCGAGCATCCGGCCGATCGAGCGCAGGTCCGGCGCGGCCTGCTCGTCGAGCGCGTCGCATGCGAGCTGCCTCGACATGTACACGATCCCCACGTACACGTCGTCGACGAAAGGCGGGGCGAGCGTCGGGTCCCCGGCCCGGAACAGCTCGTGCATCTCGCGCAGGTAGGCGGCGATCCGGCGCAGGGCGAGGCGCCGCTGCCGGCGCGCCGGTGGTCCGAGTGCGTCGAACTCGACGAGGAACGCGCGGGCCGCGACCAGATCGCGCTCGAGGATCGAGAAGTACGCGTCGAGCATCCGCTCGTTCAGGTCCTCGATGCTCCTCGGTTCGGCGACCGGCTCCGCAAGCGCGCCGAGCAGCACTTCGATGAAGCGGTCATAGGCCGCGAACGCGCACGCCTCCTTGTTCGGGAAGCACTCGTAGAAGGCCGTCCGCGAGACCTTCGAGCGGGCGGCCAGCGACCCGATCTTGACGTTCGGCCAGCCGACGGCAGCGATCAGCTCGGTCATCGACGCCATCAGCCGCTCGCGCTGCTCAGCCAGCACATCCACACGGGGCAGCGCGTGCGGTCCGCGGGGCAGGGCGACCGGCGCGCCGAAGAACACTCCCGGCGTCACGCAGCGGACGGAGCTCCCGGCTCGCTCGACTTCTTCCACCGCCAGACACCCCCTGTGTACGCGCCTGCGCCGCCCGATGCGGCTCGGTTCAGCTCAGATGTTACCCGTTGTTCTTTTTGGTTTACCCATGCTCCGCGTGGGGTAGCCGAGTACCAGAGGGTACTTTTGGCGAGAAGGGGACGACGATGAAAAACGGCAGCAGCGCCGGCGCACGGGACGCCGGAGCACCGCACGGGGGACGGCAGCGCGGTCCCGTCTGCTGCCGGCTCTCGCCGCCGCGGCCCCCGCTGCGCTCGCGCCCGCCGGAACCCTCCCGGCGGCCACGGGCGCAGCGGGGCGTTGTGGCGAGCGGGGCGTAGGGATCGCGAGGGCCGGCCCGAGGACGTTCGCAGTGGCGCGCGCGGAGCGCCACGACTCAGAGGCTCGCCAAGGTCTCCTGCGCCTGCGTGGTCGCCCGGTCGAGCAGCGAGAACAGCGCCGCCACTACGGCAGCGTCGAACTGCGTGCCGGCGTGACGGGACAGCTCGGCTCGTGCGTCCTCGTGTGACATCGCGAGGCGGTATGAACGGTCGGCGGTCATCGCCTCGAAGGCGTCGGCGACGGCCACGATCGCGGCCTCGAGGGGGATCTCACCCGCTTTCAGGCCGAGCGGATAGCCGCTGCCGTCGGGCCGCTCGTGGTGCGCCGCGACCCAGCTGCGCACGTCGGCGAGGCTGTCGTGCTCGAGGATCTGCGCCCCGAGCTCGGGGTGCCGGCGGATCACGGCGAACTCAGCGTCGTCGAGCGCACCGGGCTTGCTCAGGATGCTGTTGGGCACGCCGACCTTGCCGATGTCGTGGAGCATCCCGGCGAGCCGCACGCGCTCGATCCGCTGATCGGACAAGCCGAGCTCCCGCGCCATCATCTCGGCGTAGCGCCCGACGGTCTCGGAATGGCGGGCGCTGCCGCTGAAGCGCAGGTCCGTGGCCTCCGCGAGGTCCAGCACGACCGCGAGGAAGCGCTCCGCGGTCAAGTCGCGCGAGCCGAGCTCTCTGCGCATCTCGCTGAGTTCCGTGCTGTAGATCACCGTCATGTCGCGGCCGCTGCCCTTGGCCGCGTACATCGCTTCATCGGCGGTCCGCAGCAGCGCCCCGGCAGTTCCTCCGTGCTGCGGGAACGCGGCGACGCCGAAGCTGATCGTCAGTGGCACGGGATCGCCCTCGAACTCCTCGCGCAGGCGCGCGCGCAGCCGCTCCGCGAGCACGAAGGCCTCGTGCGCGGTGGTGTTCGGGAGCACCAGTGCGAACTCCTCGCCGCCGACCCGCGCGATCGCGTCGAACGTGCGCTTGTGCTCCGCGAGCACGGCGGCGGCGCGCCGCAGCACAGCGTCGCCGACGTGATGCCCGCAGCGGTCGTTGACCTCCGTGAAGTGGTCGAGGTCGCCGATCAGCAGCGCCAGCGGGGCTTCGCCGCGCCGTGCGCGCTCGAGCTCCAGGTCGAGGGTCTCGCGATGCCCGCGGCGGTTGGTCAGCCGCGTCAGCGGATCGGTGCGAGAGGCTTCGTAGAGGCTTGCGATCAACACCGCGACGCGGTTGCGCATCCCACGGATCACGCCCGCCGCGACCACCAGCGTGCCCATCCCCACGAGCCACCACGGGGCGATCCCGCCGGCAGGGGTTCGCGCGAGCAGCAGCACCAGGTAGGCGGTCCCGACGACCGCCACCTGCCAGGCGAGCTGGCGCACCGTGAAGAAGTAGGCGCTGTACAGGAACACCCAGAGGTAGAAGAAGATCAACGGACTCGGCGTCTGCGCGGAGAAGTAGGCGACGCTCGTGATCAGCGCGCTGCCGAGCGCGAGCACCGGTGGCAGGGCGCCTTCGGCCACGTTCGAGCTGCGCGCGTAGAGGACCGCGGCGACGAACGAGGCGATCGCGATCACGACCAGGAGCCCCGCCTCGCTGGCGCGGCGCGGATGCGGGAGCGCGACCGTCAGCAGGGCGAGCGCGGCGCCGGCCGCGAACAGCGCGGCGAGGATCCTCGCCATGAAGCCGGCACCACCGAAGCTCGCATCGACCGCGCTGCGACTTCCATCGCTCGGCGCGTTTTCGAGGCCCGCAGGCGTCATGGGGGCCCATCGGCGCGACGGCACGGTTACGTGAGCCGGACCAGCTGATCCGTAAACGGCACTGCGAGCCCTTCAAGCCAGTGCGCCGCGCGGCCACGCTGGACCGGAGGTCAGGGATCCGCGGAGCGCACGGGCGCTTCCCAGCGCGCTGATCCAGCGGCTCTGCGGCCGCCGCTAGCGGCGCCAGAAGGCCAGCCGCTGGACCGAGGCCAGGAGGATCGCGCTCCAGGTGATCTCGGCGCTGCCCCGTTCCGCGACGGCCTCGAAGGGGCTGAACCTCATCTCGGCTCCCGGCGCGCGCTCGATCGTGCCGTCGTCGCGTCGCGTGCCCTCGATGTAGATCCAGCCTCGCTCGACGCGGACGCTCATCGGGCTGAGAGTAGCCCTCCGGAGGCCCCGCGGCGCGAAAGGTTGAACGGTCCCGGCCGGAGAGCAACTGGATCGGCCGGCGCGGGGGAACCGCTGGCGTGGCAGCCCGCTCGGGCGCGCGGATCTGCCGGGCGATCCCCCGCAGATCTGCGGCGGTCCGGGCCCGTGTGCGACTTCGTTTGAGGTATGACTCATTTCGACCGGCGGCGGGTATAGCTTCGCAATAGATGGGAGAGGGTGACCCGCACCGGGGAGGTGGGTTCGCCGTGCGCGATCTCACGGTCCGCTTCGGCGGCATCACCGCGCTCGACGCGGTCTCGCTCGCGGTGGCGCCGGGCGAGGTGCTCGGAGTGATCGGGCCGAACGGCGCAGGCAAGACGACGCTGTTCAACGTCATCTGCGGCTTCGTCGAGCCGGCGGAGGGCACGATGGAATGGCAGGGGCGCACGCTCGCGCGCGTTCGCACCGACGGGCTCGCCGAGCTCGGGATCGCGCGGACGCTGCAGGGCGTGGGGCTGTTCGGAGGGCTCAGCGTTCTCGAGAACGTGATGGCCGGCGCCCAGCGCTTCCGGCGCGCCGGGCGTGCTCAGCGCGCTGCTCGGCCTGCCGCGCTCGGACCGCGACGAGCGCGCAGCTGCGCGAGCGCGCCCTCGTCAGTCCTCGGCGAGCTCGGCTGCCAGGACGTGGCGTCACGCTCGCCCGCGACGCTGCCCTACCCCGTCCAGAAGCGCGTTGCGCTCGCCCGGGCACTCGTCGCCGAGCCGCAGCTGCTGCTGCTCGACGAGCCGGCCGGCGGCCTCGGCGCCGACGACGTGCGCGAGCTCGCCGAGCGCATCGGAGCGCTGCGCGGCTCGATGGCGGTGATGCTCGTGGAGCACCGCGTCGACCTCGTGATGTCCTCCTGCGACCGAGTCGTCGTGCTCGACTTCGGCCGCGTGATCGCGGAGGGGGAGCCGCAGGCGGTCGCCCGCGACCCGCAGGTGCTCGAGGCCTACCTGGGCCGCGAGGCCGGCGAGCAGGTCGCCGGCGACGACGCCGCCGGCGGCGCGGTGGCGCCCGGGCGCCGGGAGGAGCGGCCGTGAGTGTCTCGGCGCCGCTCGAGGTCGAGGGCCTGACGACGGATTACGGCCCGGTGCGCGCCGTCGACGGCGTGACCCTCGCGGTGCAAGAGGGCAGCGTCACGGCGGTGCTCGGCGCCAACGGGGCGGGCAAGAGCTCGTTGCTGCGCACGATCTCCGGGTTGCAACCGGCGAGCGCCGGCCACGCGCGCCTGGACGGAGTCGAGATCCTCGGCGTCTCCGCCGAGAACGTCGTCAGACGCGGGCTCGTGCAGGTGCCCGAGGGCCGCGGCGTGATCACCGAGCTGACCACGGAGGAGAACCTGCGCCTCGGCGGCCTGTGGCGCCGCGCGGGCCCGGCGCAGCTCGAGGAGATCTACGAGCTGTTCCCGCCGCTGCGCGAGCGGCGCACGCAGCCGGCCGGCGCGCTGTCGGGCGGCGAGCGCCAGATGCTCTCGATCGGCCGGGCGCTGATGGCCAAGCCGCGCGTGCTGCTGCTGGACGAGCCGTCGCTGGGTCTGGCGCCGATCGTCAGCGCGCAGATCATGCGGCTGATCCGCGAGCTCGCCGCCGGCGGCCTCGCGGTGCTGCTCGTCGAGCAGAACGCGCGCAGCGCGCTGTCGATCGCCGATCGAGGCATCGTGCTGAACCTGGGACGCGTCGTGGCCGACGACGCGGCCGCGGCGCTGGCCGCCGACGAGGGGCTGCGACAGCGCCTACCTGGGGCTCTGAGCGATGCAGCGCTTCCTCGACCTGACACTCAACGGCATCTCGACCGGAGCGGTCTACGCGGCCGTGGCGCTCGCGCTCGTGATGATCTGGCGCGCGACGCGGATCGTGAACTTCGCGCAGGGCGGGATGCTGATGATCACGACCTTCATCGCCTCCGATGTGATCGCCTCGAGCGGCTCCTACTGGCTGGGCTTCGCGGTCGCGCTCGCCAGCGGTCTCGTGCTCGGCGCGCTGGTGGAGCGCGTGCTGATCCGCCGCGTGGAGGGTGGGCCGCCGCTGAACGCGGTGATCGTCGCGCTCGGGCTGCTGATCCTGCTCGAAGCGATCGCGGGCATGATCTGGGGCAACACGCCACGCTCGTTCCCGCCCGCGTTCTCGATCCGCGGCTACGAGGTAGGCGGGACGCGGCTGCTGTTCGCGCCCAACGACCTCTTCATCGTGCTCGTCGTCGTGGCCGTCGCTCTCGCGCTGGCCGCGCTGTTCCGCTACACCGCGCTCGGCCTGCGGATGCGGGCTTCGGCGCTCGCGCCCGAGGTCGCGCGCGATCCTCGGTGTGCGCGTCGGGCGCATGTTCACGATCGGCTGGGCGCTCGCCTCGCTGGTCGGCTCGCTCGCCGGCGTGCTCGTCGCGCCGTCGGTGTTCGTCGGTCCGAGCCAGTTCGACCCGATCCTGATCTTCGGCTTCACCGCAGCGGTGATCGGCGGGCTCGACAGCCCGCCCGGTGCGGTCGTCGGCGGGCTGCTGCTGGGGCTCGTGCTGTCCTACGTCTCCGGCTACGAGGGCGCAGCGCTGGTGACGCTCGCCGCGCTCGTGGTGCTCGTCGCTGGTGCTGATGATCCGGCCCAGCGGCCTCTTCTCCACGCGCCGGGAGCGCCGCGTGTGAGCGCGCAGGCCGCACAGCACACGCCGCCCGCAGAGGGGCCCTCGCCCGCGCCGCGGCGGGCGAGGCTGCGTCTGCCGGAGGCGACGCTGCCGCGCACGCTGGCGCTCGTGCTCGCTGCCGGCGTCGCGCTGTTCATCGCCAGCGAGCTGCTCAGCTCCTACGCGAACCTGCAGCTGGCGGAAGGCGCCTACTACTTCATCGTGCTCTCCGGCCTGACGGTGCTGACCGGGCTCAGCGGGCAGATCTCGCTCGGCCACGGCGCGCTGATGGCCGTCGGGGCGTACACGGTGGCGCTGCTCGTCGGCAACGAGCACTGGCCGCTGGTCGCGGCGCTGGCGGCAGCGGTCGCGGTCACGGCTGCGGTGGGAGTGCTCGTCGGCGCCGCCGCCTCACGCCTGCGCGGGCCCTACCTGGCGGGAGCGACGCTCGCCTTCGCGGTCGGGCTGCCCGCGCTCGCGGAAAAGTACACAGGCACCTTCGGCGGCGTGAACGGCCTCAGCATCAACCCGCCGGCAGTGCCGTCGTGGCTCGGCATCTCCTTCCCGCTGGAGCGCTGGGAGGCATGGATCGCCGGCATCGGCGCGCTGCTCGTCGTGTTCGCGATGAACAACCTCGTGCGCAGCGGCGTGGGGCGCTCGTTCCGCGCGGTCCGCGATGACGAGATCGCGGCGTCGCTGTGCGGGTTGCACGCAGGGCGCCTGCGCACACTCGCGTTCGTCGTCAGCGCCGCCTGCGCAGGGCTGGGCGGCGGCATGCTCGCGGTCGTCCTGCAGCTCGCGGCCCCCGGCGCCTTCCAGCTAGGCCTCTCGCTGTCGCTGCTGACAGCGATCGTGCTCGGCGGGCTCGGCTCCCAGCTCGGTGCGATCTGGGGCGCTGCGGTGCTCGTGCTGCTGCCGAGCTGGACGAACGACCTCGCGCACTCCTTCTCGCTCTCGAACAACGTGTCCGCGAACCTGCCGCTCGCGATCTACGGCGTCGTGCTGATCGGCGCGATGCTGCTGTGGCCGACCGGGATCCAGGGGGCGCTGCGCCAGATCGTCCTGCTCGTGCGCAGCCGGCAGCGGAGGAGCGCACAGGCGTAGGGCGCGGGAGCGTTCACGAGCAACACAGTCCGGATACGGAGATGGACCAAGATCAAAATGAGGAGAGGAGCAGAGCATGAGAGCAAATGCCCACATGGCCAGGTTCGCGGGGATCGCCTGCGCGCTGGCCGCCGCGGCGGCGATGGCCGGCTGCGGGTCGAGCTCGAGCAGCAGCTCGCCGGGGGTGAGCGCGACCAGCATCACGCTCGGAACCCACCAGCCGCAGACAGGGCCCGCCGCGCCGGGCTACAGCGAGATCGCACCCGCCTCGCAGGCGTTCTTCGAATACCTGGATGGGAACGGCGGGGTGTACGGGCGCAAGGTGCACCTGACGATCAAGAACGACGAATACAACCCGACGAAGACCGTCAGCGTCGTGCATGAACTGGTGCTCAACAGCAACGTCTTCGGGATCTTCGAGGGCCTCGGCACGCCGACCCACACGAAGGTGGTCGGTTTCCTCAACAGCTCGAAGGTGCCCGACATCTTCGTCGCGTCGGGCTGCCCCTGCTGGGACAACGGCAGCACCCAGCCGTGGACGTTCGGCTGGCAGCCGAACTACACGATCGAAGGCAAGATCATCGGCCAGTACCTCAAGCAGCACTTCGCGGGCAGGAAGATCGGCGTCTTCTACCAGGACGACGACTTCGGCAAAGGCGGCCTCACCGGTCTGCGCTACGAGCTGCCCTCGAGCCAGATCGTCTCAGCCCAGCCGTACCAGCCGGGTGGCACCAACGTCGCGCCGCAGATCTCCGCGATCAAGAGCGCGGGGGCCGAAGTGCTGGTCGACTTCACGGTGCCGATCTACACGGCGCTCGGCCAGCTGACCTCGTTCACGCTGGGCTACAAACCGATCCTGTTCAGCTCGAGCGTGAGCCTCGATCCGACGACGGTCGGCGGCCTGCTGAAAACCTTCTCCAAAGGCAAGGCGGGCACCGAACTGATCGAAGGCGCCTACACGACCGGCTACCTGCCCTCGTCGTCTGACACGACCAACCCGTGGATACGGCTGTTCATGAAAATCCACAGCCAGTACGACTCGAGCGCGCCGTTCGACGGCAACGTCGAGTACGGGATGGCGACCGCGTACACGTTCGCGCAGGCGCTGCAGCTCGCCGGCAAGAACCTGACGCGCGAAGGGCTGGTCAAGGCGATCGAGGAAAAGGGCGCGCAGATGACCGGGCCGGGCCTGGTGCCGTTCCGCTACAGCAAGAACCAGCACGGCGGCTACTCGGGCGTGGAGATGGGCCAGATCCGCCACGGCAAGCTGGTGCTGTTCGGCGGGCCGATGATCACCGAACCCACCGAAGGGTCTCCGATCCAGCCATGGAACAAGACCCAGCCCGCGCCGCCGCCGAGCGGCGTGCCGGTGCCGTAGAAGGGAGGACGGGGGCGCGCCGCCGCGCGCCCCCGTCCGTGGATCGCCGCATGACGGATGCCGACGGGCTTCGCGATTGTTGCCTCTCGTTCGCGGGGGCCGAGGAGACCTTCCCGTTCGGCCCGCGGACCTCGGTCTTCAAGGTTGCGGGCAAGATCTTCGCGCTCTCGCAGCTCGACGCCGACCCGCTTCGCGTCAGCATCAAGTGCGAGCCCGGGCTCGCCTCAGCGCTGCGCGCGGCGCATGACGCGGTGATCGCCGGATACCACCTCAACAAGCGCCACTGGAACACCGTGATCCTCGACGGCTCGCTCTCCGAGCAGACGATCCGAGACATGATCGAGGACTCCTACGACCTCGTCGTGAGCAAGCTGTCCCGCGCCCGTCGCGATGCGCTGCGATGGAGCGGGGAGGACCAGCCCCCTACCAGCCGGCGCCCGTCGTCTCGTACTCGGCGATCCGCGACCTCATCAGCTTCCGGCACAGATCCGCCGGGATCGCGCGATCGTAGGGGAGCTTGATGAACCCCTCGCCGGCCTCATAGCCGGCGGCCTCCACCTCAGCTCTGTGGGAGGCGAAGAACCGCGGCGGAAAGCGCAGCGAGCAGTGGTTCTTGTAGTTCTGGAGCATCCACAGCCGCGTCTTGCCGTCCCGTACGTAGACAGGCAGGTTCCACGCGAGCTTCTCCTCGGCATCGGCGTCGGCGTCGAGGCTCAGCCGCCGGAGCTCTTCGAGGTGCGGCCGCTGATGGTCGCCGAGCTTCGAGAAGAAGTCCTCGACGCTGGTCCGTTTCGGCATCGGCATGGTGCAGAGCCTAGCCGCGAGCCGCCCGACCGGCTCGGCGTCTTCCGCGAGAGCCACGATCTATCAGGGCCTCCCGCGTGAGATCCGCGGCGCGCAACTCGGCAGCTGTGCGCGGCCGTCCGCTACGGACCCGTCCTGCACATGTGTCGCACGCGATCTCGGGAGTAGGACCAGGCGTTAGACTCGGCTCCCCTTCTCTCCCACGTGGTTCTCACCGTGACCGGGACGATGCGATCTGCCAATCAGGGCACCGCGGTCAGGCCGGGCAGACGCCCGGTCCGGGAGTCGAGCGCGGTTGCCGCCGGCAAGGCCACCGCGGCGATCGCTTCGCCGAGCACGAGCGAGGTTCCCCGCGGAGGCGGTCAGCGGCCGGGAGGCACGCGGAGCGCGCGCGAAGTGTCCACGGCCCGCCCGCGCGGAGACTGACTGGATGGCGGAACCGGGAACGGGGAGCCATTCGCAGCCGTCCGGCGCGCAGCGCGGCCGGCCGTCCGGGCCGGTCTTGGCGCTGGCCGTGATCGCGCTGCTCGTCGCGGGTGTCGTGGGAGGCCTGATCGCGAACGCGATCAACGGGTCGAGCAGCGAAAAGACGAGCAGGAGCACGGGCTCCCAGACCGCGATCGCCTCCGGCGCCGGATCGTGCGATGTGACGAACGTCGCGGACGAGCGCCTGCCCTCGATCGTCACGATCCTCGTCGGCGGCGACGAGGCCGGCGGCGTCGGCTCCGGCGAGGTGATCCGGGCCGACGGCTACGTGCTCACCAACGACCACGTCATCGCTCCCGCCGGCTCCTCGGGCCAGATCCAGGTGCGCTTCAACAGCGGCAGCGTCTCCACGGCGAGGATCGTCGGGCGCGACCCGCGCACGGATCTGGCGGTTCTCCACGTATCCGATGCGGGCACCCTGCAGGCGATCCCGATCGGCGACTCGGCGGCGATCCGCGTGGGCCAGCCGGTGGTCGCCCTGGGCGCGCCGCTCGGGCTCTCGAGCTCGGTCACGAGCGGGATCGTCAGCGCGCTGGGCCGCACCGTCAGGCTCCCGGGCGCCGAAGGAGTCACAGCGCTGCTCGTCGACGCGATCCAGACCGACGCGGCGATCAACCCCGGCAACAGCGGCGGCGCGCTGGTCGACTGCTCCGGCGCGATGGTGGGCGTGCCGACGGCCGGCGCTTCGGCGGCCTCGCCCACGGGCCAAGCGAGCGTCGGCAGCATCGGGCTCGGCTTCGCGATCCCGGCGAACTTCGCCAAGCGCGTGGCCGATGAGCTCATCGCCAACGGCAGCGTCAGCCACGCCTCCCTGGGGTTGAGCGCGCTGCCGGTGCCAGAGGCGCATGGGCTGCTGATCGCATCGGTCGCCCCCGGCGGCCCGGCAGCGAGGGCCGGGCTGCGAGAAGGCGATCTGATCGAATCGATCGCCGGGGAACCGGCCTCGAGCGTCGAGGAGCTCGCGGCGCTCACGCTGACCAAGCGCGCCGGCGAACGGGTCGAGCTCGGCTACAAGCGCGACGGCTCGCAGGGCAGCGCGACCATCACGCTCGGCTCGGGCGAATGAGCGCCCCCGGCCCACGCGCTGTCACCGCCCGGCACACCGCGCCCCCGACCGAACGAAGCTCAGCATGAGCCCTCCCGACGAGGACGCGTTGGTCCTCGCGCACTTCATCGTCTCCGACGACGTCGAACGCTCCCGCCGGTTCTACACGGAGGTGCTCGGTGGCAGGACGGTGATCGCGGGCGAGGCGGGCGACGAGGTGACATATGTCGCGCTGGCGAACAGCTGGATCATCATCAACGTCGGGGGAGGCCCGACCGACGACAAGCCGACGGTGACGCTCGAACCGCCGCCCGATCCGGACCGGGTCAGCAGCTTCCTCAACATCCGGGTCGCGGACATCGAGGCCGTCTACGCCGAGTGGAGCGCGCGCGGCGCGCAGTTCCTGACGCCGCCGACGCAGCACGACACCGAGATCCGCTGCTACATCCGCGACCCCGACGGCTACATCATCGAGGTCGGTCAGACGACACTGGCCCGAGGCTGGCGCCCGCCGTCCTGATGCCCCCCGGCCGGGGGCTGCTCGCAACGCGATGCGTTTGTTCGCGCCGCGGTGCGCGTCAGCGCACCCACACGATGTCGCCGATCGCGAGCATGCCGAATGCGTGGCGCGCCGTTTCGACCGGCAGCTCGACGCAGCCGTTGGATTGCGGGAAGCCGTACGAGGCGCGAGGGTAGCCGTGCACGGCGTCGCCGCCGTTGAAGTAGTTGACCCACGGCACGTCTGGTTCGTCGTATTTGGTGCCGTCGGGGTCTTCGCCGCTCATGCTGGTCGAGACGTAGCGCGCATAGATCGGGAAGATGCCCTGTTCGGTGGCCGCGCCGGGGACGCCGGTGTTGGCCGCCGTGCTGAGCGCGACGCGGTCTCCCTCGTGCACCTGCAGGGTCTCGGGCGAGGACTCCGACACGGCCACCCAGGTGTAGGGGTGAGGGTCGCGGCGATCGGCGGCGAGGTCGTGTAGCAGCGACGCCCACGTCGAGCGGTCGGGCGATCCCGTCACCGGCAGGTGGTCCTCGGCCTGGTAGATCTCGATCGCGCCGCGCGTGGTCGCGTCGAGGCTGCCCATCCGGACAGGCGGAGCGTCCGAGGGCTCCGGGGCGAGCCGTCCCCGGGGCGGAGCGAACGCGTCGAGGGCCGCCACGCGCCGAGTCTCGTGGGCGGGCGGCTCGTGGAAGACGTACGTGGGGCGGAAGCGCGCCGCGAGATAGCCGAGACGCGCGAGCGCCTGCTGGAGCCCGGCGAGCGGGGGACACGCGACGCCCACGTGCAGATTGCGCGCGCGCCCGAGCGCGGCATGGCCGACGGAGGCCGTGCGGGCCCAGACCGTGATCGTGTAGCGCGTGCAGGGTTCCAGCGTGGACGCCGGCGTGAACACCTCGTAGGCGCCCTCGGTTCGCCAGCTGCCCGCGGTCGCGGGCGAGATCGCCGGGTCGGGCGAGCCGGCCGCGACGGGAGCCGAGAGCTCGATCGACAGTGGCGCGGTGCCGTTCGCGACGGTGCCGCTGGCGGGCGTGAGCAGCCGCGTCACCGGCAGGGAGGCCGGTGGTGTCGCGCCGGGCGAGGCCGGGGCGCCCGGCGTCGCCGGCGCTGCGGCCGGACTCGGGGATGGCGGGGTGCTCGGGCCGGACCCGCTCGCGGCCAGGGCGCGCGGCGCCGTCGCGAAGCCGGCGATCAGCGTCAGCGTCAGCAGACACGCACGACTGCGCGCGGGGAGGCGAGCGCCCGGGATGGTGCCGATCGAAGCGCGCACGTGCCGGAGGCTAGTGGATCGGCGGCCGTTGCTCGCCTGGTTCCCCGGCCGTCTGAGACGCCGCGGCGGGGGCTGCGCCAGTGCCTGCGCGCCGGAGGTGACGCATACGAGCGCGTCCCCTCCGGCGGCGCGCAGGTAAAGGACGTCGCGCCCTGACGCGCTGGCGCGTGACGAACGCGCGCTCGGACCTGACAGACTGGCCGGCAGCTTCGACTCTGCCCATGCCCGACACGAGCTGGCACACCGACGAGTACCCCGAGTTGCGGTCCGGTCCGCCCTGGGTGATGGACGAGATGATCGCCGCCGAGCCCGACCTCGCCGCGCGGATGCTGACCAGCCCCTCACCCGAGGCCGCTGAGATCGCTGAGGACATCGAGGCCGCCGTGACGGCCGGTCGCGCAGTGACCGTCACGGGCTGCGGCACCTCCGAGCACGCGGCGCACGGCATCGCCGCGCTGATCGCATCTGTGCTGGCGCCGGAGCAGCGGGTGCTCGTGCGCGCCCGGCCGGCGCTGTGCGCAGCCGTGGACGCAGCTGACGGCGTGTGTCTGGCGGTCTCGCACGAGGGTGGGACGCGTGCGACCGTACTTGCCGTCGCGGCGGCGAAGCGGGCCGGAGCGAGCACCGCCGCGATCACCTTCGCGTCGTCCTCGGAAGTGGCGGTCGCGGTCGACCACGTGATGCTGACCCCGTACCACGACGCCTCGTGGTGTCACACGATCGCCTACACCTCCGCGCTGCTCGCAGGCGCCGCGATCGCCACCCGGCTCGGCGGGTCGGCCGTGCTGGGGGTCGCAGCGCGCGATCTGCTTCACGCGGCGGTGAGCCTCGATGCCGCGCCCGTCGCGCGGCGGCTGGGCGCACGCCGGGTCCTGCTCTGCGCCGGCGCCGCGCTCGACCACGTCACCGCGCGCGAGCTCGCCCTGAAGATCGCCGAGGGCGCGCGGATGCCGACGATCGCGTTGGAGCTGGAGACGGTGCTCCACGGTCAGCTGGCGGGACACGAGCCGAGCGACGGCTTGGTGCTGGTGGCGATCCACGCCGGCGAGGAGACCGATCGGGTCGCGCGCCGGGCGCGCGACGTCGCACAGGCTGCCGCCGCCATCGGTCTGCCGGTCGCGGCGCTCCTGTCGGATGCGCACGAAAAGGCGCTCGAACCCGAGCTCACGCCGGCGGGTCGCATCGTGGTCGAGTTGCCCGATCCCTCGCAGCTCGACAGGCGCCTAGCTGCGCTGCTCGCGGGCGCCGGCGCCCTGCAGACCCTGACGCTGCAGCTTGCGCGCGTGCGCGGGACAAACCCGGACCTGATCCGGCGCGAGGAGGCGCCGTACCGGCGCGCAGCGCACGCCGGGGAATCGGGCGACTGGTAGACGACCGCAGACGCGGTGACCGCGGAGCGCGGCGCATGCGAGCTGTCGGTCGAAGGACTGCGGGCGGGCGCGACGATCACCGACCTCACCGTCACCGCGCGACGAGCTGGTTGACTCGCGCGCACACCGCGCAGCTTGTTTCACCACCCTGCGCGCGGGTAGCTCAGCGCGCCATGAAGAGGTGTGACATCGCGGCCTGCAAGCAGACGAATCCCACTCGGGCGGTGACGAGATGAGTCCCCCGCGGGTGTTGATCGTCGGTGGCGGTCTCACCGGCTGCACGCTGGCATACCGCCTGGCGCAGGAGGGTGTGTGCTCGACGATCCTCGAGCGCTCGCCGGTGCCGGGTGGCCTGATCCGCTCTGAGCACATGCAAGGTGTTCTCTACGAGCCGCACGGCTCTCACATCTTTCACACCGAGGACGAGGAGGTCTGGAAGCTCGCGAACACGATGACGCCTTTCCGTCACTACCGTCACCGTGTCGACATCCTCGCCGACGGCCAGATCTTGAACTGGCCGATCCTGCTGTCGGACATCGAGCGACAGTCGCGCTCCCAGGAGATACTCGATCAGCTCGCTGAGCGGCGCGACGTCGACTCGGCCGCTCGCGCCGAGGCCGCGAACTTCGAGGAGTGGTGCCTGGAGCTGATGGGCCCGATCCTCTACGAACGCTTCATCCGCCCATACACCGAGAAGCAGTGGGGCCGCCCGGCGCGCGAGCTCTCCGCCTCGTGGGCCCCGCGGCGCGTGTCGGTGCGCTGGAACAACGACCCTTACCTGTTTCCCGACCCGTTCCAGGGCTGGCCGGCCGGGCCCAACGGGTACACCGATCTGATCGACGGCCTGCTCGCGGCGGACGGGGTCACGCTGCGCACGGGGGTGGACGTCACGCTCGACACGCTCGAGCAGCACATCCTCGAGGAGCGTGCCGACTTGGTCGTTCTCACCTGTCCGCTCGACGTGTTCGCAGGCTTCGCGCACGGCGAGCTCGAATGGCGCGGCATCCTCGTACGTAATGTGCACGTGCCGCACAAGGAATACGGCCAGGGCGCGATGGTCGTCAACTACCCCGGACCAGAGTTCCCGTTCATCCGCGTGCACGAGACCAAGCACGCCTCGGGCCAGCAGTGCGAGGGCACGGTGCTCGGCTTCGAGTTCACCGGCGCGCCGACGCGCTACTACCCGATCGAGAGCCCGCGCAACAGGGAGCTCAACGACCGCTACCAGGACCTGCTGCGCAACGCGATCGGCCCAGCGCGCACCTTCTTCGCGGGCCGTCTGGCCAACTACGTGTACATCGACATGGACGACTGCATGCGCCAGGCGCTGGACGCGGCGCTCGAGGTCCTCGACGCGATCGGCGTCAGCGCGTGAGCACGCCCGCCGCCGCCGGCACCGGCTCCTCGCACGAGCCGGCGCCGCTCGTCGTCCTCTCCCACCTGCGCTGGGACTGGGTCTGGCAGCGTCCCCAGCACATCGTCAGCCGGCTCGCACGCTCGCGGCCGACGATCTTCGTCGAGGAGCCCGTGCACCGGGGCGCGGGCGAGGCCGCGATCCGGGTGCGCGAACAGGACGGCCTGACGCGCGCGTGGCTCGAGCTGCCAGAGGATCGCTCATCCCGCGGCTTCGGCGGCGCGAACGCAGCCCTCTACGCCGAGGCGCTCCAGACGCTGCTCGGTGGCGCCCCCTGCGACGTCTGGCTTTACACGCCGGGCGCACTGACGCTCGCCGAGTCACTGCGCCCGCGGCTGCTCGTCTACGACGTGATGGACGACCTCAGCAGCTTCGCCGACGCGACGCCGGAGCTGAAGCTGCTCACGCACCGTGCGCTGTCGAGGGCGGACATCGTGTTCGCCGGCGGTCGCACGCTGCACACGGCGGCGGCTGCCGTCCGAGCCGAGCGTCCGACGCACCTGTTCCCGAGCGGGGTCGAGTGGCGCCACTACGCGCGGGCGCGCCGCCTTCACAGGCGCCACGCGCCGCAAGTGGCCGGCTACGTCGGCGTGATCGACGAGCGCATCGATCTCGAGCTGCTCGCGCAGCTCGCCGAGCTGCTGGGCGACTGGACGATCCGCCTCGTCGGGCCGACGACGAAGATCGACCCCGAGGCCGTTCCGAGGGCCGCGAACATCGAGCTGCTCGGCCAGCAGCCCTACGAGCGGCTGCCGGAGCTGATGGCCGGTTTCGACGTCGCGCTGATGCCGTTCGCGCTGAACGACGCGACCAGGTCGATCAGCCCGACGAAGACGCTCGAGTATCTCGCCGCGGGGCTGCCCGTCGTCTCGACGCGCGTCCGCGACGTCGTCAGCGACTGGGGAGATCTCGTACACCTGGCAGACGACGCTGCCGGGTTCGCGGCCGGCTGCCGGCAGCTCGCGAGGGGCTCGCTGACGGCTCGCGACCGCAAGCTCGCGCCGCTGCTGGCGCGCTACGAGTGGGACCGGATCACCGAGGAGATGGCGGGCTTGATGCGCTCCGTCGCGGCGCGGGAGGCGGCGGCGGCGTGAGTCCGCGGCTGCGCTGCCGGCCGCTGCAGGTACACGGCGGCCGCTACGTCTCTGTGAAGGATCCGTGTCCGGTCCGCGTGGCAGGAGGCTGGCACCTCTTCGGGACGGGGATCCTCGCGGCGGACCGCTTCGAGATCCTGCACGCGACGGCACCGGATCTGCACGGGCGATGGCAGCTGCGCGCTCCTGTGAGGCTGCCGGATGGGCTGCGCGGGAGCTGCCTTGCCGCTCCCGGCGCGATCGCCGAGGACGGTGAGGTGCAGATGTTCGTGCAGACCGACTACAACCTCCCCGACGGTCGCATCGAGTATCTCCGCTCCCGCGATGGCGGCGAGAGCTTCGAGCATCTCGGAACCGCACTCGAGTCGAGCTCGCAGCTCGGCGAGGCCGGGATCTACGATGCGCATCCGGCCGTGCTGGGGGGCGAGCGGTATCTCGCCTACTCCGCCTTCAGCACCGTTGGCGAGCCCGACATCCATCTCGCGCGCAGCGCAGGCGGCGGCTGGGAGGGACCCTGGGAGCGGCTCGGGCCGATCCTGCGCCACGAGGAGGTCCCGTTCCACAACCCGCGCGGCGCCGAGGACTACGAGTGGGGACTCGAGGGCGCCCAGCTGCTCGAGCTGCCGGACGGCGGCGTGCTGCTGATCGCGGTCTGCTTCCTCGACGGAGGCCGGCCGGCGTTCCGCCAGCGGGTCTTCACCGCCTGCGCCCCGCGACCCGAAGGCCCCTACGAGGTTCTAGAGCCGTTGCTGGAGCGGGCGGCGACGCTCCTCCCGGGCGAGAACGGCCACGCGGCGGGACTCCTCGACGGCGCCGAGCTCAGCCTGATGTTCCAGCACCGCCCTAGCGGCGACCCGCACTGGCGCTACGCGCTCGCGAACGTCCCGCTAGCGGAGCTGGCGCCGCGCCAGCCGGCGGCCGCCCTATGAGCCTGCCGAGACGCGCGCTGGGGCGCACCGGGATGGAGATCACGAGCGTCGGGTTCGGCGCTTGGAGCATCGGCGGCGGTGGCTGGCGCTTCGGCTGGGGCAGCCAGGACGACAACGACTCGATAGCCGCCCTGCATCGGGCTGTCGCGGCCGGAGTGAACTGGGTCGACACGGCTCCCGTCTACGGGCTCGGCCGCTCCGAGGAGGTGGTCGGCCGCGCGCTGCAGGCGCTGCCTGAGTCCGAGCGACCCTACGTCTTCACGAAGTGCGGCTTGACCTTCGACCGCTCACGTCCCGAGCAGGGCCCCGACAACGTCATGTCCGCCGCGAGCGTGCGTCGCGAGCTGGAGGCGTCGCTGCGAAGGCTGGGCATGGAGCGCATCGACCTCTACCAGGTCCACTGGCCGCCGACCGACGGCACGCCGCTGGAGGAGTACTGGGAGACGATGCTCGCACTGCGAAACGAGGGGCTGGTCCGGGCGGTGGGGCTCTCCAACCACGATCTCGACCAGCTGCAGGCCGCGCAGCGGATCGGCCACGTCGACTCGCTGCAGCCGCCGTTCTCGCTGATCGACCGCGCCGCCGCCGAAGAGCTGATCCCCGCCTGCGCCGAGCATGGGACCGGAGTGATCGTCTACAGCCCGATGCAGTCGGGACTGCTGACAGGCGCGATGTCGGTGGAGCGCGTCCGCGCGCTGCCGCGCGACGACTGGCGCCGCGGCCACGAGGACTTCACCGGCGATCGCCTGCAGCGCAACCTCGCGCTCGCGCAGGCGCTGGGGCCCGTGGCCGAGCGCCACGGTGTCGAGCCCGGCGCGGTGGCAGTCGCGTGGACGCTCGCCTGGCCCGGCGTGAGCGGCGCGATCGTGGGCGCGAGGCGCCCCGAGCAGGTGGACGGGTGGCTCCCCGGCGCGAGCCTGGAGCTGGACGCGGCGGACCTCGCGGAGCTCGCCGGCGCGGCCGCCGCCAGCCGCGCCGGCAGGGGCCCCGTCGAGCCTCCTCACATCACGAGCGCGACCTTGCCGGCCGCGCCGCCGTCGGCCAGCGCGTAGGCGTCCTGCGCCCGCTCGAGCACCTCTCGCAGGACGACCTGCCTGGCGCCGGGGAGTAGACGCCCCTCACGGCCCGCAGCACCCCACCCGCAGGGATGTGAGGGACTCCGGAGCGGTCGATCGTGGGGACGCGGACAGGTCGGGGACTCCGGCGCGGCGGTCGCCTGCGACCGCGGCCGGGCCTCGCGGACGTACCCGGGCGCCGGCTCGCAAAACGAGTCGCGGCGCTCTCCGGCGCCGCACGCGGATCTGCCGGCCGCGGGCGGTTCAGCGGAGAGCGGGGGGGTAGCTCCGGATGGATGGCGCCCCGCGGCACGGCATGAGCGAGAAGACCAGTCAGCTGAGGCGTTTTCGCGAGGCGGTGGAGTTCCTCGAGCGGACGGTCGCCGCCGGGGCGATGGTCGAGGGAGCCGCGGAGGAGTCGCTCGCAGAGCTCCGCGTCGTCGCCTGAGCGGCGATGGGAGCCGATGTCTCTGCGGCGGGCGGCGCAGCGGTCCTGGGCAGGACACTGGATGCGCTCGTCTCGCCGCTGGCCCAATCCCGGGCCACACGCGCGCGCGCGCACCGGCCCTGGCCGATGCCCCGGCGGCCGTGGATCAT
The DNA here is from genome assembly GCA_963703205.1 of uncultured Solirubrobacteraceae bacterium. Classification (GTDB taxonomy): domain Bacteria; phylum Actinomycetota; class Thermoleophilia; order Solirubrobacterales; family Solirubrobacteraceae; genus Palsa-744. The sequence continues at coordinate 619,487 of OY969799.1, forward strand.
GGCGCAGACGTGGAGGTTCCTGCTGTTCGCCCACTGGCGTGTGGAGGCTGAGCGCCTGCGGCAGGTGATGCCAGCGGCGCTTGCGCCGGAGGAGTTCGACGGCAGCGCCTGGCTCGGCGTCACGCCCTTCGCCGTGCACAACCTCCGCCTGCGCCTGACGCTCCCCGTTCCGCGGATCTCGACGTTCCCCGAGGTGAACGTCCGCACGTACGTGACGGTCGCGGGGAAGCCGGGGATCTACTTCTTCAGCCTCGATGCGGCCAACCTGCCGGCCGTCGCGGTGCCCCGGGTCTTCTATCGGCTGCCGTACTTCCGCGCGGCGATGACGCTCGAGCGGGGACGCGAGGGGGTCCGTTTCGCGAGCGAGCGGCTGATCGGCGCCGCGCCGACGATCGCCGACCTCCGCGCGAGCTACCGGCCGACGGGCGGCGTCTTCCATGCGCAACGCGGAACGCTCGAGCACTGGCTGACCGAGCGCTATTGCCTGTACACGCTGGACGGCACCGGGCGCGTGCAGCGTGCGCAGATCCACCACCCGCCGTGGCCGCTGCAGCCCGCCGAGGCAGAGCTCGAGCGCAACGCGATGGGCGCCGAGATCGGCCTTGCACTGGACGACGAGCCGCTGCTGCACTACGCCGACCGCCAAGACGTGGTGTTCTGGGAGCGGGAAGCGGCGGGCTAGCGGGCGGCCGGGCGCACGCCATCGCCCAGCCCGCGCGGCACCTGGCGCTCGAGCGAATCCCCCGTCATCCTCGCGCTCCCCGGCCGCATCGAAGCGATGGTCCCCTGTCGCGGCGCGACGCCGCTCGCCCGTCACATCGCCGCCGATGATGACGGCATTCTCACCTCGCGCCGCGAGAGCGGTGGGAGAATCTGCGGCGCTCGCCACCGGGCGGCTGACCCGCTTCAACCGGGGTATGGCCCGAGCCGGCGCACCCACGACATCACTTGCCCTGCGTGACCGATCGGCTTCACACGACTGGACCAGAGCCCAGCCCGAGTCCACTCGCGAGCATCGCTGAGCGCAGCGAGCGTCGACGCGAAGCTGCTGCCAGGCGCCGGCGGCGCCGTCGACGCCTGCTGGTCGCGAGCCCGTTTGTCGGGCTGCTCTGCTGGGCGCTCGTCTCCTACGCCGTCTGGATGCTCAAAGCCACCAGCATGCGGTTCGGCCCGCGCAGCGTCGAGTGGGTGAGGGCCGAAGTGCCCTTCGGCAACTCCCTGGTCGACGAGGTCGAGCACATCTACTACACGGCGAACGCCCCGAAGAAGGGCGGACCGGCGCCCAAGAGGCTGCCCGCAGTCGGACTGAACGTTCCGCGGCCTCGCAGAGGCGTCGCCCTGCCGCCGCCGGTGAAGCTGGTGTTCGCGCACCCGCTGCCGGGCGAAGGGACGTGGAGAGCGACCGGTCCGCCGATCGACGGTGGCCCGCCGGTGCTGGTGACGACCTTCCGCCCGGAAGCCGACTACCCGCAGCTCTTCGCTTACGCGGCCTGGTTCGACCACACCCGCACGACGATCGGTTACTACCCCGGCCGTTACGAGCCGCCGCACGCGAGCGCTCGCGGTCCGATGATGGTGCCGGACAGCCAGCGCTGGCGCCTGCTGGCGACGTTCAACGGCGGCTTCACCTACGAAGACGGCGAAAACGGGTCGAACGTGAACGGTGAGGTCAACGAGCCGCTGAGAAAGGGCAAAGCCACGCTCGTGCAGTACCGCGACGGCGGTGTGGCGATCATCGACTGGAGCGGCGGCCCGAAAGCCCCGCCCGACGTGGCGTGGGCCCGACAGAGCCTCGCCCCGATCGTCTGGGACAAACGTCTCAACCCGAAGCTGAACGAAGACCCGAACAGCGCGGAATGGGGCTTCACGCTCGGCGGCGTCACCCGGGTCTGGCGCACCGGCGTGGGAATCGACAGGCGCGGCAACCTGATCTACGTGGCGGCGGATGGCCAGACCGTGATCTCGATCGCGAAGATCCTCCGACACCTCGGCGCCGTGCGCGCGATGGAGCTGGACATCAACCCCGACTGGCACACGCTGATCACCTATACGCACAGCCACGGGTTGCGCCCGAGGATGGTCGAGCCCCAGCCCAACCAGCCGACCGATCGCTACCTCGTGTCCGACGACCGGGACTTCTTCGCGGTCTACAAGCGGCTGCCGGGGCCGATCCTCGATCCTCTCAGGTAGGCCGCCCCGGGAAGCGTGCCCCGCTCCCGGCGGCGCCGTGAGCAGCGCAGGAGCACCGACTTGTGCTCGGTGGTCAGGTGTCGATGGCGTTGAGCCTGGCCCGCAACCCGGGCCAGATCACGGTCATGACACCCTCCACCACGGGCCGCTTGGAATCAACCTCTGGCGCCTGCGCGGCTTTCTTGCATCCGTCGACGACGCACTCCGCAGCCGGCAGGCAACCCGCGAACCTCGGGCCCGGCGATCGGAGCGACCACGGCATCGCGATACTGTGTCCTTGCGTCCTGTTAGCCCAGCCCTTCTCGCTTTCCGGGCCGCGTCTTCGTTTCAGGGGGGCAGAGAGGCGGTCAGCCATGCGGCCCCGCGAAGAAGAAGGGCAGATTCGCCCAGCGGCGCAGCCCACGCCCATGCAGCTTCCGGATTGGGGCGTGCGAGCGACGGAAGCGACCCGCGCGGTGGCGCCCGCGGCTCATCTCAACTGCGCGTCGTGTCGTATCCGGATGCGCGCGAGCGACCCGGCGATCGATCTGCTCGAGGCTCGCTGTCCGATCTGCGAAGCCGCGCTGGCACCCGCCGGGGCGTCGGGCGTGCTCGGGTTCCGGTTGTTCGACCTTGCTCCGTTCGCGGAGGCGGGGGCGCGGCAGCTCGTCGCCGATCCGGCGGCCCCGGCGAGTGCCGCCCCTTGGCGCGAGGATTGTGCCGTGCCGCGCGGCCTCGGCAACAAGCATTCGCCGAGCCTGCCATGAACCCGTCCGATCGCAGCGGGTGGCCGCGAGCGGGCGGTACCCGCCGCCGCGAAAGCGCCGCCCGGCGCGACGGCGGTCGAACGTGAGCGGAGGCGCTGCGGCGGGCGTCTCGGAGCTGATCACCGTGACAGGCCAGAGGTTCTGCGTAGAGGGTTCGCTCGAGGAGATCGAGGCCAAAATCCTCAACGCGGCACGCGGCTCGATACTGGAGCTGGTGTGGCTCATCGAAGCGGAATCCGGAAATTCGCTCGCGCTGAATCCGGCCCACATCGTCGCGTTGAGGTCTCGCGCTCCCGAGCAGGACGAGCAGCGCCGGAGCTAGTTGAAAGCTGCCGGGTCCTGCGCGTGAGCCGACGGGCGGGCGCGTGACTGCTTCGGGGACTTCTCGCCACGGGTCCGGCGTGACGCGTCGTATCGAGCGGGCTTGGCAGGTCGCCAAGCGCTCAGCACTGTCCTTCTACAGCGATCAGGGCACCCACCACGCCGCCGCGCTCACCTACTACGCGCTCATGTCGCTGTTCCCCACGCTGCTGTTGGGCGTGTCGCTGCTAGGGCTGCTGGGGGAGTTCCCGGGGACCTATGAAGCAATCGTCGGGCATCTTCGCGGTGTCGTTCCTGCGACGACGCTCGCGCCGCTGAACGCCGCGGTGCGAGCCGCGCTGAGGAGCAAAGGCACGGCTGCAGCGGGTCTCGCGCTGGCGCTCGTAACGGCGCTCTACGGGACCACGGGATACCTCGAGGCCGCCCGGCGGGCGCTCGACGTAATCTTCGAAGCTCCACCGGCGCGCAGCTTCGTGCGCCGTAAGCTGATCGACGTCGCATCGACCATGGTGCTGCTGGCACTGGTGCTGAGCACGCTGGTCCTGATGTTCGCGGGCGACGGGATCGCCAAAGAAGCGCTCGGCAGCGGAGCAGCCTCGGTGTGGCGGATCGTGCGCTGGCCGGGCGCGTTCCTGAGTGCGCTGATGGTGTTCTCGTTCATCTATTACGTGACGCCGGACAGCCGAGGGCGGGCGGGCCGGTACGTGGGATCCGGTGCGGGGGTCGGCGTCACCCTGTGGCTCGCCGCATCGGCGGGGTTCTCGGCCTATCTCGCGAACTTCAAGAGCTTCAACGTCACATACGGGACATTCGCAGGCGCGATCATCCTCCTCGTCTGGCTGTGGCTCACCAACGTCGCGCTGCTCTTCGGGGCAGAGCTCGCCGGCCAGCTCGGACGGGCCGGGCAGATCGAGAGCGACCCTCTGCGCTCTGTCCGCCGCGGGTCGCAGGAGGGATGGTGAGATCATTGTCGTCGTCTTCGACGAGCGCACCTCGGTGGTCGAGGTCGCCAGGGAGCTGAACGGTGGTTGGATCGATTCGGATGAACGGCCGCGGCGTCGCCGCGCTCGAGCCGAGCGAATCCGCGGAGCGCGGCCGCGCGGCCCGCCGCGAGCTGCCACGATCCGCCCACGGCGATTGGGCGCCGGCGGGCAACCGCCCGGATCCGGTGGCGGTGCTCGCAGCGCAGACGGCGACGAGGGTGCAGGAGCTGGTGCCGATCCGCTACGGCCGCATGCTGGTCTCGCCGTTCACCTTCTACCGCGGAGCTGCGGCCGTGATGGCCGCCGATCTCGCGGCGACGCCCGATTCAGGAGTCACCGTGCAGGTCTGCGGCGACGCCCACATATCGAATTTCGGAGCGTTCGCGGCACCAGACCGCCGGCTGGTGTTCAGCCCGAACGACTTCGACGAGACGCTCCCCGGGCCGTGGGAGTGGGACGTCAAGCGGATGGCCGCCAGCGCTGAGATCGCAGGGCGCGACGTCGCTCTGCCGGCACGACGCAGGCGGCGGATCGTGATGGGCTGCGTGCGCGAGTACCGCTTGGCGATGCGGAGCTTCGCGCAGATGAGCCACCTCGACGTGTGGTACGAGCGCATCAACGCGAGCGAACTGGTGGACCGCTTTGGCGGGAGCCTGGACGCGAAGGGTCGGATCGCATTCGTCAAGCCTTTTGCGAGGGCGCGGCGCAAGACCAGCCTGCGAGCGGTGAGGAAGCTCACCGAACGCCACGGTGGAGAGCTGCGCTTCCGCAGCGTGCCGCCCTTGCTCGTTCCCTTCCGCGAGCTGTTCGACCCGGGCGACGCACGAGACGCGGGCGCCTACGTCGAGGAGCTGCTGGCCGAGTACGCGGCGAGCCTCGACGCCGACCGGCGTTACCTGTTCGAGAACTACCGTTTCGTCGACATGGCGCGCAAGGTGGTGGGTGTGGGAAGCGTCGGAACGCGTGCGTCGGTATTCCTGCTGGTCGGCCGTGGGGGCAGGGACCCGCTGATGTTGCAGGCGAAGCAGGCGCAGGCCTCCGTGCTCGAGCCGTACCTGGGGCCGAGCGAGTTCGAGAACCACGGTGAGCGGGTCGTGCGCGGCCAGTGGATCTCGCAGGCCGCGAGCGACATCTTCCTCAGCTGGCAGCGCAGCGAAGGCCTAGACGGCAACGAGCACGACTTCTATGTGCGCCAGCTGTGGGACTGGAAGGCATCCGCGGACCTGTCGGTTCTGAGCGGGTCCGGGCTGGAGGCATACACGCGGGCATGCGGCTGGTCGCTGGCGCGGATGCACGCCCGCTCGGGCGACAGGCTCGCGATCGCCGCATATCTCGGCTCGGGCTCCAACTTCGAGCGTGCGATCGCGCGCTTCTCCGCGTCCTACGCCGAGCAGAACGAACGCGACCACCGACGCCTCGACGAAGCGGTCGCAGCGGGAGAGATCGAGGCCCGGCTCATATAGCGAGGCGCGGCTGGATCGTGCCGGCACGCGAGTTGTCCGTCTGCCGCCCGCTCGTTCGTCTCAACGCCGAAGACGGAAACCGCCGTCGACAACCGCAAAGGAGTCCGACCATGTCCAATTTCGTATTTGCATACAGCGGCGGCAGAGGCGTCGCTGCCGAGGAGGCCGAGCGCGAAGCGCAGATGGCCAAGTGGGGCCAGTGGTTCGCCGAGCTCGGCTCGGCCGTCGTCGACGGCGGCGCCGCCTCGGGAACCGCGAGGACGCTCAGCGCCGGCGGTGCGACCAGCGAGGGCGGCTCGCTCGGACTGACGGGTTACTCGATCGTGGCGGCCGACAGCCTCGATTCGGCAGTCGACCTCGCGAAGAGCTGTCCGGTCCTCGAGGTCGGCGGGGCGGTCGACGTCTACGAAGCAGTCACGATGTAGACACCGCAATTCCAGTTGGCCCCGTCGCAGTTGGCCTCGTCGGTCCGGTCGAGCTCACGCGCAGCGACCAAGCGACCGGCGAGGCCCGCGGGCGCAGCGCGTGCTCGAACGCGGCCGCTACCACCACGAGCCGCATGGCTCTTGTGGCCCTCGTCGCGCCTCGGCACCGGTGACGGTCCCGCGCCGGTCACGATCTGTGCTGCGCGGACAGCGACTCGCGCCAGCGCATCCTCTGCTGCCAGTGCACGTGGAACCAGCGGCATGCCGCGGGCAGCAGGAACGGTGCGATCAGCAGCGCCAGCCAGTCTCGGAAGGTGTTGCCGGTGAAGCCTGTCCAGCGCCAGCCCCATCCATATCCCCCCACGATGATGAGGGTCCAAGCGAGCATCGTGGGAACCGCGATCGCCAGGCCGACGGGTCCGAACGGCGCACCCCGCTGGAACCACTCCGGCAGCGCCAGCAGCACGATCGGGAACAACAGCAGGTGCAGCCAGTCCCACAGCGCCTCGTCGCCGAAGCCGGTCCAACTCCATTCGAGTGTGTACCCGAGCACGATCGTGAGCGCGAAGACCACCGCGACCGCGGACCACAGGCGCCGCCACCAGGACGGCAGCCGGTGGCCGCCGAGCGCCAGGCGGATCGGCAGCCAGGCGGCCGCGAGAGGCGTCATCAGCAGGCTCAGCCAGCTCCACAGCGTGCCGTTGCCCCTGAAACCCGTCCACGACCAGCCGCCTCCCAGCAGCGCGAAGATCGCGACCACCGCGGCGCAGGCGGCGACCGAGCCCAGCATCAGAGCATGAGCCAATGCGCCCGGCGGGCGCTCGAGCGGCTCGATCACCTCGATCTGCACTTCGGTCCCTGGCGGGAGAGCGGACAGCATGTCGGCGGCGTCCGGTGTGAGCTGGCCGGCTTCACCCAGCACCGCGCGCACCGATCGCGGGGCCTCCATCGCCGCCGCCGCGGTACGTGGGTCCTTCGTCGTCCACTGCAACAAGGAGCTCTCGGCCTCCTGCTGGGTCGCCGGCGCCGATCTTAGCCGCCCCCGAACCATGCGGAGCTGCGCCTCGCGGCTCGGTTGCGCCAGGCGGCGTCAGGCCCGGAGGAGACATTCGTGCTCCCCGCGGGACGCTGCCCGTTGTGTGTGGATGACCCGCCGCGACGTCTCGCCGCGGAGCAGCCTAGTGCCGCTCTACGAGCGCCTTGAAGTTGGTCAGAGCCTCTTGAAGGCTCTTGCCGTTCATGCGCTTTACGATGAGCTCGTCGGCGACCCGGCCGAGCGCACCGCCCGGCAGCACGTAGTCGAACGTCGTGGTCAGGCGTGTTCCATCACCGACCGGTGTGAGCTCCCAGCGAGCGCGGCCCGAGAGCATCCCCTCCATTTGAAGAAGCTGCAGCGTCACCGGCTCGTACTCGAGCATGGTCTCGGTGACTGACATGGAGACGCCGGCCGACTTCACCTTGAAGGCGACCTTGCCCCCTTTCTCTGGGAACGGAGCGGTGACGCTGATCTCCGTCATCCCCGGATACCACTCCGGCCAGCGGCTGGCATCGCTCAACAGCGCCATCGTCTCCTGCGGCGAAGCTTTGATCTGGACGTTCCGTTGCACCATTGCCATTGCGGATCTCCTCGCTCTCTTGGGTCGTCCCGTCCTTGACGCGGCGGCAGGCCGGGTCATCACCCTGCGCGCTGTCCATCGTCACGCCGTAGACCGGTCGCACGTGCAGCTGCACGACGAGGCGTTTTGCCGCGAACATCTCCCACCTGCCGGATCAGTCTATGCGGGGCGCACGCTCGGCCGTTCGGAGATGCCTGCCGGGCTGGCCGGCAGGCAGAACCCTGCTCAAACGAAGTGTCACCGAAGTCCTCCCGACTGTGAGGAGGATCACTCGACACCGCCGGCGGGGATCTGAGCAGGGCTGCGATGCTAGCCTCGCAGCGGATGGAAGGTCGTGGCATCGTCGAGATGGAGCTTCGGGACTGCGAGACGGGCGATGCTGCGCCGAATGAGCTGCGTGCGCTGGGCGCATGGGCCTTCGACGAGCTGCGGCGGTTCCCGTTGGCGATCGCGGAGACCCACCTCGGAATCGCGGAACGCGCGTTCCGCAGCACGGGCATCGCCGGGCGTCCGGCGAAGCTGATCCACGATCGGATCGCGAGCGGCGCCTATCGCGCGCTCGGCGGAGGCGCCTCAGCTCTGGGCAGGGCGGCCGACGGAGCGTTGGAGCGAAGCCATCTGGGGGAGCGGGCCGTCCTGTCGGGTAGCCCGAGTGGGGCGGCGGCGATCGCGGCGCTGAACGGGTGGATCGGAGATCGTCTGCAGCAAGAAGGCAGCGGGCTCGCGCAGCCCACCTCCGTGCGCGTGGGTGGGCAACCGATCGAACCCTGCGAGTCGTCGCTGCGGGACGCGTTCCCGAACGCGTCCGAGCGGCTCGTCGTCTTTCTGCACGGGCTGATGGAGACGGAGTTCTCGTGGCGCTGGGGAGGCGACCGCACCGGCACCACGTACGGGTCGAGACTCGAGCAGGATCTCGACGGCACGGCGATCTTCGTGCGCTACAACAGCGGGCTGCACATCTCCGAGAACGGCCGGTCGGTGGCTTCGCTGATCGAGAAGCTCGTCGAAGAATGGCCGGTCGAGGTCGAGCAGATAGCGCTCGTCGGTCACTCGATGGGCGGCCTGGTGGCGCGCAGCGCCTGCCACCATGCCGCCCTGCAGAACGAAGGCTGGGTCCGCCGGGTTCGACACGTCGTCTCGCTCGGCACTCCGCACCTCGGTGCCCCGTTGGAGCAGGGCGCGCACGTAGCGGCCGTAGCTCTACACAAGCTTCCCGAGACACGCATGCTCAGCGGCTTGCTGCGGCGGCGCAGCGCCGGAATCCGCGACCTGCGCCAGGGCTCGCTCGTCGATGAGGACTGGCGAGGCCGCGATCCCGAGGCACTCCGAGCTGTGGCGTGCCAGGAGGTGCCGCTGTTGCCCGGCGCGACCCATTGCTTCGTCTCGGCGACGGTTACGCGCGACCGCGAGCACCCGCTCGGCCGTCTGCTGGGCGACATCCTCGTTCTGGCACCCAGCGCCAGCGGTCACGGACGCACACGACGGATCCCGTTTAGCGAGGAGCACGGGCATCACGTCGGAGGCACCCACCACCTCGCGCTGCTCAATCATCCCGAGGTGTACGAGCGCCTGCGCAGTTGGCTCGCGACGGCACCCGTCGCGGCGGCTTCTCGATCGCAAGGCGATCGCCGGCAAGTCTGAAGAACCCGCGAACGCCCGCGGCGGCCCCGAGATCAGATGGGGACGGTCGACCGAGGCCGTCTCGAAGCTCAGAGGCCTTGGATGGCGAGCCGATCGCCGTTGCTCGCGTTCCCCGGTCGGCGGGCGACACGAGGTGGGAGGGCGGGTGGGGGGTGCGGCCCGTGTAGGACCGCCCGAGAGCGGGTAGCGCTGCGAATGCACCAGGTCCGTGCGCCGCACCCGGGGGGCTTTCCACGGCGGAGACGGACAGAACCACTCAGCGGGACTCGGCCAAGGGGGAAGGACGTGGGAATGCGAGAGGAACGTCGTGGCGCTTCGGATACTCGGAGCAGGGGCGGGACGAGAGTAAGCCGTCGTCGCGGCAGCGTGCTTGTCTGCGTTGCGGTCACGATCTTGCTGCTCTCTTGCGCCAGCGCACAAGCTGCTCTCAAGATCCATGTCCTGTCGAATCGCGCTGATCTGATCTCGGGGGGTGAAGCGCTGACCTCGATCTCGCTGCCGAAGCGCGTGAAGCCAGGCGCCGTGGCGGTCACGCTGAACGGTGAAAACGTCACGAGCCAGTTCGCGCTGCGCTCGAACGGCAGCTACGAGGGGCTCCTGACCGGTCTCTCCGTCGGGGCGAACGTCCTGAAGGCGCAAGCGGGCGCCGCCAGCGACGAAGCGACCCTGACCAACCACCCTCTCGGCGGACCGCTGATCGCGGGACCCCAGGTTCAGCCATGGCGGTGCCAGAACAGCGACGCGGCGGACAGCCAGTGCGACGCCCCGGCTACCTACACCTATGAATACAAGTCGGCGATCACCGGCCAGCTGGAAAGCTATAACCCGAGCAGCCCACCGAACCCGGCGGAGGTTGCCAGCACGACGACTGAAAATGGCCAGACGATCCCCTTCATCATTCGCACGGAGACCGGCTACGAGGATCGCGACCAGTACAAAATCGCCGTCCTCTTCCAGCCTGGTATGGCCTGGGAACCGTGGACGCCGCAGCCGCAGTTCAACCACAAGCTGCTGATCACCCACGGCGCGAGCTGCGGGATCGAACACGAGTCGGGTACCTCGCCGAGCGTGACGAGCGACGAGGTCGGCGTCTCGGGCTCGCAGGCCACGGACAGTCCGACGACCGCGCTCGGCCTCGGCTTCGCGGTCATGTCGACAGCGCTCGACAACGCCGGTCACAACTGCAACATCGCGACCGAGGCAGAGTCGCTGATCATGGCCAAGCAGCACCTGATCGATCGCTACGGCACGCTGCGCTTCACGATCGGCACCGGCTGCTCGGGCGGCTCGCTCGTCCAGCAGCAGGTGGCAAACGCCTACCCGGGCATATACCAGGGGATCCTGCCGCAGTGCAGCTTCCAGGACGCGCTCTCCAACGGGGAGGAGATCGGCGACTACCACCTGACCCTCAAATACTTCGAACACGCCACCGAATGGGGCACCGGAATTGCTTGGACACCCACCCAGATCGCAGCGGTCGAGGGTCATCCCAACCCCGGCAACGCGGTGATCTTCAACGCCGTCTACTGGGAAGAACTGCTGAACCCCGTCAAAACCTGCCCGGGTGTCGAAGCTTCCGAAGAGTACAACCCGCAGACCAACCCAAGTGGCCCGCGCTGCGACCTCGCTGACTACATGATCAACGTCTTCGGCCCGCAGCCGGAAAGCATGTGGGGACCGGTCGAGAAGGAGCTGGGCCACGGGTTCGGGGACCGCCCGGTCGGGAACACCGGTGTCCAGTACGGGCTCAAAGCGCTGCAGGAAGGCACGATCACGGCGGCGCAGTTCGTCGACATCAACACGAAGATAGGCGGCGTGGACATCGACGACACCCCGACCGTGACACGGATCAAGACTGATCTGCAGGGGCTTGAAAGGGTGTATCGCTCGGGCGCCGTGAACGAGGCGAACAACCTCACCGACGTCGCGATCATCGACCTGCGCGGCCCGGACCCGGGCGCGTTCCACGACGCCTACCGCTCATGGTCGATGCGGGCGCGCCTGGAACGTGAAGAGGGTCACTTCCCGAAGAACGACGTGATCTGGTTCGGCCAGGCGCCGCTGATCGGGTCGCCGACCTACACGACGGAAGGCCTCGAAGCGATGAACGCATGGCTGGATGCCGTGGAAGCCGACAAGAGCAAGGCGAGCCTCGAAGAAAAGATCGCCAACGACCGCCCCGCAGACGTGCACGACCGGTGCACGCCGGCGGAAGCGGCCGAAGAATATGTCCAGGAAGTCGAACTGCCCGGAGTGGGCAAGGTCTGTCAGTCGCCGCTCGTGGAGACCAGGTTCGCGACTCCGCGCGTCGTCGCCGGCGAGCCGATCACGACCGACAACCAGGAATGCCAGACAAAGCCCCTGCGCCGCTCCGACTACTACCCGGTGACGTTCACCGAAGAACAGTGGAAAGAGCTGCAGCAGGCCTTCCCGACCGGCGTTTGCGACTTCTCGAAGCCCGGTGTCGGCCAGCAGAGAACGGTGCCCTGGCAGACCTACCAGAACGACGCCGAAGGCGGGGCCGTGATCTACGGCGGCAAGCCGCTCGGCAAGGCGCCGGCCGACTCCGGCGAAGGTTGGACCAGCGAAACGTTCGCCGGCTGGCTGACGCCCGCGAAGAGATAGCCAGGGCTGAAAACCGACTCGGAAGGACCAGGGCCCTCGGCTCGCCGTGGAGCCGCGTGCGGGTGCCGGCAGCGGGCTCGGGGTCGAGCCGCTCGACGAGTCGGCGCTCGAAGCAGTTCGCGCTGGATGGCGAGCGCAGTGACTGGAGCTGAGACGGAGCGGGGCCGAGCGGGACACGGGCTGTTTGCGGCCGAGCGCCGCGAGCCGGGGCGAGGTCGAGGTGGTCGAACGCGAAGCCGCTATGGCGGCCGGGCGCTGATTCCGACGATCACAAACGGTAGGTGTCGTTTTGGCTGCCGCCGGGATCTAAACTGATCGAGCCGTGTCGAATCCCTTCAGGCGCCACCGACGCAGTCCGACCGAGTCCTCCGACCGGGCGCAGGACGATGCTCGCCGAGCCGGCGAATCGCGCCAGAGCGCCGAGAACGCTGTCCGCCATGGCACGTCAGATCGAGCGGCTCAATCGCAGGCGTTCGCGAACGAGACCCGCCGGCAGGCCTCCGACGCCGAGGCTCGCCGCCAGGCAGAAGAGAACGAGACGCGTCGCCGGGCGTCGGATACCAACGCTCGCCGTCAGGCCGACGAGAACGAGACGCGTCGCCGGGCCTCGGACACCAAGTAACTCCGACAGCCCGAAGGAGGGGTCGGCGATCGCTCTTGTTCTGCTCGGGAGCAGTGCGAGAGCTCCAGCATCCGGCCGTCGACTGAGACGCCTGCCGAGATCGTCGGTGGACTTCATGGCCCGTCTCGTCTGACGGCCACGGATCAGGGAACCCAGGAAGCGCCTACCCTTGGTGGATGGACGACGCCGAGGGCGCTTTCAACGACCTCACCGGCGAGCTCGACTACTCCATGGTGATCGTCACCACCTCTGCTGGGATGGAGCGTGCCGGCTGCCTCGTCGGCTTCACCACGCAATGCAGCGTCGATCCGCCACGCTATCTCGTCTGCCTGTCCGAGAAGAACCGCACATTCCGCGTCGCCGAGAGGAGCGACGCGATGATCGTGCACTTCCCGGGAGCTGACGAGGTTGGGCTCGTCGAGCTGTTCGGCGGCGAGACGGGCGATGAGATCGACAAGTTCACGCGCTGCAGCTGGCAGCAGGGCCCGATGGGCCTGCCACTGCTCGACGACTGCCCCCGTTGGTTCGCGGCGACGATCTTGGAGCGGATCCCGCTCGGCGACCACGTCGGCTTCGTCCTCGCGCCCGTCGCGGCGGCGAGGGGAGACGATCACGGGCCGTTTCTCTTCCACCGCGCGAAGCGAGTCGACGCAGGGCACCCCGCATAGCGTGCGCCAAGCCTCTCGCCGCTCCTCAGGCACGGTGTCGTCGGCGAAGGGGCGGGGCCCGAGCTGCCGTGTTCTCGCGGGTGCTCTCGTTCTGGCCGATCGAGGGGGTTTCGCTTGGTGTCGCACCGGGCAACTGCCGCGGCGAAGGCCCGACCTCTAGGGCATTAAGTTCGCCCGGCCAGGCCTTCAGGCCGTGAGAGGCGCGCACCGTCCACAGCGGTGTTCGTCCTCACGGCCGCTAGGTCGCGAACGCGGCCGCCGAGTCCTCGAACCTGCCGGCGCGGCTGGGCTTCGGGCTCAGGGAAGAAGATCGACGATGCGCGCATCGTGCTCGCGAGCCAGCCGCTCCGCGATCAGCGACCGATGACAGGCGCGGGCGTCGCGCTCGACGCAAAGCAGGGCCGCGGCGTGCGCGCGCGGAAGGCTGGCCGCGAAGGCACCCAGGTCGACATGATCCAGAACCTCCTGAACGTAGCGGCGGCGATACTCCGGCGCCAGCGTGCTGCGACTGCGCTTGCCCTCGCCCAGCCGGTCGTCCTCGCGATACTGCAGCTGGCGCAGTTCTGTCGTCGGCGCCAGCTCGGGGTGGTGGCGGTACTCGATCGAGGCGTCCCGGAGCGCAGCCTGCAGGCGCAGCGAGTTCGCCCAAGCGTACTCGCGGCCGCGCACCCCGCGCCGCTGCCGAACATCGAGGAGCAACCTGACGTCGGCTCGGCGCAGCGCGTCGAGGAAGGTTCCGAGCGACGCGCCGTACACGCCGATCGTCGCGACGGTCGGTTCTTGCATCCGTAGCAGATACCCGCTCGCTTCGACGGCACTCACGACCACGATAGGGCCGAGTCCTCGTCCGACCGGCGCCCCGCTGTGACGCGTAGCGCTGGGCCGACCGTGGCAACACGCTTCTTCGACCGACGCGCACGGCGTGCTGGCCTCGACAGCATTTTCACCCAGCCGACGCTCTGGCCGTCGGCGTCTGTACCGGCTGCGGCGAGCTGAGCTCACGCCGCGTCGAGCGACGCGGTTCATGACGAAATCGAGGCCCCAGGGAGCACCTCCACAGGAGGGGATCCGCCCAGTCGTCGGACCCGGATCAGCGCTGCAACACCGTCACCCAGGTGAGTGAGATATCCCACGAATTCGTCTCCGGGTGATCCGAACATCGTCTGCCTCCGTATAGGGCGGTTGGCAAGGGACACCGGAAGCGTTGCGATCCTCGCGGCCTCCACGATCGGAGAACTAACTATGACCAACAGGCTAAACCTCGACGAGATCGACACTGACGGCGCGATCCGAGAAGCTGCTGACGCCGTCTCGGGCGACACCCGGCTCGGCTTCCTCAAGAAGGCCGGGATCGGCGGAGCGGCGGCGATCAGCGGCGGTGCGGTGCTCTCCGCGCTGGCGCCCGACGCATTCGCCGCAAGCCACGGCCGTCCGCCCGCCTCCTTCGGCAAGGGCGATGTTGGCATCCTCAACTACGCGCTCACGCTCGAGTACCTCGAGGCTGCCTTCTACAACGGCGCGAGCGCCGCGAACCTGGCGCTCACCCCGCAGGGCGCAGCCTTCCTGAAGACGGTCACCAAGGACGAGAACGCGCACGTCGCGTTCCTGAAGAAGGCACTCGGTCACAAAGCCGCCAAGGAACCGAAGTTCGACTTCAAAGGCACGAACACCAACGCGGAAATGTTCATGAAGACCGCGCAGGTGCTCGAGAACACCGGGGTCCACGCGTATTCCGGGCAGGCGCTGAACATCAAGACGCCGGCCTACGTGAAGGCCGCCGTGTCGATCCTCACGATCGAGGCGCGTCACGCCAGCGTGATCGGGCTGCTCAACGAAGGCGCAAGCCCGAGCGGCAAAGAAATCGCACCGAACGGACCGTTCGACACGCCGCTCACCGCCGCGGCGGTACTCGCCGCCGTGAAGGGCACCGGGTTCATCGCCTGATTCGCCCGCCTCAGCGCCCCCGCACAGATGCGGGGGCGCATGCCCGCCCCCCAGCATCCGAAACGGAGAGCAGATGTCCGACGAGCAGAACCCAACGAACGCTCCAGCCGCCGGTCTCCTCGAGCGGCTGGTACGCGACGACATGAGCCGCAAGCGGTTCCTGAAGATGGCCGGTAGCGGCGCAGCTGCGAGCTTCGGCGCCTTCGTGCTCGCAGCGTGCGGATCCAGCAGCAAGTCGGCCTCGTCCAGCACCGCCGCGACAACATCCACGGCAGCCGGCGCCTCGAGCGCAACCGGCGATGTCGCGATCGCCAACTACGCGCTCACGCTCGAGTATCTCGAGACTGAGTTCTACGAAAAGGTGGTTGCCGCCGGGTACTTCAAAGGCGCGACCGGCTCGCTCGTGAAGAGCTTCGCCGAGCAAGAGATGACACACGTCGAAGCGCTGAAAGGCGCCGTCACGAAGCTCGGCGGCACACCGGCAGCACAGCCGCAGGGCAAGTTCCCGATTGAAAGCGCCAACCAAGTCGCAGAACTCGCCTACACGGTCGAGAACCTCGGAGCGGCCGCGTACCTCGGTCAAGCAGCAAAGATCCAGAACGCTGAACTGCTCGCCGCGGCGCTCTCGATTCACACCGTGGAGGCGCGGCACGCCGCGACACTCGGGACGCTCGTGAACAAGTCGCTAACCCCAGACGGCGCGTTCGCCAAGCCGGCCGACATGTCAACCGTGCTCGCTGCCGTCAAGCCCTTCCTGAGCTAGCGCCGACGCTCAGAACCGAAAGGAACAAAGATGTCACAGACACACATGGATACAGGAGCGCCGGCCCCCGAGCTCGCGCAGATCGACGTGCAGGGCATGACCCGAGGGAGCTTCCTGCTGAAGGGAGCGCTCGCAGCCGGCGCCGTCTACGGCGTCGGCGCTGTCGCACCGTTCGTTTCCAGCGCGTTCGCCGAAGGCGATATGGGAGACGTCGAAATCATGAACTTCGCCCTGACACTCGAGTACCTCGAGGCGGACTTCTACAACGTCAAGGGCAGGCAGCTCGGGCTCTCCGGCAAGGCGAAGAGCTACTCGAAGCTGTTCGGTGAACAAGAGGCGGACCACGTCAACGCTCTCAGCACGACGATCAAGCAACTCGGATCAAAGCCGGCCGCCAAGCCCTCGTTCGTGTTCCCCGCGACGGATCAGAAATCGTTCCTGGCGCTCGCCTCGGTGCTCGAGAACACGGGCGTTGGTGCATACAACGGCGCCGCGCCCTCCCTGAAAAGCAAGGAACTGCTCATCGCAGCCGGGGAGATAGTGCAGGTCGAGGCGCGCCACGCAGCAGCGATCAACCTGCTGATCGAAAAGAGTCCGACACCCGATCAGGGCTTCGACCGGCCCCTCACCAAGACGCAGGTTCTCGCCAAGGCCGGCCCCCTCATCAAGAAGTAGACAGGCTTACCACTTACCTACCAAAGGATCAGAACATGGGCCTCGACAATCCTCTCCACATCGCATTCCTGCTCGTCATCTTGTTGCTCGTCTTCGGCGCCAAGCGGCTGCCGGAGATGGGCAGGTCGCTGGGCAGCGGTTTGCGCGGCTTCAAGGACGCCGTGAGTACCGAGCCGACAGCAACGATCATCGCCCCCTCGGCCATCCACGAGAACGTGCAGCCCGCCACGCCCACCAGCAGCGACGAGCAGCGCGCCGCGTGAGTCCTAACAGGCTCTACGGGCTGACCAGCACGGTCGTAGGGCCGGCCTCGCCGGAGCTGAACCGATGGCAGTAGCGACAGCACCGATCGGATACGGCCAGCGGATCAGCACCGTCGGGCACCTCGAAGAGCTGCGTGGCCGGCTGGTCATCTCGGTCGCCGCGCTCGCCGTCGCCTTCGGCATCTGCATGTGGCAGAACCACGCACTGCTGAAGATCGTCAACCAGCCGCTCGCGCACCAGACGCAGAAACAGGTCAAAGCCGGACACGGCCCGCTCGGAGCCACCTACAAGCTGCAGCAGTCGAGCCGGTCGGTCGCCGAACAGCTGCAGATCGTCGTCCACGCCCTGACGCGGCCCGGCAGTGGCGCCAGCGTCCCTGCCCGCGGCGCGCTGAGCGCGACCTCAGCCACGCTCCGCACAGACATCAGGCGGCTCGCGGCCAGTCCTGAAGGCGACAAGCCGGTGACGCTCGGCATCGGCGAGCCGTTCACCGCCACGATCAGCATCGCGTTGATCTTCGCGTTGATCCTCTCCCTGCCGATCATCCTCTATCAGCTGTACGGGTTCCTGCTGCCCGCGTTCTCACCCGATCAGCGTCGCCTCACGACGCCGCTGATGCTTGCGATCCCGCTCCTTTTCATCGCCGGCGTGGCGTTCGGGTACTTCGTCGTGCTCCCTGCCGCCGTACGGTTCTTCCAGAACTTCAACAGCGACCAGTTCAACGTGTTGGTGCAGGCCAGCCAGTACTACCACTTCGCGGCGATCACGCTGCTCGCGATGGGCCTCGTTTTCCAGATCCCCGTCGCGATCATCGCCGCGACGACCTTCGGGATCGTCACGCCAAGCGCTCTTCGCCGCAACCGTCGCTACGCGCTCCTCGCGTGCGGTGTGGTCGCGGCGCTGCTGCCCAGCGACCTGGTCACGATGCTGCTCGAGATCATCCCCCTCTATCTGCTGTTCGAGCTCAGCCTCGCGATCGCGACGATCGTCGATCACCGCAAATCGCGGAGACTGCGCAGCGCGACCGGAGCATGACCCCCGAGCGCAACACGTGACCGCGCGAAGCAACGGCTGACCCGCACACGCTCCACGAACACGCTTTCGCCGACGCATCGGACGCACCCGGAGAGGCGAGTGAGGCCACGATGTCGCGACGGGCCCCGGCCTCAGCGAGGTCGTCCTCACGTGTGCTCGCCGCCCGGGGCTCCGGGGCCGGGGGAGCTCGATCTGGCCGGCCCCCGCTCGTTCGCCGCAGCGATCGCAGCAGAGGTCTCGCCCATGTGCGGGCGGGCTCGACGAGCAAACCACGACATCTTCGGCGAAGCCCGTGAAGCCGCGGCCGGCCACCCCGGAGCGGGCGAGTGGGTGGCGAGCAGCCGACCCCTCCAGCGACTAGCGTGCCGATGGTGCGCACCGTGAAGGCGATCCGCTACGTGATCCCGTTGCGCGAGGGCGGCTCGCTGCCCGCGCTCGTGGAGGCCGACGACGACGGAATGTACGTGGTGAAGCTGCGTGGGGCGGGCCAGGGGCCGCGTGCGCTCGTGGCGGAGCTGCTCGCCGGTGAGATCGCTCGTGCGCTGCGGCTACCGATCCCCGAGATCGTCCTCGTCCACCTGGACCCCCGGATCGCGGCGGCTGAGCCCGACCCTGAGATCCAAGACCTGCTGCGCGCTTCAGAGGGCCTCAACGTCGGCCTGGATTTCCTCCCGGGCGCGCTCGCGTACAACCCGCTCGAGCAGGTCGTCCCGGAGCGGGCGGCGGACATCGTCTGGTTCGACACGCTGGTGCTGAACGTCGACCGGACACCGCGCAACCCGAACCTGCTGCACTGGCACCGAGACCTGTGGCTGATCGACCACGGCGCCGCCTTCTTCCGTCACCACGCTGCGGGGCAGGCCGGCTGGGACCCCGGGGCCGCGGCTGCCGCGCCGTTCGGAACGCTGGCCGACCACGTTCTGCTCGACGCCGCCGCGCCGGCGGTCGAGGCGGACAGGCGTCTCTCGCCGCTGCTGTCCGAGGACGAGCTCGAGCGACTGGTCGCTCTCGTGCCGCCCGAGTGGGCCGACCCCGCTGCCTACCTCGACTTCCTGCGCGCGCGGCTGGCGAGCCCCCGCACATTTGTGCAGGAGATAGAACAGGCGCGCGATGTCAGAGGATGAGCCCTTCGCCTACGCGCTCCTGCGTGCGGTGCCGCGCGTTGAGCGGGGCGAGGCCGTAAACGTCGGCGTCATCCTGTTCTGCCGCCGGGCCGGCTTCCTCGGTCTGCGGTGGATGCTCCCGCACGACCGCCTCGCGGCGCTCGACCCGAAGCTCGATCGCGACGGGTTGGAGGCCCTGCTGCGGACTCTCGAGCGGGTCGCGGTTGGCGATCCGCTCGCCGGCACTGTCGCCGGCCAGCCGATATCCGAGCGCTTTCACTGGCTCGTGGCCCCGTCGTCGACGATCGTCGTTCCGGGCGAAGTCCACACCGGGCTGACGCCGGACCCGCACGGGACGCTCGATCGGCTGTTCGAGGAGCTCGTCGCCTGAGTGCCGAGCTCGTAGGTCAGAGGGGCGATCGTTGCTTCGTCGGGACACCTGGTTGGGGCCTGTGCCGGATCGCGCAGGTGTCGCATTCTGGCGGAGGGTCGAGTTCGTGCCGACCTGCTCGGCGTATGCGATGTTCTGAGGCGATCGCCAGCTGATATTGAGCTTCCAGTTGTTCTGTGGGGCGATGCCGTTTTTCAGCGAGAGCTTCGAGGCGATCGGGACCACGGTCCAGGTCACGGTCATGGATCGTGCGCAGCTGGCGGACGCAGCCGGCGTCGCGCGGGCCGAGCTGGAGGCGCTTGATCTCGCCTGCAGTCGGTTCCGTGAGGACTCCGAGATCACCGCGCTCAATGCGAGCCGTGGCAGGGGCCGCCGCGTGTCGCCGCTCCTGTATGCGGTGACGGAAATCGCTCTGCGCGTCGCGCAGAGCACCGACGGTCTCGTCGATCCCACCGTGGGTGGGGCGCTGCGAAGCCTCGGCTATGACCGCGACTTCGATCTCGTCGTCAGGTCCTCTCCGAGGCCTGCCTTCACTCCCGTTCCGGCGAGCGGCTGGAGATCGGTTCGCCTGGGCGATGACGGCCGAACGATCGCCATCGGCCGCGCGGCGGAGCTCGATCTGGGGGCGACCGCGAAAGCGTTCGCAGCCGACCGGATCGTGGACCTGGTGCGTGCCGAGACGGGGGCGGAGGTGCTTGTGAGCATCGGCGGTGACGTCGCGGTGCGAGGTGCGCCGGACAGCGGCTGGCCGATTCACGTCGGTGATGACCACAGAGTCGCCCGGGGCGGTCAGACGGTCGCGATCCATGGCGGTGCGTTGGCGACCTCGAGCACGACCGTCCGCCGCTGGATCGCCGGCGGCGTCTCCGTTCATCACATCGTCGACCCGCGGACGGGCGCGCCTGCGCCCGAGTACTGGCAGACGGTGAGTGTGACCGCGCCGACTTGCGTGGAAGCGAACGCGGCTGCCACTGCGGCCGTGGTGCTCGGCATGCGGGCGGTGCCGTGGCTCTCGGCGCGATCCCTGCCGGCACGCCTCGCGCGCCGCGACGGCGTCGTGGAGACGATCGGCGGATGGCCCGACGAGCAGCCCGCCGATGGTCGAACGGGAGCTCAGCAGACCAGGCGTGCGCGTACCGCAGTGTGAACGACAGGAGGAGGAGGAGAGATGAACGACTTCGATGACCTCACCGAGCGTGGGGCGGGGGACCGCTTCGTTTCCCGGGCCAAGCGGTTGCTCGCGCTGGGCGCTACAGCTGCCACGGCGCTCGGCGCCGCGGCGATCGGTTGGGGCAGGACGGCCAGCGCGACCGCCAGCCACGTCAGGAAGCCGGCCACGGCCGCCAGACCAGTCGCGAAAGACAAGGCGACCGCTAAAACGGCGATCAAGAAGAAGGCTCACAAGCACAAGAAAAGAACGAAACGCTCCTCGAGCGCGACGACGTCGCGCGCCGCTCCTGCCCCGGCACAGACGACGGCGAGCACACCGAGCGAAACGCCTGCGCCGACGGAGAGCGAAGCGGCGCCCACGCAGAGCCCGACCACCTCCTCCTCGGGGGGCTCGAGCGAAGGATCCTCCGCGCCCAGCACCGCGGAAACCAGCCCCGCGCCCGCCGAAACCGCCCCGGCGCCGGCACCGGTCGAAACAAGTGAAGCGCCTGTAGCGCGCTCCGGCGGCTCCTAGCCGTCGCTCCTCAGCCGGCTCCCAGCAACTCCGAAGCTCCCCTTCAGCGCGGCGCGGTTTGCTGATCTCACACTCGAAGAGACAGGGAAGGAAAATGGACTCAAAACCGCAGACCGAGTTTCGTCAGAGCCGCCGCCATGCCGCGCGGTTCGTTCGCCGCGCACAGCGGCGCGCCGCGATCACAGCCACGGCCGCCACCGCGATCATCGCCGGCGCCCTCGGCTTCGGTGCCGTCAGCCCCGGCAGCACGCCCAGCACCTCCAAAGCCGCCGCGACGAGGACCGAGACCTCCGCCGCTGCAAAAAAGGCCTCGACCGCGACCTCCAGCTCGAGCGCCGCGAAAACCGGCTCGCAGGAAACCTCGGAAGCCACCGGCTCATCCTCTTCTTCCACCTCAACGGCCCCCACGAGCACGAACAGTGAAGCGGTTGCCAGTTCGGGGGGGTCGTGATGCTCCTCGCCAGCGCGCTGACCAACGACGACTGGTACCTGATGCGGGCCAGCGGGGTGGTGGCGCTGCTGCTGCTGACGGTCTCGTTCGTTCTCGGCATCGCCACATTCCGCCGCTGGCGTCCGAGGGAGATGCCGCGCTTCGTCACGACCAGCCTGCACCGGTCGGTGTCTTTGCTGGCGGTCGTGTTCCTCGCGGTGCACGTGATCACCGCGGTGGCCGACCCGTACTCGGTGCTCGGTGTCGCGTCGATCTTCGTGCCGTACCTGACGGCGGGCCACAGCGCGTTCTGGGTGGCGCTCGGCGCGGTCTCGATCGACCTGTTCGTTGCTTTGATCGTCTCTTCGCTGCTTCGCGCGAGGGTCGGGGCGCGCACCTGGCGTGCTGTGCACTGGACGGCCTATGGGTGTTGGCCGCTGGCGGTCGTCCACAGCTACGGGATGGGGACCGATGCGTTCTCGACCTGGCTGCTGGCGATCGGCGCCGTCTGTGTCGTCGCTGTGGGCGCGACCGTGGTGTGGCGGCTCGCCGCACCAGAGGGCAAGCATCTGGAGCCGAGGGAGGTGGCGCTGTGAGCGCGTTCGCAGCCGAGCAGCGCGACGAGCGGCAGGACGGCACGGCCTTCGGCCTGCTGCCGCCGCGAGCTCTTCCCGACCAACGGGAGTTTCTCGCGGCCTACGGCCCGAGGCCGAAGGGCGGAGATGCTCTCATCGCGGCCGTGCATGAGGCCGGCTTGACCGGCCGCGGCGGCGCCGCGTTCCCGACCGCCATCAAGCTCGAGGCCGTCCGTCACCGTCGCCGCGGCGTCGTGGTCGCGAACGGGACCGAGGGCGAGCCGGCGAGCTGGAAGGACAAGGTCCTGCTGCGCCGCAACCCGCACCTGGTCATCGACGGTGCGCTGCTGGCCGCTGAGGCCGTCCGAGCGCGGCGCGTGATCGTCGCGGTGAGCCGTGACGAGCACCTCGCCGGACCTCTCGGGGACGCGCTCGCCGGCCGGTCGGACAGCTCACGAGTCGAGCTGGTGACGGTGCCGCACCGGTTCGTCGCCGGTGAGGAGAGCGCGCTGATCAACTTCCTCAGCGCCGGGGAGGCGAAGCCGACGGTGACACCGCCTCGCCCGTTCGAACGCGGCGTCGACGGGCGCCCGACGCTCGTCCAGAACGTCGAGACGCTCGCAAACCTCGCCCTCATCGCCCGCTACGGGGCCGGGTGGTCCCGCAGCGAAGGCAGCGTCGATGAGCCGGGACGCGTGCTAACGACGGTGAGCGGTGCGGTACGCCTGCCGGGTGTCCTCGAGACGCCCCTGGGCACGCCGCTGTGCGAGCTGTTCGCTCGCTGCGGTGGCCTCACCGAACCGATCCAGGCCTACCTCGTCGGCGGCTACTTCGGCCGCTGGGTTCCGGCGGTCGACGGCATCGCGCTCAGCAACGCGAGCCTGTCCTCCGTAGGAGGAGGCCTCGGTGCCCGCACGATCGTGGCACTCGGCGAAAGGGCCTGCGGCGTGCGGGAGACGGCGGCGGTGGCAGCCTACCTCGCGCGCGAAAGCGCGGGCCAGTGCGGGCCTTGCGTGTTCGGGCTGCAGGCCCTCGCAGAGCGGCTCGCGACGATCGCGCGGGCGCAGCCGGGAGCCGCCGAGGCCTACTCGACGCTCGCCGCTCTACACCGGCAGATCGCCCGGCGCGGAGCCTGCGCGCACCCGGATGGGGCGCTGGCGTTCGTCCTCAGCGCAACCCGGGTCTTCTCGGCAGAGTTCAAGCAGCATCTCCAGGGCCGGTGCTGCGCGCCCGACGCTTGCGCGGTCCTGCCGATCCCGCACGTGCAGGGAGGATGGAGATGAGCAAGCCGGACCGACTCGTGCTCGATCCGATCCGCTGCGATGCCTATGGCCACTGCGCCGAGCTGCTCCCCGAGCTCATCACGCTCGACCAATGGGGCTACCCGGTCATCGACAAAGGCCCGGTCCCCGATCACCTGCGCGACGATGCACGACGCGCCGTCGCGGCATGCCCTCGGCTTGCGCTTCGTCTCGAGCGCGGATAGCGTCCGCGGCCGCCGCCGCGGGGTCGCACTGAGGGCCTCAGCTCAGGGTGGACGCTTCGGGACTGAGACCTTCGGGGCGGCTTGCCCTACGGGCCCCGAGCCTCGCTCGGCTCGTGGCTCGGTCTCTGTCGACACGCGAGCCACCCTGAGCATCCGCCGCTCCCCGCGACGCGATCGATACCGGATCCGGCGGCGGTCCGCCCCGCCTCGCGATTCTCCGCAACCGGGACGTGCGGCACCCGCAGCAGCAGAGACCTAAACCGCTGACCGCGGCCCGCTGCGCGGCATGCCGTTCATGGCATCGGCACCGCTGCCGCGCCGTATCGTCCATTTGGCCGATATCGGTGGGCGGAATCGACGCCGACAAGGTCTCGATGGGACGTAACCTCGAGCTGTCTGTGGCCCGGCGCAGCCGTCGGCTGGTCGCGCCGCGAGCCGGCGCAACGCCCCCTGGCGATGCGTTGACCGGCGAGGTGATGCGTCTGGGCGAACTCGGGTTCGCGGCAGTCGCGACCGACGCAGCGGGAGTTCTGCGCAGCTCCAACGATGCTGCCGAGGCGCTTCTCGGTTTGGACCGATGGCAGCTCCTGGAGCGTCCGATCGCGACGATACCCCTCGGCCCTGGCAGCGAGCCGGTCGCTGTGAGGATGGTCGAGCAGATCTGGAAAGCGGGGGCGGCGAACGGCGAGCTGGACGTTGAAACCGGGTCGGGCACGCTCGCCCGGCTCGACGTCCGCGGACGGGCCGTGCGCAACGAGGACGGCCGGCTGCAGGGATACCTGATCGTGGGCTTGGACATCACGCGCCTGGCGCGGGCGGAGCGCTCGGCGCGGCGAAGCGAAGGCGAGCTGCAGCTCGCCTTGAAGATCCCCCATTGGGGCTGGTGGGAGTGGGATGTCGGTGAAGAACTCCTCTTGCCCTCCGAGCGCTTCACCGCGCTGCTCGGATTGGAGCCCGGCCAGCGTCTGGCGATGGCGGATGCGCTGGCCGCGATGCCCGCGGATGACCGAGTGCGAGTCAAAGGCGAGCTCGACAGGCTGGTGGCCGGCGCCGTCCAGCAGTACAGCATCTCCTATCGCCTCTGTGGCCGAGACGGGCAGCTGCGCTGGTTCGAGGCGTACTGTGAGGCTCTCCGACACGCCGACGGCGTCGTCTTCGGCCTTCGCGGTATCACGGTCGACGTCACAGAGCGCGTCGCCGCTCAGCACGACGCCTTCCTTCAGGCGTCGCTGCTCGACGAGATCGACGCCTCGGTTGTCACGACCGACCTCCAAGGCGAGGTGCTCAGCTGGAACAAGGGCGCCGAGCTCCTCTACGGGTGGAGCCGCACGGAGGCGATCGGCTCCAACGTTGGCGAGCTGATCGTCAGCGACGAGGCCGAACCATGGGAGGTCACGGAATCAGCGCTCGAAAGGGACGGGCGCTGGGACGGCGAGTGCCTCAAGCGGCGCAAGGACGGCTCCACCTTTCCCGCCTACGTCCGCCATCGTTCGATCTGCGACGAGAGCGGCCGGCGCATCGGCGTCGTGGCCGTCTCGATGGATGTGTCGCAGCGCAAGGAAGGCGAACGCGAGCTTCGCACCGCCCGTAACTACCTGCGAGCGGTGACCGACTCGATCGGGCAGGGCGTCTACACCGCGGACAATGCCGGTCGCATCAACTACATGAACCCCGTCGCCCAAGAGCTCTTGGGCTGGACGCTGCAGGAGCTCGAGGGGAAGCCGGCACACGACGTTGTTCACAGCCGCAAGCCGGACGGCAGCCCCTATCCGATCGAGGAGTGCCCGATCATGATCGCACTGCGGCGAGGGGAGCGTGCCAGCGTGCCCGACGACATCTTCATCCGCCGCGACGGGCGCCATCTGCCGGTCGCCTACACGGCCGCACCGATCACCACGGGGGACGGCATGGAGGGCGGCGTGATCGTCTTCGAAGACATCACCGAGCGCAAGGCCGAGACCGAACGCCTCGAGAGTCAGCTGGAGAAGCTCTCGTGGGTCCGCGAGATACGCGAGGCCCTCGTCGACGGACGCTTCGAGCTCCACGCGCAGCCGATCGTCGAGATCGCGAGCGGGCATGTCGTGCAGCGCGAGCTGCTGCTCCGGATGAGAGTGGGCGGCGCGGGCGGCGCAGTGGAGAAGCTCCACGCACCGTCGGACTTCCTACCCGTCGCCGAGGAGTTCGGTCTGATCGGCGACATCGACAGGTGGGTGATAGACCGTGCGACCGAGCTGGCCCGAACGGGCGTACCCGTCGAGTTGAACGTGTCTGCATGCTCGATCTGCGACCCCTCGGTGCTGGAGCACATCCGCCGCGCGCTCGACCGGACCGGGGCGGACCCCCGGATAATGGTTTTCGAGCTGACCGAGACGGCGATCCTCAGCGACATCGGGGCGGCGAGAGCGTTCATCGACGAGCTGCACGCGATGCAGTGCAAGGTCGCGCTCGACGACTTCGGCACGGGCTATGGCGGCTTCACATATCTCAAGCAACTGCCGATCGACTACCTCAAGATCGACATGGAGTTCGTCCGAGACCTGCCGTCCAACACCGCGAGCCGCAACGTCGTGGAAGCGATCGTCAGCCTCGCCCGGGGCTTCGACCTGATCACCGTTGCGGAGGGCGTCGAGGATGGCGAGACCCTCGAGCTCCTGCGCCAGCTCGGCGTCGACTGCGCACAGGGCTATCACCTCGGCCGCCCAGCTCCGCCCGAGCCGCCGCCGGCACCGGATCAGACGAGTGGGCTGAGTGGCCGCGAACCACCGCCGTACCAGGACGGAGAGCCCGACGGCGCCCCAGCAGCTGATCGCTAATCGATCATGCCGTGGCGCAGCGCGCACGCCACGGCCTCGGCCTTGTCGCTGACACCGAGCCTGACGTAGATGTTGTGATGGTGGGTCTTCACCGTGGCGGCGCTGACGCAGAGGTGCTCCGCGATCTCATCGACTGTCAGGCCGTGGGAGGCGAGCTGAAGAACGTCGATCTCACGTTCGGTCAGCGTCGGCACCTGTCCAGTGCGATCGCGCAGCTGGCGCGCCTTCTCCCGCATCCGGCCTGCGCCGCGCCGCGCCTTCACAGCGGCACGTCTGGCGGCGAGTTCCTCGGCATGGCGGCCCTCATGGGCATGTCGTTCGGCCAGTTTCTCGGCGCCCGAGGCGGATCGTTCGAACCGCGCCACGGTCTGCTCGAGGGCGTCGGCTGAAGGCTCCGAGCACAGAGCCGGCGTGGCGACCGCGAGCACCCCGACGGCCGCCTCGTGCTCGTCGAGCATCGGCACAGCCTCGACCTTGTAGGAGTAGCCGTAGCTGGTGAAGACAAAGCACCGTCTTTCACCGCTCAGCGCAGCGAGATAGTTCTCGGTCGCAGCTTCCCTCACCTGCAACGGCATCTCCGTGATGTCCGGAAGCTGTCGGCCGACGAAGAGACCCTTCTCGAACCACGGCAGTCGCATGATCGACTCGCCCTCCGCCGCCTGGACGAGCAGATCCCTGTCCATCAGGAAGGAGGTGGGATCGTGCGCGCTGCGCCAACGCGGTCGATGGGCGACACGGCCGGCCAGGAACCCAAGGGCGAGCGCCTCTCGCACCGGGTCGTTCACCACCTCGGCGGAGAACAGTGACGTCACCGGGTCCGCCACGACCCTCAAGCGGCCTGCGTCGTCCACCCTCACTCCCGATGCCTCCAGTGCGATCTCGGCAGCACCGTGCTCCTCCGCGAGCGACAGCGACGAGAGCAGGGCGGCCAAGAGCTTCACCTGAGGCGTCGGCACCTTGCGCGAAACCAGCCGCCCTCCGGATGCGACTCCATCCCCGCTCTCGGCGGCCGATGTCGGATCGGTCTGTCGTACGCCGGACAACTGCGATCTACCGTCCGCTCGCGACACGTGCCCCGTCGGTTGTCTCCACGGCGCGACTGAGGACACTGCCCCAAAGCGAAAGGACCGTACCGGCCTCCTGCATCGCCGCCAGCAGACGCACTGTCTCGTGGTAGCACGCCGCATCGGCCCGGGGTGCCGGTCGTGCCGCGGATGCCGAGTCGCGGGCGCTCATCGCTGTGGTTCGCGCGCGGGCCGAATGGTTCTGGTTGGGGGTGAACGCCGCTACGAGGGTCAAGTTAGGTGCCAACCGCCGGGTCGTCCATCGCCCATACGGAGTATGGGCGCCCCAGATGGTTCGATCAGGTGGAGGTCAGACAGCTGACATCGCAGTTTTGCGTCTGCGGCGCGCGCCGGCAGACGAAGCATCTGCGCTCATCGCGTCGTTCGTCCCTCGCCGAGCGCTGTGAAGATGATCGCGCGGAAGCCGAGCACCACGAAGCCGCATAGGCACACGATGCCGACCGCGTGGGCCCAGGCGGCTCCAGCTTGGGAGACCTGCTGCTGCGTTCCTATTTCACTTGGCGCGAGCTTCTAATCGGCCTCGGCGCGGGGCTCAAGGTACTGGGCTCGAAGGAGCGCACTACCGGATGGCCGATCGCGTGGGCGTGCGCGCGCGCATGGCGGTTCGGCGATGAGTCGCAGCAGCCGACGTGCCCGCAGGTCAAGCAAAGCCGCAGGTGCAGCCAGGGCGAGCCGGTGCGCAGGCACTCCTCACAGCCCTGCGGCGTGCGCGGGCTGAACCAGCCGTATCGCGGCGAGGTGGGGACAGCCAAGTTGCTCCACGCCGTTCTCCCCTAGGACGTCGTTGTGGCAAGTCCAGGCGGGCCTACCGACAGGGTCAAGAAAACCCCGCTTGGGAGACCACGAAACAGCACCGAACTCCGGTTTGCATCCGGCGGGATCTGGCGTTCTCAGCTGCTCGTTAGGCTCATTCGATGCCTATGGGTGACGACAGCCTGCCTGAGCCGCTACGGCTGCCGATGCCACGCGGCTCGGGAGCCATGCGGTTCGGTCTGTTTTGCTCCGCGCAAGCCAGTAGCAACGATCTTCCCGCTGAGACCGGCCAGGGTCTCCACGACTACCTGGACTTCAACGTCGAAGCCGAGGCGCTCGGCTTCCATTCGAGTTTCCTGGTCGAGCATCACTTCACTGGGTGGAACCAGGTCTCTTCCACGTTGATGCTGCTCGCCTGTCTTGCGATGCGCACCGCGAGGTTGCGGCTCGGTACCGGCGTGCTCGTGCTGCCCTGGCACAACCCGGTGCTGTTGGCGGAGCAGGCGGCGACGCTCGATCTGGCATCTGGTGGGCGGCTTGATCTCGGTATCGGAAAGGGCTACCGCCACAGCGAGTTCGAGGGTTTTCAGATTCCGCAGGAGGAGGCCGACGCGCGGTTCGAGGAGGCAGTCGAGGTCATCACCCGATCGTGGCTCACGCGTTCGCGCTTTTCCTACCGCGGCCGCTTCTGGAGCTTTGAGGACATCGTGGTCGAGCCACCGCCGGCCCAGCAACCGCACCCGCCCCTCTGGGTCGCAGCCGGAAGCGCAGCATCCATCACTCGCGCGGCCAGGCGCGGCTTCAATCTCATGCTCGACCAGTATGCGTCCGCCCAGCAGATCGGCGAGCGGATCGCGCTCTACCGAGCCGAGCGCGAAGCGCAGGGGCGGCCTTTCGACCCGATGCAAGTTGCCGTTGCACGGCAGCTCTACGTGGCCGACGATCGCGCAGACGCCGATGCTGCGCTGGCGCGCCTGGCCGAGTACACCCAGCGCACGGTGAACGTCTCGCGCGCGCCCGGACGCAACGGCGGCTCCCACGTTCTCGCCTACGCGGACAAAGTCGGGAACACCGAGGAGCACGCCCTGTATGGGACGCCGGACGAAATCTGTGCGAGCCTCACGGCGTTGAGCGACGCAGGCGCTGAGTACGTCCTTCTGACGGTCGGTGGCGGCAAGTCACAACTCCAGCGTTTTGCGCGCGAGATCATGCCGGTGTTCGCTGTAGAGACGCCGACGGGCCCGTAGCCGGCGCGTTCCTCGCCAACTCCCGAGCCGCAGGCGGCGGCCGGTTGGTCGACACGCGCCTATCCGGCAGTCGCGGCGGGGTTCGAGGGCTCCGGACGTAGCATTAGCCATGTGTCCGGCGGAGTCGAGGCTGTTCTCTTTGACCTCGGAGGGGTGCTTGCGGAGCAAGGCGTCTCAAGCGGCATGCAGGTTCTCGCGGGACTCTCGGAGGAAGAGGCTGTGGAACGTTGGCTCTCGTGCCGATGGGTCCGGCGGTTCGAGAGCGGAGGATGTACTGCGAGCCAGTTCGCGGCTGGAGTGATCGAGGACTGGTCGCTGTCGATCTCCCCCGGGGACTATCTGGAGGCGTTTCGAAGCTGGGCCGTCGCGCCTTTTCCCGGTGCGGTGGAGTTGGTCCAGGAAACGAAGGCCAGCGTGCGCGTTGGATGCCTGAGCAACACCAACGCCGTGCACTGGGAGGGGCGCGTGTCGAGTTGGGGCCTCGCCGAGTTGTTCGAGTTTCCGATCGTTTCCTTCCGGGTCGGGCGCATCAAGCCGGACCGTGAGATGTTCGACCTTGCGGTGCGGACCGTCGGCCGTCCGGGTGAGGAGATCTTGTTTCTCGACGACAGCCGACTCAACGTGCAGGCTGCTCGCGAAGCCGGGATGAAATCCGCGTTGGTGCGAGGCGTCGAGGAGGCGCGAGCCGCATTACGATGCGCCGGTGTGGCTGGGTTGAGCAATCCGCAGCAGGAGCAGCGCTCTCAGCCAGGATCGTTCTGATCGCGCCTCTGTCGGGGGTTGGCGTATCCGGTCTCGCCTGGCTCGGGCTCGACGGTGCGCGTGGTTTCCGCCCCCGCTTCGATCCCACGGGCCAGGCCGACACCGGCTAGGACCACCTCCGGCGCATGCCGCAGTTGGCCCCGAGCAAGGGCCGCATTACCGGGATGCCCGGTCTAGGCGGATCTGGATTTCGCCGAGGTGGAGCCCGAGCGCGATCGCGTGGGCTCTGTTGCGGGCACCGAGCTTGTGCAGGCAGTTGCGCACGTGTTTCTCGATTGTCGCCGACGACACTCCGAGTGTTTCCGAGATGGCTTTGCCGCGCTCTCCCATCGCGATCAGCGTCAGGACCTCGCGCTCTCGTGGCGTGAGTTTCGGGTTGGCAGGAGCGTTTCTTGCGCTGGCTCGCGGAGTGTCCGTGGAGGCCGGGAAATAGAGGAGCGACAGGTGGCGGCCTGGCTCGACCTGCGCCTTGGCGCTGTAGTCGACGGCGACGCGGGCGCCATCTGGCATGTACAGCTCGAAGGTGCCGCTCTGGATGCCCTCCCGAAGGAACGCAGCCCACAGCACCTCGGTTTCGTGTCCGAGGCCCGGCGGGGTGAGATCGTCGATACGCAGCCGGAGGACGTCGTCGCGGCTCATGCGCAGCAGCAGACATGCCGCAGGGTTGACGTCGACATACCGACGCGTGTCATCGGCGACGAGCATGGGCACAAAACTGGTCATGAACGAGGCGGTGCTCTTCGCACTCCTGGCCGCGCGCGCCACCAGCGCACGCACTGGCTGGGTCGAGGTGGCACGCCCCTCCGCGATGGCAAGCTTGGCGGCCCGAGCGGCAGGAGCACCGCTACGGAGGTGGGCGAGCATCAGCCTCACGCGCCGCTCGTCCGCCGAGGAGTAGGCGCGCCGGTTCCCGGAGGTGCGCTGGGGTTCGAGCAGCCCATAACGCGTCTCCCACTTGCGAAGCCTGTCCGGGGCGACGCCCACGCGCCGCGCGAACTCGCCGATTGTCAGCGATGGCGACAGCGGCACGGACATCGTCAGCTGGACAGCTCCTGGACAGGGGAGGTTGCGAGGCCGCTACGGGAGGTAGCTACCCGCAGACGAAATTGAGCGAGAGAGGCGCGGTGAGGAGCTGCGATGCCCGAGATCAGCGAAGCGTACAACTGGGAGTACCGCATGCAACTCGGCCAGCAGCGCGCGAGCGACCGCGCGCAACAGGCTCAGAGCCGGGCCGATGGCGCAGGCGGCGCGATCGCCGGCAGTCAAGCCTGACCCGAACGCGATCCCAGTAGTCAACCAACATGAGGACAGGAGAAACGATGTCCGACACAGCCACGGTGAACGACTGGAAGGGCTCTGAGCTGCTCGGAAGTGACGAGGGCAGCATCGGCACGATCGACGAGATCTACATGGACCAGGAGACGGGCAAGCCGGAGTGGGCGACCGTACACACCGGCCTGTTCGGCAGCAAAACCCACTTCGTGCCGCTCGCCGGCGCCTCGCCGGAGGGGGAGCGGATCAGGGTCCCGGTCACAAAGGACCAGGTCAAGGACGCTCCAAGCATCGATCCCGAGGGCGAGCTCTCCCAGGAGGAGGAGGCCGCGCTCTTCGAGCATTACGGCGTGCCCTACTCAGCGGCAGGCACGGTCACGGCGCAGGGTGCTCCGCAGGCAGCGGAGGGTGCAGACACGAGCGGGCCGACGACAGACGGGGCGATGACCCGCTCTGAGGAGGAGCTGCGGGTCGGCACAGAGCGAGTTGAGCGCGGCCGCGCCCGGCTGCGCAAGTACGTGGTGACCGAGATGGAGACGCGCACGGTGCCCGTCCAGCGCGAGGAGGTTCGCATCGAGCGCGAGCCGATCACCGATGAGAACAGGGACGCGGCTATGAGCGGCCCGGAGATCTCAGAGGAGGAGCACGAGGTGGTGCTCCACGAAGATCGACCCGTCGTCGAGAAGCGCGTGGTGCCCAAGGAGCGCGTACGCCTCTCGACCGACACCGAGACAGACGAGCAGGAGGTCTCCGAGGAGATCCGCAAGGAGCAGATCGAGACCGAGGGCGACACAAGCCGCCGCTAATCCGGCTGGACCGCGGGCTGCCTCGCGACCACAGAGCTTGGCAGCCCCCAGCCACTTCCCGAAGGGAAAGACATGAGCACCACACCAGAGGCGACGTCTGAACAGCAGCCCGCAGTGCGCCGGCGCGACGGCGACGCCTCGCCGAGACGCCGCGGCGCGGTGGCGCCCCGCATCCGCCAGCGCGAACGGTACGGCGGGCTGCATTGGGGCTCGGCGTTCTTCGGCTGGCTGGTGGCCACGGGGATCGCGACGATCCTCATCGCGATCCTCAGTGCGGCCGGGGCGGCTGTAGGACTCACCAGCCTCAGCAGGTCCGCCGCCGAAAAATCGGCAGGCACCATCAGCCTCGGGAGCGGCATCGCGCTCTTGGTCGTGTTGCTCCTGGCGTACTACGCCGGCGGGTACGTCGCCGGGCGGATGACGCGCTTCGACGGGGCTCGTCAAGGCTTCGGAGTGTGGGTCATCGGCCTCGTGATAACGCTCCTCTTCGCTGCGGCCGGCGTCATCTTCGGATCCGAATACAACGTTCTTGGTGCGCTTCACCTACCGCGAGTACCGATCAAGGAAGGCACGCTCGTCACGGGCGGGGCGATAACACTCGCCGCCGTCGTGATCGGGACCCTCCTGCTCGCAATCATCGGAGGCCGCGTCGGACACGCCTACCACGACAAGGTCGACGACGCCGGAAGGTTGTGAGGTTGTTGCGGCGGCGGCGCTTGTTCGCAGGAGAGGCGCGATGAGCGCCGCCGCGTTCCTTGTCGTCGCCGTCTTCGGCTTGGGATTCATCGGTATCGCGATTGGCATCCATACGAAAGCCGGGAGCGGGATCGAGCGCCACCCCTCAGACGGGACCGACCATGAGGGTGGCGCCGAGGCGCCACTGTCCGAGGGAAGTGCGCGGATGACGGTCGACGACGATGGCGGTAGCGATCCCTTCAACACGTACGGCACGCGCTAGCTGGGGCGTCCGCGGTGTAGGTTTCCGGGCGGTCAGCCCCGGGACTCCCCCGTCGGTGGGCGGCCGAGCGTCCCGAGAAACCCCGACGCGCGCACGGCGCGCGCGGAACCTCACAGCGCGACGCGGGCGCGTCCGCCTCGCTTGGCCTGGTAGAGCACCTCGTCGGTCTGGATGATCAAGTTTCACCGATACACAGCCTGCGCGGCGGCGGCAGGTGGTGGCAACGGCAAGCGACTCCTCGTACGCGCGGTCTGATCTGCCGACGAAAGCGCGGTCACACCCATCCTCGCGTCGTTGCTCGCTGAGACGCGCGGCGCGCGAGCCATCCAGGCCTCACGATCCGTCAGCCACGAGGCGCTTCAGTCGTGCAAGGCCGCGATGCACACGCTGGCGTACCACCGCCTGCGAGCAACGAAGCTCGCGCGCGATCTCGGTGTAGGAGCGTTCATCCAAGACCCGTGACCGCACCGCCTCGCGCTGCTCCGCCGGCAGCTGTGCCAGAAGAGCCCGTACGCGCGGCTCGCCGGCAAGCGACGCGAGCTGCTCGACACGGACGAGCTCGTCCTCTTCGGCTGCCGCACGCGCGGAACCCAGTGCGCGGCGGGCCCGCGCCTCGACGCGGCGCCTCCGCAAGCTCGAGTTCGACTTGTG
The DNA here is from genome assembly GCA_963703205.1 of uncultured Solirubrobacteraceae bacterium. Lineage (GTDB taxonomy): Bacteria > Actinomycetota > Thermoleophilia > Solirubrobacterales > Solirubrobacteraceae > Palsa-744. The sequence goes on from OY969799.1 coordinate 653,484, forward strand.
CGACGCGATCGCCAACACCCAAGCGGGTGCCGCGCCGCGGCTCGCGTCGAAGCGTCCAAGCGACGCCGCCAGCTCCGCGAATGTCTCGGCTGTCAGTTCCGAAGCTGTCTCCGCATCGCGGACGCGCGTGAGATGAAACCGGGCGATGATCGGCAGCCAGCGCCGGTAGAGCATCTCAAACGCTTCCTCGTCGCCTGTGGCTGCAGCCGTCAGCAAAGCATCATCAGCGAGACTCCGGCTCACAGGCACTGATCGCTCCTTCACTACCTACCGGCTGGGCCGAGCAGCGGCGCTGGCCGCCGTCGAAATCGGTTCGTCTCAGAGCACGGGGGAATCATGCGCCGAGCGGTGCGCGCAGTGGCAGGACGGCGGAGGCGACCCGGCCGTCCTGCCGCGCGCCGCCGGCGATCCACTCGCCGCAGGCCGGGTGGGTCGCACCGTGCTTACTTCAGCGAGGTCCAGCCGTAGTCCCACTCGCCGACGTCCCAGAGGTCGCCGACGCCGTTCACGCCGCTGCCCTCGATGTTCGGCTGCTTGTCCCAGTCGAACGGAACGGCCACGGCTTTTTCGACGATTTTCTCGTCGATCTTCGCCCAGGCGCTCGCGCGCGCGGCTTTACCCGTGATCGATTCGGCTTCCGTCATCGCCTTTTCGAGTTCGGGGTCTTTCGCCTGGCTGTAGTCGATGTTCCCGGTGGCGTTGATGAACTTGCCGTTGAACGTGATGTTCAGCACCGCTTGCCCGTCAGCGAAGTCGGCGATCCAGCCGACCGACGGGCAAATGTCGATCTCTTCTTTCGGGACGTTGCAGTACTTCGCGTACATCGTCGCCGTTTCGACGAGCGTGAACCTCGTCGTGAAGCCGAGATTCTTGAGCGTGTCGTTGACGATTTCCGCATCCTGTTCGGCCGGCGCACCCTTCGCGCCGACGACCGACACCGTTTCGCCGCCGGTGTACTTGCCCGACGGGTAGCCCGCCAGCTTCATGTACTTCTGGGCCACCGCCATGTCGCCTTCGGGGTGTTCGTTGAAGTCGAACTTCGGCCCCGTCAATCCGCCGGCCTGTTCGAAGCCGGGGATCGTCGGATACAGGAAGTGGGTCTGCACGTCGGTGACGAGCTTCCCGCCGCGCGCGCGGTCCATCGCCGTGCGGTCGAGCGCCGCCCACAGCGCCTTGCGCAGGTCTTCGTTCTTGAAGGGACCATGCACGTTGTTGACGCCGATGTCGTGGTAGCCCGCGCCCGGCGAGATCTCGAGCTGTTGCTTGTACCTTTCGGCCGCGAGGCGGACGTTCGACTGCGCGGGCAGTTCGTTCTCGACGATGTTGGTGCCTTCCAGCGCCTGCTTGCCGATCACGTCGTTGGTGCCGCCGATCTGGATCTGGATTTCGTCCAGGTACGCAGGACGGATGTCCAGCGAGGCGGTCCAGTTCGGGTTGCGAACCAGCGTCGCGGACTTGCCCGGGAAGTAACCGACGTCGAGCACTTTGCCCGAGCTGTCGTTCTTGAACATGTACGGCCCGGTCGCGACCTGGTAGTTGCCGTAGTCCGAGGGCTTGTGCGCGTCGTACTTCGCCGCGTATTCCTTCGGCACCGGCATCGTGATCGGCATCTGCAGCGCGTCGACGACGATCTGCGCCTTCGGTTCGGTCAGTTTGAAGACGATCGTGTACTTGTTCGGCGTCGTGATGCCCGCGATCGGGCCGCCTTCCGCCTTCGGGACGCCTTCGACCGCGTTGAAGTAGGTATGCAGGTAGGGGTTGGCGACGTTCGGGTTAGCCGCCCGTTCGAAGGCGTACTTGACGTCTTCGGCCGTGACTTCACGGTTCACCGGGGGGGAGAACTTCCAACCCTTCTTGATGTGCACCGTCACCGTCTTGCTGTCGGAGGAGATCTGCGGCTGCCCTTCCGCCAGCACCGGGCTCGCTTCGGTCGCCGTGTTCGGCTTGTCCATGTAGAGCGGGCTCTGGGTCGCGTAGCCGACCTCGTAGTCGATGTCGTAGTACATGATCCCCGAGTCGATGTGTTCGAAGTCCCCTTCGTTCAGCACCTTCAGGGTTCCGCCCCGTTTCCCGCCTGTCAGCGACTCCGTTTCGGGGTTTTTGAATCCCGCGGTGCTCGCGCTGCCAGCGCCCGTAGAGGAGCGGCTGGAACCGCCGCTCGACGTCTTGCTCGAGCTCGATCCGCAAGCCGCGAGCAGCAGCACGCCAGCCAGTGCCGTCACTGCGCTCAGGATCGCTCTACGAACTGGCTGCACAGTCTGCCTCCCTTTTCGTGGACTCGCGTCGCCTGCTCCCGCGCCTGGCGCGCCAGGTTGAACGGCGTCTAGTCATCCAGTTCGCGGCAGGCGCCAATCTGTGACAGGCCTTTGACGGCGCATGGCTGGCCTCGTCGAGCCGCTCCAGCTCAGCCGGATCCGCGGTTCGATCTCGAGCGCGCCGAGGTTCTCAGTGAGCTGGGCCGGGCTCGGACGCCGACGGGCGGGATCGTCACGGGCGCCGTTGTCGCTTGCCGCGGTGGAGGAGCTTGCGGGTAGCAGGACATCGATGCCGAGGCGCTGTTCCACGCCACCGGGACCACAGCTGCGCCTGTCAGCAGCTTCTCCCGACCGGTGCCAGCGCTCGTCGCTCTCCGTCGGCCCCGCCGCGGTCGCGCAGCGGCTGAGACTGCGTGCAGCAGGGGTCTATGATCGGAGTACGCGAGTTCTAGCTCGACTGCCGCATCTGATCAGGCTAGAGGCGCGGACAGCTTGCACGGATCTCGTCGTCTCTCTCCTTCTTGTGCGCTGTCCGACCCGCTGAGGGGGACGAGAAGGAAGTCATGATGCCCGCGACCCCACTGGCCGGTCGAGTTGGACAGCGCAACTCGGTGGAACGAAGCGACGAGCGTATTGGACGCGCAGCGAGGCGCGCAGGCTGGGCAGGCGCGGCGCTTGAGGGCGCAGCCAGAGAGCTCGGTGGCGCATCTGGCGCCGACGGCAATGCGCTGAGCGGCCTTGCTGAGGTGGTGCACGACGTGGCGAGACGTGTTTCCAGCCTCGCCGAGGAGATCGAGCATCGCCGCACCCTCCCGAGGGTCGAGCCCGACCGAGCTTCGCTCGGGTTTCCCGAGGGGAGCTAGCCGCGACAGGCCCGGCTCGTCGACGCGGTCACTCGCGTGCTGAGCGATGACCGCGAGCCGCTGCAAGCGCGGGAAGTGCACACCGGGTCGAGAACGCTGCCGGCCGACCCGGTGGGCTGGGCCTCGATCAAGGCCACGCTCGCCGGCAACATCCACGGCACCGCGCCGAGACTTGTCCCGGTAGCTCGCGGGCGTTAAGCAATCCTCTCTTCACGAGCGCCCCGCCGTCGCGGACTGAGCCTCGCACATCGCCGCGCTCGCCTAAGCCCGCTAGCGATCCTGACTCAGAGCGCCCACGAACGGCAACGACGCGGCGGTTGTCCCAGGTAGGTGGATGCTCGCCACCGCGAATCTCCTCCGTGACCGGTGACGCGACCTTTTCGGATGCGTCAGCCGACACAGTTTCCGGTCGTTGGACCTGTCAAGGCGCCCAAGGAAGAGCTCGAGGGAAAGCTCCCCGGCAGGCTGCTCAGGTGGCGGTGATGTAGCCGCTCATGTAGCCGGCGTGCTGCATCGCCCAGCCGTTGGCAACGTCATCGCACGGGATCACACAGAACCAGGAGAATCGGCCCTTTTCTTTGACGATGAGTTGGTAGGTGTGGACACCCGGCTTGATGATGATGTTCACGCCGATCTCGGGGGAGGTGATGCTGTGTTCCCCTTCGTCGGTGTTGTCGATAGTCAGGTCGAGCTTCTGGCCGACCTTGACGGCGAATTCGGTCTTGGTCAGCGCGTCGTGCTTGATCCCGTCAGGCCCGAGCTTGCCGGCGGGGATGACCTTCAGGCCCACCGTCTTCGCGGGCAGCGTCGTCCCGGCCCCAGTCGCTGTCGAGCTTGCGGCAGGCGGTGTCGCGCCGCTCGTGATCGTCACCGTGTTGTGTTCGCTGCTCTGGCTGATCGCGATGATCGACATCAGCAGCGCTGCGAGCACGCCGGCCCCTGCGAGCCACTCGAGCACGACCTTGCCGTCCCTGTTGACTGTGGCGTCGAACTCGGCCTGGTCGCGTGCCTCGACTGCCTCCGGTGTCTCCTCTGATCTAACAGCCATCGTGGGTCCCTCTCTCCTGTGCCGGTTCTTCCTTGACGGTCGCGAACTGCGGCTCGTCGGTCTCGACGTCGATGTAGACGTCCTGCAGCTTGCCGGTCTTCTCGCCCCGGCTGTCGACCAGCAGCTTCCCGTGCCCCTGAGCGACGCTCCACTCTGCGTTTGGCTGATCGTTCATGCTCGAAACCTCGTTTCCGCTGCCGGTGGTACCCTTTCCAAGATCAGGCGTCGTCGTCGCCTAGCGTGCTCTGCGCAATCGCCGTCGCGGTCGGGAAGGCGTTCGCCGGGAGCACGAATCGTCGCGCCGGGGCGTCCTCTCGCGGGTCGCCTGCGCGCGGGCCGTGCAGCCCGTGGCTGTGCGTGGACGGCACGGTGGAGTCCGCAACGCCGTCGTGGTCGGAGATCCAGCGCAGGATCGCGCTCGATCTGGCGCCCTCGGCGAGGATGACCGAGCGCTCAATGACCATTCCGCCGGAGGCATGCGGACGCGCCAAGCGTCTGACGAGGCCCGCGGTCGCGTCCATCGTGTCTGTCGCCGTCTGTGTCATGTCTTCCTCCCGCCAGGTCGCAGTTCAACTCGGCCGCGGTGGGGCGGCTCGCGGTGGGCATCAGAGGTGCCGGGTTGCTCGCCCGCCCCGTGGTGAACAAGTGCCTTCATGCGAATCGCTCGCCTTTCATCGGTGGATAGTGCTCAGCACGCGTTAGGAGGCCGTTCCCGCCAGCGCCGGCCTGCGTTTGGGCGACGACAACAGTTCCTCGTCGGCCGGGATCCGCTGGGCAATATGGCTGGGTCATTTGGTGGGTGGCACACCGTTCGGGGGGTGCGAGGCGAGCTCAGGCGGTGTGGGGAGGTCCCCGGCCGCGGAGGTCTCTCGTTGCAGGAAGGCGCCGAGCTCTTGGATCGTGCTCATCAGTGGCGCTGGGAACACGACGGTGGAGTTCTTGTCCACCGCGATCTCGACGAGCGTCTGCAGGTTGCGCAGCTGGAGAGCGAGCGGGTGCTCCATCATCACATCGGAGGCTCGGGCGAGCTCGCCGGCGGCGAGTGCCTCGCCCTCAGCGGCGATGATCTTTGCCCGCTTCTCCCGCTCGGCTTCGGCTTGGCGCGCCATCGCGCGCTTCATCGAGTCCGGCAGCTGGATGTCCTTCAGCTCCACTGTCGTGACCTTGATTCCCCACTCCTCGGTTTGGACATCGAGGATCTCCCGAATGTTCTGGTTGATCTTGTCCGTCTCTGACAAGGTCTCGTCAAGCGTGTGTCGGCCAACGACGGCGCGCAGTGTGGTCTGCGCGATCTGGTTGATCGCGACTTCGACGTTCTCGATCGCGATCACCGAACGGACAGGGTCAGCCACGCGGTAGTACGCCACTGCGGAGACATCTACGCTGACGTTGTCGCGAGTGATGATCCCTTGCGACTGGATTGGCATCGTGACGATCCGTAGCGAGACGCGGTGGACCAGGTTGACGAATGGAACGAAGAAGATCAGGCCGGGCCCCCGCGCGCCGTCGCGAACCTTCCCGAGGTGGAACATCACGGCCCGCTCGTATTGCTTGAGAATGCGGACCGAGAGCGTCAGTCCCACCAGAGCGACGAGCAGGACGGCAGCGATCACGTAGCCGATCATGGTTCTGCTGGCTCCCGCCGGGGAGGTGGTGACCACCGGCGTGCGCTCCAGCCGGTCTGCGATTGGCCGTTTGGTCGAGCGGGACGGGCCGTCGCTCTCGGCTGTTCGGTCATCCATGGCGTCGAGGCAGGGCGCCAAGTACCGGGCGGCGATCTTGCTCGGGGGCGACCACGTAGGCTCGTCGGTGGCCTCGGAGCTGAAGCTGGCACCGCCCGTGATGCGCGCCGTGAGGTACAGCGGCTTCGCGTCCGTGAGCAGCATCCCGCGGATCACCGGGTGAAACCGCTCGGGCGTGACGGCGGCGCCGGCAGCGGCGGCGATCGACTGGGCGACCCCATCTGCTTGCTGGGCTGCGATGCTGCCGTGCTTGATCGGGAAGTCCGTTGCGTCGCCGGCGGCGTAGATGTCCTCGACGTCCGGAACGAGCCCGTACGGGTCGACCCGGATGAAGCCGTGATCACCGAGCGGAATGCCCCGCACGGGGGGGCCCTCCAGCTCGGGAAGGGCGACTACACGGTCGGCGTGCAGCTTACGTTCGCCGGGCGTGGCGACGATCTCCCCGGCCTTGGGCATCTCGACATAGGCGGAGCCCACGAACTCGATGTGGGCCTGCTCGAGCAGCCCTGCGACCGCGTTGCTCGCGGTGATGCCAAAGATCTGAAGAGGAGTGTCCTCGGGGGTGGCGATCGTCACTGACATCTCCACGCCGGCGTCATACGCTCGCCCGGCGCACATCAGCGCCAGCTCGTACAGTGGCAACGGCCAGGCCATCCGCCCCGGGGAGACGAAAGCAAGGCGCCGCAGGTAGCCCTCGTCGATGTCCTGGACGAGGCCATGCAGCGTCTCATCCATGCGGCTGGCGTCGATCGTTGTCGCGTGCTCGTAGCGTGCGATCGGACGCGCACCGAGCGCGAGCACCAGCGCGTCGTATTCGACGTCGCTGCCGGTCTTCGTGTGCAGTACGTGCTTCTCGGGGTCGACCCAATCCATCTCATCGCTGAGTAGCTGCGCGCCGGCAGCCCCGACGATGTGCGCCAGCGGGTAGCGACGAGCCAGGCCGAGGGAAAACGGCTCGCGCACGGTCATCGGCCGGTACACAAACTCGTCGTTGGGTGCGACGAGCGTCGTGTCGACGCGACCCGGGGCGAGGTGCGCGAGCGCGAGCGCGACCTCGAGAGCAGCCACTCCACCGCCGACGATGACCACGCGATACTTGCCCTGGCCACGCCTCGCGTTCCTCACGGGTGCCACTTCATCCCGTGAGGCGCTCGCACCCTCGCGAGGATGCTGATGAGGTGCTTGACTAGGCGTGGTGATGACGGGCTCCTGACGCGTGCGTGTGGCGTTGACCGTGGAGGTCGGTCCGCGAACGCCGGCCGAGTGTCGGAGCCGGTAAATCGGAGCTCACCGAGATTTGGGGCGAGCTAGACTGAGCGTAGCATCGTCTCGGATGCAAACCTGGCGCCCGAATTGAGCTCCCGCGAGACCAAGCATCTTCGTGTTCTGATCGCCAACGAGCGCAAGGACCGCTTGGCGCTCGTCGCGCCGATCGTCGTCGGCCTCGGCCACGAGGTGATCGCACGCGAGATCGACGTGGTGGATGTCGGGCCGGCGACCGCCCGCGAGCGACCGGATGTCGCGCTGGTAGGTCTCGGAGCGAACTCGGAGCACGCGCTCGATTTGATCGACAAGATCGTGCAGGAAGCCGCCTGCCCGGTCATCGTCCTTCTCCACGCCCGGGACCCGGCGTTCATCAACGAGGCTTCCAAGCGAGGAGTCTTCGCGCACATCAGCGACGCCGACGTCGAGGACTGGCAGAGCGCGATCGACATCGTGCTCAGACGCTTCGCCGAGTACCAGGACCTGCAAGGAGCGTTCGGTCGCCGCGCGCTGACCGAGCGCGCCAAGGGAATCCTCATGGAGCGCCACGGCATCGACGAGGCGCACGCCTTCGAGATGCTCCGTGAGCAATCGCGCATCGACAACCGCAAGCTCATCGACCTCGCCACCGCAGTCGTCGACGGCCACCGCCTGCTGCCCCGCGGCTCGCGGGCCCCTGCTGAGTCCTGACGCTGACGTAGCGCGCAGCGGCCCTCAGCGCCGCTGTTGCGAGTCGGGCGACGGTGGCGGCCGCCGCTGCAGGGCGTGTGCATGAGCCCTAAACGGGGAACAAGGGGGCTGATGGTCGCGATCTTCGACATCGACGGGACGCTTGTCGACACCAACTACCAGCACGCCCTGTCCTGGTACAGGGCTCTCCGGGCCAAGCGCTACATCGTGCCGATCTGGCAGATCCACCGTGCGATCGGGATGGGTAGCGACCGTGTCGTGGCAGAGCTCCTCAGCGAGGAAGTCGAGACCGAGTATGGCGATGAGCTGCGCGATGCCGAGGGCTCGGAGTACGAGCAGCTGATCGGCGAAGTCGAGCCGATGAAGGGGGCGCACGAGCTGCTGGCTGAGCTCAAGCAGAGGGGGCATGCGATCATCCTCGCCAGCTCCGCGGAGGAGAGCGACGTCGAGCATTACCTGAAGCTTCTCGACGCCAAGGAGCTCGTCGACGCTTACACCACCTCCTCCGATGTGAAGGAGAGCAAGCCCGAGCCGGACATCGTGCACGCCGCGATCGAAAAGGCCGGCGGCGGAGCGGCCGTGATGATCGGCGACAGCACCTGGGATTGCAGGGCGGCCACCCGCGCGCAGGTTGCGAGCATCGGCGTGCTCACCGGCGGCTTCTCCGAGCAGGAGCTGACAGAGGCGGGGGCGAGCATCGTCTTCGAGTCGGTAGAGCATCTCCGTCGCCATCTAGCCGACACGAGCCTGCAGGACACTGTGAGCCGATGAGATACGGGAACACGACGAACCCGAGGATCAGATGGACGAGACGCGTTATCCGCGGACAGGACCCCGTGTTGCGGCAGCCGCGAGGGCGGATATGAGCTCGACCGCCGTCGCGTCGTCCAGCCGTCCCTCTCGCACGAGCGACTTCCACGTGGAGAAGGCCACCCCGTGGGAGATGCCCGCCTTTGTGCGGATCTTGGCCCTTCCGCGAATCTTTCGGCCGACCATCAGCGTCTCGGTTGCCGCTGCGAAGTAGCCGCGGAACGCGGCAAACCGCTCCCGCACCAGCGGCACGGTGCTCTCGTCGCGGAACAGGTTCTCGAGCATCCTCTCGGTGCGGCCGTAGAACGCGTACAGCTCGCCGAGCGCGATAGCGAGACGCTCATCCGGATCTTCGATCATCGACCACGCGGCGAGGTCCGGTAGAGGGTTGGCTGCCGCCCAGTGAGCGGTGCAGGCGTCGAAGAGTGCGGCCTCGTCGGCGAAGTGGCGGTAGAGGGTCGAGCGGCGAACACCCGCGTGCTCGGCGACCGCGCTGATCGACGTGCGCGACGGCCCGAGCGTCCCGTGCAGCGCAGCGGCGCTTTCAGCGATGCGTTGCCGGGTCTCCAGCTGTGACTCGGCGCGGCGAGTCATTCGATACGGACGCGGTTGATCGGTCATGGCCGTCCGCTCAATAATACGCCGCGCCGCGGCACCTGTATAGTCAGCGCGACACCGCTGTCCAATGAAATGGGGAACCTCATGCAGACCGTTGCGAGCCGGGTCGTCGGGCCAACAGCCGGGAAGAGCGGGTTCCTCGGCAGCATCGGGGTGCGCTTCATGCTCGACGGGGCGACCAGCGGGGGAGGGTTCTCGCTCGTCGAACACCCGATGTCGGCTCATGCCCTGGCCGCTCCGCTGCACCGCCACACCCGCGAGGATGAGTACAGCTACGTGCTCGAGGGCCGCATGGGCGCCCTGCTCGGAGACGACGTGCTCGAGGCCGGTCCGGGCGATCTCGTCCTGAAGCCCCGTGGCGAGTGGCACACGTTCTGGAACGCGGGGGACGAGCCGTGCCGGATCCTCGAGGTGATCGCGCCGGCCGGCTTCGAGGGCTTCTTCGATGCCCTGGTCGAGCTCGGCGGCGTCGCGCAGGCCGCCCCCGAGACGCTCGGCGAGCTCTGCGAGCGCTACGCGCTCGAGATGGACCCCTCCAGCGTGCCCGGATTGATCGAGCGCTTCGGCGTCCGCTTCCCCGCGGAGCCCCTGGACGGCTGAGCAGCACAGCCGGAACCTGCTTCAACCGCTCCGCAGACGTAGGTCGATCCAGCCCGATTTCGCCACCCGAACGGGAGAGAAGATGATCACCAGGAATTCACATAGGACTCGCGCTGTCCTGTCCTTCGCGGGGCTGCTCGTGACGGCGGCGATCACGGCAGGGTTCGCGACCTCGGCGGGAGCCTCGTCGCTCACAGTCAGCGCGTCGCCCAACCCGGCAGTTTCAGGCGCGCAGGTCACGCTGACCAACAGCGGCACCAGGGACGACCCTCTGCTGAGCACGGTCGTCTACGACTACTACGAACCGAATACGGCCTCCTGCGCCGCCACCGCGTCCGAAGCGCGTGGACGATCGCACGGCGACGGCTACGTCGCGACGCTCGAGCTGCCCGAAGCGATGACGTTCACAGAGCAGACTGCATGGGTCCCTGCGGGAGCAGCGACCGCCTACCGGATCTGCGCGTTCCTGGTCTCCGGCGGCGACGACAGCGCCGCCCCGGAAGCGACCGGCACCGCGATCCTGCAGGTTCCGCTGACGCGCGCCCAGCTGCTGGCCCGCGCGCTCAAGAGTTGCCGACGCATCCACATGCGCGCCCGCCGGACGCGCTGCGTGAGACTTGCCCAACGCCGCTACGGCACGCCGCATTGAACGCTCCGCTCGACCGTGGGTCGCACGGCGGTGGCTCCTCCACAGGTGGGAAGATGATCTGAGATGTCCGAGATGTGGAACAGCGTCGCGCCGGGCTGGGCGGCCAACGCCGATTTCGTCGACGGGCATCTCGCACTCGCCACCGACATTCTGCTCGACGCGACTCGGATCAGCGAGGGTGACGCCGTCCTCGAGCTAGCCTCGGGGCCCGGGGGGGCCGGACTGCGCGCCGCCGATCGCGTCGGCCCCGGCGGATCGGTCATGCTCACCGATGATGCCCCGGAGATGGTCGCGATCGCGGCTGACAGGGGATCCGGCCTTCCGCAGGTCCACGCGGCCGTCTTTGGCCAAAGCGAGATCCTCGCGGAGGACGGGCACTTCGACGCCGTGATCAGCCGCCACGGTCTGATGTTCGCCGAGGACCCCGCCGGGGCGATCAGGGAGGCGGTCCGGGTCCTTCGGCCCGAGGGCAGGTTTGGCGCGATGACCTGGGGGCCGAGAGTGATGAACCCGTGGCTGGGGCTCGTGCTGGATGCCGTCGGGGAGCAGTTCGGCGTGCCGTTTCCGCCACCCAACGTACGCGGCCCGTTCTCGCTCGACGACGCGGCGCAGCTGAGATCTTTGCTGGAAGATGGCGGTCTCGAGCAGGTGGAGGTCCGTACAGTCGACGCGCCGATGTATGCGTCGTCGGTCCAAGCGTGGTGGGAACGCGTGCCGCAACTCGCCGGGCCGCTCGCGACGGCGCTGGCCGCGATGGAGCCGGAGATACGCGAGCAGATAGCTCAGCGAGCAATGGACGCCGGAACGGCGGCTTCACGTCCCGAGCGCGAGGGGATCGTGCTCGATGGTTGCGTGCTGGTCGCGTCGGGGTGCGTAGAAGCCCCACTTTGATTGCCGGACAGCTGACCGTGGTGCGGTTGCGCGGAGACCTGCGGCGGTGAAAGCGACGCGACGGGGCGTCAGTGCGACGCGCGAGGACGGTTCGAGGGCCACGTCGCGCGGCAGATCGCGGGCACATTCGATTCGTTGGTGAACACCGGGGCCATGACGCTGCCGGGGACGCTGGAGTGGGGATGACCGAGGAGATGCCCGATCTCGTGGGTGACGGTCAGGCAGAACATGCCCCAGTCTTCGCGCATCAGCGCCCTGGTCGGCCACTGCCAGCGAGCAAGCCCGATGGTGCAGTCGGTATAGGTCGCCGCCGGCGCTTCGAGATCGTTGGCCCCGAGCGAGGAGCTGAACGTGACCCAGGCGTCGGTCGAGGGATCCAGGCCGGGCTGGCGTGCTTGATCCATCCTCACCGTGACCCGGCCGCCGCAGGGAACGGCGTGCCAGAAACGCTCGGCGACCGCGACCGCCCGTGTGACGGGGTCTCCGGCGCGCATCTCCGCCTTCGCGGCGAGCCGCCCGTGCGCGCCGGCTGCGGCCGGAGCACAGAGAAGCGCCATGGTCAGGAAGGCGAGGGTCGAGGGGATGCGCGCGATCAACCCATGCTGCCCGTGGTCCGGGTGGGATTCTTCGCCCGAGCAGGGTGAGTGGGGGGGAGGCCGCGGGGGAAGCATGGGGGAGCGCGGATTCACCCTGGAGCACCCCGATGTCGATGAGCTCTTGGCGGCCGACCCCGGCCGGCGCCGCCGACAGATGACACGAGCTGCCCCGATCGGAATCGTTCTCGCCGCGTTCGACGACGTGTTCGCCGCTGGGCTGCGCGAGTTGGTCGGGCGTGACCACAGCCTGAAGATCCTCGCTTCGGATGTCCCGCGGCGCCGCATCGCTGTCGTGCTGCGCGCCCAGCGCCCCGACGTGGCGATTCTGGACCTAGCTGCCTTCTCTCCGCTCGCAGGCGTGAGAGATCTGTGCCTCGCTTTCCCGGAGACGCGCCTCGTGTTGCTCTCCACTGCGCCATCGACCGTCGAGTCCGCACAGGTGCTCGCGTTCGGCGCGAGCGCGTGCCTGGGTTGGGGAACCCAGGCGAGGGACCTCCTGCACGCGATCCACCTCGCCGCTCGCGGGGTCCAGATGATGGGGCGCTCGCCGTCCGGACTGCCCAAGGAGGTGATCCCTGGCCAGCTGCTCACGCAGCGCGAGGCCGAGGTGCTGCCGCTCCTTCGCTCCGGGCGATCCAACGCCGAGATAGCCGCGGCGCTGGACGTGGGTGTCGAGACGGTCCGCACCCATGCCAGCAACCTCTATCGCAAGCTCGGGGTCTCTTCGCGGCGAGAGCTTTGGGCCGGGCCCGAGGTGGCCGCGCAGCCGCCGGCCCAAGCCGCCCCGCGCCCCCTGGGGCGCGCCCGCAGCGGGGAGCCGCGCCGAGCGCCGCGGCGCGGCCACCACCCGCACGGGCGTTGACACCGGGTTCCAATCGACACGGGACGCCCCGTCTGTCCGATGGAACACGGAACCGCTAAACCCCGAGGCGCAAACGGACGAGTCAGAGAGCAGGTCGAACGAGACCGGGGAGCCATCCCTTTTATACAGCGGCCCTCTGCGCCGCAGTGAGGAGACGCCGATGCAACCAGGCGTCCCACAGTCCCATCGGCCGCCAAGCGGCCGTCGATCGATCTTCTCCCCCGCCGCGGGAGGGTCCGATCGCTGGAGGCGGTCAGCAAGCGCCCTGCTCGGAGCGCTCTGTTCGCTCGTCGTCGTCCCGGCGGCGCTTGCCGCCGCTCCCTCGGTCGGTCTCGGCACTGCCGCAAGCTTCTCTGTTCTCGGTGGCTCGACGGTTACGAACACCGGGCCGACGACGATGTTCGGAGACCTCGGATTGAGCCCGGGCTCCTCTGTGACCGGCGCCCCGCACGTGCTCGGAGCCACGCACATCGACGACGCTGTCGCGATCGGCGCAAAGAGCTCGTTGACGACGGCGTACAACGACGCCGCCGGGCGGCCGTCCAACGGCTCTGCCGGGACGGACCTCGCAGGGCAGACCTTCACCCCTGGCGTCCGCACGGCGAGTAGCTCCCTGCTGCTCTCCTCGGGCACCGTCACGTTGAACGCGGAGGGCGATCCCAACGCCGTCTTCATCTTCCAGGTCGGCTCGACACTGACGACGGGATCCAACACGAGCGTCTCACTTGTCAACGGGGCGCAGGCGTGCAACGTCTTCTGGCAGGTCGGGTCCTCCGCCACGCTCGGCACGGGAACGAGCTTCGTCGGCACCGTCATGGCGGCGGAAAGCATCTCGGCGGGGACCGCCGCGACGATCCACGGCAGGCTGCTAGCGAGCGTCGGCGCGGTCACGCTCGACACGAACACGCTCACCACCTCGACGTGCGCATCGAGCGTCAGCGGCGAAGGCGGTGGCACCGAAGCGACAACGCCCGTCGAAACCAAAGCGTCGGTCGCGCCATCCACGCCACCCAACGCAAAACCCTCGCTGCCGATCGGATCGCGCACGACGACGACGGCCAAGCAGCGCGCGGCGAGACGTCGCGCCGCCGCGCGACGTGCCGCGGCCCGGCGACGGTTGGCGCTGTCGCGCCGACGCCATCTCGCCCGGCCCATGAAACCGACGGCCGGGGGCTTCACCGGTTGAGTGAGCGATCCCGGGCGCCCACGGCGGGCGTCCGGGAGCGTCGCCGATCGACCGAGTCCCCTCATGCATAGAACGTCCGCCCACCGCGCACGCTCCTCGCGGGCACAGATTCTCATCTGCCTCGCCTCGACGTGCCTGCTGAGCGCCGGCGCTGCCCCCGTCGCCGGTGCGACACCGCGCAGTCGCCCCGCGACCCAGCGACTCGCCATCCTCCAGAGCGCGCACCGCGTGTACGCCGAACCAAGGGCGGGGGCGCCGTTCCTCGGTGAACTCACCGCGCGCAGGCCGCTCACCGGGGAGGCGACGACTCTCCCGGTGCTTGGAACGCTCCGCGCTCCAGGCGCGACGTCATGGCTGAGGGTGAGGCTGCCCGGACGCCCGAACGGATCGAGCGGCTGGATCGCACAGAAGGGCACCCGCCCGGCGAGGACCGCCTGGCGCCTTCGCATCGATCTCGCTCGACGTACGGTGAGCGTGTTCCTGGAAGGCCGCAGAGCCAAGGTCTTCGCGGCTGTCGTGGGCAAGTCCTCGACGCCCACTCCGACCGGGACGTTCTTCGTCGAGGAGACCGTGCGGATGCGGGCGGGGGAGCCCGGCGGCCCATTCGCGCTCGCCCTGAGCGCGCGGTCCGATGCCCTTCAGGAATTCGAAGGCGGTCCAGGCCAGATTGCGATACACGGTCGCGACAACCTCGGCGGTGTGCTCGGTCAGGCTGAATCGCACGGCTGCGTACGGGTCGCCACGGCGAGCATCGCCTGGCTCGCGGCTCGCATCGGTCCTGGTGTCCCCGTCACGGTCGTCGGCGGCTGAGCCTCGCACACGCCGGCTGGTCGGGTCGGCCCCGCAATGTTTTCTCAAGTCCGAGCAGTCAGAAGCCGATGCGCACCATTAGGCGCCTACCTGCCTCCAATCGCGTCCGTTGCGACGTGGCTCGAATGTGTCTGATGGGTGATGACGGAATGCGAGAGGCATGACCCGCGCCAATACCGAGGTGGACCACCGAGAAGCCGACGCGGACGTCGGCGAGGTCGTCCGGCATCGCCGGCTCGGCGACGCTCCCGGGGGGATCGCACCCGTCACGGCTCCGTCCCGCGTCGACAAAGCCGCTCTGGCCGTTCTCGAGGAGGGCCTTTTGGTCGTCGATGGGCAAGGCGGTCTGCTACGAAGCAACGCTGCCGCGGCGCAGATCCTCGGAGTCGATGTCGAGTCGACCGAGGACCCACGGTGGTGGAAATCGCTGAGCGCACATCGCGTTGCCGGCGCAGGGACGCTCGATGTCGTCAGCCACGTGCTCGCGAGCGGCGAGAGCGCGCGGGACGTCACGGTGGAGATCAACCGCAAAGGAGACTCCCGCGTCCTGTCGGTGAACTACTCCGCTCTGCGCGGTGACCAGGGTCTCGTCGAGGGCCTCGTTCTGTCGTTTCGGGATGTGACGAGGCGCGAAGCCGAGCGGCACAAGCTCACGGGTCTCGCGGAGAGGCTTCGTGAAGCGCACGATGTGGCGCGCCTGGCAAGTTGGGAGCGCGATCTCGGCTCCGGGGCCGTCTCGGTGTTCCAGGCGATCGAGGGCTCAGAGGCGGGTGCAGTCACGACGATCACGATGAAGGACTGGTTGGCGATGATCCCGTCCACCGAGCACGACACGATCGAGGGTGACTTCGCAGCGCTCTGCAGAGGCGACATCGACCTTGCGGTTCGTCGGTTCCGTTACGACCTGCCAAGCGGCCCTGCTTGGCTAGAGATCCGCTCTCGCGCCGTTCGAGCTGGCAACGGAGAGCTTTTGTGCCTTCGCGGAACCGCGCAGGACGTAACCGCGGAGGAGGAAGGCAAGCGGGAGATCATCGAGTCTCGTGACTTCGTGCAGTCGATATTCGACTCGCTGCCCGATCACGTCGCTGTGCTCAACGCCACCGGCTTGATAGTGCTCGTGAACCGCGCGTGGCAGGATTACGCCAGCGCACACGCGGGGCAACCCGGAACGACGGGGATCGGATCGAACTACCTCGACGTGTGCGATGCCGCCGGCTCAGCGGGCTCGGCGGCGGAAGCCGCCGCAGGCCTGCGAGCCATATTCTCGGGCGCCTCGCAGAGCTTCTCGCTCGAGTATCGGTGTGACGATCACCTCTCGGAGCGGTGGTTTGAGCTTGGCGCATCTCCTCACAGCGGACCAGGTGCGATGAAGGTCGTCGTCACGCACAAAGAGATCACCGAGCGGAAGGCCGAAGAACGCCTCGTCGCCTCTGACCTGGACAAGCTCGCGTGGGTGGCCCGGATCGAGGACGCGCTGACCAACAACGGCTTCGTCCTGCATGCCCAGCCGATCCTCGAGCTGTCCAGCGGCGACGTCGTGCAGCGCGAGCTCCTCATCCGCATGCGCCCGCCCTCAGGGTCCGACATCCCTGGGCTCATCCCGCCTCGCTATTTCCTGCCGGTGGCAGAGGAGTACGGACTCATCATCCAGATCGACCGCTGGGTGATCGACCGGGCGTGCGAGATCGCGGCGACGGGGCTGGCAGTGCATCTCAATGTCTCCGGACGGTCCCTCGCCGATCCGCACGTCGGGGAGCACGTCGCCGCCGCGCTGGCACGCACCGGGGCCGATCCAAGCCTGGTGGTCTTCGAGATCACCGAGACTGCCCTGGTGGACAACGATGCCGACGCACGGGCGTTCGTGACGAAGCTCCACGCTCTCGGTTGCCGAGTCGGTCTCGACGATTTCGGGACCGGCTATGGAGGCTTCACCTATCTCAAGCAGCTGCCGATCGACTTCCTCAAGATCGACATCGAGTTCGTGCGCGACGTTCGGCACAACCCATCGAGCCGAGTCGTGGTGGACGCGATCGTCAAACTCGCGCAGGGATTCGATCTGCAGACCGTCGCGGAGGGTGTGGAGGACCTCGCGACTCTCGAGGCGCTTCGCGAGCTCGGGGTCGACTTAGTCCAAGGTTATTTCGTCGGACGCCCGACGCCGGTTGTCCCAGGGGCCTCTCAGCTATGACCGAGAAGCGAATCCCGATCTCAGCCCAGGCGGCGCTCGATCACGACCAGGCCTCGGCCGATATCGACCAAGGGGTCTCCGACCGCGACCAGGCCCGCGCCGACAGCGCCCAAAGGGCCCTTGACATCGCGCAGGCCGCTCTCGCCGATGCGCGGGATCGTGGCGTCGACGCCGATCGGAGCGAACGACGAGCGACAATGGCGTCCGCCCAGGATCGCGCCGACGTCAGACAAGCTCAGCTCGACGACACCCAGGACGCGCAAACGGCGCGCCAAGTCGTGCTCGACGCGCAGCAGTCTGCGCTGACAGCGAACACGGAGCCGGCCACGCCTGAGCACCTAGAAGCGGCCCGCGAGCAGAACGCTCGAGAGCTCCTCGACGCGTTGCGCCAGCGAGCAAACGATGCTCTGCTCCGTGCCGAGGCGGAGCGCCTGCGCGCAGCCGAAGCTGTGGTGCGCCTGGACAACCTCGCGGCCCGCCGAAGGGATCCGTAGGGATCCTGAGCCCTCCCGCGCTGCGTCGGCGGCGCCTCGACGCCGTGTAGCCGGTGCGAGATGTGCTCGCCGCTGGCCGCGCGTTCGAGATATGTGTCACCGGAGCGCCGGTCGGGCAGTGCGTGCTCTGCGGCGGTGTGCCGGTCACCGAGAGCCCTACCCGCCGCTCAGCGAGCGCCAGCTCCTCGGCGAGCTCGCAGCCATGCTCCTCGCCACCGCTCGAAGATCCTCAAGGCAAGCCGTATCCTTCGGCCGCGCGGCGCCTTCATCTCGCCGGTCGGCGCGGAGCCAGCCCCCGCAGGGCAGACCGGAGGCCCGCTACACGAGCCCGAAGCAAGCCCAACGTCGATGACTGCACGGTACTTCAACAGCGTCGAGCACGATCTATTTGAGAACAACCAAGCACGCGTGCTGCTCGCCACACGACGAGTCGAGCAGGGGGAAGACAACGAACGAAACCGAGAACGCAGGACACAGGAGACTGAAAGGCGAGTGATGAACACCGAACAGCTGACGCCGCTCGACGCATCGTTCCTACATATGGAGGACCAGGCCTCCCACATGCATGTCGCGTGCGTGATGGTGTTCGCCGGAGGCGCCCCTCGGTACGAGGATCTCCTCGCGCATCTCGACGCAAGGCTTCACCTCGTCCCGCGCTACCGCAAGCGTCTCGCGAACGTGCCGCTCGGCCAAGGACGTCCCCGCTGGACTGACGACGAGCAGTTCGACCTGCGCTTCCACGTGCGTCGCACAGCGCTGCCCGCGCCCGGCACCGAGACCGAACTTCGAACATTGGCCGGGCGGGTCTTCTCCCAGCCGCTGCGTCGTGACCGGCCGTTGTGGGAAATCTGGCTGGTCGAGGGCCTCGCCGAGAACCGCTTCGCCCTGCTCAGCAAGACCCACCATGCGCTCGTCGACGGCGTCTCCGGGCTCGACATCCTCAGCGTTCTCTTCGCTCCAGGCGAGCAGGCTGCGGACGCCGAACCGTGGCAGCCACAGCCGGCTCCCAGCTCCACACAACTCCTAGCGGAGTCGCTGATCGAACGGGCAACCGTGCCAGCAGAGGGCTGGCGCGCGCTGCGCGCAGTATTTCGTGGGCCTCGCCGGCTGGCGACCGAGGGCTTCGCCCGCGTTCGAGGCGCGTCTGCGTTCCTGGGTGCCGGTCTCGCACCCGCACCGCGGACACCGTTCAACACCCAGCACGTCGGGCCCGACAGGCGATTCACATGGGTCCGGATGTCCCTCGCGGAGACCAAGGCGATCAAGAACGCTCACGGCGGCACCGTCAACGACGTGATCCTCGCGATCGTCAACGGCGGGCTACGACGCTACCTGCACCGCCATGAATACGCCCTCGATGGCGTCACGCTGAAGGCGCTCGTTCCCGTCAGCATCCGCGCCGTCGACCAGCACGGCGAACTCGGCAACCGGGTCTCCGGGATGATCGCGCCGCTCCCCGTATCCGTCGAGGACCCGCTGGATGCGCTGCAGACGATCAGCGCGGCGATGGACCGCATCAAGTCATCAGGTCAAGCGCTGGGCGCCCAGGCGATCACCGAACTCGGCGGCTTCGCCCCAGCGAACCTCATCAGCCAAGCCGGGCGCGCGTCCTTCGGACAACGTTTCATCAACCTCGTCATCACCAACATCCCCGGGCCGCAATATTCGCTGCGGATGGCGGATAGCCAACTACTCGACATCTTCCCGATGGTGCCGCTCGGCAGCAACCTCGCGCTCGGCATCGCGATCGTCAGCTACAACGGCACCCTCAACTTCGGCCTCGTCGGGGACTTCAAGACGATGCACGACCTCGAGGACCTCGCTGCCGACCTCGCGGCGGCCGCCGCTGAGCTAGCCGCCGCCGCGGGCCCGCCGAAGCCGGGCAACCAAGGAAAGTCACGAAAGCCCAAACGTTCCCCGAGAAGCGGGCGGCCGGCACGTAACCCTTAGGCAGACGCACGCCCGGTGCGCGCCGAAGCGCGCCGAGCTCACCGCCAGCCCGACGAACTCGGTCAGCGGCAGCGCATCAGCCTGCTGCTGGGCAGCGACGACGCCGGGTCCGGCTGCCGCCTGCCGTCTGGCTGCGCCTGCTCGAGCGGAACGTCGATCTGCGTTGGACGGCAGCGGGGGTCCTTGGCGCTGTTGCCACGGCCGCCGCTGAGGACCCCCAGCGCCGGGCACGCAAGCGACCTGATGGCATGCCCCACCCGAACGGGGGCGAAGCTGCCCTAGCGAGCCCGCGAGAGGATCTCTCGAACCTGCAATGCGCCAGCGCCTCCGGTGGTGGCCCATGCTTTGACACATAGGCCACCACTGATCGTCGCGTTTATCGCCACGCGTGAATATCAGGTCGATTTACGATGTAAACGGCCCGCAGCCTCCCCAGAACTGGTATGGGCTGGTAATGGTGTCGTTGGGGCACATATCGAGCCCCCCATACGCCGACCAGCCCTGAGCTTCACCGATCAACAGATTGTGCGATCCGGTCCGTGGCCCATTAACGGCCGACTCGTACCCGATCACCAGGTTGCCCTCACCATTAGTCGTTTCGGTTCGGCCTTCCCCGTTGACGACCTGTACATTGGACCCGGAGAACTGGATCGTGGGCTTTTTGTCGACGCCTTCTTTTACGAATTTGACGTAGGGCAACATTGCCTTCAACGCTTCCTGTTCGGATTTCGACAGTTCCGAGAGGCCCGGTTCGCCCTTTTCCCCCTTAGCTCCAGGTTCGCCCTTTTCGCCTTTGGCTCCGGGTTCGCCTTTGGCTCCGGGTTCGCCTTTGGCTCCGGGTTCGCCTTTGGCTCCGGGTTCGCCTTTGGCTCCGGGTTCGCCTTTGGCTCCGGGTTCACCCTTTTCGCCTTTGACTCCGGGTTCACCTGGTTCGCCCTTAGCTCCCGGTTCGCCTTTTTTGCCTTCGGGTCCTTCCTCGCCGAGTTCGGTCAGGGTGTAGCCGCTCTTACAAACCCCGGCTTTGGGAAGCTTGATCGACCCACCTTCCTTGTTTTGCACGCAGACCTTGAGGCTGGACGCAGCCATCGCGCCGCTTGCCGTCAGCAGCACCAGCAGGCTCATCACCAAAAACGCTGCCAGAACCGGCCCCCGCCGAGTCTTGAATGCCCCCATCGCGCATCCCCCTATTCCTCTAGATGCCGGCGAACACGAGCGTCGCCCGCGAGGCAGACATGCTCCCACGAAGACGCGAGAACTGTCGGCCAGTACGATTCGTCGGCCGCGAAGCGACGAGCGCTCCACGGCTACTGGTACGAGACGTTCTCCGAGGTCGCGGCCGCCGCTGTTGAGGCGCACGACGCAGGTCCGGCGCGAGTGCTCGCCGTCTCGACATGCACTCGAGTGAGCTCGAACCACCACGGGCATGAAGTCCAAAGGGCCTCGACCTCGCACACGGACGCAGATCCGCCCGGGAGCGTCCGAATCGTGCACATAAAGCGCTTCGGCGGACGAATCGGACCCGGGGCCGAGGATGCTGGTTGAGGCCGCTCAGGCTGGTGCGTCGCCGGCGCCAGCCTCCGGCTCGAGGCCAAGGTCGGCGAACGCTCGTTCGCGGTCAAAGTAAACGACCAGTCTCTTGACTCTGCCGCCGCGGATCTCGAACAGCCGGGCTCCCTCCGTCCGCATCTGCCCGAGCTCCAGTCCGCTGGTCTTGCTTCGCCCGCTGCGGTGATCGAGTGCGAGCACACGTTCCGTGTCGAGCTCTTGCATCCCGTCCGCCTCGATGCGGAACTCCTCCCAGGCGCCCAGGAACTCGCGGACCCCGTGCCCCAATCGGTGGAACCCTCCGGTACCGCCGCCCAAGGGGCCGTCGGCGTCTGCGTGTTCGATCTCCGGATGCGCCCAGTCCGACGAGCTGAAGTCACCGCGTTCCCAGCCCGCGTAGATCGAGCGGACGAGGTCAAGGTTGGCGGACACCCTGGTCTCCGAGCCCGGCTGCTGCGAGGGCGTCTCGCGGGTCGCGGTACGTCGCCATGTGCGTGACTTGGCCCCCCTGCACAGTCCAGACAGACGCGGATCGGCTCTTTGTCTCCACACCGCTGCCCCGACCGCGTCCGCTGAGCGCCTCGATCACGATGACCTTTTCACCGGCGTCGATGAACCGCTCGGGCGTGACCAGGAACTCCTCCCAGACCTCATCCCGTTCCCGACGAAACCGGCGCAGGCCCGCGTGCCCCTGGTAGACCTCGGGGTTGAAGGTCCGTCGCGACATGTCAAGCGTCATGTCGGGAGCCAGCAACTCGAACAGCCTCGGACCTGGTTCGCCCGCGCCGGTGACCCTGATCAGCGCCATCGCCTCCTGCACGATCTGTACCGTCGTCTGTGACATCGCCCGCCTAGTAACCTACCTCCTCCCTGGCGGAAGTTCAGACGTTGGCTGCCGTTGTCCGCAGCTGCTCGAGGTCCACTCCGGTCGCCCTGCCGCGGGCTATGAATGCGCCGAGCGCCGGCATGCGTCGACCCGCATCAACCGATTTCCAGCGGAAACCGGTGCACTCGAGTGGACTCCAACCACTGGCCGCTAACCCCACAAGGCCTCAGCCTCGTACACGCTCGCAAGACGCTTACGACAGCGTCCAGATCGTCCAAATAGCGCGGTTCCCCGGACACATCGGACGCATATGGAGCGGCGAGTGTTGTCGCGATGTTGCCACGTGCTTCGGGCTCGCCGAACTGGGTGTTCCGCTCGGACCTTCTGGATGACCGGGCTCCCGGGCACCAAGCGGGTGCGCGGCTTGGTGCGCTGCCGGTCGGAGGCAACTCGCGGGACGGCGCGCGCTGCGCTCATCATCTCGTGTGCTCACCGTGTGGCGCTCCGGGGCCGGGGAGGAGTTCGATCTGGCCGGGCGCCGCTTGTTCGCCGCATCGATCACATTGGAGGTCGCGGCCGATGCTGCCCCCGCAGCCGGCGTGGAGCGTGAGCCGGGGCGGACCGTCCGCTGTCGGGTAGTGGCGGTCGCCCCACTTCATCAGCACGATCAGGGCGGGAGCGAGTTCGCGTCCCTTTTCTGTGAGGACGTACTTCGGCCGGCCGGGACGCTCCGGGTCCGGAATCCGCTCGAGAACCTGCTCATCGCACAAGAGCCTGAGGCGGTTCGTCAGCACGTTGGAGGCGATTCCGAGCTTCTCCTGGAAGTCCTCGAAGCGCGTTAGGCCGAGAACGGCGTCGCGCAAGATCAGCAGGGTCCAACGCTCGCCGACGATCTCAAGCGAGCGGGCGATCGAGCAGATCTGGTGGGGATATTCGCGTTGGAGCACGAGGTAAGTGTAGCTGACTTGCTTGACAAAAGGCAGGATGCCGGCTAGGGTGGCTTGCGTGACGCAATCTAGCCCTCGAGGAGGAGCCGTGAACCGCAAGCCCGTGATCCTCGTCTCGCTGCTGTTGGCTGCCTTGGTGATCAACCTCGACACCACAATCGTCAACGTCGCGCTGCCCACGCTGGTGCGGGAGCTGCACGCATCGAACTCTCAGCTGCAATGGGTGGTGGACGCGTTCAACTTGCTGTTCGCGGGCTCGGTGCTCGCGGCGGGCAGCCTCTCGGACCGGTTCGGGCGCAAGCGCATGCTTCTCGGGGGTCTGTCGGTGTTCGGCCTTGCGAGCCTGGCGGGCGGACTGATGGACAGCCCCGGCCAGCTCATCGCTGCGCGTGCGGTGATGGGCGTGGGCGCGGCGATGGTGTTTCCCTCGACCCTGTCGCTGCTGACCAACGTGTTCGTGGAGCGGGGCGAGCGCGCACGGGCGATCGGTCTTTGGGGCGCAATCACCGGTGCTGCGATCGCGCTCGGGCCGATCGTCGGAGGCTGGCTCCTGCAGGTATCGGACTGGCGGAGCATCTTCTTCGCGATGGTGCCGGTCGCCGCGGTCGCCGGCGGCCTCGCCGCTCGCTATGTACCGAGCTCGCGAGACCCGAGCGTGCCCCGTACCGACGGCTTGGGCTTCGGACTGTCGAGCGCGATGATCGCCTTGCTCGTCTACACGATCATCGAGGCCCCGAGCTACGGTTGGGGAAGCCCGCGGACACTCGGCAGCTTCGCGGTTGCGGCCCTGCTCGCGGTGGCGTTCGTGACCTGGGAGCGTCGCACGGACCATCCGATGCTCGACGTGAGCCTGTTCCGCGACCCGCGCTTGACGGCCGCAAGCGCCTCGGTTGCGATCTCTTTCTTCGCGCTCTCCGGGTTCATCTTCCTGATTAGCCAGTACTCCCAGTTCCTCAAGGGCTGGAGCCCGCTGTCAACCGGCGTGCGGCTGCTCCCGGTCGCCTCGTTCGTCGCAATCTCCTCGATCGTCGGCACCAAGCTCGCAATGCGTCTCGGCACGAAGCTGATCGTCGCCTCCGGACTGTTCTCGATGGCCGCGTTCTATCTGTGGGTCACGACCGCATCGACGAGCACTGCCTACGGAACGATCGCCGCGCAGATGGTCGTGCTGGGGACGGGCATGGGCCTTACCAGCGCCCCCGCCACCGAGGCGATCATGGGCGTGGTCCCGAAGGCGAAGGCCGGTGTCGGGTCGGCGGTCAACGACGCCACGCGGCTGCTCGGCGCCACGCTCGGGGTCGCGGTGATCGGCAGCGTGTACGCGTCGTTGTACGCCAGTCGGCTTACGAGGGCACTCCCCGCCAGACTGCCGGCCAGCATCGACCGGACAGCGCACGCATCCGTTGGCGCAGCGCTGACCGTCGCAGTGAAGCTGACGCGCGGCGGGCATCCGGTGGTCGCGACGGGCGTCCACAACGCCGCCAGTGCTGCGTTCTTCGACGGCTTTCACGCGGCCAACTACGTCGCCGCCGGCATCGCCGCCGCAGGCGCCCTCATGGCGTTGGCGCTGCTACCGGCGCAGCCGGCGGCCACGACGACCGACGACGCGCCGGCGAAAGAACCGCTCGACTCGCCCGCCACGGTCCCGGCGCACGGCTGACATCCCGAGTGAGAGGAGACAGAACACCATGAGCAAACCAGACGCCCCGCGGGCGAGCACCGGCTCGACGACCGGCTCGGCGACAGGGTTCGAGCTGTCCGGTCCGGGTCAGCAGGCAACGGCCAACATCGAGTCGGCGCTCGCGCGCAACCGCGCCTTCGCGGGCGCCGGCGCTCACGAGGGCGCTGTTGTGTTCCCGAGGCTGCGGCTGTTCGTGATCACCTGCCTCGATCCGCGGGTCGACCCTGCGCACGTGCTCGGCCTCGGCCTGAGCGACGCGATGGTCGTCCGAAACGTCGGAGGGAGGGTCACCCCTGAGGTGATCAACGACGTCGCCTTCATCGCCCAGCTCGCTGAGAACGTGCTGCCAGACGGTCCTATGTTCGAGGTCGCCGTTATCCACCACACCCAGTGCGGAACCGGTGCGCTCGCCGACGACGACTTCCGCCGCCGCTACGCCGAGCGGATCGGCGCCGAAGAGTCGAGCCTGCGCGAGCACGCGGTCCTCGACCCCAGAGCGACCGTCACGCGCGACGTCGAACGCCTACGCTCCGCACGCGCGATCTCTCCGCGCATCACCGCTTCCGGCCATGTGTACGACGTGCTGACGGGTTTGGTGGAGACCGTCCTACCCGCCGGTCGTGACCTGCGCGATCATCGGCTCGCCGGGCAGCGAGCGGGAGCGTAGGCCATGAGCGAGGCTCCTCTGGGCAATTTAGTCGACTCGGTTGGTGACCCGACCCTCGAGCTCCACCTATGCGACGTGTTCGCCGAGCGGCCTCTGTCCGGCAACAGCCTGGCCGTGATCGTCAGCAACGAAAAACTCAACTGCGCGGTCCGGCAGGCACTGACCGCCGAGCTGCGACATTTCGAGTCCGTGTTCCTCACGCCGCTCAACGGGAGCGCGTTCTCGGTGCACATTCACGACCTCTGGCGAGAGCTGCCTTTTGCCGGGCATCCGTTGCTGGGCGCCGCGGCTGTCCTGCATGCACGTTGTGGTGAGGTGGATAGTTGTCGCTGGGAACTGCGTGTCGGGGAGCGGATCATCGAGGTCCTGTCCGCAGCAGCCGGGAACGCACGCTTTGTCACACGCATGGATCAGGGACCGCCGAGCTTTCTGACTACGCTGTCTGATCCGGACCGCAGCGCGGCCGCTGAAGCATTCGGGCTTCCCCGCTCAGCGCTCGCGTCCGATCTGCCGGCGGAAGTCGTTTCGACTGGTCTTAGCTATCTCATCGTCCCGCTCGTCGAGGGCGCGATCGACAGCGCGAGGGTCGCACATCCCCTCCTGCAGGAGTTGGTCGAAAGAATCGGGGCCAGCTTCGCCTATCTGCTCGACGTCGACAACTGGGAGGGTCGTACCTGGGAGAACGACGGATCGCTCGAGGACATTGCCACCGGCAGCGCAGCCGGGCCGGCGGGTGCCTACCTCGTTCGCCACGGTCGTGCGCGCTCCGATGCGCAGATCGTGATCACTCAGGGCCGTTTCACAGGCCGACCCAGCAGCCTCAACGTGACCGTGCACGGGCCCACATCGCGTCCCACACGAGTCGAGGTGTCCGGGCCTGTCGTGCTCGTGGCCCACGGGGTTCTGACCCCTGAGGTGCTGGACGCGACGATCAGGCATCGATGCCACGCCGCCGCATGAACCCGCCCAGTCCGACGGCGCGACCCTTGTGGGCCTGCGCGATGTCTCGCACTCAGACGCCGGCACCTCGGCGCGGCGGGTCGCCGGGGTGGCGCCGTCGGCGCCGCTGCTGCAACAGTGCGGTTCCGCCGAGGGCACGGTCGTGAAAGGAGCTCGACGCACGACGCAAGCCTCGGCTGCGGCGCCTGATGTTAGCCACAGAATGCTTGCGCCTCCGAACCTCACAGGTCGGCACGGACACGCCGGACGCCCCGTCGACCCGATCGCTCTGTGCCTCGCTTCGGCGGCGGCGATCCTCGGCCTGCTCTTCGCGACGCTCAGTGCCTACTGGGTCCTCGGCGGAACGGTGCTCCTCGACACCCTCGGCGGCTCACTCGAGAGACAGGCGCGCGCGGGCACCAGCGCCGCCGTTGCGGCGGGTTCTACCGCCGCGGTTCTGAAGCTGCTTGCCGCGGGACTGCCCCTCGCCGTGGTCTTGGACCCGGCCTGGCACCGTCGCGCCCGAGCGATCCGGGCACTAGCCTGGATCTGCTCGCTCGCGCTGACCGGCTACGGTTTCGTGCTCACCGCCGTCGCGCTGCTCGTCCAGGCGTCCGCGATCAGCATCTCAAGGACGGCGGAACAAAAGGCACTGCGATGGCATGCCTACCTGTGGGACCCGTGGTTTCTGGTGTGGGGCGCGCTCGCGACACTCGCGCTGATGAGAGCGCGTCAAGCAGGATCCCGCTCCTGAAAATGGATCGGCGTGACCAGCCGGAAAGCGCGACTCCGGCCTCGACGTTGCACCCGCTGCTCGCCGGACGCTCGAGCCCCACGCGCTTCGACGCGGCGCACCAAATCCCAGACAGCGACGTGGAGCGGATCCTCGAAGCGGCCCGCTGGGCGCCATCCGCCGGGAACTCCCAGCCCTGGGCGTTCATTGTCGGCGCACGTGGAACCGACGTGCACCAGCGGATCGCCCGGCACCTCGTGGGAAGTTCCCGACCGTGGGCCGGGGACGCGAGCATCCTCATCGCTAATCTCGCCCACCGCTACGTGCAGGACACAACGTGGGAGTACTCCGAGTTCTCCCTCTACGGCCTCGGCCAAGCCGTCGCGCACATGACTCTCCAAGCTCAGGCGCTGGGTCTCGCGGCACGCCAGTTCCGGGCCTTCGGCCGCGATGCTCTCACCCAGGAGTTCGCAGTACCCGACCACTGGGAGATAACCACCATGACAGCGATCGGCCGCGCGGCCAGCGAGTTTCCCGGCCCGGCTGGCCCGCCTGAGAGCTCCGCCTCGCGCGAGCGCCGCCCGCTCGAGGAGCTCCTCTGGCCGACTGAGTGACGTTGTGCCGGCGCATGACAGGGTTCGGCCGGCCTCCGATCGTCGAAGCTCCTCGAAGCGCTCGTCCGCGGCATCGGCACCCCACCCAAACGGGTGGTTAGCCGATCCAAACGGCCCGCGCCGGTGTACGTAGGAGAAGAATGCACTCGATGCGAGCTGTCGAGCCGACCGCGGCCGCCCGACCCCAGCGCAGCGTCCAGACCGACGTCATCGAGTTCCTCGCCCACATCCTCGCCACGAGCGAGGAGGAAGGACGCGTCGACGATTTCTACGGACGCATCTGCGAGGCGACAACGCAGATGACCTCTATGCGCCGCGCCGTGATCTTCCGCTACGACCGAGCTCGAAGGCAGGTCCGGGCGGCCGGCGGCTACGGCATCGACCTCGACCTGTTCGCGGGCGGTTTCTTTACCGTCGACACCGCGCCGATCGCCCGCCGCGCACTCCAGCAGGACAACGTGATCGAGGCATCAACCGATCTCGAAGACGAGCTTCCGCCGCAATACCTGCGAGCGCTCGGCCTCACCCAGGTGATTTGCGCGCCGATGGTCGCGCGTGGGCGCTGGGTCGGCGTGATCCTCGCCGACCGCGCCGGAATCGGCGCGCCGCTCGACGACAGCGAGCGCGAGACGCTGTGGGTCCTCGGTAAGACCGCCGCACTGGCCGCGATGGCGCGCGTCGCGACCAGGCAGCACGAGAAGGCGCTGCAACTCGAGCACCAGATCGAGATGGCACGCAACATCCACGACGGCGTCGTGCAGAGACTGTTCGGCCTCTCGCTCGCGCTGTCGAGCCACGAGCCGTTCGACGCCGAACTGCGGAAGCGCTCCAGCGAGGAGCTTGCCGACGCGATCGCAGACCTACGCAGCGCGCTGGTCCAGCCGCTCGGCCAGCCGCTCCTCGACAGCGCCGCGAGCTTCCGCGACGAACTCGAACGCCTCACGCTCTGCCACCCCAAGCTCGCGATCACCTTCGACCCCGACGCCATTGAGGTACCTGCACACTGCGAGGCACTCGCCCAGGCAGTCCTGATCGAGGCGGTACGAAACGCCCAGCGTCACGCCATCCCGACCGGCGTATCGGTGACGACCAGCATCACCGACGGCAGGTTTCGGCTGGACATCGTCAACGACGGCACGAGCGAGAACTCGCACGGCGGCGCAGGCATGGGGCTACGGGTAGCCGGCCTCGCCGCGCTGCAGGTCGGGGGGCTGCTGGAGTACGGGCCGACCGGCGGCGACCGCTGGCGGGTCCGACTGCTCATCGGGAATCCTCCGTGAGCTCATCCCTGGCACATGGCGCGCGACGACTGCGAGTTCTCATCGTCGACGATCACGAGGTCGTGCAGTGGGGATTCCGGCTGATGCTCGGCAGCCAAGCATGGGTCGAGCGTTGCCTCGGCGCCTCCAGCGGGCCCGAAGCGATCGAGCTCGCCACACGCTATGAGCCCCATGTCGCCGTGATCGACCTGTTCGTCGGCAGCGAAGGTGGCGCGCAGATCTGCCGCCGGCTGCTCGAAGCCTCCCCTGAGACGCGGGTACTGATGATCTCCGGCGCCGGGCATCTCGGCGCCGAACCCGTTCACGCGGCGGGAGCACACGGGTTCATACCCAAGGGCCTGCCCGCCGGGGACGTCGCAAACGCCGTACGGATGGTCGCGCTCGGCGCCGACGTCTTTCAGACGACGGACGACGGCGAGCAAGCCCAGCTGTCCAGCAGGGAGCGCGAAATCCTGAGCCTGATCTCCGAAGGAGAAACGAACCGCCGCATCGCCGCGGCCCTGCACCTCTCCCCGCACACCGTCAAGGGCCACACCTCGAGCCTCTACCGCAAGCTCGACGCGAAGAACCGCGCGGAGGCCGTACAACGCGCGCAGCGCCTCGGCCTCGTCAGCTAACCCCAACTTCCCCTCGTGCCCCCGCCAAACGGGGGGTATAGACGCCGGTCGGGGAAATCGGGGGGCGCCTTCGAGGAATCTGGCGGTGATGGCTCGACCGACCGCACTCGCGATCCTCTTCCCAGGGCAGGGCGCCACCGCCTCCGGCGCACAGCCGCTGGTGCAGGAGCACTGCACCGCGCTCTACCGCGCGGCGCTCGACGCGCTCGACGCGGACCCATTTGAGCACGCGGAGCGATCCACGCGCTACGCGCAGCCCGCGATCTTTCTCGCAAGCCTCGCCGGCTGGCGCGCCCTGGCCGCTGCGGGCGTGCGGCCGTTCGCTTTCGCCGGCCACTCACTCGGCGAGCTCTCGGCGCTCGCAGCCGCAGACGTGCTCACGCCGCAGGACGCTCTCGACGCGGTGCTGACCCGCGGACAGCTGATGGATGAGATCGGCGGCAGCCATCAAGGAGGCATGCTCGCGATCCTCAAGGGCAGCGCCGAGCAAGCGGAGCGGCTCGCCCTGGCGCACGGGGTGCACGTCGCCAACTACAACGCGCCCGGGCAGACCGTCCTCTCCGGCGCGACCACCCGCCTCGAGTCCGTCGCGCGCGACGCGCGTGCGATCGGGCTGCGCACGCTTCGGCTCAACGTCAGCGGTGCGTTCCACACGCCGGCGCTCGAGCCCGTCCGGATCGCATTCCAGCAGGCGCTGCGCAACATCGAGATGAAACCGCCGAGCGCGCCCGTGCTCAGCTCGATGACCGCGCAACCGTTCACCGATCCCGTCAACGAGCTCGGCGCTGCTCTGGTCCGGCCCGTCCGCTGGAGCGAGACCATGTCCGCGCTGCAGAGGATGGGCGCTCCCGGCTACCTGGACGTCGGTCCCGAGCGGGTCGTCGAGAAGCTCGCCGCGCGCAACCTCGGTGACGTGCTCCTCGTCGACCGGGAGAGCCTTCATGTCCACGCCTGAGGCTGTGCTCAGCGCGCGCGGGGACCCGATGCGTCCGGTTCACGTTCGCCTCGCCGGGCTCGGCAGCTCCCTCCCAGCACCGATCGTCGCAAACCGGCAGATCGCCGCACGAACAGGTGTCGATGAGGCCTGGATCACGCGGCGAACCGGGATCAGCACCCGCCGTCACGCACCGGCCGATCTGAGCCTCGTCGAGCTCGCCGCAAACGCGGCCGACGATGCCGTAGCCGACGCCGGCCTCGACGTCCAGCTGATCGACCTGGTGATTGTGGCGACTGTCAGCCACGAACAGCCGATGCCGAACGTCGCACCGCAGGTAGCCGAGCGGATCGGAGCGCTCAACGCCGCCGCCTTCGACCTCGGAGCCGCATGCGCCGGTTTCATGGCAGGGCTCGCCACCGCGGCCGCGCACATCGAAGCGGGACGAGCCGAGCACGTTCTGCTCGTGGCCGCCGACATGCTCTCCCGCCAGACTGACCCTGCCGACCGCAGAACCGCCGCGCTGTTCGGCGACGGGGCGGGCGCCGCGGTGCTCGCCGCCTCCGCGGGAAGCGAGCGCTGGGTGATCGAGCTCGGCACTGATGGCGCGAACGCCGGGCTGATCGCGAACGACCCCTCAAGCGGGCTGATCAGCATGAACGGCCACGACACGTTCATCCAGGCTGTGCGACACATCGAGCAGGCGACCCGCAGTGTCCTCGCAGCCGCCGGCGTCCGGCTGGACGAGGTCGACCTGTTCGTCTTCCACCAGGCCAACGCACGCATCACACGGGCGGTCGTCGAGCGCCTGCAGATCGACCCCGATCGTGCGGTCGAGTGCATCGCGGAGCTCGGCAACACCTCCGCGGCGAGCATCCCGCTCGCCCTCGAGCACGCGCGGGGCAGCGGACGGCTCGCCTCCGGCCAGACCGTGCTGCTCGCCGCGGTCGGCGCCGGGCTGACGTGGGGCGCCGCGCTGATCGAGTGGGAGCTCCCGTGAGCCGACCGGCCGACGGCTGCGCGCTGATCACCGGCGCCTCACGCGGCATCGGCGCCGCGATCGCGTGCGCGCTGGCCGCGGACGGCTGGCCGGTCGCGATCAACTACCGCTCTGACCAGCGTGCCGCTGAGGAGGTGCGCGAGCGGGTGACCGCGGCAGGTGGGCGTGCGATCGTGATCCAAGGCGACATCACCGAGCCTGCCACCGCTCCCGCGCTGTTCGAGGCCGCAGGCTCGTTGGGCCCCGTGCTGTGCCTGGTCAACAACGCCGGCATCCGCGCCGACAACCTCGCCCTCTCCCTCGAGGACAGCGAATGGGGCGAGGTGATCGAGACGAACCTCAACGCCGCGTTCCGCCTCACGAGGCTGGCCCTGAAGGGGATGGTCCGGGCGCGCTACGGGCGCGTCATAAACGTCGCCTCCGTCGTCGGCCCGCGCGCGAACTCCGGCCAGTCCAACTACGCGGCAGCGAAGGCCGGGCTGATCGCGATGAGCGCGACGATCGCGGTCGAGGTCGCCCGCCGGGGCGTGACCGTCAACACGCTCGCACCCGGGCTGGTCGAAACGGACATGACCGCGGGCGTCGAAGAGACGCTCCTCGCGCGGGTCCCCGCGAGACGCGCCGGCCGGCCCGAGGAGGTCGCGGCCGCCGCCGCGTTCCTCGCCGGCGAGCAGGCCAGCTACGTGAACGGCAGCACCCTCTACGTCGACGGCGGACTGGCCGCCTGACCGAACGAAAGGAGCCGCAATGGCAGCCGACCCGACAACCCAGCCGGTACTCGAGGTGATCACCGAGGAGCTTGTACGCCTCGGCGCCGAGCGCGACCAGGTGACACCCGAGGCGACACTGACCGACATCGACGTCGACTCACTCGACCTCGCCGAGCTCGCGCAGATTGTCGAAGAGCGCTATGGGACGAAGCTCACCGGCGCCGACGTCACCGGCGTGCGCACAGTCGGCGACGTCGTCGAGCTGATCGAACGCCGTGCCTGAAGCCAACCCCCCAACGGTCGTGGTGACAGGCGTCGGAGCAGTCACGCCGCTCGGGGACGCGCGAACGACCTTCGCCCGCTGGCGCGACGGACACTGCGCGATCGCCGACGGCGAGGCTCCCTGCTCGGAGTTCGTCGTGGCCGATCACATCGCCGCCAAACAAGCACGCCGTATGGACCGCTTCACCCAGCTTGCCGTCGCTGCCTGCCAACAGGCCGTCGAGGACGCGGGGTGGGAGCCAGAGCCTCCCTATCAGCCCGAGCGCGTCGGTTGCGTGCTCGGCACCGGCATCGGCGGCATGGCCACGCTCGAAGAGAACCACGGGCGTCTGATCAGCGACTCTTCCGTCTCGCCTCTGGCAGTACCGCTGATGATGGGCAACGCAGGCGCCGCCACACTGGCGATCCGCCACGACGCGCAGGGGCCCGTCTACGGCATCGTTTCGGCGTGCGCGGCCGGCGCGCACGCGATCGGTGCCGCGATGCGCACGATCCAGAACGGCGAAGCCGACACGGTCATCACCGGCGGCTCGGAGGCGACCCTCACACCGCTCGCCCGCGCCGCCTTCAGCTGCCTCGGCGCCACCTCCAGTAGCGGCATCAGCCGGCCGTTCGACGCGCGGCGTGACGGGTTCGTGATGGGGGAGGGGGCAGGCATCCTGATCCTCGAGTCCGAGCGGACCGCAACCGAACGCGGAGCACGGCCGCTGGCCGTACTGCGCGGCTACGCGGCAACCTGCGACGCCCACCACCTGACCGCGCCCGACAGCGACGGCGCAGGCGCCGCCGCCGCGATCGCCGCGGCGATGCGGGATGCGCGCATCGGCCCCGAGCACGTCGACTACGTCAACGCGCACGGCACCTCGACACCACTGAACGACCGCTCCGAGACCAACGCCCTCAAGCAAGCGCTCGGGAAGAGGGCACGCGACGTTCCTGTCAGCTCTCTGAAGTCGGCGATCGGGCACCTGCTCGGCGCGGCGGGCGCGGTGGAGGCGATCGCGACGGTCTTCACGCTCCGGGAGCAAGTGATCGCGCCGACGCTCGGCTACGAGCAGCCCGACCCCGGGCTCGACCTCGACTACGTCCCGGGCCCTTCGCGGCCGCTGCTGACCCCCGGCGACCGACGGGCATTGGCGATCTCGAACTCCTTCGGGTTCGGCGGACACAACGCCGTCCTCTGCCTCCAGGCAGCATGAGCGCCACGATCCAAGAACGCAGTCACGCCGAGAGCCAGCCACAGCGACGGTTGGAGCTTCTCTGTGACCGTGGATCGCTGCAGCATTTCCGTACCGCGGCGCGTTCGTCGCGGATGGGCGAGCGCGCCGCAGCCGGCGACGGCGTCCTAGCCGCAACCGGCACCGTCAACGGACGGGCCGTCTTCTGCTTCGCTCAAGACCCCTCGTTCGTGGGCGGCTCGCTCGGCAGCGAGCAGGCCGAGACGATCGTCCGCGTGCACGAACTCGCTGGCAAGGCGCGCGCGCCAATCATCGGCTTCGTGCAGTCGGCAGGGGCACGGATGCAGGAAGGCCTCGCGGCACTCGCCGGCTACGGACGGATCTTCCGCCACCAGGTAGGGCTCTCCGGCCAGGTCCCGCAGATCTCGATCGTCTGCGGCGCCTCCGCTGGGGGCGGCAGCTACTCGCCCGCGCTGACGGACTTCGTGATCATGACCGAGCAGGCCAGCATGTTCCTGACTGGTCCCGGCGTAATCGCAAAAGTCACGGGCGAGACTGTCGATGCTTCCGAGCTCGGCGGCACACGCGTGCACAGCGCGAACGGTCTCTGTCACGCCGTCGCGGCCGACGAGCAGGCTGCCGCACAACTCGCGCGCAGGATCCTCGCGCATCTCCCGCAGGGGCCCAGTCCAGCACGCGTCGCCGGCCGCGCCGCGCCGGCGCACCCGCCGGACCTGCACGTGCCACGCCAGTCACGCAAGGTCTATGACATCAGGAGCGTCGCGACTGCGCTGCTCGACGACTCCGAGCCGATCGAGATCTCCCCGCGCTACGCCCGCAACATCGTCTGCCTGCTCGGGCAGATCGCCGGCAACCCCGTCGGGATCGTCGCCAACCAGCCCCGCCACCTCGGCGGCGTGATCGACGCCGCAGCTTCCCAGAAGGCATCCCGGTTCATACGAACGTGCGACAGCTTCGGGCTGCCGCTGGTAGTGCTCGTCGACACCCCCGGCTTCCTGCCCGGCGTCCGCCAAGAGCGCGACGGAGTGATCCGACATGGGGCGAAGCTCGTTTACGCGTTCGCCGAGGCGAGCGTCCCGCGGATAACCGTCGTGCTGCGAAAGGCATACGGGGGCGCGGCGATCGCGATGAACAGCAAGCAGCTGGGAGCCGACTACGTGCTCGCCTGGCCGAGCGCGGAGATCGGCGTGATGGCCGCAAGCCAAGCGGTCGAGATCATCCACAGACGAGAGATCTCCTCCGCGGAGGATCCGGCGAAGGCGGCAGACCAACTGGCCGCGCGCTACGCCGAGGAGCATCTGTCGCTGCGGGCAGCCGCCGGCGATGGCTTCGTCGACGAGGTCATCGCGCCCGAGCAGACGCGCCCCACCCTCATATCGCTACTGGCAAGCCTGGCGACCTGGCGGCCTGCGGTCAACGGCCGTCACGGGAACATCCAGCTTTGAGCCAGATCGCCTGGTCTGCGCCATACGAGGTGCTCGAGGTCGGTCAGCGCTTCCGCTCGCGCGGACGCACGATCACCGAGACCGACATCGTCGGCTTCGCGATGCTCAGCGGCGACACGCACCCGCAGCACACCGACGCCGACTGGGCGGCCAGCAGGCCCTTCGGCGGACGGATCGCGCACGGCATGCTGCTCGTCTCCTACGCCGTCGGTCTCGTACCGTTCGATCCCGAGCGAGTGCTCGCACTACGCCGCATCAGCGATGTCGTCTTCAAGCGTCCAGCGAGGATCGGCGACACGATCCACGTCATCGGTCGCATCGGAGAGCTGAAGCACGTGAGCGCCGAGGCCGGACTCGTCGCCTTGCGGTGGGACATCCGCGACGGCACCGACCGGCTGCTGTGCCGTGCCGGTATCGAGGTGCTCTGGGCGGCAGGTGAGCACCCACACCGAGCACCCGAGCTCGACCGGTTCCTCGACCTCCCCAGTGGCGTGATCCCTTGCTGAGCGCAAAGAAGCTGCTCGTCACCGGTGTAGTGACACGCGACTCCATCGCCTTCGAGGTAGCGCGGACCGCTCAACTCGAAGGCGCCGAAGTCATCCTTACCAGCTTCGGTCGAGCCCGAAAACTGACCGAGCGCGCAGCCCGCCAGCTACCGGACCACGCCGAGATCCTGGAGCTCGACGTCAACTCGGAGCCCGATCTGCGCGAGCTGACCAAGACACTGCTCAGTGGTTGGGGGCAGCTGGACGGCGCCTTGCACGCAATCGCGTTCGCGCCACCGGACGCGATCGGCGCCGACTTCATGCAGACCCCGGTCGAGAGCGCCACCACCGCCTTCCAAACCAGCGCCTACTCGCTGAAGGCGCTTGCTGCAGCGGTCCTCCCGCTGATGAGCTCGCCCGCCCCAGCCGGCCGAGGTGGCGCGATCGTCGGCTTGGACTTCGACGCAACCGTCGCCTGGCCCGCCTACGACTGGATGGGAGTCGCCAAGGCCGGGCTGGAGAGCATCGCGCGTTACCTCGCGCGTGACCTCGGCCCACACGGCGTCCGCGTCAACCTGGTCTCCGCCGGGCCGATCCGCACGCTCGCCGCCGGCGGCATCGCGGGCTTCGAGCAGCTCGCTGCCGGCTGGGGGCGAGTCGCCCCATTGCATTGGGACATCGAAGACGCGGGTCCTGTCGCCGACACCGTCCGTTTCCTGCTCTCCGATCTCGCGCGCGGCATCACTGGCGAGATCGTGCATGTCGACGGCGGTTACCACGCGATCGGAGCCCCGTCCTGACGAGCAGGCCACGACGGCAGAAACGTGCGGATGCGCTTCGGCGCACGGACACGTCCAAATGACCCGCAAGCCGTGTTTCTGGCCACGCTGAGGGCCGACGCGCCCGGCTTCTGCTTTTCGTCCAAACTCAGGCGTCTCGCGGTGGTTGCAGGCGGTGCCTCCTCTGCGCCTCCCGGGTCTACATACCGATGCGCCTAGGCGCGTTGCCGCATGGAAATCGAAACGTTCGCTGGGCATTTCCGGCGGGAAGTGGCGGGCGCTCAACGTCACGGTCACCGTCGCGGTGCGGGCGGTCAGCGCTGCCAGTGGTAGGGAGTGGTGGTGGAGACCTTCTGTAGGCCGGAACGTTCGAGGATCGGGCGTGACTCCTCGTTGGAGTCGCTGTGGATCAACGTCTTGCCTTGTGCCAGTGCCGACCGGGCGCGGGCGGCGGTGAGCGCCTGGTAGATGCCGCGCCGGCGCCAAGCCGGCAACGTGGCACCACCCCATATCCCCGCGAAGTCTGATCCTGCGACCGGCTCAAGGCGACCGGCAGCGACGATCTGGCCGTCCGTTTCGGCTACCCACAGCTGCATCCCGTCGTTGAGCGCCAGACGCCGCATCAGCGCCTCAGTCATCCCGTCCGCCATATCGCTCCCAAAGGCGAGATCCTCCATCACAGTCATCGCCCGGACGTCCACTTCATCGGTAACCGTGCGCAGCCTCACGCCACCAGGCAGTCGCGCCTCGACATCAAGCAGCTCGGCACGGCCGATCATGATCGACTCCTGCTCATCGCGCTCGAACCCGTTGTCCAGCAACGCCTGGTGTAGGCCGTCGATGTGATCGTGGCCTCGCGTCTTCCACTCCACACGCGTGATCTCCGGCTCCTGAACGTAGTGATCGAGCGCCGCTCCCACGAGCGAAGTGATCGCGTCCGCATCATCACCAGATGGGGCGGGATAGGTCACAAACCCGCGGCCACCCGCGAACCTCACCAGACGCAGCGGCCCGAGACGCGTGATCGCGATCGCACTCGGGGTCTCCGCGTCGGTTCGTAGCTGCTCGTCATACGCTTGCAGAAACCCCCCCACGTCGGTCATGAGCGGACCGTAGCCGAGATGGCATCTCTGGCGAGCTTGCCGAGCCCTTCGACACCCTGCTTGGCCCGGAGCTACGCGCCGCCGTGGTTGCCCGAGAGGACGACGCCTTCGCGGACGCCGTAAACGAGGCCCTCAGCCAACGAAACGGGTCCCAGAACGCACCAACCCCCGCCCCTTTCGAAAGCGGAGGTCTTAGTCCGACAAGTTTGGTGCAGGCGGGGGTACGACGTCGGAACCCTCAACCATCGCCGAGCCTTTCCTCTTGGATGTCTTTGAACCGGTCGCCCCGCGCAAAGAGGAAACGCGCACAAGGCCATCAAGGCTGCTAGAGCTCAGCTGAGCTCTTCCGCTAGCCCAATGAGAAGGCCGCCGGGCCCGCGGATATAGCAGAGCCGGTACATGTCCTCGTACTGGACAACTTCGCTGCTGACCAGCTCCGCGCCGAGCTTGTAGAGCCGATCGAGCGTGTCGTCGAGATCGTCGACGGCGAACATGATCCGCAGATAGCCCAGCACGTTCACCGGAGCATTCCTGTGATCAGCGAGTACGGGCGGATCGATAAAGCGCGAGAGCTCGAGAGCACCATGGCCGTCTGGCGTGCGCATCATGGCGACCTCGACGCGCTGATCGCCGAGTCCGGTGACGCGTCCGGCCCATTCCCCCTCGACCATAGCTTGACCTTCCAGCTCTAAACCAAGCTCGCGAAAAAACTCAATCGTCGCCGGCAGGTCGTCGACGACAATTCCCATGTTGTCCATGCGTTTAACTGCCATGTGGTCACGCTACATCACCGAGTGGAGCTGGTACAGCTCACATTCGAATGGGCTGGACGGTCGCAGCCGCCTCGGCTGTGGCCTCTCGACGCTGCAGATGTTAGGATTTGCGGGGGAGAACAGGATGCCGAGCGGTCGCGATTGGGGCAGCGGAGCGCGCTTGTGCGTAGCAGCGTTGGTGCTCGCCTCGATGGCGGTGGTGACGTCGACCGCGAACGCTGGGATCGTGCATGTTCGGTCGTTCCCGGGCCCGGTGACCTTCGTGAACTCGGTCGCGTGCGAATCCTCGATGCGGTGCTATGCGGTCGGATCGTCTCGTGCCGACCAGGGCATCCTCGTGCCGATCGTTCACGGCAAGCCCACGCAACCCTTGAGTGTCGCGGGGTCCAACCTGCTGCAAAGCGTTGCCTGCGCCGGCGCGAGCTGTGAGGCTGTCGGATTCGATCGCGCCGGGCACGGCGTGGTTGTTTCGATCGAGGCCGGCAAACCTAGTCCAGCTCGGGTCCTCTTCCCGGAACTTGGACAGCTCAGCGGCGCGTCGTGCTCAAACGCCACCATTTGCGACGTTGTTGGAGCTGAACAGGGCAACTTGGCTCAGGTGACCAACGGTGCGCCGACGGTTTTCACGCCGTTGGAAGGATTCGACTTCATGTTCGGGGTCGGTTGCGCGCCGGGCGCCATTGATGTGTGCGAGGTGGTCGGTGGCAGCGGGCAGGAGACCGGTCGGCTCGCCCAAACGGTCCTCGGTGTACAGCAGGGACGGACCATCGCGACCGGCTCGATGGAGCTCGACGCAGTTGCGTGCCCGACCGAGCAAGTCTGTTACGCGGCTGGTGGCTACGCGCCGCCCCATCGCCATCAGGCAGTCGTCGCGAAGTTGACGAACGGTGTGCCAGGCGCTCCCATGACCGCACCCGGACTGTGGACCCTCAGCACAATCTCCTGCAGCAGCACGAGTTACTGCGTGGCGGCGGGCAACGGCGCGTATGGTCCGCACCACCCCGCGCGGGGCGCAGTCGTGGTCATCACCTCCGGACGACTTGGCGAGCCGTCTCTCGGCCCGCGGACCTTCACGAGTGTTGCCTGTCCAGCCGAACATGACTGTTACGCGGTCGGGAACTACACCAGCCGCCCAGACCGTGCGTTCGTAGCGGTCATCCGCTGACATGATGGGCGGCTCGGGCGGCGGGCGGTGCGCTTGGTAGGACGGCTTTCAACCCTTTGGAGCCGCTGCAGGCGGTCCTCGGCTGACTCCTCGCGCGCGGTTGCCACGATCTTGCCGCAGAGGATCTGCGTGAAAGCGAACAACCGCTTGTGAAGCGACGGTCGCGACAGGATTTCCTCAGACGCAAGTCGTGTCTCCCGGAAGTCCGGCGGCTGCACGCCGAGCGTTCCCGATGAAAGTCCAGCTCTCAACTCATCGGTCGGGCGCGATGTTCTGGTGAGGCGGAACAGGTTCTCGGGGTCGTAGCGCCGCTTCAGTCGCGCACGCGCTCGAAGTTCGGGCCGTAAGCATGGCGGATTCGCGCTTGCTCGTCGGCAGCGAGATAGTGGATGTAGGAGCGCTCGGACATCAACCCCAAGAACCTGATCCTGGTGGTTGGTGGGGGAGCGGCGATCGCGCAGACCGGAGCCGGCACCGGCAACCAAGCCGCCGCGCTCGCCATCTTCGTCGCGATCGCATCCCTCGGGGTCGTAGCGCCGCTCGCGATCTACTTCCTGATGCGTGCAGGAGCGTCCGGATCGTCGAAATAGCGAGCTTCTGCGGACGGGTCGGAGGCGTCTGGCGAAGCGGGGGTTGCCACGGATGTTGGCCAGGGCCCAAGGGGGTTCCGTCCCCAGGACCTGCCCCGTGCGCAAGATGTGCGGGCGTCCGTTGGCGCCCGCACATCCTCCAAACGGGTCCCCGCATGACAGGCACCTTCACGCTTCTCCGACCGATGCGGTACGTGACGCCCGAGGCAGGCGGGCGCAGCAGCCCGTAAGCGTTTCTCGTCGCCACGCCAGCGGCAGCGCGATGGACGAGCGCCTCTCGCAGCTCGGCTGCTACGCCACCGAGACGGGAAGTGCACGACGACGCGAGGGATCGGCGGCGCGGCGTGGGAGGCGACGTCGGAGATGACAAGCGCAATGACGCGGGCACCGGGGTCAGGAGGCGGAGCGACGTGGGCTATCAGGCTCCGGTACGACGAGGCCCGTCTCGTACGCAAGGACCACGGCTTGCGAGCGGTCGCGTAGGCCGAGCTTGGCGAACACTCGGCTCACGTGAGTCTTCACCGTGTTCTCGCCGAGTACCAGGTCGCTCGCGATCTCGCCGTTCGATCGCCCGCGAGCGATCAGGCGGAGCACCTCGAGCTCGCGCGCGGTCAGCTCCGCCAGCCGCTCGTGGGGGGCCTCGTCATCGGGCCGCGCGACGGTCGCGAAGCGCTCCACGAGCCGCCTCGTGATCTCGGGCGCGAGTAGCGCGTCCCCGGCCGCGGCCACGCGGATCGCGTCGAGCAGCCGGTCAGCGGGCGCGTCCTTGAGCAGGAACCCGCTTGCGCCCAGCCGGAGCGCCTCGTAGACGTAGCGCTGGACGTCGAACGTGGTGAGCATCACGACGGCCGAGTGCAAGTCCGCCTCGTCCAGGATCGCCTCCGCCGCGCGAAGGCCGTCAAGGTCCGGCATGCGGATGTCCATGAGGACGACATCGGGGCGGCGACGGCGCACGACGTCGATCGCGGCTCGGCCGTCGCCCGCCTCGCCGACGACCTGCAGGTCGGGCTCTGCGTCGATGATCACCCGGAACCCGGCGCGCAGCAGCTCCTGGTCGTCGGCGATCACCACCGTCGTCCTCCGCCCTCGCTCGTGCTCCGGGGCCGACGCGGCTGCAGCGAAGACGGGGACGATGCGCCGCAGCTCGGGGAGACGCACCCCGCCGGCCGCTCGCAACAGGCCGGCCACCTCCCGGCCCGCGAGATGCGCGACCGCCTCGGTCACCAGCGCCAGGCCCGGCTCCGCTGCATCGCAGATCCGCTCGGCCACGTCGATCGCTACCGCCGGCTCACCCACGTCCACGCCGACCCGCGTTGTTGCCTCGTCACCTGCCTCGACGAGCGCCGCCGCCGCCCGCACGGCGCTCGCGGGCGCCGTGAAGACAGCGACCACACGCTCGCTCGAGAGAAGCTCACCGCCGTGGGCGGCGATCACCTCCTGCGCGGCAGGTCCCGTCTCGGCCGCCACCAGCACCGTACGCAGCTCGCCCATTCGCGCATCATCGCGCGCGTGCGGGGCCCCGGCGTCCACCTGCAGGGCTACCCGGCGAGAAGAGATCACTCTGCACGGTGACGACACCCATGCACGCGGCAGGCAGAGTGCTCGGCGTCAACCCCCTTGTCAGCTAGGAGCCAACCGGAGATGATCAAGCTCATGCCCACCCTCGAAGGCCCGCGCATCGCCCGTCGCGATATCGCGATCGCCGTGCTCTTCGCCGCCATCGCCGTCCCGGCCATCGGCTGGCTGCAGGAAACGCGCACCGGCGCCACCCTGCCCGGCAAACCCGTCATGGGCCTGCTGATGCTGCTCGCCGTGGTCCCCGTGCTGTGGCGTCGCCGCGCCCCGCTGATCGCGGCCGGCGGGACCCTGATCGGTACCGCGATCCACGTCGTCGTCTACGGGACGATCGGCAGGTGCGGGCTGTTGCTCCCGCTGTTCTTCGTAGAGAGCTTCGCCGTCGCCGCCTGGCTGGAACGCGACGAGGCGCTCCTCGGGCTTGCGATCGTGCTCGGCTCCGGCGTCGTCTGCCTTTCGGCCGACCAAACCGCCGGCTGGAGCGGGCTGGAGATCTCCGTGCCGGTCACGCTTGCGGTCTGGCTGATCGGGCGGATCGTCCGCTCGCGTGCGGGTCTCGTCTCGGATCTGCGCGCGGGCAACGCGAAGCTGCGCGAGCAGCGCGAGATCAACGCGCACCTGGAGGTCGAGAGCGACCGGGTGCGGCTCTCGGGCGAGCTCGACGAGCTGCTCCGCACGCGACTGGCCGATCTCACGCAACTCGCTGACGCCGGCGCGGGCGAGCAGGAGGACTCCGGCACGAGACTCGCGCAGATCGAGGCTGAGAGCCGTGCGACGCTCGAGCAGATGCGTTCGATTGTCGGGCTGCTGCGCGACGGGGACCGTGGGACGGAACCGCAGCCGACGCTCGCCCACCTCGATGCGTTGCTGCTCAGCCTGAAGGGCCCCGGGTCGCGCCTCACGGTCACCGGCGAGCCCCGGTTGCTGCCGGTCGCCCTCGAGCTCTCGGCCTTCCGGGTGGTCGAGCACCTCCTGAGCGCCACCGAGGACGCGCCCGGCGTGGAGGTCCACGTCGACTTCGGCGGCGAGACGCTCGAGGTCACGGTGGCCGGGCCCGCGCGTGGCAACAGGCGGCGCACCGAGGCCGCCCTCGACCGGGCCCGCGAGCGGCTCGCGCTGCACCACGGCCACCTCCGCTCGGAGGTGGCCGACGGTCGCACCCGCGCGACCGCGGCGAT
Organism: uncultured Solirubrobacteraceae bacterium; assembly: GCA_963703205.1. Classification (GTDB taxonomy): domain Bacteria; phylum Actinomycetota; class Thermoleophilia; order Solirubrobacterales; family Solirubrobacteraceae; genus Palsa-744. The sequence continues at coordinate 696,066 of OY969799.1, forward strand.
TCCGGTGCTCGTGACAGCATGATCCGGCGCGCCACCGCGCCGCGCGTCCTGATCGGCGCGGCCGCCGGCGTGTGTGCCATCTACATCGCGCTCACGGCGCAGGGGGATGAACCGTCCTGGATGCTGATCCCGCTATCGCTCCTGGCGTTCCTGGCCGGCCGCGCGTCCGCGTGGCCGGCCGGCGCGCTCGCGGTGCTGCTCCTGCTCGCCGGGGTCACCGCCGGACAGCTCATCTACCCCGAGGAAGGATCGGTCGTCCCCGAATTCATGCTGCCCTGCACCCTCTATCTGGCCGGCCTCGCGCTGCGAGGGCGCGAGACGCTCGCCGCGAGCCTCGCGCGGCAATCCGATGAGCTCCGATCCGAGCGCGATGCCTACGCTCAGCTCTCGGTTCGCTACGAGCGTGCACGAATAGCCGCCGAGCTGCACGACGTCGTGGCGCACGCGATCTCCGTGATGGTCGTGCAGGCGAGCGCCGGACAGCGCTTGGCGCAGCGGGAGCCGGCGCGCGTGAGCGAGACCTTCGACGTCATCGGCCACGCCGCCCGTCAGGCGCAGGCCGACCTCGACCGGCTCGCCGACCTGCTCGCACAGGACGCGCCGCCGCAGCGCGGCGCCGGCCTCGAGCTGCTTCCGGAGATCGTCGACACCGCGAAATCCTACGGGCTTCCGGTCACCCTCACGGCCTCTGGAGACACGTCCGGCGTCTCCGGAACGGTTGCGCACGCCGCCCTGAGAGTCGTGCAGGAGAGCCTGACCAACGCGCTGCGCTACGCGCCCGGCGCCAACGTCGAGGTCGAGGTGCGAGCGCACCCCGGCGCCCTCGAGCTAACGATCGTGAACGGCAGATCCACGTCGGCGCATCGTGTCGGTCTCGGCTCCGGACGCGGCTTGACAGGACTGCGCGAGAGGGTGAACGCCTGTGGCGGCACCCTCGACGCCGGATCCGCCGACGACGGCGGATGGCGCGTGCAAGCGCGGCTGCCCGCCTGAGATCCCGGAGAGCCCGGGTCCATCTACAGGCGGACCTCATCGCCGCAGATCACCCTGAGCGGTGACGACCCGCGACGCGGCATCGATGAGAGTGGCGAGCGTCAGATGCGCCCATCACAACATGCCGCGCCGAGCGGGCGAGGGGAGAGAAGATGCTCACAACGAGACAGAGATTCTCGCGCGTCAGCGGAGTGGCGGCGCTGCTGCTGGCGATGGGCGGGGGGTCCCACGGAGCGAGCGCTGCCCAGGCGGTACCGCCGAGGTGGTTCCTGGCGACGTCCACCGTCATCACGCAACCGACCGCCGTCGTGCTGAGCGGCAAGCTCACGTTCCGCTACGAGAAGGGCGGGACGAAGTTCGTCACGAAGTGCATGGCGGAGGCATCAGGGACGATCTCCAACTCCGGGCCGAACGGCGAAGGAATCGAGGAACTGACGGGCGGAGAAACGTCGGGCTGCGTTTACAACAAGCCCGAATGCCTGCCCGAAGAGCACCAGGACCTCAACTTCCGCGCCTTCCCCTGGCATGGCTTGCTCCTCAGTGGAGCTCCCGCTCGCGAGGAACTCGATATCGCCGAAGTCTATGACTACTGCGGGGGCGGCTTGGCCGAGAGCTCGGGGGGGGACGTCACGCCCCTGGTGAAGAGCAGCGGGCTCGTATTCGACAAGAGCCACGGCCTTCTCGAGGGCAACGGCGGGATCGCCGTGAGCGGCAAGTGGAAGATCAGGACTACGAGCGGCCAGAAGGTCGGCGCGACCTGAAACAGCAAATCGCAATGCGGCGGAGGGTCGTGCTCTGGCCGGCCCGCCGTTCGCTCCCATCGAATAGGAGGAGGTACCCGATGCGAAGCAGGATCATGAGGAGCGTCGTGCTCGGAGTCCTGGTCTACACGATGACGGTGAGTACGGCGTCGGCGTCAAAACCGACACTGCATCTCACTTCGCCGTCAGCCGGTCATTCCCTTACGACTGGTGACTTCTACGAACTGGAAGGCAGTCCTGCGCACTACGAAAGCAGCGCCGGGAACCTGGAATGCGCATCGCAGCCCTTCAGCGGACTAGTGGCGCTGGACCAGACCAACAACGAAAAGACCGACAAACTGGAAGTTCGGAATGCCCGCGAACGCTTCTACGGCGAAGGCCCCTGCTTCGGGTCGTTTCCGACCGGCGCGGAAAACGTGCAGTTCTGGGCTGGAGGATCCCTCCTGGGGAGCCTGTCGCTCGCGGCGAACCTCAAGGCCGAATTCAAGACCAGCGCAACGAGCGAAGCTCAAATCCAGATCTACAGCGAAGCGACCGGCGACTACTGCAACTACGGCGTGAAGAAGCTCAAGGGGACGGTCACGCTCGCAGCGCCACTCAAGGTGTCGTTCAGCAAACAGAAGCTAAAACTCACGCAGCACAACATCGCGAACTGTCCCACAGACGTTTCTGTGACCGTCACGTTCTTTTCGTACTACGACCCGGACCCGAAAGAAAACGAAGGGCACGCCGAATACGCGATCGAAGGGAGCATCTCGTAGCTGAGCTCTGCCTGCCAGGGCTCCATGAGTCCTGGCAGGCAGGTCTTTGGCGACTCACCGTCTCAGCGTCCACGCACGCTGAGACGAAGCGCCTCGAACTCGCGCGGTCAGCTCCGCGTGCTGGCCGTCATAGGCGCCGCCGCGCTCATGAGCCGGCTCTCCAGCTGAGATCTCGGACTCGTCGCACTTGGCCGCATAGACCTCAGCTGCCCGACTCCGCGCGGGGCGGAAGCATCTCGAGCGCCTCAAGCTCGAAGCGCAGCTGCACCACGAGTGGATGGGTGGGCGCTTCGTCCTCCAGCAGCGCGAGGCTCGCAATGTAGTGGTCCAACCGGGAGCGGCCTTTACTCCCCTCCTCCAAGAGGTCGGAGTGTTTGCTCGCCTCCGCGCGCAGCTCGCGGACCTTCGCGACCTTGTCAGCAGCGAAGACGGCAATCGCGCCATCGCCGTGTGCTGCGACCTGCTTTCGCAGAGCCTTGCGGCGCGCGTCGGGCGACGCAGATGGCTGCTCGGTCATCGCCGCGACGATCCCCGCCACGTGCGGGCCGAAGCGATTCGCGATGTCACTCGTGCGTGCAGGGCTCTTCTCGATCGAGTCGTGCAAGATGGCAGCGGTGATGAGATCCTCGGAATGGCCGGTCATGTGGAGCAGTGCGGCTACCTCAAGGGGATGCAGGATGAAGGGCGCATCGTCGGATTCGCGCGTCTGCCCGTCGTGCATCTCGCGCGCGTATGCCAGCGCCGCGGATGCCAACGGAAAGCTCTCGATGAATGTCGGAATCTTGCGCTGCTCCACAGGTAAGGCATACCCGGGCGCGCAACTTGACCCGTGACTTAGTCGTGAAGCGCCCGCGAGCGAAACGCGTCGATAGCAGCGCCAAGCGTCTGGTGTGCGGAATGCCGTTTTCCGGGGCCAGACATCGACATCGCCGGCAGCATCGACCTCGCGAGCGGCCGCCAGTGAGTCGAGGACGCCCGGATCTTGGCGCTGCTCGAGGATCTGGCGTCCACTTCGCGGGGATTGGTGGGCTCGCCGATCCCTCTGCCCGGCGGCCGTCGTCCCGCGGGCGCCGTGTGCGCGCCCGCGTAGGATCGACCGGTGCCGGACCGATCACGGCCGACGATCAGAGGGTCGCTAGATCGGGGCCGTTCCAAGACGGCTCGACCAGCCCCGCCCCGGCGCAGGCTTTACTCAGCGCTACATCCTTGATACCGGGACTCGTGGGGCGGGCCAAAATCCAATGGACGCGTAAAGCAAATCGACGATGCAGTCGATACAGCTGCGGTGCGATCAGCTCGACGAGTAGCGCTCCTCGCGGCGCCGTTTGCAATCGGAGTGCTGTGCGTCGCCCCGGCAACGGCTGCTCCGACGATGACCGAGTTCCCGTTGCTGACCGGGGCGCGCGGCCCGGCCGCTATCGCCGGGGGTCCCGAAGGCAATGTCTGGTTCGCGGAGAACGCGGGGCCGGGCGGGGTCGGCCGGATCACGCCCAGCGGGATGATCAGCGAATTCACCGCAGGTATCAGCGGAACAGTCGAAGGCATCGCCCTCGGTCCTGATGGCAACCTGTGGTTCACCGAGCCTGCTCAAGAAAAGATCGGCCGGATCACGCCGTCGGGGACCGTCACCGAGTTCTCGGTCCCCAGCGGCGTAATCACGCCGGCAAAGCCCGCCGAGATCGCAGCCGGGCGCGATGGAAACCTGTGGTTCACGATCCCCTCGGGCCAAGGCGGCATCGGACGGATCACGCCGACAGGAACGATCACGGAGTTCACGAGCGGGCTCACCTCGAACAGCAAACCCCAGGGGATCGCCGCGGGTCCCGACGGCAACCTGTGGTTCACCGAGACGGCGAATCCCGCGCGAATCGGCCGCATCACGCCGGAAGGCAAGATCACCGAGTTCTCGAGCGGGCTGACGGCAAACAGCAAGCCGCAGAGCATCGCGGCTGGTCCGAACGGCAACCTCTGGTTCACAGAGGAAGCCAACCCTGGCCGGATCGGCCGGATAACCACGACGGGCACGATCACCCAATACGAAACGGGTCTGCCGAGCAACATCAGGCCGGAAGGGATCACGGCCGGCACCGACGGCAACGTCTATTTCACGGAGTTCAACAACCCGGGAGAGATCGGCGAGATCACGACCGCGGGGACGATCTCGCAGACGCCGACGCCCACCGCCAACAGCCAACCCTTGGGGATCACCACCGGACCGAACGGCAACCTGTGGTTCACGGAGGTCGGCAACGGCGGCAAGATCGGGACGCTGACCGTCGCGCCGAGCGTGGGGGCGGCCAGCGCATCCAACGTCGCCGAGCAGACGGCAACGCTCGCGGCTCCGGTCGGGGCCAACTCGCAAGCGACCGAATACTTCTTCCAGTACGGGCCGACCACTGAATACGGCTCGCAGACCTCGGCGGCGTCGGCCGGCAGCGGCGCCACCCCGGCGGTCGTCTCGGCAAACGCGAACGGGCTAACCCCGGCGAGCACCTATCACTTCCGCGCCGTGGCGACCAACGCAAGCGGTACTACCTACGGCCCCGACCAGACGTTCACAACGGCCTCAGCGCCCACGGCGAACACGCTGGCCGGTTCGGCCCCCCTGACATCCGCAACCGGCACCAGCTTGCTTTTCTCCCCGACGGTCGCGCCACCGTCGCTGGGCAAGACCGCGGTTGCCGCTGTGATCTCGGGTGTCGTGCTCGTCCGTATGCCAGGCGCCACCGGCCTCGTGGCGCTCGGATCGTCGCAGAACATCCCGATCGGATCGCTCGTCGACGCGCAACACGGCGTCGTTCGGCTGACGACCGCAATCAACACAGCGGGCAAGCTTCAGAGCGCAACGCTCTGGCGCGGATCCTTCGCCGTAGGGCAGCCCCCCGGACACGGCATGACGACATTCACACTGCCGCGTCCGTCGGGCTGTCCCGCGCCAGCCCGGCACGCGCGGACGGGGACGGCAAGCGCAGCCCGAACCAAGACGCCCCCGGCCCTGTGGGCCAAGGACAACCACGGCCAGTACAGCACGCGCGGACAGAACAGCGTCGCAACCGTGCGCGGCACCTACTGGGAGACGGTCAACCGCTGTGACGGAACGCTCACGACGGTCGAGCAGGGCCTTGTCAGCGTCCGCGACCTGCACCGTCACCGCTCCGTGCTCGTCCGCGCCGGCCACAGCTACCTGGCAAAGCGCTGAGTTCGACGAGCGCTGACGCGTGAGGCGTCTGAGCCCGACCCCGAAGACACTCGCCGTCGCAGTAGCGGTCCTCGTTGCGCTCGCTGGTGGGCTGATCACCTACCTCACGGACGCCTGGCCTCGCCTGGAGAACGACACGATCGACATGCGCTTCAGTGCGCGCGGCGCGTCAGAGGAGCCGGGCGTGGTGGTCGTGGCGATCGACGACAAGACGTTCTCCGAGCTACGCCGCCAATGGCCCTTTCCGCGCCGGCTGCACGCCGAGGTGATCCACCGCCTCGCCGCCGACCGAGCACGCGCGATCGCCTACGACGTGCAGTTCACAGAGCCCACCGACCGACGCGACGACCTCGCGCTCTACGAATCGATCGCCCAGTCCGAGACGCCGGTCGTGCTCGCGACGACGGAAGTGAACGCAGCGGGCCAGACCGACGTGCTCGGCGGAGAAGAAGCTCTCAAACAGGCACACACCGCTGCTGCCGCAGCCAATCTGCCCGCCGAATCCGGCGGGATCATCCGTCGCTACCCCTACTCGCTGCTTGGTCTGAGAGGCTTCGCCGTCGCCGCCACCGAAGCCGCTGGAGTTGAGGTCCGCCGCTCGCGCTTCTCCGACGACCGTGCGCTGATCGATTTCCGCGGGCCACCGGGAACGATCCGGACTGTCTCCTATGCCGACGTGCTCGGCGGTCGCGTCAAGCCGCAGGTCTTCCGAGGGAAGGTCGTCGTCGTCGGCGCCACCTCGGCCACGCTACAGGACGTTCACCAGACCTCCACGACGTCCGGCAGCCCGATGGCCGGACCAGAGATCCAGGCCAACGCGATCTGGACGGCTCTGCACGACAACCCGCTGCAGCCCGCGCCCGGATGGCTTGCGCTGATCGCGATCGTCCTGGGTGCCCTGATTGCACCGCTGGCGTCGCTGAGGTTTCGACTCCTCACCTCGCTGCTGCTAGCCGCCGTCGCTGCCGCCGGCTACGTGCTCATCGCTCAAGCCGCGTTCGACGCGGGCACCGTGCTCGTACTCAGCTATCCACTGGCGGCATGGGGGCTGGCGGCCGTCGGCACCGTCACGGCCAACTACGTCGGGGCGTTCATCGAACGAAATGCCTTTGCGCGCAAGTTGCGCGAAAGCCAGCTCGAGCTGATCCAGCGGCTAGCCCAAGCGGTCGACACGCGCGACGCCGAGACCGGCGAGCACATCCAGCGCATTGGCAGGCTCTCCCAGCAGCTGGCCCTGCAGATCGGTTGGAGCGACGAGGAGGCCGAGGTGCTCCGCCACGCAAGCGCGATGCACGACATCGGCAAGATCGGCATTCCCGATCACATCCTGCTCAAGCCGGGGAAGCTCGACGAGGAGGAGTGGGAGGTCATCAGAGCGCACACCACGACCGGGGCGCAGATCCTCGCCGACTCGTCCAACCCACTCGTTCAGATGGCGCGCGACATCGCTATGTCCCACCACGAGCACTGGGACGGAAGCGGCTATCCCGCAGGCCTGAAAGAGGAGGAGATCCCGACCGCTGCGCGCATCTGCGCAGTTGTGGACGTCTACGACGCGCTGCTCGCCACACGCTCCTACAAGGAGTCCTGGACCACCGAGCAAGCGCTCGCCGAGATCCAGCAAGGCAGCGGGACGCATTTCGATCCAACGCTTGTCAAAGCGTTCCTTGCGCTCGCGCCGAAGCTCGAGCTGGAGCTCCTCAGCGTGCCGGCAAAACAGCTGGAGAGGGGCGCGAGCAGATTGTCAGGACGACCACAGGAAAGTGCGTAAGCGAGATCGTCCGAGGCGCCTCTGCGAGGCGCGTGGCGCGCTCGTGGCCGGTCATCAGTGGTGCGACCGGCTCCACAAGCGCTCAAGGGAGGCCGCCGTGCGGTCGGGCTCAGCACGGTGCGGTGGGTCGAGATGGTGCCCGGCCGAGAACCCGATGAAATGCGCGCGCTCTGTACCGATCGATTCAAGGGTCTCGACCAAGCCATCGATCTCGCTCCATAGTGAATAGTCCGCGGGTGGGCTTCCATCTGCGTAGGCCTCAAGGTCCTTCGGCACGAGGGATAGCCCCCAGACGCGCCCCTGACAAGCTCGGAGTACTCATGCGCGGCGGGCGTGACGCCGCCCGGGAGCAGGATCACGGGCTCGCGCACGCGAGCGACGATAACGCCCACGTCCCTGCGCCGAGGGCGGGCGCTGGCGTCTAAGCAATGCCGCCCGAGGGTCGCGGTCGATTTCACGAGCCCCACCAATGCGCTCGAGTGGACTCGAACCACCACGGGGCGTTAACCCCACAAGGCCCTCAACCTTGCGCGTCTACCAAATTCCGCCACGAGCGCAGAGGGCGCGAGTATAGCCCGGCCGCCCCGGCTCGCGGCGGTGCTGCAGCCCCCGAGGCCCCGGCTTGCATCCGTCCTGCACCGCCGCTACATTGCGAACACATGTTCGTTGCAGCGCATTGTGCATCCGACCGGGGAGCCCAGCCGAAATGGACCTGACGAAACGCCAGCAGGAGATATTCGACTTCATCCGCAAGTACTCGGCGAAGTACGGCTACCCGCCGACGGTGCGGGACATCGGCAAAGCGGTCGGCCTCGCGTCGTCCTCGACCGTGCACGCGCACCTGGCGAACCTCGAGAAGATCGGTCTGCTGCGGCGCGACCCGTCGAAGCCGCGCGCGATCGAGCTGCTGGACCGCGCGGTCGAAAGCGCGGTCGACAGCGTCAAGGGGATCGTCCGTTCCGAAGGGCTCCCGGTGCTCGGCTCCGTCGCAGCGGGGCAGCCGATGCTCGCCGAGGAGAACATCGAGGAGTACGTCTCGATCCCGGACATGGCCGGCGGGCGGGAGGGCGAGTACCTGCTGCGGATCCGCGGCGAGTCGATGAAGGACGCCGGCATCCTCGAAGGCGACCACGTCGTCGTCCATCCCCAGGAGACGGCCCGTGACGGTGACATCGTCGTTGCGCTGCTGGGGGAGGAGGCCACGGTCAAGCGCTACTTCAAGGAAGCGGATCACATCCGCCTGCAGCCCGAGAACGACGCGATGGAGCCGATCCGCAGCAAGGAGGCCAAGGTGCTGGGGAAGGTAGTCGGCCTCCTCCGCAAAGTCTGACCCGAGGCGCGCACACTGCTGCGGGGACTCCTCTGCGGCCGGCCGGCGGCCGGTCCGCAGCAGGCGAGCGGGCGTGCTCCCCCCGGTCCGATCCATGTGCCTGCTTGCGTCCTTGCTCCGCTTGGTCCGCGCCTCAGGACCCGGGAGTCTGCGAGGACCGCGCACTCGACGCTGGACTCCCGTGGCGCTACCGTAGGCGCTGCGGGTCAGACAGCCGCGGGGGCCGCGAGGCCTTCGAGGAAAGTCCGGACATCGAAGGGCAGGGTGGTCGAGCGATCGACCCGGGGAAACCCGCGGGAAAGTGCCACAGAAACAAACCGCCTACGTCCGCCGTCCCACGTGAACGGCGGGCCGGCAAGGGTGAAATGGTGCGGTAAGAGCGCACCAGCGTCGCGGTGACGCGGCGGCTGGGCAAACCCCACCCGATGCAAGGCCAAACCGGACCGCTCGCAGGTTGCCCGCCGAGGTCCAGGTGGGCCGCTCAGATGGATGGCTGTCCAACGACAGAATCCGGCTTACCGATCCGCTAAGGGAAGGCCCCGCGAGAGCGGGGCTTTCCTATGCCGCCACCCGGCCCCGCATCTCGGTTTCGTTTATGGTTCGCGCACTTGGGACCACGGGGGCCGGGCGGCCTCCTTCCGTCGACTCCAGCACCCGAAGGGGGACTCATCCATGTCATCCATGCGCATCCGCGCCCTGCGGCTGGCACTGCCTGCCGCGCTGCTCGCCGCCGGCCTGGCGGCCGCAGCCGGCGCCCAGGCTGCATCGCTGCCCAACGTCACCGTCGCGCTCACGAGCACGTCGGCGACCGTCGGCGGCTCGCTCGAATCCGGCGCCGTCAACGTCGCCGTCAGTGACACCGGCGTCAAGGAAGGCTCCGTGATCCTGTTCCGGGTCGGGGCGGGCACCACCCTCGCCGAAGTCGAATCCTTCGCTGCCAGCAAGAAGTCGGCGCATGACCCGAACAACTCGATCCCCTACGGCTCGATCGTCTTCGATGTCGAAGCCGCAACGGGTAAGACGACCGAAGCTCAGACCGTGCTGCAGGCCGGCCAGTACGTCGTACTGGTGAGTGAAGGCGAAAAGCCCGTGCAGCCGAGGACCCACTTCACGGTCACCGCCTCCAAAGCCCCTGCCGCGCTTCCCGCGCCGGCCGCGACCGAGAAGACGATCGACTTCGGCTTCAGGGGCCCGAGCACCTTGCACGACGGCGAGCTCGTCGCCTTCGAAAACGAAGGCTGGGTCGTGCACATGGACCTGGCGGTCCGCGTGAAGAACATGCGAGCTGCGAGGTCCGTCGTCAAAGACCTGCTCGCCGGTCACGAAAAGGGGCTGAACAAGCTGATCGCCGGGCCGCCGATCGGCTTCGCCGGGCCGCTCTCGCATGGCGGCATGCAGGAGGAGACGATCTCCGCCAAGCCGGGGATCTACGTCCAGGTCTGCTTCATGGAGACCCAGGACGGGCGCGACCACGCGCGTCTCGGCATGGAGCGGATCATCAAGATCGCGAAGTAGCTCGCGGGCGGGGCGTCCGCAGCGGACGCCCCGCGACGCGCCGGCGGTCTCAGCCCGCGCTCGGGTGCTCGCCCAGGAACGAGAGCTTCTCGGCGACACCCGAGATGTCGAGCAGCCGCCGCACCTGCGCGCTCGTCTCGCCCACCAGCAGCTCGCCGCCGTTGACCTCGCACAGTTCGCGCCCGACCAGCACCGCGCGCAGCCCGGTCGAGTCCATGAACGACAGGCCCTCCATCTCGAGCACGATCCGCCGTGCGCCGTCCATGCAGAGCTCGGCGATCGCCGTGTCCAGGGACCCGGACGAGGCGAGGTCGAGTTCGCCCGAGAGCACGAGGACGTGGGTGTCGGCCGAGGTCTCGGTGCGGATCTGCAGCGTGGGGTGACTCGTCATCGTGGCGCGCTTCGCTTCTCGTCGCCACGGGGGGCTGTGTGACCTGGTGCCGCGCCGCACGCACGGCATCGCTTCTCGGGCATCTCTCCCACGACACACCTCGCTGTTCGGTTGTGTGCCGGTCTGCCCTGGACTGCGATCTCCCCCGCAGCGTGCTTCCCGGTCGAGGCGCCCCCGATGGAGACCCCCGATGGGTCACATCCTAGCCCACCGGTGTCGGTTTCCTGACCTCGGAGGACAAGCGTGGAAATGCCCGTCACTGGTCGGGCAGGTGCTCCTCGTCGGCCTCGCCGTAGTCCTGGCCGTCTTCGGCGCTCTCGGCGTGGGCGTCGCGCATGATCCGGGCCGGCGCGTGGCCGTCGCCATGGGAGGCTGTGCTCGACGAGTTCCTGCTCGGCCAGCTCGAATCCCTCGGACTCGCCGCCGCCGGCCTCCTCGACCGCACGCCGCTCTTCCCGGCGACGCATTTCGAGGTCGCGCTCGTCCATCGCCGAGCTCAGGGCTGCAGCGTCCGGCGGGCGCTGTCCACAAGGCGCTCGGAGCGCTTCAGCTCGTCGATCGCCAGCGACATCGCTTCCCGCTCGCACTCGATCTTCGCCGGCCAGGCCTTCGGAGGGTGGTCGTCGAGCGTCTTCATGCCGTTGCCCGTGATCATCGCGACGACGATCTCGTCCGCCCCGAACCGGCCTGCCGCGGCCAGCTTCTCGAGCACCGCGATCGTCGTCCCGCCCGCCGGCTCGGTCAGCAGTCCCTCGGTCGACGCCAGCAGGTCGATGCCGGCGAAGATCTCGGGGTCCGACGCGAACGCCGCGGTGCCGCCGCGCTCGTGGACGGCGTCGATCACCAGGTAGCCGTCGCCGGGCGCGCCGATCGCGAGCGAGTGCGCTGCGGTCTCGGGCATCACGGGCACGACCTCGGCCTCCTCGGCGAGGATCGCGCTGGCGATCGGGTTGCAGCCGCTCGGCTGGGCGATGTGGATCGCCGTCCCGTCGGTCTCGGCGAGCCCCATGCGCTGCAGCTCGATCAGCCCCTTGTGCATCCGCGAGGAGAGCGTCCCGCCGGCCGCCGGGCTGACGATGTGCTCCGGCGCGTTCCAGCCGAGCTGCTCGACGATCTCGAAAGCCGCGGTCTTCGCGCCCTCGGCGTAGAACGGGCGCAGCGTGATGTTCGCGAACTCCATCCCGGTCGCTTCGGCGACTTCGCGGCAGCGCTTGTTGGCTTCGTCGTAGTTGCCCTCGACCTGGCAGACCTTCGCGCCGAGCGCCATCACGCCCGCCGCCTTCGTCGCCTCCAGCCGGTTCGGGTAGACGACGTAGGCGTCGACGCCTGCCTTCGCCGCGAGCGAGGCGACGGCGGTGCCGACGTTGCCGGTCGAGACGCAGCCGATCTCGGTTTCGCCTTTCTCCAGCAGGCGCGCGATCGACATCGACACGACCCGGTCCTTGTAGGAGAAGCTCGGACGCTGCGAGGAGTCGTCCTTCAGGTACAGGTTCGGCGATCCCGAGCTCCGCGCCGAGACGATCGGCACGGACCAGCGCGCGTGTAGCCGGAGCACTGGCCGACCCGCGCCTGGGCGCCTGCGTCGACGATCGGCAGCAGCTCCTCGAAGTGCCAGATGTTGAGCGGGCGCTCCGCGGCGGGGACCTCGGCGAAGTGCCGCGCGGCGAGCTCGTAGTCGTAGACGACGTCCAGCCCCTTGCCGCAGTCCGGGCACGAGAACACCGTCGACTCCAGCGGCCAGTGGCGGTCGCAGCGGTGGCAGACGAGCTCGGTCGCGCACGAGCGCGTCCGCTGCCTGGCTCCCCGCGTGGGCTGTGCGGTCGTCGTGCTCATGCCGGCACCACGAACGATACGCCCGGCCAAGGCGTCTGTGAACCCCGCTCCTCGTTGCCGAGCGCCAGCCACAGCTCCTCGGCGATGTGCGGCGCGAACGGGCCGAGCATCTGCACGAGCACGCCCGAGCGCCGCGAGCAGCGCCTCGAGGTTCGCCGCGCTCAGCCCCGGCTCGCGCGCCAGCACCCGTTTCTCGAAGTCCTTGATGCGGTCGAGCAGGCGCATCACGTTGCGCACCGCGCTGTGCATCTCGAGGCCCTCCATGTCGGCGCGTCGTGCGCTGCACGGCCGCCTCGCACCACTGGGCGAGTTTCACGCGCAGGTGCTCGCTCGTGTCCTTCTCGATCGCCGGCTGCTCCGCCCCCGGCTCCGCCAGCGCCAGCTTCTGCGCCGTGTACTCCCAGACCTGGCCGAGGAAGCGGTGGCAGCGCAGCACCGCGGAGTCGCTCCAGTTCAGCGACTTCTGCGGGCGCGCGGCGAACAGCACCGCGAGCCGAACCGTGTCGGCTCCGTAGCGCTCGACGAGCTCGTCGGGGTCGACCACGTTGCCGAGATGCTTGCTCATCTTGCGGTTGTCCCTCGTCACCATCTCGTGAAACAGGCAGCCCGCGAACGGCTCGCCGTCGGCCAGGAACGCGAGCGGGCCGATGTCCCGCAGCGCCTTCGTCACGGTGCGCTGGTCGAAGACGAAGTTGCCGCTGTCCGAGCCGGCGACGAGCCGCTCGGAGGGCAGCCAGTGGCGCAGGTCTGCGAGCGCGAGGATCTCCTCGAGCGGCTCGCCGCGGTGCTCGGGGGGCACGCACGCCGGCACCCACAGCCACAGCGCGTCGAAGTGGCAGTCCAGCGTGTCGGTCTCGCGCCGCGCCGCACCGCCGCAGGAGGGGCAGCTCGTCTCGACGAAGGACGCGCAGCTCCGCGAGCGGGTTGCCGGTTCCCGTCGGGGTGATGTCGAGCGGCAGCACCACCGGCAGCTCGGACTTCGGCAGCGGCACCGTGCCGCAGCCCTCGCAGTAGACGATCGGGATCGGCGTTCCCCACGAGCGCTGGCGCGAGATCACCCAGTCGGAGGCCTTGTAGCGGACGGCCTCGCGGACTCCCGCGGCGGCTGAGCGCTCGGGCGTCTCCTCGCGCTCCTCCTCGGCGAGTCCCAGGCGCCGCGCGAACACCTCGTCGGTGCGGTCCTCGGCGGGGATGCCGAGCGCGATCGTCGGGCCGAAGCGGGCGTCGACGACCGGCGAGATCACGACCGGCAGCTCGCGACCGTCGGGCGCCGCGAGCGTGCCGAGCGCCTCGATCAGCGGGATCGTCTCGGCGTCGCGCGCGCTGCGCACCCATCCGCCCGAGCGCATCTGCTCGAGCTGCTCGGCGACCAGCGGGTCGCCCGCCCAGCGCTCGGCCTCCGGATGGCGCGGCGAGATCACCACGAAGCGGGCGTCCGCGACCGCGTCGGCGTGGGGGGTGAACGCGCTGACCGTCGAGCCGTCGCCGGCCGTCAGCTCGAGCTCGACACCGTCGACGCGGCCCATCACGTCCAACTGCGAGTCGAGCGCGAGCTTGTCCCATTTGCCGCTGTGCCTCGCGCTCGCCGAGACGGCGGTCGTTCTCGGTGACGTAGGCGCTGACCTTGAAGTACCACTGCGGCAGCTCGATCAGCCGCACCGGGTTGTGGCAGCGCCAGCAGGTGCCGCCCGGCTCGACCTGGATCGAGGCGAGCGTCGTCTGGCAGTGGTCGCACCAGTCGACCGTGCCGGTGCCGCGGTACACGAGTCCCGTCTCGTACAGGGTCAGGAACAGCCACTGCGACCAGCGGTACATGAGCGCGTCCGAGCTGAGGAACGAGCGCTCCCAGTCCAGCGAGAAGCCGAGCCGCAGCAGCTGGCCCTTCATGTGCTCGGCGCAGCGGGCGACCCACTCGCTCGGGAGGCTCGCCGCCGGCGATCGCGCCGAGCTCCGCGGGCAGCCCGAAGGCGTCGAAGCCGAACGCGAACAGCACGTCCTCGCCGCGCGCGCGTCGGAAGCGCGCGTACGCGTCGCCGATCGAGTAGGAGCGGACGTGACCGATGTGCACGTTGCCCGATGTGAATGGGGCGGAGGGCTTGATGTAGAGGTGCGGATGGTCCTCCGCCGGGGCCGGCGTGCGGAACGCGTCGCGCTGCGCCCAGGAGGCCTGGCGGCGGGCCTCCACGGCGTGCGGGTCATAGCGCCTGTCGGGCCCGTCGCTCACTGGCTTCGAGGATATCCGAGGGGGTCCGCCGCCATCCGCTGCGGAGGATCCGCGGCGGCCTCCCCCGAGCGGGGGATCTGCCGGCAAACCACGTCCGGAGCGGGCATGGCCGCGCCCCGCCGATTGCTATTCTCGACTGACTTGGCCGTCCCGGTCCGGTAGGACACCGAAGGGGTGGAGCGGCCCGCTTAATCGGCCCCGCCAAGAGCGGGGTCTTCTCGTCCGCGACGACTGCGAGGATTCGGCGATGGAGATTGAGATCGGACGTGGCAAGAAGGGTCGTCGCGCCTACGGGTTCGACGACATCGCGATAGTTCCTTCCCGTCGCACCCGCGACCCCGACGACATCGACATCTCCTGGAAGCTCGGCCCCTACCAGTTCGAGCTGCCGATGATGGCCTCGGCGATGGACGGCGTCGTCTCGCCCGAGACGGCCGGCATCGTCGGCAGGCTCGGCGGCCTGGCCGTCCTCAACCTCGAGGGCATCTTCACCCGCTACGAGGACGCCGAGGAGCAGCTCGAGCGGATCTCGGGCCTGCCGAAGGAGCTCGCCACGCGCGAGATGCAGGACATCTACCGCGAGCCCGTCAAGCCCGAGCTGATCGCCCAGCGCATCCAGGAGATCAAGGAGCAGAAAGTCGTCGTCGCGGCCTCGCTGACGCCTCAGCGCGTGCTGCAGTGGCACGAGCTCGCGCTCGAGGCGGGCCTCGACGTGCTCGTGATCCAGGGCACCGTCGTCTCCGGCGAACACGTCTCGACCGTCTCCGAGCCGCTGAACCTGAAGGAGTTCATCCCGAGCCTCGAAGTGCCCGTGGTGGTCGGCGGCTGCGCCTCCTACCCGACGGGCCTGCACCTGATGCGCACCGGCGCTGCCGGCGTGCTCGTCGGCGTCGGTCCGGGCGCCGCCTGCACGACCCGCGGCGTGCTCGGCATCGGCGTGCCGCAGGCGACCGCGATCGCCGACGTCGCGCACGCCCGCTCGACGCACATGCTCGAGACCGGCGAGTACTGCCAGGTGATCGCCGACGGCGGCATGCGCAACGGCGGCGACGTCTCGAAGGCGATCGCGCTCGGCGCCGACGCCGTGATGATCGGCTCGCCGCTGGCGCGCGCCTACGAAGCGCCCGGCCGCGGCTTCCACTGGGGCATGGCCACCTTCCACCCGGACCTGCCGCGCGGCGCGCGCGTCGCGACCACGCAGAACGGCACGCTCGAGGAGATCCTCGTCGGGCCGGCGCGCGAGAACGACGGCACCTTCAACCTGTTCGGCGGACTTCGCACCTCGATGGCCACCTGCGGTCACAAGGACCTCGCCGAGTTCAACCGCGCCGAGGTGGTCGTCGCTCCGTCCCTGCAGACCGAGGGCAAGGCGCTGCAGCGCGACCAGCAGGTCGGCATGGGCGCAACCAACGGGAAGGTCGCAGCGCTCGTAAATGACTAGCTCCCACCGGCCTTCCCGCCTCCGGTTGGCTGCGTGCTGCTTCGTTCGCTGGTCGGGCACGCCGCACTCAACGTGTCGCCGGCCTCGCCGGGCAGGCCGTTGAGACGCCGGGGCTGTGAGGATGGCGGACGCGACCGCCGTCGAACGCGAGCCGGCACGCGAGGCAGGGACAGCGGCAGCGGATCGCCCCGCCGCCCACCGTCGAGCAGGAGATCGTCGTCCTCGACTACGGCGGGCAGTACTCGCAGCTGATCGCGCGTCGCGTGCGCGACTGCGGCGTGTTCAGCGAGCTGCTGCCGCACCACGTCCCGATCGAGGAGGTCGCCGCCCGCAAGCCGCGCGGCATCATCCTCTCCGGCGGACCGGCCTCGGTCTACGCGCAGGGCGCGCCGGCGCTGGACGAGCGGCTGCTCGAGCTCGGCGTGCCGGTGATGGGCATCTGCTACGGGATGCAGCTGCTCGTGCACACGCTCGGCGGCCGCGTCGAGCAGGCCGAGGTCGGGGAGTTCGGCCGCTCCGAGCTGCTGGTGAGCGAGCCGGGCGTGCTGCTCGACGGCCTGCCCCGCGAGCAGACGTGCTGGATGTCGCACCGCGACACGGTCTACGAGCCGCCGCCCGGCTTCACCGCGCTCGCCTCCTCGACCGCCTCGCCGGTCGCGGCCGTGCGAGGACACGAATCGCGGCATCTACGGCATCCAGTTCCACCCCGAGGTCGTCCACACCCCCTACGGCCAGGAGATCCTGACCCGCTTCCTGAGCGACGTCTGCGGCTGCGAGCGCAACTGGTCGGCCGCCTCGATCGTCGAGGAACAGATCGCGCGCGGATCCGCGCGCAGGTGGGGGAGGGGAAGGTGATCTGCGGCCTCTCCGGCGGCGTCGACTCCTCCGTCGCGGCGCTGCTCGTGCACCGCGCCGTCGGCGACCAGCTCACCTGCGTGTTCGTCGACCACGGGCTGATGCGCAAGGACGAGGGCGAGCAGGTGATCAGGACCTTCCGCGACACCTTCAAGGTGCCGCTCGTCGCGGTCGACGCCGAGACGCGCTTCCTCGAGAAGCTGCGCGGCGTCACCGAGCCGGAGGCCAAGCGCAAGGCGATCGGCGCCGAGTTCATCCGCGTCTTCGAGGAGGAGGCGTCGAAGATCGTCGACCCCAGCCACCCCGGCGGAGACGCGCGCTACCTCGTCCAGGGCACGCTCTACTCCGACGTGATCGAGTCCGGCGGCGGGACCGGCGCCGCGACGATCAAGTCCCACCACAACGTCGGCGGGCTGCCCGACGACCTGCAGTTCGAGCTCGTCGAGCCGCTGCGGGCGCTCTTCAAGGACGAGGTCCGCGCGGTCGGCGCCGAGCTCGGCCTGCCCGAGCGGCTGGTCTGGCGCCAGCCGTTCCCCGGCCCCGGCCTGGCGATCCGGGTCGTCGGCGGCGAAGCGACCCGCGAGCGCCTCGACGTGCTGCGCGAGGCCGACCACATCCTCCAGGAGGAGATCCGCTCGGCCGGTCTCTACCGCGAGCTGTGGCAGTCCTTCTGCGTGCTGCCCGACGTCCGCACCGTCGGCGTGCAGGGAGACGAGCGCACCTACGGCTACGTCGTGGTGCGTGCGCGCCGTCACCAGCGACGACGCGATGACCGCCGACTGGGCGCGGCTGCCCTACGACCTGCTCGAGACGATCGCCTCGCGCATGATCAACGAGCTGCGCGAGGTCAACCGGGTCGTGCTCGACATCACCTCGAAGCCTCCCGGCACGATCGAGTGGGAGTAGTCAGGCCTCCTCTCGCTGGCCGGGGCGGCTGGCCGGATCTCGTAGCGGCGCTCAGGCGCCGGGCGGGCCCACCGGCGGGGGCTCGGCCTCGCTGAGATAGGACGGCAGCGCGATCGTCGGGTCGAGCGCCGACGCGGCGATCATCGTGGCCGCCAGCGAGCGGGACAGGACGTCGATCAGCTGCTCCGGGGGGACGTCGTGGTTCTCGCGCCAGTGCATGCCGGCCGCCTCGACCGAGGCGAGCCACGAGCGGACGACCGCTCGCGCCAGCGGCGACTCCCGCCGCCGGGCACCGCGTTCAGGACGAGCGCGATGAAGGCCTCGCGGTCGCGCTCGACGAGCTGCGCCACCTCCACGTCGGCCGGCGCCACCCGACGCAGCGTGAGGTGCATCTCGGGGTTGCGCTCGATGTTCTGAAAGAAGCGCTCGAGCCCCACGCGCAGCTGCTCGGCGGGCGGCAGCGCAGGGTCCGGCTCCAGCGCGCGCAGGCGCTCGACGAGGTACTCGATGCACGCGACGTAGAAATCGCGCTTCCCGGCGAAGTAGTGGTAGAGCAGGCCACGCGAGACGCCTGCGGCGGCCGCGATCTCATCGATCGAGACCTCCTCCCAGGAGCAGGTGGAGAAGAGGCGGGCGCCCGCCTCCAGCAGCTGCGCGCGGCGAGCGTCGACGGGCATACGCCTGCGGGTCGCGGACACCGGCCGATTCTACGGCCGCGCAGCACAGAGCCGAGCTTGTTATACTCTCGTTCAATAGCCCAGGGATCCCGGAGGTACGCCGTGCCCGCCGCCGTCACAGCCCCGTCCGCCGCCGCGCCGGCCGCGGAGGAACCGCACGCCCCGAAGCTGCTCGGCGAGGCGCCGGCCTCGCCCGCCGGTCCGATCGACGCTCCCGCGCCGCTGCGGATGCCGCCCGCGCTGGGGGATCCGCGGCTGCTGCAGGCGATCCGCATGAACTCCCGGCAGGCGAGCTACCTGCTGCGCGCGCGGCGCCGGCACGGCGAGATCTTCCGCATGTTCGGTCTGATCGGCGAGGACGTGGTCGTGACCTCGCACCCCGACCACGTGCGCTCGCTGTTCACCGCCGACCCCGCGCTGGCCCCATCGCTGACCGGGGAGTCGCCGCTGCGGCCGATCGTCGGGCCGAACTCGGTGCTGACGCTGCTCGGCCCGCCGCACATGCGCCAGCGCAAGCTGCTGCTCCCCTCCTTCCACGGCGAGGCGGTCGAGCGCTACACGGCGATGATCGCCGAGGCGGCGGAGCGCGAGATCGACCGCTGGCCGATCGGCGAGCCGTTCTCGCTCGGGCTCGCGATGCAGGCGATCACGCTCGACGTGATCATGTCGGGCATCTTCGGCGTCGACGGGGTGCCGCCGCAGGGCACGCCCGAGCGCGACCTGCGCGAAGCGATCCGCAACGCCGTGCGCCTCAGCGGCCGTCCGATCACGCAGCTGCTCGAACTGCTCAACATCGGCCGGCGCGAGCCGACCCGTCTCGGCCGCCGCTTCGTGGAGAGCCTCGACCGGCCGCTCTACGCCGCGATCGCGGCGCGCCGCGCCGCGGGCGAGCCCGCCGGGCGCAACGACGTCTTCTCGCTGCTGCTGGAATCGCGCTACGAGGACGGCCAGCCGATGAGCGACCAGGAGCTGCGCGACGAGCTCCTGACGCTCGTGCTGGCCGGGCACGACACCACCGCCAACTCGCTCTCGTGGGCGTTCGAGCGCCTGCTGCGGACCCCGCCGGCCTACGAGCGGCTGCGCGAGTCGGTGCGCGCGGGCGAGGGCGAGGACTACATCGAGGCCGTGATCCACGAGACGATGCGCTCGCGCCCGGTGATCCCCCTGATCGGCCGGCGCGTGCTCGCGCCGTGGCGGCTGGGGGAGTGGACCGTGCCCGCCGGCACCCCGGTGCTGGTCAGCATCCTGCTGCTCCACCACCGCGAGGATCTCTATCCACGCGCATTCGAGTTCCTGCCCGAGCGGTTCCTCGGCGTCAAGCCGGGCACCTACACCTGGATCCCGTTCGGCGGCGGCATCCGCCGCTGCCTCGGAGCGTCGCTGGCGATGGCCGAGCAGCGCGTGGTGCTGCGCGCGATCGCCCGCCGCACGGACATGCTCGCGCCGGAGCCGGCGCCCGAGCTGCTCCGCCATCGCAACGTGACGATGGTTCCGGCGGATCGCACCCGCGTGGTGCTGCGGCGGCGCATCGCCACCAGCTAGAGCCCGGCGCGAGCGGCCCACATTGGCTATTGTGTTCGCTTCGCCGCGCGCTTCCGCGTGGCCTTTTTCACGATGGCACCCTCGACGAAGACCTACGTAGCGAAGCCGACCGACCGTGAGCGGAACTGGGTGCTGGTCGACGCCAACGGCAAGACCCTCGGCCGCCTCGCCACGCAGCTCGCGGACCTGCTGCGCGGCAAGCGCAAGCCCGAGTACACCCCGCACATCGATACCGGCGACTTCGTCGTGGTCGTCAACGCCGAGAAGATCCACGTCAGCGGCAACAAGCGCCAGGACAAGCGCTACTACCGCCACTCCGGTTATCCCGGCGGGCTGCGCTCGCGCAGCTTCGAGGAGATGCAGGCGCGCCGTCCGGAGGAGATCATCAGGCTCGCCGTGAAAGGCATGATGCCCCGCAACCGCCTCGCCCGCAAGCAGCTCACGAAGCTCAAGATCTACGCCGGCCCAGAGCACCCGCACGTGGCGCAGCAGCCCACCCCCTTCGAGATCGAGGTCTGATGGCAGACGAGGAGAACCCGCAGCACGCCGTGCCCGGCGAGGACGCCGAGCAGATCGCCGGCTCAGCCGAGGACGCCGCCCCCGAGGCGGCTCAGGAGGCTGCCGAGGAGGGCGCCGCTGCTGCCGAGCCCCCCGCCGTCGAGCCGGCGGGCGAGGGTCACGCCGTGCCCACCGCCGACGCGCAGGAGATCGCGGGCTCGGCCGAGGACGCGGCGCTGGAGGCCGCCCAGGAGCGCGACGACCGGCAGGCAGAGACGATCGCGGCGAGCGAGGAGGACCTCGACGAGGACGTCGAGGAGGCGCCCCGCGAGAAACCGGCCGTGCCCGGCGCCCACCTCGAGGTCGACATCGTGCCCGAGGGCGCGGACCCGCTCGGCCAGGGCGAGGAGTACGAGGACCCCTACGCCGTCGAGGAGCAGGGGGAGACCCAGGTCGAGGAGCCCGAGGCCGAGCCCGACGAGCCGATCGCCGAGCCGATCTCGAGCGTCGCCATCGACCTCGCCTCCGGCGCGCGCTACCGCGCGACGGGCAAGCGCAAGACCGCGATCGCGCGCGTCATGCTGCGCCCCGGCACCGGCACCTACCTCGTCAACGGCCGTGCGCTCGAGGAGCACTTCCCGCGCACGACCCTGCAGCGCAACATCCGCCAGCCACTGGAGACGGTCGGCTACGAGGATCGCATGGACGTGGTGGCGCGGCTGCACGGCGGCGGCATCTCGGCCCAGGCGGGGGCGCTGCGGCACGGCGTCTCCCGGGCGCTGCTGGAGGCCGACCCGAACCTGCGCGGCGAGCTCAAGCGCCGCGGCTTTCTGACGCGCGACTCGCGCGCCAAGGAGCGCAAGAAGGCCGGCCTGAAGAAGGCGCGCAAGCGTCCGCAGTTCTCCAAGCGCTAGGCCGCTCGGGAACAGGGGGAGCAGGCTTGGCCCGCAAGCTGTTCGGGACCGACGGCGTCCGCGGCGTCGCCGGTGAGTTCCTGAGCGCCGAGCTGGCGCTGCGCCTGGCCCGTGCCGCGACCGCGCGCGCGGCCTCCGAGCAGGACGCCGGGGCTGGCGCGCCCCGTGTCCTGATCGTCCGCGACACCCGCGAGTCGGGCGAGATGCTCGAGGCCGCGGTGGCGGCCGGCGTCGCGGCCGCGGGTGGCGACGCGCTGCTCGGCGGCGTGCTGCCGACGCCTGCGGCGCCGCTGCTGCTGGCGCGCTACGGGCTCGATCTCGCGGTCGTGCTCTCCGCCTCCCACAACCCCTACCGCGACAACGGCATCAAGTTCTTCGGCGGGGACGGCTTCAAGCTCTCGGACGAGACCGAGCTCGACATCGAGCGGGCGCTCGAGCAGCCGGAGCCGCCACTCGGCGCCGTCGGCCGTGTGCGTGAGCTGCACGGCGCGGCCGAGGACTACCTGCGCGAGCTGCACGCGCGCTTCGGCGAGCTCGACCTGAGCGGGCTCGACGTACTGCTCGACTGTGCCAACGGCGCGACCTACCGGGTCGCGCCTGAGATCTTCAGGCGCCTGGGCGCCTCGGTCAGCGTGCACGCCGACGGACCCGACGGGCGCAACATCAACGAGGGCTGCGGCTCGACGCACGTCGCGGAGCTGGCGCGGCGCGTGCGCGAGGGCGGCCACAGCATCGGCTTCGCGTTCGACGGCGACGGCGACCGCGTGCTCGCCGCGGACTCGCGCGGCGCGGTCGTCGACGGCGACGAGCTGCTGGCCCTCGCCGCCCTGCACCTGCGCGACGCCGGGCGGCTCGCCGGCGGCGGAGTGGTCGTGACGGTGATGACCAACTACGGCTTCCACGCCGCGATGGAGCGCGAGGGGATCCCCGTCAAGGTCACGGCAGTCGGCGACCGCTACGTGCTCGAGGAGCTCCGTGCCGGCGGCTGGACGCTCGGCGGCGAGCAGTCCGGCCACCTGATCGAGATGGGCTTCAACCGCACGGGCGACGGGATCGCCGGCGCCCTGCTCACGCTCGAGGCGCTGGGCGGCGGCGATCTCGCAGAGCGCGCGGCGATGGAGAAGCTGCCCCAGCGCCTGGTCAACGTAAACGTCCGCGACCGCGAGGCGATCGCCGGCGCCGATGCCGTCCACGACGCGGTGCGAGCGGCCGAGGCCGCGCTCGCCGGCAGGGGCCGGGTGCTGATCCGCCCGAGCGGCACCGAGCCGCTCGTGCGGGTGATGGTCGAGGCCCCGAGCGCCGAGGAGGCAGACGAGCTCTGCGCGCGGCTCGTCGCGCTGGTCGAAGCGGAGCTCGGCTAGTCGCCTCCATGGCCGCGGCAAGCCCCTTGGTATCTTCGACACGGTGTGCGGCATCGTTGGCTACGTGGGTGGGCGCCCCGCGCGTGAGCTGCTGCTCGCGGGGCTGACGCGGCTCGAATACCGGGGCTACGACTCCGCCGGCATCTCCGTTATCGCCGGGCCTCGCATCGAGGCGGTGCGGGCCGTCGGGCCGCTCTCCGCACTGCGCGAGAAGCTCGAGGCGGGCGCCGGCTCCGTCGCGGTCGCGGAGCGTGGTACGGGCGGGGAGCTGTTCACCGGCATCGGCCACACGCGCTGGGCCACCCACGGCCGCGTCAGCGAGGAGAACGCCCATCCGCATTCCGATGACGCCGACCGCGTGCACGTCGTCGTCAACGGGATCGTCGAGAACTACATGGCGCTCAAGCGACGTCTCGAGCAGGGCGGTAGCGTGTTCAGCTCGGAGACCGACGCCGAGGTGATCGCCCATCTGATCGCCGAGCTCTACGACGGCGACCTGGTCCGGGCGGTGCGGGGCGCATACGCCCAGCTCGAGGGCCACTACGCGTTCGTGGCGATGAGCCTCGATGAGCCCGACGTGCTCGTCGGCGTCCGCAAGGAGTGCCCGCTGATCGTCGGCCGGGGCGAGGGCGAGCAGTTCATCGCCTCCGCCGTTCCCGGCTTCCTTGCGGAGACCCGCCGGGTGCAGTACCTGGACACCGGCGAGATCGCGGTGCTGCGGCCGCAGGGTGTCGAGATCCAGACGGCCGCGGGCGAGACGCTGCAGCGCGAGGTCGAGCTGGTCGACTGGGACGAGGAGACCGCCGAGAAGGCCGGCTATGAGACCTTCATGCTGAAGGAGATCCACGAACAGGCGGACGCCGTGGCCGACGCGATCGCCGGGCGCACCGCCCGCGACACCGGCGTCGATCTGGCCGAGGACGGGGTCTTCGAGGAGTCGCTGCTGAACGGCGTTCGGCGGATCGTGATCGTCGGCTGCGGGACCGCCTACCACGCCGGGCTGCTCGGCCGCTACGCGATCGAAGAGTGGGCGCGCGTTCCCGTGGAGATGGACATCGCCTCCGAGTACCGCTACCGCAACCCTGTGATCGCGCGCGACGACCTCGTGATCGGCATCACCCAGTCCGGCGAGACCGCCGACACGCTCGCGGCGATGCGCCTCGCGCGCGAGCGCGGCGCACGCGTGCTCGCGGTCACCAACACGATGGGCTCACAGGCCACACGCGACGCCGACGGCACGCTCTTCACCCGCGCGGGCCTCGAGATCGGAGTCGCCGCCACCAAGACCTTCACCTGCCAGGTCGCCGTCATGTACATGCTCGCCCTGCGCCTGGCCGAGCTGCGCGGCGAGCTTCCCCCCGAGCGGATCGCGGAGCTGCTGGCGGCCGTCAGGCGCCTCCCGCACGCGCTCGACGAGGTCCTGACGCGGGCGGACGACCTGGTGGCGCCGATCGCCGCTGCGCACTGGCAGAGCGACTTCTTCCTCTACCTGGGCCGCCACGCCGGGCTGCCCGTCGCGCTCGAGGGCGCGTTGAAGCTGAAGGAGATCTCCTACATCGCCACCGACGCCTACGCCGCCGGCGAGATGAAGCACGGACCGATCGCGCTGCTCGACGACTCCACCCCCGTCGTCTGCGTGGCCACCGACTCGCCCGTGCTCGACAAGGTCGCCTCGAACATCCAGGAGGTGCGCGCGCGCGGCGCTCACGTGATCGCGATCGCCTCCGAGGGCAACGAGGAGATCCCCGCCCACGCCGACGCGACGGTACCCGTGCCGCGGCTCGACTGGATGCTGCAGCCGCTGCTCGCCGTCGTGCCCCTGCAGCTGCTCGCCTACCGGATCGCCCGCCACCGCGGGCTGAACGTCGACCAGCCGCGCAACCTGGCCAAGACGGTCACGGTCGAGTAGCGCCGCCGTCCGGCCCACGCCGTGCCGGTCGCCCCTGAGCCCTCTCGAGCGGTCATCGGGCTGACAGGCAGACGACACGCATGTACCTCGGGCCGAGCATCTAGCATCGCTCCCGTGGACGCGCTGCCGGACTGGCTGACGCCGCTGCCCGACGCCGAGCAGATGCGGGCCATCGACCGCTGGGCGATCGAGCAGCAGGGGGTGCCCGGGATCGAGCTGATGGAGCGTGCCGGCGCCGCCGTGGCAGCCGCCGTCGAGCGGCTCGCCCGCGACGGCCCCGTCACGGTCCTGTGCGGCAAGGGGAACAACGGCGGCGACGGGCTGGTCGCGGCCCGGCTGCTGCGCGAGGCGGGCCGTGAGGTGTCGGTCGTGCTGACGGCGCCGCCCGCGGAGCTGCGCGGTGACGCGCTCGAGAACCTGCGCCGGCTGCCCGGCGAGCCGCCCGTCCGTCTCGACGGCAGCCCGTTCTCGGGGCACGGCGGCGGCACTGCGGGCGCGGTCCTCGAGGGGCGGGCGGCGTTCGTGGACGCGCTGCTCGGCACCGGCTTCAGCGGCGTGCCCCGCGGCGAGGTGGCAGATGCGATCCGGGCGCTCGAGGACCTCGCGGCGCCCGTCGTCGCGGTGGATGTGCCGAGCGGGGTGGACGCCTCGAGCGGCGCCGTAGCCGGCGCGGCCGTCCGTGCCACCGCCACCGTCACCTTCCACGCTGCCAAGCCCGGGCTCTGGATCATGCCCGGCAAGGACCACGCCGGCGCCGTCGAGGTCGCGGACATCGGGGTCCCGCGCGGGGCGCCGCGCGAGGCGGGGGCCGGGCTGATCGACGCCGGCGCGCTGGCGCTGCTGCCCCGCCGGGGCGCCGCCTCCACCAAGTTCGTCTCCGGCCACGTGCTCGTCGCCGGGGGCTCCCGCGGCCTCACGGGGGCTCCGGCGATGGCGTCGCGGGCGGCGATGCGCGCCGGCGCCGGCTATGTGACCGCGCTCGTGCCAGCCTCCCTGCAGCCGGTGCTCGCCGGCTCGGGCATCCCGGAGCTGATGACCAGCGGCCTGCCCGAGACGGATGCGGGCCTCGCCGAGCCGGCCGTCGAGCCGGTGCTCGAGGCCGCGGGCCGCGGCGGCGCGCTCGCGCTCGGACCGGGGCTCGGCCGCAGCGAGTCGTCGTTCGCCTTCGCGCGCCGCCTGGCACGCGAGGCCGCGCTGCCGCTGGTGCTCGACGCCGACGGCCTGAACGCCCACGCCGGCAGGCTCGAGGAGCTCCGAAGCCGGCCCGCCGGCACCGTGCTGACCCCACACGCGGGCGAGCTCGGCAGGCTGCTGGAGATCGACAGCGCCGAGGTCGAGGAGCAGCGGCTCCGTCACGTGCGCGACGCCGCGGCCCGGGCCGGGGCCGTCGTCGTGCTGAAGGGCGACGACACGCTCATCGCAGCGCCCGGCGGGGAGGTCGCGGTCAGCCGCGGCGGCAGCCCCGCGCTCGCCACCGCCGGCACCGGCGACGTCCTCACCGGCGTGATCGCCGCGCTGCTCGCCCAGCGCCTCGAGCCGTTCGCCGCGGCAGCCGCCGGCGTGCTGCTGCACGCGCGCGCGGGACGGCTCGCGGCGCTTGCCGCCGGCGCCGCCGAGGCCGTCGTCGCGGGCGACGTGATCGAGGCCCTCGGGCACGCCCGCGGCGGGGAGCAGCCCGATGGCTGAGCGTCGTCCGAAGCCCTTTGCCGTCGACGGCGAGCACTCGGCCGTCGAGCGCGTCCAGGCGCGCGTCAACCTCGCCGCGATCGAGCGCAACTGCGCACGGCTGCTGACCGCGCTGGGCCCTGGCTCGCAGCTGTGCGCGGTCGTCAAGGCGGACGGCTACGGCCACGGCGCCGTGCCCGCCGCCCGCGCCGCGCTCGCCGGCGGAGCGCGCTGGCTCGCGGTCGCGGGCGCCGACGAGCTGCTGGATCTGCGCGCCGCCGGCCTGCACGCGCCCGTGCTCGTGATGGGCGCGCTCACGCCGGCCGAACTCGACACGACCCTCTCGGCGGGCGGGGACGTGGTCGTCTGGAGCGCGAGCCAGCTGGAGTCCGTCGCCGCCGCCGGCGGCGGGCGCGTGCACGTGAAGCTCGACTCCGGCATGGGGCGTCTCGGCACGCGCGATCCCGAGCAGGCCTCGGCCGTCGCGGACGCCGCCGCGCTGTCGCCGGGGATCGAGCTGACGGGGGTGATGACTCACTTCGCCACCGCCGACGAGCTCGACGACGAGGCGTTCTTCGCCGTGCAGCTTCGCGCGTTCGAGCGCTGGGCCCGGAAGATGAAGTCGGCGTGGCCGGAGCTGCTCGTGCACGCCGCCAACAGCGCCGCCGCGCTGCGCGACGCCGAGGCGCAGTTCGACATGGTCCGCGCCGGGATCGCGATCTACGGCATGGACCCGTTCGGCGAGGATCCGGCGCTGCGCGGGCTCGAGCCCGCACTTGAACTGCGCTCGTGGGTCGCCGAGGTCAAGCAGTGCCGTGCGGGCGAGAGCGCCGGCTACGGCAGGCGCTTCATCGCCGAGCGCGACACCGCCATCGGCGTGCTCCCCGTCGGCTACGGCGACGGCTGGCGCCGCGGCCTGACGAACAACTGCGACGTCCTGATCGGCGGCGCGCGACGGCCGCTCGTCGGCACGATCTCGATGGACAGCGTCACCGTCGACCTCGGCCCCGGCGCCGGCGAGGAGCTGCTCGGCGAGCCGGCGGTGCTGATCGGCCTGCAGGGCGGGGAGCGGATCACGGCCGAGGAGGTCGCCGCGCGGCTGAACACGATCAACTACGAGATCACCTGCGGGCTCACCGCACGGGTGCCGCGCCGCTACCACCGCGACGGCGCACCCGCGGCGGAGCCGACGCCGGCGCGCAGCGGAAGGACATGAGCGACGCCCTGCGTGCCGCGCGCGAGGCGCTCGCCGGCAGCCCCGCCTGGCTCGTCGGCGGCGCCGTCCGCGACGCGCTGCTGGGCCGCGCCACCGATGACTTCGATCTCGTCGTCGCCGGTGACCCGGCCGGGGCGGCGCGCGCCGTGGCCCGGGCGGGCGCCAGCGCCGCGTGCTTCCCGCTCTCGGAGGAGTTCGGAAGCTGGCGCGTGGCGGCTCGCGACGGCAGCTGGCAGGTCGACGTCGAGCCGCTGCGTGCGGCGACACTCGAGGCGGACCTCGCGCTGCGGGACTTCACCGTCAACGCGATCGCGCAGCCGCTCGCCGGCGGCGCGCACATCGACCCGCTGGGCGGCGAGCAGGACCTTCGCGCGCGGCGGCTGAGACCGGCCGGCCCGCACTCCTTCGCGCAGGATCCCCTGCGCGTGCTGCGCCTCGTGCGCCTCGCCGTGGAGCTCGACCTGGCGCCCGACGAGCAGGCCCTGCACGGCGCCCGCGAGCAGGCCGCCGCGCTCGCGGCCGTCTCAGGCGAGCGCATCTTCGCCGAGCTTCGGCGCACACTCGCCACGCCCGCCGCGCGGAGGGGCATCGAGATGACCGCGCAGGTCGGGGCACTGGCCGTCGTGCTGCCTGAGGTCGAGGCCCTGCGAGGAGTCGAGCAGAGCGTCTACCACCACGCCGACGTCTACGGGCACACCCTCGAGGTGCTCGACCGCGCCGTGGAGATCACGGCGGCGGCGAGCGGGAGCGTGTCAGCCTACGGCGAGGCGGAGCCGGCGCTCGGCCCGCACCGCGCCGCGCTCGCCGCGCTGCTGGCCGAGCCGCTGGCCGACGGCCTCAGCCGCGGCCAGGCGATGCGCTGGGGAGCGCTGCTGCACGATGCCGCCAAGCCGCTGACGCGCGGCGTGCTCCCGGACGGCCGCGTGACGTTCCTGGGGCACGACGGCGCCGGGGCCGATCTCGCGCGCTCGCTGCTCGGGCGGCTTCGCACGAGCGAGCGGATGCGCGCCCACGTCGCCGGCCTCGTGCGCCATCACCTGCGGCTCGGCTTCCTCGTCCACGAGCCCCAGCCACTCGCGCGCCGCACCGTCTACGCCTACCTGCGCACGTGCTCGCCGGTCGAGGCCGACGTCACCGTGCTCTCGGTCGCCGACCGGCTGGCCACCCGCGGCCGCGTCTCCGAGCAGGCGATCGCCGCGCATCTGGCGCTCGCGGGATCGATGCTCGGTGACGCCCTGAGGTGGCGCGCGGAGGGGCCGCCTCGACCGCCCCTGCGCGGCGACGACCTCGCGCGCGGCCTCGGCATCGCCCCCGGCCCCCGGCTCGGCGGGCTGCTCGACGAGCTCTCCGCAGCCCGTTACGCGGGCGAGATCGAGACACCCGAGCAGGCGCTCGAGCACGCCCGGGCCGCGCTCGCGCGCGGATAGCGCCGGGACCGTGAGGGGCCCGGGCGGGGCAGCGGCCCTTCTATGCTCGTGGTGGATGTTCACCGGAGTGCTGAGCTTTCCGAACCCCGTCAACGAGAAGGCCGCCCGCGCCGTCGCCGCGGGCGTCGCCGCGATCTCCGCGGGCACCCTCGCGACCGGGGCCTACTGGCTCACGGCGGTGCTCGCCTACGGCTTTTTGGCGCGCGTGGCGACGGGACCGACGCTAAGCCCGCTCGGCCGTCTCGCGAGCTCGGTGATCGCTCCGAGGCTGGGGCAGCCGAAGTACGTGCCCGGGCCGCCGAAGCGCTTCGCGCAGGGGATCGGCGCCGCGTTCTCGCTCGCCGCGGCCGTCGCCGCGCTCGGCTTTCGCGACCATACGGCTGCCGATGTCCTGCTCGTGCTGCTGCTCATCGCGGCCTCGCTCGAGGCGGGGCCGGCGCTCTGCCTGGGCTGCCGGGTGTTCGCGCTGCTGATGCGCTGGGGCGTGGTCCCCGAGCGGGTGTGCCTCGAGTGCGCGGACATCGGATCGCGCAGGGACGCCGCCGCGGCGTCTCGCTGAGAACGGCTTCTGCGCGGCCGCGCGCCTGCAAGCCGCCGCTCTCGAACGACTAGGATCACCCGCGATGCCAGCCGACCCCGACTGCATCTTCTGCAAGATCGTCGCCGGCGAGCTGCCCGCGCGGATCGTCGACGAAGACCAGCGCACGATCGCCTTTATGGACATCGCTCCCGCGACCCGCGGGCACGCGCTCGTCGTCCCCCGAGCCCATTCCGCCGACCTGCTCGAGATCGGGGCCGATGACCTGCAGGCGACCGTGCTCGCGGCGCAGCGGCTCGCGGGGCGCGCCACGGAGCGCCTCGGCGCCGACGGTATCAACCTCATCAACTCATGCGGGAGAGCGGCCTGGCAGACCGTCTTCCACGTCCACATCCACATGATCCCCCGTTACGAGGACGACCCGCTGAAACTGCCGTGGATACCATCGCAGGGCGACCCGGAGGAGATCGAGGCCGCCGCGCAGGAGTTGGCCGGCAGCTAGCGAACAGGCAAACCGCTACATCCGGCGGGTCGGCGTGTTGAAAGGCGCGATATGAGAAGGATCACGACGGGGATACTCGCGAGCCTGGCTCTCGCGCTGGCCGTGCCGGCCGCAGCGCCGGCGCAGCTCACCGAAGTCGGCGTGCTCGGCGCCACCAACCCCGAAACCGTCGCCAGCTGTCCCGGCTCGCCGTGCCTCGCCGTCAGCCGCACGACCGGGTTCCAGGTCAAGGTCGCCACCAAGCACAATCCCCTGTCCGTTCCTCGCAGCGGTTCGATCGTCGCCTGGACGATCACGCTGGGCAAGCCCAACGCGACGCAGATCAAGTTCTTCAACGCCAACGAGGGCGGGGAATCGGAAGCCTCGCTCGCGATCCTGCGCCCGCAGCCCAAGCCCAACCTGACCTACAAGCTGGTCGCCCAGGGTCCCGCCGTCAAGCTGCAGCCCTACTTCGGCAAGACCGCCCAGTTCCCGCTCGAAACCACGATCAAGGTCAAGAAGGGCGACATCGTCGCCCTGACCGTCCCGACCTGGGCCCCAGCGCTCGCGCTCGGCTTCGGCAACGACACCTCCTGGCGGGCCAGCCGCCCGAAGAAGCAGTGCACCACCACGAGCTCGCAGACGGCGCACACGCAGATCAACACCAGCGTCCAGTACTACTGCCTGTACCAGACCGCACGGCTGACCTACAGCGCGACCCTCATCTCCACTCCCTGAGCGGGCTGAGCGGACGTGTCCCGGCGCGAGCCGGCGATGCGCTCTGCCCTTGCTGCTCCCACCACTTCCGAGCTCCGGTGCGGCCAGCTCGATGAGGCCGGCCGGTCGGCCTCTTGGCGAACTCGTGCGGGCAGCTCTGGCGGCGACGGTCGCCGCGACGTTGCCGCTGCTCGGGTGTGGCGGCGGCGGATCGGCCGCTGGGCACGGGTCGCCCACCGCGCAGGCGCGCGGTGTCGTGAAGGTTCCGCTCAGGCGCTGCCCGCGGCGGGACATGAGGCGCGGCGCGCTGGGTCGAGGCGCGTCGCGCGTGCTCGTGCCGGGTAGCCCTCAGACGCTGCTCGTCTGCCGTTATGACGCCGCCGGGAGCACGAGCAGGCCTCCTGCGCGCGCCGGGGCGCTTCGCGTCCGCGACCCAGCCGTGATCGCGCGCCTGGCGCGCGAGCTCGATTCGCTTCCGCCGCTGCCGCCGCGGGCGAGCTGCCCGGTCTTCGGCGGACGCTCCGAGCTGTTCGCGTTCGGCTATCGCGGCGCGCGCAGAGCGAGGGTGCGGCTGGTCATGGAGGGCTGCGTCCCGGTCACGAACGGCCGGGTCACGCGCGAGGGGCTCGACCTCCCGATGCGCGCGGGTGAAGCTCACTGGCCGGACGAAGCGCTGCTGTGAGCGCGGGCTGAGGCGAGCAGCGCGGGAACGCGACTACGGTGCGCTCGCCCCGCCCGTCGGGCTGGACGCGCCTTCTTCCGTTTTCGATTCCGTTTTTTCCGGCGCTTTCTTTTCTTCGCTGCCGGTGCCGCCGGAGGCGGTCCCTTCACTGGCCGAGCCGCCCGTTTCGCCTTCCGGTTTTTCGCCTTCGGATTCCGGGGAGGACGTTTCGCCGCTGGAGGTCGTGGTTTTCGATTTGGTCGGGGTGGTAGACGTCGAGGTCGTCTGCACCGCCGACTTTTCGGCGCTCGTGTCCGCCGGCGGAACGATGTCCGGCGTGCTCTTCGGCACCTGGGGGGAGACGCTGCTGCCGCCGCAGGCGGCGAGCGCGAGCATGCACGCTGCGGCTGCCAACGCCGCCAGCGCGAAGCGCAGGCGCCGCGAGCCCACGTTCACTCGCTCCTCGGGGACCCGACCGGCCCCATCCGGCGCCCGCAGGTGGGGCAGTCGTTGAGGTCCTTCTGGGCCATCTGCCGACACCAGGGACAGAACCGCAGGTTCTCCACGGCCCACGGCAACCGCGACTGCGAGGGCGGCAGCGGCAGGACCCTGCCGACGACCTCGAGCCTGTCGCCCGTCTCCCGGTCGCGGTAGATCTCCTCGGGCTCGGCCTCGATCATGATCTCGCGGCCGGTCGAGGGGTTGCGCAGGCGATAGCGGGGTCCGCTGCTCATGCCCCGGCACTTTACCGGAGGAGCAGACGCCCCCCGCCGCGACCCGCGCCCGGCGCGGGGATAGGCTTCGCCGCCCTTGCGCCTGTTGATCTTCCACGGTTATCTGCTCGGCGGCACCGGCTCCAACGTCTACAACGCGCGGCTCGCGGCGGCGCTGGTGGGGCTCGGGCACGAGGTCCACATCCTCTGCCAGGAGCGCCACCCCGAGGAGCATCCGTTCCTCGATCAGGCCGGCGACTGGGACGAGGGCGAGCTGCGCGTTCGGCCGCTGTCCGGCGGAGGCTCGGGGCCGGGGCGCGCCTGCATGTACCGGCCGGACATCCACGGCCTGCTGCCGGTCTACGTCGCCGATCGCTACGAGGGCGTGCAGGCGCGGACCTTCGACGAGCTCAGCGACGAGGAGCTGGAGCGTTACGTCGCGGCCAACGCCGCCGCCGTCACCGAGGTGGCCGCGCTGGCCGAACCGCAGCTCGCCCTCGCCAACCACCTGGTGATGGGCCCCTTGATCCTCGCCCGCGCGCTCGCAGACCGGGTTCCCTACGCCGTCAAGATCCACGGCAGCGCCCTGGAGTACACGGTCAAGCCGCATCCGGAGCGCTACCTGCCCGCGGCCCGCGAGGGGCTCGGACCCGCGCGCGGCGTGCTCGTCGGCTCGCACCACACGGCGGCCTCCCTGTGGGAGGCGATCGGCGATCCCGAGTTGCCGGCCCGCACCCGGCTCGGGCCCCCGGGGGTGGACGTCGAGCTGTTCTCCCCCCGCGAGCCCGAGCAGGCCGCCGCCCGGCTGAGGCGCCTCGCCGCCGGCCTCCGCGCGCAGCCGCCGGCCCCGGACCCGGAGAACGCCAGCGCGTTCGCGCGCGACCCCGCCGCGGCCGCCGTCGCGGTCGAGCGGCTCGCCGGCGGCGCGGGCCCGCTGGCCGCTTTCGTCGGCAAGCTGATCGTCAGCAAGGGCGTCGACCTGCTGCTCGCCGCGTGGCCGCTGGTGCTCGACCGTCTGCCCTCGGCGCGACTGGCGGTCGTCGGCTTCGGCGCCTACCGGGAGGGCCTCCTCGCGTTGATGGCCGCCCTCGGCGCCGGCGATCTGCACGCGGCGCGGCAGATCGCCGTGGCCGGCCGTTCGCTCGAGGCGCAGGGAGCGGACGCAAAGCCGCTGCGGCACCTGCTCGCGTTCCTCGACGGACTGCAGGGCACGGAGGCGGACCGCTACCGGAGCGCCGCCGCGCGCTTGCAGGACAGCGTCATGCTGACCGGCCGCCTCGAGCACGACGAGCTCGCCGAGCTGCTGCCGGCGTGTGCGGCCCTGGTCGCGCCCAGCACGTTCCCGGAGGCCTTCGGCATGGTCGCCGCGGAGGGCGCCGCGTGCGGGGCGGTGCCCGTCGTGGCGCGCCACTCGGGGCTGCGGGAGGTCAGCGAGGTGCTGGCCGCCGCCGTCCCCGCGGAGGCCGCGCAGTGGCTTTCCTTCCCGGTCGACGACGGCGCGGTGCGGGCGCTCGCGCAGTGCCTGACCGGCTGCATGACGGCGCAGGCCGACCTGCTGGCCCAGACGCGCCGCGGGCTCGTCGCCACGGTCCGGGAGCGCTGGTCCTGGGAGCGGGTTGCGAGCGGCGTGATCGCCGCGGCGCGCGGCGAGCTCGCAGGGCTGGAGCGGCCCTGAGAGGCCGCGGCGCCGGGCCGCGCTGCCGTGCCTGGCAGCCGTCCCTTCGGATAGTGTTCCGCCCGCTGATGCGTCAGGAACGCGAGGTCATCGGGGCCCGGCGGCCTGCCGGGCGCTCTCTACGCGGCCTTTTCGGCCGCGTCGTCGTCCTCTGCGCGGGCGGCCTTGCGTCGCTCGCCGTGGCCGGCTGCGGGAGCACGGCCCTGAAGGGCGGCGACAACGTCAACCTGATCGCGGGCAAGAAGGCGTTCGTGGCCAAGTGCGGCTCCTGCCACACGCTGGCGCGAGCCGGCACCAAGGGCATAGTCGGCCCGAACCTCGACGAAGCGTTCCGCGCGAGCATCGAGGAAGGTCTCACGCCGGGATCGAGCCGCGCCGCGATCCGCGGCACGGTCGAAGAACAGATCAAGATCCCCTATCCGGAGGGGGCGATGCCGAAAAACCTCGTAGGCGGCTCCCTGGCGCGCGACGTCGCCGCCTACGTCGCGCGGTCGGCAGCCAACCCGGGCAAGGACACCGGCCTGCTCGCCAGCGCCGTCGAAGCGCCGGGTTCCGGCAAGCCCGCGGTCGAGAAAGGCGGAAAACTCTCGATCGAAGCCAGCCCCAGCGGGCAGCTCGCCTACGTCACGAGCAAGGCTGTCGCCACCGCCGGCAAGGTCAAGATCGAAATGCCGAACATGTCGGGCGTGAGCCACAACATCGCGATCGAAACCGGCGAAGGAGGAGCGAGCGCGAAGGGCACCAAGCTCGGCGCCAGCGCGTTCGCGACGAAGGGCGTGGCAAGCGTCGAAGTCACGCTGAAACCCGGCACCTACACCTACTTCTGCGAAGCGCCGGGCCACCGTCCCGCCGGGATGTACGGGACGATCACCGTCCGGTAGGCGCGAGCGCCGCGGCGGCGGCGGCGCGGGACGTTCGTTTGCGGCAGACTTGAACCGATGGCCCGCGTCCACAACAGGTTCAGGATGGATGTGTCGCCGGAGAAGGCCCAGGAGATGTTCGTGCACGACCTGGTGCCCGACCTGCACCGGGACGGGCGCTTCACGACCTACCGCGAAGCGCCCGGCGAGATCCGGCTGTCCGACGCGGACTTCGAGCGCGAACCGGCTTTCGGTCGCGGCGCGGCCGGCGCGGTGGGTCTCGACCTCGACGACATCGCCGATCCCGATGAGTTCGAGGCCCGCGACGAGGAAGCCTCCGAACCGGTGCTGGCAGACGTGCTGCGGCGCGGGACCCAGGCCGAGGCTCCCACCGCCGGGGGTCACCGCGCGCCTCCGTCGGTCGAGCTGCTCGCCTCGCACAGGCTGAAGGTCAGCTTCGCCTCCGACGGCGAGGGAACGCGCGTCACGATCAAAGGCTCAGCCCACGCGGACGTCGCCCACGGTCTCGAGCGCCTCGGCCGGCCGGACCACTGGCCGGCGAGCGCCGGCCGCCCGCACGACTGACGGCGTGGCGCATGTACGGCCGCGGTGCGGGGGCGTCCGGATGAGCACTTCGCCCGCACCTGGCCGCGTCGCGGCATCGTCCGGGTAGCGGCGTGGCGAGGATCCGCTCCAGCTTCGTGATGGATGTGGCGCCGGCACGGGCACAGGCCCTGTTCGAGCGAGACATCGTCCCGAGCCTGTGCCGGAGCAGCGCCTACCGCCTGGCCGAGGACGGTCCCGGGGAGCTCGTCTTCACCGACGGCGCGGCCGACTTCAACCGGGTGTTCGACCCGCGCCGCGTCGTCGAGGGAGAGAACGCGCCGCGCCGAGCGGCGGGCCGCCCCGCCCCGGCGCCCGAACGGCCCCGTCCGCGCCTGATGGGTGTCCTCGCCCCCAACGTCGAACACCGCCAGCCGTGGCTGTACGCGTCGCTGCGCCGGGCCAGCTCGCGCAAGCTCGTCGTGCGCTTCGAGCAGGTGGGGGAGGGAATCACCCGCGTGAGCATCGAGGGCAGGACCGAGCGGCGGCT
Organism: uncultured Solirubrobacteraceae bacterium; assembly: GCA_963703205.1. GTDB lineage: Bacteria > Actinomycetota > Thermoleophilia > Solirubrobacterales > Solirubrobacteraceae > Palsa-744. The sequence goes on from OY969799.1 coordinate 731,993, forward strand.
GCGCAGCGCCCTCTCGCGCCTCGGCGCCCCCGGCCACTGGCCCGAACAGCCCGGCCGCGGCTAGAGCAAGCGGACGAGCACGACGATCACCAGCACAACGACGAAGATCGCGAGGATGTAGAGGAGCAGCCGGAAGGCCTCTCCCTCCGAACGAAGCGGGTTCAGCACCAGCGGGCCCTGGACGCGGCGCGGAGCGGCGTCGCGTCCGAGCTCAAAGGATGTAGACGGTGAAGTAGACGACCAGCCACATGATGTCGACGAAGTGCCAGTAGATGCCCGGCACTTCGACGCCGCGATGCTCCTCGGGGCTGTAATGGCCCCGGAAGGCTCTGACCGTCACGAACAGCAGCAGGCACAGGCCGATGAACACGTGCGCGCCGTGGAGCCCCGTCAGCGAGTAGAAGATCGTCTCCTGGGCGCCGTCCTGGGGGGCGAAGCCGATGTTGGCGTACTCGTTGATCTGGATGAACAGGAACGAGCAGCCGAGCAGGAAGGTGACGAACATCCCCGCCTTCAGGCCGAAGCGGTTGCCTTTCTTGATGCACTGCTCGGCCCAGTGCAGCGTGAAGGACGAGGACACGAGGATCGCGGTGTTGACGCCCGCGACTTCGACGGGAAGTTTCGTGCCGTGCGCGGGCCAGGGGTTGCCTTCGGCCACGCGGATGAAGAAGTACGCGGTGAAGAACGCGCCGAAGACCATGATCTCCGAGATGATGAAAAGCATCATCCCCAGCAGCGGCGGGTCCACTCGCGAGCTGCGGTTGGCCTCGATCGGCCCGTGGTGCTCGCCGTGCGCGTGGTCGCCGGCGCCGGCGTGGGCGATGCTCGCGGCCTCCATCGGCGGACTCGGCTCCCCGTGTCCTAGGCGGCCGGAGCCGCGGTCGGGGAAGCCTGCGGGTCGACGACCACGTGTTCGACCGGCACGGAGGTGGCGTTCTGCACCCGCCCGACCAGGTTCGAGCGCATCCATCCGGAGCGCTCGCCGGGCAGCGTGGAGATCACGATGCTGTCGACGCGGAACAGCTCGAGGGCGTTCATCGTCGCCGTGTACGGGTCGGGATCGCCGATCATGCCCGAGCCCAGCAGCCCCGCCTCGTTGAGGCGAGCGAGCATGCTCGCCAGGCGCGCCCGCGCCTCGCGCGGGGCGTCGCCGCCGCCGTCCACCTGCGGAACCACGGCGATGAACAGCCGTGGGTCGGCGCCGCCGGCGATCGACTTCAGGTGCTCGATCAGCTCCTCGCCGCCGGAGGTCTTGTTCGCGATCACGAGCGTGACCTTGAAGGGCAGGCCCTCGTGGTCGAGGTCCTGCACGACATGCTCGACCGGCAGGCCGGTGGCGTTGCGGATCCGCTCGATCAGGTCGCGCCGCAGCCAGCCGGAGCTCTGCGCGGGATAGGTCGAGACGATGATCTCCTCGGGCCGATGCTCGGCCACGGCGTCCATCGTCGCCGAGAACGGGTCCTCGTCGCCGACCTCGCCGCTCGCCTCGATGCCCTCCTCGGTGATCACCTCGAGCGCGAGGTCGACGCGCACCTGGGCCGCTTCGCGCACGGCCTCGTCGTAGATCACCAAGCCGTCCTTCGGCTTGCTCTGCGGCACCACCAAGCGGAAGCGCACAGCCCCGTCCTTGGCCCGCTCGCGCACGGTCTCCATCAGCTTCGCGCCGCCGAGCGTGCGGCTGGCCACCACCAAGACCTCTCTCACGGCTTCCTCCTCATCTGCTCGGCTCCCGCAGCACGCCGCCGGCGGCGGCAGGCGTGGGAGTGAAGATCCCGTGCACCGCGCCCGGGACGCCGTACTCGTACGGGCCGCCGACGACGGTGGGCAGGCGGTCGAAGTTGAAGACCGGCGGCGGCGATGAGACCTGCCACTCGAGCGTCAGCCCGCGCCACGGGTTGGCCTCCGCGACCGGTCCGCCGCGCCAGCTCGTGACGAGGTTGTAGAGGAACACCAGCGTGCTGGCGCCGAGCGCGAAGCTGGCGATCGAGATGAACAGGTTCAGGCCGGCGAACTGCGAGGCGTAGGTGGAGACGCGGCGGGGCATGCCCTGCAGGCCGAGGACGTGCATCGGCGCGAACGTGAGGTTGAAGAACACGAACGTCGTCCAGAAGTGCCATTTGCCCAAGCGCTCGTCGTACATCCGCCCCGTCATCTTCGGGAACCAGTAGTAGACGCCCGCGTAGATCGTCATCAGGGAGCCGCCGAACAGCACGTAGTGGATGTGGGCGACGATGAAGTACGTCGCGCTGACGTGGATGTCGAATGGGATCATCGCGAGCATCACGCCGCTGATGCCGCCGAGCGTGAACGTGGTCAGGAAGCCCAGCGCGAACAGCATCGGGGTGTCCAGCCGCAGCACGCCCCGCCACAGCGTCGCCAGCCAGGAGAAGATCTTGATGCCGGTCGGCACGGCGATGATCGCCGTGGTGATCGCCATCGGGATGCGGATCCAGGCGGCCATGCCCGAGGTGAACATGTGGTGCGCCCAGACCGTGAAGCCGAGGCCGACGATCGCCAGCAGCGAGAAGGCCATCATCCGGTAGCCGAAGATCGGCTTGCGGGACTTGACCGCGATGACTTCGCTGATGATCCCGAACCCGGGCAACATCATGATGTAGACGGCCGGGTGCGAGTAGAACCAGAAGACGTGCTGGTACATCAGCACGTCGCCGCCCTTGGCCGCGTTGAAGAAGTTGAAGCCGAGTCCGCGGTCGAGCAGGATGAAGAACTGCGAGGCGGCGATGAACGGTGTCGCGATCACGACCAGCAGCGAGGTCGCGAAGTTCGCCCAGACCAGCAGCGGCATCCGGAAGAAGCTCATCCCCGGCGCGCGCATCGTGATGATCGTGACCAGGAAGTTCAGCGCGGTCATGATCGAGGAGGCGCCCGCGAACTGCACCGCGATCGAGAAGAACGTCTGGCCGATCGGGGCGGTGTCCGACAGCGGCGCGTAGGCGGTCCATCCGTCGGCGAACGCGCCGCCCGGCACGAAGAAGCTCGCGAGCATCATCAGGCCCGCGATCGGCAGCAGCCAGAAGGACAGCGCGTTCAGGCGCGGGAAGGCCATGTCCGGGGCGCCGATCATCAGCGGGATCACGAAGTTGCCGAGGCCCGCGAAGACCGGGATGATGAACAGGAAGATCAGCAGCGAGGCGTGGACGGAGAAGAGGCTGTTGTAGGTGTTGGCGTCCACGAAGTGCGACCCGGGCTGCGCGAGCTGCGCGCGCATCAGCATCGCGATCAGGCCGCCGACGAGCAGGAAGAAGAAGGAGTTGACCGTGTACTGGATCCCGATCACCTTGTGGTCGGTGTTGATCCGGAAGTAGTCCTTCCAGGAGTAGGCGCCGTGGCCGGAGTGGTCCTCCGCGCGCGTCTTGCGGCCCGCCGCCCAGTAGAACCAGTAGTCGAAGCCGCCGAAGCCGATCAGGAAGGCGATCGGCGCGGCGAGCAGGCCGACGGTGAGGATCGCTTCCCAGTTCAGGAAGTGCCGGAACGTGCTGTGGCCGGTCGACATCCGCACGACCCAGGTGATGCCCGTCGCGAACGCGCCACCGACCATGAAGCCGAGGCCGCCGCGGAGGAAGCCCGGCGCTTTGAGCCTCGCGAGCATCAGCGTGTCCTCTTCCCGGTCATCATCGCGCTGGCGGACATTATCCCTAACCGGCCGGCGCCGCAGACCCGGTTCCGGGGGTCGAGCTGGTCTGGCTGTGAACCCATGATTCGAAGCGTTCTTTGGACACCACGTGGACCGTCGAGCGCATCAGCGAGTGCCCGAGGCCGCAGAGCAGGTTGCACACGACCGGGTAGTTGCCGAGTTTGTCGGGGGTCGCGCGCCAGTGCGTGGTGATGCCCGGAACGGCGTCCTCCTGGATCCGGAAGGCTGGGATCCAGAACGCGTGGATCACGTCCTTGGAGTGGATGTCGAACATCACCGACTCGCCCTCCGGGACGTAGAGTTTGTTGGTCGCCAGCGGCGCTCCGCCGGTGACGGCCTTCGGGTATTCATAGCTCCAGGCGAACTGCTGGCCGTAGACCTGCACGTGGATCTCGGGCGCCGAGGCGGGCTTCTGCTCGTTCTCTTTGAGCACCGCGAAGGAGTAGCCGACGAGGCTCAGCAGCAGCACCGTCGGCAGCGCGGTCCAGAACACCTCGAGGCGCGTGTTGCCGTGGATCGGCGGCCCGTCCTTGGTCTCCTCGCCGGGTCGCATCCGGAACTGCCAGACGCAGTAGAGGATCACGGTCACGACCAGCACGAAGATCGGGATCGAGGCGATCACGAGCACGTGGTAGAAGGTGTCCGTGTTGTGGGCCTGGGTGGAGGCCTGCGGCGGGAACCAGTGGATCACGTAGCTGAGCACGATCCCGATCGCGACCGCGATCACGGCGCACACGACGGCGATCGTCAGAGAGCGGTTCTTAGGCATGGGTCTCACCCGCCCCGCCCCGCTTGGTCCCTGTCGCGGATCTGCTCTCCATCGGGAGCGGGATCCTAATGCCTCCGCTCCCGGACGCGCAGCTCGGTGATCGATCGCGGTGGCGTGCAGCCGCCGCAGGCCCTGCGGGTTGACGGTTCCGGCCCCCGCCTGTAGATTGAGGCAATAGTTGCAAGGCCTCCCGGGCCTGCGGTTGTGCCGCGGGCAGGGCGGGTATCAGGGAGCACTGTCGATGTTTCGGGCGAGGAGAGTGCGAGGGACATGCAGGTCAGAGAAGGGATGAGCCAGACGGTCCTGACGGTCGGTCCGGGCCACTCGCTGCGCGCCGTGGCGAGGCTGATGTCCGACCGCAAGGTCGGCGCGGCTGTCGTCATGGATCCCGACTCGCACGGCCCGGGCATCATCACCGAGCGCGACATCCTCATCGCCGTCGGCGACGGCCAGGCGCCGGATGAGGAGACGGTGGCCACCCACCTCACGCGTGACGTCGTCTACGCCTCCCCTGACTGGTCCCTGGAGGAGGCGGCCTCGGCAATGGTCCGAGGAGGTTTTCGCCATCTGATCGTGCTCGACGGCGGCGAGACGGTCGGGATCCTGTCGGTGCGCGACATCGTGCGCTGCTGGACCGATGATGGCGCGATCTGTCCGGTGCCAGCCCGGGTGGCCGTGGGGTGAGAGGGGTTGCGCGTCCGTCGGGGGGCGGACGTGCGCTCGCCACAGCGGCCGGGCGCGGCCGAGGGACCGCGCCCGGCGCTCCACGGAGCTGATCCCCCTTTCGATCAGGCGTGCGCCAGGGCGGCGCGGCGAGCTCTCGCGCCGGCCAGCAGCCCGATCCCGCAGGCGGGGACGGCCAGCGCAAGGGCGAGGAGGAGGGTGACGCGCGTGCTCGCCCCGAGCGGGCCGGAGATGTCCGTGCCGGCTCCGTGCACCGTCCACAGCGTCGACACGTAGAGCAGCAGCCCGGCGCCGACGAGCAGCATCGCCGCGGTCAGCGCCTGCCCGGCCCAACACGCCAGGCGCAGCAGCCTCGCCGGCGGCTGCGCGCGCCGCATCACGGCCTTCGGCGCGATCGCGCCGACCAGAGCGCAGGCGAGCGCGCCGAGCGTGAGCGGCAGCAGGATGCCGAGCACGAACGGGGCCGGGAAGCGCCCGTCCCGCGCCGGCGCCACGAGCCCGAGCACGACCGCGAGCGCGACGAGCAACGCCCCGGCGATGGCCGGCGAGACGAGCAGCCACGCGAGGCGGCGGTCGCGGCGGCGCACCGCTGTCCCGAGCGCATGCCAGACGAGCGGCAGGCCGCCGATCGCGACCGCCGCCGCGCCGACGCCGGCACCGATCGTGATCATGGCCCGCCCCGCGCTCAGCAGCGGGTGGCCGTGCTCCAGTGGATCCATGTGCTCGGTCAGCTTCGCGAAGCAGCTCCCCGCCACCGACAGCGCCATCCAGCAGGCGAACAGCGCGCCGACCGAGAGCCGCATCGCCGCCGCCGGCTCGAGGCGCTCGCGCCAGCAGCGGCGGGGTCGCAGGTGCGCGTCGGCGGCGCCCGCGAGCATCGAGACGAGGCCCCTCGCGCCCGGCGGGTCGTCCTCGAGCAGCGACCGCATCTCCTCGCCGTAGCGCTCTCGCCAGGGCTCCGGGTAGAGCTCGACGAGCCGCCTGCCGAGCCGCGTCCCGAGGGCGCTCACGGCGTCCCCGCGGCGGGATCGAGCCGGCGCAGCCGGCTGAGGCCCGTGTCTGCCACTCGCGCGACCGTGGTCAGGCGCTGCTCGAGCAGGCTCGCGCCGGCGCCGGTGATCCTGTAGGGCCGGCGCCGCCCCTCCGTCCCGGCCGGCTCGATCAGCCCCTGCGACTCGAGCCGCGAGAGCGCGCCGTAGAGCGTGCCTGGACCGAGGTGGACGCCCGCGATCGTCTCGATGTCGCTGACCATCGCGTACCCGTGCTTCTCGCCGTCGGCCAGGCTCGAGAGCACCAGCAGGCCCGGGTCCGACCACCTGCCCGGCTCCTCGTTCTCCCCGCTCATCGTTGCTCCTTAGTACGTTTGACGATATACCGTAGCACGTAGGTACATGTGCAGGCAAGAGCCTGCGCAGGCGGCCTGCGCGGGACCGTCACGCTCCCGTCGCCGGACGGCCCGGCGGTACACGCGGCGCCGCTCCGCGCATGCGGCCTGCGTGGGACCGTCCGCTCGCGCGGGGCCCGGCGGGGACGCGGCGCCGCCCCCCCCGCATGCGGCCTGCGTAGGTCCGTCACGCTCACGCGCCCGGCGGGGACGCGGCGCCGCTCCGCGACCTCGCGAGCAGCGCGGCCGACCGGGGCCTGCTCGACGGACCGGGGGGAGACCCCCGGGGACGACTCAGCGTTCCTGCGCGTCGAGCGGAAGCTCGTCGACTTCGCGGCGCGTGTCTTTGATCCAGCGCACCAGGCACCAGATCGTCAGGATCACGCCGATCACCGTGAACTCGATGAACGTCGTGATGCCGATCAGCGCCAGCGTGATGCCGAGCGCCGTCAGCACCGGCAGGATCGAGGGCCCGGGGAGGTGGATCTCCTCGCCGGCGGGCGGCGTCTCCGGCTCGAGGGGGCTCACGAGACGTAGACCGCGGCGACCACGAAGGTGATGCCGAACATGAACATGCAGATCGCGGCGACCACCAAGCCGGTGCGGATGTTCTTGCGTGCGAGGCGTCTCGTCATCATCGCGCGGGCAATCTTATAGGGGAAGGACCGCGCGCTCCATGCGCGCTGCTAGAGATGCCGATCCGCGACCATCGCGCAGAACAGCGCCGCGAGGTAGGCCAACGAGTAGAGGTACAGACGCAACGCGCTGCGGCGGTCGGCGCGGCGATACAGCCGGACCGCCCCGCCGATGAAGCCGAGCCCCAGCGTCAGCGAGGCGACCAGGTAGATCAGCCCGAAGCCGCCCGCGCAGAACGGGAGCTGGGTCACCGCGTAGAGCAGCACGGAGTACAGGAGGATCTGGCGGCGGGTCTCGGCCTCGCCGCGCACCACCGGCAGCATCGGCACGCCGACCTTCTCGTACTCGTCCTTCATCAGCAGCGAGAGAGCCCAGAAGTGGGGGGGCGTCCAGAAGAAGACGATGAAGAAGAGGATCACCGCCGTGCCGCTGACGGTGCCGTGGACCGCGGCCCAGCCGACCAGCGGCGGCACCGCGCCGGCGGCCCCGCCGATCACGATGTTCTGCGGCGTGCGCCGCTTCAGCCAGACCGTGTAGACGAGCACGTAGCCGAGGAAGCCGCTGAACGACAGCGCCGCCGCGAGCGGGTTGACGGTCAGCGAGAGCACGAGCAGCGAGAGGCAGACCAGCAGGCAGCCGAACAGCAGCGCCGAGCGAGGCGCCACCCGGCCGGAGGGGATCGGACGCGAGGCGGTGCGCGTCATCTGCGCGTCGATGTCGCGGTCGAACCAGTGGTTGACGGCGCCCGCGCCGCCCGCGGAGAGGTACCCGCCGAGGCAGGTCAGCGCGACGAGACCGGGGGAGGGGTCGCCGGCGACGTACATCGTCGCGATCGTCGTCAGCAGCAGCAGCGACTGGACCTTGGGCTTGGTCAGCTCCAGGTAGTCGGAGAGCAGTTGCCGGGTGCGCGGCGCGAGGCCGACGCGAGGGACCTCGATCGCGGGCTGCGCGCCGCCGACCCCGGCCGGCGGCATCACACACCTACCTGCCGCGCGCCGGCTGGAACGGTCGCGCCGCTGCCGGCGCCGGCGCCGGAGCGCCGGGCGACCTCACGGCGGATGTCCTTCATCGGTTCCGCCGAGCGGACCAGCGGAACCACGTCGAAGTTGTTGACCGGCGGGGGCGATGCCGTGAACCACTCGAGCGTGTTCGCCCGCCACGGGTCGGGTCCGGCCACCGTGCCGTTGCGCAGGCTCAGCACGACGTTGACGATCGTCGCGAGCACCCCGGCCGCGAGGATGAAGGCGCCGACCGTGGAGATCAGGTTGTAGAGCTGCAGGTGGCCCACGTTGTCGTACTCGTATATGCGCCGCGGCATCCCGTCAAGCCCCATCACGTGCTGAATCAGGAAAGTGACGAGAATTCCGATGAAGATCAGCGCCGCGCTGAGCCGTCCCAGCCCTTCGTTCAGCATTCGGCCGCTCATCTTCGGGAACCAGTAGTAGATCGCTCCGAAGATCGGCATCACGGCGCCGCCGAGCAGCACGAAGTGCAGGTGTGCGACCACGAAGTACGTTTCGTTGACCTGCCAGTCGATCGGGAAGGTCGCCAGGAAGATCCCGGATATGCCGCCGATCAGGAAGATCGAGATCGCCCCGGCGCAGAACAGCAGCGGCGTGCGGTACTCGATCGAGCCGCGCCACAGCGTCGCCACCCAGTTGAGGATCTTCACGCCGGTCGGCACCGCGATGAAGTAGGAGCTCAGCATCACGAACACGAGGATCGCCTCGGGGATCGGGGCGGTGAACATGTGGTGCGCCCAGGTCAGGAAGCCGAGGAAGGCGATCGCCACGGTCGAGGCGGCGATCGCCTTGTAGCCGAAGATCGGCTTGCGCGCGAACACCGGCAGGATCTCGGAGATGATCCCGAAGCCGGGCAGCACCATGATGTAGACCTCGGGGTGCCCGAAGAACCAGAACAGGTGCTGCCACAGCACCGGCGAGCCCCCGGTCGCCGAGTCGAAGAAGTGTGTGCCGAAGTGTCGTTCTGTGAGCAGCAGGGTGACGGCGGCGGCGATCACCGGCAGCGCGAAGATCAGCAGCACCGAGTAGGTCAGGATCGTCCAGATGAACAGCGGCAGGCGGCCCCAGCTCATGCCGCGGGCGCGCATGTTCGCGATCGTGGCGTAGAAGTTGATCGCGCCGAGCAGCGAGGACAGGCCGGTCAGGTGGATCAGGTAGATCCACGCGTCCTCGCCGCCGCTGGGCGAGAACGTCGAGTTGGCGAGCGGCACGAAGCTCACCCACCCGGCTTCCGGCGGGTTCCAGAAGATCGAGGAGTAGAAGACGATCCCGCCCGCCAGCAGCAGCCAGTAGGAGAGCGCGTTCAGACGCGGGAAGGCCATGTCGCGGGCCCCCACCATCAGCGGCACGAAGTAGTTGGCCAGCCCGGCCATCATCGGCACGACGAACAGGAAGATCATCGTCGTTCCGTGCATCGTGAACAGCTGGTTGTACGTCGTCGGCGAGACCAGCGTGTTGTTCGGCGCGCCGAGCTGGAGACGGATCATCAGCGCCTCGACCCCGCCGAGCACGAAGAACACGAAGGTCGTGACGATGTACATGATCCCGATCCGCTTGTGATCGGTCGTCGTTATCCAGCTCGTCCAGCCCGTCGCCTCGCGCTCGACTGCGTGGGTCGCGATCTGGGGGACGGGGGCTACGTAGGTGGCCATCAGGCTGTCTCTCGGTCCTTGTCTCGCTAGAGGGTCAGTTGCAGGGGCGGCTAGGGGTTTTCCACCTGGCCGGCACCGGTTTCCTTGCCGAGTTTCGCCCGGGCTTCCTTCGCCGCTGCGTTGGCCTGCGAGATCAGCTTCTTGCGTTCCGCCAGCCACGCTTCGAACTCGGCCGGCGGCACGGCCCTGACCGTGGCGATCATGCGCGCGTGGCCGCGGCCGCAGAGGATCGCGCACTGGCCGGTGTAGATCCCTGGCTTGGGGATCTTGAACCACGTGTAGTTGTGGTAGCCGGGGACCGCCTGCACCTTGCCGCCGAGCTTCGGCACCCACCAGGAGTGCACCACGTCAGCCGACTCGACGTCCAGCGAGACCGTCGTTTCCGTCGGGACGACCATCTCCTGGTAGGAGTACGGGGCGCCCAGCCCGTCCGGTTCGCTGGCGCCCGGATAGACGTACTGCCAGATGAACTGGCGGCCGATCACCGTGATCTTGAGGGCTTTGCCGTTCGGCGGCTGTTTCTCCTCGATGCTCGCCAGCTCGACGCCGCCGTCGGCGTTGTCCGCCAGCTGCTGCAGGCCGTTCGCGCCGGAGTTGGGGGGGTTCACGATCGACGGCAGCTTCACGAACGTGATCACCGCCAACACGACCAGGATCACCGCTGCCGCGACCGTCCAGCCGACCTCCAGACGGGTGTTGCCGCGGATCTGCGAGGGGATGCGGTTCTTGCTCGCGCGGTGTTTGATCAGCGCCCACACGAGCGCCCCCTCGACCGCCACGAAGATCACGAGCGCCACGACCAGCTCGATCTTGTAGAGGCTGTTGATCTGGTTCGCCTGCGGCGAGCCGCCCGACTGCGGCGTGAAGAAGGCGAGCGCTGTTGAGAGCAGGTGGCTCAAGGCGGCGGGGATTCTATTCAGCCGCGGCCCGGACGCGCTTGATGACGATTGCCACGAGGCGTGGGCGGGAGCGCTGCGGCGCCGCGACGCGGGCGGCCATCTAGCGGCCCCTGAAGCGCGGAGGGCGCTTTTCGACGAACGCGATCGCTCCCTCCGTCGAGTCCTCGCTGTTCGCCATCTCGCGCTGGATCTGCGCCTCCAGGTCGAGCTGCTCGCCCATCCGCTGGTAGAGCCAGTTGTTCAGCTGGCGCTTGGTCCCCGCGTAGGAGAGCGTCGGCCCTGCCGCCAGCTTCGCGGCCAGCGCGCCGGCCTCCTCCAGCAGCGAAGCGTCAGGCGTGACGCGGTTGATCAGGCCCCAGTCGAGCGCCCTGGCGGCGGGCAGCCGCTCGCCGAGCATGCACAGCTCGGTCGCCCGTGCCAGCCCGATCCGTGTCGGCAGCCACAGCGAGGAGCCGCCGTCGGGCACGAGCCCGATGTTCACGAACGCCAGCAGGAAGTACGCGCTCTCGGCCGCCAGGATCAGGTCGCAGCAGAGCGCCAGCGAGCAGCCGATCCCGACCGCAGGGCCGTTCACGGCCGCGACGACCGGCTTCGGCAGCTCGCGGATGCCGGTCATGATCGGGTGGTAGACCTCGGAGAGCTGGCGGTAGACCGCTTCGGGACGCTCCTCCGGCGTCGCGCCGCCGCCGCCGAGCTCGCGCAGGTCCGCGCCCGAGGAGAAGCCGCGGCCCGCTCCGGTGAGGAGCACCGAGCGGATCCCCTCGTCCTCGCGGCAGCGAGCGACCGCCGCGAGCATGTCGGCGCCGAACTGGGCGTTCCAGGCGTTCAGCGTCTGCGGCCTGTTGAGCTCGATCGTCGCCACTCCGTCGGCGACTGACAGGTTGACGGTCTCGAGCTGCGTGTCGGTGTCGCTCATCGCGGCCTCCTGAGGTTTCTGCGCCTCCGCGTCCGGTTCGCGGCCGGGCGGCCCTCGCCGCCTCGCTGGGAGCGTTGATCCTATGGTGTAACCGATGACGTACACCATGGCGGGGCACCGGCGGCCCGTGATCGGCATCTGCACGACCCTGGAGAAGGCGCGCTGGAGCGTCTGGGAGCTCGATGCGGCGCTGCTGCCGATGAACTACGTGCAGGCCGTCCAGCGCGCCGGCGGGATGGCGGTGATGCTGCCGCCGGACGAGCGGCTCGTCGAGGACCCGGAGGAGGTGCTCGGCATGATCGACGGGCTGATCCTCGCGGGCGGCGCCGACATCGACCCCGGCAGCTACGGCGAGACCCGCGACCCCCACACGGTCGACACCGTGCCCGAGCGCGACCGCTTCGAGATCGCGCTGGCCCGCGGCGCGATCGAGCGCGACCTGCCGCTGCTCGGCATCTGCCGGGGCATGCAGCTGATCAACGTCGCCTGCGGCGGCACGCTGATCCAGCACCTGCCTGACCGCTTCGGCCACGGCGAGCACCGCCGCGTCGTCGGGACCTTCGACGGCGCCGACCACGAGGTCGTCCTGAGCGAGGGATCGCTCGCGGCCGCCGCCACGGGGGAGCCCGTGCACACCACCAAGTCCCATCACCACCAGGGTGTCGAGTGCCTCGGCAGCGGCCTCGTCGTCAGCGGCGTCGCGTCTCTCGAGGACGAGCTGGCCGAGGCCGTCGAGTTCCCCGGCAAGCGCTTCGTGCTGGGGGTGCAGTGGCATCCGGAGGCCGACGAGGCCAGCACGGTGATCGCCGCGCTGGTGCAGGCCGCGGCACGCACCGCGCTGGCCGGCGCCGGGCAGTAGCGGCGCGAGAACCGCGCCTATACTCCCCGCGCGTGCCTCTGTCGAAGGCGATCCGAGCGGCCGCCTGGGGGATGGTCGCCGCAGGGGTCGCGGCGCCGCTGCTGCGCAAGCGCGTGAAGGCGCCCGCGGTGCTGATGCAGACCGTCGCGTTCGGCGCCCCGCTCGGGCTCGCCGTCGCCGTGCCGCGCTCCCGCCGCCGCGACGTGGCCCTCTGCGCGCTGCAGATGTGGGCCTATCTCGCCGCGTACAAGACGCCCCACGACGACGCAGGCGGCCAAGCCGCTCGCGTCCAGGTTCGCTACCCGATCCTCGCCGATCGCGTGCTCGGGCTGGGAGAGCTGCCGAGCACACGCCTGCAGCGCGCGCTGGCGCGCACCGGACCCGACGGCCCCCGCTGGCGCGCGCTCGACCGCGTGCTCGTGTGGGCGCACTGGAGCTGGTTCGCGGTCCCGCACGTCTCGCTGCTCTACATCCTCGCCCGGCATCCCGCCCGCTTCCCGCGCGCCGCCGTGATGACCTATGCCGTCTTCGACATCGGCGCGGGCATCTACTGGGTTCTGCCGACCGCGCCGCCGTGGTACGCGGCCGGTGCGCGCGAGGACCGCTCGAGCTCTGAGGAGCTCGAGGTGCGGCGGATGATGGTGGAGTACGGCGAGCATTTCTGGCGTGACGGCTGGGGCTCGCTCTACAGTGTCTTCGGAGGCAACCCCCTCGCCGCGATGCCCTCTCTGCATTTCGCCACATCGCTCATGGCCACGCTGCTCCTCGCCGAAGCGGCCCCGATGCCGGCCGCGCTGGTCGGGGCCTACACGGCGACGCTGGGCTTCGCGCTCGTCTACCTCGGCGAGCACTACGTCGTCGACCTGCTCGGTGGCGCCGCGCTGACGCTCGCCGTGCGGCGCGCCACGCCGTTCGCCGCGCCCTTCGCGGCGAGGATCGGGCGGGCCGTCGGCGCGCTGGAGGCAATCGCGCACCCGACCAGCTGAGCGGTGGGGTAGAAAAGCGGCATATGGCGGGAGTCGGGCAAGCCGGGGGAGCAGCAGCGGGAGACGGGGGCGACCCCGCCGCAGCCGGTACCGGGCGGCGGGTGCAAAAGCCGGCGGAGCCTTCCGCCGGGCAGGCGCCCGAACGGCAGCCCGGGGGTCACCACGAGGAGGAGATGCCGCGGGTCCGTCTGACCCGCCGGCAGGTCATCGCCTTCGCGATCTTCGTGCTCTCGGCCGTGGCCTTCCTCTACTTCGTGCTGCCGAAGCTCACCCAGGCCGGCGAGACCGTCCACCGCATCGAGCGCGGCGAAACCTGGTGGATCGTGATCGGCGTCCTGCTCGAGGTGCTCTCGTTCGCCGGCTACGTCCTGCTGTTCCGTGCGATCTTCGTGATCCGCGAGCATCCCCGGAGCCACCTCCGGCGGATCGGCTGGCGAGAGAGCTACGAGATCACGATGGCCGGGCTCGTGGCGACCCGACTGTTCGCCGCGGCCGGCGCCGGCGGTGTCGCGCTGACGGCGTGGGCGCTGCGCCGCTCCGGTATGGAACCGCGGCTGGTGGCCTGCCGGATGGTGGCCTTCATGGTGATCCTCTACGTGGTCTACGCGGGATCGCTGCTGATCTGCGGCCTCGGACTCGGCACCGGGCTGTTCCCGGGCGGTGGCTCGTTCGCGATCACTTACGTCCCGGCGATCGTCGCGGCGGTGCTGTTCGCCGCCGCAGGCGCGCTGGCGCTGCTGCCCGGAGACGTCGAGCGGCGCATGGGCAGCTGGGCCTCGGGCTCGGGGCGGCTGTCGCACTGGCTGGCCCGCGCGGCCGCCGTGCCGGCGCTGACGGCCAGCGGGGTGCGCACCGCCGTCGGCGTGATCCGCGACCGCGACCCGGGCCTGCTCGGCGCGCTCGCCTGGTGGGGCTTCGACATCTCGGTGCTGTGGGCGATGTTCCACGCGTTCGGCGCGCCGCCGCCGTTCACGGTGATCTGGATGGCCTACTTCGTCGGCACGCTCGGCAACCTGCTGCCGCTGCCGGGCGGGCTCGGCGGCGTCGAGGGCGGGATGATCGGCGCGTTCGCGGCGTTCGGCGTGAACCTCGAACTGGCGGTCCTCGCGGTGATCTCCTACCGTGCCATCTCCTTCTGGCTGCCGACCGTTCCCGGCGCGATCGCCTACTTCCAGCTGCGGCGCACGGTCTCACGCTGGCGCGAGGCCGACCACGACCACGAGCGCTTGGCCCCGGACCCCGCTGCGGGCTCGGCGGCGGCGGTGTGACGCCCTCGGGATGGCCGCGTCGAAGAGCCCGCGGTCGCGGGCAGCGCCCGGTCGATGGTACACTATACAAAGTAAAGTAATGCGGAGAGGCACAGCCGCCCCGCGGCGCGGAACGGAGAAACCATGAGCGAGATCGAGAACGTGATCATCGTCGGGAGCGGGCCCGCCGGCTACACCGCTGCCCTCTACACGGCCCGCGCGAACCTCGACCCGCTCGTGATCGAGGGGTTCGCCTGGGGCGGCCTGCTGCAGCAGACCACCGACGTCGAGAACTACCCGGGCTTCCCGGAGGGGGTCATGGGCCCGGAGATGATGCAGCGCTTCCGCGACCAGGCGGAGCGCTTCGGGGCGCGCCTGCTGACCGACCAAGCCGACCGCGTCGAGCTCGGTCGTGAGCCGGGCGCAGTGCACAGCGTCTGGGTCGGCGATACCGAGCATCGCGCGCGCACCGTGATCCTCGCGATGGGCGCCGAGCACAAGAAGCTCGGCGTCACCGGCGAGGAGGAGCTGTCCGGACGCGGCGTCAGCTACTGCGCCACCTGCGACGCCGCCTTCTTCAAGGAGGCGACCACGATCATCGTCGGCGGCGGCGATTCCGCGATGGAGGAGGCGATCTTCCTCTCGAAGTTCGCGAAGAAGGTCACGGTCGTGCACCGGCGCGAGGAGTTCCGCGCCTCGAAGATCATGCTCGAGCGGGCGCGGGGACAGGAGAACATCGAGTTCCTGACCCCCTACACGGTGAAGGAGTTCGTCGCCGGCGAGAACGGCGCGCTCGGTCACGCGCTGCTGCACAACCTCGAGACCGGCGAGGAACGCGAGCTGCTCGTGTCGGGAACCTTCATCGCGATTGGGCACGAGCCCCAGTCGGCGCTCGTCAAGGGCCAGGTGGACGTCGACGAGAACGGCTACGTCCTGACCGAGGGCCGCTCGACCCGCACGAAGCTGCCGGGCGTGTTCGCCGCCGGCGACCTCGTGGATCACACCTACCGGCAGGCGATCACCGCGGCCGGCTCCGGCTGCCAGGCGGCGCTCGACGCCGAGTGGTACCTGCGCGACACGCCGGGCGTCCCGGTCCCCGAGGGGATGCCGCTCGGCGATCCCGCCGAGGCGCAGTACGCAGAGCCCGCGCAGTGAGCCGCTGAGGGCTCCTCAGGCCGGGCCGGAGGCGGGCGCGAACTCGGCTTGGCGCCACGGCAGGCGCCGCTGCAGCGCGGGCCGCTCGACGAACCGCCAGAGCAGGTCCGCCGCAACCAGCGTGGCGGCGCTCACGCCGACGAGCAGGAGCAGGAACGTGACCTTCAGGCCGTGGCTGTGGCCGAAGCGCGCGAGCACGTGCGTCATCAGGCCGAGGTGGATCAGGTAGATGCCGTAGGAGCGCTCCCCGAGCCAGCGCATCACGCGGTTGTCGAGCACCCGCCAGCTGCGGCCGCTCGCCCACTGCAAGGTCAGCGGCGCCGCCACCAACAGGCCGCAGGAGAGACTGATCAGCAGCACGCGCAGGCCGTATTTCGAAACCGGGAGCGCGCAGAACAGCGCGAACAGGGCGATCGAGGCCAGCAGCGAGACCCAGGCGACCGTGCGGCCGTGCTGCCAGGCGCGCAGCTTCGGCGCCAGCAGCGGCTCGCACGCGGCGAGCGCGATGCCGGGGATGAAGGCGAAGAGGTAGTCGGCGATGTTGTACGTGAGGTCGATCGGGTTGCCCGCCAGATGCTTGGCGTAGAGGCTCCCGGCGTAGAGCGCCGCCAGCAGGCCGAGCACGAGCGCGAGGCGCCGCTGCGGGGTCGAGGGCCTGCGCCCGATCATCAGCGCGATGCCGGCGGCGAGCGGGATCAGGATGTAGAACGCGACCTCGATGTCGAGGGTCCACGCCTGTCCGACGGCGCCGGCGGCCTGCGTCGAGTAGTAGTTGGCGGAGAAGCCGAAGACCGCGAGCAGGCCGCGCCAGCCGACGCCCCAGAAGTGGTCCCAGGTGATGTAGATCGCGGCCACGACCCAGAAGGCGGGGATGATCCGCAGCGCCCGGTTGCGGAAGTAGCGGGCGACGGACGGCATCGGCGTCCCGATCAGCCACCACGACAGGAACGAGCGTGTGAGCAGGTAGCCGGAGAGCGAGAAGAAGATGTAGATCCCGGCGCGCATGTTCACGAACACGGGTGCGAGCGCGCCGAAAAGCGGTTCGAACTCGTGCGTGGTGCCTTCGCCGTTGACAGAGCCGTGACCGAGCTTCCACAGCAGCGTGGCGATGCCGGCGTGGAAGACGAGCACCGACAGGGCGGCGATCGCGCGCAAGCCGTCGCCGGCGGCGAAGCGCCGCGGCACGGCGTCGTCGACCGCGGGCTCGGCGGGCTGGGGCGGTTGGGGCTTTTCCGAGATTGCAGCCATGCGTGCCCAGAGGGGCGCGATCTACATCGGCGCCGCGGCGCGAGCAGTGAAATTGTGGCAGGGGAGCCTCGATCGGGAGGGTCGTGACCGGCCTGCTCTGCGATCGGGCCGATCGCGAGGATCGTCACGGGCCTGCCCTGCCATCGGGCCGATCGCGAGGATCGTCACCGGCCTGCCCTGCGATCGGGCCGATCGCCGGCACGACGGCGAAGACCCAGGCGAGTGGCCGCCGAGTGCGAGGTCCGCTGACGAGCACCCGTTCGCTCGGTTCGCGCCCTGGGCGGATTGCTGGACGCTCACAGCGCGCCCTCGTGCTCGAGCAGCCAGCGCTTGCGCTCGAGCCCGCCCGCGTAGCCGCCGAGGCTGCCGCTGCTGCGCAACACACGGTGGCAGGGCACGACGATCGGGACCGGGTTCGCGCCGAGGGCGTTGCCGGCAGCCCGCGAGCCCCGCGGGCTGCCCGCCTGCGCCGCGACCTCGCGGTAGGTGAGCATCGCCCCGTAGGGGATCGACGCCGTGGCGCCGAGGACGCGCCGCGCGAACGCCCCGATCTGCCCCCAGTCCACGGCCACGCCGAAGCTGCGCCGTGATCCGTCGAAGTACTCGTCCAGCTCGCGGCGCACGGCGTCGAGGTGGCCCGGCGCCTCCACGATCCGCGGCGAGACGCGCGCGGCGAGCCGGTCGAGCACGCCCTCGAGCGGCTCCTCCGGAAAGGCCAGCCGGACCAGGCCGCGCTGCGTGAGCGCCACGGTCAGCGTCCCGAACGGGGAGTCCACGCGGGCGTAGGCGACGCCTGCGAGCCCCTCCGCCGCGGCCCGCTCGGCGAGTCGCGCCGCCGCCGCGGCGGCCTGCTCGCGCAGCGAGCCCGCCGCGCCCGCGTCGAGCTCCGCCGTCACGCCCGCGCGCAGCGCGCGCTCCAGCGCCGCTTCCTGTGCTCCGGAGTTCATGCCGTCACCGCCTTTCTCAGCTTTGTCAGACCCTCGTGCAGCGAGCGCCGCGCAGCCTCCTCCGAGCAGCCGATCGCGGCTGCGATCTCGCCGTGCGGCAGATCTGCGACGAAGCGCAGCACGACGGCCGAGCGCTGGCGCGGCGGCAGGTCCTTGACCGCCGCCCACAGCTCGTCGTCGCGATGCTCCGGGGCCGCCGCGGTCCCGGAGCGCCGATCCGCCGGCGCGTCACCCACCGGCACTGCGCGGCGGCCCCGGGCGCGGTGCGCGTCCAGTGCCTTGTTGTGCGCGATCCGCAGGACCCAGCCCCGCAGGTTGTGCGAGCGCTCCCTGCCGCGCAGCCGCGGGTAGGCGCGCAGCGCCGCGATGAACGTCTCCTGGAAGCAGTCGTCCGCCTCCTCGCGTCCCACCGAGGCGACCAGGAAGCGCCACACCGTGTCGCGATTGGCGTCGAGGAAGCGCTGGAAGGGAGGCAGCTCGGCGTCCACGAGCGTTAAACGGGCGTGAGCCCGCGCGCGTGAGGCCGCTCAGGCGGGATAGTCGAAGAACCCGGCTCCGGCGGCACGGCCGGTGCGTCCCGCGGCCACGCGCTGGCGCAGCGCGGGCGCTGCCCGGTAGCGCTCCTCGCCGTACTCCCTGCGCAGCGCGTCGAGCACTGAGAGCACGTGCTCGAGGCCGACCGCGTCGGCCCACTCGAGCGGCCCCCGCGGATGGCTCAGGCCGAGCAGCATGCCGGTGTCGATGTCCTCGGCCTCGCCGACGCCTTCACCGAGGGCGAAGGCGGACTCGTTGATGACCTGGCAGACGATCCGGCCGAGCACCAGCCCGGGCGCGTCGCCGACCCACGCGACGTGCTTGCCGAGCGCAGCGAGCAGCCGTTCGGCGCGCTCGGCGGCGAGCGGCGAGGAGGTCTCCGAGCGGGTCAGCTCGACGAGTCGCGCCTGCTCGAAGCTCGGCAGCACGTGGAAGCCGACGGCGCTGCCGGCCGGGTCGAGCGAGCTCAGCGAGCCTCGTGCGCAGAGCACCATCCGCGCCGCGCCGCGCTCGGGCGCATCGCGCTCGGGCTCCGGCCCGGCCGGCTCCCGGTCGCATTCGATGATCAGCGAGGGCAGCACGCCACCGGAGGGTTCGTGGGGGGCACGCAGCTCGAAGCCGGCCGCTCCCGCGGCCCGGCGCAGTTCCTCGGCGAGCACTCCCTCGCCGGTGATCACGAGCACCCCCTCGGCAGCGGGCGGCGCCTGTGCCGGCGTGCCCGGCGCAGGGTCCTCCTCGCGGTAGCTCCCGCCGTCGGCCAGGCCGCTGTAGTCGTAGTAACCGACCCCCGTCTTGCGGCCGTGCAAGCCCGCAGCGGCGTAACGGGCGGAGATCGGCGACGGCCGCCAGCGCGGCTCGCCGAAGCTCAACTCGTAGAAGGATTCCGAGACCTCCAGGCCGGTGTCGATCCCGACCAGGTCCATCAGCTCGAAGGGGCCCATTCGGAAGCCCCCCTCCATGCGGCAGATGCGGTCGATCGTCTCGATGTCGGCGATCCGCTCGGCGAGCATCTTGAGCGCCTCGAGCCCGAACGGCCGGTTGCAGCGGTTGACGAGGAAGCCGGGGCCGTCGTTGGCGTCGATCACGGTCTTGCCCATCGCCTCGCCGGTGGCCCGCGCGACGCGCAGCGCCGGCTCGCCAGAGCGCACGCCCGCGATCACCTCGAGCAGCTTCATCACGGGCGCCGGGTTGAAGAAGTGCATGCCGACGACCCGCTCGGGATTGCTCGCCCCTGCGGCGATCGCCGTGACCGGCAGCGAGGAGGTGTTGCTGGCGAGCACGCACTGCGCGGAGACCAGCTCCGAGAGCCGTCCGTAGATCTCGTGCTTGAGATCCAGCCGCTCGGGGACCGCCTCGATCACGAGCTCGCAGTCGGCCATCGCGTCGAGCTCGGCCACGGTCTGCAGCGCCTCCGCGGCGGACTCGGCACGCGCGGGGTCCAGCCGGCCTTTCGCCGTTTCGCGGCGAAGCCCGTCGAGCACTCGCTCGCGGCCCTTCTCCAGCGCCTGCGCGATCGGGTCGTAGAGCAGGGTCTGCGCGCCCGACCGGCACGCCAGCTGAGCGATGCCCGCGCCCATCGTGCCCGCGCCGAGCACGCCGATGATGCGTGCGGGTTCGGCCATCTAGGCCGGGACCATCGCGCTGATGCCCGTCATCTGGCGCCCGATGATCAGTTTCTGGATCTGCGAGGTCCCCTCGTAGATCGTCGTCACGCGGGCGTCCCGCAGGTAGCGCTCGACGGGGTGGTCGTCGACGTAGCCGGCGCCGCCGTGCACCTGGATCGCCAGGTTCGCGCACTCCAGCGAGGACTCGGTGGCGTGGAGCTTGGCGATCGAGGTCTCGAGCGTGTTGGGCTTGCCCTGGTCCTTGAGGAAGCCGGCGCGCCACACGAGCATCCGCGAGGCCTCCGTTTTCACCGTCATGTCAGCGATCATCGCCTGCACGAGCTGGAAGCTCGCGATCGGCCGCCCGAACTGCCGGCGCTCGGTCGAGTACTTGACGGACTCCTCGACGCAGCCCTGGCAGATGCCGACGCAGCCCGCGGCCACCGAGTAGCGGCCCGAGTCGAGGTTCGACATCGCGACCTTGAAGCCGTCGCCGACGTTGCCGAGCATGTCCTCGTCGGAGACCTCGACGTCTTCGAGCGCGATCGAGCCGGTGTCGGAGGCGTGCAGCCCCATCTTGTGCTCGATCAGCTGCGGTTTGTAGCCCGGCTGCTCGGTGTCGACCAGGAAGGCGGCGAGGCCTTTCGCGCCGAGCGACGGGTCGGTCTGGGCGAAGATCACCGCGACCTTCGCGTGGTTGGCCATCGAGATCCACATCTTGTTGCCGTTGATCACCCAGCCGCCGTCGGTCTTCGCCGCGCGTGTGCGCTGGTTGGCGGCGTCCGAGCCGGTGTCCGGCTCGGTCAGCCCGAAGCACCCCAGCCACTCGCCGGAGCAGAGCTTCGGCAGGTACTTGTGCTTCTGCTCCTCTGTGCCCCAGCGGACGATCCCCGAGCAGACGAGTGAGGTCTGGACCGAGATCACGGTGCGGATCGCCGAGTCGCCGCGCCCGATCTCCTCGACGATCAGCCCGTAGGAGAGGTAGTCCAGCCCTGCTCCGCCGTACTCCTGGGGCACCACGGCGCCGAGGTAGCCCTGGTCGGCGACCTTCTTGACCATGTCCAGGTCGAAGTGGTGGTTGCGAGCGTTTTCACGGGACTGGATGATGATCTCCTTGTCCGTGAACTCGCGGGCCGTCTGCTTGATCAGGCGCTGCTCGTCGGTGAGTTCGAAGTCCATCCGGCTCCTTTCAGTGCTCCAGCTTTGGGGTCTTCCAGGGCGCGGCGATCCGCCGCTCGATCTCGTCGGCGAGCCCGCCGATCGGCAGCCGCTCCTGGGCCAGCGAGTCGCGGTCGCGCAGCGTCACGGTGCGGTCCTCGAGACTCTGGTGGTCAATCGTAAAGCAGAACGGTGTTCCGATTTCGTCCTGGCGCCGGTAGCGGCGGCCGATCGCGCCGCCCGTGTCGTATTCCGCCTGCAAGCGCCCGCGCAGCTCACGGTGCACCTCACGCGCCAGCTCGGGCTGACCGTCCTTGTTGACCAGCGGCAGCACCGCCGCCTTGACCGGCGCCAGCCGCGGGTGCAGCCGCAGCACGGTGCGCGTCTCGCCCTCGCCGGCGCCCTCGCGCTCGACGAGTTCCTCGTCGTAGGCGTCGACGAGGAATGCGAGCGTGGCGCGGTCGGCGCCCGCGGCCGGCTCGATCACGTGCGGCACGTAGCGCTCCCCGCTGGACTGGTCGAAGTACTCGAGCTTCTGCCCCGAGTGCCGGGTGTGCTGGGTCAGATCGAAGTCGCCGCGGTTGGCGATGCCCTCGAGCTCCGACCAGCGCGTTCCGCCATCTCCGGTGGCGGACGGGAAGAGGTATTCGACGTCGCTCGTGCCCGATGAGTAGTGGGAGAGCTCCTCCGCGTCGTGGGCGCGCAGCCGCAGGTGGTCGGGCCGGATCCCAAGGTCCGTGTACCACCGCTCCCGCTCGGCGAGCCAGTGCTCGAACCACTGCTGGGCCTCGGCGGGAGGCACGAAGTACTCCATCTCCATCTGCTCGAACTCCCGCGTCCGGAAGATGAAGTTCCCGGGCGTGATCTCGTTGCGGAAGGACTTGCCGATCTGCGCGATCCCGAACGGCGGCTTCTTGCGCGAGAACTGCAGGACGTTCTTGAAGTTGATGAAGATCCCCTGCGCGGTCTCGGGGCGAAGGTAGGCGATAGAGCCCGATTCCTTCACGGGCCCGATCGTCGTCTCGAACATCAGGTTGAAGTCGCGCGCCTCCGTCAGATCGCACTCCTCCGCCTCGCCGGGATGCTTCGAGGGTTTCAGCCCGCACTGCAGCTCGCCCAGGTGGTCGGCCCTGAAGCGCTGCTTGCAGTTGCGGCAGTCGACCAGCGGGTCGGTGAAGCCGGCGAGATGACCCGATGCCTCCCACACCCGCGGGTGCTGGAGGATCGCCGAGTCGAGCGCGACGATGTCGTCCCGTTCGAGCAGCATCGCCCGCCACCACTCGTTCTTGACGTTGTTCTTCAGCAGCACCCCGTAGTGGCCGAAGTCGTAGGTGGAGCCGACGCCGCCGTAGATCTCCGAGCTGGGGAAGACGAAGCCGCGGCGCTTGCAGAGCGCGACGATCTTCTCCATCGTCACGACGTCGCCGGCGGTGGTCTCGGACTCGGTGTCGTCGGGCGCGTTCATCGGGGGCGAGGGATGCTAGATGATCGTTTCCGCGGCGCTCTTTCACGGCCGTCGAGCCGTCCGCCGGCGGGCGGACACGTGTACGACGGCGGTGTTTCGGGGTCAAGGTCCAGGGGACATCTGCCGAAGCGACTCATGGCCCCGTCGTGGCGCCCGTGCCGGGCGGAGTCCAAGAGAGAGAACCTCGACCCTCAGGGAGCACACCATGCGGGCCAACAGCGGCACAGCGCACACCGATGACGAAGTCAGCTTCCTGATCACGCGCAAGGAGCTCGCCAGCGACACCAGCCTGCTCGAGGTCGAGGGCGACCTCGACCTCGCCTCGGCGCCGAGCCTCAAGTGGGCGCTCGCCGACGTGCAATCGACCCAGGCCCATCACGTCGTCGTCGACCTCTCGAGGGTCGGCTTCATCGATTCGACGGCACTCGGCGTGCTGGTCGGAGCGCAACGCGCACTCGATCCCGGCGTGAGGCTGGCGATCGCGTGCGCCGAGGAGAACGTGCTTCGCATCTTCGAACTCACCGGCCTCGACGGGATGTTCGAGATCGTCCCGACGCTGCAGGACGCGCTCGGCTACGTCCAGGGGAGCACCACGGCGGCAGGCTGATGGGCCGTCGCACCGGTGCCCTTGCTCTCACCGCGCCGAGCACGAGCCTGGCGCTGGTCCTCTCGATCCTGATCGCGGCGGCGGTGGCCCTGCCGGCGCACGCCGCGTCCGGCCAGCGAACCGCAGCGGGTCCCGATGCAGCGGAAGCACCGTCCGCGGCCGGGGCGCAGGAAACCGCCGCCGAACGCCGCGCCGCGCGACAGGCAGAACGCGCCGCGCGCCACGAAGAACGAGTCGCCGAACGGTCCCCCTCCGCGACCGAAACGACTGCCGGTGCCCCCGCGAAGAAGGAAGCCGCCGCCGAGGAGCGCGCCGCGCACAAAGCCGAAAGGGCCGCCGCTCGAGCCGAACACTCGGCCGAGCGCGCCGCCCGGCGAGGCAACGGCGCGGGCACGAGCGCGGGCAGCTCCACGAGAGCTGCGGTGCAAGGGCGGGGCGGCGGGCGTGCCGCGAACGGGAAGGGGGCGAGCAGGCTCGAACGAGAAGAACGGACCCGCGCGCGCGAAGAACACCGTCAGCAGAACGGCCACGAAACCCACAAGCAGAAGCTCGCGCGGCTCTCGCGCGAACAACGCGAAGCGGCGGAAGCCGGCCAGGGTGGCGCCGCGGGCCGACAGGGCCTGGGCACTGCCTCCGCGGCCGCCGACGGCCTCGCGCCGGCCTCCACGCCCGAATCCCGCGCCGCGGCGACCGCGGCGCTCGCGCCGGCGATCAGAGCCGAACGCGGGGTGCGCAACAGCGGGCGAGCGGGCAAGCACACGTCTCGCCGTCGCGGAGCCGCCGGGACGGGCGCACGCGAAGCGTCGCTCCTCGCACTGCCGGCGGCCGTTCGCGAAACGGCCGGGGAAGCCGCCCCGGGCCGGACGAGGAGCGGGGGCGCTACGAGCCACCACGGCTCGAGCAGCCGCGCCGGCTCGCCACTGGTGACGACGGTGACGCGCATCATCGGCGTGATCCCGGCCGCGCTGTGGCTGCTGATCGGCGCGCTGGCCCTCGCCGCCTGCGCGTTCGCGCTCACTACACGTCTGACGGCGCGCCGTGCGCGCAAGCTCGAGCGCCAACGTCGGGAGCTGCTCGAGGACGTGGGCCTGCTCCAGGCGGCGCTGCTGCCAGAGCTGCCGCCGCGGCTCGGCGCGGTAGCGACGACGGCCGCCTACCGGCCGGCGTCCGGACCGGGCGCGGGCGGCGACTTCTACGACGTCTTCGCGCTTCCCGAGGGACTGGTCGCGGTGCTGGTCGGCGACGTGTCCGGGCACGGCCGTGAGGCCCTGCCCCACACGACGCTGCTGCGCTACACGCTGCGAACCTACCTCGAGGCCGGCCTCTCCCCGCGGGAGGCGCTGCGGGCCGCCGCTCCCTCGCTCGAGCGCCAGCTCGGCGGCTCGTTCGCGACCGTGGTGCTCGCGACCTACGACCCGCGCGAGCGCTTGCTGAGGTACTCGTGCGCGGGGCATCCGCACCCGCTGCTGAGCGGGCTCGGCGCTGACGCCGGGATCCTCGCCGCCTCAGCACCTCCGATCGGCGCCGGGCAGCCGACCGGGACGCGGCAGACCGTCGTGCACGTGCCCGGCGGGGCGCTCGTCGCGTTCTACACCGACGGCGTGATCGAGGCGCGCACGGACGGCGAGCTGTACGGACAGCGGCGGCTGGCCGGCGTTCTCGAGCAGCTCTCGGAGCCGGCACAGCCGACCAGTGCGGCGGCGCTGCTCGACCGTGTGGCCGAGCAGACGGACCGGCGCCCCGACGACATGGCCGCCTGCGTGCTCGAGATCTCCGGCGAGGGCGAGCGTCCCCGCGTCCTCGCGGAGGAGATCGAGCTCGACGGACGCGACGCCGGTAGCAGGCGCGCGAGGCGCTTCCTGCATGCCGCCGGCGTGTCCTCCGGCGAGGCCGACCGCGCGCTGGCTTCGGCCCGCGCGATCGCCGCCGACCACGGCAGCGCTGTGTTGCGGGTCGACCTGTCCGGGGCCACGCCGCGCCTCACGCTCACCCACGATCACGTCGCGCCGCTCCGTGCGCGCGCGATGGCACGCACCCAGGAGGTTGCACTGTGACCGCTCATCCCGCTCCAGAACTCGACGCCGCGCTCGTTCTCGGCATGGCCTCCACCGCGATCCCGTTCGCCGAGTCCAGGGAGGCCGAGGCGGAGCGCTGGCTCCGGATCCTGCGGCTGCACGGCGAGGCGGGCGCGACGCTCCAGGCGCTGGGCGTCAGCGAGGCGCCGCTGGAAGCGCAGCCCGAGCACGGCGACGCGCCGCCGGTAGGGGAGGACGCCGTCGCGAAGGTCGGCGACCTGGCGGCGACGCATGCGTCGCGCCGCGGCGCCCAGTGCTTCGGCACGACCGACGTGCTGAGCGCTGTGATCGAGGTCTACGGCACCGACTTCGACCTCGTGCTGCGAGCTCACGGCACCGACCGTGCCGAGGTGCTCGAACGGATCGAGCCGCTCCCGGCCTAGCGACGCCCGGCGGCTCGCGGGCCGCCTAAGATGGCCCGCCGTGGCGCGGGTCCTGATCCTCGGCGGCGGCTGTCGCGGGCGTGAGCTCGCGGGCGAGATGCTCGCGCGGGGGCATGCCGTGCGCATCACCACCCGGACCGAGTCCGGCCGGGAGGCGATCGAGGCGGCGGGGGCGCAGTGCTGGGTGGGAACGCCCGACCGCCTCCAGACGCTGCGCGGGGTTCTCGACGGCGTGGCGGTGGCATGCTGGCTGATGGGTACCGCCACCGGGTCCGAGCAGGAGCTCCAGGCGCTGCACACGACCCGGCTCGAGCTGTTCCTCACGCAGGCGATCGACACGACCGTGCGGGGCTTGCTCTACGAGACGGGCGGGGAGGGTGGGCCGCCCGCCGCGCGAGACGCGGGCGAGGAGATCGCACGGCGCGTGACCGAGCGCAACCGCATCCCGACGGTGCTGCTGTCGGCCGACCCGCGACGGGGCGGGGAGTGGCTGCCCGAGGCGATCGGGGCGGTCGATTCGTTCCTCGGCGGTTAGCGCCGCGCCGAAGGCGCGTCGGCACGGGGCAAAGGCGCGAGCCCGGCGCCGGCCCCCGCGCCGGGCCCCTGGCGAGGACGCGGCCGCGCAGCGGCCAGAAGGCGCGAGTCCGGCGCCGGCCCCCGGCGGGCCCCTGGCGAGGACGCGGCCGCGCAGCGGCTAGCGGCCGCGAAGGGTGAGCGGCTGCTCCGGCGCGTCGGCCAGCTGGGCCAGCAGCTGCTCGAGGATCCGGGCAGTCGCGCCCCAGACGAGGTGCTCGCCGAGGACATACGCGTCGGTCTGGAAGGTGATCCCGCGTCGTTCGAGCGTGGCGATCGTGCGGCCCGCGCCCAGCTCGCCCAGCGGTGGCTCGAGGACCGCGTCCACCTCGTTCGGCGAGAGCTGCCAGGCGACCCCGGCGGGGATCGAGACGACGTAGGGGTGGATCAGGTAGTTGGTCGCGAAGGTCGAAGTGGGCGGCAGCTCACCGAGCAGGCGCGCCTGCCCGCGCGGGAGGCCGATCTCCTCTTCGGCCTCGCGCAGGGCCGTGTGGAGGAGGTCGGTGTCGCCGCTGTCGCGGCGCCCGCCCGGGAAGGAGATCTCACCGGCATGGCGCCGCAGGTCCGAACGCCGGCGGGTGAGGACCACGTGCGTGACCTCGTCGATCCGGTAGAGCGGGACGAGAACCGCCGCGGGGACCGGCTCGGCCCCGCGTGCGGGCAAGGAAGGTGCTGCGGACGGTTCAGGCGGCCAGGTGAACGCGCTCAATGCGCTCCTGGAACATGACCTCGCCGTCGAGCGCGCGGTGGACCGGGCACTTCGCGGCGATCACGCGGAGCCGCTCGACCTGTTCCTCGGGCAGCCCCTCGGGTAGGCGCGTCACGAGCTGGAACTTCGTAGGGCAACCGCGCTCGGCCGGGGTGTACTCGACGTCGACCTCGACGTGGCCGATGTCCCACCCCTTGCGCGCGGCGTACATCTCCATCGTGATAGCGGTGCACGAGGCGAGGCTGACCGCGAGCAGCTCGAGCGGATCGGGGCCGGTGTCTTCGCCGCCCTTGGCCGCCAGCTCGTCGACCGTCAGCTGGTGGTCGCGCACCTGCACGGTGTGACGGAACGAGCTGCCTTCGCGGCGGGCAGTGGCTTTCATCGGTGCCGCCTCATGAGTCTGACCCATTTACGTCCCTTCTCTCGTTCTTCCCGCTTGGCTCAATTCTAGCCCTACGCGGGGATAGGTGTGGACGGCGAACCTTTTGCTCAACCGAGCGGGTTGAAGAGCAGCCCGGTGAGCAGCTTGGGATAGAAGAAGGTCGACTTGGGCGGCATGTTCTCGCCCTCGGCCGCGAGTTCGCGCACTTGGCGCACGGGGGTGGGGCGCATGATGAAGGCGGCGTCGTAGCTGCCGTCCTCGACCATCGCGACCGCCTCCTCGGTGTCACGCGCATAGAACATGCCGTTGAAGTGCGAGATGTCCTCGTCGCTCATGCCCAGAGCGTTCTCGAGGATCAGCTTCTCGAGCACGCCGGTGTCGAGATGGCGGTAGGGCTGCGAGTGCTCGGCGAGCGCCGCGTCGGCGATCGCCTGGTTCTTCAGCGTCAGCCGCAGCGGGCGCCGCGAGCCCGAGTCGATATAGCCCATCTGCAGCGGCGTCGGCTCCTCGCCCTGAGGAGGCGGGGCGAGCGCCTCGAGCGCCACCTCCTCGATCTCGAAGTCCTCGCGCAGCGCCTTCGCCAGCGCCTCGCGGCGGTCGGCGTCGAGCCCGCGCACGAGCCGGTGGGTCGGGAAGATCGTCAGCCCCGGGTCCTCGAGCGCGACGAGGCACATCAGGATGTAACGGTGATCGCCCTCCCCGCCGACCTCCTCGGCATAGGCGTCCATCGTCTCGTAGCGGTGGTGGCCGTCGGCGATCAGCAGCTCCGCGTCGGCCGTCGCGGCCTGCACGGCCGCGATCGCCGCCGGGTCGGCGACCCGCCAGAGGCGGTGGCGGGTGCCGTCGCCGTCGGTCACCTCCGCCCACGGGGCCGAGCCGGTCGCCGGCTCGAGTGCCGTCCATGCCGCCTGCCGCGGGTCGGAGTAGAGAGAGAAGATGGGGGAGATGTTCGCCTTCGTGGCGCGCGTGAGGCGCAGGCGGTCCTCCTTCGGCCCGGGGTGCGTCCGCTCGTGCGGGCGGACGCGGCCGGGCCCGTAGCCCTCGATCCGCACGCGGCAGAAGAAGCCGCGGCGCGTACGGTCGACGCCGTCGGGACCGGTGTAGTCCTGCGCGTGCGCCCACAGCGCGGGCTGTCCGTCGCGGACGACCGCGCCCTCGGCCTGCCACTCGGCGAAGGTGGCGCGGGCTACCTCGTACTGGTCGGCGCCATCCGGCCGCGGCTTGGGCAGGTCGACGGCGACGACGTTGAACGGCGAGCGCTCAAGCAGCGCCGCGCGCTGGCCGTCGTCGATCACGTCGTAGGGAGGGGCGACCACGCGGGCGAGCTCGCCGACGACCGCGGGGTCGTAGTGGAGCGCGCGAAGGGGTTGGATGTCCGCCATGGCGGGGGCGAGGCTAGCGGGTGGGGGCGCGCGGCGTCGTTCGCGCTCCCATCGGGAGTCGCGCGAGGGACGGGGGTTCCGGTCAGGAGAATTTCCGCCGATCGTGATGCGAACATGCGTTCGTATGGCCCACCCCGCTTACCTGCGAGAGAAGGCGCGCGCGATGCGCGCCCAGAAACGGCTCACGATCGATCAGTTGGCCGAACGGTTGGCGCTGCCGCGAAGCACCATCTACTACTGGGTCAGGGACATGCCGGTCCCCGGGTCGGGGCCGGGGGGAGGCTTCTCGACGGCCGGGCAGCGCAAAGGGACGCGGGCGACGCAGCGCAAGTTCCGGACGCTGCGCGAGGCGGCCTATCAGGAGGGGGTGGAGCGCTATCCCGCGCTCATGGCCGAGCCCGGGTTTCGAGAATTCGTCTGCCTCTATATCGCGGAGGGCTACAAGCACAGCCGAAACGTCGTCTCAATTGCCAACTCCGACACCGCGATGGTCGTGTTCCTGGACCGGTGGCTCGCGAGGCTTTCATCCCGACGACGTACGTACCGCATTCAGTACCATCGCGACCAAGATCGATCGGCGCTAGGAGCCCATTGGGCGGCAGCGCTCGGAATAGATCCGCCGCAGGTGCTGTTCCAGCGGAAGTCGACAGTGGCGGGCTCAACGGTCGGACGTGGCGGTCACGTTATGGCGTTCTGACCGTGTGCGTGAACGACACGCTGCTCCGTGCGCGGTTGCAGGCGTGGGTCGATAAAACCCGATCGTCGTGGCTATAGACTGGGCTTGGCGGGACGTGGCGCAGCCTGGTAGCGCACCTGCTTTGGGAGCAGGGGGTCGCGAGTTCAAATCTCGCCGTCCCGATAGACAGAGGTCGCCGGTTCGAAACCGCCCGTCGGCTCAACTCGGAGCAGACAGCCACCCGGCGACAATCACCATCCCCGCCCGCCACGCCCATCGTCCCTCAACCGTTGCTTGCCGGTCGCTCGCGCGGCCGTCTAGGCGCACCACCACGGACAGCGACCGTGCGTCCCCATCCAGCCTCACCTCGGTCGCCTCCAGCCCAGGCACCTCGCGCGGCGGCGCATGCGCGGCCTTCACCGCCGCCTCCTTCGCGCTGAACAGCAACCGGTCCCACGCCCGCCCCGGCCGGTCCCGTCGCAGGGCGTCGACCATCTCCAGCTCGCCCGGCGTCGCCAGCCGCCCCAGCACGCCGGGGGGAAGGTCGGCGTCAACCTCGGCGTCGAGTCCGATACCCCCCAGCGCATCCGCGCGTGCCACGGCCGCCGCTCGGTAGGCGCCCTTGTGCGTTATCGACCCGACGATCCCGGCCGGCCACAGCGGGGCTCCGTCTGATCCCATTGGCAGAGCTACGGGTTCCCTGCCGAGCAGCGCGAGCGCGGCCCGCGCACAAGCCCGCCCCCCCACGAACTCGCGACGCCGTCTCTCGCTTGCCCGCGCAACTGCCGGCAGCTCCTCCTCGAACAGCAGTGCTGCGAGGCCCACGGCCTGCTCGCCGGGGTCCACGGTCTCGGCTCCAACCGCCGCCGGCGGGAGGATCTCCGCCAGCGCCGGCGCCCGGACGTCCACCGCGCCAGATTATCTGCCGCGGCACGCTCGGCATGGAACGACGCTCGGACCTCCGGCGAGGCCGGCATCTGCCCGCCGAGGACCTCGAGAGTCCGTCGCACGGAGCCTGCGCACCGGGCGTCGGTCAGGGCGGAACCCTTGTGCTGAAGCCAGAAACCGCCGATACCCACCGCATGAACCCCTCGTTGGGCCGCCTTGCGCACAACAAAAAGATGATGGCCTACACCGCCGCCGCCATGTACGGCGGGGCCGTTCTGGACGCGGCGATCGAGGGCCTGATTCCGGGCGACCCGCCGTTCGCGGCGACGCCCGCATTCGTGGCCGCCGTCGTCGTCGCGCTGCTGGTCGCGCTCGGCCCGAAGCTGCCCCGGGCGGCGCTGAGCCTGCTCGGGCCGCTGGGCATCGCGCTGATCGCGGCGGCGCTAGCGCAGACGCCGGGTGCCGGTGACGGCGCCGTCCTCTACGTCTGGCCGGTGCTGTGGATGACCTTCTTCTTCGGCCGCCGGGGCGCGATCGCCAGCCTCGCGTGCATCGGCGTAGCGCATGCTGCAGTGCTCCTCGAGGTTCCCGCCGTCAGCAGCTTCCCTGGTCGCTGGATCGATGTGATGGTCTCGGCCGGCGTGGTCGCGGTGGTCGTGCTGACGCTCGTGCGCCGCAACGACGCGATGCTCGTCTCGCTGCAGAACGAGGCTCGCACCGACGCGCTGACCGGCCTGTTGAACCGCCGGGGGTTCGACGAGCGGACGTCGCTGGAGCTAGCTCGAGCCCGACGCGAAGAAGCATCGGTCGCCGTCGCGGTGTTCGACCTCGATTACTTCAAGCGGATCAACGACGAGTGGGGGCACGAGGTCGGCGACCGGGTGCTGATTCGCACCGCCGAGGTGCTGCTCGCCACGGCGCGTGAGATCGACGTGGTCGCACGTTTCGGGGGCGAGGAGTTCGTCGTGCTTCTGCCGGGCACCGATACAGGCCAGGCTCAGGAGTTCGCCGAGCGCGTGCGCGCGGCTCTAGGCGTCGAGAGCCCGCACGGGCTTCCGAGGGCCCGGATCAGCGCCGGGATCCGCGCCGGGCTCGCGCCGATCACCGTCGAAGAGCTGCTGCAGGGAGCCGACTCCGCCCTGTACGCCGCCAAGCGCGCCGGCCGCGACCGCGCGGTCGTCTTCGGCCGCAGCTCGCGGGCCAGTAGCGAGCCTGCGCTCGCGCCCTGAGGACAGCTAGCGACCGTAGCGTTCGCGCTCCTCCGTCCAGAGGGCGTCCTGCTCGGCCGGTTCGGGTGGCTCATCACGTGAATTCCGCGTGCTCGGGGCGACTTCGTCGCGGCGCTCTTGCAGCGTGCGCGTCCAGGCCGCTCGGGTCCCGCCGGGCTGGACGATCAGCATCAACGCGACGATCACGATCACGACGATCGCCGGCACGCGCTCGCTGCCAGGTCCGGCCGCGAGCACGAGGACCGCGGCAACCAGCACGAGCACCAGCCCGCCCCCCGCCGGCGACAGGCGGTAGCTGCGCAAGCGCTCCTTCACGAGACGGTGTCCAGTGGCCGGCGGTTCCGCGTGGTGTCCGAGCCGTTCCCGGCGGATTGCTCGCCGCCCGGCTGTGCCCCGGGCCCCGTCCCCGTGGCCTTCGCGGCAGCGTCGCCCGCAACCCCGCCGACCGACAGCGAGAACAGAGGCCAGTGCACCGGCACGCCCTTCAGCTCGCGGAAGCCGCGATCCTCGAAGGCGAACGGACCGCCGACGACGGTGCCGAAGACCGTGCCCGACACGAGCACCTCAGAGGCGCCGGCCAGGGCGGTCACCCGCGAAGCGATGTGCACCGCCATGCCGCCGACGTCGTCCCCGATCAGCTCGCACTCCCCGGTGTGGATCCCGATTCTCACCTCGACGCCGACCTCGCGGGCGGCGGCGGTGATCGCCAGCGCGCAGCGCAGCGCCCTGGATGGCGGACCGTCGAACGTGGCGAGGAACCCGTCGCCGACGGTCTTGACCTCGCGTCCGTCGAAGCGCCGCAGCTCCCGTCGGATCGCCTCGTCGTGGCGCGAGAGCAGGTCTCGCCAGCGGCCGTCTCCGAGCTCGGCCGCCCTGGCCGTGGCGTCGACGATGTCGGTGAACATCACGGTCAGCAGCGCGCGGTCGACCTCGCCGCCGCGCCGCCCGCCGGTGAGGAACTCCTCGATCTCCTCGACGATCGCGTCGCTGTCGCCGACGAACGGGAAGGAGTCCTCACCCTCCAGCTCCACGTAGCGAGCGCCGGCGATGTTCTCCGCCAGGTAGCGGGAGTGACGGGCGTCCCAGACCCGCTCGCGAGGCCGGTGCATGACGAGCGTCGGCACACGGATCCGAGGCAGCTGGTCGCGGACGTCGAGGTCGATCATCGCGCGCGCGATCACGCGCGCCTCAGTGGGGCTCGCGGCAAGGCGCTGCATGCGCGCGAACCACGCGACGAGCGAGGGGTCCTCGACCATCGAGGGTGCCCAGGCGGACATCGCCTCGGCATCCTCCACTCCCCACGTTGCGATCGCGCGCTCGGCCAGATCCTCGCGCTCCTCGGCCTTCAGCGCCCAGTCGTAGTCCGGCGCCCACGACGTACGGGCGGTCGACGCGTACATCACGAGCGCGCCGATCCGCTCGGGATGCTCGGCCGCGAGTTGTGCGCCGACGAGGCCGCCGAGCGCGTAGGTGAACACGGCGGCGCGTTCGCTGCCGGCAGCGTCGAGCACGGCAAGCGCGTCCTGTGCCTCCTGCTCGACCGTGAACTGGTCGAGCACGCGCTCGGAGAGCCCGGTGCCGCGACTGTCGAACAGGATCAGGCGGCCGAATGCGGCCAGGCGTTCCAGGAAGCGTTTGTTGGCAGGGGCTTCCCACAGGTGCTCGATCTGGGTGATCCAGCCCGTCAGGAACAGCATGTCCAGGCCACCCTCCCCGACGACTTGGTAGGCGATCGACGCGTCGCCGCTGCGCGCGTAGTGGGTGCGCGGGATCACGCTGCGTCCTCCTCCAGCAGCGCGCGGAAGGCCGCCGCGGGGTCGACCGACGCGCCGGCGGCGCGGGCACGATCCGAGAGCCAGCTGTCGGAGGTGACGACGCGGATCGCGCCGGGCTCGGCCTCCTCGCGCAGCCTCCGGATGATCTCGTCGTCGGCGGAGTCGCGCCGCGGCTTGGGCGCGTGGGCGATGACGATCACCGTCGAGCGGATCGGCGGGCGCGGCGGCTGCTCGAACACGACGGTCACGTCGTCACCCGTCGCCGCGGCCCAGCGCTCGAGCTTGTCGACGAGGCTGACCATCGCCCCGTGCCGGTCCTTCCACCAACCGTCGGGGCGCGTGCCGATCACGTTCATGCCGTCGACGAGCCACCGCATGTCACCAGGGTAGAACCTGACCGCTCGGTCAGCGCGGCTCGCCGCGGTCGGGCCGGGGGCCGGCGGGACGATCTGCTGGAGTTCAGCGGGTGCGGCTCGAAGGGATCCAGACGGGGGACATCGTCGAGGTCGACCGGAAGGGACGGCGCTTCCACGCGATCGTCACGGGCACCGCGCCGGACGGGCTGGCGCTGCAGCCGACCGACCGGCGCGTCAACTACTTCAGCTGCCGCAGCCGCGAAGTGATCGGCCACTGGGCGAAGCGGGGACGGCCACGGCAGACGGCCGAGCCGCTGCGGCCCTCCCCGCGCCAGCTCGAGATCGACCTCACCCCACGCCCGCAGCCCTGATCGCACGGCTCACAGGTCCGCCTGCACGCGGTAGACGGTGGCGGCGCGCTCGAGGGTGTCGTCCCCCCAGTAGAGGTCCTCGCCGATCACGACGGTCGGCACGCCGAACACGCCAACGGCGAGCGCTCGGTCGTTGACCTCGCGCAGCTTCGCCTTCACGGCCTCGGAGGCGATGCCGTCGGTCAGCTCGTCCGGATCCAGGCCGGACCTGCGCGCCGCCTCGGTCACCGAGCCGAGCTCGCCCAGATCGCGCCCCTCCAGGAACGACAGGCGCATCGCGGCCAGCGCGTACGGCTGCAGTCGCCCGATTCCATCGGCCCAGACCATCGCCCTCGCCACGAGCAGATCGCTGGTCGGCCACGGTTCGGGCCAGCGGATCGGCCCGAGGCCGTGCTCGGCAGCGCGCCGCTCGCAGTCCGCCAGTCCCTCCTCCCGCGCCTCGGTCAAGCCCCAGGAGGTGCGGCCGTTCGCCTTGAAGATGGCCCCCGCGAGCACTCCGTGCCAGCGCGCGTCGGGCAGAAGCCCGGCGATCCGCTCCGCCGCGAACCACGAGTAGGGGGACATCGCCCCGAAGTAGAAGAGCGGCTGGGGCGCGCTCACGCGCCGATGATGGCGCATCGACCGGCCGTCTCGGATCTCGCTGCGGGGGACCGCTGCGCTCGGCGGGAGGTAGGGTGCCTCGCGTGAGCGAGCGCGTGCTGATCCTCTCGTGGGAGTACCCGCCGGTGATCGAGGGTGGCCTGGCCCGTCACGTCCGCAAGCTCTCGGAGGCGCTCGTTCGCCAAGGCGTGCGGGTGGACGTGCTCACGCGGGGCACGGGCGAGGAGCGTTCTCAGGGAGCCCGCTCGCGCGTCGGCGGCGTGCACGTCCACCGCGTGCCCGAGCCCGCCTGGCCTCGGGACCTCGACCGGTTCGTGGCCTGGGTGGAGCAGATGAACGAGGACATGCTCGCGGCGGGCGAGGCGCTCGCGCAGGAGCGCAGCTACGAGATCGTGCACGGCCACGACTGGCTCGTCGCAGGCGCGGCCGCTGGGCTCGCCGACCGTCTCGGTGTGCCCTACGTGACGACGATCCACGCGACCGAGCACGGGCGCCACCAGGGGTGGGTGGCCGAGCCGCCGCAGTCGCTGATCCACGATGTGGAGCGGACGATGGCGCGCCGTGCGGACCGGGTGATCGTCTGCTCGCACTACATGCGGGGCCACGTCGCCGACGTGTTCGACATCGACGAGCAACGCGTCAGCGTGATCCCGAACGGGGTCGACCCGAGCGACCTGCGCCCGATCCGCGACCTCGCCACGCTGCGCAGCCGCTTCGCCGAGCCGCACGAGCGGCTCGTCCTGCTGGTCGGGCGCCTCGTCTACGAGAAGGGCTTCCAGCTGGCGCTCGATGCGATGCCGGGACTGATCGAGCGTGTCGGTGACGTGCGGTTCCTGGTCGCGGGCAGCGGCACCCACGAGCAGGAGCTCGAGAAGCAGGCCCGGCGGCTCGGCCTCTCCCGGCACGGCACGTTCCTCGGCTGGATCGGCGACGACGTGCTGCACTCCCTGTATCGCATCGCCGACCTGTGCGTCATCCCTTCGATCTACGAGCCGTTCGGCTTGGTGGCGCTCGAGGCGATGGCCTCGGGCTGTCCCTGCATCGTCGCGGACACCGGGGGGCTGCGAGAGGTGGTGCCGCGCGGCGAGCGGGTCGGTCTCCGCTTCCACGGCGGGGATGCCGAGCACCTCGGCGTGATGATGGAACGGCTGCTCGTCGACGACGCCCTGCGTGACCGGCTCGTGACGGAAGCCTCCGAGCACGTGCTGCGGTTCGACTGGGAAGACATCGCGCAGCGCACGTGTGCGATCTACGATGGCACCTCGAGGCTGGCCGCCAAGGGCGCGGCCAGGAGAGTCTGACCGGGAGAGGAGAGGATGAGCGAGAAGCTCGAGGGGCTGATGCAGGATGACTTCCCGCTGACGCTCAATCACATCCGCCGTCGCATGGAGAAGGTCAACCACGGCTCGGAGGTCGTGACGCTGCTGCCCGACGGGAGCGTGCGACGGGTCTCCCATGCGGCGCTGACCGAGTGCGTCGACCGGCTGGCTCGGGCGCTCGCCTCGCTGGGTGTCGAGCAGGGACAACGCGTTGCCACGTTCGCGTGGAACAACCAGCGTCACATGGAGCTGTATCTCGCCGTTCCCTGCACGGGGGCGGTGCTGCACACGCTCAACATCCGGCTCTTCGAGGAGCAGCTGACCTACATCGTCAACCACGCGGAGGACCGCGTGATCTTCGTCGACGACTCGCTCGTCCCGGTGCTCGCGAAGCTGGCCCCGAGCTTCGAGGGGGTGCGGCACTACGTGATCATGGGCGACCCGCCGGCCGAGGGCGAGCCGGACACGGCCGGCCTGCCCAACGCGCTCCGTTACGAGGATCTGCTCGAGCAGGCCGGCGCCGGCCCGTTCGACTACCCGGAGCTCGACGAGCGCCAGGCCGCGGCGCTCTGCTACACGAGCGGCACGACCGGCAACCCGAAGGGCGTCCTCTACTCGCACCGCTCGATCAGCATGCACTCCTCGATGACGCTGATGACCGACGCCAACGGTCTCTCGCGCACCGACCGGGTGCTGGCCGTCGTGCCGATGTTCCACGCCAACGCCTGGGGGCTGCCCTACGGCGCAGCGCTCGCCGGCGCGGATCTGATCCTGCCCGACCGCTTCCTCGGCGCCGAGCCCCTGGCGAAGCTGATCGCGGCCGAGCGCCCAACGCTGATGGGCTGCGTGCCGACGATCTTCCAGGACCTGCTGCGCTACGCCGACGAGAACCCCGAGGTCGATCTCTCCTCGCTGACGAACGCGGCGTGCGGCGGCTCGGCTGTGCCCAAGCAGCTGATGAAGGACTTCGAAGACCGCCACGGCGTGCGCATGTTCCAAGCCTGGGGCATGACCGAGACCAGCCCGGTTGCGACCTACTCGCGGCCCAGCGAGGCGGGGGAGCACGACGACGCCTACTGGGCCGACCGCGCCAAGCAGGGGCGGCCGCTGCCGTGGGTCGAGCTGAGGCTGATCGGCGACGACGGGCAGGAGGTCGCCTGGGACGGGGACTCGACGGGCGAGATCGAGGTGCGGGGCCCATGGGTGGCTCGCAGCTACTTCCGCGACGACGACGCCGAGAAGTTCGACCGCGGCTGGCTGCGCACGGGTGACATCGCCGCGGTCGACGAGAAGGGCTACGTGCAGATCACCGACCGCTCGAAGGACGTGATCAAGTCCGGCGGCGAGTGGATCTCCTCCGTCGAGCTGGAGAACGAGCTGATGTCGCACCCGGGGGTCGTCGAGGCCGCGGTGATCGCGAAGCCGGACCCTCGATGGGCAGAGCGGCCGCTCTGCTGCGTGGTCCTCAAGGACGAAGGCGCGGCCAGCGCCGAGGACCTCGTGGAGCACCTGCGCAGCCGCGTCGCGAAGTGGTGGCTGCCCGACGAGTTCGCGTTCGTCGAGGAGATCCCGAAGACGAGCGTCGGCAAGTTCGACAAGAAGGTCCTGCGCAGCCGCCTGGCCGACGGGAGCCTCGTAAATCGCGTGAAGGTCTGATGATGGGGGTTAGCACCCCGATTTCTGCGGTAAATGCGGGTCGCGACGTTATGTCGACCGGACCACGTGATAGATCATTTGCCTGCATGAAGGCAGGCGTCGGCCTATGCACGGCGAACCAGAGGCAGTAGCTTGCGGGTTGCACCGCTTCGACCCGCGCTCAAGATGGCCCTGACATGGGGCCGAAACACCACCAACACGACACGACAACGGAGGTTGGCATGACTCGGACCGATGTCATGGCCTCGAGCAGGCCACAGACACCAGGCGCAAGGCCCAAGAACAGGCGATCCAGCACGGTACGCGCGCTGGTGGCTCTCCCCATCGTGCTGCTGATGGCGCTGGCGCTGATCGCGCCGGGCACGGCGGCGGCGGCGGCAGAACCGACGTCCGGCTACAACCAGACGCCGACCACGCCGACCACGCCGACGACGTCGACGCCGAGCACGGGGACTTCGCCCTCGAAAGAAGAAGCCCCGTCCTCGACGACCCCGTCGAAAGAACCCGAACCGACGAAAAGCTCGAGCCCGGCGAAAGAAAGCACCGCGAAAACGCTTCCCTTCACCGGCTTCGACCTGCGTTGGAGTTTCGGCCTCGGCCTCGTGCTGATGGGCGCAGGCTTCTCGATCGTGATGGTGCAGCGCCGTCGCCGTACGGACGGTCGCTGAGCGGCCCCGCTCGAGAACAACGACTCTCAGAGCCGCCGGCCTTGGGCCGGCGGCTCTTTTTTTTGCGCTCGGCGGCCCCCTACCGCGAGGCGCCGGCTAGGGCGAGGCGGTGGCCGGTTAGGGCTAGGGCCAGGCGGTGGCCGGCGGGGGGCGAGGCGGTGGCCGCTAGGGCGACGCGGCGGCCGCCTACCGCGAGGCGGCGGCCGACTCCTCGGGCTCGCCCTGAATCGTGCGCACATAGTCGACCCAACCGGGGTCGCCCGCTGCGATCTTCTCGAAGATCACCTCAGACTGCTCGCGGTTGCGCGCCTGCACCCGCGCGGACCAGGCGCGCCGCCTGCGGCGCTCGAAGAAGCGGCTGAGTTCGGCCAGCACCGGCA
The DNA here is from genome assembly GCA_963703205.1 of uncultured Solirubrobacteraceae bacterium. GTDB lineage: Bacteria > Actinomycetota > Thermoleophilia > Solirubrobacterales > Solirubrobacteraceae > Palsa-744. The sequence continues at coordinate 770,842 of OY969799.1, forward strand.
CCCGCGGCTTGTGGCGCACGCCTGGCATCCCTTCGCTGTCGCTCCTCGTGATCAGCCCGCCTTTGCGAAAGCCGGCTCCGTGGTGGTAGACGATGTCGCCGTAGATGCCGAAGAACAGCGGGTTGACCGCACCGCCGTTGGTTCTCCGGATCTCCCGCCAAGGCGTCTGCGAGAGCTCGAGCGCGCGGAGCAGGTTCGCGCCGACGTCGCTGACGAGCCGGCCGTCGGCTTCCCCCCACACGTAGCTGCGCGACCAGTCACCCGGCAGGCGCCGCCAGGTCCCGACCGTGGTCACGCAGAAGCTGGGGTGGGGTTGGGGCTCGTTGGCGTTCTCGGCACGGCGGATCGCGACGAGCGCCGCGTCCTGGAGCGCCGCATGCACCGCCGGCATCGGATCGGCGATCGGGAAGGCGTCGCCGTCGAGGAACATCAGCAGGTCGTCGTCGTCCGCCTCGTGGCCGATCTCCAGGGCGAGGTGGTTGAGCTTGTCGCTGTGCGCTCCCGACTGCTTGATCACCCGGTCGAAGTGACGGCCGTGCTCCGGGTCGATCCGCTGGATCGAGGCCCAGGTCGTGAACGGAACGCTGAGATGGCGCCGAAGGTGGCTGGTCTGGATCTCGATCCAGCGCGGCGAGGCGTAGTGGACCGTTGCGATGTGGAGCATGACGGTGGCGGCCCCGGAATCGAGGGTCGCGGATGATAGCCCAGCGGTGCCCGCTCACTGGCGTTCGGTTCGCGCTCGAAGCCGCCGCGCTGCCGGCTGCGTAGCATCCCGACCTCGATCGGCAGACGCCGTGCACGAAAAAACCGCGCGAGACCAGATGACCGAGATCCCACAGACCGAGACGATCCGTCTCGGAGTCGACGCCGCGGTGGGGGAGATCCGGCTCGACCGTCCCGAGAAGCTCAACGCGATCTCGGCCGGGATGCTCGACGAGCTGGTCGAGGCCGCGGCCTGGTTCGACCGCCGCCCCGACGTGAAGGCGGTGGTGGTCCGCGGCGAGGGCCGGGCCTTCAGCGCCGGTGCGGACCTCGGCGCGATGGGATCGGCCGAGGCCGAGGGTGCCGCGAGGCGCCATGCCCTCGACCGGGGCCGGCGGATGATCGAGGCGGTCGCCGGCATGCGTGCGATCACCGTCGCCGCGCTGCACGGCCACTGCGTCGGCGGCGCGGTCGTGCTCGCGACGGCTTGCGACCTGCGGATCGCCGCGCTCGATACCAGCTTCGCGATCCCGGAGGTCGATCTCGGGATCCCGCTCACCTGGAGCGGCATCCCGCGATTGGTGCGCGAGCTCGGTGCCGCCGTCACCAAGGACCTGGTTCTCACCTGCCGGACGTTCTCCGCCGAGGAGGCGCTGCGTCTGGGCCTCGTCAGCCGGCTCGTCGCTGCCGAGCACCTTCAGGAGGAGGCCTTCGCCGTCGCCGCAAAGCTCGCCTCGCAGCCGGCCTACGCCCTTTCGCTGACCAAGCGGCAGGTCGACGCCGTGGCCGAGGAGGCCGGTTCCACCGCGCAGTCGTTCCGCGAGGCGGAGCTGCTCGCTGAGGCGCTGCGCGACGAGGAGTCGCTGCAGGCGATGGCGAGCTACCTCGGCGCGCGCCGCTGACTCGGGCTTCGGGGGGCTACTTCACCCCGTCGCGGGCGCCGCAGTTCTCGTGCGACAAGCACTCGCGCGTCGGTGCGAGCGAACCGGGGCGACGCAGCGCCCAGTTCGCGATCGCCCCTGAGGTCCGCAGGGCCGCGGCCGGCAGCACCTGCGCCGGGCGCCGATGCATCTCGAGCCGCGCCGCATGATCTTCCTCGCGCGCGACCCCCGGCCGTTCATGCACCGGGGGTCGCAGTCACGCCTGTGGGGCTCAGGGTTCGGTCTTTTCGACGGCTCCGGGGTGTTCGGCGAGGCTCAGGGCCGATGCGCTCTGAGCGTCCTTCGGGGATTCTTCGTAGGTCGTGTAGCGGGTCTTTTCGGTCAGCACTTCGGGCGCTCCGCTGCTCTGTCCGCCTGCATGGGTGAGCGACTGCGCCACGAGCTCGACGGGCGCGAAGGTGCTCGCGTCGACGTACATCGTCGGGTTGGGCAGCTGCGTGCCGTGGAAGATCGGCTCGGTGTAGTTGACGGGATGCACGTCTAGCCGCCAGACGGCGCGGCCTTCGAGGGTGGTCTGGCCGGCGAGGGTCATCTCCCCCTTCTCGACCAATTCCCGCAGCAGCGTGACGGGCGTGGCTTCGCTCGTCAGCGCGCCGGTCGGCGTGCTGTGGAAGATCACGCCGGGTTCTTCCTCGCTCCAGCGGCGGTTTTCCAGTGGGCTCGAGCTGAACGCCCATTCGTAGGTCTTGCCCTCCGAGGTGGTCGTCACAGAGTGCAGCCGTCGCGGATTCTGCGCGGTCCAGATCTCCTCGCGGGTGGTCGTGGTGGTGCCTCCCGCGCTCCGTTCGGTGACCTCGACCATGTGCACCACGCCGGAGCCGGGCGTGAGGGCGCGGTAGACGTCGGCCAGGACACTGGAGGTGCCGCCGCGGGTCGAGCCGAGCGCGATGAACACGGCGAGTGCGCACGCTGCTGCAACGGCCAACGCGGTGACGGTACGAAAGCGAAACGTCGGCAGGGTGCGCTTGCGGGGCGGCTCGAGGGGCTCGCCGAAGGCTCGGGTCCGCTGGTCGAGTCTCGAGAGCAGCGCCTCGATCGGCGGGGCTTGGGGATCATCCTTGAGCGGGTCGGCGTCTGTGATGCGGTCGATCAACTTCTGGTTGCTCACTGGGTCTCCAGTCTGTTCGACGGGGTTCGCGCCTGTGGTTGTCGCTCGAGTGCCCGCGCCAGGCGTCGCTTCGCGCGGTGCAGGCGCACGGTGAACGTCGCCTCTCTCACCCCGATGACACGAGCTGCTTCACGGTGATTGAGTCCCTCCCAGCTCGTCAACAGGAGGGCTTCGCGGTCACGCTCTCGCAAAGCGTTGAGTGCCTCGCCGAGCGTGCGGTCGCCGGCGACCGTGACGGCCGGCTGATCCCCGAGGGCACGGGCGACGCCCATCCGCTCGATCGCGGCTCCCTCGCGTGCGACGCGGCGGCGTTCGTTAGCGAGGACTCGCCTCGCGACACCGAACAGCCATGGACGAGCCTCAGCGGGGACCTCCCGAAGACGGCGCCAGGCAACAAGGAAGACCTCGGCGACGACGTCGTCTGCACGGGTGGGGTCGGTGCGCCGCATCGCATAGCCCTTGACGGCGTCCGCGTGCTCGGCGTACAGCGCTTCGAACAGCTCCCGCGAACTCATACCGGCTATATGTCCGCGGCGTGCCGCTTCCTTACATCATGACCGTCGCGAACCGCAACCGGCGTCGCCGCAGGAGCCGGACGGGATCGCTCTCGGCGGGCGTCCTCGGGCTTCTCGCCGGGGTCCTCCTCGTGATCCACGCCGCGGGAACCTCGGGCGGGCCTCACCACTTTCAGGGCGCTTCCCCGCCGACGACGACGACCTCCGAACGCCTGCTGCCGCTGCGTGTGGCCGATCCGGGTGGTGGCGCGCCGTGGGGAATGCGACTCGTGAGAACGCGCAGTGGGCTGTTGTGCGCGCAGGTCGGGCGAGTCGAGGCGGGCGAGCTGGGCCTGCTCGGGATCGACGGTGCGTTCTCCGACGACGCGCGCTTCCATCCGCTCGCATCGCAGCCGTTCCCCGAAGTCACGGTGCCCGGCACGCTCGGCGAGAACGCGGAGTGCGTCGCCCCGAAGGAAACCTTCAGCGGCATTATCGACGGACTGGACCGAAACGCGATCGCGAACCCCGAAGGCGAAGCGGGCACGCTGTCAGACAGACGGGAAATCGGCTTCGGGCTACTCGGCCCGCATGCGATCTCGGTCACCTACGAGCACGGGCGCCGGAGCATCACGCGGCCGGTGGTCAACGGCGTCGGCGCCTTCCTGGTCATCCGCGCCGCCAGGCTTCGTCGTTACCTCGGAAGCGCCGGGGCGGCTCCGGGAAGCGACTACAGCGACGACCTCCAGCCGGCGGGCCCGACGGGTTTCCTCGAGGCGATCACGTACCGCTACGGGAGGACGGTCTGCCGCGACGACGGCACCAACGTGCTCGCCCGCTGTCACCTCGCAGATCACCCCTTGGGAGCGGAACGGACGCCGAGCCAGAAAGGGGATTAGAACGAGGCATCACTGACTGGGGCCGTCGTGGAGTGTGAAACGCACTCATGCTCCTCGACAAAGCGTTGCCACTGTTGGCACGGGCTTTTCACAATGCGCTTGAGCGGACATTACTCAAACCCTCCAAAGCCCTTGAGATGTCCTCGGCGCGCCGAGGAAAGGGTTGTCCTGGGGTCGCGGGCCCGCGATCTCGGCTGCTTCGAGGCGGCTCGGCAACGGCGTGGTGCTCCGGGCGGTTGTCGATGTGATGGCGGCCGAAGAACGCCCGATGGCGGCCGCCGAGCTGCATGCTGCGGTCGAGTGTCTTCTCGGCCGCCAGGTCTCGCGTGAGTCGGTCAACAGCTGCCTTTCGACCGGTGCGCGGGCGTCACCGTCGAGGTTCGAGCGTTTGCCCGCGGTCGGTACCGGCTAGCAAGGTCATCCGTCTCGGTAGCTCGTGAACGCCGGGACGCCCGTACTGTGGCTCTCTGTTACGCTCGATGAAGAGATCCTCGAGCTCTCGGTCGTTGATCGGTAGCTGTTCGAGGGGTCAATGATCGGGGGCAGGAATGGCGGCCGAGACTGGTCGCGACCGTGCAGCGAGCAGCGGCGCGGGAAGTAGTGCCCGGCCAGATTCGAGCCTCACGGACACGGGTTTTGCCGAGCTGACTCCGGCCGCGGCGTGGTCGCGTCGGGTGCGGCGCGTAGGCGGGCTGATCCAGACGGCGTTCGCCGCCTTCTGGCTGGTGCGCGGCGCCCACGCGATCGGGGGATCCGTCGGAACGCTCATGATCGCGCTGTCCGGCGTCGCCGCGGTGGCGAGCTTTGCCTACGCACTGAGGGTCACGGCGGGCACCGCGCCGCGGCCGCGCAGCATGGAGGGCAGGCGCATCGAGCGCTCGGTCACGCTCGCGACGGTGATCGAGCTCGTGGCTGCGTTCGTCTTTCCGATCATCGTCAGCGCCGCTGGGCACTCCGACTGGGTGCTGCCGTCGATCGCGATCACGATCGGCCCCCTGCTGCTTTATCTCGACCATCTTGTGCAGGTCCCGCGTTACCGGCCGGTGGGCTGGGCGCTGACCGTGGGTCCGGTGATTTTGGTCGCTGCCCTGTCTGGGCCTGCGCTGGTCGCGACGACGGGCTTGGCCGCCGGGATCATCCTGCTCGGAACCGCCGTTGCCGGCTTCCGCGACCTCGCAACGGCGCGCCGCGATAACGATGGGCCCAGTGCCGCGATGCTCGCAGGCGCCGCGAGCGCGACGGCGCCGCTTTGAGCGGTGACATGCATGTCGTGTTCGGCGCCGGCCAGGTCGGTCGTGCTCTCAGCGCGCACCTGGCGCAGCGCGGCCTGCCGGTCAGGGTGCTGTCGCGTAACCGTCCGGCGGCTCTGACCACCGGCGTCGATTGGCGCGCGGTCGACGCGACCAACACGGATGCCGCAAGCCAGGCGTGCACCGACGCGGCAGTTGTCTACCAATGCTTGAACGCGCCCTACACGGATTGGCCGGAGCGCTTCCCGCCGCTGCAGCGCGGCGTGCTTGGCGCAGCTGAACGCAACGCCTGCCTGCTGGTGAGCCTCGAGAACGTCTACGCCTATGGGCCGACCGCGGGCACACCGATGACCGAGGACACACCGCTCGCCGCCACGACAAGGAAGGGTCGCACCCGCGCGGCCATGACCCAGGAGCTGCTGACCGCCTCAAGAGCTGGGCGGGTGCGTGTCGCGATTGGGCGGGCATCAGATTTCTTCGGCCCCGCCGTCACCGAGACGACGCTCGGGGAGCGCGTGTTCGCGAACGCCGTGGCTGGTAAGCGCGCTGATTTCGTCGGCAACCCGGACCTTCCGCACACGTACAGCTATGTCCCGGACATCGCAGCGGGTCTGGCGAGGCTCGGCACCGACGACCGCGCCGTGAACGAGGTATGGCACCTGCCCGGTCCGGAGACGGTCACGACCCGCGAGGTACTCGAACTCGTATCCGGCGAGGTCGGCCACCCGGTTGCTGTTCGCTCCGTGCCGAAGCTCGTCGTGCGGGCGCTTGGGTTGTTCAACCCGCTGATGCGGGAGTTGGCCGAGATGGCCTACGAGTTTGAGGAACCTTTTGTGCTGGACACGACCAAGTATCAATCCACATTCGGTGACGGCGGCACCTCGCTCGCCGACGCCGTCGCCGCGACCGTCGCGTCGTATCGCGACCCGACGGCCGCCGCGAGCCCCCGACCGCACGACCCGATCTCATGGCCAGCACAGACGCCGAGCTGACCTCCGGGGCCGGCGCCGCGAGCGGCGTGCGCGACGAGACCGCCTCAGGCGGTTTCCGACCGATCTCCAACCCCGCCACCGGCGAGTGGCTTCATTTCACCGCCGCTCCCGAGCACGGCGAGGACGTGCTTCGCTTCAACTGGCGCAGCAAGCCGGGCGGCGCGATCACCGAGCACTTCCACCCCTACCAGGAGGAGCGCTTCATCATCGTCGCCGGCGAGGCCCATTTCACGCTCAACGGCGAGGAGCGAGTCGTCGGCGCTGGCGAGACCCTGGTCGTGCCCCTTGGTGCTCGTCACACCGAGGCCAATCACGGACACGCCGAGATCGAGGGCATCGTGGAGCTTCGGCCCGCGCTCCGCAGCAGGGAGATGCACGAGGCGTTCGCGGGCCTCGGTACGGAAGGCAAGACGACGCCGCGCGGCGCACCGAAGAGCCCGCTCCAGCTCGGCGCCACGGTCTGGCGCTTCCGGCGGGAGAGCCGTGTGACGTCACCGCCCGTCTGGGTGCAGAACCTCGTCCTTCCCCCCCTCGCAGCCCTCGCGAGGGTGCTCGGGGTGCACGGGTACCACCAGCGGTGGGACAGCCGCGTCTCGGCGCCGGAGACGAAACCATGAGCGTGATCAGCCGTTCGTGACCGCGGACCGCCGACGAGGTCTACCACAGGCCTGGCGGGAATTTCGAGGCGCTCTGCGTGGATCTGTTTCCAACCGTTGCTACGGCCCCCGGCCCACCGACCCCAGGCGCTCGGCTCCAGCTCCTCACTGCGAGCTTGCAGCGCCTCTTCACAATGCGGATGAGAGGACTCGAACCTCCACCCGGTTTCCCGGACACGGACCTGAACCGTGCGCGTCTACCAATTCCGCCACATCCGCGTGGGGAGGCAGCGAAGATATCGCACCGGCGGCCCGCGACAGGGCCGTGGCGGCCCGTGTCGCACCACTCGCCGGCGGTGCCGGTCGCTGCCCTTTGCGAGCCCAGCTTTGCTAGCGTCGTCTGTCTCCGGCGCGCCGCTATCGTCTAGGGGACTAGGACGCCGCCCTCTCATGGCGGAAACCCGGGTTCGAATCCCGGTAGCGGTACTGCTCGAAGCCCCGTGGACGCGGGGCTTCTGTCGTTCTAGGGACGTTGGTGATCGACCGCTCGCCGCCACGCGTCGATCTGGAAACGGGGCCGCATCCCGACCGCCTCGTAGAGCCGGAGCGCAGTGCGGTTGTCGTCCGCGACGCCCAGCTGGGCCTCGGCCAGCCCGGCGGCACCGAGCGCAGCGAAGACGTCGAGCAGAAGCGCCCGGCCGATCCCGCGCCCGTGCTCGCGAGGGTCCACCGCGAGAAGGTCGACGAAGCCGGCCGACTCCTGCTCCCACCGGCGCGTCAGCAGGAAGCCGACGAGGCGCCCGTCGCGCTCGGCCACCCGACTGAGCCCGGCGTCGAGGTCGTGCGCCTGCAGGTGCTCCTCCGTGAAGGCGCGCAGCGACTCAGGCTCGCTTCCGGCGACGTCCGCGAACGCGACGCGGTCGAGCTCGTAGATCGCCTCCGGGTCGTCCGCTGCGCCGAGCGCACGCAGGGTCACGCCCGCCGGCGGCGCCGCGCGCTGCAGGGCGCAGGCGAGGTCCCGGACCATGCGCCGGTAACTGCGGATCACGCGGTATCCGCGCGAGCGAAGCAACGCGGCTGCCCGCTGGTTTCCCCCCGGGCTGGCGGTCCTGTGCTCGTGCCAGCCGAGGGCGCGCTGGCGCGCCTCGCACCATTCGAGCAGCGCGCTTCCGATCCCCTTTCCCTCGTGGCCGGGGTCGACGGCACCGAAGGTGCCTGCGCTGCGCACGACCGCGTATCCCGCGAGCGTGCGGTCCTCGAGCTCGCAGACCGTGGCGTTCCGTGCGAGGTCGAGCTCGGAGCCTCGCCACTCGTCGAGGAGGTCTCCCAGCGTCACGTCCGGACGTCCCAGGTCCGCGGTGTCGCGTGCGACCAGTAGCGCCAGAACCCTCTCGGCCTCCTCGGGGCGCGGGGCTCTCAAGCGCATGCGCAATGACTACCAGGGCAGGCGCCGAGGGAAGGCCGATATCGAAGCTCGCACGAGACGCCGTCATCGGCACCTGTCAGAGCACGCTCCGCGGGAGTTTCGCCTCGATCCGATTTTGTAAGAGATGTTGACAATTCGGCCGCGGATGTGTGGCGAGCGGCGGAGCCGGGTATGGGCGAAGGGATGCCTCGAGCGTCTGACGATGTCCTCAACCGTCAGCAGGTGCCGCGAGGCGGGGAGCCGTGCAGTGGAAAACGCTTCTCGACTTTCGTGTCAGGGGCCGGAAACCTTCCGGCTCTGAGGATCTGCTCTGCACCGTCCGTTCAGGGGTCGTGCGGCGTTCGAGCGATGAACGAGCCGGCGGCTGCCGGCTGAACCGACTACAGGGCGGGACCATGGCTTCGACATACCAATCGCGATCAAGGACGGGCCGGCTGCTGCCGGGGCCACGTGGCGGCGCGGCCGGGCAGGTGACGGAGATCCAGCGCGGCCGGATGCTCGCCGCGGCGGTCGATGCCGTCGACGACGTGGGCTACGCGGGCATGACGGTGGCGCAGGTGATCAGCCGGGCACGCGTGTCGCGCAAGACCTTCTACGACGTCTTCGCCGACCGCGAGGACTGCTTTCTCGCGGCGTTCGAGCAGGCGCTGGAGCAGGCCGGCGAGGTGGTGCGCGAGGCTTACGCAGGCGCGGACTCGTGGCGCGAGGGGGCGCGTGCCGCGCTCGGCCGCCTGCTGGCGATGATGGACGACGAGCCCGCCCTCACGAAGCTCTGCCTCGTGGAGGCGCTCGCTGCCGGCGAAAGGGTGCTCGAGCGCCGCGCCGCGGTCTTGGACCGGCTGGCCGCCGTCGTCGAGGAGGGGCGCCGCGAACCGGGAGCTCTCGACCCGCCTGCGGTCGCCGCCGAAGGCGTCGTCGGAGCCGTCTTCCAGGTGCTTCACAGTCGCGTGCTCGAGGGCAGCGACGAACCGCTGTTCGAGTTGCTCGGGCCGTTGATGAGCATGATCGTCCTGCCGTTCCTCGGCACGCGCGCCGCCGGCCGCGAAGTCGGCCGTACGACGCCGCGGCCCGAGACGACCGGACAGCGCCGCCCCCGTGCCGGCTCCGTCGACCCGCTCGGTGGCTTGAAGATGAGGCTCACCTACCGCACGGTGCGCGTTCTGATGGTGATCGCCGAACGGTCCGGCGCGAGCAATCGCGAGATCGCCGAGGGCTCGGGGATCAGCGACCAGGGTCAGATCTCCAAGCTGCTGGGGCGGCTCGCCCGCCTCGAGCTGGTCGAGAACAGGGGCGAGGGCCAGGAGCGCGGCGCCGCCAACGCCTGGCACCTGACCGCCCGCGGAGCGGCGGTCGAGCGCGCGACGCGTCCGCGCTGAGCGTGCCGCGCGCCGCCGCGGATCTCTCCTGACGGCCGCGTCCCGCCCCGGAGGCGGCTGGCTCCAGTCGCGTCGGCTACCGCTTCTCGAACGGCCTCGAACTCGACGGCGGGGCTGGTTCACCACAGCGGACACTTCGTGTTTCCGACTCGGGCGGCGGCCCGCTACCGGCGCCTCGAGCAGGCCGGCTGAGCGCCTGCGGCTCCGCCGGGAGCGCTGGCGCACTCCCGGCGGTGTCAGCCGCTCGTGCGGATTCGGTTCAGCACTCCTGCGCGTCTAGCCCGGCACGTGCACTCGTCCCGGTTCGCTTGCCGGGGAGCAGAGGACTCCGTTCTTCGGAATCGGTAGCGCAACTTGTATCCCCGCGGTCGGTTATTCCCGCGTGGGCGTGAGATGAGGCGATTGAGACTGTTGGCCGTCGCATCAGCTCTGGCGGCAGGTCTTGCGCTATCTGGGCAGACGGCGCTCGGCGCCAGCCGGAGCTCCGGCTGGCTGAGCTCGCAGACGCTCGGTCCGGGCGCGTATTTCAACGCCGAATCCCACCATGTCCTGGCCGGGAACGCGGCTGGCGCCGAGGCGGTTGTGTGGGTTTCCTCTCGTGGTATCCAGCTCGCGCGAGCGGATCCAGGGCGGGCGTTCGGCCCGGCGCTGCTGATCTCGCGTCGGACGCCTTCAGGCACGCCGTTCGTCGCGATCGACGGCCACGGCGACGTCTTGGTGGCATGGCAGTACAGCGATGGCTCGGTCGAAATCCCCGACATCGGAGTCTATGGTTTCGAAACCATCTGCTGCGACCATGTCGTGGCCGCTACGGTCGGGGCCGGGAAGCGGCGCGTGCATACGCGGGCGCTGACAAGTGCATCGGTCTCGGCGGAGGTCGAATCGATCGGCATCAGCCAGAGCGGGTCTGTGGCTGCGGTGGCCTACCGTTCGACACCGAAGGCGTTGATCGTCTCGAAGCGGTCTAGATACGTTGCCGGCTCCGAGCTCATGATGAGAACGGCTGCGCACGGAAGACGGTTCAGTGCTCCTCACGCGCTAGCGGCGAACGCCGAACTACGTGTCCCTTTCGGCGCCTCCGTTGGGGGGCTGCGCGCGCTCTACCGGACTACCCGTGCTGATGGACCGAGCAAGGAACCAACGACCAGCTTGGGCGAAGTCGCGGTCACCGACACGGGACGATTCCGCACGCGGACCATCGGCGCGATCAAAGGCCTGAGGTCGATCGAAGGCGGTTTCGATCAGGATGGCGAGCTGGCCGCGCTCGTGGAAGAGAACGTAGGGCTTGGCATCGTGCACGACTTCGGCGTACAGACGGCCGGCGGAGCATTGCGATTGAAACAGGCCGCCCTCGAACGAAGCCGCCTCGGTCCGGAAGGCGGGATCGAATTGTCGGCAATCTTCACCTCTCCCACGTTGTCTGTGTCGACGCGCGGCACGTTCCTCGCGGAGTGGGGAACCGGTCCGCCGCTCCGGTCGATCTACAAGCTCGCGGTGGGGCACCTCCCAAGCGGGCGTCTGAGCGATCCGGTCGAGGCCCCCCTGCCGGCGGCGTCAAGTGATATCAGGGTGGCCGTCAACGGAGACGGTCAGGCTGTGATCACAGCCGTCGACGGACTCGATGAAACGCGAGCTGAGGTTCTCGGGATGTTTCGCACCGCGTCCGGTCGACTCACCGCGCCAGTCGATCTCGGCGAAGTCGGGAATACGAACTCCCTGGGCGAAGCCGCACTGACGGTGAGCGCAAGCGGCGAAGGGACAGCCGTCTGGGAAGCCGACCCTGGTGATCGGACCACCCTCGTCGCGCGCCGCTTCCGCGTTCCAGGCTAGGTGCTCCGCGGGCGAGGAGCGCCTCTCCTAGGGTCAGGGCCGCGGTCGAAAACAAGGTTGCTCATGGTGGGAGACGCGCGATTCTCGAGCGTTGAGATGTTACCTCCGGTCCAGTGTCGACGCGATCTCTCACGAGCGGTCGTCGGTGTGGGCGCGCTTGCCATGGCGTTGTCCGGGTGTGGCGGTTCGGCTTCGTCAGCATCAGACGCTCAGGCGACGTGCGCCGCTTGGAGCGCGAGCCGCGAAGCTCCGGTCTGGGCTCAAAGCGGTCTAATGCTGACCCCGATACCGAGGTCGGCCATGATCGCGGTGTCCGTCTTGACTTCGCGGGCTTCGAGGTCCTCGAACTTTGATTCCAGGCGTCGCGTCTGGGCCACCAGCGGCCGCTCGTCGCGAGTCTCGTAGCGGGCAAGAGCGCCCGGGAGTTCTCCCAGCGCAACCCAGGCGGCCATGAACCGGGGCGCGAACGTGAGCGTGTCGGTGGCGAGTTGCGTGAAACCGCTCGCGGCCCAGCTCTTGACGTCCGCGCACAGGGTCGGGGGCGGCAACGCGAGGAGCGTGCGGATCTTCTCGACGTACCGGTGCACCCGGCGCGTGAGCGTCCCGTCGCTCCATTTCAGGTGTCCGGCGGCGGAGACGAACGCGTGTCCGGCTGCGGGGTCGAGGTCGACGATGGCAGTGACGATCGCTCCGATCACCTCGTTTTCTATCTGCGTGAGCTCGCCGTTCTGCGGGGGTTCCACGGCTGCCATCGGGCATTCCTGTCGCACCTGGACCACGAGGTTGCGGAGCCTTGCTTCGATCCTCGGGATCTGCGAGGTCGCGGTGCGCATCAGCCGGTGGTCGGCGCGGATGTAGGCTCGGGTCGCCGCACGATCGCCCCGCGAGGCGTGGGCGTTGCCGGGCGCGAGCATCAGTGCGCCGGTCAGCAAGAGCGCGCTCCCGGCCAGCGCGCGATTGGCGTATCGAAGCTGGCGGACCACCGCACTAGTAGTGCAGGGTGCCGGAGAGCCGGACGTTGATCGCCTCGCTGGGGGCCTGGATCGTGCCCGTGAAGCGCAGGTTGTGTGCGCTTGCGTGGGCGTAGCGGCCGGTGCCTCGCGTGATCGACACGCTGCCCGAGAACTTCGCGTAGCCGCCGGCGACCCGGTAGGCGGCAGAGCCCCCGCCACTCAGCGACCCACCTGGGGGGTAGAAGTTCAGTTCCACGGTTGCCGAGTTCTGAGCCCCCTGGGCTATGTGGATGTAGATCTTTCCGTGGATCGTTCCGCCTGCGGTGCCTTCCTCGTTCAGGTGCAGGCCGTGGCGGCTCGTGAGGCGCAGCCGGGCGGTCTCGTTCAGGCTGATCGTGCGATCGGCGATCACACGCCCGGCCGCGGGGATCGCGCGCCCGACCGCACGCGGAGGAGCAATTCCCGCCAGCGAAACCACCCCGGCGCAAACGAGCATCCACCGTCTGGCTGACAGCGAGGCAGCCGACACCGAGCGAGCGTACTGGACTGCCACGCCTCAACGGACCGAAGCTGATCGCGACATGTGCGGTCGCCACACCGAGCCGTCCCAGACGAGCCTCGCTGGTCGTAGTGGAGCGCAGGCAACCCGATCGCATGGAGGCATGCGTGTCCGCACCCGATGTAAAACGGGTCGTGCTCGTCGGCTCGCTCACGATGGACCCGCAATCCCGTCAGCTGAAGGATGGAACAACCGTCTGCGAGCTGCGCCTGGCCGTCAACGACGCGCGCGAGCGCGAGCCGCTGTACGTCGACGTCGACGCTTTCGGCAAGCAGGCACGACGCCTGCCGAGTATCTAACGAAGGGCCGGCAGGTAGCGGTCGCCGGTCGCCTCGTCCGCGACGAGTGGCAGAACAAGGATGGCGAGCCCCGCGCCCGGTATCTGGTCATCGGCAACGTCTCCTTCGGCAACGACCGCGACGTAAACGGCGCCGGCGAGGACGACAGCGATGAGTAGCGACAACGGCTTCGGCTCCGAGCCCCACGAGTTCGAGAACCAGCCGCCGACGGCGCTGCTCCAAGGCCCGCTGCTGACGCCGGGCGAAGCGGCGGCGCGTCAAGACCAGTTGGGTCTACGAAGCCGTCCGCACCGGCAGCCTGCCCTGCATCCGCCTCGGTCGCCACATCCGCTTCACGCGCGGGATGTTGGAGGAGTGGCTGAGCCGCTGAAGGGAGTGACTGCGCTCGGCGCCCCAGCGCAGTCTCCACCGACGGCCAGGTTCTCTCCGGCGGTTCGATCCGGTGCACGCTTCTCTCCGAGAGCGCCTGGAAAGCGGGCCTGCCGCTGCCGCTGCCGACATGTAGGCGGCGTCAGCGCGGTCCCCGCGCCAGAGATCTAACTGTCCGCATCCCAGCACGCGCCGTCAGAGCATCGTCGTGTCGACCTGCTGGTCGAGCAGCACTCGGCCCTGGATCTCGCGCGAGAGCGGGCCGACCTGGAAGTGCGCGGTCGCGGTGTGCGCGTCACGGAACCGGCGCTGCAGCGGAGCGCCATCGTAGATCGACGGGCCACCCGCCAGGGAGAACAGAGCGCCGGTGACCTCCGCTCCGGTGCGAGCCGAGTTGCTGGCGGCGATCCGTAGCCCGTTGCGCAGCGCCACCGGGACCGGCGTCTGCTCCTGGGCCGCGATCCAGGCTTCCTGCACCGCTCGGTCGAACAGCGCCTCGGCAGCCTGCAGCGAGGCCTCCGCCTCGGCGAGGGCGGCGTGCGTGGTCGAGCGCTCGGCGAGGGTCCGCGCCGAGCCCTGGCCGATCTTGACCTTGGCGAGCTCCGCGAAGTCGCCGACCGCGCCGCGAGCGTTCCCCATCGCCGCCGCGGCGACCGAGAGCGCGAAGTAGCCGAACACGGGAAACCGGTACAGCGCCCGGTTCACGCGCGGCCCGTCGAACAGGGAGAAGGTCCGCCGCGCCGGCACGAAGACGTCGCTCGCCACGCAGTCCTGGCTACCGGTGCCGCGCAACCCGAGCGTATGCCAGGTGTCGAGCACCTCGAGCTCCTCACGCGGGATGCCGACCACGATCGGCAATGAACGCGCGTCAGGCTCCCCATCGGTAGCGCGGAAGCAACCTGCGAACAGCACGCCCGCGTGTTCGATGCCGCTGCAGTAGGGCCAGCGGCCGGTGACGGCGTAGCCCCCCTGTACAGGACGCGCGCTCCCTCGGGGCGCGAAGATCCCCGCCGCGATCCCGGCGGGGTCCGCGAACAGCTCGTCGCGCCCCGCCGGTTGGAGATAGCCCGCGAGCAGGCTGCTGGTGGCGGCGATCGAGACGCACCAGCCAGCGGAGGCGTCGCCTGTTGCGATCGTCGCGGCATCCCGCAGCAGCTCACCCGGCGGCAGCTCGAGGCCGCCGGCCTCCTGCGGCGCGCCGGCGTTCATCAGGCCAGACGCCCGTAGCCGGTCGAGCAGCGGTGCAGGGAGGCGGCGGGTCGCCTCGGTCTCCGGCGCGAGCTCGCGGGCGAGAGCGGCAATGTCCGGTGCTTCCCGGCTCATCGGGGCCCGGCTCCGCAGCGCAGCTCCGTCTGCTCATCGAAGCGCCCGACGCGGAAACCGGCTCTGCGCGCGCTGGAGGCTGTGGACACGCCGCCACACTACCGCCGGCCGGCGGGCGCGTCCCGTCAGTCGGAGCGGATTGCCTCACGAGCGACCCCACCAGCGTCGAGGGACCGCCGGCACAGGCACCCCTCGCCGCCCGAGTCGTCCCGGGCGAGCCCGCCGGTCGTAGCGAGCCGCAGGCAACCAATCGCATGGGGGCAGCGCGTGTCCGCTCCGGATGTAAACCAGGTCGTGCTCGCCGGCCGGCCCACGAAGGACCCGACCTCCCGCCAGCTCAAGGACGGAAAGCGTCTGCGAGCTGCGCCTGGCCGTCAACGACGTCCGTGAGCGCGAGCCGCTGTTCGTCGACGTCGCGACGTTCGGCAAGCAGGCGGACGCCCGCGCTGAGTATCTGAAGAAGGGCCGCCAGGTCGCCCTCGCCGGCCGCCTCGTCCGCGACGACTGGCCGACCAAGGACGGCCAGCCCAGATCCCGATATCCCGTGATCGGCACGGTCGCGTTCGGCAACAACCGCGACCAGAACGGCACCAGCCCGGACGGTCGCGATGAGTAGCGGCAACGGCCGCGGCTTGGACCCGGCCGGCGGGGAGATCGAGCCGCCGATCAGCCCGGCGAGGGTCCGCTGCTCACGCCGGCGCGGGCGGCTGCGCTGCTGCGCGTCGAACGCGACCTGATCTCCGAAGCCGTCCGCATGGGCGACCTCCGGTGCGTTCGCCTGTGTGGCGCGATCCGCTTCACCAAGGGCATGCTCGAGGAGTGGCTCAGGCGATAGCGATCCCGGGCGCGTGGCCCTCAGCCCGGGCGGAGGAACCGGTCGTCAGTGCAACCTGCGGCGCACTTCGAGGCGGCCCTGGTGCTCGCGGGTCTCGAATGCCGGCTGTGGCGCGGTGGCGGGACCCTCGATCACTGCGCCGTCTGTCAGGGCGAAGCGGGAGCCGTGGCAGCCGCAGACGACGGTGTCGCCATCGAGTTCGCCTTCGGCCAGAGAGCAGCCGCGGTGTGAGCAGCGGTCGTGGATGGCGTGAATGCCGTGGTCGTGGCGCACGGCCAGCACGGGCGTGCCGTCGGCGAGGACGCGCTGCGGCTTTCCCGCGGTCACCTTGTCTGCCGGCCCGGCGTCGGTCCATTCCTCGCTGCCTGGGTCGAACGCTGTCTGGTCCACGCCGACCCCGCGCGCGAAGCTGAGATGGCCGCCGAGGTAGGCCCCGGCGCTCATCACGCCTAGTCCCGCGAGGCTGAGCATTGTCGCGCGTCCGCGCCGAGCTCGGGAGCGCTCGCGCCGCGAGGCGCCGTAGAGGCCGGCACCCACAGCGTTGGCTGCTGCGTGAATCAACCCGGTTCTCCGGACGGCGGGATCGGTCGCCTCGCTCGCGGCCCAATCGGTGACCCCGGTGATCGCCGTCGGGGCGTAGGCGGCGAGACCAACCTCGACGAGCCGGTTCGCCGAGGCGGGATCGCCCCCGAGGAGATCGAGGAGCGTCGCGCTGGTGAATGAGCCGACGACGACGTCGGTGAGTAAGGGGTGCAGCGCATGGCCGAGCCACGTGCCGCTCAACACGCCGCCTCTCGACCCGCTGGCAAATCCACGCGCCGCCTTTCCGATGGGACCGGCGACGCCGTCGAGCGCGTCGAGCTGCTCGACGGATTCGACCAGCGGTTCGAAGAACGACGCGCCCATGTTCGAGCGCTTCCCCACGCCGCCTCGGCTAAAACAAAAGGGATCCCGGCGGTCTCCATCATCCCGCCGGATCGCGGGCTCCGCTTCGCGCTGGCGGAGGCTCGGTCTGCAACCTGTCATGGCTGTTGCCAAGCGCGCGCCGCGGGCGCTTGTCTGGGTTCTTTGGCTCTACAGAGCCGCTCACACTCTTGCTAAACCCTTCCGTCCGACGCCGACATCAGGGCCAGCTCCGACCGCTACCTGCGCAACGCGATCATCGCCGTGCTCTCCGCTGACCGGCGGGCGACACTGTGGGACGCGGCACGGCTGCTGTCGGTCGGCGAGGAGGGCTACGCCTACCGTCGCGCCGTCGCGGCGAAGGTGCGACCGCTGCCGGAGCTGAAGGAGATCAGCAGCTTCTTCACCGCCGAGTTGAGCGCGCAGCTCGCGGATGCCCGCAGCGCGACCACCGCCAAGCTCGACGCGCCCGTCAACAAGCTCGCGAGGCTGCTCAGCTCGCCGTCGATCGAGCGGGTGCTGCTCAACGACTCGCTGCGTGTCGACTTCGACCGTTTGATCGCCCGGGGCGAGGTGCTGGTCGTCAAGGGCGCCCTCGGTGCGATGGGGGCAGGCAACACGTCCGTGCTGATGCAGTTGCTCGTCGGCATGCTGGACGCCGCGCTCGCGCGCCAGCAGGACCGGGTGGCGGCAGCGGACCGTGTGGCGGTCGCGCTGAAGATCGACGAGGCGCCCCTGGTCGTGAACCGGGGCTTCGCCGAGACGGTGGCCTTTAAGCGCTCGGCAGGTCTGGAGACCGTGGCCTGCTGGCAGACGGACCGCACAGTGGGTCGAGCGCGAGGTCCGTGACCAGCTCGATGCGCTGTTCGTCCACCGCGTGTACTTCGCGACCGCCTCGACCCGTGACGCGCGGGAGACCGCGGCGCTGACGATGGCGGAGTTCACCGACAGCGTGCGCCCCGGCGTCGGGAGCATCTCGGCGCTCGGGAGCCCAGACGTGCGGCTCCGCCTGCCGCCGGGAGGCCACCGCCGCGCCGGCCACGGTCCTTGCGGAGATCGAGCCACGGAGTCGCGACCCGGCGGAGTGAGGCTGCGCGGGCCTGGCGCGCCGAGCGTGGCGGCTCAGCCGTCGCGCGAAGCCCCCGCCCAGCCGCCGGGTTGGTTCGGGGCCCAGCCGCCCGGTGCCTCCGCGGCTCAGCCGCCGCGCGAAGCCGGGCTCAGCCGCCGCTCGCCTGCAGCCACAGCGCGCCCCACTCGCCCTCGGTACGCCTGACGCGCTCGTCCATGCCGTGACGCCCGGCGAACTCGGCTGCGATCTCGTCCAGCTCGCCCGTCAGCAGGCCGCCGGCGATGAGCGAAGCGGGCGCGGCTCGCAGCGCGTCCGAGAGCTCGAGCAGCAGCGGGCGCAGCAGGTTCGCGAGCACGACGGTGCCGCCCGTGGCCGGGGCGCCGTCGTCGCCGCTCGCGCCGAGCCACGGCAGGGGATCGTGGCGCAGGTCGAAGCGCACGGTCTCGAGGACGGCCCGGTTGACGGTCGCGTTCTCGGCCGCGGCGCGCACGCTCTCCTGCTCGTTGTCGAGACCGAGCACGGGCGCGAAGCCGAGACGCGCCGCCGCGATCGCGAGCACGCCGGAGCCGGTGCCGACGTCCAGAGCGGCCGATCCGGATCCCTGCGCCGCGAACAGCTCGAGCAGCAGCCCAGGCACAACCGCGTGCTGGCATGACCGCCGGTGCCGAAAGCCTGCCCCGGGTCGATCACGAGCTCGATCCGCTCGCCCGCAGTCTCGAAGCCGGCCGCTGCGGGCTCCCACGGCGGCCGCACGCGGATCGAGGGGGCCTTGGGCCCGCCGCCTGCGGCTTCGCCCGGCGCCTCGATCAGCACCGGCCTGTGGAAGGCCTTCCAGCGCTCCTGCCAGTCGTCGGCGATCTCGCGTCGTGGAGATCTCGACCGCTCGCGCCGCCCGGCAGCGCCCGCAGCTCCGGCAGCGCGGGCAACTCGCCGGGCGGGCCGTAGACCGCGTACTCGACGCGGCCGTCGCTGAGGTCCACCTCCTCCACGCCCTCGGGCGCCAGCTCGATCAGCTCCGCGAGCACGACCCCTGCGGCGTCGCCGGCGACGCGTACCGCGAGGCGGATCACGCGGCCTGGCTGCCGAGCGCCCGCCGCAGCTTCGCGAACATCGATTCCTGCGAGCGGAGGTTCTCCTCGGTGAGGCTCTCGTTGAGCTGCTCGAGCAGCTCGCGCTGCTCGGGCCGCAGGCGGCGCGGGACGACACGTTGACGACCACCCGCAGGTCGCCCTGGCGGTTGCGCCGGAGGCTCGGCATGCCCTCGCCGCGCATCGTGATCACGTCGCCCGGCTGCGTGCCCGCCGCGAGTCGATGACCGTGCTGGCCTCGAGGGTCGGCACCTCGAGCTCGGTGCCCAGCGCCGCGAGCGGGGCCGCCACGTCCAGAGCGGTGATCAGGTCGTCGCCTTCGCGCACGAAGCGCTCGTCCTCGCGCACGCCCACGAGCACGTACAGGTCGCCGGGCGGGGCCCCCGCGCGCCCGGCGCTGCCCTGGCCGCCGACGCGGATCCGCTGCCCGTCTGCGATGCCGGCGGGCACCTGCACCTCGAGCTCGCGCGCGACGCGGACCTCGCCGCGGCCGCGGCAGCGCTTGCACGGCTCGCTCGGGATCTTGCCGTCGCCGTGGCAGCGGTCGCAGACGATCGTGCGGACCATCTGGCCGAGCAGCGTCTGGCGTGACCGCCGCAGCTGCCCGGCGCCGCCGCAGCGCTCGCACGTCTCGATCGGGGTGCCGGGCTCGGCGCCGTTGCCGTGGCAGTGCTCGCAGCGATCGACGGCGTCGAAGCTGACCGCGGACCGTCGATGCCGTCGCGCAGCGTCGGCGAGGTCGATCTGGACGGCAACCGCCACGTCCTCGCCCTGCGCGGAGGCGAAGCCGCCCGCGCCGGCGCCGAAGAAGGCGTTGAAGAGGTCGCTGATCGAGCCGAAGCCCTCGAAGTTCGGCGCGTAGCCGCCGGAGCGCAGGCCGTCGTGGCCGTAGCGGTCGTAGGTCGCCCGGCGCTCGGCGTCGGAGAGGATCTCGTACGCCTCGGCCGCCTCCTTGAACTTCTCCTCGGCCTGCGGGTCGTGCGCGTTGACGTCGGGGTGCAGCTCGCGCGCGAGCGTCCGGAACGCTTTCTTGATCTCCTGCTCGGAGGCGTCGCGCCCGACGCCGAGCACCTCGTAGGGGTCTCTGGGCATCGCCGGGGCTAGCCGATCGCTTCCGCGTCGGGGCGCGGTGTGTCCGCGGAAAGGCGCATCTAGTCTTCCGCGTAGGCGTCTTGCACGAACCGTGAGAGCTGCATCGCGGCCTCCCGGACGGTTGCGATCGCGCCGGCGTAGTCCATCCGCACCGGGCCGATCAGCGAGACGGTGCCGAGCTTGCGCTGCGCGAGCCCGTAGCCGGTGGCGACGACCGCGAGCGAATGCATCGCGGGCAGCTCGTTCTCGTGCCCGATGCGGACGTACACGCCGGGCTCGGCGAGCGCCGCGCGCAGGACGCGCAGCAGCGCGACGCGGCGCTCGAGCAGGGCGATCAGCTCGTTCACCCGGCCGACGTCGTCGATCTGGCCCGCCTGCAGGAGCCGCGCGGTGCCGTCGAGGTAGAGGGCGTCCTCGCCGCCCAGCGGCGAGCTCGTCGAAGCGCGGGTGCGAAGCGGCGAAGGAAGTCGCGCTCGGTGGCGGAGAGGCTCACCTCGGACAGACGCTGCGTGGACCATCCGCGCGCCGAGGGGCAGGCCCACGAGGCGCTCGTTGAGGTACTCGCCGGCCCACGCCACGAGCCCGGGATCAACGTCGCGATCGAAAGCAGCGAGCATCTTCGAGACGTTGCCCGTGGAGGTGATGACCACGATCAGCACGACGCGGGGCTGCAGCTCGAGCACCTCGATGTGGCGGATCGTCGCCGTGTTGATCGACGGCGCGGAGACGACCGCGAGGAGGTTCGTCATCCGGGAGAGCGTCTCGGTCGTCGGCCCGCATCGCCTCGTCGACCTCGCGCCGCATCAGCGCCAGATCGAGCGCCTGGCGCGGGGGCCGGCAGCGCGCTCGTCGCTGCTCAGCAGCCCATCGACGACGTAGCGGTGGCCGGCGTCGGTCGGCACGCGTCCGGCCGAGACGTGGGGGTGTCCGAGCAGGCCGTGCTCCTCGAGGAACGCGAGCTCGTTGCGGACCGTCGAGGGGCCGCAGTCGAGCTCGGGGTCGGCGGCGATCGTCCGCGACGGCACCGGCTGGCCGGTGTGCAGGTACTCCTCGACGACTTTGCCGAGGATGCGCTCCTGGCGGGGGGAGAGCATGCCGCTCATTCTAGGCGGGGTCCACTCGGCGATCCCCCGCGCGTGCGCTCGCCCCGGGCCGGTCGCGGCTGGCGCGCTCCCCGGCTGGCGAGCCGTCCGGCGCGGCTCGCGCCCGGGACGGAACGCGTACGCGAAGCTAGAGGGAGACCTCGGCCTCGGCGTTGCGGATGATCTGGTTGCCGTCCTGCTCGGCGACCGTGTCGATGATCGCGCGCGCCGCCGGAGACCTCGCGAACCGTCCCCGTCACGACGACCTCGTGCTCGGGAAGGCCCATGCCGCGGAACTGCACGCTCAGGCGCTGCAGCTTCGCGGCGCCCCCGGCCGCCTCGGTCTGGGCACGCGCCACCTGGGCCATCGTCCACAGCCCGTGCAGGATCCGGCCCGGAAGGCCGACCGCTTTGGCGAACTCCTCGTCGATGTGGATCGGGTTGAAGTCGCCCGAGGCGCCCGCGTAGCGGACGGTCAGGTACTTGTCCGGCGTGACCCGGACCTCGGGGATCTCCGCTCCCGGCTGCAGCTCTGCCATCCGCTCACACTCCTCTGACGATGTTCGTCCAGGTGCCACGGCAGACCTCTTCGCCGCGCTGGTTCACGGACACGGACTCGAAGACGTAGTAGCCGCGCCCGTCCTCTTCGGAGATGTCCTTGACGGAGGCCGTGGTGGTGATCTCGTCGCCGGCTACCACTGGCGGCCCCCAGACGAACTCCTGGCCGCCGTGCACCATCATCGCGAAGTTCAGTTCGATCTCCGGGTCGAAGATCGGCGGTCCGACGGCGGGGGCGCTGAAGACGACGGCGAACATCGGCGGCGCCATCAGGTCCGCGTGGCCGGCGGCGCGGGCGGCCTCCAGGTCCATGCAGACCGGGTCGTTCTCCCCCGTGGCACGCGCGTACTCGCGGATCTTCTCCCGGCCCACCGCGTAGGTGACGGGGTCGTAGGTCTTGCCGATTGCGCTCTTGTTGACTGGCATCCTCTGCGCTCCTTGGCCTGGGCAGCTCTGGCGGGCGGGCCAGTCTATCCCGCCCGCCAGAGCCGGCGCTCACAGCGCCGCGTCTCCCTCGGCCGGCCCCCGCCGCGAGCAACACGCCGTCCGACTCCTGCTCGCCACGCTCGGCGCGCGACTCGAGGAACTCGACGCTGTCCGCGGCGATGCTGACCGCCTGGCGCTTCTGCTCGTCGACCGTCTCCCACTCCCGCCAGGCGAGCCTGCCGTCGACAGCCACGAGCCGTCCGCGGCTCATGTACGTCGCGACGGTCTCGCCGGGCGGCCCGTACACGTTCACATCGAAGTAGTGGGGGCGCTCAGTCCACTCGCCGCTGTCGGCGTCCTTGTGGCTCGAGTTGCACGCGAGCCGCAGGCTGCAGACGCTGCGCCCGGAGGGCAGCGCCGCAAGCTCGGGATCGCGTGTGAGGCGGCCGACGAGGACAACCCGGTTGATGGAATGCATCTGTGTTCTCCGATCGATCGATGGTCGACCCCCCACGGCATGCCACGCTACGCGTCGCCTGCGATGGTTCAGCGCGGCGGCGCGAGCGGGAGCGCGACGACGCGCTGGCCGGCGCCCGCCCGCGTGATCGCGCGCCCGAGCGGGGCGAGGACCTCCGGTGCTGCCAGGTACAGCACACCGGCGACGGCGCGGCTCCTGCGCCCACGCCCGGCACATCGCGGCCAGCCGCTCGGGCGCCTTCACTGTGAGCTCGACCTCGACGGCGACGGGCAGCCCGCCGCCGGGCGCCGACGGCACGAGCAGCAGATCCGGCCGGTGCCCGCGCGCGGCCCGCCAACCCGGGCCGCCGGGCGCCCCGCCCCGGCCGCCGAGCGTCGCGAACGGCCCGCCGAGCGTCGCGAACGGCCCGCCGAGCGCCCGTTCGCGGCACCTCACCGCCGGCTCGCCCAGCACCTCGAACCCCGGGAACGCCACGGCCAGTGAGACCGCCGCCGCGCAGCACGCCGACGCGTGTCGCGCGGCGCCGGGGCCGAGGCGGACCGGGACCAGACCGGCGATTCGCGCCTCGCGCAGGCCTTTGGCGGTGACCGTGTGCAGCGGCGGCTCGCCGTGCAACAGCCGCCAGGAGCGCATCTGCCCGTCGCGCACCGCCGCGGCCAGCGAGGAGCGCGCGGAGCCGGTCGAGACGCCGCGCGACCGGGCGAGTGCCTCGGCGCTGACCGCTCCGAGCGGGGCGGCCCAGGCCAGCAGCTCGCGGCGTGCGATCTCCGTGATGGCGTTCATCGGGCGTCACCTCCCAACGGGAGCATCCGCGCGATCCGGGTGGCGGCAGGCGCGGCGAGCGGTACGACGGCTGCCCAGCCCGGTGCCAGCTCGGCGAGCTCGCCCGGTGCCAGCCGCGGCTCCTCGGAGCGCGAGCGGGTCGTGCGCCCAGTGCTCGAGCGGCTGACCCGCCAGGCGCCGCGGCCGCCGGCGAGACGAGACACGAGCTCGGCCGAGGAGGGGACGACCTGCCGGTGCGCGATCAGCAAGGACAGGTTGCCCATCACCTGCTCGAGCGTGCGCTCCCGGCCGGGCAGCCGCAGATCCGAGATCTCCTGCGTGCCGAGCAGCAGCGACAGCCCCGCGGAGCGGGCGCGGCCGAACAGCGAGACGACGCGCGCCGGAGATGGCCGCGAACTCGTCGATCACGACGATCGTCGGAACGGGATCCGCCTGCAGCACGGAGACGGCGCTCTGCAGATCCTGCAGGACGGCCGCGCCGAGCATCTGGGCGAGCAGTGGACGGCTGTCGGCGTCGAGGCCGAAGTAGACCACGGCACGCTCGTGTGCGGCGCCGAGCAGGTCGAACGCGGGCGGCCCGTCCGCGGCGGGATCGAGCCAGCGCCCGGCGTCGGACTCGGCGAGGATCGCCAAGCGGTCCCGGACCCCCGCGAGGTCGCGCAGCTGGCGGGGGGTCAGCGAGTCGAGGTAGGCATGACCGCCGGCAGCGAGCTCCTGCGGCGCGCACCGCAGGAGCTGCTCGAGCGCTGTCGGCTCGAGCAACTGCACGAGCGAGGGCAGCGACACCTCGGTGTCGCAGGCGCGCATCGCGCGCACGGCGTGACCGAGGTAGCGCTGTGCCTGACGCAGGTAGTGCGGCTCGGTGAACCGCTCGCCGGCCAGCAGCCGGTCGGCGATCTCGGTGTCACCGCCGCGCGCGTACGGGTTGTAGGCCGTGGGGCCGGCGGGAGTCCACAGCACGAACTCCCGCCCCGCCTGAGCGGCTGCCGCGGCGAGTCGCTCACGAAGTCTCGCGTCGCCCTTGGGGTCGATCACGATCGCGCCGCGCCCCTGCTCGATCGCGCGGACCGCGAGAAGCGTCTGCGTCACGGTCTTGCCCGAGCCGGTTGCGCCGACCACGAGCGTGTGGCCGCCGCCGTCCGGCTCGAACGGGACCAGCACCGCGCGGCCGTCCCGCCCGCGCCCGAGCAGCAGCGTCGCCGAGCGCGCCGCCCGGGCCGCCGCTGGTGCGGGCCGGCCTGCACCTGCGCGCACAGCTGCCGCGGCGCGGCCGAGCCCGGCCAGGACGGCCACGGCCGACCGGGGCGGCTCGGCGAGCGCGCCGCTCGCCGCCAGGCGCGCCGCGGCGAGCGGGGTGAGCCGCCGCCGATCCGCGCGGGCGAGGTCGAGACCCAAGTGCAGGTCCTCGCGGTGCCAGCGGCGCCCGCGCAGGGTGGCGGTGGCGAGCGCGGCGACCGCGAGCGGGCCGACCGCGTGGTCGAGCGCCAGCAGCGGCGCCAGGGCCGCGGCTGACCAGCTCCAATGCAGTCCTCGCCGTCTCAGCCAGCGCGCGAGGAGCGATCCGAGTGCGACGGCCAGCGCCAGCTCGGCTCCTTTGTCGAGCAGCGCGTGCAGCTCGTCCGAGAGCGAGCCTGCGGCATCGAGGCCGGACGCGTCCGATTCGTTCGTGTAGGGCATGTCGTTCCTTTCGTTCGAGGCCGCCGACGGCGGCCGCTTTGGGAGCCGCCTGCGGCGGCCCGGGTGAGCCCGCGGTCGGGGACCGCGGGGAAAGGGGTGTGCGCCGCGGGTCGCGGCGCTGCGAGGAGGACGTACGCCCCGCCGGGAAGGCGTGGAGCGCTGCGCGGCTGCCTGCCCACGGCGCCGCGAGGCGGAGTCGATGACTGCGTGCGCGCCGCCGGTCCGCGCGTGAGCCTGTGCGCCCGCCGCCGGCGAGCCGGCGTGCACGACCGCGTCCGCGCCGCCCGGCGCCGCGCGTGCAACGGCGCGTCAGCCCCGGCGACGCCGCGTGTACGAGCGCGTCCGCGCCGCCGGGCGCCCGCCTGGGACTGGTCCGCGCCGGCTAGGACAGCGGCCGTGAGAGCTGCAGCCGCGGCAGGGGCCGCGGCGTGCTGCGCGGGGGCTCACCTGAGCCGGTAGCCGACGCCCCACACGCCGACCAGCCACGGTTCGCCGCCGCGGCGGAGTTTCATGCGCAGGCGGCTGGCGTGGGTGTCGACGGTTCGGCTCGAGCCGCTCGAGCGGTAGCCCCAGATCGCCTGGAGCAGCTCCGCGCGCGTGAAGACCCTGTTCGGCTCGGCGGCGAGGTGGAGCAGCAGCTCGAACTCCATGCGCCGCAGCGCGAGCGGAGCGCCCGCCAGCGTCGCCGTGCGGCTGCGCGTGTCGATGCGCAGCGCGCCGACCTCGACCAGGCCCGCCGGCTCCGCAGGTGCATCGGCGCGGCGCAGCAGAGCCGCGACGCGGGCACGCAGCTCGAGGTAGCCGACGGGCATCACGACGTGGTCGTCGGCGCCGGCATCGAAGGCTCGGAGCGCGTCGATCTCGGCGCCCGCTTGGCCGATGACCAGAACCGCCATGCGGCTGTCCCACGATTCGCCGGCCTCGCCGCAGCGGATCTCCTCGAGCAGGGAGAGCGCGCCGCGCGGCTCTTCCAGCCCGCCCAGCACGGCCACACGCGGCCTTGCGCCCGCGGCGAGCACCCGCGCGTGGCGCACGCTGCGAGCGAGCTCCACGCGATAGCCGTCGGCCGCGAGCTGCTGGGCGAGTGCCTCGCCGAAGCGGCGGTCGGCGTCGACGAGCAGGACCGGGCCGGCGGGGCCGCTCATCCCAGCTCGACCTCCCGTGGCGCGATGCCGAGCCCCTGACGGGCGATCAGGGCGAGCACGTCGCTGTGAACCCAACGGGTCGGCTGCTCGGCGCCGCCCTCCGGCAGCAGCCCGACGCGCCGTGCCAGCCACGATGTCTCTCCCGTCGCATTGCCTTTCGGATCGCGCTTGACGCGCCCGCAGCGCATCGCGATCTCGCTCATCGTCACCTCGCGGCGAGCCACCTTTTGGACGACGGCTTCGCGCAGCCCGCGGTTGAGCACGATCGGGCTGTCGAGCACGCGCGTCAGCTCGGCGCGCAGCACCGTGCAGGAGACCGAAGCGTCCTGTTCGCAGCGGGCCAGCTCGGCGCGGGTGAGCTCGCAGAACGGCTCGTAGCTCTCGGCAGCGCCGACGGCCTCGCGCAGGCTGACGATCGAGTGCTCGAGACCGCCGCTGCCGATCGCCGGGCGGCGCTCGCGGGTCCACCGCAGCGAGGGGATCGACATGCCCGACGCCACGCGGCGCAGCCGGAGCGCCCAGTCGCCGCAGGCGACCGATGCGGTGAGGCCGGCGTCCGCTTCGCCGGGCGGCGGCGCCTGTGGCTGGGCGACTGGCGAGCGTCGCTCGTCGGCGTCTTCGAGCGTGCGGCAGCGCCGTGAGGCGGGGTCGGCGTCGAGGTAGAGGCGTGCGGCCAGCAGCGCGTTGCGCCGCGGCTCGTCGGCGGCGAGGTGGGCGACGAGGCGGTCCGCTCCCGGTTCGACCGGATCGCGGTCCAGGAGCAGCAGCGAGCCATCCGCACCCGCCCGCAACGCGAGCTCGCGAATCGCGCCGCTGTCGTCGCGATAGCGCTGCAGCACGCGGCCGGCTCGATGGCTGCGGCGTTGCGCTGAGGGTGTCGAGGTGGCGGAGCTCATCGTGGCGTCGGGACTGGCGCCGCATCTGGATCGAGGGCGTCCCGCCGCCGTCTACGACGGCCGGTGAGGATGTGTCAGCGGCGAGCTTTCCGCCTGGCGATGAGGAGCAGGGAGAGGTGGGGAGGGTGGGGCCGCCACCGTATTGGCGGCAGGGGGGCGGCGCCGCCCGGCCGCCCGTCGCAGCCGCCTCTGGCGGACGGCGCCGCAGCGCCCGGAACGGCGGCCGCATGCGGAGATTCGGTGCAGCCGCGCCCGCGCAGGGGCCCGGGCGGCTGCGCCGTCGGGACGTCCGGTTCACGGGCGGCTGCGCCGGGGGCCGGGGCGGCCGCGCGACGGCAGGGGGCTGCTGCGCGGCACCTTGCGCGGCAGGTCTGCCAGAGCGGCTCCGCGCAGCAGCGCGCGAGGCCGCGCTGCATGCTCAGGCGGGGTCCGGCACCTCGGTCGCGGCCAGCACGTTCGCCCGGTAGATCAGGTCGATCGCGGCTCGCATGCCGTCCTCTTCGCGAACGAGCACGGCCGCCGCCCGCAGTGCCCGGCCGACGGTCTCGAGCGCCTCCGCGTCCTCGCCGGCGTCGGGGTCGCGGGTGGCGGCGATCGCCATCTCGAGCATCGCCAGGGCCTGCTCGGGTACGCCTGCGAACAGCGCCGGGCCGGCGA
Source organism: uncultured Solirubrobacteraceae bacterium (assembly GCA_963703205.1). Classification (GTDB taxonomy): domain Bacteria; phylum Actinomycetota; class Thermoleophilia; order Solirubrobacterales; family Solirubrobacteraceae; genus Palsa-744. The sequence goes on from OY969799.1 coordinate 798,648, forward strand.
GGCTCGCGTAGCCGTAGGCCCGGAACAGCCGGCCCGAGACGACGATCCTCGGCGGACGGCGCTGCGGAGTGGTCGCGGGCAGCTCGGCGCCGTCGATCAGCGCGGCCATCGTGCCTCCCAGCATCAGCCGCGTGGCCCGCTCCTCGAGGCCGGCATGACGCGCGACCCGCAGCGCCAGGTAGAGCGTCGTGGCGGTCATCCCGTAGGGCGGATCGGAGGCGAACACGACCCGCTCCGCGGGCACGCGGGCGAGCAGCTCGATCACGTCGAGCGGGAAGAAGCAGGAGGTGTCGTAGAGGACCGCCGGGTGATCGGCCAGCCGCGTGGTGAGGATCCCCTGGTCGCAGATCGCCCCGTGGGCGAGGATCAGGGTCGCGCCCGGGTGGCGCAGCGCGAGGTCGGCGAGGCCGTCGGCGAGCGGTGGCAGGCCGCGGCCGGCGTGGATCAGCACCGGCACGCGGGCTTCTTCGGCGAGCGCGAAGACGCCGTCGAGATCGCCGCTGTCGAAGGTGAAGTCCTGCGCCCGGGGATGGAGCTTGATGCCGCGGGCGCCGTTGCCGAGCGATCGTTCGGCCTCCGCGACCGCGCCTTCGGCGGGGTCGAGGCGGCAGAAGGGGACGAGCCGCCCCTCGCTCTCGGCCGCCCAGGCGAGCACGCGGTCGTTCGGCAGGCTGTACGCGGGCCGCCGCTCGGGGTCGTGCAGTGGGAACACGCAGGCCCGCCTCGCGCCGGCCGCGTCGAGGATGCCCAGCAGCTGCTCGAGCGTCAGCGAACGCCCGTCCTCGTCGAGCCCCAGGTGCGTGTGCGCGTCGATCACCTCGGCGTTCGGCGGGCGCAGGCGCTCGGACTCGGCGAGGAAGGGCGCCAGTGCCTGCTCGTAGATCGCAACGTTCACGCGCGGCACCTTAGATGATCGAATAGATCATCTAGCCTTGGCCGAGGCGATGCAGACGACGAGTGCACACCGCGTCGTGATCGTCGGCGGCGGCTTCGGTGGCCTGCAGGCGGCGGTGCACCTGCGCGATGCGCCGGTCGAGGTGACGCTGATCGACCGCCGCAACTTCCACCTCTTCCAGCCGCTCACCTATCAGGTCGCAACGGGCGCGCTCTCGCCCGGGGAAATCGCCTATCCGCTGCGCGCGATCTTCAAGCGGGCACGCAACGTGCGCGTGCTGATGGCCGAGGCCCACGCCGTCGATCCGCAGGAGCGCCGGCTCGAGCTCGCGCCGAGCGCGGGCGTGCCCGCGCCTCCGAGCATCCCCTACGACACGCTGATCGTCGCGGGTGGCTCGCGCTACTCCTACTTCGGCAACGACGAGTGGAGCGAGTTCGCGCACGAGGTCAAGTCGCTGGAGAGCGCGCTCGTCACCCGCTCGGCGATCCTCAGCGCCTTCGAGGCGGCGGAGATGGCCCCCGACGCCGAGCTGCGCGCCTCCTGGCTCTCGTTCGTCGTCGTCGGCGCGGGGCCGACGGGCGTGGAGATGGCAGGGCAGATCGCCGAGCTGGCGGGCGACAGCCTGCGCCGCAACTTCCGCGCAGCGGAGCCGAGGAACGGCCGGATCGTGCTCGTCGAGGCCGCGGACCGCGTACTCGGCACCTTCCCGCCGTCTCTGTCGGCGCGCGCGCAGCGCGCGCTCGAACGGCTCGGCGTGACGCCGATGCTGTCCCGCATGGTCGTCGACATCGACGCGCGCGGGGTGACGGTTCGCGCTCGCGACGGCGAGACCGAGCGCATCAGCGCGCGCACGATCATCTGGGCCGCGGGCGTCGAAGCCTCGCCGCTGGCGTCGACGCTCGCCGCGCTCGCGGGCAGCGAGCCCGATCGCGCGGGTCGCCTTGCGGTCGAGCCCGACCTCACGCTCGCCGGGCATCCCGAGATCCTGGCGCTCGGCGACATGGTCGCCGTCCGGAACGCAGACGGACATCCCGTCGTCTACCCCGGCGTCGCGCCGGTCGCGATGCAGCAGGGCCGCTACGCGGCGCGGCTCGTGCGCGCGCGCCTGAACGGTCAGACGATCGGCCCCTTCCGCTACCACGACAAGGGCAACCTCGCGACGATCGGCCGCGCCGCGGCCGTGGCGGACATCAGGGGCATCAGGCTCAGCGGCCTGCTCGCCTGGGTCACCTGGCTCGCCGTGCACCTCTGGTACCTGGTCGGCTTCGCCAACCGGCTGCTCGTGTTCATCCGCTGGGCCTTCTCGTTCGTCGCGCACGGCCGCGGCGCGCGCGTGATCACCGTCCCGGAGGCCTACGCAGAAGCGAGCACCGCCCCGGCGCGGCGCGACGAGGCCGGCCTGCAGGACGCGGCGGCGCAGCGCTCGCGGGCGGAGGCCTCCGCCGAGGCGGCGCCGGCGGACGGCTGAGCGGCGCGCCCTGCGTATCCTGTTGATCGAGGATGGCGATGAGCGAGCAGATCAAAACCGACATTCAGGGCGCGATGCGCGCTGGGGAAAGAGAGAAGGTCGGAGCGCTGCGGCTGATCCTCTCCGAGCTGCAGAAGGCGGCCAAGGAGGGGGGCGACGACGAGCTTGCGGTGCTGCGCAGGGAGCGCAAGCGGCGCCTCGAGGCTGCGCAGCAGTTCCGCGACGGGGGACGCGAGGAGCTGGCGAGCGCCGAGGAGGCGGAGGGCGAGCTGATCGGCGGCTACCTTCCCGCGGAGCTCTCCGACGAGGAGCTGCGCGCGATCGTCGAGCAGGCGGTCCGCGACAGCGGCGCCGAATCGGCCAAGGACATGGGCGCCGCGATGCGGACGGCGATGGCGGCCGTGGACGGACGCGCCGACGGGAAGCGGGTCTCGGGGCTGGTGCGGGCCGCGCTGCAGGGATGAGAACGCAGATCGAGCTCTCCAACGACGTCGCCGCGGAGCTGGCCGGCAGCCAGGACGCGGTGCTGCGCGCGCTCGAGGAGCACCTCGACTGCCGCGTGTTCCTGCGCGGGAACATCCTCACCTTCGAGGGCGACGAGAGCGAGACCGGGGCAGGCGAGCGCGTCGTGCGCGAGCTCTCCGACCTGATCGCGCGCGGCCACCAGATCGGCCCCGGCACGATCAGCGCGGTGACCGGCGCGCTCGACGCGCACGAATCGCCGGCGCGCGTGCTCGAGGACGTGGTGTGGTCGCACCGCGGCCTGCGCGTCGCGCCGAAGACGCGTCAACCAGAAGCGCTACGTCGACTCGATCCGCAGCATCGACGATCACCTTCGGCGTCGGCCCCGCCGGCACCGGCAAGACGTTCCTCGCGGTGGCGATGGCGGCCGCGGCGCTGTCGCGTCACGAGGTCAACCGCATCATCCTCACGCGCCCCGCGGTCGAGGCGGGCGAGCGGCTCGGCTTCCTGCCGGGCGACCTGATGGCGAAGGTCGACCCCTACCTGCGGCCGCTGTTCGACGCGCTGCACGACATGCTCGACCCGGAGAAGGTCTCCGCCTATCTCGACCGCGGCGTGATCGAGATCGCGCCGCTGGCCTACATGCGCGGACGGACCCTGAACGACTCCTTCATCATCCTCGACGAGGCACAGAACACGACGCCCGAGCAGATGAAGATGTTCCTCACGCGGCTCGGCTTCGGCTCGAAGATGGTCGTCACCGGCGACATCACCCAGGTCGACCTGCCGCGCGAGCAGCAGTCCGGGCTGATCGTCGTCGGCGAGGTGCTCGACACCGTCGAGGACGTCGACTTCGTGCGCTTCGGCGGAGAGGACGTGGTGCGTCACAAGCTCGTGCAGCGGATCGTCGAGGCCTATGACGCGCACTCCCAGCGCACGCCGCAGGCCGGCGCGTCGGAGCAGGCCGGGCGCGCGATCCGCCGAGCTAGGATGATCGAGGTCGAGGTGTTCGGCGAGGAGCTCGCGCCGGGTGGCGCCCTCCGCGGATGAGGTGCGGCGGCTGTGCGAGCTCGCCGCGGACAGCCGGGATGTCCACGACGGGCACGTCGCCGTCGAGTACGTCGCCGGCGATCGCGGATCGCGGGGCTGAACGAGCGCCACCGCGGCAGAGTCCGGGCCGACCGACGTGCTGTCGTTCCCGATCGACGGCGCGGGCGCGGCGCCCGCCGCCGGCCCGCGCGAGCTCGGCGACATCGTGATCTGCCCCGCGCACACGGAGGACCTGCGCGAGGCGATCGTCCACGGCATGCTGCACCTGCTCGGCATGGATCACGAGACCGACTCGGGCGAGATGCTCGCGCTGCAGGACGAGCTGCTGAAAGACGCGCTCCGGCGGACCTGCAGCCCGGACGGTGACCCGCAGCGGCTTCGTCGCGCTCGCGGGCCGGCCGAACGTCGGCAAGTCGACGTTCGTCAACGCGGTCGTGGGGGAGAAGGTGGCGATCGTCTCCGACCGCCCGCAGACGACCAGGCGGGCGATCCGCGGCGTGCACCAGAGCGGCGAGGTGCAGATCGTGCTCGTCGACCTGCCCGGGCGTGCAGCGCCCGCGCGACGCCTCTGACCTCGCGCATGGCCCACCGCGTCGAGCAGGAGCTCGACGGCGCCGACGCGGCGCTGCTGATCCTCAACGCCGAGCAGGGCGTCGGGCCCGGGCGACCGTTTCATCGCGCGCGACCTCGCCGGCGCCGGGCATCCGGTCGCGATCGCCGTCAACAAGGTCGACCGGCTCTCGCGGCCCGCGCTGCTGGAGGTCGCTCGCGCAGGTCGAGGGCCTCGGCCTGGACGCCGAGGTGTTCCCGATCTCCGCCCGCACCGGCGAGGGGCTCGCGGAGCTGGTCGGGCATCTCGGCTCGCTGCTGCCGGAGGGGCCGTTCATGTTCGACGCCGGCACCGGCGGCGACCAGCCCCCGGAGCTGCTGGCCGCCGAGCTGATCCGCGAGGCCGCGATCCGGCGCACCTTCCAGGAGGTTCCGCACGCGCTCGAGGTGATCGTCGAGGAGATCGAGCGCGAGCGCGTCGCTGCTGCGGGTCCGGGCGCTGATCTGGGTCGAGACCAGCTCGCAGAAGGGCATTCTGATCGGCGCCCGCGGGGCGATGATCAAGGCGATCGGCACGGCGGCGCGCAAGGAGCTCGAACGGGCCTTCGGCGAGCGGGTGCACCTCGACCTCTCGGTGCGCGTGCGCCGCGACTGGCGCGCCGACGACGGCCTGCTGGACCGGCTCGGGATCACCTGAGCGGGGCCGGGCCGCTCCGGGCACTTTGCGCGTGCCCGCCCCTACTGCTCGAGACCGCGTGCGAGCCGCGCAGCCAGCTCCTGGAGCCTCTCCTGATCGAGCTCGCGGCGCCAGAGGAACGGCAGCGGGATCACCTCGAAGCCGCGGCGGCGCAGCCGCGTCACCTGGCCGTGCTGGAACGCCGCGCGCGCGGTGCACCTCGCGCGCGGCGCGGGCGGCCGCGGCGTGCCTGCAGCGCTCCGCGCCGCGCCGCCGGCAGCCGCTCGATCGACTCCATCTCGGCCGCGCTGAAGCGCCGCGGCAGCAGCCCGTTGACGACGACCGCGTCGAGAGCTCGCGCCCGACCGCGCCACGCAGCCCGTCCTGCAGCTCGATCGTCTCCGTGACGGCCATCTCGGTGCCCGTGCGCGACGCCGACGTAGGCCGATGCGCGCCGGGTCCGCGAGCAGCTCGCGCGACGTGGCCGGTGTCGCGCACGATCGGCCCGACGCGCGCGATCCGCGCCGAACGTCTCCGGCGAGCGCAGCATCCCGAGCGCGTGGCCGGTCGCGGGCGCGTCGAGGATCACGAGGTCGTGGCCCGCCGCGACGCCCGCGCGCGCGGCCCGCCCGGCGAGCTTGCCAGATCTTCACCATGCAGACGATCTCCCGGGCGCCGGGCGCGGCCGCCGCGAAGTACTGGAAGGTGCCGCTGGAGGCGAGCACGCGCCCGGACACGCGCCCGCCGAGCGCCTGGACCCACTCGCAGCAGCGCCCGGTCGGGGTCGATCGAGAGCGCCGGAAGCGCCCGCGAGCGAGCTGCCGCTGCTCGCCCGGCGCGGGCGCCGGGCCGGCCGAACATCTCGGCGAGGCGCGACTGCGCGCCGAACTCGACGATCAGGGTGCGGCGGCCCCGCGCGGCGGCGAGCAGGCCGAGCGCCGCCGCGACGGTCGTCTTGCCGACGCCGCCCTTGCCGGTCACGACGAGCAGCCTGCGGTCGAGGAGTCTCCTGCATGCGGCACGCAGTCTCGTCGCAAAACCGCGGCCCGATCCGGCGGTACCTACAATCGTGCGCGATGACGCGCAACGCCCCGCGGCGATCGACGATCTCCTGCGCTTCGACGAGCGCGGGCTGGTGCCGTGCGTCGTGCAGGACTGGGCTAGCGGCGAGGTGCTGACGCTCGCCTACATGAACGCGCGAGGCGCTGCGCGCGCACGCGCGAGACGGGCGAGCTGCACCTCTGGAGCCGCTCGCGGGAAGCGCTGTGGCACAAGGGCGAAACGAGCGGCAACGTGCAGGCGGTGCGCGCGCTGCGCGCCGACTGCGACGGCGACACCGTGCTCGCGCTGGTCGAGCCCGCCGGGACCGGCCTGCCACACGGGCGAGCGCAGCTGCTTCCACCGCGGCGAGCTCGAGCCCGCCGCGCCGCACGAGGTGCTGCCGGCGCTCGGAGCGCACGCTCGCCGAGCGCGCCCGCGAGCGGCCCGCCGGCTCCTACACGGTCGAGCTGCTCGAGGACCCGCCGCGGATCGGCGAGAAGGTGATGGAGGAGGCCGAGGAGGTCAGCCGCGCCGCACGCGAGGAGAGCGACGAGCGCGTCGACGAAGAGGCCGCCGACGTGCTCTACCACCTGCTCGTGCTGCTGCGCAGCCGCGGCCGCTCGCTGAGCGACGCCGAGCGGGTGCTCGATGGCCGTCGCTCCTAGCGCACAGCCCCCGGAGGGCTCGCGCGTCGGCCCGCTCGCGATCGCGCCGACGCTCGAGCAGGCGCGCGAGCTCGCCGGCGAGCACAACCTGATCCCGCTCGCGGTGAGCTTCGTCGAGGACTGCGAGACGCCGGTCTCGGCCTTCCTGAAGATGCGCGCGCTCGACCCGGCCGAGCCCGCGTTCCTGCTCGAGTCCGCCGAGCAGGGACAGCGCGTCGGGCGCTGGTCGTTCATCGGCTTCGAACCGCACGCGGTCGCTGCGCTGGTCGCTCGGCGGACGGCGGCGAGACCCCTACGCGCTCGCCGCCGCGAGCGCTCGAGCGCTTCAGCCAGGCGCCGCTGCGCGGGTCCGCGGCGACGCGGGAGATCCCGTTCATCGGCGGCGCCGTGGGGCTGTTCGGCTACGACCTCGTGCGCTCCGTCGAGCCGCTCGGCGAGCCCAACCCGGACCCGGTCGGCCTGCCCGACCTGGCGCTGATGCTGACCGACGGGCTGCGTCGTCTTCGACCACCTCAAGCACACGATCACGATCCTCGCCAACGCGAACCTCGAGGCCGAGCCGGACCTCGACCGCGCCTACGCGCTCGCGGCCGCGCGGATCGCGCGAGGTGCGCGAGGCGCTGCCGGGGCCGGTGCCGCGCGAGGAGCCGCGCGCGGCCGCGAGCAGTGCCCGGAGTTCCGCTCGAACATGTCGCGCGAGCGAGTTCGAAGCGATGGTCGCGCGGATCATCCAGCTACATCCGCGCCGGCGACGCCTTCCAGGTCGTGCCTTCGCAGCGCTGGTCGGCGCCGAGCCCGGTCGAGGCGTTCTCGATCTACCGGGGGCTGCGCGCCGTCAACCCGAGCCCGTACATGTACTTCCTCGACTTCGGCGACTTCCAGATCGCCGGCGCGAGCCCCGAGCCGCTGCTCACCGTGACGCGGCCGGCACGTCCTGACGAAGCCGATCGCCGGCACGCGGCCGCGCGGCGCGAGCCCCGAGGAGGACCGGCGCGATCGCCGCCGAGCTGCTCGCCGACGAGAAGGAGCGCGCCGAGCACGTGATGATGGTCGACCTCGGCCGCAACGACCTCGGGCGCGTCTGCGAGTACGGCAGCGTGGCGGTCGACGAGCTGATGGAGATCGAGACCTACAGCCACGTGATGCACATCGTCTCGACCGTCTCGGGCGACGCTGCGCGAGGACGTCGGGCGCGCTCGACGCGCTGCGCTCGGTGCTGCCGGCGGGCACGCTGTCGGGCGCGCCGAAGGTGCGCGCGATGCAGATCATCGACGAGCTCGAGCCGGTCAAGCGCGGCGGCTACGGCGGCGCCGTCGGCTACCTCACCTACGGCGGCGATCTCGACACCGCGATCTACATCCGCACGGTCGCGATCAAGGACGGCGTCGCGCACGTGCAGGCCGGCGGCGGCACCGTCGCCGACGCCAAGCCCGAGTACGAGTTCGACGAGTCGGTCGCGAAGATGACCGCCGCGATGCGGGCGATCGCGCTCGCCTGCGAGCAGCCGGAGTGGCCGTGAGGGTTCTCGTCCTCGACAACTACGACTCGTTCACCTACAACCTCGTCCAGTACCTCGGCGAGCTGGGCGCCGAGGTCGAGACGGTGCGCAACGACCGCGCGAGCGTCGAGCGAGCTGCTCGCGCGCGGCTACGACCGCTGCGTCGTCTCGCCGGGGCCCTGCACGCCGAACGAGGCGGGGATCTCGCTCGAGGTCGTGCAGGCGGCTGCCCGAGGCCGGCGTGCCGACGCTCGGCGTGTGCCTCGGCCACCAGTCGCTCGCCCAGGCGTTCGGCGGCACGGTCAAGGTGCACGAGCCGATCCACGGCAAGGCGACGACGATCGAGCCACGACGGGCGCACGATCTTCGCGGGGCTGCAAGCCCGAGCTGACGGTCGGGCGCTACCACTCGCTGGTCGTCGACGACGAGCTGCCGGACTGCCTGCAGGAGAGCGCGCGCGGCGGCGGCGTGCTGATGGCGCTGCGCCACCGCGAGCTGCCGGCCGAGGGCGTGCAGTTCCACCCCGAGTCGGTGCTGACCGAGCAGGGCAGGGAGCTGCTCGCGAACTTCCTGGAGCGAGTGACGCTCGACGCTGATGCCGCGACGTCGACGTGCTCACGGCGGCGATCGACGCGCTCGCCTCGCGGCGAGGACCTCTCCGCCGAGCAGGCGGGCGACGGTGCTCGCCGACGATCATGCACGGCGACGCCTCGGAGGTGCAGATCGCGGCGTTCCTGATCGCGCTGCGCACGAAGGGGGAGACGGTCGACGAGCTCGCGGGGCTCGCGGCGACGATGCGCGAGCTCGCGGCGCACGTCCCGACCGAGCGCGTCGACCTGCTCGACACCGCCGGCACCGGCGGCGGGCGCAGCACGTTCAACGTCTCGACGACCGCCGCGCTGATCGCTGCGGGCGCGGGCTGCGCGGTCGCCAAGCACGGCAACCGCTCGGCGACGAGCCGCTCCGGCTCGGCCGACGTGCTGGAGGCGCTCGGCGCGCGCATCGACCTCGGACCCGCAGCAGGTGGCGGCGTGCATCGACGAGGCGGGCTTCGGCTTCATGTTCGCCCCGGCGCACCACCAGGCGACGCGCTTCGTGGTGCCGGTGCGGCAGCGAGCTGGCGGTGCGGACGATCTTCAACATGCTCGGGCCGCTGACGAACCCGGCCGGCGCGAGCAGCCAGCTCGTCGGCGTCTCGGACCCGGCGTTCCTCGAGAAGATCGGCGGTGCGCTGGCGCGGCTCGGCGTCGCGCGCGCGCTCGTCGTCTCCAGCGAGGACGGGCTCGACGAGGTCTCCTGCTCGGCGCCGACGCGCGTGGTCGAGGTGCGACGGCGGCGAGCTCCGCAGCTACATGCTCGACCCGCGCGACGCAGGGGTCGAGCCGGACGGCGGCGAGCTGATCGCCGGCGGCAGCCCCGCAGGAGAACGCCGCGCGCACGCGCGCGATCCTGCAGCCGGGCGCCGCGTCGCCGCCGGGCGAGGCGCTGGCCGTGATCAACGCGGGCGCCGCGATCTACGCGGCCGGCGGCGCGGACATCGATCGCCGCGGGCGTCGAGGCGGCGCGCGAGGCGATCGCCGACGGCCGCGCGCTGGCCGCGCTCGAGGCGCTACGTCGCCGCCAGCCGCCGCCACGCGCCGAGCGGGGCGACGGCGTGAGCGGCGCACCGCGCGGCGGGGCGCCGGCGAGCGGAACCGTGCTGGACCGGATCCTCGCGGAAACCCGCGAGGAGCTCGCGCGGCGGCGCGCGCAGCTGCCCGCGCGGCGAGCTCGCGCCGCGCGCCGGGGCGGGCGGCGGGCGCTTCCGCGCGGCGCTCGCTGCGCCCGGGCATCGGCGTGATCGCCGAGTTCAAGCGGCGCTCGCCCTCGGCGGGCTCGCTGCACGAGGCGCCGGACCTGGCGCAGATCGTCGGCGCCTACGAGCGCGGCGGCGCCGCGGCCGCCTCGATCCTGACCGAGGAGCCCGAACTTCGGCGGCTCGCTCGAGGACCTCGCGGCTCGCGCGCAGCGCCAGCTCGCTGCCGCTGCTGCGCAAGGACTTCGTGGTCGACGTCTACCAGCTCCACGAGGCGCTCGCGGCGGGGGCCGACGCGGTGCTGCTGATCGTCGCCGCGCTCGACGACGGGGAGCTGGGAGACCTGCACGCGGCAGCCCGCGAGCTCGGCCTCGACGTGCTCGTCGAGGTGCACGACGCGGCCGAGCTCGAGCGCGCCGCGGCGCTCGGCGCGGAGATCGTCGGCGTCAACAACCGCGACCTGCGGGACTTCTCGGTCGACCTCGAGCGCACCGCGCGGCTGCTCGGGCGAGATGCCCGGCGGGGCCCTGGTCGTGTCCGAGTCGGGGATATCCTCCCCCGCGCAGCTCGCCGCGCTGGAGAGAGCGGGCGTCGACGCCGTGCTGGTGGGGGAGTCGCTGATGCGGGCTCGCCGATCCGGCGGGCGCGCTGCGGGCCTGAGGAGCTCCTGAGAGGCCTTTAGGAACTCCGTCGGCGGCATTTAGATCCTCTTCACCCCGCTCGATCATCCTTGCCTGACATGAGACGCCTGTTCGCCATCCCATTCGTCGCCGCCCTGCTGGGGGGCGGTGTCGTCGTCGCCGTGATCGCCGCCGCGGGAGGCTTCGGCGAAACCAAGACCGTCACGACACGATCCAGGAAGCGCCCGCTCGCCGCGGCACGCCCTCCAACGCCTCGGAGCGTCGGCAAAGGCCTGACCCCCCACCAGGTCTACGTCAAAGCCGCCCCGGGCGTCGCCTTCGTCACCTCGACGGTCGTGCAGAAGACCGAATCGCCGTTCCTGTTCGGCGAAAGCCAGCGCGAAGGCACCGACACGGGCTCGGGCATCGTGATCGACGCGCAACGGCACGATCCTGACCAACTACCACGTGGTCGAGAACGCCGTGAAGGTCACCGTCAGCTTCGAAAAAGGCAAGACGGTCGAAGCGCAGGTGCTCGGCAAGGATCCGTCCAACGACCTCGCGGTGCTGCGCATCCACCCCGACGGGCTGGAACTGCACCCGATCCCGCTCGGCGACTCCAGCGCGGTGCAGGTCGGCGACCCGGTGTACGCGATCGGCAACCCCTTCGACCTCCAGCGGACGCTCACGACCGGCGTGATCTCCGCCCTGCAGCGTGAAATCAAAGCGCCGAACGGCTTCTCGATCGACAACGTCCTGCAGACCGACGCGCCGATCAACCCGGGCAACTCGGGCGGGCCGCTGCTCAACACCCAGGGTCAGGTGATCGGCATCAACTCGCAGATCGAGACCGGCGGCAGCGGCGACGGCAGCGTCGGCATCGGCTTCGCGATCCCGATCAACCCGCCAAGTCCGAGATCGCCCAGCTCGAGAAGGGCGGGACCGTCAGCAAGGCCTACCTCGGCGTGGTCTCGCTGTCGATCGACAACTCGCTCTCGGGGCTGAACCTGCCCGTCAACCACGGCGCGCTCGTGCAGAGCGTGCAGTCGGGCGGCCCCGCCGCCAAAGCCGGGATCCGCGGCGGCTCGGTGAGCGGGCACTTCGAAAGGGCCAGGTCGCGGTCGGCGGCGACATCATCCTCTCCGTCGACGGCAAGCCGATCGAAAGCTCCGAACAGCTGGCGCAGGTGATCGAGGCGAAGAAGCCCAGACGAAACCGTGACTTTGGGCATCATGCGCGCAGACCGGCCAAGGCCACTACAAGACGAAGTCGGTCAAGGTCACGCTCGGCGACCGCCCCGCACAGGCGCCGGAAGGGTCCACCACCCCCGAAGGATGAGAATCGGGGGGTGCCCGGCGTGCTGCTCGGCGCACGCTGGGTTGCGCCCAGGGCGGCCGCGCGCGCCGCGCCGCGATACGCACGGAGGGCCTCAGCGACTCCGGTACCGTTGAGGCGTGGCAACGCGCGTGAAGATCTGCGGACTCACCAGGCTCGAGGACGCCGAAGCGGCGGCCGGGCTCGGCGCCTGGGCGCTGGGGATGATCTTCCACGCGGCGAGCCCACGCAGCTGCTCGCCCGCCGAGGCCTCGCGGATCGCGGCGTCGCTGCGCCGCCGCGCCGAGATCTGCGGGGTGTTCGTCAACGCCCCGCTCGAGGAGGTGGTGGCGGCTGCCGATCAGATCGGCCTGACGATGCTCCAGCTCCACGGGGACGAGGGCCCCGCCTACTGCAGCGAGGCGGCCCGGCGCACCGGCGCCAAGGTGATACGCGCAAAGCAGGTCGAGATTCCCGGCGAGATCCGCGACCTCGAGCGCTACCGGGTCGACTTCCACCTGCTCGACGCGCGCTCGCGGCGCCGGCCGAGCCTGCGCGGCGGAACCGGTGAGACGTTCGACTGGAGCCTCGCCGCCTCCCGCCGCTCGCGCGTGCCGCTGATCCTCAGCGGCGGCATCGACGCCGCGAACGCGGCCGCCGCGATCGCGGCGGTGCACCCGTTTGCGCTGGACAGCGCCAGCGGCACCGAGGCGGCGCCGGGCCGCAAGGATCCCGAGCGGATGGCGGCGCTGTTCGAGGCCGTGCGCGGCGCGGACGAGCTGCAGCGACCCGGCGGCGTCCCCTCGCCGCCCGCGGCGGCGGTGCCTCCGGCGTGAGCGCGGCCGGGGACGGGCAGGCGGCGCCCGCGCAGGAGGTGGAGCACCGCTTCGGCCCCTACGGCGGCCAGTACGTTCCCGAGACGCTGATGCCGGCGCTGGCCGAGCTCGAGCGGGCCTGGACCCAGGCGCGGATGGACCCCGCCTACCGCGCCGAGCTGGAGGCGCTGCTGCGCGACTTCGCGGGACGCCCGACGCCGCTGTACCGCGCACGCCGGCTGTCCGAGCGCGTCGGACGCACGGTCTATCTCAAGCGCGAGGACCTAAACCACACCGGTTCGCACAAGCTCAACAACGCGCTCGGCCAGGCGCTGCTCGCGCGGCGCATGGGCAAGCAGCGGATCATCGCCGAGACCGGCGCGGGGCAGCACGGCGTGGCGACCGCCACCGTCTGCGCGCTGCTCGGTCTCGAGTGCGTCGTCTACATGGGCGTCGAGGACACGCGCCGGCAGCGCCCGAACGTGCAGCGGATGGAACTGCTCGGCGCGCGCGTGGAGCCGGTGGACGCGGGCGCGCGGACGCTCAAGGAGGCGACCTCCGCGGCGATCCGCGACTGGGTCACGAACGTCGAGACCACGCATTACGTGATCGGCTCCGTCGTCGGCCCCGCGCCGTATCCCGCGATGGTCCGCGACCTGCAGCGTGTGATCGGCGACGAGGCGCGGGCAGAGATGCTCGAGCGCGAGGGACGACTGCCGACGCGGGTCGTCGCCTGCGTCGGCGGCGGCTCGAACGCGCTCGGCATCTTCACGGCCTTCCTCGGCGACGAGGACGTCGAGCTGATCGGCGTCGAGGCCGGCGGCGACGGGATCGAGACCCCGCGCCACGGCGCGCCGCTGACGGTGGGCGGCAGGGCCGGCATCCTGCACGGGGCGCGCTCGGCGGTGATGCAGGACGAGGAGGGCCAGATCGTGGAGGCGCACTCGATCTCGGCCGGGCTCGACTACCCGGGCACCGGCCCCCAGCACGCGCACCTGCGCGACAGCGGGCGCGCCCGCTACGTGGCCGTGACCGACGCGGAAGCGCTCGCCGCGTTCCGGGAGGTGACGAAGCTCGAGGGCATCATCCCGGCGCTGGAGACCTCGCATGCGCTCGCCTGGGTGCTCGGGCACGACCCGGCACGGGGCGCCGAGCGAGCCGAGCCGAGCCCGGCGCGGAGCGCCGAGCGAGCCGATTCCTCTCCGAGCGGGGGGATCGACCTGGTCTGCCTGTCCGGCCGCGGCGACAAGGACCTCGCCGAGGTGCTGGCGAGGGGGGACGCTTGAGCGTCGCCGAGGCGCAGGGGGTCGAGCGGCTCGCCGCGGCGTTCGCGGCGGCGCGCGGCGGCGGCCGCGCCGCCCTGATGCCCTACGTGATGGGGGGCTTCCCCTCGCTGGAGGAGTCGGCGCGGATCGCGCAGGCCTGCGCGGCGGCGGGAGCCGACGTGATCGAGCTCGGCATGCCCTACTCCGACCCGCTGGCGGACGGCCCGGTGATCCACGAGGCGGGCACGCGGGCGCTGGCGGCCGGGGCCACCGTCGGCGGCGTGCTCGAGGTGGCGCGAGCCGCGGCGGCGAGCGTGCCGGTGGTGCTGATGTGCTACGCGAACATGATCTACGCGCCCGGCCTCGACGCGTTCCTCGAGCGGCTCGCGCGCAGCGGCGCGAGCGGGCTGATCGTCCCCGACCTGCCCCACGGCGAGGCCCCCGAGCTGCTGGCCGCCTGCGATCAGCGCGGTCTGGCGCTGGTGCCGCTGGCGGCGCCGACGACGACCGACGAGCGGCTCGCGGTGATCGGCGCGCAGGCGCGCGGCTTCCTCTACACGGTCTCCGTGGTGGGCACGACCGGGGAGCGCCGCGAGCTGGGGGAGCGCTTCGCGCAGGTCGTGGCGCGAGCGAAGGCCGCGACGGAGGTGCCGGTCGCCCTCGGCTTCGGCATCTCGACCCCGCAGCAGGCGCTGCAGGCCGCCGAAGCGGGTGCCGACGGCGTGATCGTCGGCACGAGGCTGGTACGCGCCGCCGGCGAGTCGGACCGTCCCGCCGAAGCCGTCGGCGAGGTGGTCGCGTCACTTGCCGCGGGCCTGTCCCCGGCTCTGTAGGATTCCCGCCCGTGGGTCTAGTCCTCACCGTCACCTCCGGCCTGATCGTGTGGATCGTGCTCTGGGCTCTGGGAGTCAAGGGCATCGACGCGTTCCTTCTCGCCGCCACGATCATCCTCGTCGGCGCGACGCTCAAGATCCTCTCGGGTTACCTTCCCAGCCGCCGAAGCTAGCTGGGTGCTCCCGCGCCGGCTGGGCCTCGCCGCTGTCGCCACCGGGCTCCTCGCGCTGGCCGGCTGCGGCAGCACGATCACGGCCTCTGAAACGACGGGCGACCAGCTGACGATCTACTCGTCGCTGCCGCTGCAGGGGCCCTCCGCGGCGATCGCCGGGCAGCTCGAGGGCGGCGAGAAGCTGGCGCTGGCCGACGCGCACGGGGAGGTCGGGCGCTACCGCATCTCCTACGGCTCGCTGGACGACGTCAACCCGAAGAACGGCAAGGTCAGTCCCGGCGAAAGCCGACACCGCCGCCAAGGAAGCCGCCAAGGACACGACCACGATCGCCTACCTCGGCGACCTCGGCTCCGAAGCGACGGCGATCTCGCTGCCGCTGATCAACGAGGCCGGGATCCTGCAGGTGAGCCCGTCGAGCCCGTACGTCGGGCTCACCTCGGCGCAGGACGCGGGCGAGGACGAGCCCGCGCGCTACTACCCCTCGGGCAAACGCACCTTCGTGCGCCTGCAGCCCGGCGACCAGGCCGAGGCCGAGGCCCAGGCGCGGCTGATGCGCTCGCTCGGGCTGAAGAAGGTGTACGTGCTCGACGACCAGAACGCCTTCCAGACGCCGCTCGCGACGCTGGTCGCCCAGGACGCCGCGCGCGAAGGCGTGCAGGTCGCCGCGCACGACAGCATCCAGGTCGAATCCGAAGCGAACTACAAGGGCGAGATCGAAAAGATCACGGCCGCCGGCGTGCAGGCGGTGTTCCTCGCCACGGGCGCAGGACCCGGCGCGGTGCGGCTCTTCCAGCAGCTGCACGAAGCCGATCCGCGGCTCGCCCTGCTCGGCTCGAGCTCGCTCGCGACCGAACAGTTCGCCGCCGCGATCGGCAGCGGGCCCGCGTCCGTCGCCTACCTGACGACGCCGCTGCTCGGCGAGGGCCTCTACCCGCCGTCCGCGCGGCGCGTGCTCAGCGCCTACGAGCACGAGTTCCGGCGAGAAGGCGGCCCGTGGGTCCTCTACGGCTACGAGGCGATGGCCGGCGTGCTCGACGCGATCCGCCGCGCAGGGTCCAACGGCAACAACCGCCCCGACGTGATCCGTGCCTACTTCGCGACCAGCGACCGCAACTCGGTGATCGGGCGTTACTCGGTGCTGCCCAACGGCGAAACAACCCTCTCCACCTACGGCGTCGATCGGGTCTCGAACGGACGGCCCGTGTTCTCGCGGGCGATCGACACCGGCTCGCCGGCCGGGCCGGGCTGAGCAGCAGGCGCGGGAGCGCGGCGAGGGGTCGAGGCCCGCAGCAGGCGCCGCCGCCTACTGCTTCAGCCCGATCACCAGCTTGAAGCGCCGGACGCCGCCGGCGCCGGCGCTCGGCCTGCCGCCGCCCGACACGGTGCTCGTCGCCCGCAGGTAGGGCAGCAGCGCCTTCAGCGACGGTTCTTCGGTCAGCCCCACGCTTTCCAGCAGCGTCAGGAGCGTGGGCACCTCGGCGAGCAGGCTCGGCGCGATCCCTTCGCCGAGCGCCCCGGCGGCGCTGCTGCGCGCGGGCGCGCTCGCGAGCGTCTGGCTGGGGGAGAGGGCGGCCTGCGATCGAGCCTTCGCCCAGTCCGAGCACGAACACCGGGCCGCCGGGTCCCGGGCCGGCGGCGATGTCAAGTGGCAGCGGCAGCCCGCGCACCCGCGCGGCGACCGCAGCTTCGCTGCCGCTGATCGAGGCGTGGCCGACGGCGTCGCCTGCGGCGCGCAGGGCGGCGGCGAGCGCCGACACGGCGGCGCGCGAGCGGGCCGCGTCGGTCGAGGAGATCACGACGCCGGCCTTCAGTTCGAGGATCCCGGTGCCCGCGCCGAAGATCCCCGCGCGGCCCATCCAGCTGCGGAACTCCCGCTGGGCCGTGCGACCGGGGGCGCCGAGCACCGTCAGCGGCTGGATCAGCCCGCCGAGCACCGAGCCGAGGCTGAGGCTCGTGCCGCTCGCTTCCAGGCCGAGCAGCCCGGTCAGGGCCTTGATCGCCGCGACGTCGGAGGGCAGGCCGGTGCCGGCGTGGCCGATGCCGAGCGCGAGCCAGGATTCGGCCGGCAGCGATTCCAGCGCCGCGGCGGCTTCCGGGTCGTCGCCGAGCAGGCCGCTGCCGGAGCCCGTCGAGCCGGCGGTGTCGACGTCGAGGGTCAGCGCGCCCGAGGACGGAACGAGCGAGACGTTCGCCTGCGCGGCTTCGCCGAGGAGCGCCCGCACCGCGCCGAGCGTGCTCGCGCTGGAGCCGGCACTGCCCGAGCCGCTGCCGAGATCCGCGAAGAGGTGCGCGAGCGCTTCGGCGGGGGCGGCGGCGAGCAGGGACTTGTAGGACTGGCTCGCGCTCAGCGACGGTTCGCCCTGGGTCACGCCGATCACGCGCCGCACGGCCGGCTTCGCTGCCGATCACCGCGAAGCGCCCGACCAGTGCGAAGGCGGTCCCGCTCCCGACTTCGTAGGAGACGCCGCGGTAGCTCGCTCGGGTGGGCTCCCGCGCGCTTGGCCTGGCCGGCGAGGAACGGCGCGCGCCGCGGCGGCGTCGCTGGTGTCCATCACCAGCGCGCCCCCCGTGGTGGCGAGCCAACCGGTGGACACCTGCAGTTCCGCGGAGGCGGAGGTCAGGCCCTTCAGCAGCGGGCCCAGCGCCTGTTCGGCGGGCGCAAGCGAGGGGAGGAACAGCCCTGCGTGCGGGCCGAGCCAGGGCGCGACGTCGTGCTTGTAGTCGAGCCGCGCCGAGCCTGGGGTCTGCAGCAGCGCGAGTCAGCTCCGCGAAGGGGTCGCTTGCGGCCGGTCAGCTCGCGGCCGGCCGCTTCGGCGCCGGACTGCTCGGAGCCCGACGGGCGGACCGTCGCGCCGAGATACAGCGCGGCGTCGGATGGGACCGCGCTCGCCGGGTCGGCTTCGGTCCCGTCGGCATGCGAGGAGCCGCCGCAACCGGCCAGCCCCAGCGCTCCGCAGCACAGCGCCGCGGCGAGCAGCGCAAGGGCACGGCGGCGCCTTGGCGGGGCGGTGGGGGGCTGGGGGGCGTGCACGGGGAGGTTCCTCTACGGCGAGGTGGCCGATCGTATGCCGCGGCAGGCGCGCCCGGCGCAAGGCGCCGCCTGCAAGCCGACGCCCAGACGGCGGCGATGCACGTCCTCTTGCGTCCCGGGCGACTACCTGGCGGCGGCGCTGGTGCTCCCGAAATCGCCGACCCCGCGGGCGATCGCGGGCGTTCGCGAGGCCGTGAAGAGGGTCTAGTGGGAGAAAATGTGCACGAAGGGTTGCATTGTGGGAGGAAGTGGGTTATCTTCGCGGCAGCGAGCCGGGGTGGAGGGGCTCCTCCCACTCCTCCACCTCGGCTCGGTAATCAACCTGGAGTCTCCGCAGTGGCCCCCTTCCGTGGCACCTTCGACCACACGCTCGACGCCAAGAACCGCCTCACGGTTCCCGCGCGCTACCGCGCGGCGCTCGCCGAGGGGGTGGTGCTCGCGATGCCCGTCGACCTGAAGCCCTGCGTCGGCGTGTGGCGCCCGCAGGACTACGACGAGCTACACGGCGCGGCGCGCTCGCCGAGCTGCCGCCGCTGTCTGGGCGCCTGAGCGAGCTCGAGCGCTTCTTCTACGGCAGCTCCCAGGACACCGAGCTCGACGCCGCCGGGCGGATCATGGTGCCCGGGTTCCTCGGCGAGCACGCCGACGCTGCAGCAAGGAGGTCGTCGTGGTCGGCGCGGGCGACCGCATGGAGCTGTGGGACCGCTCGAGCTGGGCAGAGCATCGAACGGCGCTGCTGAGCGGCGTCGCGGAGGTGACCGCGCGTGTCGACGACGCTGCTTGAGCTCGCTGCCGGCCGAGGTGCTCGAGCGCGCGGGCGCGCCGGAGCTCGCCAAGCGCAGGCGCGGCGAGCGCCCGCGCCGCCAGGCGCCGCCGCCGGCCGCCGGCCGGCTCCCGGTCAGACGCCGGCCGGGCGCGCACGTGCCGGTGCTCGCCGACGAGCTGCTCGAGCTGCTCGATCTGGGCCACCCGGCGCAGACCGCGATCGACTGCACGTTCGGCGACGGCGGCCACGCGCGGCTGGTCGCCGAGCGGCTCGGGCCCGGCGGGCACGCTGATCGCGATCGACCGCGACCCGCTCGCCGAGCAGCGCTTCGCGGCGCTCGCCGCCGAGGCCGCCTGCTCGGTGCGCTTCATCCGCGCCGGGCTACGCCGAGGCGCTCGCGCAGCTCGGCGAGGAGGGCCTGCGCGCCGACGCCGTGTACTTCGACCTCGGCATGTCCTCGATGCAGGTCGACACGCGCGAGCGCGGCTTCTCCTACTCCTACGACGCGCCGCTGGACATGCGCATGGACCCGAGCCAGGCGCTGACCGCCGCGGAGATCGTCGCCGAGTGGGACGAGCGGCGGCTCGCGGCGACGCTGCGCGAGCTCGGCGAGGAGCGCCACGCGCGCGCGATCGCGCGCGCGATCGTACGCCGGCGAGCGCAGGCGCCGATCGAGACGACCCAGCAGCTCGTCGAGGCGATCAACGCCGCGCTCCCCGCGCCCGGCGCGCTTCGGCGGCGGCCACCCCGCAAAGCGCTCCTTCCAGGCGCTGCGGATCGCGGTCAACGACGAGCTCGGCCAGCTCGACGCGCGCGCTGCCGCTGGCGTGGGAGCTGCTGCGCGACGGCGGCGTGCTCGCGGCGATCTCCTTCCACTCGCTCGAGGACCGGCGCGTCAAGCGCTTCCTCGTCGAGCGCGCGCAGGGCTGCGTCTGCCCGCCGGAGCTGCCGGTCTGCGTGTGCGGGCGCGAGCCCGAGGCGGCGCTGCTGACGCGGCGCTCGATCGTGCCCTCGGCGGATGAGACCGCCGCCAACCCGCGCGCCGCCTCGGGGCGCCTGCGCGCGGCCCGCAAGCTCGGGGAGCCCGTGCCGTGACGCCTCCCGCCTCCTCAGCGGCCCCCGCCGCGCCGCTCGCGCCGCCACGTCGGCGCCGCGACGCGCCTCCGCGGCCGCGGCCGCGGAGGATCTCGGGTCCCGCGCAGCCCGCCCGCCAGCGCCCGGCGAGCCGCGGGGCGCCGCGCCGCGCGGTCGCCGAGGGCGGCGGGCTCGTCCTCACGCTCGTCGGCCGCCTCGAGGCGCTCTCCAGCCACCGGCTGCTCGACCGCCTGATCCGCGGGCGCCTGTGGATCGGGATCGTCGCGTTCGCCCTGATCGGGATCGTGACCCTGCAGCTCGCGCTGCTGAAGCTCAACACCGGGATCGGCCGCGCGCTCGAGCGGCAGGGCTCGCTGCAGCGTGCGAACGCGGCGCTGAGCATCGAAGACTCCGAACTCGCCGCGGGCGGCTCGCGCGTCGAGTCACAGGCCCAGCGGCTGGGCATGCAGCCTCGAGCGCCGTCGGCGGGCTGAAGTTCCACGGCTCGCATGCGCGCAGCGACGTGCCCGCGGCCGCGGCAGCCCTGAAAGAAGCGGTCAAGACCGCAGAAGCCCATGCCGAAAGCCAGGCGCAGACGCCGGCGGCGAGCGCGGCGCCCAGCTCCGAAGGCGAAGCGGCGCCCTCCTCGACCGAACCGAAGCCCGGCGGCGCGTCTCCCGAAGAAGGCGAATCGAGCGGCGGTTCCTCGTCGTCGTCTTCTTCCTCCTCCTCCGCTTCTGCTTCTTCTTCTTCCTCCTCCTCGAGCGGCGCCGCGACCGGCGGGCAGGGCGGCGAAGCCGCGGCGGCGACGCCTCGGCAAGCGGCGAAGCCACGAGCGAAGCCGGCGGCGGGCACCGCCGCGCCCGGGGGCTGAGCGATCGGCTGATGGCGGTCGTCCAGACGCGCATCGGCGGCGATCTTCGCCGCCTTCTTCCTGCTGCTCAGCCTCGCGGCGCTGCGCACCGCCTACCTCGGCGTGTTCCGCGGCGCCGGCGCTGCAGCAGGCCGCCAGCGACCAGCAGACGACCCACGAAACCGTGACCGCCCAGCGCGGCACGATCACCGACCGCAACGGCGTCGACCTGGCGGTCTCCGAGCCCGCCAAGGACCTGTCCGCCGACCCCTACCTGCTGCGCGACCCGCTCGGCGTGCGCGGCAGAAGCTCGCGCCGCTGCTCGGCGAGCCGCAGTCGCAGCTGCTCGGCAAGCTCACGCAGCGCACCGGCTTCGTCTATCTCGCGCCGCGGCGTGCCCGACCGGCAGGCCGAAGCGGTGCTGAAGCTGAAAATCGAAGGGATCACCGGCACCCCGGTGATGAAGCGGGTGTACCCGCGCGGCGGGTCTCGCCGCGCAGGTGCTGGGCGAGGTCGGCACCGAAGGACAGGGCCTGTCCGGGCTCGAGCTCTCCGAGGAAGCGGCTGCTGCACGGCCGCACCGGCGAACGCAAGGTCGTCAGCGACGCGATCGGCCAGCCGGTCTCGATCTCCGAACCGCATCCGGAAGTGCCGGGCCGCTCGATCGCGCTGACGCTCGACGCGAACATCCAGCAGCGCACCGAAGACGTGCTGGGCGCCGTCGCGCAGGCGTTCAGCCCGAAGGACGCGACCGCGATCGTGATGGAACCGGCGACCGGCGCGATCCTCGCGCTGGCGAACTGGCCGCAGCGAGAACGCCAACGATCCCGGCGCGGCGCTCCGAAGCGGCGATCGAGGACCGCGCGGTCAACTTCCCCTACGAACCCGGCTCGACGTTCAAGGCGGTGACGTTCTCGGGGGCGCTGCAGACCGGCCTGATCACCCCCCAGAGCGGCTTCGACGTGCCGGACCAGATCCAGGTCGCCGACCGCACGATCCACGACGACACCGAACACGGCGAAGAAACGCTGACCGCCTCGCAGATCCTCGCGCGCTCGAGCAACGTCGGCACGATCGAGATCGGCAAACTCGAGGGGGCCCCGCGCTTCAACTACTGGGTGCACCGCTTCGGCTTCGGCTCGCCGACGGGCGTCGAACTGCCCGCGTGAGGAACCGGGCGTGGTGCTGCCGCTCGACCGCTACTCGGGCTCCTCGATGGGCAACCTGCCGATCGGCCAGGGCGAGCTGGTGACGCCGATGCAGATGGTCACGGCCTACGCGGCGATCGCCAACGGCGGGATCCTGCGCCGGCCGCACCTCGTGGAGGCCGTCGGCGGCAAGCCGCGGCCGCTGCCGCCGGGACGCCGCGTGATCTCCACCCACGTGGCCGCCGAGGTGCGCCAGATGATGGAAGGCGTGCTCGGGCCGGAAGGAACCGCCAGCGAGGTCTCGATCCCGGGCTACGCGCTGGCGGGCAAGACCGGCACCGCGCAGAAGGTCGACCCGGCGACCGGCGAATACTCGAAGACCGAAATTCGTCGCCTCGTTCATCGGCATGGCGCCGGCGAGCGACCCGAAGCTGCTGACCGCGGTCGTCGTCGACGAACCGCAGAACGGCTCGATCTACGGCGGCACCGTCGCGGCGCCCGCGTTCGCGCAGATCATGAGCTTCGCGCTGCCGTACCTGGGGATCGCGCCCGAATAGGCCTCTCGCTGCATCGGAGGCGGAAACTAGACTCTCCCCGGATGCCAGCGCCGGCGAGAAGGACCGTCAGTCTGGGCGAGCTGAGCGCGGGCCTGCCCATCTCGAACCCGCCCGCGGGGGCGGACGCCGCGGTGGCGATCACCGGGCTCGCCTACGACAGCCGCGCGGCCGGGCCCGGCGCGCTGTTCTTCTGCGTCACCGGCTTCCGCGCCGACGGCCACGAGTTCGCGCCGGCGGCGGTCGCAGGCGGGCGCGGCCGCGCTCGTCGTCGAGCGCCCGCTCGGGCTCGGCGTGCCGGAGCTGCTCGTCCCCTCGGCGCGCATGGCGATGGCCCCGATCGCGGCGCGCTTCTTCGGCGAGCCGGCCCGCGAGCTGCGCGTCGTCGGAGTCACCGGCACCAACGGCAAGACCACCAGCGCCTACCTCGTGCGGGCGCTGCTCGAAGGCGGCGGGCGCAGCTGCGGCCTGCTCGGCACCGTCAAGTCCGTGATCGGCGGCCGCGAGCGCGAGGTGCAGCGCACCACCCCCGAGGCGATCGACCTGCAGGCGGACCTGCGCGCGATGCTCGACGGCGGTGATCAGGCCTGCGCGATCGAGGTCTCCTCGCACGCGCTGGAGCTCGGGCGCACCGACGCGATCGAGTTCGCGGCGGCGCTGTTCACGAACCTCACGCAGGACCACCTCGACTTCCACCCGACGATGGAGGACTACTTCCTCGCCAAGCGCAAGCTGTTCGCTGCCTGCGCAGGGCGTCCCGCCGCGCCTGAGCGTCGTCAACGTCGGCGACTCCTACGGCGAGCGCCTCGCCCGCGAAGTACCGGGCGCCGTCACGTTCGCCGTCGGCGCCCCCGCCGACTACCGCGCCGAGGAGCTGCGCTGCGGCTTCTCGGGCTGCTCGTTCCGTCTGCTCAGCCCCGCCGGCGAGCACGAGGTCTCGCTGCCGATGCCGGGGCACTTCAACGTCGCCAACGCGCTCGGCGCGCTCGCCGTCGCGCACGGGCTCGGCGAGCCGATCGAGCGGGCTGATCGAGGCGCTGGAACGCGGCGTGCGGGTGCCCGGGCGCTTCGAGCCGGTCGACCGCGGCCAGGACTTCGCGGTGCTGGTCGACTACGCGCACACGCCGGACTCGCTGCGAGAACGTGCTGCAGGCGGCGCGCGAGCTCGTCGCGATCGAGCCGGGCGGCGGCGGGCGGGTGCTGTGCGTGTTCGGCGCGGGCGGCGACCGCGATCGCGGCAAGCGGCCGCTGATGGGCGCAGATCTCCGCCGCGCCTCGCCGATCTCACGCTCGTCACCTCCGACAACCCCCGCTCCGAGGACCCGGAGGCGATCATTCACGAGATCCTCGCCGGCATCCCGCGCGGATGCTGCCGCGGCGGGCACGCGGTCGAGGCCGTGATCGACCGCCGGCGGGCGATCGGGGCGGCCGTCGGGGAGGCGCGGCCCGGCGACGTGGTCGTGATCGCCGGCAAGGGCCACGAGCAGGGCCAGGAGTTCGCCGGCGGGCGCAAGATCCCGTTCGACGACGTCTCGGTCGCGCGCGAAGCGCTCGACGCGCGGCTGGCGGCGGGCAGCCGCGCGCTGTGATGGCTGCCCGGGGCGGGGCGAGGTGAGCGGCTGGGACGCCGCCCGCGTCGCTGCGGCGGCCGGCGCCGAGCTGCTGCGCGACGGCGGCGCGCCCGGCGCCGAGGCGCCGCCGCGGGCCGCCGTCGACACCCGCGCCCTGACCGGCGGCGAGCTGTTCGTCGGCCTGCGCGGGCGAGCGCGAGGACGGCGGCGCGCGGGCCGGGCAGGCGCTCGCGGCGGGCGCCTGGGGCGTGCTCGTGGCCCCCGAGCACGCCGCGCGCCGCGGGCGATCGGCCCGGGCGCCGTGCTCGCCCACCCCGAGCCGCTGCTCGGCCTGCAGTCGCTGGCGCGCGCCTGGCGCCGCGAGCTCGGCGCGCGCGGCGCCGCGGTGGTCGCGATCACCGGCTCGACCGGGAAGACCTCGACGAAGGACATCCTCGCGCGCGCTGCTCGCCAGCGCGCGATGCCGACCGCCGCCAGCCCGCGCCAACCTCAACACCGAGATCGGGCTGCCGCTCGCGGTGCTCGCCGCGCCCGCGGGCACCCGGGCGCTGGTGCTGGAGATGGCGATGCGCGGGGCGGGGCAGATCGCCGAGCTGGCCGCGATCGCCGAGCCGGACGTCGGCGTGATCGTCAACATCGGCCCCGCCCACCTCGAGCTGCTCGGCTCGCTGCAGGACATCGCCGCCGCGAAGGCCGAGCTGATCGCCGGCCTGCGCCCCGGCGCGGCCGCGGTCGTGCCCGCGGACGAGCCGCTGCTCGAGCCGCACCTGCGCGCGCGAGCTGCGCACGATCACCTTCGGCGAGGGCGGCGACGTGGCGATGATCGGGCTCGCCGACCCGCCCGGCGGCGGTACGGGCAGCGGCGTGCGGATCGCGGTGCGCGGCGAGGAGATCGAGCTGTGGCCCAACTTCGCCCAGCAGCACAACCTGCGCAACCTGCTGGCCGCGGTCGCGGCGGCGACGCGCGCTCGGGCTGACGCCGGAAGGACGCCTCGACGGTCGAGTTCTCGGCGATGCGCGGGCAGCGCGAGCGGCTGCCCTCGGGTGCGGTGCTGATCGACGACTGCTACAACGCCAACCCGATGTCGATGCGGGCCGCGATCGACGACCTCGCCGCCACCGGCAGGGCGGGGTCCGATTCACGCCTCGTGGCGGTGCTCGGCGACATGCTCGAGCTGGGCCCGCAGGGACCGGATCTGCACCGCGAGCTCGGCGAGCACGCCCGCGACGCGGGCGTCGAGCTGCTCGTCACGGTCGGCCCGCTGGCGCACGAGATCGCCGCCGGCTACGGCGGCGCGGCGCGCAGCCTGCCCGACGCGGCCGCGGCCGCACGGCTGCTCCCGGAGCTCCTCGCGCCCCGGCGACACGGTGCTCGTCAAGGGCTCGCGCGGCGTCGGCCTCGAGCTCGTCTGCGAGGCGCTGCGCCGCGACGCGGGCGCCGGCGGGAGCGCCGCCGCGCCGGCGGGCGTCGCCGCACCGGAGCAGGCCTGAATGGGGCGCATCGTCTTCGGCGGCACGACCGCCCTGCTGATCTGCATCTTCCTGAGCCCGAAGTTCATCGCCTTCCTGCGCAAGCGCGAGTTCGGCCAGCACATCCGCGAGGACGGCCCCGCCGGGCACCTCGAGAAGGCCGGGCACGCCGACGATGGGCGGGGTCCTGATCTTCCTGTCGGTGACGGTCCCGTTCCTGATCCTCAGCGAATACGACTGGCCCTCGATCGGCGTCTTCTTGGCCGACGATCGCCTGCGCGCTGCTCGGCTTCGCCGACGACTACGTGAAGCTCGTGCGGCGCCGCTCGCTGGGACTGCGCGCGCGCACCAAGCTGCTCGTGACGATCGCGATCTCGATCGGGCTCTGGTACATCGCCCACGAGGAGGCGCACCTGCCGGAGCGTGCTGTTCCTGCGCTTCGTCGACTACCACATCGACGTCGGCCCGCTCTATCCCGTCGTGATCTACCTGGTGCTGGCCGGGACGACCAGCGCGGTCAACCTGACGGACGGGCTCGACGGCCTCGCCGCCGGCTGCGCGGCGATCGTGCTGCTGGCGTTCATCGGCATCACCTTCATCTCCGGCGCATACGAACTGGCGATGCTCGCGGGGTGCCTGGTCGGGGCCTGCATCGGGTTCCTCTGGTACAACGCCTTCCCCGCCACGATCTTCATGGGCGACACGGGCTCGCTCGGCCTCGGCGGCGCGATCGCCGGCCTCGCCGTGTTCACCAAAACCGAGGTGCTGCTGATCCTGCTCGGCGGGATCTTCGTGATCGAGGCGCTGTCCGTCGTGATCCAGGTCGTCTCCTTCCAGACGACGCGCCGGCGCGTGTTCCTGATGGCGCCGATCCACCACCACTTCGAGCTGAAGGCGTGGTCGGAGACGAAGATCATCCTGCGCTTCTGGATCGTCGCGAGCCTGTTCGCGGCGATCGGCTTCACGATCTACCGGCAGAGCCGCGGGGTCTGAGCGCGGCCTGATCCCTCCGCTCGGGACGCTTCGCGAGCGCCCGTAGGGGTAAAACCAGTCGGGTACCCGACCCTACCCCCGGAGGCTTGACATGCAGCTAGGACTGGCGTTGCTGAGGATGATCGTGGGCGGCCTCTTCATGGGGCATGGACTGCAGAAGCTGACCGGCCGGTTCGGCGGCCACGGCCTCGAGGGGACCGGGCAGTTCTTCGAGTCGATGGAACTGAAGCCGGGCAAGGCGCACGCAGCACTCGCAGGCGCGGCCGAGGCCGGCGGCGGCGCGCTGATCGCGGCGGGCCTCGCCACCCCGGCCGGCGCCGCGGCGCTGAGCGGCACGATGATCACCGCGATCCGCAAGGTCCACGCGCCGAAAGGCGTATGGGTGACCGACGGCGGCTACGAGTACAACCTCGTGCTGCTGGGAATCGTCTTCGCGCTCTCGGACACCGGTCCGGGGCGCCTCTCGCTGGACGCCGCACTCGGGCGCGAGCGCAAGGGCCTCGGCTGGGCGCTGGCGCAGCTCGCCGCCGGCGCGGCCGGCTCGGCTGCCGCGATCGAGCTCGGCCGCCGCGCTGGTGGCGGAAGCGGCGAGTCGACCGCGCCCGAGCAGGCGGCCGCTCCGGGCGGGGTGGACGGTCCGGGCCCGCAGCCGGCGACCGGCGGCGGCGCGGGCTCGCAGGACGCCGCGCAGGACGCGAGCTCAGGCGAGTTCGCGCAGAGCGCGCCGCAGCCGAGCGGCGAGACGGCCGACCACGCCGCCGTCGGCAGGACGGCGGCGGCCAACGGCAGCTCCGAGGAGATCGCCGACGCGGGCGCGGCCTAGCGCTGCGCTCCCGCCGCGAAGCCGGCACACCGCACGCAAGAGCACCCCGCCCGGCAGCCGCGAGGACCGCTGCCGCCGGGTCGGGGTGATGGCGCAAACCCGCATGGGAATGCCGAAGAGGCATCCGGCGCATGGTGTCGAATGGGGCCTGGATGGCATCGGCCCCAGCAGGGAGAGCTAGGCCCGCGAAAAAACGGCCCTCGCGCCGCAAGCGCGGGCCGGGCGGCAAGGAGCGCGCGCCGGCGGCGCAGAGCCTCGAGCAGCGCATCCTCCTGACCGCGACGATGTGCCTGCTGGCGTTCGGCGCGGTGATGGTCTACAGCGCCTCGTCGGCGAGCACGCTCCTGCAGGGGCAGGGCAACGGCAGCGGCTACCTCGTCCGCTTCCTGATCTACGGGGTCGCCGGGCTGGTGATCATGCGCATCCTCGCCCGCGACGGGGTTGCGAAAGTGCACGCGATCACCGGGCCGCTGCTGAGCGTCTCGTTCGTGCTCGTGGCGGCCTCGCACATCCCGCACGTCGGCGTCAGCGTCAACGGTGCGCGCCGCTGGATCGGGCCGTCGCAGTTCCAGTTCCAGCCCTCGGAGCTGATGAAGCTCGGGCTCGTGCTGTACTGCGCGACGCTGCTGGCGAAGCGGCCGAGCCGGGTCGAGGACCTGCGCGACCTCGCCAAACCGCTGCTGATCGTGGTCGGCTCCGGCGCGCTGCTCGTCTTCACGCAGCCCGACCTCGGCACAGCGCTCGTGATCGTCTTCACGGTCGCCTCGATGCTGATCGCCGCGGGGATCCCGCTCGGCAAGCTCGGCAAGATCGCGGCCGTGCTCGCGGGGCTGGTCGTGCTCTACGCGCTGGTGCAGCCCTACGCGCGCGCGCGCCTCACCTCCTTCCTCGATCCCTGGGCGCACGCATCCAGCAGCGGCTTCCAGTCGGTGCAGGGCCAGATCGCGATCGGCTCGGGCGGGCTGTTCGGCGTCGGGCCCGGCCACGGCGTGCAGAAGATCCTCTACCTGCCCGAGGCTCCGACCGACTTCATCCTTGCCGTGATCGGCGAGGAGCTCGGCGTGGTCGGGGTCGTGGCGCTGCTGTTCCTCTACGGCCTGATCGCCTACGCCGGCCTGCGCGCGGCGAAGGCCGCCCGCAGCCTCTACAGCGCGCTGATCGGGGTCGGCGTGACCGCGCTGATCCTCTCGCAGGCGATCCTCAACGTCTTCGCCGTGCTCGGGCTGGCGCCGCTCACGGGGGTGCCGCTGCCGTTCGTCTCCTACGGCTCGAGCAGCCTCGTCGTGATGCTCGCGAGCATGGGGCTGCTGCTGAACGTCGCCTCCGGGGCGACCGGGCACGTGCGCTCGGTGCCGAGCCGATCTCGGCGCGACGGCGCCTCCGGCGACAAGCGGCGGCGGGAAACGGAAGGATGGGGCCGTGGCAGCAGCGCCGAAGATCGCGATCGCAGCCGGCGGGACCGCGGGGCACGTGGTGCCCGCGCTGGCCGTGGCGGACGCGCTGCGGGCTGAGGGCGCCGAGGTCGCCTTCATCGGCGGGACGCGCGCGGAGGCCGAGCTGGTCCCCGCCGCGGGCTACGAGCTGCGCACGCTGAACGTGCGCGGCCTGAGCCGGCGCAACCCGCTGCAGGCGGCTCGCGCCGCCGCGCTCGCTGCGGCGGCGGTGCCACGGGCGAGAGCGATGCTGCGCGCGCTGGGGGCCGATGCCGTGCTCGGCGGCGGCGGCTACGTCGCCGGCCCGGTCGGCGTGGCGGCGGCCTCGCTGCGGCTGCCGCTCGTGCTGACGGAGGCCGACAGCCATCTCGGCCTCGCCAACCGGCTGCTCGCGCCGCTGGCCCGGCGCGTCTGCCTCGCCTTCCCGCTGGAGGGGCGGGAGGGGCCGCGCTACCGCGTAACGGGCAGACCGATCCCGCCGCCCTCGGCGCAGCGGTCCGCCGGGCGGGCGCGGTTCGGGCTCGCGGAGGACGAGCAGTGCCTGGTGGTGTTCGGCGGCTCGCTCGGCTCACATGCGATCAACATGGCGACGATCGAGGCCTTCTCCTCGGCGCCGTTCGCGGTGCTGCACATCTCCGGTCCCCGCGATTACCCGGCCCTCGCCGCGCGCGTGCGCCGGCACGGATATCGGCTGCACAGCTATCTCGACGTCGAGAGCTTCGGACTGGCGCTGGCGGCGGCCGATCTGGCGGTGGCGCGTGCCGGCGGCTCGGTGTTCGAGCTCGCGGCCTTCGGCCTGCCCGCGATCCTCGTGCCCTACCCGCACGCCACGGGCGACCACCAGAGCTCGAACGCGCGGTGGATGGAGCAGGCGGGGGCGGCGCGCGTGATCGAGGACGGCGAGCTGACCGCGGCGCGGCTCGGCAGCGAGGTCGCGGCGCTGCTCTCGGACACGCACCGCCTGCGGACGATGGCCGCGGCCTCGCGCGAGCTGTCCCGGCCCCAGGCGGCCCGCGAGGTCGCCGGCGAGCTGCTCGAGGCGGCAGCCGCGCCGCGATGAGCCCGCGAGCGTTCGGCGGCGCGGCCCAGGGCGAGCCGCCCGATGGCGCGGGCGGCGGCGCGGCCCACCGCGAGCCGCCGGGCGGCGCGGCGGGGACCTGGTCCGGGCGGCGGATCCACCTGATCGGCGTCGGCGGCGCGGGGATGAGCGCCTACGCCAGGGCAGCTCACGCTCTCGGCGCGAGGGTCAGCGGCTCGGACGCCGCCGCGAGCGACTACACGCGGCGGTTGGCGGCGGACGGCGTGCTCGAGGCGGCGATCGGGCACCGTGCCGAGAACGTCCCCGAGGGGGAGGGCGTCGACGTCTACCACTCCACCGCGGTGCCGGCGGAGAACGTCGAGCGCGTCCGGGCGCGCGAGCAGGGACTGGCCGACCGCGGCCGCGAGGAGCTGCTCGGCGAGCTCACCGCGCTGCGGCGCACGATCGCCGTGGCCGGCACCCACGGCAAGACGACGACCGCCTCGATGATCGCGCACATGCTGATCGCGGCGGGCCTCGACCCGGGGTGGCTCGTCGGGGGCCCGATCGGGGGCGGGCTCGCCAACGCGCAGTGGGGCAGGGGGGAGTGGCTGGTGGTCGAGGCCGACGAGTCGGACCGCTCGATGCTCGCGATCCGGGCCGAGATCGCCGTGCTCACGAACGTCGAGCTCGATCACCATGCGAGCTTCGCCTCGCTGGCGGAGCTGCGCGAGGCGTTCCGGCGGTTCCTCGCGGGTGCGCGCCGTGCGGTCGTGTGGGACCGCCCGGAGCTGCTCGCGCTGCGCGAGGGCCAGGTCGTGCCGTTCGAGCCGCGAGAGGTGGAGCTGACGCCGGGCGGGTCGCGCTTCCGCTGGCAGGGCAGGGAGGTGGTGCTCGCAGTCCCGGGGGTGCACAACGCGGTGGACGCGGCGGGGGCGCTCGAGGCCGCGCGCCTGGCGGGTGCGCCGCCGCACGCCGCGATCGGCGCGCTCGCGGCCTTCACGGGGGCGGGGCGGCGCTTCCAGCCGATCGGGCACAGCCTCACGGGCGCCCGGCTGTACGAGGACTACGCCCACCATCCGACCGAGGTGACGGCGACGCTGCAGGCCGCACGCACGCTTCCCCACCGGCGCCTCGTCGCCGTCTTCCAGCCGCACCTGTTCTCGCGTACGCGGCTGCTCGCGGGGGAGTTCGGCCGGGCGCTGGCGCTGGCCGATGCGGCCGTGGTGCTGGCCGTCTACCCCGCGCGCGAGCGCCAGGAGGACTTCCCGGGGGTGAGCGGCCTGGCGATCGCAGAGGCGGCGGCCGACGCGGCGCCCGGGCGCCCGGTCTACTGGCTCCCGGAGCGCCGTGCAGCGCTGTCCGCGATCTCCGGGATGCTGCGAGCCGGTGATGTGTGCGTGGTGATGGGCGCGGGCGATGTGGACCGGCTCGGCCGGGAGCTGGCGGTCGAGCCGACGGCGGGGCGCGTTCCGTCGCGCGGGGCGGGCGGGTGAGCACGCCGCCGGCCGAGCTCGAGCGCGACTACCCGCTGGCGCGCCTGACCACGGTCCGCACCGGCGGCAACGGCGAGTACTTCGCGCGCGCGGGGGACCTCGGGCGGCTCGCGGCGCTCGCCGCCTGGGCGGCCGAGGAGGGCATCGAGCTGAACGTGGTCGGCTCCGGGTCGAACCTGCTGATCGCCGACCAGGGCGTGCCGGGGCTCGTCGTCAAGCTGGACGGCGAGCTTGCGGCGATCTCGCTGCAGCCGCCGCGGTTGCTCTGCGGCGGCGGCGCGCGGCTGCCCGCCGTGGCGGCGCGGGCCGCCCGGGCCGGCCTCGCCGGGATCGAGTTCGGGGTCAACATCCCCGGCACGCTCGGCGGCGCCGTGCGGATGAACGCCAACGCCTACGGCGGCGAGCTGGGGAAGGTGCTCGAGTGGGTCGAGATCGTGACCCCCGAGGGCGTCTCGCGGCGCGGGCCGGAGCAGCTCGGCTTCGGCTACCGCAACTCGAACCTCGGCCGCGGCGAGCTCGTCGCGCGGGCCGCGCTGCTGCTCGATCCGGGCGACCCCGCGGAGATCACCGCTCGGCTCTCCGAGATGCGCCGCCGCCGCCACGAGGCCCAGCCGCAGGGGATCAAGACGTTCGGCTCGACCTTCAAGAACCCGCAGGATCCGCGCGCCGAGGGGCAGAGCGCGGGGATGCTGCTCTCGCGCGCGGGATGCAACGGTCTCGCCGTGGGAGGCGCCCGCTTCGCGCCGAAGCACGCGAACTTCATCGAGAACACCGGCGGCGCCACCACGGCGGACGTGCTGGCGCTGATGGCCGAGGGCCGGCGCCGTGTCAAAGAGCTGAGCGGGGTCGAGCTCGAGCCCGAGGTGCAGACGCTCGGCGAGATCCGCTTTCCCTGGGCCGTCGAAAAGGCCTGAGCGGCGGTAGGGGATGGGCCGCGGAGGTCGAAGAGGGTCGGGATGGATCGCAGCATCGCCGCCCGACACCCGGCAGGACGCCGGCGCATGAAGAGCGCGGCGGGCGCGGGTCTGCAGGCCGGATCGCTGGGAGCGCGGACGCGGGCCCTGCTCGCGGCGCTGCCGTCGGCACCGCGCGCCGCGCTGCGCGCGCTGGCGGCACGCAAGCGGGCGCGGATCGTGGCGATCTGCGCGGTGCTGGCGTTGCCGGCGCTCGGCGGCGGCTGGCTGTGGCTGCGCCATTCGTCGCTGGTCTCGGTCGAGCACGTGAGGATCAGCGGCGTGCACGGGGCGCAGGCCGGGGCGATCGATGCCGCGCTGCGGGAAGCCGCGAAGAGCATGAGCACGCTCGACGTGCAGCCGGCCGCGCTGAAGGATGCTGTGGCGCGGTTCCCGAGCGTGGCAGCGGTGCAGGCGGTGCCAGGCTTCCCGCACTCGCTGCGGATCGAGGTGACCCAGCAGCCGGCGGTCGCCGCGCTGCTGGTGGGGGGCACGCGCACGGCGATCTCCGCCGGCGGTGTCGTGCTCGGCACCTCGCTGCCGACGTCGAGCCTGCCCACGGTCGCCGACGACGTCGACGCCTGGGCCCGGCTCGAAGGTGAGCGAACATGCTCGTGCTGCAGGCGCTGAACGTGCTCGGCGCCGCTCCGGGCGAGCTCGACCGGCTCGCCGAGAAGGCGTTCTACGGCCCGCGCGGGCTGACGGTGCAGATGCGCGACGGGCTGCTCGTGTACTTCGGCGATGCCAGCCGCCCGCACGCAAAGTGGCTTGCGCTGGCGGCCGTGCTGGCGGACAAGAGCTCGGCCGGCGCCACGTACGTGGACGTGAGGCTGCCGGGCAAGCCCGCGGCCGGGTTCCCGCCCGGCCGGGGCCCGTCCCGGCCCGAACAGGAAGCGACCGGCGAATCGCTGCAGCAGAGCTCGGAATCGACGGTCTCGGCGCTCGCCGCCGGGCTCGCGGCCGCCGACCCGGAAGCGAAGAAGAGCGAACCGGCAGAAACGTCCGCGAAGGGAGAAGGGTCGGCCTCGGCGGGGTCGGGCGAAGCGAGCGAACGCGCTGAAGCGGGCACCGGCCAGGCCGCTGCGGAAGCGTCGGAACCGAGCGGCTGAGCCCTGAACCTCGAGTAGAGGTTGACCCCACAGGTTCCGATTCCTCACGCCTTGGTTGAGACTTCGGCGATCTGCAACGTCTGTTGCGGAACTCGGCGCCTTCGTTGACAGGGCGAGATTCCCTGCATAGGGTCGCAAATCCGGTGGGTCGGCGACGCTGTATGCTGCCAGCCTTCAATCCACTACTGAAGGCTTCGGACAGAACCATCATGGAGAGCAGCGGGAGCTATCTGGCGGTCATCAAGGTCGTCGGCGTCGGCGGCGGCGGGACCAACGCCGTCAGCCGCATGGTCGACGCGGGACTGCGGGGCGTGGAGTTCATCGCGGCCAACACCGACGCGCAGGCGCTCGCGATGTGCGACGCCGACGTGAAGCTGAACATCGGCCACGAGTCGACCAAGGGGCTCGGCGCCGGCGCCAACCCGGACGTGGGCCTGTCCGCCGCCTCCGAGTCGCGTGACGACATCAAGGAGGCGCTGAAGGGCGCGGACATGGTGTTCGTGACGGCGGGCGAGGGGGGCGGCACGGGAACCGGCGCGGCCCCCGTGATCGCCGAGATCGCCAAGAACGAGATCGGCGCGCTGACCGTCGGCGTCGTGACGCGGCCGTTCGACTTCGAGGGCTCCCAGCGGGGGCGCCAGGCGACCGAGGGGATCGAGCGGCTGCGCGAGGTCGTCGACACGCTGATCGTGATCCCCAACGAGAAGCTGCTGGCCGTGGTGGAGCGCCGCACCTCGATGCTCGACGCGTTCCGCGAGGCGGACAACGTGCTCCGCCAGGGGGTTCAGGGCATCACCGACCTGATCACGATCCCGGGGCTGATCAACCTCGACTTCGCCGACGTGCGGACGATCATGCAGGACGCCGGTTCGGCGCTGATGGGCATCGGCACCGCCAGCGGGGAGCAGCCGCGCGGCCGACGCGGCGCGAGCGGCGATCTCCTCGCCGCTGCTCGAGGAGAACGTCGACGGCGCGACGGGCATCCTGCTGAACATCACCGGCGGCAAAGACCTCGGCCTGTTCGAGGTCAACGACGCCGCGGAGATCATCCAGAACGAGGCCGACGCGAACGCGAACATCATCTTCGGCGCGGTGATCGACGAGTCGATGGCCGACGAGGTCCGGGTGACCGTGATCGGCACCGGCTTCGACCACCGCCCGGGCGGGCGCGTGTCCGCCGCCCGCCGCGAGGCGCGCGAGGGACGCCGCGACCGGGGCCCGCGGATCTCCGACCGGCAGCGGTCGAACCTCGAGATCTCCGACGACGACATCGACGTCCCGCCGTTCCTGCGGGACTGAGTCTCAGCCCGCGGCCAGCGGCTGGACGTGCGACACCAGCCGCCCCTCGACGAGGGCGTGGACGGCGAACCCGAGTGGCTGCTCGGCGAACTCGACCGGCAGGCCCCGCTCCGCACGCAGATCGAGGCGCAGCGCCGAGTTGGTGCTCGGGCAGACGAGCAGCGGGCGCCCGGCGAACTCCGTGACGATCGTGCGGTGGACGTGCCCGCAGCTCACCGCGAGGACCTGGGGGTGCTCGGCGAGCAGCGACTCCAGTTGCTCGCTCTCGGCCGGGTCGATGGCGATCGCGTCCATCGCACGGATCCCGGCCGGCACCGGCGGGTGGTGCAGGGCGAGCAGCGTCGCCCGCGCCGGCTCGTCCGCGAGCGCGCGCGAGAGCCACGCGAGCTGGCCCGCGCCGAGCGATCCGCCTTCCCTGCCGGGAACCGTGGTGTCGCAGCCTACGAGCCGCAGCGCGCCGACGTAGGCGAGCACGTGCACCGGCTCGCCGGTGGGGCTCTCGCGGCCGCCGAAGCGCATCGCGAGCAGGTCGCGGTCGTCGTGGTTGCCGGGGATCGCATGGATCGGGATCCCCAGCTCGCCGACGATCGCGTGCGCGCGCTCGTACACGCCGGCGGTCGGCTCGTCGGCGATGTCGCCGCTGAGCAGGACCGCCGTCGGCCGGGGTTCCAGCTCGCGCGCCGCGGCGACCGCGCGGGCGAGTCGGCGCATCCGGCTCGCCCTCCTCGGCGCGCAGGTGCGGGTCGCTGAGCTGGAGGAGGATCGTCGGTTCTGGATCGCGCGCAGCCGTGCTCATGTGACCGGATGATCGCGCTCGAGCGCCGCTCACGCTCCGATCGGCTCTCGCAGCCGGGCGACCTCGGTTGTGCCGACGCCGGCGTCAGAGCGAGTGGCGCCCTCCGGCGAGATCCGCCGTGAGCTCGACCCGCCCCGCGCTACGCGGCCGGTCGTGAGCGATCCCGGTGTGCCCGCTAGCCTCCGCGCCATGTCCTCGGCTCCCGCCGCGCTGCGCCGCACCCCCCTGTTACGAGCGCCACGTCGAGGCCGGCGCGCAAGCTCGTCGACTTCGCCGGCTGGGAGATGCCGGTCGCAATACGAGGGCGTGCGCGAGGAGCACCTCGCGGTGCGCGAGTCCGCCGGGATCTTCGACGTCTCGCACATGGGCGAGATCGAGACGAGCGGGCCCGCAGGCGCTCGAGCTGCTGCAGCGCCTGCTCTCCAACGACGTCGCGAAGATCCCGCCGGGCGGCGCCCAGTACAGCGTGCTGTGCCGCGAGGACGGCGGCGTGCTCGACGACCTGTTCACCTACCGGATCGAGGTCGACCGCTTCCTCACGGTCACCAACGCCGCCAACCACCTCGCCGACCTCGCCTGGTTCGAGGGCGTCGCCGCCGATTTCCCGGAAGCGCGCGTCAGCGACCGCATCGACGACTGGGCGATGCTCGCCGTCCAGGGGCCGATCGCGCGCGAGATCGTCCAGGCCGGCGCCGACTCGCCGCTGCCCGAGCGGATGACGGTCGGCACCGCGCCGTCTCGGCGGCGCCGAGGTGCTCGTCTGCGGCACCGGCTACACGGGCGAGGACGGCGTCGAGCTGCTCTGCTCGCCCGAGCAGGCGCCCGCGCTGTGGGACGAGATCGTCCGTCGCGGCGCGCACCCGGCCGGCCTCGGCGCCCGCGACACGCTGCGCCTGGAGGTCTGCTTCCACCTCTACGGCAACGAGCTGACGGTCGAGCGAGGGCCGATCGAAGCCGGCCTCGGCTGGTGCTGCAAGGAGGACACGGGCTTCATCGGCGCCGAGTCGGTTCGCGCGGTGCGCGAGGCGGGGCCCGGCGAGAAGCTCGTCGCCTTCACGATCGACGGCCCCGGCATCGCCCGGCAGGGCAACCCGATCGCCGGCGGCGGCGAGGTCACGAGCGGCACGCTCTCGCCGATGCCTCGGCGTCGGCATCGGCATGGCCTACGTGCCGGCCGAGCGGGCGACGCTCGGGACGAAGCTCGAGATCGACGTGCGCGGGCGCACGCGCGAGGCGACCGTCGCCGAGAAGCCGCTCGTGAAGAAGCGCTCCTGAGCCGCACCCGGCTCGCGCGGCCCTGCGGGGAATCGCTCAGGGCTGCAGGTGGTCTGCTTCGTCGCGCGCGCGCTGCGCGGCCTGCTGGGCGTCGGTGGCCTGCCCGGAGCGATCCTGCGCGAGCGCCTGCGCGCTCTTCGCCGCCTCGTCGTGCTCGCGCGCCTCGGCCTCCAGCTGCGCCGCCCGCTGCTCGGCGTCGCGCGCGGTGGCTTCGCGCTCCTGGATCGCTTTGGAGGAACCGAGATCTTCGCCGGGAAGCTGGGTGCCGTAGGTCTGGCTCAGCTGCTGCACCGCCATTTCACCGATCTGCTCGCCGGCGTCGATGCCGACGGCCTCGCTCGCGTCCGCGACCTGCTTCGAGCTGTAGGCCACGCGCACGTAGTCGCGTCCGACGGTGGCGCTGTTCAGAGGCACGATCGTGTGCTTGCGACCCAGCAGGCCGTGCTTGACGACCGCGAGCCACGGCTCGCCGTCGCGCCCGACGTAGACGTCCTCCAGCTTGCCGAGCGACTCGCCGTCGATGTCACGCACGTCCTGCCCGACCCAGTCGGTGATCTGCTCGGCGCTCGGCACGCCAGTTCCTCTACCCGAGGCTGCCGTGATCGACACGTGCCGCCCGCCTGGGGGCCCCAGCGCCCGCGGCGGCTGACTCGCCGGG
This sequence comes from uncultured Solirubrobacteraceae bacterium, assembly GCA_963703205.1. Taxonomy (GTDB): domain Bacteria; phylum Actinomycetota; class Thermoleophilia; order Solirubrobacterales; family Solirubrobacteraceae; genus Palsa-744. The sequence goes on from OY969799.1 coordinate 836,088, forward strand.
CGGCGCCCAGCACCGCCCGGCGATCGAGTGATCGCCGCGGCAGCCTCCCGCGCCCGGCTCCGAGAGATCGCCGCGGCAGCCTCCCGCGACCGTCTCGAGCATAAGATTGCCGCGCCGCATCACGCCGACCGCACGACAGAAAGGCACGCCGCATGGCCGAGGCCAGCTATCCCGAGGACCTCCTCTACCACCCCGAGCACGACTGGGCGCGGATCGAAGGCGACCAGGCGACGCTCGGCATCACCTGGTACGCCCAGGACTCGCTCGGCGAGGTCGTGTTCTTCGATCCGCCCGCGCGTCGGCACGACCGTCGCGAAGGACGCAGCCCTACGCCGAGGTCGAGTCGGTGAAGGCGGTCTCGGACGTGGTCGCGCCGCTCTCCGGCGAGATCGTCGAGGTCAACGAGGCGCTGCCCGCAGAACCCGGCCGACGATCAACGACGACCCCTACGGCGAGGGGTGGCTCGTGAAGGTGCGCCTGTCGGACCCCGCCGAGACCGAGTCGCTGCTCGACGCCGCGGCCTATCAGGCGACGCTCGGCGGCTGAGCCGCGCCGGGGGTCGCCGCGGGAACCGGCCGGGGGATGGCTAGGCTGAGAGCCGACTTGAGCCGCTACACCGCGATAACCGCAGCAGGATCTCGACGCGATGCTCGCGGCGATCGGCGTCGCCTCGCCGCAGGAGCTCTTCGACCGCCAGATCCCCGAGGCCGTGCGCCTCGGCCGGCCGCTCGAGCTGCCGGCCGGCAACCCGAGCTGGAGGTCTTCGAGCACCTCCGCGAGCTCGCCGCGCGCAACCGCAGCGCCGACGAGGAGACGATCCTTCCTCGGCGCGCGGCTTCTACGACCACTACGTGCCGGCGCTGATCGACATGCTGACCGAGCGCTCCGAGTTCCTGACCCCCTACACGCCCTACCAGCCTGAGATCTCCCAGGGCGGCTTGCAGGTGATGTTCGAGTACCAGACCGCGATCTCCGAGCTCACGGCGCTGCCGTGCTCGAACGCTTCGACCTACGAGGGGCCCTCCGCCGCGCCGCCGCCGGCTACCTCGCGAAGCTGCACAACGGCCGGCGCCGTTTCGTGGTCAGCGCCGGATTGCACCCGCACACGCTGCAGACGCTGCGCACCTACGCGCACGGCTACGAGATGGAGGTCGTCGAGGTGCGTGCTCCTCCGCGAGGGCGGCGTCACCGATCCGCAGCGCCTGGGCGCGAGGCGATCGACGCCGACACGAGCGCGGCGATCTTCGCCCAGCCGAACTTCTACGGAGCCGTCGAGGACGCCGAGACGCTCGCCGCCGCCGCCCACGAGGCGGGTGGCAGCGAGACCGTCGTGGTCGCCCAGGTCGACCCGCTGACCCTCGGCGTGCTGCGCGCCCCCGGCGAATGCGGCGTCGACGTCGCCGTCGGCGAGGGCCAGTCGCTCGGCAACCGGCTCGACTTCGGCGGTCCCTCGTTCGGCCTGTTCGCGGCCCGCGAGCAGTACCTGCGGCGGATGCCGGGACGGATCGCAGGGGAGACCCGCGACGTCGACGGCCGCCGCGGCTTCGTGCTGACGCTGCAGACGCGAGAGCAGCACATCCGTCGCGAGAAAGCGACCTCGAACATCTGCACCGCCCAGGCCCTGAACGCGCTCGCCGGCGTCGTCTACCTCTCCTGGCTGGGCCGCCGCGGCATCGTCGAGCTCGGCGAGCTGATGGCCGCGCGCACCCACTACGCCCGCGAGACGCTCGCGGCGCTGCCGGGTGTCGAGAAGCTGCACTCCCGTCCGGTCGTGCGCGAGTTCGCCGTGCGCCTCGACGCCGACGTGCGCGCGGTGCGAGAGCGCTGCATCGCGGCCGGCGTCAACCCGGGAGCCGACCTGCAGGCGCTGACCGGCCGCGAGGAGGACCGTGGCGGCCTGCTCGTGGCGATCACCGAGCGTCGCTCACGAGCGGACATCGACCGCCTCGCAGAGCTGGTGGGCGACGCGGTGGCCGCCGAGCGAGTGAAAGTCGAATCCCACCCACCCGCGGTGCCGGCGTGAGGCATCGAGGCGAACCACCTGCACGCCGATCCCGGCATCGAGGTCCACCTCGAGCGCCACGAGCACGATCACGCGCCGGGCGCCGCCTCAGGCGGCCGCGCTCCCAGGGCGGCCGCGTCGACGCCGCAGCAGCGCGACCGGGCGCGCACGATCTTCCAGAAGGGGGCCCCCGGCCGCCGCGCGTTCGTCTGTCCCGAGCTCGACGTCCCCGCGCTGCCGGCCGAGGCGCTTCCCGAGCGCTTCCGCCGCGCCGAGCCGGCGCGCCTGCCCGAGGTCTCCGAGCCCGAGATCGTGCGTCACTACGTGGGGATCTCCAAGCGCAACTTCGACCTCGACTCCGGCTTCTACCCGCTCGGCTCCTGCACGATGAAGCACAACCCGCGCCTGCACGAGCGGGCCGCCGCGCTGCCCGGACACAGCCGCCTGCACCCGCTGCAGGACGCCGACGGCGCGCAGGGGGCGCTCGAGCTGATGTGGAACCTCCAGCAGGCGCTCGCCGAGATCTCCGGGCTGCCGCACGTCAGCCTGCAGCCCTCCGCCGGGTCCCACGGCGAGCTCGCGGGGGTGCTGCTCAGCCGCGCCTACCACGAGGACCGCGGCTCCGAGCGGCGCAAGGTGCTGACTCCCGACACCGCCCACGGCACCAATCCCGCCACCGTGACGATGGCCGGGCTCGAGGTCGTCAAGCTCGCGACCAACGCGGACGGCGGCATCGATCTCGACGACCTGCGCGCGAAGGCCGGCGAGGACGTCGCGTGCCTGATGCTGACCAACCCGAACACGCTCGGCCTGTTCGACGCCAACATCGCCGAGATCGCCGACATCGTCCACGGCGTCGGGGCGACGCTCTACTACGACGGCGCGAACCTCAACGCCGTGATGGGCCTCTCGCGGCCGGGCGACATGGGTTTCGACATCGTCCACTTCAACCTCCACAAGTCCTTCACCCAGCCGCACGGCGGCGGCGGGCCCGGGTCCGGCCCGATCGCGGTGTCCGACCGCATCGCGCCCTACCTGCCGGTGCCCGTGGTCGCGCGCCGCGAGGACGGCTCCTTCGCGCTCGACCACGACCGCGAGAAGACGATCGGCCGGCTGCGCGGCTTCCACGGCAACTACGGGGTGTTCGTGCGCGCCTACGCGTACATCTGCTCGCTCGGCGCCGACGGCCTGCGCGACGCCTCGGAAACCGCGGTGCTGAACGCGAACTACCTGCTCGCCCGGCTCCGCGAGCTGGGCGTCGCTCGAGCACCTGCCGCTCGCCTACGGGGAGCTCTGCATGCACGAGTTCGTGCTCTCGGGCGGACCGATGAAGCGGCAGCTGAAGATCAAGACCCTCGATCTCGCGAAGCGGCTGCTCGATCACGGCTTCCACCCGCCGACGGTGTACTTCCCGCTGCTCGTCGAGGAGGCGCTGATGGTCGAGCCCACCGAGACCGAGACCAGGGAGACGCTCGACGCCTTCGCGGAGGCGGTCGCCGCGATCCTCGCCGAGGCGGCGGAGGACCCGCAGATCGCCCAGGACGCGCCGTACACGACACCCGTGCGCCGCCTCGACGAGGTCGCCGCCGCCAAGCAGCCGGTGATCCGCGAGGCGCTCGCGTGAGGCCCGCCGAGCGCGCCCGCGCCGGCGTGGGCGCGCGGCTCGGGGCGAGGCGCTGATGGAGCACCGCAAACTCGGCGCGACCGGCATCAGCGTCAGCCCGCTGTGCCTCGGCGCGATGATGTTCGGAGCCTGGGGGAACACCGACCACGAGGACTCGGTCGCGATCATCCACGCGGCGCTGGACGCCGGCATCAACTTCATCGACACCGCCGACGTCTACTCCCACGGCGAGTCCGAGGAGATCGTCGGCAAGGCGCTGGCGGGCGGGCGCCGCGACTCGGTCGTGCTGGCCACGAAGGCGCACGGCAAGATGGACGACTCCGATCCGAACCAGTTCGGCAACTCGCGCCGCTGGCTCGTCAAAGAGGTCGAGAGCAGCCTGCGCAGGCTGAAAACCGACTGGATCGACCTCTACCAGATCCACCGCCCCGAGCCCGACACCGACATCGACGAGACGCTCGCCGCGCTGAGCGAGCTCGTGCGGTCGGGCAAGGTGCGCGCGATCGGGTCCTCGACGTTCCCCGCGTGGCAGATCGTGGAGGCGCAGTGGACCGCGGAGCGCCGCGGGCGCGAGCGCTTCCTCTGCGAGCAGCCGCCGTACTCGATCCTGATCCGCCAGATCGAGAAGGACGTGCTGCCGGTCTGCGCGCAGTACGGCATCGGGGTCATCCCCTGGAGCCCGCTCGCCGGCGGCTGGCTCTCGGGCCGCTACTCCAAGGGCGGCGAGTCCCCGGCCGCCTCGCGCCGCGCGCAGATGCTTCCCTCGCGCTACGACATGTCGATCCCCGCCAACCAGGCCAAGCTCGAGGCGGCGCAGCGCCTGGGCGTGCTCGCCGAGGACGCCGGGATGCCGCTGATCGAGATGGCGCTGCGGTTCGTCACCTCCCACCCGGCGGTCACCGCGGCGATCATCGGACCGCGCACGTCCGAGCAGCTGCAGAGCCAGCTGGCGGTGCTCGAGCACCCGGTCCTGCCCGCGGAGGTGCTGGATCGCATCGACGAGATCGTTGCGCCCGGGACCTCGGTCAACCAGGCCGACACCGGCTGGGACCCGCCGTGGATCGCCGACGCCTCGCTGCGCCGCCGCGCGGCCGCGCCGTCGTAGATCATCACCCGATGCGGATCTTCTCCGGCATCCAGCCCACGGGCCGCAAGCACCTGGGCAACTACATCGGGGCGATCTCCCAGTACGTGCTCAGCCAGGAGCGCGGCGAGGGGATCTTCTGCATCGTCGACCTGCATGCGCTGACGGTCGCCTACGACCCCGGCGAGCTGCGCGAGCGCGTCTACGACACGCTCGCGATCCTGCTCGCGGCAGGGCTCGAGCCGGACCGCTGCATCCTGTTCCGCCAGAGCGACGTGCGCGAGCACACCGAGCTGACCTGGCTGCTGTCGAGCGTGACCGAACTCGGTCGGCTGCAGCGCATGCACCAGTTCCGCGACAAGTCCGAGGCGCAGCGGCAGCTGGTCTCGGCGGGGCTGCTCTTCTACCCGGTGCTGATGGCCGCGGACGTGCTCGCCTACCGCGCGCACGAGGTGCCTGTCGGCGAGGACCAGCGCGAGCACGTCGAGCTGATGCGCGACGTGGCCGAGAACTTCAACAGGCGCTTCGCCGGCGGCGAGCAGGCGCTGGTCGTGCCCGATCTGCGCATGCCCGCCGTGGGCGCGCGGATCATGGATCTGCAGGAGCCGAGCCGCAAGATGTCGACGACGAGCCCCTCCGAACAGGGGACCGTCTACGTGCTCGACGAGGCGAAGACGATCGAGAAGAAGATCAAAAGCGCTGTCACAGACTCCGGCAGCGAGGTGCGCCGCGGCCCGGACAAGGCCGGGATCGGCAACCTGATCGAAGTCCTCGCGGCGGTGCGCGCACAGACCCCCGAGCAGGTCGAGACCGAGTTCGCCGCCGCCCGCTACGGCGAGTTCAAGAGCGCCGTGGCCGAGGCGGTGGTCGCGTATCTGCAGCCCGTCCGCGAACGCTACGGCGCGCTGCGGCGCGACGAGGAGGCGCTGGAGCGGATCTTTGCCGGCGGCGCCGTGCGAGCGCGTGAGATCGCGGCCGTGACCGTCGCGGATGTGCGCGAACGGATGGGGGTCGGCGTGCCCCTCAGCCGTCGGCGGTGACGCTCGGGGCAGGCCGGTCGATCGCATACAGCCAGCGCCCATCCGGTTGGCGCCGGGCGACCTCCAGGCTCGACCCGGTGAACGAGGGTGAGGCGGGAACGGCACGCAGCGTCATCTGCCAGCTGCTGGACATCAGAGCCAGGTCGTCGGAGACCGCAGCCACCTCGCAGCCGACCCCGTCGATCTGAGCCCGGGCCGCAGTCATCTCCGCCAGCCGCGCTCGGATCTGGGCGTGCCCGCTGGCCGCCGCGCGGCCGGGGAGGACCAGTGTCGCCGTCGCCTCGTAGAGCTCGAGGGCCCCGTCCACGTCGAGCGCGTTCACACGCTCTGCGAACAGCTGCGCGAGGTCGGCCGGATCGCTCATTCTCATCTCGGTGCTCCTTTCGCCGGTGCCGTCGCCGCCTGGCGCGGACCGCTGTAGTCGCACGTACGGTAGCGTTCTGAAACCAGTTGCGAAACGAATCCACAGGGCACCCGTGAACCAGTTGCACGACGCGAACCACCCAGCCGTCCCCTCCGGGGAGGCGCCGGCGCAGCTCGCGCTCGCGCTCCTCGCGGACCGCTGGAACTTCCTGATCCTGCGGGAGGTCTATGCGGGCGTCTTCCGCTACGGGCAACTTCAGCGCAGCCTGGGCATCGCCCGCAACGTTCTCGCGGACAGGCTCTCGAAACTGGTCGAGCGCGGATTGCTGGAGCGGGTTCCCTACCGCAAGGCGCCGGTCTGGTACGAGTACCGCCTGACGGCTCGCGGCCTCGGGCTGTATCCGGCGATCCTCGCCTTCTTCTCGTGGGCGGACGATGAGTTCGGTGATCCCGACCGGCCCGCGCTCGAGATCCGCCACAAGGGCTGCGGGCAGCCGACGCGGCCGTTGCTGGTGTGCTCGGCCTGCGGCGAGCCGATCACCGCTCGTGACGCCGAGGCGGCCGCTGCCGGGCCCTGACGTCCTCCTGCGCACGACAACCTCGACGTGCTCGTGAAAGACGCCGGCCGCCGCCGCGGCAATCGGCACATGCTCGCCTGGTAGGATCGCGCGCCCGGGAGAAGGGGAACGACCGTGACCGCTCGCGAACTCGCACGCTCAACCGTCCGCGCGGGCAAGCACGTCGCGCGGAGCATCATGCCGGAAGCCGCGTACCGCCGGTACCGCCGCCGCCACGTCGCGAGCCTGCGCGCGGCCTACGAGCCGCACGTGGTCGAGCGCAGCTACGGCGGGCACCGGCTGAAGGTGATGCTCACCGACCCGATGGCCGAGGCGTGGTACGACCGCGACTGGGAGCTTCCGCGAGAGCTGGAGTTCCTGCGCGAGCGGGGCGTGCTCGGCGAGGGCCGGACCGTGTTCGAGCTCGGCGCCCACCACGGCATCGTCGCGCTGATGCTCTCACGGATCGTGGGGCCCTCCGGCCGCGTCCTGGCGGTCGAGGCCGAGGCTCCGAACTTCCGCACCGCGCGCGAGAACGCCGCCCTCAACGATGCCGGGAACCTGACGGTGCTGCATGCGGCCGCGTCCGAAACCTGCGAGCCCGTCCCGTTCGCCGAGGGCCTCAACGGACGCGTGGACCCGAACGGGCACGAGCGCGTCGAGGGTGTGACGATCGACCGCCTCGCCGAGCAGCACGGCGCTCCCGACGTCGTCTACCTCGACGTCGAGGGCTATGAGGAACGGGCCCTGCGCGGCGCGGCGCAGACGCTCGCAGCCCGGCGCACCGCCTTCTTCGTCGAGGTCCACGAAACGCTGCCGGAGTTCGGCGGCACGCCCGAGGGCGTGATCGCGCTGTTCGACGGATATGAGCTGTCCTTCGCCGAGGACGGCGCCGAGTTCGGTGAGGAGCGCCCGGAGGGCCGCTTCTTCCTGGTCGCCGTCCCCGCCGGGGTGCCGGCGTCGCGGTGAGCCCCGCCCTCCCATCGGGGCCGCACGCTACGGTCCCGGTGTGAATCTCGCCTCGCTCGAGATCGACCTGGACGTCTTCAGCGGGCCCTTCGACCTGCTGCTGACGCTGATCCTGCGCGAAGAGGTCGACCTGCTCGAGCTCGCGCTGGCCGACGTCGTGCTCGCCTACCTCGACCACCTGGAGCAGCGCGGGGAGCTCGACCTGGAGGCGGCGACCGAGTTCATCGTCCTGATCTCGGCCCTGCTCGAGCTCAAGTCGCGGCTGATGCTCAGCGCCGAAGACGAGGAGCTGCTCGACATCGAGCCCGAGCAGGCGGCCGAGGAGCTGCTGGCACGGATGCTCGAAGCGGCGCGCTACCGCTCCGCCGCCGGCCACCTGCGCGAGCTGCTCGACGCCGAGCACGGCGTGCGCTTCCGCGAGGCGCCGCTGCCGCCCGCCCTGCGACGGCGGGTCGTCCCGGCAGCGGACGGCTCGGCGAGCCCCGAGGCGCTGGGGGCGGCGATCGGCCGGCTGCTGGCGATGCCGCCCGAGATCAGCCTCCGCCACATCGGCGCCCCGCGGGTGAGCGTCGCCGAGCGGCTCGCCCACCTGCGCGGCCTCCTGCGGCGCGGCTCCTTCAGCTTCGAGGAGGCGGTGGCGGGCGCCGACCGCATGACCGTCGCGGTGACGCTGTTCGCGCTGCTCGAGCTCTACAAACTCGGTGAGGCCGGCTGGGAGCAGGACGAGAGCTTCGGTGAGATCGCGGTGCGCCCCGCCGAGCGCGGGCAGGCGCCGGCCGCCGCGCGGCCGGCGGTCGCTAGGCTCGCGGGATGAGCGACCCGCAGCCACACCGGGAGCCGGCCGAGGCGGCGAACCCCGAGCTGGCCCGGACGGTGGAGGCGCTGCTGTTCCTCTCGGCCGACCCGCTCTCGCCGGCGGAGCTCGCGGCCGCTGCCGAGGTGGGGGAGGGCGCGGTGGCCGCGGCGCTGGCGCTGCTCTGCGAGCAGTACGCGCCCGGGCGGCGCGGGATCGTGTTGCGCGAGCTCGCCGGCGGCTGGACGCTGACCAGCGACCCTGCCAGCGAGGATGCGGCGCGGCGCCTGTTCAGCCGGCCGCGGACGGCGACGCTGACCCCGGCGCAGGCCGAGACGCTCGCGATCGTCGCCTACCTGCAGCCGATCTCCCGCCCGGAGATCGCCCGCATCCGCGGGGTCAGCGCCGACTCGGCGACCGCCACGCTGCTGGACCGCGGCCTGATCGAGGAGTCCGGCCACTCCGAGTTCGGCGCCACGCAGTACCGGACCACCACCCAGTTCCTGAAGCTGTTCGGGCTGCGCGGTCTCGAACAGCTGCCCGACGTGGCGCGCTGGGACCCGAGCCCGGAGGAGCAGGCCGAGCTCCGCGAGCGGCTGATGCGCGCGGGCGAGGCGCGCGGCGGCGAGGGCGGCTGATGCTCGTCCACGAGACCGCGTTCTCCAGCTTCTCCGTCGACGACGTCGCGAAGGCGCGCGACTTCTACCGCGACGTGCTCGGCGTGGACGTCGTGGCGGAGATGGGCGGTCTGCTGCGCCTGCGGCTCGCGGGCGGCCAGCAGGCGCTCGTCTACCCCAAGCCCGATCACGTCCCGGCTGCTTTCACGATCCTCAACTTCGTGGTCTCCGACGTCGAGCGCGCCGTCGCCGAGCTCGCCGATGCCGGCGTGCAGATGCTGCGCTACGAGGGCTTCGGGCAGGACGAGCGAGGCATCTCGCGCAACCCCGGGGGACCCCCGATCGCGTGGTTCGAGGACCCGGCCGGGAACATCCTGGCCGTGCTCGAGGGCTAGCGCCGGCGCCCCGGCGCGCGGTCCGAGAGACGGTGCGTGCGGCTCAGGCCGCGGCGCGCGCCGCGAGCTGACCGCATGCCGCGTCGATGTCGCGCCCTCGTGTCAGCCGCACCGTGACCGGCACCCCCCGCGTCTCCAGCGCGTGCCGGAAGGCCGCGATCGACTCGCGGCTCGAGCCGTGGAACTCCGAGCCGCTGGGGTTGAAGGGGATCAGGTTGACCTTGAAGATCGGCCTCGAGGGGTCGCCCCCGGACTGCAGGAGTCGCGCGAGCGCGAGCGCCTGCTCGTAGCGGTCGTTGACACCCGCGAGCATCACGTACTCGATGAAGATGCGGCGGCGGCGCACCGCGTAGAACGCCCTGCAGGCCTCGATCACCTCGCTCAGGGGATAGCGCTCGTTGACCGGCATCAGCTCGCTGCGCAGCGCTTCGTCAGCGGCGTGCAGCGAGAGCGCCAGCCGCACCGGCATCTCGCTCGCGGCGAGCCGCTCGATGCCGGGGATCCACCCGACCGTGGAGATCGTCGTGCGGCGGTGGGTGATGCCGAGCTCAGGCAGCCGCGAGCACGCGGCGAGCACCGCGTCGAGGTTCAGCATCGGCTCGCCCATCCCCATGAACACCGCGTGGTCGACCGCTTCGATGCGGCGGAAGTGCAGGGCCTGATCGACGATCTCGCTCTCCGAGAGGTTGCGGGCGAACTTCATCGCCCCGGTCGCGCAGAAGCGGCATGTCAGCGGGCAGCCCGACTGCGAGGAGAGGCACAGCGAGCGGCGGCCGTCGCGGTAGCGCATCAGCACCGCCTCCAGCGGGCGCCCGTCGGCGGTCTGGAAGAGCGTCTTGACCGTGCCGTCGCGCGAGACGGCCTCGTGCTGGGGGCTCAGCGTCGAGAACGCGATCCGCGCGGCGAGCCGCTCGCGCAGCGACGTCGGCAGGTCGGTCATCTCGGCGAAGCTGCCCGCGCCCCGCGCGGACCACGCCCACACCTGGCGTGCGCGGAAGGCGGGCTCACCGAGCTCGGCGAGGATCGTGTCGAGGGCTTCGAGGTCCATCGTGGTGGGAGCGCCTCGTTCCTGCTGCGGGCACGCGGCGCTCGCACCTATGGTTGCAGGCGATGGCAGCGTTCCCGGGACGGCGGCCGTGAGGCTCGCGAAGCGGCTGGCCCATGCGGGCATCGCCTCGCGGCGCGCCGCCGAGCGGCTGATCGCCGAAGGGCGGGTGCAGGTCGCCGGCGAGGTTGTGCGCGACCCCGCGCGCGACGTCGCCGAGGACGATCCGGTCGAGGTGGACGGCCGCGCGCTCGGCGGCGCCGAGCGACGCGTGGTCTACGCGCTCAACAAGCCGACTGGCGTCGTGTCGACGGCGAAGGACACGCACGGCAGGCGCACCGTCACCTCGCTGATCGACGCGCAGGGCCTGCGCCTGTACCCGGTCGGTCGCCTCGACGCGGACAGCGCCGGGCTGATCCTGCTGACCAACGACGGCGAGCTGGCGAACCTGCTCACCCATCCGCGCTACGAGGTGCCGAAGACCTACCGCGTGCGCCTCGCGGGCGGGCCCGTCGGCGAGCGCGCGCTGCGCGAGCTTCGCCGCGGCGTGCAGCTCGACGACGGCCCGACGGCGCCGGCGAAGGTGCGCAGGCTCGGCGAGGCGCAGCTCGAGGTGACGATCGCGGAAGGCCGCAACCGCCAGGTGCGCCGCATGTGCGAGGCGGTCGGCCACCCGGTCCTCGAGCTCACACGTGTCGCGTTCGGCACGCTGCGCCTGGGAAGGCTGGCCGACGGCGCGCACCGCAGGCTCGACCACGCGGAGATCGAGCGTCTGCGCAGCGAGGCGCTCCCGTAGGCTCGAGCCCGCGGAGATCGAGCGTCCTGCGCGGCGAGGCGCTCTCGTAGAATCGGCGCATGAAGCTGTACGCGCTGCGGGGGGCGACGAACGTCGGGGAGAACGACGCGCAGGAGATCCTCGCCGCGACGGGCGAGCTGATGCGGGTGATCATGGAGTCCAACCAGCTCCACCCGGCCGAGGTGGTGAGCTGCGTGTTCACGGCGACCCAGGACCTCGACGCCGAGTTCCCGGCGGTCGCGGCGAGAGCCCTCGGCTTCGAACGGGTGCCGCTGCTGTGCGCCCAGGAGATCCCCGTGCCGGGCTCGATGCCGAAGGTGATCCGCGTGCTGATCCACTACTACGCCGGCGAGGACCACGCGCCCGAGCACGTCTACCTGCGCGACACCCGGGCGCTGCGCGAGGACCTGCACGCGGCACAATAGGCGCGATGACGGTGCCCACGACAGCATCCCGCCGGGGATGAGCATCGAGTTCTCCGAGCGGATCCGCCGGATCCCTGTCTACCCGGTGGCGGGCGGCTACGCCACCCCGGAGGAGCTCGCGCTGCTCGCCAGCAACGAGTCGCCCTACCCGCCGCTGCCGGCGGTGCGCGAGGCGATCGAGACGGCTACGGGGCGACTGAACCGCTACCCGGACCCGAACAACGCCGTCCTGAAGACCCGCCTCGCGGAGCGCTACGAGGTGCCCGTCGAGCGGATCGCGATCGGCAACGGGTCGTGCGACGTGCTGCTGGCCGCGGGCGAGGCGCTGCTCGAGCCGGGCGCGGAGCTCGTCTACGCCTGGCCGTCCTTCTCGGTCTACCCGCACCTCGCCGCCGCTTCCGGAGCGCGCGCCGTCACGGTGGCGCTCGACGAGCAGGCGAGGCACGACCTCCCGGCGATGCTGAAGGAGATCACGGTCGCGACGCGGCTGGTGATCGTCTGCAACCCGAACAACCCGACGAGCACGGCGCTGCCGCTCGTGGAGATAGCGGCGTTCCTCGAGCAGCTGCCGCCGCACGTCTGCGTGATCCTCGACGAGGCCTACTGCGAGTACAACCTGCTCGAGGATCCCGACGCCTCGCTCGAGCTGCTCGACGTGCACCCGAACCTCGTGCTGCTGCGGACCTTCTCGAAGGTCTACGGGCTCTGCGGGCTGCGTGTCGGCTTCGCGCTCTGCGGCTCGGAGCAACTGCCGAGGGCGCTCGACCAGGTGCGCCAGCCGTTCTTCTGCAACGCGCTCGCTCAGGCGGCAGCGGTCGAGGCGCTGGCCCACCAGGACGCGGTCCTCGACCGCGTCACGCGCACGGTCGCCGAGCGCATCTCGGTCGATGAGCGGCTGCGCGCGATGGGGCTCGCGCCCGCCGCCTCGCAGGCGAACTTCTGCTGGTTCGAGCTGGGCGCCGAGCGCGATGAGCAGCAGGTGATGGGGGGACTGCTCGAGCGCGGGATCCTCGTCCGCGGCGGCAGCGCGCTCGGCAGCGACGTGCCGGCGCTGCGCGTCACCTACGGGTTGCCCGAGGAGAACCAGCGCTTCCTCGATGCGCTCGAAGAGCTCCTCTAGGCGTTCGCTTTACCTTCCTCGGGTTCTCTGATACAAACGGGGAGAGCGAACGATGAGCGCTACCGCCGAGCAGATCCGCAGCGCCTCTACCGGCTTTTATTGGTCGTTCGCTTTCGCCTGGCGATTTAGCTAGGCGCCCAGGACCGGCGCCCCGTGTCGTGAACGGGCGCCACCGCGAGTCCCGGCAGGGACCAGGCGCCGCCTCAGAGGGCGTTCGACGTCCTCTCTCACGGCTCCGTCAGCAGACGGGACGGAGCGCACCTTTAAGATCACAGGCGTTGCGAAAGGAATGGGCTGATGAGGATCGTGAGGAACGAGACAGCCGGCGGTGAGGAGGGCAAGCCGTACAGGCTCGCCGCCGCGCGGCCGCCGGGCGCGGAGCGCACCGTGCTCGACATCGCGGGACGCAAGCTGGGCGGCGAGAGCTTCGCGCTGATCGCGGGCCCCTGCACGGTCGAGTCCCGTGAGCAGATCATGCAGACGGCGCGGGCCGTCTCCGAGGGCGGCGCCACGCTGCTGCGCGGTGGCGCCTACAAGCCGCGCACGAGCCCCTACGCCTTCCAGGGTCTCGGCCAGGAGGGGCTGCGGCTGCTCGCCGAGGCGAAGGCCGAGACGGGGCTCCCGGTCGTCACCGAGCTGATGGACCCCGCCGACATCGAGGCGGTGGTCGAGGTCGCCGACGTAGTGCAGATCGGCGCGCGCAACATGCAGAACTACCCGCTGCTCGCCGAGATCGGGCGCTGCGGCAAGCCGGCCCTGCTCAAGCGCGGGCTGTCCTCGACGATAGAGGAGCTGTTGATGGCGGCGGAGTACATCCTCAAGGAAGGCAACCCGGACGTGATCCTCTGCGAGCGTGGGATCCGCACGTTCGAGAGCGCCTACCGCTTCACGCTCGACCTGATGGCCGTCCCGGTGCTGAAGGAGCTCTCGCACCTGCCGGTGATCGTCGACCCGAGCCACGCCGCCGGAAGGCGCGAGCTCGTCACGCCGCTGTCGCTGGCCGCGGCTGCGGTCGGCGCAGATGGGATCATCGTCGAGGTGCATCCGAACCCCGAGGAGGCGATCTGCGACGGCCCCCAGCAGCTGCGCACCGCGGAATTCGCCGATTACGCGCGGGCGGTCGAGCGTGCCGCGGCGCTGGCCGGCAAGGCGCTGGCGGGAAGGGAGCCGATTCTTGCCTGACGCGTCGGTAGACCGGCGCCGCACCGCCGATTACGTCCGCGACAGCCGCATCGAGCGGGCCGTGCCGCTGCTGGCGCCCGACGCGGTGCTCGGCGAGCTGCCGCTGACCGAGACGCATGCCGGGGTCGTGATCCAGGCCCGCCGCGCCGTGCACAGCGTGCTCGATCGGCGCGACGGCCGGCTGCTCGTCGTCGTCGGCCCCTGCAGCGTGCACGATCCCGAGGCGACGCACGAGTACGCCGGGATGCTCGCCCAGCTCGCTCGCGATCTCGAGGACGAGCTGCTGATCGTGATGCGCGTCTACTTCGAGAAGCCGCGCACGACCACCGGATGGAAGGGTCTTATCAACGATCCTCACATCGACGGCACGAGCGACGTCAACGCGGGACTGCACCTCGCCCGGAGGGTGCTGCTGGGAGTGCTCGACGCGGGCCTGCCGGTCGGCTGCGAGTTCCTCGACCCGATCACACCCCAGTACATCGCCGACGCGGTCTCCTGGGGCGCGATCGGCGCCCGCACGACCGAGAGCCAGATCCACCGCCAGCTCGGCTCCGGGCTGTCGATGCCGGTCGGCTTCAAGAACCGCACCGACGGCAACGCGCAGGTCGCCGTCGACGCGGTGCGAGCCGCTGCGGCGCCGCACGCGTTCGCCGGTATCGAACCGAGTGGCAGACCGGCGGTGCTCTACACGCGGGGCAACGCCGACTGCCACGTGATCCTGCGCGGCGGCAAAGGACAGCCGAACTACAACGCGGCGAGCGTCGCTGCGACGCTCGACCTGCTCGAGGCCACGCACCTGCCGAGGCGCGTGATGATCGACGTCAGCCACGACAACAGCGGCAAGAGTCCCGAGCGCCAGCCGGCCGTCGCCGCCGATGTCGGCACCCAGATCGCGAACGGCAACGATGCGATCGTCGGCGTGATGCTGGAGTCGTTCCTCCTCGCCGGGCGCCAGGAGCCCGGGCCCCGCGAGAAGCTGCGCTACGGCCAGTCGATCACCGACGCCTGCATGGGCTGGGAGACGACCGTGGCAGTGCTCGAGGGCCTCGCGGAGTCCGTCCGCGCCCGCAAACGCGACGCCCCCGCGGCGCAGACGGCCCACAGCTGAGCGCATGCGCATCGGCGTCCTCGGCGTCGGGCTGATCGGCGGCTCGATCGGCCTCGCGGCCCGCCGCTCTGGAGCAGAGGTGAGCGGCTACGACCCCGACCCGCAGGTCCGCGCGCGGGCGCTCGAGCTCGGCGTGCTCGACGATGCCGCCGAGGAGCTGGACGAGGCGGTCGCGGGCGCCGAGGCGGTGTTCGTGGCCGCGCCCGTCGGCGCCCTGCCCGAGACGGTCGCGGCGGCGCTGGCGGCCGCCGGACCGGACTGCGTGGTCAGCGACGTCGGCTCCGTGAAGCGTCCCTTGGCGGCGGCCTCCGCGGACGAGCGCTTCGTCGGCGGCCACCCGCTCGCCGGATCGGAGGGCGCGGGCGTCGAGCACTCCCGCGCGGACATGTTCGAGGGCGCCACCTGGTACCTGACCCCCGCCCGCGGCAGCACCGCAGGGGTCCTATACGAGCGGCTGCACGCGCTGCTGCGCAGCTTCGGCGCCCGCCCGGCGGCGATCGATGCCGTCACCCACGACCGGCTGATGGCCAACATCTCGCACCTGCCCCACGTGCTTGCGAACCTGCTCGCGGCGCAGGCCGCGGGGCTCCTGCGCGGCGAGGGACAGAGTCCCGCCCGGCCCGACGAGCGCCAGCCCGCGATCGGGCCCAGCTTCCGCGACGCGATCCGCGTCGCCGGCGCCAACAGCGCGATCTGGGGGGACATCTACATCTCCAACGCAGACGCCCTGCTCGCGGCGCTCGACGAGCTCGGCGAGCGCTTGGAGACGGTGCGGGCGATGCTCGGTGCCGGGGACGCCGGCGCCCTGCGCGAGTGGACCGACCACGCGCGCGCCGACCGCGACGCGCTGCTCGGCGGCGCGATCGTCGGCGACTCGGTGCACGAGCTGCGCGTACAGGTACCCAATCGGCCAGGTGTGATCGCCGAGATCGCGCTCGCGCTCGGCGAGGCGGGTGTCAACATCGGCGACCTCGCGCTCTCCCCCTCGCGCGACAACAGCCGCGGCGTGGTGGCGCTGTGGATCGGCGGCGAGCGCCAGGCGGCGCTGGCGCAGGAGCTCGTGACGGGCCTCGGCTTCGCCGTCGTGCGAGCATGACGCGCCGATGAACGTCCGCTTCGAGCCGGCGGGCGGGCTGACGGGGACCGTCACGCCCCCGCCCGACAAGTCGATCTCCCATCGCGCGGCGCTGTTCGGCGCGATGTCCTCCGAGCCGGTTCGGATCGGCAACTACCTGCGCGCAGCCGACACGCTCTCGACCCTCGGTGCGGTCCAGGCGCTCGGGGCGCTGGTCGAGAACCACGGCCGCGACGTCGTGATCCGCGGCCCCGGGCTGCGGGACGCGGCCGAGCCCACCACGCCGATCGACGTCGGCAACGCGGGGACGCTGCTGCGCCTGCTGCCCGGCTGGCTCGCCGCTCAGGAGGGACGCACCTTCACGCTCGACGGCGACGAGTCGATCAGACGCCGCCCCGTCGACCGGGTGGCCGAGCCGCTCCGGCGGATGGGGGCCGAGCTCGAGGCCCGCGACGGCCGCTTCACGCCGCTGACGATCCGTGGCCGGCGCTTGCGGGCGGTGGCTCACGAGCTGCCGGTCGCCAGCGCTCAGGTCAAGTCCTGCGTGCTGCTGGCTGGTCTCGCCGCCGACGGCGAGACCAGCGTCACAGAGCCGAGTCGCAGCCGCGACCACACCGAGCGGATGCTGCTGCGGGCCGGCGTCTCGATCCGCCGCGACGGCCTGACGGTCAGCGAGCTGAATGCCGACGAGCTCCAGCTCGGCGGAGTCGACGTGCCCGCGGATTTGAGCTCCGCCGCGTTCCTGATCGCGGCCGGGGTGCTCGTCCCGCACTCGCGCCTGCTGCTGTCGGGCGTCGGCGTGAACTGGACGCGGACGGGGTTCGTCCGGATCGTGCGCCGGATGCGCGGGATCGTGCTCGGGGATCTGGAGGGCCCGTCGGCCGGCCTGAGCGCGGAGGAGCCGGTCAGCGACCTCGACGTCGCGCACGGCGCGCTCGAGGCCACCACCGTCGAGCCCGAGGAGGTTCCACCGGCGATCGACGAGCTGCCGCTCGTGGCGCTGCTCGGCTGCTTCGCCGAGGGCCAGACGCTGGTGCGCGGCGCCCAGGAGCTGCGCGTGAAGGAGTCCGACCGGATCGCCGGCGTAGTCGAGGGGCTGCGTGGCCTCGGCGCCGAGATCGAGGCCACCGAGGACGGCTTCGCCGTGACCGGCACCGGCGGTCTCCGCGGCGGCAGCCTCGACAGCCGCGGCGATCACCGCTTGGCGATGATGGGGGCCGTCGCGGGGCTGGCCTCACGCGAGGGCGTGGAGGTGCTGGGGATGGACTCGGCAGCGGTCTCCTATCCGGCCTTCGGAGAGCATCTTGCGGCGCTCGGCGCCTAGACGGCCGGACACGGGGCCTGCGCGGCAGGCGCCCGAGCGTCCGGCCGCGGCCGAGCCGTCGCCGGTAGGATCGGCCGCCAGGTGGTGATCGCGATCGACGGGCCCGCGGGGGCGGGGAAGTCCACGGTGGCGCGGGCGCTGGCCCACGAGCTGGGCTTCACCTATCTCAACAGCGGCGCGATGTACCGCTGCGTGGCGCTGCTCTCGCTGCGCCAGCCGCTGCGCGATCCGGCTGAGCTCGCGGTGGCCGCCGCGATCGACCCGGGGGGCGAGGACCGGCCGGTGCTGCTCGACGGCGAGGACGTGAGCGCCGCGATCGGCGATCCCGAGGTCTCCGAGCGCGCCTCGGAGGTCGCCACCGAACCGCCGGTTCGCGCCGCGCTGGTGGCCAAGCAGCGGGCGCTGCTCTCGAGCGGCGACTGGGTCGCGGAGGGGCGCGACATCGGCACCGCCGTCGCGCCTCACGCCGAGCTGAAGGTCTACCTCGATGCGGATCCGCACGAGCGCGCGCACAGGCGTGCGGCCGAGCTGGGGGCCGACGCGGAGACCGTGCTGGCCGAGCAGACGCTGCGCGACGAGCGCGATCGCAGCCGCGAGGCGAGCCCGCTGCGGCCGGCGGAGGGGGCGGTGACGATAGACACCACGGGGCTCGACGCGCGGGAGGTCGTCGCGCGGATCGCGCAACTCGCGCGCGGCCGCTGAGCGATCAGAGCTCGCCCGCCCAGCCGGCGCACGGCGCCGGTTCCCGGCCGTGGCCCGGGAGCAAGGCCGGCACCCGGTCATACTCATGCGGTGCTCAAGGTCGCGATCGTCGGCTATCCGAACGTCGGCAAGTCATCTCTGATCAACCGCCTCACGGGCGGCCGCGAGGCCGTCGTGCATCAGCGCGCCGGCATCACCCGCGACCGCAAGGAGCTCGAGTGCGAGTGGAACGGCCGTCGCTTCAAGCTGATCGACACCGGCGGCATGGACTTCGAGGACGAGGACCCGCTCGCCGGATCGATCCGCGCCCAGGCCCAGGCGGGCCTGGGCGAAGCGGAGGTGGCGGTGCTGGTGGTCGATGCCCGCGCCGGTGTGCGGCCCGGCGACGAGGAGCTGGCGGACCTGCTGCGCCGCAGCCCGCTGCCGACGATCGTCGCGGCGAACAAGATCGACGGGCCGGCCGAGATGCCGCTCGCGGCCGAGTTCCACCGCCTCGGGCTCGGCGAGCCGGTGCCGGTCTCCGCGGCCCAGGGGCTCGGCAGCGGCGATCTGCTGGACCGGATCGTCGAGCGGCTGCCGGAGGGGGACGACGAGGCCGACGACGACGACACCGTGCGCCTGGCCGTGATCGGGCGGCCGAACGTCGGGAAGTCCTCGCTCGTCAACCGCTTCCTCGGCGAAGAGCGCGTGATCGTCTCAGAGCTCGCCGGGACCACCAGGGACGCGATCGACATGCCGCTGCTCGTCGGCGAGCGGCGGCTGATCCTCGATCGACACGGCCGGGATGCGCAGGCAGTCGAAGGTCGAGGACTCCGTCGAGTACTACACGGCGCTGCGCTCCCAGCGCGCGGCCGAGCGTGCGGACGTGGCGCTGGTCGTGTGCGACGCGGCCGACGGCGTCACCGCCCAGGACCTGCGGATCGCAGAGCTGGCGATGAAGGCGGGGTGCGCGACCGCGATCGTGCTCAACAAGTGGGACCTGCAGGGCAGCGGCGAGGAGGGCGACGAGCAGCCTCGCATCGATCTCGAGCACGAGCGCGCGCCGCGTCGCCGAGAAGCTGCGGCTGCGCCCGCGGGTGCTGACGGCGAGCGCGAAGAGCGGCCGCAACGTCTCGCGGCTGCTCGCCGAGGCGATCACGCTCGGCGACCGCATGGCGGGCAGGATCCCCACCCCGGAGCTGAACCGCTTCCTCTCGGAGGCCACGCAGGCGCGCCAGCCGCCGGTCGGCTCGAGAAGGGGGGCGGCGGGTCATCGGCTGAAGCTGATCTACATGACGCAGATCGGCCGCGGCCGCCGCGTTTCGCGATCCAGGTCAACTCGCGCGGCCCGGGTCACGCGCGACTACGCCTACTTTCTCGAGAACCGGCTGCGGGCCCGCTACTCGATGGAGGGGATCCCCCTGATCATCGACTTCGTGGAAAGGGGCAGCAGGGACGCCCCCCGTGGCGGCGGGCAGACGGGCGGCCGCCGCGGGCGCGCCCGCGCCGCATAGACTGCCACCCTTCGCCAAGCCCGCCGCCGGTCAGTTGGACCGCGGCGAACAACCTGGAGCCGACCTACCACGTCATGACCGAGCATTCAGACAGCGAGTACCTGTTCACCTCCGAGTCGGTGACCGAGGGGCATCCCGACAAGATCGCCGACCAGATCTCCGACGGTGTCCTCGACGCCGTGATGAGGGACGACCCGTACGGCCGCGTCGCCTGCGAGACGCTCGTGAACACGGGCCTGATCGTCGTCTCGGGCGAGATCTCGACCGAGACCTACGTCGACATCCAGGACATCGCGCGCGAGACGGTGCGCAGGATCGGCTACACCGACGCCGACCTCGGCTTCTCGGCCGACTCGTGCGCCGTGCTGAACGCGATCGACAAGCAGTCGCCGGACATCGCCCAGGGGGTCGACCAGGCCTACGAGGCGCGCACGGACGCCAGCGACGAGGACGAGCTCGACGTCGCGGGGGCCGGCGACCAGGGGATGATGTTCGGCTACGCCTGCAACGAGACCGACGCGCTGATGCCGCTGCCGATCTCGCTCGCGCACCGGCTCGCGGAGCGCCTCGCCGCGGTTCGCAAGGCGGAAACACTCAACTACCTGCGCCCCGACGGCAAGACCCAGGTGAGCGTCCGCTATCAGAACGGCAGGCCTGTCGAGATCGAAAAGCTGCTGATCTCCACCCAGCACAACGAGGGGGCGGAGAAGCTGATCCCGGACGACCTCTGGGAGCACGTCGTGGAGCCGGTCCTACCCAAGGACCTCTACGACGCGGCGAAGCTGCGCAAGAACTTCCTCGTCAACCCGACCGGCCGCTTCGTGATCGGCGGCCCCGTCGGCGATTGCCGGGCTGACCGGCCGCAAGATCATCGTCGACACCTACGGCGGGATGGCTCGCCACGGCGGCGGCGCGTTCTCCGGCAAGGACCCCTCGAAGGTCGACCGCTCGGCGGCCTACGCGACGCGCTGGGTCGCCAAGAACATCGTCGCCGCCGGTCTCGCAGACCGTGCCGAGGTGCAGGTCGCCTACGCGATCGGCGTGGCGCACCCGGTCTCGGTGATGGTCGAGACCTTCGGGACCGAGAAGGTCGGGCGCGCGCAGATCGCGAACGCGGTCGGGCAGGTCTTCGACCTGCGCCCCGGCGCGTTCCGCGAGGAGCTCAAACTGCACCGCCCGATCTACCAGAAGACCGCCGCATACGGGCACTTCGGCCGCGACGACCACGACTTCACGTGGGAGCGGACCGACAAGGCCGAGGCGCTGCGCAGCGCCGCCGGTCTCTGACCGCGGCGCCCTCTAGGGTCGGGGCGGTGGGAGTCTCCGCCCCGATCCAGCCCCGCCGCGCCTGCGCTGCGCCCGCGGCGATCGCCAGGGTCGAGCCGATCACGACCGCGCGAGCGCTGCGCGGGCCCTTCGACTACGCCCTGAGCGAAGAGCTGCGGGGCGAGGTCGAGCTCGGCTCGCTGCTGGTGGTGCCCTTCGCCCACCGGCGGCTGCTCGGCGTCGTCGTCGGCCTGGCCGACAGCAGCGAGGTCCCGGCCGAGCGGCTCGCCGAGCCGATCCGCCTGCTCACCCCGGGCGTGCCCGCGGAGCTGGTCGAGCTCGCGCGATGGGTGGCCGCCGAGTACTGCTCGACCTTCGCGCGCGCGCTGACGTTGATGATCCCGCCCGGCGCCGCGCGCCGCCTGGGCGGGCGCCGCCGCGCTGCCGTCGCCGCGCCGCAGCACACCGCAGTGGGAATCGCCAGGCCCGAGCCGCCCCCGCTGAGCGCGGACCAGCGGGCCGCGCTCGAACCGGTGCTCGACGCGCTGCGCGACGATCGAGGGCAGCGAGAGCGCCGGCTGCTGCTGCACGGCGTGACGGGCTCGGGCAAGACCGAGGTCTACCTGCGGGCGGCCGCGGCGGCGCTCGAGCAGGGACGCTCGGCGATCGTGCTCGTGCCGGAGATCGCGCTGACGGCTCAGATCGTCGCCCGTTTCCAGGAGCGCTTCGGCGACACGGTGGCGGTGCTCCACTCGCGGCTGACGCAGGCACAGCGCTACGAGCAGTGGCGGCGTCTGCGAGAAGGCGACGCCCGCGTCTGCGTGGGGCCGCGCTCGGCCGTGTTCGCGCCGGCCACCCAGCTCGGGCTGATCGTGCTCGACGAGGAGCACGACTCTTCCTACAAGCACGAGGGCGACCCGCGCTACGACGCGCGCGACGTCGCCGCCGAGCGCGCGGCCCGCTGCGGCGCGGTGCTGCTCGCCGGCAGCGCCACGCCGCGTCCGGAGAGCATGCACCGCATGCCGCGCCTGGAGCTGGCGCGGCGCGTCGACGGGCGCCCGCTGCCGCCGGTCGCGGTGCTCGACATGCGCGGTCAGCGGGGCGGGCTTCACCCCGTCACCGCGGCGGCGCTCGCACAGGTGCGCGAGGAGGGGGGCAAGGCGATCGTGCTGCTCGAACCGCCGCGGCTGGTCGAACTTCGTCTCGTGCCGTGCCTGCGGGCGCGTGTGGAGCTGCCCGGAATGCGACGTGGCGCTGGTGCTGCACCGCGCCGGCGGCTACCTCGCCTGCCATCACTGCGGGCACCGCGAGCGCACCCCGACCCGCTGCGGCGACTGCGGCTCGGCCTCGGTGGCGCGGCACGGGGCCGGCACCGAGCGCCTGGCCCACGACCTAGCGGCGGTGCTCGACGACGGCGATTTCCCGGTCTTCCGGCTCGACGCGGACGTGCTCGGCAGCGGGCTGGCCGCCGAGCCCGGAGCCGTGCTCGCGGCGTTCGAGCGCGCCTCCGCGGGAGCGCTGATCGGGACGCAGATGGTCGCAAAGGGACACGATTTCCCTGATGTGCGCCTGGCGGTCGTGCTGGATGCCGACGCGACGCTGCGCTTCCCCGACTTCCGGGCGGAGGAGCGGACGTTCGCGCTGATCGCGCAGCTCGCGGGGCGCGCCGGGCGTGGCGGCGACGGGCGCGTGCTCGTGCAGACGCTCGCGCCGCAGGCGAGGCCGATCCGCCACGCAGCTCGCCACGACAGCGCCGGCTTCCTCGCCGAGGAGCTCGAGCGCCGCCGCGCCCTCGGCTACCCGCCCTTCGGTCACCTGGTGCGGATCGTGCTGGGCGCAGAGCGCAGCGAGGCGGCGCGGGCCGCGGCCGAGGAGGTGCGGATGCTGACGCTGGCGGCGCTCAGGGAGCCGGGTGCGCAGGGCGGGTCGGACCCGGCCACCACCGGCACGACCCTGCTCGGCCCGGCGGCGCTGTTCCGGCTGCGCGGGCGCGAGCGCCAGGTGCTGGTCGTCAAGACGCACGCGTCGTGATGCCGCGGTGGCGGCGGTGGGCGCCGCGGTGGCCGCGGCGGCGGGGGGCAGGGGCCATGCCGGCGTGAGCTTCAGCGTCGACGTCGACCCGCAGTAGGGACGCGAGACGTCGGGCCGGCGGCGTGCTCCGCGGCCGGCTGCCGGCCTCGAGCACCCGCTCTCACACGTTGAGAGCGGCCCGCGGCTCTGGTACCTTGCGATCCGTCGCGCCGCCAAGGAAAGGCGGGCGCGGGGGGAGGGGACCGATGAGAGACCACTGGATCAAGCGCGCGAGCGCGCCATGGATGGCGACCCTCCTCGCGGCGCTGTGCTCGGGCGCGGGCGCCGCGCAGCCGGCCGCTGCGGCCGTCCACCCGCAGCTGCGTTACGCGCGGCTGCACTCCGTCTGCCCGGCGCCGAGCCCGCGCGAAGCGCGCTGTTCGGCCGTGGCGCGTCTTCCCGCCGCCTCCTCCGAAGCCGGGGAGCCCGGCGTCGAACAGTTCGCCGCGCGTCCTGGAGCCCGCAGCGCCGGTCCCGCGAACGGACTCACACCGGCCGATCTCGCGAGCGCCTACGGCTTCGACCCGGACGCCTCCGGCACGGGGCAGACGGTGGCGATCATCGACGCCTACAAAGATCCGAAGATCGAATCCGACCTCGACGAATTCGACGCACACTACGGGCTGCCGGCGTGCACCGAAGCGAACGAATGCTTCGAGCAGGTCAGCCAGAGCGGCTCGCGCACGCAGCTGCCGGCGAACGACACGACGGGCTGGTCGGTGGAGACCGCGCTCGACGTCGAGATGGTGCACAGCGCCTGCCCGAAATG
Organism: uncultured Solirubrobacteraceae bacterium; assembly: GCA_963703205.1. Lineage (GTDB taxonomy): Bacteria > Actinomycetota > Thermoleophilia > Solirubrobacterales > Solirubrobacteraceae > Palsa-744. Next base: position 859,907 of record OY969799.1, read on the forward strand.
CAAGGTGCTGCTGGTGGAGGCCGAGAACGCGTCGCTGGCGACCCTCGCCGAATCAGTCAACGAGGCGGTCGCGCTCGGCGCGACCGAGGTCTCGAACTCCTACGGCGGCCCCGTCAAATCCCTCGGGTCCGCAGAAGTCGCTGCCTACGACCACCCCGGAGTGGTGATCGCCGCGGCCACCGGCGACGACGGCTGGGAGAACTGGGAGCTGGGGGCCTCGTCGTTCGAACCGAACAGCCCCGCCGCGCTGCCGACAGTCGTCGCGGTCGGCGGGACGTCCCTGACAGTCGCGGAAACCGGTGCCCGCGAACGGGAGACGGCATGGGCGCAGAGCGGCGGTGGCTGCAGCCTGCTGTTCGGAGCCCAGCTCTGGCAGCGGGACGTTCCCGGCTGGGGCGCGACCGGGTGCGGGACTCAGCGCCTCGATGCCGACATAGCCGCGGTCGGCGATCCGCTGACGGGGTTCGACATCTACGACAGCTACGAAAAGAACTGCACGGAATGTGAAAGGTTCAAAAAGAGCGGGGCCGACTGGCTGACGATCGGCGGCACCTCCGTCGCGACGCCCCTGATCAGCGCGATGTACGCGCTCGCCGGCGGCGCGGACGGGGTTCCCTACCCGGCTCTGACGCCGTACGGCCACCTCGGCGCCTCCGCGCTCTACGACACGACCGAAGGCGGCAACGGCTTCTGCGACGAAGACGGGCTGGCGTGCGGGATCAACCAGCTCCTGCATCGGATCGTCGACTGCGAAGGCACGAGCGCGTGCAATGCCGCCCCGGGGTTCGACGGACCCACGGGGGTGGGCGCGCCGAGATCGCTGGCGGCGTTCCAGCCGCTCAGCCCGGCGCCGGCGATCTCGCTTCCCGCCAAGCTGCCCGCCGGGGTTCCCCTCGCCTTCGGCGGCGGCGGATCCACCGACCCATATCCCGGGGGCACGGCATCGGCCGGCTACGAATGGAGCTTCGGGGACGGCACGAGGTCCTCCGGCCGGGAACCGAGCCACGTCTACGCGACGCCCGGGAACTACACGCTCGCCTTGACGATGACCGACACCTACGGCCTGAAGGCGACGAAGTCCGAGCAGATCACGGTGATCGAAGAGACCGCGCGAGAACTCGCCGAAGAACAGGCGGCCAAGCAGAAGGCAGAAGAAGAAGCAGCACACAGAGCCGAAGAAGAAGCGGCCAGACACAGAGAAGAAGAAGCCGGCAGGCAACGGGCACAGGAAGAAGCGGTCAGGCTCCGCGTGCAAGAAGAAGCGGCGAGGCGCCGCGCTGAAGAAGCGGCGCGCCCCCAAGCCGAAACGGCCGCCGCCGGCAGCGCCGGCATCGGCACGGCCTCGTTCGAGACGGTGCTGCCGCGGGCGGTGCTCGCCTCGTCCTCGCTGCGCGTGGCGCCGAACGGGAGCTTCACGATCAGCATCCGCTGTCCGGCGGGGGCGAGCAGCTGCGAAGGCACGGTCCTCGTGCAGGGCGCGCCGTCCGCCGGAGCCGCAGCCGTGTCGCGGGCGCCCGTGCTGCTGGCACGCGGCACGTTCCGGATCGCCGGCGGCAAGACCGCGAAGGTCAGGCTTCGCCTCACGCGCCGGGGCAGGACGCTGCTGGCGCGCCGCCGCACGATCCGTGCCCGCGTCAGCATCGCCAGCCACGACGCCCAGGGCTCGCACGGCACGAGCGAGGCGCTCGCCGTGCTGCGCGCCGCCCGCGGGCGCTGAGCGTGCCCGGGGGACACCGGCGCCACGGTCGGCCGTGGGGGTGCCGAGCGTGCCGGGGGACGCCGGGGCTCGGTGCCCCTAGGGTTGCCGAGCCTGCCGCGGAGACGCCGGGCGGCAGGGTCGCCCGGGCGCGAGCGCCGAGCGCGAAGTGAGCCCCCGGCGATGTGGGCGCCCCCTACACTCAGCTTCGATGAGCGACGAGGAACTCGAGCTTCCGCGCGAGCCCGCGTCCCTGGCCGGCGACGTCGAGGTCGAGTCCGAGCAGGACGCGCCTGAAGAGCTCGATGCCGAGACCCGCGCACGCCGGGATGCGGCGCTGAGGCTCGTGCGCAAGTTCGGCGATCCGGTGCTACGCGCGAAGGCGCTGCCGGTCGAGCGCTTCGACGCGGATCTCGCGAGCGAGGCGGAGAGCATGGGCAAGCTGATGCACGACGCGCTCGGCGTCGGCCTGGCCGCCACGCAGCTCGGCATCCTGCACCGCGTGATCGTCTACCAGGCGTATGCCGAGGACCCGGTGACGGTGCTCGTGAACCCCGAGATCGAGTGGCGCAGCGACGAGCAGGAGCCGGGCATGGAGGGCTGCCTGAGCCTGCCCGGAGTGCACGTCGAGGTCGAGCGGCACGCGTCCGTGCGTGTCCGTGCCCGCGACGTCTCGGGCGATGAGCTGGAAGTCGATGCGGAGGGCCTGGAGGCACGCGTGATCCAGCACGAGATCGACCATCTCGACGGGATCCTGGTGCTCGACCGCATCCCGCGCGACGCGCGCAAGGAGGCGATGCGGGCGATGCGGGAGGCGCAGCGGGCCGCGAGCGCGGCGTAGACGGCGTCGTGGCTGTCGTCTACCTCGGCACCTCCGACTTCGCCGCCGCCGTGCTCGAGCGCCTGGCCGCTTCGCCGGCGCACCGCCCCGCGCTGGTCGTGACCCGCCCGGATCGTCCGCGGGGCCGGGGGCGGCGCCTGTCCGGTCCGCCGGTCGCCGAAGCGGCCGTGCGCCTCGGGCTGCCCCTCGCCCAGCCCCAGCGCGTGAACGAGCCGAGCAGGCGGTCGCGGAGATCTCCGCGGCGGCGGCAGGCCCCGGCAGGCCCGTCGTGGCCGTCTGCGCGTTCGGCGCGCTGATCGCCGAGCCGCTGCTCTCAGCGCAGGAGATCCTCAACGTCCATCCCTCGCTGCTGCCGCGCTGGCGCGGCGCCGCGCCGGTCGAGCGGGCGATCATGGCCGGCGACGAGCGCACGGGCGTGAGCATCATGCGCCTGACGGCGGGGCTCGACGAGGGCCCCGTTTGTCTCGCCGAGGAGGAGCCGATCGCGCCGGACGACACCTACGGGACGCTCGCCGCGCGGCTGCAGGAGCTCGGCGCGGGGCTGTTGATCAGGGCCCTGGACGAATCGCCGCCGTTCGCCGAGCAGCAGGGCGAGCCGACCTACGCGGAGAAGATCGGTCCGGCCGACCGCGATCTGCACCCGGCCCGCCCCGCCGCCGAGCTGGAGCGCGCGGTGCGGGCGCTCCAGCCGCACATCGGCGCACGGCTTGCGCTCGCCGGCGGCCAGGCCCTGGGCGTGGTGGCAGCCCGCGCGAGCACGCCGGAGGAGCCGGGCGGCCCGGCACCCGGCGAGCTCCTCGCCGAGGACGGCCGGCTGCTGCTCGGATGCGCTCCCGGCGTGCTCGAGCTGCTGGAGGTGCAGCCCGCGGGCGGGCGCGCGATGGGCGCCGGCGACTACCTGCGCGGCCACGGGCCGCCGAGCGCGGCGACGGGCTAGCCGCGCCGGTAGCCGGCGACGTGCGGCGGCGGCGAGATGCCGGCTCGCAGGAGCGGGTCCGGGATCGGCTCGCCGGCGCTGGAGCTGCAGCGGGATCACTCCCGCCCAGGCGGACAGCTCGTGGTCCTCCTCGTCGTCCAGCGGCGGGCCGGTGCGCACCTTCGCGGACGCCTCGTCGATCGGCAGCGCCAGCAGCGCAGTGGCCTTCATCTCCTTCTCGGTCGGCGGACGGACTTCGGGCCAGCGGCCCGGCACGATCCGTTCGACGACCGTTCGGAAGCCGTGCATGCGCTCGGCCGGGTCTTCGACCGGCCTCGCGCTGCCGAGCAGCATCGCCGAACGGTAGTTGGCCGAGTGGTGCATCGCCGAACGCGCCAGCACGAGACCGTCGATCAAGGAGACGGTCAGGCAGCAGGGGCCGCCCTTGCCCGAGCTCGCGCAGGGTGCGGCTGGCGCTCGATCCGTGGCAGTAGACCACGTCGCCGTCGCGGGCATGCAGCGTCGGCACGACGTACGGCTGGCCGTCCTGCACGATCCCGAGGTGGGCGATCAGGCCCTCGTCGAGGATCGCGTCGATCGCGGCACGCTCGTGGCTGCCGCGCTCGCGCTTGCGCCGCAGGCGCACCCGCTCCGAGCGCGCTGCACGCGGGTTGGCTCCCGCCGCCGGTTCCACCGTCACGCCGTCCTCCTCCAAATCTGTAATAGTACAGTTCGGTGACTGACACTAAAACAGTACACGATCCAGGCCCGCAGCGCCGCGGGAGCTCGTCGAGCAGGTCGAGAACGACGTCGCGGCGGGGCTGCTCACGCCCGGCGAGCGCCTGCCCTCGGTGCGCCGCCTGGCCGCCGCGGCGGGCCTCAGCCCGGCGACGGTCGCGTCCGCGGTCGCGGAGCTGCGGCGCCGCGGCGTGGTCGTCAGCGAGCCCCGGCGCGGGACCCGGATCGGCGCGCGCCCGCCGCTGCCGCACGCGCCGCACCCGCTCGTGGTGCCCGCGGGCGCGCGCGACCTCTCGCGGGGCAACCCCGATCCGGCGCTGCTGCCCGACCTCGCGGCGGCGCTCGCGCGCACCGCCGCAACCGGTGCGTCTGTACGGCGAGGCGCCAGAGCTGCCAGAGCTCCTCGCCCGGGCGCGCCGTGCGCTGAGCGCCGACGGCGTACCGGCCGAGCACATCTGCGTCGTCAGCGGCGCCCTGGACGGGATCGAGCGTGTGCTCTCCGCATGGCTGCGGCCCGGGCGACCGCGTGGCCGTCGAGGACCCGGGCTACGCCGCGCTGTTCGACCTGCTGCGCGCGCGCGGCCTCGACCTCGAGCCGGTCGCCGTCGACGAGCGCGGGATGCAGCCCGCCGGGCTCGACGCGGCGCTGCGCGCGCGGCGCGAGCGCGGTCGTCATCACGCCCGCGCGGGCAGAACCCGACCGGCGCCGCGCTCGACGCAGCGCGCGCCGGCGCGCTGCGGGAGGTGCTCGGCGGCCCACCCCGCGTGCGCTGCTCGTCGAGGACGATCACCTCGGGCCGGTCGCGGGCGCGCCGACTGCACACGCTCGCCGCGGCGGGCGGCCGCTGGGCGGCGACGCGCTCGGTCGCGAAGGCGCTCGGCCCCGACCTGCGGCTCGCCGTCCTGGCCGGCGACGAGGCGACGATCGCGCGGGTGCGGGGGCGCCAGCTCTGCGGTCCCGGGTGGGTCAGCCACGTGCTGCAGCGGCTGGTCGCGACGCTGTGGAGCGATCCGAGGTGAACGCGGCGCAGGTCGCCGCGCGCGCGCGAGCGCTACGCCGAGCGGCGACGTGCGCTGCTCGCCGCGCTGGCCGCGCGCGGCGTCTCGGCCACGGCCGCGTCGGGGCTGAACGTGTGGGTCGAGGTGGGCGACGAAGCCGCGGTGATGTCCGCGCTGCTCGCGCGCGGCTGGGTCGTCGCGCCGGGTGGCCGGTACCGCCTGCGCCGGGCGAGCGGGCGCGATCCGCATCACCACCGCCGCGCTCGAGCCGGCCGACGCGGAGCTGCTCGCGGCCGACGTCGCCGCCGCGCTGGCTCCGATCGCCGCGAGCCGCAACGGATAGCGATGATGAGCGCTGTGAGCGGACGCCCACGCCGACCGTGGCGCCGGCGCGCGCCTGCGCGCACGCGCGTCCTGCGCGCGTACTTCGAGCAGGGCGCCTACGCGGAGAAGGCCCTGCGGGCCGAGGCGGCCGGCCTGTCCGAGCGCGACCGCGCGCTGGCGATGCGGCTCGCCTACGGCGCGGTCCAGCGCGCCGGCACGAGCGATCACCTGATCGAGCGCCTCGCGCGGCGACCGGCACGCACCTCGACGGGCCCGTCCTCGCCTCGTTGCGGCTCGGGCTCTACGAGCTCCTGTACCTGCACGGCGCGCCGGACTACGCGGTCGTCGCCGACGCGGTCGAGCTCGCCAAGGCGCCGCGGCCGGGCCGGTCACGGCCTCGTCAACGCCGTGCTGCGACGTGCCGCGCGCGAAGGGCCCGCAGAGCTGCTCGGGAGCGCTCGACGACTCGACGCCGGCCGGGCGCAGCGGTAGCCCACTCGCACCCCGCGTGGATCGCGGAGCTGTGGTGGGGCGCGCTCGGCTCCGAGCAGGCGCGCGCGCTGATGGCGCGGGACAACGAGCCGAGCGAGCTCGCGCTGCGCGCGAACACGCTGCTCGGCGGACGCCGAGCAGCTGGCCGCGCGGCTGCGGCGTGCGCGACCCGCCGCGACCCGCAGATCGAGGAGGCGCTGATCGTCGAGCAGCCGTTCGACAGCCATGCCTCGCCGCTGTGGTCGCCGAAGGCGCGTTCACCGCCCAGTCCCGTGCCGCGATGCTGGTCGACGCGGGCGCTCGCGCCGCAGCCGGGCGAGGCGGTGCTCGACCTGTGCGCGGCGCCGGGCGGCAAGACGACGCACCTCGCGGCGCTGATGGAGAACCGCGGCCGGATCGTCGCGGTCGAGGCGGACCCGCCGCCGCGCGCGCGCGCTCGAACAGGCGGCGCGCCGCATGCGCGCGGGGATCGTCAGCGTGCGGACCGCCGACGCGCGCGAGCCGCGTGCCGGGGGAGAGCTTCGACCGCGTGCTCGTCGATCCCGCCCTGCTCCGGCCTCGGCACGCTCCAGGCGCGGGCGGACCTGCGCTGGCGGGTCACGCCGGAGGCCCTCGGCGGGCTCGCCGAGACTCAGTTCCGTATATTGGATTGTGCCGCGCAAGCGCTGCGTCCGGGGGGTGTGCTTGTCTACTCTACGTGCACGATCTCGCCGTCCGAGAACGAGCACCAGATCGCCGAGCTTCCTGGACCGCCACCCCGATTTCCTGCTCGATGACCTCGCCGGCGAGATGCCGAACTTCGCGATGACCCCGCCGCACGGCGACGAGCGCGCCGGCGCGGTAGCGCGAGCGCTCGCTGCTGACGATGCCGCACCGTCATGGCACCGCCGGTTTCTTCATCGCCCGACTGCGAAGGAGCTGAGATGGAGGGCCCCGAGCAGGCCGGCCGCGAAGTCGGTCGACCTGGGCCCGCTCTGCCCGCACTGCGGCGAGCCGTGGCTGCGGCCCACGAACCTTCCCGGGCGCTACCGCTGCGTCTACTGCCTGCACCGCTTCGAGCTGACCTCGGTGTGCCCGAACTGCGGCGAGCACTCGACGATCGTGCGGATGTCGACGACCGCGATCCTCAAGTGCAACAACTGCGGGGACTCGATGTTGCAGCAGGTCTGAGGCTCGGCGTGCGAACGTACACGGCCTGACGCCTGCCGCCCGCGCCATACTGCGCGGCGTGAGGCGCAGATGACCGAGACGGGCGGCTCTGAGCGCGCGCGCAGCTGCTCTCCGAGGTCCACGTCGCCCCGTCGATCCTCTCGGCCGACTTCGGACGCCTGCGCGAGCAGGTTCGCGAAGTGCTCGCGGCGGGCGCGCAGGGTGATCCACGTCGACGTGATGGACGGGCACTTCGTGCCGCCGATCACCGTCGGCCCGAACGTCGTCGCGGCGCTTGCCGAGACCGTGCGCGACGCGGGCGGCATGACCGAGGCGCACCTGATGATCGAGCGCCCCGAGCGCAGCGCCGCCGACTACGTGAGCGCCGGCGCTGACTCGGTGACGGTCCATGCCGAGGCGACGCCGCACCTCGCGCGCACGATCGGCCTGATCCACGAGAGCGGGGCGTGCGCCGGCGTGGCGATCAACCCCGGCACCTCGCCGGGGGCGCTCGTCGGAGGTTGCCGGGGAGATCGAGCTGGCGCTGTGCATGACCGTCAACCCGGGATGGGGAGGCCAGCCCTTCATCGCCTCCTCGCTGGAGAAGCTGCCGCGCGTGCGCGCGGTGACGGGCGAGGGCGTCGCGGTCGAGGTCGACGGCGGGATCGACCCGCGGACCGCGCCCGGCTGCAGGCGCGCGGGCGCGAGCGTGTTCGTCGCGGGCTCGGCGATCTTCGGCGAGCGGGACCCGGCGGCCGCCTACGAGGCGATCGCGCTCTCGCTGAAGGAGTGAGCGCTGCCGCGTCGGTACAGCCACGCGAGCGTCGCCGCCAGCAGCGCCGTCGCGCCGGCGTAGCCGATCTCCATCCGCAGCACCTCGTCAGACACGGCCGGGATCAGCATCCAGGCAACGAACACGACCGCCGCGGTGAGCCAGCACGCCGCCGCGGCGCGAGCGCGGTCGCGGGCCAGCGCCGCCTGGTTGAGCGCTCCGGATGTCAGATGGAGCCCCATACCGACGCCGATCAGCGCGAGGCCGACGCGGCCGTAGGTGTAGACCTGCCCGAACAGGAGGTGGCGCAGCACGGGCGGACCGATCGCGAGCAGCCCCAGCGTGACCGCTCCCGCGAACGCGGCGATCGCCAGCACCGTCACGCGGATCGCGCGGGCGAACGCCTCGTGGCCCGCGGTGGTCTCCAGCCCGGTCAGGTGGGGCAGCAGCGAGGTCTGGATCGCCTGGAAGAGCTGCAGCGGCGCCCGCGCGATCAGCAGCACGTTGAACACGATCCCGGCCAGCGCGGCCCGGTTCGAGGTCGCGTCGACCGTCAGCACCGCCGCGTTCAGCAGCGTCTGCTCGGAGAGCATGATCGCCGAGACCCAGACGGCGAAGCCGCCGCCGCGGCGCAGCGAGAGATCCTCGTGGGCGGCTCTCCTGCACGCCCTCGGTTCCCGGTCCGGCGAGCGCGGCCTCGGCCTCGTCGGCGGTGATCGGCCCACCCAGCGCCGGCCGCTCGCCGCCGCGGCGCGCGAACGCCGCAGGGACCACGACCAGCGAGACGAGCGGCGCCGCGGCGATGCCGAGCGCGACCGCCGTCTGGCCGTGGGCGATGCCGACCGCCACCGCGATCGCGAAGCAGATCCGCGAGGTGGACTCCATCAGCACGAGGGCCGCCGAACAGCCCGAAGCGCTCGTGGCCGGCGAGCCAGCCGCGCGCGAAGTAGCTCGCCGCGTATGCGAGCGTGCCCACGAGCAGGATGTCGTAGAGCGCCGTGTCCTGATCGAAGACCCGCAGCAGCTGCGTCTCGCAGCGCCAGCGCCAGCGCCAGGAACAGCAGCGCGAAGCCGGCCTGGATCAGCATCGGCACGCGCAGCGTGTGCGCCCGGTGGCCGCGCGCCCGCCGCTGCGCGATCGTCCGCGACAGCAGCTGTTCGATCGGCCGGTAGATCACCGAGATGATCACGAACATCACCGACCACAGCAGGTCGACGCGCTTCGCCGAGACTTCCCCGAGCACGTGGCTGGCGATCGAGAAGTACGCGAACGTCAGCAGCCCGGTCGAGGCGATGCCGACCGAGAGGATGCGCGCGCCGCTCGCGTAGGAGCGCTTGCCCTCCGCGGGCGCGGCGGGGCCTCTAGAGGCGGACAAGCAACATCGTCCAGGGGAACGGCGAGCGCACCTCGGACGACCTCGCCGTGGCGCGAGAGCAGCCGCACGAACCAGCGGCGCGAGAAGTGGTTGAGGTGCCCCGGCGTGTTGCCGAGCTGCGGCCAGTAGGCGCCGCGCGCCATGTTCAGCATCCGCCACAGCGGCTCGCGGGGCACCGACACGAGCAGGTGCCGGCTGGCGCAGCGAGCCATCTCGGCGACGCGTGTGCTCCGGATCGGGCACGTGCTCGAGCACCTCGATCGCGCTGGCGAGCTCGAACTCGCCGTCCTCGAACGGGCAGGTTCTCCGCCTGCATCACGCGGTACTCGAGGTTCGGCGCGCTGGCGCTCGGCCCAGCCCGCCTGGATCGAGGGCTCCTCGAGGTCGATGCCGACGATCCGCGCCTGCGGGCGCTCGGTCGCCCAGCGGTGCACCAGCACCCCCTCGCCGCAGCCGACGTCGAGCAGCGAGGCCGGGTGCGGCCCTGGCCAGCAGCTCCTCGAGGGCGCCCTCGAAGCCCGCCATCAGGCGCTTGACGACGGGGTTGCTCGAGCCGTACTTGTCGTAGGTGTTGCCGGTGACGATCCCGTCGGAGGAGACGGTGACCTCGCTCACAGCCGGACCACCTCGTGGGCGGGCTGCTCTTTCGGCGCCCTCGGTCCGACGCGGGGTCCGGCCGGGGCCTCGCCGCGCTCGGGCGCGGCCCCCGACTCGTAGTGGGAGGGCTCGACGCCGAGCTGCAGCTCGATCCTGCGCACGCGCTCGAAGGTGCGCTGGGTCATCACGCGCTGCGCGGCGAGCAGGTCGCCGATCACGCCGAGCGCCCACAGCACGACCGCGGCGATGAACAGCACCGCGCCGAGGATCAGCGACTGCACGTGGCCCTTGCCGTTGCCTTCGACGTAGGCGACGAGGAAGCGGATCCAGACCGCCAGCGAGGCGAGCCCCATCAGCAGCGCGAGGCTCCAGAAGATCCGCAGCGGCTCGTACTGGGCGTAGATGCGGAAGATCGACAGCGCGTTGCGCCGGACGTAGGCCCCCATCGACGGGAACAGACGCGACTCGCGCGTCTTCGGGTTGGTGCGGATCGGCACGTGGTCGATCGCGACGAGCAGCTTGCCCGCCTGGATGATCGTCTCCAGCGTGTAGGTGAACTTCGAGACGACGAGGATCCCGATCGCCGCCTCGCGGTTGTACGCGCGGAAGCCCGGAGGTCGTGTCGGGCACGGACGTCGAGGAGGCCTGCCGCACGACCCAGGAGCCGAGCCGCTGCAGGGCCTTCTTCAGCGGCGAGAAGTGCTCGATGCCGCGTGACCTCGCGGTCGCCGACGACCATGTCCGCACGGCCCTCGAGGATCGGGCCGACCAGGCGCGCGACGTCCGGGCCGTAGTACTGGTTGTCGGCGTCGGTGTTGACGATCACGTCGGCGCCGAGCTTCAGCGCCGTGTCGATGCCGGCCTGGAAGCCGGCCGCGAGCCCCTTGTTGTTCGTCAGCCGCACGAGGTGGTCGACGCCGTGGCGCGCGCCACGGCGACGTCTCGTCGGTCGAGCCGTCGTCGATCACGAGCCACTCGACGCGGTCGAAGCCCGCGACCTCGCGCGGCAGGTCGGCGAGCGTCTGCGGAAGCTGCTCGGCCTCGTTGAAGCAGGGGATCTGGATGATGAGCTTCATGGCTTGCGCGATTGCCTAGACTTGGCTCCCGGCAGTATCCCAAAGCGCAGTCACGGTCTTGGACCACGGCCGCCGGCCTGCAGTCCGTGCCGGTGCGAGGAATCCGCTCCGGCGGCGGGATGCACCGCCGCGGAAGGTCACTAGATGGAGAGCGCGATATCCACCCGGCGCGCGCCGGGCTCCGACCAGGCTCGCGGCGCTGCGCGCGTGGGGGACCCGGACGCTGCGCGGGCGCCGGCTGCGCGGCTGGCCCGCGGCCGGCCTCGTGCTGCTGTGCGCGGTCGCGCTCGCCGGCTACTTCGCGTTCCCCACCTATCCCACCTACGACTCCTTCTACGCGCTGCTGTGGGGGCGGGACCTGCTGCACCTGCACCTGCCGGACTTCCGCGTCTACCGGGGCCCGACCGAGCACCCGCTGGCGATCGCCTTCGGGCTGATCTGCTCGATCTTCGGCGACTCCGGCGCGCGCCTGATGGTGCTCGGCTCGGTCGCCTCCTTCGTCGCCGCGGTCGTCGGCCTCTACCGGCTCGGGCGGCTGTGCTTCGGGCCGGTCGTGGGAGTGCTCGCGGCGCTGCTGCTGCTGAGCCGCTTCTTCGTCGAGAACCTCGCCGCCCAGGGCTACCTGGACATCTCCTACGTCGCGCTGATCGTTTGGGCGATCGTGCTCGAGGTCGAACGGCCCGCGGCGCGGCTGGCCGGTGTTCGTGACGCTCGCCGCGGCGGGGCTGCTGCGGCCCGACGCCTGGGTGCTGAGCGGCGTCTACTGGCTGTGGTGCTGCGCGGCGCGAGCAACCGCGCGCGGCTGCGCAACCTCGCGCTGGCGGCGAGCGCGCCGCTGATCTGGGTGACGCTCGACGCGATCGTCACCGGCAACCCCCTGTACTCGCTGACCGCGACGGCCGGGCCTGGCCCAGGAACTCGAACGCACCCAGGGGCTCTCCGCCGTCGTCTCGCTCGCTGTGGACGTTCACGGAACGGATCGACAAGCTGCCGGTGATGCTCGGCGCGCTCGTCGGGATCCCGCTGGCGGTGTGGATGGCGCCGCGCCGCGCGGCTCGTTCCGCTCGCATCGATGGTCCTGCTCTACCTGGTGTTCCTGGCCGAGGGGGCGGTCGGCGCGTCGGTGATCGACCGCTACCTGCTGGGCGGCGCGACGGTGCTGCTGCTGTTCTGCGCGGTGTTCCTCGGCGGCTGGGCGATGCTCCTGCCCGGCTCCTGGCTGCGACGGCTGTGGATCGCGGCCGCCAGTGTGCTGCTCGCCTACGGCGTGGTCTCGGCGGCGAGCACGCTGAGCCTGTCGAGCCTGCGCAACACGCTCGCCTACCACGAGGAATTCCACAAGGGCCTGGCCGAGGCGCTGCGCCAGCCCCAGGTGGCGTCCGAGCTGCGGCGCTGCAAGCTGCTCTCGCTTCCGAACAACAAGCTGATCCCCGACGCCCGCTGGATCGTCGGCGGCTACGGGCAGCGCGACATCGTCGCCCGCTCGCAGGCGCGCGCGGACGCGCTGCACGGATCGCACACGCTCGAGCAGCGGATCAAGGCCGGCAGCGTCGCCGTCTACCCGCTCGGCAGCGCGATCTTCTTCGAGGCGATCGTCGACGTCGGCGACGACCCTCGCGACCAGGTCCCGCTCCCGGGGTTCAAGCGCATCTTCACGAACCGCTACTACGCGGTCTATGGCAACTGCTGAATCGCCGCGCGCGCGGTCGCAGGCGCCGGCCGGTGCAGGCGCCGAGCGCGGGCGCGGCGGGGGCGGGCGGCGCTGGGCGTGGGGCGGGCTGGCAGTCGTGCTGGCCGCAGGGCTGGGGCTGCGGCTGTGGGGCGTGCGCCAAGGGCTGCCCTACGCCTACAACGCCGACGAGGCCGACCACTTCGTGCCGCACGCGATCGAGATGTTCCGCCGACGGGACGCTCGAACCCGCACTACTTCGCGAACCCGCCGGGCTTCACCTACGTCCTGCACTTCCTGTTCGCGGTCGCCTACGGGGGCGGGCACGGCGCCGTGCACGCCTACGAGCACGAACCCCGAAGGCCGTCTACACGCTCGCACGAGTCGCCGCGGCCGTGCTCGGCACGCTCGCGCTGTGGCTGCTCTACCTGTCGGCGCGCGGCTGTTCGACCGCGCCGTCGGGCTGCTCGCCGCGGCGATCGAGGCGGTTGCGTTCCTGCCCGTCTTCTACGCGCACCTCGCCCTCAACGACGTGCCGACGCTCGCGCCCGCGACGCTATCGCTGCTGGGGACCGCGGGAGTGCTGCGCAGCGGCCGGCTGCGCGATCACGCGCTCGCCGGTGATCGGGCTCGGCCTCGCCTGCGCGACGAAGTACACGGCCGGGATCGTGCTGCTGCCGTATCTTGCGGCGGCCGGCGCCTGCCTGCTCGATGCGCCCACCGGCCGGCGGGCGAGGACACTCGCCGGGCCGGCGCTGCTCGCGCTCTGCGCGCTCGCCTTCGTTCTTCCTGGCGAACCCCTACTCGCTGCTCGACTACTCGAGCTTCCACGCGCGAACTCGTCCACCAGTCGACGCTCTCCGCCGAAGCGCAGGGCAAGCTCGGCGCGCCGCGCGCCGGCGGCCTCGTCTACTACCTGTGGTCGCTGACGTGGGGGCTCGGCTGGGTGCCGGCGCTCGCGGCGCTCGCCGGGGCGGTGGCGATCTGGCGGCGCAGCCGGCGGCTGGGGTTCGTGCTGGTGCCCGCACCGCTTGCCTACCTCGTGTTCATGGGCACCGAGGGGCGCTACTTCGGACGTTGGCTGATGCCGATCCTGCCGCTGCTGTGCCTGCTGGCGGCCTTCGCCGGGGTCGCACTCGTCGAAAGCGTGATCGTCCGGCGCCGGGCGGCGCCGGACGAGGCGCCCCCGCCGAGCGGGCTGCGGCAAGGAGCGGCGGGAGAGGCGCCCTCGCGGAGCGGGCTGCGGCAAGGAGCGGCGGGAGAGGCGCCCTCGCGGAGCGGGCTGCGGCAAGGAGCGGCGGGCGAGGCGCCCTCGCGGAGCGGGCTGCGGCAAGGAGCGGCGGGCGAGGCGCCCTCGCGGAGCGGGCTGCGGCAAGGAGCGGCGGGCGAGGCGCCCTCGCGGAGCGGGCTGCGCCGGGGCGCGTTCGCGCGCGCTCCCGCGGTGATCCTCGTCGTGGTGGTGGTCGCGGCGCTGACCGGCCAGGGACTCGCCTACAGCGTCCACTCGGGGCTGGTGCTCTCGCGCGCCGATACGCGCACGCTGACGCGCGAATGGATGGTCGCCAACATCCCGGTCGGCGCGCGGGTGGTGGTCGAGCCGGTCTCGCCGAACGACTGGGCGCGCAAAGCGCCCGGGCGGGCAGCCCGGCTGCGCCTCGGCGCCGAGCTTCCGCTGGTGCAAGTGGCCCTCGCTCTACACGCTTCATCGACGCGCAGGGGCGCGTCGACGTCGCCGGACGCCACGAAGTCGGCGATCGAGGACTACGTGCGCACGCTCTCGCCCGCCCTGATCGGCCTGTACGAGCAGCGCGGCTACTGCTGGGTCGTGGCCGCCTCGACGGAGTCCGGCAGGGCCTTCGCCGACCCGCACGGCCGTGCCCCTGGCGATCGCCTACTACCGGGCGCTCGCCCGCGCAGGGCACCGTCGAGTACGTCGCCTCGCCCTACCGCAGCGGCCAGGGGCCGGTCGCCTTCAACTTCGACTGGAGCTTCGACTACTACCCCTGGGCATACAGCCGTCCCGGGCCCGCAGATGACCGTGTACCGGCTGCACGGCGGACGTTGCTCGGCGTGAGCGAGCCACCCGGGCGGGCTCTATCCTGGGTCCTTGACGATGGCGATCTGCACGGATACCGACAGGCTGCATCTGCAGCGCGCCGTGGAGCTCGCGAGCCGCGGGCTGGGGGCCGTGAAGCCGAACCCGGTGGTCGGCGCCGTGGTGGCACGGGACGGGGCGGTCCTGGGGGAGGGGTGGCACGAGCGCTACGGCGGCGCGCACGCCGAGGTCAACGCGATCGAGGCGTGCGGGCTCGCCGATCTCGCGGACGCCACCCTCTACGTCTCGCTGGAGCCGTGCTGCCACGAGGGCAAGACGCCGCCGTGCACCGACGCGATCATCGCGGCCGGCATCAAGCGGGTCGTGGTGGGCTCCGACGATCCGACCGAGAAGGCGTCGGGCCGCGGCCTCGGCATCCTGCGCGACGAGGGCGTCGAGGTGGTGCTCGCCGACGGCGAGGTGGCATCCGCCGCGCGGCTGCTCAACCAGGCGTTCCGCAAGCATGCCCGGGTCGGCCGCCCGTGGGTGCTGTTCAAGTCGGCGATGACGCTCGACGGGAAGGTCGCCACGCGCACCGGCGACTCGCAGTGGATCAGCGGCGAGCACAGCCGCGATCTCGCTCACCGCTGGCGCGCATCGGTCGAGGCGGTCGCGGTGGGGATCGGCACGGCGCTCGCCGACGACCCGCAGCTCACGGCCCGCCCGAGCGGCATGCCCGCCGAGCCCGAGGCCCAGCCGCGGCGCGTGGTCTTCGACTCGCTGGCACGGCTGCCGATCTCATCCCAGCTGGTGGCGCACGCCGAAGCGGTGCCGCTCACCGTGGTCGTGTCGCGCGCGGCGGCCCGCGCCGACACCGACGCGCTCGAGGCGGCAGGGGTGCAAGTCTCGGTCGCGACGGGCGAGAACGAGCCCGCGCGGGTGCGCTCGGCGCTCGACCAGCTCGGCGCCGAGGGCATCACCTCGATCCTGCTCGAGGGGGGGCCGCATCTCGCCGGTGCGTTCCTCGACGCGGGCGAGGTCGACGAGATCAGGCTGTTCCTCGCGCCGATGCTGCTCGGCGGCAGCGCAGCGCGCGATCCGCTCGAGGGCGAAGGCGTGGAGCGCATCGCCGAGGCCGATGCGCGCGCTGACGATGAGCTGCCAGTCGATCGGGGAGGACCTGCTGATCTCGGCCCGGTTGCGAGAGTGGTGAGGCCGGTATGAGCCGGCGGCGGCGCTGACATGTTCACCGGGCTGATCGGCGATCTCGGCCGCGTCAGCGAGCTGCGGGCCGACGAGGACGGTGCGCGGCTACGCATCGAGACCCGGCTGGCGGGCGAGATCGCCGAGGGCGACTCGGTCGCGGTCAACGGGGTGTGCATGACGGCGACCGCGGTCGACGCGGGCGGCTTCTCCGCCGAGGCGATGCGCGAGACCCTGCGCCGCTCCTCTCTCGCCGCGCTCGGCGAGGGCGACGCCGTCAACATCGAGCTTCCGCTGCGCGCCGCCGACCGGCTCGGCGGGCACGTCGTGCAGGGGCACGTCGACGGCACCGGCAGCGTCGCCTCCGTGCGCGAGGAGGGCTTCTCGCGGATCGTGGAGATCGAAGCGCCCCCGGAGCTCCTGCGCTACCTGGTCGAGAAGGGCTCGGTCGCGGTGGACGGCGTGAGCCTGACCGTGAGCGCGCTCGCAGAGCAGAGCTTCGCCGTCTCGCTGATCCCCGAGACGCTCGAGCGCACGACGCTGGGCGGCGCGGAACCGGGCGCGACCGTCAACATCGAGGTCGACGTGCTCGCCAAGCACGTCGAGCGACTGATCGGCTCCCACCCGCACGAGGCCCGCACATGACCACACGAGCAGGCTCGGCATTCGCGACGATCGACGAGGCGATCGAGGACATCCGGCAGGGCAAGATGGTCGTCGTCTGCGACGACGAGGACCGCGAGAACGAGGGCGACCTGACGATGGCCGCCCAGTTCGCAACGCCCGAGGCGATCAACTTCATGGCGAAGGAGGGACGCGGCCTGATCTGCCTGTCGCTGACGCCCGAACGCTGCGACGAGCTCGGTCTCGACCTGATGGCGGCGAAGAACGAGTCGCCGTTCGAAACCCCATTCACGATCACGATCGAGGCGCGCGAAGGAGTGACGACGGGGATCTCCGCGCACGACCGCGCGCACACGATCCAGGTCGCGGTGGACCCGGAGAGCCGTCCCCGCGACCTCGTCCAGCCGGGCCACATCTTCCCGCTCAAGAGCCGCCAGGGCGGCGTGCTCGAGCGCGCGGGCCAGACCGAGGCGGCCGTCGATCTGGCGCGGCTGGCGGGGCTCAACCCGGCCGGGGTGATCTGCGAGGTGATGAACGACGACGGCACGATGGCGCGCGTGCCGGAACTGGCCGAGTACTGCGCCCGGCACGGGCTGAAGATGATCACGGTCGCCGACCTGATCGCCTACCGCCGGCGCCACGACAAGCTCGTCGAGCGGGTCGTCGCGACCGGGCTGCCGACCACCTTCGGCGAGTTCGAGGCGATCGGCTATCGCTCGCTGGTCGACGACAAGCACCACGTGGCGCTCGTCAAGGGCGAAGTCGCGGGCGCGCAGGACGTGCTCGTCCGCGTCCACTCGGAGTGCCTGACGGGAGACGTCTTCCACTCGCTGCGCTGCGACTGCGGCGAGCAGCTCGAATCGGCTCTCTCGATGATCGAGAGAGCCGGGACGGGGGTCCTGCTGTACCTCTCCCAGGAGGGGCGGGGCATCGGCCTGCTCAACAAGCTGCGCGCCTACAAGCTGCAGGAGGAGGGGCTGGACACCGTGGAAGCGAACGAGAAGCTCGGCTTGCCCGCCGACCTGCGCGACTACGGGATCGGCGCGCAGATCCTCGTCGATCTCGGCCTCTCGTCGATCAGGATCCTCACGAACAACCCGAAGAAGATCCGCGGTCTCGAGGGCTACGGGCTCTCGGTCACCGACCAGATCCCGATCGAGCATGCGCCCAACGAGCACAATGCCGCCTACCTGCGCACGAAGGCCGAGCGGATGGGCCACACGCTGCACCACCAGGGGCTGAACCTCGACGCCGAGCTGCTGCGGGGAACCTCCCGCAGCAGCGACGACACGCCGGCGGACCCTGGCAGGGGGTCGCGTTGAGCGCGGCCTTCGCGATCGTCGTCGGCCGCTTCTACGAGGAGCTCGCCGAACGGCTCGTGTCGGGCGCGCAGGCGGCGTTCGCCGAGGCCGGTCAGGACGCGGTCGAGGTGTTCGAGGTCCCCGGGGCCTACGAGCTGCCGCTCGCCGCCTCGTATGCCGCGCGCTCCGAACGCTTCGCGGGCGTCGCCTGCCTCGGCGCGGTGATCCGCGGTGAGACCGACCACTACGACTTCGTCTGCGCCGAGGCCGCCCGCGGGATCATGGACGTCTGCCTGCAGACCGGCGTGCCGTGCGCGTTCGGCGTGCTCACCTGCGAGACGATGGAGCAGGCGCTTGCCCGATCCGGCGGCGGGACGCGCGACCAGGGGCGCCACGCCGCCGAGGCCGTGATGCGCATGGCCGCGCTGCGCGAGCAGCTGCTCGAGCCGCAGAGTGCCGCGCGCTCGTGAGGCCGGTCCGGCCGACGCCGCTGCTGCACTGCGCGCCCGTGAGTCGGCGCCTCAGCCACCGGGCCGCTCGCTGCGCTGCACGCGCGTGAGCCGGCGCCTCAGCCCCCGCGGCGCCTGACGCCGCCGCGCTCCTCCACGGAGACCCCGCCCCCCGGAAGTGGCTGGAGCGGCGCGGCAGCGCTCCGCCGCACCGTCCCCCCCGGCCGCCCCGGGCGCGACCCCGTTCGAGGTCGCGCCCGGTTCGCCGTCCACCCACCGCCGCGCGCACGAGGGCCCCGGGAGGGGCGGGACCCTCGGCGCATCACCGAGCTCGGCGGCTCAGCGGACTTCCAGCTTGAAGACGGGCTGGTATTCGGCCCACCCTGTCGCTTCGTAGTGGCTGTTGTAGTAGATGCTTTCCGGCCTCGGGTCGGAGCCCACTGCGGGCTGCCCGGAGTCGGCCGGGGGTTCGCCGACGAAGGTCGAGCCCGACCCTTCCTTGTAGGCGGTCTGGAGACCGACGTTCACGATCTTGCCGCCGCACGCTTCACAACCGTTTGTGAGCAGCACGATCACCCTCGCCGGCAGCGGTGTCGACTGGGTGAATTTTTTGATCGTGACGGTCTGCAGATAGCCGCCGACGTCGCAGTTCGGACCGAAGCCCTTGCCTTCGCTCGTCGACGGGCACGTGGTGTTCGTCGTCGGACGGTAGTGCAGTTTCGCTTTCACGCTTCCCGTCGCGACGAGGGCGCCCGGTTCTTCACCTGCGCCGACCGTGTAGATCTTCGCGGTCCATTCCTGGGTGAAGTGCTTGTTCGGTTTGGTCGTGTAGCAGTTTTCGAGCTGGTATTCGCCGTGTTCGCAGGCGAACACGTCGACGTTGGTCTCGAGCGACTTGACCAGTCGGTTGTTCGTGTTGACCGTTTCGATCTGGCCACCGAACATCCCGGCGCCCATGAACGCTTCGTAGTCCTGCGAGTAGGTGTCTTCGTCGGGCTTGCCGTTCACGGTCGCCGGAACCGTGTTGAGGTTGTTGTACGCGAGTTCGGGCGACGCCGCCGCAGAGCTCACCGATGCAACAGCCGAGCCGGCAAGCACCATCGCGCAAGCCAGCAGCAGCCGTGTAAGGCCGTTCCTCCTCATGAGGCTCTCCTCCGTTTATAGGGTGCGCGTGCCTCGCGGCAGACCCCCGCTGATGCGCCAGTGCGGACGCGCGGCACCCTGATGAATTGACCTGGCGGCACGAGTATCTGCGCAGGCCCGACAAAGGTCAAATCTCTTTTTTGTCACGAGCTATAGGCCGTCGCTATGTCAGAGCGGGCGCCTCCGCGCCGCCCACCGCGCCCGCGCGGCCCACCGCGCCCGCGCGGCCCACCGCGCCCGCGCCGCCCACGCCGTCCACCGCGTCGGACGTCCGGCACGCCCCCTCACGCCGCCCCGGCACGCCGCCGTCACGCCCCCATCACGTCGCCAGCCGCAGCTCGCCGCGCCGGCGCTGCGGGGAAGCCTCGCGAGAGCCTGCGAGCGACACGCGCGCTGCTCGCAGGGGCGCACCCGCTTGCCCCCTGCGCCGGAGCGGAGCAGCTACACTGCCCCAGCGATGGCCAAGGTATGCCACAGCTGCGGCAAGGGGCCGGCGTTCGGCAACAGCCGCAGCCATTCGATGGTCGCAACCAGGCGGCGCTTCGATCCGAACCTCCAGAAGGTCCGGATCATGGACGGCAAGACGCCCCGCCGGGCCTACGTCTGCACGCGCTGTCTGAAAGCCGGCAAGGTCACCAAGGCCCTGTAGCGCCGGCGCCGAGAGCCGGCGCCCTCACCCCTTCGGAAGAGGGCGCTCACCCATGTACCGAAGCCGCTGGCCACTCGCTCCGCCCGCACCCCTGTAGCGCCCGGCGCCGCTCGCCGGGGCGGGCTCGGGCCGGCTTCGCGCCGCGCGCTCACCCGGCTGGGTGATGAGCGGGCGCGTTTCTCCCCCGGCCCGGGTACGCCGGAGCACAGCGGGTAGGGCTTGCTCATCAGCGGCCTGACGCTGAGCAGGTGCGGCGAGAGCAGCCGCGAGATCGCGAGAGCACAGGAGGCCACCATGGCATCGATCAGCGCCGCCTTCACCGCGCCCGGGAAGAGCTCGGAGGGCAGGGACGGGACCAGACCGGAGGCGCGCCTCGCCCAGGCTCTCGGCTGGTTCAGCCTCGGCCTCGGTTCCGTGCAGCTCGTCGCTCCGGGCGCAGTCAACCGCTTGATCGGCGTGCGCGACGACACGAAGGCGCGCGTGATCCAGCGGATGATCGGGCTGCAGGAGCTCTCGGCCGCCGCAGGGATCCTGCCTCGCGCGCGGCCACTCGGCTGGTTCTGGTCTCGGACCTCCGGCGACGTCCTGCACCTCGGGCTGCTGCTGCGTGCCTGGGCCGGGCGCCGGGAATCGACACCACGCCTGACCGCCGCGATCGGCTCGATCGTGGGTTGCCTGGTGGCGGACGGTTTCACCGCCGTCCGCTGACCCTCGACGAGGACGTGCGCAAGGAGGCGCCGCAGATGAAGCGTCACGCGACCACGACGATCGCGGCGCCCGCCGAGGAGCTCGCCGCGGCAAGGGCCTGACGATGCGCAGCGGCCAGACCCACGTCCACCGCTGCCTGAAGCCGCTGCTCGAGCGAGTCGTGAGCGGCGAGATCGATCCCAGCTTCGTGGCAACCCATCACATGGAGCTGGACCGGGCCCCGGAGGCCTACGAGCCTTCAAGCACAAGCGCGAGGAGTGCATGAAGGTCGTGCTCGAGCCCTGACGGCAACCGGGGCGAGCAGGGGCGCTCGCTCTCCGAGGCCGCCTCGGCGCGGCTGGGGCTCCGACAAAGCTGATAGACGTGTCGACGTGACCGATACCAACCTGGTCCGCTTTCGGGCCGCGGTGGCCGGCGCCCTGGCCAACCTCGAATCGCGCCGGCAGGAGGTCAACGACCTCAACGTGTTCCCGGTCGCCGACGGCGACACGGGGGACAACATGGCGCTGACGCTCCGTGCGGTGCTCGAGGAGCTGGACCGCCTGCAGGGCAGCGACGGCGGGCGCACGATCGACGAGATCGGCCGCGAGGAGATCGTGCAGTCGGTCGCGCGCGCGGCGCTGCTCGGCGCGCGCGGGAACTCCGGCGTGATCCTCTCCCAGCTGATCCGCGGCGCCGCCGAGGAGCTCGTCTCGCGGCCCGGCCAGCTGATCGACGCGACGCTGATCGGCGCGGCCCTTGCGAACGCCGCCGACCGCGCCTACGCCTCCGTGCGCGAGCCCGCCGAGGGCACGATCCTCACGGTCGCACGCGAGATGGCCCGCCAGATCGCGACCGACGTCGCGCACACCGCCGAGGATCCGCGCCTGGCCCCGGGAACCGAAGCCAGCGAGCAGGATCGCGCGATCGCGTCGGTGCTCGCGAGCGCGGTCATCGCCGGCGAGCACTCGGTCAAGCGCGGGCCCGAGCTGCTCGCCGCGCTTCGCGACGCCGGCGTCGTCGACGCCGGCGGCTACGGCCTGACGATCATCTTCGCCGGCGTCGTCGCCGCGCTGCGCGGCGAGGACCCGCCCGAGCTCGACCATCACGCGCCGGCGCGCATCACGCACCCACAGCACAGCTCGAGCACGTTCCGCTTCTGCACGAACTTCGCCGTCACCGGCACCGGTCTCAGCGCGGCGCGCTTCATCCAGCCGCTGGAGGAGCTGGGCGACTCGGTGCTCGTGGTCGGCGACGAGAAGACGCTGAAGGTGCACCTGCACACGGACGCTCCCGAGCTCGCGACGCAAGCTCTTCGAGCAGGCCGGGGAGGTGTCGCGGCTCGACGTCGCCGACATGCGCGCCCAGGTCGCCGATCGGGACGTGCAGGCTCGGTGCCCCCATCGCCGTGCAGGCCGGCGTCGAGGGCGAGCCGGGCGCCCGCTCCGAGTCGCTGACGCCGTTCCGGGCGGCCCCCGCCGCGGTCGAGCAGGCGCGGTGCAGCGCTGTCGCGGTGGTCAGCGGCGACGGGCTCCGCGAGATGTTCCACGAGCTCGGCATCCACACGTCGACGGCGGCGCGACCTTGAACCCCTCGACCTACGACCTGCTGGCAGCGATCCACGACGTGCCCACCGAGGAGGTGGTGGTGCTGCCGAACAGCGCCAACGTGATCCTCGCCGCCGAGCAGGCCGCGCGCCTCTCCGAGAAGCAGGTGCTGGTCGCGCCGACCACCGACCAGCAGGCGGGTCTCGCCGCGGCGGTTGCGCTCGCGCCCGAGCAGTCCGTCGAGGAGAACGCGCAGGCGCTGACGCGAGGCGCTCTCGCGGGTGCGCACCGGCGCGGTCGCACCGGCCGCGCGCGACGACGCCCAGGGCCGGTTCGCGGCGGGCGAGGCGGTCGGCTTCGTCGACGACGAGATCATCGCCTGGGGCGAGCCGATGCGAGACGCTGCAGGCCGTGATCGAGCGCCTGGCCGCGGCCGGCGACGGCGCTCACCAGCCCGAGCTGATCACGGTGCTCGCCGGCGAGGAGACGCCCGTCGGCCTCGGCGAGCTGGAGCTCTCGATGGGTGGCGAGGTCGAGCTCGAGCTGCGCCACGGCGGCCAGCCCGCCTACTGGTGGATCCTCTCGGCCGAGTGAGCGAGACGCGCCGGACCGCCGCTCGCGGCGAGCGGTTACGACCGCTCGCGCTGATCATCATGGCCGACCGATGCCGGCCCCAGCAGCAGCCCCGACTCCGGCGCCGGGCGCCGTGAGCGAGCCCGCCCGTCAAAGCGCCTGCGCCGGGCCCAGGCGCTTCGCCTCCAGCGAGCCGCTCGGTGGCGCGGAGCTGCGCGGCGCGCCCGTGCACCCGCCGCGGCCCTCGCTGCTGGGAGAGCCGCTGAAGGCGCCGTCGAAGCGGGCGGCGGCAGGGCTCGCGCGGCTCGGTCTCGAGACCGTCGGCGACCTGCTGGAGCACCTTCCCAGCGACAGCCGCGAGGCGCGCACGGTCGCTGGCCTGACCGCCGGGCGAGCCGGCGACGGTGACCGTCGAGGTGCGCTCGATCCGCGCGCGGCCGGTGCGGCGCCGGGGCATGCGACCGCTGGTCGAAGCGACCGTGTTCGACACGAGCGGCTCGATGCGCGCGACCTTCTTCAACCAGCCCTGGCTGGTCGATCGCTACCCGCCGGGGACGCGGCTGCTGCTGCACGGCAAGCCCGACGCGCGCGGCGGCTTCGGCGTCTCCCACCACGCGCCTGCGAGCGAGGAGCTGGGCGCCTCGCCGCAGGAGCCGCCCGCCGCGACAGGCGAGCCGCAGGCGGGATCGGTCGCGCACTACCCGGCGGCGGAGGGGATCACCTCCACGGAGATCCTCACGCTCGTGCAGGGGGCACGCGAGCGCGCTCGCCGAGCTGCCCGAGTTCCTGGCCGGCCGCGCGCGGGCCGCGGAGGGGCTGCCCGATCGCGCCGCCGCGCTCGCCGCGATGCACTTCCCGCGCGGACCCCGCGACCCGCAGGCCGGACGGCGGCGGCTGGCCTTCGACGACCTGCTGCTCACGCAGCTCGTGTTCCTGCGCCGCCGCGCCGAGCGCCACGCGCGCTGGCGGGCGCCACCGCGCTCGCCGAGGAGCCGACGCTGAGCGCGCGCTGGCTCGAGCACGAGCTGCCGTTCGCCCCGACCGGTGACCAGCGACGCGCGATCGAGGAGATCGCGGCCGACCTCGCGCGGCGGGCGCCCGATGCAGCGGCTGCTGATGGGCGAGGTGGGCAGCGGCAAGACCGTGGTGGCGCTTCACGCGATGCTGCGCGCCGTCGAGCACGACCGCCAGGCGGCCCTGATGGCGCCGACGGAGACGCTCGCCGAGCAGCACTTCGCGACGATCCAGCGGCTGCTCGGCGGCGAGCAGGTGCGGCTCGCGCTGCTGACGGGATCGACCCCGGCCGCGCGGCGGCGCGACATCCTCGCCAAGCTCGCCAGCGGCGAGCTCTCGCTGGTCGTGGGAACGCACGCGCTGATCGAGCCGGACGTGCGCTTCGCCGCGCTGGCCGTGGCGGTGATCGACGAGCAGCATCGCTTCGGGGTCCGCCAGCGCGAGGCGCTCGGCGGCGGCAGGACCCGGAGCGTCCCCCTCACACCCTGCACATGACGGCCACGCCGATCCCGCGCACGCAGTCGCTGGCGCGCTACGGGGACCTCGACACGAGCACGCTGCGTGAGCTGCCGCGCGGCCGGCGGCCGATCACGACGCGCCTGGTCGTCGGGGAGGACGCGCGCGCCGCCGCTTACGAGCATCTCCGCGGCGAGCTGCGCGCGGGCCGCCAGGCGTACGTGATCTGCCCGCTGATCGAGCAGTCCGCGGAGGAGGGGGCCGAGCTGGCCGCGACCTCCGGTGCGCAGCGCACGGAGCTGCGTGCCGCGACCGCCGAGCTCGCGCGGCTGCGCGAGGGCGAGCTGGCGGGCTTCGAGCTCGAGCTGCTGCACGGCGGCATGAGGTCGGCCGAGAAGCACGCCGCGATGGAGCGCTTCGCGTCGGGACGGGCGCAGGTGCTGGTCGCGACGACGGTGGTCGAGGTCGGCGTCGACGTGCCCGAACGCGACGGTGATGCTGGTGGAGAACGGCGAGCGCTTCGGCCTCTCCCAGCTCCACCAGCTTCGCGGCCGCGTCGGGCGCGGCGAGCACGCCTCGCGGTGCTTCGTCGTCGGACCGCCCGGGGCGGCTCGCGGCTGCGGGCGCTGGCCGAGCACAGCGACGGCTTCCGGCTCGCCGAGATCGACCTCGAGCTGCGCAGCGAGGGCGATCTGATCGGCACGCGCCAGTCCGGCGTCGGCCAGTTCCGCGTCGCGCGGCTTCCGCGAGGACGCCGAGCTGCTCGAGCGGGCGCGGGCGCGGGCGGAGGCGATCGTGGCTTGCGATCCCGGGCTGCGCGAGCCCGAGCACGTGCTGCTCGCGGCCGAGCTCGAGCGCCGCTACGGCGGCGAGGCCGCGGCGCCGATCCCCGGCTGAGCGCTCGCGAGGCGCCGGCCCGGCCACTGGCGAGGCCGCGTCGGTGGAGCGGGCGCGCGGCTGCCGGCGGCGCGCCGCTACGTTGGCGCCGTGCGCGTGATCGCGGGAACACGGTGGGCGGCGGCTGAAGGCGCCGCCGGGCCGCGGCACGCGCCCGACCTCCGAGCGCGTCCGCGAGGCGCTGTTCTCGATGCTCGGCGAGCTGCGAGGAGAGCGGGTGCTCGACCTGTTCGCGGGCAGCGGCGCGCTCGGCATCGAGGCGCTCTCGCGGGGCGCCGCGAGCGCCGTGTTCGTCGAGCGCGACGCCCATGCGGCGGCGATCCTGAGCGGGAACCTCGATGCGCTGGCGCTCGGCCCGGAGCGCGCCGAGCTGCGCCGTGGCGAGGCGCTGAGAGCGCTGCGCGCGGCGGCGGCGAAGGGTGAGCGCTACGATCTCGTGCTCGTCGATCCGCCCTACGGCGAGGCAGCGCGGCTGGGGCCGGAGCTGTCGGCCCTGGTGGCGGCGGTGCTCGCCCCGGGAGCCCGCGTCGTCGGCGAGAGCGACCGCCGCGCGCCGCTGCAGCTGGGGCTCCCGATCGCGACCGAACGGCGCTACGGCGACACTTCCATCACAATTCACGCGGATGAGTGATTCCACGACGATGCACCGCCGGATCGCACGCCCGGCATTCGCCTGCCGGCGTCCGCGGCTCGGCGCCTGTCCCCGGCAGCGGCCGCGGCCCGTGTCGGTCGCAGATTCGGCGATCCGCACCAGCGCAGAACGGCCCCTCGCCAGAGGATCGATCGTCCTCTGATGCCCCGTTCCGAACGCGCGATAGCTGTCTGCCCGGGCAGCTATGACCCGGTGACGAACGGGCACCTCGACGTGATCCGCCGCGCCGCCGGCCTCTACGACGAGGTCTGGGTGGCGGTCGTGAACCGCTCCGTGCGCAAGAGCTCGGCGGTGTTCGACATCGCCGACCGGGTGGGCTTCATCGAGCGGGCCCTCAGCCGACCTCGAGCACGTCAAGAGTCGAGGCTTTCTCGACGCTGGTCGTGGAGTTCGCGGAGGAGAAGGGCGCGCGCGCGATCGTCAAGGGGCTGCGCGCGATCTCCGACTTCGAGTACGAGCTGGAGATGAACCAGCTCAACCGCAGGGAGAACCCGGAAATCGAGTCCGTCTACCTGATGGCCAGCCCGCAGTACAGTTTCCTTTCATCCAGCGGCGTCAAGGAGCTGGCGACCTTCGGCGGCAGGATCGACGATCTGGTGCCCGAGGAGGTCGCGCAGCGGTTGCAGGAACAGGTAGGGCGCTGACGAAATGACATGCGATACGCGGGCTCACAACGCCCGCGGAGGTGCCGAAGAGAAAAAAATGGATGTCCTCGTTCTCATAGACAAGCTCGACGACCTGGTGCACAACGCCAAACCGGTCCCGTTGACCGACCAGGTGCGCGTCGACAAGGAGGAGATCTACGACATCCTCGACCAGATGCGGGCGACGATCCCGGAGGAGATCAAGCAGGCGCGGTGGATCGTCAAGGAGCGCCAGGAGATGCTCGCGGAGGCCAAGAAGGAGGCCGAGCGGATCATCAAGGACGCGCGCGAGCGCCAGGAGCGCCTGGTCGGCGAGGAGGAGGTCACCAAGCAGGCCGAGCGCGCCGCCGAGGACATCATCGAGGACGCGCGGGCGCGCGAGCGCGAGATCCGGCTGGGGGCCGAGGACTACGCCGACGAGATCCTCAACACGCTCGAGGTGAACCTCTCGAAGTTCATCGCCGCGGTGCAGCGCGGCCGCGAGCGGCTGCAGGGCAAGGACGAGCCCGCCGAGGTCGGCTGACCGGCGGTCCTCCCGCGTCTGGTCAAGGGCCCCGTTTGGGTACTGTCCGCGCGTGGACCTGAACACCGCCAGGGAGCGGCTCGGCGTCGCCAGGGCGCTGCTCGAGACCGGTGATGGTCGCGCCGACGCGGCCCGACAAGGCGCTGCGCTCGCTCGCCGCGCTGCAGCGCTGGGGCGCCACGCCGGCGGCCGCCTACACCGGCGCGGCGATCCGCTATCCGGACCGCCTCGCGATCGCCGACGAGCGGGGTGCGCTGACCTTCCGGGAGGTGCACGCCCGCACGAACGCGCTCGCGCACGAGCTCGCCGCGGCCGGGATCGGCCCCGGCGACGGCGTCGCGATCATGTGCCGCAACCACCGCGGCTTCATCGAGTCGACGGTCGCCTGCTCGAAGCTCGGCGCCAGCGCGCTGTACCTCAACACCGCGTTCGCGGGGCCGCAGATCACCGACGTGCTCGCCCGCGAGGACGCGGCGGCGGTCATCTACGACGAGGACTTCGCCGACCTCGTCGCCGAGGGCGCGAAGCGGCGCAAGCGGTTCGTCGCCTGGTGCGAGAGCGCCGCGCAGCGGCGGGGCGCGGAGACCCGCGGATCGAGGATCTGATCGCGCAGGGCGAGCAGCTCGGAGCTCGCGCCGCCGCCAGAGCGGGGCAGCGTGGTGATCCTCACCTCGGGCACGACCGGGACGCCGAAGGGGGCCTCGCGCAAGCAGCCCGACTCGCTCGCGCCGGCCGCCGCGCTGTTCTCGAAGATCCCGCTGCGGGCGCGGCGAGACGACGATGGTCGCCGCGCCGATGTTCCACTCCTGGGGCTTCGCGCACTTCACGCTCGCGCTGCCGCTCGCCTCGACGCTCGTGCTGCGCCGGCGCTTCGACCCCGAGGAGACGCTGCGTGCGACCGCGCAGATGCGCGCGAGCACGCTCGTCGCTGGTGCCGGTGATGCTGCAGCGGATCCTCGATCTCGGCGAGGAGGCGATCGGGCGCTACGACCTCGGCGCGCTGCGGATCGTCGCGCTCAGCGGCTCGGCGCTGCCCGGCGAACTCGCGGTGCGGGCGATGGACGCGTTCGGGGACGTGCTCTACAACCTCTACGGCTCGACCGAGGTGGCGTGGGCGACGATCGCGACTCCGGCCGAACTGCGGGCGGCGCCCGGCACCGCCGGCACGCCGCCGGCGGGAACGGTCGTGAAGCTGCTCGACGAGCGGGGCCGCGAGGTCCCGCGCGGCCAGCCGGGCCGGATCTTCGTCGGCAACGAGATGATGTTCGAGGGCTACACCGGCGGCGGCGGCAAGGAGATCATCGACGGGCTGATGAGCACCGGCGACGTCGGCCACCTCGACTCCGACGGGCGGCTGTTCGTCGACGGCCGCGACGACGAAATGATCGTCTCCGGCGGCGAGAACGTGTTCCCGCGCGAGGTCGAGGACCTGCTCTCCGACCACGAGGACGTCGCGGAGGTGGCGGTCGTCGGCGTGCCGGACGACGAGTTCGGCCAGCGCCTGAAGGCGTTCGTCGTGCCGTGCGAGGGGGCGAAGCTCGACGAAGGCGAGATCCAGGAGTACGTGAAGCGCAACCTCGCCCGCTTCAAGGTGCCGCGCGAGGTCGTGTTCATGGCCGAGCTGCCGCGCAACGCGACCGGGAAGATCCTCAAGCGCGAACTGACCTAGGCGCGAGCGGGCCGCTCGTCCTTGCCGCCGTTGCCGTCAGCCGGCGGCGATCGCCTCCGTGGGAGATCGCGCGATCGCCCGCTCGGCGTCGTAGCGGGCGAGGGCGGGGAAGGCGCGGACGACCAGCAGCGCCGAGACGATGCAGCCGATCCCGCCGCGAGAGACCGAGAAGCGGGGGGTGGTCAGCGAGGCGACGCTGCCCGACTCGATGTCGCCCAGCGCGCGGTCCGCTCGTGACGACCAGCGAGAAGGCGGCCGACATGCGGCCGCGCATCGCGTCGGGGGTGACGGTCTGGTTGATCGTCGAGCGGCAGACCGCGCTGATGCTGTCCGCGGCGCCGGCCAGGGCGAGCAGCGCCATCGCCGCCCACAGCGTCGCGACGAGCCCCGCCAGCGCGATCGCGACGCCCCACGCGAGCACCGCCCAGATCACGACCAGCCCGAGACGCCGCACGCGGTGCAGCCAGCCCGTCGTCAGCGCCGCGACGGTGGCGCCTGCGGAGACCGCGGCGAACAGCGCGCCGGTCCCGGCTGCGCCGGTGTGGTAGACGGTCAGCGAGAGGACCGGGAACAGGGTTCGGGGCATCCCGAACGTCATCGCGGCGAGGTCGATGCCGAAGGAGCCGAGCAGCGCGCGCTCGGAGCGCACGAAGCGCAGCCCGTCGCGGATCGAAGCGGCGATCGAGGGATGCTCCACCACGCCCTCCGGCGGCTGCGCGCTCAGGGCCAGGACCGCCGCGACCATGCCCAGGCAGCTGACGGCGTCGACCAGGTAGGCGGTGCCGATCCCGAACAGCGCGATCAGCGCGCCGCCGAGTCGCCGGACCGATCACCATCGTCAGCTGGTAGAGGCCGAACGTCAGCGCCAGCGCGCCCCGCAGCTGAACCGGCTCGACGACGTTCGGCACGATCGCGCTGCGGGCGACGTTCTGGATCGCCCCGAAACCGGCGAGCAGGCCCGCGAGCACGTACAGCAGCCAGAGCGGGGGATGCCCGGCGAGCGCCCCCGCGGCGAGGCCCGCGGAGATCGCCACGAGCGCGACCTGATCGGTCAGCAGCAGCCGGCGGCGGTCGAGGCGGTCGGCGAGCGCGCCGCCGTAGAGCGACATCGTCGCGATCGGACCGAGCTCGACCGCCCCGAGCAGGCCGGTGAGCAGCGGCGAGCGGGTCTGCACGAACACCTGGTAGGGGAGCGCCACGAGCGTCGCCTGCGTGCCGAGGTTGGTGATCAGGTTGCCGATCGTCAGCAGCCGGAAGTCGCGCGAGGCGCGCAGCGGCGAGAGGTCGACGGCGATCCGGGCCAGCAGCCTGCGCGGCGCGCGCCGGCGCCGGGGCGGTGCGGGCGGCGGCGGCTCGGACACGGCGGCCAGTCAAGCAGACGCGCGCCGGGCGCCCCGTTGGGCGTCGCTAGCCTGGGGCGCATGGCCCCGATCGCCTCAGAGCTCGATCTCGATGCGCTGAGGCTTACGTCGGGAGAGGGGCGCAGGGTCGAGGTCGAGGTGCCGGTGGACGGCCTCTCGCTCGGGGGCGAGCGCTACGAGGCGGCGCCGCAGCCGGTGCCGGTCTCGCTCGAGGTGTCGCGCATGACCGGC
The DNA here is from genome assembly GCA_963703205.1 of uncultured Solirubrobacteraceae bacterium. Lineage (GTDB taxonomy): Bacteria > Actinomycetota > Thermoleophilia > Solirubrobacterales > Solirubrobacteraceae > Palsa-744. The sequence goes on from OY969799.1 coordinate 890,210, forward strand.
GGCGGCTACGCGCTTCACCTGCGCTTCAGCGCGGCGCTGTCGGGGCCGTGCATGCGCTGCCTGAAGGACGCCTCGCCGAGCGTCGAGGTGGACGCCCGCGAGGTCGACCGGCCGAGCGAAGGCGAGGAGCTCGAGAGCCCCTACGTGCAGGGCGAGCGCCTCGACCTCGCGGCGTGGGTCCACGACTCCTTCGCGCTCGACGGCGCCCGCGAAAGTGCTGTGCCGCGAGGACTGCGCCGGTCTCTGCCCGATCTGCGCCGCGGACCTCAACGAGGCCGGCCCGGAGCACCGCCACGAGCAGGCGCCGGACCCGCGCTGGGCGAAGCTGCGCGAGCTGAAGCTGGAGTAGCGAACCCGCGGCCGTCGGCCCCGTGGCGAGGATCGGCCGGCACCGGACCCGGATCGGGCGAGCCGGCTCGCATGCGGCCCGGCTGGGGTCGGCGCACATGCGCCGACCCCTGGAGCCGCGCATGCGCGGCTCCACGGAGTGCCGCATGCGGCACTCCGCGTGCCGGCACGAACGGCCGCAGGCCGTTCCCGGCAGCCCGCGCCTTGCTACCCTTCTGGGCCGCGATGGCCGTCCCCAAGAAAAAGCAGTCGCACAGCCGCACCGCCAAGCGCCGTGCGCAGCACAAGATCACCGCGCCAGGGCTGAACACGTGCCCGCAGTGCCACAGCCCGCGCCGTCCCCACCGGGTCTGCCCGGTGTGCGGCACGTACGCTGGCCGCGAGATCGTCGCGCCCGCCTCACAGGGGCACGACCACGACCACGACCACGAGTAGCGGCAGCTCCGCCCACGTGGCCGAGCCGGTCGTCGCGGTCGACGCCAACGGCGCCGACCTCGGACCCGCCGAGGTGGCCGCCGGCGCCGCGCTCGCCGCCGCGCAGGGAGCCCGCGTGCTGCTGTTCGGCCCCGCCGCCGAGCTCGGCGAGCAGCCGGCGGGGGTCGAGGTCGTCGACGCGCCGGTCTCGATCGCCAAGGCGCCCGACCCGGTCGGCGCCGCCCGCGTCACCCGCGACGCCTCGATCGTGCTCGCCACCAGGGCGGTCGCCGAGGGCCGCGCCGACGCGCTCGTCTGCGCCGGCGGCACCGGCGCCGCGCTCGCCGCCGGCACGTTCAACATCAAGCGCGACCGCGGCATCTACCGGCCCGCGCTGGCGATGCCGCTGCCGGTCCCCGGCAATCCCGTGACGCTGCTCGACGTCGGCGCGAGCGCCGAGGCGCGCCGCGAGCACCTCGTCCAGTTCGCCTTCATGGGCGCCGCGCTCGCGCGGATCGTGCTCGGCGTGCGCCCGGCCCCGCGTCGGGCTGCTCTCCAACGGCGAGGAGGACGCGCGCGGCGAGCAAGCTCGTCGTCGAGACCGGGCGCCGAGCTGCGCGAGCGCGCGGGCGCCGGCGACGCGGGACGGCACGGAGCGCCGGACAACCCGTCCCCGGCGGCCCGGCATCGAGCGCCGGCCGATTCGTCCCGGGCGGCCGGGCATCGAGCGCCGGCCGATCCGTCCTCCTTCACTTTCTTCGAGTTCGTCGGCAACGTCGAGGGCGGCGACCTCCTCGCCGGCGCCGCCGACGTGGTCGTCACCGACGGCTTCACCGGCAACGTCGCGCTGAAGGTGCTCGAGGGCACCTCCCAGGTGCTGCTGCGGGACGATCCGCGACGTCGCGATGGGCTCCGTCGCGCGGCCGCGCGGGCGGCTTGCTCCTGAAAGGCCCGCTCGGCGGGCTGCGCGCGGAGATCGACCCCGAGGGCGTCGGCGGCGCCTACCTGCTCGGGCTGCGCCGGCTCGGCGTCGTCCCGCACGGGCGCTTCAGCCGTCGCGGCTTCGCGCAGGCGATCCTGCGGGCGCGCCTCGGAGCACGCGAGGACATCGTCTCGCAGACCCGCTCCGCCCTGGCCGCCGCCGGTGCGCTGAGGCGCTCCCCTGCGTCCGCGCCGGACGCTAGGTTGCCGTGAATGAGCTCCCTCTCCCGCGAGCAGGTCCTCGCGCTGATCCGTGAGCACCTCGCCGACGAGCTCGACCTCGACCCCGGCACGATCGCCGAGACGACGCGCTTCAAGGAGGACCTCGAGGCCGACTCGCTCGACCTCTACACGCTCGTGCAGGAGCTCGAGGACACATACGGCGTGGCGATGAGCGACGAGCAGGCAGCTCAGATCCTGACGGTGGGCGCCGCGGTCGACTTCGTGCTGGCCAACGACCCGAGCGGGCGATGCCGAGCACGCGTAGCGAAGCGGAAGACGATGCTGCTGGCCGAACTCCTGGACGAGCTGCCGGAGGATCTCGCGCGGCAGGTCTTCACCCACGCCTCCTGGAGCGAGCGCCGCGGCGACTCCTACACGCGCCTGGCGTTCCTCGGCGACAGCGTGCTCGCGCTGGCCGTGACCACGCTACCTCTACCCGCGCCTGGAGGCGGAGCGCTTCGGCGCCGGGCGGCTCACGAAGATCCGCGCCCAGGCGGTCTCGGGCGTCTCCTGCCGCGCGGTCGCGGAACGGCTGGCGCTGCCGGAGCGGCTGCGGGCGGCCGCTCCGCCGGGCGTGCGCGAGAGCGCGGCGGCGCTGGTCGGGACCGAGCGGGTGCTGGCCTCGGTGATCGAGGCGGTGATCGGCGCCTGCTATCTGCACAGCGGCTACGAGCGCACCGCGGAAGCGGTCGTCGAGGCGTTCGCGCCGGAGATCGAGGAAGCGCTCAGCAACCCCGTCGACTTCAAGTCGGCCCTGCAGGAGCTGCTCGCGCGCCGCGGCGCGGAGGTCGCCTACGAGGTCAGCGGCGAGGAGGGGCCGCCCCACGAGCGGCTCTACTCGGTCGTGGCGCGCGTCGACGGGCGAGCAGGTCGGCCGCGGCCGCGGGCGCAGCAAGAAGCACGCCGAGCAGGAGGCCGCGCGGATCGCCGTCGAGCGGCTGGCGGCGCCGTCGTGACAGCCCCCGCCCGGGGTCGGCGATGAGGCTGAAGTCGCTCACCCTGAACGGCTTCAAGTCGTTCCCCGACCGCACCCGTCTGGACTTCGGGCCGGGGGTGAGCGTCGTCGTCGGGCCGAACGGCTCGGGCAAGTCGAACGTGACCGACGCGGTGCTGTGGGCGATGGGCGAGCAGTCGCCGCTGGCGGTTCGCGGACAGTCGATGCAGGACGTCATCTTCGGCGGCGGCCGCGGCGTCCAGGCGCGGCGCTCGGCCGAGGTCGAGATCGTGCTCGACAACTCCGACGGCACCGTCGAGGTGCCGCTCAGCGAGATCTCGATCGTGCGGCGCCTCGAGCGGGGCGGCGAAGGCGGGTACTGGCTCAACGGCGCGCGCTGCCGCCTCGGCGACGTGCTCGAGGTGCTCTCCGACACCGGCCTCGGCAAGGAGACGCACTCGGTCATCTCCCAGGGGCGGGTCGAGGCGATCGTCACCTCCAAGCCGCGCGACCGGCGCCTGCTGATCGAGGAGGCCGCCGGCCTCGGCAAGCACCGCAAGCGCCGCCGCCGCGCGCAGCTGAAGCTCGAGCGAACGCAGGAGAACCTCGACCGCGCGCTCGACATCGAGCGAGAGGCGCGCACGCGCCTGCGCCCGCTCAAGCGCCAGGCGGAAGCGGCCGAGCTGCACGAGCGGCTCGAGCGCCAGATGCTCGAAGCGCGCTGGGAGCTGCTGCGCGACGTGGTGCGCGGACGGCGGATCGAGCTTCACGCCGCGCTGCAGGCGGTGGCGGGCGCACGCGCCGAGCGCGACCGCGTGGAGGCCTCGCTCGAGCAGGTGGTCGCCCGTCGCGGCGAGGCCGAGCGCGCCCTGGCCGAGCGGGCCGAGCGCCACGACGCGCTGTCGCGGCGGCTGTACGAGGCCCGCTCCGCACGCGAGCGGCTGGCGCTGCGAGCCGAGCAGGCGGGCGCCGCCGGCGCAGCGGCTGCAGCGCCGGATCGAACGGGCCGAGTCCGAGCTGGCCGAGCTGGCATCTGGCGCCGAGCACGACGAGGCGGCCCAGCAGGCGGGGGACGGGGGGCGCGTCGCTGCGCTGGAGGCCGAGCTCGCCGGGATCGAGGCGCGCCGCGCCGAGGAGCTCGAGCAGGAGCTGGCCGGCCTCGAGCGCGATCTCGGTGTCCAGCGCGAGGCGCTCGCGGCGGCCGAGCGACTCGCCGCCGAGGCCCGCGACGCGCGCGCACGTGCCGAGCAGGATGCCGGCGAGGCCCGCGACGTCCTCGCCGCAGCCGAGCGGGAGGCCCACCGGGCGCGCGCCGACGCCGCCAGGGCGGGCGCAGAGCTGGCCGCGGTGAACCAGTTCCTGCGCAGCCATCCGGCCTCGGGCCCCGGTCAGGCCGGTGACGGCCCGCGCTCGCGCCCGCTCAGCTCCGAGCTGCAGGTCGCCGACGGCTACGAGCTCGCGCTCGCCGCGGCGCTCGGCGGCAGGCTCGACGCTGCGCTGGTCGAGGATGTCCCGGGCGCGGAGGCGGTGCTCGACCGCGCGGGGCCGGAGGGGGGCACCGCGCTGCTGGCCGCCGCGCGGCGAGCAGGCGCCTCCGAGCGCGCCGGCCGCCGCGCCGGCCCCGGGCGCGCGGCGGCTGCTGGAGCTGCTCGAGCGGACCGCCGCACGTGCTCGCGCTGGCGCGGCGGCTGCTCGCCGACGCGTGGGTCGTCGAGCGCCTCGAGGATCTGCCGCGCGAGTTCTCGGGGATCGCCGCCACCAAGCGCGGGCGGGTCTGGTTCGCGCGCTCGGGCGAGGTCCGCCAGCTCAGCGAGGGCGGCAGCGAGCTGCTGCTCGCGCGCCGCAACGAGCGCGAGCGGCTCGTCGCCGACGTCGAGCGGGCCGCGCAGGCAGGAGCACGGCGCGAAAGCCGCCGTCGAGGCTGCCGCGGGAGCGCGTGCGCGCAGTCCGAAACGGACAGGACCGGCGCGGACGAGAGCGCGCGCGCGGCGGAGCGGGCCGTGACCGAGGCCGCCGAGGCCGTGCGGCGCTCCGAGTGGCTGATCGAGCAGCGGCGCGCGGCCCCCGCGGAGGGGCCATCGGCGGTGCGCAAAGCGGAGGTCGAAGGCGAGCTCGCGGCCGAGCGCCGCCAGGCAGAGCAGCTCGCCGCCGCAGCTGCAGGCGCGCCGCGCGAGGCAGCTGCGGCTGCGCGCCCAGCGCGAGGCGGATCTGGCGGCGGCGCCGCGGGCGCAGCAGCTCGCCGAGGCGATCGGGCTCGCCTCCGGCGCGCTCGAGACGCGGCTCGAGGCGCTCGAGGCCGAGCTCGCCGCCGATCGCCGGGCGGGCGAGGAGATGGCCGGCAGGCTGCGCGAGTGCGCGGCCGAGGAGGCCGGGATCCAGGCGGCGCTGAGGAGCGCCGGCGAGGCGGTCACCCAGTCGGAGGTGGCCGCCCAGCGGCTGCGCGACCAGGCGGCGGAGGCCGAGCTGGAGAGCGCCGGCGTCGCCGAGCGGCTCGGCTTCGCCGCCGGCGAAGAGGCGTCCGCCGAGAGCGCCGCGGCGGCGGGCGCGATCGTTGAGGAGACCGGCGAGGGCGCCGGAGAGGCGCAGCCCGCAGCGAGCCCCGCGCAGCCGGCCGGCGAGGGCGCGGCGCAGCCGGGCGCGAGCCCCGCTGCGCAGGCGGAGCCGCTCAGCGAGGAGCGCCGCGAGGAGCTCGAGCAGCGTGTGGCGAGGCTGAACCGCCGGCGCGAGCAGCTCGGGCCGGTCAACCCGCTCGCCCAGGACGAGTACGCCGAGGCGCTGGCACACGTCGAGGAGCTGGAGGCCCAGCGCTCGGACCTGGAGACGGCGCTGCGCGAGCTGCGCACGCTGATCCGCGAGACCGACCGCCAGATCGAGGAGACCTTCGAGCAGACCTTCCAGGCGGCCGCGCGCAACTTCGAGGAGCTGGTCGGCGACGTGTTCCCGGGCGGCAGCGGGCGGCTGCGGCTCGTCGACGAGGAGCAGGTGCCCGAGCCGGTGCTGGGCGGCCAGGCGCTGCCGGCCGATGATCCCGAGGCGGCGCTCGAAGCGGCGGCGGAGGCCGAGGCTGCAGGAGTCCGCGGAGGAGCGGCTGCCCGGCGTGGAGATCGAGATCACGCCCGCGGGCAAGTCGAGCGAAGCGGCTGACGCTGCTCTCCGGCGGAGAGAAGTCGATGACGGCGCTGGCGTTCCTGTTCGCCGTGTTCCTCGCCCGGCCGTGCCCCTTCTACATCCTCGACGAGGTCGAGGCCGCGCTCGACGACCTCAACCTCGATCGCTTCCTGGCGCTCCTGCGCCGCTACGCGGGCCGGGCGCAGTTCATCGTGATCACCCACCAGAAGCGCACGATGGAGGCCGCGGACTGGCTGTTCGGCGTCTCGATGGGCGGGGACGGCGTCTCGAAGGTGCTCTCCCGCAAGCTCCCGGGCGAGCAGTCGCACGAGCAGCAGCGCGAGGCCGAGGTGGCGGCGATCGCCTCCTGACCCGGCGCCGGCCGCCGCGGCGGCGCCGAGCGGCGGCTGTATGATCGCGCCCCGAGTGGCGCGCGAGTGGAGCGAACTGTTCATCACGGGCGAGGATCGCCCGGCGTCGCCCGAGCAGGAGCCCGAGCGTCGCAGGGGCCTGTTCCGCCGGCTGCGCGAGTCGATGAGCAAGACGCGCCAGGCGCTCGGCTCGGAGATCCAGGCGACGCTGTTCGCGACACTGGACGCCGAGACCTGGGAACGGCTCGAGGAGGCGCTGATCATGGCCGACGTCGGCGCCGGCACGACCGCGTCGGTCGTAGGCACGCTCGAGGCCGAAGCCTCCGCCGGGGAGCTGGAGGGCGGCGAGCAGCTGTCCGAGCGACTGATCGCGCTGTTGGCCGCGACCGCGGAATCGGGCGAGTGGCGGATCGACGTGCGGCCGAAGCCGACGGTGATCATGGCCGTCGGCGTCAACGGCACGGGCAAGACGACGACGATCGGCAAGCTCGCATGGCACCTGCGCGAAGAGCTCGGCGCGAGCGTGCTGCTCGCGGCCGCCGACACCTTCCGTGCGGCCGCCACCGAGCAGCTGCAGGGCTGGGCCGAGCGGGCCGGCTGCGAGATCGTCACCGGCGCCCCGGGATCGGATCCCGGGGCGGTCGCCTTCGACGCGATCGGGCAGGCGCACGCGCGCGGCTACGACGTCGTGATCGTCGACACCGCCGGGCGCCTGCACACCCAGGATGACCTGATGGGCGAGCTGGAGAAGATCCGGCGCGTGATCGCCCGCCAGCTCGAGGGGGCCCCGCACGAGACGCTGCTGACGATCGACGCGACGACCGGCCAGAACGGGCTCCGCCAGGCGCGCCTGTTCGCCGCGGCCGCGGGCGTCACGGGCGTGGTGCTGACGAAGCTCGACGGCACCGCCCGCGGCGGCATCGCGCTCGCGATCGCGCAGGAGCTGGGGCTGCCCGTGAAGCTGATCGGGATCGGCGAGACGGTCGAGGACCTGCGGCCGTTCGATCCGCAGGAGTTTGCGCGCGCATTGATCGCCGAGAGCTAATCTCAGTACATGTGGATCCTGTGGCTGGTCGTGGCAGCCCTGTTGGGAGTCGGGGAGATGCACCAGGGCGGCCTGTACCTGCTGCCGTTCGCGATCGGCGCGGCGCTCGCGGCCGCCGTCAGCCTGCTCGGCGTGGGGTTGCCGCTCAGCGCCGTGCTGTTCGTCGCGGCCTCGGGGGTCGTCGTCGGCACGCTGCGTCCCGTCGCCCGTCGCCACCGGCGGCTGCCGCCACCGATCAGGACCGGTGCAGCGGCACTGGTCGGCCGGCACGCGATGGTGCTCGAGCGGATCGCCAACCAGGAGGGCGTCGGCTGCGTGAGGATCGACGGCGGCGAGGTGTGGACCGCCCGCAGCTACGCCGAGGACGAGGTGATCGACGCCGGCGAGCGCGTCGAAGTGGTCGAGATCCGCGGCGCCACGGCGCTGGTGATGCCCTGAGCTGCGGGAGTAGGATGTGAACTGCTCGAATCGAAAAAGGAGCCGGACCTGATGGCCGTCTTGATCGTCGTGATCGTGATCGTGGTGTTCGCACTGATCGTCGCCGCGCGCTCGATCCGCGTGATCCCGCAGGCTCGCGCCGGTGTCGTCGAGCGGCTCGGGCGATACAACCGCACGCTCGAACCGGGGCTGACGCTGATCACGCCATTCATCGAACGGGTGCGTCCGCTCGTAGACCTGCGCGAGCAGGTCGTGAACTTCGCGCCGCAGTCGGTCATCACCGAGGACAACGTCGTCGTCGGCATCGAGACCGTCCTCTACTTCACGATCACCGACCCGCGCTCGGCGACCTACGAGATCGCCAGCCCGCTGCAGGCGATCGAGCAGCTGACGGTGACGACGCTGCGCAACGTGATCGGCGGCCTCACGCTGGAGGCGACGCTGACCTCTCGCGAGAACGTCAACGCCGAGCTGCGCACGGTGCTCGACGAAGCGACCGACAAGTGGGGCATCCGCATCAACCGCGTCGAGATCAAGTCGGTCGACCCCCCGGCGGACATCAAGACCGCGATGGAGAAGCAGATGCGCGCCGAGCGCGATCGCCGCGCAGCGATCCTCACCGCCGAAGGCGAGAAGCAGGCGGCGATCCTCACCGCCGAAGGCGCCAAGCAGGCGGCGGTGCTGCGCGCGGAAGGCGAAAAGGAATCGGCGATCCTCACCGCCGAGGGCGAAGCAAAAGCGATCGACACCGTCTTCAACGCGATCCACGAGGGCAAGCCCGACCACGAGCTGCTCAGCTACGAATACCTGAAGATGCTCCCCCAGCTCGCGGAAGGCGACGCGAACAAGGTGTTCGTCGTGCCGTCGGAGTTCGCGCAGGCGTTCGGCGGGCTGGGCGAAGCACTGCGCGGACGCATCGGGCCGGGCGGGGAGGGACCGCCGTCGAACGGCCCGGCGGGCAAACCGCGCCCTGCGGTCGAGCCGCCGAGCTAGCGTCACGGCCGGTGACGCACGCTCGCCGGGCAGCCCGACCGGGGCCTCGCTCGAGGAGCCGGCCGGCTCGCTCGCCGCTGACTTCCTCGCCCGGCTCGACCGGGCGCTGCCGGGACGGGTGCGCGGCTTCTACGTGGTCGGCTCGGCGGCGACCGGCATGCTGCGGCCGGGACGCAGCGACCTCGACTTCGTCGCGACGCTCTCGGGCAGCGGCCTGGACGCCCGCGAGCTGGGACGCCTGCGCAGGTTGCAGCTCGCCCGCTGGCTGGCAGCGCTCGCGGGCGACGTCGCGATCCGCCGGCGGTGGCCCCTGGTCTGCAACGGCATCTATGTGCACGAGCGCGACCTGCGCCGCTCGCCGGGCGAGGTGACGCCGGTCGCCGCGCACGTCGCGGGCCGCTTCCGGGCCGCCACGCGGGAGGGCTTCGACGTGAGCCCGGTCACCTGGCGCAATCTCGCCGAGCACGGCGTCGCGCTGCGCGGGCCCGAGCCCGCGCAGCTCGCGGTACGCCTGGACCGCGAGGAGCTGAGGTCGTGGCTGCTCGCGAGCCTCGACGGCTATTGGCTGCGGTGGGCTGCGCGGGCGCGCCGCCGCGCGGCGATCACGCCATTCCCCCGCCGCGCCGCTGCGGCCGGCGTGCTCGGCGTCTCGAGGGTCCACTACACGCTGGCGACGGGCGAGATCGCCAGCAAGCCGCAGGCCGGCCGCTACGCGTTGGAGACCTTCGACGCGCGATGGGGGCCGCTGATCGAGGATGCGATCGACCACTGGGAGGGCCGGTCGGCCCCGCGGCGGCCCCGCGACCGCCTGCGCGAAGCGGGCGCGTTCGTGCAGATGGTCGCCGGTTGCGCGAGCAGCGCGGCCCACAGCGGGCCCGGCGCCGGCCCGCCCGTCAGTAGCTGAACACGGTCGCGGCGCCCTCGCCGATCCACTCCCACAGCGGCGTGGCACCCGCGAGCCGCGCGCCCGCCACGATCGCCGACTCCTCGAGGCGCCGCGCCTTGAAGCAGATCGGGCACAGCAGCAGCTCGCCGCCGAGCTGCGTGAACTGGCCGAACAGCCTCGCCAGCGGCGGCGCGCCAGCCGACTCGATCGCCTCCGCGTACCCCGGAAGTCCCAGTCGCACGGCCTCCTTCGTCGCGAACATCGCGACCGGGCGTCCCTTTTCCAGGGCTGCGACTGCGACGAGGAACGCGACGGTCACGCGGTCCGCGTCCTCGTGGCCCGTCGCCAGGTTGATCACGACCTTCTCACCAGCTGCCATTCCGGCCTCCTGTCGATGAGGCGGCGGGTGCCGCCTGATCGGACTTCTACTCGCCGCGCTCGGCGGGCGGTGTGCGCCTGGTCGCCGGATCGCCGCGCCGAGCGGCGGGCCTGCTCGGTCCGGCTGCGAGAATGACGCCGCGGTGTTCGATTCGCTTTCCGAGAAACTGCAGGCGACGCTCGGCGACGTCCGCCAGCGCGGCAGCCTCACCGAGCAGGACGTCGACGCCGCGATGCGCGAGATCCGCCTCGCGCTGCTGGAGGCCGACGTCAACTTCAAGGTCGTCCGAGAGTTCACCACGCACCTGAAGGAGCGCGCGCTCGGCGAGGAAATCGTCGGCAAGCTCAACCCGGGCCAGCAGGTCGTGAAGATCGTCGGCGAGGAGCTGACGGCCCTGATGGGCGGCGCGCCCGCCGGGACGGCTGACGAAGACGGCGTTGCCCCGGAGCCGGCCGGCCTGCGCTTCTCGCCGCGGCCGCCGACCGTCGTGCTGATGGCGGGGCTTCAGGGCTCGGGAAAGACCACGGCGACGGCGAAGCTCGCGCGCTGGCTGCGCGAGGAGCGCGGCTCCTCGGTGGCGGTGGCGGCCTGCGACGTCTACCGTCCCGCGGCCGTCGAGCAGCTCGTCAAGGTCGGCGAGCAGGCCGGCGCGACCGTCTACGAGAAAGGCACCGGGCACGACCCGGTCGAGATCGCGCGCTGGGCGCTCGAGCGCGCTCGCGAGGACGGCAAGGACGTGCTGATCGTGGACACCAGCGGACGGCTCCACGTCGACGCCGAGCTGATGGACGAGCTGGTGCGCATCCGCGATGCCGTCCAGCCCGAGGACGTGCTGCTCGTCGTCGATGCGATGACCGGCCAGGACGCGGTCAACGTCGCGCAGAGCTTCGCCGAGGCGGTCCAGTTCGACGGCGTCGTGATGAGCAAGCTCGACGGCGACGCCCGCGGCGGCGCCGCGCTGTCGGTCAAAGCCGTCACCGGCAAGCCGATCCTGTTCGCCTCCACCGGCGAGAAGCTCGACCAGTTCGAGCCGTTCCACCCCGACCGGATCGCGCAACGGATCCTCGGCATGGGCGACGTGATGAGCCTGATCGAGAAGGCCGAGCGGGAGTTCGACGAAGCCGACGCGCGGGAGATGGAACGCAAGCTGCGAAAGAACGAATTCGGCCTCGACGACTTCCTCGACCAGTTGCGGATGGTCCGCAAAATGGGACCGCTGACCTCGATCCTCGGGATGATCCCCGGGCTCGCCGGCCATCAGCTCTCGAACATGAAGATCGACGAACGGGAGCTCGACCGGATCCAGGCGATCGTGCTCTCGATGACGCCTGCCGAGCGCCGCCGCCCGGAGATCATCAACGGCTCACGGCGCCTGCGCATCGCCCGTGGTTCGGGGACCAACGTGCAGCAGGTCAACCGGCTGATCAAGCAGTTCGGTCAGATGCGCAAGGTCATGCGCCAGGTGGGGCGGGGGAAGATGCCGGACATCGGCGCGCTGATGCGCTCGCGCTGAGCGTGTCGCGGCCCCGGTTGCCCGGCGCGCGGCGGCTGCGAGGCGCTCGCCGCGGACAGCGGCGCTGCGGTGCCGGGGGCCCGGCTCGGCTGCCGCCGCACTCGCCGCAGGCGGCGACCGGGACCGTCAGCGGCGCGCCGTATCGTTTGCGGCGATGGACCGGCCGCTGATCGTGAACCTCGCCGACGCGCCCGCGCGCCGGCACCCCGATCGCGCCACGATCCTCGACTGGGAGCCCGAGGACGCCCCCTGGCCGGACACCGGCGTCAACGTCCAGATCATGCAGCCGGGGCAACCGAACTGCCTGTACCACGACGAGCCGGTGCAGGAGGACTTCCTCGTGCTCCACGGCGAGTGCATCGCGGTCGTCGACGGCGAGGAGCGGCCGCTGCGCCAGTGGGACTTCTTCCACTGCCCCGCCGGGCTGGCGCACGTGTTCGTCGGCGCCGGCGAGGGTCCCTGCGCGGTTCTGATGATCGGCTCGCGCCGCCGCGACGAGGCCCACTACCCCGTCAACGAGGTGGCAGCGAAGCACGGCGCATCCGCCGAGCGCGAGACCGGCGATCCCGAGGAGGCCTACGCCGAGTGGCGGAAGACCCCGTGGGAGCCGGTGCCGAGCCCCTGGCCGCTGTAGCGGCGCCGGTGTCTCCTCGCCTCCGGCCCCAGCCCTGCGGCAGCGCGACCGCTAAGCTCTTTCGCCGGGTGGCGCGTGTGCGCCCTTTCGACCTGTACGCAGCAGAGAGGAAAACGTGGCAGTAAGGCTGAGGCTCACGCGGGTGGGCGGAAAGAAGGACCCGATGTGGCGCGTGGTCGTCGCCGACCAGCGCTCGCCGCGCGACGGCCGAGTGATCGAGACGATCGGTCACTACAACGCGCAGACCGACCCGTCCACGATCGTGATCGACGAGGAGCGCGCCCGCAGTTGGCTCGCCCGCGGTGCGCAGCCGTCGAACACCGTCCGCAAGCTGTTGCGAATCCAGGGCATCGAGACGCGAACCGGCTGAGCGGCGCTCCAGCGAGATGCCCTCCGAGAACCCGAAAAGGCTCCTCGAGTACCTGGCGGAAGGCCTCGTGGACGATCCGGAGGCGGTCGCGGTGGAGCAGTTCGAGGAGGACGACGGGACGATCGTCCTCGAGCTCTGCGTGGGCGCCGACGACTACGGGCGGGTGATCGGCAGGGGCGGGCGCACCGCCCATGCGCTGCGCACGGTCGTCAAAGCCGCGGCGGCCGGAGAGGACCGCCACGTGCTGGTCGACATCGTCGATTGAGCGGCGGCGAGTCCGATCGGAGCGCACCCCGCTCCCGCGAGCCCGCCGCGGTGCCGCTCCCGGCGGGGCGCGTGGGGCGGCCGCACGGCCTCGACGGCAGCTTCTACGTGACGCGGCCCAAACCGCGGCTGCTGGCCGAGGGCGTGATCGTGCTCCTCGCCGGCAGCGAGCGCAGGATCGAGCGCCGTGCCGGCACCGACGCAGCGCCCGATCGTGCGGCTCGAGGGGCTCTCCGGGCGCGAGGCGGCGGAGGCGATCCGCGGGCTCGAGCTGACGGTCGCCGCGAGGCAGGCGCCGGCGCTCGAGCAGGACGAGTTCTGGGCGCACGAACTCGAGGGCTGCGAGGTGCGCGACGGCGAGCGCGTGCTCGGGGTCGTCACGAGGCTGATCGAGCTTCCCTCGCTGCGAGGCGCTCGAGGTGAGCGCCGGCCCCGCCGGCGAGACGCTGCTCGTGCCGATGGTCCGCGACGCGATCCGCTCGGTCGAGCCCCCCGAGCGGCGGATCGAGGTGGACAGCGCCTTCCTCGGCCTGGAGGCGACGTGAGGATCGACATCTTCACGCTGTTCCCGGAGTGGTTCGACGTGGCTCCACTCCCAGCGCCACGTCGCGAACGTGCTGGCGCGCGGCTCCTCGATCGAGTGCGTCGACTTCCGCCGCTACACGCCGCTGAGCGGCGGGCAGGTCGACGACACGCCGTTCGGGGGCGGCGCCGGGATGGTGCTGCGCGTCGACGTCCTCGACGCGGCGCTGCGCGGCCACTACGGGGTCGACCCGGCGGAGCTGCGCAGCCGCAGGCGCGTGATCGCGCTGGCGCCGGGCGGGCGGGTGCTCGACGAGCCGCTCGTCGCCGAGCTGGCCGCCGAGCGCGAGCTGACGCTCCTGTGCGGACGCTACGAGGGCTTCGACGAGCGCATCCTCGAGCACTTCGCCTCCGACGTGGTGTCGATCGGACGCTATGTGCTCAGCGGCGGCGAGCCGGCGGCGATGGTGCTCTGCGACGCGGTGCTGCGCAAGCTGCCGGGAGCGCTCGGCGACGAGCGCTCGGCGGCGGAGGAGTCCTTCAGCGAGGCGCTCGAGGGCAACCCCGAGTACCCCCATTACACGCGCCCGGCGGAGTACCGCGGATGGTCCGTCCCGGAGGTCCTGCTCTCGGGCCATCACGAGCGGATCGAGCTCTGGCGGCGCGAGCAGAGCCGCGAGCGGGGGGCGCGGCAGCGCGAGCAGGAGCCTTAGCCGCACGCCGGCAACGCGCTGCGCGCAGACGTGTCCGCGGCGCGGTGCGCCGGGCGCACCGCGCACCGGCCGCCCGCGGCGCGCCGTCCGCTACCATTGCAGGCCGCGCGGGGCCGAGACCGCAAGGGGTCCGCGCCGCCTCCCGATATATGAGCAGCGTCATCGCAACAATCGAGCGCGCCCAGTTGCGCCGCGTGCCGAGCTTCGCGCCCGGCGACCGCGTCAAGGTCCACTTTCAGGTGATCGAGGGCCAGCGTCGCCGCGTCCAGGTCTTCGAGGGCGTCGTGATCAAGCGCCAGGGCCACGGGGCGCGCGAGACGTTCACGGTGCGCAAGCAGTCGTTCGGCGTCGGCGTGGAGCGGATGTTCCCGCTGCACTCGCCCAAGATCGAGAGGATCGAGCTGGCCGCCCGCGGCGACGTGCGCCGCGCGAAGCTCTACTACCTGCGCGACCGCGTCGGCAAGCGGGCGCGCGTGCGCGAGCGCCGTTACACGGGCCCCGAGGAGGCGATCGAGCCCGGCCTGCTGCACGAGCCCGAGGCAACGGACGCCGAGGGCGTGACGGCGGAGGAGTCGCTCGGCGAGGCGGTCGAGCAGCAGGCCGCCCAGGAAGCCGAGGCCGGCGCCGAGCAGTCCGAGGCCGCTGCCGCTGCCGAGCGCTCCGGCGGGGCTCCGAGCGGCGAGCCGGAGGCGCCCGCCCAGGAGCAGGACGAGCAGCAGGGGGGAGCGGCCGAGACGGCCGCGGAGCAGACAGCGGGCGCGGAGGGCGCGGAGACGGATGCCGCCCAGCCGCCGGCCGACGCGGACTCCCCCGAGGCCGGCGACGGCGATGCGGGTACCCGCCCGCCCGTGGACGCCGGCGACCAGCCCGCGTGAAACTCGCCCGCGGGGGCTCGAGGAGCACGCTCGGCTCGATCGTCGAGCTGGTCGTCATCGTCGCGGTTGCGCTCGGCCTGGCGCTGCTGATCCAGCAGTTCATCATCAAGCCCTACCGGATACCGAGCGGCTCGATGGAACCGACCCTGAAGGTCGGTCAGCGTGTGCTCGTGAATCGCATCGGCATGGACTTCGGCGATCCGCACGTCGGCGACATCGTCGTGTTCCATCCGCCCGACGGCGCCGAGCAGCAGCAGTGCGGGGAACCGCGGCACGGGCCCACCGCCGCATGCGACGTGCCCGACCCGCACCAGGACACCGGCACCAACTTCATCAAGCGGATCGTCGCCGGTCCGGACGATGTGATCTACATCCGCGAAGGCCACGTGTACCGCAAGGCTCGCGGCTCGAGCACCTTCGTGCGCGAGAAGGACAGCTACATCCGGCCCTGCGCGCAGGCGGTGGGCGTCGTATGCAACCTGACAACGCCGATCACGATTCCCGCCGGGCACTGGTTCATGATGGGCGACAACCGTGGGGAATCCGATGACAGCAGGTTCTGGGGCCCCGTCCCCACCGGATGGATCATCGGTGACGCCGTCTTCACCTACTGGCCGCCCGACCGCATCGGCTTCCTCTGACGCAGCGGCGGCCGGTGCCGCCCGCGCCTCGAGCGCCCGCACCCGCCGGCGTGCTCGGCGGCGCAGCAGCGGCAGGCGCCTGTTCGCCTTCGACCGGCGTCTCGGCCACCGCTTCGTAGCGGGCGCCGACGAGGCAGGCCGCGGCTGCCTGGCCGGCCCGCTCGTCGCCGCGGCGGTGCTGTTCGACTACGAGGCGCTGACCACGCGCGAGCTGCGCATGCTGAGCGCGCTGAACGACTCCAAGCAGCACACGCCCGAGGCCCGGGAGGCCCTCTATCCGCTCGTGCTGCGGGCCGCGGCGCGGGTGGTCGTCGTCTCGCGCTGTGTGCGCGGGATCGACGCGAGGGGCCTGCACAAGACGAACCTCGCCGCGCTTCGCGACGCAGCCGCGGCCGTGAGCAGCGAGCTCCGGGGCGACGTGATCTGCCTGCTCGACGGCTTCTCGGTAGCCGACTTCGGCCGGCCGCAGCGGGCGATCGTCGACGGCGATGCGACCAGCGCCGCAATCGCGGCGGCCTCGATCGTCGCCAAGGTGACGAGGGACCGGTTCATGCATCACGCCGACGGCGAGCACCCGGGTTGGGAGTTCGCCGAGCACGTCGGCTACTCGACACCCTCACATCGCGATGCGATCCAGCGTCTCGGCGTCTCGCCGCTGCACCGAATGTCGTTCCAGAGCCTGGCCTACCAGCAGCTCGCGCTGTAGCGGCGCTCTCACGGGAGGCCGGTCGCTAGAAGGCGTCCTCCACGTGCTCGAGCGCGGCGAGGCGACCGCCGGCGTCGAGCACCACCGCGATCGCGTCGAAGCGCAGCGAGCGCCCGGCGCGCAGCGGCGTGGGCTGTTCGCGCAGCCAGTCGAGTGCGGCCCGGCGGATCCGGGCCCGCTGCCTCGCCAGCACCCGTTCCAGCGCGAGCCCCAGCGCCTCGCCGCGCTGCTCCGGCGCCGCGCGCCGGGTGCTCTTGACCTCGGCGAAGACGATCGTCGCAGCGTCGGAGGCGATCAGGTCGATCTCGCCGTCGCGCCCGCGGAAGTTCCGGGCGAGGATCCGCAGGCCGAGGCGGGTCAGATGCTCGGCGGCGGCGCGCTCGCCGATCGCGCCCGTGCTCGCCCTGAGCTGATGCGGCGCGGGGGGCGGATCGATTGGCGCGCCTGCGGTGGGCATCGCCCGACGCTAGGCCGGATCACGTGTCAGCAGGGTCGCAGGGGTGAGAAGCTCCGGTCCGCCCCGTGTCTCAGGCGTGGGATCCGCGCAAAAGACGGGGAGTCGCTGTGCGCCGCGGACGGGGAGGCCCGGCGGGCGGGAGCCCCATCGGCTCCCGCCCTTGCGCCGGGTGCTTCGGCGCCACGTCCTGCCAACGCGGCGCCGCGGCGGCCTGATCAGGCGGCGGCCGCCGCCTCGTGGGGCGTCCGTGTGCGGACGCGGGCCCTGCGAGCGTGTGCGCGAGCTGTCTTCTGCTCGATGATCAGCGGCCGCGCGAGGCGATCGAGCTCCGCCTGCTCGGCGTCGCGGATCGCCCAGGAGAGGCGCTCGATGAGCTGACCGATCGAGTGGTTGCTGGCGAGGTGGACGGTCGAGAGGTGCTCGTCGAGGAGCACGTCCGGCTCGCCGCTCGGCGGGAGGTTGGTGGTGACGATCACTCGCGGCATGTGAACTCCTTTGTCGGGGAGGAGGGGCCTTTGTCGGGGAAGAGTGGTTTGTCGGGGAGGAGTGGTTTGTCGGGAAAAAGGGCAGGCGCGCCGGCTGAGGGAAAGCCGGCGCGCCTGTGAGGACCTACCGGCGAACTGCCCGCCGGGAGGGAGGAGCCTGAGGACTCAGGCTTGCGAACATCGGTCGGCGCCGACAGCCGCCCGCACCACGGGATCCGCGCGGAAGGCCGGGAGGGGGACCGGCCCGCGGTTGTCGACGACACGATCAGACATTGCCCACTAATCCTATCGACTTTACGTCCTTTGTCAAGGGGCGCCGCAGGCTCGAGACTCCAATAGCCTTGCCGACCGTGTCAGACGGAGGGGACAGGCAGGACGTCGATCACCTCGCCGGGGTCGAGGCACCGGCGCCGGGGGACTCCGCGCAGCCGCCGGCTGAGGGACCCCGGGCGCTCGACGGCGTGACCGCCTTCATGGGCCTGCGCTGGGAGGACGCGGAGACGGTGCGCCTGCAGATCCGCCCGGAGCTGATCAACCGCGGCGGGCTGCTCTCGGGTGTGGCGACGTACGCGATGGTCGACTACTGCATGGGCTCGGCGCTGTGGGCCCAGACGAAATCCGAAGAGCGGATCGCGACGATCTCGATCTCGATCAACTACGTGCAGACGGCGACGAGCGGTGAGGTGATCTGCCGCAGCAGTGTCGATCGGCGCAACCGGCGCATCGCCGTGCTGAGCAGCCAGATCCACCACGAGGACGGGCGCCTGCTGGTGACCGCGATCGGCTCCTACTCGATCTTCCCGCCGCGGCCCTTCGCGAACTGAGCCGGCCGGCGCGAGCCGCCGCATCGCGCGATCCGCTCGGGCTGTCGGCCCCCGGCAGCGCACTAGCATCGGCACGGTGGCCGACAGGACGCCCGTAGCCCTGACGATCGCCGGCTCGGACTCCGGCGGCGGCGCCGGCATACAGGCCGACCTGAAGGCGTTCGCCGCTCGCGGCGTTCACGGCGCCAGCGCGATCACCGCGATCACGGCCCAGAACACGCTTGGCGTGATTGCGATTCACGCGGTGCCGGCCGAGATCGTGCGGGCGCAGGTGCGGGCGGTCGTGGAAGACATCGGCGTCGGACGCGGTCAAGGTCGGGAATGCTGGGTGAGCTCGCCACGACGCTCGCCGTCGCGGAGCGCCTGCGGGAGCTCCGCATCGAGGTCCCGGTGGTCCTCGACCCGGTGATGGTGGCCGAGTCCGGCGCCCGCCTGCTCGCGCAGGACGCCCAGCAGGCGCTCGCACGGGACGATGCTGCCGCTGGCCACGGACGTGTACCCCGAACGTGCTCGAGGCGCGCGCCCTGCTCGGCGAGGAGCCGCGGGGCGGCGCCGACGGCGAGGAGGCCGAGCGGCTCGCGCGTGGCGGTGCTCGCGCTCGGCGCGGGCGCCGTCGTGCTGACGGGTGGCCACCGCGAGAACGCGACCGACCTGCTGCTGGCCGGCGGCGGCGCGCAGCCGGTGCAGATCGCGGGCGCCGCGGCACCCCGACGGCGCGGCCCACGGCTCGGGCTGCACGCACGCCGCGGCGCTGGCGGCCGGCCTCGCGCTCGGCGAAGCTCTCGAGGATGCGGCGCGCGCGGCGCGGCGGCTCGCGGGCGAGGCGGTCGCCCGCGGGCTGCGCGAGCTCGGTGGGGGCCCGGGGCCCGTCGACGCGATCGGTCTCGCGCTGCGCCGGGGAGGGTGAGCCGACGGCCATGCCGTTTGTCATAATCGCCTGCGATGAGGCTCCTGCGGATGAAGCCCGGCCATGGCGAGATCGTGCTCGCCGAGGGCGACGTGGACGTCCCCGAGCAGGAGCAGGAGCTGATCGAGGCGTTTCGCCGCGAGCTCGACGCCGGGATGTGGGCGGCGGTTCCGACCGAGCAGGCGGGACGGCGCCAGGCCGAGCTGGTGAAGCGGTTCGAGGACGTGCCGCGTGATGCCGAGCGGGTGATCTTCTTCCCCCGTGCGGCAGGGGGCGCGCCCGCGCCCGCCGCGCGCGGCTGAGCAGCGATGGGGCTCGCGCTCGGCACTGCCGCCGTGGTGCTGGTCGTGCTGCTCTGGGAGCTGGCCCGTCCGAGCGTGATGAAGGTGCTGTCAGGAGCACGCGCGGCGTGGGAGCGCCGCGGCCACGTCAGCCCGTCCGGCTACGACCCGGGTCGCGAGCGCCGCGCCGAGCAGCGCGCCCGGGAGCTGCTGCGCTCGTGCGTGTCAGAGCTCGAGTGGGAGATGTACAGGGATCTCGGGCTGCTGCGTGTGCAGGGTCCGGTGCGGCCGGCGGCTGCGGGATTCAGCCCGCTCGCGGGCGAGCACGCGGCGCTCGGCGGCAAGGGCGCCGCCCAGCGCGCGTCCGGGGGCGAAGAGCAGGATCTGCAGCCGCCCTACGCCTATCTGATCTACCCCCACAAGCCGATCGTGGCGTACGTGCCCGGAGACGCGGCGAGCTGCTGAGCGAGTACTGCGTGACGTTCCCCGACGAGAGCCGTCCCTACGGCAGCCCGCGGCTGCCCGACTCCGACGACGTGCTCGCGAAGTGGATGGCGCTGACCGGCGACGAGCGGCGGCTGATCGGCGAGGCGAACATGCATCTTCCGGGCCGCCAGGTGGACCCGGACCGGGTCGCGCCGGGACCTCGCCCGGCTCGCGCGCTGGGAGCGCCAGCGCGGGCGCGGCGCGGAAGCGGCAAGCGAGTCGCACCGACGGTAACGTGGCCGCCGCGTGAGCGCCAACGGCCACTTCGATCTCAAGCACCGCAGCCGGACCCTGACCGAGGGGCCGGAGCGCGCGGCGGCGCGCTCCTACCTGCACGGGATCGGCTACTCGGCCGAGGATCTCGCGAAGCCGATCGTCGGCGTCGCGCATTCCTGGATCGAGACGATGCCGTGCAACTTCAACAACCGCGTGCTCGCGGCGAAGGTCAAGGAGGGCATCCGCGCCGCGGGCGGCACGCCGATGGAGCTGAACACGATCGCGATCTCGGACGGGATCACGATGGGCACCGCGGGCATGCGCGCCTCGCTGGTCTCTCGCGAGCTGATCGCCGACTCGATCGAGCTGGTCGCGAGCGCCCACCAGTTCGATGCGCTGGTGACGATCTCCGGTTGCGACAAGACGATCCCCGGGCGCGGTGATGGCGCTGGCGCGCCTGGACATCCCCGGACTGATGCTCTACGGGGGCTCGATCCGGCCCGGACACTACAAGGGCGCGCAGGTGACGATCCAGCAGGTGTTCGAGGCGGTCGGCCAGTTCGCCTCCGGCAAGATCACCGAGGAGGAGCTGCACGAGCTCGAGGAGGCGGCATCGCCCGGCGCGGGCGCGTGCGGCGGGCAGTTCACCGCCAACACGATGGCGATGGCGTTCGAGGCGCTGGGCATCTCGCCGGCCGGGTCCGCGATGGTGCCGGCAGAGGACGGCCGCAAGCTCGAGGTCGCCAGGCAGTGCGGCGAGCTCGTGATGGACGTGCTGCGCCGGGGCCAGCGGCCGAGCGACGTGATCACACGGCCCGCGCTGCAGAACGCGATCGCGGCGGTTGCCACGAGCGGCGGCTCGACCAACGCCGTCCTGCACCTGCTGGCGGTCGCGCGGGAAATGGGCGTACCGCTGACGATCGACGAGTTCGAGGAGGTCTCCGAGCGCACGCCGCTGCTGTGCGACCTGCAGCCCGGGGGGCGCTACGTCGCAACCGAGCTCTACGAAGCGGGCGGCGTGCCGCTGGTCCTCTCACGCCTGAAGGAGGCGGGAATCCTCAACGCCGACGCGCCGACAGTCACCGGTGCGACGATCGGGGAGGTGGCGGACGAGGCTCGCGAGACCGAGGGCCAGCCGGTCGTGCGCCCGCTGTCGGATCCGATCAAACCGACCGGCGGCTTCGCGATCCTGCGCGGCAACGTCGCCCCCGACGGCTGCGTGGTCAAGCTCTCCGGGCACGAGCGGCGCAAACACACCGGGCCCGGCGCGAGTCTTCGATGGCGAGGAGGCAGCGATGGCCGCAGTGCTCGCGCACGAGATCGAGGCCGGCGACGTAGTGGTGATCCGCGGCGAGGGTCCCGCGGGCGGACCCGGCATGCGCGAGATGCTGGCGGTGACGGCGGCGCTCGTCGGCGAGGGCCTCGGCGAAGAGGTGGCGCTGATCACCGATGGACGCTTCTCCGGCGCAACCCACGGCTTCATGGTCGCCCATGTCGCTCCGGAGGCGGTGCGCGGAGGGCCGATCGCGGCGCTGCAGAGCGGCGACGAGCTGACGATCGACGTCGACGCGGGACGGCTCGACGTGGCCCTCGACGATGCCGAGATCGCGCGGCGGGCGGCGGCCTACGAGCAGCCGCGGCGTGCCGAGCAGAGGGTCGACGTGGCGATCCAGAAGTACGCGAAGCTCGTCGGCAGCGCCGCCGAGGGCGCGATCGCCCGCTGAGGAACCATTGCGCCGCGCCACACGCCACCCGTGATCCTCGACGCGCCGCCGGCGCCCCCGCGGCCCGGTGCGGCGCGCGGCATCCGGGGCTCGGTCCCGCCGGTTGCGGCAGATCGGCTCGCGAGGCCGGCGCGGTCGCAGACGTGACGATGCTCCCGACCAAGGCGGGGCCGGTCCCGGACCGGCTCACGATCTGGCCGGTCGACGACGGCCGCTACGGCCTCGACGCGACCTTCCAGGGGGCGAGCGGCTTCGAGCGCGCGCAACGCCACCGCGAGCAGCTCGAGCAGGACGGGGTGCCGCACAGCTTCCGCCAGGAGTTCGACGGCGGCTGGACACTGCGCTTCGGACCGCTGCCCGCGGCCGACGTGGCCGCCGCGCTCGGTGCGTTCGTCTACTAGCCGGTCACCGTCCGGCCAGGAAGTCGCGCAGCAGCGCGTTGAACTCCGCGGGGCGCTCGAGCATCGACATGTGGCCGGTGTCCTCGTAGATCACCTTGCGCGCGCCGGGGATCGCCTCGGCGAAGCGCGCCGCGTCGCGAACGGTGACGAGGCGGTCCCTCGTGCCCCACACGATCAGTGTCGGGCAGGACACGACCGGCAGGCGCGGCGCGAGATCGAACTCGGTGATCGCCTCGAGCGCGCTCATGAAGCCGTCGGTGCCGGCGCCGCGCAGCTGCTCTGCGGCGAGCGGACCGGGCAGGCGTCCGGGGTGGGCGACGCGCCCTTCAGCACCAGTTCGCGCAGGCGCGGGCGGGAGGCGAGGGAGTCGGCATGGGACTGCGTCCAGGCGGCGGACAGCGCCAGACCCTGCTCCAGGCGGCGCAGGACGGGCATCGCGCGCGTCGTCAGGCGGTTGCGATAGGTCGACACGCCGGCGGGGGAGACCAGCACGAGCCGCTCGACGCGGGACGGGAACGAGGCGGCGAGCTCGGCGGAGACCAGGCCACCCATCGAGTTGCCGACGAGCGTCGCCTGCTCGAATCCGAGCTGGTCGAGGAGCCGGTCGAGCAGCTCGGCGTATCCGTGCATCGACACTTCGCCGGCCTCGCCCGGCGAGTGGCCGAAGCCGGGCAGGTCCATCGCGACGACGCGGTTGGAGGAGGCGAACACCGCCATCTGCTCCAACCAGTTCGGCCAGCAGCCGGAGAGACCGTGGACGAAGACGAGCGGAGGACCCGCGCCGAGCTGGATCGTGTTGACGGCGCGCCCTGCGACAGTCTCCCAGCGCTGGTGCTCGCGCCAGTCGATCGAACGCCAGTCGTCGCGATCTGCCTGCGGGGCGACGGGTGCGCGGTTCTCCAGCCGCGGTGCGTCCGCGGCCTGTGGGTCGGCAGCCATCGCATTGAATCTACCCGAGCGGGGAATAATGCGGAAGGTGTCCAGAGCTGCCACGGACGGCCCGGCGGTGAGGTGGGCCTCTGCCGGCAGGCGCAAGGCGACGCACGGCGAATCCCGCGATCACATGCCTGCATCCCGCAAAGAAGCCGCCGCGCCGGATCTTCCGGGCGCTTGGCAGACGGCGCTGTCGCTGTTCGCCGAGGAGCTGGTGCGCCGTGACGCGGCCGCGCGCACGCGCCGCGCGTACCTGACCGACACCCGGGGCTTTGCCCGATGGGCCGCGGAGCTGCGGCTCGAGCCGCAGCAGCTCTCGCCGCGCCAGGTGCGGCGCTGGGTGGCGCAGCTCAGCAGCGAGGGCGCGGCGCCCAGCACCTCGGCGCGAAAGCTCGCGGCGGTGCGATCGCTGTTCGACACGCTGCGCCGCCACGGCGAGGTCGCTCAGAACCCGGCCGAGCTCGTCTCCACTCCCAGAAGGGGCAACCGGCTCCCGACCGTGCTGAGCGCGAGCGACGCGGGCCGCCTGCTCGACGCGATCCCGGCGGGCGGGGAGCAGGGCGGGGCGCTGAGCCTCCGCGACCGTGCGATGTTCGAGCTGGCCTACTCATCGGGGCTGCGTGCCGAGGAGCTGGTGTCGATCGAGCTCTCCGACGTGGACCACGATGGCGAGCAGGTGAGGGTCGAGGGCAAGGGTCGCAAGACGCGGTTCGTGCCCGTCGGCGAGCCGGCGATGGCGGCGGTGAGAGCCTATCTGGAGCGCGCACGACCGCAGCTGGCAGGCCGGGCGCCGCGCGCCGAGGGCTCCTGGCCGCTGTTCCTGAGCCGCAGCGGCAGGCGGCTCGGCACCAGCGACGTCCGCCGGCGTCTGCGCCTGTGGACGCGGCGGGCGGGAACGCCGGGCGAGGCGACCCCGCACTCGCTGCGGCACAGCTTCGCGACGCACCTGCTCGACGGCGGGGCCGACCTGAGGGCGATTCAGGAGATGCTCGGCCACGCCAGCGTCTCCAGCACCCAGATTTACACTCGGGTAGAGTCCGCCAGGCTTCGGAGCGCCTACGCGCGCAGTCACCCTCGGGCATAACAGGGGAGGGAAGCCCTGGAGACGAACGTCAAACCGATCGAGCTGCGCGAACTGTGGCGGCGCTACAAGGAGGAAGGCGACAAACACAGCCGGGAGCGGCTGGTGGTCGCGTACTCGCCCCTCGTCAAGTACGT
This sequence comes from uncultured Solirubrobacteraceae bacterium, assembly GCA_963703205.1. GTDB lineage: Bacteria > Actinomycetota > Thermoleophilia > Solirubrobacterales > Solirubrobacteraceae > Palsa-744. The sequence goes on from OY969799.1 coordinate 914,499, forward strand.
GGCGGGCCGCACGGCGGCCGGCCTGCCTCCGCACGTGGAGGAGGCCGACCTCATCTCCTACGGGCTGGTCGGCCTGATCTCGGCGATCGAGCGCTTCGATCTCTCCCGCGACATCAAGTTCGAGACCTACGCGATCATGCGCATCAAGGGGGCGATCATCGACGAGCTGCGCTCGCTCGACTGGGTCCCTCGCAGCGTGCGGGCGCGGGCACGGGAAGTCGAGCGGGCCAACGCGAAGCTCGAGCACCTGCTGCAGCGCGCGCCCACCGACCAGGAGATCGCCGACGAGATGGACATCACGATCGACGAACTGAACGGCTCGCTGCTGCAGATCTCACACTCCTCGATCGTCGCCCTCGACGAGCTGTGGAGCGTCTCGGACTCCAGCGGCGACCAGGTCTCGCTGATGGACACGATCGAGGACCCGAACGCGCCGGACCCCTCGCGGGCGCTCGACGTCGGCGACCTGAAGGACCGCATCGCCGGCGCGATCGCCAACCTGCCCGAGCGGGAGAAGCTCGTGATCGCGCTCTACTACTACGAGAACCTGACCCTGCGCGAGATCGGCGAGGTGCTCGGCGTGACCGAGTCGCGCGTCTCGCAGATGCACACGAAGGCCGTCCTGCGGTTGCGCTCGCGCATGCAGGAGGAGTCCTTCGACGACTGAGCGGGTCGCCGGTGCGCCGTCGAGAGCGGCCGGTGGGAGCTCTGAGCACCTGTTCTCGTCGACGAGCTCGACGGCTTCCTGGCCGCGGCGCGCGGACGAGGCATCGAGCCGGGGGCGACGCGATCCTCCTTCGCACGGGCGGAACTACGTGCCCGCCCCGGCGCGCTGTCATCGTGGGGGGCCAGACCACCGACCGAAGGAGGCAGCCCCGTGGAGCTGAGGATCTTCGCCGAGCCGCAGGAAGGCGCCACCTACGAGCAGCAGCTCGCGATGGCGCGCACCGCCGAGCGGCACGGCTTCGGCGCCTTCTTCCGCTCTGACCACCTGCTGCGCATCAAAGCCGGCGATCCCGCGCCGGGCCCGACCGATTCGTGGGTGACGCTCGGCGCGCTCGCGCGGGAGACGAGCACGATCCGCCTCGGCACGATGGTCACCTCGGCGACCTTCAGGCTGCCGGGGCCGCTCGCGGTCGCCGTCGCCCAGGTGGACGAGATGAGCGGCGGGCGGGTGGAGATCGGACTCGGGACCGGCTGGTTCGAGGCCGAGCACCGCGCCTACGGGATCCCGTTCCCGCCCTTCGGCGAGCGCTTCGAGCGCCTCGAAGAGCAGCTGGAGATCCTCACCGGCCTGTGGAGCACGCCGGCCGGCGGGCAGTACTCGTTCAGCGGCCGCCACTACGAGCTCGCCGCCGGGCCGGCGCTGCCGAAGCCGGCGCAGCGGCCCCACCCGCCGCTGATCGTCGGCGGCACCGGCCCGCGCCGCACGCCCGCGCTCGCGGCGCGCGTCGCGAACGAGTTCAACGTCTCCTTCATGGACGTGGAGGCCACGCGGGCGCGCTTCGAGACGGCGCGCGAGGTCTGTGGCGAGCTCGGGCGCGACGCGGACGGCCTGGTCCTCTCGCACGCCATCACCGTCTGCTGCGCGCAGGACGGCGCGAACCTAGCGCGCCGCGCCGCACGGATCGGGCGCGAGGTCGAGGATCTCCGCGCCAACGGCGCCGCGGGTACGCCAGAGGAGGTCGCCGCGCGGCTTCGCGCGTATCGAGACGCCGGCGCGGGGCGCTCATACCTGCAGGTGATCGACCTCGACGACCTCGATCACGTGGCGCTGATCGCCGCCGAGGTGATGCCGCGGCTCGCTTGAGCCAAGCGGCGGGGCGGGCGAATCCGACCTCCTAGAGTCGGGACGATGCTCGTCCTGCAGGCGCGCGGAGTGGGCAAGAGCGTCGGCCGGGGAGCCGGCGCTCGACGGCTCCTGGAGGGGCTCGACCTCGACGTCCGCGCCGGGGAGATGGTGGCGATCGTCGGCCGCTCCGGCGAGGGCAAGTCGACGCTGCTGAATCTACTCGGCGCGCTCGACCGCCCCGACACCGGCACGATCGAGCTGCTCGGCGAGCCACTCGCGACTGCCTCCGAGCGGGAGCGGACCCGAATCCGCCTGCGCCGGGTCGGCTTCGTCTTCCAGTCCTTCCAGCTGATCGAGGAGCTCACGGGCGGCGAGAACGTGCTGCTGCCGGCACGCCTACCCGGCGCCCCGCCCGGCGGCGACGCCCGCGGCCGCAGGCTGCTGCGCGAGCTGGGACTCGAGCAGGTCGCCGACCGCACGCCGAGCTTCCTGTCCGGCGGCGAGCAGCAGCGCCTGGCGATCGCTCGGGCGCTGGTCAACGATCCGGCGCTGGTGCTCGCGGACGAGCCCACCGGCAACCTCGACGCCGCCTCGGCCGCGACGGTGCTCGCGCTGCTGCGCGAGCTCGCGCACGGCGAGCGCAGCGTCGTGCTCGTGACCCATGAAGAGCGTGCCGTCGCCGAGGCCGACCGCGTGCTGCGGCTCTCCGCGGGCCGCCTGCACGCCGACGCGACAGGCTCGCACTCGCCGTGATGAGCTCTTTGCGAGAGGCGATGCGGAACGCTCGCGCGCGCCGCGAGCGGGCGCTCCTCACCGGCTTGGGGGTGGCGCTCGCAGCGAGCATGCTTGCGGCGGCCGCGACCGTCGGATACGGCCTGCGCACCGGCTTCTCGCGCGGCGCCGCGGCGGCCGGGCTGCCCGACGTGACGATGCATTTCAGCTCCGCGCCGTCGCGAGCGGTTGCATCCCGGATCGCCGCGCTCCCCGACCTCGCCGGCTTCAACCTCGGCCTGGAGTCCACCGGCGTCTCGCTCTCCGCCGGCTCCCACTACAGCGGCACCGCTGTGGTCGAGCAGCTCGGCGCCGGGCGACGAGGCTACGCGGTCGTCGCCGGGCGGGACGTCCGCGCTGGCGAACGCGGCGCCGTGCTCGAAGCGGGAGTCGCGCGGTCGTGGGGCGTGAGCGTCGGGCAGCCGATCGAGCTCGGCGGCTTCGGACGCCGGCGCGTCGTGGGTCTCGCGCAGGCACCGGACGACGTCGCTTACCCGCTCGCAGCTCCGCACGTCTACCTGCCTCCTGCGCGCGGCGCAGGCGTCGGCGTCTCGCTGCCCGCTGCTGCGTCCGGCGAAGCCGACCTCGCCGAGATGTGGCTTCGCGACCCCGCGGAGCTCGACGCCGTGCTCGTGCAGGCCCGCCTGATGAGCTACGGGATCGGCGGGCTCACGCTGCTGACCCGCCGCGGCGTCGGGGTTCTGATCGACGAAGCCGCCGGCATCGTGATCGCGCTGCTGGTGGCCCTGTCGCTGATGGCGCTGATCGCCGCGGGGGTGATGCTCGCGGCGTCGGCACGGGCGGAGGTGCAGCGGCGCCTGCACGCCTACGGCGTTCGCCGCGCGCTCGGGGCCTCGCGCGCCTACGTGACGCAGGTCGCGGTGCTGGAGGCGCTTCTGGTCGCGCTCCCGGCGGCCGCGCTCGGTACCGCCGCGGGGGGGTTCGTCGCGGCCGGCCCCGACGTCCGGCTGCTCGCCCTCCTCAACGAGCCCGGCCCGGGATCGGCGCTCGCCGCCCCGCTCGCGGCGTGCTTCGCCGTCGCCGTGCTGTTGCCGATGGCGGCCGCCGCGTGGCCGGCGTGGCGCGCCGCCGGTGCCGAGCCGGTCGCGCTGCTGGCCGGCGCCGAGTTGCAGCCTTCTCGCAGGCGCGCGGGCCACGGCGGTCTCGTGCGGCTCGGCGCGCATCTGGTCGCCGCGCGACGCGCACGGCTGCTGGCCACGATCGCGGTGCTCGGCAGCTCACTCGCCTTCGTGCTGCTGATGCTCGCGCTGGCCGGCGAGATCTCGACCCTGGAGGGCGAACCCGCGGCGCTCGGTCGCCTCTATCAGCTCACAGCAGCGCTGCCGGCATCGGCGGCGGGGCGCGTGGCGGCGCTGCCCGGGGTCGCCGGCGCGGCACCGAGATATGAAGCAACGGGCGCCGACTCCTTCGCGCTCGGCGAGACCGTGAACGTGATCTCGTACGGCGGCGAGGCGACGAGCTTCGAAGCGCCGGCGCTGACGGACGGCCGGCGTCCGCACGGAGCGCACGAGGCCGAGGTCGGCGCGGGCCTCGCCGAAGTGCTCGGGCTGGCTCCCGGCTCGACACTCGCCCTGACGCTGCCCGACGGGGCCGAACTGCGCCTGCGGGTGGCGGGGGTGGTGCGTGCGCTCGAGCACGACGGACGCGTCGCCTACGTGCCGCCGGAGGCGCTGCTCGCCGCCGAACCGGAAGCGGCCGAGCAGCTCGCGGTGCGCCTGGCGCCCGGCGCGGACGCCGGCCGCGTCGCCGCCGAGCTCGGCGCGAGCGAGGTGTCGAGGTCGACGGGGGTCGCCGGCAGGGGCCACGCCCTCGTCGAGGCGCTGACGGCTGTGCTTCGCGGCGTGGCCGCGATCGACGCCCTCGTCTGCCTCTACACGCTCGTGCAGGCTCTTTCCCTGACCGCGCACGAGCGCCGCCGAACGATCGGGGTCCTGCGGGCGTGCGGCGCGGGCCCGCCCGCGGTGCGCCGCCTGCTCGCCGGCGCCGCGCTGGCCGTGGCGGCGCCCGCCGCGCTGATCGCCGTGCTGCTCGAGCGCGTCCTGCTCGGTCCCGCGATGGGCCGCGTCGCCGCCGGATATGCCTCGCTGCCGCTGCGCGCCGGGTCTGGCGAGATCGCGCTGGCGCTCGGCGGCCTGCTCGTGCTGGCCGCGGTCGCGGCGTGGTGGGTGGCGCGGCGGGCCTGCCGGGAGCCGATCGTGGCGGTGCTGGCGTGAGCGAACCGCGGATCACGCGCCGCGAGGCGCTCGCGGCGATCGGCGGCGGCGCGCTCGCCGCCGTGCTCGCGGGCTGCGGCGCGGGCGGCCCGAGCGACGGCTCGACGCTGCTCGGCACGTGGCGCGACTCCAGCGGCGACGGTCTGCTCGCGCCCGGCCCGGGGAGGCCCCTGCTCGACCGCACCGAGCTCGCCCCGCGCGCGCCCGCGCAGGCCGTGCTGGGGACGATCGCCCATCTCACCGATGCGCACGTGCTCGATGCCCAGTCTCCCGCGCGCGTGCCGTTCCTGGCACGGCTCGGCTCCCCCTTCAACTCGACCTTCCGCCCGCAGGAGACGCTCACCGCGCAGGTGCTGGCGGGCACACTCGAGTCCGTGGCGGCGCTTCGCCCAGATGCCGTCGTGCAGGGCGGGGATCTGATCGACAACGTCCAGGAGAACGAGCTCGCCTGGGCCCTGGCGGTGCTCGCGGGCGCCACCGTGAGGCCGGACAGCGGCACGCCCGGCTACGAAGGCGTGCAGTCCGCAGGCGACCCCGATCCCTTCTACTACCGCCCCGGCATCGACGCGCCGCGCCACCACGACCTGCTCGCACGCGCGACATCCGCCTTTCGCTTCGCGGGCCTGGGCCGCACGCCCACGTATCCCGTGCTCGGCGACCACGACCTGCTCGTGCAGGGCGTGCTCGCGCCGACTGCGCTGACACGGGCGATCGCCCTCGGCGACCGCGCGGTGTGGGAACTGCCGGGCGGTCTGGAAGCCCCGGTCGGCGCTGCGGCGGCGACGGCCCCCGACGGGATCGCCGAGGCGGCGCCGATCGAAGCCCTGATCGCGCAACTCGCGCGTGCGCCCGCGGTGACCGTCGCGCCCGACCCCGCCCGCCGCGAGCTCGAGGTCGCGGAGGTGATCGCGCGGCTGCGCGCGGCTGGGACGAGCGGGGGCCGCTCGCTCGGCAGCGGCGAGCTGCTGGACTACAGCTTCGACGTCGGCGGGCAGGTCCGCGGGATCGTGCTCGACCTCGTTCGCCGCGAAGGCGGGTCGGGCGGACTCGTGCACGCGGGCCAGGACCGGTGGCTGGCCGCGGAGCTGGCACGCGCGGGTCATCGCTGGGTGATCGTGTTCTCCCACCAGCCGCTGGACGGCTCCGCCGGCGGCGAGGTCCTGCTCGAAGCGCTCGACCGTCACCCGCGTGTGCTGGCCGCGGTCTGCGGCCACACCCACCGCAACCGCATCGAGCCGCGGCAGAGCGCAGCCGGCGGCTACTGGCTGATCAGCACCGCCTCCCTGATCGATTACCCGCAGCAGTCACGCGCCCTGCAGGTGGTGGAGACCCGCGGCGGCGTGGCGCTGCGAACGTGGTTGCTCGACCACGCGGGCGACGGTGACCTCGGCGCGATCTCGCGCGAGCTGTCCTACCTCGACGCCCGCGGCGGACGCCCGCAGGACTTCGCGGGCGGCCGGCTGGACGGGAACGTCACGCTCTACAAGGGTTCCCCGCAGCCATAGCGCGGCTGCGCTGCACACGTCGGCACGAGGGCCGGGCGCCCCCGCTCGGCAGACGTCCGAGGCGAGCCGCCGGCCCGTCTGGACCTCGCCGAGCCGCGGCGGTATGGTCACTCAACCCGAGGAAGGAGACTCCCAATGCACCCCGCAGCGGACCGTATTCGCAACGTGGCCCTCGTCGGACACCGAGGGTCGGGGAAGACCTCGCTGCACGAGGCGCTCGTGTTCGAGGCGGGAGCGATCAACCGCCTCGGTTCGGTGCCCGACGGCTCGACGGTCTCGGACTCGGACTCCGACGAGCAGGCGCGGCAGATGTCGATCTCCGCGACGCTCAGCTCGATCACCTGGCAGGACCGCAAGATCAACCTGCTCGACACGCCCGGCGACCCCAGCTTCGTCGCTGACGCGCTCGGCGCCCTGCGCGTTTGCGAGTCCGCGGTGTTCGTGATCAACGCCGTGATGGGCGTCGAGGTCACGACGAGCCGGCTGTGGGCGCGCGCGGCGGAGCTGGACATCGCGCGGATGCTGTTCGTGAACATGCTCGACCGCGAGCGGGCCGACTTCTTCCGCACGCTCGAGCAGCTCAAGCGCGCCTTCGGGCAGCACGTGGTCGCGACCGAGATCCCGATCGGCTCCGAGCACGAGGTCGAGGGGGTGATCGACCTCGTCGACATGAAGGCCTTCCGCCAGGACTCGGGGACCGGCGCCGGAGGCGCTCCTCAGCGCGCGGGCTGGACCGAGATCGAGATCCCCGAGGCCTCGGCGGCGCTGGCGCAGGAATACCGCGAGAAGCTGATGGACGAGGTCTGCGAAGTCTCCGACGCGCTGATGGAGCGCTACCTCGACGGCGGGGAGATCTCCCACGGGGAGATCGTCGGCGCGCTCAAGGACGGCACCAACCACGGCAAGATCTTCCCGGTCGTCTGCGGCGTCGCGACCGCCAACCTCGGCACCACCAGGCTGCTCGACGCGATCGTCGAGGACCTCCCCTCGCCGGTCAAGCACGGCTCCCTGCAGGTCGGCGAGGTCGAGCTGAAGCCCGACGAGAGCGCGCCGCTGTACGCCTACGTCTTCAAGACCCGCGCCGACCCCTTCGCCGGGCGCATCAACATGATGCGCGTCTACCAGGGGGTGATGCGCGCCGACAGCCAGGCGCTGAACACGCACGCGCACGTCAAGGAGCGGATCGGCCAGCTGCTGGTCTTCGAGGGCAAGGAGGTCGAGCACGTAGACGAGTTCGGCCCCGGCGACATCGGCGCCGTCGCGAAGCTCAAGGAGACCCGCGCGGGCGACTGGCTGGCGGACCGCGACGAGCCGATCGAGATGCCGCGGATCAAGCTTCCGGCACCCGTGATGGCGTTCGCGGTGGAGCCGCGCAGCCGCGGCGACGAGGAGAAGGTGCTGTCCTCGCTGCGGCGCCTGCAGGAGGAGGACCCGACGATCGACCTGCACCGCGACCAGCAGACGGGTGAGCAGATCGTGGCCGGCCTCTCACAGGTGCACGTCGAAGTGATCGTCGACCGGCTGCGCGACCGCTTCGGAGTCGAGGTCGCGCTGAAGCCGCCGCGCGTGCCCTATCGCGAGACGATCCGCGCGAGCGCGAACGGCCACGGCCGCCACAAGAAGCAGTCGGGCGGGCGCGGGCAGTTCGGCGACTGCCACATCGAGATCGCGCCGCTCACCTCCGAGCACGGCCAACCCGAAGGCTATGAGTTTCTCGACGCGATCAAGGGCGGCGTGATCCCCAGCTCCTTCATCCCCGCCGTCGAGAAGGGCGTCAAGCGAGGCGATGGAAAGCGGAGTGCTGGCCGGCTTCCCCGTGCAGGGCGTGCGGGTGAGGCTGTTCGACGGCCAGTACCACTCCGTCGACTCCTCGGAGATCGCCTTCAAGCTCGCCGGCATCCAGGCGATGAAACAGGCGCTCCAGGACGCCTCGCCGGTGCTGCTGGAGCCGATCATGATGGTCACCCTGTCGGTGCCCGAGGCGCACGTCGGCGACGTGATCGGTGACCTCAACAGCCGCCGCGGACGCCCGCAGGGGATGGAGCCGGTCGGCGCGATGACCGAGATCAAGGCCGAGGTGCCGATGTCGGAGATGCTCGCCTACGCCCCCGATCTGCGCTCGATCACGCAGGGCCAGGGCGACTACACGCTCGAGTTCCTGCGCTACGAGGAGGTGCCGGGCCACCTCGCCCAGCGCGTCGTCGATCAGGCGGGAAGCGAGGCGCAGGCCGCCCACGCGTAAGGCCGCGGCGGCTCGCCGGCAGGAGCTGTCACCGAGACGACAGGCTCCGCCCGCGTTTTGCAGACCGGCTGTGCGGCCAGCTACGCTTGGCCGGATGACCACCCGCTCGATCGTCACCTCGCACCCCGATCTGGAGTGCGACGTGTGCGCCCGTCGCCTGCTGCGCGGCGAGCAGCCCGACTACTTCATCGCCGACGGCCGTCGGCGGCTCGTCTGCGAGCTGTGCACGCCGCGGGCCACCCACGAGGGCTGGCTGCGCGAAACCGAGGCCGCGGCCGATGTCTCGCTGCCGCCGCAGCGTCCGCGTCGCGGGCGCAGCCTGCTCGACCGCCTGATCCAGGTCGCGAAGGCGCCGCCGGCCCCCGCGCTCCGGCCGCGAGGATGGCGCCGCGGCCGAGCCGCGTGCCGTGCCCTACGACCTGCTCGACGCCGGCGCGCGGCACCGAGCAGGAGCCGGCCGCGGAGGCAGCGCCACTCACCTATCCCGAGCTCGCGGTCGCGGCCTTCAACGCCAGCGAGTTCCCCCGCCGGATGGCCGGCGTGGCACGCTCGCTGGGGGAGCCGGAGGTGACGGTGCGCTCGGCCGAGCACCTCGAGAGCATCGTGCGGATCGTCGTCGCATGGGAGCTCTGCTGGTACCGCTACGAGGTGGATCTCGGCGAGCAGCCGGGCGTCGCTGGTGGCGGCCGGGCAGGGGACCGAGCTCGGTGAACTCGACCGCGAGGAGCGCCGGCCCAACGCCGTCGCCACGCCGACCGGCACGCTGGAGCTCCCGCGGCAATAACCGTCCCGCACTTGCTTCCGCGCCCCGCGCCGGTAAGATCGGGTGCTGAGATGATCTACTGCGTCGTACCCAAGCCGCTCGCCGAGACGCTCTACCCGAAGCTCGTCGAGCACTACAGCGATGACGAGAACGTGACCGTGATCGTCGACCGCCGCGACTTCGACCGCCGCGCACGCAGCGGTCGCTCCGCCGTCGCCGACGACCGGCGGGTCGTCCGCGACCGTCGCCGGGCGCGCGTCGCCGGCGACACGCTCCCGCTCGCCAAGGCGCTCTAGCCGCCGCTCCCTCAGCCCTCGCCCCGCCAGCGTGAAGGTGATCGTGCACGTCGACGGGGGCGCTCGCGGCAACCCCGGGCCGGCGGCCGCGGCCGCCGTGATCTCCACACCGGACGGCGCGACGATCGCCGAGCACACCGAGCTGCTCGGGCGCGCCACCAACAACGTCGCCGAGTACCGCGCGCTGCTGCTCGGCCTCGCCAAGGCGCGCGAGCTCGGCGCCGAGGAGATCGAGGTGATCGGCGACTCCGAGCTGATCGCCAAGCAGGTCAACGGTGCTCTACAAGGTCAAGCACGAGGCGATGAAGCCCGCTCTATCTCGACGCGATGAAGGCGTTTCGCGACTTCGCGTCGTGGTCGATCCGCACGGTGCCGCGGGCTCAGAACAAGCGCGCCGACGCGCTGGTCAACGACGCGCTCGACGGCGCGGGCCACTGACGGTCGCACCGCAGCGGCCGATCGCGCGAGCAGGCGGCCGATCGCGTGAGCAGGCGGCCGTTTGCGCGAGCAGGGCGGCCGATCGTGCGAGCAAGCGGCCGGTCCGCGTCTTCGCGTCAGTGCAGCGGCTGCGCGGATTTCGCGATCGCCAGCATCTGCGAGTTCGAGAGTTCCTCGAGCAGCGTGTTCGTCAGCCAGTAGAGCAGCTTGCCCTCGTGCCAGCCGATCACGTGGATGTGTTCGCCGTCGTCGACGAGCAGGTAGGTGCGCGAGCCGATTTTCTGTTCGCGCGCGTGTTTGAACAGCGGCGGGTTCGTCCAGTCCGAGCCCTCGAAGTCGTAGTAGCCGCCGTCGGTGTTCTGCTGCGAACGACCACGACGTAGGCGTGCTTGACTTCTTCTTGCACGTTGCGCAGCGCGTAGGGACGGACCATTTCCTGATGGGCCACGCCTGTCTGCAGCGCCGGGTACAGGACGGGGAACGGGACCTTCAGCGCCGCTGTGACCGCTTCGCTCTCGCCGCTCGTGGGGTACAGGCCCAGGGAGGCCGGGGAGCGGGAGCTGCTGCTGTGGTGGTGGTGGTGCGAGGACGAGGAGGCGCTCCCGTGGGGCGAGGAGGGGGCGAGGTGGACCTTTTCGTCGCCGTTCAGGAAGCTGTCGAGCGTCTGCTTCTCGAGTTCGGGCGTCGAGGTCACGTAAGAGCCGCCGTTGAGCTGCGCGTTGACGTTGCTGGTCAGGAAGTGCACCTGGCGCAGCGGCTTGCTCTGTGAGAAGGCGATCAGCTTGCTGAGTTCGATCACCTCGCCGTTGGAGTCGTTGAACGTCGAGTGGATCGCGTGCCCGACGGCCTTCGCGACCTTTTCGAGGTCGCCGAGATTCCGGGGTTGACCTGCTCGCGCAGGTCGCGCATGAAGTCCTGCTGGCGCGCGACCCGCACGAAATCCGAGTCGTAAGTGCCGGAAGCGCACGTAGGAGAGCGCGTTTTCGTAACAGAGCTTCTGATAGCCCGGTTGCAGGTTGATGTAGGAGAAGTTTTCGTCGGCGCTGCCGCCGCCGAGATAGCGGTGGTCGACGTTCACGTAGGCACAGCCGAGCGCGTCGACGACGTCGATGAACCCTTTGAAGTTGACGTCGATGATCCCGTTCAGCTTCAGCCCGGGGAACACTTCGCGCTCGATCGTTTCGGCGGCCAGGGTGCTGCCGCCGTCGACCCCCTTGAGCTTGGAGCCGATCGTGTAGGCGGCGTTGATCTTTTCGTTCGGGTAGTACGCCCCCTGGGGCGTGCGGATGTTGACCATCAGGTCGCGCGGGATCGACAGCACCGAGGTCTGGCCCTGCTGGGGATCGAAGCGCACCAGCAGGATCGTGTCGCTGTGCGCGCCTTCGCGTTCGACCACGTTCTTCGCGGCCGCACGGCGGTCGGAGCCGAGCACCAGGAAGGTCTGGGGCGCGCCTGCGTACGCGGGCGCCTTGATCACGTTGGGAGGGGGTTTGATCTGGTTTTCTTTGGGGAAGAGGTGTTTCCGCGATTTCTTTGATCGTGTTGCTGGCGACCACGGCGGTCGCGCCCCCCGCGAGCAGGAAGATCGCCAGCCCCGCGATCGCGAAGCGGAGCCACATGCCGCGCCACGGTTTCGGCGCATGTTCCTGCTCGCTGGGGTGGGCGGGTGCACTCATTCCGGGGTAGCAGCGTGCGCCGCCCCCCGACGGCGCCTCAGGTGCAAGGGTAGCGACCGCTCCGGCGCGCAGCGCCGGGGGGACGGCTACCCTCGCGGTGGTGTTCAGCGCCCGTAATCGCGAGCTGCTGGGCCTCGTGCCGTCCGCCGTGCTGGTGACGGCGGGGTTCACGGCGATCTTCATCCAGTCCGAAAACAGCAGCGCCGCGGGCTTCGACGAACCTGACGCTGAACCACGCGTCGAGCGTCTCCCTCAGCTACGGCCTGCTGTTCCTCGCACTGTGCCTGGCGGCTCACCTCGTGATCCGCTTCTCGCTGCCCGACGCAGACCCGTACCTGTTCCCGCTGGTCGCCGTGCTCGCCAGCGTGGGGATCGTGATGGTCTACCGCATCGACCCGGTGCTGGCCCGCCAGCAGGCGCAGTGGATGGTCGTCGGGCTGGTGCTGTTCGCGGCGCACGATCCTCGCCCTGCGCCGCAGCGGGGTCGGCGTGCTCGAGCGCTACCGGTACACGATCGTGGCGGTGGCGATCTTCGCGACCGTGCTGCCGCGCGTACCGGGGATCGGCGAGCAGGTCAACGGCGCCTACCTCGACATCCACTTCGGCAGCGTCTCGTTCCAGCCCTCGGAGTTCGCGAAGGTCGCGATCGTGATCTTCCTCGCCAGCTACCTGCGGGACAACCGCCAGGTGCTCGTCACCGCGGGGCGGCGCGTGCTCGGCCTCACGATCCCGCCGATGAAGCAGTTCGGGCCGATGCTGATCGTGTGGGGCGCCGCGATGGGCACGCTGCTGATCACGCGCGAGCTCGGCACCTCGCTGATGTTCTTCGGCGCGTTCCTGGCGCTGCTCTACGTCGCCACCGGACGGCTCTCGTTCCCCTTCATCGGGCTCGTCCTGTTCGCGATCGGGGTGTGGTACGTGACAGGTCACGTCAGCCATGTCCAAGCGCGCGTACAGGCCTGGGAAGACCCATTCAACAGCACGCTCTACAACCGCCCGGTGGGCGGCAGCTACCAGCTCGCGCAGTCGCTGTTCGCGCAGGCGGACGGTGGCTTCCTCGGCACCGGCTTCGACCGCTCGCTGCTTCAGTACCCGGTCGAACTGGCGCCCCATCACATCGTGCACCGCTTCATCCTGCCGGTGCCGGAAAGCGACATGATCTACGCGGTGATCGTCAACGAGCTCGGGCTGCTCGGCGGCGCCGCGCTGCTGCTCGTGTTCCTGCTGCTCATCGCGCGGGGGCTGAAGACAGCGGTGCTGGCGCGCGACTCCTTCTCGAAGCTGCTCGCAACCGGCCTGTCCTTCGTCATCGCCCTGCAGGTCTTCGTGATCGTCGGCGGCGTCACGCGGGTGATCCCGCTGACCGGCGTGACGCTCCCGTTCGTCGCCTACGGGGGATCGTCGGTGGTGATGAACTTCGTGCTCGTCGCGCTGCTGTTGATCGTCTCCGATCGCGCACGCCGGGCGTACGCCGGCCCCGCCCGCCGCTGAGCGCGCCGTTTCGGCCGCAGGTGCCGTCCCTGCGCCGTCGAATCAGACCGCGTCATGGGAAGCTCGAGCTCGACCGGCGGCGCCGCGAACGTCTCCTTCGGCACCGTCCCCGGGCGCCGGCCCCAGCGCGCGCAGCGCGCCGAGCTCCCCGCCTGCGCCAGCGTCTCGCCGGCGGGGCTGCACGGGCGCGCGTGGGTCGCACGGCTGCGCCGCGCGCTGCTCGCCGAACGCTTCGAGCTGCACTTCCAGCCGATCGTCTCGCTGCGTGACGGCGCGGTCTCCCACCACGAGGCGCTGCTGCGGCTCGCGGACGGGCCGAACGGCGAGCTGACGGCCCCGGCGCTGTTCCTCCCGGCGGCCGAGCGCTACGGCCTGATCCTCGAGATCGACAGGATGGTCCTCGGCAGGGTCGCGAGGCTGCTGGCCCGCGACCGCGACGGCTCGCGGTCGCCGTCAACGTCTCCGCGCTGTCGGTGACCGATCCCGGCATGCTCGCCTTCATCGCCTCGACGCTGGCCCAGTGGGAGGTCGACCCCCGGCGACTGGCGATCGAGATCACCGAGACGGCGGCGATCTCGGACATGGTTGCGGCCCGCACGTTCTGCGCCGGCGTGCTCGAGCTGGGCTGCGCGCTGGCGCTCGACGACTTCGGCGCCGGCTTCGGGTCCTTCCAGTACCTCAAGCGCCTGCCGTTCAGCCATCTGAAGATCGACGGCGACTTCATCCGCGAGCTGCCCACCTCGCGCACCGATCAGCTCGTCGTGCGCGCGATCGCGCGCATCGTCCACGGGATGGGCCGCGAGACGATCGCCGAGTTCGTCGGCGACGAGCGAACGGTCGCGATGCTGAGCGCCTACGACGTCGACTACGCCCAGGGCTTCCAGCTGGGCGCCCCCGCTCCGCTCGGGCAGGCGCGGGGCGGACCCCGCCGCCGGGTGGCCTAGCGGCCCGGAGTCGGGAACTGACGCCGCATCGCGGAGTCCCACGCCCGGTCGCTCAGCAGCCGTCGGGTGCCGATCATCATCTTCGCCGACGGCGTGACGGTCACCCGGACCGGCGCGCGCCCCGCGTCGATCGCGCGCTCGATCGCCTGCGCGACGCGCTCCGGGGCCCGCCGAGACGGCGCATCGGCCCTTCGTATGCGCCTTTCGTCAACGCTCCGACAGCGGCGTTGAACCCGGCGTAGGCGCCTTCGGCGTCGCCGTCCACGGTCACCTGCGCAAGCGCGCCCGCCGCCGCCTCGCCGAACTCCGTCGTGATCAGGCCCGGCTCGATCAGCGATCACGTCGATCCCGAAGCCGCGCAGCTCGAAGCGCAGCGCGTCCGAGAGCGCCTCGAGCGCGTACTTGGTCGCGTGGTACCAGCCGCCGCCGGGGAACGTCAGGCGCCCGCCCATCGAGCCGACGTTGACGATCTTCCCCCAGCGCCTGGCCGCGCATCGCCGGCAGCACGAGCTGGGTGAGGCGCGTGAGCCCGAACACGTTGGTCTCGAACTGCCGCCGCGCGGACTCGATCGGAACCGTCTCGACCGCGCCGCTCTGGCTGTAGCCGGCGTTGTTGACGAGCACCCCGACGGCTCCCTCGGCCTGCTCGACGGCCGTCACCGCGGCGCGCATCGAGGCTTCGTCGGTGACGTCGAGCGCCAGCGTCCTGGCGCCCTCGCGGGCGAGCTCCTCGAGCGTCTCCGGCCGGCGCGCCGTCGCGTAGACGGTCCAGCCCGCGCGCGTCAGGCGCAGCGCGGTGGCGCGCCCGATGCCGCTGGAGCAGCCCGTGATCAGCACGGCCTTGGAGGCCTCCCCCATGCCGTGAGCATAGGGCTTCACGACGGCTCCTCGCCGTCGCGGGGAAGGTAGGCTCCAAGCCATGACCACCACCTCCGCAGATGCCATCCCGGACGCGCTCGGCGACGCCAGCCCGTGACTTCGTCTCCCGCTCGCACCGCCTGCTGATCGGCGGCGAGCAGCACGACGCCGCCGACGGCCGGACCTTCGCGACGCTCGACCCCGCGACCGGCGGTGAGATCGCCGAGGTCGCCCAGGGCGGCGCGGAGGATGTCGACCGCGCCGTCGCCGCCGCCCGCGAGGCGTTCGCGTAGGGCCCCTGGGGCTCGATGCCGGCCTCCGGCCGCGAGCGCCTGATCAACAAGCTGGCCGACGCGTTGGAGGAGCGGGCGGAGGAGTTCGCCCAGATCGAGTCGCTCGACAACGGCAAGCCGGTCGGGCTCGCCCAGCTACGTCGACGTCAACGGCGCGGTCGCCCACCTCCGCTACTTCGCGGGCTGGCCGACGAAGATCGAGGGCGGCGTGCTGCCGGTCAGCGCCCCCGGCCTGCACGTCTACACCCGCCGCGAAGCGGTCGGGGTGGCCGGCCAGATCATCCCCTGGAACTTCCCGCTGCTGATGGCCGCCTGGAAGCTCGGGCCGGCCCTCGCCGCGGGCTGCACGATCGTGCTCAAGCCCGCCGAGCAGACGCCGCTCAGCGCACTGCGGATCGGAGAGCTCGCGCTCGAGGTCGGGTTCCCGCCCGGCGTGATCAACGTCCTGACCGGTGACGGCGAGACCGGCGCGGCGCTCGTCGATCAGCCCCGGCGTCGACAAGATCGCCTTCACGGGCTCCACCGCCGTCGGCCGCGAGATCGGCTCGAAGGCGGGCCGTGCGCTGAAGCGCGTGACGCTCGAGCTCGGCGGCAAGTCGCCGAACATCATCCTCGCCCGACGCCGACATCGAGGCGGCCGTGAAGGGCTCCTTCCAGGCGATCTACTTCAACTCCGGCCAGGCCTGCAACGCCGGCTCGCGCCTGTTCGTTCCCGCCGACCGCTACGACGAGGTGATCTCCGGGCTCGCCGACGGCGGCCAGCGAGGCGAAGCTCGGCCCCGGCCTCGACGCCTCCACCCAGCTCGGGCCGCTCGTCTCCGCCGAGCAGCAGGAACGCGTGCTCGGCTACATCAGCCTCCGGTGTCGAGGAGGGCGCGGAGGTCGTCGACCGGGCGGGGAGGCCGCGCTGGCGGACAGCGGCGGCTACTACGTGGCGCCGACGCTGTTCAGCACCACCTCCGACGAGCTGCGGATCTCACGCGAGGAGATCTTCGGTCCGGTGCTCGTCGCCTCGCCCTACGACAGCCTCGAGGAGGTCGCCGAGCGCGCCAACGCCGGCGAGTACGGCCTCGCGGCGGGCGTGTGGACCCGCGACGTCGGCAACGCCCACAAGCTCGCCGCGATGCTGCGCGCCGGGATGGTCTACGTCAACACCTGGGGCCTGGTCGACCCGGCGGCGCCGTTCGGCGGCTTCAAGGCCTCCGGCATCGGGCGCGAGCACGGGCACGACGGCCTCGACGCCTACCTCGAGAGCAAGACGGTCTGGACCGCCCTGTGAGCGCCGCCGCTTCGTGAGCGTCGCCGCCGCAGGCGAGCGCCTGCCGCGGGCGTCTCGCGCCGTGCGCGGCGGGCGCCGGCCCTGGCTTCGCTGTGCGGGCTGCTCGCGCTCGCCGCGACCGTCGAGGTCGTCCTCGACGGCGCGCTCGAGCACTCGCCGCTGATCCCCAAGCAGCCCGCGATCGCGGGCTGGCTGTCCGGGCTCGGCGAGCGCCTCGGGTTCCGCGTCTTCCTGATCGCGCTGCTCGTCGCGACGGTCGCCTACGCCGGCTTGCTGGCGCTCTCGCACGCGCGCGGCGAGCAGGCGATCGCGCGGCGCTGGGCGATCGCGCTGATCGGCGTCATGCACCTCGTGCTGCTTCCTCGGCCCGGTGCTGCTCTCGACCGACGTCTTCAGCTACATCGCCTACGCGCGGATGGGCGTCGAGCACGGCATCAACCCCTACCTGCACGGCCCGGTCGCGATCTCGCACGACCCGGTGTTCCGCTACGTCGGTCACGACTGGCGCCGGGTCGAGTCAGCCTACGGGCCGCTCTACACGCTGCTCTCCTACCCGCTCGCGCCGCTCGGCGTGCGCGGCGCGCTGTGGGCGATGAAGGTCGAGGCGCAGCTCGCGAGCGCTCGGCACGCTGTGCGCTCGTGTGGCGCTGCGCGAAGGCGCGCGGGCGAGACCCGCTGCCGGCGCTGATCGCCGTCGGCGTCAACCCGCTGTACCTGCTCTACGGGCTCGGCGGCGCGCACAACGACCTGATCATGATGCGGCGATGATGGCGGCGGTCGCGCTCACGCTGATCGCGGCGAAAGGGGACGCCGACCCACGCATTCGCCGGCCGCCGGCGGGAAGCGGGGGCCGCCGCGGCGGTGATCGCGGGCGCGCTCGTCAAGGCGACCGTCGCGGTGCTGCTGCCGTTCATGATCGCTCGCGCGCCGCCGGCTCGCGCCGGTCGTCGGCGCCGCGCTCGCGCTCGTCGTCGGCGCGTCGATCGGCTGGGCCGTGTTCGGCAGTGCACGGCATCGACCTCGTCGCGGCGCTCAACCGCGACGTCGAGCTTCGTCTCCAGCGACAGCTTCGCCAACGAGATCGCGCACCTGTTCGGCAAGCCCGGGGTGTTCCCCGTCGACCACGACCTGCTGAAGGGCGGGGCTCGTCGTCGATCGTGGTGCACCTGCTGTGGCGCACCTGGCGCGGCTACGACTGGATCGCCGCCGCCGGCTGGACGCTGCTGGCGATCTCGGTGACGAGCACCTGGCTGCTCGCCTGGTACATCCTCTGGCCGCTGCCGCTGGCGGTCGTCTCGCGCGACCGGCGTCTGCTGCTCGCGACGCTCGCCGTGCAGGCGCCTGTTCATCGTCCACCAGATGACGCCGCTGGTGGCCCCGGTCGGATGAGCGCGCCTCCGCGCCCCCGGAGCCCTACGAGCGCCTCTGGCGCCGGCTGCCCGAGTGGCTGCGCCCGCGTCGACAGCGAGCTGCCCGGACGCGGCGAGCTGCGGCTCGTCGAGGGCGTCGTGCTGGTGCTCGTGGGGCTGCTGCTGGCGGTCGCGACCGTCGACGACGTGGCCCGCCAGGCCGGCATCAACCACCGCCTCGACGCCGACCTGCGCAGCTGGCGCCGCTACACCCATCACGACTACAAGAACGTCGGCGACCGACCAGGAACTGCTCGGCGTCGCGACCGAGCGCGACGTCGCCTGCGGCAACGCCGATCCCGGGCCCGCCGAACGAGCGGACCCAGATCTGCCTCGTCCTCACGGGCCCGACGCCGCGGCGGCCTGCGCACGGTCGCGGGCGGCTGGTACCTGCCGGCCAAGACCGCAGACGACGTGCGCAGCTCCGCTACGGCTGCTTCGGGGCCGGCACGCATGGTCTCTGCCCGAGACCCTGCAAAACGCGGATGATCAGGCGCCTCGGACAGCCCCGGCGAAGCACGCATGAGCACTGCCACGCAACCCCTCGCCGCCCCGCGCGCGGCGGCGCGCAGCCGCGTTCTCGCGGCTGGTGGCCGCTCGCCGCGCTGACGCTGCTCGCGGCGGCTGCTGCGGCTGACGCACGCTCGGCCTGCAGAGCTTCTGGTTCGACGAGGCCTTCACGCCGGTCCACGTCCTGCACCCAGCCTCTTCGACGACGCTCGACGCGACTGTCGAAGACGGAGAACAGCCCGCCGCTCTGGTACATCGTCGAGTGGGGCGTTCTACCGCCTCCTCGGCAGACGGCGAATGGGCGCTGCGCTGCCCTCGGCGCTCGCCGGGATCGCGCTCGTGCCGGTCGCCTGGGGGATCGGCCGCGAGCTCGCGGGACGCGCGACGGCGGCGATCGCGACGGCGGCGCTCGTCGCCGTCGGCCCGATCTTCGTGTGGTACTCGCAGGAGGCCCGCGTGTACGGGCTCTACACGTTCGCCTCCGGCGTGCTGATGCTCTGCTTCCTGCGCTTCGCTGCCCGCCCGGCGGACCGCCGGCGCGTCTGATCGCCTTCGCGCTCGCCGGCGCCTTCGCGCTGCTGACCCACTACTTCACGGTCTTCCTGCTCGCCGGGATGGCGCTGTGGCTGCTCGTGGCGCCGGCCGAGACGCGCAGGCGTCGCCTGCCGGCGCTCGGCGCGATCGGGGTCGTCGGGCTCGCGCTGCTCCCGCTGATCTCGGCCCAGGGGGCCCGCAACACGAACTGGATCGGCGCCTGGGCGCTCGGCGCGCGCCTGCAGACGATCCCGCAGTACTTCCTCATCGGCTACAACGGCGCCGCGCTCGGGCACGGGATCGAGCTGCTCGTCGCGCTGCCGCTGCTCGCCGCGTGCGCCCTGGGGATCTGGCGGGCGAGCGAGCCGGTCCCAGCCGGCGAGCGGCCGTCGCGAGCGGCGCGGCGCCGCCGACCGGCGCGGGCCGGGGAGCCAGCGGCCCGGCGCTGCCGGCAGATGCGGGCCGGGGAACGAGCGGCGAGGCGCCGCCGACCGGCGCGGGCCGGGGAGCCAGCGGCGCGGCGGGGTCGACCGGCGCGGGCCGGGCGTGGGCGGGGCCCGAGCCGGCCGAGGAGGAGGATCGCTACCGCCGCGGGACCGCGATCTCGCTGCTGCTCGCTGTGTGCGGCTTCGGCTCCCGCTGGTGCTCGCCCTCGCCGGCGCGGACTACCTGGCGCCGCGCAACGTGCTCGGCGCGATGCTGCCCGGCGCGGGGCTGATCGCGTGCTCGGCACGTGGCCCGGCACCCGGCCGCTCGGCCCCGCGCTGCTCGCGCTCGGCGCGGCGGGCTGCTCGCGATCAGCGATCGACACCGCGCTCAGCCCGCGCCTGCAGCGTGGCGACTGGCGCGGGCTGGCACGCGCGATGCCGGCAGGGAGCCCCGAACGGGCCGTACGTCGTGCACGCTGCTCGGGTCGGCCCCGCTCGAGCACTACATCCCGGGCCTGCGCAGGCTGCCGGCGCACCGCGCTCGCCGGCGTCCGCGAAGTCGTCGAGGTCGGCGAACAGCCGCTGCCGGCGGGCGCCGGCGCGCCGCCGCTCGGATTTCGCGCTGGCCGAACACCGGGTCGCTGCACGGCGTCGACGTCTTCCGCTTCGTCGCGCCGTCGGCGCGGACGCTGTCAGCGAGGAGCAGCTGCGGCGCGGCCTGCGCGGCGCCGTCGCAGCCATTCGTGCTCGTCCCCGGAAACGCCCGCTCGCCGCGCTAGGTTAGCTTTCCAACATGGCGCAGTTGACCCGGGAGGCTCGCGGCGAGGCTCAGTTGGCGCTCGAGGCGGGCCGCGAGCATCTGCTCTCGCTCCAGCACGAGGCCGGCTGGTGGCGAGGCGAGCTGCAGACGAACGTGACGATGGACGCCGAGGATCTGCTCCTGCGGGAGTTCCTCGGCGTGCGCGGCGAGGGCGAGACCGAGCGCAGCACGGCCTGGATCCGCTCTCAGCAGCGCGCCGACGGGACCTGGGCGAACTTCCACGAGGGGCCGGGCGACCTCTCGACGACGATCGAGGCCTACTGGGCGCTGCGGCTCGCCGGCGACGAGCCCGGCGAGGAGCACATGCGGATCGCGGCGGAGTTCATCCGCGGCCAGGGCGGCTATCGCCGCGGCGCGCGTCTTCACGCACCTGTGGCTGGCGCTGTTCGGCCTGTGGTCCTGGGACCGCGTGCCCGCGCTGCCGGTCGAGATCGTGCTGCTGCCGCCGAGCGTGCCGCTGAACGTCTACGACTTCGCCTGCTGGGCGCGGCAGACGATCGTCGCACTGTCGGTCGTGAAAGCGCACCGGCCGGTACGGCCGCTGCCGTTCGACCTCGAGCGAGCTCGAACCGCTGCCGGGTACGTCCGCGCGCGCCGGAGGCCGACAGCCGCCGCCGCCGAGCGCTCGCTGCGGGCCGGCGTGCTGGGCGCGCTCGACCGGGTGCTGCGCGTCTACGAACGCCACCCGCTCGGACCGCTGCGCCGGCTCGCCCGCGCACGCGCGGAGAGCTGGATCGTGCGCCGCCAGGAGGCGGATGGCTCGTGGGGCGGGATCCAGCCGCCGTGGGTCTACTCGCTGATCGCGCTGAGCCTCGAGGGCTATCCGATCGACCATCCGGTGATGCGCCGCGGGCCTGGAGGGGATCGAGGGCTTCATGGTCGAGGACCGCGACGACACGCAACGGCGTCGGCGCGCCGCCGGGCGCGAGCAGGCGCCTGGAAGCCTGCCAGTCGCCGGTCTGGGACACCGCGCTGGCGATGATCGCGCTGAACGACGCGGGCCTGCCCGGCGAGCACCCCGCGATGCTGCCGGCCGCCCGCTGGCTGCTCGGCGAGGAGGTCACCGTCCGCGGCGACTGGGCCGTGGCGCGTCCGGGGCTCGCCGCCGGGCGGCTGGGCCTTCGAGTTCGCGAACGTCAACTACCCCGACGTCGACGACACCGCCGAGGTCGTGCTCGCGCTCGAGCGGCTCGACCCGGACCGCGCACGCCCTGCCGCCGGCCGGGCTGCAGGGCGCGCGCGATCGCGCGCTCGACTGGACGAGGGCATGCAGAGCGCGACGGCGGCTGGGGCGCGTTCGACGCCGACAACACGCGCGCGCTCGTGCGCGAGCTGCCGTTCCTCGACTTCGGCGAGGTGATCGACGAGCCGAGCGCCGACGTCACCGCGCACACCGTCGAGATGCTCGCCGCGCTCGGCCGCGGCGGCTCGCCCGCCGCGCAGGCGGGCGTGCGCTGGCTGCTCGAGCACCAGGAGGCGCGACGGCTCCTGGTTCGGCCGCTGGGGCATCAACCACGTCTACGGGACCGGCGCGGTCGTGCCGGCGCTGATCGCCGCCGGGGATGGATCCCGGCCGAGCCCGCGATCCGGCGCGCCGTGCGCTGGCTGGAGACGCCACCAGAACGAGGACGGCGGCTGGGGCGAGGACGCCCGCTCCTACGACGACCCGCACTGGATCGGACGCGGCCCGAGCACCGCCTCGCAGACGGCCTGGGCGCTGCTCGCGCTGCACGCCGCCGGCGAGGCGCCGGCGAGGCGCTGATCCGCGGCGTCGCCTGGCTGCTCGCCACCCAGCGTCCCGACGGCGGCTGGGACGAGCCGCACTACACGGGGACCGGCTTCCCCTGCGACTACTACATCAACTACCACCTCTACAGGATCAGCTTCCCGCTGATGGCGCTCGGCCGATGCCTGCGCCGCGCAGTCCGAGCCGGACGCGGCCGAGCCGGAGACGCCGCCTCCGGGCGAGTCCCCGAACCGACCAGCGCCGCCGGCGGCCTCGCCGAGGGGTGACGCCGCACCCCAATGGCGGGGCAGACCCCGTTCGGGGCCCTCCGCGGACCGGTCGAGACGTCGTTCGCCGCCGGCGTCCCGCCGCCGGGTGTCCCCGGCGCCCAGGAGGTGATGGCGCGGGCGGCAGGCGAGAACTTCCCCGTCGCGAGCCGCCTGCTGCCCGCCGCGGACGCGCGCCGCACCTGCTCGCCCTGTACGGCTTCGCCCGGCTCGTCGACGAGCTCGGCGACAGCGCCCGGCCGGCGACGCGGCTGGCGGCGCTCGACTGGGCTCGAGGCGGAACTCGACGCGGCCTTCGCGGGCGCGCGGCGCATCCGCTGATGGTGCGCCTGCAGGCGACGATCGCCGCGTGCAGCGCTGCCGCGCGGGCCGTTCGAGCGGCTGATCGAGGCCAACCGGCTCGACCAGCGCGCGCACGCGGTACGAGACCTGGGAGGAGCTGCGCGAGCTACTGCTCGCTGTCGGCCGACCCGGTCGGCGAGCTCGTGCTCGGCGGTGTTCGGCGCGCGCCGACCCGCAGCGGGTCGCGCTGTCCGATCGGATCTGCACCGCGCTGCAGCTCGCCGAGCACTGCCAGGACGTCGCCGAGGACCTGCGCCCGCGGGCGCGTCTACCTGCCCGCCGAGGACCTGCGAGCGCTTCGGCTGCGCGGAGTCGCGAGCTCGGCGCGCGCCGCACGCCTCGCCCGCGCTGCGCGCGGTGCTCGCCTTCGAGGTCGACCGCGCGCGCGCGCTGATCGCCGAGGGCCTGCCGCTGCTCGGCATGCTGCGCGGGCGCCTGCGGCTCGCGGTCGCGGCGTTCGCGGCCGGTGGCAGCGCCGCGCTCGACGCGATCGAGCGCGCGGGCTACGACGTGCTCGCGGGCCCGCCGCGCGCCGGCAGCGCGCGGCGGCTGCTGGCGCTCGGCGGCGACGCTGCGCCGCGCCCGAGGCGCGGCGCGCGGTGAGCCCGACGCCGCGACGGCCGCGGCCTACGCGCGCTGCGAGGCGATCACGCGCGAGCAGGCCGCGAACTTCTACTGGGGGATCAGGCTGCTCTCGCGCGAGCGCCGCCGCGCGATGTGCGCGGCCTACGCGTTCGCGCGCCGTGTCGACGACATCGGCGACGGCGAGCTCCCGGCCGCGGCGCAAGCTCGCGGAGCTCGCAGGCGCAGGACGCGGCGCTCGCGGCGCTCGCGCACCGGCGAGCGGACTCCCGTGGCGACCCGGTGATGGTCGCGCTGGCCGACGCGCGAAGGCGCTTCCCGCTGCCGCTCGACGCGCTCGGCGAGCTCGTCGAGGGCGTGCGGATGGACGTCGAGGGGCCCGCTACGAGACCTTCGAGGAGCTCGTCCCGTACTGCCGCCGGGTCGCCGGCGCGGTCGGCCGCGTGTGCCTGGCGATCTTCGGCGTGCGCGACGGCTCGCGGCTGGGCGAGCGCGGGCGCGCCTACGCAGCTCGCCGACGACCTCGGCGTCGCGCTGCAGCTCACGAACATCCTGCGCGACGTGCGCGAGGACGCCGAGCGCGGACGCGGATCTACCTGCCGGCCGAGGATCTGCGCCGCTTCGGGCTGCCCGAGGAGGCCCGGCGCTCCGCGCTGTGCTGCCGCGTGCGGTGCCGCCGGCCGCGGCGCCGAGCACCGCGAGGCGCTCGAGCGGCTCGTCGCCTTCGAGGCGGCGCGGGCGCGCGAGTGGTTCGCCCGCGGCATCGCCCTGACAGCATGCTCGACCGGCGCAGCGCCGCCTGCGTGCTCGCGATGGCCGGCATCTACAGGCGTCTGCTCGAGCGGATCGACGCCGCGCCGGCGCGAGGCGCTCGCCGGGCGCATGTCGCTGCCGGGGCGCGAGAAGGCGTGGGTCGCGGCGCGCGGGCTGCTCGGTGTGCCGACGTGAGGCGGGTGGCGGTCGTCGGCGGCGGGCTCGCCGGAATCACCGCGGCGCTGGACTGCGCCGAGGCCGGCGCGCAGCGTGACGCTCGTCGAGGTGCGTCGCAGGCTCGGCGGCGCCGCCTACTCGTTGGAGCGCGACGGCCTCGTGATGGACAACGGCCAGCACGTCTTCCTGCGCTGCTGCACGGCCTACCGGGGGCTGCTCGAGCGCCTCGGCAGCACCCGGACTGGTGCGCGTGCAGGAGCGCCTGGAGATCCCGGTCCTCACACCGGGGCGTCCGCCCGCCACGATCCGCCGCTCCTCGCTGCCCGCCCCGCTGCACCTCGCGGGCGCGCTGCTCGGCTACCCGCGCCTGCCGTTTGGCCGGCGGCTCGCGGCGGCGCGCGCGGCGCTCGCGCTCGCGCGCCTCGATCCGGCCGATCCGGCGCTGGAACGGGAGACATTCGGCGACTGGCTGGCGCGCCACGGCCAGGACGATCGCGCGGTCGCCGCGCTCTGGGACCTGATCGCGCTGCCGACGATGAACGTCCCCGCTGCCGACGCCTCGCTGGCGCTCGCCGCCTTCGTCTTCCAGGACCGGCCTGCTCTCGGCGGCGTCGGCGCGGGCGACATCGGCTTCCACGTCGCCACCTTGCAGCAGATCCTCGGCGACCCCGCGCTGCGGGCGCTGCGGTCGAAGGGCGTCGAGGTGCGGCTCGGCTGGCGCGCGGAGCGGCTCGAGCGCGGCAGCGAGGGCTACTGCGGTGAGCGGCCGGTCGGGCACCGAAGGCGAGACGCTGGTGCCGACGCGGTCGTCGTGGCGCTTCCGCACGACCGAGCCGGCGCGCTGCTCGAGCCGCTGCTGGGACCGAACGCGGGGCGCCCGCGCCGCTGGCGAGCTCGCCGATCGTGAACCTCCACATCGTCTACGACCGCCGCGTGCTCGACGAGCCGTTCGCGGCGGGCGTCGGCACGCCGGTGCAGTACCTGTTCGACCGCGGCGAGGCCGCCGGGGCGCCGCGCGGCTGTCAGTATCTCGCCGTGTCGCTGTCTGGAGCCTCGCGGGAGATGGGCTGCAGCGTCGAGCAGCTGCGCGAGCGCTACCTGCCGGCGATGAGCGAGCTGCTGCCCGCCGCGCGGACGGCCCGCGTGGAGCGCTTTCAGGTCACCCGCGAGCACGCCGCGACGTTCCGCGCTGCGCCGGGCGTGCGCCGCGCTGCGCCCACCGCAGCGCACTTCGCTGCCGGGCCTCGCGCTGGCCGGCGCGTGGACGGAAACGGGCTGGCCGGCGACGCTCGAGGGCGCGGTGCTGAGCGGCCACGGCGCCGCGCAGGCCGCGGTGGCGGCGTGAGCGAGCTGCTCCTCGCCGCGCCGCTGCGTGTCGAGGCGGCGCTGATCTCCTCGGCGGCCCGCGGCGCCGCCGTGCACAAGACCGGGATGGGGCCGGCCCGGGCGCGCGCCGCGGCGGGGGAGCTGGGGACGCACACGGCGCAGGCGATGCTCGTGCTGGGCTTCTGCGGCGGGCTCGACGAGCACTCGGTGCCGGGGGAAGTGATCGTCGCCGAGGAGGTCTACGCGGCGCTCGACGAGAACCATCCGGAGCCGCGCGTGCGCTGCGGGCTCACCGGCGAGCTGGTCGCGCGCCTCACGGGCCTCGGCATGAAGGTGCGCGTCGGCAACGTCGTCTGCGTCTCGAAGATCGCCGTCGGCGAGCGCCGCGCGCAGCTGCACGCCAGCGGGGCGATCGCGGTCGACATGGAGTCCGTGTGGCTCGCCGGCGCCGCGGGCGAGCGTCCGTTCGGCGTCGTGCGCGTCGTGCTGGACAGCCCGAGCCACGAGCTGCTGCGCCCGCAGGCGGTCGGCGGGGCGCTGCGCGCGGCGCTCGCGCTGCGCAAAGTAGCGGGCGCCCTTCACGACTGGGCCCCCTCCAACTAAGGTAGGGCACGAATGGGCACCCGCTTCAAACAGAGCACGCGCATGGGCATGTACCTGATGCGTCAGCGGCTCGCGAAAAACGACAAGTTCCCGCTGATCGTCGAGCTCGAGCCGCTGTTCCAGTGCAATCTCGCCTGCTCCGGCTGCGGCAAGATCCAGCACCCCGAGCACGAGCTGCGGCGCCGCATGCCGGTCGAGCAGGCCGTCGGGGCGATCGAGGAGAGCGGCGCGCCGATGGTGTCGATCGCGGGCGGCGAGCCGCTGATCCACCCCGAGATCCATGTGATCGCCGACGAGCTGATCAAACGCAAGCGGTTCGTCTACCTCTGCACGAACGCCCTGCTGCTCGAGCGCAAGCTCGACAAGTTCAAGCCGAGCCCCTACTTCGCGTGGGCGGTCCACATCGACGGCCTGCGCGAGCGCCACGACGAGTCGGTCGAGCGCGAGGGCGTGTTCGACAAGGCCGTGGCTGCGATCCGCGCCGCAAAGGCGGCCGGCTTCCGCGTCACGACCAACACGACCTTCTTCACCAACGACTCGGCAAAGTCGATCCGCGAGGTGCTCGACTTCCTCAACGACGACCTCGAAGTCGACCAGATGATGATCTCGCCGGCCTACGCGTACGAGAAAGCACCCGACCAGGACCACTTCCTGGGCGTCAAGCAGACCCGTGAGCTGTTCTCCGAGGCCTTCGCCGACGGGCGGCGCAAGCGCTGGCGGCTGAACCACAGCCCGCTGTTCCTCGACTTCCTGGAAGGCAAGGCCGAATTCGGCTGCACCGCCTGGGGGATCCCGAGCTACTCGCTGTTCGGCTGGCAGCGGCCCTGCTACCTGATGTCCGACGGCTACACGGAGACCTACAAGGAGCTGATCGAGACCACCGACTGGGAGCAGTACGGGCGCGGGCGCGACCCGCGCTGCGACAACTGCATGGCGCACTGCGGCTACGAGCCGACCGCCGTGATGGAGACGACCCGCTCGGTCAAGCAGTCACTCCGCGCCCTCGTCGCCGGCTGATCGCCCGGCGCCGCGAAGCTCGCTCCATTTCACGCCCTCGCGCAGCAGCGCCGGGACGCCCAGCGCCAGCGCCGTGACGACCTCCACGGCCTGCAGCAGGATCCCGTACGCGAGGCCCTTGCCCGCACCCACGCCGTAGGCTGCCAGCACGACCAGGCACGCCGCCTGGAAGACCCCGACGTTCGAGGGGGTGGCGGGCAGCACCGCGCTGAGGTTGACGGCGAGCAGCACCGCGGCGGCGGTCGCGAAATCGGTTTCGTGCTGCAGCCCCAGCGCCACCAGCACGGCGTAGCAGGACAGCCACTGCAGCGCCCAGGCCCCGAGCTGCATCGTCACCGCCACCACGCCGGGCCGGGGTCGCGCGAACACGACCAGCCCCTGGCGGGCGTAGCGCAGCAGCCGCTCCATCGAGGCCGCGACACCGCGCACGCGCTCCGAGCGGGAGCGCTGCCCCTGGGCGACGATCCGGGGCCCGGTGACGACCAGTCCCGCGATCGCCAGCGGGATCGCCAGCGCCAGCACGATTCCCGCGGTGTGACCGCTGCCGAGCGGAACCGCGACGAAGGTGATGATCGCCAGCACGCCGAGCGCCACCAGGTTCATCAACGTCTGTGAGAAGACGGTGCCGGCGACGATCGGCAGCAGCTGCCGCCGCGTGCCGGGGAGGTGCCGCGAGACGACCAGCACGCGCGAGGGCTCGCCGAGCCGGCCCGGGAACACCGCGGAGCCCATCACGCCGATCATCGTCGCCCGCATCACGGGCGCCCAGGGGATCGGCGTGTCCGGCAGCGCGGCACGCAGCGCCTGCTGCCAGGAGATCGAGCGCAGCACCAGCGAGCTGCCCATCACGACGAGCGCGACGACGAGCCAGGCGGGGCTCGCCGAGACGAGCTCGGATCCGACCCGCGCGAGGTCGAGGCGGCTGAGCGCGAAGGCCACCAGACCCGCGGCGAGCAGCAGCAGCAGCACGATCCCGATACGGCGTCGATGCGCGGAGAGCGGTGGCTCGGCACGGGCCATTTGCGGGGGTCTATCAGTTCGGAGTGCAGGAGCAGCGCCGCGACGGGCGGCCCGGCGGGTGTTGCCCGGACCGGGCGATCACGCGCGGCGCAGGCGCCGGCTCAGGCCTGGCAGCGCGTCCAAGCGGACGAGCAGATAGAGCACGACCAGGATGTTCAAGACGAGCGTTCCGACCTTCAGCGCCGTGGCGCTTTTCGTCAGCTCCCAGACCTCTGGGATCAGCAGCAGCGAAGTCGCCAGCGACGGTCAGCCACTCGCCCCAGCGGCGCCGGTGCCACAGCCCGTAGGCCTCCGCGCCCTCGAGGGCGCCGTAGGCGAGCGCGATGACGCCGAACAGGGCATCCTCGTTGGTGTTGATCCGGGCCACGTCTTTGAGGATCCGCTGAATCCAGTTTTCTCTGGGGTCGAGCCCGAGCTTGCGAGCCAGATGCGCGATTTCCGCCCCCCAGTTCGTGTGCGGATGGGTCAGCAGGACGATCCCGACCGCCACGAGCACCACCGCCCGCACCGTCCGCTCGGCGGCGATCCATGGCAGCAGCCGGTCTTTTTTCCTCTCGCTGGGGTCGCTCATCTCGAGTTCCCGCCGGCAGGCGTTGGCGCACCGACGACGAAGCTAGTCTCCCCAACTACCCGGAACGGGGGAGCCTAGATGCAGCGGCAAGGGGACGATCGCCGCAGGCGTCCCGGCCGCGGCGCGATCGGCGCGGCCGCCGCATTGCCGGTCCTGCTGGTGGCGCTGTGCGCGACCGCCTCCGTGGCGGCGGTCCCGTCGCTCTCTGTCCGTGCGCGCACCGCCGGCGCACAGGCCGGGCTGCGGCTGGGTTCCCGCACGCTCACGCGTTGCCAGACCAAGCCCGTGGCGTACTGCGGCAAGCTCGCGGTGCCGCTCGACTACAGCTCGCCGGCCGGTCCGGAGATCTCGGTCGCGTACGAGTTCCTGCCTGCCGCCGCGGGCGCCGCCAAGGGCACCGTCGTGCCCGTCGAGGGCGGCCCGGGCTACCCGTCGATCGGCTCGGTGTCCTACAGCTCCGCGGGCGGGCGCGCCGGCTACGGTCCGATGTACGGGCCGTTGCTCGAACACTGGAACATGCTGGTCGTCGACAACCGCGGCACCGGCGCGTCCGCCGCGCTGAGCTGCGCGCCTCTGCAGGACTTCGCCGGGCCGACCGGCAGCTCCGCCTTCGAGAAGGTGGTGGGCGAATGCGGCCAGCGCCCTGAACACACGCTGGCACTACCCGGACGGCTCGCCCGTGCACGCCTCCGACCTGTTCACCTCGGCACAGGCGGCGGCCGGACATGGCGGCCGTGCTGCGCGCGCTCGGAATCGGCCGGATCGACCTCTACGGCGACTCCTACGGGTCGTTCTTCGCGCAGGTGTTCGCCGCCCGCTACCCCTCGTTGGTGCGCAGCCTGACGCTCGACTCGACCTATCTGGCAGACGGGCCTGGACCCCTGGTACCGAAGCTCGGTCGAGGCGATGCCGGCCGACTTCGAGGCAGCCTGCAGCCGCGCGCCCGCCTGCGCCGGCGCCGAGCCCGAGCCGGTCTGGGCGCGGATCGGCGCGGCTCGCCGCCAGCCTGCGGGCGCAGCCCGCCACCGGCAAGGTGCCGGGACCCGCCGGGAAGCTCGAAAAGGTCACGATCGGCGTCGACGGGCCTGGTCGACCTCGTCAGCGACGCGGCCGAGGACAAGCAGATCTACCGGCAGCTCGACGCGGCCGCCCGCGCGCTGCTCGAAGACGGCGAAGCGGCGCCGCTGCTGCGGCTCTACGCCCAGCGACTCGCGGTCGACGAGGCCTACTTCGGCCTGCCCGCCGCGCGAATACTCGGTCGAGGACTACTTCGCCGTCGGCTGCCTGGACTACCCGCAGCTGTTCGACATGGGCGCCGCGCCCACCGCAGCGCGCGAAGGAACTGGCGGCCGGCGAGCGCCGCGCTGCCGGCCGGCACCTTCAGCCCCTTCACCACCGCCGAGTGGCTCGCGCAGGACGAGAACACCGAGGCGTACACGGGCTGCCTGGACTGGCCCGCGCCGCTCGACGCGCAGCCGCCGCTGCCTGTCACCGCCGCCGCTGCTGCCCTCCGGCCTGCCCGTGCTCGTGCTGGGCGGCGAACTCGACACGTGGACGCCGGCGGGAGACGTGCCGGCGGTGCTCGCGGAGCTCGGCGGACACTCCCGCTTCGTCGAGCTGGCGAACGCCACGCACGTGGTCGGTGAGGGGGAAACCTCCTGCGGCTCGGCGCTGATCCAGGGCATTCGTCGCCCAGCCCCGGCGACCTCGACACGCTCGACGCCTCGTGCGCGCCCGGCGTCGCCCGCGATCCACTCGGTCGGCGCGTTCCCGCGACGCGGTCTGCACGCAGTCACGCCGCTGGAGCCTCGCCCGGCGACGGCGCCTCGACGCAGGCGCTGCGGCTGGCGGCCGCGGCCGTGCAGACAGCCGGCGACGCCGTCGCCCGCTACGACGCGACCGAAGCCGCGCAGGACCGCGGGCTGCACGGCGGCACCGTCGCCGGCACGAAGGGCGGAGCGGTGCTGACGCTCGCGCGCGACCGCGCTCGTGCCCGGCGTGCCCGGTCACCGGCACCGTGACGCTGTCCGCCGGCGCCGCTGCCCGAAGACGGGCAGACGGCTGTCGCGACCTGACGGCGCAGCGGAGAAGGTCGGCAGAGCGCGAGCGATGACCGCGACCTGGACGACCGCCGGCTCCGGCGCGGTGGCGCGGGTCGCCGGGCAAGCCGGCGGAGCCACGGTCGCGGGCACGATGCCGGCGCCCTAGACCGGTCAGGACGGGCAGCGCGCGCCCACTCCTCCAGCGGCACGCGCAGGCCGTTGCAGAGGTAGGCGATCGCGTGGTACCAGCCGGCGGTGACGATCAGCTCGATGATCTGCTCCTCGTCGAAGAGATCCTGCAGGCCTTGCCACAGCTCGATCGGAGATCGCGCTGGTCTCGTGCAGCTCCTCGGCGAGCCGCATCACGGCAGCCTCCTCGGCGGCCCCCAGCAGGGGTCGGCGTGGTCGCCGGCGGCCGTCGAGGCAGCTCCGGCGTGCCGAGTCCCGCGGCCGCGCCGAACGCCGCCGCGTGGACGCCCCACTCGTACTCGGCGCCGGCGAGCGCGCAGGTGCGGTCGATCATCACCTCGCGCAGGCGCAGCGGCACCGTGGCGTGCGCGCCGAGGATCGCCGGCGCCGAGCGGGCGCATGCGCGCCATCAGCTCGCGGATGCCGGGCGAGCGTGCGGAACAGCGCCAGCGGGTCGATGCCGCCGGCGCCGGGGGCATCCAGCGCTCGAGCTGCTCGGCGACGCCGGGCTCGTAGGGTGGCTCGAGCGGGCGCGAGGCGGGGGCTGCGGCGGCGGTCATCTACACTCCGATCGTCGTGCTTCGATTTTCACAGCAGCAGAGCCAGACTACCGCTTTTCTTTTCAGAAGCAGCAAGGGAGGCGGAACGATGACGCGCGCCGCCCGCTGCCGGGAGCTGCCGGTCCGCGGCTCCGCGAGCGGCCGGCCGATCATGGCGCTGCTCGACCTGCTCGGCCGCCGCTGGGCGCTGCGCGTGCTGTGGGAGCTGCGCGAGCGGGCCGCTGCAGTTCCGGGAGCTGCAGGAGCGCTGCAGGCGGGATGTCCTCGAGCGTGCTCAACCAGCGGCTCGGCGAGCTGCGAGCGGCCGGCATCGTCGAGCGCGGCGCGGCGGCTACGCGCTCAGCGCCGAGGGCGCGAGGCTGCTCGAGGAGCTCGAGCCGCTGCAGGCCTGGGCGCGAGCGCTGGGCCGAGCGCGCGGTCAGGCCTCGAGCATCAGCGTGACCGGCCCGTCGTTGACGAGCTCGACGTCCATCGTGCGCGCCGAACACGCCGCGCCGCGCCTGCGCCAGCTCGCAGAAGCGCTCGTAGAGCGGCTCGGCCTGCGGGCCCGGCGCCGCGGCGGCGAAGCTCGGCCGGTTGCCGCGGCGCGTGTCGGCGTAGAGCGTGAACTGGCTGACGCAGAGGATCTCGCGCTCGCCGAGCGCCTCGTTCATATTGCCGTTCTGCGTCGGCGAAAACCCGCAGCGCCCGCACCTTCGCGGCCAGCCGGTCGGCCTGCGCGGGGCCGTCCTCGCGCGCGACGCCGAGCAGCACGAGCAGGCCCGGGCCGATCGCCGACACCTCCGGCCGTCGACCGCTGACGCGCGCCCGGCTGACTCTCTGCACGAGCGCGCGCATCGCGGCCGAGTATGTCATACTTAAGTCGATGCTTAAGTATCCCGAGCCACTCGACACGGTCTTCCACGCGCTCGGCGACCCGACGCGGCGGCGGATCGTCGAGCGGCTCAGCCATGGGCCCGCATCGGTCAGCGAGCTGGCGGCGCCGCTGCCGATCTCGCTGCCGGCGGTCGTCCAGCACCTGCGGCGTGCTGCAGCAGTGCGGGCTCGTCGAGTCCGAGAAGGTCGGCCGGGTGCGCACCTGCCGCCTCGGCCCGGCGACGATGCGCCGCGCCGAGGCGTGGATCGCGGAGCGCCGCGCGGAGTGGGAGCGCGGCTCGACCGGCTCGGCGAGTACCTCGCCGATGAGAACGCGCCCACCGAGCAGTCACACACAACAGCCAAGTCGACGAGGAGACAGAGAGATGAGCGAGAGCTCGACCGAACACGCGACCTTCGTCGATCGAGCGGACGCTTCCCGGCCGCGCCCCGCGCGGGTGTTCGCGCGCTTGGGCCTCGGCCGAGGCCAAGGCGCGATGGTTCGGGCCGCGCACCCGCGACGGGCTACGAGCTGGAGTTCCGGGTCGGCGGCGGCGAGCGCTTCGCGGCTGGACGGCCCCGACGGCGCGCGCTACACCTACGCCGCCGTCTACCGCGACATCGTCGCCGGACGAGCGGATCGTCTACACCTACGAGATGTACCGCGACGACGAGCGCATCTCGGTTTCGGTGGCGACGGTCGAGATCGCCGCGGCGGAGGAGGGCACGGAGCTGACGCTCACCGAGCAGGGCGTGTTCCTCGACGGCCACGACAACCTCGGCGCGCGCGAGCACGGAACGCGCGAGATCGATCGAGAAGCTCGCGGCGGTGGTCGCGCCATGAGCGTCGCTCGCCGCCGGGCCGGCCGGCGCCGCGCAGGACGGCGGAGGGGCTCGCCGGGCAGCCCTCTACGTGCTGTGCGGCGGGATGCTGATGATCGTCCTCGACGTCACCGTCGTGAACGTCGCGCTGCCCTCGATCCAGGAACAGCTGCATTTCTCGAGCGCCTCGCTGGCGTGGGTCGTGAACGCCTACCTGATCTCCTTCGGCGGCCTGCTGCTGCTCGCCGGGCGGCTCGGCGACCTCGTCGGCCGCCGCCGCGTGTTCCTCGCCGGCATCGCGCTGTTCACGCTCGCCTCGCTGCTCTGCGGGCTCGCCGGCAGCGCGCGCGCTGCTCGTCGCCGCCCGCTTCCTGCAGGGCATCGGCGGCGCGATGACCTCGGCCGTGATCCTCGGCATGATCGTGACGATGTTCCCGCGCCCGCGCGAGCAGGCGAAGGCGATCGGCGTCTACGCGTTCGTCGCCTCCGCCGGCGGCTCGGTCGGGCTGCTCGCGGGCGGCGTGATCACCCAGTCGATCGACTGGCACTGGATCTTCTTCGTCAACGTGCCGATCGGTGCGGCGACCGCGTGGCTGGCGCGCCGCCTGCTCCCGGCCGACGAGGGGATCGGGCTCGGCGGCCGGTGCCGACGTGCCGGGCGGGGTGCTGATCACGGCCTCGCTGATGGTCGGCGTCTACGCGATCGTCGGCCCCGCCGCCGCGCACGGATGGGGCGACGCGCGTACGCTGGCCGTGCGGCGGGCTCAGCCTCGCGCTGCTCGCGGCCTTCGTCGCGCGCGAGGCGCGGGCGCGCCAACCCGCTGGTGCCGCTGCGCGTCTTCCGGCGCCGCGCCGTGCTCGCCGCCAACGCGGTGCAGGTCCTGTCGGTCGCCGGGATGTTCGGGATGTTCTTCCTCGGCGCGCTCTACCTGCGGCGCGTGCTGCGGCTACGACGCGCTGCAGATCGGCCTCGCGTTCCTGCCGGTGACGCTCGACGATGGGGACCCTCTCGATCCGCTACTCGGAGCGGATCGTGACCCGTTTCGGCG
Organism: uncultured Solirubrobacteraceae bacterium; assembly: GCA_963703205.1. Classification (GTDB taxonomy): domain Bacteria; phylum Actinomycetota; class Thermoleophilia; order Solirubrobacterales; family Solirubrobacteraceae; genus Palsa-744. Next base: position 948,703 of record OY969799.1, read on the forward strand.
CGCGCAAGGCGCTGCTTGCGGGGATGCCGCTGATCGTCGCCGGGCTGGCGCTGTTCGCGCGGGCCGGCGTGCGCGGCAGCTACGTCCCCGACGTGCTGCCGTCGATGGCGCTGCTGGGGATCGGCGCGGGAATCGCCTTCCCTGCGCTGATGGCGGTCGCGATGTCGGGCGCCACGCCCGCCGACGCCGGGCTCGCCTCGGGCCTGGTGAACACCACCGCGCAGGTCGGCGGCGCGCTCGGCCTGGCGGTGCTGGCGACGCTCTCGGCCTCGCGCAGCGCGGCGCTCAGGGAGCACGGCGCCTCCCAGGCGGCAGCGCTCACCGGCGGCTACCACCTCGCCTTCTGGATCGCCGCGGCGCTTGCCTGCGGCGCCGCCGTGGTCGCGCTCGTCGCGCTGCGCGGCGACGCCGTCGCGGTCGCGGCCGCAGCCGCCGAGAGCGGCGAGGGCGCACCGCGCGGCGCGCACGCGCCCGGCTGCGGGGGCGCGCCGGCCGGCGAGGGCGCGGCCGAGGCGCTCACCGCCGGCTGACCCCCTCCACGCGCACCGGGCGGCGGCACTGCGCCGCCGCCGAAGGCGCCGGGTGCGGCGGTACGCACCTCGCGGATGCGAGCTGCGCGACAACACCGAGCCACGGGCACCCGAAGGACTTCAAGCACCCGTGTCCGGATGCCGACACGATCCAATGCGCCCGTTGCGGCGAGCGAGAAGCGCGATCGGACGCCTCAGCCTCACGCGGCAGGTGGCGCTGCTGAGCCTGCTCCCGACTGTCGTCCTGGGCCTGGTCCTCGGCGCGGTTCTGCAGGCGCAGGACGTGGACCGGGCGCTCTCCGACGCGACGCAGTCGGCGCGGATCATCGCGCGCGTGGGGGTCCAGCCGAGGCTGAACCCGCAGAACCTCCGCGCCGGGCTCGCCCCCGCCGAGATCGCCGCACTCGACCGCGTGCTCGGCGAACCGCAGGTGGGCCGCGATCTCGCCCGCATCAAGGTCTGGAACGACCGCCACACGATCGTCTACTCCGAGGACCACTCGCTGATCGGCAAGCGCCTGGCGCCGAGTGACGACCTCGAGGCGGCGCTGTCCGGGCATCCCGACGGAGCGCAGCTGATCGAACCGACCGAGAACGGCGAGACGGCGAGCGAGGTGGGGCTGGGCAAGCTGATCGAGGTGTACGTGCCGCTGCGGTTCAGCTCGGCCGGACCTCCCGCGGGAGCGTTCGAGATCTACCTCAGCTACAAGCCCCTGGCCGCCGCCGTGCAGCGCGACAAGCGCATGATCGCGCTGCTGCTGGCGATCGGCCTCGCGCTTCTGTGGGCGGTGCTCTACCGCATCGTCGCGCGGGCCTCGCGCCGGCTGCGGTGCCAGGCCGAGGAGAACTTCGCGCTGGCCCGTCACGACCGCCTCACGGGTCTTCCGAACCGGATGCTGTTCGGCGAAGAGGTGTTCGCCGCGGCGGAGCGCGCGCGCCGGCACCGCACGTCGGTCGCGGTGCTGATGATCGATCTCGAGCGTTTCAGCGCGATCAACAACACGCTCGGCGATGCCTGCGGCGACGCGGTGCTGTGCGAGGTCGCTCGACGGCTGGAAGCGGTCGATGACGCGCTGGCGGCACGCCTCGGCGGCGACGAGTTCGCGCTGCTGAGCGCGGAGGGCGCCTCGACAGAGGGCGCGCTCGCGCTGGCCGAGCAGGTGCTGGCGGCGCTCGCGGCGCCGGTGGAGCTCCAGGAGGTCTCGCTCGACGTAGAGGCGGCCGTCGGCATCGCCGTGCTGGGCGAGCACGCCGAGGAGGCCGGGCTGCTCCTGCGCAGGGCCGACCTGGCGCTCGCGCACTCCCGCTCGCACGGCAGCCGGGTCGAGGTCTACTCCTCTCGCCTGGAGCGGGCCGACGCGCCGCGCCTGAAGCTGCTCGGGCAGGTGCGGGCCGCCCTCGCGGACGGGCAGTTCCTGCTCCACTACCAGCCGAAGGTCGATCTCCAGGAGCGACGCATCGCCGGGGTCGAGGCGCTCGTCCGCTGGCAGCATCCCGAGCTCGGCCTGCTCGGCCCGGACCGCTTCATCGAGCTGATCGAGCAGACCTCGTTGATCGGGCCGCTCACCGAGACCGTGATCGAGCTGGCTCTTCGGCAGATCGCGGCCTGGCGCCTGCGCGGAATCTCGGTCCCGGTGGCGGTGAACCTCTCGGCCCGCAACCTCGCCGACGCAGGGCTGCCGGCGCGGATCGCCGGGAGGCTCGCCGCCCACGGCGTCGACGCCGGACAGCTGATCGTGGAGGTCACCGAGAGCGCCGCGATGTCCGATCCCGCCCGCGCCGTGCGGATCCTCGAGGCGCTTCGCGAGATCGGCGTGGGCGTGGCGGTCGACGACTTCGGGACCGGCAACGCGAGCTTCGAGTACCTCGCCGCGCTCCCCGCCACCGAGCTGAAGATCGATCGCAGCTTCGTCACGTCGATCGCCGAGTGCGACCGCGATCGCGCGATCGTCCGCTCGACGATCGACCTCGCCCGCAACCTCGGCCTGACCGTGGTCGCCGAGGGCATCGAGAGCGAGGAGGCGCGCGAGTGCCTCGTCGCCGAGGGATGCCGGCTCGGACAGGGCTATCTGTTCTCGCGGCCCCTGGCCGCCGAGGAGCTGACGCCGTCGCTGGGAGCCTCGTTCGGGCTCGGCGGCACCGAGCTGCGAGCGGTCAGCAGCGCCGTGTTCGGTCCCGCGGAAGCGCAAAGCAGCGTGCGCCCTGCGGCCGTGCCCGCGCGCTAGTCTGCGGACGAGTCACAACCGAAGGGGGAGACGATGACTCGCATGTACATCGACTGTCGCGAGATGCCGAGCGAGAACGGCTGCGATCTCACGATCAGCGGGAGCGAACACCACGTGCTGGACGCAGCCGTGATCCACGCGGTCACCGCGCACCAGCACCAGAACACTCCCGAGCTGCGCGAGCAGATCCGAGGCGCGCTGAAGCCGGAGCACTCGGGGGTCCACGCCTGAGGGCGGAGGAGCAGAGCCAGCTGAGCGCGCCCTGGGGGTTGCCGAAATCAGGCGGACAGGCCGAGACGCGCCAGATAGCCGCTCAGGGTGGCGCTCGAGATCGCGAAGCCGACGCCGGTGGAGCCTGCCTGGCCCGTGCTCGACGAGCTCGCCGAGACGATCTGCGAGTTGAGGCCGATCACTTCACCCGCCGCGTTCAGCAGCGGACCCCCGGAGTTCCCCGGGTTCAGCGCCGCGTCGGTCTGGAGCGCTCCGGGGATGCTCGTCCCGTCCGGCGCCCGGATCGTTCGGTCGAGTGCGGAGACGATCCCGGTCGTGAGGGTCCAGTTCAGCCCGTACGGGCTTCCGATCGCATACGCGGGGTCGCCGACCTCGACCGTCGAGGCGCGGGCCAGCTTCAGCGGCTGCACGGCGAGCCCGGAGTGATCGATGCGCAGCACCGCGAGATCCTGCGAGGGGTCTTCCGAGACGACCTTGGCGGTGCGCTTCGCGCCACCTTCGCCGTCGAGCGAGACCGTGATCGAGCGCGCGCCTTCGATCACGTGCTCGTTGGTCACGATCTCCCCGGAGGAGCTGATCACGATCCCGCTGCCCTCGTCGACGCGGGCGGCTGCTTCTCCGAAGAATCCGCCTTCGCGCTTGGCGCCTTCCGCGCGGATCGCGACCACGCCGTGCGCGTCGTTCGCATAGACGCGGCTGGCGTCCGTGGTTTCGGTCATCTGCTCCTGTGAGGCGAAGGCGCGCGAGTCGCCGGAGGCGACGCGCACGGTACGCACCGAGTTGGCGCCGGAGGGCTGGACGAGCAGCACGACCAGGGCGACGACCAGCCCGCCGAGCAGGCCGGCGGCGATCGAGAGGACAGGCTGGCGTGACATCTTGGACCTCCGTTCGCGAGGGGCGTGACGATCACTCTTCCGCGCGCGGCTGAACCGCCGCTAACACCGTGCTAAGCGCGCTCTAAGAGCCCCCGCCCGGAGCTGTGGTCGAGGTCTCGCCGGCCGCCTGCTCGCCCGCTCTCGAGGCTCGCTGTGCGGGTCCGCCGGGACCGGCCGTGGCGTCGTTCGGCCCCGCGCCCTGCTGCGCCGCGGGCGGAAGCACGATCGCGAACTCGGCGCCTCCGCCGGGCGTGTCGCCGACCGTGATGCGTCCGTGGTGTGCTGAGACGATCGTCTGCACGATCGCGAGGCCGAGGCCGGCGCCGGCCCTGCCGCGCTCGCGGCCTCCCTCACGTCGCCAGAAGCGCTCGAACAGGTGCTCGCGGGCCTGCTGCGGGACGCCGGGGCCGTGGTCGCGAACGAGCAGCCGGACCTCCCCGCCGGCCTCGCGCACCTCGACCTCGACCGGTGTTCCCGGCGGCGTGTGGACGAGCGCGTTGCCGAGAAGGTTGGCGAGGATCTGTCGCAGCTGCAGCGCGTCGCCCCAGCACCGGAGCCGGCGCCTCGGCGCGAAGCTCGATCTCGCGCTCCGGCGCGCGCGCGCGGGCGTCGTGGACGGCGTCGGCGGCGATCCGCGCGATGTCGACCTCCGCACGGTCGCGCTCGGGCTGTTCGTCGAGACGGGCGAGCGCCAGCAGGTCCTCGACCAGCACGCCCATCCGCACGGCCTCTTCCTCGATCCTGCGCATCCCCCGCTCGGTGCCCGCCTCGTCACGTGTCGCACCCATCCGGAAGAGCTCCGCGTAGCCACGGATCGAGGCCAGGGGCGTGCGGAGCTCGTGCGAGGCGTCGGCGAGGAACTGCCGCAGGCGCTCTTCGCTGGCGGTGCGGGCCGCGAAGGCCTGCTCGAGGCGGTCGAGCATCGCGTTGAGCGCAATGCCGAGCCGGCCGACCTCCGTCTTCGGGGTCGCCGGGCTGACGCGGCGGGAGAGATCGCCGGCGGCGATCTGACCGGCCGTGACCTCGATGCGGCTCAGCGGGCGCAGACCGAGGCGGACGACGAACCAGGCGGACACGCCCAGGGCGAGCAGCACGCCCGCGATCACGAGCGCCTCGACGAGCAGCAGGCGATGCAGGGTCGAGTCGACTTCGGTCAGCGGCACGGCCGCGACCGTGATGGCCCGGTCCTCCGGGTCGTGCTGTGCGTAGACGCGGTACTCGCAGTCCGCCGGAGCCGTGCGAGCCGACCGTCAGCAGCGTGCCCATCGGCACCTCTGCGGGCAGCCGCGGTGTCGCCAGGGCCGGTTCGCTCGGGCTGTATTTGATCTGCTTGGAGCCGATCACGTGGCCCGACGCTTCGCGTCGCTGCCCGTAGGTGCCCGGCGGCAGGTTGACGGGTCCGCCGTGGGCGGGGCGGTCGCCCGGACCCGCAGGGGAATCGTGGTCCTGCTGCTCGCCCGGCACGTAGCCCGCGGGCCGCAGGCCCGCCTGGTCGAGCAGCTGCGAGAGACCGCCGACCGCCGACTGCGCCTGCTGGTCGGCGCGCGACTCCAGGAACGACCGCTGCTCGGCGTAGGTGACCGCGGCCAGCGCGATCATGCCCGCGGCCGCCAGCACGAGCACGCTCGCCAGCACGCGCGAGCGCAACGAGGACATCCGCCGCCTAGCTCCGGGGAGCCTGCAGGCCGTAGCCCACGCCGCGCACGGTCCTGATCAGCGACGGCCCGTGCGCGTCGAGCTTCTTGCGCAGGTAGCTCACGTAGGTCTCCAGCACGCGCCCGTCGCCGCCGAAGTCGTAGTCCCAGACGTGGTCGAGCAGCTGCGCCCGCGTCATCACGCGGCGGGGGTTGAGCATCAGGTAGCGCAGCAGCCGGAACTCGGTGGCGGTCAGCTCGATCGCGCTCGCCGCCGCGCAGCACCTCGTGGGACTCCTCGTCGAGCTCGAGGTCGGCGAACGTGAGCCGCCCCGACTCGGCTGCGGCCTGGCCCGTGCGGCGCAGGATCGTGCGGATCCTCGCCACCAGCTCCTCGAGGCTGAAGGGCTTGGTCATGTAGTCGTCGCCGCCGCCGCTGAGACCCGCGCACCTTGTCCTCGGTGGAGTCTCGCGCCGTGAGGAAGATGATCGGCACGCCGGCACGCTGCGCGCCGAGCCGGTTCGCCACCTCGAAGCCCTCGACGTCAGGCAGCATCACGTCGAGCACCATCAGGTGGGGTTTGAAGCGGGTGACCGCCGTGATCGCCTCGCGACCATTCGACGCGGTCTCGACCTCGAAGCCCTGGTAGCGCAGAGCCATCGAGACCACCTCGACGATGTTCGGACTCGTCATCGACGACGAGGATGCGGCTGCCGGCGGTGGCGTCGGCGCTCCCAGCTCCCGGGTCCTGCTCCATCAACGTGCTCCTCCTGGCCTGTGCTGTGCTCATGACTGACAGCATCGCCGCGACCGGTGAGCGAAGCCTGGGGGAAAGCTTAGAGTCGGCTGAGTCCGTCATCTCCCCGGGATAGGCGGCCCCGCGGCCGGAGGCCGTTTCCCGGCGGCGGTTGGGGCCGGCGCAAAGCGCGAGAGCCCGTCGCGGATGTCCACCGGCCAGGGCATCGTGCGGATCTCCTCGCCGGCGGCCGGCGCGGTCACGCAGACATGGCGCGCCTGCATCGCGACGAGCAGCTCCTCGCCGCGCGTCGCGTCGATCTCCGTCGTCACCGAGGTCTCGCCGAGGCGCACGACCCGCGCGCGGAGAGCGAGCACGTCGTCGAAACGCGCCGGCGAGCGGAAGTCGAGCTCGGCGTGCGCGACCACGGCGTCGATGCCGCGACCGACCATCTCCTGCCACGGGCCGACCGCCTCGCGCCAGAACTCGGTGAAGGCGACGTCGAAGTAGAGCAGGTAGTTGGCGTTGAACACGATGCCCTGGGGATCGCACTCGCCGTAGCGCACGCGCAGCTCGTGGACGAACGGCGCTGTTTCCGCCACGCTCTCACCGCTCCTGCGGGGTGGTGTGCTCCACGATCTCCCGCATCAGCTCGCGCAGATCGCGGTTGGCCTCGAAGACCATCTGCTGGCGCTGCGCGCCGTTGCCTGCGCGCAGCAGGTCCTCGATGCCCTCGAGCTCGGCGGCGCAGCCCAGCGCCCGCGCATGCGGGGCGAGCTGCTCGAGCAGCTCGCCGGCCCAGTCGCGCACCGCGCGCGGCGGGCCGCCCGCGGTGTCGAGCAGCTCGGCGTCGAGCCCGTGGCGCGCGGCGAGCCAGCGGTTCTCGTCGAGCACCTCCCACGGCGGGTCGACCATCTCCTCGCCGGCCTCGAAGCCCTCGGCCAGCCGCTTGACGAGCGACAGGACGAGCGCCGCCAGGGCGAGCGTGTGCTCGACCCGCGTCTGGGAGTCCATCGCGCGGATCTCGATCGTGCCGAGCCGCGGGTGCGGCCGCACGTCGTACCAGAGGAAGGTGTAGTCCTCGATCACGCCGCCCTCGACGAGGAACTCGACGCGCGACTCGAAGTCCGTCCAGCTCGCGAACCGCGGTGGCAGGCCGACACGCGGGAAGGCGCGGAAGATCGGAACCCGGCTGGACATCAGCCCCGTCGGCTCGCCCCGCCACAGCGGCGAGTTCGCCGACAGCGCGATCAGCAGCGGCACGTAGGGCCGCAGGTTGTTGGCGACGTGGACCGTCTCATCAGCGCCGCCCATGCCGACGTGCACGTGCATCCCGAACACGAGCTCCTGGCGGGCGACGAAGCCGAGCGAGCGGATCAGCCCGCGGTAACGGTCGTCGCGCACCACGCGCTGGTCCTCCCAGCGCGCAAAGGGATGCGTGCCGGAGGCGCCGATCCGCAGGCCGGCCCGGGCGCCCCGCTCCGCGGCGAGCGCCCGCAGCTCGGCCAGCTCCGCGCCCGCTTGGTCGAGCCGCGCGCACGGCGTGGTGGCGATCTCGAGCACCGACTCGAGCAGCTCGGGCTTGATCTGCCCGGCCGGCGGATCCTCGCCGAGCATCGTCTCGATCGCGCTCGCGAGGTCCAGCGAGCGCGCGTCGAGGATCATCAGCTCCTCCTCGATCCCCACCGTGAAGCGCGGACCGCCGAAACGATGCTGCATGGCGGGCACACTATCCGCCGCGCCAGCGCCCGGACGGGAATCCCCAGCGCACCGTGCGGCGCTCCAGGACGTGGCGCTCGAGCCCCTCCGCCGGGCGCGTGCGACCGGCTGCTGGGCGTCGAGCGCGCCTGGGCCCTGCGCCGAGCACGGCCCCGCCGGCGGCGCGGGCGTAGGATGGTCCGATGGCCGGTCGCACGATCCCGCGCCGGGCGCTCTGATGGCAGACGAGCCGCAGCGGGCGGACGGCAGGCGCGCAGACGCTCCGCATCCACGAATGCCGCGCGACAAGCGCGGCTGGCAGGTCGCGCCGGCGCCCGACGGGAGAGGCATGCCCGAGCAGCCCGGGCAGCGCCCGCCGCACCGCCAGTCCTGGTTCCTGTGGTTCGTCGGCTTCCTGCTGGCGATCAACATCCTCTCCGTCGTGCTCGCGCAACCCGGAGGGCAGCCGCGGGTGACGGTGCCGTTCAGCCCGTTCTTCGTCGAACAGGTGAAGGCGGGCAAGGTGGCCTCGATCTCCTCCCAAGGCGACGAAGTCCAGGGAACCTTCAAACAGGATCTGCGCTATCCGCTCTCGGACGCCAAGGCGACTCCGACGAAGCTGTTCGCCACGCAGGTGCCCTCGTTCTGGAACGGCAGCGCGCTGTCGGCGCTGCTGCAGGAAAAGGGGGTGCAGATCAACGCCAAGTCGACGACCAAGAGCACCTCGCCGCTGCTCGAGCTGCTGCTCGCGTTCGGGCCGACGCTGCTGATCGTCGGCCTCTTCATCCTGCTCGCGCGCCGCGCGGCCGCCGGGGCGGGGGGGATGGGCGCGCTCGGTTCGTTCGGACGGTCGCGGGCTCGCCGCGTCGACCCCGAGACGATCCGCGTGACGTTCGCCGACGTCGCCGGTATCGACGAGGCCAAGGCCGAACTGTCGGAGATCGTCGACTTCCTGCGAAATCCCGAGCGCTACGGGCGCCTGGGTGGGCGCATGCCCCACGGCGTCCTGCTTTCGGGCGCGCCCGGCACGGGCAAGACGCTGCTCGCCCGCGCCGTCGCCGGCGAGGCGCATGCGGCCTTCTTCTCGATCTCGGCCTCGGAGTTCATAGAGGCGATCGTCGGGGTCGGCGCCTCGCGCGCGCGGGACCTGTTCGCGAAGGCCAAGGAGGCCGCGCCGAGCATCATCTTCATCGACGAGCTCGACGCGATCGGGCGCTCCCGTCAGGGGTCGGTCTCGGTCTCCGGCGCCAACGACGAGCGCGAGCAGACGCTCGACCAGATCCTCACCGAGATCGACGGCTTCGAGTCCTCGGAAGCGGTCGTCGTGCTGGCCGCGACGAACCGGCCGGACGTGCTCGACCCGGCGCTGCTGCGGGCCGGCCGCTTCGATCGGCGGGTGACGGTGCAGCCCCCCGACCGCAAGGGACGGGTCGCGATCCTCGAAGTCCACACCCGGTCGATCCCGCTGGGCAAGGACGTGGACCTCCACGCGCTCGCCTCGAGCACCCCGGGGATGGTCGGGGCGGACCTGGCGAACCTCGCCAACGAGGCTGCGCTGCTGGCGGCGCGGCGTGGCCACGACAAGGTGCTGATGACCGACCTCACCGACTCGCTGGAGAAGATCATGCTCGGCGCGCCGCGCGGGATCCTGCTCGCCCCCGCCGACCGGGAGCGGACCGCCTACCACGAGTCGGGTCATGCGCTCGTCGGGATGCTGACCCCGCACGCCGACCCCGTGCGCAAGGTCTCGATCATCCCGCGCGGGATGGCGCTCGGCGTGACGCTGTCGACCCCGGACGCCGACCGTGTTTCGTACAGCCTCGAGGACCTCGACGCCAAGATCCGCGTCGCGCTGGGCGGCCGCGTCGCCGAAGAGGTCGTCTACGGCTCGATCACGACCGGCGCCGAGTCCGACATCCAGCAGCTCACGCAGATCGCCCGCCAGATGGTCGGCCGGTGGGGGATGAGCGAGGCGATCGGCCCGATCGCGGTGCTCTCGGCCGAAGGCCAGGGGCCGCTGCTGCCGGGTGCAGGCGAGACCTCCGAGCACACGCAGCGCCTGATCGACGAGGAGACGCAGCGGATCGTCACCGAGGCGCAGGCCGCGGTCACGCGCCTGCTCGGCGAGCACCGCGGCCAGCTCGAGAGCCTCGCGCGAGCGCTGCTCGCCGCCGAGACTCTCGACGCGCCGGAGGCATACGCCGCGGCCGGCGTCGCGATGCGCCCGGTGGAGCAGGAACCGATCTCCGAGCAGGCTCCCGCGCCCGCCTAGCGCCCCGCGCCGCCTCGCGCGCCGCCCCGCGGGGCGCCGAGCCGGGTGGCCCCGCGCCCCCTAGCGCCCCGCGCCGCCTCGCGCGCCGCCCCGCGGGGCGCCGAGCCGGGTGGCCCCGCGCCCGCAGCGGGTGAGGTATGGTCGGCTGCCGGGTTCCAGCTGCGAGAGGGAGGGTCTTCGAGATGTTCGACTACGTGATCGTCGGTGCGGGTTCGGCGGGTTGCGTGCTCGCCGCGCGGCTGAGCGAGGACCCGGATGTGAAGGTGCTGCTGCTCGAGTCCGGTCCGCCCGACGTCAAGGAGAACATCCACGTCCCGCTCGGCTACCTGCAGCTCGGCGCGACCGACGTCGACTGGGACTACCACTCCGCGCCCGGAGGCCCACTGCGACAACCGCCGCATCACCCTCCCGCGCGGCCGCGTGCTCGGCGGCTCCTCCTCGATCAACGCGATGATCTACATCCGCGGCAACCGTCGCGACTACGACGAATGGGGTGTCCCGGGCTGGGCCTGGAACGATCTGCTGCCGTACTTCGTGAAGGCTGAGGACAACGAGCGCGGCGCCTCCGAGCTGCATGGCGCGGGCGGGCCGTTGCCGGTCAGCGAGAGTCGCTCGCGCAACCGCATCGCTGCCGCCTTCGTCGACGCCGGCGAGGAGGCGGGCCTTCCCCGCAACGACGACTTCAACGGGCCCGAGCAGGACGGCGTCGGGCTCTACCAGGTGACCCAGCGCGGCGGCATGCGAGTCAGCGCCGCGGTCGCCTACCTGCACCCGGCGATCGAGCGGGAGAACCTCGCGGTGATGCCCTACATGCACGTCGAGCGACTGATCTTCGACGGCACGCGGGCGGTCGGCGTGGCCGCCTCCCGGCTCGGCGAGGTGCAGGAGTTCCGCGCCGAGCGGGAGGTGATCCTCTGCGCCGGCGCCTACAACTCCCCGCAGCTGCTGATGCTCTCCGGGATCGGCCCGGCCGAGCACCTGCAGATGCGCGAAATCGAGGTGCTGCTCGACCAGCCCGCGGTCGGCGAGAACCTGTCGGACCATCCGGCTGCGCAGCTCGTCTACACGACGCCCGAGCCGGAGAGCCTGCTGCTGGCGCTCGAGCCGGCGGCGCTCGAGGAGTTCGAAGCGAACCAGACCGGGCCGTTCACCTCGAACCTCGCCGAGTCCGGAGGCTTCACTCGCGTCGAGCAGAGCGCGCTCGCTCCCGACACGCAGTTCCACGTCGCGCCGGTGCAGATCATCGAAGAGGGCATGCGCGACCCAGAGGCGCACGGGGTCTGGGTGTCGCCCTGCCTGCTCACCGAGCACAGCCGCGGCGACGGTGCGCCTTGCCTCGCCGGACCCGATGGCCAAGCCGATCATCCGCAACGACTTCTACTCGCGCGGCAACGACATGGAGCGGATGATCGCCGGGCTGCGGCGGGCGCTGGAGATCTGCTCGCAGCCGGCCTTCCGGCCGTACGCGGCCGAGCCTTTCAACGTGCCGGACGGCGACAGCGACGAGGCGCTGCGTGCGCACGTCGCGCGGACCACCTTCGCGATCTACCACCCGGCCGGCACCTGCCGGATGGGCACCGACGCGGCTCGGCCGTGGTCGACCCGCAGCTGCGGGTCAACGGGCGTCGAGGGCCTGCGAGTGGTCGACGCCTCGGTGATGCCGGCGGTGCCCCGAGGCAACACGAACGCGCCGACGATCGCGGTCGCCGAGCGCGCCGCTGAGCTGATCCGCGACGGACGCGCGCAGGCCGGGGAGCCCGCGGAACGCGCCGGCGCGCCCGCCTGAGCTCCGCCGGGCGGGACCTCGCGGCGGCTGCGCGCCCGTCCCCGGGAGCAGGCCGGTCGCGAGCCGAGCACGCGGTACGACGGCCGCAATGCATAGGCTTCCGTGCCGTGACCGCGATGAGCAGGCTCCGCGCCCGGCTGGCCGAGCTGGCCGACCTGCGAGCGCTGCAGACGCTGGCCGCCTGGGACCAGCTCGTGATGATGCCGCCCGGCGGCGCGGCCGAACGCGGGCACCAGATCGGGACGCTCGCGCGGATCGTCCACGAGCACGCGACTACGCCCGAGATCGGCGAGTGGCTCGCGGAGCTCGGACGACTCCTCCGGCGACGAGCTCGAGCGCGACATCGTGCGGCTCGCCCGCCGCGACTGGGAGCGCGCGCGGCGCGTGCCCGCCGATCTCGCAGCGGAGCTCTCCAAGGCGCATTCCGACGGCCAGGAGAGCTGGCAGGCGGCGCGCGCCGCCGACGACTTCGCGGCGTTCGCCCCCGCGCTGCAGCGCAACATCGAGCTGGCGCGCGCGTACGGGCGCTGCCTGGACGAGGAAGGCCGCGGCGTCTACCAGTCGCTCGATCGACGACTTCGACTTCGGCCTGCGCACCGACGAGCTGCGACGCCTGTTCTGCAGAGCTCGGCACGGCGGCTCGGCGCCGCTCGTCGAGGAGGCGCGTGCGCGGCCGGCTCCGGAGCCTCCGGCGGTGCCGCCCGACGCGCAGCGCCGCGCGGTGGAGAGCGATCATGCGGCGCGTCGGCGTCGACTCCGAGAGCTGGCGGCTGGACGTCTCGACGCACCCGTTCTCGGCTTCGATGGCGCGGACCGATCAGCGCATGACGACTCGCTACGACGACGGCGGCATCGAGTCGCTGCTGAGCTCGCTGCACGAGTTCGGGCACGCGCTGTACGAGCATCAGATCGACGCCCGATCTGCGACCGCACGAACCTCGGCGCCGGCACCTCGATGTCGATCCACGAGTCGCAGAGCAAGCTCTGGGAGAACCACATCGCGCGCCACCCGGACTTCGCGGCGCGTGCTCGCCGCCGAGCTCGCCGCAGGCGGCTACGAGATCAGATGCGGGCCCGCCTGCACGCGTCGCTGGTTGCGGTCGAGCCGTCGCTGATCAGGGTCTCCGCCGACCCGCTGACGTACCCGCTGCACATCGTGCTGCGCTTCGAGCTCGAGCTGGCGCTGATCGACGGCGACCTCGGCGGTCGCGGACCTGCCGGCGGCCTGGCGCGACGGGGTGCGCCGCCTGCTCGGCCTGGAGGTGCCCGCGCGACGCGCTCGGCTGCCTGCAGGACGTGCACTGGAGCGAGGGCGCATTCGGGTACTTCCCGAGCTACGCGATGGGCTGCCTGATCGCCGCCTCGCTGTGGGAGGCGCTCGAGCGCGAGCTGGGGCCGCGCGAGCGAGGATCTCGCGCGCGGCGAGGTGGAGCCGGTCAAGCGGTGGCTCGGCGAGCACGTGCACCGCTCACGGCCGGCGGCTCGACACCGTGCCGCTGGTCGAGCACGCGACCGGCAGCGGCCTCGAGGTCGAGCCGTTCCTGCGCTACGTCTCGCCGTTCGCGAAGGTCTAGACGCAGCGGCCCGGGAGGGATCCTCTGCTCAGCCGTGCGTGTCGCCCTGCGGCGCGGATCGCCGCCTGCGCGGCGGCCACCCGCGCGATCGGCACCCGGTAGGGCGAGCAGGAGACGTAGTCGATCCCGGATGCGTGCAGGAACTCGATCGAGTCGGGGTCGCCGCCGTGCTCGCCGCAGACGCCGAGCGAGAGCTGCGGCTTCGACCTTGCGCCCGAGCCAGGCGCCCATCCGGATCAGCTGGCCGACGCCGGGCGTGTCGAGCGTCTCGAACGGAGAGCGGTCGAGGATCTTCAGGTCGATGTAGCGGGCCAGCAGCCGGCCCTCGATGTCGTCGCGGCTGAAGCCGAGCGCGGTCTGCGTCAGGTCGTTCGTGCCGAACGAGAAGAAGTCCGCGCCGGCGGCGATGCGGTCGGCCTGCAGGCAGGCGCGCGGGAGCTCGATCATCGTGCCGATCTTGAAGGCGTCGCTCGCCGCGAAGCCGGTCTCGGCGGCCACGCGCTCGATCAGCCCGCGCATCAGCTCGAGCTCGCGCTCGTAGGCGACCAGCGGGATCATCACCTCGATGTCGCTGCCGGGAACCCGCGCGGCGGCAGCGAACAGCGCCCGCACCTGCATCTCGTACAGCGCCGGGAACAGCAGGCCGAGCCGCACGCCGCGCGTGCCGAGCATCGGGTTGGCCTCCTGGAGCTGCTCGACGCGGCGGCGCTCGGGCGAGCCCTCCGGCAGCGAGCCGGGGTCGGGCAGGAACTCGTGCAGCGGCGGGTCGAGCAGCCGCACCGTCACCGGCCGGCCGTCGAGCGCCTGCAGGATCTGCTCGAAGTCGGCTTCCTGAAGCGGACGCAGGCGGTCGATCGCGCTCGCCCGCGCTCGTGCTCGTCGCCAGCCATGATCACGTCCGCCATCAACGGCTGGCGCTCGCCGAGGAACATGTGCTCGGTGCGGCACAGCCCGATGCCCTCGGCGCCGAGCTCGATCGCCCTGCGCGCGTCCTCGGGCGTGTCGGCGTTGGCGCGCACGCCGAGCGTGCGCAGCTCGTCGCACCAGCTCGAGCACGGTCTGCAGGTGCTCGGAGACCTCGGGCTCGACGAGCGGCACGTCGTCGGTGGTGATCGTGCCGTGGCTGCCGTCGATCGCGATCCGCTCGCCGGCGCGCAGCTCGCGGCCGCCGATCCGCACGACCCTCTCGGCGAGCGTCGACCTGCACGTCGGCGGCGCCGGTCACCGCCGGGCGGCCCATGCCGCGCGCGACGAGCGCCGCATGGCTGGCCTTGCCGCCCTCGCTCGTGAGGATCCCGCGCGCGGCATGGAAGCCGGCGACGTCGTCGGCCTCGGTGAAGGCCCGCACGAGGATCACCTCGCGTCCTTCCTCGCCTGCGCGCACGGCCTCCGCGGCGATCAGCACGATCTCGCCCTTGGCCGCGCCCGGCGAGGCGGCGACGCCGCGCGCGATCACCTCGAAGCCGGCGGCGGGGTCGAAGGTCGGATGCAGCAGCGCGTCGAGCGCCGCGGGATCGATCGTCGCGATCGCGCGCTCGCGGTCGAGCAGGCCCTCGGCGACGGCGTCGACCGCGAAGCGCACCGCGGCCTGCGCGGGGCGCTTCGCGTTGCGCGTCTGCAGCATGTAGCAGGCGGCCCTCCTGGACCGTGAACTCCGTGTCCTGCATGTCGCCGTAGTGGCGCTCGAGCAAGGTGAGGATCTCGAGCAGCTGCGCGTGCACCTCCGGCAGCCAGTCGCGCAGCTCGGAGATGTCACGCGGCGTGCGCACGCCCGAGACGACGTCCTCGCCCTGCGCGTTCGCCAGGAAGTCGCCGGAGGGCTGCGGCGCCCCGGTCAGCTCGTCGCGCGAGAAGGCGACGCCGCTGCCGCTGCGTCTCGCCCATGTTGCCGAACACCATCTGCTGGACGTTGACCGCGGTGCCCCACTCGTCCGGGATCCGGTTGATGCGCCGGTAGGCGACGGCCCGCTCGCCCTGCCAGGAGTCGAACACCGCCCGGATCGCGCCGCGGAGCTGGTCGGCGGGGTCCGCCGGGAAACTCGTAGAAGCCCTTGAACCGCAGCGTCAGCTCTCGCAGCGCCGCCGCGTCGAGCTCGGTGTCGAGCTTCGACGCCGCGAGCGCTGCTTGGCCTGCGCGATCGCCTGCTCGAAGCGCTCGCCCGGGCATCCCCGACGACGACGTTCCCGTACATCTGCACGAAGCGGCGGTAGGAGTCCCAGGCGAAGCGCTCGTCGCCCGAGCGCGCCGCGAGCCCGCGCACCGTCTCGTCGTTGAGACCGAGGTTGAGGACCGTGTCGAGCATCCCCGGCATCGACTCGCGCGCGCCGGAGCGGACCGAGACGAGCAGCGGGTCGCCGGCGTCGCCGAGCCGGCGGCCGGCGCGCGCCTCGAGACGCGCGAGCGCCTCGCGACCTCGTCCTCAGACCCTCCGGGAACCGCTCCTCCCGCATGTAGGCGACGCACGCTGCGGTCGTGATCGTGAAGCCGGCTGGGACCCGCTCGGGGCCCGAGCACGCGCGTCATCTCGGCGACGTTCGCGCCCTTGCCGCCGAGCAGCTCGCGCAGCTCCCGCGAGCCGTCGGCGAAGTCGAGCACCCAGCGACGGCCGGCGCCGACGCGTCGCCCGCGGCGCCGGAGGGGTCAGCCGTCGGGCTGGTGCTCGATGCCGCGGCGTCCACCGCTTGAGCCTATTCCCTGAGGGAGCGCATCACATGCGCGTGAGCTCCGCGCCGGGAGGTCGGAGTCGGCCGGCGCTCCGCGCCGGAGGATGGGGGAGTCGCCCGGCGCTCGGTGCAGGAGGATGGGGGAGTCGGCCGGTGCTCCGTGCCGGAGGACGAAATAGTCGGCCGGCGCCCCGTGCCGGCCTCAGGGTAGGGTCAAGGACCGATCCGGGCCGCTGCGCGCGGCCGTACCGACCGCGAAGGAGGACCCGCACGATGCTCACCCTGAACGGCCTCGACGAGGTCAAGGCATCACGTCGGCAAGGAGCTGGGCGTCAGCGACTGGCACCTGGTCACGCAGGAGGAGATCGACGAGTTCGCCCGCGTCACGGGCGACGACCAGTGGATCCACGTCGACGTCGAGCGGGCGAAGGAGACGCCGTTCGGCGGCACGATCGCCCACGGCTACTTCACGCTCTCGCTCGGCGCCGCGCTTCTCCTACGACATGTACACGTTCGAGGGCTTCGCGTTCGCCCTGAACTACGGGCTGAACCGCCTGCGCTTCCCCTCGCCGCTGCCGGTCGGCAGAAGGTGCGGATGCGCGCCAAGCTCGCCGAGGTCGAGGAGATCCCCGGCGGTGCGCAGATCACCACCGAGCTGACCTTCGAGCGCGAGGGCTGCGGAGAAGCCCGTGTGCGTCGCCGAGTCGCTGACGCGCGTGTACACCGGCTGAGCAGTCGCGGCGCAGTCTGCGAGCGGGCGCCGCTCGAGCGCTATTCGTAGGTGTAGCGGTCGGCTTCGGGAGGCCGCGCTCTTGACTTTTTCGCCTCGACGGTCACGTCGACGGTGCCGGTCGCCTTGCCGGCGGGCACGACGACGATGCAGGTCGAGTCGCGCTTTCGCACTGCACCGATCCTGTGACCTTCGCCTTGCCGAACTTGAAGTTCGTCAGGTTCGTGCCGGGCGCGAACCCGGCGCCGCTGACCGTGACCGTGTTGCCTCCGGCCTGCGGGCCGTTCGGGCGGAGACGACCGACGTGACGACCGGGACGGACTTGAAGTTGGCCTTCCGGCGTCGCGCTGGTGCCGCCGGCCGTCGTCACCGTCACGGCGAGCTTGCCGGCTGCGGATCGGCGGCGAGATCGCCGTGATCGACGTCGGCGAGGTTGACGCTCGACCGCGGTCGCGTCACGCCGTTCCGAAGCTCACTTCGTGCGCGGCGCGACGAAGCCCGTGCCCGTGATCGTCACGACGGTGCCGCCGGTCGCCGGGCCGTCCTTCGCGGAGAGCTTCGTGACGGTCGGCGCGACGAGGTAGGTGAAGCGGTCCGCGGGACTTTCGCGGGCTCGTGCCCGAGCGGGTCGTCACGGTCACGTCGACGGTCCCGCTGCCGGCTGGGGCGACGGCCATGACCGTCGTCGCGGAGATTCGGCGTCGAAGGAGCCGCCGCGGCGTTCGCGCCGAAGTGCACTGCGCTCGCATCCGCGAGGTCTGGTGCCGGTGATCGTCACTTCGGTGCCGCCGGCCGCCGCCCCGACCGACGGGCGCGACGCGGTGACTGTCGGCAGCGCTTCGCCGAAGGCGATCATCTGCGAGCCGCCGGCCGAGACGCCCGACGACCATCCCGAGCGTGGTGACGTGCGTCGGCGAGTCGACGGCGTCTCCGTGCGTGCCGAGGCCGAGGTTCCCGTCCGAGTTGGAGCCCCAGGTCTCAGCGCGCCGCTGGCGAGCAGCGCCGCGCTGTCGAGTTCGCCGGCGCGATCGGGCTCACGCCGCTGAGGCCCGTGGCGGCGACCGGGTGCAGCACCTTCGCTTCCTGGGCGCCGTTGCCGAGCTCGCCTTCGCGGTCGTCGCCCCAGCCGACGACGGTGCCGCCTTCCAGCAGCGCGAGAGCGTGGGTCGATGCCGGCGGCGATCGCCTTGACGCCGCTCAGTTCTTCGACCGGCGACCGGCGTGTCGAGAAGGTGCCCGCTTCGGCTCCGTCCGACGGAGGGACTTCTTCTTCCCATTTTTCGAGCCCCTTTTCGAGCACCGCCGCGTTGCCGAGCTGGTCGTGTTCGTCGTCGCCCCAGGCCATCGACCGTGCCGTTGGAGAGCAGGGCGATGCTGATTATTCGCCGTCGCGCCGCGATCGCGACGACTCCGCTCAGGTTCTTGACCGCGACCGGCGTCGTCGCTGTTGTGCGTGCTGCCGTTGCCGAGCTGGCCGCGTTCGTTGTTGCCCCAGGCCATCACGGTGCCGTTCGAGAGCAGCGCGAGCGTGTGTTCTTCGCCTGCTGCGATCGCCGTGACGCCGCTGAGGTTCTTGACCGCCACGGGCACTTCGCTGTCGTTGGTGCTGCCGTTGCCGAGCTGGCCGCTTTCGTCGTCGCCCCAGTCCTCGACCGTGCCGTTCTTCAGCAGCGCGACGCTGTGGTTGCCGCCCGCCGCGATCGCCCTCACGTGCGTTGAGGCCTTCGACCGGGATCGGGCTTTCGCGTCCCGACCGCGCCTTCGTCGCCGAGCTGGCCGTGGCCGTTGAAGCCCCAGGCCTCGACGGTGCCTCCGGCGAGCAGCGCGAGGCTGTGGCGTCCGCCGCCGGCGACGGCGGTCACGAAGCTTCAGCCCGGTGATCGGAGTCGGACGCCGTGATCATCGATTCGCTGGACCCGACGCCGGTCTGGCCGTGCGTGTTCAGTCCCCAGCCGAAGCCGCGGTAGGAGGTCGCGGCGACCGTCAGCGTCGCGGCGTTCGCTGATCGTCGACCCGGCGACGTTGGTGAAGACCGCGCGGTACTCGCGGCCGCTCTCCGAGAGTTGCGCGTCGCTGACTGTGATCTCACCGCTCGTGGCTCCGGAGATCGCGCTCCAAGCTGCGCCTTCGTTGAGTGATTCTTCCCACTGCACCGTCGGTTCCGGGGGGCCCGTGGCCGCCGCCGTGAACGTGGCCTGCGTGCCGAGGAGGACCGTCTGGGGCTGGGGCTGTTCGGTGATCAGGGGCTTGCTCTGCACCGTCAGCTTCGCGGACTGGCTCGTCGTCGAGCCGATGGAGTTGCTGTCAACGACCCGGTACAGGTTGCCGTTCTCCGAGCCGGTGGTCGAAGCGAGCGTCAGCGTGCTGGAAGTCGCGCCTTCGACCGGCTGCCAGGTCGCGCCGTTGTCGACGGAGACCTGCCACTGCTCGGAGGGCACCGGCCGGCCGTGGGCGGAGCTGAAGAAGTTCACGCTCTGGCCTTCCACGACGGTTTTGGCTTCTGGCTGGATCGTGAACACGGGGGCTTCGACCACGTGCAGCGTCGCCGCCTGGCTGACCGTTTCGCCCCGGGAGTTCTTGAAGACCGCTCGGAACTCCCACCCGTCCATGTTTTCGCTCACGCCGCCGATCCGGAACTGGTTCTGGCTGCCGGCGATGTTCTTGAAGACCTGCCCCCCATCGGTGGACTCCTGCCACTGCACCGTCGGCGCGGGCGAGCCCGAGGCGCGCGATTCGAAGACTGCTTCCTTGGTCTGTTCGACGCTGATGCTCGCGGGCTGCACCGTCACGACCGGCTTCGCGGTGACGGTCAGCGTCGCGGCTTTGCTCGTGATCGAGCCGCCTTCGGCGTTCGTGAACAAGGCGCGGAACCGGTGGCCGCTTTCCGAGGTCGACGTGGCCGCGATCGTGTAGGTGCCGCTCGTGGCGCCCGGGATCGGCTGCCAGCTCGTCCCTTCGTTGACCGATTCTTCCCACTGCACGGAAGGCGAGCCCGAGGCCGCCGAGGTGAAGCCGGCGGGGGCGGGTTCTTCGACGGTGACGTTGGTCGGTTGCTGGGTGACTTTGGGATTCGCGACGAGCGGCTGCGCGCCGAGCGAGCGCGCGGCGATCCGTGCCGAGGCGGTGGTGCAGAGCACGCCGAGCAGCCCGGCGGCGACTGCGAGCACCAGTGCTGCGCGCCGGCGCTTGGCCGAGTCCCGCCGTGCTCGCGCGACTGGTCTGCCGCGAAGGCGCCGTTCCGTGGTCCTGCGTGACATCCAGCCCCCTACCTCGTTGTCGCAGCCCTCTCCCCGCCGAGTCCTCATCCTCCGGCGACCGGGCGCCAGGGGCGCATCATAGGGCCTCGCGGAGCCGCGGGCTAGTCCCGGCCTGCGCCGCGACGCGCTGCTCTGCGATGCCGCCGCGCACGGACGCGGCAACCATCTAGACTGCGCCGCGATGGCAGGCTCGGATGATGACCTGTTCGGCCCCGAGCACGTCCGCGTGTACCGCGAGACCGGGGGAGAGCGCGGCTATCGCTGGCGCGGGACCGAGATCCTGCTGCTCACCACACGCGGACGGCGCAGCGGCGAGCCGCGCACCACACCGCTGATCCACCGTGCCGACGGCGGACGCTGGGTGGTGGTCGCGTCGAAGGGCGGCGCGCCGGAGCACCCGGCGTGGTTCGAGAACCTCAGTGTCGAGCCCGACGCCACGATCCAGGTCCGCGACGAGGTGATCCCGGTGCGTGCGTCCGTCGCCGAGGGCGAGGAGCGCGAGCGGCTGTGGTCGCTGATGACAGAGGTGTGGCCTGCCTATGACGAATACGCGCAGGCGACGGATCGCCGTATCCCGGTCGTGATCCTCGAGCGGCGCCCGGCCTGAGAAACGCGCGCGCCCTGCTCGCGGCGCATCGGCGCAGACGGTAGGCTGCCGGCACCGGTCACCGAAGGGGAGGGGTGGAAGGAGAGAGTCTGGCGATGCAGCGCGTATCACCGCTCGACGCCGCGTGGCTCGCGATCGAGTCACGTGACACGCCCATGCACGTCGGCGGCCTCTTCGAGTTCACGCTGCCCGCCGACGCACCAGCGGGGTACCTCGAACGGCTGTTCGCCGAGATGCGCGAGGTGCGTGCGGTGCCGCCGCCGTGGAACCTCGAGCTCCTCGAGCTGCCGCTGCTCGGCTCGCGGCTGCCGGCGATGCGCCAGGTTCACGACGTCGACCTCGACTACCACGTCCGCCACTCTGCGCTGCCGCACCCCGGCGGTCAGCGCGAGCTCGGCGTGCTCGTCTCGCGGTTGCACAGCAACGAGCTCGACCTCCATCGGCCGCTGTGGGAGGTGCACCTGATCGAGGGTCTCGAACGGAACCGCTTCGCCGTCTACACGAAGATGCACCACTCGCTCGTCGACGGCGTGAGCGGCATGCGGCTGATCCTGCGTACGCTCTCGAGCGATCCGCGCGAGCGCGGCACACCCTCGTTCTGGACCGTCGGGGCGGGGGAGCGCCCGCGCGAGGACCGGGCCGCCGCCAATGGCCCGCTCGGCCTCGCCTTCGGGCTGCTGCGCGAAAGCGCCGCGGCCGCGGGCGGGGTCTCGCGCGCGGCGCTCGACCTGGCCGTCGCCGCCGTCGACGAGCGCCCGCTGCAAGCGCCCTACAGGGCGCCGGACTCCGCCCTGGGCGGACGTCTCGGCGGCCAGCGGCGATTCGCCACCCAGCAGTACGAGTTCGCCCGCGTCAAGCGCATCGCGCGGGCCTTCGACTGCACGCTGAACGACCTCGTGCTGTATCTGAGCAGCACGGCGCTGCGCCACTACCTGCTGGAGCACGCGCGTCTGCCCGAGCGCTCGCTCACGGCGGGCATCCCGGTCAACCTGCGGGACGCCCGGGACGAGTCGATGGGAACCGCGATCGCGATGATGGTCGCCGAGCTCGCCACCAACGTCGCCGAGTCCGGTCGAGCGCCTGCGCGCGATCGGCCGCTCGACGACGGAGGCCAAGCGCCACCTCAGCCGCCTGCCGCCCGAGGCGCGCACCTCCTACACGCTGCTGCTCAACGCCCCCTATGTGGCGGGGCTGCTGATCGGACTGGGGGGTCACGCGCCCGTGCCGTTCAGCGTGGCGATCTCCAACGTGCCCGGTCCGACCGAGCCGCTCTACATGAACGGCTCGCGGCTCGACTCGGTGTTCCCGCTGTCGCTGCTCACGCACGGCAACGCCTTGAACATCACCTGCGTGAGCTATGCGGGAACGCTCAACTTCGGCTTCACGGGCGCGCGCGACACGATGCCCCACCTGCAGCGTCTGGCGATCTACATGGGCGAGGCGCTGGCGGAGATCGAGGGACTGGTGCCGAAGCGGCCGGCGACGCCGCGCAAGAAGCCGCGCGGGCGCGCGCGAAGGCGGCGCGCAAGCCGTCGGCGAAGAGCCCGCGCCGCGCGCCGCGAGGCGAAAGGCCGCGCCGGGGGGGAGCACGAAGGGCGGCGCGGGTCGAGCGCCGCGCGGGCCGGAGCGGGGCGACGGGCTCCGGCGAGCCCTGCCCGGTCTCGCGCCGCCGCCGGCGAGCGCAGCGGCCGTCGCGGCCGGCCGCGCTCGTACGCCGGCGCCGGCGCGCGCCACGACGCCGGCCGACGGCCCTGCGTCGACCTTAGCGCTGCGCCGCGCGGACGACTCAGTCGCATCCTGAAGCCGCATCGAGATCCTCGGCGCCGAGGAGCACGCGACTCCAGTCCGACGAGCGTGAGCCGGCCGACGGGCGACCAGCCGACCTCGAGACGGATCGTAGGCGCGCCTCGCCGCGGAGCACGCGCTCCAAGCGCGATCGCTGCCGGGATCGCGACCCGCGCGCGCCGCCGCTCAGGACGATCGGAGGCGTCTCGACGCGGTCTCGGTCGAGCTCGACCGGTGCTGGGCCCTGCTGCACCGCCGCCGCGCACTACCCGAAGCCGGGGCCGATCCGGACGATGCGGCGCCCGCGACCCCGGCACCGTCGAGGGCTACCTGCAGTAGGGCACGCGGCCGTGATCGTCGTCCTCGCCGACGTCACGCGCAGGCGCCCCATCGCGCCCCGCTGCGCGAGGCGATGCTTGCGGCGCAGGTCGGCGGCGCGAGCCGAGGACGGCTGCCTGTGGAGGCCCGCTACACGTTCGCCGAGCCGCTCGAGGAGCTCGGGCCTCTCCGTCCTGCAGCGAGCGCTGGCGCGACAGCGCCGCGCTCGAGCCCACTTCCGCGGCGCCGCGCTCGCGGCCTACTGCGAGGCCGTGACGCCGCTGCTCGTCCGCGACTCCGAGGTGCGGGTCGTTCGCCGTCGAGGCCGAGCCCGCGGCCGGTGGGGTCCTCTCCGGAGGACCCGCGGGAGGCCGGCTGACGCCTCCTCGCCGGCGGATGTCGGGCGGCACGCCCGCGGGCGTGGCGCGGCGCGCAGCGTCGCATCGCGTGCCGGCAGCGCGCGCGCAGCGGTCGCCCGCCTCAGGCCGGCGCCGTCGCGAGCGCCGAGCCGCGCAGTCGTGCCGCGCGCACCACGCGCGTCAGCGTGTCGAGGTCGTAGGCGCCGTGGTAGCGGCGGCCGTTGATGAAGAAGCTGGGCGTGCCGGACACGCCGCTTTCGTCGGCGCTCGCGACGTCCTCGGCGATCCGCGCGGCGTGCTCGTGGCGGCGCAGCTCGGCGGTGAACCGCTCCGTGTCGAGGCCGAGCTGCTGCGCGCGGGCGAGCACGTCGCGCGTCGTCAGCGCCGCCTGGTCGGCGAAGAGGCTGTCGTAGAAGTCCCAGAACCGGCCCTGCGCGGCCGCCGCCTCGGAGGCCTCGGCGGCGAGCTGGGCGTGGATGTGGACGTCGTTGAGCGGCAGGTGGCGCCACACGTAGCGCAGGTCGGAGTCGGAGCCGATCAGCTCGCGGATCGTCGACTCGGCCGCCCGCAGTAGGGGCACTCGAAGTCGCCGTACTCGACCAGCGTGACCATCGCGTCGCGCGGCCCTCGGATGTGGTCGCGCTCGGGGTCGACGTCGACGGCGAGGTCGAGCAGGTCCTCGGCCGTCCCGGCGATCTGGCGGGCGCGCAGCGCCGCGGGCAGCCGCTGGACGAGACGGATCAGCACCCAGGAGAGCAGTGGCGCGGCGACCGCCGCGGCGAGCACGCCGAGCTTCGCGTCGGCGAGACGCTCGCCGTGGAAGGCGAGGCTCGAGATCAGCAGCGAGACCGTGAAGCCGATCCCGGCGATCGTGCCGCCGACGGCGAGGATCGGCCAGCTGAGCGTCGGCCGCGTCCCGTCGCAGTCGCGGGCGCGACGCGAGCCACGAGGCGGAGACGATCCCGAGCCGGCTTGCCGAGCGACGTAGCCGAAGAACACGCCGAGCGTCACCGGCGAGGAGACCGCTCGGCTCGACGCACGTGACCCGACAGATGGATGCCGGTGTTGGCGAGCGCGAACAGCGGCACGACGACGTAGCTGCTCCACGGGTGCAGCGCGTACTGGAGCCGCTCGTTGGGCGAGATCGCAGACTGCACGCCGAGCTGCGCCGAGCGGGCGAGGTCCGGGGTCGGCTGCTCGCGGAACGAGATCGCCAGCTCGGTCGACGCGCTCGAGGTCCTCGCGCGAAGGCGGGTAGGCGCTGGTCACGAGGCCGATCGCGAGCCCGGAGATGACCGGGTCGATGCCCGACTTGAACAGCGCGACCCACAGCGCGACGGCCGACCGCGAACGAGAGCCTGGCCGCGCCAGACCGGTGCCTAGCGCAGCACCACGAGCACGGCGAACAGCCCGATCGCCACCAGCAGCGGGACGACCGAGACGCTGGACGTGTAGGCGATCGCGATCACGATCAGCGCGAGCGAGGTCGTCGACGACGGCAAGCGTCAGCATGAAGACGCGCAGCCGTGTCGCGCGTGCGGGGGGTCAGCAGGGCGAGAGCGCCGAGCGCCAGCGCCGTGTCGGTCGACATCGCCGCGCCCCAGCCCTTGGCGCCGGGGCCGCCGGCGTTGAAGGCGAGGAAGATCGCGATCGGCACCGCCATGCCCGCCCAGCGCCGCCAGCGCGGGGATCGCCACACGCCGGCGTTCGCGCAGCTCGCCGAGGTCGAGCTCGCGCTTTGCCTCGAGGCCGACGACGAGGAAGAACAGCGTCATCAGACCCTGGTTGACCCAGTGGCGCAGGTCGGCCGCCACTTCGCCGCCGCCGATGCGCACCGACAGGCGCGTCGCCCACAGCGATTCGTAGGAATGACGCAGCGGCGAGTTCGCCCAGACCAGCGCGAGCAGCGCCGCGAGCAGCAGCACGAGCGCGCTGCCGGTCTCGGTGCCGAGGAACTCGCGAACCGGCGCGGCCATGTTCCGGGCCCATGCGGTGCGCCCGGTTTCGGTGGGCGCCTGCTCTTCGCGCGGGGGGCTCACGGGCCCACGCCGTGGCGGTTGTCTGCTGGCGTCTCCCGGCGAGCCCGCGGCATGGCTGCAGGCTAACCGCCGGGCCGATCCTGCAAGGAGCGGCCCACATGGATTTCCTGTTTGGGCGCGCGTGGCGCCGGGTACTACGCGTGCGGGGACGCCTCGCTGGAGATGTGTCTCCCGCCGATCTTCCATCCCCGGCAGTCCGGAGGAGAGGCAGCTGGCATGGTGCTCGCGACGCGCAACGAACCCCTCCTCCTGCGCGTCGCGAGCCTTGTCAACCGCCCGAAGGCGTAGATTCGCCCGATGAGCGTCGTCGACGGCGAGATCGCGGGCTCCGCGGGCGGGGGCGGAGAGCGTCGGTCCGACGCCGTGCCGGCGGAGGAGGCCGGCGCCGAACCGAGCGGCCGGCGCAGCCTGATCGCGCCGGGCCCAGCGGTGACGGCGCTGCTCGTCGGCGTGCTGGTCACGGCGGCCCTGGCCGTCACCTCGCTGCTGCTGTACCGGCACAACGAGCGCAGGCTGCTGAACCTCAGGGTCCGCGAGGTCGGCCTGGTGCTGAGCGGCGCCGCCGCCGGCGTCCAGACGCCGCTCGCCTCGGCGGCGGCTCTCGCGGACGCCACCGGGGGCAGCCCGCTGCGCTTCCGGGAGTTCATGGCGCCCTACGTGGGCGTCCACGGGCAGTTCCGCTCGGTCTCGCTGTGGACGTTGGGCCGCTCGCCGCGGCTTCGCACCGTCATCGGCGTCCGCGCCGAGCGCGGGTGCGGCCGCGCGGGTCGCGAGCAACACGGCGCCCGGGCGGCTGGACATCGTCAACACGCCTCGGCGGCGGCATGCCGGGGCTCGTCCTACGTGTACCGCGTCACGACGCAGAGCCGCTTCGCCGTGTACTCCGAAAACCCGCTGCCGGCGAACCGCCGATCCAAACTCGAGAGCAACAGCGCCTTCGCCGACCTCGACTACGTCGTCTACCTGGGCCGTTCGCGGCGGCGCTCGAACCTGCTGCTGACCAGCGTGGCGCTGCCGATCCACGGTCTGCAGGCGAGCCAGGTGATCCCGTTCGGCGCCGGCGCGTTCACGCTGGTCGTGACGCCACGCGAACCGCTCGGCGGCGAGCTTCTTCCACGCCCTGCCCTGGTTGATCGTCGCCTTCGGCGTGCTGATCTCGATCGCCGCGGCGATCATGACCGGGCGGCTCGCGCAGCGCCGGCGCCGCGCCGAGCGGCTCGCGCAGGAGCTCGACCGGCTCGCGGCGGAGAACAGGCGAGCGCTACATCGAGCAGCGCAGCATCGCCCACACGCTGCAGCAGGCGCTGCTGCCGGCGTCGCTGCCGCGAGCTGAGCGGACTGCGCGTGAGCGCCCAGTACGTGCCGGCGCAGTCGGGCGGAGACGTCGGCGGGGACTGGTACGACGTCGTGGCCGTGCGGCGATCGCGAGGCGCTGCTGGTGATCGGCGACGTCTCGGGGCACGGCATCGAAGCCGCCACGACGATGGCGCTCGATCCGTCACGCGACGCTCGCCTACATCGCCCAGGACCACCGCCCCGGCGTCGGTTCTCGGCAAGCTCTCGCAGTTCGTCAGTCGGCGTCACGCGCGGAGTACTTCGCGACGGTCCTCTGCGCCCTCGTCGACATCGACGGCCACCGCCTGACGCTCGCCAGCGCCGGGCACCTGCCGCCGCTGCTGCTGCGACGGCGAGGACGGCGAGTTCGTGGAGATCTCCGCCGAGCCGCCGATCGGCTTCCCGCACACGGCTTCGTTCCGGGAAGTCGACGGTCTCCGTGCCGCCGCGGCGCGACGCTCTTGGCATTCACCGACGGGCTCGTCGAGCGCCGCGGCGAGGTGCTCGACGAGGGCCTCGAGCGGCTCAGGGCGATGGCGGTGCGAGAGCAGCTCGACGAGGATCTGCTTGCAAGGCTCGCCCGCGATCTCAGGCCCGACGATCATCGTGACGACACGGCTCTCGTGAGCATCCAATGGCAGAGCTAGAAGAGAACGGGGGAGCGCGGCTGCGAGGTCGAGCCCGGCGCCGACGCCGACGGGCAGCCTGTGCTCGCGCTCTCCGGAGAACTCGACATCTCGAACGTCGAGTCGCTGCGCCGCGCGGTCGAGCAGGCCACCGCCGCCGCGCCGCAGTGCCTGACGTTCGACGTGGCGAAGCTGCGCTTCATGGACAGTGCGGGGATCGCCGTGCTGCTGCAACGCCGCAAGGCAGGTGCCGAGAGTGCGCCTGCGCAGCCCGACCCTGGCCGTGCGCCGGGTGGTCGAGCTGACCGGGCTCAGCGACGTCCTGGTCGTGGAGCGATGAGGCTCGACGACGAGGAGCTTCGCATGCCGCCCGACCGCCGTCAGCGCGGCGCGCGGCTCGTCCGCTCGACGCTCGACGGCCGCGACACCGAGCTCGTCGACGCGGCCGAGCTGCTGACCTCCGAGCTCGCGAGCAACTGCGTGCGCCACGCGCAGACCGACTTCGAAGTGCGTATCGTCGACTGCGAGGAGGTCCGCATCGAGGTGCGCGACAGCGAGCGGCGGCGAGCCGCGCGTACTCTCCCCGGGCGTCGAGGAGCCGCGCGGCCGCGGCCTGTGGATCGTCGAGGCGATGTCGGGCCGATGGGGCGTGCGGCCCGAGCCGGCCGGCAAGGTCGTCTGGTTCACGCTCGCCTGAGCGGGCGGCGCGCTCAGGCTGGCGTGCACGGTGACTCGTGCTCGCGCAGGCGCGCCGCCGAGCCGGGATCGTGGCTCGGCAGGAACACCGTGGGGTGCCCACGGCAGTGCTCGAGGATCCTCGCCAGCGTCTCGCGGTGGACCTTCGGGTCCGGACCGACTGCGTCCGCGCGCTGCGCGTGGAGCTGCTCGAGCGTGTCGGTGACGTCGCCGGCGAGCATCACGTGCCGGCCGCTCGTCGTCGACGCAGACCACCGAGACGTGGCCGGGGGTGTGCCCGGGCGTCGGCACCGCCACGATGCGCCCGTCCTCGCTCAGCGGCGGCTGCGGGTCGAACGCGCCGAACGGGCCGCCCGTCAGCTCGAAGGCGTGCGGCGAGAAGCCCGGCGGCAGCGGCTGGCGCAGGACCCGGCGCATCATCCGTGAGAACGGCGCGCCGAGATGCGCCAGCTCGGCGACGCTGATCCGCACGGGCGCGCGCACGTGCACGATCCCGTCGACGTGATCGCCGTGGTGGTGGGTGAGCACGACCTCGTCGACGTCGGCCGGGTCGAGCCCGGCCGCCGACATCGCCGCGGGCAGCTCCCCGCGTGCCTCGACCTCGAAGCGCGCGAACGGGATGTCGCGGGCCGCAGCGGTCTCGCCGGTGTCGACGAGCAGCAGCCGTCCCTCGTGCTCGACCGCCCAGCAGTGGATCGGCAGCGGCTCGGAGAACGGCCCCGGCAGGAACAGGTCGAGCTGCCGCCGCGGTCCCTCGGCGGGGAACAGGAACGAGTGCTTGACGCGGACCGAACCGGTCCTCAGCGCGTGGATGCGCACGCCGCGAATCTATCCGGCCGCTGCGCGCGCCGCGTGGCCCCGCGTCGCGCCGGCACCCGCCTCGCGCTCGCGCAGCCACGCCAGCGTCGCCTCGAGCCCCTGCTCGTAGCCGACGCGCGGCTCCCAGCCGAGCTCGCGCGCGCAGCGCGGCGGCTGCTGAAGTCCTGGTCGCGCCCGAGCACCTGCACCGCCTGGCGCGAGAGCAGCGGCCGCGTTCTCAGGCCGGTCGAGGCTCCGCGCCAGCCGGTAGGCGCGCTCGAGCGTCACGGCGATCGCCGCTGCGAGCGGATAGGGCAGGCTCAGCCGCGGGGCGCGGCAGCCGAGCCCGGCGGCGAGGTCGTCGCTGAACCGTGCCCAGCTCACGTCGAGCCCATCGGCGACGTTGAAGACCCGTCCCGCCGCCTCGGCGCGGTCCAGCGCGAGCAGTACGGCGTCGAGCAGGTTCTCGACGTAGCAGAGTCCCGCGGTCGCGCTGCCCCCGCCGATCAGCAGCATGCGCCCGCCGCGGATCGCCTCGGCGATCTCGCCGATCACCTCAACGGAGCCCGGTCCGTAGACGGTGGCCGGCCGCAGCACGACGATCTCGGGCAGCGAGGCCGAGCAGTCCGCGAGCTGCCACTCGGCCTCGCGCTTGCTCTGCGCGTACCAGTTCGCGAAGCCGCTCTGCGGCTCGTCCTCGGTGACCTCGCGCTGGCCTGGATGGCCGTAGACGTCGGTCGTCGAGATGTGCACGATCCGCCGCAACGCCGGCCTCGGTGGCGGCCGCGAGCAGGTTGCGCGTGCCCGTGACGTTGGCGGCGCGTATCTCCGGCACGGTCGCCCAGTCGGAGACGAGCGCGGCGCAGTGCACGACCGTCGCGCATCCGGCGACGGCACGGGCCAGCGAGCCTCGGTCGCGCGAGCTCGCCGCGCACGACCTCGAGGCCGAGCGCATCGAGCTCGGAGGTGTCGCTGCTCGCGCGCGCCAGGCAGCGGACGGCTGCGCCCCTCACGCGCCATCCGCGCCGCCAGCCTGCCGCCGATGAAGCCGGTGGCGCCGGTGATCAGGCAGGGCTCCGCGCTTGCAGCAGGTGCCGGGCCGACCGGGTCGCTCACGGTCGCGTGTGACGCGAGCGGCGGCGCATCGTGGTGGTGGCGATGTCGCGCACGACTCCCCAGTTCTTGCCGCCGGCGCGGTCGCAGTCACCGAGCACCGCGTCGAGCGCGGTCAGGAACTCGCCCGCCTCCTGCACCGAGAGGGTCAGCGGCGGCAGCAGCTTGATCACGTCGTTCTTGCCCGCCGCCATCGTGATCACGCCGTGGTCGCGGTGCAGCGGGATCACCACGACCTGCGGGAACAACCCCTCGCTGGCGAGATGGATGAGCCGCCAGCTGATGCGCGCCAGGCGCCCGCCGGGAAGGCCGAGCTCGATCCCGATCATCAGCCCTTCGCCCCGGATCTCCTTGATGATCGCGTGGCGGGACTGGAGCTCCGCGCAAGCCGTCGCGTAGCACCCCGCCGACCGTCGCCACGTTCTCCAGCACCTCCGACGCGCTCGATCACGCGCAGCGTGGCGAGCCCGGCGGCCATCGAGAGCCGGTTGCGCCCGAACGTCGACTGGTGCACGTAGCAGCGCTCGAGTGTGCCGACCGTCCGCTGGAAGGTCTCGCGGGTGGTGACCATCGCCGCGGTCGGCATGTAGCCGCCGCTGAGCGCCTTGCCGACCAGCACGAAGTCCGGTTCGAGCCCCCAGCGCTCGAGTCGCGAACCAGCGTCCGGTGCGCCCGAGGCCGGTCTGGATCTCGTCGAGGACGAACAGCGTCCCGTGGCGGCGGCACAGCTCCTGGGCCGCGAGCAGGTAGCCCTCGGGCGGCAGCGTGACCATCCGGCCCTGGATCGGCTCGACGATGAAGGCGGCGACGTCGCCCGGCGCGAGCTCGCGCTCGAGCGCCTCGAGGTCACCGAACGGGACGGTCGCGCAGCCGGGCAGCAGCGGCCCGAACCCCTCCTTGAAGAACTCGTCGCCGACGAGCGAGAGGGGGCCCAGCGTGACGCCGTGGAAGCTGCTCTCGACACGAGAGGAGCCGCGGACGGCCGGTCGCCGCGCGCGCGAACTTCATCGCGGCGTCGACGGCCTCGGCGCCGGCGCTCGCGAAGAAGGTCGCCTCCAGCCCCGGCGGGAGCAGCGTCGCTGAGCGCCTCGGCGAGCATCCCGGCGAGCACGGAGTAGTGGATCTGCACACCGTCGACGAGCCCGGCCGCGAGCGTCGCCTCGCAGCGATTCCCGCACCTCGGGATGGTTGTGCCCGAGGCTGGCGAAACCCTC
This sequence comes from uncultured Solirubrobacteraceae bacterium, assembly GCA_963703205.1. Lineage (GTDB taxonomy): Bacteria > Actinomycetota > Thermoleophilia > Solirubrobacterales > Solirubrobacteraceae > Palsa-744. The sequence goes on from OY969799.1 coordinate 979,805, forward strand.
GCCGGTGTGGAAGTCCAGGTAGGCGCGGCCGTCGCGGTCGTAGAGGTAGGAGCCCTCGGCGCAGACGTACTCCTTGTCGAAGCCGAGGATCCCGAGCACGTCGACCAGCGAGGGGTCGAGGTGGCGCGCGGCGAGCGCCAGCGTCTCGCCGGCGCGGGCCCGGGCGTCGCCGACCACGCCCAGGGGGTCTCCGGTCAGAACGCTTTGAGATTGGACGGCCATCGGCAGAGGTGCGCGGGCGTCGAGACCGGCGCGGTGGCGGTGCAGGGTATTCGACGCGGGCGGGGATCGTCTAGGTTGGCGAAGAGCGAAGGAGGGGGTGATGCGATGACCGGTTTCGTCTCGAGGGGTTTCAGCGGGCGGCGCCGCACGCCGCAGGAGCTCCGGGAGTGGCTGCCGCCGGGCCAGTACTTCGAGCCGGGGTTCCCGGTGCTGACGGCGGGCCCGACGCCGCACGTCCGCACCGACGTCTGGCAACTGCAGATCGACGGCATGGCGGCGCGCCCTCGGGCCTGGAGCTGGGAGGAGCTCGGCGAGCTGCCATTCGAGACCGTCCCCTGCGACATCCACTGCGTCACCAAGTGGTCGAAGCTCGGCACGAGCTTCGGCGGCGTGTCGCTGGACACGCTGCTCGCCGGGGTGGAGTCGCGTGGCGGGCACGTGATGGTGTCCTGCTATGGCGGCTACACGACGAACCTGCCGCTGGCCGACCTACGGGGCGGGCGGGCATGGGTGGTGACCGAGCACGAGGGCGAGCCGCTGCCGCGCGAGCATGGCGGCCCGGCGCGGCTGCTCGTCCCGCACCTGTACTTCTGGAAGAGCGCGAAGTGGCTCGCGAGGCTCACCGTGCTCGACCACGAAGAGCCCGGCTTCTGGGAGGCGAACGGGTACCACATGCGGGGCGATCCCTGGAAGGAGCAGCGGTATTGGACCGACTGAGCGCGGTCGCGCAGCGGGCGCCGGGCCGCTGGCAGGTCGGGTGTGTGAGCGCGATCACGGTGGAGACGCCGCACGTGAAGACCTTTCGCGTGACCGTGCCGATGTGGATTGCTCACCTGCCCGGACAGCACTACGAAGTTCGTCTCACGGCGCCCGACGGCTACCGCGCACAGCGCTCCTACTCGATCGCGTCGAGCCCGCTGCTGGAAGGCTCCGTCGAGCTCACCGTCGAACGTCTGGAGGACGGCGAGGTCTCGGTCTACATGCACGACGTGCTGCGCGAGGGCGATGAGATCGAGCTGCGCGGACCGTTCGCCGCCTACTTCGTCTGGCGCGGGGAGCATCCGGCGATGCTCGTCGGCGGCGGCTCCGGGGTGGTGCCGCTGATGTCGATGCTGCGCCACCGGCGGCTGACCGCGCCCGAGCTGCCGATGCGGCTGCTGTACTCGCTGCGCACGCCCGAGGAGACGATCTACGCGGACGAGCTCGGGACCGAGACGACGCTGGCGTACACGCGTGCCGCTCCGGACGGCTGGCGCGGCCACCGCGGGCGCATCGACGCGTCCCTGATCGGCGCGACAGCCTCCGGCTACGCGGCGGGAACCGCATTCGTGTGCGGCACCAACGGGTTCGTGGAGACCGCGACCGGGCTTCTCCTGGAAGCCGGCTTCGCGCCCGAGCACGTCCGCACAGAGCGCTTCGGGCCGAGCGGATCGTGACGCCGGGCGGCGAGGGCGCGCGCGACGACTGTCAGGCTGTGGCGGTGAGCCTTCGGCTGCGTCCGCTGCGCGAGGAGGACGAGCCCGAAGCGCGGGCTGCCCACGCCGAGCTCGAGGCCGACGCATTCACCTTCCTGCTCGGGTGGGACCCGGAGATGCCGTGGCCGGCCTACGTGCAGCTGCTCCTGGATCGCAAACGCGGCCTGCGCCTGGTCGAGCGCTGGGTGCCCTCCTCGTTCCTCGTCGCGGAGGCGGGCGGAGCGATCGTCGGGCGCGCCTCGGTGCGTCACCGTCTCAACGACTTCCTGCTGCAGGAGGGCGGGCACATCGGCTACGCGGTGCGCCCGGCGCACAGGCGCCGTGGCTATGGAAGCGAGATCCTCCGACAGGCGCTCGTCGTCGCGCGGGCCGAGGGAGCCGACGACGTGCTGGTGACCTGCGACGAGCACAACGAGGCTTCGGCGGCTTTGATCGAGCGGCAGGGCGGTGTCCTCGAGGATGTCCGCGACGGTCTCGACGGCGTGCGGAAAAGGCGCTACTGGATCCGCTGAGGGAGCTGTTCCCCGCCGCGCCCGCGCAGCCCTCCCAGGGGCGCTGCGGGGCTCGCCCGGCAGCGGGCTTCGTCGCGTCCCGGCGCGACCCTCCCAGGGCCGCTGCGGGGCTTGCCCGGCAGCGCTAGATTGACGCCGATGGCGCCCGAGTTCGACCATCTCACCGACGCGCTCGACGACGCGACAGCCACGATCTGCAGGGAGCTGCTGACGCGTCTCGAGCGAGCACCCACGGAGAAGGACCGGCTGGCGATCACGACCGCGATCGCGAAGGCCGCCGTGGAGGGTCTGAGACGCGGCGCAAAGGAGCTCGGAGCGCAGCTCGACGAAGCGATCCCGGAGGGCCAGGTGGTCAGCTGGAACCTCGATCTGGACTGCACGGACCTCTGGGAGCAGCGCTACGGCGAGGCGGCGAGGCCGAGCTGAACGCCGGGCCGGAACCGGCGCGAACGCTCAGCGATCTTCGCCGGCGAGCTGCGGATCGTCCCCCGCCTCGCGCCAGCGCAGCACGTCGCCGGCACCGGTGACCTCGAACAGCCGGTGGGGGCCAGCTTGGAGCTCGGGGAGGGCGAACAGCTCCATCGAGCCCTCTTCACAGCGTTCCTGCGCCTGCAGGATCTCGCGCAGCCCCGAGGAGTCGATGAAGCTCACGGAGCGAAGATCGAGCACGATCTCGCCGGCGCCGCTCGCGCAGGCGACATCGACCGCGTTCCTCAGCCGCGGCGCCGTGGCGATGTCCAGTTCCCCGGCGAGGCGAAGAGTGACACTGCCCCCGCGCTCGTCGGACGTGATGTCGAAGGGCTGCGAGTGCATCGAGAAGCCGCCCGAAGGATATCCGCGGCCGCGGATCGCCGACGGTGCCCGGGCGCCGGTGAGCCGCGCGCTGGGGTGCGCGGGCGCCGGACGAGTTCATGGACGGCGAGCCCGCCGAGGAGATCGCGATCCTCGCGCTCGCGCGTGACGGGCGCGAGCCCGTCCTGGCCCCGGGGCACGCCGGATGTCGCCGGCCGCGGGCGGCGTTCAGCCGGGCCCGGGTCGCTCGGCTGATGACCCTGCGCGGCCGGGCGCCGAGTCCGCCTCGACCGCGGCGGGTTCCGCGCCGCGGCCGGATCGGACCGCCTCGACGGCGTCCGCCTCGCGCATGATCAGCTCCGAGGCGGCGAGCACGTCGCGCTCGGGCCGGGGCCCGTCCCAGTCCAGGTACCAGTGCCTGGTCACGCTCGTCAGCCAGTGCTCGCCGGTGGGCATCAGCCCGAACCGGGTGATCGTGCGCTGCCCGCCGATCTGGTCGCTGTAGAGCAGCTCGAGCGACAGCGGCTCTGCCGCGTCGATCGCGGCTGCGACCGCGGCGCGCAGCGCGTCGTCCGGGTCGCGCAGCGCCCCCTGCCACATCCCGATGTCCCCGGCGGGAACGTAGAGATCGCGCGTCTGCATGCGGAACTCCTGCTCCGGCAGGTGCGTCGGCATCTGGCGGGTCGAGCCGCGCCCGGGGCGGATGTTCCATCCTTGGCAGACGCCGATGCCGCTGCCGACGTTGCGCAGGCTCACGCCGAGGTACACGATCCCGTCGAGGTGCTCGACGGCTGCGCGTCCACCCTCGGCCGACACCCAGTGCCCCTCCACGAACATGATCTTCTGCAGCGGGTCCTCCAGCCGCGAGGGCACGAGGACCGGGCGGCGCTGCTCCTGCAGGGCCGCCTCGGCGATGCGCGCCGCGCGGTTCGAGGAGCGGACGGCGGCGAACGTCGCGGCCGCGAGCACGAGCGTGCCCGCGCCGGTGGTCGCGGAGGAGATCGCGCTCCAGTCAGCCGCGAGGATCATCATGCCCCCCCGGACGCGTCCGGCGGCGGGGAAGGGGCGCGGACGTCATGCGACGCAGGCTACCCGTGGGACACGGCCTGCGAAGCTCGCTGCATGACCGAGCCCTCGCACGTCGTGCCGGAGCGCGGGCAGCGCGCCGTGGTGTTCGACTTCGACGGCGTGCTCGTCGAGACGGAGACGGTCTGGGAGGAGGTGCGGCGAGAGGTCGCGCTCGCCGGGGGCGGGAGGTGGAACGACGGCGCCAACTCCGCGATGCAGGGGCTGAGCACGCGGGAGTGGGCGGAGCTGATGTGTCGCGATCTTGGCGTGCGCTGGAGCGCGCCGGAGGTGATCGCGCGTGTGATCGGCGAGCTCGAGCGCCGCGTCGGCTCCGATCCACCGTTCCTGCCCGGGGCGCAGGCGACCGTACGGCGGCTGGCGCGATCCGGCCGCACGCTCGGCCTCGCCAGCTCCTCGCCGCGCAGCCTGCTCGACACGATGCTCGAGGCGGGAGGCATCCGCGCGTGCTTCGCGGCGATCGTCTCCTCCGAGGATGTGCCACGGGGAAAGCCCTCGCCCGACGTCTACCTGGCGGCGGCCGAGCGGCTAGGGCTGATGCCCGCGGAGTGCCTGGCGATCGAGGACTCGACGAACGGGCTGCGCGCGGCGGCCGCCGCGGGGATGGAGGTGTGGGCGGTTCCGAACCCGCACGATCCGCCCGAGCCGGAGGCGCTCGCGCTCGCGAGCCGCTCCGCCGGCTCGGTCCGCGAGCTGTTCGCCGCGCCGCCTGCCGAGCTCTCTCCCAGCTGACTCCCAGGCCCGCTCCGGGCGCCACCCAGGCGCCGCCGCGATGCTGCCCCGCATGACCGATCTCAGAAAGCTCTCACGCAACACGTTCGCCGCCGGCGCGGTCGCGGCCGCGCTGCTCGCAGCGGGCGTCGCGCCGGCCGTGGCCGCCCCGGTGCGCCATGCCCCGGTACCCCCAAGCCCCCGCCGTTCCCACCCCGCCAGGCCCGCCGGCGAGACAGCAGCCCAGGTGCCCTCCCTCGTACAGCGCGCGGACATCGTGCAGATCGCGGCCGCCGGCAGCTGAGGAGCACGCCGGCCCGGCGCCGGCCGGGCGGCGCGTAGGCGCGCGGAAAACGGGAAGCAGCTCGGGGGATGACCGAAGCCACCAGGAGCGAGCGCCGCTCGGCACCCGGCTCGACGTCACCGAGCCGCGGCGAGAGCGCCGTTGAGCGGATGCTGCGGCGTGCACGCCGACGGCTCGAGCGGCTCGCCCCCGGCGAGGTCGACGCGCAGTTGCGCGCCGGCGCCGTGCTGATCGACATCCGCCCCGAAACCCAGCGCCGGCGCGACGGCGAGCTCCCCGGGGCGGTCGTGATCTGCCGCAACGTCCTCGAGTGGCGGTGCGACCCGGGCTCCGAGTGGCGCGACGATCGCGTGGCGGACCCTCGCCGGCGGCTGATCCTGATCTGCAACGAAGGCTGCCAGTCGAGCCTCGCAGCGGTCGCGCTGCAGGAGCTGGGGCGCGCCGGCGCCACCGATGTGATCGGTGGTTTCGCGGCGTGGGCCGACGCAGGCCTGCCCGTGCTCTCCCCCGCGCGCGACCTCCTCCTCGCCGGGGCTCGCGCACGGGCGGACGCCGTGACGTCCGGTGGAGCGCGCCGAGCGTCCTAGTCTTGGTCCTCCCGCCGCGAGGTGAGGATGCGGCACGACGACAGGAGGACGAATGACGACAGCCGATGCCTACGGTGCCCACGCCGCTGCCGATCCGCTCGAGCCGCTGACGATCGAGCGGCGCGAGGTGGGGCCGCGCGACGTTCGAATCGACATCGCGTTCTGCGGGATCTGCCACTCCGACATCCACTTCACGCGCGGCGAGTGGGGGGAGATCTCATATCCGGCGGTGCCGGGCCACGAGATCGTCGGACACGTCGCCGAGGTCGGCGCCGAGGTCAGCGGCTGGTCCAGTCGGCGACCGCGTCGGGGTCGGCTGCATGGTGAACTCCTGTCGCGAGTGCGAGAACTGCCGCAGAGGGGAGGAGCAGTACTGCATCCCGGGCAACACGCAGACCTACGGCTCGGTCGACCGTGACGGCACCGTGACCAAAGGCGGCTACTCGACGCACGTCGTGGTCGATCAGGACTTCGTCCTGCGGATTCCCGCGGCCTTGGAGCTGGACGCGACCGCGCCGCTGCTGTGCGCGGGCATCACGACCTACTCGCCGCTGCGCCACTGGCAGGCGGGGCCCGGCAAGCGAGTCGCGGTGGTCGGCCTCGGCGGGCTCGGGCACATGGCCGTCAAGCTCGCGCACGCGATGGGCGCCGAGGTGACGGTGCTCTCGCAGACGCTGCGCAAGAAGGAGGACGGGCTGAGGCTCGGCGCCCAGGACTACTACGCGACCGAGGATCGCGAGACCTTCAAGGCGCTGCGAGGACGCTTCGACCTGATCGTCAACACGGTCAGCGCGCCGCTGCGGATCGGAAGCTTCCTGGAGCTGCTGAGGACCGATGGGGCGCTGGTCAACGTCGGTGCCCCGCCCGAGCCGCTGGCGGTGCCGGTCTTCTCGCTGCTCGGCCAGCGTCGCAGCTTCGCCGGGTCGGCGATCGGCGGCATCCGCGAGACACAGGAGATGCTCGACTTCTGCGCCGCGCAGGGCATCGCCGCCGACATCGAGCGGATCTCCGCGAGCCAGATCAACGAGGCGTGGGAGCGGGTGCTGAGCTCGGATGTCCGCTACCGCTTCGTGATCGACAGCTCGACGCTCTCGGCGTAGACCGGCCCGCTCCGCACCTTGCAACCATCCCCCCGGCGGCCCGGCGGCTGGCGCGTGGTGGCGGCCTACGCGGGCGTCTGCGCGTCGACGCAGGTGCTGTGGCTCAGCTACGCGGCGATCACGACCGAGACCGCGCACCGCTACGGCGTGTCCTCCGGCGCGGTCGGCTGGCTGGCCGAGATCTTCCCGTTGCTCTATGTCCTGCTGGCGCTGCCCTCCGGGGTTCTGCTCGACCGCTGGTTCCGGCCCGTCGCTCGCCGCGAGCGGCATGCTCGTGGCGGCCGGCGGGCTCGTGCGCCTCGGCGGCGAGACCTTCGCCTGGGCGCTCGCCGGCCAGACGCTCGTGGCGCTCGCCCAGCCGCTCGCGCTCAGCGCCGTCAGCAAGCTGGCCGGCTCCTACCTGCCGCCGAGCGAGCGGCCGGCCGGGATCGCGCTCGGCGCGGCGGCCGGCTTCGTCGGGATGCTGCTCGCGCTGCTGCTCGGACCCACGATCGGCGCGCACGGCCATCTCGAGCGGCTGCTCGTCGTCGAGGCCGCGATCGGTGTGATCACCGGCGTCGCGCTGGTGCTGGCGCTGCTGGCGCCGGGGCACGCCGATCAAGAGCACGCGGCGATCGAGGGCGGCGCCGCCCGTGCGCTGTGGGCGCAGCCGGCGATGCGCGTGCTGTGCTGGCTGGTCTTCGTCGGCTTCGGGATCTTCGTGGCGCTCGCGACCTGGCTGCAGACGCTGCTTCACCCCTCGCACGTCTCCGAAGCCACCGCGGGGGCGCTGCTCGTCGGGATGGTCCTGGCCGGCACCGTCGGGCTGCGCCGTGGTCCCGCAGGCGGTCGCCTCGAGGCGCGCGGAGCGGCCGTTCATGCTCGCCGCGGTCGCCGTCGCCGCGCTGGGCTGCGTCGCGCTCGCGGTCTTCTCGGCGACGGCCGCGCGCGCCGTCGCGCTGGTCGCGATGGGAGCCGTGCTGCTGCCGGCGCTGCCGGTCGTGCTGACCCGAGTCGAGGCCGGGGCGGGGGGCGCTGCCGGCACCGCCGGGGCGATGGTCTGGCTGGCCGGGAACCTCGGGGGGCTCGTCGTCGCGCTGCTCGTGCAGGCTCTGCTGCACGAGCCGACGGCGGCCTTCCTGGCTCTCGCGGGCGTGGCCGCGCTGGGCCTGCCGGGCGCCCTTCGCATCGCCGCGCCGCTCGTCGCGCCGGGCGCGTAGGGGGTGGCGGCCGCCCGCCGTCCGTCCGTCCGTCCGTCCGTCCGTCCGGCTCGCGCTTCGCCATTTCGCCCCACGGGTAGCTAGCACCGGGTGAGAGCTGCTGTGTGCCGGCGGGCGAGGCGGATCGCGTCACGGGGTGCCGTCCGCCACAGGGCGGTGACGGGCTGAGCGCCGAGGAAGAGTCGATCTCGGCCGAGCTGGCCGAGGAGGAGCCGACCCAGGAGGTCCTCGACGACATCCGTGCCCGCGCCGAGGCACCAGGCAGGCGCGAGCACCGAGACCGCCTTCGGCGAGGTGGGCACGCCGTTCGACCGCAGGCAGCCGTTCATCGTCGGCTTCGCCGGCGCGCTGGGCGTGGCCTGCGCGGTCGTGCTGGCGTGGGCCGTCGTGGTGGCCGGCCAGGTGCTGGTCCTGCTCTGCTCTCGTTCTTCATCGCGGTCGGGTTCGACCCGCTCGTGCTGTGGCTCTACCGCCGCCACATGCCTCGCTGGGCGGCGGTCACGCTCGTCGTGCTGCTGCTCCTGGGCTTCGTCGGCGGCTTCCTCGCGCTCGCCGTGCCGGTCGTGACCGAACAGGCGACTCACCTGTCCGCGCACCTCCCGCACTACCTGCAGCAGCTCGACCACCGCAACGAGACGTTCGGCAAGCTCGAACTCCAAATTCCACATCGTCAAGGGGGTGCAGAAACTGCTCCACGGCGGCGGCTCGTTCCAGAGCGTGCGTCGGCATCGGCAAGGCGCTGCTCGGCTTCGTCGTCTCCTTCGTGCTCGTCACGGTCGTGGCGATCTACCTGCTGATCGACATGCCGCGCGTCCGCCGCGCGGTGTACCTGCTCGCGCCGCGCAGCCGCCGGCCGCGGATGGTGCTGCTGACCGACGCGATCCTCCAGCGCGTCGGCGGCTACGTGCTCGGCAACATCCTGCTGTCGGTGATCGCCGCCGTGCTGACGATCGCCTGGGCGCTGGCCTTCGACATCCCGTACGCGCTGCTGCAGGGTCTCCTCGTCGGCCTGCTCGACCTGATCCCGATCATCGGCTCGACGGTCGGCGGCGTGATCGTCTCGCTGGTCGCGCTGACCGTCTCGCTGCCCGTCGCGTTCGCTACAGCGGGTTTCTACGTGCTCTACCGGTTCCTCGAGGACTACCTGCTGACGCCGCGGATCATGCGCAGAACCGTGGAGGTGCCGGGTCTCGTCACGGTGATCGCGACGGTGATCGGCGGCGCGCTTCTCGGGATCATCGGCGCGCTCGTGGCGATCCCGGTGGCCGCAGCCGTGAAGCTGCTCTACGACGAGATCTGGCTGCCGCGGCTCGACGACAGCTAGAGGGGCGCCTATGCGGCTCGATGCCGCGTGCGCGCGCGAACGCGGAAGGGAGGGGTAGGATCCCGGCTGCCTGCATAGGCCCCGTATAGGAGAGCCGCAGCCGGAGGTCGAGATGCCAGACGCCAGAAGCCCCGCCGTGAGGACCCGTCATGCCGCGCTGATCCTCGCCATGCTGCTCGCCGCTGCGGCGGGTGCGATGGCGCTCGCGCCGACGGGTCGCGCCGCGGGCCGCGGGAGCGTCACGACGCTGTTCGCAGGATCTCTGGTCGACTACATGGAACACGACCTCGGCCCGGCCTTCGCGAAGTCGAGCGGGTACGGCTTCGAGGGCTTCGGCGGCGGCTCGACCGAACTCGCGAACGAGATCAAGGGCGGCGTCCGCCACGGCGACGTGTTCGTGAGCGCGTCGGCGGCCGCCGACGCAAGCGCTCGAAGGCGCCGCGAACGGGGGCTGGGTCTCCTGGTACTCGTCGTTCATGGCCTCGCCGCTGGTGCTCGCCTACAACCCGCAGAGCCCGTTCGGCGCTCAGCTCGCGAGGGGCAAGCCGTGGTATCAGGTGCTGACGCGAGCCGGGGATCCGCGTCGGGCGCACCGACCCGAAGCTCGACCCCAAGGGGGTGCTGAGCACCGAAGCGATCGCGGCCGCTGCCCAGCAAGCTGCACGACCCCGCGCTGCTGAGCGCCGAGTCGCATTTCGAAACGTTCCCGGAGACCGCGCTGGTCGGCCGGATGCAGGCCGGGCAGCTCGACGCGGGCTTCTTCTACTCGGTCGAGGCGAAGACCGCGAAGCTCTCGGCGGTGCCGCTGGCGCCGGTCTACAAGTACGCCGAATACACGATCACGATCCTCGACCACGCGTCGAACCCGACCGGCGCCGCCGCGCTGATCCGATACCTGCTGAGCAGGGCCCGCACGTTCACGCTGAGCAGGAACGGGCTCAACCCGACGAGGCCGAAGTTCGCCGGCTCGCCGGCGGCGGTGCCGGCCGGCCTGCGCGCGACGGTGGGGCGCCCGCTGAGCGGGACGACGTTCAGGGGGCGCCCGGCCCGCGCCACGCTCGCCTGCCTCGGCGCCCTGCTCGCCCTCTACCTGCTCGGGGCCGCTCGCGGCCTTCGCGGTGCGAGCGGCGGGGGGCTGCCCGCGGCGCCCGGCGCGGGCTCGGCGCTCGCGATCTCGCTCTACACGGCGACGATCTCCGCGGCGGTGATCGCGCTGCTCGGGGTGCCGCTGGCCTACGTGCTGGCGCACGCGCCCGCGGCGCGCTCGTGCACGGCCGCTGACGGTGCTCGCTCGCGCTGCCGCTGGCGCTGCCGCCGTTGATGAGCGGGCTGCTGCTGCTCTACGTGGTCGGGCCCTACACCTGGCTGGGGCGGCTGTTCGACGGACGCCTGACGGACACCGCCGCGGGGATCGTGCTCGCGCAGACGTTCGTGGCGGCGCCGTTCCTGGTGATCGCCGCGCGCGCGGCGTTCGCCGCCGTCGACCCGGCGCTGGCGGAGGTCGCCGCCTCGCTCGGGCACGGCCCCCTGTCGCGCTTCCGTCGCATCGCGATCCCGGCCGCGCTGCCCGGCATCGCGGCCGGACTGCTGCTCGCGTGGCTGCGCGCGTTCGGCGAGTTCGGCGCCACGGTGATCCTCGCCTACCACCCCTACTCGCTGCCCGTGTTCACGTTCGTGCAGTTCGACTCCACCGGGCTTCCCGGCACGAAGCTGCCGATCGCGGTGGCGCTGGCGGCCGCCCTGCTGGTGCTCGTCGCGGTGCAGGTGACCCTGCCCGTGCGCCGCAGCTTGCGCCGCCGCCGCCCTGCGCGGGCGCCGCACCCGCCCTGCGCCGTGCCGGATCCCCGCGCCGCCGCGCCGGCGCCGGCGCCGCGCGCTCGCGCGAGGCTCCCCGGCGGGGCACCCGCGTTCGACATAAGCGCCCGCGCCGGCGACTTCTCGCTTCAGCTCGCCCACCGCGCCACGGCGCGGCGCCTCGCCATCCTCGGCGTCTCCGGCGCGGGCAAGACGCTGACGCTGCGCAGCATCCTCGGCACGCATCGCGGCGCGCGGGCGAGTGTCAGCGTCGCGGGCAGCGAGCTCGGCGGGCTGCCGACCGAGCGGCGGAGGATCGGCTACGTCCCCCAGCAGCCGGTGCTCGTGCCCCGCCGCACGGTGCTCGAGCAGGTGCTGCTCGGCACCCACGCGCGGGAGCCCGACGCCCGCCGCTGGATCGAGGACGTAGGGCTGAGCGGTCTCGAGCAGCGCTTTCCCGGCGAGCTCTCGGGCGGGCAGCAGCGCCGCGTGGCCCTCGCGCGGGCGCTCGCCGACCGACCGCGCGTGCTGCTGCTCGACGAGCCCTTCACCGGACTGGACGCGAGCGCGAGGCGGGCGCTGATCGAGCTGCTGCGCTCGCTGCAGGAGCGCCACGGCCTCGTCACCGTGCTGGTCACCCACGATCCGCAGGAGGCGCTGCAGCTGGCCGACGAGCTGATCGTGATCGACGGCGGCCACCGGCTGCAGGCCGGCAGCGCGCGCGAGCTGTTCCAGGCCCCGGCGGGGGGCAGGACCGCGGAGCTGCTGGGGATCCGGAACGTCCACCGCGGCACCGTCCTGCGTCCCGGCGTCGTCGGCTCGGGAGGGATCGAGCTGCTCGCCGACACTTCGACGCCGGCTCCGGGCGCGGCGGTGATCTGGAGCATCGATCCCGCACACGTGCGCCCACGGCGCGGCGGGCGCTACCCGGCGACGGTCGTGCTCAGCCAGGATCTCGGCTTCGCGCACGAACTGCGCGTCTCGCTCGCGGGAGGCGTCGAGCTGGCGGCTCGCTTGGATGACGCAGCGGGGGAGCCGCCGGCGCCGGGCGAGCGGATCGCGGTCGAGCTCGATCCCGCGCGGCTGCGCGTGTGGGAGGACCACGAGGCCACTTGATCGAGGAGTCGGGCGACGCTCGGTGCCGGCGGGGTCAGGGAGTGGGGCGGCGTTGCTTGGCGGCCCGGTCAGGGAGCCGGGCGGGGGTGCGTGGCGGCGCGGTCAGGGAGTCGGGCGGCGTTGCGCGCCGGCCTCGGGCGCGGCCTCGATCATCACCGAGGTCGCCTTCACGGTCGCCACCGCACGCATGCCGGTCGCGAGGTTCAGCTCGAGAGCCGAGTCACGGGTGATCGCGGCCGTGACCGCGAACTCGCCGGCTTCGATCTCGACCAGCGCCATCACGCCCTCGATCTCGACGGAGCTGATCACGCCCGGAAAGCGGTTGCGCGCCGAGAGCGCCGCACCGGTGCTGTGACGGGCGGGTCTCCGCGCGAGCCGTGCGACCTCCCGTGCGGAGACGACGCGGCGGTTGTTGGCGTCGCGGCGCGTGCGCAGCTTGCCGGCCTTGTCCCAGCGCCTGAGGGTGTCGACGCTGACGCCGATCGTCTTCGCCGCCTCGCCCATCGACAGATCCGAGCTCATCGCGGCGAGTCTACCCTCGGCGTCCCGCCGGCCGCGCTCGGGGGCCGGCGCAGCCGCGCGAAGATCACCGCGGCCGCGACGGCGGCGAGCGAGAGGTAGGGGAACACGCTGTAGGGAACCGGCTGGCCCGGCTGGAAGAGCTCGACGAACGGCACCGCGAGCGACAGCACGCCCAGCGCCGGGACCGCGACGTGGCGCAGCAGCGAGAACGACGAGCGGTGGCGGCGGCGGATGAACAGCGGCAGCGACACGGCCGTCAGCACGTACACGAAGAGCACGAGGATCGTGCCCAGCGTCGAGCACTCCGCGTAGAGGCTGACGGGGTGCGGCGGCCCCCCGGTCAGGCCGGTTTCGTGGCACAGCCACCAGACGACCACGATCGCCAGGCCGCCCAAGGTCATCGCGACGATCGCGTTCGCCGGCGTATCCCCGGGCGGGCGCGAGCGCGCCAAGAAACGCGGCAGCAGGCCGACGCGTGCGGCCTCGAACAGCATCCGGCCCTGTGCGTTGACGGCGGCGACCAGCGTCGCCAGCACCGAGACGATCCCGGCGAGCCACGCGAGCAGCGCCCAGGAATGCGCGTAGCGGCCCGCCAGCTTCAGAAACGGCACGGAGGCCCGTCCGACGTCCGACATCTCGTAGTGGAAGCCGGCAACCGTCACGTAGGAGAACAGCACGAACAGCACGGTGGCCGCCGCGATCGACAGGTAGAGGGCGCGGGGGATCGTCTTCTCCGGTTCGCGCGTCTCCTCGGCGAGCGCCGGGCCGTTTTCCCAACCGATCAGCATGTAGAGCGCCAGCGGGAAGCCCGCCGAGAGCCCGGCCAGGCCGCCGTGCAGGTGCGACCACTGAAACGGCGCCGCGGTGAGGCGCGTGCTCCCGTCGGCGAGCACCGCGATGCAGACCGCGAGCATCACCGCCACCTGCAGGACCAGCGCGACGGCCACCGCCGCCGTCGAGAGGCTGGCGCCGCGCAGAGTCAGCGCGACAGCCGCGGCGGTCATCGCGAGCGCGATCGGCAGCCAGCTCGGTTCCCAGGACGCGTAGTGGCCGAGCGTCAGCGAGATCAGGCCGCCGGCCATCGTCAGCACGCCGGCGAGCGCCACCGTGAAGCCGCCGGTGATCAGCAGCGTCGTGACCTCGCCGGCGCGGGGCCCGAGTCCGCTCTCGACGTAGGTGATGAAGCTGCCGGAGGAGGGCTCCAGGCGCGTGAACTCGGCGGCGACGAAGGCGAGCAGCGAGACGGCGATGCCGCCGGCGAGGATCGTCAACGGGGCGGCGACGCCGGCCGTCACCGCGATCGCGCCGAACGCGAAGTAGAAATCTATCCCCGGGCCGATATTGGCGATCGTCGAGGCCGTCACCTCGCGCAGGCCGAGCGCGGCGGTGAGCCGCGCCGGGGATGCCTCCGACGTCCCGGTCATCGGCGCATCCTACGGCCAGCCGGGAACGGCGCCGCGCCCAGCTAGCGTGAGGTCTCGAGCGCGATGCGAAGAAGGCGAGGAGGAGGATCGAGATGAGCACCCGGACGAGCCTGCGCACGATCGAGCACGTGATCGGCGGCGAGCCGACGGCCGGCGAGTCGACCCGCAGCTCGGTGGTGTGGGATCCGGCGAGCGGCGAGCCCCAGGCCGAGGTCCTGCTCGCGTCGGCGCTCGACGTCGACCGCGCCGTGCAGGCCGCGGTGAACGCGTTCCCTCAGTGGTCGGAGGCATCGCTCGCGCGGCGCACCAAGGTCATGTTCGCGTTCCGCGAGCTGCTCGACCAGCACGTCGAGGAGCTCGCGCGACTGATCGCATCCGAGCACGGGAAGGTCGTCGAGGACGCCAAGGGAGAGATCGCGCGCGGCCTGGAGGTCGTGGAGTTCGCGTGCGGCCTGGCGCAGCAGCTGAAGGGCGAGTACTCCGACCAGGTCTCGGGCGGCGTCGACGCCCACTCGTTCCGCCAGCCGCTCGGCGTCTGTGCCGGGATCACCCCTTTCAACTTCCCGGTGATGGTCCCGATGTGGATGCACCCGGTCGCGATCGCCGCCGGCAACACGTTCGTGCTGAAGCCCTCCGAGCGCGACCCGTCGGCCTCGAACCTCGTCGCCGAGCTCTACCGGCGCGCGGGCCTGCCCGATGGCGTGTTCAACGTCGTGCACGGCGACAAGGTCGCCGTCGACGCGCTGCTCGAGCACCCCGGTGTGGCCGCGGTGTCGTTCGTGGGCTCGACGCCGATCGCTCGCTACGTCCACGAGCGCGCGAGCGCGGCCGGCAAGCGCGTGCAGGCGCTCGGCGGCGCGAAGAACCACGCGGTTGTGATGCCCGACGCGGACCTCGAGTTTGCGGCGGACCAGCTCTCGGCGGCGGGCTACGGCTCGGCGGGGCAGCGCTGCATGGCGATCTCCGTTGTCGTCGCGGTCGGCGAGGCCGCCGATCGGCTCGTCGATCTGCTTGCCGCGAAGACGCGCGAGATCCGGGTCGGGCCCGGTCTCGATCCGGAATCGGAGATGGGCCCGGTGATCACAGCTCAGGCGCGCGAGCGGATCGTCGGACTACATCGGCCAGGGGGCCGCGGCGGGCGCCGAGCTGCGCGTCGACGGCCGCGAGCTCGCGGGGCCCGGCGGCGGGTTCTTCGTCGGGCCGACGCTGTTCGACCGGGTCGCCACCGACATGTCGATCTACACCGACGAGATCTTCGGCCCGGTCCTCTCGACCGTGCGCGTCGAGGGCCTCGAGGAGGCGATCGCGCTGCTTAACGGCTGCTCGTTCGCCAACGGCGCCGCGATCTTCACGTCCAACGGGGCGGCGGCGCGGCGCTTCGAGCGCGAGGCGCACGCCGGGATGATCGGCGTGAACGTGCCGATCCCCGTGCCGATGGCCTTCCACTCCTTCGGCGGCTGGAAGGACTCGCTGTTCGGCGAGCACCACATGCACGGACCCGAGGGGTTTCGCTTCTACACCCGCGCGAAGGCGGTCACGGCGCGCTGGCCCGAGCGGCCGGGCGCCGCCGAGAATCAGGGGATGAGCTTCCCGATCTCGAGCTGAGCCGCGCAGGACACGGCACCCGGCGTGGCCGGCCGCTGTCCTCCTCGGTCTCGAGAGGTCGCAGGACACGGCACCCGGCGTGGCCGGCCGCTGTCCTCCTCGGTCTCGAGACGTCTCAGGTGGCTGTCTCGCGGGGCGCGACGAGCCGCGCGGCGTGCGGTCAGCTCGCGGCGGGAGCGCTCGACCCGCTGTCCATCTTCTCTTCCCTGTCCCTCGACCGCTCGTCGGGCGCCGCAGCCGGCGGGCACCGCCTTGCGAGCATGGGGCTGAGGAGCAAGAGGCGGCGATGCTGCGATGCTGGGCCGATCAGCCGGCGCGTCCAGGTGGCTCCGGGGCGCGCGCTCGCGGTCCCGAGGAGCCACAGGAGGTCAGCATGGGGTTCGACCAGTATCACGAGCCTCCCGAGGAGCTGCCGGCGGCGACACGCACCTTCGCGCGCCTGTGCGCCTCGCTCACGGAGGAGGCCGAGGCGATCGGCTGGTACGCCCAGCGGCTGGCGGTCGAGAAGGACCCGGAAGCGGTCGGCGTGATGCGCGACGCCCAGGGGGAGGAGTTCAAGCACTTCGCGATGGATCTCGAGCTGCTGCTGCGGCGCACGCCGCCATGGCGCGAGGTGGCCCAGGGCATCCTGTTCCAGCCCGGCGACGTCGTCGCCAACGGCGAGGCCGCGGAGGCGGAGGCCTTCGAGGGTGACGGCGGCGGATCGGACGGCGCCTCCGCCGACGGCTCGCTGGGCATCGGCAGCCTCAGGGGGCGATGACGATGAGTCACCTGCTGCGGGAGCATGCACCGATCAGCGACGCAAGCTGGAAGCTGATCGACGACGAGGCGCGCGAGCGCCTCGAGCCGAGGCTCGGGGCGCGCAAGCTCGTCGACTTCTCGGGCCCGCTCGGATGGGAGCACTCGGCCACCAACCTCGGCCGGGTGACCGCGCTCGCCGACCCGCCGAATGCGGCGGTCGCCGGCCTGCGCCGGGAGGTGATGGCGTTGGTCGAGCTGCGCGCCGACTTCACGGTCTCGCGCGAAGAGCTGCGCGCCGCCGACCGCGGCGCGGCCGACCCCGAGCTCGATGCGCTCGACGACGCCGCCCGCGAGATCGCCGTCGCCGAGAACGTCTCGGTCTTCCACGGCTGGAAGGGCGCGATCCCCGGCATCGCCGAGCGTTCGCCCCACGAGCAGCTGTCGCTCGGCGAGAAGCCGGGGCACTACCCGCGCCACGTAGCCGGCGCGGTCGAGAAACTGCTCTGCGAGGGGATCGGCGGCCCGTACGGGATCGCGCTCGGGCGCGAGCAGTACAGGCGCGTCGTCGAGACGGCCGAGAACGGCGGCTACCCGCTGCTCGACCACCTGCGCAAGATCACCGATGGCCCGATCGTTTGGACGCCGGGCGTACGGGGAGCCGTCGTGCTGAGCCTGCGCGGGGGCGACTTCCTGTTCGAGTCGGGGCAGGACCTCTCGGTCGGCTACGACTCTCACGACGGCGAGGAGGTTCGCCTGTACCTGCAGGAGAGCTTCAGCTTCCGCGTTGCGAGCCCCGAGGCCGCCGTCGCGCTGAGGCCGTAGAGTCGAGCGGATGGCACTGGAGATCGAGGAGCTGCGCCGGCTGCGCCGAGCGCGGGACCGGATGGACCGCGAGTACGCGCAGCCGCTCGACGTGCCGGCGCTCGCGCGCACGGCGCTGATGTCGCCGGCGCACTTCAGCCGGCGCTTCCGCGAGGCGTATGCCGAGACACCGTACTCGTACCTGATGACACGGCGCATCGAGCGCGCCAAGGCGCTGCTGCGGGGCGGCGAGCTGAGCGTCACCGATGTCTGCTTCGAGGTCGGGTGGAGCAGCCTCGGCTCGTTCTCCGCGCGGTTCACGGAGCTCGTCGGCGACACGCCGTCGGCCTACCGGGCGCGCTCCCACCAGCAGCTGCGGCTCCTGCCGAGCTGCCAGACGATGAAGCTCACCAGGCCCAGGCGCGATGCAGCGACGCGCGGCCGATCGAGCAGTTTCGGAGAAGCATCCGGTGCCGAGGCCGCCTAGGGTCACGGCCATGTCAATTTCACTGAGCCAGGTACACATCCTCGTCGACGACCCCGACGCCGCTCTCGGTTTCTACCGCGACGCGCTCGGCATGGAGGTCCGCAACGAGGTCGCCAACGAGGGGTTCCGGTGGATCACCCTCACAACCGACAGCCAGCCCGACGTGGGGATCGTGCTGTTCGAGCCCCATGCCGGCCGCTCGAAGGAGGACGGGGATGCTCTCGCGTCGCTGCTCGCGAAGGGCGAGCTGAGCCCGGTCCACCTGCGCACCGAAGACCTCGACGGAACCTTCGAGAAGGCCTCGGCCGCGCCCGGCGCCGAGGTGCTGCAGGAGCCCGACACACGGCCGTGGGGGGTGCGCGACTGCGCGGTGCGCGACCCGGCCGGCAACCTGATCCGGATCGAACAGGGCTAGAACAGCGGCGGCGGCGCGCTCGCCGGCGGGCCCGCTCGGCGCCCCTGCGCGCCGCCCTCGGCATCGCCGGCCGGGTGCTCGACGAGCGCGATCACACGGCTTGCCATGAACCTCGCGGTGCGCACCGGCTGACCGGTGCGCGTCACCTCGGCGACTTCGACGATCGCCCGTGCCGTGTTGATCTCGACCCGCCGGCCCGCTCGGGTCGCCTCGATCTCATACGTGCGAGAGCCGTCATCGGCCGACACGACGATCTCGACACGGTCGCCCTTCACAGCGAGAGGCTAGCCGACGACGGGGGTGGGCCCTGCGCGTGCGCCGCGAGCTGCGAGGCTCGGCCGTGCTGTGCCGGGGCTGATCTCCGGCTGCGGAGCCGCTGTGCGATCCTGCGCTCGCACGGCGCATGCCGCGCCAAGGGCCGGAGATGCACGAGCCGGAAATCGACGCCAGCGACCCGATCGCTCCGCACAGCCTCTCGCCAAGGGAGCTGAAGACCCTGCTCGCGGCCGAACGCGAGGGGCGGCCGCTGCTGGTGCTGCGCGACGGCGAGAGCGAGCTTCGGCTGCATACCCTGGAGCAGGAGGGAGGGCAGGTCACGATCGGCCGTCGCTCGGCGGCGGCGGTGTCGCTGCCGTGGGACCGCGAGGTCTCCGGACTGCACGCCGAGCTCGAGTGCTCCGCGGGGGAGTGGCTGATCGTCGACGACGGGCTCTCGATGAACGGGACGTTCGTGAACGGCGAGCGCGTCGCCGGGCGTCAGCGCCTGCGCGACGGCGACCGCGTGCGCGTCGGGCGCACGACGATCGCCTTCGTCGACGTCACGAGCCCGGCGACGCAGCCGACGGCGGCGGCCTCGAGCGAGTCGCCAGGCCCGCATGTCAACGAGGCGCAGCGGCGGGTGCTCGTCGCCCTCTGCCGTCCCTACGTCGACGGCGACCGCTTCGCGGTGCCGCCCAGCAACCAGCAGATCGCCGAGGAGGTGTTCCTCAGCGTGGAGACGGTGAAGATGCACCTGCGGGCCCTGTTCGCAGGCTTCGGCCTCGGAGAGCTGCCGCGCAACGAGAAGCGCGCGCGGCTCGCCGCCGAGGCGTTGCGGCTCGGGCTCGTCTCACGTCGCGATCTCGTCTGAGGCGCCCGCCCCGTGGGGGAGCGTCTCCCCGTAGGCGTCGGCGAGCTGCTCGGTGGACTGCCCTTGCGGTGAGCGGCCCTCGGGCGATGGCGCGTCCTCGCGCCGGGGCGCCGTCAGGGAGCTATCGACGCCCAGGGCCGCGGCCAGCGCGGCGAGGAGATCCGAGGCGCGGCGGGGACGCGCGTCCGGGTCCTTGGCGAGCGCCGAAGCGAGCACGCCGTCGACCGCGGCGGGGAGCTCCGGACGGGTGGCGCAGGCCGCGGGCGGCGCCTCGTGGACCTGCGCCCAGAGCGTCGCGGCGAGCGATTCCCGCCCGAACGGCGGGCGGCCGGTCAGGCAGAAGTAGGCGACCGCTCCCAGCGCGTAGACGTCGGCGGCCGGGCCGGCGTCGCGCCCCGCCACCTGCTCGGGCGCCGCGTAGCCCGCCGTGCCGAGTCCGCCCGCCGCGGCGGACGTGCGGGTCGCCGCTGCCGCGAACTTGGCGATCCCGAAGTCGGTGAGGTAGGCGTGCTCGGGTGCCGCGAACGTCACGAGGATGTTCGACGGCTTCACGTCGCGGTGGACGAGCCCAGCACCGTGCGCGGCATCGAGCGCGCCCGCGATCTGCCCGAGCAGGCCTACGCAGCGCTCCGCCGGCAGCGGCCCGGAGCGCTGCACGAGGCGCTCGAGGTCGGCACCCTCGACGAGACGCATCGCGATGAACAGCAAGCCCTGATCCTGACCCGCGGCGAACACCGGCACGACACTGGGGTGATCGACCGCCGCCGCGAGGCGGGACTCGCGTTCGAAGCGCTCCCGGAACTCCGGGTCCTCCGAGCAGGCGGGGCTGATCAGCTTCAGCGCCACGGGGCGCTCCAGCGACAGCTGCCTCGCGCGGTACACGACGCCCATGCCGCCGCGGCCGACGACGCGCTCGAGCCTGTAGCCGCCGATGACGGCGTCGGGCGCGAGGGACCGCTCCTCGCCGGAGAGGACCGACTCCACCAGCTGCTCGCTGCCGGCTGCGAACAGCCGCCGGAGCCGTTCGCGCTCCCGCTCGCCGGCGCGGATCTCGAACAGGACAGCGGCGGCGCCGCCGAGCAGCAGCGAGGCGAGCGGATCCGGCAGCTCGGTGACGGTGCCGGCGTCGAACAGCAGCTGCGAGGCGAGCAGCCAGGCTCCTGCCAGGATCAGCGTCAGCACGATCGCGCGGCTCGCGCGGACGCGCAGCGAGGCGAGCGGCACGGCCGCGCCGAGGAGCACGATCAGCAGGGTCGTCAGCCAGGAGGGGGCGTCCCGCAGCGGCAGCCCCCTGAGCACCGTCCGGATCGCGTTGGCCTGCACCTCGGGACCCGTCATCGGGCTGCCGGCGGCGGTCGAGTGGATGTCCTGCAGGGCCGGCGCAGTGGCACCGATCACCACCACCGAGTCGCGCACCAGCGCACGGGAGAAGCGACCGGCGAGCAAGTCGGCCAACGAGATCTCCCGCACGGTGCCGGGCGGCCCGGCCCAGTCGATCCAGGCGTCTTCGACCGCGCCGGCGCTCGTGCTGCGGCCGAGCGCGCGGGCGGTCGCAAGCGCAATCGACGGCACGCCGCGGAAGGAGGCGAGCAGGCGACGGATCACCCCGTCGGGGTCGACCTTCAGGTAGCTGGCGGCGACCGCGTCGCCGCTCCCGGCCAGCGCGGGCTCATCGCCGAGGCTCTCCGTCCTGCCGCCGGCGGCGATCAGCGAGGCTGCGAACACGACCGGAGCGGCGCGGCGGGCGGCCGCGAGCAGCGCGCGGTCGTCGACGGGATCCGACGGCCGGTCGAAGGCGACGTCGAGCACGATCGCCCGCGCCCCCGCGGCGTGCAGCGCGAGGAGTGCCTCGGCGTAGAGGCGCCGCGGCAGCGGCGGCCTGGGAAGCACCGCGAGGCTGTCGTTGTCGAGTCCGACCACCAGCAGCCGCGGTGGCGGCGAGCCGCCGCCGCGCAGCGAGAAGCGCGCGTCGACAGAGGGGCGCTGCAGCCACGCCAAGGCGTGCGTCGCGCGGAGCGCCAGCCCGGTTGCGGCGGCGAGCGCGGCGACGAGAGCGAGGACGACGATCCGGCTCTTTCGAGCGGATCCAGCCATCGGCGCATTCTAAGCGAGCGGCCCGCTCCCCGGAGGAGTAGGCTGAGTCGCGTCGATGAGCTCGAGTGCAGGTCTCGCGGGGGCGCGGGCGAGCGCCATCGGAGCGTTCGGTGCGCTCACGCTGCTGCTTGCTCCGGCACCGGCGCACGCGTCCGGGCACGGGGGGCGCGCCGGTCTGTCGCGATCGACGGTGCAGCTCGGGCGGCGCGTGCTGGTGCGCCGCATCTCCGGCAGGGTCAGCGTACGTGCCCCCGGGGAGCGCACATTTCACCCGCTGCACGGCTCGGCGTCGCTTCCCGACGGCGGCGAGATCGACACGACGCACGGCGCCGCCGAGGTGACGGTCGCCGCGCCAGCGGGGGGACGGGCAGCGGCGCGGGTGAGCGAGGGACGCGCGCGCATCGACCAGCTCGCAAGCGGCGTCACGGTGTTCGCCCTCACAGCGCCGCTGAGCGGATGCGCCCGTGCGGCGGCCGCCTTCTACCACTCCCGCCACGGTCTGCGCTCGCGGCAGCTGCTGGTGTCCGAGCACGGCGGCGAATGGGACACCCAGGGCCGCTACGTGAGCACGAGCGTCGAGGGCACGCGCTGGCTGACCAGGGACGAATGCAACCGCTCGACCGTCGAGGTGATCGAAGGCGTCGTGACGGTCCACGACCTCGTGCACCACACGACGACGCTGGTCGCAGCGAGCCAGAGCTACACGGCCGCTCCGGCCGCGGCCGGGGCGTTCGCCACGACGTTCCTCGACACGGTCGCCCCGAGCTCGACGGGAGGGGACGTCACCCCCGGCGTCGTGCAGGTCAACGGCGCCACCTACCAGCACGGCATCCAGATGGAAGTGGGTCTCGCGCAGGAAACCGACGAAGCCACCTATCCGGTGCCCCCCGGCGCGAAGACGTTCACGGCCGTGGTCGGCAACGACGACAACCAGACGAACCAGTTCTGGGAACAGATCACGCTGCTGTTCGAAGTGTTCGTCGACGGACGCCGCGCGGCGAGCGCGCACGCCCAAGGGCATACCTCCGAACCGCTGCCCGCCGTCCCGGTGGCCGGCGCGAAGACGATCCGGCTGCTCGTCACGAACCTCGGCGACAATGGCGGCGGGACCCGGGCCGACTGGGCGGAACCGGTGCTGCGATGAGCTTCTCGAGGTGTGGCCGGAGCACCCCGGGGGGTGGCCGCGTCGGGGTCGGCCGGACGTAGATTCGGCGCATCAGCAACACGTTCGAGCACGAGGAGGAACACGATGCGCAAAGCCAGGACCATCACGAACATCACCAAGCTCGCCGCGGTCTGCGCACTGCTCTCGACGGCCGTCGGCGCCCCGGCGGCGCATGCGGCGCCGAGCGCCACGGCAGCGTCGAGCTGCGGCAACTACCGGGTCAGCCACACCTCATGCGGGCTCGGCGCCCGCGTGCTGGCGCACTGCCACATGAACGGCAGCGCCTGCCGGGAGGGCGGGGTGACGTGGCGTTGCCACGACGTCTCCGGCGCTGCCCGTTGTGTCTCGGGCGCGCGCAGCGTATACCGGGCAGCCCCGGCGCCCGCCCACTTCCAGGGCGTCTACCTCGACACGATCCCGGAGCTGGAAGGCAGCGAAGTCACGCGCGGGGAGGTCACGATCGACGGCACCACCTACGCCCACGGCATCCAGATGAACATCGGCTGGGCGCTGGACAAGGCCGAAGCCTCGTACAAGATCCCGGCGGGCGCCCACCAGTTCAGCGCGATCGTCGGCAACGACGACAACCAGCCCGACTCGCTGTGGGAACAGATACCGGTGCTGTTCGAAGTCTTCGTCGACGGGCGCCGCGCGGCCATCGCCCACGCCAAAGGCCCAGGCCGCGAAACCCTGCCGCCGGTCTCGGTGAGCGGAGCGGGGACGCTGAAGCTCGTCGCGATCAACGTCGGCGACGAACTCGGCGGCACGATGGTCGACTGGGGGGAACCGGAGTTCAACTGAGCATCCGCGGGCCGGGTGACCCCCTCACCCGGCCCGCCGACTGGAGAGACCCGATGGAGATCCTCGTCACGATCGTCTTCAGCTTTCTCAAAGCGGTTGCCGCCGAGCTGCTCCCCGAATTCGGCGGACGCCCCGCCGAGGCGAGCCCCGCCGGCACACCCGTGCGCGAGGACCCCGCGAGCGGGCGCGCGGCTGCGACGAGCCGCATCGACGCGCCGCGGCTGCACGAGCCCGACGACGCGATCGTCCCGGAGCCGCTCGACGCGCCCTCCGGGAGTCGCCGGCGTCGGCCGCTCAGCGCCGATGCGCCAGAGCTGCGCGTGACGCTGCACCGCGGCGGCGACGGCGGGGTGCGCGCCGCCATCACGGGTGAGCCCTCCGACGGCGCAGTGGCACGTGACGACGCGACCTCCGCGGCGCAGGACCCTGCGGGGGCGGCGCCTGCCGCCGCCTCGCGACGCCGGGCCACATAGGCGCCCGGCGGCACGCGCGGAGAGCTCGGCGAGCTGCGCGCCGGCGTGGAGAGCGGTGGCCGCGGTCAGGGCTGCCGCCACGGCGAAGCGTCTGCCGTCGCCGCGCCCGGGCTGTCGGCGCGCCGGCGGAAGCCGCGTCTCACAGCCGTGGCCGGCGCAGTGGCGGTGAGGTGTGGCGGGTCCACACCAGCTGGGTATCGGCGCAGCGGCTGATCGCGAGGAGGATCGACTCATCGCAAAACAACACGAGCCTCGGCTCGCAGATGAGGAGATCGAGATGAGCAAGTTCACCAGCCTCGCCACCGCCGCACTGACCACCCTCGCGCTCGCGCTGGGCACGTCGGCCGGCACCGCAGCAGCCGCCAGCAACGGCCAGCAGATCGACGTCTACGGCTACGGCCAGGCCTCGGTCAACCTCTGCGGCCA
This sequence comes from uncultured Solirubrobacteraceae bacterium, assembly GCA_963703205.1. Taxonomy (GTDB): domain Bacteria; phylum Actinomycetota; class Thermoleophilia; order Solirubrobacterales; family Solirubrobacteraceae; genus Palsa-744. Next base: position 1,004,110 of record OY969799.1, read on the forward strand.
GAACCAGAACAACGAATACGTCTGCCACAAATTCAACACCCCGAGCTACTACACGCTGCTCAGCGGCTGGTGGTGGAAGGGCGCCGTGCAGATGCGCGATTACAGCGCCCAGCACGTGCAGGACGGCGAAGGCGCGTGCTACGTGCCGGAAAAGCAGAAGGCGAACTTCGTCTACTGCCACGGCGTCGACTGACAGCCCGTCGCCCAGCCGGCTTCGAGGAGCGCCGCCCGGCCAGTAGCGGGCGGCGCTTTCGCGTTCCGAAACGCGCGGGGCGGGAGCGGTTTATAGGGTGCGGGGATGGGAGCACCGGAGACCACCCGCGAGGCCGTCGCCGCAGTCGCGCGCAGCCTCGCCGCAGCGGGCCTCGTCCGCGGCACCTCGGGGAACGTGAGCGCGCGCTGCGACACGGGCTTCGCGGTCACGCCGACGGGCGCGCAGCTCGCGACCGTCCGCGGCGAGGAGATCGTGATCGTCGACGGCGAGGGCTCACCGGTCGAGGGCAGCCTCGCTCCGACCTCCGAGCTCGGGCTGCACCTCGGGATCTACGAGGCATACGGGGCGGGCGCGGTCGTTCACACCCACGCGCCGGCCGCGACGGCGGTGAGCTGCGTGGCGGAGGAGCTGCCCGCGATCCACTACGAGATGCTGCTACTGGGCGGAGCGGTCCGCGTCGCCCCCTACGCCACGTTCGGCACGCCGGAGCTCGCCGCCGCCGCGGTTGCGGCGCTCGACGGGCGCACGGCGGCGCTGCTCGCCAACCACGGCACGGTCGCCTTCGGGACCGACCTCGAGGGTGCGGTCCGCGCGACAGAGCTGCTCGAGTGGGCTGCCGAGCTGTACCTGCGCGCGAGCGTGCTCGGCAGTCCGAAAGCCCTCGATGAGCATGCGCTCCAGGCAGTCGTCGACGCGGTGACCGCGCGCAGCTACGGAGGCGTGCGGCCGGCCGGCGGCGGGGACGGCGGATGAGCGAGCAGGTCGTCGTGGCGATGGGCGTCCACGTGCTCGACGTGCTCGTTCGCCCCGTCAGCGAGATCCCCGCCGGCCAGGGCGGCGCGCTCGTCGAGGAGATCCGCATGACCGCCGCGGGCTCGGCGGGTGGCACCGCCCTGGTCCTGAGCCGGCTCGGCGCGACGGTCCGCAGCGCGGGAGCGATCGGCAGCGACGCGCTCGGCGACGCGCTGCTGGCCGCGCTCGAGCGCGACGGCGTCGAGACGGCGCACCTGCTCCGGCGCGAGGCGGTGCAGACGAGCGCGAGCGTGCTGCCGATCCGCCCGGACGGCTCGCGTCCGGCGCTTCACTGCGTCGGCGCCAACGCAAGCTACGGGCCCGACGACGTGAGCGACGAGCTGCTGGAAGGGGCCACGAACCTGCACCTCGGCGGTCCGGAGTTCCTCGGCGGCGAGGCCGCGGCATCGGTGCTGCAGCGGGCCCGGGAGCGCGGGATCACGACCAGCGCGGACGTGCTGGCGCCGGGGGACATCGGCGTGCTCGAGTGGATCGCGCCCGCGCTTTCGCACATCGACTTCTTCCTGCCGAACGACGAACAGGTTCTCGGCTTCACGGGCGCCGGCGAGCTCGAGGCGGGGTGCCGGGCGCTGATCGACCGCGGCGTCGGCTGCGTCGCCGCAACGCGCGGCGGCGAGGGGGCGCTGGTGGTCGCTGCCGACGGAGGGGTCGACTCGGTCGGGGCGCGGGAGGTCGAGGTGGTGGACACGACCGGCTGTGGCGACGCTTTCAGCGCGGGGTTCCTGCGGGGAATCGCGCTCGGCCTCGACCGGGCGCGGGCAGCGCGACTGGGATGCGCCGTCGCCGGGGTCGTGGCCGGCGGGCTCGGATCCGACCACGGGGTCTACGAGCTCGCGACCTTCGAGGACGTCGCGAGCTGACCCGACAGCGTCTCTCGGGGCGGCGAGCGGCCTCCCCGCGCACGCGCTGCGGCCACCGTGCGAGCCTCGGACATCGGCCCGCCAGCTACGCTCTCGTCAGCTGTCGTGATCTGAAGCGGTGGGGCCGTGGTCTGTGAGCAATGCGGGTCGGAGACGTCGGAGGGCGCGAAGTTCTGCGTCAACTGCGGCGCTGCGCTGAGCCGCGCCTGTCCGGACTGCGCCACGCCGTACGCGCCGGGTCAGAAGTTCTGCGGCGAGTGCGGGCGCGCGCTGACCGCGGTCGTGCAGCGCGAGCCGGACGGTCCGCCCGCGCCGCCGGAGATCGAGGCCGCCCCCGAGCTGCGGCTGGTTTCGGTGCTGTTCGTCGACATCGTCGGCTACACGAGCCTCTCGGAGGGCCGCGACGCCGAGGAAGTGCGCGACCTGCTCTCGCGCTACTTCGATACCGCGCGCACGATCATCGAGCGCTACGCAGGCACCCTCGAGAAGTTCATCGGCGACGCCGTGATGGCCGTTTGGGGAGCGCCGGTGGCGCGCGAGGACGACGCAGAGCGCGCCGTGCGCGCCGGGCTCGAGCTGGTCGACGCCGTCGCCGCGATGGGCGAGGAGCTCGGTGCCGTGGAGCTGCGCGCGCGGGGCGGGATCGTGACCGGCCAGGCGGCCTCGATGGACCGCGGCGCGGGCGAAGGCCTGGTCGTCGGCGACCGCGTCAACACGGCTGCCCGCGCCCAGTCGGCAGCCGACCCCGGGACCGTCTACGTCGACGCCGTAACGCGCGAGGCCAGCTCGCTGGCGATCGCCTACGAGGACGCCGGCGAGCACCTCGTCAAAGGCAAGTCCGAGCCGCTGCACCTGTGGCGCGCAGTGCGCGCGGTCGCCGGGCTCGGCGGCGTGCAGCGCGAACGCGGCTTCGAGCCGCCGATGTTCGGTCGCGACAGCGATCTGCGGCTGCTCAAGGAGCTCTTCCACAGCGCGCTCCAGCGGCGCTCGGCGCGCATGGTCGCGATCTGCGGGGAGGCCGGCGTCGGCAAGTCGCGGCTGCTGTGGGAGTTCGACAAGTACGCCGACGGGCTCGCCGAGAGGCTGCTGTGGCACACCGGGCGCTGCCTTTCGTCCGGTAACACGATTGCCTATTGGGCGCTGGCCGAAGTCGTGCGGCAGCGCCTGTCGATCGCCCAGGAAGCGCCGCCCGAGGAGGTGGAGCGGCGGCTCCTCGAGGGCCTGCAGCGGTGGGTACCGGCGGCCTCCGACCGCCAGTTCCTCCTGCCCCGGCTCGGCGTCCTGCTCGGCCTGGCAGATCCCGGGCTGGCTCGCGCGGAGCTGTTCTCCGGCTGGCGCATGTTCCTCGAGCGCCTCGCCGATGTCGCGCCGGTGGTGCTCGTCTTCGAGGACCTGCAGTGGGCCGACGAGGGGCTTCTCGACTTCATCGAGCACGTGCTCGACTGGTCCTCGAGCAGCCCGATCTTCATCGTCACCGTGGCGCGGCCGCACATCACCGTGCGGCCTGAGGGTTGGCCCGCGGCGCGGCGCGGCGCGACGCTGCTGCCGCTCGAACCACTCGACGGGGAGGCGATCGGCCGGCTGCTCGAGGCGGTTGTCGAGGAGCTCCCGGGGCGCGTGCGCGCGCAGGTCGTGGACCGCGCGGAGGGAGTGCCGCTGTACGCGATGGAGACGCTGCGCGTGCTGGTCAGTCGCGGCGTCCTGGAGGAGCGCGAGGGACGCTTGCGGATGGTGGGCGAGCTGGGCGACCTCGATGTCCCCGCGAGCCTCGGCGCGCTGGTCGCCTCCCGGCTGGATGCCCTCGAGCCGCTCGAGCGGCGGCTCGTGAGGTCGATGGCCGTGTTCGGCGTGAGTTTCCCGCGGGGAGCCGCGGAGGAGCTCGCCGGCGTTGCCGCGAGCGCTCTGGAGCAGACCCTCGACGGGCTCGTCCGCAAGCAGGTGCTCAGCGTCGGCGCGGACCCGCTCTCGCCCGACCGCGGCCAGTACAGCTTCTCGCAGACGCTGCTGCGAACGGTCGCGTACGAGATGCTCTCGCGCCGCGAGCGCGGGCCGCGACACCGCGCCGCCGCCGAGTACCTGCGCCGTGCCTTTCCGAACGACGGCGAGGACGTCGTCGAGGCGATCGCGTCGCACTACGTCGCGGCGCTGCGCGCCGCGCGGGAGGTGGAGGAGAGCGAGCTGCTGCGCGTCGAGTCGGTGCTCGCGCTGCGCCGCGCCGGCCAGCGCGCGGCAGCCGTCGGCGCGCCGGCCACCGCCGAACGCGCATACCGGACCGCGGCGGAGCTGGCGGAGCAGGAGGACGAAGGTCTCGAGCTGACCGCGACGGCGGGGGAGATGGCGCTGCGCGCGGGACACATCGACAACGCGCTCGGCCTCTTCGGCGCGGTCATGGACAGGCACCGCGAGGCGGGCCGCGCCGCCCAGGCGGCCGGAGCCGCGGCGCCGGTCGCTGAAACCCTGCACCGGCTCGAACGAAACGAGGAGGCGATCGCAATCGTCGCCGCCGCGCTCCGCGACGCGCGTGAGCACGCCGACATCGCGGCGCTGAACGGGGTGCTGGGCAGGGCGCGAAGCTATGCCGGCGACATCGACGGGGCGGAGGAACCGCTCTCGCTGGCGCTGGAGGCCGCGCGCCGGCACGGCCTGCCGGCCGTCGAGAGCAAGGCCCTGATGGATCAGGGGGTCAACGCGCTGCAGCGGGGCGACCCCGAGCTGGCGCGTACGCTCCTGGAAGCGGCACGGCAGACCGCTGAAGCCGCCGGGCTCGCCGAGCAGGTGATCCTCGCGGTCGGCAACATCGCCAACGTCGGGATGCAGTGGGATCTGCCGGAGGCCGCCGACCAGTACGCCGAGCAGCTGGCCCTGAGCCGGCGTAGCGGCGACCGGCTGCGCGAGAGCATCGCGGCCACCAACCTCTCCTACATACTGCTCCTGTCGGGCCGCTGGGACGAGATCGAGACGCTGGGAGCGAAGCTGCTGACCGACCTCGAGGAGCGGCCCGGGGCGGAGTTCGTGCACTCGGTTCTCGCGATCGTGCAGGCGCTGCGCGGCCGGCACGCGGAGGCTCGGGAAAGCCTTGCGAAGGTCGCTGCGTGGGAGCGCGGCGACGACGAGGAGCTCGAGGCGATGCACGCCGCCGTGCTCGCTGCCGTGGCGCTTGCCGACGGGGATCCCGCGCGGGCGCTCCAGAGCGGTCTGGCGATGCTGCCCGGAGCGGTGCGCGGGCTGGGCGCGACGCACGACGCGGTGCGCCACGGCTGGCCTTCGGCGTTCGAGGCGGCGCTGGCGCTGGAGCGGGTCGACGACGCCCTCTCGCTGCTGGCGCTGCTCGAGGCACAGCCGCGCCTGCCTCCCTACCTGGACGCTCACCTCGCCCGCGGCAGGGCGCTCCTGGCGGCCGGGGACAGCGCCGATCCGGATGCGGCGAGGAGCGCGTTGGCCGAGGCCCTCGAGCGCTTCTCGGAGCTCGCTTACCCGTACTGGAGCGGCCGGGCCCGTGCTGACCTCGCGCGGTTGCTGGCCGGGTCGGGGCGCCAGGCGGAGGCCGGCGAGCTGCTCGAGGAGGCTCGTTCGGAGTTGCGCGCGCTCGGAGCCCAGCCTGCGCTTGCGTCGATGGAGCTCGGCCTGCCCGCGCCCGAGGGGCAGGCGAAACGTGCCGCTCGGCTCGCCTGAGCCGGCTGCGCGCAGGAAGTCCGCAGGCTGACCTTGGGGAGCGATCTCACACCCGGCGCCTCCCGTCGGTGTCATCATGGTCCGACAGCGGGGACCCGGCGGGGGCACGCCGGCAGCTCCCCTCCAGAGGCGAAGGGGACGGAGGAGCCATGAGCGTCTATGCAGGCAGCCACGTCGGCAACACGCGACCGCGCGGCAAGTCGATGGCCGGGCCCCGAGCGTGGGTCCCCGCGATCGCCGCAGTCCTCGCCGTGGCGCTGTCTCTCTTGGTCGTGCTCCTGGTCGCAGGGGGCAGACGCGGCGGCGAGACGGTCGCGCCCGGCGCGCAGAGCCTGCACGAGGCAGCGCGGCTCCCGCTCGGCGAGCGCGCGCAGCTGTCCACCGCGGCCGGGGCAGCAGGCGCCGCGTTCGCGGTCCACGCCGGCCCAGCCGGCACGCTGACGGCGGCGGGGCGAGGGATCGACAGCTCGTTCGGCACCTCGGGGGTCACGATACGGAGCGCTCACGCTCGCGTCGGCCTCTCGCCGGCCACGCTCGAAGGCCGCTCGACGAGCACGGCTCCGAGTGCCGCGGCCAACCGCGTCAGCTACCACGGAGCGGGCCTCAGCGAGTGGTACGCGAACGGCCCGTTCGGCCTGGAGCAGGGGTTCACGGTCGCGCGAGCACCGTCGGCCGGCCGCGCGCTGCAGATCACCTTCTGCGTCAGCGGCTCGCGGCCGTCGCTGAGTCACGGCAGGGTCTCGCTGGGCGGCGGGCTGCTCTACGGCGGCCTGTCCGCGACCGACGCGAGCGGCCGGCGCCTGCCGGCTCGCGTCGAGCTGCGCGGCAGCCGGATCGTGCTCGCGGTCGACGCCGTCGGCGCGCGATTCCCGGTGCACGTCGACCCGCTCGTCTTCCAGGAAACGCTCGCGGGAGACGAACGTGCAGGCTCGAACCTGGCGATCTCGGCCGACGGCAACACCGCGCTGGTCGGCGGTACCGGGCAGGAACCCGGTGCCGTCGACGTGTTCGTGCGCAACGGCACCGTCTGGACGCTCCAGCAGAAGCTCTCGCCCGGCGGCGCGAATGACCACAACTTCGGCCATCAAGGCGAAGGACAGGGCGACGCCGTCGCGCTCTCGGGCGACGGTAACACCGCGATGATCGTCGCCCACTCAGGCGAAAAGGACGCGCAGATCTGGACCTACACGCGCTCGAACGGCGTCTGGACGCCGTACAGCACGACACTGGCTTTCGAAGAACGCGGCGCCACTCAGGTTGCCAAGGAAGACTACGGCGACTCGATCGCGCTCTCCTACAACGGCGAAACGGCCGCGGTCAGCGACCCCGGCGACGCCTGCGTCTTCATCCTGCACCGGACGGGCTCGAGTTGGACCACGGCGGCGTCGATCGGCGACGTCGGCCCTCAGCCGGAGTCCGACGAATGGGGCTGGGGCATCGCACTCTCGGGTGACGGGCGCAACTTGCTGATCGGGGCGCCCGGCGGCTACGAAGAGGGAATCACCTACGACCACGCGGTCTTCTTCTACGGTGAAGAAGCCGGGAAGTGGAACGAACAGGGCCGCTTCGAATATCCCAATTATGACGGCGAGGCTCCCGTGGCGCTCGCGCTCGATCGCGAAGGCGACACCGCGATCGTCGGGGAATATCTCGGCGGTACCGAAAACCTCGGCGCCGCGCGCGTCTACACGCGCAGCGGCTCGACCTGGTCGCTGCAGGCCTCGCTGAAACGGACGTCCGCGGGCGACGAGGGGGACGAATTCGGGATGTCGGTGGGCCTCTCCGAACAGGGCAACCGTGCGATGGTGGAGAGCCGCGGGGGCGAATCCGGGGGCCCGGCAGCGTGGGAATACACGCGCAGCGGCTCGGCCTGGACCCAGCAGGGCCAGCCGCTTGAAACGCAGGGGTTCCTCCCGGGACAGGTGCTGGGCTTTGCGTTCTCCGGCGATGGCCACACGCTGATCCTGATCCCGGAACCCGGTACCGCGCCGAGGGTCTACGTCAACGACGCCACGGTCGGCGCCGCAGCGGCGAGCGAAGTCACGCCCACCGCCGCGCTGTTGAGCGCCAGCGTGAACCCGGCGGGCGAAGCGGTGACGTCGTGCCGATTCGAATACGGGGCGACGACGTCATACGGATCGACCGCTGCGTGCAGCCCGAAACCTGAAAGCCAGACCACGCCGGTGGCCGTCAGCGCCGCCCTGAAAGGTCTCGCGGCGAGCCACACCTATCACTTCCGCGTCGCGGTGACGACCGCGGCGGGGACGATCTACGACAGCGATGCGACGTTCACCACGTTCGCCGAAGCGGCTACGGCGAAAACCGAAGAAGCCTCGAAGCCGGCCACGGCTCAACTCGGGGCGCTGAGCGCCGTCGCGAGCGGCGGCACCGGTGCGGTGACGGTGGCGAGCTACGGCTCCAACCCCGGACCGGCGCCGCTGCCGGGGTCGACCGGCGGATACGCCGACATCTACCGCTCGAACACGGCCAGCTTCACGGAAGTCGAATTCAAGGACTGCGAAGTCGGAGATGCGAGAACGCTGTGGTTCTACGGCAGCGGCGGATGGCAGCCGGCGCAGCCGGCCGCCACCTTCAGCGAAGGCTGCGGGATCTTCAAAGCGAGTGCGACGTCCCGTCCCTCGGTGGCCGAACTGATCGGCCTGAAGTCGAAATGGGGGGAGCCGCCCGGCGAGTTCGGTCAGTGCGAGAAAGGCTCCGCAGCGATCTACGCCGAAGCGGGCTGCCTGACGGTTCACGAGAAGAAGGGCGTACCGGACGGCAAGGGAAAGTACGAATGGCTCGCGGCCCCGATCGGCTGCCATCCGATGAAGAAGGGGCGCTACTCCGAAGCCCTGTGCCACACGGCCGACGAAGCGAAGGGCAAGGGGAAAGGCTCCTACGAAGCCGGCAGCACGAGCTTCACCGGCAGCGCCGTGACTCCGAAGCTCGCGGTCTCCGGTGCGGCGAGCATCGAATGCAGCGCCGGCAACGCCGTCGGCGAACTGACCGCAGCCGAAAAGGGCACCGAGACGCTGCAGCTGACCGGCTGCAGCCAGTCAGGTGCCGCGTGCACCAGCCCGGCAGACACGAGCGGGACGATCCAGACGAGCCCGCTGGAAACGATCAGCTACGAAGAAGGTGGCTCCTACCTGCTCGCGCTGACGGCGGTGCAGCTCGCACAGTTCCAGTGCGGCAGCACCTCCTACACGCTGACCGGCGCGGTGGCCGGGACGCAGACCGGCGACGTCAACTCGATGAGCACGAAAAGCTCGGTGGCGTTTGCTGCGGGCGAGGGGGCACAGCAGCTCGTCGTCCACACGGGCACGCAGGAACACACCGCAACGTTGACCATGACCCAGTCCAATGTCAGCTCGCAAGCGCTCGAGCTCGACTCGTCGATCGCGTCCGGAGGCTAGCCGCAGGCCACGGTGCCCCTCGGTGGCTCGAGGCGCCGGCCCGCCGCTGTTCGCGCGTGGCGGCGTCAGCGCTTCGATGCCGTCGGGTCGCCCCGCCCGTCAGCGGCTCAAGGCGCTGAGCCGGCGCGTTTCGAGCGCGCCGGCGTGAGCGCCGCGATCCCGTCGAGGCTGCCGACGCCGGTCGGCCCGTCGTAGCCGGGGCCCGCCACGCAGATCGCCGTCGCGTCGCAGGAGGCGGCCTCTTCTTCGATCGTGCATTCCCCCGAGAGGGCGCGGCATTCGCCGTTCGATCCGGAGGCGATGTCGTGGACGGTGCGCTTGTGCTTGCGGGCACTCGCATACAGGGTCTGGGCCGGGTAGGCGACGCCGTCGGCGCCGCCGGCGAGGGCGAACGCTGCGGCGATCAGCGGCGCGCCCACACTCGTTCCCCCCAGCCGTCTCCACTGGGGTGGGACCCCGTCGGTCCCCTTGGTGGAGTCGTAGACGGCGACCCCGGTGTACGGGTCGGCGTCCGCGGCGACATCGGCCACGGCGCGCTTGCCGCCGCAGCCGACCGCGGCCCAGTTGGGCAGCGAGCTCTGCCACGACGGTGCCGGGAAGAAGCTGCTGCAGGCGCTGCCGCCGGCGCCGGCCTGTGCCTCCCACGGTTCCTCGGAGACCCACCCGCCGCTTTCGTCGATCGTCAGGCGTGTGCCGCCGACGGCGATCACGTCGGGGGAGGAGGCGGGATATTCCGCGCGGCCCCGTTCTTCTTCGGGCGAGGCCCAGTTGTCGTAGCCGGTGTCACCCGCGGCAGCGGTGAGGACGATCCCGGGGTGGTCGAAAGCGGCGCCTTCTCGCGGGGGAGCCGCAGGCTCGAGTTCCCCCCAGGAGTTGGAGATCTCCGTTACGCCCGGCACGCGCGCGGCCGTTTCCTCTGCTTCTTCGAGCGCGGCCAGCGTCGGCGAGCTTGCCTCGACGAGGACGAGCGCGCAGTTCGGGCACACGGCGTGCGCGACCTGGAGGTCGATCGAGGTCTCGGCGGCGGCTTCCGGCGAGGAGGGCGGCAGCGGCCTGTGCCGGCCTTCACCGTTGAGCTTCGTCAGGCAGCGGTTCTCGGTGGTGCATTCCGGGAGGGAGAATTCGGTGTCGTAGATGCCGAGGTCGCGTGCCGCGGTTCGGTCGCCGCCGGCGGCGACGATCGCGATCTTCTGCCCGGCGGGCGCTTCGGCGGGCAGGCGGTAGGCCGAGCGCAGGTCCTGCGGGCGCAGCCCGTCGCAGCCTTCGCGCGCGAGTGGAGGCCGGCACGTGCCGGCCTGCGGCACAGCCGTCACTCCAGCACGCGGGACGAGTTCGAGGGCGTGGCAGCGCACGGCGCCGGGGACCGGGCGCGGGCAGACCGCGCGCAGCCCGTAGGCGACGGCCGAGGCCGGCTGCGGCGCGGCGGCAGCGGCACCCGCCGGAGCCGCTGTGCAACCGGCGATCAGCACCGCCGGCAAGAGCCTCCAGAGTCTGCTCATCCGTGGCATCGCCGGCACATGTCGGCCGACTCCCGGCAGCGCGCGCAGCTGTCGCGTGCAGTGGCGTCGAATTCGGCACGGCGCTCCATCGGCAACCGAGGTTCAGCCCATGGCGTCGGGGCCGGATGCCACGAGCTCGGGCAGGCGGATGTGCGCGCGGGCCGCGCTGAGCTCTTCGATCACGCTGATCAGCCGGCGCACGGGGCCGTCGCTCGCCACGAGCCGCGGGGCGCAGCCGCAGTCGTGGCAGAAGTCCGAGGCCGAGATCAGCGTCGCGAACCCGGCGCAGTCGATGAACGAGAGCTGCCGCAGGTCGATGGTCAGCCCCTCGACGCCTTCCCTGCAGAGCAGCTCGACCGCCCGCTCGAGCTCGGGTGCGGATGCAAGATCGAGCTCGCCGACGACGACGAGCGTCCGCTCGGGCTCCCCCGGCTCCCCGAGGACCTCGACCTCCAGCATCTGCGCGGCGCGCACGAACACCCCCGGCCGCAGCATGCGGCCCGTTCCCCTCCATCTCACCGGTCCGGGCTGTTCGCCCCTCCCGATGCCGACGCTGAGACGATACGGAAAGCGCCAGCCGGGGGCAAGCGATGTGGTTGAAACGGTTCGCTTGATGACCGCCGGCGAAGGGCGCAGATCATCCCGGAGACCGCCCGGACCTCGAGGACCTCGCGCGTTTGCCGCTCGCGCCTCGGGGCAGGCCGCCCGCAAGCTCCACCTCATTCGGGCGCGTGCCGAGCCGCCGGGACGGGTATCACCCACCTACATGGGACTACTACTCGTCGCGGCAATCATCGTGGCGCTGGCCTTTGGCCCGGGCGCACTGATCCATTTCCTGTGGCTGGGCCTGGTCGTGCTCGCAATCGTGTTCCTTGCGAGTTTCGTCGTCCGCCGCGCCTGAGACGCGACGTCTCAACGAGAGGAAGGAGACCCGATGAGCACCGGACTGATCATCGTGATCGTCGTCGTGGCGATCGTCGTCATCGCGCTCGTCTCGGCGCTTGCGCGTAAACAGAGGCTCGCCATGAGGCGAGACCGGGCGCGCGGCCTGCGCGAGCAGGGCGAGCAGACCGCGGTCGAGGGCGAGCAGATGCGCGCCGCCGCCGAAGAGCATCGTGCCAGCGCAAAGCGCGCAGAGGCAGAAGCGGAAGAGAAGGCTGCCAACGCGCGCCGCGAGCGCGCGCTCGCCGAACGCCGGCACGCGGATGCCGACGGCGTGATGGGCGAAGCCCGTGCCCGCCACGACGAGGCCCGCTCGGTCGACCCGAACGTGAGCGACACCGGCGAGGAGGAAGCGCGGGAGCTCGACGCGCAGGCGGCCGGGCGCAGCGCTCCGCGCCGCTGAACGAGCCGCACGCCGCCGCATGCTGAGCCCGGGGCCCATGGGTCGGAGACCCGCGGGCCCCTGCCCGTCTGCAGGCGGGCCGCTCAGCCGGCGGGCCGGTGCCGCGGCGTGGATCTGCCCCGCGCCAGGCTGCCAACGAGCCGGTTCACCCCCACGACCCATCGCTGGTCGCGCAGGCAGGCGCGCGCTGCTCCGCGTCCGCTGACACCGTGCACGGCCCCGCCGGGGTGCGTCGAGGAGCCCGCCACGAACAGGCCGGCGATCGGAGTGCGGTAGCGCGAGAGCAGCGGAGACGGCCTGAAGATGAGCTGCTGGTCGAGCTCATAGGAGCCGCCCGCCAGGTCACCGCCCACCAGGCTCGGGTTCTCGCGCTCGCTCAGCCACGGGGCACGCATGGCGCGTGCGAGGACCAGCTTCGAGAAGCCGGGCGCGAACCGCTCGAGTTGAGCCTGGATGCGGTCGGCCACCTCCTCGTCCTCGATCTCGTAGCTCGACGGGACATGGCCGTAGACGTAGAGCGTGTGCTTGCCCTCGGGCGCGCGCGTCTCGTCGAACAGAGACTGCTGTCCCACGACGAGCGCGGGACGCTCCGGCACCTCCCCCCGCGTGCCCGCCTGGGCTGCGCCGGCAAGCTCCTCGATGCTCCCGCCGACGTGGACGACCGCAGCCCCGCGCGCGTCCTCGGCGGCCCAAGGGACGGGGCCGTCGAGGGCATAGTCGAGCTTGAAGGCGCCCGTCCCGTAGCGCCAACGGGTGAGGGAGCGCGCAAGCGGGGTGCCGGGCAGCAGGCGGGTGAGGACCCCGGCGCTCACCGTGCTGATCAGCGCATCGGTCTCCAGCCGCTCACCTGACGCCAGTGTCACACCGGTGACGCGGCCCTCGTGCGTTCGGATCTCCTGCACCTCGGCCGAGCAGCGCACGCGGGCGCCCTCACGCTCGGCTCGCCGCTGCAGTGCCGCGGAGAGCTGGCCCATCCCCCCGCGGGGGAGCGGCCACCCATGGCTGTGGCCGAGCATGTTCAGCAAAAAGCCGAATGCGCCGCTGACCGTCGTCGACGGGGGCAGCCCCGAGTGCTGCGCCGAGCCGGCGAGCCAGGCGGTCGCCCGGCGGTCGCCGTCGAACAGCTCGAGGCCGAGCGCCTCCACCGAGCAGAGGAACCGGCGCGTCCACCGCAGCAGGTCCGAGCGCAGGCCTCGTCCGAGCCGTGCGAGCGGCGCAACCGGGGGGAGCGGCGAGAGCACCGACTGCACGAGCGCCTCCGCGACTGGCAGCATCTCGTCCATCGCCCTGCGCCAGCCCTCGCCCGCACGGCCGAGCGAGGTGACCGTCGCCGCGACGTCGCGGTGCAGCGAGATCGCCGTCCCGTCATCGAACGGGTGGGCCAGCACGTGGGCGGGGTCGATCCAGACGACGCCATCGAGCTCGAGCTCGAGCTCGCGGATCGCGGGCGAGGCCGCCGCCATCGGCACGAAGCCGGCGCAGTGGTCGTGCACGAACCCCGGCAGCGTCGCTTCGACCGAGGCGGTCGCCCCGCCCGGGCGGGGCGCCTGCTCGAGCACCGTGACCTCCAGACCGCCGGCGGCCAGGTGGATCGCGGCCACGAGGCCGTTGTGTCCCGCGCCGATCACGATCGCGCGCCTCATCGACCGGACCGCGGCTGCACGGAGGATGCGAACGCATCGGCGCCGACCCGGCGGGTGAGCACGTGAACGCCGTCGAGCAGCCTGCCGCCGGCGATCCGCGGCGCGCGCTCGCAGACCGAGGTCCACATGTAGAGCTGGACCTCCTTCGCCATCCTCAAACGGTCGTGCAGCAGCGCCGCGAGGCGGTCGCCGGGGCGCGCCCACGACTCGACCGAGAAGCGCAGCACGTCATCAGCCTCGTGAGGCTCGGCGCGCCACTCGATCTGCCCCGCCTCCAGATGCCCGTCCATCGTCGCGAAGCGGAAACGGTCCGCTCTCACCTCGACCACGCGAACCGGCCCGTCCCACGGCCCCGGCATGTGCACGAGGAACTCGTCTCCGACCCGCATCCGGCCCTGCTCGCCCCGCGTCTTTCGAAAGCGAGCTATCTGCCACGGCGCGAGCCGGTTGGGGTCGGCGGCCAGCCGCTCGATCAGCTCCTCGGCTGAGAGCTCAGAGCCGGCGATCTTCGCTGTGTAGACGCGGTGGAGCAGGGGTCCGCGTCCCGTGCCCGGGGTCTGCAGGTCGCGAACCTCGACATCCGCCGGCAGCGCGGGAGGGAGGTCCTCTGCGAGCGTGCCGTCCTCCTCGCTGCGGTGGACGGGCAGGATCCTCCAGAGGTAGTGCCACGTTGTCAGCGCGATCCCAAAGGGCCAGCTGCCCGCGACAGCCAGCCGCCTCGATGCTCCGACATCGGCCGCCATGGAGTGCGGGTACCCGGTGTGCGCGAGCAGGAACCGGAGTGCCTGCGCCCCACACCGGGTAACGCATCGGGATGATCGACACGCTGCTCGAGCGAAGCGGCCTGAGCTCGAGGCACCTGCACGACGTCTCGATGGCGAGCGTCCTGCTCTGCCTCGGTCTGTGGATCAGGGCCAAGACGGTTGATCAGAGCTCCCGCGCGAACGCCGAGCGCAGGGCGATCTTCGTCGGGCTCTGGCCGTCGACGCTGTGGCTGTTGGGGAACGCCTTGCAACGGAGCGAGGGGCGCCCCGGCAGACGCCGGCGGTAGGGCGCGCCGCGACGCGAGCAGCTGTCGGTGCCCATGGGGCGGAGATCGATGGGTCTACGTGGCGTGCGGCGACGGTGAGCGGCGGCGAGCTGCCCGCGGGCAGGGGCCGGGCTAGGAGCTGCGAGGGATGCAGCTGATGTGCCCGTCGTTCTCGAGGATCGCCCACTCGAGCCGCTCGATCGAGACGATCTGAGCGGCGCGCGCTTCCTTCTCGACGTCGCCGATCGTGATCCGCTCGCGTCGGAGGTTGCGCTCGATCGGGCGGCCGTCCTGGACGAGCACGACGGGCACGCCCTCGGTTGCGGGACGGACGCGCGGGACGCGAAACGAGATCCAGGAGACGCCGACGGTGAGCAGGGCGATCGTCGAGATCACGATCAGCGTCCCGGTGACGGACTCGTCGCTCTGCGTGATGCCCTGCTGCACGAGGTCGCCGAGGACCACGAGCAGGATCAGGTCGAACGGCTCGAGCGTGCTCAGCTCGCGGCGACCGGCGACGCGCGTGACGAGCAGTATGAAGAAGAAGATGACTACCGCTCTGATGACCAGGTCCATGCGTTCCTCAGGGGAAGATCGTCATCGATCGTTTGATCCGCACCAGCTCGGTGTTGCCGTCTTTCACGTCGATGTTCTCCTGTCGCTCGCCGACGTTCGTGGGGTTGACCTGGAAGTAGATCCAGCTGACGTGGCTGTGCCCGGCGCCGAGGGGGCCGTAGTCGAACACGACGCGCCCGTCGCTCGAGCCCTCTTCCGTGGGTTCGGGGACACTCGAGTTGACGCTCATCGACTCCCACCAGCCGCGGTCGAAGACGAGCTCGAGTTCCTTGATGTCCCGGTGCGCCGTGACCTGGACGCGGACCTGGAAGATCAGCCCGCTGCGAAGCCGCGCGGGCGCCGTCACGTTCACGTTCGCGGCCGGCACGCCGGCCGAGGTGGTCGTGGGGTGCTGTCCGAACACGTTGAGCAGCGCGAGCAGCGGCAGGACAGCGATCAGGCAGAGCAGGGCGCGCCGTACCCAGGGTCCACCGCCGCGACCGGAGAGGTCGCGATGGCGCTCGAGCGCAATCCCGTCGGGGACGTGGCTCATCTGGGCAGATTCGACAAGCGTGGGCCGCGCTCCTCTCGCCGCGCCGGAAAAGCTGCTCCGCGAGTCCGGCGTACAGGCCGTCAGGGTCGGGCAGGTGCGCCAAGGCTGCTTCGCGTCGCACCACCAACCCCTGCGACCGCGAGCCGGAAGCGGGGCTCCCGAGCCCGAAAGGGGTAGCGAGAGGGGTATGACCTCACACGGCCCCGATCACGAGCGCGTCCGGCGAGAGCTCGAGGCGCGGCGCGACAGGACCCGCGAGCAGCTCGCCTCTCTGGCCGAGCGCCCGGAGCTCGGCAGTGCGCAGGGGTTCGGCAAGCGCATCGGCGACGGCACGGTCGAGGCGATCAGCCGCCTCACGGAGATCGGTGTCGGGGAATCGCTCGAGGCGGCTGTCCTGAGGCTCGATCGCGCTCTGGCGAAGCTCGACGAGGGGACCTACGGCCGCTGCGACGCCTGCGGGGAGCCGATCGCGCACGCACGCTTGCAGGCCAGGCCCGACAGCGCGCTGTGCATCGACTGCGCCGGCTCCGCGCCGCGAACGCGCCCGCCCAGGCGAAGATGAGCGGCGCCCGTCGGGCGCCGGAGGGTGCTGTCCTGTCCGCAGAGTGACCGCCGGGCCCGCTCGCACAACACGGCCGTCGAGGCGGGTGGCATGATTGCCGGAGGAAGGGGGCCGGCGGGGGGAGGCCCGGGTTCTTCGCGGGACGCGGAAAGGGGCTGGTGCTACGTGTCTACGAGGCTGAATTCGGGGCTCGCGAATGCGCCTCGGCGAGCAACTGCCTCCTCTGGCTCGAGGTGCGTGAGCGAGAACTGCAACTCACGTGGCGAACCCGGTGCCGAGCTGGCCGTTCGCTGAGGTGTCCACGGTCGCGCCACAGGAGGCTGCCGAGCCCGCAGAGCCGGCGTCGACAGCCCCTCCGGGAGCGCTCGTTCGACGACGAATCGATCCGCGCACGGTTCTCGCGATCGCCTCGCTCGGCGCCAGCGTCGCGTTCATCGACGCGACGATCGTCAACATCGCGTTTCCGAGCATCGAGCGCTCTTTCCGCGGCACCCCGATCTCCTCGCTGTCGTGGGTGCTGAACGTCTACAACATCGTCTTCGCGGCCTTCCTCGTCGCCGCCGGGCGGATCGCCGACCTGCTCGGCCGCCGCCGCATGTTCGTGCTCGGGCTCGAGCTCTTCACGCTCGCATCGTTGCTCTGTGCGCTGGCGCCGTCGGTCGCGTCCCTGATCGCCTTCCGCGTGCTGCAGGCGCTCGGAGCCGCCTTCCTCGTCCCGGCGTCGCTCGCGCTGGTGCTGAACGCGTTCCCGGCCGAGCGACGCGCCCACGGCGTAGCCCTGCTGTCGGCCGTGGGCGCCGCGGCGGCTGGGCTCGGACCGTCGCTCGGCGGGCTGCTGGTCGCCGCCGACGACTGGCGGCTCGTGTTCCTCGTGAACATCCCGATCGGCCTCGTCACGGTCGTGCTCGCGCGGCGGCGCCTGCTGGAGAGCCGGGCCCCCGGCCGGCGGAGGATGCCGGACCTGGTCGGTGCGGTCGTATTCGCGCTGTCGGTGTCCCTGCTCGTGCTGGCCGTCGTGAAGGGCGGCGAATGGGGTTGGACGAGCGCCGGCGTGATCGGTTCGTTCGTCGCCGCGGCCGGGCTCGCTGCGCTGTTCGTCTGGCGCTGCAGCTGGCACCGCGCGCCGCTCCTCGAGCTCTCGCTGCTGCGCTTCCGCACGTTCACCGTCGCGAACTCGATGACGATCATCGCGGCGGCGGGCTTCTACGGGTACACGCTGACCAACGTCCTCTTCCTCACGGGCGTCTGGCGCTACTCGGTGCTCGACGCGGGACTCTCGATGACGCCCGGACCGTTCGTCGCCGCCGCCGTCGCCGGTCCGAGCAGCAGGCTCGCGCAGCGGCTCGGCCACCGCCCGGTGCTGGTCGCGGGAGGCCTGATCTGGGGCGGCGGCGTTCTCTGGTTCGTCGCGCGGGTCGGCGTGCACCCTCGTTTCCTCTCCGAGTGGCTGCCGGGGATGGTGCTGCTCGGCGTCGGCGCGGGAACGCTGTTCCCCAATCTCAGCGCCGCCGCGGTCGCCTCCGCGCCGGGGAGCGGCTTCGCGACGGCGACGGGGCTGAACTCGGTGGCCCGCCAAGTCGGCGCCGCGATGGGGGTCGCGCTCGTGGTGGCGATCATCGGCACACCCACCCCGGCCGGCGCCCTGGCTGCGTTCGACGATGCGTGGCGCTTCGGCGCCGCATGCCTGATCGCGGCGGGGCTGGGCTGCCTGGTCGTGGGCCGCGTTCGTGCGCAGGACGCTCCCAGCGTCGAGCTCGGCGCCGCGGGCCTGCTCGGCCAGCCGCTCCAGGGGCGTGCGGCGCAGCCCGCACGGGTGCGCTCCGCGCTCGCGCTGGACGCGGCCTCCGCTCGCGCAGGCATCGAGACGACGGCCGATTTCCTGGCCTGCGCACCGCTGTTCGCGAACCTCGACCGATCGCTGTTGTCCGCGCTCGCCGACCGGACCCGCGCATCGCGATTGCGGGCAGGAGACTGGTTGTTCCGTGAGGGCGACGCGGGCGACGGCATGTACGTGCTGCGCACCGGTCGCCTCCAGGTCATCGACGAGGGTTCAGGCAACACCGTGCGCGAGCTCGGCCGCGGCGACGTGGTGGGCGAGCTGTCGCTGCTGAGCGGCGAAACGCGTTCGGCCTCGGTGCGCGCGACACGCGCCAGCGAGCTGTTCTTCGTGCCGCGCGCCGACTTCGAGAAGCTGCTGGACGAGGCGCCGGAGCTGTCGCTCTCGCTGAACAGGGTGATGGCCTCCCAACTGCGTGAGAGCCGCGGATCGATCGGAGCCGCGCGACCGCGACCGACGACCGTCGCGCTGATCGGCTGCGGGCCCGGCGCGCGTGTTGCCGAGATCGGCGAGGGGCTGCTCACGACGACGCGGCGACATCTCGATGCCGCTCTGCTCGACCGCGGCGAGGCAGCGGCGGCCGACGGCGAGCAAGCAGCGGCCGTCTACGGGCCGCTGCTCGATCGGGCCGAGCTGGAGCACGACCTGGTGCTGCTCGTCGTCGAGGACATCTCGGCCCCCGACGCGTGGAGCGAGTTCTGCGTCCAGCAGGCCGACCGGCTGCTGTTGGTGGTCGATGGTGGCGAGGCGCCCGCGGATCTGGCTTCGAGGGTCGAGTTGCGCGGCTGCGACCTCGTCGGCTGTCGCACCGGGCTCGGCACCGGGACGCTCACCTCCTGGGCGCGAGCGGTCGACCCGATCGAGTCGCACGTGCTGCGCGCCGCCACGCTGCAGTCGGATCTCGAGCGGCTCGCGCGTCGCTTGTGCGGATGCTCGGTCGGCGTGGTGCTCTCGGGCGGGGGCGCTCGCGCCTTCTCCCACATCGGCGTCCTCGAGGAGCTGCTTGCCGCGGGGGTGCAGATCGACCGCGTGGCGGGGGTGAGCATGGGCGCCTTCATCGGCGCTCTGTTCGCGATGGAGCTGGATCCCGACGAGGTGGACGCGCGCTGCTTCGAGGAGTGGGTGCAGCGCCGGCCGCTGAGCGACGTCACGTTCCCGCGCCACGGCCTGATCCGTGGCACCCGCGCCGAGGCGATGCTGCGGCGCACCTTCGGCGAAACGGCGATCGAGGAGCTGCCGCGAAGCTTCTTGTGCGGTTGCGCCGAGTTGCGCAGCGGCCGCCTCGTCCTGGCGCGGTCGGGACCGCTGTGGGAACAGGTCGGCTTCAGCATCTGCGTGCCCGTGCTCGCCCCTCCGCAGGTTCGCGGCCGTGACCTCTACATCGACGGCTCGCTCGTCGACAACCTCCCGGTCGGGGCACTGGCGCAGATGGGCGAGGGTCCGGTCATCGCCGTCGACGTGAAGGCGACGCTGGAGCCCGCTGGCGACGGGGGCGCACGGCGCTCCTCGGCGCCGCGGCCGCCGCGGCCTCCAACGATCGCCGAGACGCTCACACGCGTGCTGCTGCTGGGGAGCAGCAACACCTCGGAGGCCGCCCGACAGCACGCCGACCTGGTCATCAAACCGAAGGCCGAGGGTGTCGGGCTGCTCGAGTTTCATCAGATCGACGCGGCCCGCGAGGCCGGCCGCGCCGCCGCGCGCGAGGCGCTCGAAGCGCATGCCTCGGCCGGTTCGGAGGGCGTGCTCTGAACCGCGGGAAGCCATCCCTATGCCGAGGACGGGTCTCGCCGCACTACGGCCTCGACGTGGCGCCGGCCCGCCAGCCCGAGCCGATCGCCTTCACAACCCTCGACATCGACGGGCTCGGCAGGCCGCACGTCACCGTTGAGGGCTTCGGGCCGCGCTCGGGGCCGGAGGTGCAGCGCGCACTGCCGCGCATAGGGCTGTCGGGGAGCTCGCTCGAGATGCTCGTCTCCACGCAGCTGTGGCCCGCGCGCGAGACGGCGCTCGTCGCGCGGGTCGAACCCTCGAGTCTCCAGCCGGGAGACCCTCTACTCGCTCACGCTCTCGGCGCCGAAGACATCGCACCGAACGAAGCCTGCCTCGCGTTTCCCTCAGGCAAGCTGGTGAAAGGGATCTGCGGCACCGAACCGGGCGGCTGAGCGCAACGCTGAGCCGCGCTCGGCGTCTATTCGTCCCGTGGCTCGGGACCCAGTTCCGAGTTGCCGGGTCGGCGGTCAGGACCAGCGTAACGGCCGGGCACGGTACGGGTGTGATGTCAGGGGATTTCGATCGGTGGGCGTGTTGGCTTGAACGCAATCGGGGCGCTCAGGCGTACCACGCACGGAGTCGATTCCACGCTCGGTTTGCCAATGAGCGCTTCCGCACATTCCTTCGGAGTTGGGTAGCCATTGCCGGGAGCGGTCGCTTCATACGCACGAAGCCCGGTTGCCATCGCGAATCCGGTCAGCTCGGCGGATGCGGTCGCGCGAACGTAGGTGTCGTGGCTCGGATCGAATCCGTACACGTAGATGCAATGTTCGACGCACTCGGGAAGACCGTCCGCGTAGAAGTAGAGCTTCCCTTCTGACCAGGAAGGACCAAGCCAGAATGTGGTCCCGCCGCCTTCTTCAACGCCCTCCAGCGCGATCAGATGCTGCGGACCGCCCCGGACTGCCTCAGTCAGCACCTCGCCGTATCCATTGGGGTCTCCGATTCGGAGGCTGAAGTCGAACGAGGTGGTGAGCGCCAGCCGTCCGTGATAGAGCTGCAGAGCGGTTACGGCGCGAGCCGCCGTGGCGTCGCAGTTCGCGCCATTCGCCTGGGCTGCGGGGTGGCACACCCTTCGCGGCATGCCGGCGAGCTCTCTTCGCCCACTGCCGTCGAGCAGGCTTGTCATCACCTGGTTTGCGCCCCTCACCCAAGCGACTCGATCTCCCCAAATCGTCGGATCCCGAGCCCCGTCGCTGCCGGGGACTGCGCGAGGATCGCTTCCGTCCATCTCTGCGACGACAAGATGGCAGCTGTTTCGACATTCCCTGTAAAGAAGTAACGGCGAGCCGGATGGACCGGGGCCAACGTCGGCTTCGATGCTACGTATCGCATCAGGGATAGGCGGCGTCGAGATCAGGCCGTCGCTGTCGAGGACAAGATGCCAACGCTCGTCGCTCGCGTCGTAGTCACTCCACACCTGGGAATCGCTGAACGACTCGATGGTGGTGCCTCCGTGCAGGGGCGCGATCAACGTCGGCGATGCACGAGCGCTGCCGGCGGCGCCCATTGCTATCCACATTGTCAGGGGCAGGACCCATCTCATGACAGTCAAGACATCGACATGGGGCCGAAGTTGCGCGAGCCATTTCGCAAGCAAACCCTAGTTCGGGAAGCTGGGCCGACGCGGCAGATCGAGCGGGATCAGATCCCGGAAAGCCAGCCGGCCGACAACGGGATTGGACGGTGAATCGCCCGAATCGGACTGCGACCGCGGCCGAATCCGATTGGGGCCTCGTCGTTGACGACGGCGGGTAGCGCAGCTTCCGGTAGTTTCGGGCGGTGCTGGCTTTCGATCGCGGAGGTTCCGGGCCGCGACTTCTGCTCCTGCACGGCACGACGAGCTCCCGCAAGATCTGGAGGCCGCTCCTACCGCGGCTGAGTCAGGTCGCTGAAGTTCTGGCTGTCGACTTACCCGGACACGGCGATTCAGCGCCGACGTCAACGACGCCGCCCGATTGGGCCCGCGAGGTCGGCGCGCTCGTCGCAGATGAGGGTTTCGAGCAGCCGTACGTGGTCGGGCATTCGGCTGGCGGCTGGACTGCGCTCGAGCTCGCGAAGCTCGGTCTCGTGCGAGGCGTCCTAGCGCTTGCACCCGCGGGGCTCTGGCGAAAGGAGAGCCCACGCCTCACGAACCTCATGCTCTCCTTGAACTGGCGCTTTGCGCACGGAGCCCCGAGCGTGACCGAAAGAGCGCTCCGCTCCCAGCTGGTTCGGGGCGTGGCACTCCGCGGGGTCAGCGGAAAGCCCCGAGGGGTGTCCGCAGAGGCCGCGATCGCTGCGGCTCGGGATGTCGCTGCAACGACTGCGTTCCAGGCGCACTTCAACGCGACGCGTCGACTGCGATTCGCGAACGGAAGGGAGATCGGGATCCCCGTCAAGATCGTCTGGGGTGATCGGGACCGGATCGCGCCGCCAGGCAAGTCGCGGGTGCCAGACGATCTGCCTCGTGAGACCGAGGTCGAGCTGTGGGAGGGCTGCGGGCACATGCTCACCTGGGACGCTCCCGAGCGGGTCGAGGGGTCGATTCGCGATCTCGTGGATGCTTGAGCGGCGCGGGCGGCGCGGGCGGCGCGGGCGGCGGGGGGCGGCGGGGGGCGGCGGGGGGCGGCAGTGGCGATGGCGACGGTTTGTCGCAGGCCCGTGAACGCCGCAGTCGCGAAGATCGCCGCGTCCTGCTCGGAGTCGGCCGCGCGCGCGAGTGCCTGGATCTCGCTTGCCGGATGGGGCAGCAGCAACCTAGTGAGGTCGGAACGCAAGCGATGGTCCCTGGGCCAGCTGGGCTCGACAGTTCCCGCCCGCCATCCGCGCCGGGAATCTCATGTAGGCGCAGTGCGTCCCGCGGCGGAATCGCACCCGCCGGCGGGGACGTGGGTGAAGCGTCAGAAATGTGGAAATAAGCAGGTGGCGCTCGGCGCGGGTCTACCGTGGTAGACCACTGGGATGAGCGTGACGGTAGGACGGTTGATCTGTTGCTCGCGCGCCCGCAAGGTCATAACCGCAGCCATCGTCGTGGCGCTGCTCCCCATCGGCGTGGTCTGTTGGCTCACGGGCGGCGTGGCGCAGGCTTCGGTTGTACGGATTCGCGGCAACGTCCTCGGGGCACCTTCGTGGGTGGGCTCGCACGCGCTTCTCGCGGTGGGCCCCAGGAAGAACCCGCGCATCGACACGGTCGAACCGCAGACCGGCGAATCGCGTGAACAGCTGCCGCTGACAGGCGAATACGCCCGAGCGCGCGCGTTACCCCTAGGCACGGGATTCCTGTTCGAAGGTATCCGGCCGAATTACGGCGGCTCAAAGTACGAACCGGGATACATCGGCGAGCATGAACTGCTCTTCGGGCAACCAGGGAGCCCCCTGCGCTGTCTCGCGCGCTTCTTCCACGCCGGCTGCGATCTGCCGGAAATCTGCACCTTCGGGACCGCCGTCGTCTCGGGCTCCTCGCTCGCATACCCGGCATGCAACCCTGAACTGGCTCATAACGAGACCGGTACGGTTGTGTTCGACACGATCTCCTCGCAGCTCCAAACCGTCCCGCAGATCGTGCTTCCCCTCGGCTTGAGCGGCCCTTGGCTTGTCGGTCTCGCTCCTGGCTGGAATCCGGAACAGACACCAACCCACGAAGCCGCTCCGATGCTCGTGGAGCGAAACCTGCTCACCGGCAGCGAACCGGTGAGGGCGCCGCTTGCATCCTGGCCTCACCTCGCAGCGGACCAGGAGGAAGCGCTGCGCGCCGTGGCCGCGGTGCAAGAAGACGGTGCGCTCGTCTACGCCGTTGAAGCAGGCCGAGAAACGGCCCTGTGGACCGCGTCGCCGACGCAGCCGGTGCCCCAGCCGATCATGACGATCCATGTCGGGCTCGGATGGCTCAAGGAGCTTCCACTGCCGCTCGTGCTGCGCGAAGGACGCCTCGCGTTCCCCGACGACGAAGGCAGGGAATTCGGGCCGCGCCAAGTCACCATCGCAACGTTGCAGGGCGTCCGGCTCGGATCACTGCGCGTCCTCGGTCAGGACGGCTTCGACTACGACGGCACTCGCGTGCTCGCCACGAGCAGGCCGTGTGGCACCACCTACCTGTTGGCCTGGGCGCCGGGCGAACCTCACCCGCGCGTCCCGGGGAACGGTTGCACCGCGTCCCGGCTGATCCGTCTACGCGTGCAGGCGGCGCGGATCACGCTCGTGCTGCGATGCCCAGAAGGCGGCGAATGCGAGACTGGCGAGATCTCCGTCTCAGCCGGTCCCATCCATCTGACCGCAGAAGGCGAACAGCTGCTCTACGGCGAGAACGAGAACATCACGCTGCCGCTGAACACACGAGACCGGCGGTGGCTGCGACGACATCCCCACGTGATTCTCACTCTGAGATGGGGCCAGCATTCGCGCCGCCGAATCCGTCCTGCCGACTGAGGGTTCACCCCGGTGAATAACCCACGATGACGGGCGTCAGGTCGTCGTCGCGATCTGGCCTAGAAATGCGGCGACCGTCTCGGGCGAAAGCCCGCTTACATCTCCTATAGCCGCGGGTGGCATCCCGGCCCGTATCGCTTCGCGGATCGCCGTCTCCATCCTCCTGTGAGCCTCGATGAACTCGGCTCCGGCCTCACGTAGCCTCCGCTCGCTTTCGGTATCACGCATCGCCGGGACGAGGCTTCGGGGTGACGGGTGAGTCGCGAGCGAGCTTGTCGCCCTGGTCCTTCAACTGCCGGTCCTGCGGGACCGGCTTGTCCTCGAGATCGACCTTCGGCAGCTCAGGTGGCGCCGTCCCGGGGTCCAGGTCGATCTTGCTCCTGTTCTCGGGGGGGTCGGGCCGCTCCCGGGGCATAGCTCCATCCTAACCGGGTCCCGTCACGTCTCAGATACGTCGGGCGAAGGTCAGGCATCGGATTGCCACATTCATTGCCACCCCAGACAATGCACGCGACGGCGCTGTTCGGCTGGGCCGCCCGGGGCCGCTGCGACGATGGGGCGCGTGTCGCACACGACCTCGCAGCCGACGGATGCATCGGCGCTCGAACGCCTGCGCGCTCTCACGGGCCAGAGCGAGTCGTCCTTCCGTCCGGGACAGCTGGAGGCGATCCGCGACGTGGTGGTGGACCGGGCGCGCGTGCTGTGCGTGCAGCGGACCGGCTGGGGGAAGTCCGCGGTCTATTTCATCGCGACGGCGTTGCTGCGCGAGGCGGGGGCAGGTCCGACCTTGATCGTGAGTCCGCTGCTCGCGCTCATGCGCAACCAGATCGCGGCGGCGGAGCGCCTGGGCCTGAGTGCGCACACGATCAACAGCACAAACGTCGGAGAATGGAACGACGTCCGCGATCGTCTCGCGAGCGACGCGATCGACCTGCTGCTGATCAGCCCCGAGCGGCTGAACAACCCGCGTTTCCGAGAGTCCATGCTGCCGCTCTTCGCGGCGTCGGTCGGCTTGCTGGTGATCGACGAGGCGCACTGCATCTCCGACTGGGGTCACGACTTCCGGCCGGACTACCGGCGCGTGAAGGACATGCTCGACGCGCTTCCGGCAGGAGTCGCGGTGCTGGGAACGACGGCGACCGCGAACGATCGCGTCGTCGGCGATGTCCTCGAGCAGCTGGCCACGCCCGGCGATGAGCAGCTGCGCTTCTACCGCGGAGCGCTGGCACGGACGAGCCTGCGGCTCGAGGTGGTCGAGCTGGCGCGACCCGCGGAGCGGCTGGCCTGGCTCGTCGAGCACCTGCCCGAGCTGCCCGGCTCGGGAATCGTCTACACGCTGACCAAGCGCGACGCCGAGCAGGTGGCCGGCTTCCTGACAGCAAACGGGATCTCGGCGATGGCTTACAGCGGGGAGCAGGCTACGGAGGATCGCGTGCTGACCGAGGAGCGTCTGCTGCGCAACGAGATCAAGGCCGTGGTCGCGACCAGCGCGCTCGGCATGGGCTATGACAAGGCCGACCTGGCGTTCGTGGTCCACTTCCAGGCGCCCGGGTCGGTCGTCTCCTACTACCAGCAGGTGGGCCGTGCGGGCCGTGGCGTGGAGCATGCCGATGTCGTCCTGCTGCGTGGCGCGGAGGACAGGCGAATCCAGGACTTCTTCATCGAGCAGGCCTTTCCGGACCGCGAGCGGGTGGCCGCGGTTCTGGCCGAGCTGGAAGGGCCCGGCGAGCAGGGCCGCACGACGCGCGAATTGATGGCGGCCGTCAATCTGGGCATGGGGCGGATCGAGGCGATGTTGAAGATCCTCGATGTCGAGGGCGCGGTGAGACGAGAGGGCACGCGCTGGCATCTGGTTCCGGGCGCGGACTGGACATACGACGAGGAGCGGTACGCCCGAGTCACGGCGCTGCGACGCGCAAGAGCAGCGGGCGATGGCGGCATTCGGATCCGACGGTCGTTGCCTGATGCGCACTCTCCAGGAAGAGCTCGACGATCCGGACGCGCAGGACTGCGGCCGTTGCTCGATCTGCACGGCTCCGCGCTTCGGCGCGCCGCCGGACATCGCGCTGGTCGAGAGGGCTCAGCGCCACCTGCGCTCGAGCCCCGTGGCGCTGGAGGTCAAGAAGATGGCGCCCGACGCCGCCGGCACGATGCGCAAGATCCCGCAGGACAGCCTCACGGAGCCGGGCTGGGCGCTCGGGCGCGTCGGCGACGGCGGCTGGTGGCCGGCGGTGGAGCGGGGGCTGAGCAGCGGGACCTTCGAGAGCGAGGTGCTCGCCGGTCTCGCGGATGCCCTGGGCTCGGCGCGCGCTGAAGTGAGGTGGGTCACGGCGATCCCGTCGAGACGACTTGGTCCGCTGCTCGACGATCTCGCCGAGCGGCTGGCGGCCGAGCTGGGCGTCGAGCAGGTTGAGCTCGTGCGTCGCGTGCGCGATTCTCCGCCGCAGCGCGAGATGGCCAACGCCGTCCAGCAGGCGGCCAACGTTCGGGGGGCCTTCGAGATCGTCGCCGTGCCGCCCGCCGGGACAGGCGTGCTGCTGGACGACCGGCGCGGTTCGGGCTGGACCCTCGCGATGGTCGGCGGTCAGCTTCGCCGCGCGGGAGCGGAGAGGGTCATCCCGCTCGTGCTCGCGACAGTGCTCTGAGGGCCGACGGCGAAGCGAGGAGCAGCTCGTCGGGCGGATTCTCAGCGCGGTCGGATCAGATGCCCGGCTCTTCGGCGGCACCGGACCGCTGCCGGCGGGCGCGCCGCCCCTCGGGTGACCGCGTGCCGAGCGCGCGCACCGTCAAGGCGACGCGGGATGTCATCCCGCTGCGCGAGGGCGGAGCAGGGCTTTCGCAACTTCCCGCAGGTCGAAGATGTTGAAATCGGTATGAGGGGGACACGGATAGCTCTCGGGGGCGCGGTGATCGCTGCGGTCGTGGCATCGGCGCCCGCCGCGGCCATAGAAGCATCGCCCGGGTCTACGAGCGTCGCCAAAGGCTCGAACTTCCCGCCGCTGCGACTCGGACCTCCGGTCGCGACCCTCACGGCAGAGACGCCCGTCTCGGCCGGCGACGGCTGGCTCGTCTGGAGTGCCCCGGCCCCGCTCGGTTGGAAGCTCGTCACGTTTCATGAGGGCAAGACCTCGACGGTCCCGATCGCTCCGCGCGCCGAACCGTTCGACGCCACCGTCGGGACCGATGTTCGCGGCCGGGCGGTTGCGACATTCTCGAGATGCGCGAGCCCTCCGACGATGGCCACCGTCGGCTACGTCCCCGACGAGGAGGAGATCGAAGCCGAAGGTGGACTCCTCGCCGAACCGACGAGCGGCGCCGGCTGCCGCATAGACGCCGTCGACCTCTCCAGCGGTCACGAATCATCCGTGCCGATCCCGCACCCGCGCGGCACATCCGACACGACGCCCGCGATGTGGAACGGTTCGGTGGCCTTCTCTCGTATCGACAAGCGCAGGCACGGGCTCGTCTCGCAGGTGATGCTCTGGTCGCCTTCGAGGGCTGGGCACGTGCGTACGCTCCCGCACGGCGTCGTGCCGACGATGTGTCCCACACGCATCGCCTGTCGTCACGGCTACGGCTACGGCGAGGTCTCCGCCCTCGCCTACGACGGGCGTCTGATCGCGTTCGTGTGGAAACAGGAGGCGACGTGGCGACGGGATGGAGCCGGAACAGAAGGCCGCGTTGACGTCGTCGCGAGTGGCAAGGCGTATGCCGCCCGCACCGCACGCGACCGGGCTTCCTTGCTCGGACGGACGAGCGACGTCTGTATGGGCGAAACGCCGTTCGAATTCGTCTGGGACGGCACCGCCTTGGCCGAGGGCGGTTCCGCATTCTTCTCACAGGTCTTCGAAGGCAACTGCTTCCGGACGGAGGGCGGCAGCTTCCGCGAAGCACGCCCCCAAGGCGACGCCTCAGCGATGTTCAGTCCCCCCGCCCTCGCGTGGGCGAAAGACGCGGGACACACCTACGCGCTGGTTTCCCCGGCGGATAAGAGGACGATCGGCTGCTCGAACATCGATCCTTGCGTCCTCCAGGAAGTCGGGTTGCCAACATTCGTGCCAAAGACCAGACCCGGCAGAGATCCGCTGTTCTCGTCGGTCACGCTGCCCGCCAGCAGCGGGTGAAGCGCAGCATCCGCAGCCTCGGCGAGCAGACGCTTGGAGGCATCCTCACCGGCCGAGATCACGAGCGTAAGAGCCCGGGTGCATAAACGCCCACCACAACGCCAACGTCGCCATCGCCCGGCTCTTGCCCGACTGCCTCGGAGCGACCACGACCGTCGTGCGCGCGGCGAGCCTGAGAGCGTGAGCTTGCCAGTCGGTCAGCGGCCGCTCGATCGCGCGAGCGAACGCGGCGAGATCCGTTCGCAGGCGGCGCAGGTCAGACAAAGTTCGACTCCGCAATACTCGACGGGTGGCTGAAGATCTGGACCGCCTCGCCCGGGAGACGTCGGAGCGCCGCCCCCAACCTGAGCCCGCACGACCACGCGAATCGTTTCGGAGCGTCGTGCGTACTCCGTTGTTTCGACGCGTCGTGCTCGCCTCGGTCATGAGCGCTGCGCTCTTCGTCGGGTTCGCCATCGTGATCGAAGGGACGTCGGCACTCGCTGCAGTGATCGCAGGCGTGATAGTCACGCCGCTGTGGCTCGCTTATTGGGGCGTCAGAAACCGGCGGTGAGCTAGCCATCGGCCACCTCGCCGTCGATCACGTCTTCCTCAGCCCACGCCCTCGCCAAGCCGAACGACCGCGCGCGGCGCACGTCGATCCCGAGTCGGGCACGGCTGCGCGGCGTCATGCCGAGCGACTCGCAGAGGTCGAGCGCCTGCGAGCGAAGGCGCGTCTCGATCTCGATGGCACGCCTGCCCTGGTCGGTCTTCTCACGACCCGTTGCGAACTCGCCTACACGGTCGAGACGAACGAGGCAGTCGGCGAGCAGCCGCACCGCTACACCGTCAGCAGACGGCAAGCCGCCGTCGTGGGCCCGCAACGGCGCGTCTGCGCTGAGCGCCTCGAAGATCTCGCGCCGCTTCGCGCCCAGCTGCTCGACCGCGATCCGCGCATATGCGCCGTGGCGAACCGCGCGGTCATTGCCGACCGGCGCTCGAGTCACGCCGCGGCGAAGATTCGCGCGAGACGCCGGATGACCAGCACCGCCGCCGCCGACCGAGCGTTTGCGCTTACGACGCGGCAAGACGATCCTCGAGGTCGACGAGGCGCAAGCCGTTGAGCGAGCCGACGAAGCGAAGCTCGCGCAGCCGGTGAACGGCCGTCCAGACGCGGGCGTCGTAGTTGGCGGCGAGCGGTCCAAGGCTGTCGCAGTCCTCGCGTCGGCGTCGCGCTGCTCCTCCTCGCCGGAATCCTGCGGCTGCTGATCGTCCGCCAGCGGCGGCGCTGATCGGCGCTCGTTTCTTCTCGATGCCTTAGAAGAATCGCACGCCGGTGCGCTGCGCAAAAACGACGCAGCCGCGTCTGGGCGGCTTGCGATTCGCATAGTTGGGGTAAGCGGTCGGCGTGTCGCCGAAGCGGCTCTCCATGCTCATACTTCTCACGCTGGCGATGACCGGGTGCGGCGGCGGGCATAAGACGACCGTCAGCACCGCGAGAGCGAGACAGGCGACGGAACCAGAATGTTCGTCGGGTCAGATCGTGGTGAAGGTCAGCGGCCGGAGCGCAGCATGTGCGTCAGAGGCCGACACACCGAAGCTGCGCGCTGCGGTCCGCGCCTGCGCTGAAGCTACCGACGAACGGTCGCGACTGGCCGGGGTCCTCATTGCTCGATCTGGGCCACCGAAGCCGTTCCCGGCGCGGGAGTGGATCTCGGGCACACTCGCGATCACAGCCAAGCTGATCCGGAGTTTGGAGAGCGTCGCGCCGCCGCAGGGGAGCGCGGGGACCATCGTCGCCAAGGCCCGCAGCAACGCGGAACGCGGGCGGCAGCGACTCACAGCCCTGCAGCGTGAGGTCAGCCAAGGACGGACCGAAGCGGCGTCCCGGCAGATGTTCGCCGCGAGCGAACTCTGCAGCGCCCCGGGCGAACCCATCGGCCGGTAAGGGGCGCGCTAGCCGATCCAGCCGAGGAGCCGCGCCTGCTGCGGCTTGTGCGTGGCGCGCGTGACCGCGAGCGTCAGCGCGATCAGTACGTCGTTGCGGAGCCGGTCGCTGGCCTTGCCGATTCGCCGCGGCGGGTCTGCTGCTTCATCGAGTTCTCGACGGCGGCGTTCAGCGCGTGGCCCCTGTCACGGCGCCGTGAGACTTCGTCAGGCGGCTGGGCACGGCCGCGCGAGACTTGCGTGTTCACACTTCTGTTCACACCTGTGACGGATGTCTGCAAGAGGATCTGGCGAGTGATACCCAGATTCCGCTTTGCAGAGCCATTGCCGGTGATGCCGGAGGAGGGACTCGAACCCCCGACACGCGGATTATGATTCCGCTGCTCTAACCAGCTGAGCTACTCCGGCGGGGCTGCGCAGTCTAGCCTCGTGGGCATGACCCAGCCAGTCCTCCTCGCCGTCCCGAACGTCTCCGAGGGCTCCCGCCCCGAGGTCGTCGCCGCGATCGGTCAGGCGATCATTCGCCAGGATGGTCCGGACGAGGGTTCGGCACGGCTGCTCGACGTCCATTTCGACCGCGACCACGACCGGGCGGTGTTCACCGTCGCGGGCCGTCAGGGGACGATCGCGGAGGCGATCCTGCGCTGCGGACGGGAGGCTGTGGAGCGGATCGACGTGATCGCGGGTGGGGGAGGGCAGCACCCTCATGTCGGCGCCCTGGACGTCGCGCCCGTCGTCTATCTGCGGCCCGAGGACCGCGGCGCGGCCTGCGCGGAGGCGCTCGTCCTCGCCGAGCGGATCGGCACCGAGCTCGATGTGCCCGTGTTCCTCTACGGCGAGCTCACCGCCGACGAGGAGCGACCGGAGCGCACGCGCCAGGAGCTGCGCCGCGGCGGCACGGGCACGCTCGGTGCGCGCATGGCGGGCAGCGACCCCGCCGGGGAGGACCTGGTGCTGCGACCGGACTTCGGGCCGCCGCGACTGCATCCCAGCGCCGGCGCCACACTCGTCGCGGCGCGCCCGCCACTGGTCGCGTTCAATCTTCAGCTCGCCTCGCCGGCGACGCTCACCGACGCCAGCCGCATCGCCGTCCTGATCAGAGAGGGCGGCCGAGCACGGCATCCCCGGCCTGCGCGCGATCGCCGTGGAACTGAAAGGCGGCGTTCCCCAGGTCTCCATGAACGTCGAGCGGCCGTTCGAGCTGCCGCTCGCCGAGGTCGTCCGGGCGGTCGCGCGCCATGCCCCGATCGCGTCGGCCCAGCTCGTCGGTCTCGCTCCGCGCGCCGCCTTCGAGGGCTTTCCCGCCGACATCCCGATCCCGGGGTTCGACCCCGATCGCCATCTGATCGAGAACGCGCTCGCCCTGCTGAGCCCGTGGCGCGCACCGGAGCGCCCCTCGTGGTGCGCCACGCACGCAACCGATCATCTAGGCTCATGTCGATGGCCCAGACGCGCAGGAAGCGACAGACCAAGCACCGCGGCAACGCCGCCGGCGTGGTCGAGGCGCGCGGGCGCACCGGACGCAAGCCGACCGCGGCGGAGAAGACGGGGCCGGCGAAGAGCGCGGCTGCCACGCGCAAGCCGCCGGTCGACCGTCGCGACCAGCCGCCGACCTGGAAGGGCGCTTTCTACAAGGCGCTGATCGCCACCGCGCTGTTGATCGTCGTCACGATCTTCTTCCTGAAGAACTCGAGCGGCGCGATGGCGCTCGTTCCCGTCGTGCTCGCCGGCTACACGGTGATCAGCTACTTCACCGACAAATGGGTCTACGACCGGCGGCAACGCAGCAAGGCCCGCGAAGGCAAGGCGCAGGCGCAAGGTGAGCGCGCCGGACGTCCGCGTCGTTCACGGTCGGCCTGATCCAGGAGAACTGCTACATCGTCCGCGCGCGGCGCGCAGGCCGACGAGCGCGGTGATCGTCGATCCGGGCGACGAGGCCGAGCGGCTGCTCGAGGCCGCCCGGGCACTGGGCGTGGAGATCGAGGCGATCCTCCTGACCCACACCCACTTCGACCACGTCGGCGCGGTCGCGCCGCGTCGCGCGCGCCACCGGCGCCCCTGTCTACTGCCCGCAGATCGAGCAGCCGGTGCTCGCTGACCTGATGCGCTGGGTGCCGCCCGGGTTCGGGCCGTTCGAGAGCTACGAGGCCGATCACACCGCTCGCCGGCGGCGAGCACCTGCTCGCTCGCCGGCATGGAGATCGACGTGCTGTTCACCCCGGGCCACAGCCCCGGCCACCTGACCTACGCCTTCGACGGCGCGCTGCTCTCCGGCGACGTCCTCTTCCAGGGCTCGGTCGGCCGGGTCGACCTGCCGGGCGGCGACTGGGCAACGCTCGAGCGCTCGATCGAGGAGCTCGTCGCGCGCCTATCCCGGCGGAGACCGTCATCTATCCCGGCCACATGGGCGTCACCACGCTCGGCCGCGAGCTGCAGAGCAACCCGTTCCTGACCGAGATCCGCGCCCGCCTGGCAGAGCGAGCAGCCGTGCCGGCGAGCGCGCCCCGCACGCCGCAGCGAGTTGAGCGCTCCGAAGCTGAAAGCCCCGCGGGGCACGTTCGACATCATCGGCGAGCAGGCCGCCGCGCGCGAGGCCGCTCGAGGCAAGCGCGCGGGCGCTGCTCGGCAAGCAGCCGGCTACGAGCGCATCGAGACGCCCGCATTCGAGTCGACCGAGCTGTTCGCCCGGGGCGTCGGCGCCTCGACCGACATCGTCTCGAAGGAGATGTTCTCCTTCGAGGAGAGCGCTGGGCGCTCGCTGACGCTGCGGCCCGAGGGGACCGCCCCGGTGTGCCGCGCGTACATCGAGCACGGAATGCACAAGCGCCGCCAGCCGGTGAAGCTCTGGTACCTGTCGAGCTTCTTCCGCCACGAGCGCCCGCAGGAAGGCCGCTTCCGCGAGTTCTGGCAGATCGGCGCCGAGGCGATCGGCTCCGAGGACCCCG
Source organism: uncultured Solirubrobacteraceae bacterium (assembly GCA_963703205.1). Taxonomy (GTDB): domain Bacteria; phylum Actinomycetota; class Thermoleophilia; order Solirubrobacterales; family Solirubrobacteraceae; genus Palsa-744. The sequence goes on from OY969799.1 coordinate 1,037,281, forward strand.
CGGTCGATGCCGAGGCGATCACGCTGCTCGCGACGCTGCTCGGGGAAGCCGGCGTCCGCGAGCGCCGGCTGCGGCTCTCGAGCCTCGGCAGCCCCGAGGCGCGCGGCGAGTACCGGGAGCATGCTGCAGGCACACCTGCGCGCGCACGAGGACCGGCTCTCGCCGGAGGTCCGCGCGCGCATCGACCTCAACCCGCTGCGCGCCTTCGACAGCGATCACCCCGGCACGCGCGAGGTGATGAAGCACGGCGCCGCTGCTGCTCGACCATCTCGACCGAGATGACCTCGACCACTTCGCGGAGGTCAGGGCGATGCTCGACGCGGCCGGGCTGAGCTACGAGGTCGACCCGACGCTCGTGCGGGGGCTCGACTACTACACGCGAACCCTGTTCGAGTTCACCTCCGACGCGCTGGGCGCGCAGAGCGGCGTCGCCGGCGGCGGGCGCTACGACCGCCTGGTCGAGCAGCTCGGCGGGCCCTCCACACCCGGCATGGGCTGGGCGGCGGGCGTCGAGCGGATCCTCCTCGCCGGCGAGCCGCCGGCCGTCCGCGCCGGCCCCCGTCGAGCTGTTCGTGGCGCTCGCCGACGACGGCGAGCACGTCCGGCGCAACGCCTTCGCGCTGCTCGTCCAGGCCCGCTCGGCGGGGCTGAAGGCGCAGATGGAGCTCGGTGGGCGCTCGCTGAAAGGACAGCTCGGCCAGGCCGCCTCGCTCGGCGCCCGCTACGTGGCGATCGTCGGCAGGAGGAGACGGCGCTGCGCGACATGGAGGGCGGGAACGCAGGAGACGGTGCCGCGCGAGACCGTCGTGCACGCCGTGCTGCGCAGCCACCACGCGCTCTGAGCGCCCGGCGCGCGATCAGACCGGTGATCGAACCACCCGCGGCGAGCGCTGCCGCCGGGCCGCGCGCGGCCCGGCTAGAGCCGCTGCCGCCGCGCCCGTTCGAGCATCAGCTGCAGCAGCTCGCGTTCGGTCTTCTGCGGCGACCGGCTGCACGAAGCTCGTCGAGTAGAGATCGAGCTCCGCCGGCCCGTACGGCAGCGACAGCGCGTCGACGAACAGCCGCACCGTGACGGGCGCGCCCGCTGAGGCCCACGCGCGCGGTGATCCGCAGGCCGCTGGCGAGCTCGTCGGCGCCCACCGGCATCGACAGGCGGCGCACCTGCACGCCGAGCAGGCGCACCGTCGTGGTCTGTTCGCGGCGCAGGCTGTGGGCCAGCACCCTCGCGTAGCAGGCGAGACCGGCGGTGCTGCTCGACGTATATGCGAGGTCTCCCCGCACCGCCGCGGGGTCGTGCAGGACCGCGACGCCCGAGGAGATGCTTTCTCGGTTCAGCCCGGCGCCGCGCTGGTAGTTCGGCGAGCTGCCGCCGCCGACCGCCGCGCTGGATGGCCGCCGCAGGGGTCCGCTTCTCGTTCCTCCGCGGGCGATGAGCTCGACCGCGGGCCCGGCGTCGCCCCCGGCAGGTCGACCTGCTCAGCGACACCGCGCGGGCGAAGCGCATCGCGCGCGCGGCGTCCAACGCCAGCGGCACGGGCACGTGTTCGGATGCGGCCGCAGGCGCCTTGCGCCGCGTGCGCGCCGGGGCGCCGTTCTGCGCCGGCCGGTGCGGAAGGCCGGCGCTCGTGCTCAGGTTCGCCCTGCCGCAGCCGCCCGCGAGCAGGCAGAGCGCGACGGCGCCCGCGACCGCGGCCTCCGCGAGGGAGCGCTCAGGCGCGGAACCGCACCCTGGTTCTCCCGCACGCAGTGGGACGCGCGGCAGCAGGCAGCCCAGCGCGTCGATCAGCGTGAAGGCCCGTTCCAGCGAGCCGGCTCTGATCTTGCCGCCGTGCTGCCCGGCGGGCGCATCGGCGACCCGGAACACGCGCGTGCCGCGCGCGAAGAAAAGGTCGGCCTGCGCCGCGCCGTCGGGGTTCAGCCAGGAGAGGTTCAGCCCGTGCGGGGGCGTGGACGCGGTCCGCCGCAGGCGTTTGCTCCGGCAGCGCGTGCTCGACGCCATGCCGAGGTAGTGCTGCGGCGGCGGCGGCGCTCGCGAACACGAGCTCGTCGGCGACCAGGTCGTCGCCGTCGGGCGCCCACCACCGCATCTCGTACGCGGCCGGGCGCGGCGCCGCGAGCGAGACCGCGGGGGTGCCGGTTCTTCGTCGGTCCAGGCGCTGCGCGAGCGAGACAGTGCCCTCTTCGTAGAGGCGCGCGAACCGCTGGGGCACGAGCCTCGCTACGTCGTCGCGCAGACGCGCCAGCGCTTGCGGCGGCACGCTGCGCACTTCGCGGGTGCCCCTTCCCCGCCGGCACAGGCGCTCAGCTCTCTCGTCGTCGAGGAGCCGTGCAGGAGCAGGAACGCGACGAGCGCGGCGAGGACGACCAGCAGCACCCCCAGGCGGGGGCCCTGCCCCGGTGGGGACGCCGGCCCCCGGGGGCGGCCTGGTCGGATCGCTGCACGCCCATCGCCGCAATGAACGTAGCGGTGCGGCACGTCCAAGGGCGCGCCCGCCGCTCAACTTTCCTCGTCGAGATGCCGAATCAGGGTGCGATGGCGCAGCTCTCCCGTCCGTACCAGATCGGCCTCGCCGCCGTTGCCGTGCTCGCGGCGGGATGGCTGCTGCTGTTCCACGGCCACAGCGCGAACAGCGGCAGCCCCGGCTCCGCGCAGGTCGCCTCGACGCCCGCCCACGTGAGCGGGCCGCCGCCCACGAAGGCCGAAGGCACGGCCGGCCGGGCCACCGGCCACGGCTCCGCCTCGAGCCTCGGCGCGCTCGGCCACGCCGTCGAAAAGGCCCACGGCGCCGTCGCGACCTCCGAACAGAACGCCAAGCAGCTGAGCGAACATTCGCGCCGGGCGTCCTCGGAAACGACCACCACGAGCACCAGCCGGCCCGCCGAAACGACGGCGGCGCCGAGCAAGACGAAGGGCTCGAACACGACCTCGACCCCGGCCACGAGCGCCACGCCGGGCCACGCCGTGACGAAGGTCGCGCCCAATTCCTCTCCGACGAAGGCAGCCGCCCCGAAGGCAGCCGCGCCCGGCGCCGCCCAGCGCAACCCGGCCGCCACCGCGCAGCACCGCGTCGAAGCGCAGCTCGCGCAGGGCAAGGTCGCGGTGATCCTGTTCTGGGACCCGAAGGGCGCCGAGGACCGCCTCGTGCACAGCGCCCTGCGCTCGCTGCGCGGAGACCACTCCCTCGACATCGCGATCGACGAAGCCACGCCCGGCCAGGTCGCCACGTTCGGGACGATCACGCGCGGAGTGCAGGTCTACGGCACGCCGACGATGCTGTTCGTGGACGGCACGGGCCAGGACGGTCACGCTGACGGGCTTGCAGGACACCTTCGCGATCGCCCAGGCCGTCCGCGAAGCGCGGCGCCTCTCCTAGCCGGACCCGATCGCACTCCCGCAGGGCGCCACCGTCGGCTCAGGCTCGGCCCTCGCTGCGCGTAGACTCGCTCGCGTGAGCCGGGACTCCTCCAGCTTCAGCGAGCACCTGACCACCCCGCAGGGCCGCGGCCGCACGCCCGCCGGCGCGCGCACGGGCGCCGCCGGCGGCGCCGCCTGCGGCGATCTCGTGCGCGATCTCGCTCGCGCTCGGCGCCGGACGGCGCGGATCGCCGACGCCGGCTTCGACGCGAGCGGCTGCGGCGCGGCGCAGGCCGCCGGCAGCGCCGCCGTGGCGCTGATCGCCGGCGGCGCGCTGCTCGACGCCGCCCGGATCGGCGCCGGGGAGATCGCCGCCGAGCTCGGCGGCCTGATCCCGTCGAAGATGCACGCCGCCGAGCTCGCCGCCGACGCGCTGCACCGCGCGCTCGGCGCGGCCGCCCGACAGGCGCGTCTCGCGCCGGCTCGGGGGCGCGTGCTGGTCGCGATGAGCGGCGGCGTCGACAGCGCGGTCGCGGCGCTGCTCGTCGCCGGCGAGGGCCGCGAGGCGGTCGCCTGCACGCTCGAGCTGTGGGCCGACGCCGAGAACGACGGCGAGCTCAGCTGCTGCTCGGCGCAGGCCGTGCGCTCGGCGCGCGCGCTCGCCCACGCGCTCGGCATGCCGCACCTCTCGATCGACCTGCGCGCGGAGTTCCGCGCCGGCGTGGTCGAGGGCTGGCTCGAGGACCACCGCAGCGGGCTCACGCCGAACCCCTGCATCCGCTGCAACGGCAACGTTCGCCTCGACGCGATGCTCGAGCTCGCCGAGCGGCCTCGGCGCGCGCGACGCCTCGCCACCGGCCACTACGCGCGGCTCGAGCACCGCAGCGGCCCCGAGCCGCTGCTGATGACCGCCGCCGACGTCGCGAAGGACCAGAGCTACGTGCTCTGCGGGACTCGCGCCGGCTTCGCTCGAGCGTCTGCGCTTCCCGCTCGGCGCGCTGCAGAAGACGCGAGGTGCGCGAGATCGCGCGCGGCGCCGGCCTGGCGGTCGCGCGCAAGCGCGACTCGCAGGATCTCTGCTTCCTCGCCGGCACCGGCCGCGAGCGCGTTCCTCGCGCGCCACGGCGGCATGCGGCGCCGGCCCGGGCGCGATCCGTCACCCGCGGCGGCGAGCTGCTCGGCGAGCACGCGCGGCGCGCACCTCTACACGGTCGGCCAGCGCCGCGGGCTCGGCCTCGCGCGCTCCCGACGCCGCTGTACGTGCTCGGCACCGACACCACCACCAACACCGTCACCGTCGGCAGCCGCAGCGAGCTGCTGAGCGGCGAGATCCCCGTCCGGGAGCTCGTGCTGCACCGTGACGGCGCGGCGGTCGACGGCGTGCGGATGCGCGCCCACGGCCGCCGCCACGACTGCCGCCTGGCCGGTGAGCTCGCGGGCGGGGCGTCACCGAGCGCGCGGCGATCGAGCTGCTCGCCGACGCCGAGCGCACCGCGCCGGGCCAGCTCGCCTGCCTGTACGCCGGCGAGCTCGTCGTCGGGCACGGCACGATCGTGTCCTGAAGGCGCCGCGCCCGGAGAACTCCTCGTCGGCCCCTGCGGCCAGCCTAAGATCAGCTGCGCAGATGAGCACCACATGACCTCGACGAGATCCGCGAGCGCTACCTCGCCTTCTTCGAGGAGCGGGGCCACAAGCGCATCCCCTCCGCCTCGCTCGTCCCGTCCGCGGAGCGACACCTCGGCGCTGCTGACCGTCGCCGGGATGCACCCCCTGAAGCCGTACTTCCTCGGCCGCCAGACGCCCGCCGGCGCCGCGCCTGACCGACTGCCAGAAGGTCTTCCGGACGGTCGACATCGACAACGTCGGCAACACCTCGCGCCACCTCACCTTCTTCGAGATGCTCGGCAACTTCTCGTTCGGCGACTACTTCAAGGAGGGGGCGATCGAGCTTCGCCTGGGAGCTCTCGCACGGAGGTGTTCGGGTTCCCGGCGGAGGACATCTGGGTGACGGTCTTCGACGGCGACGACGCGCTCGGCCTCGGCCCGGACGAGGAGGCGATCGAGCACTGGCTCGACGATCGGCGTGCCGCGCGAGCGGATCGTGCTGTGCCCGCGCTCGGAGAACTTCTGGGAAGCGGGTCCGACCGGTCCCTGCGGGCCCTGCTCGGAGCTCTACGTCGACCGCGGCGTCGAGCACGGCACCGCAGGCGGACCTGCCGGGCGGCGAGAACGAGCGCTTCCTGGAGTACTGGAACCTCGTGTTCATGCAGTACGAGCAGCACCAGCCGGCCCCGGCACGAGCCGCGTGGACGCGCCCGGCCCGCTGCTCACGCCGCTGCCCGCGAACAACATCGACACCGGCCTCGGCCTGAACCGGATGGCCGCGATCCTGCAGGGCAAGGAGACGGTCTTCGAGACCGACCAGTTCGCGCCGCTGATCGAGCTCGGCGAGAAGCTCTCCGGGCGCTCCTACGGAGCCGACCACGCGACCGACCGCGCGCTGCGGATCCTCGCCGACCACTCGCGGGCGATGACCTTCCTGACCGCCGACGGGGTCGTGCCCTCCAACGAGGAACGCGGCTACGTGCTGCGCCGTGTGATGCGCCGCGCGATCCAGCAGGGCCGCAACCTCGGCCTCGAGCCGGGTTTCCTGACGCGCTACTCCGCGCTCGTCCGTGAGCTGATGGGCGCCGCCTATCCGGAGCTCGGCGAGCAGGCCGCGTCGACCGACATGTGGCTCGTCCGCCGAGGAGGAGAGCTTCGGCCGCACCGCTCGAGCAGGGCTGCCGACGCTGGCCCGGGAACTGATCGAGCGCGCGCGCGACGCGGGCCAGCAGTCGATCTCCGCCGAGGACGTGTTCCGCCTGCACGACACCTACGGCTTCCCGCGCGAGATGACCGAGAGAGCTGCTGCGCCGAGGACGGGCTCGGCGATCGAGGGCGAATTCGAGGCGCTGATGGCCGAGCAGCGCGAGCGCGGACGCGGCGTCGTGGCGACCGCCACCGGCGGGGGCGGCCCCCATGCGGAGACCGACGCCCGAGGGGGCTACGCCGACACGCTCGTGGGCGAGCTGCTCGCGCGAAGCGAGCCGACCGCTTCACCGGCTATGAGACCGACCGAGCAGCGAGACGACCGTCGGCGCCGCTCGAGCGCGCTCGGCGACGGCGAGGGGCGGCGGTTCCTCGTGAAGCTCGCGGAGTCGCCGTTCTACGCGCCGGGCGGCGGCCAGGTGGCCGACACGGGCACGATCGAATGCGAGGACGGCGACTGCCGCGCGACCGTGACGGGCGTGCTGCGCCGCGGCGAGGACCAGCTCGTCGAGGTGCGAGATCGAGGCGGGCTCGCTGAAGGCGGGCGAGCACGTGCACGCGCGCGTCGACCACGCGCACCCGCCACGCGACCGAGGCGAACCACACCGCGACCCACCTGCTTCAGGCGGCGCTGCGCGAGCGGCTCGGCAGCCACATCCGCCAGGCCGGCTCCTACGTCGGGCCCGGACAAGCTGCGCTTCGACTTCAGCCACGGCCAGGGGCTCAGCGCCGAGGAGCTGCGCGACGTCGAGGACCGGGTCAACGAGTGGATCGCAGGCAACGATCCGGTGCGCGCGATCACGACGACGCTCGACGAGGCGCGCGCGCTCGGCGCGATGGCGCTGTTCGGCGAGAAGTACGGGGAGGTCGTGCGCATGGTCGAGGTCGGCGGCGGCGAGCACTCGCGCGAGCTGTGCGGCGGCACCCACGTGCGGCGCACCGGCGAGATCGGTCCGTTCCGGATCCTCTCGGAGACGTCCAGCGCGGCGAACGTGCGCCGCATCGAGGCGGTCACCGGCCCGGCCGCGGTCGAGCTGCTGCGCGACGCACGACGGCATGCTCGAGGAGATCGCCGCCGAGCTGCGCGTCGCGGCCCGAGCAGGCGGTCGAGGCGGTACGCCGGCTCGCCGAGGAGCGCCGCCGGCTCGAGAAGGAGCTGGCGGCAGCGGCGACCGGCGCGGGTGCGGGTTCCGGCATCGAGGAGCTGAGCGGCGCGGCCAGGCGACTTCGACGGCGCGAAGGTGCTCGCGGCCGCCGTCGAGGTCGCCGACGCGAAGAGCGCTGCTCGACCTCGCCGACCGCCTGAAGGGCAAGCTCGGCGACCGCCGCGATCGTGCTCGGCACGGCCGCCGACGGCCGCGTGCATCTCGTCGCGAGCGTCGCCCCGGCGCTCGTCGAGCGCGGCGTGAAGGCGGGCGCCGTCGTCAAGGCCGCCGCCGAGGTCGTCGGCGGAGGAGGGGGCGGGCGCGACACGATGGCGCAGGCGGGCGGCCGCGACCCGGAGAAGCTCGAGCGAGGCGATCGCGGCCGGGCGCCGCCGCGATCGAGGCGGCGCTGAGCGCTTGAGGGTGCTCGCCCTCGACTACGGCAGCGCGCGCTGCGGCTGCGCGATCAGCGACCCGACCGGGACGATCGTCACGCCGATCGAGACGGTCGAGCGTCCGGCGACGAAGAGAGGGATGGCGCGGCTGCGCGAGCTGGTGCGGCACGCGCGAGCCGCAACTCGTGCTCGTCGGCCTGCCGCTGTCGCTGAGCGGCGCGCGACACCGCACAGACACGAGAGACGCGCGACTTCGCGCGACGTCTGGCCGACCAGCTGAGCGGGGCGGAGGCGCGCGTGCCCGTCGAGCTCTACGACGAGCGCTTCACGACGCGGCTCGCGCAGCGCAGCGCGCATGGCGCCGGGCATCCGCGCCGCAGGCGAGGACTCGCGCGCGGCCGCGCACCTGCTCGAGAGCTGGCTGGCCGCGAGATCGCGTTAAGGTCTCGCTGCCTTGGCGCGCGACCGATCACGCCCCGAACGGACCAGCGAGGAACGCGAACGCGATCGCCTCGACCGCGAACGTCGCCGCGCCGAGCGCGCGGGAGTGCAGCCGCCCGAGCAGCCGCTGCCGCTCGAGGAGCCACCGGGCGAGGGGCAGGCGGCCGCTCCCGTCGGCGACGCGCCGCCGGCCGAAGAGGCGCCTGACCCGCCGGGCGCGAAGCCGCAGGCGCCGCCGCTGCAGGCACCATTCGAGGAGCCGCTCGATGCCCCGCCGCCCAACTCCGATCCGCCCCCGCCCGGCCCCGCGCCTTTCGAGGAGACCGAGGCGGCACCGCTCGCGGCGCCGCCCGGCGGTCACGGCGAGTACCCCGATGCCGCACCCGAGCTGGTGGGGGGCGCCGCGCCCGACCCCGCCGACCCGGTGCCGATGAGCGAGCCGGCCGAGGGCGGGGAGCCACCCGCCGGCGAGGAGCCCGAGGACCCCTCGCTCGCGCTGCGCGAGGACGCCGCCGGTGACGAACCGGCCGCTCCCGAGATCATGGGCGCCGAGCCGTTCGCGGCGCACGACACCTCGTCTTCTGCGGGCGGCCCCGCCGGCCAGTTCGCCGCGGGCGAGGGCGACAGTGCCGACGCACTCGCTGCATACGACGACCCTTCCCCTGGCGCGCTCGCCGGGCACCCCGATCAGCCCGTCGACGAGCCCGCGGCCGGCGACGCCACCCCGCCCGGTGCGCTCGCCGAGCACACCGACCAGCCGGCCGGCGAGCAACCCACGGCGGGCGAAACCACCGCGCCCTCCGCGCCCCGTCGCGCGGCGAGACGCGCCGGCGGCGGCGGATATGAGATCCCCGGGCTGCCGCCGCAGCCGCCGGATCCGGCCCCCGGCCCGGGGCTGCCCGAGCCGCCCCCGCCTGTCCGAGGAGAGCGCGCGGAGCCGATGCGCCGCGCCTTCCGCCGCAACAGCCCGGATGGCGCCGTGGCGCTGGCCGCGCCCACGCGCGGCGCGCGCCGGATGGGAGGGCGCGGTGGGGCTCGCGCCCGCCTCGCCGCGCTCGTCGCGCTGGTCGCCGTGGCGGCGGTGGTCGTGCTGCTCCTCCACCACCTCAACCACAGCTCCAAGAAGGCGCCGCCGGCCCCGGCGGTCGTCAAGGTGCTGATCCCGGAGGGCAAGACGCGCCTGCAGATCGCCGCAGATCGCCAAGGCCGCCGGGCTGACCGGCAGCTACCGGGACGCCTCGCGAGGCTCGGATCTGCTGGACCCGACCCAGTACGGCGCGCCGAAGGGCACGCCGGACCTCGAAGGGTTCCTGTTCCCGGCCACCTACGAACTGGACAAGGCGGGTCCCGCCTCGCGCCTGGTCGAAGAGCAGCTCACCGCCTTCCAGGAACACTTCGGCTCCGAAGACGTGGCCCGCGCCAAGGCGCTCGGGGTCACGCCCTACCAGCTGCTGACGGTCGCCTCGATGATCGAGCGCGAGGCATAGGTTCCCGGCGACCGCGCGAAGATCGCGGCGGTGATCTACAACCGCCTGAAAGCCGGGATGCCGCTCGGCATCGACGCGACGATCTACTACGCGGTGGAGCTGCGCGAAGAACGTCCCGACGTACACGCACGAACTGACCCGCGAACGCAGCTGCAGATCGACTCCCCGTACAACACCCGCACCCACACCGGGCTGCCGCCGACGCCGATCTCGAACCCGGGAGTCGCCTCGATCGAAGCGGCCGCGCATCCGGCCCACGTCTCCTACCTCTACTACGTCGCCGCCGCCGACGGCTGCGGCGAGCAGGTGTTCTCCACCGGCCAGGCGGCCTTCGAACGCAACGTCGCCGCCTACGAAGAAGCAAAGCGCCAGAACGGCGGGCGCCCGCCGGCCTGCAAGCACAAGTGAGCCGCCTCGGCGTACTCGGCTGGCCGGTCGCGCACAGCCGCTCGCCGGCGATGCACAACGCCGCGTTCGCCGCGCTGGGGCTCGGGGACTGGCACTACCAGCGGCTGCCGGTGCCGCCGGGGCTGCTCGCCGCGACCGTGCGCGCGCTCGCCCGGATCCGGGTTCGTCGGCGCGAACGTCACGATCCCCCACAAGCACGGCGCGCTCGCGCTCGCCGACGAGGCCAGCGACGCCGCGCGCGAGATCGGCGCGGCGAACACGCTCAGCTTCGCATTCCGACGGGCGGATCGCAGCCGAGAACACCGACGCGCCGGGGCTGCTCGCGGCGCTCGGCATGCCGGTCGCGGGACTGCGCGCGCAGGTGCTGGGAGCCGGCGGGAGCGCCCGCGCCGTCGGTCTGGGCGCTGCGCCGTGCGGGCGCCGCCGAGGTGCTTGTCTGGAACCGGACCTCCGCGCGCGCTCGTGAGCTCGCGGCGGCGCTCGGCGCCCGCGCCGTGGAGGCGCCGCAGCGCGCCGATCTGCTCGTCAACTGCACCTCGGTGGGCCTCGGCCTAGAACGCTCGGCCACTGAGGGCGGTGCCCTCAACCAACTCGGTTTGCGGGGCGATCAGATCGGCGAGTACTCACATGTCGCTGACCTTGTCTACCGCCCAGGATCAACCGCGCTGCTTGCCGCCGCCGCGGCGGCGGGAGCGCACACGATCGACGGTCTCGAGATTCTTGCCGCGCAGGGCGCGCTCAGCTTCGCGCTGTGGACGGGTCGTGAGCCGCCGGCGGGGCTCATGCTGCGCGCAGCGCGCGAGCACGAACACGCCTGAGCACCTCGCGGGCGCGGCCGCCGAGGGGACCGGGGGCACGCGATGAGCGACGTCCCGCAGCCTGCCGGACCGGACCTGCACGCGATCTTCGGGATCGAGGGCGAGGGCGTCGAGAGCCACGAGCCCGTGATCTCTGTCGAGCACCACGAGGAGGACCAGCCCGGCGTCCCCGCCGAGGACTTCGAGGCCTTCGCCTCGGCCGGCGAGGAGCGCGGCGCCCCCGCGATCGAGCTGGACCCCGCGGACCACGACGACGGCGCCCCCGAGCCCGCCGATTGGGGGCAGTCCGCGCCCGCTCCGACCTCCGATTGGGGGCCGTCCGCGCCGGCGCCGCCCGCCGATTGGGGGCAGCCCGCGCCGGCGCCGCCCCCGCAGGAGCAGGAGAGCGGCTGGACCGGCATCACGCGGCCCTCCAAGCGCGGCTCCTCGGCCCGCTTCCTGACCGACGTGATCGTCGAAATGGGACTGGCGACCAAGCGTCAGGTCGACGATGCCGTCGAGACCTCGCGCAACTCCGGCGCCGCACCCGAGCGGATCCTGATCGACCAGGGCGCGCTGAGCAACGACGGCCTCGCCCGCGCGCTCGCCGAGCGCTACGGCCTCGACCATCTCGACCTCGGCGTCTTCCAGGTCGACATGACGGCCGCCAACCTGGTCTCCACGACCGTCGCCAAGCGCTACCAGGCGGTGCCGGTCGCGTTCGCGGACAAGCGCACGCTGCTGGTCGCGATGGCCGACCCGTCGAACGTGCTGGCGGTCGACGACATCGCGATCATGACCGGCCACGAGGTGCGCGTCGCGGTCGCTCCGCCTGACGACATCGCGGGCCTGATCTCGCGCCTGGACCGGCTCGAAGACGTCGTCGGCAGCCCCGAGGAGCTGGGGATCGAGGAGGACGACAGCGGCGAGGTCGTCGCGCTCCACGAGAGCTCCGAGGACGCACCGGTCATCAAGCTCGTCAACCAGATCGTCGGCCAGGCGGTCGAGCGAGGCGCCTCCGACATCCACCTCGCTCCCGACGGGCGCGAGGTGCGGGTCCGCTTCCGCATCGACGGCGTGCTGCAGGACATCACGACGGTGCCGCGGCGGATGGCGGCGGGCGCGATCTCGCGCGTGAAGATCATGGCCGAACTCGACATCGCCGAGAAGCGCCTGCCGCAGGACGGGCGCATCGGCCTCGTCGTCGACGGCCGCCACGTCGACCTGCGCGTCGTGACGCTGCCGAGCGTGCACGGCGAGGGGATCGTGATGCGCGTGCTCGACAAGACGAACGTCGTCGTCGACCTCGACAAGCTCGGCATGTCCGACGAAGCGCGCGAGCGCTTCGAGAAGTCCTGCGGGGAGACGCACGGCGCGGTGCTCGTCACCGGCCCGACCGGGTCGGGGAAGTCGACGACCCTCTACGCCGCGCTGCAGCTGCTCAACACGCCGGAGAAGAACATCATCACCGTCGAGGACCCGGTCGAGTACGAAATGTCCGGCCTCACCCAGGTGCAGGTCTCGAACAAGACGGGCCTGACGTTCGCCACGGGGCTGCGCGCGATGGTCCGCGCCGACCCCGACGTGATCATGGTCGGCGAGATCCGCGACCGTGAGACGGCGCAGATCGCGGTCGAGTCGGCGCTGACCGGGCACCTCGTGCTCTCGACGCTGCACACCAACGACGCGCCCTCGGCGATCACGCGCCTGATCGAGATGGGCGTCGAGCCGTTCCTGGTCGCCTCGGCGCTGGAGTGCGTGGTCGCCCAGCGTCTGGCGCGCCAGCTGTGCCCCTCGTGCAAGCGGCGCGCGATCATCCCGGCGAAGGTGCTGCAGGAGAGCGGCTACAAAGCGCACATGGAGCTCGAGGCCTACGAGCCCGTGGGCTGCCGCCGCTGCGGCGGCAGCGGCTACCGCGGCCGGCTCGGGATCTACGAGGTGATGCTGATCTCGCCGGAGATCCAGACGATGGCGCTCGAACGGCGTCCCGTCGGAGGAGATCCGCGAGATCGCCTGCAGCCAGGGGATGGTCAGGCTGCGCGACGACGGGCTGCAGAAGGTGCGCATGGGGCGCACCTCGATGGCCGAGATCGCGCGCGTGATCGGCAGCAACTGACGTCAATTTTTCGTCCAGAGCGCCCAGACCCCTCCTGAAAACGCTCCGGGCAGCCGATACGGCCTGCATGGACATCGATTTCGCTGACCTCCTGATGGAGGTCGTCAACCGCCGTGCCTCGGACCTGCACCTCACCGCGGGCGCCAACCCGACGGTCCGCGTGCGCGGCCGGCTGCAGCCGCTGGAGGACTACCCGCAGCTCTCCAGCACCGACACCCGCGAGATCGTCTACTCGATCCTCACCGGCGACCAGCGCCAGCGCCTGGAGACGAACTGGCAGCTCGACTTCGCCTACTCGATCCCCGGTCACGCCCGCTTCCGCGTCAACGCCTACTACCAGCGCGGCGCGATCGGCGCGGCCTTCCGCCTGATCCCCTTCGGCCTGACCTCGATCGACGAGCTCGGGCTGCCCGCCGCGGTCCACGAGTTCACCCGCAAGCCCCGCGGCTTCGTGCTCGTCACCGGCCCGACCGGCTCCGGCAAGTCCACCTCGCTCGCGGCGATGATCGACTAGATCAACGAAACCCGCGAGGAGCACATCATGACGATCGAGGACCCGATCGAGTTCCTGCACGGCCACAAGAAATGCATCGTCAACCAGCGCGAGCTGGGTTCCGACGCGCAGAGCTTCTCCGCCGCGCTGACCGCCGCGCTGCGCCAGGACCCCGACGTGATCCTGGTCGGCGAGATGCGCGACCTGGAGACGATCTCCACGGCGCTGACCGCCGCGGAGACCGGCCACCTCGTGTTCGCGACCCTGCACACGCAGGACACCGCGCAGACGATCGACCGCATCATCGACGTGTTCCCCGCCCACCAGCAGGGCCAGGTCCGCGTGCAGCTGTCGGTCGCGCTGCAGGGCATCGTGACCCAGCAGCTGCTGCCCACCGCCGACGGCTCGGGCCGCGCCGTCGCCTGCGAGGTGCTGGTCCCGACGCCCGCCGTGCGCAACCTGATCCGCGAGGGCAAGACGCACCAGATCTACTCGGTGCTGCAGACCGGCTCCTCCGTCGGGATGCAGACGATGGACACCGCGCTCGCCCAGCTCGTGCGCGCCGGCAAGATCACCCAGAAGCTCGCCGAAGCCCGTTCTTCGACCCCCGAGGAGCTGCGCCGCCTGCTCGGCGCAACCTCGCTCGCCGCCGCATAGCGGCGGCTCCGGCATGAGCACCTACGTCTTCAAGGCGGTCGACCTGACCGGCGGTGAAAGCCCGCGGCGAGGTCGAGGCGGACTCCAAGCAGGCGGTCTCCGACCAACTCAAGTCGCGCGGCCTGATCGTCCTCGACATCAGCGCCAAGAGCGGCTCGAAGGACATCGAGCTCGCCTTCCTCAAGCGGGTCAAGGCCAACGACCTGGCGATCTTCTCGCGCCAGCTGGCGACGATGATCCAGTCCGGCATGAGCATCCTGCGCTCGCTCTACGTGCTCGAGGAGCAGACCGAGAACAAGTTCCTCAAAGAAACGATCGTCGCGGTGCGCAAGGACGTCGAGGCGGGGCTCTCGCTCAGCGACTCGATGGCCCGCCACCCCAAGGTGTTCTCGCCGCTGTTCGTCGCGATGACCCAGGCGGGGGAGACCGGGGGTGTGCTCGAGGGCTCGCTGCTGCGCGTCGCCGACCAGCTGCAGGCGGACGCCTCGCTGCGCCGCCAGATCAAATCGGCGATGGTCTATCCGGTGATGGTCATCGTCTTCGCGGTCGCGGTGATGATGGCCCTCGTCGCCTTCCTCGTGCCGGTGTTCGTCGGCGTCTTCAAGCAGTTCGGCGGCGAACTGCCCAAGTTGACCCAGGTCTCGGTGTTCCTCTCCCACGCCGTGACCGGCTACTGGTGGCTGATGTTCCTGCTGACTTTCCTCACCATCACCACGTTCGTGCGCTGGAAGCGCACGACCTGGGGCCGCAAGCAGTGGGACCACTTCCGGCTGCACGTGCCGATGAAGATCGGCACGATCGTCCAGCAGGTCGCGGTCGCGCGCTGGTCGCGCACGCTCGCCTCGCTGACGGCTGCCGGCGTGCCGCTGCTGCAGGCGCTGGAGATCACCGGCAAGACCGGCGGCAACGTGGCCGTCGAGGAGGCGATGGACGGCGTGATCGCCTCGGTCAAGCGCGGCGGCACGATCGCCGCGCCGCTCGCCCAGGCGCCGATCTTCCCGACGATGGTCACCCACATGGTCGGCGTCGGCGAGGAGACCGGCGCGCTCGATCAGATGCTCGACCGCATCGCCGAGTTCTACGAAGATCAGGTCTCGGCTTCGGTGAAGGCGCTGACCTCGATCCTGGAGCCGATCATGATCGTCGTGATCGGCTCGATCGTCGGCTTCATCGTGATCTCGATGTACCTGCCGCTGTTCGAAGTCTACAACCACATCGAATAGCCACAGCCGCTCTGCAGAGCGCTAAATGGCCGGTTCTGTCAGCGGCTTGTCAACGAGAACCGCGGCGACGGCTTCTGCGGCCTGAGCGTCGGACCGGGGCAGCTCGGACCGCCGCTTCAGTGGAGCACCCCCACGTAGGCCGTTCCCGTGCGGGCCGCTCGGCGGCGACCGCGAGCGCGCGTCGTGAGGCCCCTCGACCCACATCGCGCTTATCGCCCAATCCGGGGGCGCGCAGCAAACTGCCCGGGTCGAGTTAGTCTGACCGTGTGGCGCTCATCCCTTATGTCGGCGGCCCGTTCGAGGGCAGGGTCGGCGACTACCCGGACGATGGCCTAGCGGCCGTGGTGGCCGTGGCGGACGACCAGAGCCGGCCTGCGGGTACGAGGAGTGCCCGCGCTGCAACGCGCCGCTGACGACGTGCCCTTGCACCACCGGACCGCGAGCCAACACATGACAGGGGCCGTCAACCAGGACCAGCCCTACCCGCGAGTTCATCCTGACCTGACGGACGATCTCCACGTTCTCCTGCGACATCGCCTACTCCTCCAGCCCCACGGCTTCGAGAGCCTGCTCCTCGGACGCGAACATCTGCCATCGAGCTATCAGCCCCTCTCGCACGCTGAACACGAACGTGGAGTCGGCTTGCATCGGCGCGCCGCTCGAGATGCCAATGCCGCGTTGACGCGCGGTCACCAGCACCGCGTCACCAACGGCTCTCGTATCCAGAATCTCGACCGACCAGTCGTCCCAGCTGCCGGTCCAGGCGGCCATGACCTCGCGAAACCCCTTGTGTCCGTGGTAGTCCCGCACGTCAATCTGCTCGGGGAACTGGGTGATAACAATGTCAGGCGCGACGAGGGCCAGCAACGCGCGCTCGTCTCCCCGGAAGTACGCATCCAGGGCGGCGCTCACCAAGTCAACGTTCTCCTGCGACATCGCCTACTCCCGTTCCTCGGCGAGGCGTTCGGCGGCAGCACGGGCTTCGTCGATGTTTGTGTAGTTGGTGAGTCGTTCGATCAGGCCTCTGCCCAGCGAGTAACAGCGGCGTACCGCAGTTGGACGATGGCACTGCTGTCAGCCGGACGGGCCCTTTGGACAAGGACGGCAACAGTGACGCCGTTGTTAGCGTCGAGCACCTTCTCCGTCTCGACCCCGAACTCGTCGTAAGCGCGTTGCCAGTCTTCCAAGAAAACCCGAATCGCGGCCCGGCCTTCAAAGACGCCCATCCCGAGCGGCGACATGTCCCAAACCCCGTCGGGAGCAAAGTAAGCCAGCATCGCGTCAAAGTCACCACCGTTCCCAGCCTCAACGCTCCTGCGCGCAAGCTCGACCAGGTCGGGGGGGGTCGTGAACTCCTCAGACATCACCCGGCCAGTATCCCGCAACCCCCAGCCGCCGGACCACACCGTGCCCACGGGGGGCCTCAAATCACGCCGCCTGACCGCACGGTCCGCCCTGACAACATGAGGAGCGCCTGATGCCTCCCGGGTCTGATCGCGCCGTGATCTACAAGCTGCGCCACGACGGCGACAGATGGATTTGGGACTACGTTGGGCCCGCGCCCGACTGATCCCCCGGGAAGGTCAGCGGTCGGTGGCGCTTGTCAACGGAATGTCAGCGAACGTACTCGGACGGTCGATCACGACCCGGGCCCCAACGGCTCGAAAACGCCCGTAAAGCCGGACGAGGCGGCATTCGCTGGTACCCCCTGGCACGGGCTCGCTACAACCACATCGAATAGCGCACAGGCGCCAGATGGCTCTGCAGAGCCGTTTGTCACCCGTCCTGGCTTTGCTTTGCCAACGGTTCGTCAGCGATAGCGGCGGCGATCTCCGCTCCGTCACGTGACGCCCCGAACAGTGGGTTCCTCGACTGCGGCCGACGTCCGGTCAGTGAGTTTCGCCCTCCTCCTCGCCGCGCTTTTGGAGGAAGCTCCCGAACGCGCCCGCGAGAGTCGCGATGACGGTCACGGCCCAGATCTCCATGAACACATCCAACACCTGGCCGCCGGGAGAGATCGGGTTCTTGAAGTTCGACGACACCGTCAGGAGCTGCGTGGTCGTCCAGAAGATGGCGCTCCCGAACGTCTTGATCTGGGTTTCGGGGGTGTGGCGCTCGGCGAGTAGCGCGATCGCGGAGCACACAACGTCCACACCGATCGTCGCCACCACGATCGCGGTGAGATGGTCGCGAAGCCGCCGGTGTGTGGCCGTGGATGCTTTGGCGACGGCCACGACCTCGCGTGCCGCAGAGCGGAGCGCTCTCATGCGCGCAATATCACGTGAGCCCCGGACGGTTCTCCTCGCTGGCGGCGGCGGACCGCGTACGGATCATCGCCGGCATTGTCCGGCGTGTCTCAAGCGTCGCCGGGTCGGTGCCGATGGCTGGCTATCGATCAACCATCCCGCGGGGGCGCGGGGGTCAGGGAGGAACCTGTGGACGCACAGCCAGCAGTACGCAATGCGAAGGGCGCCTTGGACGTGCATTTCTCGGTGGAGCACGAAGAACGGCTCCGGGCGAGTCTGTCGGCCGGCTTCAGGCTGCCGGCGCCGGCGTCGAAAGCCGTGCCGCCCGGCGAGGCGTCGCGGGCCTAGAGCTCGACGGCCGCTCGGCGCTGGGTTTGATGAGGCGCGCGAGCGTCTCTAGAAGCCGAGCGGCAGGTGGCGGTGGGCGCCGTTTCGGCCGGTGACGCAGCGGGCACACTCGACGCGTGCGTTTCGCTCTTTACGGACTGATCCTCGCGGCGGTGATCTTCCTCGCCACCGGCGGTCACGTTCTGTTCCTGCCGCTGTTCTTCCTGCTGCCGTTCGGCGGGCTGGCCGGACACAGGCGCAGGCGCCGCCGGCGAGGGCTCCTCTAGTGCCGCTGTCCCAGGCCGCGAGGATCAGGTAGAGCTCCTCCGCGCGCGACGCCGGCAGCCGCAGATCGCCCGACGACCCAGGCGAAGTGAATTGTCAGCACTATGACTCCTTAATCGTCTCAACTATGACACTGGGCGGAATCTGTAGGGCGGCAGCCCTTATGCTGGAGCGGTTCGCGCCCAGCGCGCGGACGGGAGGGGGCACCTGCGTTTACGCGGCTGCTCCGCGTTCCAATGAGGGGAGACATGGATGACTCGCAACCGAGTCGCGAGCGCGCTCGTCGTGCTCTGCAGCTTGCTCGTCGTCGCGGCACCCGCGGGTGCGACGCAGGTGAAAAAGGAAGGAACCTTCGAATACGGAGAAGGCAGTGGTTCGGCGTGGGGCAACGTGCGCTGCCACGACGTTCTCACGATCAGCAAGGAGTACCCGTCTGACGGCCCGAACGAAGGTGGGCTCGAACGTGAGAAGTGCGTGAGCACGGAACCTGGAGGAAAGCTCACGGGGTTCTTCACCCCCGGTGAGGAATATCACGGTTACTGGGAATCGGATTTCTACCACTTCCTCGCGCCGGAGTTCGGAGGTGAAAACACGCAGAAATTCCCCAGCACCTTGACGATCAAGGTGGCGAAGAGCTTCAAGTCGTTCCGCGTCGTGGCGGTGTACCCGCCGGCCGGCAACCCAGAAGAATGAGCTAAGGCTCACCGGACCCGCGCGACGCCCACCGCGTCGCGCGGGTTCCACTACGGACCCAGCCGCGGGCCGCGCCGCTCCGCGGCCTCGAGAGGCTCGCGGCGGTCCGTGTCGAGGCTCGCGCGAATGCCGATCAGCACGGCCATCCCGCGCCGCACGGCCTCGAGTTCGCGCGGCAGATCCTCCTCGAGGCTGCCCTCGCTCGTGGTCATGCCGGTCGCACGCTCGAGCGTGCGCAGGACGTTCTCGTCGACCCTGCCCGCCAGCGCGCCGGTCGTGGCCGTCACCCACAACTCGCGTGAGCCCTGCCAGAGACGGTGTTCGGCGGTATCCGAGATCGTCGTGGCACTCGCCAGCAGCCGCTCGGCCGCTCTGAGCCTCGCGTTGATCGCGGCTTCGAGCTCGCTCATCGGGATCAGGGCCCGGAGATACCCCGCGCTCCATATTGTCAACCCCGATCTCCGCTCTGCGAGAGCGCGGCCGGCTGTGAACTCGTGCGGCGACACGGGCCCGCCGCGGGCAGCGCGCTACCGTCGGGCGCCATGTGCGGGGAGATCGTGCGCGCGATCGACGGACTGAGGGCTGATCGCCGCCGTGTCGTGGTCGCGATCTCGGGCTTCGGCGGCTCGGGCAAGACGACGCTGGCGAGCGCCCTGCGCGACCACTACTCGCTGCGCGAGGGCCAGGTGATCCGGCTCGACTCGTTCATCGTCGACCGCGGCGTGGGGGAGGGCCTGCTCGGCGGCTTCGACTGGGAGCGGCTGCGGGCCGTGCTGGAGGACGTCCGCGCGGGCCGTCCGCTCAGCTACATCTCCAACGACTTCGACGGCACACCGCGCGCGCGGGTCCAAGAGGAGCTGCCGGCGATCGTGATCGTCGAGGGCATCCGGCTGCTGCGGGCCGAGCTCGACGGCTACTTCGATCTGCGGGTGTGGATCGACTGCCCGCTCGAGATCGCCGCCGAGCGCGGCAGGCGCCGCGACGCCGAGCAGGGTGCGGCTGCGGCCCACCTCGGGATCTGGGAGCAGGAGTGGATCCCCAAGGACGCCGCGTACTTCGAGGCCCACCGGCCCGACCTGCGGGCGGAGATCCTGTTCGGCGGCTGATGGTTGCCGCGCGTCGCGGCCGGGTATCGCCTCCTGGCGGCACCCTACGTTCGGAAGCGAGGATCCGGCCATGAAGAAGCTCGTCGAACTGCTGCTCTGCATCCTGCACCCGCTCGCGGTCGTGCTGATCTGGGTCGACCTGCTCAAACGCGGCGACCTCGGCCTGATCCCGAAGCTGACGTGGGCGATCGCCTCGATCGTCCCGCTGGTGCCGTTCATCTACGTGCTGACCGGCAACGACATCCTCTAGTCCGTTGTCGTTGATCCTGTTCCTGATCCTGCTCGCCGTGATCGGCCTGTTCGTCGGGGCGCTCGCGCGGCTGCTGCTGCCCGGACGGGACCCGATCGGGCTCGGCGGGACGATCCTCGTCGGCCTCGCCGGCTCGTTCATCGCCGGGCTGTTCTCCTGGTATGTGCTGCACCGCCACGGGGCAGGGCTGATCCTCTCGGTCGCCTTCTCGATGCTGCTGCTGTGGATCCGGCGGCGCGCCGAGCGACGCCGCGGCATCTAGAGCGTCCAGCGCGCCGCCTGCAGCTCGGCGAGCGCGCTTCTCGCTCTGGCGCACGGGCGAGGCGACCGCGCGGCCGTCCCTTCTACTCCCGACGCTCGATCCGCAGCTGCCGGGTTCCCTGGGAGGCGCGCACCGAGACGCTGATCTTCCCGTCGAGCAGCTCCAGCAGCTCGTCGCCGACGAGCTGCGCGCGCCATCCCTGCAAGGTCCGCACGCCCTCGGCGCCCTCGCCCGTTCGCGCCGCGAGCACGATCGCCTGGAGGTCGGCTTTGGTCGCCAGCAGCTCGTAGGCAAGCCCTGCCTCGCGGGCGCGGGCGCGCACCAGCGCCTCGCAGAGCGCGACCAGCGGCAGGTCCTCGGCCTTCGGGGGAGCCCCGCGTCCCGCCGGCGGCGGCGGCTCGTCGGGACGGTGGCGCGCCCTGGCGACCGCGTCGAGCAGCTCGCGGGCGCGCCGGCCCGAGGAGCTGGAACCGGCGCCGCGGATCCGGCCGAGGTCCTCCTGGGAGGCGGGGCGCCGCCGCGCCACCTCGACCAGCGCCGCGTCGCTGAGCACCGTCTGCACGGGACGGTTCTGGCGCTCGTGCGGTGCTCTCGCGCCACTCCACCAGCTCGCGTGCCACCGCGCGCGCGGAGGCGTTCAGCCCGCCGACTCGCGGCAGCCGCTCGAAGATCGTCTGCGGGTCGCGCTCGTCGCGCAGCAGCGCGATCGGCCGGCACTCCTCGAGCGCCCATTCGAGGCGCCCCAGCTCGGCGAGGCGCCGTTCGAGCTCCGCCGCGAGCTCGAGCAGGTGCACGACGTCCTCGCGCGCGTAGGCGAGCTGCTCAGCCGACAGCGGCCGCTGGTCCCAGCGGGTGAAGCTCGCGGTCTTGGCGACGCGGAGCCCCAGCACCTGGGTCAGCAGCGAGTCGTAAGAGGACTGGGCGCCGAGCCCCGCGAAACCGGCCGCGATCTGCGTGTCGAACAGGTCGGTGACCTCGCAGTCGAGCTCGCGACGCAGCAGCGCGACGTCCTGACGGCCGGCGTGCACGACGATCCGGACCGAGGGATCGGCCAGCGCCCCCGCCAGCGGCCCGAGCTCCACGCCCTCCTCGAGCGGGTCGAGCAGCGCGATCGACTCGCCGCCCTCGGAGCGCTCCGGCACCGCCAGCTGGATCAGGCACAGCTGTGTCCGGTAACGGCCCTCGCCCATGAACTCGGTGTCCAGCGCGAGGCGCCCCGCGGCGCGCCCGCGGCCGATCAGCTCGTGCGCACCGTCGCTCACGGCCTGGCTCCCGGCAGCAGGTAGAGGAGCTTGTGGTGGGGGAGGCCCGCCTGCCGGGAGACGTCCGTGCCGTGTTCGCGGATCCACAGCACCGGCTGCGAGCAGGCCGCGTTGGTCGAGGCCGCTTTGCGGGTGCAGAAGCTGCTCAGGTACGCGTAGCGAACTTCTCCCGCGGCGATCATCCGCTTCAGCTTGGCGACCGGCGTGAAGACGCGCGCGTTGTAGGTCGTCAGCACGACGATCGGCAAGCGCGTCCTTGACGATCAGCGAGCCGATCTGCGTCGCCGACTCGGCAGCCACCTCGTAGCGGGCGCCGTCCATGTGCGCGCGCAGGTAGCTGCTCAGCTGCGGCTGCACGTCGCCGGGGATCTGCCCGACGAAGCCGGCGTCGCTGACGTTGTTCTGGATCGCCACCACGTCGGCTTTGAAGCCAACCGCGAGCACCGCTGCAAGGGCGGCGGCCAGCGCCCCCGCCGAGGCGAGCGCGCCGGTCCGTCCGCCCGCGAGGACGGCGACCGTGGCGAGTGCGACCGCGACCAGCGCGGCGAGCAGCGTGACCCACCACACGGCCTCGATCCCGAACAGCAGGCGCTCGGCGTAGTAGACGGCCACGACCATCGCCACCGCCAGGAATCCGAGCCGCAGCACGCCCGCGGCCTCCGCAGGCCCACGCCAGGCCGATGCCGAGCACGCTCGCGACGGCCGGCGTGAAGCCGTCCGTGTAGCGGGGGTGCAGGCGCGCCATGTGGCTGAACAGCGCGATCCCGGCGAGCAGCCACAGCCCGAGGCCGGCGGCGCTCGCGCGCCTGATCGCGAGCCGCCGCGCGGCGGACACCTCGACCGGCGCCCGGCTCGTGCGCCGCCACCACGAGCCGCGGCCGGACCCGCGCGGTGAGCTGAGCTCGCCTGCCGCGCCCGGCGCGCCCGGGGCTCTGCTCGCCTGCTCCGGCACGGCGCCTGGCTCTCCCGGCTCGGGCTCGCCGGGATCGCCCAGCTCGCGCTCGAAGCGGCCCGGCGGCCCGCGCACGCCGAGCAGCAGGGCGGGGATGCCGAGGATCAGCCCGATCAGGATCTCCATCCCCAGCCGCTGGCCCGACAGCGGCCCGATCCGCGCGAGCAGGCGCGTCGCCGACGGCGGCACGATCGGGATGTGGTCGCGCTCGGACTGCGTCGCGGTCGGGTAGACGTGGCCGGGTTCGTAGACCGTGTTCCCGCGGTTCAGGCGATTTCCCGCTGAGGCGGTCCTTGCCGTTGAACACGAAGGCCGCGTTCCATGCGCTGCCGTTCGTCGAGCCGATCGCCCAGGGGCGATCGTGCGCGGGCACCAGCAGCGTCGCGAGCAGCCAGGCGAGTGCGACCAGCGCGTACAGCGCTCCGGCGGCCAGCGAGCTGCAGCACGCGGCGGCGCCAGCGGCCGGGCAGGCCGAGCGCGGCGAGCAGCGCGAGACCCGGCAGCGCCACGATCGACTCCAGCAGCTTCACGTCGAATGCCACGCCCAGCGCGGCCGCCGCCCCCAGCAGCCACGCCGTGCGCCCCGTCTCGAGCGCCCGCGCGGTGAGCAGCAGCGCGATCACGCACAGCAGCATCATCACGCCGTCCATCGTGTCGCTGCGCGCGGTGATCACCTCGACCGGCAGGACCGCCAGCGAGGCGGCCGCCGCGATCCCCGCGAGCGGGCTCCACAGGCGCCGCACGGCCGCGTACAGCAGCGGCACCGCCGCGGTGCCGGCCAGCGCCTCGGGCAGCTTCAGCGCCGTCGAGGTGAAGCCCAGGACCTTCACCGAGACGACCTGCAGCCAGAGGTCGACCGGGGGCTTGTCGATCGAGACGCTCGCCGCCGGCTCGAAGGCCCCGAAGAAGAAGTTGTGCCACGACAGCGTCATGCTGCGCACGGCCGCGTCGTAGAACGGATCCGGCGGCACCTTGCCGATCTCGATCAGCCTCAGCACCGCGGCGAGCAGAGTGATCAGGCCGACGACGATCCACTGCGCGCGGCGCCCGGGTGATCTCATCGCGGGAACGCTAGTCTCATCGGCCCGTGGCAGGCGACGGCTCCGACACGCACGAGAACGAGGCGACCCATGAGCCGCGGGAGTGTATGGCCTGCCGCGGCACCGGCCGGGTGATCTCGAACCTCGGCGGCTCCCCCCGTACCGTCGAGTGCCCGTGGTGCGAGGGCAGCGGCCTGCGCCAGGTGGAGATCGACGCTCAGGCCCACTGGGGAGCGGCCGGCGCCGCCGAGGAGGGAGCCGTCGCCGGTCCCGCGGAGGCCGGCGGCGAGGCGCCCGCCGACGACGCCGGCGCGTTGCCCGCCGACGACCCCGACGAGAGCGCCGCCTGAGGCACACCGTCGGCCGTGCCCGGCGCGCGCGAGCTGCTCATCGTGCCCGCCGCGCGCGAGCTCCTCGCCTCGATCTCGGTGAGTGGTTCCTGCGGCGGTTCACCTCTCGGCGCAGCGCTCCCCGGTCCCCCGACGGCGTCGGGTCATCGCGCGGACCGGATGAAATAATCCGTCCAAGCTGACCCGCACCTGTAAAGGCACCGTCGCGCGCAGTCGATGCAGCGCGTGAAGCAAGAGCCAGTGCCGAGGTGTCAAGGCAGAGCACTCACGGGTGCGTAGCAAAGCCGGCGACTCTCGTTAGCGGGGGAAGCATCGCCGAATGAGGCGGGTCATCCGAGGGCTGGCGCCCTGTAACCGGATCCGAGGAGGATCAAAGTGATGTATCGACTGCGCCAGCGCTCGAGCGACGAGGGTGGCTTCACCCTTATCGAGCTTTTGGTCGTCATCCTGATCATCGGCATTCTCGCCGCGATCGCCATTCCGTCGTTCCTGAGCCAGAAGAGCAAGGCCACAGACGCACAGGCCAAGGAGATCGCTCGTACGGCCCAGACCACGATGGAGACGTGCGCGACCGACAACAACGGCGCGTACACGACCTGCAGCAAAGCGGAACTCGAAAAATACGAGCCGTCGCTGAAAACGAACGCGGCCAAGGAAGCGGCCATCACGACCGTGACCCCGGGTTCCAACACGTACACGATCGTCGCGACGTCGACGAGCGGCGACACCTTCACCATCACGCGTGGTACCGAAGGTGAAATCGTTCGCTCCTGCGTCCAGGCCTCCGGCAGCAGAGGCTGCCCGAGTGGCAGCTGGTAATCCGGCTCTACTCCCGGCTTCGAGCTGGGAGCCTGGAAGTGTCAAGGAGGCGGTCCCCCGGGGCCGCCTCCTCGCGTTCGACGGCAGCGCTCCTACCGCTGCCCGTCCCGGCACCCGTGAGGCCGGCCGCCCGGCGCGGCGGTGCGCGGTGCGCGGTGCGCGGTGCGCAGGCAGGGTTCCGGCCGGCCGGCCGGCACGCGGTGCGCAAGCGGGCCACCGGGCTGCAGGACGACACGACGACGCTAAGGCCGCGTGCGCGGTGCGCCGATAGGCAGGCCATGGCCTCCCCGGGACGCGCCCCTGCAGAGCACGGCTTCAGCCTGATCGAGCTGCTGGTCGTGATGCTGATGATCGGCGTGCTGGCGGCGATCGCGATCCCGCTGTTCATCGGGCAGAAGAGCAAGGCCAGCGGCGCACAGGCGAAGGAACTCGTGCACACCGCCCAGACGGCACTCATCGCCTACTCCACCGACAACAACAGCAGCTTCGAAGGCGCCACGCTCGAAGCGCTCGAAGCGATCGAGCCGTCGCTGAAGACGAAGCACGGCAGCGAAGCGTACGTCTCGAAAGTGGAAGCGAGCGCGGAAACGTACAAGATCACCGTCGCTGCCACGACCGGCGACACCTTCACGCTCTCGCGCAACTCGAACGGCGAAACGACCCGCAGCTGCAAACAGGGCGCCGGCAGCCAGGGCTGCCCGACCGGCAGCTGGTAGCGGCGCCCCGCCGGGCTCAAGTGCCCGGCGGCGGACGCCGATCACACACCTATGGAGGCGGCAACCTTCGCCGGTGTCCTCGGCGCGATCGTGGGCTCGTTCCTGAACGTCGTCGTCTACAGGCTGCCGCGTCACGAGTCGCTCGTGACGCCGGCCTCGCACTGCCCGCGGTGCGCGACGCCGGTCAAGCCCTACGACAACATCCCGGTGCTCTCCTGGCTGCTGCTACGAGGCCACTGCCGCGCCTGCGGCGCGTCGATCTCCGTCCGCTACCCGCTCGTCGAGTTCGCGACCGCGGCGCTGTGCGTCGGCGCCGTGCTCGCCGGCGGCGGCACGGCGCGCATCGCCCTCGGCATCGGCCTGATCCTGCTGGTCGTGCCGATCGCGCTGATCGACCTCGAGACGCGGCTGATCCCGAATCGTCTGACGCTGCCGGGCGCCGTGATCGCACTCGTGCTGGGCACCGCACTGGACCCGGGCGGGCAGCCCGGCCGGCTGATCGCCGCCGCGGCAGCCGGCGGCTTTCTGCTCGTCGCAGCGCTCGCCTACCCGGGCGGGATGGGCATGGGCGACGTCAAGCTCGCCGGGATGATGGGCCTGTTCCTCGGCTCCGCCGTCGCTCCGGCGCTGCTCGTGGCGCTGCTCTCCGGCACCGCGGTCGGAGTCCTCGTCATAGCCCGCAAGGGCGCCCATGCGGGGCGCAAGACCGCGGTCCCATTCGGGCCGTTCCTCGCGCTGGGCGCGATCGTCGCCGTTTTCGCGGGCCACCCGCTCGTTCATCTCTACGTCAACGCACTTCCTCCACTAAAGCGCCGGAGCCCTCGCGCCGATACGCCAGCAGCGGAGCGATCCGCACGCGCCAGCAGCGGCAACTCCACATGAAACTTCCCGCCAACCTCCCCTCCCCGAACCTGAAGCTCGGCAGCGTGCCCTCGCTCAAGGGCAAGCTCGTCGGCTCCCAGCCTGAAGGGCATCTCCGCCCCGAGCCTCAAGAGCCTCTCCGTACCGAGCCTGAAGGGCCTCTCGGTCGGCCGCCGCGGCGGCGGGGACGTGATCGGCCTGGATATCCAGCCCGGCTTCGTGGCCGCCGTCAAAGCTCGCGTGAACGGCTCGATCGTCGCCGAGCGCGCCACCGCGATGGCGCTCGCCGCCGACACGATGCGCGACGGCGAAGTGTTCGACGAGGAGGCGCTCGCGGCGGCCCTGCGCGAGATGTTCGCCGAGGCCAGGCTCCCCAAGCGGGTACGGGTCGGCGTCGCCAACCAGCGCACGGTGCTGCGCACGCTCGAGCTCCCGCCCGTGACGGACGAGAAGGAGCTGGCTGCGGCCGTCTCCTTCCAGGCCCAGGACCAGGTGCCGATGCCGCTCAACAACGCGGTTCTCGACTTCCACGCGCTCGGCATCATCGACACGCCTGCGGGGCCCCGGCAGCGGGTCGTGCTGGTCGCAGCGCAGCGCGACATGGTCGAGCGCCTGCTGAGCGCCGTCCGCGCCGCCGGCCTCACCCCCGAGGGCGTCGACCTGTCGGCGTTCGCGCTGATCCGCTCGCTGTACCGCCGCGAGGCCGAGCAGGCCGTCGAGGGGCAGGAGCCGCGCCGCGCGCTGTACCTGAACGTCGACGGGCTCTCCAACCTCGCGATCGCCGAGGGCACCGCCTGTCGCTTCACCCGCGTCGTCGGCAGCGGCCTCGAGGGGATGGCGGTCGAGCTCGCCGAGCGCCGCGGGATCGCCCTCGTCGACGCCCGCGCGCGCCTGCTGGAAGCCGACCTGACACGCCCGCCGCTGCCCGAGCCCGTCGCACCCGAGCCCGTCCTCGAGCCCGAACCGGCCGAGGATGAGCTCGTGCCGCTCTCGGCCGAGCAGGCCCAAGCGCGCGAACGCGAGATGAGCTACGAGGAACTATCCGACGCCGGCGGCGGGGCATCGCCCGTCGACATGGACGGCGAGCCCGCCGCCTCCGACCACGACGTGTGGACGGTGCTCGACAACGGTGTCCGCGAGATCTCCGGCGAGGTTCGCAACTCTCTCGACTTCCACCGCTCCCAGGAGGGCGGCGGAGAGGTCTCCCACGTCGTGCTCAGCGGCGCCGCGGAGGACATCCCCGGCTTCGCCGAGGCGCTCCAGGGAGCGCTCGGCGTCGAGGTCCGGCCCGCCAACCTCCTCGTCTCGGAGGACGGCGTCGAAGACGGCGTCTCGCCGCGGCGGCTCGCCGTGGCGACCGGTCTCGCGACCGTGGAGGCCCCCAAGTGAGGGCCGTCAACCTGATCCCCGGCGACCAGCGCAGCGGCGCCTCCGTCGGCGCCGGCCGCTCCGAGGGCGCGGCCTACGCGGTCCTCGGGCTGCTCGTCGTGATCGCCGCGCTGGCGGTGCTCTACGGCAAAGCCTCCCGCTCGGTCGCCTCCGACAAGTCGAAGGCGGCCACGCTCAGCGCCGAAGCCACGCAGGCACAGTCCCAAGCACAGCAGCTCGCTCCCTACACGAGCTTCGCCGCGCTGCGCCAGCAGCGCCAGCAGGCCGTCGAGGATCTCGTCGATCAGCGCTTCGACTGGGCCCACGCGATCCACGAGTTCGGCCGGGTGCTCTCCAACCAGGTCTCGATCGACTCGCTCGACGGCACGATCGGATCGCCCAGCGCGACCCCCAGCGCAACCGCGGCGTCCTCGGCCGCGACGAGCTCCACTGTCACCTCGGCGACGCCCGCAGGCGCCGTCCCCACCTTCCAGATCTCCGGCTGCGCCACCTCCCAGCGCGCCGTCGCCGACACGATGCAGCGGCTGCGCGCGATGGACGGCGTCTCCGAAGTCACGCTGCAGAGCTCGGCGCGCGGGAACTCGGGGGGCGCGAGCGCCGCGGCGGGCTCCTCCACGGGCTGCGGTGCCAATGCCCCGGTGTTCGCGATGACGGTTCTCTTCGACCCGCTGCCGTCGGCGACGAGCAGCGCGGCCGCGGCCGGCGCCAGCCCGGTGGCCGAGAGCTCGTCCACGACCGGCACCGGAGGTGAGAACGGATGACAGCTCGCGACCGCATCGTGGTGATGGTGATCGCCGTGGTCGTCGTGATCGCCGGCGGGTGGATGCTCGTGGTCTCGCCGAAGCGCAAGGAAGTGAAGACCTACGAAGAACAGGTCAGCACCGCCCAGGCGCAGCTCTCCAAGGCCCAGGGCGAACTCGCCAACGCGAAAGCCGCCCAGGCTCAGTACGCGACCGCGTACTCCGCCGTGGTCAGCCTCGGCAAAGCCGTGCCGCCCAGCCAGGAAGTGGCCTCGCTCGTCTACGAGCTCGAACAGGCCTCCAACCAGCACGCTGTGAACTTCAACTCGATCACGAGCGGGACCGGCAACGGCTCGTCCTCCTCGAGCTCCAGCACCACCGCAGCGACGAGCGCCGCTGCGGCCGGCGCCGGCTTCACGCAGATGCCCTTCACGTTCGTCTTCGACGGCGGCTTCTTCTCCCTGGAACACCTGTTCCACGAACTCACCGCCTTCACGGCCCACGGCGGCAAAGGCACGCTGCAGGTGAGCGGGCGGCTGCTGACGATCCAGAGCGTCAAGCTCGCGCCCGAAGGGCTGAGCACCGGCCGCACCCCCAAGCTGTCCGGCACGGTCACGGCGACCGCCTACGTGCTGCCGAGCGGCCAGTCGCTGACGGCGGGCGCCACCCCGGCTTCCCCGACGGGCGCCGCGAGCCCCGCCTCGACGTCACCGTCCAGCTCCACGACCGCGCCCGCTGTGGTGACGCCGTGACCGAGCTGCTCGCGTCGATTCGCGCGGACCTCACGGACCGCCGCCTGCTGCCGGTGGTGGCGCTCGTCGGCGTCTGCCTCGTCGCCGCGCTGGCCTACGCCCTGCTCGGCGGCTCGGGTGGCTCGGCCGCACCGCACCCCGCCGCGACGATCACGCCGCCGCCGAGCGGCATCTCCGTGACCGCGGCGAGCACCGAACGCGCCGTCGCCGAGACCCCCGACGGCGAGAAGGAACAGAGCTCCGGCAAGGCACACAACCCGTTCACGATGCTGATCGCCCCGGCTTCTGAAAAGACCTCGACGGCGCCGACGCCCGTGAGCAGCTCCGGCGCGGGGAGCCCGTCGTCCTCCTCGACGTCCCCCTCGTCGCCCTCGTCCTCCTCGACCGAAACGTCCGGCGGTACATCTGGCGGCTCCACCGAAAGCCCCAAGAAGGAAACCAAGAAGAAGAGCAAGAAAGCGCGGACGACCTATGACGTCACAATCGAGTTCGGCGCGCTGCCCGCAGGCACGACCCCCGAAAACGCCCAGTTGACGCCGTTCACGAAGCTGAAGCTGGCCACGCCGCTGCCTTCCGCCGAGACGCCGTTGCTCGTGTTCCGCGGCGTCACCGCCAAGGGGCGCAGCGCCACCTTCGAGGTCGTCGGCGAAGCGATCCTGAGCGGCACCGGCGCCTGCCTGCCGAGCGCGACCCAGTGCGAAGCCGTCGATCTGAAGCCGGGCGAGACCGAGCAGCTCAGCTACCTCGCCGCCGACGGTCAGACGACCGTCTACGAACTGCGCGTGCTGACGATCACCGCCGAGACGGCGAGCGCGAAGACCGCCAGGGCCGGCGGCTGGGCCGAGTCGAAGGCGGGCGAGGAACTGCTCGTGCGGGCCGGCCGCCAGGCGCTGCCGTTCCTGCACGACTCCACCCAGCAGGGCGTGCTCGTGTTCTCCCCGCGCAGGGCCTCTGCCGCGCGCGCCCGCACCGCCGTCGTCACGATCAGCCAGCCCTGAGCCTGGGCGCGCGGGGCGCCGAATAAGCTTCACGTTCAGTGCAGCTCCGACTGATCACCGCCGGCGAGTCGCACGGCCCGGGTCTGACGTGCCTCGTCGAGGGGCTCCCGGCCGGGCTGCGCCTGTCCGCTGAGGAGATCAACGCGGACATGGCGCGGCGCCAGCTCGGCCACGGGCGCGGCGGGCGGATGAAGATCGAGCGCGATGCCGCCGAGGTCACGGCGGGCGTCCGGCACGGCCTCACCCTCGGCAGCCCGGTGGCGCTGCAGGTGCGCAACCGCGACTACGCCAACTGGGAGGAGCGGATGAACCCGTGGCCCGTCGAGGCGGAGGTCGAGGAGGTGCACCTGCCGCGTCCCGGTCACGCCGACCTCGTGGGGACGATGAAGTACAAGCAGTCCGACGTGCGCAACATCCTCGAGCGCGCCTCGGCCCGCGAGACCGCCGCACGCGTCGCGGGCGGCGCGCTGTGCAAGGCGTTCCTGCGCGCGCTCGGCGTCGCGGTTCACTCGCACGTCGTGCAGATCGCGTCGGTGCGCGCCCCCGAGCCCGAGCGGACGTTGACGCCCGCCGACTTCGCCGACGTCGACGCCTCGCCGGTGCGCTGCCTCGACGCCGAGGCGAGCAGGGCGATGGTCAAGGAGATCGACGAGCTGCGCCGCGCCAACGAGTCGCTCGGCGGCGTGTTCGAGGTCCAGGCGTTCGGGCTCGTCCCCGGCCTCGGCTCGTACGTCTCCTGGGAGGAGCGCCTGGACGGCCGCCTCGCCCAGGCGATCTGCTCGATCCAGGCGATCAAGGGCGTCTCGATCGGCGACGCGTTCAGCATCGCCGGAGTGCCGGGCTCCGAAGCCCATGACGAGATCTTCTACTCCAGCAGCGAGGGCTACTTCCGCGAGACGAACCGGGCGGGCGGGCTGGAGGGCGGCATGACCAACGGGCTGCCGCTGATCGTGCGCGGCGCGATGAAGCCGCTGCCGACGCTGACCAAGCCGCTGCGCTCCGTCGACACCGACACGCACGAGCCCGCGCAGGCGCTGCGCGAGCGCACCGACTCGGCAACGATCCCCGCTGCCGGCGTGGTCGGCGAGGCGATGGTCGCCTACGTGCTCGCCGCGGCCTACCGCAGCAAGTTCGGCGGTGACCACATCGACGACGTCATCGAGGCGGTCGCTGCATACCGGGAGCGCATTGGGTGGCCATCGTCCTGATCGGCTTCATGGGCGCCGGCAAGACGACGGCGGCCCGCGAGCTCGGCGCGGTGCTCGGACGGCAGGTCTACGACAGCGACGAGCTGCTCGCAGCCGAGCTCGGGCATTCGGTCGCCGAGGAGTTCGCGAAGAACGGGGAGGCGTCGTTCCGGGATGCGGAGGAGCGACTCGTGCTGGAGCTGCTCGACAGCGCCGGTGCCGGTGAGGTCATCGCGCTCGGCGGTGGCGCGGTGCTCTCGGAGCGGGTGCAGGAGCGGCTGCGCGGCGAGACGACCGTGCTGCTCGAGATCGATGCCGCCGGCGCCTGGGAGCGGTGCTCCCCCAACGGCCGGCTGCCCGAGCGCCCGCTGGCCGGGGACCGCGACGCCTTCGAGCTCCTGCATGCCGAGCGCCGGCCGCTGTACGAGCGGCTCGCGGACGCGGTCGTGCAGCCCGGGCCGGTCGAGCGCCTCGCCGCGCTTGCGCCTTCGCTGAGCGTCCTGAGCGACTCGCCGGGAGCGCGCCTGCTGTGGGCGAGCGCCGCCTCCGGCGAATATCCCGTCCTGATCGGCGACGGCCTGCTGACCGGCCGCGGTCCGAGCCTGCTCGCCGCCTGGCCGGTCGACCGTGCCCGCTCGCGAGCCTTCTGCGTCACCGACGGCAACGTCGGCGCGCGCTACGCGCAGGCTGTCGGCGAGACGGCGATGACGATCGAGATCGCCCCCGGGCGAGCTGAGCAAGACGCTGGCCACGGCGGAGCGCGTCTGGACGGCGCTCGCAGGCGAGGGCATGACCCGCGCCGACCACCTGCTCGCGCTCGGCGGGGGCGTCGTCGGCGACCTCGCGGGGTTCTGCGCCGCGAGCTACCAGCGCGGCGTCCCGGTCGTGCAGGTCCCGACCACGCTCGTCGCCCAGGTCGACTCCGCCTACGGCGGCAAGACCGGGGTCGACCTGCCGGCCGCGAAGAACTACGTCGGCGCCTACCACCAGCCCGCCGGCGTGCTTGCCGACCCGGGCGTGCTCGGTACGCTGCCGGACGGCGAGCTCGCCGCCGGCTGGGTGGAGGTCCTGAAGACCGCGCTGATCGCCGGCGGGGAGCTGTGGAAGCGTGTGGTCGGGGGGGCCGAGATCGACGCCTCGATCGTCTTCGCCTGCGCGCGCACGAAGCTCGCGGTGGTGGCCGCGGACGAGCGCGACGGCGGCCGCCGGCAGGTGCTGAACCTCGGACACACGGTCGGCCACGCGATCGAGACCGCGACCGGCTACGGCCGCTACCGGCACGGCGAGGCGGTCGGGCTGGGCCTGCTCGCCGCCCTGCGGCTCTCCGGTCAGGCCGAGCTCCGCGAGCTCGTCGAGGCGCTGCTGCGCGCGCGCGGGCTGCCGGTGAGCATGCAGGACGTTTCGGTGGAGGCGGTCCTGGCGGCGGTCGGCCGCGACAAGAAGCGGCTCGGCGAGGAGGTGCCGTTCGTGCTCGTCGAGGCTCCCGGCGAGGTCCTCCACGGGCAGCCCGTCGCCGCCTCGGAGCTTCGCTCCGCGGTCGAGGAGCTGGCGCGATGAGTGCGCGAAGGTTCATGATCGCGGTTATGAACGGCGTCAACCTCGACCAGCTCGGCAACCGCGACCCCGATCTCTACGGCACGCTCACGCTGGCCGAGCTCGACGACGTCGTCGAGCAGGAGGGGCGCACGCTCGGACTCGAAGTGAGCTGCTTCCAGACCAACCACGAGGGTGAGATCGTCGAGCACCTGCACGGCCTGCGCGGCCGCGCCGACGGGCTGATCCTCAACCCGGGCGCATGGACCCACTACTCCTGGGCGCTGCGCGACGCGCTGGAGATCGCCGCGGTACCCGCCGTCGAGGTCCACCTCTCGGATCCGCGCGCCCGCGAGCAGTGGCGCCACGTCTCGGTCGTGGAGGAGCTCTGCATCGCGTCGATCCGCGGCCGCGGCCCCGACGGCTACCGCGAGGCGCTCGGTGCTCCTGCGCGAGCGTCTCGAGGAGGTGCCGGCGTGAGCTCGCCCGCCGGCGAGGCCGCAACGGCCGGCCGCGTCGTACGCCTGCAGCAGCAGCTGGCGGACGGCGGGCTCGACGCGCTGCTGATCGACGCACCCGTCGACCTGCGCTACGTGACGGGTTTCACGGGCAGCAACGGTCTTGCGTTGGTGCCGGCGGCGGACAGCGCGGCGCGTGCGCGACGGGCGCGCGCAGTTCCTCACCGACTTCCGCTACGACGCCCAGTCCGCCGCGGAGGTGGCGGAGGACTTCGAGCGCTCGATCGTCGACCGGCGATCTGCGCGACAGCCGTTCCGGGGCTGCTCGCCGCCGAGGAGGCGAAGCTCGGCTTCGACGCCGCGAAGCTGAGCGTGAAGGCCCACGCGAAGCTGCGCGCGCGAGCTGCCGGAGGGCTGGGAGCTCGTCGACGGCCGTGCGGGCTCGTCGAGCGGCTGCGGCTCGTCAAGGAGGCGCGGCGAGATCGAGCTGATCGCGGGCGGCCAGCGAGCTCGCCGACGCGGCGCTGAAGGGCGTGCTCGAGAGCGGGCTCGCCGGGCGCACCGAGCGCGAGGTCGCATTCGAGCTCGAGACGAGCATGCGCCGGCTCGGCGCCGAGGCGCCGAGCTTCCCCTCGATCGTCGCGGCCGGCGCCGCACGGCGCGCTGCCCCATGCGCAGCCGCGCGATGTCGAGATCCCCGCGCGACGTGCTGGTGACGATCGACTGGGGCGCGCGTGCTCGACGGCTACTGCTCGGACTGCACGCGCACCTACGCGACCGGTGAGGCGAATCGACGACGCAGGCGCGCGAGATCTACGCGCTCGTGCTCGAGGCGCAGCTCGCCGGTCTCGCAGGCGCGTGCGGGCGGGCCCGACCGGCCGCGAGGTCGACGCGGCCGCGCGCGAGGTGATCGACGCGCGCCGGGCACGGCGAGCGGTTCGGTCACGGCCTCGGCCACGGCGTCGGGCTCGAGGTGCACGAGGGCCCGCGGCTGTCGCGCACCGCCGCGAGGAGCCGCTGGTGGCCGGGCAACGTCGTGACCGTCGAGCCGGGCGTCTACCTGCCCGGTGAGCTGGGCGTTCGGATCGAGGACCTGGTGGTCGTCCGCGAGGGCGGGCTGCGACGTGCTCACGGGGCTGTCGAAGGAGCTGACCGTCATCGGCTGAGCAGCCGGCCGCGGCACGGCGCGCGACGGCCTCGCGGGATGATCGCGTGGGCGCCGGCGCTCGCCCTGCGTCGCGGCCAGCAGCCGCGGCACCAGCAACGCGAGCAGCGCCAGCATCCAGGCGAGGAACAGCGCCGACTGCGCGTCCGGCGAGACCCGGCTCGGCAGCCACTGGAACTGCGCCCAGGCGCCGCCGCGGAGACGGCCAGCGCGGCGAGCGGCAGGCGCCGGGGCGGAGCCAGCGCCTCCCACGCGGTCAGCGCGAAGATCGCCGGCAGCAGGTAGTAGACGGTGTCCCACGTGTCGAGCAGGCAGCGGGCGAGCATCGACGACCGTCAGCGCGAGCAGCGCCGTCGGCGGAGTCCAGCCGCGCGGCCGCGGGCGCGCTACCCGCAGCGCGGCGGCGAGCGCAGCGCCCGCGAGCAGCACGAGCGGGTGGCTGATCCGGCCCGCCCAGGCGGGTGGCGTCGCGGTAGCCGGGCTTGGCGGCGCCGAACAGCCCATGCACGAGCGCGCCGTGATGGCCGAAGAACCAGAGCAGCTGCCAGGGCTGGAAGATCGGCGAGCGAAGATGAGGCAGCGGTCCCGGCGCTGCGCGGCGAAGGCGCCGGCGCTCGGCGAGCAGCAGCGGCGCCTCCAACGCCGCGGCGGTGGCCACCGCGGCGAGCGCGCCGGGGACGCGCCTGCCGCGCGGGAGCGCGAGCAGCACGGGCCCGGCCGCGAGCAGCGCCCACTGCTTGTTGGCGATCGCGAGGCCGAGCGAGCGCGCCGGCGAGCAGCGCCCGGCGCCGGCTCACGGAGGGCGCCGCGGCGAGCAGCACCGCGGCGACGCAGGCGGCCGCGCCGAGCAGCTCCTCCGGGTGGCCGAGTTCGAGCGCGAGCAGCGTCACCGGGTTGGCGCTGAGCAGCGCCGACGCGAGCGCCCGGGCGAGCAGCGTCCGACCCTCGGCGCGCATGCGCGCGAGCGAGCCAGACGGCGAGCAGCGCCGAGGCGAGCAGGCAGGGGAGCGCGAGGAAGCGGTAGACGGCCGGTTCGCCCGCCGCCCCAGACCCCGGGCAGCAGCGCGAACGGCGCGCGCTCGATCAGCGAGCCGCCGTAGACGGGGGAGAGCGCGAGGAAGGCGTGCAGGTGTCCGGCGACGCAGCGCTTCGACCGCCGGGCGGCCTCGATTTCGTAGTCGTTCCAGCCGGGCCCGTAGAGGCCGAGCCAGGCGAGCGCCGCGCAGGCCGCGGCGGCCGCCGAGCGCGCAGGGGGCGTTCTCGCGCAGGGCTCGCCGCATGGCTTCGCATCGGCCCTGCGACGTGCTCGACTTGAGCAGCTCTGAGCGGATATGGTCGCGCTGCAGCTGCAATGGGCCCGAGCCGGGCGGCCCGCCGCGTGAGGCGGCCGGGGAGGGCGACGGCCCGCCCAACCCAAGCGCACGAGGAGGCCGTCGAGATGCCCTCGCTCCTGGACCTGACCAGCCAGGGCGACGTCGGCACGATCGAGGACGAGTCGAAGCTCGCCTCGGTCACGCTGATGGACCCGCAGCAGCTGTATGAGCTGTGGGAGCGCCAGAACTGGTCCTCGCACACGATCGACCTCGCCCAGGACCGGCGCGACTGGGAGGCGATGGACGCGCGACCTGCGCGAGCAGCCTCGCCTGGAACCTGTCCTCGTTCTTCATCGGCGAGGAGCGGGTGACGACGCAGTTCTCCGGCCTGGTGATGGCCTACGAGAGCCAGAGCGAGGAGGCCTTCCTGACCACCCAGCAGGTCGACGAGGCGCGCCACGCGCAGCACTTCAACCGCTTCTACGAGCAGGTGCTGCGGCATCGACGGGAGCTTCGAGGACCGCCTCGAGAAGGCCCGCGGCGACCTCAACCCGGCGTTCATCGAGATGTTCGACGGCGTGCTCGTCGACTGGGGCGCGCAGGCTCATCGAGAACCCCGCCGACATCGAGGCGAAGGTCGACTTCGTGACGCTCTACCACATGATCATCGAGGGCACGCTCGCGCTCACCGGGCAGTGGTTCCTGACCGACTACATGGAGCGCAACTCGATCCTGCCCGGGCTGGGTCGAGGGCTTCAGGCTGATCTCCCAGGACGAGCACCGCCACGTCGCCTACGGCACCTGGTTCCTGCGCGAGAAGGCGAAGGACCCGGCGCTCAAGCAGCGCATCGCGCACGCGCCTGGCCGAGCTGATCCCGCTCGCCGCCGCGGTGCTCGTGCCGCGTCGGCGCCGACCCTGACGACTACGCGATCCTCGACT
The DNA here is from genome assembly GCA_963703205.1 of uncultured Solirubrobacteraceae bacterium. Taxonomy (GTDB): domain Bacteria; phylum Actinomycetota; class Thermoleophilia; order Solirubrobacterales; family Solirubrobacteraceae; genus Palsa-744. The sequence continues at coordinate 1,074,253 of OY969799.1, forward strand.
ACTACGATGGAGGAAACGAACACCTTCGCCTTCAACGCGCTGCAGCCGGCGGCTGAAGGTGATCGGGATCGACATCGCGAGCCTCGGCGCCGCGGCGGCGTAGGGACGCGCCGGATGCGGGCGGCACCCGCGACCCTCGGGACCTCCGCGGCGGCGTAGGGACGCGGCGGACGCGGCGCCGGCGAGCGGCTTGCGCACGGCGCTCGCGGCGGCTGCGTAGGGGCCTGACACTGCGCGCCGCGCGGTGTGTCCTGTCTGGTACAAACAGGCGCGGCCTGTTACGAGCCCGCGCCGGGGTGTCGCGGGGCGCCGTGGCCGCAGGAGCCAACCAAAGAGGGAGAAGCCAGATGACGCCCCGCCGCCTCGTCGCACCGCTCGCCGCGACGCTCGCCTGCTCGCCTCGCCGCCTCTGCCGGCGCCCTCGCTGCCGGTCGAATACGACGGCATCACCGGCTACGCGCACGCGAGCCCGACCGCCTCGCCGCCCGGCGCCAACGAATGGAGCTGCAAGCCGAGCGAAGGCCCACCCGCGCCGGTCGTGCTCGTGCACGGCACCTTCGCCGACATGGCCGACAGCTGGCAGGCGCTCTCGCCGCTGCTCGCCGAACTCGGGGTACTGCGTGTTCGCGCTCAACTACGGCTCCTCGAACGGCAGCGGCGCAGCGGGCGTCTACGCGACCGGCCCGATCCCAGCTTCGGCCGAAGAACTCGCCGACGTTCGTGCAGAAGGTGCTCGCCGCGACCGGCGCCAAGCAGGTCGACATCGTCGGCCACTCGCAGGGCGGGATGATGCCGCGCTACTACCTGCGCTTCCTCGGCGGCGCGGCGAAGGTCGAGACGCTCGTCGGGCTCGCGCCCTCGAACCACGGCACGACGGTCAACGGCCTGTTCACGCTCGGCCGGCCTGGTGCCCGGGCGCGACGTCGTTCGCTGGGTTCTGCCAGGCGTGCGAAGAACAGGCCGCGGGCTCGCCGTTCCTGACGAAGCTGAACGCGGGCGGCGAAACGGTCGGCAAGGTCGACTACACGGTGATCGAGTCCGACAACGACGAGGTCGTGACGCCCTACACCTCGGCGTTCATGTCGGGCAAGCGGGTCACGAACATCCTGCTCCAGCAGCAGTGCGCGCTCGACCAGGGCGAGCACCTCTCGATGCCCTACGACCACATCGCCGACGCCGACGTGCTGAACGCGCTCGACCCGAAGCACCCGGTCATGCCGGCCTGCACGCCGGTGCTGCCGGTCGCGGGCGGCTGACGCCTTCCGGGACACCGCGGCGCGAGCGCCGGGAGACGCGAGCGCGCCCCGGCGAGGCGCGTTTCCGCCGAGGACGTGATGCATTTCTGTAAACACCTCTTGCGCGCGGCCCTCCGCGGCGCCTAGAACCCGGCGGGTGCCCGGTGCGTGCCGGGGCGGGACGCAGCGTTCGCCCGCCCCACGGCCGGCGGGCCCCGGTAAGGAGCCGGGGGAGTAGGTGTCCGACGGCGGGCACGCGCCGGGCACCTCAGCGCCGCTCCCGAGCCTCGCCGTTCCAGCGCGAGCTCTCGCCGCGCGCACGCCGCGCGAGGCCGGCGCACGCAGGCGATGCCAGAGACACGTCTTGCCGCCGCGGGTCTGCAGCCATATAACGACGCCGTGTGGGCCAGCCGAGCGGCGGTCCCGCCCGCCCTCCGCACCCTGGCAGGCGCGGCCGCCCGAGGCGGCGCACACGTACCGGAGCGAGCAAGCGGGCGCGGCCGCCTCCCCCTCTGGGCGGCCGCGCTCAGGGCGCTCGGACTGACCGGCACGAGGCCAGTGGCGAGACGCCCGGCCTGCACGGAGCGGGACAGCCCGCAGACGCCGGCAGGCGCCGGTCATAAACAGCCCTTGCGGACAACTGTCTGCGGTCCCTAAGCTCCCCACCCGTCACAGGCCGCTCGCATCGGCGGAACCGGTACCCGACAGGACGCGGGCGCCTTCGAGGCCGGCCCGGGAGGAGACGCAGATGAGAGATCGGATAGCCGCGCTCGTGAAGCGCGCGCCACGGCTGGCGAGGCTGTCGATGATGACGCTGCTCGCGGCCGGCCTCGCCGTCCCGGCGGCGCCCGCCGCCGCGGTCACGATCGCGGTCCATCTGATCGCCACGGCCGGGTACGAAGAAGCGGAAGCGATCCAGGGCGCTCCCGGCGGGCTGATCCTGAAAAGCGCGATCGACCACCGCTCGGCCCTGCAGCGCATCGCGACGGCGCCGTTCGCGATCGGGGCGCCGTTGCCGATCGAAGCGGCAGCGATCGGCCCGGGACCCGACGGAGAGGTCTGGGCGATCGTCGGGACCGGAGGCTCGTGGACCCTGGGCGCGGTCGGCCCGGCCGGCTTCGAGCCGAGCCACGTGCTCCCGCAGCCCGGCTCGAGCATGCTTCCGAACCTGGTCGCCGCCGGGCCGGATGGCTCGCTCTGGGTCGGAGACCTGCTCGGCGCCGATCTCGAGCGCGTGCTCCCCGACGGCCGCACGCTCTCCTACGAGGGCCCGCAGGGCGCGGGCTATCCGACCGCGATCGCCTTCAGCGGCGACGGCACCGCCTGGGTGACCGAGACCGGCACCCACGAACACATCTGGGAGATCGTCCCTACCGGGCAGGTGCTCGACCGGGAAGTTGCCTCCGGGCGGGGCCAGTCGGGGAACTGCGAGTGCGACGCGCGCTCGATCACGGCCGGGCCGGACGGCGCGCTGTGGTTCGCGGAACGGATGTTCGGACGGATCGACCGCATGACCGAGGCCGGCGAATGGGGGGCGTTCGCGCTGCCCGACCCCGGCGACGTGCCAGTCGGCGAGCTCGGTGCACCACGGCCGGAAGCTCTGACCGACGGACCGGAAGGCGGGATCTGGTTCATCGACGCCGGCACGGGCGCGATCGGCCGCATCACGCTCGGCGGCGGCGTCCAGGTCGCCGAGTTCCCCGTGCCGGTCGCGCACCCGGGCGCGGAGATCTCGCTCCAGGCACTGACCGCATACGCAGGAGAGCTGTGGGGCACTGCAGTGGAAACCGTCACCCGCGACGGCACGGTCAGCTCGCGCAGGACGATGCTGCTCGAGGTGAACCCGAGCGGGGCGCCGGCGCCGCCCGCGGCCGCCGAGGCAGAGCCGCGCCCGCAGCCGCGCGCCGGGCGTTGCCCCCGCGCGAAGCGGAAGCGAGAGGAGACCCGTCGTGCGCCCGCGGGGCCGTCGCGCGACGCCGGGCGCGCGGCCGCGAGGCCGTCGCGCGCCGCCCGGCGCGCGGCCGCGAGGCCGTCGCGCGCCGCCCGGCCCGCGGCTGCGAGGCCGTCCCGTCGGTGCCCGAAACCGGCACACCGGCACCCTGCCGGCTGACGGCGATGGCGTGTCCCGAGCCTCTCGCGCGCGCCCGGGCCGAGGGCATCAGCACGATCGTCGGGCTGATGACCCCGATGCTGAGGATCGCGGTGGCGGGGATCCTGGCCGAGTCCGGCCTGAGGGTGCTCGAGGAGCCCCGGGACGCGGTCGAGCTCTGGCGCGCGCTTAGGCGGTTGCAACCAGAGCTGCTCGTCGTCGGCGAGGAGATCGGACACGAAGCGCTGCGTCGTCTGCGCGAGGCCAGGACGGAGACACGGATCGTGCTGCTGGCGAGATGCCCCAGCGACCTGTACGGCCGCCTCGTCGTCGGCGCCGGCGCCTCCTGCGTCGACGAGGGCGCGTCCCGGCACGAGCTCCTGGCCGCCCTCGAAGCGACGGTCCGGGGCGAACACGTCTTCGTGTCGGCGGAGCACAGCGCGCGCCGGATCGCGGCGGCGATGTCCCAGCTCACGCGCAGGGAGCGCGAAGTCGCCGGGCTGCTCGGTGAGGAGCACAGCTACGACGAGATCGCGCTCGCGCTGACGATCGAGCCCGAGACGGCCAAAACCCACGTCAAGCGGATCTACCGCAAGCTCGGCGTGCACTCGCGCGCGCAGCTGCGCGAGCTGGTGTTCGATGCCTACGCCGGAGCGCCGGCCCGCTGAGGCGCCGTCACGGTCCCGCCAAGCCCGGCGCCGAGGGTTCCTCGCGGGGAACGATCACGGTCCGCTCTGTGCCGGCCCGGCGGAAGCGGATCGCCCGCGGTGCCGGCGAGCTCACGGCGTAGGCCCCGTCCACGCTCACCAGCGGCAGGCGGCGCCCGCCGCCGAGTTCGAGCTGCACGTCGCTGCAACCGCGAGGCAGCACGCCGAGCACGTGGTCGGCCGGCGGTTCACCGGGGAGGCTCTGCCAGTCGGCGATCAGCTCGCCGCTGAGCGCGCGGGCGTAGGAGACACACTCGAGCGCGTCGTTCGAGCGGCGCCGGCCGTAGCGCTCCACCCAGAGCAGACAGAGGCCACCGCGGACGGACAGCAGCCACGCGGCAGTCGAGCCGGGCGGTCGCAGCCGCCGGGCGCCTGCGGCCACGGCGGAGGCGCGCCCGGAGCGGAAACGGGTGACGGCAAGCCTCGCCAGCAGGCGATCCGTTTCGGGCGGGAGCCCGCCGGCGTCGCTGCGCCGCAGGCTGAGAGCGGGGAACAGTCGGCCCGGAGCGCGCGCAGCCGGCGCGTGCGAGGCCCGCGCGCCCGAGGCCCGACTCCTCGATCGAATGGCCTGCGGCCCCGAGCCGGCTGGGCGAGAGGCCGCTTGCCGCGCCGGGGGCGCCGCGCCGGGCCCACGCTTGGCGATCGTCTCAGCGCGAGCGGGGCGGGTCGGGCGCCGCTCCGTCGCGGCCGGCCGCGGTCTCGCGCCCGCAGAGCACCCCGGCAACGACAGCAGCGCGGCGAGCGCGACAAACGCCGCGATCGTGTGAAGAGGGGGGACGCCGAGACGCGGCACGCGCGGAAGCTAGAGCGCGCCGCGCGTTGTGAGAAAGGTGAACCTCGGGGTAGGCGCGCGCCCGCCGCGCCACATCCGGCTCCGGGGTGATCGGTAACCCGAACTTCACCTTCTCCCGCGTGGAGTGCGGATCTACCGTCGCGTCACGGTTCACCTGGGGGCGAGGAAGCCGAGCGCGCCGCTCGCCGACCGCACCCGGGTGAGAGTGAAACGACCCGACAGGAGGAGAGCATGAGAGAACCCGGATGCGAGCGCGCTAGCAAGCTGGTGAGAGCCGCCCTGGCGCTCACCGCGACGACACTGACGATCGGGATGATCGGCGCCGGCTCCGCGCAGGCGGCGAAAGCCTACGGCGGTGAATTCTATTGGGGCTGCACTTACTCCTGGGGGGCCGCCTGCATCGAGCCCCACTACCACCCGAAACTCGAGACGCTGCTCACGATGGACGCGGATCAGGCGCACTACCTGGAGCCGGGGGTGGAAACGGAGAACCGTTATCCGGCCGCGCGGCCGGACGGCGCCGATCGCTGCATCGCGGCGGCGGCGTGGAACGGAACGCAGTACGAGCCATGGACCAGCGGCTACGAACTGATCGTCTCGGGCGGGGGCTCGGTCGGCGGCTACGGGATGATCGGCACGTGCGCCGTTTACTACAACATCTCGCTCTACCAGATCGCGGACTGGGGTGGAGAAACCTGACAGTCACCCGCGCGGACGTGCCGGGAGCGGCTACTTGCTGCCGAGCAGCACGATCCCGTATGCGACGGCCGCGAGGCACCCCGCGAAGCACAGCCCGGCGACCGCCGTGTCGAGGACGGCGAGGCGGTCGTCCCGGCTGCGGCGTCTCGACGCGCGCGCGAGCGCGAGGATCGCGAACGAGAACAGAAGGGTCGTGCCGGTGGTTGCGGCGAGCGCGTAGAGCACGACGTCGAGCAGCCGGCCCACTTCGACCACGGCTGCGCCGATCATGCCGAAGCGTTCCCTCGCGCCGGCGCGCGGGTCGCCCGCAGCCGCCGGCCGAGCATCGCCAGCACCAGCGAGAGCATGCTCACCAATATCAGCAGCGGCCCGAGCGCGCCCGCCCCGAAGAGCCGCGAGACGCCGTAGGCCGCCGCGCCCACGGCCGCGGCGGCGGGCAGCGTCAGCACCCAGGCGAGTGCGATGTTGCCCGCGACGCCCCAGCGCACCGCCGAGAGGCGCTTGGCCGCCCCGGCACCCATGATCCCTCCGGAGATCACGTGCGTGGTCGAGAGCGGATAGCCGGCGCCCGACGCGGCGAGGATCACGGCGGCACCGGCCCCCTGGGCGGCCAGGCCCTGTGCGGGGTCCATGCGAATGATCCGCGAGCCCATCGTCCTGATGATCCGCCAGCCTCCGCTGAAGGTGCCGAGCGCGATTGCGGTGGCCGCGGTCAGCACCACCCACAGCGGGACGTGGAAGTCGTGGGCACTGAGATGTCCGCTGGCGACGAGGGCGAGCGTCATCACGCCCATCGTCTTCTGTGCGTCGTTGGTCCCATGCGAGAGCGCGAGCAGCCCGCCGGAGACGACCTGGCCGTGGCGGAAGGCGCGCGCGACCGGCCCCGGCCGTAGGCGACCGAGCAGCCGGTAGACGATCGTGATCGCGATCGCCGCGGCGGTGAAGGCGAGGATCGGGGAGATCAGAGCCGGGACGATCAGCTTCCCGAGCAGCCCATCGCCGTCGATCGCTTTGGTGCCGTGGGCGGCGAGCATCGACCCGACGAGCCCGCCGATCAGCGCGTGCGAGGAGCTCGACGGCAGGCCGAAGTACCACGTGGCGAGGTTCCAGGCGATGCCGCCAATCAGACCTGCGAACACGACCGTGGTGGTCACCTGCGAGGTCTCGACGAAGCCCTTGCCGACGGTGTCGGCGACCTTCAGGGAGATGAAGGCGCCCACGAAGTTCAGCAGCGCGGCCGCCCCGACCGCGACCCGCGGCGGGATCGCGCGCGTCGAGATCGAGGTCGCGACGACATTGGCGGTGTCGTGGAAGCCGTTCGTGAAGTCGAAGGCGATCGCCGTGGCGATCACGACGACGAGGATCACGTCCGCTTCCATCAGGCGTTCTTGATGACGATGCCCTCGAGCGTGAATGCAGCTCGCTCGGTCGCGTCGATCGCGTTCTCGAGCCGCTCGAAGATGTCTTTCCAGCGGATCACGACGATCGGGTCGGTCGGTCCCTCGAACAGCGCCGTCACCGCTTCGCGGACGACGCGGTCGCCCTCGTTCTCCAGGCGGTGAGCCTCGACCGTCTGGTCGGTGATGTCGCGGAAGCCACGGATCAACGGGACCGCCTTCGCGATCTCGGCGGTGGCCGCGCAGAGGATGCTCGCGAGCTTCTGGGCCTGCTCCATCGGGGCTTCCACCCGGTAGAGGCCGAGGTAGTCGGCAACCTCGTCGATGTAGTCGACGATGTCATCGAGCGCGGAGGCGAGCTCGAGCACGTCCTCGCGCTCGATCGGGGTGACGAAGGTGTGGTTGATCCGCTGGATCACATCGTGGGTGATGCGATCGCCCTCGTGCTCGCATTCGCGGATCTCGGCCGCGAGGTGGGCGGAATCCGGGTAGCCGTCGAGCAGCTGCTCGACGAGCCGCCCGGCTCTGGCGATGTTGTGCCCGGCCTGGTCGAAGAGGTCGAAGAACTCGTCGTCGCTGCCGCGCAGGATGCGTGCCAGACCTGCCATCGGTCCTCCCGGGGCGCGGCCGGCTCGGCTCGCCCGTCGCTGAACTGGATTCCCCGCGGGGCCGCCGCTTCGAGCGCGCCGCCCCCGCCGGGTCCGTGAAGAGTATGTAAACGCCCGGCGGGCGGAGGATCACGCCGAACTCGCCCGCGGACCGGGCCGCTCGGCGGCCTCGGAGCCCCCGCTGCGCGCTCCTCACGCACCTCCGCTCGGGGCGACGGTGACGCGGTCCGCCGGGATGCCGAGACGCTCGGCGAGCTGATCCGGATCCACGTGCTCGCCGTAGCGCTTCGCGGGGCGACAGGGGGCCCACGCCGTGGGGCTGAGACGTGCGTCGGCTACGCTGATCGACCGTGATCAGCACCAATCAATTCAGGAGCATTGCCAGAACCACATGGAACCTAGCGACTCCTGCTGCAGAGCGCTAGTCTCGCGCCGTGCACTTCCAAGCCGACGATGCGAAAGCCCTCATCAACGCGATCTTGGACGCCGAGACGAGCAAAGCCGGGCGCGACTTCATTTTGTCCGTGGTCGACGGCAGCGGCAAGGAGGTGCGTGGCCGAGTTCAGACGGCCGGTGACCAGGAGGGGCTGATCCTGAACGTCTACGCGGACGGCAGCGTGCACCACGAGACTGTCTCGTGGGGAAGTATCCGGCGCATCAGCGTTGAGCTTGCAGACGACTGAGGCCGCTCAACCCCAGGATCCTCCTTGGGCGTTGAACGTGATGCGGCCTTCAGGCTCCTTACCAGCGTCAAGCAGCTTCTCCACGTAGCGCCGGCAAGACGTGGCGTTAGCGAGCGGGTTATCCGGCGGCGCGACGAACTCCACGGATTTCCGGAGCCCGGTTTTCGTGGTGTAGCTGTAGACGAACAAGAGGTTCCCGTCAGGCAGCTTGTGCTCGGTCCATGTCGCGATGCTCATCTCAAGTCAAGATAGACAGTTGCCGCCGCCGCCTGCTCTACCGTGCAGCCATGTACTCGCCAGAGACACGTAGCCTGCTTCGGCAGCGTCTAGCGGAGGCGCGCGAGCGTGCCGTGTGGGGCTTCGCACTTGCCTCCGAAGATGAAGCCGACAGCTTGGCCATCCTCCTGTGGGCGAGGGCGCGGCAGCGCGAAGCCGACAAGATCGCCAGCCTGCTCGGCCTCTAGCAAGAGTCGACACAGCCGAACGCGGGGCTAACCTCAGGCGCATGGCCTACAAGCCCCCGCGCACAGCGGTCGATACCGCGTTCGGGATCTACTCGGTGGTCCGCTAACCGTGGGAAAGCGCAACAGGCACGGGAAAAAAGGACGCGCAGGAGCAAAGTTCCGCGTAGCAGTTGCCGTCTATCCACGGGGCGAAGTGAGCATCGCGCCCGAATTCGGCTTCATCAAGGCTGCGTTGCTCTACGGCGATGAGGTGACCCTTCTAAGCCCGGTAGCAACGATGTTCTTAGGGGTTGAGAGTTGGGCGCAAGCTTCGCTAGAGACACAGATTCAGCTGATACGGAAGGTAGGTCCGTACCTATCGACTGACGCATCGAGCGTAGAGACGTTGGACGAAATGCTGCGGAACGCAGACAGTCGAGGACGCGCCAAAATACGTCAGCGTTTCAAGCCAACGCTTGACACTCTGGGAATCGAACTCCGCAAGATCAGCGCAGACGGAGGCGTCGATGCACTTTCCGAGGCTCGCGCGAAAGGATTGCTAAAAATTGAGGCTGTAAACCCGGGTACGGCAATCGATCTAATCGCGCAGTGCATGATCACAGCGAGCCTGCACGAAGAAGGCAAGACCAACAGCGAAACCAAGGCACTTGTCGACACCTTTCTTGGGAAGCTCTCGGACCGCCTCTCGTCGGGCCGGGAGTATCTGATTTTGGACGAGGAGGTTGCCAACTTGACGCGGGCCGCGATAGCCGCCCGGGTTCTGACGCCAGCGAGAGGCCCAGCCGGCCGCAGCGCGCAGGCAATGATCGCTTCTGGGCTCATGGCAAAGCTGCCGACATTCCCTGACGCAACGGTCGATGAAGTCCTTGATATTCGGTCGGAGCTTGCGCCCGCGCTGACCCAATTTCGCGCCGCGATGGTAACGCTCTCCAAGAGCTTTACAGACCCCGCATGGGAGACCGGTTTTGAGGACGAGGTTCACGACGCATGGGTCGAGTCAGTCAATCCTGCTCTCGCGGCGATAGACGAGTCAGTTCAAGAGAATAAGTCGCTTCTAACGAGGGCCACGGACGTGACTGGCGCGGTACGGGGAATGTCTCCTGGGCTTGGGATCTTCGGCGCAGGCGCAGTCGGCCATGAGCCGGTTACGACCGTTGCGGGTGGTGCCGCCGCTGTGGCAGGTGCAGCACTCCAAGCGTTTAGAAAGCGCTCTAGCGACTCCCGAGAGATCAAGATGCAGCCTTTTTACTTCCTGTATGCACTGAATCGCGGTCTCTAGTGTGTGTGGTACACAGCCATTCTTAGCTCTCGGCTGTGCGACTACCACCGCGAATACCACAGCCGATCCGGAAGTCAAGGCCAATTCTCGGCTGCTGATTATTCGCACCATCGGGCATTCCACATGCCGGCTTTTGCGTAGCACGCGAGCAACCCCAGGATGCCGCTGAACAAAGCGGTTCCGGTGACGATCAAAGCCTGCGACCTAGACCGCCACCGGAACCAAATGCGTTGACAAGTGCGTCGTACCTGTCGGCGCGAAGGTGCCCATCGTGCAGAAGCCGAAACATGCGCACAATCGTCTGAGCCACACAATCGCGTTCTGCCGTGGCGCATTCGGTGTCCTTGGGTTGCTTCATGCGTGCTGAGAACGGCCGTTAGGCGCGCTAGGAATGGCCGCAAATCAGACGCTAGCGATTGTGTACGCCGTTGAGGTCAGTGCCGCCGCATTGCCTGTGGTGCAGCGCGGTTGCGGCCATACACAAAGTCTCGCGGCCGTGGCCTTGCACAAATCCACGGGTTTGTGTACGCTGGCAGGATCGTTCAGCTACGAAAGGCGATCAGATGTCGGCCGTGATTGGGTACCTGCGAGTGTCCACGCGCGAGCAAGGTGATAGCGGTGCAGGCTTGGCAGCGCAGAAGCGGGCGATCCTCGACGCTGCCAAAGCGAAGGGTTGGCGCGAGCGCGATATCCGTTGGGCCGTTGATGTTGCGTCCGGCAAGTCACGTCGCAAACGGCCGGAACTGGCGCAGGCGCTCGACGCACTCAAGCGTGGCGATGCGAGCGTGCTTGTGGCGAGCAAAGTTGACCGCGTATCGCGCTCGCTGGTCGATTTCCTGGGGATCATGCAGGTAGCTCAGCAGCAGGGTTGGGGCTTGGTTGTGCTAGATGCGCCTGTAGATCCTGCGACGGCCGCAGGTGAGGCGATGCTGAGCGTGCTGGCTGTGTTCGCCCAGCTTGAGAAACGCCTTATCAGCGACCGCACAAAGGCTGCGCTGGCCGAGCGCAAAGCCGAAGGCGTGCTTATCGGTCGGCCGTCCACGCTCGACGCCGAGACACGCGAGCGGATTCATGCCGAACGCGCAGCCGGCCGCTCAATGGCGGGAATCGCTCAGACACTCAACGATGAAGCCGTTGCAACCGCTGCCGGTGGTCGCTGGCATGCAAGCACCATCCGACGCGTGCTCACAGCCAAGAACGCCTAGCTAGGCTATCTGCGGTGGCCTTGGCGATAACAGCAGCCGTCCTATTGCTCTGCATCGCAGTCGGCCTGTGGGTTGGTCAGTGGGCGGCCGTAAAGCTCGGGTACAGGCAGTCGATCAAGGCCGACCGAAGATCACTGCTCATAGCCGTCTACGCGCTCGTTGTCGCGGCCGCTGCAATCGCCTTGGTAGCGCTAGCTAAGAGCTAACCGCCTGAACCATAGTTCTCCTGGTTCGGCAGTTCATCGCGGCGGATTTCGCGCGGGTTCGTGGTGCCGACGATTCCTAGATCGATTTCGGCCGCTCTGTTGGTCTGAGCGGCCGTATTGATCCTCGGCTGTTGCCTAGCGGGACCAACGGTGTCGGCCGGCGTGCGCAAGTAGCCTGCACCGTAGTGACGGTTGTCGCCAGCAATCGGTGTGGTTTTGTTTGGGATTCCCATAGATGGATTATCCCATTGGCAGCGACAGCAACCCCAGGAAGCTTCGCGTTCTCGCGCGCTCGGTTTGTGCGGTTCCTTAAGAGCGTGTTGCCGCCGGCTTTAGCCGCGAGTGGAATCCTCGGAATCCTGGGGTTGCTGATAGGCGGAATCCCACATATTGAAGTTTTCGGCCGTCAATATGGAACGGAGGCCCACAAAAAGCATGGCAAAAGCGTAGAAAACGTGGGACAATTCCCGCCCTCCGTTTTTTAGTGTTGCGCGCCGAAAATGTGTGGCGTCGGAGGGTAATGATCCTATCGACGGCGACGCGGGGAAAGCCAAAAGACGCGTTCACGTCCGTTCTCGATTTTTACAGCCTTGACTTCTTCTGGCTCATGCGCGTGGTGTTCGGCTGTTTCTAGGGCTTGGCCAAGCGACGGACCTTCGTAGTAGATGGGCTTGCCGCAGAGAGGCGAAACGACATAGAGAGTCTGAATTGGGCGTCTTGTCATTGCTTTTCCTTTCCTGGTAGATACCGTAAAACGCGTGTGATCGCGCTGGTAATAGGTAATGAGACACCTATTACTAGAAATACTCCAAGCGGCCGCAGACATCTGCACGATCCTTTTGGCCGCAAGAGAGGCCAAACGCACGCATTAGTGGCCGTCCGGTCAAGCTTCCGTGTTTCTGGACCGTTTGACCGGATGAGTGGTACAGAGCGTACGAATGTCTGCGTCCGGTCAAATATCCGGTCAAGCCTTGACCGGCATTCCTCCGCTCTATAGAGCCAAATATAGGTAAACCGGTCAAAAATCGGAGAGAGCCGGGAGCCTTGACCGGCAGTCCGGTCAAGCGGCCGAAAAACTTGACCGGACTTTTGACCGGAAGCGTCATACCGGCAGCACGTCCTCTGCGTAGGTCCATGTTTTGCCGGCGCTGACGTTGAGAGCGGCGCGGGCGCGTTGCATGGTCCTGACCGAGATTCCGGCAGCGTCGCCAACCTTTAGTGCTGTGGCTGCGTCAATCTCTCCACCGTTCTCTGTCAGCAGTTGCAGGATCAGACGCTCTGCCCGGCCCATCTGCGTCTTGGCTTCCGGTTTGCGGCCGCCTATCTCGGCAGCAATGATGTCCTGGTCGGTGTAATCAGAGGGACCAACCAGCTCGGCCTTTGGGTAGAGCTCGTCCAGCCCGTCTATCGCTACCTCTCCGACCTTGAACTTGACGGCCGCACGACGGGCATAGTTGGCCTTGGACACCGCGAGGATTCGCGTGTCGCCCTCTACGTCGTCTGGATCACGGCCATAGCGCAGCACAGACCTAGGAACGCTTCGCCAGGCCTTCGCTCCCATGACCTTGTTGGCAGCGTCTGTGTGGCCCTTGTTCGGATGCATGATCCCCAGGACAGCGCAGCCGGTCGCTTCCGCCATTTGCAGCAGAGGGATCAGGGCTTTGCGCACGTCGCCGTTGTTGTTGTCCTTGAGTCCATCGCGCAGAGCGTCCGTGATTGGGTCGATGACGAGCAGCTTGGAATCTCGAGCTTCTACGGCCGCTGCAAGCTGCTCCACGTCATCCGGTAGCGTCAGCGGTTCGTTGCCGAGGTCTGCGCTGTGGAAGCGCACTCGGTCAAGGTCAGCGCCGGCAGCGATCAGGCGTGGCTTGACTACGGATGCGTAGTCGTCCTCAAAGGCGAAGAACTCCACGCCCGCTGGCTTGCCCTTGAGATCGCCCGGAAGCAAACCCAGGGTTGTCTGCGCCGCTAGCCAGGCAGTCTGGACGCTCTTGCCGTCACCCTCGGTCCCGCACTCGCCGCTGTAGGTGCCTAGCGGGACGTAGCCCTTCCAGAGCCATTTGATGTTTGCTGCCTCTACCTCGGAGGCAAGCTGTGGATTGGCAAACTTTCCTTGGGTTGCTTCCGCTTCGTTCTGCTCATCCGTCTGAGCGTTCATACGTTCCAGGCGCGCTTTTAGCTTCGCAGCGTCCTCACCGGTGTTATTCTGTAGGGACTGCATTGGTTGTGCTTTCGGTTGCGGCCCCGGCTTCACTGTCGGGGCCGTTTGTCGTACTGGGAGCAAAAATCTCGTCAAGCGGCCGACCTAAAGCAACTTCTAGCTTCCTGCCTGTGCGGTCTTTTTGAGGCCTGACGTAGCCCAACTCCCAATTGGAGATTGTCGTCTGAGTTACGCCCACGAAGCTCGCAAGCTCAGACTGATTTAGTCGGCGCTCCCTTCGGAACTTCCTGAATTGGTTTGGCATGTGTCACCTTTCATTGGTTGTGGTGTCTACCAATATTGTACCAACCCACAGTGACACGCGAGCGCAAAACGGCCGCACAAAACGGTACAGCAATAGCTATCCAGAAACCCCAGGCAACCTTTGGTCGCTTACATGGATATAGAAAAGGCCCCCTAGCGAAACTCAGAAACTAGGAGGCCTTTTTGAGGAGTTGTCGTGCAGTTACCGCCGCACAACGTTATGGAGTTACCTACCCCACTAATGTACCGCCGGCTGTGTCAGTATCCGTCGTAGAAGTTCGGTTCGCGTAGTTGGCCTATCTCAGCAAGAGCTACGGCCGCTTGCAACGCAGCTAAGTCGGATTCCATGCTGCGGTGCTGTGCGTAGTCCAGGCGGTCAGACAGATTTGGCACCCATAGATCGCCAACGGCCTTGACACCTTGAACACTCAAAGGATCGCTAATCGTCGTCTCGGGATTGATCCCCAAACTTGCCAAGCTAATCTCCTGAAGATCAGCACCAATGATTTCGGGGTAGCCTTTCGCGTACGAGCGCTTCCAACTGCCGCCGATGCTTAGCGCTTTCAGCAGCCCCAGCTTCGCGGCTTCATAGACTTCCGCCAGGAAGGTGCCATCGCGTGGTCTTGGCATCACAGCTTCGATGAAGATGCCCTTAGCGCGGTCTACGTGGGCGCGTAGGACCTTGCCAACCGGCGGCAGCGACTTCTTGTGGCTATAGAGCAACACGGGATTGCTCGCCATGTAATCCGACAGGGCCTTATCCATTGCTGCCGGATTGATTCGATCTCCTACACGATCTTCATTCCACGTCGAGGCCCAACCCGTGATTAGCAAGCCTTCGCCGGATACGGCCGGATGAAGTTGGGAAACGTCTGGGATGGTTTCAGCGGTGAAGGTCACGCCTATATTGTTGCTGATGGTTCGCCATTACCTTCTGCCACATGGCACAAGCAAGCGTAAGCTTTAGCTATGAAGTCACCGTTTACTAAGCGAGAGAAGCCAATCGAGCGGCCGGCGATTTCGGTTGCGGATGCACTTGGCATCGCACCGCCGGCTATTTCACCTGCTCACCAAGCGGGCCTAGAAGCTGCCGCAGCACTAAGCACCCAGCGCGCGACCGACCGCTATGCAGCGTTTGAGGCCGCGCGTAACGCCCGGGCAGAAGCAGCTAAGCAAGCAGAGGATGAACTTTGGCAGCGGATTCAAGCGCGCCAGCGTGCAGCGATTGGCGGTGGTAGATGATGACCGCAGATCAAATCAAAGTGGGGCAGGTTTTCAAGCTGCGCTATGAGGACGTCGACCCTGGTTGGGAGTCGGTCAAGATTGTGGCTGCTGTGCCGCAGATCGATCCTGAGCCTTTCAGGGCTTGGAACGTCCACAAAGCGGATGGCATCTTTGCAGAGACGCGCGAAATCGAAGCCGACACGCTGTTGACTGAGGCCGATTATGTCGAAGGTTGATTCTCGTATCGCTAGGTCGGCCGCAGCGTTGGAGGCCTTTTCGCGGCCGGTGCTGGCGAATCCGGAGGCTTATGCGGCCGTCAAGGTGGCGCGCGTGCAGCAGGGCATAACAGCGGCCGAGCTTGCATCGTTTGCCGGCGTAAGTCTGCGCACAGTTGCGCGCGCGGAGGCGGGCGATTCCGTCGGCCGACTTAGCGAGCAGCGCATTGCGCACGCGCTCGGCCAGGACCAGGCGGTGTTGTTCGCATGAGTATCGCGGTGGTTGGGCTTTTCGGTTATGGACTTGTGCTGTTGGTTGAGCACGTCCTTACGGCCCTCAAATCTTGGAGCGATGACTGATGGTGCAGATAAATGACATCTACGGAGAAGCTGACAGTTTGATTCGCGTGGTTGCTATCGAGGATTCGCATTACGTGGTCACGTCCGCTGATCATTTTGGACCGAACTACAGAATTAGCCCCCGCCAGCTTGAAATTGTTTACGGGGCGGTAGAAGCCGAAATCAACCCTGTCGATGAGCAAGCAGCTTGGCGAGCATTTTCTAAAGCGTGGAAGCCAACCCGGCCGGTTGAGGACTCGGAGCAAGAGCGCCCGCCGACGCCTATGGAAGCTTTTGGTGATGCACCGGATGCTGCGGCAGCGCCCATCGTCCGTGATACGACGGTGAACCTGTGATGTTGGAGGTTGGTAGCAGCTACAGCAGCGAGGACTTGGGCGAGCTTCGGATCCTTGCGGTCACGGAGTCAGATTACGTTTTCGCTGCGAACGATGGACCGCAGGTGCGGCTTTCGCCGTTGGAAGCGGAAGTGTTGCTAGGTGCGACGGACGCAAGCATTCCGCCCGAATATCAAGAACTGCTTTGGTAATGATTTGCCGCAGCTTTCCATACTGTCGATCAGATGCCCTGCCAGGAGACAGGTTCTGCGCTTTCCATAGGGAGATCCTTGACCGCGTTATGCAGGCAGATAGCGGAGCGCGATACAAGAGCAGAGCCAAAACGCACACGGAGCGGCTGAACGTTAGGCAGATGGAACTAAAAATTGTGGAGGCTCTGAAAGTCGGATCATTGTGCTCGACCGCGCTAGCAAACGCAGCCGGCGTCTCACCGATGCACGGCACCTATAAGCGAGCTAAAAAGAGCTTGATTGAAGCGGGCAGTATTTCTCGCAACGGCAAGGGTCAAAAGGATTTGTTTAGTTTGGTCGAGACTAGGACGGTAGATGATGACTGATCAGCCAAACATTCCGTCAATTTATCCAACTGAGAAACTGCCAGAAGAGGTCAGCCAAGAGGACCGCAGAGCGGCCGCTACAAACCGCCGCCAGTTTGATCGAGAAACCCGCCTGCTGCCAACGCGCCAGGACGCGGAAGCGCAGCACGCCAAAAAACTACGCGGCGAATAGTCGTGTTGCTGTGGCACGGGACTTCTAGAGCGGCAGCCGAACGAATTGCGGTGGTGGGACTTGCAGCCGGATCGATGCTGACAGAGGATCGAGCTACCGCCGACCATTATGCGATGAGAGCGGCCGGCGCTGCTGGCGATGATGAAGGGATCGTTTTGTTTGCGTTTGCCGATCCTCTGCGAGAGGGAATGCGAGGCCCGTTTGATCGTGACTCGCCGGGCGCAAGAAACTGGCGCACGTCTAAGCCGCTGAGAATGGCGATAGGTCACGCGGTAGCTGTTGAGCATTCTGCTGCGCTCGATGCTTGGTACGCGGAAGTAGCAGCCGCGAGAGGCAGCGGATACCGGAGTGACGAGCCACAGTCGGCGCGTTGGCTTACGACCGAACCGCTCACGCGGGCGGTTTGATCGTGGTAAGCTTCACCCAGCAGACGAGCGTCGGCGGCAGTCAAATCTAGCGCCGCGCAGAGGATCTGCAGAGGGTTTGCAGTTAGGAACCCCAGGAAACAAGTCTCTGAATAGCAGCACAACTACCTACACAACAGGAGGAAAAACTATTGCCAAAGGCTAGGAGCGTCTAATTCCTACTCTGGCCGATTCGCCAGAGTTTCGAGCAAGGGTCACAGACGCGATGTTGCGTCTAGGCCGAAAGCGATTCCCAGGAAAGCCGCTAACCGTGGAGGGCCTTGATGGTCACTCTGTCGGCAACGGGCTTTCCCTTGCCGGGGCTGACCTCAATGCGGATGAGGTCAGCCCCGCGCAGAAGTTCCGCAAGCTGGGCAGGATCGTTGGCGATCTCTGCGCCCGTAAGCCGCTCAGTCCGTTGGGACTGCTTGGCTAGCTCCCTGTAGACCTGTCGGGCTTCTTCGACGGCTTCCGCGCGGGCCGTTAGGTGTCCGTGGTAACTAGAGCCAAGAGCGGTGCGAGCAGTTGTGTCAGCCGCAAATGCCTGTAGCTCATCTTCGGCCGCGAGCATTGCTGTCTCTGCTTCGGTCACGGCATCGTCCTCTGAGACAGCCTCGACGCTTAGACCATCTAGGACCGGAGCAAGTTCATCCTTGACGTAGCCCTCTAGCCGATCAGCCAAGATCGTCACGGGCTTGGGGCACTTCGCTAGCCGAGAGGTAGACAGGCTTGCTGAGCAGCGGTAGGTGCGTTTGCTTGGGCTGCCGCCGCGCCCGCCAACCATCGGCGCACCGCAAGTCCCACAGAGCGGCAGACCGCTCAACGGAAAATCAGCCTTTGGCTTTCGGCCTTCCGGAGTGGTCTGCGCGTTCTCCCACGTCAGTCGGGCGGTTAGAGGATCGTGGGCGTTGGCGTCCATGCGGTCGCCGTAGTGGCTCTCCCCCAGATAGGTGCGACTGGCCAGCAAGCGGCGCGTGGTAGTCGTCGTCCAGAAGCGATCAGGCACAGACACTTCTAGATACGCAAGTGCGGCACCGATGCCGCTACGGGCTGCGAGGCGGAACGCTTCCGTAACTATGGGGCCGTCTGTCGCGTGCGGCGTGATCGTCCCATCCGCCTCGCGCTGATAGCCAAAGGGCGTCCTGCTGATCTTCACGCCACGATCCATTGCCCGTTGCTTCGCAACCTCCCAAGACTCTGCGAAGCGCCTGCGCTCCATGCGCGCCATTGCGAGCATGAGGGTCATCATTAGCTCGCCTGCTGGTGTGGTCGGATCAATCCCGATGTCTATGGCTGCCATGCTCCCGCCGGCAGTCTCGATCCGCTCCACAAGCTTGAGGGCGTCAGCAACGCCAAGCCTGCTTAGGCGGTCGAGTTTGGCCACGATCACGCCGTCGGTTTCGCCCGCCTCGATGCGTGCGATCAGGGCGTCTAGTCCCGGCCGTTCAAGCTTTCCGCCGGATTGGTCTAGGTCCGTGTGGACCTCCGCAAGCTCAACGCCCTTGAGCTTTGTCCAAGCCTCGATCTTCTCGCGCTGGACCTCAGGGCTGATAAACGACTCACCCTCACGGCCCGCTACTCTCGATACCCGCACGTAGCCATCCATACGGCGTGGCTGCTGGACTTTTGGCGTCATTGGAAGCCTCCCTCGACTAAAGTAGCTCAATGTGACTATAAGTACGAACCAGTTCAAAAACGGCAACCACATAGAGGTCGACGGGACGATCTACAAGATCGCCGAGTTCCAGCACGTCAAGCCGGGCAAGGGCGGAGCCTTCGTGCGCACCAAGCTGCGCCGCGCCTCGGACGGCAACGTGATCGACAAGACCTTCCGCGCCGGGGAGAAGTTCCGCGACGTGCGGACCGAGGCCCGCAAGATGCAGTTCCTCTACGGCGACGGCACCGACGCCCACTTCATGGACTCGGAGTCCTTCGAGCAGATCGCGATCCCGGAGTCCGCCGTCGCCGAGGCGCTGCGCTGGCTGAAACCGAGCAGCGAGGTCGACGTGCTGTTCATCGACGGCGAGCCCTCCGACGTGCAGCTGCCGAGCGCCGTCGAGCTCGAGGTCAAGCAGGCCGACCCGGGACTGCGCGGCGACTCCGTCTCCGGCGGCGGCACCAAGCCCGCGACGCTTGAGACCGGCGCCGTGATCCAGGTGCCCCTGTTCGTCGAGCCCGGACAGCTGATCCGCGTCGACACGCGCTCGGGCGAGTACGTCGCGCGAGCCTGAAGTGCCCGCGCCGGCCGCGCACCGTCCTGCACCCGCGCGTACGCGAGCGCCCGGCCACCCGGCCTGGACCACCTGATGCGCCGCTCCGACCAGCGACGCGCCGCCGTGATCGCCCTCTACCAGCACGATCTGACCGGTCGCGAGCTCGCCGAGACGCTGCCCGACAGCGCCTCGCTGTTCGCGCGGGCGCTCGCGCACGCGGCGGCCGACAGGGCGCCGGAGCTCGACGAGGTGATCGACCGCCACGCCCACGGCTGGTCGGTGCAGCGGATCGCGCCGCTCGAGCGCTCGATCATGCGGGTCGCGCTGATCGAGATGCTGCATCCCGACGCGGTCCCGGGCGAGCAGCCGATCCCGCCGGAGGGAGCGATCGAGGAGGCCGTCGAGAGCGCCAAGACCTTCTGCGGCGCGGATGCCCCCGCGTTCGTGAACGGCGTGCTCGCTGCAGTCCTCCGCGAGGTGCGCGAGAATGCGCGCGCGAGATGAGCAGCGTTGAGCGCCTAGACGATCTGATCGGCCGCCTCGGGCGCGCCGCCGAGCAGCTGCGCTCCGGCGAGCTCTCGCCCGATGCCGCGGCGACGCTGGTCGAGGACTGCGCGGCGCTGGCCACCCAGGCGGCGGCCGAGCTCGAGCAGCTGACGCGCGCGGAGGTGCCGGCGCCCTCGCCCGGCCAGGACAGCCTGCTGTAGATGCAAGGCCTCCTGCTGGTGGCACGCCGGCCGCGCTCCGCGCCGGCGCTGGTATCCCTGGTAGGTCTCGCGCCGGTCACGCCGTGAGCGCGCGATACCCCGAGCACCTCCGCGAGGAGGTCGAGCGCTACCTGCGGGACATGCCTTCTCCGAGGAGCCGCTCACGTCCGGCTTGGAGGAGGCGATGCGCTACTCGCTGCTGGCCGGCGGCAAGCGGATCCGGCCGGTGCTGGCGCTTGCCACCGCGCACGCCGTCGGGGTCGAGCACAGCGAGGTGATGCCGCTCGCGGCGGCGCTGGAGCTGATCCACACCTACTCGCTGATCCACGACGACCTCCCGGCGATGGACGACGACGAGCTCCGCCGGGGCCAGCCCACCTGCCACGTGAAGTTCGGCGAGGGCGTCGCGATCCTCGCCGGCGACGGTCTCTACGCGGAGGCCTTCCGCCATCTGCTGACGCGCCAGCGCTCGGCCCCTGAGCGAGTGCTGGCAGCCGCCGCCGAGCTCGCGACCGCGACCGGCGCCAGCGGCATGGTCGGCGGCCAGTACGCGGACATCAGCGACGGCACGCCGGCGGGGTGGTCGGGGGCCGAGTCGCTGCGGCGCCTGCACGAGCTCAAGACGGGACGGCTGATCGGCGCCTCGGTGCTGTGCGTACTACTGTTGACGGGAACCGCTGACGGTCCCGAGGCCACCCCTTTCCGCCGTTTCGCGGCCGAGCTCGGGGTGCTCTTCCAGATCGTCGACGACATCCTCGACGTGACGGGAACCGACGATGCACTTGGAAAGCCACGAGGAAGCGATGAGCGCCACGGGAAGCGGACCTACGTGAGCGAGTTCGGGATCGAGACAGCGCGCGAGCTGGCCGGTGAATCGCACAGCACCGCCCAGGCGGCCCTGGCCGAGCTCGCCGAGCGCGGGGCGGTCCAGCCGGGGGCGACCGGCGAGCTCGAGGACATCGCGGACTTCATCTACAGGCGGACCTCGTGAGCCTGCTCGAGAAGATCAACGGCCCCGAGGACCTGCAAGACCTCTCCGACCAGGAGCTCGCACAGCTCGCCCAGGAGGTGCGGGAGCACATCATCGACACCGTCGGCGAGATCGGCGGTCACTTCGGCGCGAACCTCGGCACCTGCGAGCTGGCGGTCGCGCTGCACTCGCGTGCTCGACTCGCCGCGCGACAAGATCCTCTGGGACGTCGGCCACCAGGCCTACCCGCACAAGGTCGTGACCGGCCGGCGCGAGCAGCTTTCCACGATCCGCCAGTACGGCGGGCTCGCGCCGTTCTGCTCGATCGCCGAGTCGCCCGCACGACATCATGGGCGCCGGCCACGCCTCGACCTCGATCGGCTACGCCGTCGGGATCAAGGAGGGCGATGCGCCAGGGCGCCAGCGAGGAGGAGGGCAATGTCGTCGCGGTGATCGGCGACGGCGCGATGACCGGGGGCGTCGCCTTCGAGGCGATCAGCCAGGCCGGCGGTCTCGGAACCCCGATCGTCGTCGTGCTCAACGACAACGGGATGTCGATCGCGCCGAACGTCGGCGCGCTCTCGCTCTACTTCAACCGCATCCGCCTGAACCCGAAGCTGTGGCACGCCCGCTCGGACATCGAGGGCGGCCTCGCCCGCCTGCCGATCGGGATCGGCGCGGCCTTCGAGCGGCTCGGCCCGCACCTGAAGGAGTCGATCAAGGCCTTCTGGGCGCCGGGCCTGTGGTGGGAGGAGCTCGACTGGGCCTACATGGGCGTGATCGACGGCCACGACGTCAAGGACGCTGCGCGCCGCGCTGAGCGAGGCGCTGGCCGCCGAACGGCCGGTCGTCGTGCACATCGCGACCGTCAAGGGCAAGGGCTTCGCCCCCGCCGAGGAAGGCGGTCTCGAGGGGATGGAGAAGTGGCACGCCGCCAAGCCGAAGTCGATCCTCAACGGCTCGCCGACGAAGCCCGCGTCGAACGGCGCGGCGCCGGCGCAGGCGCCGCCGCCGCAGTACACGCAGGTGTTCGGCGAGGCGCTGGTGCGAGGAGTGCGACCGGGACGAGCGCGTCGTCGGCATCACCGCTGCGATGAACTCGGGCACGGGGCTGTCGATCCTCCAGAAGGCGATGCCGGAGCGCTACTTCGACGTCGGCATCGCCGAGCAGCAGGCGGTGCTGTTCGCCTCGGGGCTCTCGCTGCAGGGCATCAAGCCCGTCGTCGCGATCTACTCCACCTTCCTGCAGCGCGCCTACGACCAGATCGTGCACGACGTGTGCCTGCAGAATCTCGACGTCGTCTTCGCGATGGACCGCGCCGGGCTCGTCGGCGACGACGGGCCCGACGCACCACGGCGCCTTCGACATCGCCTACCTGCGCTGCCTGCCGAACATCGTGCTGATGGCGCCCCGCGACGAGGCGATGCTCAAGCGGATGCTGCGCACGGCGCTGACCCATCAGGGTCCCGTCGCGCTGCGCTACCCGCGCGGCGAGGCCGTCGGCGTGGAGCTGCCCGCCGACCCCGAGCCGCTCGAGATCGGCACCGGCGAGATCCTGATCGAGGCCGACCCCGAGAGCGCCGAGCCGGGCCGCCGGGTCGGCGCTTGATCGGCTACGGCGCGGGCGTCGGAAAGGCGCTGGAAGCGGCCGAGCGGCTGCGCGAGCACGGCGTCGCCGTGACGGTCGCCGACGCGCGCTTCGCCAAGCCGATCGACGCCGGCCTGATGGCCCAGCTCGCGGCCGAGCACGACCTGCTCGTGACGGTCGAGGAGGGCGTCCTCGCCGGCGGCTTCGGCTCAGCGGTGTGGGAGACGCTGAACGAGACGGGAACGCCGATCCCGCGCATCCTGCGGGTCGGGCTGCCCGACCGCTACGTGACCCACGGCAAGCCCGCGCTGCTGCACGAGGAGGTGGGCTTCACCGGCGAGAAGATCGCCGAGCGCGTCCACCTGGCTGTGACCGGGGAGGCCCTGCCGGGCCGTTCCGCCGGGACGATCCTCGGCGGTCGCGCGCAGCACCCGTCCGCCGCGCCCGAGCGGACCGGCGCCTCCTGAGCGTCGGCCTCGGGGGACGCGCGCAGCACCCCTCCGCCGCGCCCGAGCGGACCGGCGCCTCCTGAGCATCGGCCTCGGGGGCCGCTGGGATGCTGGCCCCTGCGCCCGGCGTCTCGAGCCCGGCTCGCGCCGGCGTCCCCGGCCCAGGCCGCGCCGCGTGCCCCCTCAGGGAATGTTCGAGTTGGTCGTTTAAGCGAAACGGCCCGCCGGGGAGAGCGGGCCGTTTCTGAGGGAGGGATTCAGGAGAGATGCTGCGGAAGAGCGCTGCACCTAACTCGATCGATAAGTATGTTGACCGGTCACCGGGCGGGTCTGTGTGACATCGCTCACATATGGGCCACCTCGTTCCAGCACGCGGCGATCAGGCTCGGGCGGTCCACCCCGACGCAGAGAGGGAACACGCGATGCCCAAGTCGAACCTGATCCTCGCCGTGCTGGCAGCGGCGCTGCTCCTGCCAGCCGTGGCTGGCGCGTCATCGGAGCCGATCCTCGCCGGACCCTGGGCGCCGGAGCAGGAAGGCTACGGACACGCCCGTCCCGGCACGGTCTTCAACGGGGGCGATCCCACCGGCCTCGTCAAGAGCATCGAATGGCTGACCTGGGGCGGCCCACGGGCCGTCGGCGTCGGAAGCGCGTTCTTCGTCTCCCCGGATCAGTCCACAGCTGAAGGTCACCGTGCAGCGGCCGTGATAGTCGCCTTCAAGCTCGGCAGCTGTCGCGGCCGGCGCGCCTACAACGCCGTCCAGTGGTACTTCCCCGAGTACGGCGAGCACTTCGAGCCTCACCGCACGGGCTACAAGCTCTGCACCGGCCGAGAAGGACCTTAGGCCGGCGTCAACTGGGAGCCCCGGCCGAGCAGTTGCAGGGCGCGGCTCTCGGCGCCTGTCCAACGGGCGATCTCAACGCGCCCGTCGGCGGCGACGGCTCGGCCGGGTCGCCGGGGAATGGCGGAGGTGCGGTTTCGCCGATCTGCCAGCGGGAAACGTTCCGCAAGGGCTCGCGGCCTCCAGGGTATTAAGTTCGCCCGGCCGGAGCTTCAGGCTGCGGGAACGGCACTCGTTCGCCTTCGGGCGGGTGGGTGTCCGTCCCGCAGCCGCCAATTACCCCTGGCTCTCGCCGGGTGCGCAAGCGGCGCGTGACGCGTCGGGCCCTTGGCGGCGGGCCGCTCCTCGCCGGCCTGCCGCCCGCTGCTCCAGATCGAGACCCTCCTCTCGAGCAACCCGGCTACGGTCTCCCCGATGGCGTGCTGCCTTACGACGGCCCACGACGAGATCGAGGCGGACATTGTGCTCGCCCGCATGAAGGAAGCCGGTATCCACGCGTGGCCATCGAGCGCGCTCCGCTCCAGATACGGCTCCGCGGTGCCCCAGGACATCTACGTCGAAGACGAGGACCTCGAGCGGGCGCGCGCCGCGCTTCAGGCGTCCGAGAACGTCGACGAAGCCGAACTGACGCGGCTCGCCGAAGAATCCGGGCCGCCACCGCCGGACTGAAGCTGCGTCCCCGGGCGTGCGAGCGGATGGCGGCGGGCCGTCGTGACCTGCCCTCGGCACCTGCGGGCGCGCCCGCTGGCGTGCACCCGCCGCAACCCTCGCCTGCACGGCTTCGCCCCCCGGTGATTGTGTGCAAGGGTTCCGCCGTGGGCAAGCAGCGTCTCGACACACTGCTGGCCGCGCGCGGGCTGTTCGCGTCCCGCACCCGGGCCGCGGCCTCGGTGATGGCGGGCGAGGTCCGCGTCGGCGCGGCCCGCCGCCGCGCGCAGAAGCCGGGGGAGATGATCGAGCCCGACGAGGAGCTGGCGGTCGATGAGAGCCCGGCCTATGTCTCCAGGGGCGGCATCAAGCTCGCGAACGCGCTGGACGCGAGCGGCCTCTCGCCCGCCGGGCTGCGCGTCCTCGACGTCGGGTCCTCCACCGGCGGTTTCACCGACTGCCTGCTGCAGCGGGGCGCCAGTGAGGTGATCGCGGTGGACGTCGGCTACGGGATCCTCGACTACCGCCTGCGCAGCGACCCGCGTGTGGCGGTGCTCGAGCGCACCAACGCCCGCGAGCTGACGCCGCAGATGCTGCCCGCGCCGCTCGGCGAGCCCGCGGGGCCGCCGCAGCTGGCGGTTCTCGACGTGTCGTTCATCTCGCTGGCGAAGGTGCTGCCCGCGGTGCTGTCGTGCCTCGGCGGCGACTGGGATGCGCTGGCGATGATCAAGCCGCAGTTCGAGCTCGGGCGCGGCCGGGTCGGCAAGGGCGGGGTCGTACGCGAGGCCGCCGACCGGCGGGAGGCGCTGGTCTCGGTCGGCGCCGCGGCGCTCGAGCTCGGGGCGAGGGTTCTCGGCTACCACTCCTCCGGCCTGCCCGGGCCGAAGGGCAACCGTGAGACCTTCGTCCACCTCGCCTCGGCTGCGCGAGCGCCCGGAACGCGCGATCCGGCGGCGCTCGAGGAGATGGCGCGGAAGGTCGAGCCGTGAGGGAGTTCACGGTCTTCACGCATACGCGCCCCGACGAGGTGCGCGACGCGCTCGAGCAGCTCGTCGCGGCGTGCCGCGACGCCGGCGTGACGCTGCGCTTCGATGCCGGGGAAACCCGCAAGCTCTCGCTGCAGCCGGGTCCGGGCCTGGAGCTCGACGCGGCGGTCAAGCCCGACGTCGAGCTGTGCGTGGTGCTCGGCGGCGACGGCACGATCCTGCGGGCGCTGCAGAGCTACGCCGGCACCGAGGTCCCGGTGTTCGCGATCAACTTCGGCGAAATCGGCTTCCTGGCGACGGTCGAGCCCGACGACCTCGCGGGGGCCGTGCGACGGGCGCTGGACGGGGACTTCGAGCTGATGCGCCTGCCTGCGATCGCGCTCGACCTCGACGACCGGCGCGTGATCGCGCTCAACGACGTGGCGATCCACCGCAAGGTGGGCGAGCGGGTCGCGGAGCTCTCCTACGCCCTCGACGGCGAGGAGGCCGGAGCGGTGCGCTGCGACGGACTGGTCGTGGCCACGCCGGCGGGATCGACGGGCTACAACCTCGCCAACGGCGGCCCGGTCATGGCGTGGGGCGTGGAGGGCCTGGTTGTGTCCTTCATCGCGCCCCACTCGATGACGGCGCGGGCGCTGGTCGCCGCGCCGTCGGACCTGCTGTCGATCACCAACCGCTCGCGCGAGCCGCTGGACGTCGCGGTCGATGGTCAGCCTGTCGGCAGCATCCCGGCGGGGGGCAAGATCGAGGCCTCGTTCGCAAGAGACCTCGGCACGCTCGCGCAGCTGCCCGGCACGTCGTTCTACCGGCGGCTACGCGAGAAGTTCGGGCGGCTCGCGAGCTGACGCGCTCAGGCGATCCGCGCGTGTTCCGTGTGGCTCGTTTCGACGCTGGCCGGGGCCACTTCCTGGCTCATCGAGGTGATGAAGCCGTCGAGCTGCGCCCGCGAGAAGCGGCGCTGCCCGCCCGGCGTGCGGTAGCAGGCGACGTGGCCGGCGTCCGTCCACCGGCGGACCGTCGCCAGCGACACACCGAGGTAATGCGCGGCCTGCGAGCTCGTGAAAACGAGCCGGCGCTCACTGGGGGTGACGTTCTGGGCCATTGCTTGCCTCATTGTCCGTAGTTCCCGGCCCACGGGGGGCCAGATCGCTGCATGTTTCGTCAGAAATAGCCGCGAACTTGAGCGCCGCCGAGCTTTGTGGACGTTTTCGCGGTGCTGAGCCGGCGGGTCGCGGAGGCGCGACGGAGCTTCGTGGCCCATCGGCGTGCTGAGCGGCGGCTCGCGGAGCAGCCGCGGCCCCGAGGCGGCCGTCGGCGCCGCCGGCGCCGGTCCTGCAACGCTCGCCGCCGCGAAGCTCGCAAGTGCCCGACCCCTCAGCTCGAAGCTCGATTCCAGAGCCAAAAGCGGGCTGAGCGAGATCGGAACCTTCCAGCCCCGGGTGCAAACAATCCTGCACAAAGGTGCGCAAACTGGACTTTTCGCCCTTGCCTGCCCTATCCTTTGCGAACCTACTCAAAGGTAACCAGGCGGCTCTCCCTGGAGGGAACCGGTCGGATTGTCGCCGTCACGACTGGTCGGAGACAAAGGAGCAGGTTATGGCTGAATGGCCCATTCGCTGGCCGATCCGCTAGCGCAAGGACGTTGGTCGGGGGCGCCCTTGTGGCGCCCCCGGTCGTTAAGCGCCGGCCCGGCGCCGGATCCTGCCCGCGGCGCGCTCAGCCGAGCTTCGGTTCGGCCATCTCGCGCACACGCCGCTCGAACGAGAGCTCCTGCTCGAAGTCCGCGTCGTGTGCGAAGGTCGTACCCTCTCGTTCGAGCACGCGGATGAAGGACTCGACGAGGTCGCCGTCCAGCTGGCCGTTGGCGGCGGAGTTCCGCAGCTCGGCGATCGCTTCGTCGGGCGTCATCACCAAGCCTCCTTCGCCGGTCGGCGCGCGATAGCTCTCGCGCGCGGTCATCGTGTCGTAGACCGAGGAGATCGCGAGGATGCGCGACGCGAGCGGGATCTCCTTGCCGATCAGCCCCGCCGGGTAGCCGCGTCCGTCGACCCGCTCGTGGTGGTAGAGGATCGCGTCGGCGACCGGCCCGTAGCCGTCGAGCGCGCCGACGAGCAGCGAGCCCTCCTGCGGGTGGTTGCGCACGATCTGCATGTCCTCCTCGGCGATCACGCGCGCGTGCAGGACGCGGTCGGGCCAGGTGAACTTGCCGATCTCGTGGAGCAGGCCGGCGGCGTGGACGGTGTCCTGCTCCTCCTCGCTGCAGCCGATCTCCTGCGCCAGGGCCTTCGCGTACAGGGCCACGGCGGCAGCATGGCGGGCAGTCGTCTCGTCGCGCATGCCCAGGGCCCGCACGAGCGTGCGCAGCACGCCGAGCTGCAGCCCGACGAGCTGGCGCGAGCGGGCAAGCAGCGCCTCGGCCCGCTCCTCCGAGCGCAGCAGCGCGACGGTCAGCTGGCGGAACACGATCAGGACCGTGATGGCGGCGATCAGGGACGGGAACCCCACGCCTTTGTAGGCCGCGGCGAGCACCGTCGCGAGCACGCCCACCGCGAGCTCGCCGGGTAGCACCGGCACCAGTTCGGCGAGGATCCGCCGCAGCGGCCGGCCTTCGTCCACGCGCACGTCCAGCGCGAAGAACAGGAAGCTCGCGGCGGTCGTGGCGAGCACGACGCCGAACAGCTGCAGGCCGAAGATCAGGGCTTCGCCGCTCGGGATGCCGCCGCGGCCGATGCCCGCGCCGAGCATCTGCATCACGAGGCCGCCGGCGAAGGGCACGACCGCGTAGATCATCACGTTGCTCAGCCACTGCGCGGGAGGCAGCCTGCGCACCGCCGAGGACAGCACCATTGTGGCGATCCCGCACACAGCGGCGGCGACCGGGCCGAGCAGGCCCATCGCCATGATGATCGCGACCAGCGAGGGGGAGAGCTTGCCGCCACTGATCTCCACGCTCAGCCAGTGCCCGGCGAGGGAGAGGCCGAGCAGCAGCGCGATCAGGCTCAGAGGCTGCCATTCGTGCTTGCCGGCGACGAGCACCGAGCCCGCGACGACGGCAGCGAACAGCGCGAGCTCGAGGCCCCAGAAGATCCGGCGGGTTGTACCTTCGCTGGGCATCCCTGTCGTCCTTAACGGCCGACAGCGAGTAGTACTTAAGTCCAGTCCGGGAGGTCCGTCGCAAAGGGTCGCGATTGCATCCGCAGTCCGAAGGCTGACCCGGTGGTCGGATTCGATCAGTCGGGCAGGCGGGCCCCGTCCGACGGGGCCGCGGCCTCCTCGAGGCTCATCATCACCGGCTCGGCGGAGGTCTCGACAGAGTGCTCGATCGCGGCTTCAGAGCGTCCAGCGGTGTGGACGCGCAGCAGCCCGGCGGTGGCCGCGATCGCCCCGACGCCGACCACGACGAAGGCGGTCCGCGGGGAGCTGAGCGCGACCAGCGCTCCCCCCAGGGGCAGGCCGAGCCCCACGCAGACCGAGCCGAGCGATTCGGCGGCCCCCATCAGCCGGCCGTGCAGATCCGGCGGCGTCAGCGCCTGGACGCCGCTGATCATCGAGGGCCACTGCATGCCGTTGCCGACGCCTCCGAGCAGCCCGGCCACGCAGGCGAGGGCGAGCGAGGGCGCCGCGGCAAGGCCCAGGTAGGCGGCTCCGATCGCCAGCGCGCCGGCCGACAGCAGGATGCGAAGCGGCCAGCGAACCATGCGGGCGAACACCACCGAGCCGACGACGCCGCCCGCACCCCACATCGCCAGCAGCAAGCCGACGCCGCCGTCGCCCGCGCCGAGCGTGGACTTCACGAAGCTCACCTCGATCGGCGCGCCGGTCTCGATGAACAGCAGCGCGGCGAACTCGGCGAGGAACAGCCTCCGCAGCATCGGCGCCGCCGCGAGGTGGCCTGCCGCCGCGCGGATCCGCGCGCCGACGGAGTCGCCGCCGGCGTTCTCCACGTGCGGATGGAGGTCGAGCAGCAGCAGCGCGCAGAGCAGGAACGAGGCGGCGTCGATGTACAGCGCGGCGGGGGCGCCGGCCGCGGCGACGACGACGCCGCCGATCGCGGGCCCCGCGACGAACGAGAGCGAGAAGCCGAGGTTGAGCATCGCGTTGGCGGCGCGCTCGGCCTCCTCGGCCGCCTCCTCGAGACCGTTGGCCAGCCCGGGCTCCCCGGCCGCGGCGCGCTCCTCGACCCAGTCGCGCGCAGCGCGCGCGACCTCCGATCGCAGCAGCGCGCTGGCGGCGAGGGCCGCGACGCCGTCGAGCAGCACGAGGCCGAGCACCGGCAGCAGCGAGAAGCTCGACATCAGCAGCGCGAGGCCGGCGGTCACGACGCCCTCGAAGACGTACAGCCCGCTCAGCTCGTGGCCGCGCCTGGAAGCCTCGACCCGGGCCACCACCGCCGGCACGACGAGCGCGGGGACGCCGAGGCTGGCGAGCAGCAGCGCGGAGACGGCGAGCGCCCTGTGGGTGTGGTCGTAGGTCGCCAGCACCAGGGCGAGCAGACCGAACCAGCCGCCGAAGCGGTTCACGGTGTAGGCGAAGACGATCCGCCTGAGCTGGGGCGAGCGCATGACCAGCCGCATTGGGCGGAAGCTAGCGGCTGGCCGACGGGCGGTCGAGGGGTGCACAGCGGCGCGCGCGAAGCCGAAGGGGCACCGATCGGGCGCAGGGGGGACGCAATGCGCGTCCCGGGGCTTCAAGGCGGGCTCCACCCCGGCCGATACGGTCAGCAGCATGCACGACGGCTCCCCGGGTGTGAGCAGGCCTGTAACGGTCATCATCGCCGACGACCACACGGTGGTACGCGACGGCGTCCGTGCCGTGCTCGAACGCGAGGACGGCGAGTTCGAAGTCGTCGCCGAAGCCGCCGACATCCCCTCGATGGTGCGTGCCGTGCGCGAGCACAAGCCGGATCTGCTGACGCTCGATCTGACCATGCCCGGTGGCTCCAGCCTCGGCGCGCTGCCGTCCTGCTTCATCGCGCATCCGTCGATGGCCGTCGCGATCCTGACGATGCGCGAGGACCCGGAGTACGCGCGCCAGGCCCTGCGGGCTGGGGCGCGCAGCTACGTGCTCAAGGAGGCCGAGCCGGCCGAGCTGCTGCAGGCCTTCCGCCTGGCGGTCGCCGGCGGCAGCTACCTGCACCCGCGGCTCGGCGCCTTGATGGCGACCGGCGAAGAGCAGAGCGGCGACGGCGTATCGCTGTCGGAGCGCGAGCGCGAGGTCGTGAGGCTGATCGCCAACGGCTACACCAACCCGGAGATCGCCGAGAAGCTGAGCGTCGCCGAGCGCACCGTGAAGACCTACCGCGCCCGCGCGATCGAGAAGCTGGGCTTCGGCTCGCGGGCGGAGATCACCGCCTACGTGCGACGCGCCGGCCTGGCCGATTAGCCCGCGGCTCTCCTGAATCTTCTTGTAGGGGCTCGGCGCATGCGCCGAGCCCGGGCGGGCCGCATGCGGCCCGCCCTCCGAGCGGCGCATGCGCCGCTCGGCCGGGCCGCACATGTGCGGCCCGGAACAGAATCGGGCGCCGGCCGGCTTGCCGTCACGGCGCTTTCGGCTTTGGACCGACGACCTTCCCGTCGAGCGTGTAGATCGTCGCCTCGCCGATCTCGTTGGCGCCCTTCTGGCACCAGTAACCCTGCCCGGTCTTGAACCGGCACTTCCACCCGGACGGGGACTTCGGTTTCGTGCCCGTCGAGGTGTTGAGCACCTTCTGCATCACCGCGCGGGTGTCGGCGCAGCTGATCGTGCCCTTGAAGCGCAGCGCTTCGAGGTGAGGTCTCGCCCCTGCGGGCACGCCGGGCGGATTGGCGCCGCCGAAGCCGCCCACGACGAGGTGACCGCAGGCCTTGTACGTGGTTGCGGCCGAAGCGCCCGCGGTCCCGCTCACGCCGAGCGCTGCCGCCGCGATTGCCGCTGCTGCCAACGAGATGCTCCTCATCTGATCTACCCCCTGATCGTGTTGCCCCGCGTTTCAGGCTACACCGACACGTGGCAACGCGTGGGCGGTTCTCGTCGACCGGCTACGCCTCGCGGCGCTCCGTATGAGCGTTGCAAGGAGCGACGCTGCGCCGCTCACTGCGGGTGCGGCATATCCTTCGTCGATGGGGCCGCTCGCTGCGATCCGCCGGTACATGGCGGACACCCGGACACGCAAAGCTGCTCGCGGCGACGACGAGCGTGCCAGGCTGCAGCGCTACAGCGGCAGCGAATGGTCATGGTTCCTGTCGCTGCTGGAGAACCCCTCCGGCCGGTCAAGGGGTGGGCCGGCGCCTCGGTCCGCCCGTGGACGGGCGCCGGCCACGTCGCCTGCTACCAGGCGCGGAGACGCGCCGCCCCCCGCCGAGTAGCCTCCAGCCATGTCGACCGATCTGCCCGCGCGCGGCTACCAGCTCAAGGAGATCTCGCCCCGCGCCTTCCAGCACCCCGCGGACCGCGCCGCGACCGCCGCGCTCTCCGCGGTGCCCTACCTGGACACCGTCGTGCGCAAGCTGATCGAGCTCGGCTACGAGCGTGCGCTGCGCCAGACCTTCCTCGGCTCCGCCGTGCGGCTCTCCGAGCGCCAGCTGGGCGACGTCTACCGCGAGCACGCGATCGCCTACGCGACACTCGACATGGACGAGGTCCCCGACCTCTACCTCAGCCAGTTTCCGATGCCCAACGCGATGGCAATCGGTGCCAAGCGGCCGATCGTCGTCGTGCAATCGGGGCTGCTGAGCCTGCTCGACACGCCGCAGCGCCGCGCCGTCTTCGCGCACGAGGCCGCCCACATCCTCTCCGACCACGGGCTGTACCGCACGGCGCTCGCGATCCTCGTCTTCATGACGCAGGCCGCCCGGCTTCCGCTGCCGCTGATCCCGGTGCGCACCGCGCTGATGGAGTGGGGGCGGGCTACCGAGCTGAGCGCGGACCGCGCCGCCGCGCTCGTGACACGCGACCCGCTCGTCGTCTGCCGCTCGCTGATGTCGCTGGCGGGAGGCGCGATGGTCTCCGAGCTGGACCTCGACGAGTTCATGCGCCAGGGCCTCGACTACTCCGAGAAGGGCACGGGCCTCGAGCGGCTCACGCGGCTCTCGCTCGAGCTCGGTGTCACCCACCCGCTTCCCGTCAAGCGGACCCACGAGCTGATGGCGTGGGTCCGCTCCGGCGAGTTCGACAGGATCGTCGGCAAAGGCGAGTACCCGCGCCGCGGCGACCCCGTCGACCCCCGTGCGGAGGGCGGCGAGGCCGTGTCCTTCTACGCCGACCGGATCCGCGACGCGATCAAGGATGCTGGGGACTCGGTGGGGTCGGCGGGCCAGCAGCTGGCGGACTGGATCCGCGGGGCGCGCGGCGGGAGCGACAGCGAGGAAGCCGAGGGTCAGTAGCTGGGCTGGACGCTCGGCGGGGACGCGCCCCGCTGCCGCCCCGCCAGCGGCACCGTGAGCCGCACGATCGTGCCTTTGCCCGGCGCCGGCAGCCACTCCAGCTCGCCTCCCACCAGCTCCGCGCGCTCGCGCATGCCTCCGGTACCGAAGCCGCCCATGTCCTCGCGCGGCCCGAGACGCGCGGCATCGGGCATGCCCTTGCCGTCGTCGATCACGCTCGCGACGACGCGCTGCTCGTCGCCTGTCAGACGGATGATCGCGTGGCTCGCCTCGGCGTGGCGGCTGACGTTCGTCAGCGCCTCCTGCACGACACGGTAGATCGTCGACTCGAGCTCCGCGTCGAGCCGGCCGCCGCCGTGGTGGGCCTCGCCGGGGTGGATGTCTTCGTCGCGCCCGAACTCGATCTCGGTTTTGACGTCGAGGCCGTCGATCGCCTGCGCGCGCCGCGCCAGCGCCTCGAGCGCCGCCGCCAGGCCGAGATCGTCGAGCGACGCGGGGCGGAGCTCGGTGATCAGGTGGCGCAGCCCGTCGATCTCGTGGCCGAGACCCTCGAGCGCCTCCTCGACGGCCGCCGAGAGCGCCTGCTTGTCGTCCAGGTCCCTGGCGTTCGCGAGGCGCATCCGCAGCGCGCCGATCCCCTGGATCGACTCGTCGTGGATCTCCCGCGCCCACCTCGTGCGCTCGCGCTCGCGCGCCTCCATCCCATAGCGAAGCCGTTCGATCTCGACCGAGCGCTCCGCCGCGAGCCGTGCCGCCACGCTTTCCGCGAACGCGCTCAGCGCCTCGCGGTCGGGCTGGCGGAACAGCCGTCGCGTCGCAGCGCGATCGCCAGGCCGCCGCCCTGACCTTCCCTCATCGAGAACGGCTCGACCAGCACCGAGCGCGCTTCCAGCCCCAGTTCGTGCAGGAACGCCGCCTCCTGCCCGCGCGGACGATCGAGCGCGAGCGACTCGCCGCTTGACATAGAGCGCGCCGAGCGCGCTGCCCTGCACCGGCGCGATCCGCAGCCTCACCGGGCCGCCGCTGGCGCCCGCGACCCGCAGCTCGCCCTGCTCCTCGATCAGCAGCAGCATGTTGCTCGCGTCGAGCAGCGCGAGGCCGCGGTCGGCCATCAGCCGCAGCAGCCAGAGCTCCGATCCGGTCAGCATCCAGCGAGGATTATGAAGGGGGCGCGGCGGCTCCTGCGGTCCTGGGTCGCCGTGCAGGCGACGGCCCGGCCGCCGCGGCCGCGCCCGTTGCCGCCGGCCGCTCCGCCGCGGCCCGAGCACGGTCCAGCAGCATCGCGGGCGTGGCCTCCGGGCGCCACGCGGACGAGCCCCACCGAGATGCGCAGCGACCGCCGCTGCCCGCGCGCTTCGACCTTGATCGAGCGCAGCCGGTCGAGCACCCGCCGTGCGACGATCTCGCCGCGCGGGCCGTCCGCGCCGGGCAGCACGATCAGCAGCTCGCGGTCGCTCGGCATGCCGACGCGGTCGAAGCGGCGCAGTTCGCGCCGCAGCGCGCCCGCGATGTAGGCCATCGTCTGCTCGCGCAGCTCGCCGCCGTGCTCGCCCGCCATCTCCTCGAGGTTGTCGACGACGACCAGCAGGCAGCTCAGCGCCGTGCCGTGCCGTTCGGCGCGGCCGATCTCCTCGTCCAGCCGCTCGTCCAGCTCCACGGCGCGGGGCCACTCGAACGAGCCCGCGGGCGCCGGGGGGAAGTTCTGAGTGGAGTCGCTGGCGGCCATGCCTCGCCTTGTCCTCGGTGTACGGGCCGCGGATTCCGTTCCGGCCCCCTGCCTGGATTATGCATGCGCGGGACCGCGAAGACCAGGGTCTTGCGCCGGCGAGCGACGAGCCCCGCGGCCCGCAGCGCCGTTGCGGTCCGTCGGCGGCCCTTGCTAGACACCGTGCATGCTGCAAGAGCTGCGCGTCGAGAACCTGCTGCTGATCGAGCGGGCCGAGCTGCGCCTCGGCCCGGGCCTGAACGTGCTCACCGGCGAGACCGGCGCGGGCAAGACGGTGCTCGCCCACGCTCTCGACCTGCTGCTCGGCGGCCGTGCGCGCCAGGGCATCGTGCGGCCCGGCGCCCGCGAGGCCTACGTGGAGGGGACCTTCGACCTGCCGCCCGGCCTGCTCGATGCGCTCGACGGCGAGCTCCGCGAGCGGATCGGCGACGAGAGGGGCGAGATCGTGCTCGCGCGGCGACTGGGCGCCGACGGCCGCACCCGCGCATACCTCAACGGCCGCAGCGCGAACGTCGCGGACCTGCGCGAGCCGGTGGCCTGCTGCTCTCCTTCTACGGCCAGCACGAGCACCGCCGGCTCACGCTCGCCGCGGCCCAGCTGCAGATCCTCGACGGGCGCGTGCGGGACCGGGCAGGCCGCGGCGTCTGCAGGCCTGCGCTGCCGCCCACGCCCGCGTCCGCGAGCTGCAGGCGCGGCTCGAGCAGCTCGCGGAGCTCGCCGGCGGGCGCGAGCGCGAGCTCGGACTGCTCGAGTTCGAGCTCGGCGAGATCGACGAGCTCGCGCCCGAGGACGGCCGAGCACGCGCGGCTGCTCGCCGCGCGCGAGCGGCTGCGTCACGCCGACGCCCTGGCGGGCGCGGCCGCCGGCGCGCAGCAGGCGCTGGGCGGCGACGGCGGGGAGCTGCCGGGCGCGGCCGAGCTGCTCGCGGGCGCCGTCGCGCAGCTCGACGCCGTCGAGCGGCGCCGATCCGGCCCTCGACGCGCTCGCCGAGCGGCTGCGCGCAGCCTGGCGATCGAGGGCGCGGGAGCTGGCGGGCGAGCTGCGCGACTACGGCGCCGGCGTGGGCGCCGAGGAGCTCGACGTACCGGGTGTCGAGCCGACGCTCGAGTGCGTCGAAGCGCGCCTCGACGCGCTCGAGCGCGTGATCCGCAAGCACGGCGGCAGCGTCGAGGCGGTGCTCGAGTTCGCCGCAGCGGCACGGGCCCGCCGCGACGAGCTCGCCGGCGCCGAGGCACGCGATCGAGCAGGCCGAGGCGGAGCTCGACGGCCGCTCGCGCCGAGCACGAGCGCCTCGTCCGGCGAGCTCCGCGAAGCCCGCCGCAAGGGCGGCGGCGGGCTTCTCGCGCGCCGTCGCCGAGCAGCTGCGCTCGCTGGCGATGGAGGACGCGGCCTTCGAGGTCGCGCTCGGCCGAGCGCGGAGCCCGGGCCCGTCGGGCGCCGACAGCGTCGAGTTCCTGATCGCGCCGAACCCGGGCGTGCCGGCCGGCCCGCTGCGCGACATCGCCTCCGGCGGCGAGCTCTCGCGCGTGATGCTCGCGATCATGAGCGCCGCCGCCTCGGCCGCGCCGGAGACCACGCTCGTCTTCGACGAGGTCGACGCGGGCATCGGCGGGCGCACCGCCAACGCCGTCGGCGCGCGGCTGCGCGAGCTCGGCGACGCGCGGTCAGGTGATCTGCATCACCCACCTGCCGCAGATCGCCTCGCTCGGGCGCGCGGCACTTCTCGATCGTCAAGGACACCGGCGCCGAGCCGACCCGCGCCTCGGTCGTCGAGCTCGCCGAGCGCGAGGTGGTCTGCGAGCTCGTGCGGATGCTCGGCGCCGACAGCGACGACGTCGCCGCGCGCCGCCACGCGCGCGACCTGCGCCGCGCCGCCTGAGCGCTCCGCGCGCGGAACGCGCCCTGCCGCTCGAACGTGCGGGTCAGGTCGCGCGCGAGCCGGCGCCGCGCGGCCCGAGCGTTCGATCCGCGCCCGGGAGCAGTGCGTGCTCGCACGTGCGAGAGGAGACTGGCGGCCCGCAGCCCGTTACCCTCGGATGTGGATGGCTGCGACCAGACCCAGCCTCGCGGGCCCAAGCGCCGCCGGGACGGTGGCGGCCCCCGCGGGAGGCGCGCCGGTCACGGCTGCCGTCGCCGGGCTCGGTCCGGCCGGGGCGGCGCACGAAGCTGCTCGTCAAGCACCTCGTGCCGGGCGACATCGCGCTCGTCGACCACCTCGACATCGACCGCGTCTCCGCCGAGGAGCTGATCGCCGCCGAGGTGGTCGCGGTGCTCAACTGCCGGCCCTCCTCGAGCGGCGCCTACCCCAACCTCGGCCCGCTGCTGCTCGTCGAAGCCGGCATCACGCTCGTCGACCTCCCCGACGACGCGCTGTTCGGACTCGTCTCCGACGGCGATCCGCTGGTCGTGCGCCGGGCTGCAGCGCGGCGACGGCGGCGCCGACACCGAGGTGCTGCGCCGCGGGCGAGCTGCTCGCGAGCGGCGAGACGCTCGACCTGCCGCGCGTGCGCGCCGAGACCGAGGCCAGGCGACTCGAGGTGGGGCAGGCGCTCGAGCGCTTCGCAGCCAACACGATCGAGCACATGCTCGAGGAGCGCGAACTGCTCACCGGACGAATCGCACCTGCCGCGCTTCGGAACCGAGTTCCGCGACCGCTCGATGCTGCTCGTCGTGCGCGGCGTCGACCACCAGCGCGACCTGCGCGCGCTGCGGCCCTTCATCCGCGACCGGCGACCGCTGATCGTCGCGGTCGACGGCGGCGCCGACGCCGTGCTCGAAGCGGGGCTCGCGCCCGACATGATCGTCGGCGACATGGACTCCGCAGGCGAGCGCGCGCTGCGCTGCGGCGCCGAGCTGGTCGTGCACTCCTATCCCGACGGCCGCGCGCCCGGGCCGCCACCGCCTCGAGGAGCTGGGGCTGCCCTTCAAGCTCGTGCCTGCGCCGGGCACCAGCCAGGACGTGGCGATGCTGATCGCGGCCGAGAAGGGGGCGCGCCTGATCGTCTCGGTCGGCTCGCAGTTCAACCTCGTCGAGTTCCTCGACCGCAACCGCAAGGGCATGTCCTCGACCTTCCTGACGCGGCTGCGCGTCGGCGAGATCCTGGTCGACGCGAAGGGCGTGAGCCGCCTCTACCAGCCCCGGCCGGGGCTCACGCCGCTGCTCGTCGTGATCGCGCGCGGGCCTGCTCGCGATGATCGCCGTGATCTGGACGACGCCCGCCCTGCGCGACGTCGCCGAACTGATCTGGCTGAGGATCCAGATCCTGTTCGGCGCGCGCGGCTGAAGCCGGCGCGCGTGAGCGTCCGCACCGAGATCATCTGACGCCTTGTTCGACTACCGCTACCACGCGCTGTCTCTCGCCGCCGTGCTGTTCGCGCTCGCGCTCGGCGTGCTGATCGGCGTCGCGATCGGCGACACCAACCTCGTCTCCTCGGCGAAGAAGCGGCGATCGTCCACAACCTCGACTCCGAACTCGGCGAAGCCCGCAGCTCACGCATCAGCAGCTGCAGGCGCGCCTCGGCGAAGAGGAAGCGTTCGCCAAGGGCCTGTATCCGCTCGCCGTGCACGAACTCCTCAACGGCCGCGCCGATCGGGCTCGTGTTCCTCGGCGAACCCTCCGACCAGGTCAACTCGCTGGTCCGCGCCGCCGTCACGCAGGGCGACGGGACCCTCGCCACGGTCGTCGCCGTGCGGCTGCCGCTCGATCTCGCCGGGATCGCGCACGAGGCCGCGGGCACCCACTACGCGGAACTGTGCGCCACGAAGAGCGCGTCGGGCGCATGCGTCGCCTCGCCGGAACTGCTCGAACGCTTCGGCGAGCTGGTCGGGCCGGCAGCTCGTGAGCGGCGGCGCGCTGGTCGGCCAGGAGCTGCTGAGCCGCGTCCGCGGACAGCCTGCTGAGCGCGTTCGACGGCCAGCTCACCCACCTCGAAGGTCTCGTCGTCGCGCGCACCGTCGGCACCGAAGCTCGGCGCCGAAGCCGCCGAAGCCGACAGCCGCTTCGAAGACGGGCTGCTCGCGGGCGTCGCGGCCGTCGGCGTGCCCGCCGTCGGCGTCGAGCTGACCCGCACCGAACCCTCGCAGGTCCCCTGGTACAAGGGCCGCAAGATCTCCTCGGTCGACGACCTCGACGCGCCGGCCGGGCAGGCGGCGCTGCTCTACGCGCTCGCCGGCAACAGCGGGCGCGTTCGGCGTGAAGTCGACCGCCGACTCGCTGCTGCCGACCGTCGCCCAGCCCTCGACGGGACCGTAGCGGCCGGCGAGCGACAGCTCGCTCCGCAGGCCGCCGGGGGCGTGCTCGGGGTCGAGGCGCTGGCTGGGGGCGTGCT
The DNA here is from genome assembly GCA_963703205.1 of uncultured Solirubrobacteraceae bacterium. Classification (GTDB taxonomy): domain Bacteria; phylum Actinomycetota; class Thermoleophilia; order Solirubrobacterales; family Solirubrobacteraceae; genus Palsa-744. Next base: position 1,113,168 of record OY969799.1, read on the forward strand.
CGGCGTCGGGCGGCGCGGGCTCGCTCCGCAGGCCGCCGGGGGCGTGCCCGGGCCGGGCCGCGCGGCCCGGACGGCAGGGCGCCCAGACCCCCGGCCGCTGCCCGTCCGCTCCCGGCGCTAGGTTCCGGCGGTGCACGCCCTCCCGTTCCTGCTCTCGCTGCTGACCGCCGCGGCGCTCGCTCCGGCGCTGCTGCGGACGCTCCGAGCGGCGGGCCACACCCGCGCCAACTACCGCGGCCGCGAGCTCCCGTCCCGCTCGGGCTGCTGATCCCGGCCGCCGCGCTCGTCGCGCTCGTGCCGCTCGCGCTGATCGCCCGCCTCGCGCCCGCCGCCGTGTTCCACCCCGAGACTCGCGACGATCCTGCTCTACGCGCTCGGCGTCGCGCTGCTCGGGCTGATCGACGACGTCTTCGGCGCCGCGGCGGAGCCGTCTGACGCGGCCGCGCGCGGCTGGCGCGGCCACGCCGCGGCGCTCGATCCGCGGCGAGTTCTCGACCGGGGCGCTGAAGGCCGCGGGCTCGCTCGGCCTGGCGCTGCTGGCGATGGACCAGCTCGGCCTCTCCAACGGCCGCTGGCTGCTCGCCGCCGGCGTGCTGGTGCTCGCCACGAACCTCTTCAACCTGCTCGACCTGCGTCCCGGCCGCTCGGCCAAGGCGTTCGTGCTGCTCGGCGCTGCGCGCTGACGATCGGCGCCGGCGTGCGCTCGCTGTGGGCGCTCGGCCTGCTCGCCGCGCCGGCGCTCGTCGCCGGCGCCTACGACCTGCGCGAGCGGGCGATGCTCGGCGACACCGGCTCGAACCTGCTCGGCGCGCTCGCCGGGCTCTGGCTGGTGCTGACGCTGTCCGGCACCGGGCAGCTGATCGCCCTCGGGCTGCTCGCCGCGATCACCGTCTACGGCGAGCTGCGCTCGATCTCGGCGCTGATCGAGAGGACTCCGGGGCTGCGGGAACTAGACTCTTGGGGCAGGCCCTCATGACCTCGCACTCCGACCGCCACGCTCAGCCTCCGAGCAAGACCCGGTTCATCTTCATCACCGGCGGCGTCGTCTCCTCGCTCGGGCAAGGGCATCGCCGCCGCCTCGATCGGCCGGCTGCTCGTCTCGCGCGGCCTGACGGTCGGCCTGCAGAAGTTCGACCCCTACATCAACATCGACCCGGGCACGATGTCGCCCTACCAGCACGGCGAGGTGTTCGTCACCGAGGACGGCGCCGAGACCGACCTCGACCTCGGCCACTACGAGCGCTTCACCGACGCCAACACCAGCCGCGCCTCGAACGTCACCGCCGGCGGCATCTACGACACGGTGATCCGGCGCGAGCGCCGCGGCGACTACCTCGGCGGCACCGTCCAGGTGGTCCCGCACATCACCGACGAGATCAAGCAGCGGATCTCGCTGATCGCCGAGTCCAGCGACGTCGACTTCGTGATCACCGAGATCGGCGGCACCGTCGGCGACATCGAGTCGCTGCCGTTCCTCGAGGCGATCCGCCAGTTCCCCGTCGACGTCGGCCGGCGTCGCTGCATGTTCATCCACCTCACGCTCGTGCCCTACATCGGCCACGCCGGCGAGCTGAAGACCAAGCCGACGCAGCACTCGGTCAACGAGCTGCGCCGCATCGGGATCGCGCCGGACATGCTGATGTGCCGCTCGGAGAGCCCGCTCTCGACCGAGATCCGCCGCAAGATCGCGCTGTTCGCCTCGCTGCCGGCGCCGAGGCGATCGTCTCGGCCTGCGACGTCGACAACATCTACAAGGTCCCGCTCACCTTCCAGCGAGCAGGGCGTCGACGACTTCATCCTCGAGCACTTCGGCCTGGAGGCGCCGGCGCCGGACCTCGAGCGCTGGAAGGAGCCGATCGAGCGCTCCGCCCGCGCCGAGCGGACCGTCCGGATCGGGCTCGTCGGCAAGTACGTCCAGCTCGAGGACGCCTACCTGTCGGTCTCCGAAGCGCTGCGCCACGCGGCCTCGCTGCAGGACGCGCGCGTCGAGATCGACTGGATCGACTCCGAGCAGCTGCTCGACCCCGGCGCAGGCCGCCGAGCGGCTGCGCGGCGGTCGACGGGATCCTGATCCCCGGCGGCTTCGGCGGCCGCGGCTGGGAGGGCAAGATCCACGCCGCGCGCGTCGCGCGCGAGCAGCGGATCCCCTATCTCGGCATCTGCCTCGGCATGCACGTCGCGGTCAGCGAGTTCGCGCGCAACGTCGCCGGGCTCGAGGGCGCCAACTCGACCGAGATGGACCCGGAGACGCCCCATCCCGGTGATCGACCTGCTGCCGGAGCAGAAGGAGGTCGCCGACCTCGGCGGCACGATGCGCCTCGGCGCCGACCCGATCAAGCTGCACGACGGCACCCGCGTCCGCGAGGTCTACGGCGAGGCGGTGATCTACGAGCGCCACCGCCACCGCTACGAGGTCAACAACCTGCTGCGCAAGCGGCTCCAGAACGCGGGCCTCGGCGATCTCCGGCACCTCCCCGGACGAGCGCCTCGTCGAGGTCGTCGAGCTCGCCCGACCACCCGTTCTACGTCGCCTCGCAGTTCCACCCGGAGTTCAAGTCGCGCCCCGAGCGCCCGGCGCCGCTGTTCCGCGAGTTCGTCGCCGCCGCGCTGGCGCGGGGCTCGCGGACGCCGAGCGCGAGGAGGTGCGCGTCTCCGACACCCGCGCCTCGGCCGGCCGGTGCGCCGGCGAGCCCTCCGCCCGGCCGTGAGCGAGGCGCGCCGGGCCCGCCGGACTCCGGCGGCACGCTGGAGCAGCGCTACCTGCACTCGGTGTTCGCCGAGCTGTGCGCGATCGACAGCCCCTCGCTGCGCGAGCGGGCCTGCGGCGAGCGCGTCCGCTGCGGAGCTGCGCGGCGCTCGGCCTCGAGGTCGAGCGAGGACCGCGCGGGCGAGGCGATCGGCGCCGACTGCGGGAACCTGCTCGCGCGGCTGCCCGGCGGCCCGCCGGCAGCGGGCCGCGTCGGTGCTGCTGTGCGCGCACCTCGACACCGTGCCGGCGCTCGCGCCGATCGAGCCGGTGCTCCGAGGACGGCTACTGGGTCAACGCCAACGAGGCGATCCTCGGCGCCGACAACAAGGCCGCGATCGCGGTGCTGCTCGCGCTCGCGCGGCGAGGTCGCAAACGAGGGCGCGCCCGGTCGACCTCGAGCTGCTGTTCACCGTCGGCGAGGAGATCTCGCTCGCGGGCGCCAAGGAGTTCGACGCGTCCCGGCTGCGCAGCGACTACGGCTACGTGTTCGACCACGCCTCGCCGATCGGCGAGGTGATCATCGACTCGCCCTGCCACTTCCGCATCGAGGCGCGGTTCCGCGGCGCGGCGGCGCACGCCGGGATCCGCCCGCAGGACGGGCGCTCGGCGATCCTCGCCGCGAGCCGCGCGATCGCCTCGCTGCGCCACGGGCTGATCGAGGGCGAGGGGACCGTCAACGTCGGCACGATCGAGGGCGGCACGCGCGATCAACGTCGTGCCCGAGCGCTGCTCGTTCGTCGCCGAGGTCCGCGGGCTCGACGACTCCCGCGGCGAGGCGCTCGCGGCGGAGGTCGTCGACCGCGTGCACCAGGCGGCGAACCTGCCCGACTGCGACTGCGACGTCGACGTCGAGCGTCCGGCGCACGTTCTCCGGCTACCGTCTCGCCCCGTCGACGCCGGCGGTGCGCGCCGCCGAGGCGGCGCTGCGCGCGTGCGGGCACGAGCCGGTGCAGGATCTCCAGCGGCGGCGGCTCGGACGCCAACGCGCTGATCGCCGCCGGCTTCCCGACCGTCAACCTCGCCAACGGCACCGAGCGCAACCACGAGCCCGGCGAGCGGGTCGCGGCGCGCGGCGCTCGAGGAGATGCTGGACGGTCGCCGGCGCGCTGCTCGACGCAGGCCGCGGCGCTCGAGCCCGGACGCGGCGGTGTAGGTTGCCGCGCCGATGCTGAAGCTCCGCCGGGCCACCGTGCTGCAGGCCGACCCGGCCCCCGCCGGCGGTCGCGGCGAGCAGCGCCTCGACGGTCGACGCTCCGAGGGCGAGGAGCCCGCCGCCGAGCGCGGCGATCGCCGACGTCGCGCTCGTCGGCGCGTGCGAGGCCGGGCGACGAGGTGATCGTCAACGTCGAGGCGCTCGACCTCGGTCTCGGCTCCGGCGGCTTCGACGTCGTCCACGTCAACCTCACGCGCGGCCTCGACGCGCCGGGCGCGACGCGGGCGGGACGTGATGAAGCTCAACTACACGAGCCTGCAGCACACCGTCGTCGCCGATCGAGGCGCGACGAGCGAGCTGCGCGTGCCGCTCGGCGGCCGGTCGCGGTGCTCGCCCTGCACGGCCAGCTCGCGCCGGTCGCGTGGGCGTTCGCGCGGGCGCGACCCGGGCGCGCGGCTCGGCTACGTGCAGACCGCGGGCGGCGCGCTGCCGGGCAGCCACTCGCGGACGGTCGCCGCGCTGCGCGAGGAGGGCCTGCTCGCCGGGCACACTGACCGCGGGCGCGGCGTTCGGCGGCGAGGGCGAGGCCGTCACCGCCGCGGGCGCGCTCCACCACGGGCTCGTCGAGCTCGGCTGGGACGCCGCGGTCGTGCGGCCCGGGCCCCGGGATCGTCGGCTCCGGGACTCGCGGCTCGGGCACGGCGGCATGGCCGCGCTCGACAGCGCCCACGTCGCGCTCGCGCTCGGCTGCCCGACGCTGCTCGTCGCGCGGATGTCCTCCGGCGACGAGCCGCGAGCGCCACCGCGGCATCTCCCACCACACGATGACCGTGCTCGACCTGCTGCTCGAGCCGGTGACGGTCGCGCTGCCGGCGGGGATGCGCTCGCCGGTCGGCTCGGAGCTGCGCGCGGGCCTCGGCGCGGCGTTCGGGACGCCCGCGGGCGAGCGCCGCCAGCCGGCGCTGCGAGGCCGAGCGCCCGGCCCGGATCGCCCGCCACGACTGGCGGCCGCGCGCAGGTCGACCTGCCCGGCTTCGCCGCCAGCGGCCTGCCCGCCGAGACGATGGGGCGGACGATCGCCGAGGACCCGCTGTTCTTCGGCGCGGCGCTCGCGGGCGGCGCGGCGCTCGCCGAGCTGATCGCCGACGCCCGCGACCGGGCGAGGACGGCGAGGAGTCCGACGGAGGCAGCGAGGCGGCGTGAGCGCGGGCGCGGCTTCGAGGCGCTCGGGGCGAGACCGTCTACGACGGCAGGCTCGTGGACGTGCGCGTCGAGCGCTTCCGGCACGCCGACGGCGAAGAGGTGACCCGCGAGATCGTCCGCCACGCGGGCGCGGTGGGGATGCTCGCCTACGACGAGCGTGAGCTGTGGCTCGTGCGCCAGCCGCGCGAGGCCGTCGGCGAGCCCGACCTGCTCGAGATCCCCGCGGGACGGCTCGACAAGGAGGGGGAGGAGCCGCTCGCCGCGGCGCAGCGCGAGCTCGCCGAGGAGATCGGCCGCGGCGCCGAGCGCTGGGAGCCGATCGTGACCTACTACACCGGGGCCGGGCTTCACCGACGAGCGCGTGCACCTGTTCGCCGCGACCGGGCTGTACGAGGCGAGCGCCGACAGCGGCGAGCAGGAGCGGATCGTAGATCGTGCCGCTGGCCGCTGACGGAGCTCGACGCGGCGATCGCGGAGTGCCGCGACGCGAAGACGCTGATCGCGCTGTACTGGCTGCGGAGGAAGCTGAACGGCTGATTGCAGGCCGAGGAGGGCCGCCGGGCAGGGGCGAAGCTCTCCACCATGTCCGGCCTGCAGACGGCTCCCGCCTCACGCCGCCGCCGACCGCCCGGCGGCGGGCGGCGAAGGGGAGCGCGACGAGGCGCTGCTCTCGCGGCGCACGCCGCTGACGGCGCCGGCGAGCCGCTCGTCGCCGACTTCCTCGCCTACCTCGAGCTCGAGCGCGGACTGTCGCGCAACACGCTCGAGGCCTACCGCTCCGACCTGCACCAGCTCACCGTCGTACCTCGGCAGGCACGGGATTGAGCGTCAGGGTCGCGCGGCACCGCGACCTCGCCGAGTTCCTCGACGAGCTCGCGCACGGGCAGCGAGGGCCGCCCGCCGGTCGCCTCGACGACGCTCGGGCGCAAGGTCGCGTGCCTGCGCTCGTTCTACCGGCACCTGCGCCGCGAGGAGACGATCGAGCACGACCCGACCGCCGACCTGCACGGGCCGCGCAAGCCGCAGCGCCTGCCGCGGGTCCTCTCGCGGGAGGAGGTGCGCCGGCTGCTCGAGCAGCCGCGCGGGTCGGCGCCGCTGGCGCTGCGCGACCGGGCGCTGCTCGAGGTGATGTACGCGTGCGGGCTGCGCGCCTCGGAGGCGGTCGGGCTCGAGCTCGCGCGACCTCGACCTCGAGGAGGGGCTGCTGCGCACGCGCGGCAAGGGCTCCAAGGAGCGGATCGTGCCGGTCGGGCGCCAGGCGCTGGCGGCGCTGTCGGTGTACCTGCAGGGCGGGCGGCCCGCAGCTCGTCGGCAACCGGCCGCAGAGCAGGCTGCTCGTCAACCACCGCGGCGGCGAGCTGACCCGCCAGGGGCTCTACAAGATCGTGCAGGGCCACGCGCGGCGCGCGGGGCTCGAGGAGAAGATGAGCCCGCACACGCTGCGCCACACGTTCGCGACGCACCTGCTCGCCGGCGGCTGCGACCTGCGCTCGCTGCAGGAGATGCTCGGCCACGCCGACCTCGCGACGACCCAGGTCTACACGCACCTCTCCGCGGACCGGCTGAAGGACGCCTACTTCGGCGCGCACCCGCGCGCCGCCGCCGCGGCGGCGGCACGCGCGGCGGCGCCGCCCAGCGGCGGGCGACCTCCCGCTCGGTAGACGATCACGGGGATGACGCGCGACCCGGACCGGCGAGCGTTCGTGCTCGTGATCGACGCCTGCGGCGCGGGCGCGCTGCCGGATGCGGCCGCGTACGGCGACGAGGGGACGTGCACGCTCGGGCACCTCGCCGAGGCGCGGCGGCCTCGAGCTGCCCGTGCTCGGCGTCGCTCGGGCTCGGCAACATCCTGCCGGGATCGGGGCGTGCCCGCCGGTCGCGCCGCAGCCCGCGGCCGTCCACGGGCGCCTCGCGCCGCTGGGGCCGGGCAAGGACTCGATCACCGGCCACTGGGAGCTGATGGGCGTGAGCCTCGCCGGCGCCGCTGCCGACCTACTCCGCAGGGCTTCCCGGCGCCGCTCGTCGCGCGCCTGGAAGCGGCGATCGGGCCGCGCGGTGATCTGCAACCGCGCCGACGACGGGCTCAGCGCGATCGAGCGAGTTCGGCGCCGAGCACCTGCGCGACGGCGCGCTGATCCTCTACACCTCCCAGGACTCGGTGCTGCAGCTCGCCGCGCACGTCGAGCGCGCTGCCGCCGGAGCGAGCTGTACGAGGCGTGCCGGCGCGCGCGCGAAGACGATGGCCGGGCCGAACGCGGTCGGGCGCGTGATCGCGCGGCCCTTCAGGGGCGAGCCGGGCGCGCTTCGCGCGCACGCCGCGGCGGCGCGACTTCGCGCTCGCGCCCCCGGCGCGCGAGCTACCTGCCGGAGCTGCTCGCAGGCGGGCTCGCAGGTGATCGGCGTCGGCAAGATCGAGGACCTGTTCGCGGGCCGCGGGCTGACGCGGCTCGCTGCCGGGCGCGACGCAACGCGCAGGCGCTCGACTCGGTGGCGCGAGCTCGCGCGCGAGCTGGCGGTGAGCGGCCGGCGCTGGTGTTCGCGAACCTGATCGAGACCGACCAGGTCTACGGGCACCGCAAGGACGTCGAGGGGTTCGCCGCCGCGCTCGAGGAGATCGACGCGTCGCGTCGGCGAGCTGCTCGGACGGCCTGCGCGAGCGGGACCTGCTGATCGTGACGCGCCGACCACGGCGTGGACCCGGCCCACCCGGGCACCGACCACACGCGCGAGCACGCGCCGCTGCTGGCGCTGACCGGCGCGATGGCGCAGCGCGGCGCGCGGGGAGGGCTACGGGGGCTTCCGCCACGACGGGCCGATGGCGGACGTCGGCGCGACCGTGCTGCGGTGGCTGGTCGGGCAGCGGGCGGAGCGGTTGCCGGGCGACCCCGTTCCTGTGAGCGCGCCGCATGCGCGGCCGTCCGAGCTGGCGACCGGGATGCGCCTAAGCTGAGCCGGTGCCCGAGCTGCCCGAGGTCGAGACGATCCGCCGCCAGCTCGCGCCGCTCGTCGAGGGGCGGCGGATCGAGCGGATCGAGGTGCTCGACGCGCGCTGGTCGCGGCCGCTCGCGCCCGCGGCGCTCGAGGACGGCGCTGACGGGGCGGCGGATCGAGACGCTCGGCCGGCGCGGCAAGTACCTGCTCTGGCACCTCGACGGCGACGTGCACCTCGCCCAGCACCTGCGCATGACCGGCTCGGTGCTCGCCGCGCCGGCGGGGATCGAGAGCCGCCGCACACGCGCGTGCGGATCGCTGCTCGGGCCGCCGCGCGCGCGGAGGGCGAAGGTCGCGCTCGCGATCACCGACCCGCGCCGCTTCGGCACCGGCGAGCTGCTGCTCGGGACGCCCGCGCTGCAGATGTTCCTCGACGCGCGGCTCGGTCTCGAGCCGTTCGACGAGGGGTTCACCGCCGAGTACCTGCGCACGGTGATGAAGGGGCAGGACCGCGCCGATCAAGGCGATGCTGCTCGACCAGCGAAGGCTGGCGGGCGTCGGCAACATCTACGCCGACGAGGCGCTGTTCATGGCGCAGCATCCATCCCGCTGCGGCCGGCCGGGCGGCTCGACTCGCGCGCAGGCCGAGGCGCTGCGCGAGGGGGTCGTCGCCGCGCTGCAGGCGGGGATCGACGCGCGCGGCGCGAGCATCGACGACTTCCGCCACATCGACGGCGTGCGGGGGTCCTTCCAGGACCGGTTCCTCGTGCACCTGCGCGAGGGCGAGCCGTGCGTGCGGTGCGGCACGCCGATCCGCAAGCTCGTCGTCGGCGGCCGCGGGACCTACGTGTGCGAGAGCTGCCAGCCGCGGCCGCGACGGCGGCGCTCACGCCGCCAGGAGCTCGTCCAGGCGGCCGTCCTGCTCGGCCGCGAGCAGCTCGCTGAAGCCGCCGACGAGGCGCCCGCCGACGACGATCTGGGGGAAGCTCATCATCCCCGTGCGCTGGGCGAGCTCGAGCCGGCCCTCGGGGTCCTTCGAGAGGTTGACCTCCTCGTAGGCGACGCCGCGCGCGGTCAGCAGGCCCTTCGCGCGAGCGCAGAAGGAGCAGGGTCGGTCGTGTAGAGGGTGACTGGCGGTGGGAATCGGCATTACTTCATAAAGTATAGGAGGGGCTTCTCGACGGGGTCCTGCACGGTAGGGATTACCCGGCAGCGGGGGCGAACATCGCTCGGGGCCTCGACGCAGCTCGGCACCGCGCCGCTCGCGCGGCCGAGCCGCGCGCTGTGTCGTGAGCGCGGCGGCCGCCGAGCGGCCGGCGCGCGTCTGACGCGCGCTGCATAGACTCGACTCGCATGCCCGGGACCGGTCAAGACCGAGGCGGTGGTGCTGCGCTCGATGCGCTACGGCGAGGCCGACCGCATCCTGCACCTCTACACGCCCGCGCGCGGCCGGATCGGGCGCGATCGCGAAGGGCGTGCGGCGCGCGCGCAGCCGCTTCGGCGGGCGGCTGGAGCCGTTCTTCCGGATCGCACGCGGAGCTGCACGAAGGCCGCGGCGAGCTGCTGACGGTGACCGGCGCGCAGACGATCGACGCGCACGTGCGGCTGCGCGCGCGACGCGCGCGCGCTCGACGCGGCGGCGCGCGCCTGCGACGCGGTCGGGCGCCTGTTCGAGACGGACGAGCCGCACCCCGGGGTCTTCAACCTGCTGTGCCGGCAGCTCGCGCTGCTCGACGAGCAGGCCGGCGCGGCCGGGGCCGAGCCGGGGCGGCCGCGCGCGGCGGAGCTGGCGGGTCGCTCAGCTTCCGGCTGAAGCTGCTGCTCGCGGCGGGCCTCGCGCCGCAGCTCGGGCGCGTGCGCGAACTGCGGCGAGCCGGAGCATCTCGTCGGCTTCTCCGGCGCGGCCGGGGGGCGTCGTGTGCGCGGCCTGCGAGGCCGGGTCCTTCCCGCTCGGGGAGGAGGCGCACGACGTTCATGGCCGACGCGCTCGGGCGGCCGCTGACCGAGGCGCCGGCGGCGGGCGAGCGAGCGCTGGGTCAGGTCGAACGGGCGGTGGCGGCGACGCTCGAGCACCACGCGCACGTGCGGCTGATGCCGGCCGCGGCCTGAGCGACCGGGGCGCGCCGCCGCCGTGAGCCGCGGCGGTCGGACGTGCGGGTAGGGACTGGTACATGGACGAGGGCCAGCCGATCGCCTACCCGCTGCTCGAGCGCGGCGTGCGGGTGCTCAGCAGCGACGGGGAGGAGGTCGGGACCGTCCACCACGTCGTCGCCGCCGAGGAGCAGGACATCTTCCACGGGCTGGTGATCGACGCGCAGCGGCTCGGCAAGCGCTTCGTGCCGGCCGAGGACGTCGCTTCGCTGCACGAGCGGGGGGTCGATCTGCGGATCGGCAGCGCCGCGGATGTCGGCCGAGCTGCCGCCTCCCGGCGGGGCGGCGCCGGAGTACCGGGAGGACCCCGCCGAGTCGAAGTGGGAGCACTGGGCGCCGGCGGCTCGACGCTGCGCAAAGGCGACTGGAAACGCGAGTCGTAGGCTCGCCGGGCGCGCTGCCGGCCTCTGGCCGGAGGCGCCTGCCCCGGGCCGGCCGGGCACGGTGCGAGAATCGGGTGCGTGAGCCGGCAGCGAGCAGCAGGCGTCGCGGAGGAGCTTCGCGGAGCGGATCCGCGAGCAGGAGGAGCGCTACTGCTCTCGCCGCTCGGCGGCGCAGCTCCTACCCCGCGCGGCGCGCGCACCCCGAGGAGGACTGCTCGCTGCGCACGCCGTTCCAGCGCGACCGCGACCGGATCGTGCACAGCAAGGCGTTCCGCCGGCTCACCCACAAGACGCAGGTGTTCGTCTCGCCGCGCGGCGACCACTACCGTACGCGGCTGACGCACACGCTGGAGGTGACGACGATCTCGCGCACGGTCGCGCGGGCGCTGCGGCTGAACGAGGACCTCGTCGAGGCGATCGGGCTCGGCCACGACCTCGGCCATCCGCCGTTCGGGCACATCGGCGAGGAGGTGCTCGACGAATGCCTGCGCGAGCGCTTCGGCATCGTCGTTCCGCCACTACGAGCACTCGCTGCGGATCGTCGAGCGCCTCGAAGCGCCGCCGAGCTCGCTGCGCGGGCGCGATCGCGGGCGGGCTCAACCTGACCGAGCAGGTGCGCGACGGGATCGCGCGGCACTCGAGCAGGGCCGAGCTGCCGGCAGACGCTCGAGGGCCGGATCGTGCGCGTGATCGACCGCGTCGCCTACATCAACCACGACATCGACGACGCGGTGCGGGCCGGGCTGCTCAGCGAGGGCGAGCTGCCGGCCGAGCCGATCGCGGTGCTCGGGCACAGCGGCTCGGCGCGGATCGACCGGCTCGTGCACGACATGGTCGAGCACTCCGAGCGGGCGGGGGACATCGTCCAGGGGCCGGAGGCGGGGCCGGCGATGGCGGAGCTGCGCGACTTCATGTTCGAGCGGGTCTACCTCGGGCCGGCGGTGCGGGCCGAGCGGGAGAAGATCGAGGCGGTGCTGCGGCGGCTGTTCGAGCACTACGTCGAGCACCCGGAGCTGCTGCCGCCGGGCCCGGCGGCGGACTGTCCGACGGCGAGGCCGAGCTCGCGCAGCGGGTCACCGACTACCTCGCCGGGATGACCGACCGGTACTGCATCAGGGAGTACACGGAGCTGCAGGTGCCGCGGGCGTTCGCCCGCTAGCGTCTGCGCCGTGGCGCTGTACACGAAGGAGTCGAGGGACAGGGTCCGCGACGCGGTCGACTTCGTCGAGCTGGTCGGGGCGAAGCACCGAGCTGCGCCGGGCAGGGCCGGCGCGCTACGAGGGGCTGTGCCCGTTCCACGACGAGCGCACGCCGTCGTTCGGTATCGACCCGGCGCAGAAGGTCTACTACTGCTTCGGCTGCCAGGCCTCCGGCGACGTGTTCACGTTCGTCCAGGAGACCGAGGGGGTCGACTTCCGCGGAGCGCTCGAGCTGCTCGCCGAGCGCTACGGGGTCGAGCTGCAACGCGAGGAGGAGGACCCCGGCGAGGCGGAGCGGCGCAAGAAGCGCGAGCGGCTGCTCGAGCTGCTCTCGCGCACGGCCGGACTACTACCAGCGGTACCTGTGGGAGTCCGACGAGGCGGCGAGGGCGCGGGAGTACCTGCTCGGGCGGGGCCTCGGGGAGGAGATCCTGCGGGAGTTCCGGGTCGGCTACGCGCCGAGCGCGTGGGACAAAGTGATGGTCGCCTCGCGGCGCGGGCGGCTACGGCAACCGCGAGCTCTACGACGCGGGGCTCGTGCAGCGCTCGGGCGGGAGCGGGCGCGTCTACGACCGGTTTCGCTCGCGGATCATGTTCCCGCTGGCCGACGTCCGCGGCCGGGTGCTGGGCTTCGGCGCGAGCGCGATGGAGGGCGACGGCGCGGGGCGGGGCGACGGCGGCGAGCGGCGGCCGAAGTACCTGAACACCTCCGACAACGACGTCTACCACAAGGGTCTGCACCTCTACGGGGCCGCATCTGGCGCGGGCGCACGCGACGCGGGCGGGGCAGCGTGATCCTCTGCGAGGGCTACACGGACGTGATCGCGCTGCACCAGGCGGGGATGCGCAACGCGGTGGGGCTGATGGGGACGGCGCTGACCGGCGAGCAGGTCGGCGAGCTGGCGCGGATGGCGCAGACGGTGCTGCTCGCGCTCGACGCGGACACGGCGGGGCAGGAGGCGATGCTGCGCGCCTCGGCGCTGGCGGCGAAGCGCAAGCTCGAGCTGCGGGTCGTGGCGCTGCCCGAGGGCGACCGACCCGGCGGAGCTGATCCAGCGCGACGGGCCCGAGGCGATGGCGGCGGCGGTCGAGCGGTCGGTGCCGTTCGTGCGCTTCCGCGTCGAGCGGGTGCTCGCGCGCGGGGAGACGGGCAGCCCGGAGGGGCGGGACCGGGTCCTCGAGGAGCTGCGGCCCGTGTTCGCGACGCTCGCCGCCGAGCGCGATGCGGATGGAGCTGACGAGGCTGGTGTCGAGCCGGCTCGCGCTGCCCGAGAGCCTCGCCGAGCAGCTGCTCGCGCGAGCAGGGGCGCGGCGGCGCGGCCCGACGGCGGCGGGCGGTCGCTGGCGGCAGGCCGCGCGGGCGGCGCGGCGGGGTCGCCGCGAACGGCGGCAGGCGCGAGTCTCGGGCGGGAGGAGACCGAGCGGGCGTTCCTCGCGCTGTGCATCGCGACGCCGGAGGAGGGGGCGCAGGCGCTGCGCGGCGGTCGACGTCGAGCGAGGACTTCTCGAGCGAGCTGCTGCGTGCGCGCGGCGCGGCACCTGCGCGACGGCGGACCTGGCGGCGCCGATGGCGCAGGCGCCGGGCGAGGACGCCAGGCGGGAGGGCCCGAAGGCGACGAGCGGCTGCGCCGCTGCTGGCGGAGCTGGCGTCGCAGGCCGGCGGGGAGGAGCCGAACCCGGGGATGCTCGAGGTGCAGCGGCTGCAGCTGGAGCTGGCGCGGATCGAGCGCGGGATCCAGCTGGCGCGCGGGCAGCAGGGGACGCGACGTGCACGGGGCTGGCGCAGGAGAAGGCGGCGCTGAAGGTGCGAGTTCGACCGGGCGTACGCGCGGGTGCTGGAGGAGACGGGGGAGCGGGGGTAGGCGGCGAGCCCGGCGCGGTTCGCGGGGCCGAGCCGGCGCGGCGCGCAGCCGCGCGGCTCGGGCCGCCCTCGTCGTGATCACGCCGCTGAGAACGCCGGTGTCAGGAGGTGTGACACGGAGTGTCTTTGCCTCGAAACCGCCTGATTTGCAGGGGGAAGATCGAGAATGAGGTCATGGAGCGCGACGCTGCTCGAGGGATGCTGGGCGACGGGTCTCTCGGTCGCCGCGATCGGCGGCGAGGTCGGGCTGCACGAATCGACGGTGGCGTACTGGATGGGGCGCTACGGACTGCGGGCGCGGGGGGCGGAGAAGCATCGCGGCGCGGGGAGCGCTTCGAGCGAGAGCGAGCTGGAGGCGCTCGTAGGCCGCGGGCTATCGATCGCGCAGATCGCGGCCGAGGTCGATCGGAGCAAGGCGACGGTGCGGCACTGGTTGCGGCAGTACGGGCTGAGGACCCATGGCGCGCCGGGTGTGGATCGCGGCGAGCAGCTGCGCTGCCGCGCGACGCGTCGGGCGTGCAGCGCGCCACGATGACGTGCACCTCGCACGGAGAGACCGAGTTCGTGCTCGACGCGGCCGCGGCTACTACCGCTGCGCGCGATGCCGGTGCGGAGCGCGTGTCCGAGCGTCGCCGGCGCGATGAAGGAGATCCTGGTTGCCGAGGCCGGCGGCGCGTGCGTGCTGTGCGGCTACTGACCGCTGTCATCGCTGCGCTCGCAGTTCCACCATCTCGATCCGGCGACAAGCGATTCGAGCTCAGCCAACGGGCGTGACCCGCGTCGCTCGCCGTCGCCCGCGCCGAGGCGTCGAAGTGCATCCTGCTGTGCGCGAACTGCCACGCAGAGGTTGAGGCGGCGCAGTCAGCCTCGGCCCGGAGGCTCGCCTCCGATGCTCTGAGCCCCGGCTAGAATCCGGGCAGTGCGGTCCGGGGTAGCTCAACTGGCAGAGCGCTCGACTGTTAATCGAGAGGTTGTGGGTTCGAGTCCCACCCCCGGAGCTTCTCAACGATCTGGCCGCTCGTGCGCCGCGCACCCGAACCGGGCCCGGTCTGGTCGGGACCCTCAGCTCCGAACCGCCCGCACCACGATCCCCGGCCGCCGCGCGATCGCCGGCCCGATCATCGAGGATGAACACGATCATCGCCAGCAGCGGCCGAAGATGCGGCCGGATCCGCTCGATCCGCCCGTCCTCGCCGAGCTCGAAGACCATCGCGTCGCCGATCTGCATCGCCCGCGACGCGCGCGTCCGCAACCGCGAGTCGCTGGCGGCCCGTCGCCGACGGGCGGCTCCCAGCGGACGTCTCGCAGCATCCCGTAGATGGCGCCGCGAGCAGAGCCATCACGTCTTCGCGCCCCTTGAAAACGGCCCTGCCGATCAGCGGCGAGGGAAGCTCGACCTCGGGCGCGAGCATCTCGGCCAGCCCGGCCATGTCGCTGGCTTCGACCGCTGACGCAGTAACGCGCGACGGCGTCCTCCACGCTCCCGATTATGCCGCCGCCGCCGGCCCGCGGTGCCGTCTGACCCCTGGCCGCCAGCGCCTCGACCAACTCGGCGGCCGCGCGCGGCCGGATCGTGCCCGGCGCACCACGCCGCGAGCTCCCTCGCCCGCGCCCGGATCGACGGCTCCTCCAGCGCCCGCTCGACCGCCAGCCGCAGCGTGCGCGCGCGAGACGAACCGCCGCGGCAGGCGCACGCCGGCGCCGGCCCAGTCCACGCGCGCGGCGTTCTCGTTCATGTCGCCCGCGGCCGGGCAGGCGACGACCGCGACAGCCGCACGACAGCGCCCGTACGAGCGTGCCGTGCCCCGCATGGCAGACGACCGACGTCGCAGCGCGGCATCGTCCGCGAGTAGACGACCCACGTCGACGACGTCGCGCGTTCGCGGGGACCGGCAGCGGGCGCGGCGGGAGCCGCCGGTTGTACGTCGCGAGCACCCTCACCGGCAGCTCCGCCAGCCCTTCGCAGCGCCGCCCGCAGCAGCCTGTGCTCGGCGTCCTGGGCGGTCGACGGAGCGACGAGCACCAGCGGCCGCTCGTCCGCAGCAGGGAAGGCGCCGGCGAGCGGGTCCGGCTGCCCCTGCTCCGGCGGCTCCCACATCAGCGGGCCGACGACCTGCGACCCCCGGCGGCCACTCGCGCGGGTACTCGAGCTGCGGGAAGGTGCGCGACGATCGCGAGCTCTCGGCTGATGCCGCCGTGGACGTACGGTCGAGCGCGGGCAGCCCGAGCCTGGCGCGCGTCTCGTTCAGCTCGCGCCGTCCTCGCTCCAGGCCCTTCTGCACGACCGGCTGGGCGCGGCGCCAGAGCGCGCGGCCGGCCGCGCGTGCGCGGCATCCGCGCGCCGAGCGAGTAGATCGGGTGCTCGGGGCGCCCGTGCGGGTGGACGTGCGGGATCAGCGTCGCCACGCGCCGCCCGTCGAGCTCTCCGGCCAGCGCGGGGGCGAGCGTGAGGATGTCGGCGACGAGCGCTTCCGGTGCCAGCTCGCGCACGAGCGGCAGCGTGTCCCGCGCGGCGTGCACGACCGCCTCATAGAAGTCCAGCGGCTCCGGCCCCTGCGGGAACACCTGGTACTCCGGGCGCGGGCGCGAACGCCATCCCCTCGCCGCGCACGTGCCGCTCCCAGCGCCGCCACGTCTGCAGCGTCACCTCGTGGCCGCGCGCCACGAGCGCGCGGCCGAGCGCGATCATCGGGAAGGCGTGGCCCGGGTCGCCGAAGGCGCCCGAGCAGGATCCGGCGGCGCTGTGGGGAGCTTGCGCTCAGGACCGGCCCGGCGCCCTCAGGCGGCCATCTCGGCGAGCATCCGCATCTGCTCGATCCGCTCCTCGCGCCCGAACGCCGTCGGCGTGATCCCGAGCGTGCCGACGCCAGCATCGCGGTAGGCGGCGAGGCGCTCGCGAACCATGTCCTTCGGACCGCACAGCGAGACGGTGTCGATCAGCTCGTCCGGGATCGCCGCCATCGCCTCCTCGCGCTTGCCGTCGAGGTAGAGGTCCTGGATCGTCTTCGCCTCCTCCTCGAAGCCGTAGCGGCGTCACCAGCTGGTTGTAGAAGTTCTGCTTGCGCGAGCCCATGCCGCCGACGTACAGGGCGATGAACGCGCGCATCGTGTCGCGCGCCTGCTCGTGGTCGTCGTCGATGCAGAGGTTGACCGTCGGGCGCGATGTCGAAGTCCTCGAGGCTTTTGCCGCTGCGCGCCGCGCCGTCCCGCAGCAGCTTGCGCAGATCGGCCACGTGCTCGGGCGAGAACAGCGTCGGGATCCAGCCGTCGGCGATCTCGCCGGCCAGTTCCGTGTTCTTCGGTCCGATCGCCGCGAGGTAGACCGGGATCCGCTCCTGCACCGGCGAGATCGTCAGCTTCAGCGCCTTGCCCGGGCCGTCCGGCAGAGGCAGCTCGAGCGTCTCGCCGTGGAACTCGACGCGCTCGCGCGCGAGCGCCATTCGCACCACCGCGACGTACTCGCGCGTGCGCTGCAGCTGTTTGGCGAAGCGCTGCCCGTGCCAGCCCTCGGCGACCTGCGGGCCGGAGGAGCCGATGCCGAGGATCATGCGCCCGTTCGAGAGCTGGTCGATCGTCGCGGCGGTCATCGCCGTCATCGCCGGCCGAGCGGCCCGGCATCTGGAAGATCCCCGAGCCAAGTCGGATCTTGCTCGTCTGCCCCGCCAGCCACCCCAGCACCGTCGCCGTGTCCGAGCCGTACGCCTCGGCCGCCCACACCGAGTCGTAGCCCAGGCGCTCGGCCTCCTGGACGATCTGGAGCTGGTCCTCGGAGGTCAGGCCGAGGCCCCAGTAGCCGATGTGGATGCCGAGCTTCATGCAAGTTTCCTTTCAGCCGCAGGGGCTTCCGTTGCCGGAGCCGATGCCCTGACCTAGTCTTGGCCGCGCCTCCGACCCGCTGGCCGTGCGGCCAGGCGGGGGCACAGACTATGCGAAACACGCCGCCGCCAGCAGCAGCCCGATCGAGCGCCTCAGGCTGGCGATCGACTGCCTGCCTGTCGCCACGCGCCGGGCGATGCTGGAGGGCGTCACTCGCGCAGCAGCGCATCATCACCGGTGCCTACACCGACTGCCGCCGGCGGCGTCTGCCCGATGCTCGCCGCACACCGCCATGGCGGTCGAACCGACTTCATCTCCTTCGCGAAGTCCTGGGACCGCTTCACCCGCGCGCGCGGGCCGAGCAGGCCCGCGACCGAGCGCGAGCTGCGGATCCTGGTCGCGCAGCTGCGCGCCAGCCTCGACGCGGGGCGACGGGCCTCGAGCTCGACCGCGCGATCGCCGAGCACCGCTCGCTGATCGCCGAGCGCGTGCGGCGCTCGCTCGCGCCGTCGTGACGACGGGCACGATCCCGCAGGCGAGATCCGCGCGCGCCGGCTGCGGCCCCGCGCGCGTAGAGCGGCGCCCGACACGACCGCACTACACGCGGACGCGCTGCTCCCGGCCTGAGCCGGCCTCCGCGCCCGCCCGAGGTCGTGGCGCGCTGCTCCCGGCCCGAACCGGGCCTCCGCGTCCTCCCGAGGCCGTGGCGCGCTGCTCCCGGCCTGAACCGGCCTCCGCGTCCCCCCGAGGCCGTGGCGCGCTGCTCCCGGCCTGACCTGGCCTCCGCGTGCCCCCGAGGCCGTGGCAGCGGCGCGCGCGGTCGCGACCGGTCCCGTTCTGGCGTTCTGGTGTGAGGCCCCCTCGAGCGGTTCCGCGGCCCGTCGCGCGCCCGCGCCGGCCGCTCATCTGAGCGCCGGGACCACCTCGCCGGCAAGTCGCTCGACCTGCTCGGCGTCGTCGAGGAGCGGGTTGAGCAGGATCAGCTCGGCTCCGGCGTCGGCGACCCGCGGATGCCCTCGGCGCACTGCTCGGGTGGGCCCGCGAGCACGTGCTGCGACCAGGTTCCGCCGCCGTAGTGCGCGCAAGAGCGCGTCTTCGAGCCGCCCACGTCCACGCGCCGGATCGTCGTCGACGTGCACGTAGACGCGCTTGCCGATCCGGAACGTGCCGGGATCACGGCTCTGTGCGTCGAGCTCCGCTCTGACGACCTCGACCTGCGCGGTGAACTGAGCGGGTCGTCTGCGAGCCCGCCCCCATGAACCCGTCGCCGTGCCGCACCGCGCGACGCATCCCCGCCGGGGCGCTGCCCCCGAACCACAGCGGGGGATACGGCTTCTGCACGGGCTTCGGCTCCATCGTCATGCCCCGCAGCTTCCACCAGTGTCCCTCGAAGTCGATCTCGCGCTCCGTCCAGCACGTCTTCATCAGCGCCAGCGCCTCGTTGAAACGGGCAACGGGCCGCTCCGCGTCCACGCCGAAGGCTCGCGAACGGGCGCCCCGCGCCGCCGCTGGCGACGCCAACCTCGAGCCGGCCGTGGCTGAGGCAGTCCAGCGAGCTGATCGCCTTCGCGAGATGCACCGGGTTGTGCAACGGCAGCACGAACACGGCGCAGCCGAGACGCAGCCGGCCGGTGCAGGACGCGGCATAGGTCAACAGCTCAGCGGAGCGAGGCTGCCTGCCGCGCCGAGCACCTGCTCCTGCACCCAGCCGCTCTCGAACACCCCGAGCTCCTCGATGCGGCGCAGCTGAGCCCGGAACGCGTCGTCGTCGAAGCGGCTGTCCCGGGCGTACTGCGGGATCGAGATGGCGAACCGCACCGGCGGCGAGCTTATTGGGCCGCCGGAGCGCTCGGCCGGCCCGCCGCACATGCTCGACCGCGCCGGGGTGCGGCGACGTCCCGGCTAGCGCTTCAAGCTGCGGCTGCGGGCGTAGCCCGCGAACTCGCGTTCGAACGCCGGCCAGTCCCAGCCGCGCCTGCACGCCCGGCGCACCTTGAGGCGGTCGACCGCGCGAAAGCAGGTCTTCGCGATGTCGAAGACAGCAAAGACGACCGCCGCCGCGACGACCGCGAGGACGACACTGGACCATGCAACCGACATCGCGCTCACCCTTTCGGTATGCCCGCGGGAAAGCGCCCGAAACGCTAGAGCGACTCGCCGGGCCGGACGAACATGATCTCCGGCACCACGCACGCGGGCGAGACCCGCAGCAGGAAGCGCACCGACTCGGCGATGTCCTCAGGGCGGATCATCTCCGCGGCGGGGACGTGGTCCTTGACGAAGTCGGTCATCGGCGTGTCGACGAACGCCGGGCACAGCGCGGTCGACTTGATCCCCTCGCCGCCGAGCTCCTTGTTCATCGCTTCGGTCCAGCCGACGACGCCGTGCTTGGTCGCCGAGTACACCGACAGCCACGCCTCGCCGCGCTTGCCGGAGATCGAGGAGGTGTTCACGACGATCGCGTTCTTGTGCTCGGCGGCCGCCTCGCGCAGCATCGGCACGCACTCCCGGTAGAAGAGGACGATCGAGCGCAGGTTGATGGCGAGCTGCATGTCCATGTGCTTCGTCTGGATCTCGCCGGCCGGCGCGCCGATGCCGACGCCGGCGTTGTTGACGAGCACGTCGAGGCGCCCGAAGCGCTCGCGATGCGTCTCGACCACACGCTTGATCTCGCCCTCGTCGGCGACGTTGACGGCGAGCGACTCGACTTCATGGCCGAGACCGCGCAGCTCCTCGACGGCGCCCTCGAGCTTCTCGGGCCGCCGCGAGGCGACTGTCATCGCGTAGCCCTCCTCGCCGAGCACCTTCGCGATCGCCAGGCCGATGCCGCTCGACGCCCCCGTCACGATCGCTGCCTTCTCTGCCGCCATCTCGCCTGCCTCCTCTGCTGCGCCGAACCATGAAGCCGCCCCGCGGACGGCGGCGGGAGCATGGCACACCGACACACCCGGCGGCGCCCAGGAGCGGGCGCGCGAATGCCGCGCTGGGCCGCTGGTAGCGTCTGTACGGCCGGAGCAGACCGGCGACGGGCCCGTAGCTCAGTTGGTCAGAGCTGCCGACTCATAATCGGTAGGTCGCTGGTTCGAGTCCAGCCGGGCCCACAAGCGAAACCCCTGCAAAACGCGGGGGTTTCGCACTTTCCGGGCTCGTGGCGTGAACGAAAGTGTGAACACCCCCCATGCCGCCGACCGCCTAGCGAAAAGCCTGACCCCAAAGGTCCGAAAACGTTGGCAGCGCGCAGCGCGGAGATGACCCGATCGGGGCGGGAAGGGTGTTCGACGCTCTACGGAAGCGTGGGGACAGGACCCAACGCCAGGGCAGCCGCGCGTGGAGCTCGACCTTCAGAAATGGCCGGTCGGGGATGGCGTGGCAGTCATCGAGTCGCTGACATCAGCACGCCAAGCGAGGAGCGGTTTACCCACAGGACATTCCGTGCCTACCTCGCGTGGTATCTGTCCGAGTGCGCACATATCTGAGGGTGCGTCTGTGGGTGGTTCGGCGTAGGATGCCTGCCAACGGCAGCCTGTCAAGGTGGGCAGCAGGGGGCTCATTGGAGGTTGTGGTGGCTCCGCGCAACTGCGTGGGGCTCCTCAATGAGCAAGGGGGACGTGATGAAACGCATGCTGCGCCTAGCCGTCGCGAGCGCGATGCTCGCGACGGTGTTCCTGTCGATCGCCTCTGTCGCGTACGGTTCGTCTGAACCGAGCCCGGTACTCGAAAAAGCCGCACCCAACTCAGGGTGCCCGAACGCAGCGGTTGTGCTGAGCGGGCAGCATTTTGGAAGGGCCGGCATGAGGTGGGCGTGGTTCGTGGGCGGCGTGACGCCGTTCGCTACGCCGGTGGAAGCGAAGATCACGAGCGAAACCTCAGCGACGACGCGGGTGCCGATCTTCCTGGCGTTGCCGGGGGCGAACGAAAGCGGACAGGTAAGTCTTGAAACAACGAGCGGAAGGCGGTCAAACGCGATCCCGTTTACCCTCACCTCATTGGTGAGCTGTTCCCAGGGCAGGGAAGGCAAAGAAGGCCCTGTTGGGAAAGAAGGTAAAGAAGGCAAGCCCGGAGCCCCCGGGGCCGCGGGCAAAGAAGGCCCTGAAGGCAAGTCTGGGCCGGAAGGCAAGGAAGGGCCGGCCGGTCCTCCCGGCCAGCAGGGCATTCCCGGCAAGGAAGGCGCCGAAGGTAAAGAAGGTAAAGAAGGTCCCGCAGGAGCGACCGGGCCCACCGGACCAGAAGGTCCCGGGGTAAAGACGGTTTCAGGGATTGTCTACGAAAATGGCTCCGCCTCCGGCAGGTGGTTCACGGCTAGCAACCCGAAAACCGGAGAATATATCGTCACCTTTGCCACCGGTGAGTTCGAAGAGCCTCCAGCGATGGTGGTCACGGGGTTCGGAATCGACGGCGCTCTGCCCGTCTTCGTCGTTTCGGAAGCAAAAAAGGTCGGTGGTTCGTGGGTCTACGACGTCCTGGTAAGTTCTACCGTTGGCACGAACACGCCAAGCGAGAACGCGTTTATGTTCGTCGCATCCGAAGTCTAGGGTTGACGCGATTGGATAGGCCCCTGCTACAGGACCAATAGCACCATCACCGCCGGCGTGGTGGTCCGTGCGCACCGGCACGGACCACCTAACCGGTGACGCTCACAACGCACCAAACAGAAGTCGCGATTCCTCTGCATCGCGCTTCGGGACGGCGGCCCGGGCGGCCTTGCGCCCGCGCCGGACACCCGCACCCCGAGCTTCCCGCGCGCTGGCCGGCCGCTCCACCCGAGCCGCATGCCGTGGACACATCAGTCGAAGGCAATCGGTATGGGCCGAGGCTATCGCGCACCGCACCGCGCCGCGGTTGCGGGATACTTCGCACGGGGGAGGAGCCTTTCCGCGTGGCTCCTGAGGTCGCCGGTCAGACTTCGTCGTCGCGCTTCCTGAAAATGCGCACGAGGCCCAAGATGAGCTCTCGAATGACTGCGGTAATCATCTCCACGGGCTACCCGGAACACCGTCCCAGTGAACAGCTCAGGCTGTTCTGGGCCGAACGGCCCCCAATCCCGCGCGCCTCATGTTGTCGAGCAAACGCAGCGCAGCAGCGCGAGGCTCAGTGGAGCGCCAGGCAGCAGAGCGCAGGCAGCACAGAGAGGCCCGGACAGCTCTCCGGGCCATTCGCGTTCCTGGCGGGGTGGCAACAAGCGGGGACGGCCGCCAGCGACGAGCACGGATCGGAGACCCCGGGAGACATCGGAGACAACTCCGCGATCGGCGTAGAGGCAAATGCGCGGACGGCAGAGAGCGCCGCGGACGCGCGCTCGCGCTCATAATCGGTAGGTCGCTGGTTCGAGTCCAGCCGGACCCATTGAGACTCCGCCCGAGCAGTTGGCCCCGGGGTGCCCGGCCGCGGGCATCGAGGGACACGATGCCGGCGACCCGGACCCGTCGCCAGGTGCGCTGAGCTGCTGATCGCGGGCCGAGGGGACGAGGAACACCGCCGCAAGGACACGGCGCCGATCGGGTCGTGGTGCCGCGTGGGGAGTCAGACGTCGAGGACGAGGGCGCGCCGAGACTCGGCCTGATCTCTACGGGCCGAGTCGCCTGCCACGCCGGTCGCGCTCGGGCGGTGGCCCCTGTACGTCTGGTTCGGTTTGGGAGCGCAAGCCGATCAGAACGGCCATCCCGTGCCGCACGCTCTCGAGTTCGATCGGGAGATCCTCTGAAACGGTCCCCTCTCCCGCAGGAGGGGTGACTGCGCGCTGGAAGCTGTGTATGACGCTCTCCTCGACCTTGCCGGACAGCGCCCGCGCTGTCGTCGCCGACCAGAGGTCTCTCGAGGACTGCCAGAACCGGTACTCGGCCATGTCGCCGACCATACGGGCGGACGCGAGCAGCCGCTCGGCCGCGGCGAGCCGCGCATTGATCTCCGCCACGACCTCGGCTGACATGGCAACCTTCTACCAGGGAGCCACGTTCAAAACGCATAACTAATTGCTCTGGCGCCGCGACGCGCGGTTATGGCGCGCCCGGCAGGGCTCCAGCAACGATCTTCTCCAGACAGCGAGCCGTCCGGCACTGACGGCCCGCGAGCTCCTCGCGCCTCGGCGGTGCTCGCAGCGCGCCCGGACCCGAGTCCTGGAGGTCGCTCGGCGCTGCCTCCGAACCGGGCGGCACGCCCAAGTCCCGCCCGGTTTGAGGCCGGATCTCTCGCCCCAGCGGGCTCGCGGCGAGTGCGGCTGCGCGACAGCGCGAGCTGCTGACGCAGCATCGGCGGGTCTTCTTTCGCGAGCTTGCGGATTTCCCGCGGGCGGCACCGCGGCACCTGCCGGCAGCAGCAGGGCAGGCGCGCTCGATTGAGGCATGCGCCTTCGGGTACCGCCTGAAGAGGAGCAGAGCAAGCGACCCGAGGAGCGTGAGATGAAGATCGGCTACTTCCTGTCAAGCGAGGAGTTCGGCCCGCGCGAGCTCGTCGAGCAGGCGCGCATGGCCGAGCAGGCCGGCTTCAGGGACCTCTGGATCTCCGACCACTACCACCCGTGGAACGAGGAGCAGGGGCACAGCGGCTTCGTCTGGTCGACGATCGGCGCGATCGCGGAGGCGACCGAGAACATGAAGGTGACGACGGCCGTCACCTGCCCGACGACCCGCATCCACCCGGCGATCATCGCTCAGGCGGCAGCCACCTCGACATTGCTGCTGAACGGGCGCTTCGCCCTCGGCATCGGCACCGGCGAGGCTCTCAACGAGCACATCCTGGGCGATCGCTGGCCCGAGGTCGAGGAGCGCCTGGAGATGCTCGAGGAGGCGGTCGAGGTGATCCGCAAGCTCTGGCAGGGCGGGATGCAGAGCCACCGCGGCCGTCACTACCGCGTCGAGAACGCGCGCATCTACGACCTCCCCGACCCGACGCCGCCGATCCTGATCTCCGGGTTCGGCGAGAAGTCGATCGCGCTCGCCTCGAGGATCGGTGACGGGTTCGTCACGACCGGCCCCGACGAGGAAGCCGTCGAGCAGTTCCGCTCCGGCGGCCGCAGCGACCGGCCGATAACGGGTGGGCTGAAGGTCTGCTGGGCCGAGGACGAAGCCTCCGCTCGCAAGACCGTGCACCGCATCTGGCCGAACGAGCAGCTCCCTGGCGAGCTCGCGCAGCTGCTGCCGACCCCGGCGCACTTCGAACAGGCAAGCGAACTCGTGACCGAGGACATGGTCGCCGAAGAGGTGCCGTGCGGCCCGGACCTGGAGAAGCACATCGAGAAGATCAAGGCCTACGAGGAAGCCGGCTTCGACGAGCTCTACATCCAGCAGATCGGGCCCGAGCAGCAGCGGTTCTTCGAGACCTATGCGCGCGAGGTGCTGCCCCGGTTCAACCAGTCGCCTAACGGAGCCGCGCGCGGCGTCTCAACCGCCGCAGCTGGCTGAGCCGGGCCCGGCTCCGGTCCTGCAGCCGCCGCAGGCGCTCGAGCGTCTGCAGCTACCGGATCCGCACCGTCGCGTATATCCGGCCTTCGACCCCGGTTCGGCGCGAGCCCGTGGGGCGTGGGCCGGCCCGACCCCGTGGGGCGTGGGCCGGCCCGACCCCGTGGGGCGTGGGCCGGCCCGACCCCGTGGGGCGTAGGCCGCCCCGAGCCCGTGGCGCGCGGGGTCGCGCGCAGCCACGGATCCGCGCGACCCCGGGTGCGCGTCCGGCCGCGGGGCTCGCGCGACCGCGTGGTGCGCGCAGCGTGCGTGGCGCGCCCCGGGGGTTTGCGCAACTCGCGGTTCGCGCCACCTCCGGGTTCGCGCGCCGCGTCCCTGCCGTCCCGGTTCGGCTCGGCGGGCGCTACTCGCGCGTGCCGACGAACCGCGTGTGCTGCTCGTCGTTGGCGACCGTGACGTGCTGCGGGTGGCGTTCGGCGTCAGCGTCCGCGACACCCTCGATCTCGTCGCCGTCGAGCGAGAGCTTCTTCCCGCGCAGGCGCGCGGACAGCACGTACAGCCCGAAGCCGATCACGGCGGCGACGATCAGCACGAGCACCAGGATGAAGATGGCCATGCCTTCCATGGTCGAGCGTCTACCCCCGGTCCGAGCGGGCAAAACCGCGGTGTTCAGCCTGCGGACCCCTCCGCGTCGGCACCCGCTTCGGCCATCGCCATTGCCGCCGCCACCTGCGAGAGGTGGCTCAGCGCCTGGGGGTAGTTGCCGAGCAGCTCGCCGCTAGCGGGCTCGATCTCCTCAGAGAAGAGCCCCAGCGGGCTGGCCGCTCCCATCGCGCGGTCGTAGACCTCGCGCGCGTCGCCGAGCCGGCCCTGGCGGGCGTAGCACTCGGCGAGCCAGAACGAGCACGGGATGAACGCGCCCTCTTTGCCGGGGAGGTCGTCCTTGCGCCGGTAGCGGTAAAGGAAGCCGTCGGCGTCGAGCTCGCGCCGGATCGCGTCGGCGGTCCGCACCATCCGCTCGTCGCCGAACTCGATGTACTCCATCACGGGCAGCAGCAGCAGCGCCGCGTCCAACTCGGGTTCGTCGAAGCACTGCACGAACACGCCCCGCTCGGGGTCGTAGCCGTGCTCGTCGATCGCCGCCATGATCTCCTTCCGCGCCTTGCGCCAGCGGCGCACCGGCGCCCGGCGGTTGCACTCCTCGGCGAGCTTCAGCCCATGGTCGAGCGCGACCCAGCAGGCCGCCTTGGAGTGCACGAAGTGCCGGGGCTGACCTCGCCACTCCCAGATCCCCCTGTCCGGCTCCTGCCAGCGCTCAGCCGCCATCTCGGCGACGTCCGCGAAAAAACGCCATTCGTCGTCGTCCGGGGAATGGCCGCGGCGGTGCCAGCGCCACGCGAGGTTCAGGATCTCGCCGTAGGCGTCGAGCTGCAGCTGTCCAACGGCGGCGTTGCCGACGCGCACCGGCCGCGCCCCTCGATAGCCGGCCAGGTCCACCTCTTCTTCGCCCACGCGGCGCTCGCCGCCGACCCCGAACATGATCTGCAGGTCCTCCGCGCGGCCCGCCGAGCTGCGCACCGTGAAGTGGCGGAAACGCGCGGCCTCACGTTCGCAGCCGAGCTCGGCGAGGGCGTAGGCTGCCAGGGTCGAGTCGCGGATCCAGCTGAAGCGGTAGTCCCAGTTGCGCTTGCCGGCCGGAGCCTCGGGCAGCGAGGTCGTCGGCGCCGCCACGATCGCGCCGGTGGGAGCGTAGGTCATGGCCTTCAGCGTCAGCGACGAGCGCACCACCGCGGCGCCCGCCCTCTCCACGGGCGAGACCCGGGCGCGGAAGCGCCGCCACCACTCGATCGCCTCCTCGAGGCGGGCGTCGACGTCGGGGGCGCTGAGCGTCGAGGTCTCCTGTTCTTCGAGCAGATGCGGTCGCACGGAGCGCAGCACCAGGCGCCGGCGCTCGCCCACGCCGATCCGCCCCCGCGCGGACAGCGCTCCGTCGTCGGAGTCGAGCTCGTGGTCGCTCCACACGAGCAGCCCGTCGTCGCCACCGATTGCGCTGAACACGTCCGTCCCCATGCGACGCAGCCAGGGCTGAACGGCGCCGTAGTCGAACCGCGGCGCGACGGTCAGTTCGAGCTCGGCGCTGCCGCGCTCGCACTCGATGATCCTCACCAGCTCGTGTCGCGGGTTCAGTCGCCCGCCCTCGCGCATCGCGAAGAAGTCGAGCACCCGCACGGTCGCCGCGCGGCTCTCGAGCGTCGTCTGCAGGACCAGCGTGTCCTCGAGGTACACGCTCGAGCCGTTGACCGTCGCGGCCCCCCGCAGCGCGATCGAGCAATGTCCTCCGCGCTCGGCGTCGAGCAGTCGGGCGAAGCAGCTGCCGCTGTCGAACCGCGGCAGGCAGCACCAGTCGATCGACCCCGCGCGCGAGACCAGCGCGGCTGAATGGCAGTCGCCGATCAGCCCGTACTCGCCGATCGCGGGGCCGTCGGCTCCCCGGGCTGCGGACCGGCCTCGGCTGCTACGAGCTTTCGCTGTTCTGCCGTCACGCGCCGCGCGCGTGCTCCTGCTCTCGCTCATCCTCGCCGCGCGGCGGCCCGAGCTGCGAGACCGGCCGCTGCCCCCAGGGCCGCCGCCCCGGCCGCTCGCCGGTGGCGTGTGAACGACCACTGCAGGCTGCGCCCGTGAGCCTTGCTGTCGAAGCGGCCGTGCGTGCCGTGGTCGCCTGGCAGCGGCGTCAGCAGGTTGTCGGGACGGTCGGGGGGGATCGGCTGGTCGGTCTGCTGGGATTCGAAGCCGGTCTTCGCGAGATAGCGATCGCCGACGCCCGGCAGCACCGCGTTGCCGAGCAGCGTGATCGCCGTCGAGGCGCCGACCCACCACTCACGCCGCCGTGGATGCATCGCGGCTGCGAAGATCGCGCGCCCCGCGACCTCCGGCTGGTAGATCGGCGGCACCGGCTGCGGGTGGCGCGGCAGCCTGGTGCGCACCATCTCGAACTGCGGCGTGTTCAGCGCCGGCATCTGCACCATCGTCACGCGCACCGAGCTGCCCTCGTGCATCAGCTCAGCCCTCAGCGACTCGTGGAACCCCTGGATCGCGTGCTTGCAGGCGCAGTACGGGCTCTGCAGCGGGATCCCGCGGTATGCGAGCGCCGAGCCGACCTGGACGATCACGCCGCGGTCGCGCGCGCGCATCCGCTTGAGCGCGCTGAGCGTGCCGTAGACGTACCCCAGGTAGGTGACCTGCGTGACGCGATGGAACTCCTCCGCCGAGATCTCCCACGTCGGCGCGAACACGCTCGACATAGCGTCGTTGACCCATACGTCGATCGGGCCGTGCGTGTCTTCGAGCGTCTGCGCGGCGGACTCGACCGCTGCCGGATCGGCCACGTCGGCGACGAGCACCTCGGCCCGGCCGCCGCGGGAGCGAACCTCCTCGGCGGCAGCCTCGAGTGATTCGCGGCCCCGCGCGATCAGCCCGACGGTCGCGCCGCGGCGAGGCGAACTCGTGGGCGGCGGCGCGGCCCGCTCCCGAGCTCGCACCGGTGATCGCCACGATCAGGCCGCGCGCATCCTGGCGGGCGGGATCGCCCGCAGCCGTCCCTGGCAGCCGCACCTCTAGTCCCTCTCCGCTCCGGCGTGAGGCGTGGCTTCGTCGCGCTCCATGCCGGAGTTTCTACCCCGCGGCGGTCTCGGCAATCGGCGAGGCTTTGGATTCGCAGGCGTCGGGGTAGATGCAGGGCCGTGAACGGAGCCGGAGAGCAGCGTTGGATTTCCTGAGGGAGGCGTTCAGCGGCCGCAACCGCTTCGTGCTGCGTCTCGCGCTCGTCGCCGCGCTCGGCGGCTTTCTGTTCGGCTACGACACGGGCGTCATCTCGGGCGCGCTGCCGTTCATCTCCAAGGAAGTCGGCGGCGGGGAATTCAACGAACAGGCGTACGTCGGCTCGCTGCTGATCGGCGCGGTCGTCGGCGCGATCATCGCCGGCTACTCCGCCGACGCGATCTCGCGGCGGCGCACGAAGATCGCTCGCCGGCTGCGTGTACGTGATCGGCGCCCTCGCCTCGGCGCTCTCGCAGACGCCGACGGAGCTGATCGTCGTCGCGGTTCGTGCTCGGCCTGGCGGTCGGCACCGCCTCGTTCGTCGCGCCGATGTACATCTCCGAGCTCGCGCCGAAGCGGATCCGCGGCGGCGTCACCTCCTTCAACCAGCTGATGGTGGTCAGCGGGCATCATGGTCGCCTACATCGTCAACTGGGCGCTGAAGGACGCCACGGACAACTGGCGCTGGATGCTCGGGCTCGGCGCGCTGCCGGGCCTGGCGCTCGCGATCGGCATGTACTTCCAGCCGTTCTCGCCGCGCTGGCTGGTCGAGAAGGGCCGCGAGGACGAGGCGCGCGAGACGCTGCTGCGGCGCGCGCGGAGAGCGAGCACGAGGTCGACGAGGAGCTCGAGGAGATCAAGCGAGGCCGCCGCCGAAGAAGGCGCGCTCCGCGAGCTGATCAGCCCCGCGGTGCGGCCGCTGTCGCTCGTCGGGCGTGATCCTCGCGGTCGCCCAGCAGCTCATCGGCGTCAACACGGTCATCTACTACGCGCCGACGATCCTCAAATTCACCGGGCTCTCGACGAGCTCCGCGATCACCCAGGCGCTCTCGGTCGGCATCACCAACGTCGTCTTCACGATCGTCGCGGTCCTGCTGCTCGACAAGGTCGGGCGCCGGCGCGCTGCTGATCGTCGGCACCGCCGGCTGCATCCTCGTCGCTGGCGATGCTCGGCGTGTTCTTCGCCTCGGGCAGCCTCCAGCACAGCGACTCCTGGATCGCGCTCGTCTGCCTGATCGTCTACATCGCCTCGTTCGCGGTCGGCCTCGGGCCGGTCTTCTGGCTGATGATCTCCGAGATCTTCCCGCTACGGGTGCGCAGCCCCGCGATGAGCATCTCGACGGTCGGCAACTGGAGCTCGAACTTCCTCGTCTCCTCCTTCTTCCTGACGCTGGTCGGCGCGATCAGCCGCGAGGGCACGTTCTGGCTGTACGCGGGCTTCGGCGTGCTCGCGTTGCTGTTCTTCGTGTTCCGCGTGCCGGAGACGAAGGGCCGCTCGCTGGAGGAGATCGCGGAGGAGCTCGGCGCAGGCGGCGGCCACGGCGACCAAGGGGGGTCGCACCGGCCGGCGACGGCGAGTCGATGAGCGCCACTTCGAGATCCCGCCGGGGGCGGATGCGGTGAGCGTCGCGATCCTCGACGTCGACGGAACGCTCGTGGACACCAACTACCAGCACGCGCTCGCCTGGTTTCGCGCGTTCCGCGAGCACGGGATCGTGTTGCCGATCTGGCGGATCCACCGGCACATCGGCATGGGCGGCGACCAGCTCGTCGAGTCGATGACCAGCGCGCAGGTGGAGCGCGAGCAGGGCGAGCGCATCCGCGAGAGCGAGACGCAGCGCTACAGCGAGATGATCGAGGAAGTCGAGCCGTTCGAGGACGCGCGGGCGCTGATCCTCGCGCTGCGCGAGCGCGGCCACACCGTCGTGCTCGCCAGCTCCGCCAAGAAGGACGAGATCGAGCACTACATCGAGCTGCTCGACGCTCGGGAGCTCGCTGACTGGACGAGCTCGGCCGACGTCGAGTCGACCAAGCCCGCTCCCGATCTCGTCGAGGCCGCGCTCGAGCGTGCGGGCGCGGACGCCTCCGACGCGGTGATGGTCGGCGACACCCCCTGGGACGTCGAGGCGGCGAGGAAGGCCGGCGTCGGCACGCTCGCGGTGATGACCGGGGGGTTCGCCGAGGAAGAGCTGGCAGAGGCGGGAGCGGTCGGGGTGTACGAGTCCGTCGCCGTGCTGTGCCGCTCGCTCGACGAGACGCCGCTGCACGGCAGCTGACCGCGTCGTGGCCGGCCCGGCGTCGATCGAGCAGGCGCGCCGTGAGGCGGATTCGTGCCGAAAATGCCCGCTGTACGAGAACGCCACCCAGACCGTGTTCGGCGAGGGCCCGCACGACGCCGCGCTGGTGCTCGTCGGCGAGCAGCCCGGCGACAGCGAGGACATCGAGGGCCATCCCTTCGTCGGTCCGGCCGGCGGCGTCCTCGACCGCGCGCTCGAGGCGGCCGGGATCGACCGCTCGCTCGCGTACACCACGAACGCCGTGAAGCACTTCAAGTACCGCATGCGCGGCAAGCGCCGGATCCACCAGCGCCCGGCCGCCGGCGAGATCTCGGCGTGCCGGCCCTGGCTGCGAGAGCGAGCTCGGCCTGCTCTCGCCGAACGGTCGTGGTGGCGCTCGGCGCGACCGCTGCGCACTCGCTGTTCGGGCGCGCGACGCCCGTCGGCGCGAGCCGCGGGCAGGCCGCTCGAGAGCGCGCTGTTCTCGCCGGTCGTCGTCACGGCGCATCCATCGAGCGTGCTGCGCGAGCGCGACGGCGACACGAGGCACGCCGCGATGGCGGCGCTCGTCGACGACCTCGAGGTCGCCGCGGCGGCGCTGATCTCCGCGAGGATGAGACCGGTCCACGTCGGCTGCTCGGGCTGGAACTACCGCGGACTGGCGCGAGCGACTTCTACCCGCACCGGCTCCCCGCGCGGCGCTGGCTCGAGCACTACGCGGAGCGCTTCGACACGGTCGAGGTCAACGCGACCTTCTACCGGCTGCCCAACCGCGACGCCGTCGCGCACTGGGCCGAGCAGGTCCCGCCCGGCTTCGTGTTCGCGGTCAAGGCCAGCCGCTACCTGACCCACATCAAGCGCCTCACCGACCTCGGCCGCGGAATGGAGCGCTTCTACGAGCGGATCGAGCCGCTGCGATCCGCGCAGTGCCTCGGGCCGGTGCTCTGGCAGCTGCCCGAGAACTTCCATCGCGACGACGAGCGCCTGGCCGGCCTGCTCGAAGCGGTCCCCCCGGGGATGCCACGCGCTGGAGTTCCGTCACGAGAGCTGGTTCGACCCGGAGGTGATGGCGCTGCTGCGCGCGCACGGCGCGGCCCTGGTCCTCGGCGACCATCCCGCAGCGGCCCTTCCAGACGTCCGAGGCCACCGCCGGCGTGGCGGTTCGTGCGCTTTCACTACGGCTCGCGAGGGCGTCGCGGCAACTACTCCCGCAGCGAGCTCGAGCGGTGGGCGCAGCGCCTGCACCGCTGGCGCTCGCGACAGGAGATGTTCGCCTACTTCAACAACGACTGGGAGGGGTTCGCCCCGCGCAACGCGCTGTGGCTGGCGCACCGCCTGGAGCAGCTCGCCGCCGCCGCGTGAAGGGCCGCGCCGCGCGATCCCGGCCCGGGCACGATTCGACCCCCGTGCGTCGGGTATCCAGCAGGCGATGGCGGCACGCTTCGGCTCGAACCTGCTCTCGCTGCTGGCGGGGACCTTCCTCGTCTGCTGCGCGCTCGCGATGCGCCCCGACGTCGCGGCCTGGATCGGCCTTGGGACGGGCACGCTGGTGGCGCTCGTCACCCTCTGCGCCTTCGCGACCGGCGGCCGCGGCGTCGTGCAGCGCGGCCTCGATCTCGTGATCATGGCGCTCGCCGCATGGACGATCGTCGCCTCGCGCACGTTCGAACCCGGCGGCACCCTGAAGTGGCTGATGTTCTCCTCCGGCGCGGCGCTCGTGTTCCTCGCGGTCGAGGGGCTGATCGCCCACGAGGTCGTAGCCGAGCTCTCGCTGCGCCGCGCGAGCGAGACCGCGGTGCGGCTCGACGCCGCCTCCGCCGTCGATCAGCCCGCGCCGATCCGCGTCGCGGGCTGAGCGCCGGCGCGATGAAGTTCAAGGGGCCCTGGGCCGACAGCTACCTCGGAGCGCTGGCGCTCGTGATCTGCGCGCTCGTGCCCTATCTCGCGCTGAGCTGCCGCGATCACGCCGATGACGCCGGTGCTGATGAAGTCGCTGGGCCTCAGCGAACAGTCGCTCGAGCTCACGACCGGCATGGCGAACGCGGCCTACGCGTTCGGCACGGTCGCCGCGGTGCAGCTCGCGGTCCACCTGCCGCAGCGCAGGCTGCTGGTCGTCTACGCGGCGCTGCTGCTGATCGGATCGGTGCTCGCGGCCGCGGCGTGGACGTCCGGCATGTTCATCGCCGGTCACGTCATGCAGGGCATGTGCACGAGCCTGCTGCTGATCGCCGCCGTGCCGCCGCTGGTGATCGGGTGGCCCGCAGCCAAGACGCGCTGGAGCGCGACGACGATGAACATGTGCATCTTCGGCGCCGTCGCGGTCGGGCCCGTGATCGGCGGCTATGAGGCAGGCTCGCACGCCTGGCGACCGCTGATGTGGGTCGTCGCGGGGGTCAGTGCGCTCGCGCTGCCGCTCGCGCTGCTGACCTTCGAAGACCAGCCGCCCGCCGACAGCGAGCGCACGCTGGGACCTCGCGGCCCAGCTGCTCGCCGGCGCCGGGTGCGCCGCCGCGTTCTTCGGCGCCTCGCAGCTCACCACCCACCGCCTGATGAGCGTGATCGTGTTCCTGCCGCTTGCTCGGGGGCGCCGCGATGCTGGTCGGGCCTCGTGCTGCACCAGTACACCGTGCGGCGGCCGCTGATGCCCGTTGCGGATCCTCAGCACGACGATCCCCGTCGTCGGGATCTCGATCGCGATGTTGCGCCGGGGCGGCTTCCGTAGCGATGATCGAGCTGGTCCAGACGGCCCTGAAGACCCGCTTCTCGCCCGCCCACGTCGGCGCGCTGTTCTGGCCCGAGTTCGGTGCGGCCCTGCTCGCGACCTTCGCGTTCGCGACGCTGTTCCGCCGGCGGTCGCTGCCGCTGCTGCCGGTCGCGGGCCTGGTCCTGATCGCCGTCGCCGCGGTGCTGCTCCGCGACGTATCGAGTGCCTCCGAAGCGCAGATCGCCTCGCGGCGGCCCTGCTCGGCCTCGGCGTCGGCTCGTCCGTCGGCGCCGGCCCTGTTCGTGACCGGGTTCACCCAGGAAAACAAGCTGCTGCAGCGCGTCTTCGCGCTCGTCGAGCTGCTGCGGGGCGTCGCCGCGTTCCTCGCGGCGCCGATCATCCTGCACCTCGCGAAGACCGCGGGCGCGAGCCCCGCCGCGGGAGTCTCGAACGGCATGTGGGTGTGCTTCGGGATCGTCTGCGCGGGCACGCTGATCGCGGTCTACCTGCCGGTCCTCGGCCGCTTCCGGCTGCAGCGCGCGCGCAGTCGAGCCCTGGCTCGAAGGCGAGGAGCCGGCGCTCGACTCGCCGCCGCTGGCCGCCGGGGTGCGCGGCGAGGGTGCTGCTGCCGCCGCTGCACCGAGCCAGGGGCGCGTAGCGCCAAGCGGGGTGGGGCAGGGCGTGCGGCCAGCCGCCGGGCGACGCAGGGCGCAGGGCCCAGACCGCCCGCGCCGCAGGGCGCGTAGCGCCCAGACGCCCGCGCCGCAGGGCGCGTAGCGCCCAGACCGCCCGCGGCGCGGGCGCGCAGCGCAAAGCGGGGCGCGGGGGCGTTCTGCCGCCGCCGGGCCGCGGAGGGAGGGTGCGTCGCCGAGATGGTCGAGATTCGCGTCCTTCGCACGCCCCGGCCCGCGGCTCGTCGCGGGAGTCGAATGACACGTCCGCGACCTGACTTTGTCGTTTTGCGGACCTAGCGATGGGTAGCAGCGGAGCAGAGGTACAACAGCCGCGCAACGGAGAGGAGCACCATGAGCGAGACCGTCGCCGATTACCTGCTCAATCGGCTCAGCAGCGAGTGGGGTGTCAAGCGCATCTACGGATACCCCGGCGACGGCATCAACGGGATCATGGGCGCCTTCGGCCGGGCCGGGGACCGACCCGAGTTCATCCAGGTGCGCCACGAGGAGATGGCCGCGTTCATGGCGTGCGCGCACGCCAAGTTCACCGGCGAGGCGGGCGTCTGCCTGGCGACCTCCGGTCCCGGCGCGATCCACCTGCTCAACGGTCTCTACGACGCGAAGCTCGACCACCAGCCGGTCGTCGCGATCGTCGGCCAGCAGGCGCGGCTCGGCCTCGGCGGCAACTACCAGCAGGAGGTCGACCTGACGACGCTGTTCAAGGACGTCGCGCACGAGTACGTGCAGATGGCGACCGAGGCCGGCCAGATCCGCCACCTGATCGATCGCGCGATGCGGATCGCGCTCTCCGAGCGGACCGTCACGTGCGTGATCGTGCCGAACGACCTGCAGATGGAACCGGCGGTCGAGACGCCGCCGCACGCTCACGGCACCGTGCACTCCGGACCGGGATGGAACCGCGCCGCGGGTCACCCCCTCCGAGCATGAGCTGAAGCGCGCCGCCGAGATCCTCAACAGCGGCGAGCGGGTCGCGATGCTCGATCGGCGCGGGCGCTCTGCACGCGGCGCGAGGAGGTCGATCGAGGTCGCCGACGCGCTCGGCGCTGGCGTCGCCAAGGCGCTGCTCGGCAAGGCGGCGGTGCCCGACGACCTGCCGTTCGTGACGGGCTCGATCGGCCTGCTCGGCACGAAGCCGAGCTGGGACATGATGCAGGACTGCGACACGCTGCTGATGGTCGGGTCGAGCTTCCCCTACTCGGAGTTCCTGCCCGAAGAGGGCGAGGCCCGCGGCGTGCAGATCGACCTCGACGGGCGCATGCTCGGCATCCGCTACCCGATGGAGCTGAACCTCGTCGGCGACAGCGCGCTGACGCTGCAAAGCGCTGCTGCCGCTGCTCGAGCGCAAGCAGGACCGCTCCTGGCAGGAGAAACTGGAAAAGGAGATCTCCTCCTGGTGGGAGCTGATCGAGAAGCGCGCCCAGCAGCCGGCACAGCCCGTCAACCCGCAGCTGATCTTCCACGAGCTCTCCAAGCGGCTGCCCGACGGCGCGATCCTCGAGCTCGGACTCGGGCTCCGCCGCCAACTGGTACGCCCGCGATGTGAAGCTCCGCAAGGGGATGAAAGCGAGCCTCTCGGGCACGCTTGCGACGATGGGGCCGGGCGTCCCCTACGCGATCGGCGCGAAGTTCGCGCACCCCGACCGGCCCGTGATCGCGATGGTCGGCGACGGCGCGATGCAGATGAACGGCCTGCCGAGCTGATCACGATCGCCAAGTACCGCGAGCGCTGGTCCGACCAGCGGCTGATCGTCTGCGTGCTGAACAACCGCGACCTCAACCAGGTCACCTGGGAGCAGCGCGCGATGTCGGGCGACCCGAAGTTCGTGGAGTCCCAGGAACTGCCGGACGTCCCATACGCGCGCTGGGCGGAGCTGATCGGCCTGAACGGGATCCGCACCGAAGACCCCGACGCGATCGGCGCGTGCTGGGAGCAGGCGCTGGCGGCGGACCGCCCGACGGTGCTCGAGGTGGTCTGCGATCCCGAAGTGCCGCCGCTGCCGCCGCACATCACGCTCGAGCAGGCCAGATCGTTCGCCTCGGCCGTCAGGCACGGCGACCCGGGGCGGCGGCGCATGATCGCGCAGTCGATCCGCCAGATGCTGCCCGAGTTCCTGCCGGGCCGATGAGCTTCGCACGCCGGCTGCTCGAGAACCTGCGTACCGGCAGGGT
The DNA here is from genome assembly GCA_963703205.1 of uncultured Solirubrobacteraceae bacterium. Classification (GTDB taxonomy): domain Bacteria; phylum Actinomycetota; class Thermoleophilia; order Solirubrobacterales; family Solirubrobacteraceae; genus Palsa-744. Next base: position 1,149,449 of record OY969799.1, read on the forward strand.
CCAGCGCTCGCTGTCAGCCGCGACGGCGTTCAGCGCCCTGCCGCTGGGGCTGGAGATCTACTTCGAGCACTTCCGCGGCTCGTTCGGGGACAAGTGGATGTGGACGCCGGTCGCGCTCTCGCCGGCGCTGACCGCCGCGGGCGTCGCCGGCGTGCGTCTCGCGGCGGGCGGCGACGACGGTGCTGCCTGCGGTCTCGGCGCTTTACTGCCTGGACGGGCTGATCGGCGTGTACACGCACGTGCAGGGTGTGCGCAAGCGTCCCGGCGGCTTCTCCGAGCCGCTCTACAACATCGTGATGGGTCCGCCGCTGCTCGCGCCCGGCTCGCTCGCGCTGGTCGGCGGCATGGGCCTGGTGGCGGCGGTGGCGCGCCGGGAGGAGTAGATGGCCGACCGCGTCCCGGACGCGCACGAGCTGCACGGCACCGCTGGCGCCGGGCCGCGCAGCGGCGCCGGGCACCTGCCCAAGCAGGGCGGCGACACGAGCGCCGGGCCGCCCCGGCACCTGCCGCGCCAGCGCCGCGGCACGACGCCGCAGATGCTCGGGCGCTACCCGGACTACGACGTGCTCGCCACGACCGAGCACTGGGATCCGGTGACGCGCCGCGTGGTGCTCGAGCGGGTCGGCAACGTGCCGGCGATCCGCTTCTTCGACGCCGCCGAGGAGGCGGCGCTGCGCGCCTTCTGCGACGTCGTGCTCGCCCAGGACAGCGAGCCGCGCGTCCCGGTGCTGGAGATGGTCGACGCGAAGATGTACGAGCAGAAGCTCGACGGCTTCCACTACGCCGACATGCCGAAGGACCCCGAGACCTGGCGGCGGGTCGCGCGCGAATCTCGACGAGAGCGCCCGGCGCGAGGGCTGCGAGGGCGGCTTCGCGGCCGCCGGGGAAGAGCTTCGGCACGAGATCGTCCAGCGCTTCGCGCGAGGGCGAACTGGACTGGGACATCCCCGTGTCGCGGGCCTGGTCGGTGGTGATGCGCGGCGTGCTCTCCTCCTTCTACTCGCACCCCTGGGCCTGGAACGAGATCGGCTACGGGGGACCCGCCTACCCGCGCGGCTTCGCCCGGCTCGGCTCCGGGCAGCGCGAGCACTGGGAGTCCCCGCCCGAGTTCGAACAGGATCCCGTGCGCGACGTGTCCGAGCGAGGGCTCGAGTGAACCACCGTCTGCGGACTCGTGCTGAAGGGCGCGCTGCGCCCGCCGGAGAACGACTCCGCCTTCCTGCTCGACCCGCACAGGCGCGGCGTTCCCGGCCGCGCGCGAATGCGCCGCTACGGCCACGACGAGCCGGTCGACATGCTGGTCGTCGGCGCGGGCGCGGGCGGCGCGACGCTCGCGCAGCGCTTCGCGCGCCGCGGCTGGCGCGTGCTGGTGCTCGAGGCCGGGCCGTTCTGGGACCCGGACGAGGACTGGGTCTCCGACGAGGCCGGATCGCACGGCCTGTACTGGACCGAGGACCGCGTGATCGGCGGTGAGGACCCGGTCGAGCTCGGCAAGAACAACAGCGGCAAAGGCGTCGGCGGCTCGATGATCCACTACGCCGGCTACTGCCCGCGCTTTCACCCCTCGGACTTCGAAACCTGGACGCGCGACGGAGTCGCTCAGGACTGGCCGATCTCCTACAGGACCTCAAGCCTCACTACGAGCGGCTCGAGCTCGAGCTGCCCGTCTCCGGCGAGTTCTGGCCCTGGGGCGACCCCCACGGCTACCCCCACGGGCCGCACCCGGTCGCCGGGCGGAGCGGAGCGCGCGTGGGCGGGCGCGCGAAGACTGGGAATCGAGATCAAGGTCGGACCGGTCGGAATCACCAACGGCTCGTTCGGCCACCGCCCGCACTGCATCTACCGCGGCTTCTGCCTGCAGGGGTGCAAGGTCAACGCGAAGGCCTCGCCGCTGGTCACGCACATCCCCGACGCGCTCGAGCACGGAGTCGAGGTGCGCGCGGAATGCACCGTCACCCGTATCGAGCACGACGGCGCGGGCCGGTGCACGGGTGTCACCTATCTGCACGAGGGGCGCGAGCGCTTCCAGCCCGCCGACGCGATCGCCGTCGCCGGCTACTCGATCGAGACGCCGCGGCTGCTGCTCAACTCGAAGAGCGAGCGCTTCCCGGACGGCATCGGCAACGGCAACGACCTGCTCGGGCGCGGCGTGATGGTGCAGGGCGCGCCGCAAGTGGCGGGGCGCTTCGAGCAGGAGATGCGGATGTACAAGGCGCCGCCGCCGGAGATCTCCAGCGAGCAGTTCTACGAGACCGATCCCGCGCGCGGCTTCGCGCGCGGCTTCGCGATCCAGACGGTCGGGCCGCTGCCGATCGGCTGGGCCGAGCACGTGCTCGCCGACGGGCACTGGGGCCAGTCGCTGCGCGAGTACATGCGCGACTACAACCACTGGTACACCCTCGGCTGTCTCTCCGAGCTGCTGCCGCTGCCGGAGAACCGCGTGACGCTCGCGGAGGAGACCGACGGCAACGGCGTGCCGGTGGCGCGGATGGACTACACGCAGTGCGATAACGACCGCGCGAACATCGCCTGCGCCAAGCAGACGCTCCACGACATCTTCGAGGCGGCCGAGGCACAGGACGTGCTGACGATCGACCGCTACGCCCACCTCGTCGGCGGCTGCCCGATGGGCGACTCGCCGGAGAGGAGCGTGGTCGACTCAGACCAGCGCGTATGGGGGGTGCCGAACCTGTTCGTCGCCGACGGCAGCGTGATGCCCACGCAGGGCTCCGCAAACCCGGCGCTGACGATCATGGCGCTCTCCAGCCGGCTGGCGGAACGGCTCGGTGAGAAGCGGATCGGGGCGCGGTGAGCTGCGCCGCCGCGCAGCCCCCGCGAACGTCGGGGCTCGACCGCTTCCTGGGCGCGAGCGCCGCCGCCGGAGTCGCCCGCCGCCAGGTCTAGCTCGCTCGCGCGATCGCTCGGCGCAACTCGTCCTGGCCGCCGGAGTCGCCCGCCGCCAGGTCTAGCTCGCCCGCGCGATCGCTCGGCGCAACTCGTCCTTTCCCATCTTCGAGCGGCCGCGGATCTCGAGCCGGCGAGCCTGCGCTTCGAGCTCCTTGCGCGTCGCGGCGCGCCCGCTGCGCACCGCGTTCGCCTCTTCGCCGAGCGCGCTGCGCGTGCTCGGCGAGAGGTGCTTGAGCGTCTGCTTGCTCTTCGCGGCTCGCTGCGCCTGCTTCACATTGGCTTTCGCCGCGGCGCGCTGCTTGGCGCTCGCCACCGTCAGTCGGAGATCGCGGCGACGAGCTCGCCGACCTGCTCGTTGTCGAGCGAGGTGGCGACATCGCCTTGGCTGACGACGCCGATCAGGCGGTGGCCGTCGATCACCGGCAACCGGCGAACCTTGTGCTCGGTCATCGTGTGCAGCGCCTCCTCGACCGAGTCGTCGGCGCCGATCGTCACCGGCTTGCCCTGGCCGAACTCGCCGGCGCGCGTGTCCTCGGGGTTCTTGCCGGCGGCGATCACCTTCACGACGATGTCGCGATCGGTGAGCATGCCCTTCAGCCGGTCGTCCTCGCCGCAGATCGGCAGTGCGCCGACGTCGAGCTGGGCCATCTTCGTGGCGGCGTCCTTGATCGTCTCGTTCTCGCCGACGCACTCCGCCCCACCGGTCATGATCTCGCGTGCGGTCTTGGCCATTGCGGCGTCTCCTTTCGTTCTCGCTGTAACGTCGGGCGGTCGCCGTGAAAGGCGCGTCGGCCCGGCGCCATGAGTCCGTCTGTTCCGGCTTACCCCGGCGCGCCCGGGCGAAACGATCCTCTCAGCGGAGGCCCTGGTGCTGCTCGGAGGCGAACCGGCGAAACGTCTCGGTCATGCGCCGGTCGCGCTCGGCGGCGGGGTCCTGCTCCGCGCTCTCGGTGGCGCGGCGGTCCGGCTCGGATCCCTCGTGCAGCGTCGAGTTCGCCTCGATCACGGCGCTCTCCAAGAGATGGCGGAGCTCGGCCTCGGAGCCCTCGCTCAGCCCCTCGACGTGCAGGCGCTTCTTCGCGAGGCGCACCTCCTGCCATCCGCCGTGCGCGGTGTCGAGCAGCGCGAGCACGCGCGCGAAGCGTGTGCTCCACTCCTTCGAGCTCGACCCGACGAGGGCGACCTCGAGCGCGCCGTCCTCGACCACGGCGCTTGCCCAGTCGATGCGGCGCGGCTCGGCCTCAGCCATCTTCGGGATCTACCCGCCGGGTCTTCACCCGACACGGCAGCGACGCCGCGAGGAGCCGCACGCGATGTCCGCCTGCTGACACTGCTCGCGCAGTTGCGCCGGTCCTCCATGGGTAACTACGCGCAAGCAGGCTCGACCTGCGCCCGTCACCCGTGCCCCCGGCCTCTCCCATCACCGCTTCCGGCCCGAACCGCCCGACCGAGCCCCGGCCGCGATCCGCGCTCCCCGCGCGGGGCCGCTCGCGCGTGGGTGTCGCGCCGCCCGGCGGCGAACTACGATCCTTTTCACGGCACGGCGGATGACGAGGATCGGCATGGACAGCGAGCAGAAGCCCTTGACGCAGGGACCGGTGGCTGCGCCGAGGCCCGCCGACACGGTCTCGCCCAGGCGCGCCAGCTTGCTGGCGAGCATCGCGCACGACGACTTCGCCTTCCTGTCACTGTCGGACATGCTCTCGGAGCTGCTGGAGCGGATCCGTCACTCGCTGTCGGCCGACACCGCGGCCGTGCTGCTGATCGACGAGGACCGCGGCGTGCTGGTCGCCCGCGCCGCACGCGGCCTGGAGGAGGAGGTGCGCCAGGGGGTGCAGATCCCGATCGCCCCGCGCGGCTTCGCCGGGCGAATCGCCACCGAACGGCGGCCGTTCGTGATCGAGGACCTCGAGCACGCCGAAGTCGTCAACCCGATCCTGCGCCAGCGCGGCATTCGCTCGATGCTGGGCGTGCCGGTGGCGGTCGAAGGCCGCGTGATCGGAGTGATGCACATCGGCACGCTGCAGCGGCGCGACTTCGACGGCGAAGATGTCGCGCTTCTGCAGCTGGCTGCCGACCGCGCCGCTGTGGCGATCGACAACGCGCGGGTCGCCGAGCAGAAAGCGGCGACCGAGATCGTGCAGCGCACGCTGCTGCCGGACGCGCTGCCCCAGGTGCCCGGCATCCGCTTCAGCGCGAAGTACCTGCCGGCCGCGAGCAGCGTCAAGGTCGGCGGTGACTGGTACGACGTGTTCCAGCTCTCGAGCGGGAGCGTCGCGCTGGTGATCGGCGACGTCGTGGGCCGCGGCGTGCTCGCCGCCTCCGTGATGGCCGAGATCCGCACGAGCCTGCGCGCGTACCTGCTCGAGGGACACAGCGTGTCGCAGGCCGTCACGCTGCTCAACGAGCTGCTGGTGACGATGGGCCGCAACCGGGGGGCGACGCTGGCGGTGTTCCAGCTCGACCTCGAGCAGAACGAGCTCGAGGCTCTGTCCGCGGGCCACCTGCCCCCGGTCCTCGTCGATGCCGCGGGTGAGGCGCGGCTGCTCGAACAGCCCGCGGGGCTGCCCGTCGGAATCCGCCCGGGCGCCGTGTACGAGAGTCGCCGCCACGCTCTGCCGACGGGCAGCACGCTGCTGCTCTACACCGACGGCCTGGTCGAGCGGCGCGGCGAGCCGATCGACGTGGGCCTGGCGAGGCTCGCGGCGGCCGCCGAGAACGCCGCGCGCCGCAGCGACGCGTCCTTCGCCGACCGCGTGTACCGGACGCTGCTGCAGGACTCGCCCCTCGACGACGACGTCGCGCTGCTGGCGATCGAGTCGATCCCGCTCGAGCCCGTCCTGGAGGTCACGCTGCCGGCTCGGCCGGGGGTCGTCGGCGTGCTGCGCAGCACGATCGGCCGCTGGCTGAGCGACGCCGGGGCCGGGGAGGAGGAACTGTTCGACGTGACCCTCTCCGCCTCCGAGGCGGCGACCAACGCCGTCGAGCATGCCTACGGCGCGCGCGAGGCGACCTTCACCGTTCGCTGCGAGCGGCGCGATCGAGACGTCACGGTCACCGTCGTCGACGACGGTCGATGGCGCAAGGTCAGAGCCCGCGGCGGCGGACGCGGCCTGGAGATCATGCGCGGCCTGATGGACACCGTCGAGATAGACAGCACCGAGCAGGGGACTGCCGTGACGATGACGAAGCGCCTGGCTGACTGCGCATGAGCGCGCTGGAGGTGGAACGGATCGACGGCGTGCCGGTGGCGCGCTCCACCCAGGACATCGACGCCTCCAGCGCGACGGCTGTGCAGGCCGAGCTCTCGGCGTGCATGGGACCCGACACGGACTCGCTGGTGCTCGACCTGAGCGGGACCCGCTACATCGACAGCGCAGGGCTCGACATGCTGTTCCGCTTCGGCGAGCGGCTCGCGCAGCGCCGCTCCGCGCTGTTCCTCGTGATCCCCGTCGGCGCGCAGCTGAACCGGCTCGTGTCGCTCGTCGCGCTGCCGCAGGCGCTGCCGGTGCACCCGACCGTCGAGTCGGCACTGCGAGCGGTCGCGGAGGCCGAGCGGCGGCGCAGCGGCCAGACCCCGGTCAAGAACGGCGACAGCACGCCTTAGAGCGCGCGCCGGCGGCGGCGGCACGGGAGGCGGAGGTGCCGGCGAGCGCCACCGACAGCCTCGGGGCGTTCGTCCCACGCAGGAGCAGACCCTGCTGAGGGAGGCCGCCGCGGGATCTGCGCCGGCTTCGTGGAAAGCTGCTCAAAACTGCGCGGAGGCGCTCGGGTCTGGCCATCTGGATCTTGACCTCGCGATGCCCGGCGCTACGATCCAGATATGAGATTCAGGGTCACGAGGCATACAGCAGTCAAGCCTCCGGATGGTGCCCTGGACCTGCTCGAGGCACGGATGCCGCGGCGTCGCGAGGACGTGGTCTTCTCGCGGACGGGCGGCGAGATCCGCGCGCTGGTCGACCGCGACGAGTCGATCCGCATGACACAGGACGAACGTGCCGAAGTCGGCCGCACGGCGGTGCTCGAGGTGCTCGGCGAAGTGTGTGAACGCGCTCCCGAGTTGTGCCTCGACTGGTTCGCGGTGAGTCCTTCGCGGTAGCGGCGCGGGTCACGGCAGCCTTCGCGCTCGTCCGCTCCCCGACCTCGACCCGGTCCCGCGGGCGACTGGCCGGGGCCAGCCGGAGCGCTACAAAGCGTCGGAGCTCGGACAGCTTGGCGTTTTCGCGGCCCGGGTGGGGGGGTATCCCAGATCAGAATGTCTGAGCAGCAGCTGCGGGGAGGGCAGCTCAATGCCGCCGTGACCAGCGCGCTGGTCGGGATCCACACCGAGCACCTGGGGCGGGGTCCGACGACGGCATCGACCTTCCACTACCGCAACGTGATCGTCACGTTGATGCACGACGTGCTGACGCGCGCCGAGCGCACGCTCGGCTCCGACGGCCACGTGGAGGCGATCCGCGGCGTGCGGCGCCTGTACCAGTCGGCGATGGAGCAGGACCTGCGCGCCGCGGTCGAGCGACTCACGGGCCGCCGGGTCGTCGCGTTCATCGGCGGTAACGAGATCGAGCCGGACGTCGCCGCCGAGGTGTTCGTGCTCGACGCGCCGCTGTAAAGCTGCACCGGCGCCGCTCAGACCGCTCGCTCAGACGGCGACGGCGCCGTCGCGCGAGGAGTTTTCGCGCCTGTGCGCTGCCACTTCGGCATCTGCCGGCTCCGGCACGCTCCCCGCCGCCTGCACCTCCTCCGGGCGCTCGACGAAGGCGGCGGGGCGGGCGAGGTGGTAGCCCTGCGCGAAGTCGACGCCCAGCTCGCGCAGCAGCTCGAGCGTCGCGGCGTCCTCGACACCCTCGCCGACGGTCTGCAGTCCGAAGTCGCGCGCCAGCGCCACGACCGCTGTGATCACGTGGCGGCTCGCCTCGCTCTGGACCGCGTCGCGGACGAACTCGATGTCGAGCTTGAGGTGGTCGACGGGGATCTGCTTGAGGTAGGTGAGCGTGCCGTAGCCGGTGCCGAAGTCGTCGAGCGCGACGCGGCAGCCGAGTGCGTGCAGGCGTTCGACGAAGTTCCGCGCCGCCTGCTCGTCCTCGACGACGGCGGTCTCGGTGATCTCGAACACGAGCGAGCCCGGCTCGACGCCGTGCTGCTCGACGCAGCGTTCGATGTGCTCGAGCACGTCGGGGTCGCCGACCGAGCGCGCGGAGATGTTCGCCTGCACCGGGCTGCCGTCGCCGGCGAGCTGGGCGGCGCGGCGGATCACCCACCAGTCGATCTCGCCGATCAGCGCGGTCTGCTCGCAGACCGGCAGGAACTCGCCCGGCAACACGACGGTCCCGTCGGGATCGAGCATCCGCAGCAGCAGCTCGTGGCGGACGGTGCGCCCGCTGCGCAGGTCGACGATCGGCTGCGCGTGCAGGACGAAGCTCTCCGTCGCGAGCGCCTCCTCGACGCGCGCCATAACCGCCAGCGTCTGCGCGTTGCGACGGCCCTCCTCTTCGCGCAGCGCGCCGCTCGGAGACGTCCGTGGAAGATCACGACGGCGCCCTTCACGCCGTCGGTCGTGTGGAACGGGGTGGCCGTGTAGGCGACCGGCAGGATCCCCGTCGCGCGGAGCGAACTCGTCCTCGCTGACCCGCACGGTCACACTCGCGGGCGAGCGCGCGGGCGATCGGGCTGTCCGCGAAGCGCCGGTCGCGCGCCGTCCTCGCGGGGCGCGAGCACAGCCGCGACGTCGCTGCCCGCGCAGAGTCCCCTCGCGGGCTTCCGAGCATCTGCTCGGCGGCGCGGTTGACGTAGGTGACCAGCCCCTCCTCGGTCGAGCGTGAACAGGCCCTCGCCCATGCACTCGGTGACCGCCTGGGCGTAGTTGCGTGACTGCAGCAGCTCGGTCTCGGCGGCGACGCGCTCGGAGATGTCGACGGCGACGCCGACGATCGCCGAAGGGGCGCCGTCGTCGTCGAGCACGAGGCGGTTGCGCACGTAGGCGGTGAACGGGGTGCCATCCTTGCGTTTGACCTTCAGCTCTCCGTCCCAGCGGCCGTCGCGGCTCAGCTCGATCACGAGCCGCTCGGCTTCCGCGGTGTCCTCGGGGACCATCAGCTCGCTTGCGTTGCGGCCCGACCGCCTCCTCGCGGCTCCAGCCGTACAGCGCTCGGCGCCGCTGTTCCAGCTGATCACGTTGCCCGTCCATGTCGGTGGCCACACCGAGGCGTCGATCTCGTCGAGCAGCGCCGCAGGGATGCCGTGCTCGCTCTCCTGGTGGCGGCCGCGGGTCGGCATCGCCTCGAGCGCGGCTCGCCACAGGTCGATCGGGCCGAACGTCGGGGACTCGCGCGGGTCCGTGCGATCAGGGTCGTACACCGCCTCCGAGGGGACGCCGTCGCGTTCGCGTCCGTAGCGAGCGCTGGCGCGTGCCGTAGAGGCGGTTGTCGGCGGCGCGGATGAGCGCCTCGAGGTCGGCGCCGTCCTCGGGGAACAGCGCTACCCCGAGCGAGACGGGCGCGCGCTCGGCGAGAGCCGTCGGCGATCGCGGTCGGCCCGCTCGCGAGCATCCTCGGGGCCGATCTCGCTCAGCAGCACCGCGAACTCGTCGCCGCCGAGGCGGCCGATCGCGTCGCCGGGACGCACCGATGAGCTGCAGCGTCTGCGCGACCCAGCACAGCAGCTCGTCGCCGGCGGCGTGGCCGAAGACGTCGTTGACCGGCTTGAACTTGTCGATGTCGAGCATCACGATCGCGCCGCCACTCGCCGCTGCGGGCAGCGCCGCGATCTCCGCGTCGGCGCGCTCCTGGAAGCCGCGGCGGTTCAGCACGCCCGGTCAGCGGGTCGGTGCGCGAGGCGGTCGCCAGCGCGCGGTGCTGGCGCTTGTGGATCTGAGCCTGCCAGGCGCTCATCGCCGCGGTGCAGACCAGCGCGAACGCGAACGACACCTGGTAGGCGGGGCTCGGCGCCGCCGGCGATCACGCGACGGCGAGGAAGCTGAGCGACGCCGACGACGCCGACCACGACCACCGAGCGCGAGCGGGTAGGAGGTGGCGGAGAAGACGACCGGCAGGAAGAACACCGGCATCAGCGGGCTGTGCGTGCCGCCGTCGGCGAGCGCGCCGGTGACGAGCATCGCGAAGTCGCTCAGCGTCCAGCCCAGGAACAGCGCCTCGCGCCAGCGGCTGCGCACGATGCTGCCGGCGCATCCGGTAGACGGGCAGCGAGCTGAGCGCCGAGAGCGCGAACAGCAGCGAGCAGCTCGGCGCGGTTGGGACGGCTCCAGGTCAGCGCGCACATACAGCATGCCGAGCCGCTCGACCGAGAAGGTCAGCGGCACCGCCATCGCGATCGTCGCTTCGCGAATGCGCAGCGCCGCGACGTCGAGCACCTCCGATTCCGCACGCTGCGCGCACACCGACGTATCGGCGCCACCCCGCGCGGCGCTGCCACCGCGAAGGCCGGGCTCTGGACGTCCGTGGAGGGTTTCGGGGCAGCCCGCGGCGGGCAGCTGTCCCCTGCATGTGACCATCTCATGCGTCCGTTAGCAGCCGCTGAGCGGGATTCGAGGAGAGTCATCTGGATGTTGCGCTCACTGCGAGGAAGAACGCTGCTCGCCGCGCTGGCGGTGCTGGTCGCGCTGTCGATCGCGGCGGTCGCACTCGGCGCGGTCGACCCCGACGACCGGGACGCACGGCTGGCGGCGGCGCCGCCGCCGCCGCCGGGGTGCGGCACGCAGAGCGTCGCGACGGTGGCGGCGGTGCAGAGCGACGGTCGCGCAGCCGCATCTACGCCGAGGAGCGAGCGGGGAGCCGAGACGCGCCGGGATGCGGCACGCGTGCGTTCCTACCCGCCGCTGCTCGCAGCGCTCGAGGCGGGCGAAGCGGCGGCGGTCGCAGAAGCGGTCGCCGCGCTCGTCTACAAACCGCACTGGCACATCGTGCGGCTGCGCGTGATCCGCCGGGGCCGCGTGCTGGCGGACGTCGGCGGCCCGCGACGTGACTGGCGCCGGTGAGCGGCACGCTGCGCGCTCACGGACGGACGCTCGGGCCGCTATGTGATGTCGGTCCAGGACGACCTCGGCTACCTGAAGCTCGTCACCCGCTTCATCGGCGCGCCGCTCGACCTGTACCGGCAGCGGCTCGCTCGTGATGGGCACGCTGACGCAGGTGGCCACCAGCCCGCCGACGGCAGCGACGGTGCAGGCGGCGGGACGCTCCTACACGGTCCACGAGCTCGGGCTCCAGGCGTTCCCGAGCGGGCCGCTGCGGCTGCGCTGTTCGTCCCGTCCGTGCCGGCCGCGGCCGACGCTGCGCCGCGCTGCGGGCTCGCCGCCTGGGGCAGCGTCGCGCGGCACGTCGCAGCGCGGCTGCTGCCGATCAGCGCCCACTACGCCGGACCTCGCGAGCGTGCTGCGCACGGTCACGGGCGGGCAGCGTGCTTCGTGCGCGCCGGGCTCCCGTCGGATCGTCGGCGGCGGCCCGCGCCGGCTGCCGGCCTCGGGCGACGGTCCGCTAGGCGGGCGCCGGTGGCCGGTCTACTCCTGGCAGCCCGCGGCCGGCGTGCGGGTCTACTTCCTCACGCCGGCCGGCTGATCACGGCTCCCCGGCGCTCAGGCGCGCCGTCTCGATCCCGAGCGCGCGGCGCAGCGGCGCGCGTGCGAACAGCCTGTAGGCGACGTCGCCGATCGCCAGCGCCGCGATCACGCGCTGCGCGATGCGCCGCGCGCTCCCCCTCGATTCCCCCATCTCCGTCCCTCCTTGAACGTACGCGGCTCCCCGAACCGCGCCGATGGAAGCTAGGGCATCCGGGCCCCGCGGTCAAATGCCGCAGCCGCCGCTGCGCGGCAGTGTCGCTAGCCTCGCACGATGGCGAACCTGAACGACCCGCACTACGACCAGATCCGCGAGCATGACGGCTTCCGCGCGCGGCGCGCCCGGCTCGGCCGCCAGGCGGGGGCGAGCGGCTCGGCGTCTAGCCTCTGGGAGCTGCCCGCCGGGCAGGCCGCCTACCCCTACCACTTCCACTACGTCGAGGAGGAGCTGCTGTCGTGCTGGAGGGCGAGCCGAGCCTGCGCACCGCTGCGGGCTGGCGCGTGCTGGCGCCCGGCGAGGTCGTGTCGTTCCCGCGCGGCGAGCAGGGCGCGCACCAGATCGCTCAACGAGACGGAGCGAGACCGTCCGCTTCCTGTCCTGCTCGACGCTCGGCGAGCCGGACATCGTCTCCTACCCCGACTCGGGCAAGCTCGGCGTCGCCGAGCGCGTGCCCGGCGAGCGGCGGCCTGCAACGCGATGTTCCGCGCCGCCGACGACGGTCGACTACTACGACGGCGAGACGCCGCCGACGGGCTGATCTCGGGCACGGCCGGCGGCTCACGCCAGGCGGCGCAGCAGCCGCCGGGCGGCGCGTTCGCCGGTTTCGACCGCGCCGTCGAGGAAGCCGATGTTGGCGATCGAGGTGTGCTCGCCGGCGAACAGGATGCGGCCCTCGGTCCGCGCGGCGAGCGCTCCGTAGCTCGCGGCCTGGCCCACCCGGTAGTAGGAGTAGGCGCCTTCGACCAGGGGTCGAGCGCCCAGTGGTCCTCGTAGGCGCGTCCCGTGAACGCCGCGGTCGTGCCCGGGAACACGGGCTCGAGCTCGGCCGAGCGACGGGCTCGACGTCGGCCGCCGGCGCGGGGCCGTGCGGCGGCGCCGGTCAGCCCGCCCGCGCCGGCGCGCGCCGCCGGGGAAGGCGAGGTACAGCGCCGGTTCGGCGCCCGCGCCGAGCTGCACGATGTCGTCCCAGCCGCAGGCCAGGCGCTGCCATTCCCCGTAGGTCGCCCCCGAGTAGCCGAGCGGCGGGCCAGGTCTTGCGCGAGAGCTCGAGGTGGACCTTGGCGTTGGTGCCCATGCCCATCGTCGCGATCACGCGGCGCTTCTCCGGCGCTCAGCCCGGAGCGCGAGAGGTCGGCCTGGCGGAGCTTCGAGAAGGGGAGCGCGAGGACGACGTAGTCGGCGGTGACCTGATAGGCGCCGGAGGCGAACTGGAAGCGTCGTGATCGCGCGGTCCGGCGCTCGGCGCAACGGCGACGAGCGCGCATGCCGTGCGCACGGCTCCGGCGGGCAGCTGGGAGAGCATGCCCGCTGACGAGCTGGTCGTTGCCGCCGACGACGTGGTAGCGCTCGTCGTCGCCCGGCAGCGGCACGAGCGAGGATCGGGGGTTGCCCGTCGAGCAGTTCGATCAGGTCGAGCGCCGACTGCTCGGAGGGGTCGCCGCCGTTCTCGGTGACGGTGTTGGCCAGCATCAGCCGCCCGAAGCGGCTGCGCGCGCCGATCGGCGTGCGACTCGAGCCATTCGGGCACCGACATCGCGTCGAGCGCGTGCTTCGCCGCCGGGCGCGCGCGCCTGCTGCGCGGCGGCGCGGAACGCGTCGAAGCCGAACGCCTCCCAGTCGGCCTGCGCCTCGGCGAGCGTGTAGAGCGCGCCGCCGATGTAGAAGACCTCCTCGCCGTGCGGAAGATCGCCGCCGTCGACGACCTCTTCGGCGCAGCCCGAGTTTCGCGGCGAGCGCCGCGCACCGCGGTCTGGTCGGAGTTCAGGAACGAGCCGCCGTGCTCGGTCTGCAGGCCGGCGTCGAAGAAGTCCGCGGAGCGTCCAGCAGCGCCCGCCGGCGCGCTCGGCGTTCGGCCTCGTAGACGGTCGCCGCGAGCGGTGCGCCGGGGCTTTCGGTCCAGAGCATGTGCGCGCAGCGCAGCCCGGCGAGGCCGGCGCCGACGATCGCGATGCGGGGCGCCGTGCGAGGTCGTGCGGCCCGCGCGCAGCGCGCCGAGGCCGCGCGCTGGCGGCGAGCGCCGCGCCGGCGGCGATCCCGGCGCCGGCGCCGAGCACCTCGCGCCGGGTCAGGCCCGCTGCGCGCGGGCCTCGCTCGCGGGCGGCGTGGTCAGCTCGGCCGACCGGCACCCCCGTGCGCTCGGCCTCGAGGCCGCAGGCGTATGCACGCGGCGGCAGCATCCCGCGATCGCGGCGACCGAGCCATGCCCGCAGCGTACGGCCGGCGGACCGCTCCGTTTAGGGTGGCGCGAGGAGGGGCAGCGCAGATCGTCATGGGCACACCACGCCGACCAGGTGCCGGACGCTGCCGCTGCGCGACGGTGAGGCGATCCCGCAGCTCGGCTTCGGCGTCTTCCAGGTGCCGCCGGAGGAGACGGAGCGAGGCCGTCACGCTCGCGCTCAGGCCGGCTACCGCCACATCGACACCGCCGCCGCCTACCGCAACGAGGCCGGCGTCGGCCAGGCGTGCGACGCCGCGGCCTCGAGCGCGAGGAGGTCTTCGTCACGACCAAGTGCTGGAACGACGACCAGGGCCACGACGCAGGCGCGGCGCGCCTGCGAGCGCAGCCTCGAGCGGCTCGAGCTGACCACATCGACCTCTACCTGATCCACTGGCCGGTGCCCGCCGCGCGACCGCTACGTCGACACCTGGCGGGCGTTCATCGAGCTGCGCGACGAGGGGCTGGTCCGCTCGATCGGGGTCTCGAACTTCCAGCCGCCGCACCTGCGGCGGCTGATCGAGGAGACGGGGGAGACGCCGGCCGTCAACCAGGTCGAGCTGCACCCCTGCCTGCAGCAGCACGGGGCTGCGCCGCGAACACGAGGAGCTCGGGATCCTCACCGAGGCGTGGAGCCCGCTCGCACAGGGCGCGGTGCTCGACGAGCCGGCGATCGTGGAGGTCGCCGAGCGCCACGAGCGCACGCCCGGGCCAGGTCGTGATCCGCTGGCACCTGCAGCTCGGCAACGTCGTGATCCCGAAGTCGGTGACGCCCGAGCGGATCGCGCAGAACTTCGACGTGTTCGGCTTCGAGCTCTCCGAGGAGGAGATGGGCGCGATCGAGCGCGCTCGACCGCGGCGAGCGGATCGGTCCCGACCCCGACACGTTCGTCCGCCCCTGACCGCCTCCGCGCCCGGAGGAGGTCCTCCGATTCGGCTGTCAAGGATCGGCGCGCTCGCGCCGATGCTTGCCCGGTGAGCCCCGCGATGGGACCCGAACAGCTGCTGGAGAGCGCCGATCACGCCGCCGGCGCGGCGCTGCGCGAGCTGCCCGAGGCGCTCGTGATCGTGTTCGACCGGCAGCTGCGGTTCGTGCTGACGGCGGGCCAGGCGATCGAGCGGATGGGCGACCCGGAGATCTGCCACGAGGGCAACTACCTCGCCGACGCCTTCCCCGCCGAGTTCTGGGAGCGCTTCGAGCCGCTGTTCAGCTCCGCGCTGGAAGGCGAGACGCGCACCCGCGAGATCTGGACGAGCGAAGAACGGCACTGCCTGATGGTCGACGCCGGGCCGCTGTGCAGCGACGGCGGCCCGCCGCGCCGAGGACCTCGCGAACGTCGACGGCGGCGTCGCCGTGGTGCTCGACATCACCGCCCGCCGCCACGCCGACCTGACGACCCCGCGCCGCACGCGAGGGCTTCGAGGAGGTCTTCGAGCACGCGCCGATCGGCACCGGGCCTGATCGACACCGAGGGGCGCTGGCTGCTCGTCAACCGCGCGCTCTGCGAGATCACCGGCTACACCTCCGACGAGCTCGTCGGCAGGCGCTACGACGGCGATCATGCACCCGGAGGACGCCGGCAACGACGCCGCCGAGCGGCGGCGGCTGATGGCGGGCGAGATCCCGGCCTTCCAGGTCGAGAAGCGCTACTTCGACGCCGCCGGCGAGACCGTCTCTGCGATCCTCTCGATGTCGCTCGATGCGCGACCGCGCCGGGCAGGCCGCTGCACTTCGTCGCCCAGCTGCAGGACATCTCGGCCCGCAAGGAGCTCGAGGAGCAGCTGCTGAGCCTCGCCGACCACGACCCGCTGACGGGCCTGCGCAACCGCCGCCTGTTCGAGCACGACCTGCGGCTGCAGCTCGGCCGCTGCCAGCCGCTACGGCGAGACCGCGGGGCTGATGGTGATCGACATCGACGGCTTCCGGGCGCTCAACGCCCGCTTCGGCATGACGGTCGGCGACGAGACGCTGAAGGCCGTCGCGCGGGCGCTGACGCGGCGCCTGCGCGAAACGGACCTGATCGGGCGGCATCGGCGGCGACGAGTTCGCGGTGCTGCTGCCGCACGCCGACGAGGAGGGCCTGGCGGTCGTCGCCGAGGGCCTGACGCCGCGTGATCCCGGCCTGCAGCGTCGACGCCGGCGACGGCGTCGTGCACCCGACCGCGTCGATCGGCTACACGCTGCTGCACCAGCGCAGCGGCGACCTGCGCGAGGTGCTGGTCGAAGCCGAGCGGGCCCTGCTCGCCGCCAAGCACGCCGACGCCTGACGCAGCCGCTCGGCCTCGGCAGGCCCGCCGCGGCGGGCACTAGGCTCCAGCGCCGATGCCGCCGCGGACGCGGCTCGCGGTGATCGACCTCGGCTCGAACTCGTTCCGGCTGGTCGTCTTCGAGTGCGGCGAGGGCTGGTGGCGGCGCACCGACGAGATCTACGAGCCGGTCCGGATCGGCGAGGGGCTGATGGCGACCGGCCGGCTCGGCGCGCGAGCCGATCGAGCGGGCGCTCGCGACGCTCGACGTGTTCGCGCACTTCTGCCAGCGCGAGCCGGCTGCAGAGCGACGAGGTGGACGCGGTCGCGACCAGCGCGATCCGCGACGCCGAGAACGCCGCGGAGTTCCTCGAGCGGGCGCGCGGAGCGCTTCGGCCTTGCCGATCCGGGTGCTGAGCCGCGAGCAGGAGGCGCTACGCACGGCTACCTCGCGGCGGTCAACTCGACGACGCTCGCGGACGGCTGCGTGCTCGACCTCGGCGGCGGCTCGATGCAGCTCGTGCGGGTCGGGGACCGCGCCGAGCGCGAGCTCGGCTCGTGGCCGCTCGGCACGGTGCGGATGAGCGAGCGCTTCCTGCCGCCAACGGTCCCGCCAAGCGGCGCCAGCTCGGCGAGCTGCGCGAGCACATCTGCGCGCGAGCTCGAGCGGGACAGCGTGGCTGGCCGAGCTGCGCGAGCGTGCGGGGGAGGGCGGGTCGCTGCGGATCGTCGGGATCGGCGGCACGGTGCGGAACCTCGCGGCGGCCGCCCAGCGCGCGGCCGGCCTGCCGACCAACGGCGTGCAGGGCACGGTGATCGGCGTCGACGCGCTCGAGGAGCTGATCGAGACGCCTCGCGGCGCTGCCCGCTGCCGAGCGCGCGAACGTGCCCGGGCATCAAGCCGGCGCGCGCCGACCTGATCCTCGCCGGCGCGGTGGTCGTGCGCGAGGCGCTGCGCGCCGGCGGCTTCGAGGCGATCGAGACGACCGAAGCGGGGCTGCGCGAGGGCGATCTTCTTCGAGCGCCTGCTGGCCGACGACGGTGACCGGCACGGCCCGCGGCTGTTCGCGGACGTGCGGCGCGCGAGCGTGATGAACATGGCGGCGCAGTACCGCGTCGACGGACCGCACACGCGTCACGTCGCGACGCTGGCGCTCGGCATGTTCGACGAGCTCGCGCGGCTCGGCCTGCACGACGGGCGACCAGCGCGAGCGCGAGCTGCTGTGGGCGGCGTGCATGCTGCACGACATCGGCATGTCGATCGACTACGACGACCACCACAAGCACTCGCGCTACCTGATCCTCAACGGCGGGCTGCCGGGGTTCGCGCCGGTCGAGACGGCGATCATCGCCCAGGCCGCTCGCTACCACCGCAAGGGGATGCCCTCGCCGGGGCCGATGGCGGCGCTGTTCGAGCAGGGCGATCTCGAGCGGCTCGACCGGCTGGCGGCGCTGCTGCGGCTCGCCGAGGATCTCGAGCGCTCGCGCGACCAGCTGGTGCGCGCGACCGACATCTCAGCGAGCGCGGCGGCGAGGTGCAGCTGCGGCTGATCGCCGACGGCGACCCGCGCCGTGCCGCGCTGGGCGGCGGGCCGCGAGGGCGAGCTGTTCGCCCGCGGCCTTCCACCGCGAGCTGCGCCGGTCGCGGCCTGACGGGCCGCGCGCGCCGAGCGCCTACCGCCGGGCGCTTCCGATCTCGCTCGTCTCGCGTCCCGGCGCAGTCGAACAGCACGAGGCCGAACGCGTAAGGCGACGGGGCTGTTCCACTGGAACGGCGCGAGCTCCCTGCAGGCCCGCAGGACGGCCTGGGTCGCGCCGTTGCCGCCGCGCGTGGAGTACTCGCCGCCGAGCAGGACGTAGCGGGCTTCGTCGCGGCGCGACGAGCCGCGCGAGGCCCGGGCCGTCCATCACCGGGTCGACGCCGCTGTAGCCGGCCAGGGCGGCGGCGCGCATGCCCGAAAGATGAACGGCGCGGCGGTGTCGGCGGCGACCGTCAGCAGTTCGAAGCGCGTGCCGCGCGCGTGGCGAGCGCACGTAGTCTGCGAGCGCGCGGTCGATCGCGAGGCTCGCGCGGCGAGAGCCCGAAGCCGCCGTCGCCCGCCGACGCTTTCGGCCCTGCGGCCGGGAACGTCGCCTCGACCGGCGCGAGCCAGGTCGTGCTCGCGTAGCCCGGTCGGCACGACCAGCAGCAGCGCGACGGCGAGTCGCGACCGCGCCCGCCGCGAGCGGCTGCGGCGCAGCAGCGCCGCGAGCGAGCAGCACCGGCGAGCGCACACGGCCGCGCCGGCGGCTAGCACGGGCGCGAACGAGCGCATGTAGTCGTGGCGGTGCATCAGCACGATCTCGCAGGCGACGGTCGCGGCGACCGCCGCGGCGGCCAGCAGAGGCCCGAGCGCGCGGATCGCGGCCGACCGCACAGGCGCCAGAGCGTCCACGCGCCGATGCCCGTCATCGCGCCCGGCGCCGGGCGCGAGCGCCGAGACGTAGTAGGGGTGCACGATCCCCTTCGAGGTCGAGAGCACGACGGCCTCGATCGAGCAGCCAGCCGCCGAGCACGAGGTCGCTGCGAGCCGGGGGTCGCGCCGTCCGCGCGGCGGCGCCGACCCGGGGCGAGTCCGGCTTCCTCGGCTTCGGCGCGCGCGCGCCTCGAACCAGCCACAGCAGCAGCGCCGCGAGCAGGCCGACGAAAGCGAACGGCAGGATCCAGCCGGCCTGGTCGCCGAGGCCGTGCGCCGAACAGCCGGAACGGCGCCGGGCGGAGCCGCCGAACGGGATCGGGTCTGCGTTCCCGGCCCTTATGTGCTTCGAGGGCGGGAACTGCTTCGGGTCGGCACGGGCTCGGAAGCGGTGGCGCTGCTCGAGCTCCGCGTCGACGGTGCTGCTCGTCGTGCAGCGGCACGCGCGCCCCCGGCTTGCCCTGCGTCTGTCCCGGGCCGCCCGCCTGACCTTCGACACGGCCGAAGCCGTTGTATTCGAAGGTCAGCCCGAGCTCGGTGTTGTTCGTCGAGCTGCCGACGTACGGGCGCTGCGAGGCGGGCGTCGCTTCGACGGCGGCGATCCAGGCGAAGGACACGACACCCATCACGCGCGCCGGCGAGAGCAGCTGCAGGAGCCGGCGCGGCAGCCGGGCCGGCGCGCAGACGAGGTAGGCGAAGCGCGATCGCGGGCACGGCCAGGTAGGCGGCGAGGGTCTTCGTGTTGAAGGCGAGCCCGACCAGCACGGCCGCGGCGAGCAGGCCAGCGCCAGCCGCCCGATTCGCAGGCGCGGATCGCCGGCCGCGCACGCGAGCACGAGCAGCAGGATCAGCAGCGCGTCGACGCCGTTCGCCCGGGAGACCGCGACGAACGACGGGAACACCGCCATCGCGACGCCCGCGATCAGCGCGGCGGCGACGCCGAAGCGCCGGGCGAGCACGACAGGTAGACGACGGCGACACGGCGACGACCGCATCAGCGCCTCGGCAGCAGCAGGCTGAGCGGGGAGAAGCCGAACAGCTTCGCGCTCGCGCCTGCGACCCAC
This sequence comes from uncultured Solirubrobacteraceae bacterium, assembly GCA_963703205.1. Taxonomy (GTDB): domain Bacteria; phylum Actinomycetota; class Thermoleophilia; order Solirubrobacterales; family Solirubrobacteraceae; genus Palsa-744. Next base: position 1,169,130 of record OY969799.1, read on the forward strand.
AGCGCGAGCGGCGGCTTGTCGACGCGTGACGAGCCCGAGCGGGTCGAAGGAGACGAAGAAGAAGTTGTGCCAGGAGTCGAGCATCGAGCGGACTCCGGCGGCGTAGAAGATGTTCGCGTAGCCGTTCTGGGAGATGCGGACGGTGTTCATCACCGCCGCGGCCGCGAGCAGCGAGCGCGAGGCCGGCGAGCCGCAGCGCCAGCGCTCGCGCCGCGGGCGCGCAGGCGGCCGCGGGAGCCGCTCTCCCGCGATCGTGGCTCGCCGTCCCCCTCGGCCGGCCGCGGCGGCCGCGCGCCGCGCAGGCGCGCGATCACGGAGACAGCGACCCCACCAGCCGCTCGAGGTCGCCCTCGTCGTTCCAGGCGCCGACGGAGGCGCGCAGCCACGGGCGGCCCGGGAGGTTGCGGACGATCACGCCGGCTGCGGCGAGCGGCTCGCGCTCGCGCTCGGCGTCCGGGCTCGAGAACGAGACGAGCGTGCTCGCGCCGCGCGGCACGACCTCGCGGCCGGCCGCCGCGAGCATCTCGGCGAGGCGCGCCGCGAGCGTGCGCGCCCGCTCCCACACGGCGCTCCCAGCCGAACTCCTCGAGCACGCCGCGCGGCGGCGAGGCCGAGCGCGAGCGCCTCGGCGCTGAGCGACGGGGCGTCGAAGCGCCGCGCGTCGGCGTGCACGGTCGCGTCGAGCCCGTCGTTCGCCTCGCTCGAGGTTGGCGTAGCCGCGCCGCGAGACGGCGAGGCGCTCGCGCAGGGCGGGCGAGACCCACAGCGACCCGAGGCCGTCGGGGCCGCAGCACCACTTCTGCCCGGAGCCGGCGTAGGCGTCGCAGCCGAGCTGCGTGACGTCGACGTCGACGGCGCCGATGCCCTGGGCGCCGTCGAGCAGCACGGGGACCTCGAGCTCGGCGAGCTCGGCGGGCGCGAACGCCCCGGTCGCCCAGCTGACGTGCGAGCAGGCGACGCAGCGCGCGTGCGCGGGCCGACCTCCTCGGCGATGCGCGCGAGCGGCACCTCGCGCACGCTCGCGCCGTGGAGGTCGCGGGCGGCGGCGAGCTGCGCCGAGCAGGCCGGGGTGCTCCTCGTCGCTGGTGAGGATCTCCTCGCCCGGGTCCGAGCTCGAGGCCCATCACGACCTGGCCGATGTCCTTCGGTCGTGCAGGTCGTCAGCGCCAGCGTCGGCCGGATCGCAGCGCAGCGCGCGGGCGTAGGCGCCGCGCAGCTCGCCGGCGAGCTCGCCGCGGCGTTCGAAGTGGGCGTGCGTGCGCCCCTCGGCGAGCTCGCGCGCGAGCTCGGCCTGCGCGGCCGCCACGGCGCGCGCCGCCAGCGGCCCGTCGGTGCCGGCGTTGAGGTAGGCCACCCGCTCGAGCACGGGGAACTCGCTTCGCAGTCTCGGGTGGCTCCACGATCGGCGAGAATAGCCCGATGAGCAGCGGCGCAGAGCAGCAGCCGATCTGGACGCCCTCACGCGAGTCGGGCCGAGGCGCAGCGAGATGTGGCGGTTCCTGCGCTGGGCGGGCGAGCGCCACGGGCGCGAGTTCGCCGATCCTACGAGCGAGCTGTGGCGCTGGTCGGTCGACGAGCTCGAGACGTTCTGGGCGGACATCTGGGAGTTCTGCGGGGTGATCGGCGTCGAAGCCCTACGAGCGGGTGCTCGCCTCGCGTCGAGATGCCGGGGCCGCGGTGGTTCGAGGGGGCGGAGCTGAACTACGCGGAGAACCTGCTCGGCCGGGCACGACGCCGGCGGCGCCGGCGATCCTGCACTGCTCGGAGCTGCGCGAGCTCGGCGAGCTGAGCTGGGGCGAGCTGCGCGCGCAGGTCGCGGCCGCCGCGGCGGGCCTGCGCGCGCTCGGCGTCGGGCCGCGGCGACCGCGTCGTCGCCTACATGCCGAACATCCCGGAGACGGTGATCGCGCTGCTGGCGAGCGCTTCGCTCGGCGCGATCTGGTCGAGCGCGGCGCCGGAGTTCGGGGCGCGCAGCGTGATCGACCGCTTCGCGCAGATCGAGCCGAAGGTGTTCCTGACGCGTCGACGGCTACCGCCACGGCGGCAAGGACTTCGACCGGCTCGGCGGTCGCCGCGGAGATCCTGGCGGAGCTGCCGACGCGTCGAGCAGGCGGTGCTGCTGCCCTACCTCGACCCGGAGGCCGATCCGCGCGGCGCTCGCGCGAGAGCGCGATCTCCTGGGGGCAGCTGCTCGCGCTCGATCCGGACGGCGCCGCGGGACCGCCGAGCTTCGAGCAGGTGCCGTTCGACCACCCCTGTGGGTGCTCTACTCGTCGGGCACGACCGGCCTGCCGAAGGCGATCGTGCAGGGCCACGGCGGGATCCTGCTCGAGCAGCTCAAGAAGCGGCTGCACCTCGACCTGCGGCCGGGGCGACCGGATGTTCTGGTTCACGACGACGGGCTGGATGATGTGGAACTTCCTCGTCGGCTGCCTGCTCTCGGATGCCGTCGATCGTGCTCTACGACGGGAGCCCGGCGTGGCCGGATCTCGGCGCGCTGTGGCGGCTCGCGGAGCGCACGGGGATGACGTGCATGGGCGTCAGCGCCGGGCTGCTCGCCTCCTGTGAGAAGGAGGGCATCGAGCCGCGCGCCGAACTACGAGCTGTCGCGCGCTGCGGGCGGTCGGCTCGACCGGCTCGCCGCTCTCGCCCGAGTCGTTCCGCTGGGTCTACGAGCACGTCGACCGCGACATCTGGCTGTTCTCGACGAGCGGCGGCACCGACGTCTGCACGGCGTTCGTCTCGGGCTGCCCGCTGCTGCCGGTCTACGAGGGCGAACTGCAGTGCCGCGCGCTCGGCTGCAAGGTCGAGTCCTGGGACGAGCAGGGCGAGCCGCTGATCGACGAGGTCGGCGAGCTGGTGGTCACCGAGCCGATGCCCTCGATGCCGCTGTACCTGTGGGGCGACAGCCGACGGCGAGCGCCTGCACGACAGCTACTTCGCGATGTACCCGGGGGTCTGGCGCCACGGCGACTGGATCCGGATCACGCCCCGCGGCGGCGCGGTCATCTACGGGCGCTCGGACTCGACGATCAACCGCCAGGGCGTGCGCATGGGCACGAGCGAGATCTACCGCGCCGCGGGTCGGGTCGAGCAGGTCCTCGACTCGCTGGTCGTCGACATCGGCGGGCCAGGACAGCGAGCTCGGGGGCGAGCTGCGGATGATCCTGTTCGTGGTCCTGCGCGAAGGAGCCGAGCTCGACGAGCAGCTCGAACGCGAGATCAAGACGGCGATCCGCGAGGACTGCTCGCCGCGGCACGTGCCCGAACGAGGTGCGCCAGATCGCCGAGGTGCCGCGCACGCTCTCGGGGAAGGTGCTCGAGGTGCCGGTCAAGCGGATCCTGATGGGGACGCCGCCCGAGCAGGCCGCCAGCGTCGAGTCGCTGGCGAACCCGCGGGCGCTGGATTACTTCGTGGAGATGGCGCGCGATCTCCTCAGACGGCTCGCGCAGCCGGCTGAGCGTCGCGGGCCGCCCCGCGCCCAGTGCGCCGGTCGAATCGGAAGCGGCGAGGACCCCTCAGCGTCGCGCCGGCGCCGTGCCGGTCGCGCCGCCGAGCCTCTCCCCGACGCCACGCTCAGCCGCGCGTGGCCGGCGCGCCCCTGGCCGCGCGGAACGCGCCCGCGACCTCGCGGGTCTCCCGCTCGGCGCCGAGCGGGAAGACGTGGAGCGCGTCGATGCCGTCGATCGCGGCGAGCTCGGCCGCGAGCCGCGCCGCGAGGGCGACGCCGCGTCCGGCGGCGATCTCGCGCCGTGCGCGATCCGGGATCACCACGCCCGGCAGCCGCTCGGCGCGCTCGGCCATCGCGCCGCTGCGCAGCAGCGCGACGCTCGCGTAGAAGCGGACGTCCTCGAGCGTGTCGCCCGCCCGCTCCAGGAACCGGGCGAGCCCCTCGAGGTCGAACACCATCTGCGACTGCACGAAGGACGCGCCCGCGGCGACCTTGCGCTCGAGCAGGCGCAGCTCGCGGTCCGGGTCCGCGGCGAAGGGGTTGACGACCGCGCCGGGCTCCAGCGAGCGCGGCGCGGCCCACTCGCGCACGTGGGCGATCAGCTCCGTGGCCTTCAGGTCGCGTACACGGCGGCGCCTCGCCCGCCGGGTCGCCCTGCACGCACAGCACGCCCTCCGAGCCGAGCGCAGCGGCGCCGAGCACCTGCGAGCGCAGCGCGAGGCGGTTGCGGTCCCGGCAGGAGACGTGGACGATCGTGCGCACGCCCTGCTCGCGTGCCAGCGCGACGGCGGCCAGCGGCGACATGCGCGCCTGCCCGGCGTGGTTGTCGGTCAGCCCGACGATGTCGACGGTGTCGGCGAGCAGCGCGATCCGCTCGCGCACCCGCCCGGCTCGGCGGTCGCCGGGCAGCGAGATCTCGGCGGAGGTCAGCGCGCGCTGGTCGGCATCGGCGGTACCCGGAGGCGGCCCAGCCCATCGAGCGGCCCACGATCTCCTTCATGATCTCGTTCGCGCCGCCGTAGATGCGTGTCACGCGGGCGTCCGCGTAAGCGCGCGCGATCGGGTACTCGAGCATGTAGCCGTAGCCGCCGAACAGCTGCAGGCAGCGGTCCGCGACCCGGCCCTGCAGGTCGGTGCACCACCACTTCGCGGTCGCGGCCTCCTCGGGCGTCAGCTCGCCCGCGTCGAGCGCCGAGCGCGCAGCGGTCGACGAACGTGCGCGCGATCTGGATTTCGCCGTGCACCTCCGCGAGCGTGAACCGCGAGTTCTGGAACGAGCCGATCGTCTGCCCGAACGCCTTGCGCTCCTTCACGTACTCGAGCGTCCAGCCGAGCATCGCCTCCGCCGCCGCGACCGCGCTCGCCGCGATCGACAGTCGCTCCTGGGGGAGGTTCGAGACGAGGTAGACGAACCCCTCTCCTCGGCTCGCCGAGCAGGTTCTCGGCCGGCACCCGCACGTCGTCGAAGCCGAGCTCCGCGGTGTCCTGCGCGTGCTGGCCGATCTTCTCGAGGTTCCGTCCCCGCGAGAACCCTTCCATGCCGCGCTCGATCACGAGCAGGCTGATGCCGCGGTGGCGCGCAGAGGCGTCGGTCTTGACCGCGGTGATGATCAGGTCGGCGTTGATCCCGTTCGTGATGAAGGTCTTGGCGCCGTTGACGATGTAGTGGCCGTTCTCGCGCCGCGCCGTCGTCGACATCCCGGCGAGGTCCGAGCCGATCCCCGGCTCGGTCATCGCGATCGCCGTGATCAGCTCGCCGCTGACGATCCCCGGCAGCCACCGCTGCTGCTGCTCGGGCGTGCAGTAGGACAGGAAGTAGGGGAGGGAGATGTCGTTGTGGAGGGTGATGCCGAGGCCGAAGCTGCCGAGCCCCGCCCGCTGGCACTCTTCGCCGATCACGAGGTTCAACCGGAAGTCCTCGGCCCCGGCCCCGCCGAAGCGCTCCGGAGCCGCCATCGCGAGGAAGCCGCCACCGCCCGCAGTCGCGAACACCTCGCGCGGGATCAGCCCCTCGCGCTCCCAGAGCTCGTAGCGGGGTGCGATCTCGCGCTGCAGGAACGTGCGGAAGCTCGCGCGGAAGTCTTCGTGCAGGTCCTCGAACAGGGCGCGGCGCATCGGTTGGGCATCTTGCCTGACCGCGCCCGCAGTGCGCGTCCTCCTCGTCCGGGCTCTCAGGCGGAGGACTCGGGGGCGAGCGGCTCCGCGCGGTAGCCGGGCTTGGCCAGCAGCAACTGCACGCCGCGGATCCGGCGCTCGGCGAAGCCGCCCTCGGACCAGCACAGGTACAGCTCCCACAGCCGCCGGAAGCGCTCGTCGTAGCCGAGCGCCGCGAGAAGCTCGCGCGCCGCCAGGAAGCGCTCGCGCCACAGCGCGAGCGTGCGGACGTAGTGCTCGGTGATGTCCTCGAGGTGCACTTGGCGCATGTCGCTGACGCGCGCGACGGTGCGGGCGATCACCTCCAGCGAGGGCAGGCAGCCGCCGGGAAAGATGTAGGTGTTGATGAAGCTGCGTCCCGCCTTCTCGACCTCGTAGGCGCGATCGTCGATCACGATCGCCTGCAGCAGCATCGCGCCGTCCTCGCGCAGCAGCTGCGAGCAGCGCGAGAAGAAGCGGTCGAAGTACTGCCAGCCGACGGCCTCGATCATCTCGATCGAGACGAGCTTGTCGTAGCGTCCCCGCAGCGAGCGGTAGTCCTCGCAGAGCACGCTCACGCGGTCCTGCAGGCCCGCCGCGCGGACCCTCGCGGTGGCGTACGCGTGCTGTTCGCGCGAGATCGTGGTCGTCGTCACGCGGCAGCCGTAGCGCTCCGCGGCGTAGCAGGCGAAGCCTCCCCAGCCGGTGCCGATCTCCAGCACGTGGTCCTCCGGGCCCAGCCCGAGCCGGCGGCAGATCTGCTCCAGCTTCGCCAGCGAGGCCTCGCGCAGGCCGGCGTCGGGTCGCTCGAAGACCGCGCAGGAGTACATCATCGTCTCGTCGAGGAACGAGGCGAACAGCTCGTTGCCGAGGTCGTAGTGGGCTTCGATCCGCCGCCGCGCCCGCCCCGGCGTGTTGCGTGACAGGAAGCGCCCCCAGCGCTGCACGGGGACGAGCACAGGGGCGAGGATCCGCCGCAGGCGGTCCAGCGTGGCGACGTTCAGCGCAGCGATCCGCGTCATCGCCACGAGGTCGTCGCAGTCGAACTCGCCCTCCATGTAGGCGGTGCCGAGCCCGACGCTGCCCTGCAGCAGGCGGCGGTAGAAGCGCGGTGAGCGGACCTCGATCGTCGCGCGCAGCGGGCGCGCCCCGTCGAGGACGCCGAGCGCGATCCGCTGCTCTGCCTCGCGCAGCTCGAGTTCGCCGCCGCGGATCCCGCGCAGCGCGTGCAGCACCAGCCGCCGTGCGAGGCCGCCGGATCCCCGGCGCGCCTTCGCGGCGGGCCGCGGTGCGTCCGCGGGCACGAGCGAAGGACCCGCTCGCCGCGCGGGCGGCTGTGCGCGCAGCGGCTGGATGCTCATGCCTGCGTTCCTACCCGGGGATGCGGGTGGTAATTGGCGCCGCGCAGCCGCAGGTGCAGCGCGTGGCCGTATATCCGGCCGAGGATCACGGCGGTCTGCAGGGGATGGCGCGCCAGCAGGCGGCCCAGCTCGGCCGCGCTCCACTCGCGCCGCGCCATCGACAGGGTCGCGTCGAACTGCGGCGGCTGCTGCGGCGAGGCCGCCTCGATGTGCACCGACAGCCGCTCCCCGGGCACGCCCATGCTCAGCCGGTAGACGAGGTCCATGCCCATCAGCGGCGAGACGTGCAGCCGCTTCTCGAAGCTGCCGCGCGCGATCCGAGCGGTGGCGCGCTCGGCCTCCAGCACGTAGGAATGGCTCTCGCCCCAGGGCGTGTTGGTGACGTGCGCGATCACCGCCTGCACCGTCTCGCCGTCCTCGCCGAAGCACCAGTAGAAGCTCACCGGGTTGAAGTTGTGGCCGAAGCAGCGCAGGTGCGTCAGCAGCGCGACCGGACCGGCTGGGCGCCGGCCGGTGCGCTCGGCGACGAGCTCGCGCGCGCAGTGCGCCAGCTCCTGCCGCGGGTCTCCGAGATGATCGGCGCGGCGGAACCACGCCAGCGCCGGGCGGCGAGCGGAGCTGAGCAGGCCGTGCGTCGAGCACATCCGGGAGCTCCTCCAGGCACAGGTAGGCCATGAACAGCCGATGCGAGAACTCATAGGACGGGCCCTCGCCCCGTCCGCGCAGGCGCCGGTGGCGGACCGTCCCCTCGTAGAGGGCGCTTCTCACGCCAGCCTCACCCCGAAAGGCTCGCAGGCCGCGAGCGCGCTGCGCGCGCCGTCCTCGTGGAAGCCCCAGCCCCAGTAGGCGCCGCAGTAGTGGGTGCGGCTGTGGAGGCCGCTGATCTCGCGGTGGCGCGACTGCGCGGCGACGCCCGCGGGAGTGAACACGGGATGGGCGTAGTCGATCCGTCTGATCACCGCGGCCGGGTCGATCGCCTCGCTGCGGTTCAGGGTCACGCAGAAGTCGCGGTCGTCGTCGAGGCGCTGCAGGTGGTTCATCCAGTAGGTGACGGTCGCGACCGGCTTCGGGCGCTCCAGCAGGTGGTAGTTCCAGGCCGAGCGCACGCCCCGGCGCCGTGGCAGCAGTCGGCGGTCGGTGTGCAGCACCGCCTCGTTTTGCTGGTAGGAGATCGCGCCGAGCAGGCGGCGCTCGCGCTCGGTCGGGTCGCGCAGCATCGCCAGCGCCTGGTCGGAGTGGGTTGCGATCACCACCTGATCGAAGTACTCGGTCGCGCCGGCCCCCGCACCGCCGGCGTGGAGCTCGACGTGGTCGGGCGAGCGCACGATGCCCTGGACGGGGGTGCGCAGCCGGATGCGCTCGCGGAACGGCGCGATCAGCGCCTCGACGTAGCGGGCCGAGCCGCCCTCGACCGTCGACCAGCGTGGCCTGTCGCGGAAGCCGAGCATGCCGTGGTTGTGGAAGAACTCGGCCAGGAAGCGAACCGGCAAGGTTCGCATCTGCCGAGGGTCGGCCGACCACACCGCCGCGGCCTGCGGAACGATCAGGCGCTCGACGAAGTGCGCGCGAGAAGCGGTGGCGGTCGAGGAACTCCTGCAGCGACTCGCCGGCGGGCGTCGAGGGCAGCTCGCCGTCGAGCACGCGCCGCAGCTCGCGGTTGAAGCGCACGAGGTCGAGCAGCATCCGCTGGAACGCCGGGGAGAGGAGCCTGGCCGGCTGCGCCAGCAGGCCCGCGGGCGTCCCCGCGTACTCGAAGTCCGCTCGCTCGGCGCTCACCGAGAACGACATGTGCGTCGGCTGGCGCGCGACCCCGAGCAGATCGAGCAGGCGGTTGAAGATCGGGTAGTTGCGGTCGTTCATCACGATGAAGCCGGTGTCGATGTGCCGCGCGCCCGCCGGCGTGTCGACCCGCACGGTGTTGGCGTGGCCGCCGGCGTAGGAGGCCGCCTCGTAGACGACGATCTCGTGCTCGGCGTGCAGCAGGCGCGCGGCCACCAGGCCCGAGACGCCGGCGCCGACGATCGCGATGCGCATCTCAGCCGCAGTGCCGCGAGCGCACGCGGGACCGATCGGGGGTGTCTGGGGCCTTGCGGGGTGGCATCTCCACGTTGTTCTACGCGCGCGGGGCACCCGGTGGATCACCGCGGAGCCGCGCAGGGCCGCCGGGCGGGAGGGCGGCGCGCAGACAGCGCGCATCTTCCAGGCAGGAGTGAGGGCGCCGGACGTCGAACACATGCGCCGTGAAGCGAGCAGCCACCAAGACGCCGGAGGCGCCGCCCGTGAACGGCACCTCCGAGCACCAGAGCCTCTCCAAGTACATCCAGGCGCGATTCGAGGAATGCTCGCGCTCCCAGAAGGACGTCGCCCAGTACATCGTCGACCACCTCGACGAGGCCGCCTTCCAGACGGCCGAGGAGCTGGCGCGGCGCGCCAACACATCCAGCTCGACCGTCGTGCGCTTCTCCCAGGCGCTCGGCTTCGAGGGCTTCCCGGAGCTGCAGGCGGCCGCCCGCGAGGAATACCGGCGGGTCAACGCGAAGGGCTCGAAGGAGGGTCCGCCGGGGGGGACGTCGTCCTCCGCGCCGCTTTTCTCCCTCGACCAGAACGAGTTCGAGTCCGCGCTGGGCGCCGACCACCTGAACGTCGAGGAGACCGCCCGCAAGGTCTCGCGAAGCGAGGTGGAGGCGCTGATCACCGAGATCGTCGCCGCCGAGAAGGTGCTGGTCGCGGGAACCGACCAGATGGCCTTCTTCGCCAGCTACCTGCGCCACCTGCTGATGCTGCTGGACCTGCGCGTGGACGTCGTCGCGAGCCCCTCGCAGGAGGCGCTCAGCCGCCTCGGGCGGATCGATGCGGCCACGCTCGTGATCGGACTCTCCGCCGGACGCCCCCATCCGCTGGTCGTGCGGGCGATGAAGCTGGCCCGCCACCGCCAGGCCAAGACCGCCGCGATCACCGACGCGACCCTCTCCGAGGTTGCGAAGCTCGCCCAGATCAAGCTGTACTACTCCTCGAACAGCCCCGCATATGTACGCTCGCACACCGCGCTGTTGAGCATCATCCAAGCGCTCGCGTATGGCGTCTATGCGAAGGATTCGGCGCAGTACGACGATCGGATCAAGGCGTTCCGGTTGAAGTGACAGGCGCGGCCCTGGGCAGGCCGTCGCTCTAAGAACGGAGGGGGAAGGACAATGAAGCGGATTGGAGGGGTCGCGGCGGCGCTTGCCATCGCGATCTGCCCGGGCGTGGCCCGGGCCAGCAAGGAAGCCAGCGCTGCCGCGGGAATGAAGTACGGCGGCGAAGCCTCGCAGTACTTCCATCTCTTCCCGGGCGGTCCCGCCACGGTGCTGCTGCTGCACGAGAACGGAGAGACCTGGCGGACCCTCAGCGGCGCCGCCGAAACCCTCCAGCAGAACGGCTACACCGTGCTCGACCTGGAATGGGAAGACACGGCCGAACACCCTGGAGAACGCGCCTGGGGGACGCTCACCGGCGAGATCGAAGCCGCCGTGGAGTACGCCGACGCGCACGCGTCCGAACTCGGCATCGATCCGCGACGGCTGGCGATGGTCGGTGGCTCTCGCGGCGCGAACCTCGCGCTGCTGACCTCTCTGAACATGAACGCGGCGGCGCCAGGCACGATCAAGGCCGTGGTCGCCCTGTCCGGCGATCTGAACCCGGTCGCGCAGGTCGAACGCGCCGAAGCGGCGATCGACAACGGTGAACGCCCGAACATCAGCGTCGTGCGCAAATTCGCCCGGACCTACGGGTGCAGGCACTTCCTGCTGCGCTGCCCGATGGAATACCTCGAAGAATGGTCGCCGATCCAGAAAGCCGCCGAACCCTCCGGCGTCAACGCCCCGGCGATGCTGCTCGCGGCCTCGGTGGAAGAGCACTACGCAGCCGACTGGGAAGACCTCGGCCCGATGGCCGAAGTGCTCACAGAACAGGGCGTGCCGTCGAAGGTGATCATCCCGCAGAGCGGCCACGGCTTCGCTTACATGTCCTTGGTCCGCAAGCCGATGCTCGCCTTCCTGGCCGAACACGACGTGGACTGAGCCCCGGCCGCGGCGGCGCACGGGGGCATGAGCGGCGAGATCGAGCTGCGCCACGTCACGATACCCGCGCTGCGGAGCATCCTCGGCGAGCTCGATGAGTTCTGGGGCGAGGAGCGCGACATGGGCTTCCTCCACCAGGCGCTCTACGTCCACGAGTTCGGCGAGACCTCGGTGCTGGCCGAGCGCGCCGGGCGGATCGAGGGCTACCTGCTCGGCTTCGTCGGGCAGGAGCAGGTCGGCTACATCCACGCGGTCGCGGTACGCCGGGAGGCCCGCGGCGCGGGGCTCGCGAGGCGCATCTACGCGCGCTTCGAAGAGCTGGCGGAGGACCGCGGCGCGCTGGCGGTGAAGGCGATCACCTCGCCGCAGAACACGGGCTCGCGGGCCTTCCACGAAGCGGTCGGGTTCACCGCCGAGGAGATCGAGGACTACTCGCCGAGCGGCGGGACGAGGATCGTGTTCCGCAAGCCGCTCGGAGCGCCGCCCGCCGGCGTCGTGCGCGAGATCGACCTCGGCGAAGGCGTGAGCATGCGCCAGATGCGCGGCGAGGACATCGACGAGCTGCACCGGGCTGATCGAGCGGAACAGCGAGCACATCGGCCGCTGGCTGCCGTTCGCCGAGCAGCCGTACGAGCGCACCGCCGCGCACGTGCGGCGCAGCGTGCTCGCCTTCGAGGCCGGCCGGGGGCTGAGCATGCTCCTGTTCGAGCGCGGCCGCGTGGTCGGCGCGATCAGCTTCGTCGACGCCTCACGCGAGCAGTCGAGCACCCAGCTCGGCTACTGGCTCGCCGAGGACGTGCAGGGACGGGGCCTGATGACGCGCGCGGCCGCGGCGATGGTCGAGCAGGTGCTGGGACCCTGGGGCTACGAGCGCGTCGAGATCCGCGCGGCGGGCGGCAACGCGCGCAGCCGCGCGATCCCGGAGAGGCTCGGGTTCCGCCTGGAAGGCGAGCTGCGCGCCGGGCACCGCAACAGCGGGACCGTGCACGACGAGGTGATCTACGGGCTGCTGAAGGAGGATCCGCGGCCCGTGATCACAGCTTCGCGTTCGGGCTGACGCCGGGCGTGGGCGCGGCGGCGGCATCGACCACGCGCCCGGCGAAGAGGACGGCGCCGGTGTCGTTGTCGCGCAGGAAGAACAGGAACGGGTGGTCCGCGTCGAAGCGGACGACGTGGCGATAGATGATCGCGTCCAACGGCGTAGCCGTGAGCACCGTGGCGGCCGCCGCCGTCGTGCCGCGTTCGTTGACACGGATGTCTGCGGCGTGCAGGACCTTGTCGATCTTCAGCGCTTCGGCGGAGGTGATCCCCGGGAATTCTGCGGTTTCGCTGAAGGCTCGTGGCATACCGAGCCCTGCGAGCAAGGGGCTCAGTTCCACGTGCTGGGCGATGTGGAAGCGGGGAAGCTCGAGCGAAACCGCGCGGCGGCGCATCCTCGCCGCCGCCGTGGACAGGGCCTGGGCGCTGAGCGTGCGCTGCAGAGTCTGCAGGCCGTCCGCGCCGCCGCGGTCGGGGAGCACGATCAGCAGCGAGAGCGTCGAGTGGGCGTAGGGCAGGGAGACCGCCTGAAAGCCTGGGCCCAGCGCGTAGGGGAAATCCGAGGTTTCTCCCATCATCGGCACCCGCGCGTGCCCGCTCGGGGCGTAGAACGGGCGCTCGCCCGCCTGTTCCAGTTTGCCCGGCCAGAGGGCCTGCAGGTAGACGGCGTTGGCGAGCGCCAGCTTCGTTTCCCGGGGCAGCTCCGCGACGATCGACGGGATCACGCCGCCGGTCCTCGCGCTGACCCATTCGTTGATCGTCCGTTCGGCGGCGGGCAGCCCGTTCTCGAAGTCGACGCTCACGGGCGCGGCGCCGAAGCTGCTCTGGAGCGCGCCGACGAACTGCTGCCGGAGGGGAAGGGACTGCTGCACGAAGAGAGCGTCGGCGAACGAGAGCTTCTCGGGTTCGCGGGCCCCCCGCGACGCGGCTGCCTGCTCGGCGAGGATCCGCGCCTGCAGGGCGCCGAACGACGCGAGCGCCGCCTGCGAGCCGGCGTGGAGGGTGCGCACGATCTGCTCGGCGGTTGCTCCGCGCGCGCCCTCGCCGGCCATCGCCACTGTGGCGGCCACGCTGTCCGGTGAGAAGACGAGGTTTCCGGGCGGGAGCCTGCGCAGCATCTCGATCCCGAGTGTCGCGGTCGCGTGCGCCGGCGCCGCGAGCGCGGAGGCTGTGAAGGCAGTGTTCCGGGCGGCTGCGGCCGAGGATCCACAGCCGGAGAGGGCTGCCGGAAGAAGAAGCAGTGCCAACGCGGCCTTTCGCATATCTGGACCTTTACCCGAAAAGGGCCTTCGGGTCCGGACCGCACTGTGCGGCCCCGCCGACCCGCGCTGGCCAGTTCGGGGACACGAGCGAAGCGAGGTCCGGCAGGTCGAACTGCAGGCGCGGCCAGGCTCGGCTCGCGCCCCTTTATAGACTGGTCTGCAGATGCGCGACGAGTCGACATTCCGGGTCAAGACCGGCCTGGCCGAGATGCTCAAGGGCGGCGTGATCATGGACGTGGTCACTCCCGAGCAGGCGAAGATCGCCGAGGACGCCGGCGCCGCCGCGGTGATGGCGCTCGAGCGCGTTCCCGCCGACATCCGCCGCGACGGCGGCGTCGCGCGCATGTCCGACCCGGAGATGATCGGCGGCATCCAGGAGGCCGTGACGATCCCGGTGATGGCCAAGGCCCGCATCGGGCACTTCATGGAGGCCCGGGTCCTCGAGGCGCTGGAGGTCGACTACGTCGACGAGTCGGAGGTGCTGACGCCCGCCGACGAGCGCAACCACATCGACAAGTGGGACTTCAAGGTGCCGTTCGTGTGCGGCGCCACGAACCTCGGCGAGGCGCTGCGCCGAATCGGCGAGGGCGCGGCGATGATCCGCTCCAAGGGCGAGGCCGGCACCGGCGACATCGTCGAGGCCGTCCGCCACATGCGCCAGATCACAGGCGAGATCCGCCGCCTGACGATGCTCGGGGAGGACGAGATCGCGACCGCCGCGAAGGAGATCGCGGCCCCGCTGGACATCGTCCGCGACGTGGCGCGCGAGGGCAAGCTGCCGGTCGTGCTGTTCTGCGCGGGCGGCATCGCGACGCCCGCCGATGCGGCCCTGATGATGGCGCTCGGCGCCGAAGGCGTGTTCGTCGGCTCCGGCATCTTCAAGAGCGAGGATCCCGCCACGCGCGCCCGCGCGATCGTCGAGGCGACGACGCACTGGCAGGACCCCGCGCGCGTCGCGGAGGCCTCGCGCGGCCTCGGCACGCCGATGGAGAGCCTCGAGAGCGCGAAGCTCGACGGCGAGCAGCTGCTCGCCCACCGCGGCTGGTAAGCGGCTCCGCCGACTTCCGTGGCCGGGCATGCGCACGAGAGCAGCGGCGGCGTCCGCCGCCGGCCGCTGATCGGCGTGCTCGCCCTGCAGGGAGGCTTCGAGGCGCACGAGCGGATGCTCGAGCGCCTCGGCGCCGCGACGCGCGAGGTGCGCGTGCCGGCTGACCTGGAGGGGCTCGACGGGCTCGTGATCCCGGGCGGCGAGTCGACCACGATGACGCTCGGCGTCGAGCGCGAGGGACTGGGGGGGCCGCTGCGCGAGTTCGCCGCGGCGGGCCGGCCGGTGCTCGGATCCTGTGCGGGGATGATCATGCTCGACCGCGAGCACCTCGGGCTGATGGACATGCGCACGCGGCGCAACGCCTTCGGGCGCCAGATCGCCAGCTTCGAGGCCGATCTCGAGATCGCCGGAATCGATGGCCCACCGCTGCGCGCGATCTTCATCCGGGCGCCGTGGATCGCCGAGCACGGCCCCGGCGTCGAGATCCTCGCCAGCGTCGACGGGCACCCCGTCGCAGCCCGGCAGGGCGCTCTGCTCGGTGTCGCGTTCCACGCCGAGCTCGGCGCCGACGAGCGCCTGCACCGCTGGTTCCTGGAGCGCGTCGAGGAAGCGGCCGCGAGCCGCACCTGACGGCAGCGCGCGACAGCGGCGGCGCGGGGGAACGCGACCGGCGCCCCGGGACTGGCATCCGCCCTGGGGCGCCGGACCGGCAATTCGCGCGTATCCCGCCGATCTGTAATGACGATTACGCGGCCTGGCCGGTTGCTTCCGGATATCGTCGGGCGATGCTTCCGATCCGCCGCTCATGAGTGCAGCGGCGCGCAACAACGTCGTCCTCCACGGCCCGCAGGACGGGCGACCGATGGTCTTCGCTCACGGCTTCGGCTGCGACCAGACGATGTGGCGCCATGTCTGGCCGTGCTTCGCCGAGACGTATCGCGTGGTGCTCTTCGACTGGGTGGGCTTCGGGGGCTCCGACGTGAACGCCTTCGATCGTTCGCGATACACCGGCCTCGAGGGATACGCGCAGGACCTCCTGGAGATCCTCGCCGAGTTCGAATGCGACGACGTCGTGTTCGTGGGGCACTCGGTCAGCGCCTCGATCGGCGTTCTCGCGGCGGCGGAGGCCCCGTCGCGCTTCGGAGCGCTGGTCCTGGTGGGCCCCTCCCCGCGGTATCTCGACGACGAGCGGGAAGGATACGTCGGCGGGTTCACGCGGCAGGACATAGATGAGCTGCTCGCGTCCCTCGAGAGCAACTACCTCGGCTGGTCGCAGGCCATGGCGCCCGCGATCGTCGGCAACCCCGAGCGGCCCGAGCTCGGGGAGGAGCTCACGAACAGCTTCTGCCGCGCCGATCCAGAGATCGCCGCATGCTTCGCCCGGGCGACCTTCCTGGCCGACAACAGGGCTGACCTCGAGCGCGTGTCGACACCGGCGCTCGTGCTGCAGTGCGACCAAGACGTGATCGCGCCCCCGCCGGTTGGGCGCTACGTCCACGAGCACCTCGCGAACAGCAGGTTCGTGCAGATGAACGCACGGGGCCACTGCCCGAACCTCAGCGCCCCTGAGGAGACCGTCGCCGTGATCGAGGCGTTCCTCGGCGACTGAGCGATCGGCATGGCATCGCACGTCGAACTGACCGCCGAGGAGCTCTACGAGGAGGCGCCCTGTGGCTACGTCTCGACGACGCTCGATGGCGAGCTGCTGCGCTTCAATCGCAGATTCGCCGCGCTCGCGCTCGGGAGCGGCGGGGCGCCGCCGCCCTCTCGGCTGCAGCAGGTGCTCGCGCCCGGCGGGAGGATCTACTACGAGACGCACCTCGCGCCGCTGCTGGCGATGCAGGGAGAGATCCGCGAGATCGCGCTGGAGCTTCGGCGACCGGACGAGACCCGGGTGCCGGTGCTCGCCAACGCCGTCGTCCGCGGCGGTGACAGCGACGGCGCGGCGGTGGTCAACTGGACCGTCTTCGCCGCCGGCGAACGCCGGCGCTACGAGCAGGAGCTGCTGCGCAGGCAAGCCGAGGCGCGCGATGCCGCGCTGGCGCTGCAGCAGCGCCTGCTCAGCGGCGAGCTTCCGCGCGCCGAGACGCTCTCGGTCGTCTCGGCCTACCGGCCCTCGATCGCCGGCGATGCGATCGGCGGGGACTGGTTCGACAGCTTCTGGTTGAGCGAGGGCGAGTCGATCGCGCTGGTGGTCGGCGACGTCGTCGGCCGAGGCCTCGAGGCGGCCGCGACGATGGCGC
Organism: uncultured Solirubrobacteraceae bacterium; assembly: GCA_963703205.1. Lineage (GTDB taxonomy): Bacteria > Actinomycetota > Thermoleophilia > Solirubrobacterales > Solirubrobacteraceae > Palsa-744. The sequence goes on from OY969799.1 coordinate 1,185,725, forward strand.
AGCTGCGCAGCGCGGTACGGGCACTCGCTGCGACCCCGCACACCCCGGCTGCGCTGCTCGAGGCGCTCGACCGCTACTCGCGGCGCCACGCGGTCGGGTATGCCACCACCCTGCTCTACGCGACCTTGAGGATCGCCGATGGCATGCTGTGCTACGCCTGTGCGGGGCACCCGCCGCCGCTTGTCTGCGGTCCAGGGGGGGCCACCCGGTTCCTGTGGGGCGGGCGATCGTCGCCGCTGGGCCTCGGCCCGGCGCTCGCCGCGCCGCGGACGGAGGACAGCTGCGAGCTCGCGCACGGCAGCACCGTGCTGCTCTTCACCGATGGCTTGATCGAGCGTCGCGAAGAGCCGCTCGACCACGGCCTGCAGCGCCTTGCGGATGCCTTGCAAGGGCTCTGCGGGGCGGCTCGCTCCGACGCCGCCTCCGCTCTGGTGGAGGCGATGCATGCCCCCGACGGACTAGACGACGTGTGCCTGCTGATGTCCACGATCACGCGATAGGGGCGCATGCCGATCGAGATAGCACGCGTCGCCGCGCTCTCCATCACTCCCGTGAAGGCGCTGCGCATCCAGCGCCGGGACCGTCTGGAGCTTCGACGTGACGGCGCCGCCGGCGATCGGGCGATGTTCCTCGTCGACGCCCGGGACCGGATGGTCAACGGCAAGCACCATCCCGGGCTGACCGCCGTGATCGCCGAGCTGGACGACGAGGGACAGCTCTCGCTCGAGCTTCCCGACGGCACGCGCGCCACCGGCGTTCCACATCTCGGCGAGGAGCTGCAGGTTCGGTTCTACTCGATGCTCCGCCCCGCCCGCGTTGTCGACGGCCCCTTCTCGGAGCTGCTCTCCGAGTTCGTGGCCGCACCGCTGCGCCTCGTCGCCTTCGCCGACGGACGCTCGGCCGTCGACCGGGGCGCGGCCGGCGCCGTACGCTGCTTTCCAGCTCCTCGGCGGGCGCCGTCGCTCGCGCGGCGGGGCGCGAGGCGATCGACACCCGCCGGTTCCGCATGACGATCGAGCTGTCCGGCAGCGAGCCGTTCGCAGAGGACGGCTGGATCGGCTCTACGCTGCGCGTCGGGGGCGCGCGCATCAAGCCCTTCGGCCACGTCGGGCGCTGCAACATCACGACGCTCGACCCCGACCGCGGCACCCCGGACCTAGAGACGCTCGAGATCCTGCGCGAGATGCGCGGCGAGCTCGCGACCACCGAGCCGCTCGCGCTCGGCGTCCACTGCGCGGTGCTCGAGCCCGGCGCGGTCGCGCTCGGCGACGCGGTCACGATGGAGCTCTGAGGCGACGCGCGTGGCAGTCTCGGCCGATGAGCTGACGGGCGTGGCCGCCGAGCCTCCCGCGCCGGGAGGCGGGGCTCGAGAGACGGCTGGGGCGCCGGTGCACCGGCGCCACGGTTGTGCTGCGCCCCGCGGCCTCGCCGAGCCTCTGCGAAGAATCCGGCGCCTAGGCGTCCTTCGCCGCGAAGCGCACGACGCCGTCGCGCTCCTGTTCGACCGCGCGCCCGTCCTCGAGCAGCAGGTCGACGTGGCCCAGCACCTCCGAGAGCGTCAGGTAGGCCTGCGTCACGGCCACGTTCCCCCACAGCTCCTGGGCGATCTCGTGGGCGCTGCGGGGGCGCTCGGCGATCAGGCCGAGGATCTTCTCGGCGCGCCGCTGGTGCATCCGGAAGCGCTGCTCGATCAGCTCGGCGTGGTCGGCGATCGGCACGCCGTGGCCGGGCAGCACGAGCCCCACGTCCATCTCGCTTCGTCGCTCGCAGCGAGCGCATGTAGGTGAGCAGCGCCTGCGGGACGGGCTGCACCGCAGATCTGGCTCGGCGCCGAGCGGGCGGGCCAGCAGCGGGTTCGAGGAGATGTGCGCGATCAGGTGGTCGGCCGAGAGCATGATCGAGCGCTGCTCGTCGAAGAAGACGGTGTCCGAGGGGCTGTGGCCGGGCCGGTGCAGCACCTTCAGCGTGCGGTCGCGCAGCGCGAGCTCGCCGCCGTCCTGCAGCGGGCGTGTGACCTCGACGGCCGCGCCCCACGCGCGGAAGCCCGCGGAGACCGCGCGCAGCGCCGTGACGACTTCGGGCGGGATGCCGTGGCGCAGCATGATCTCCTCGGCGAAGGCGTCGTCGAGCTCGCTCTCGCGGCGGTAGGCGGCCAGATAGCCGCCGAGCGGGGCGAACGCTGCCACCTCGGCCCCCGAGCGCCGCGCCAGGATCGAGGCCAGGCCGAAGTGGTCCATGTGCTGGTGGCTGATCACCAGCAGCCCGATGTCCTCGATGCGCCGTCCGCGTGCCGCCAGCGCCTGCTCGAGCTCGTCGAGCGCCTTCGCCGAGTTCGGGCCGGAGTCGACCAGCGTCAGCGGGTCGTCCTCGATCAGATAGGCGTTGACCCGCCCGACCATGAACGGGGTCGGCACCGAGAGGCGGTGGATCCCGGCCTCCGCGGCGCGGGCCAGGTCACGCTGCTCGTGCTCGCGCCCGTCCTCGCCGCCGCTCACGAGCGGATCACGGCGAGCACCTCGTCGCGGCGGCGTTCCATGTCCTCCCGCGAGACGAGCGACTCCAGGCACAGCCGCAGCAGCGGCTCGGTGTTCGACGGGCGCACGTTGAAGTGCCAGTCCTCGTAGTCGATCGAGATGCCGTCGAGCGTTCCCTGCCGGGCGTCGGAGTAGCGCTCGGCCAGCTCGTCCATCTTCGCCTGCTGGTCCTCCACCTCGGAGTTGATCTCGCCGGAGATGAAGTAGTTCTCGCGGTAGGGGGCGAGCAGCTCGGACATGCTGCGCTCGCCGGTCGCGAGCATCTCGAGCACGAGCAGCGCCGGGATCGTGCCGCTGTCGGCGCAGTAGAAGTCGCGGAAGTAGTAGTGGCCGGAGACCTCGCCGCCGAACAGCGAGCCCTCCTCGCGCATCCGGCCCTTGAAGAACGCGTGACCGACGCGGTTGACGTGCGGCACGCCGCCGGCGCGCCGGACGGTGTCTTCAACAGCCCGAGAGGCGCGCACGTCGTAGAGGATCGCTTCGCGCGGGCCCCTCCGCCTTTCTCAAAAGCGACTCGGCGAGCAGCGCGGTCAGGAAGTCGCCGTCGACGAACTCGCCCTTGTCGTCGATGAAGAAGCAGCGGTCCGCGTCCCCGTCCCAGGCGATGCCGAGGTCGGCGCCCGTCTCGCGGACCTTCTCGACGATGAACTTGCGGTTCTCGGGGAGCAGCGGGTTGGGCTCGTGGTCGGGGAACTCGCCGTCTGGGGTCCAGTAGGTCTCGAAGAGCTCGAGGCCGAGGCTCTCGAGCAGCGGGCCGACCATCGGTCCCGCCATGCCGTTGCCGCCGTCCACCACGACCTTCAGGCGCCGGCCCGAGCGGACCGCGTCGGCGTCGATGAAGCGCAGCGCGTCCCGCTGGAACTCCCCATAGATGTCGAGGACCTCGAGCTCTCCGGTCGCGCCCCCGCCGGCCGCGGGCTCGGCGTCGGCAGAGCTCTCGACGAACCGCCGCACCTGCTCGATGCCGGTGTCGCCCGAGAGCGCCAGCGCGCCCTCGCGGACGAGCTTCGCGCCCGTGTAGGCCTTCGGGTTGTGCGAGGCGGTGCACATCAGGCCGCCGTCGAGCCCGCGGGAGCCGACCAGCCAGTAGAGCATCTCGCTGCCGACCTGGCCGGCGTCGATCACGTCCACGCCGGCGCCCAGCAGCCCGTCGCGGTAGCGGGCGGCCAGCTCGGGCGCGGTCAGGCGCATGTCGCGGCCGAGGCCGACTCGCAGCTCGCCGATGTCCTTCCCCGAGAGCGCGGACAGCACGACCGCGAAGCCGTGCCCGATCCGCTCCGCGAGATCGCCGTCGATCTGCTCGCCGTAGATGCCGCGGATGTCGTACGCCTTGAAGACGTCGGGGACTGCTCGCTCGCTCACCGGCGCCATCCTATTGACCCCCCGCCGCCCCGCCCGCCCGCGGGGGCCAAGCGCCGCTCTCTCGTAGACTGCAGGCCATGTCCGGGCATTCCAAGTGGGCCTCGATCAAGCACAAGAAGGCGATCGTCGACTCGCGCCGCGGCGCGGCGTTCTCGAAGCTGACGCGGGCGATCACGGTCGCCGCGCGGGAAGGCGGGGGGGACCCCGTCGGCAACCCGGCGCTGGACCTCGCGATCCGCAAGGCGAGGGAAGCCTCGATGCCGAAGGACAACATCGAGCGCGCGATCGCTAAGGGCACCGGCGAGGGCGGCGAAGCCGAGGCGATCGAGGCGGTCCTCTACGAGGGCTACGGCCCGGGCGGCGTCGCGGTGCTCGTCGAGGCGCTGACCGAGAACCGCAACCGCACCAGCGCCGAGATCCGCCACGCCTTCTCGAAGAACAGCGGCAGCCTCGGCGAGCCCGGCTCGGTCGCCTACCTGTTCGACAAGAAGGGCACGATCGTGATCGACGCCGAGCGCTACTCCGAAGACGACCTGATGGTCGCCGTCGAGGCGGGCGCCGAGGACATCTCCACCGACGAGGGAGTCTTCGAGATCGTCACCGAGCCCGCCGACTTCGCCGCCGTGCGGAGCGCCGTGGAGGAGGCGGGGATCGAGATCGAGAGCGCCGAGCTCACCTACCGCGCCTCGAGCCTGGTGCCCGTCGAGGAGGCGACTGCCGGCAGGCTGATGCGCCTGATCGAGCTGCTCGAAGACCTCGACGACGTCAGCGCGGTGCACGCCAACTTCGACGTCTCGGCGGACGTGCTCGAGCGCGTCGCGGGCTGAGGCGCCGCGTCCCTCGCGGCCGGCGCCGCCACCGCGGCGTTCAGGCGGCGGGCGGTCGCGCCCTGAACAGCGCGACGCGGCCGCTGATCCCGTTCAGGCGGCGGGCGATCGCGCCCTGAACAGCGCGACGCGGCCGCTGATCCCCTTCAGGCGCCGCTCGCCGGCGAAGGAGAAGGCGTACGACTCGCTGGTCGCCTCGTGCAGCGCGCTGTCCACCAGCAGGCTCCCGGGACGGGCCACCGCGGTGATCCGGCTCGCGAGGTTGACCGGCCGCCCGAACCAGTCCCCGGCGCGGGGCAGCGCCGGCCCCAGGGCCGCGCCCGCTCGCAGCTGCGGGAACTCCTCGCCCTCGGCGTCGGCGGCGGCGAGCAGCGCCAGCGCCGCGCCGGGCACCGCCGCGGGCTCGGTCGAAGCGAGCATCGCGGCGTCGCCGATCGTCTTGACGAGCCGCACCGGGGGCTCGGCGACCTCGCTGGCGAGCTCTTCCAGGCGCAGCGCGAGGCGCCCCAGCTCGTCGGGGGCGACTTCCTCGCCCAGCCTCGTGAAGCCCACCAGGTCGGCGAAGCAGACGGCGACCTCGCGCGACCCGGGCAGCCTGCCGCCCGAGCGCTCCAGCTCGCTGACGACCGTGCTCTGGGTGGCGTTCCGCATGTGCAGGGCGAGCACGTTGCTGACCAGCGGGTTGACCAGCGGGTACAGCTGCTCGGCGGCGCGGGCGTAGCTCTGGGCGAGCTCGGCCTCGCTCATGCCCGGCTGCAGGACGAGCTTCAGCGGCACCGCGCGCAGGGCTTCGGCGACCTGGGAGAGGGACCGGCCCATGACGCGCATCAGGTCGAGCAGCTCGGCGTCGGTGATGCCCGCGGCCCGGGCCACCTCTACCTGGCTCAGCGAGTCGATCTCTGCGTCGCTGTAGACGGCCTCGTCGTTCTCCGGGATCGGCAGCCCCATCGCCCGCGTGAGCTGCGTGAGGAAATCCACGTCGAGCCCCGTATTGTCGGCCACCTGCAACGCCGTGTACCGGTCGCGGCTGCCGATCACGCGGTCGGCGGGCAGGTAGATGATCGTGCCGGCCTGCGTGGAGCGGCGCAGCTCGGCGAGGGGGACTCCTTCCGCGGCCAGTTCCTGCAGCAGCACGAGTCGTTCCGCGCGTGCGCGGCCCTCGAGGCCGTCGAGCAGCCCCTCGGCGGCGAAGTCGGTCGGCTGCTGGCTCACGTGTGGTGAGCGTACGGGACGGCGGCGCGCCGGGACACGCGGGCAGGCGTCCGGAGCCGCCCGCAGAATCACGGAAGCTGATGATCGTCCTCGGAGTCGACCCGGGTCTCGCCAACACCGGCTACGGCGTGGTCGCGCACCGCGGCGGGCGCCCGGTGGCGCTCGACGGCGGCGTGATCGAGACCGCCGCCGGGCTGCCGGCGGAGCGCCGGCTGGCCGAGATGCACGCCGGCATCGAGGCGCTGCTGGCCGAGCACGAACCGGCGGCGGTCGCGCTCGAGGAGCTGTACTTCGGGGCCAACGCCCGCAGCGCCTTCGCCGTCGGGCAGGCGCGCGGCGTGGTGATGCTCGCGGCGGGGCAGCGCTCGGTGCCCTGCGCCGGCTACACCCCCCAGCAGGTGAAGGGCGCCGTCTGCGGCTCCGGGCGCGCCCCCAAGGAGCAGGTCGCGCGGATGGTCGGCGCGCTGCTCGGGCTGCCCGAGCCGCCGCGGCCCGACCACGCGGCCGACGCGCTCGCCGTGGCGCTGTGCCATCTGAACCGCGCGCCGCTGGAGGCGGCCATGGCCGGAGCGGCGCCGTGATCGCGATGCTGCGGGGCGAGGTCGCGCTGCGCCGCACCGACCACGTGGTCGTGCTGTGCGGCGAGGTCGGCTACCGGGCGGCGGTCTCCGCCGAGACGCTGCGCCACGTCGGGCCGGTCGGATCGGAGGTCACGCTGCACACGCACCTGATCGTGCGCGACGACGCCCTGCAGCTCTACGGCTTCCACGCCGAGCAGGAGCGCGATCTGTTCCTGATGCTGCTCGGCGTTCAGGCGGTCGGGCCGAAGGTGGCGCTCGGCGTGCTCTCCGCAGGCCCGCCGCGCGAGCTGCTCTCGGCGCTTGCGGCGGGCGACGCGGCCCGCTTCCAGGCGGTGCCGGGGATCGGCAAGCGGACGGCCGAACGGATCATCGTCGAGCTGCGCGAGAAGGTCGGCGCGCAGCGAGGCCGGGGCCGCCGTCGAGGAGATCGTCGCGCGCCGCGGCGAGGGCGAGTGGGCGGGTGGAGCTCGATCCCTGGCCCGCGCCGGGCTGATCGAGCTCGGCTACTCCCCGGTGGAGGCGGACGAGCTGCTGCGCGACGCCGAGGGCGAGGCGCCCGAGGAGCTGATCGCCGCGGCGCTGCGGCTGGCGAGGAGCGCGAGGGTGAGCGACGGCGCGGATCCAGACGCCGTATCTCGTCGCCGAGGACGAGCTCGACCGCTCGCTGCGGCCGCGCACCCTCGGGGAGTTCGTGGGCCAGGCCCAGCTTCGCGAGCAGCTGGCGGTGGCGATCGAGGCCTGCGCCGCGCGCGGCGAGGCGCTCGACCACCTGCTGCTGGCCGGGCCGCCGGGGCTCGGCAAGACCTCGCTGGCGCAGATCGTCGCCGCCGAGCTCGACGTGCCGTTCGTGCAGACGGCCGGCCCGGCGCTCGAGCGCAAGGGCGACATCGCCGCGTTCCTGACCGCGCTCGAGCCGCGCAGCGTGTTCTTCGTCGACGAGATCCACCGCCTCGCGCGGACGCTGGAGGAGACCTTCTACCCCGCGATGGAGGACCGCCGGCTGCCGATCACCGTCGGCCAGGGCGCGGGGGCGCGCGTCGTGACGCTCGATCTGCCGCCGTTCACGCTGATCGGCGCGACCACGCGCGCGGGGCTGCTGACGACGCCGCTGCGCGACCGCTTCGGCATCCAGGCGCGCCTGGAGCCCTACGCGATCGAGCAGCTCGCGGTGATCGTGCGCCGCTCTGCCGGGATCCTCGAGGTCGAGCTCGAGGAGCAGGGCGCGCTCGCGATCGCAGCGCGCAGCCGCGGCACGCCGCGCGTCGCGAACCGCCTGCTGAAGCGGGTACGGGACTTCGCCGAGGTGCGGATGGAGGGAATCGTGACCGCCGAGGCGGCCGAGGCGGCGCTGCAGATGCTCGAGGTCGACGAGCTCGGCCTCGACCGGCTCGACCGCGAGATCCTCGCCGCGATCTGCAGGAAGTTCGGCGGTGGCCCGGTCGGGCTCTCGACGCTCGCCGTCTCGGTCGGCGAGGAGCAGGACACGATCGAGGACGTCTACGAGCCCTACCTGCTGCAGCAGGGGCTGATCAAGCGCACCCCGCGTGGCCGCGCGGCGACGGCCGCCGCGTTCGCCCATCTCGGCCTGCGCGCTCCGCAGCCGGCGGACTCGGCGCTGTTCTGAGCCGCCTCGCCGACGCGCGGGTGATCTCGCCGCCAAGATCGGCCTCTGTCCTCGAGAGCTTTCGTAGTGTGTGCTCTGACATGGCGCACCCGTTCATCTGCCCGAACTGCGGGCACCGCACGACCGAGGTCGACCGCAACATCGGCTTCACCCGCCAGCGCAAGGGCTGCGCGAAGTGCGGCTTCGCGTTCCTGTTCGAGCTGCTCGACGACTACTTCCCGGCGCCCGACGCGGCGTTCTTCGTCTGCGACGGCGAGGCCCGGGTGATCGGCTGCGGGCGCAACTCCTTCGCCTTCACGGGGCTCGAGGAGGAGGAGGTGATCGGCCAGCCGGTCAGCGACGTGCTCGGCCTGAGCTTCGTCAACGGCGACGATCCGGTCGGCACCGTGCTCGAGTGGGGGGTGCGCGCGCTCGAGGTCCCGGTCAGCGTCGAGCGGCGAACGCGACGTCGCCGCCGGGGCGAAAGCCGACATCTTCCCCGCCTACGACGACGAGGGTGGACTGTTGCTCGTGCTGACCCCGGACAAGTAACCTGCACCTGGGATGACCGACCGCCGCCGCAACTCCGTCGTGCTGCTCGCCGTGCTGATCCTGCTCGGCGCTGGCCGCCTCACGATCGCCGCGAAAAAGACGCGCGAGGGCCTCGACCTCAAGGGCGGCGTCCAGCTGATCTACCAGGGCAAGCCGACCGCGCAGTCGAAGGTCACGGCCGAATCGCTCAACCGCGCGATCGACATCATGCGCAAACGCGTCGACCAGCTCGGCGTCTCGGAGCCGGAAATCCAGCGCTTCGGCGCGAGCGAAATCGACGTCGCGCTGCCGGAAGTCAAAGACATCGAAAAGGCCGAACGCGAGGTCGGCACGACCGCCCAGCTGCTGTTCTACGACTGGGAGCCGAACGTGATCGGCCCGACGGCAAGCCGGCGCCGACCGAAGCCAGCGTCACCGGCGGGCCGCGAAGCGGGCTGCCTCTGCCTACGGCCTGACCGAGTACCAGGCGGTGCTGCGCGCGGAGAAACGGCCCGCCGAACTGCGCCACAACGACACGACCTGGGCGAAAGGCTGCACGCCGCAGCAGGTCAAAGGCTGCCTCTACGGCAGCTGGTACCTGCTCGACACCAAGAACGAAAAGATGGTGTGCCCGGCTGAAAAGGGCAAGACGCCGCCCGCGTTCTGCCCGGGCGCCGAAACGGAAAAGAGCGCTCTACGAGAACATCAAGCCGCTCGCAAAGGGCGAAGCCTGAAGCCCGTGCGGATCAACCCGGCACCGTGCTGCTCCAGGCGCGGCCGACCGGAAACCGCGGGCAAGGCAAGATCCTCGAGCAATCGCCGAACTCCTTCTACGTGCTGAAGGACGATCCGGTGCTGAACGGCGACAGACGTCACCCACCCGCAGCAGGGCTTCGACGAAGGCGCCGGCGGCAACGGGCAGCCCAACGTGAACTTCGGCTTCACCGCCCACGGCAAGCAGGTCTTCGAACAGGTCACCAAGGAAATCGCCCACCGCGGCCAGGAAGCGCAGCTGCCGGGCGTCTCCAAGGAAGCGGCGCCAGCAGCACTTCGCGGTCGCGCTCGACGGCCAGCTGATCACGACGCCCTCGATCGACTACACGAAGCTACCCAGAAGGCATCGACTCCTCCCAGGGCTCGGAGATCTCCGGCGGCTTCACGATCACCTCCGCGCAGGAACTCGCCGAAGAGCTCCAGTCCGGCGCGCTGCCGATCAGGCTCGACCTGATCTCCCGCTCGCAGGTCTCCGCGACGCTCGGCAAACAGGCGCTCAACCAGGGCCTGCTGGCGGGCCTCGCCGGCTTCCTCGTTGTCGCGTTCTTCCTGCTCTTCTTCTACCGCATCCTCGGCCTGATCGCGGTCGGCGGCCTGGTCATCTACGGCGTCTACTTCTTCGCGCTGATCAAGCTGATCCCGATCACGCTGACGCTGCCGGGCATCGCCGGGCTTGATCCTCACGATCGGCGTCGCCGCGGACGCGAACATCGTGATCTTCGAGCGCGTGAAGGAGGAGATCCGAGGCGGCAGATCGGTGATCTCCGGCATCGCCACGGGCTACAAACGCGGCTTCGCGGCGATCATCGACGCCAACGTCGTCACGTTCATGACGGCGTTCATCCTGTTCGCGCTCGCGACCGCGGAAGTCAAGGGCTTCGCCTTCACGCTCGGCATCGGCACGCTCGTCTCGCTGTTCACGGCGGTGCTGGCGACGCAGGCCGCGCTGGGCGCGATGGGCCGCTCGAAACTCGTCACCCACACGGCGGCGCTGGGCGCCGGCGGCGAGCGCAAAGGCTGGACCTTCGACTTCATGGGCGCCTCGAAGTGGTTCTTCTCGCTGTCCGGCACGATCCTGCTGATCGGCGCGCTGGCGATCGGCGGCAAAGGCCTGAACTTCGGGATCGACTTCAAGTCCGGCACGCGGATCCAGACCGGCGTTCGCACAAGCCCGCGACCGCCTCGCAGGTCGACCGCGGAGATGTCGAAGCTCGGCTTCGGGACCGCCGAGGTGCAGAAGTACTCCGAGCGCGAGCGTCGGAAAGAACGGCTTCCAGATCTCGACCAAGACGCTGAAGCCCGCCGGCGTCTCGAAGATCGAACAAGGCCTGACCTCGCGCTTCGGCAAACTCAAACACTTCTCCTCGACCTCGATCGGGCCGACGTTCGGAGAAACCGTCGCCAACAGCGCCGTGATCGCGCTGATCGCCTCGCTGCTGGTGATCTCCGCCTACATCGCGCTGCGATTCGAGTGGAAGTACGCGGTCCCGGTGCTGATCGCGCTGATGCACGACCTGCTGATAACGGCAGGCGTCTACTCGCTCGTGGGGAGGGAAGTCACGACGGCCACGGTCGCCGCTCTGCTGACGATCCTGGGGTACTCGTTGTACGACACGATCGTCGTGTTCGACCGTGTTCGCGAGAACGTGCCGCGAATGCCGCAGGGCGGCCTTCTCGCAGATCGTCAACCGCTCGATGTCCGAGGTGCTGACCCGTTCGCTGGCGACGAGCTTCTGCACGCTGCTGCCGGTGCTGGCGCTGCTGCTGTTCGGCGGCGAAACGCTGCGCGACTTCGCCTTCGCGCTGATGATCGGCATCGCCTCCGGCGCGTACTCATCGATCTTCATCGCCTCGCCGGTGCTGACGCACTGGAAGGAGCGCGAGACCGCCTACCGCAGCCGCCGCGCACCGGATCGAGCGGGAGCTCGGCGCCGTCCCCGCCTACGCGACGACCGCGACAGGCGCCCCCGAGGACGTCGAGCCCGAGGCCAACCGCCGCCGCCGCGGCCGCCGCGGGCGCCTGACCGCGCCCGAGGAGCCCGGGCGAGCAGCTCTCGCGCGAGGAGTTCCAGGAGCTCGTGGCCGACCTCGACGTCGAGCAGTCCGCGAGCCAGCCGCGCGGGCGCAGGGCTCCGGTCGCCACCGAGGAGCCGCCGGCCCGAGCCCGAGCCCGAGCCGCAGCGCGACCCGGCCGCCGACCTCACGCCTGAGGACCTGGTGCTCAAGGACGCGCCGAAACCGCGCCAGAAGAAGGCCGGCCGCAGCAAAAAACGCCACGGCAGGGCTCGCTGATGGGCCTGCTCGGCTGGGTGGTGATGGGTCTGGCGATCTGGCACTTCACGATCTTCCTGCCGGACCGCTTCTGGGGCGGGATCGTCGGCGCCTTCCTCGGCCGCGATCGCGGGCGCGATCCTCGTCGGGCTGATCATCTACTCGATCAAGGTCTCCGCGCTGACGATCCCCGGCGAAAAGGCGACCGACATCGGGGTCGTGCTGTACGCGGTCCCGGGCGCGCTGATCGGGATGGCGCTCGTCTACCTCGAGGGCATGCGCCGCGAACGGGCGGGGCAGCAGCCGCCTCCCGAGCACTTCTAGGGGGCCCGCCCGACCCAGCCCCGCGCGGCACCGCCGCCGGACGCGCCCTGCGAGCGAGCAGCCCCGCGCGCGCCGCCGCCCGACCCAGGCTCGCGCGCAACGGCCCATCCGTCCCAGGCGCGCGGCAGCGCCCGCCGGGCGCGCCGCCGCGTTCCGTCGTGCCCCGCCCGTAACCTCGGCGCGCCGTGCAGAGCGTTCGCTTCGAGATCCCGCCGTGCCCGCCCGAGGCCGTCGCCCGGCTGCGCGCGGAGCTCGGGGTCAGCGACACGCTCGCCCAGGTGCTGGTGCGGCGCGGGCACTCCGAGCCGGCCGCGGCGCGCGACTTCCTGGTGGCCGGGGAGGAGCACCCGCCGGACGCGTTCCGCGGGATCGGCGAGGCGGTCCGCTCGATCCTCGGGCACGTCCGCGGCGGCAGCCGCATCACCGTCCACGGCGACTACGACGTCGACGGGATCTGCTCGACGGCGGTGCTGGTGAGGGCCCTGCGCGGGCTCGGCGCCGACGTCGACTCCTACATCCCCGATCGCGCCGCCGACGGCTACGGCCTGAGCCTCGCCACCGTGCAGCGGCTGGCGGCGCGCGGGACGCGGCTGCTGGTCACCGCTGACTGCGCGGTGACGGCGGTCGAGGAGGTGCGCGCAGCCCGCGAGCTCGGCGTCGACGTCGTCGTCACCGACCACCACGCGCCGCGCGCCGACGGCCTGCTGCCGCAGGCGCCGATCGTGCACCCCGCGCTGTGCGGCTACCCGTGCCCGGAGCTGTGCGCCGCGGCGTGTCGCGTACAAGCTCGCGCAGGCGCTGCTCGAAGCGGCCAGCCCCGGCGCCGAGCGCCGGCTGCGCCGCGACCTCGACCTCGTGGCGCTCGCGACGGTCGCCGACGTGGTCGCCGCTGCTCGGCGAGAACCGGGCGCTCGTGCGGCGTGGGCTGCGCGCGCTTGCGGGGACCGCCAAGCCGGGGCTGCGGGCGCTGATGGCGGTGGCGGGTGTCGATCCCTCGCGGATCGGCGAGCGGGCGATCGGCTTCGCGCTCGCGCCGCGGCTGAACGCCGCGGGGCGCCTGTATCGCGCCGACGCAGGGCTCGAGCTGCTGCTGACCGAGGATCCGGCGCGAGCCGCCGAGATCGCCCGCGAGCTGGACGCCGCCAATGCCGAGCGCCGCCAGATCGAGCGCGCGCATCCGCTTCGAGGCCGAAGCGCAGATCGCCGAGCTGGGCGAGCGCGGCGCCTACGTGCTGGCGGGGGAGAGCTGGCACCCGGGGGTGATCGGGATCGTCGCCTCGCGACTCGTCGAGGCCAGCGGCCGGCCGGTCGTGATGGTCGCGCTCGACGGCGAGGCGCGGACGCGGATCGGGGCGCTCGATCGCGGCCTTCGACCTGCTCGGCGGCCTGCACGCCTGCGGCGAGCACCTGCTGCGCTTCGGCGGCCACCGGGCGGCGGCGGGCATCGAGATCGAGCGCGACCGCATCGAAGCCTTCGCCGCGGCGCTCGTCGAGCCATGCCGAAAGCGCTGCTCAGCGCCGAGCAGATGGCGCCGGTCGAGCGCGTCGACGCCGTCGTCGACGGCTGCGAGATGAGCCTCGAGCTTGCGGAGGAGCTGCAGGCGCTGGCTCCCTTCGGCCGCGAGAACCCGCCGGTCTGCCTGATGCTCGCGCGAGGCGCGCTTCGCTCGACCCGCGACCGATGGGCGAAGGGCGCCACCTGCGCTTCACGCTCGAGTCCGCGGGGCGCGCGCGCCCGCGCCGTCAGCTTCGGCCAGGGCTCGCGGCTGCCGGTCGCGGAGGGCGCGCCGGCCCGGGCGACGTTCGCGCTCGAGGTCAACGAGTGGAACGGCGTGGTCGAGCCGCGGCTGCGGCTGCGTCACGCCGCGGCGCACGAGCCGGCGCCCGGCGAGGCGCCGCCCGCCGTGCCCGCGGCGGAGCCGCGCCATGCGGTCCGCGCCGGGCCGCCGCCCAACGCTGCTCCCGAGGGCGAGCTCGAACAGCTCGTGCTCCTCTAGGCGGGGCTGCCGCCGCGGCCTGTGGCGCCGGGCTGCGGCGTGCGCGGCGGGGCCGCGCGGGAAGGGAGCCATCGACGCCCGCGCCGAGGTCCCCGTGGTGCCGGTTTGCGACGTGTGCGGCGGGACCGCGCGGCGAGGGAGCCCTCGACGCCCGCGCCGAGGGCTACCCTTTAAGGCATGGCGGCGACCGAGGACCCCAAGAGCGCACCGGGAGTCCAGACTCCTGAGCGCCCGCCCGCCCGTGCTTCGCAGGAGGTCGCTCAGCCCGCCGGCCTGAGCGCCTCCGAGCGCCGGCTGCTCAGCGACCTGTTCGCGATCGTCTCCGAGCACGCCGCCGACTCGGCCGGTCGAGATCGACCGCGCCCGGGTGCAGGACGCGTTCGTGTTCGCCTGCGAGCACCACGCCGCCCAGCGGCGCAAATCCGGCGAGGAGTTCATCGTGCATCCCGTCGGCGTCGCGCGGATCTGCGCCTCGATGCGGCTCGACACCGAGACGCTGTGCGCGGCGCTGCTGCACGACACGGTCGAGGACACCTCAGCCTCGATCGAGGAGGTGCGCGAGCGCTTCGGCGAGGAGATCGCCGCCGTCGTCGACGGCGTCACGAAGCTGAAGGGGATCACCTTCCAGTCGCGCGACGAGCAGCAGGCGAGCAACTACCGGAAGATGATGGTCGCGATGGCCACGGACGTGCGGGTCATCCTGATCAAGCTCGCCGACCGCCTGCACAACATGCGCACGATCGAGGCGATGTCCAAGCAGAAGCAGATCGAGAAGGCGCGCGAGACGCTCGACATCTACGCGCCGCTGGCCCACCGGCTCGGTATCCACGCGATCAAGTGGGAGCTCGAGGACCTCGCGTTCGCGACGCTGCACCCACGCAAGTACCAGGAGATCAAGTCGCTCGTCGCCCAGCAGCGCGACGACCGCGAACGCTACGTCGCGGAGGCCGGCGACTACCTGCGCAGCGAGCTGCGCGACGTCGGCATCGAGGCGCAGATCGCCGGGCGCGCGAAGCACTTCTACTCGATCTACTCGAAGATGACCAAGAAGGGACGCGAGTTCAACGAGATCTACGACCTCACCGCGATGCGCGTGGTCGTCGACTCGGTCAAGGACTGCTACGGCACGGTCGGCGTGATCCACTCGCTGTGGAAGCCGCTGCCGGGTCGTTTCAAGGACTTCATCGCGATGCCCAAGTTCAACATGTACCAGTCGCTGCACACGACGGTGATCGGGCCCGAGGGGCGGCCGCTGGAGATCCAGATCCGCACCCACGAGATGCACGAGATGGCCGAGTTCGGCGTCGCCGCGCACTGGGTCTACAAGGACGACGAGGACCGGCGCCGAGCGGCACGATCGCTGGCCGGCGTCGGCGAGGACGCGAAGCTGAAGTGGCTGCGCTCGATGCTCGACTGGCAGAAAGACCTCTCGGACCCGCAGGAATTCATGGAGACGCTGCGCACCGACCTCTTCGAGGAGGAGGTCTACGTCTTCACGCCCAAGGGCGAAGTCAAGTCGCTGGCGGCCGGCGCGACGCCGCTCGACTTCGCCTACGAGGTGCACACCGAGATCGGCCACCGCTGCGTCGGCGCGCGCGTGAACGGGAAAATCGTGCCGCTGCACTACGAGCTGCGCTCGGGCGACATCGTCGAGATCCTCACCGCCAAGCGCGAGCGCGGGACCGTCGCGGGACTGGCTGGCGATGGTCAAGACGACCCGCGCGCGCAACAAGATCAAGGCCTGGTTCAAGGCCGAGAGCCGCGTCGACACCGAGCATCACGGCCGCGAGCTGCTGCAGGAGCACCTGCGCAAAGCGGGGCTGCCGGCACAGAAGATCACGGGCTCGGCGCTGCTCGCCGACGTGATCCGCGAGGTCGGCTTCCGCAAGGCGGACGACTTCTACATCGCGCTCGGAGCGGCGAAGATCTCGCCGAAGGTCGTCGTCGGCAAGGTCATGCAGCGGCTCAAGCAGGGCGAGTCCGCCGAGGGTCGCCGACACGCGACGCCGACCTGCTGCGCGTCGGGCGAGCGCGGCGCAAGCCCGAGCAAGTCCTGCGGCCAGTACGGGATCCGGGTCGAGGGCGTCGACGACGTGATGCTGCGCCTGGCGAAGTGCTGCAGGCCCGTGCCCGGCGACGAGATCGTCGGCTACATCTCGCTCGGCAGCGCGGGATCACGATCCACCGCGCCGACTGCCCGAACACGGCGCTGCTGCGCAAGAACCCGGACCGCTTCACGAGCGTCTCCTGGGAAGGCGACCAGTCGACGAGCTTCGTCGTGGAAATCCAGATCGACGCCTGGGACCGCCACCGCCTGCTCGAGGATCTATCGCGATCCTTCTCGGAGTCGGGCGCGAACATCCTCGAAGCGCGCTGCCTGTCGATGGGGCCGATGGTCAAGAACCGCTTCGTGGTCGAGCTCGCCGACACGCATGCGCTGAAGAGCGCGGTCACGCGCCTGCGCAACACCGAGTCGGTGTTCGACGCCTACCGGGTCACGCCCGGCGCGGCGGACTGACCGCGGCGTGCAGATGGGCCGCGGCCCGGGCTGGCGGGCGGTCTCGATCGACGAGCTCGAGGAGATGCCGTGGCGGGGCGAGGGGCCGACATGGCGGCCGCTGCGCGCCGCGCTGGAAACGCGGATCGCTGGGGTTTCCGCCTACACCGCTGCAAGCGCCGGCGAGACCGTGATCGGAGCTCACGTGGAGAGCACCGACGGGCGGGGCCACGAGGTGGTGGGCGTCCCCGACGGAAGCGACTACACCTACGTGGCGAAGCTCACGAGCTGAGTGGCTTAGCCCCCCAGGCGGCTCAGGCGACGCCGTTTGGGCTGTCGCCCTGAGCCGGCGGGCGGCTCAGGCGACGACGCCCAGCGCCTGCGGCAGCACCGAGTAGCGCGCTTCGCCGACCTCGCCGAGGTAGTCGCCGTCGACCTGCAGCGGCAGCGGCCGGCCGTCGGCGCTCACGACGACCATCCCGGTCGCGTCGGGGAGCCCGGTGACCTGGCGGTGGCGCGTGACGTGCCCGCGGGGCGATAGAGCCCGCAGGGCGATCGAAGGCATCGCCAGCGGCGTCGCGCGGTGCAGCACGCCGCCCGCCAGCGTCCCGGAGTCGAGCGTCGCGCCCTCGGCGATGTCGACCGGGCGGTTCTGGAAGTAGGTGAAGGGGGAGCCGTTCTGGACGACCGCGGTGACGCCGTCGAGCTCCTCGCCGCCCGCGGTGCGGACCTTCAGGCGCGGCGGGCTGAGCAGGTAGCGGCGGCTGAACGTCGTCACCGCCACCCAGGTGAAGAACCAAGGGCCGAAGCGGGCCTTCAGGCGGGGGTTCGCGTCGACCCGCTCGACGACGCTCGCATCGAGGCCGAGGCCGGAGGCGAAGGTGAAGCAGCGCCCGTTGACGACGCCGAGGTCGACGCGCGCGCGGGCGCCAGTCGTCGGCCATCGCGAGCAGGTGCTCGGTCGCGTCGACCGGGTCGCCGGGGATGCCGAGCATCTTCCCGAACACGTTCGCCGAGCCGCCGGGCAGGCAGGTCAGCGGGGTGGGGGAGCCGAGCAGCCCGTTGGCGGCTTCGTTGACGGTGCCGTCGCCGCCGAACGCGACGACCACGTCGTAGCCCTCGTGGGCGGCCTCGCGGCAGAGCTCGGTGGCGTGGCCGCGCGCCTCGGTGTCGACGGCGTCGACGTCGAAGCGGCCCTGCAGCGCGTAGACGACGAGGTTGCGCAGGCGGTCGGAGACGGTCGTCGCGTACGGGTTGACGATGATCAGCATGCGCCGCTTGGCGCCGGGGTCGGCGAAGCGGAACGGCTCGCCCGGTGTCGGCGGGCCGCTCGAGGCGCTCATGAGTGGGGGAGCTCACGCAGGCCGGCTACACCGGGCCGGCGCCGACGTTACCCGTCCGCGCGGCCGAGCCCGTCCGCGTTCGTGCCGGTGCGTTTGCTAAATTGCCGCGCACATAGCTGGACACATCCAGAGGGGTGGAGGGACTGGCCCAACGAAACCCCGGCAACCACGCTAAGCCACGAGCGGAAGGTGCCAATTCCAGAGAGATGTGTGGCGAGCCCCGGGCTCATCGCACAGTGGCAGAGCGATAGAGCGAAAGGGGTTCCAATGGCTGCCAGTCATCTGCAGTGCAGGGAGTGCAAGAGCGAGTACCCGCTCGAGGCGCTGTACGTCTGCGAGCGCTGCTTCGGGCCGCTGCGAGGTCGCCTACGAGCCGCGTCGCGGCACGGAGCTGAGCGTCGCCGAACGGCGCCGGCGCATCCAGGCCGGGCCGCAGAACATCTGGCGCTACGCCGACTTCCTGCCGGCGGCCGCGCCTCCCGGCCCGTCCGGGCGGCTGAACTCGCGGGCCGGCCTGCCGGCGGGCTGCACGCCGCTGATCCGCGCCGACCGTCTCGCCGCCCGCCTCGGCCTTCGAGGAGGTCTGGGTCAAGAACGACGCGGCCAACCCGACGCACTCCTTCAAGGACCGCGTCGTCTCGGTCGCTACGACGCGCGCCCGCGAGCTCGGCTTCGAGACGATCGCCTGCGCCTCGACCGGCAACCTCGCCAACTCGGTCGCCGCCCACGGCGCCGCGCTCGGCATGGACTCCTACGTGTTCATCCCCTCCGACCTCGAGGAGCAGAAGGTGCTCGCGACCGGCGTCTACGGCACGAAGCTCGTCGGCGTGAACGGCAACTACGACGACGTCAACCGGCTCTGCACCGAGCTGTGCGCCGAGCGCGAGTGGGCGTTCGTGAACATCAACCTGCGCCCCTACTACGCCGAGGGCTCGAAGACGCTCGCCTTCGAGATCGCCGAGCAGCTCGGCTGGGAGCTGCCGGACCGCTGCGTCGTGCCGATCGCCTCCGGCTCGCTGTTCACGAAAATCGCGAAGGGCTTCGAGGAGTGGCGCGAAGCTCGGGCTGCTCGACGGCCGGCTGCCGAGGATGAACGGCGCCCAGGCCGAGGGCTGCTCGCCGGTCGCCAGCGCGTACGCCGAAGGCCACGACGTCTGCCGGCCGGTCAAGCCGAGCACGATCGCCAAGTCGCTGGCGATCGGCAACCCGGCCGACGGCCCGTACGCGCTCGAGCTGGCGCGCCGCAGCGGCGGCGGCGTCGATGCAGTCACCGACGAGGAGATCCGCGCCGGCATCAGGCTGCTCGCCGAGACGACCGGGCGTGTTCACCGAGACCGCGGGCGGCGTCACGACGGCGGTGCTCGCGAAGCTCGCAGCGCGCGACGAGATCGACCCTGACGAGCGGGTCGTGCTGGTGATCACGGGCGAGGGCCTGAAGACGCTCGACGCCGTCCGCGGCAGCTTCGAGATGCACACGATCGAGCCGACGGTCGCGAGCTTCGAAGGAGGCGTCCCGGAGCCGGTCGCGGCGCTGATGAGCGTCCTCGTCAAGATTCCGACCCAGCTGCGCGCCGCCGCCGGCGGCGAGTCCGAGGCGAGCGTCGAGGGCGGCACCGTGCAGGAGGTCCTCGACGGGTTGTTCGAGCGCCACGGCGAGCTGCGCGAGCGGCTCGCCGACGGCGACGGATCGCTGCGGCGCTTCGTGAACGTCTACGTCGCCGGGGAAGACATCCGCTTCCTCGACGGGCTCGCCACGCCGGTCGCCGAGGGCGCAGAGGTCACGATCCTGCCCGCCGTCGCGGGCGGCTAGCTTCAGGAGGCAGCGGCGCAGGGCGGGGCATCCGCTGCCACGATTGAGCGGTGCCCGGATTCCGCGCCGAGATCCAACCCGAGCTGTGGGCTGCCGACCCCCACGGGGCGGTGCGGTTCTACGAGGCGGCCTTCGGCGCGAAGGTCGAGCATCTCGTCGAGGGGCCGGGCGGCGACGATCTGATCGCCGCGCTGGCTGTCGGGGCGGCCCGCTTCTGGGTCTCCAGCGCCGCCGAGGAGATGGGCAGGCTCGCGCCGAGCGCCTCGGGCGCGGCGACCGCGCGTCTGCTGCTCGTCGTCGACGACCCCGCGTCCGTGCTCTCACGCGCCTCCGGGCTCGGGGCCGAGATGCTCAGTCCCCTCACCGACGAGCACGGTTGGCGCCTGGCGCGGCTGCGCGACCCCGCCGGCCACGAATGGGAGATCGGCCACCCGCTGGGTCCTTGGCCGCCAAGCGGGGCTTGAGCGGCCGCAAAGAGCGAATTTTTCGCGCCCGAGGGCGTGCGGCGAAGATGGACATCGCCGGCGGGCGGTGGGAGACTCCGCCTATGCGGGAGCCCGGTCGCGCGCGCGAAAGGCTGGCGCAGATACTCGGGGCGGCGTTCGCCGAGGGGTTGCTCAGCGAACAGACCTTCTCCCACCGGCTGGAGCTGCTCTACGCGCACGGCCTGATCGAGCCGCGCGGGCTGATCGGCGACCTGCCGGCCGCCGCGCGCAGCCGCGCCGGCGAGACACGGGAGCTGCTGGCGGCGCGGCTCGCGGAGGTGCGCGTGCGGCTGCGGCGCGTGTTCGGCAGCGAGGGGCCGGCGCCGCTGGTGCTCGCGCTCGACTGGGCCACGCCGGGACGGGCGCTGACGATCGGCCGCTCGCCCGCCTGCGACGTCGCGATCCCCGATCCGACCGTCTCGCGCCGCCACGCGCTGTTGCGCTTCTGCGACGGCGCCTGGACGGTGCAGGACCTCGCGTCGAAGAACGGCCTGACCGTCAACGGCCGGGCGGTCGGCCGCGCCCCCGTCGGCCCCGGCGATCTGCTCGGGCTGGGGGTTGCGGTGGTCGAGCTGGACTGAGGCCGCCCCGGGCGGGCTGCTCGTAGTCTCCCGCGGCCGCATCCGGCGCTGGGCGGGGTGCTCGTAGTCTCCCGCGGCCGCATCCGGCGCCGGGCGCAGCCGTGAGTCCGCCTGCCGCGTCTAGCGCTGAGCCGGGGCGTGGACCCCGGCGTGCGGAGTGGCGGCGGAGGAGCCGCTCATGCCGACGGTCGAGACGAGCCCCGCCGCGCACATCGCCGCAATCGTCATCCGGCGCATCCGCTTCGGCGTCAGCCATCCGTAGGAGTGGGTCTGCATCCACGTCCTGAACCCGGTCGCGGCCGAGGCGGCGGCCATCGCGCAGCCTGCGCACATCTTCCAGATGCTAGCCGGAGGCGATCTCGCCGGCGCCACCAAGCGCCTCGAGCGGCTCGGGCGCAGCGCCGCCGGCGGGTCGCGCGCCCTCGCCGGGCCGCGCGCGGTCGTCCGGCCGCGCGCCGTCGCCGGGCCGCGGGCCGTCGTCGGCGGGCGGCGGCGCCATCGCGTCGCGCGCTTGGAGTCTGCGTCGCAGCTCCTGTCCGCGCCCGGCCGCCACGGCCCGGGCGGCGCGCCGGTCGCTCAGCTCGTAGCCGTTGGCGCGGGCGAAGTCGAGCAGCTCCTGGCGTTCCTCGCTCTCCTTGGCCGCTTTCAGGAACAGCCAGCAGAACAGCGCGAGCGTGAGGATCGACTCCTCGACCATCATGATCGCGCCCGCGACGTTCTGGTCGGCGAGCGGCGAGATGTGGAAGGCCGAGTCACCGCGTAGGTAGTAGGGGTAGAAGACGGTGCCAGACCACAGGAAGACGTTTCCCAGCACGGTGCCGGTGAGGCGTACCGAGACGATGTACATGAGCCGTCCCAGGTTGCCGAACCAGCTCGGCATCGGCAGCGGCCCGAACAGGCACATCCACATGTTGATGCCGAAGCCGAGGAACATCGCGTGCTCGAGCGCGTGCACCCCCGTGTGATTCAGCGCCGCTTCGTAGAAGACAGGAAGGTGCCACAGATAAAGCGAGGCCGCCCACAGCGGGAAGGCGATCAAGGGGTGGGCGAGCACGCGCAGGCGGTCGAACAGGCGGATCCGCAGGATCGGCGCGATCAGAGGCCCGGTCAGCCCCAGCACGATCAGCAGCGCGGCGATGTCGCTCAGCAGCAGGTGCTCGATCATGTGCACGTAGAGCAGTTCCTGGCTGTCGTGCCCGAGCGAGGTGAGCGCGGCGCCGATCACCACGAACCCCGAGTAGAAGCAGGCCTGCCGCCAGCCGGGCACGGGTCTGCCGCCGGCGGCGAGCGTCCGCACGCGCCGCGTGTAGAGCAGCGCCGCGACCACCAGAGGCCCGATCTGGATCGCGGCGGTGAACGCCGTGGAGCTGGCGACGGGCGGGGCGGTCATGCTGCGTCCAGGGTACGCGAGCCGAACGCGCGCAAGTGGCGGGGCGCGCACGAGGCCTTCCATAGACTCCGCCGCTGATGAGCGTCTCGGCCCGTCGCAAGCTGCCGGCGCTGCTGGGCGTCCTCGCGCTCGGGGCGATGGCGACGCCGCCCGCCGCGCAGGCGCACGGGATCGTCGGCAAGGCGGATCTGCCGATCCCGGTCTGGCTCTTCAGCTGGGGCGCGGCGATCGTGCTCGTCGTCTCCTTCGTGGCGCTCTCGACGCTGTGGCGAGCGCCGCAGCTGCAACACGAGCGCCGACAGCGTGTCGTCGCGCTGCCGCGCCTGCTCGACTGGCTCGCGGGCGCCGCCGGGCTCGGCCTGTTCGCGCTCGTCGTCTACAGCGGCTTCGACGGCGCCCAGGAAACCAACGCCAACTTCTCGGTCACCTTCATCTACGTGATCTTCTGGGTGGGGGTGCCCGTCGCCAGCGTCCTGTTCGGCGACGTGTTCGCCGCGCTCAGCCCTTGGCGGTCGTTCGCGCGGCTGCTGCGATGGCTCGCGCGGGTGGCACGCGGAGGGCGCCACGCGGCGACGTTGCGCTACCCCTCCTGGCTCGGCATGTGGCCGGCTGTCGCGGCGATCGTAGGCTTCGCCTGGCTCGAGCTGGTCTACGTCCCCGCCGACCGCGACCACCCCGCGACGCTCGCCGCGCTGTCGCTCGCGTACTTCGCGCTGATGACGGTCGGCTACCTCTCGTTCGGCATCGATCAGTGGGGCTCGCAGGCCGACGGCTTCGGCGTCTACTTCAACCTGCTCTCGCGGCTCTCGCCGCTGGTCCGCGGCGAGGATGGCTCGCTGATGCTGCGCCGGCCCCTGAGCGGTGTCACGAGCCTGCCGATCGGCGCCGGCACGATCGCGCTGATCTGCACGATCATCGGCACGACGACCTTCGACGGGTTCTCCAACGGCGGCATCTGGCGGAACAACGAGCCGACGATCCAGAGCTGGTTCTCTGACCTCGGCCTCTCGCAGACTCCTGCGATCGAGCTCGCCTACTCGCTGGGGCTGGTGCTCTGCATCCTGCTGATCGCGCTCGTCTACCGGATCGGCATCCTCGGCGTGCGCAGCGTCAGCGACCGCTACCGGGCGAGCGATCTGGCGGCCCGGTTCGCCCACACACTCGTGCCGATCGGCTTCGCGTACGTCGTCGCGCACTACTTCTCGCTGCTGATCTGGCAGAGCCAGGCGATCGGCTACCTGATCTCCGACCCGCTCGGCAACGGCGCAAACATCTTCGGCACGGCCGGCTACCAGATCGACTACCACGTGATCTCCTACGCGGCGATCTGGTACGTGCAGGTCGCGGCGCTGCTCGCCGGGCACGTCGGCGGCCTCGCGCTCGCGCACGACCGGGCGCTGGTCCTCTACGGGGACCCGGAGGAGGCGGTCCGCAGCCAGTACTGGATGCTGGCGGTGATGGTGGCGTTCACGAGCTTCGGGCTGTGGCTGCTGTCCTCGGTGGGAACCTGAACGCACGGGTGGTCCGCTGCGCTACGTTCCCGGCAGTGCTCCGCCGCGGCATCCTCCTGTTGCTGCCCTGCCTAATGACGGGAGCGGTCCTCGTCCCTCTGGCCCGGGGCGAAGGCGCACTCGACAGCAGCTCGACCCCCGTCGCCGACCAGGGCTCGAGCTCCAAATACCGTTCGGAGATCAGCGCCGTGCATCCGCGGGTCCCAGGGCTCACGGTCGAAGTGCTGCAGTTCGCCGATCGCCTGCATCTCGTCAACCACACCGGCAGGACGGTCACCGTCTACGGCTATGAAGACGAGCCCTACGCGCGGGTGCTCGCGAACGGTACGGCCGAGCGCAACAGCCGCTCGCCGGCCACCTACCTGAACGAAAGCTTCTACGGCGACATCAACGTGCCTGCGCAGGCCGACGCGAAGGCTCCGCCGCGCTGGCAGGTGATCGACCGGACCGGTCAGATCGAATGGCACGACCACCGCATCCACTACACCTCGCCGGCGGTCCCGCCGCAGGTCAAGGACACGAGCAAGCGGACCCTGGTCTTCCCGTGGAAGATCCCGATCAGCGTCGGCAGCGTCCCGGGCGCGATCGAAGGCAAGCTCTTCTGGGTGCCAGAAAACTCGAGCGTGCCGATCGGCGCGATCGTCGCCGGCGTCCTGATCGTGCTGGGCGGGCTCGCGCTCGTGCTGTTCGTGCGCCGGCGCCGCGAGGCGGAGCCGCCCGGCGCGGAGCCGCCCGGAGCGGCCGGTGGGGACCCCGCCGGAACGCCCGGCGGCAAAGAGGCCTGGTGACGGTGATAGATTTTGCGGCGATGGCCCCGCTCGCATGTCTGATGCACTGGTACATCTCGCTGATGTACGTCGTGCCGGTGGTCGCGGTCGGCGGCTGGGGCTGGTGGAGCTCGCGCCGGATCTCGCGTCGTCGCAAGGGTGGCGGACCACCCTCCGGCGGCACCCCTCCGGGCGCGCCGTCGGGGGCCGCGGCACGGGGCACGCAGCGCGCGCCCACGGGCGTCGGCGTCTGAAGCTGCTGTCAGCGTTCTAACCGCTGCTTGCGGGGGTTTCTTCTCTGTTTCTTCGCGGGCGTTCAGGTGCGCGTGAGTAGCATGGGTTCCACTATGGGCATGAACCCCCAGACAGTCATCCGCTCCCCCGCAGAGGGCGCCACAGAACGCGTGGACCCGATCACGTGTCTCGACGAGCGAACCCTCAGCCAGGCCAGCGAGGCCGAGCAGGGGGAGTCCCCCGCACAGGGCCGCTACCTCGAGGTCCAGGGCGCAGAGCGCACGCTGCTGATCCCCGTCAAGGAGGACGTGATCCACATCGGGCGCGGCCTCTCCGCCGACCTGCGCCTCGACGAGACCTCGGTCTCGCGCCGGCACGCGATCCTCGTGCCGCGCCCGGGCGGGGCCAGGATCCTCGACGACCGCAGCTCGAACGGCACGTTCGTCAACGGCCGCCGTGTCCAGCAGGCCGATCTCGCCAACGGCGACGTGATCGTCGTCGGCCGCGTCGTGCTCCGCTACCTCGAGCTCTGACGGCACGCAGCGGCCGCGCGGCCTCGAGCTGCGCGGGTGGGCGCTTGACATGAGGGATCGGTGCGGCTGTTAGGATCAACGCGGTCCGGGGTGTGTCGATCGCTCGGGCCGTGCCGGCTCGAGCAGCTTGGAGGGGAGCAGGATGTCTTTGAGGCCCGAGTTCTCTCGCCCGCTCGGCGGGCGCGTGTTCGTGCGTGTGGTGCCGGCGCTGCTGGCTGTCTGCCTGCTGCTCGCGGCGGCCGCCGTGCCCGCGGGCGCCAAGAAGCGGCTGTCTGCGGCGGTCACGCCATCGTTGGAAGACTTCTCGGGGGGCGCCTACCAGATCCTGCCTCCGGGAGCGGAAGGCGGCCTCGAAGAGGGCGTCTACGCCCGCGACCAGGCCAAGCTCTACGAAAAACTCACCCCGAAGAAGGGCAAGGTCACCCAGGAACTGATCGAAGAAGACTTCCTTCCGGAGAAATTCGGCGTCAACACCGGCGGCGGCACGCTGCGCACGGAAACGCCGGAGGCGGGCCTGGAAATCGTCCGCGACGACCACGACATCCCGCACATCTACGGGTCCACGCGCGCCGAGGCGATGTTCGGCTCCGGATGGGTCGCCGCCAAGGACCGCGGCCTGCTGCTCGCGCTGGGGCTCGGGCCGGCGTACACGGCCGCGCTCGGCGTGCCGGGCGTCAACGCGTTCGGCCTGCTGCTCGAAAAACGATCCTTCAAGCCCAGCAGAGAAGCGGTCGAATTCGTCGCCGCTCAGAAGAAAGTGCTGGAAGAAAAGGGTCCCGAAGGCGAGCAGGTGATCGCCGACCTCGAAGCGTGGTGCGAAGGCGTCAACGCCTACGAGGGGACGCAGGGCCCCGGGCGCCTGGTGCCGCCGGTCTCGATCGCCGACGCGATCGCCGGATTCGCGTTCATCGGCTCGATCTTCGGAAACGGCGGCGGCAACGAAGTGCACAACTCCGAATTCCTCGCCCGTCTGCAGAGCAAGCTCGGCGAAGAAGGGGGCAAGCAGGTGTTTCGCGACCTCAAGGAGGTCAACGACCCCGAAGCCCCCACGACCGGCAGCACGGCGTTCCCCTATGACCTCGAACCGAGCGGCCCGACGCCGGGTGCGCTCCAGGTCGAACCGGGCTCGGCCAGCCCGTCCGCGGTAAAAGCCGCGCAGGCGCTGACGGCGTCGCGGCGCAAAGCCTCGAACTTCATCCTCGCCGGCGCGCAGGATGCGGCCAACGGGCACCCGAAGGCGGTGATGGGTCCGCAGCTCGGCTACTACTACCCGGAGATCGTCTTCCAGGCGGACATCCACGCTCCGGGCGTGGACGCGCAGGGCGTCGTCGCGCCGATCTCCCCCTACGTGTTCATCGGCCGCGGCAAGGACTTCGCGTGGTCGTTGACCTCCGAGGGTGCCGAGAACACGCAGACCTTTCTGGAGAAGCTCTGCAACGAAGACGCGAGCCCCCCGACGCGCGAATCCACGAGCTACGTCTACAACGGAAAATGTGTGCCGATGCACAGTTTCGACGCCGGCGAAATCGGGGCCAAGGGCTCTGAAAAAGCTCACGAGGTGTACTTCGACGAATCGGTCCATGGGCCGATCAGCGGCACCGTGATGGTCGCAGGGCAGCCGTACGCGATCGCGATCGACCGCTCGACGCGGGGGCGTGAGCCCGCCGGCGAGGTCGCGTTCAGCAAGCTCGACTCCGACAAGGTCCACAACCCGCAGGAGTTCTTCGAAGCTGCCAACGAACTCGAGACGACGTTCAACATGGCCTACGCCGACGACGAACACATCGCGTTCTTCTCGACCGGCCGCCTGCCGATCACCGCTCCCGGGACCAACTCGCAGCTGCCGACGCTGGGCACCGGCGAATACGACTGGCGGGGCTTCCTGGGACTGAACGAACACCCACACGAAATCGACCCGCTCTCGGGGCACCTGACCAACTGGAACAACAAGCCGGCTCCGGAATGGGGATCCGCCTCCGACCAGTGGGAACAGGGCCCCGTACATCGCGTGCAGATGTTCACCGGCTTCAGAGAAGGCATGAGCCTGGCCGACGACGCGTCGATCATGAACAGGGCCGCCACGCAGGACCTGCGCGCGCTTGCGGACTGGCCGCTGATCGAAGCTGTCCTGAAGACGGCCGGTCCGGCTCCGAGCGCGCTGGCGCTGGAAGCCGAGAAGGTCGTCAGGAAGTGGGTCAAGAGCGGCGCGAGCCGATGGGGCAAGAACGGGCCGAAGGCGCCGGGGGCGGCGATCCTCGATGCGGCCTGGAACGGCGTCGGCGAAGCCGTGCTCGGACCCGTGCTGGGCGAACTGCTGGGCGAATTCTCCTCGCTGCAGGGCCCGAACAACGGCGAGAACGCCCAGGGCTCCTCGTACGGCAGCGGCTGGTACGGCTACGTGTACAAGGGCCTCAAGCAGGTGCTCGGCCAGCCGGTCGACCAGCCGCTCAGCCGCGGCTACTGCGGCGGCGGCGCACTGGAAGCGTGCCGCAACTCGCTGTGGGCGGCGTTCCAAGGCGCGGTCGAACATCTGCAAGCAGCGCAGGGAAGCGAAATCAAGGCCTGGCGGGCAGAACCGGTGCGGATCGACTTCCTGCCCGGACTGCTCTCCGAAACGAAAAAGCCGTTCGGTCCGTTCACGATGAGCTGGACGAACCGCTCGACGTTCCAGCAGGTGATCGAATTCACCGGGCACGGCGCTACCGGATAGCCCGCTGAGACGGGGCGGGGCGGCCGGCCGCCCCGCACCTGGGCGCACCCCCTGCGCGGCCTCAAGCTGCGCGGGTGGGGCGCCGATGAGAACCGCGTGAGCGAGGAGCTCGAGCCTCTGTCGTACCTGAACCCGGCCGAGCGCAGGCTGATCGGGCCGCTCGTGCGGCGCCTGTGCTCGACGGCGAACCCGCGCTTCGACCGCGCGCTCGAGACGACTGGACCGAAGGCGACGGTGCGGATGGCGTGCGTGAACGCGCTGCGCATCTACGCGATCGTGTTGTTCGTGGCGGGCACGCTCGTGCGCTTCGTCGGCGTGACGCCGCTGGGCTATCCGCTGCTGGCCCTCGCAGCCGGGTCGATGACGTGGTCCTTCTGGGGGCTCTACAAGGTGGCAGGGCCCGAACGCGAGTTCAAGCGCGCTCGCGCAGAGATCGCCGGACCCGCCGGACGCAGGCGCCTGGGCACGCTCGACGCTCTCGCTTCCCGCCGGCGCCGCGGCGCCGAGACGGCTCGCACGCCGGCTGCCAGGCGCGACTGAGCCGGGCCGCCGGGCAGGGTTGGCGGCGCGCGCAGAGAATGCCTCCGCGTGAGCGAGGGCGGCGAACGCACGCTGAGCGAGGACGGGCTGGCCGGCGACTGGCTCGCCCAGTTCCGGGCGTGGAAGGCCGAGCACGACGCCCTGGCCCCGCCCGAGCCGGAGGCGATGGTCCTCGCCACGGCCGACGAGCAGGGGCAGCCGTCGCTGCGCACGGTGCTGATGAAGGGCGCCGGCGAGCACGGCTTCGAGTTCTTCACGAACCTCGACTCCCGAAAGGGACGCGAGCTGGCAGCCAACCCGCGCGGCTCGGTGCTGTTCCCGTGGTACGCGCTGCGCCGCCAGGTGATCGCCGTCGGCTCCGTCGTGCCGGTGTCCGGCGAGCGCGCCGACGAGTACTTCGCCTCGCGCGCACATCGTTCGAAGCTCGGCGCGCTCGCCAGCCGCCAGTCCAGCGTGATCGCCGGCCGCGAGGTGCTCGAGGACGCGCTCGCCGAGCTCGAGCGGCGCTATCCGCCGGGAAACCCTGTGCCACGGCCCGAGCGCTGGAGCGGCTTCCGGCTGATGCCCGCGACGGTCGAGTTCTGGCAGGCCCGCCGCGACCGCCTGCACGACCGCCTGCGCTTTCGCAGCCTCGGCGGCGGCGACTGGGCCGTCGAGCGGCTCTCACCCTGAGGCGCTGTCCGTCAGTTCGAGGCGCCGGCCTCGACGCCGACCGAGCGCGAAGCGCCCCTCCGGCGCGAGCCGAACACGTAGAGCGCGAGCCCACAGCCTGCGGCGGCGAGCAGGAACACGGCCGAGTCGCCCAGCGCGCCGGCGATCGCGCCCGCTGCGACCGGGCCGCCGAGCGCGCCGACGGCCCAGCCGGCGTTCATCAGCCCGAAGGCCATGCCCTGCGCCAGCCCCGCGCGCTCGGCTCCGTCGGCCACGAGCGCGAAGGAGGGCGTGAACAGTGCCCCGTAGGACATCCCGGCGAGCACAACCAGCGGCACGTAGACGCCAGGTGAGGCGTTGATCGAGAGCGCCAGCGAGACAGGGATCGACGCGAGCAGCGCCAGCCGTGCAGGCGTGAGCGGGCCGCGGGCGTCGCTGAGGCGCCCGACGAACGGAGACTCCGCAGCCTCGAAGGCCGAGGCCAGCAGCCACACCCCGCCGATCGCGGCGGTTCCCCATCCTGCCGCGGCGAGTCGCAGGGGAACCAGCACGGCGAGCACGCCGAACAGCGTCGAGCCGATCCCGAGCAGCACGATCCCGTCGCCGAAACGCTGCTCGCCGAGGCCGGCGCGCAGCGGCACGTGCACGGGTTCGAGCTGGGACTCGACATCGGTGAGCACCGTGAGCGCCGCCAGCACGACTGACAGCCCCGCCATGAAGCTGAACACCACCGAGCGGCCGAGCGCTCCGGAGATCACGCCGAGGACGGGCCCGAGAAGCTCGCCGACGACGGCAGCGCCCATTGCCCGGCCGATCATCTCGCCGCGGCGCGCGGGCGGCGCGGAGCTGGTCAGCCAGGCGAATGCGCCGGCCCAGGTGAAGGCGCTGCCGGCGCCCTGCACGAAGCGCGCAGACAGCAGCGCCGGAAAGCTCGAAGCGAACGCGAACGCCACCCCCGAGATGCCCATCAGCGTCAGGCCCACGAGGACCGCGCGGCGCGGGCCCAGCCGCGCTGCCGCGCGCCCACCGGGCAGCCCTCCCACCAGCGCGCCGCCGGCGTAGCTGGCGAGCAGCACGCCCGCGCCCGCCTTCGAGAGGTGCAGCACGCGGGCGAAGTGGGGCAGCAGCGGCGTGAGGGCCGCGTACAGGGTCGTGTCGACCAGCACGAGCACGGACACGAGCAGCAGCAGGCGGCGCATTGACGTCAAGCTAGCAACGGCCGTTGCTGCGCTTAGCGGAGGCTGCTCGTGGGTATCGACCTCGGCGGAAGGAGCGATTCCAACTGCCGGACGTGAACCAGAACAGGCCCGATGGAGCAGCGCGCGAGGGGCGTATCGCCCGCTCGTGGCGGCTCTCGAAGATCGCCCTCGGCATCATCCGCTCCGATCCCGCGATGATGGGCCTGGCGGCGATCTCGGTGCTGTTCGCAGCAGCGGCGCTGGCGGTCGTCTACGACGCGACCGGTGTGTTCTCGTTGCACCGCCACCGCGACGCCGGGCAGCTCGCGCTGATCAGCGCCGCGCTCGCGTTCCCGCTGACGTTCGTCAGCGTGTTCTTCAACACCGCGATCGCGGCTGCCGCGGCGGGAGTTCTCGAGGGGCGGCGCCCGACCCTGCGCGAAGCGCTCGCGGTACCGGCGAGCCGTCTCGGCGAGGTGGCGCTGTGGTCGCTGCTCTCGAGTCTCGTCGGCGTGCTGATCGAGCAGATCGCGAGCCGCCTCCCGCTGCTCGGCAGCATCGCAGTGCGGCTGTTCGGCCTCAGCTGGTCGCTGGCCAGCATGTTCGCCGTGCCGATCCTCGCGACCGAGGGCTGCTCGGCGCCATCGTGCCTGAAGCGCTCCGCCTCGCTGGTCAAGAAGCGATGGGGAGAGGGGATCGCCGGCAACGTGATCATCACGGCATGGACGGTCCTCGCCATGCTGCCGCTGGGCATCGTTTTCGGTGTCGGCCTCGCAGCGACGAGGCACTCGAGCGCGCGGGTGGCCGTGATCGCGATCTGGGTGGTCGCGCTCGTGCTCATCACGGCCCTCGCAGGGGTGATCAGGCAGACCTTCGCTGTGGTCCTCTACCGCTACGCGGTCACCGGTCACGCCGCCGGTGGCTTCGCCGAGAGCGACCTGCAGGCGCCGTTCGGGCGCGCCGGCGGGCTCCTCGGGGCACGGGCCGGCGGCAAAGAGCAGCCGCGGGCACGCCGCGCTTGGTGGCCATGGCTGCTCTCGGCGCTCGCCGGCTGTGTCGCGGTGCTCGTCTGGGAGCTCACCAAACGGCACTACTCGGCTCACCATCTTTCCGGCCGGATCCTGTCCGCGGTCATGTTCGCCGTGCTCCTCGCCGCGCTCGTCCGGGCCGTGATCCGGCTGGCGGCGCGTATGCGCTCGCGGTGAGCGACCGCCGCTTGCTTCAGCCGCGCGCGATGCGCAGCGGCAGGGCGTAGAAGATGGCGACCGCCGCGGTGATCGCGAGCGTGATGTACGCGGAGAGCGGCGCTGCCGCCGTCGCCACAACGTAGGGGAGCAGCCCGGCGCGGTTGCGGCGGTTGACCGAGTCGCGCTCGGCGTCATCGACGTCCTCGCGCAGCAGCGTGTGGCGACCGAACAGGATGTGGCGCTGCAGGATGTAGAAGCTGACGGCCATCCCGACCAGGCTGCCGCCGTACACGGCGGCAGCGAGGCTCGCGCCCGACCCGGCCCGCAGGTAGTCGGCCATCAGCGCGGTCGACCAGGGCAGCACGCCGATCATCATCAGCAGCAGCAGGTTCAGGAACAGCACGCTGTGGCCGACCTGGCGCAGGCGGTCGAGCATCAGGTGATGGTTGATCCAGATGATGCCGATCGTCAGGAACGAGGTTGCGTAGGCCGCGTAGCTCGGCCACTGCGCGCCGAGCTGGCGGGCGAGGCCGCCGTGGTGCGGCGGCGGCACCCTGATGTCGAGCACGAGCAGCGTGATCGCGATCGCGATCACGCCGTCGGAGAAGGCCTCCAACCGCGACTTGCTCATCGGTCAGGGAGGCTATGCGAGGGGGCGGAGGGCTTCGCAGCGCGGATTGACCGTCGAGGCCAAGCCCACGTCGACCGTTTCGCCGGCCATCAGCGACGTTCACACGGGTTTCACCGAATCCGGCAGGGGTAGATGGTCGGGCGCAGAAAGAGGAACCGATGAGCCAGGACAACCCGATCCGAACGACACCCTCGCCGCGCTGGTCTCTGTCGCTTCCCTACTGGAGCACCGCGGCCCAGCCGGCCCCGTCGCGTGCGCCCCGCGAGAAGCGCCGGCCGTTGCTGCAGCGGCTGCGCAGCGAGCGCCGCGCGCGCAGGCGCTCCAAGGGAGCCGGTTGAGCCCAGCGCCGCGGACGCGGGCCGCGGCGGGCTCCAGGCGCGGCGCAGCATCCACGGCGAGCATCGACCGAGGTCGCCTCGGCATCTACCTCAACGACCACCTCGCCGGGGCGCTCGTGGGATGCGAGCTGGCGGGCCGTCTCGCCGGCGAGAACCGGCGCGAGGAGAAGTTCGCCTCGCCCCTGAAGGAGCTTGCGGCGGAGGTGCGAGCCGACCGCCAGGAGCTGCGCGCGCTGATGGACCGCCTCGGCATCGGTGTCGACCGCGCGAAGCAGCTCGCGGGATGGACGGCCGAGAAGCTCGGGCGCCTGAAGCTCAACGGTCAGCTGCTCGGGTACTCGCCGCTGAGTCGCGTCGTCGAGCTCGAGGCGCTGCGGCTCGGGATCGCCGGCAAGCAGGCGATGTGGCGCACGCTGCTCGATCTCGCGGATGGGGCGAGGGCGCTCGACGCCGAGGAGCTGCGGCGCTTCGAACGGCGCGCCGTGCAGCAGCTGAAAGCCGTCGACGACCTGCACCGCGAGGCCGTGACCGAGGCCTTCAGGGCCTGAGGACCGTCAGCGCGGATCGCGCTGACGCGTTGTCCCCGCGCGGGTGCGCCCATGCGCGGTCGCGGCATCAAACGCGTTGATCTCGATCAAGCGCTGCCGCTCCGGGGGGGACCCGCTCTTGCGCGGATCGCGCCGACCGCGCAGATCGACGCGGCTAGGCAGTCGATGCACTCCCCGGCGTCCGTGTGGAGCTGATCGCGACGCTCCCAATCCGGCTCGTCTGCGTCGGTGGTCGAGAGGGCGGACTCGACGCAGGAACCGTCCTCGACTCCGATGCACCGCTCGTTGATCACGTACCTCACGGGAACTCGTTCTCCAGGCCTGACGGGCCCCTGGCTGGTACGGTGGTGGTGGCGGCGAGCGTCCGGGCCCATGGACACGGGCTCTCGCAGCAGCAGTCGGCGGAGGGAAGTGCTGCACCTCAGAGGCAGTGCGCGACCTGCCAGCAACTGTAGGTGGGATCATTCTTCCTCTCCGACCTGCGTTCCATCGGAGGAAGAGGATCGGCAGGCCACCCATGGCCGCAGATGACACAAAGGGCGCGAGCGATCTCGCCGCCGTCTCACGCGCGATGGTCGCGCTGCACAAGGAGCAGTTCGGGCGCGGGCCAACCAAGGCACGCTCCGCCTGGAACGGCCGCGACACGCTGGTCTCGGTGCTCGACGAGGCTCTGCTGCCAGCCGAGCGGAAGCTGGTCGAGCTGGGCGAAGCCCAGCGGGTCCGCGAGTCCAGGATCGCGTTTCAGGCAGCCACGAGAGACGAGTTCGTCGCTGCGGTAGAGCAGATCGTCTACCGCAAGGTTCGGGCGTTCGCCAGCGCCGTCGACCCGGACGCGAACGTCGTCTACGAGAACTTCACGTTCGAGCCCACCGGCGGCGAAGACGTCGGCGACGACCTCAGCGAGCCGGCCGAGGAGTGACGCCCCGGCGCGATGACGTGGTTGCGAGCGTGCAGCAGGCGGGGCTCGATCGTCGAGGGGCCCTGTCTCCTGGCGGATCATGAGCAGCTGGTCGCGGCCCCTCTCGGGGCTCGCGTTGCGCAGGCGCCGGCGAGCGAACTTCTCCCGTCCGATTGGAACATTCGAGGGCCCCAGGGTTTGGCTCGAACTTGTCAGGGCACTTACAAGCTCGGGACAGTCCAACCACCCCAGTGCCGGGCGTGGCGCTGCGCGTATCGAATGCACGCGGCGTCACACTCGGTGTTCTCGCCGCGGTAGGGCCCTCGCGGGCGTGTTCGACTAGGGGCACACGGAGATAGAGCGAGCCGGGAGAATTCTGTCCGTGCAAGTGTGCCGGTGCTCGGTGCCGAGCCGGTCCTCCGGGGGATTAGATTCTGCGTGTGATCGAGACCGCCGTGTATGCCACCTTCGGTCGGTGCCGTGAGAGCGCTGTGGGATCCATTGAGGTCCGTTTGCCGGGCGACGGTGAGATGGTCGCCGCTTCGTGACCGAGCCGATCGAGCCGCAGGCAACCTCCGGCGAGATTTTCCAGTTCGCGACTCGCGCCGAGTTCGAGGCCTGGCTGGACATCCATCACGAGCAGCATCCGGGAATCTGGCTGGTGATCGCCAGGAAGGGCTCGACAGTCCCGTCGATCACCTACGCCGAGGCCATCGAGGTCGCACTCTGCTTCGGGTGGATCGACGGACAGAAGGCACGTCACGACGACCGGCACTGGCTCCAGCGCTTCACACGACGGTCTACCCGAAGCCGATGGTCTGAGATCAACCGCAAGAAGGCCGAAGAGCTCACCGCCAACGGGCGGATGCGACCAGCCGGCCTCGACGAGGTCGACCGCGCCAAGGCCGACGGACGCTGGGGCGCCGCATACAAAGGGCAACGGACGGCCTCGGTCCCTGAAGATCTGCAACGCGAACTCGACCGCGACCGCAGAGCGGCCGCCGCGTTCGCCGAACTGGACGCCCGCAACCGCTACTCCATCATCTGGCGCATCAACGACGCCAAACGCCCCGAGACCCGCGAACGCCGCATCGCCACGTACCTGGACATGCTCCGCCGCGGAGAGCGCATACACAAATGAACGTGAGCGGATCGGGGGACTGGTTGGCGCCGCGGCCGCTGCCGCCCGAGGTGTCCACGCTCGATGGGCCGTTGGCGTCGTAGTAGGCACGACGCTCGACCCGCCGTCGACGGCAGCCTAGCCGGCGCGCCTCCGGCGACGGTAGACGGCACAGGCTCCGATCCACGCGAACAGAAACACGAACGCAGCAGCTTGCGACCAGGTCCATAGCAGCACCCAGAGAACGACCGCTGAGACGACAACGACCGCTTCCAATATGCGGCGGTGTTCCCGCGTCACAGCCGCCATTATGACCGCGCTTCGTCGCGCTCGCCCGGGCGCAGCGGACGACGCTTTGCAGCGCCCGCAGCGAGGAGCTCAGCCGTCTCGTTCGGTTGCGTCACGCACATCCTCTCGGGCTGATCAGGCATGCCGATGAGCGCGAGCGGCACTCCCGCGACGAGCAAGAGACCGCACCGAATTGCTCCCGCGAACAAGGGCACGCCCAGTACGACGAGAGGGGTTGGGGGCGCCCCCGAGAGACTGACGCGTCACATGCCCGTCCCAGCGGTCCTCGAGAGCTGACGCTGCCGGCGGATGCGACAGTTAGGGCACGATGGCGGTTGAGATCGTCTCGGCACGAGCGGCAAGCACCGACCTGCAGGAGGAGGCCGCCGCTGCATTCCACGAGCGGTGGCCCGAGTTCGTCTTTCACGATCCCATCCCGCCCCGCTACATCGGGCGCGTGAATGAGTACTTCGGGGACTACGACCTCCTGCTCCTCGACAACGGCCGCGTCGCCGCGGGCGGATGGGGAGTTCCCATCTCCTGGGACGGCACGCCGGACGACCTGCCCGAAGGCTACGACGCCGCCTTAGTCGCCTCGGTCGAGGGTTATGAGGCCGGCTTGATGCCCAACACGCTCAGCATCATGGGCGGCGTGGTAGCGAGCGGGTATGAGAAGCAGGGACTGAGCAGGCGGATTCTGGAAGCATTGATCGACCGCGCGACCGGTGCCGGACTCTCGCGCATTGTCGCGCCTGTGAGGCCCACGGAAAAGCACAAGCATCCGCACGTGAGCATGAGTGAGTACGCCACGTGGACCGGCGAGGACGGGTTGTCGGTAGATCCGTGGATACGCACGCACCAGCAGATGGGCGCAACGATCCTCAGGCCCGCGCCGAACTCCATGACTGTGACGGGCACCGTCACCCAGTGGG
Source organism: uncultured Solirubrobacteraceae bacterium (assembly GCA_963703205.1). Taxonomy (GTDB): domain Bacteria; phylum Actinomycetota; class Thermoleophilia; order Solirubrobacterales; family Solirubrobacteraceae; genus Palsa-744. The sequence goes on from OY969799.1 coordinate 1,221,913, forward strand.
AAGCGTGGGCAGAGATGTCGTTCCCGGTTTCCGGGTCCTACGTCGCCGTTCCGGACGCGCTCAACCTGATCGAGGTGGATCGGGGCGGTGATCTGGCGATCTACCGCGAGGAAAACCTCTGGATGCGTCACCGCTGATGTAGCGATGGGCCGCCCGGACAGACTGCTGCGAAACGTGGCATGTGCCTACTCCTCCAGGCCTACGGCTTTGAGGGCCTCGTTTCTCTCCAGGTAAAGGTCAAGCTGGACGGCCTTGCCGTCGCGCAGGGTCCAGACATGCGCGGTTCTGTGCGCTTCCACCTCTGCGCCGCTACCCCGCCCTCTGCCATGCTCGATTGCGAGAGTGAGGACTTGGTCACCCAGGTCCATCAACTCCTCGACCTCCGGGCGGTAGTCCTCGAACGCGTCGTAGACCGCAGCCATATAGCTCTTCATCCCTGCAACGCCGCGATATGTCTGGCCGATCCCGACCCAACTGGCCTCCGGGTCGGGATTCAACTCAATGTCCTCGTCGAAGGTTTCGTAGACCGCTCGCAGGTTTTGAGCAAGCCATGCGGCGTACATGCGGCGCATGATCTCCACGTTCTCCCGTGACATCGCTAGCCAGTATCCCACGGGGGAGTTAGGCCGCGAACGCCGCGGCTCGCGCCCTGGCAAGCGCCCGGGAGAGCTTGGCAAGGGTCGTCAGGTCCGCATGTAGCCGCACGCGCTCGATCCGGCGCCCGCGCACGGCACGAGGCATGCGTGCTAACTCCCGCTCGACCGCTCCTACGCCCGAACGGCCGCGGGGTCAACACCGCCCGGTCTCTGTGGCAACGAGTGGCAAAAATCGCCAGATTTGCTGACCCTGCCCTCGACGCAGAGTACAGTCCGGCACCGAAAAAGCGCCGATTTGCAGGCTGGTTTGAGCGCGCCCGGGAGGATTCGAACCTCCGACCTCTCGCTCCGGAGGCGAGCGCTCTATCCACTGAGCTACGGGCGCGGGGAGGCGATACGGCCCGCGTTCACGGGCTTTCTCGCAGCTTTTGGTGCTCGCGCCGCCGGTGTCGCATCGGTCCGATCGGCCTAACCGGCCTCCATCGGCCCAAACGACCGCCGTCGACAAGCCTCCTCAGCTTATCCCGCTCATTCTCGCTCTGTCGGATCGCCTGCGCGTAGACCGCGAGCGCCATCCCCGGATCGGTGTGTCCCATTTCGGCCATCACTACCGGCGGCGGCTCGTCGAGCGCGCAGAGCACGCCACGGGCCCGGTCCTTAGCGCGACGCGGGCGCGCTTGGTTATTGGCGCGAGCGTACACCGTCGCCCTCGGAAAGCGAGACCGCGCCGCTCCGTCGCCCGGTCCCTCGGGTAGGGTCGCCGATCGACCATCCCAACGGAAAGGCAGCATGGATCTACTCCTGCTTCTCATCATCGTGCTGGTCGTCGTCAGCCTCGGCGGCGTGTTTATAAGCCCCTTCACGCTGCTCCTGCTGCTTGTCGTGCTGTTCCTGGTCCTCGGCCCGTACCGGGGGCGGCGTTCCCGGCTGTAACAGTGCCAATCGCTTTAGACTGCCCCCGCTGCGGCAAACGCTCCGCGCCGCACGCGTGGGAAACGATCGACCTGGAGCGTCGCCGCTGCCTCGATGCGGGTCGCGGTCGACGTTGACGAACTCGAGGACGAAGTTGCTGCTCAACACCAACCGGCTCCGTAGCTGGCCGGGCGGGGCATCGGCGCTACCGGCCAGATCGACGGGGAGTTGCCAGCCTGGCGATTCATTGGGCGGAGGATCAAAAACCGCCAGGTTGATGGACAGCTACCTTGAATCGTCGGAATGCCGACGCTATGTTCGGCCGCGCAATCGCGCCGACGACAGAGCGGCGTCGAGTGCATGATCCGCACAACTTCACCGGGGTGATGTGGTGGCCGTCTCTGAGGACCATTCACGCAGCGCGTTCCGCTCATGCGTAGGGATGCAGGTCGTAGTAGAAGGCCAGCGATGCACGCTCGCGCTCTCGGGCGAGCTCGACATGTCGGGAGCGGCGGGAGTCGAGGCCACGATCCGCCGGCTGTGCGCAAACGGAGCTCTGTGCTTGATCATCGACCTCAGCAGGCTCGAGTTCGTGGACTCCACAGGTATCCGGCTCCTGCTCCTGGCGGCGGAGCTGTGCAGGGAGCACGGCCACGAATACCGCCTCATCCCAGGCCCGCAGAACGTCCAGCGGACCTTCGAGATCGCCGGGCTTGAGCGAATGCTGCCGTTCTCCGAGTGACACGGCCGGGGCGACAAGTAGTCCCTCGTCTCCGATCGGGTCAGACCTCCGCTCACGACCGTCCAGCACCACCGACCGCCGGCGGCCGCGGCATCCTGAAACGCGGGCGTCTGCTTTGGCGGTGGTGGCATGGCGCTCGCTCGCAACCGGCCAGAAGGCGGGATACCTCTTCGGTGAGCATCGGCGCCCCCTCTACAGGCTTGGTGGTCGCCGCGTGCGCGCGCGGGAGGCCGATTCTACGGGCTCGCGGATCGGCGCCGATTCGCCCGCCCGGCGTGCGCGTGGCGAGGGCGGCCACAGAACCGCCGCCGAGCCGAGCGAGACTCCCGGCGGCCGGGCGATTCCAGGACACCGAGGTAGTTTCGCCCCGGCGCGCCCGGGTACCCATATGAACGCCCGCTCATGACCCGCCGGTCGCGGCGCGGCTCATTCGGAGACTGCACGATGGAGGAAAGCGAGCGCGGCACGCGCCAGACGATCGGGGCCCGGAGTTCCGTGCAACCGGTTTCGATCGTTCCCTACAAGGACGGTCCCTACATCGTGCGGGGAAGTTTTCGCATCCTCGCTCAGGATGGCACCGAGATCGACCCCGGGCGTCGCACCGTCGCCCTCTGCCGGTGCGGCAAATCGCGGATGCGCCCGTTCTGCGACGGCACCCACAGACTGGCCGGGTTCCAGGCGCCCGGCTGCGCCGAGGAGGGCGCGGCGCCGGCGCGCGCACCGGCGCCTGCCCGCACCGGGGGGCCCTCGCGGCGCGCCCGATCGGCGCAGGCCGAGCGCGAGGCGGCGGGGGCTCCGCAGCGCACCGACGGTCGGCTCTCGGAGCTGCTGACGAGTGTCCAGCTCGCGCACGCCGCGCTCGGCTCGGCCCTGGATGAAGCGTCGGCGGTGGAGGACTACCTGGCGCTGCGGCTGTCCGAGCCGCTCGTGCGCTCCGCGTGGGCGCTGATCGAGACGCGGGCGCTGCAGCCCCCCGCCCCGCCGCTTCCCGGGCACCTGCCGATCGGCGGCCAAGCGGTCGCGCAGGCGTTGATCGGTACCGCGCTGCGCGTGATCGGCGAACTCTGCGACGAGACCGAGGACGCGCTCCTCGAGACGGCACGAGCGCTGCTCGTCGACGCGATGGAGGAGCTGGACGGCGCCGGGGAGGACGTGTGAGCACGCTCGAGCAGCGCCCGGTGTCCGGCGGCAGGCGCATCGCGATGCCGGCGCCGCGCGGTCCGCTCAGCGCCGCGCTGACGTCGTTGCTGCGATCGGCTCCGGGAACGCGCGCGACCTGCGCGCTGCCGGAGCGCGCCGACAGCGAGGTGCTCTTCGACGAGGACCTTCAGCTCTCGCTCTACCTCCTCAACGAGCTCCACTACGCGACCGTCGAGGAGGTCGACGACCAATGGGAGTGGGATCCCGGGCTGGCGTCGCTGCGCGCCGGGCTCGAGTCCGCTTTCGAGCGCTGCCTGCACGCTCTGGTCGGCCCGATCGCGCCGTCTGAGACCGATTCGGTCGGGGAGACGCTGCAGCGTCTCGTGGCGGAGGACAGCGGGCCGCCGCTGTCGCGCTTCGCCGAGCTCGAGGCGACCCGCGAGCAGATGTTCGAGCACGTGATCCACCGCTCGGCCTACCAGCTCAAGGAGGCCGACCCGCACTCGTTCGCGATCCCGCGCCTCTCCGGGCCGCCGAAGGCCGCCCTGCTGGAGATCCAGTTCGACGAGTACGGGGAGGGACACGCGAGCCGCATGCATGCCGAGCTGTTCGCGCGCACGATGGCCGCGCTCGGCCTCGATCCCGCATACGGCGCCTATCTGGAGTCGCTGCCCGCGATCACGCTCGCGACCGTCAACCTGATGACGCTGTTCGGGCTGCACCGCCGTTGGCGGGGCGCGATCGTCGGGCATCTGGCGATCTTCGAGATGACCTCTTCGCTGCCGAACAGGCGGTACGGCAACGCGTGGCGCCGGCTCGGCTACGGGGCGGCCGTGACCGCCTTCTACGACGAGCACGTGACCGCCGACGCCGTGCACGAGAGCATCGCCGCCTGGGACCTCGCCGACGGCCTCGCGGTCTCCGATCCGGAAACGGCACCGGCGATCGTGTTCGGCGCGCGAGCGCTGCTCGCGGTCGAAGCGCTGTGGGCCGAGCACGTGCTGTCGGCCTGGCGCGGCGGGCGCAGCTCGCTGCGGCGCTCCGGACCCTAACGCCCGCCCGCTCCGGCGCCGGCTTCCTCGGCAAAGCGCCGGCTGAGCTCGGCGGTCACGGCGAGCGGGTCGCCGAGGGCGTGCAGCAGCTCGCGCTGGCGTCGTGCGCCGCCGCCGGCGGCGAGCATCGCGCGCGCGAGCACGAGCTGCTCGGCGGCTGCGATCGCGCCGCCGTGTCCCTCCAGCTCGCCGAGCAGCTCATCGAGCAGCTCCGCGGTGTTGCGCCTCGCGCCCGAGCGCAGGTCGGACATCTGCCCGTCGACGCCGTGACGCGCCGCGGACCAGCCGTTCTCGGCGATGCGCCAGTCACGCGCCGGCGGCGCGAGATCATCGCCGTCGTGGCGCGCCGCGAGCCACAGCGCGAGCGTCGCCGCCACGGCCGCGAGGGCGCCGCTCTCGGCGGCGAGGCTCTGCGTGTCCGGTACGCGGATCTCGAGCGTCCCGAGCTCGGCGTGCAGGCGCAGCTGCCACCACCAGCCCCGCATCCGCTCGACCCGTCCCGTGCCGGACGCCCACTCGAGATCGGCGGCGAGTTCCTCCCAGCTGGCGAAGCGCGGCGGCACGCCCTGCCGCGGCAGAAGCCCCGAGATCAGCGGGCGCACCGAAGCCATCCCCGAGTCGCGGCCCGCGTAGAGCGGAGCGTTCGCTGCAAGCGCCGCGAGCAGCGGCAGGTACTCGCGGATCGCGTTGTAGACCGCCAGCGCCCGCTCGGCGCCGCCGACGGTCACGTGCACGTGCAGGCCACAGACGAGCTGCAGGGCGGCGACTCCGCCGTGCTGCGCGGCGACCCGCTCGTAGTGCTCGCCGGCGTTGAGGATTCCCGCGGGCGACGCGAAGGGGTGGACGCCGGCGCCCAGCAGCGCCGCCTCGCCATGCAGGGCGTCGGCAAGTCGCCGCCGCGCGTCGTGCAGCTCGTGCAGGCATTCGTCGACGCGCGCGCGCGGCTGCGTGACGAGCTCGATCTGAGAGGCGGGCAGCTCGAGCTTGAACGCAGGGTCGCCGCCGACGTGCTCGAGCAGCGCGGGCGCACGCGGCGCGAGGTCGAGCGTCTCCGGGTCGAGCGCCATCACCTCCTCCTCGATTCCGAGCAGCTGCTCGCGCTCGGCGTCGAACAGCGCGCGCAGCGAGGCGGCGTCGAGCGCGCCCGGGCTCACGCGAGGTTTGGCGCCCGGTGATGGGGGCAACGAGCCGGTGCGATGCGTCTGCGCGTCCCACCAGGAGTCCACCGACCGCTCAGCGACACGCGGCTGCTGATCGGCGCGATGCTCGAGCTCGGCACGGAAGGCGCGCGGGTCGCCGACCTCTGCACGGGCAGCGGCACGCTCGCGATCGCGGCGGCGGAGAACGGCGCCGAGCGTGTGCTCGCCGTCGACATCTCCTGGCGCGCGGTGCTCGCCGCCCGCTTGAACGCGGCCGCCAACCGCTGCGCGGTCGAGGTCCGGCGCGGCGACATGGTCGAGTCGCTGGGAAGGGAGCGCTTCGACCTGATCGTCGCGAACCCGCCGTACGTCCCGGCTGAGACCGACACGCTGCCGCGCCACTCGCGCAGGACGCCGCTCGACGGGGGCCGGGACGGGCGGGTCCTGGTCGACCGTATCTGCCGCGAGGCGCCCGCGTGCCTGCGCCCGGGCGGGTCGCTGCTGATCGTCCACTCCTCGATCTGCGGCGAGCGCCAGACCTGTGATCTGCTCGCCGAGCAAGGCCTGCGCCCGAGCGTGCCGGTGCGCGTGCCGGGCCCGCTCGGTCCGGTGCTGCGCTCGCGCGCCCCGATGCTCCGTGAACGGGGCCTGCTGGGCGAGGAGGACGAGGAGGAGATCATCGTGGTGCGCGGTCTCGCCTCGCCGGAGCCCGCCATGGCCGCTGACATACCCACTGCCCTCGGGAGGAAAACGCCGGCGCCGGCGTGAGTGGCCGGCCCGCGACGGGCGGCGGCCCGCGCCGCCGGGCCGGGTCGCCTCACCTCGCGCCCTCTTGGAGGGACCTCGCCGGCCCCGGCAGCGGCCTCCGCGCGGCCTCGCCCGCGCGCCGCTACCGTTGGCCTGGATGGACCTCTCGATCTTCTTCGCCGGCACCGCCGGGTCGGTGCCGAGTCCGCGTCGCGGGTTGCCGGCGCTGCTGGTTCGCCGGGGCGGCGAGAAGCTCCTGTTCGACTGCGGCGAAGGCACCCAGCGCCAGCTCCTGAAGTCGGTCGGGCTCGCCGACCTCGACGCCGTCTTCATCACCCACTTCCACGCCGACCACTGGCTGGGGCTCCCGGGGATGCTCAAGTCGCTCGCGCTGCGCGAGCGCGAGGAGCCGCTGACCGTGCTCGGCCCGCGCGGCCTGAAGGAGCTGATCGCGAGCATGCGCGTCGCGTTCGGGCGCCTGCCCTACGAGCTGAAGCTGGCCGAGCTCGAGCCGGGGGCGGCCGTCGCCGGCGATGGCTACAGCGTCCATGCGGTGCCGGTCCGCCACCGCGGCGCGTCCTGTCTGGGGTACGCGCTAGTCGAGGACGCGCGGCCCGGGCACCTCGACCCCGCGCTGGCAGAGCGCCTCGGTGTGACGCCGGGTCCCGACTTCGGGCGCCTGCAGCGCGGCGAGACGGTCGACGGCGTGTCTCCCGAGCAGGTGATGGGTCCTCGGCGGGAGGGCCGCAAGGTCGTGATCTCGGGTGACACCGCCCCGTGCGAGGCGCTTGCGCTCGCCTCGCACCAGGCCGACCTGCTCGTGCACGAGGCGACCTTCATGCAAGAGGAGGCCGAGCGGGCCGCCGAGACCCGGCACAGCACGGCACGCCAGGCCGCGGAGCTGGCGCGCGGCGCCGAAGTGCGGGTGCTCGCCCTCACCCACATCTCCGCGCGCTACGCCGGAAGCGAGATCCGAGACGAGGCGCGCGCCGTCTTCCCGGCGGCCGAGGCGCCCCGCGACTTCGACACGATCGAGGTGCCGTTCCCCGAGCGCGGGCCTGCCACGCTCGAGCGCTGGGCCGAGCGCCAGGCGCGCGAGCGGAGCGCCGCCGCCAGAGGTGGCGGCCGGGTCGAGGCGGCGCCGGACGCCACTGAGGCCGTCGCCTGCTCCTGATAGATTCACCGCGATCCTTTAACCCGGTCCGGAGAGGCCAGGAAGGAACGTATGCAAGGCAACGAGAAGGTCGTCCTCCGCGAGGAGGAGATGCGGCGCGCGCTGACGCGCATCGCTCATGAGGTCGTCGAGCGCAACCCGGGCGACGACGTGCCGGCGCTGGTGGGGATCCACCGCCGCGGCGCCTTCCTCGCGCAGCGGCTGCGCGAGCTGCTGGAGGATCTGCTCGACGCCGAGGTGCCGCTGGGCGATCTGGACATCGGCTTCTACCGCGACGACGTGACGAGTCGTCCCGAGGCCCCGGTCCTGCACGCCTCGCACATCGACTTCGACGTGACCGGGCGCACCGTCGTGATCGTCGACGACGTGCTGTTCACCGGCCGCACCGTGCGAGCCGCGATCGAGGCGCTGTTCGACTACGGCCGGCCCGAGCGTGTCCAACTCGCCGTGCTCGCCGACCGCGGCCACCGCGAGCTGCCGATCCGCCCGGACTACGTCGGCAAGAACCTGCCCACCGCCCGCGGCGAGCACGTCCACGTGCGTGTGCTCGAGCTCGACGGCGTCGACGAGATCGCGATCGCGGCGCCTGAGGCAGAGGCGGCACAGGCATGAACCACCTGATCTCGATCGAGGAACTCGACCGCGCGGCGATCGAGCGGATCGTCTCCCAGGCCGAACGCTTCGCCGAGGTCTCCGATCGCGAGATCAAGAAGGTTCCGGCGCTGCGGGGCCGGATGGTGCTGAACCTCTTCTACGAGGCCTCCACGCGCACGCGCAGCTCGTTCGAGCTGGCGGCGAAGCGGCTCTCCGCCGACGTCGTGAACTTCGCGGCCAGCGGGTCGAGCGTCGAGAAGGGCGAGTCGCTGAAGGACACCGTTCTCACGCTCTCCGCGCACAAGCCGGACGCGATCGTGCTTCGCACGCCGTGGGCCGGCGCGGCGGCGCTCGTCTCGCGTTGGTGCACCGCGGCGATCGTCAACGCCGGCGACGGCAAGCACGAGCACCCGACGCAGGCGCTGCTGGACGTCTACACGCTGCGGCGCCGCCTCGGCTCGATCGACGGCGCCGAGATCTGGATCGTCGGCGACGTGACCCATTCGCGCGTCGCCCGCTCGGACATCCTCGCCTTCCAGAAGCTCGGCGCGAAGGTCACGGTCGCCGGGCCGCCGACGCTGATCCCGCGCGGCATCGAGCATCTCGGCTGCGAGGTCCGCTACTCGCTGCAGGAGCTCGATCGCGCCGACGTCATCTACGCGCTGCGCATGCAGCGCGAGCGGATGAGCGAGACGTGGGTGCCCTCGCTGCGCGAGTACGCGACCGAGTTCCAGATCAACGGCGCGCGGCTCGGCGCCCGCCAGCTGCTGATGCACCCGGGCCCCGTCAACCGCGGCGTCGAGCTCTCGGGCGAGGTCGTCGACTCGCCGCAGGCGCTGATCACCGCGCAGGTCGAGGCGGGGGTGGTCGTGCGGATGGCGGTGCTCTACGAGCTGCTGGCCGGTTCGGGGATTCGCCCGGAGGGCGTGTCGGCCGGTTCGGGGATCCGCCCGGAGGGCGTGTCGGCCGGTTCGGGGAGCAGCGCGCCCGGACCGGTCGCCGAGATCGCCGCGACGCGCGAGCGCGTGGGAGGGGATACGTGAGCCCCCCCGAGCCGCTCGTCGGCGGGGCCGGCGACCCCGCCGAGGTGCTGCTGCGCGACGTGCGGGCGCTCGACCCGCGCGAGCGGATCGACCGGCGGCTCGACGTGCTCGTCCGCGGCGGCGAGCTGGCCGAGCTGGGAGAGCCGGGGACGGTGAGCGCTCCAGCCGGCGCCGAGACCGTCGAGGGGGAGGGGCGCCTGGCGCTGTTCCCGGCGTTCTTCGACCCCCACGTGCACCTGCGGACGCCCGGCCAGGAGCACAAGGAGGATCTCGAGAGTGGCACCCGCGCCGCCGCCGCCGGCGGCTACGCCGGGGTGCTGGCGATGCCCAACACCGATCCGGTGACCGACTCCGCACCGCTGCTGGGCTCGTTGCGCGAGGCCGCCGCCCGCCAGGCCCGGATCCCGGTCGGGTTCCTGGCCGCGATCACCCGCGGGCTGGAGGGAGAGCTGATCAGCGAGATGGCCGAGCTGACCGCGCAGGGCGCGCTCGGCTTCAGCGACGACGGCCGGCCCGTCGCCAGCGCCGGCGTGCTGCGCAAGGCGCTGCAGTACCAGCGCCTGTGCGGCGGCGTGCTGGCCCTGCACGAGGAGGATCCGACGCTGTCGCGCGGCGGGGCGATGAACGAGGGCGCGGTCAGCACGGCGCTCGGCATCGCCGGCATCCCGACGGTCGCCGAGTCGACGATGGTGGCCCGCGACGCGACGCTCGCCGGCTGGGAGGACGGCCGCGTCCACTTCATGCATCTTTCGTGTGCCGCCTCGGCGCGGGCCGTGGCGGGCGCCAAGGCGGACGGGATCAGGGTCAGCGCCGAGGTCTCGCCGCACCACCTGCTGCTGACCGACGAGGACGTGCGCTCGCTCGACACGAGGATGAAGATGCACCCGCCGCTGAGCACCGAGTCCGATCGCCTTGCGCTGATCGAGGCTCTGCGCGACGGGACCATCGACTGTGTCGCCACCGACCACGCGCCGCACGCGCGTGAGGAGAAGGAGGTTCCCTTCGAGCAGGCGCCGATGGGCACGACCGGGCTCGAGACCGCTTTCGCGGCGCTGTACAGCGGGCTCGTTGAGAGCGGCGAGCTCGGCCTCGGGCTGCTCGTTGAGCGGATGACCGCGGGCGCCGCGCTGTTCGGTCTGGCGCTGCACCGGATCGCGACGGGCGTCCCGGCCAACCTCGCGCTGGTCGACCTCGACGCGCGCTGGGTCGCCGGCGAGCACGGCTGGGAGAGCCGCTCGGAGAACTGCTGCTTCGCGGGCCGTGCCCTGCAGGGCCGTGTGCTGATGACGCTGGCGGCCGGCACGATCGCGCACCGCGACCGCTCGCTGGCGATGGTGGGGGCCTGATGGGCCTGCTCTCGCGCCGGCGCAGCACCCTGATCGTCGTCGACGTGCAGGAGGGGTTCCGCTCGTACGAGACCTTCGAGACGGTGGCCGCGAACTGCGCGAAGCTGATCGAGGCCGCTCGCATCCTCGAGCTCCCTGTGCTCGTCAGCGAGCAGTACCCGAAAGGTCTCGGCCACTCCGCTCAGGAGCTGGGGCTGCGCGACGAGCCGGTGATCGAGAAGGTCGTGTTCTCCGCCGCCAGAGCCGACGGCTTCCACCTCGACGGACGCGACCAGGCCGTGGTGTGCGGGATCGAGACCCACGTCTGCGTCAGCCAGAGCGTCCACGATCTGCTGCAGCGCGGCGTCGAGGTCCACGTGCCGGCAGAGGCGGTGGGCTCGCGCCACCGGCTCGACTACGAGCGCGGCCTCGAGCGCCTCGATCGCGCCGGCGCGATCGTGACGACCGTGGAGTCCGTGCTGTTCGAGCTGCTCGGGCGCGCCGGCACGCCGGAGTTCAAGCAAGTGCAGGCGCTCGTCAAGTGAGCGAAGCCGGCTACGTCCTGCTCGAGGACGGCACGCGCCTCGACGGCATCGTCTGCGGCGCGGACGGCCACGCCGTCGGCGAGGTCGTGTTCACGACCGGGATGTCCGGCTACCAGGAATCGATGACCGACCCGTCGTTCGCCGGCCAGCTGCTCACCTTCACCTACCCGCACATTGGCAACTACGGCGTCAGCGCAGAGGCGATGGAGTCCGATCGGGTCTGGGCGCGGGCCGCGATCATGCGCGAGGCGAACAACCGCGAAGACGCGCCCAGCGCCGAGCGCGGCTGGCTCGACTGGCTCGCCGATTGCGGCATCGTGGCGATCAGCGGCGTGGACACGCGCGCGCTCGTGCGTCACATCCGCGAGGCGGGGGCGATGCGCGGCGGCGTGTTCCCCGGCTCGATCGAGCCCGGCACGGCCCGCGAGCTGATCGAGGCCGAGCCGGCGATGGCCGGGCAGGACCTCGCGCGCGTGGTCACGCCGGAGCGCGTCTCGGTCCACGGTGAGCCGAACCGCGGAGGCCCTCGCATCGCGGTGATCGACACCGGCATCAAGGGCTCGATGGTCCGCGAGCTCGTCGCGCGCGGGGCGAGCGTCGAGCTGCACCCCTGCACGAGCTCGGCCGAGGAGCTGCTCGCCGCCGACCCCGACGCCGTGTTCCTCGCCAACGGCCCCGGCGATCCCGCCGCGCTCGGCTACATCGTGGAGACCGTCAGGGCGATCGTCGGACGCAAGCCGGTGTGGGGCATCTGCCTCGGCCACCAGCTGCTCTGCCGGGCGGTCGGCCTGGATACCTTCAAGCTGCCCTTCGGCCACCGCGGCGCCAACCACCCGGTGCGCGACCTCGCCACCGGCAAAGTCGAGATCACCTCGCAGAACCACGGCTTCGCCGCGCTCGGGCCCGGGGGGGCGCGCACGATCGACGACGATCGGCCCGTGCGCTGGGAAACGGACTTCGGCACGGCCTCGCTCTCCCACGTGAACCTCTACGACCGCACGGTCGAGGGGCTGGAGCTGCTCGACGTCCCCGGCGGCACGGTCCAGTACCACCCCGAGGCCGGCCCGGGACCGCACGACTCGTTGTACCTGTTCGACCGGTTCCTGCAACGGATCGAGGAGGCGGCCGCATGAGCGCCCGCCGCCCTGCGCAGGGCGCGAGCGCGGTTCGCCGGCGGCGTGTCGGGGCCGGCTCGCAGAGCGCCGGCGCCCCGACCAGAAGGCCCGACAGGACCCTCGGCCTGGGTGGCCGATCCTGATGCCCAGGCGCGCCGACCTCCACAAGATCCTGATCCTCGGCTCCGGGCCGATCGTGATCGGCCAGGCTGCCGAGTTCGACTACTCCGGCGTGCAGGCCTGCAAGGTGCTGCGCGAGGAGGGCTATGAGGTCGTGCTCGTGAACTCGAACCCGGCGACGATCATGACCGACCCCGAGTTCGCCGACGCGACCTACGTCGAGCCGTTGCTGCCGGGGCCGGTGCGCAAGGTGATCGAACGCGAGCGCCCCGACGCGCTGCTCGGCACGCTCGGCGGGCAGACGGCTTTGAACCTGGCGATGGCGCTCCACGAGGACGGCACGCTGGAGGATCTCGGCGTCGAGCTGATCGGCGCCAACGAGCAGGCGATCGCCTGCGCGGAGGACCGCGAGAAGTTCCGCGAGGCGATGGACGCCGCCGGCCTGCGCATGCCGCGCAGCGCGATCGCGACCTCGCTCGAGCAGGCCCGCGCCGCGCTACCGGAGCTCGGCCTGCCGTGCATCGTGCGCCCGGCCTTCACGCTCGGCGGGCGCGGCGGCGGCATCGCGCGCAGCGAGGCGGAGTTCGAGCGGATCGCCGCGCAGGGCCTCGAGGCCTCGCCGATCGGGCAGGTCCTGCTCGACGAGTCGGTGCTGGGCTGGGGCGAGTTCGAGCTCGAGGTGATGCGCGACCGGGCGGACAACGTCGTGATCGTGTGCTCGATCGAGAACGTCGACCCGATGGGCGTGCACACCGGCGACTCGGTCACGGTCGCGCCGCAGCAGACGCTGACCGACCGCCTGTACCAGCAGCTGCGCGATCAGGCGATCAAGGTGATCCGTGCGGTCGGCGTCGAGACAGGGGGCTCGAACGTGCAGTTCGCGGTCAACGCCGAGACCGAGGAGATCCTCGTGATCGAGATGAACCCGCGCGTCTCGCGCTCCTCGGCGCTGGCGTCGAAGGCCACCGGCTTCCCGATCGCGAAGATCGCTGCGCGGCTGGCCGTCGGCTACACGCTGGACGAGATCGACAACGACATCACCGGCGTCACTCCCGCCTGCTTCGAGCCGACGATCGACTACGTGGTCGTGAAGTGGCCGCGCTTCGCCTTCGAGAAGTTCCCCGAGACGGACGCGACCCTCTCCACGCACATGAAGTCGGTGGGCGAGGCGATGGCGTTCGGGCGCACCTTCCAGCAGGCCTTCGCGAAGGCGCTGCGCTCGCGCGAGCTCGACAAGCAGCCCGCGCTGCAGGAGAGCGGCGCGGAGGAGCTGCTCGAGAGCCTGCGCGAACCGCGCCCGGCGCGCTTCGAGACGATCCTCGAGCTGTTCGCCCGCGGCACCGGCGTCGAGGAGGTGCACGAGGCGACCTCGATCGACCTGTGGTTCCTGCGCGAGCTGCACGCGCTCGCGCGCGAACCCGATGCGCCGTTCGAAGGCGCGCGCTCGTTCCGCTCGGTCGACACCTGCGCCGCGGAGTTCCCGGCCCGCACGCCCTACTACTACTCCGGCTGGGAGCACGGCGGCGGCGGGGAGGGCGCGCCCGGAGACGAGGTCGAGCGCGGCGAGCGCGAGTCGGTCGTGATCCTCGGCTCGGGCCCGAACCGCATCGGCCAGGGGATCGAGTTCGACTACTGCTGCGTGCACGCGGCTATGACCGTGCGCGAGTCCGGGCGCGACGCGGTGATGATCAACTGCAACCCGGAGACGGTCTCGACCGACTACGACACCTCCGACCGCCTGTACTTCGAGCCGCTGACGCTCGAGGACGTGCTCGCGGTCGTCGACGTCGAGAACGCCGGCGGCGCGCTGAAGGGAGTGATCGTCCAGTTCGGCGGGCAGACGCCGCTGAAGCTCGCGGCGGGGCTCGCAGAGCGCGGCGTGCGGCTGCTCGGCACGAGCGTCGAGTCGATCGACCTCGCCGAGGACCGGGGAAGATTCGGCGCGCTGCTCGCCCAGCTCGGCCTGAAGGCGCCGCCCTACGCGACCGCGCGCTCGGTCGAGCAGGCGCTGCGCTGCGCGGGCGAAGTCGGCTTCCCCCTGCTGGTGCGCCCCTCCTACGTGCTCGGCGGGCGCGCGATGGAGATCGTCTACTCCCACGAGGGCCTGTCGGCCTATCTCGACAGAGAGCTGCGCGGCGCACAGGACAGCGCAGCCCGCTCTCAGAGCCCGGAGGGCTCTCCTTCGATCTTCCTCGACAGGTTCCTCGAGGACTCGCTCGAGGTCGATGTCGACGCGCTATGCGACGGCTCGCAGGCGTGGATCGGGGGGATCATGCAGCACGTCGAGGAGGCGGGGGTGCACTCCGGCGACAGCGCCTGCGTGCTGCCGCCGCACTCGCTCGGCGAGGAGATGCTCGAGCAGATCCGCTCCGCGACGCGCGACATCGCGCTCGCGATCGGCGTCGTCGGGCTGATCAACGTGCAGTTCGCGATCCACGCCGGCGAGCTCTACGTGATCGAGGCGAACCCCCGCGCCTCGCGGACCGTCCCGTTCGTCTCGAAGGCCGTCGGGCTGCCGCTCGCGAAGCTCGCCTGCCGCGTGATGCTCGGCGAGAAGCTCGCGGACATGGGGCTGCCGCAGGAGCGCCAGGGGCTCGGCTTCGGCGAGCACATCTCGGTCAAGGAGGCGGTGCTTCCCTTCGACCGCTTCGAGGGCTCCGACGCGGTGCTCGGCCCGGAGATGCGCTCGACCGGCGAGGTGATGGGGGTGGCGCGCGACTTCCCGACCGCCTTCGCGAAGGCCCAGGCCGCCGCCGGCGTGCCGCTGCCGAGCGAGGGCACGGCCTTCATCACCGTCACCGACGAAGACAAGGCGGCTGCCGGCGGCATCGCCCAGATGCTCCACGACGCGGGCTTCCGGATCGTCGCCACGCGGGGCACCGCCGAGGCGATCTCGCGGATGGGGGTGCCCGTGCAGCGGCTCAACAAGATCGGCGAGGGCTCCCCGCACGTGGTCGACTGGATCGAACGCGGCGACGTCGAGCTGGTCGTGAACACGCCGACGGGGGTGGGCGCACGAACGGACGGCCACGAGATCCGTCGCGCCGCCGTGGCCCACGGCGTGCCCTGCCTGACCACGCTGTCGGCCGGCATGTCCGCCGCGCGGGCGATCGCGCGGGCGCGGATCGACGGCGAGCCGGAGGTGCTCTGCCTGCAGGACCTGCATGGCGCCTCGCGGCCAGGCCCGGCGCGGGAGCGCATCAGCGCTCCGCGCAAACCGGCCGAGCCGAGCGCCGACCCGGCCGGCGTGGCGTGAGCGCGCCGGACGGCGCGGCCCTGGGCCCGTTCGGGCGCCGCGCCGCCGCGGTCACGGCCAACGAGCGGCTCGGCGCGTACAACCTGCTGCGCGTCGCCGATGCGGCCATGGACGGTGTCGCAGCGGGCCAGTTCGCGATGCTCGCGGCGGCCGCGCGGTGGGGAGGGGGAGACGACGAGCGGCCGTTCCTCGCGCGCGCCTGCTCGGTCGCCCGCTACGCCGAGGGTCAGGCCGCCTACCTGCTCGAGGACGTCGGGCCGGGGACGCAGCGCCTGTGCGAGCTCGCACCCGGGGAGGAGCTGTTCGTGCTCGGTCCGCTCGGGCGCGGGTTCGCAGCCGATCAGGACGATCCCGCCCAGCCACGCCGAGCGATCCTCGTCGGCGGCGGCGTCGGGATCGCGCCCCTGGCGATCCTCCAGGACGAGCTGCGTGCGCGCGGCGACGTCCCCGTGAGCGTGCTGCTCGGGTTCCGCGACGAAGCCCGCGTGCCGGGCGCGCAGCTGCTCCGCGACGCGCGCCTGGCGACCGACGACGGCTCCTGCGGGCACGCCGGGCTCGTCACCGAGCTGCTCGAGCGCGAGCTCGCCGCCGACCCGGACGCCGTCGTCTACGCCTGCGGCCCGGCCGGGATGCTCGAGGGCGTGCGCGCGATCTGCGAGCGCCACGCGGTCCCCGCCCGGCTCGCGCTGGAGGCGCCGATGGCGTGCGGCTTCGGCGCCTGCTACGGCTGCGCGGTGCCGCGGCGCGGCGGCGGCTACCTGCGGGTCTGCGTCGACGGCCCGGTGATCGACGCGGCCGAGCTCGACCGGATCGAGGCCCACGCGGGGGCCCCGGCGTGAGCATCGGGTTCTGCGGGCTGCGGCTCGCGCATCCGATCGTCAACGGCTCCGGCACCTTCGACGCGATCGCCGCCTCCACGGCCTTCGGCGAGCGGCTCGCCGAAGCCTTCCCGTTCTCCGCCTACGTCTCGAAGACGATCACGCTCGAGCCGCGGGCCGGCAATCCGCCGCCGCGGCTGTGGGAGACGGCGGCGGGCATGATCAACTCGATCGGGCTGCCCAACAAGGGGCTCGCCGGTTATCTCGCCGAGGACCTGCCGCGGCTGGTGGGCCTGCGCACCGACCCCCTCGCCTCAGCCGACGGCGGCTCGCATCCGGTGCCGCTGATCACGAACGTGATGGGGTCGACCGGGGAGGAGCTGGCGAGGCTGGTCGAGGCCTGCGACGAGCCCGCCGGGATCGCGGCGATCGAGCTGAACGTCTCCTGCCCGAACGTGCGCACCGGGCTCGACATCGGCGCCGACCCGGCGCAGCTGCACGACGTCGTGGCGGGACTGCGAGACCGTACGAGCAAGCCGCTGATCGTCAAGCTCACGCCGAACGCCGCCGACGTGCCGGCCTGCGCCGCGGCCGCACAGGACGGCGGAGCGGACGCGGTGTCTCTGATCAACACGCTGCGCGCGATGGCGCTCGCGCCGGCGCGCGCCGGCGCCGCCCCGTGGCTCGGCGCGGGAACCGGAGGGCTGTCGGGGCCGGCGATCAGGCCCGTGGCGCTGGCCCAGGTCTCGGCCGTCGCCGCCCGCGTGCAGATCCCGGTGATCGGCATGGGCGGCGTCCAGAGCGCCGCGCAGGCCCGCGAGATGCTCGACGTCGGGGCGACGCTCGTCGCCGTCGGGACCGAGAGCTTCCGCGACCCGGCGGCCGGAGCCAGAATCGCCGCAGGGCTCCTCTAGACTTCAGAAAACCCCTGCAAACTGCGGACCCACCGTCCAGCAGCCTCGATCCATCTGAAGCTCAGCTTGAGGTCCAGGTGAATTAGGGGGTTTTGTGTTGCACGAGGTCTTGCGGTGTGTAGACTCGCCGCCGATGGTGACCGCCACGGGGAGCAGCTCGCCGAACACGTCCACCGCGCCGGAGCGCTCGCTCAACCAGCGCATGGACGCGCTCGCCCGAGCGAACGAAATCCGCATCCAGCGCGCGCAGCTGAAGCGCGACCTCAAGGCCGGGCGCCGCTCGATCCACTCGCTGCTGCTCGATCCGCCCGAGTACATCGAGACCGCGAAGGTCTTCGACATGCTGCTCGCGGTGCCGAAGTACGGGCGCGTGAAGGTCAACAAGATCCTCGTGCACTGCCGGATCGCGCCCAGCAAGACGATCGGCGGGCTCTCCGAGCGGCAGCGCTCGGAGCTGATCTCGCTGCTTCACCACTGAGCCCGGGCGGCTCAGATCTTCCACCGGGGCGCTGAGTACCCTCCCCAGCCCGTGGCGCGTGTGTTCGTCATAACCGGTCCCTCCGGGGTGGGCAAGGGGACGCTGATCAGAGGCCTGATGGAGCGCCTCCCGGAGCTCGAGCTGTCGGTCTCGGCGACGACGCGCAAGCCCCGGCCGGGGGAGCAGGAGGGCGTCGACTACCACTTCCTGGCGCCCGAGGAGTTCGAGCGGAGGGTGCGCGAGGGAGACTTCGTCGAGCACGCCGACTACGCCGGGCGCCGCTACGGGACGCTGCGCTCGGAGCTCGACCGGCGGCTCGGCGCGGGCGTGCCGGTGGTGCTCGAGATCGAGGTGCAGGGTGCGCGGCAGGTCCGCGAGGCGATGCCCGAGGCCGTGCAGGTCTTCATCGCGCCACCATCGCTCGAGGCGCTGCGCACGCGGCTGGTCGGGCGCGGGACCGATGGCGCCGAGGAGGTCGCACGACGCCTCGCCGTGGCCGAGCAGGAGCTGGCCGCCCAGCCCGAGTTCGGCCACGTCGTGGTCAACGACCGGCTGGAGGACGCGCTAGAGCAGCTCGTCGGGATCGTGCGCGAGAGCAGCTAGAGGGCAGGCTGCGGAGCGCCGGTCGATCGCCGCGCGGCGAGACGCCGGTGAGCGAGGTGTCCAGGGCGGGGCGTCGCACCTTCAGCACGACACGGGGCTGCCCGATAGGTGCTGCGTAGAGCAACCAACCACCCCAACACTGTCAAAGGCAAACCCGTCGCGAGGCGGGGACGCAAAGCCAGAGGTCTCGACAACGAGATAGCTCGGCCGCCGGTGGAACGTCACGGAGGACTCAATGTCTCTGTCTCGCCCCACGGCACCCAACATGCCAAGGATCCTCAAGCCGCTCGCGCTCGCGACGGCTCTCTCGGCCACGCTGATGGCCGCGCTGTTCATCCCGGCAGGCGCAAGCGCCGCTCCGGGCCCGCCCGAACCGGTCGTCAAGGCGCCGAAGGCGGCGCCGGCCGGCGTCAGCGCGGAACTGGCCGTCTGCCCCGGGCAGACGTTCATGCAGCCCTTCACCGAACTGAAGGACAGCAACTACTACACGCTCGTCGAAGGCAGCGAATCCGCCGCCACCGGCGAAGGGTGGGAACTGCTGAAAGGCGCCCAGGTCGTCGAAGGCACACGCCCCGACGGCAGCAGCGGGGGAATCTTCGACCTCCCCGCCGGCGCGGTGGCGATCAGCCCGCCGACGTGCGTGACGCTGCTCTACCCGACCGCCCGCGCCTGGATCCAGGCCGTGGCCGGCGGCGGCGGCGTGCAGGTCTTCGTCAGCTACGGCAGCATCGCGACCTCCAAGCAGGTTGGCAGCCTCACCCCGAAGCCCGGCGGCAACTGGGAACTCTCGGGCTCGTTCAACGTCCAGCCGCAGCTGGGCGGCAACGCCGAAGGCGTGCGCGAAGTTCGCTTCGTCTACGCCAACACCACCAAGAACAGCGAGTACCACGTCGGGGGCCTGTACGTGGACCCGCGCCTGTCGCACTGAGCAGCAGGGTGGATGGGGCGGCACCCTCCGTGGCCGCCCCATCGCCCGGCTGCTGTCCGCCCCCGGCCTGGGCGAGCGGGGCGCCGGCCGCCGGTGATCTAGAATCGGGAGCGTGCCGCAATCCCCCGGACAGAGAGGCCGTGACCGAAGCATGATCTCCCCCCGCATCGACCGCCTGCTCGAGCAGGTCGACTCGAACTACGCCGGCGTGATCGTCGCCGCCAAGCGCGCCCGGCAGATCAACAGCTACTACCACAACCTCGGCGAGGGGACCTTCGACGAGTTCCCGCCGCCGATGATCGAGACGGTCTCGAAAAACTACCTCACGATCGCCCTCGAGGAGGTAGCCGCCGGGAAGATGAAGTACCACTACCGCTGAGCCCCGGCGGAGCCTTCAACGCGATCTCGATCAGGGCAAGCTTCTCGGGGCTGCCGATCGCCTCGTAGGCGGCTCGCAGCGCCGGGAGGGACATCAGCGGGCAGCGCCGCGTCAGCAGCTCGACGTGCTCGACCTCCTCACCCAGCCGCGGCGGTCCCGTCCAGCCGCCGCCGGGGAGCTCGTCTTCGACATCGCCGAGGATCTCGACCTCGACCCCCGCGACGCGGAACCGAGCGATCCGCGCGCGCAGCCCCGCGCGGACGCGGAGGGCGAGCGGCTCCAACTCGAGCCCCGGAACGGACGCAGCCACACGCTCGGCGTCGTACGCGCTCGTGAGGATGTCGAGGTCGCGGCAGGTGACGGGCAGCCCGTGCAGCGCAAGCGCGGCGCTGCCGCTCACCGCCCAGCGCGGCGCGCCGCCGCCGGGCGGCTGCCGCGGCCGCTCGAGCGCCCCGAGGATCAGCATCAGCGCTTCCCGGTGAGGGTCCGGCAGCATCCACCGGCACGCTAGCCGCAGCGGCCTTCCGGCGGTCTCCGTGCAGCGGCCTTCCGCCGGTCTCCATGCAGCGGCCGCGGGGGGCCCCGGCGGGTCCCTCGGCGCTGCCCGGGGACGGGGCGCGCGAGAGTTGATTCAGCACGGACCGATCGAGTACGCTCGTCAGAATCGTGACGATTCCGATCGCCACCTACTCCTTCGGGGACGCGCTTCTGACGGTCCTCGAGTTCGCGATCCTGTTCCTGTGGATCTGGGTCGCGGTCGGCGTCGTCTTCGACATCTTCCGCAGCCACGACCTGTCCAACTTGGGCAAGGCGCTGTGGATGCTCTTCATCATCATCATCCCCTACATCGGGGTGATCGCCTACCTGATCGTTCGCGGCCACAAGATGCACGAACACCATGAACAGGACCGCTCGAAGGTCGAAGCGTTCCAGCGCTTCGAGGGGGGCGGGGCAGCGGCCTCCGCGGGAGGCGTGGACGAGCTCGCCAAGCTCGCCGAGCTGCACGACCGCGGCAAGCTGACCGACGCGGAGTTCGAGCAGGCGAAGCACAAGTTCCTCGCCTGACGGACGCGGCGCTCGGCCGCCGCGGCGTGGGCTGACGCCGGGCGCAGCGTCGTGGTGGCGCCGCAACCTGCTGCGCAGATCTTGAGACCGGAGGCCGGTCGCGCGACACTGAAGGGACGATGTCCCGCATCCTGCTCGGCGTCAGCGGCGGCATCGCCGCGTACAAGTCCCTGGAGGTGATCCGCCTCGCGACCGCCGCCGGACATGCCGTGCGCGTGGTCCAGACCCCCGCGAGCCGCCGCTTCGTCGGCGCCGCCTCGTTCGAGGCGCTGAGCGGCGCGCCGGTGCTGATGAGCGAGTTCGCACGCGACCCGATGCGCGGCGCCTACCCGGACCAGCCGCTGCCCGAGCACGAGCCGATCAGCCACCTCGCGCTCGTCGCCAACGCGGACCTGTTCCTGATCGCGCCGGCCTCTGCGAACACGATCGCCAAGCTCGCCGGCGGCCACGCCGAGAACCTGCTCACGAGCTGCGCACTGGCGGCGGCATGCCCGCTCGTGATCGCGCCCGCGATGAACAACCTCATGTACGAGCACCCCGCCACGCAGGCGAACCTCGCGACGCTGCGCGAGCGTGGCGCCACGATCGTCGAGCCCGGAGTCGGGCGCCTGGCTTCCAAGGGGGAGGAGGGGGTCGGGCGGCTCGCCGAGCCGCCCGAGCTGCTGGCGGCATGCGAACGGGTCCTCGCCGCGCCGCCGGCCGGCGACGGCCGGCCGCGCCACGAGGTTCGCGATCGAGAAGCCCCAGCCGGTGGAGCGAGCGGGACCGCGCGCGCCGGCGTCCCGCACCCGGACGGCTCGGCGGCGCTCGGCGGCTTGCGCGTGCTGGTCACCGCCGGCGGCACCCGGGAGCCGATCGACAGCGTGCGCTTCGTCGGCAACAGCTCCTCGGGGCGCATGGGGCTGGCGCTGGCGGCCGCCGCGCGGCAGCGGGGGGCCGAGGTGACGCTGATCGCCGCCAACGTCGCGCTGCCCGCGCCCGAGGGCGTGCGCCGGGTCGACGTGCGGACCGCGGCAGAGCTGAAGGACGCCTGCGAGCACGAGTTCGACGCGTGTGACGTCCTGCTGATGGCCGCCGCCGTGGCTGACTTCGCGCCGCGCCCCCAGCAGGGCAAGATCAAGAAGCGCGGCAGGGACCGCATCGAGCTCGTGCTCAGCGCCACCCCGGACGTGATCACCGGCCTGTCGGCGCGGCGACGTCCCGGGCAGACGCTCGTGGCCTTCGCGGCCGAGCACGGCGCGGAGGGGCTGCAGAGCGCGCGCGGCAAGCTCGCGGCGAAGGGCGTGGACGCGGTCGTCTTCAACGACATCTCGGCGGCGGGGATCGGGTTCGAGGCCGCGGACAACGAGGTGACGATCCTCACCTCGGCGGGCTCCAACGGCGCGCTCGACGAGCGCCACGTGGCGCGTGCCGCCAAGGAGCAGGTCGCGGGAGCGGTCCTCGACGCGGTCGAGGAGCTGCGCGGGGCCTTCTAGGGTTGTCGGCCATGGAGAGCGTCTACGACCTCTACATGCGCGGCTGCGAGCTGCTCGAGCACGGCGATCACCAGGCGGCGATCGTGCCGCTCAGCCGCGCGCGCGACCTGGAGCCCGACAAGGCGTCGATCCGCGAGGCGCTCGGCCGCGCGCTGTTCCACGCGCAGCGCTACGAAGGCGCCGCCGCGGAGTTCCAGGCGATCGCCTCGAGCGCTCCGACGAACGACTACGCGCTGTTCTGCCTGGGACGCTCGATGCAGCTGCTGGGACGCCATCGCGAGGCCTGCCCGCCGCTCGCGCTGGCCTGCTCGCTGCGCCCCGAGCGCCGGGACTACAGGCTCTACCGCGACCGCGCGCGGCGCGACGCCGAACGGGCCTGAGCGGCGCCGCCGCGACCGTCCCGCGCGGCCGCGCACATGTAAACGCGGGCCCCTTCGCTGCTATTCTCGACGCACAGCTTTCGTGTCGTCGCGCAGGCGTCGACAGCAGTTCCGAGAGTGGGCGCCCGCCCGCTCTTTTTGCGTAAGGACCAGATTGATCAAGACGATGAACACGATCCAGGCAGAGATCGAAGACCGGCTCGCGCACAGCGAGCCGGAGATCGAGGTGCTGCTCGCCGAGGTGCTCGGCGGCCGCAGCCTGCGCGTCTTCATCGACCATCCGGACGGCGTCGACCTGGGGATGTGCGAGCGGGTCACGATGCTGCTCGGCGACATGCGGGAGCGCTACTCGCTCGAGGTCTCCTCGCCCGGTAGCGAGCGCCCGCTGACAAAGCCGGCGCACTTCCGTCGGTTCGTGGGCAGGCGCGCGAGGGTGCGCGTCAGGCATCCGCGCTCGGCCCAGCGTCTTGCGGAGTCCCACGACGAGCAGGCTCACCCGGTGAGCAGCTTCACCGGGGAGCTGGTGGGGGCTTCCGAGCAGGAGGTCACGCTCGTCGCCGACGATGGCGTGATCGCGATCCCCTACTCGGAGATCCGCCGTTCCAACCTGATCGAGGAGTAGCCCAGAGCCATGTCACGCGAAATCCTTGAGGCCATGCACGCGCTCGCCCGCGAGAAGGGCATCGAGCCGGAGAAGCTGATGGTCGCCCTGGAGGACGCGCTGCTGTCCGCCTACAAGAAGCAGCCCGGCTCCGCGAAGTACGCGCGCGTCGAAATGGACCGCGAGACCGCCGACTTCAGGGTCATCGAACTGAAAATCCCCGAGCGCCTCGAGGCGCACCTGATCGTCGAGACGATCGACGAGGAAACCACGATCGACCCCGAGACCGGGGAGATGCGCGAACCCGAGGAACCGGAAATCGACCCGAAGAAGTTCGAGGAATACCGGGATCAGATCGAGGAGCAGGACGTCACACCCGACGACTTCGGACGGATCGCCGCGCAGACCGCCAAGCAGGTGATCCTGCAGCGGATCCGCGAGGCCGAGCGGGACATGATGTACGAGGAATACCGCGACCGCGTCGGCGAGCTGATCACCGGCATCGTGCAGCAGTCCGACTCGCGTTACACGCTCGTGCAGCTGCGCGAACGCGTCGAGGCGCTGCTGCCGAAGTCCGAGCAGGTCGACGGCGAGCGCTACGACCACTCGCAGCGGATCAAGGCCGTCATCAAGGAGGTCTCGCCCTCCACGAAGGGTCCCGCGATCATCGTCTCGCGGCGCGACCCCGAGCTGATCAAGAAGCTGTTCGAGCTGGAGGTCCCGGAGATCGCGGACGGCCTGGTCGAGATCGCGAACGTCGCCCGCGAGCCCGGCTACCGCTCGAAGATCGCCGTCATCTCGCACACCGACGGCGTCGATCCGGTCGGCGCGTGCGTCGGTCCGCGCGGCTCCCGGGTGCGGATGGTGGTCTCGGAGCTGCGGGGCGAGAAGATCGACATCATCCCCTTCAACGACGAGCCGGCCCGGTTCGTCGCCAAGGCGCTCTCCCCGGCGCGCGTGCGCGAGGTGCTCGTCGACGACGACGCCAAGCAGGCGACCGTGATCGTCCCCGACGACCAGCTCTCGCTGGCGATCGGCCGCGAGGGCCAGAACGCCCGTCTCGCCGCGCGGCTCACCGGCTGGCGCGTGGACATCCGCTCTGAGACCGAGTTCGCCGCCGAGGAGGCCGAGCACGGGTACGAGGAGGAGGAGGTCACCGGCCGCTGCGCCGCGATCCTCTCCAACGGACGCCGCTGCCCGAACGCGTCGCTGCCGGGCTCGCGCTACTGCGGCCTCGAAACCCACCAGGCGCTCGCCGAGATCGACAGCGACAAGGTCACCGATCTGCAAGGCGGCGGCTCGGAGGCGTCCGCTGCCGCCGAAGCGGACGAGGCTGCTGCGATCGCTGCGGAGCCGACCGAGGCCGGCGGAGAGGCCGCAGAGGCGGCGTCCGCCGATGGAGCGGGCGAGGCCGTGCATCTCGAGGAAGCCGGCCCGCTGCCCGAGACGGAATCCGCGGTGCTCGCAGCGGACCCCGATGAGGACGCCGAGGAAGCCGAGCGCGACGTCGCCGCGAAGCTCGAGGAGGACGCCGCGGAGGACGCCGAGCTGGCGGCCGAGACGGGAGCACCTGCCGAGGCCGTGGAGGACGCCGAGGCAGTCCGGCAGGACGCCGCCGAGGAGGCGGCGCCATAGTCGCGCGCGCCTCTCGTCAAGGCACATCGACGAAAGACAGCGCGCCGGCCCGGGGCCCCCGGCGCACATGCGTGGGCTGCAGCCGTGTCGCGCCCAAGGCCGAGCTGATGCGCTTCGCTGTCGCGGCGCCCGGGGATGCCTCCGGCGTGCGCCTGGCGGTGCTCGACGAGGCCGCCCGCATCGATGGCCGCGGCGCCTACCTCTGCCGCGCGGAGGCCGGGGACGGGCCTCGCCCCGAGTGCGCGCAAGCCGCGATCCGCCGCAATGGCTTCGCCCGAACGCTGCGTACGAAGGTGACGCTCGACCCCAAGCTCGTAGAATCGGTGGGCCGATGAGCAAGAAGCGCGTACACGAGATCGCCAAGGAGCACGGGCTCAGCAGCAAGGAGCTGCTCGAGAAGCTCGCCGCCGCCGGGATCCAGGCGAAGGCCGCGGCGTCCTCGGTCGATGAGTCCGCGGCGCTGAAAGCGCTTGGGCGCGACGGCTCCGTGGCGACCAACGGCTCCGCCGGGGCCGCCGCGAAGCCGGCGCAGGCGGCAAAGTCCGCGCCCGCCAAGGCGCCGGCCGCGCCGCCGCAGAGCGCCGGCACGCCCGCCTCCGCGCAGCCCGCCGCAGCCCCTGCCGCGGCGGCGAGCACTGCGCCCCAGCCCGCCGCGAAGGCCGCGCCCCCGGCCCAGCCCCCCGCGAAGGCGGCCTCCCCGGCCCAGCCCGCCGCGAAGACGGCGCCCCCTGCCCAACCCGCCGCGAAAACGGCCGCGCCAGCAGCGGCGCAGCCTGCGCAGGCCCCGCCGCGCCCTCCGGGCGCTCCGGCCGGGCAGCCCCCGGCACCGGCATCCGGGCAGCCGGCCGAGCGGGTGCGCCCGACGCGCGACTCGCGCACCGGCGAGCGGACACCGGGCGACGTCGGCCCCGGCGGCCGGCGGCGCGTCGTGATCGACTCTCAGGCCTCGCGCCGCCAGCAGGGCGGCCCGGGCGGCCCCTCGCACATGCCGCAGCGCCGGCCGCGCCGCGGACGCCGCCGCCGCGGCACCTACGACGACTCGATCGCGCCGATCGACACGGCCGCGCAGGAGGCCACCGACCTGATCCGCGTCAACTCCGGCTCGACCGTCAAGGACGTCGCCGAGTACCTCGGCGTGGCGGTGCCGGAGATCATCAAGAAGCTGATGTCGCTCGGCGAGATGGCGACGCTCACGCAGACGCTCTCCGACGACGCGATCCACGTGCTCGCGGAGGAGTTCAAGAAGCAGGTCGAGATCGTCCACGCGGCCGACGACGTGGAGGTCGAGCCGGTCTACCAGGACACCGAGGAGGAGATGATCGGGCGCCCGCCGGTGGTGACGATCATGGGCCACGTCGACCACGGCAAGACCTCGCTGCTCGACGCGATCCGGGAGACCGAGGTCGCCGCGGGCGAGGCCGGCGGCATAACCCAGCACATCGGCGCCTACCAGGTGCGCCACGCCGGCAAACAGATCACGTTCCTCGACACGCCCGGTCACGAAGCGTTCACGGCGATGCGCGCACGCGGCGCCAGCGTCACCGACCTCGCGGTGATCGTGGTCGCCGCGGACGACGGCGTCAAACCCCAGACCGAAGAGGCGATCGACCACGCGAAGGCCGCGGAAGTGCCGATCGTCGTGGCGGTGAACAAGGTCGACAAGGAGGGCGCGCAGCCCGAGCGCGTGCGCACCGAGATGACCCAGCACGGCCTGCAGCCCTCCGACTGGGGCGGCGACACCGAGTTCGTGGACGTCTCCGCCAAGACCCACCAGGGACTCGACTCGCTGCTCGACACGATCCAGATCGTCACCGACCTCGAGGACCTGAAGGCGAACGCCGAGACCGAGGCGTCCGGCGCTGTGATCGAGTCCAAGCTCGATCCGGGCCGCGGGCCCGTCGTTACCGTGCTGATCCAGCGCGGCACGCTGCGCGTCGGCGACGCGCTCGTTGCGGGCGCGAACTTCGGGCGCGTGCGGGCGATGCACGACTTCAACGGCGCGAAGATGAAGCGCGCGGCACCCGGCGAGCCGGTCGAGGTGTTGGGTTTCGACGGGGTTCCAGAGGCAGGGGAGCACGTGCGGGTCGTCGAGAACGAGCGCCGCGCGCGCCAGCTCGCCGGCGAACGGGCCAACCGCCTGAAGACCGAGGCGCTGGCGCGCCGCTCGGGCCGCAAGGTCTCGCTCGAAGACGTCTTCAAGCTCGCCCAGGAGGGCACCGTCGCCGAGCTCGCGCTGGTCATCAAGGCTGACGTCGCAGGCACGCTCGAGGCGCTCGAGGACGAGATCGCGAAGCTGCCGCAGGACGAGGTGAACGTCAATGTGGTGCACCGCGGCGTCGGTGGCGTGAACGAGTCCGACGTGATGCTGGCGGCCGCCTCGGAGGGCGTGATCCTCGCGTTCAACGTGCGTCCCGTCGGCGACGCGCGCGCGGTCGCGGACCGCGAGGGCGTCGAGATCCGCTCCTACTCCGTCATCTACCGCGCGATCGAGGAGCTGCGCGCGGCGATGCAGGGCATGCTCGCTCCCGAGGAGGTCGAGACCCCGGTCGGGCAGGCCGAGGTCCGCCAGCTCTTCAAAGCGTCGCGGATCGGCACGATCGCCGGCTGCCAGGTCACGGAGGGCCGGATCGTGCGCGGCGCCCGTGTCCGTGTCGTGCGGGACGGGACCGTCATCTACGACACGACGATCGAGAGCCTGCGGCGCTTCAACGATGACGTCAAAGAGGTCGCGAGCGGCTTCGAGTGCGGGATCGTGCTCGCGAACTTCCAGGACCTCAAGGAGGGAGACGTCCTGGAGAGCTACGAGACCAGGCAGGTCGAGCGAGAGCTTTCTTAGGCCGGGGGAGAAGCCCCGGGCAGGGACGCAGGACTCGGCGAGGAATTGGAGTGAGACGATGGCCACGGGACGCATGCGCCGGGTCGACGCGGCGGTACGCCAGGTCATCGGAGACGCCGTGGCAGCTGAGCTGAAGGACCCGAGAGTGGGATTTGTGACCGTCACCGATGTCAGGACCAGCCCGGACCTGCGCCACGCGCGGGTCTACGTGAGCGTGCTCGGGGCCGCGGGCGCCAGCTCCGCTCCCGAGGAGCGGGAGGCGACGCTCGAGGGTCTGCGCAGCGCCCACGGTTTCCTGCAGGGCAAGGTCGCGAGCGAGCTGCACCTCAAGCGCACGCCCACGCTGGAGTTCCTCTACGACGACACGACCGACCGCGCGATGCGCCTGGAGCGCCTGATCGAGGAGCGCCGGTGAGCGCTGCCGACGACACCGTCGCCCGCGAGCTGGTGCTCGCCAGGCTGCGCGAGGACAGCTCGTTCGTGCTCGTCACCCACGAACATCCCGACGGCGACGCGCTCGGCTCGCTGGTCGGGATGCATGGCCTGCTCGCCGCGCTCGGCAAGCACTCGCAGACCTTCATCTCCTCCGACGACCTGCCGCTCCCGCGCGAGTACCGGGCGCTGCCGCTCGACGCGCTGATCACCGAGGCGCCCCTCGACATCGCCGAGCGCACCGTGATCTTCCTCGACTGCGGGAACATCGACCGCATCGCCGCCGAGGAGCTGCGCGGCGGAGCGCACCTGCTGAACATCGACCACCACCACGACAACACCGGCTTCGGCACGATCAACCTCGTCGAGCCCGCGGCCTCGTGCACGGCCGAGATCGTGTGGGACCTGATGGGAGGCCTCGGCGTGACTCCGGACGCGCAGGTCGCCGTCGCGCTCTACATGGGGCTGATCACCGACACCGGGCGCTTCATGTACGAGAACACGACGCCGCGCTCACACCGCATGGCGGCAGCGCTGCTGGAAGCCGGCGTCGACGTGCCCGGTGTCTACAGACGCCTCTACGAGGACCTGCCGGCGGGAAAGCTGACGCTGCTCGGCCTGGCGCTCGGCCACATGGAGCGCTTCGACGGCGGCGAGCTGACGATCGCCACGCTGAGCGCCGAGGACTTCCGTTCGGCGGACGCGGAGGACAGCTACTCCGAGGGCATCATCGACCAGCTGCGCGCGTTGCAGGGCACGAAGGTCGCGGCGCTCGTCCGCGAGCTCTCCAGCGGCGAGCGCAAGGGCCAGCACAAAGTCTCGCTGCGAGCGACAGACGACGACGTCGACGTCTCGGCGATCGCCCGCGCCCAGGGCGGCGGCGGGCACCGGCGCGCCGCGGGCTTCACGACGAGTCTCGACGGCGGCGAGCTCGTCGCCTTCCTGCGCGGCGCGATGGCCGAGCAGCTGCACCCGGAGCGCAACGGCAGCGCTCCGGCGCCCGCCTGAGCCCCACGCGCAGCTTCGGCGCTCGCGATGGACGGCGTCCTGTTGATCGACAAGCCGGCGGGGATCAGCTCCCACGACGTGGTTGCCGCAGTGCGGGGCGCCCTGCGCCGAGGCAGCGGCGAGCGCCCCAAGGTGGGGCACGCGGGTACGCTCGACCCCTTCGCAACGGGGCTGCTGCTGATCCTGATCGGGCG
Source organism: uncultured Solirubrobacteraceae bacterium (assembly GCA_963703205.1). Lineage (GTDB taxonomy): Bacteria > Actinomycetota > Thermoleophilia > Solirubrobacterales > Solirubrobacteraceae > Palsa-744. Next base: position 1,251,159 of record OY969799.1, read on the forward strand.
TGCCACCAAGGCCCAGCAGCAGCTGATGGGCCTTCCCAAGAGCTACGAGACGGTCGCTCAGCTGGGCGCGACCTCCACGACGGGCGATCCCGAGGGGGAGATCACCGTGACCGGCCGGATCCCGCCCGACCCTCCGGCGCTGCCGACCGGCGAGATCAGGCAGCGGCCTCCGGCTTACTCCGCGGTGAAGATCCGCGGCGAGCGCGCATATCGCCTCGCGCGGCGAGGCCAGACGGTCGAGATGCCCGAGCGGATCGTGACCGTGACCCGCTTCGAGCAGCTCTGGCGCGAGGGCTCGCCGGAGGGTCCACGCGCCTGCTTCGCGATCGACTGCGGCTCGGGTACCTACGTGCGCTCGCTGATCGCCGACCTCGGCGACGCCTACTGCCTGGAGCTGCGCCGCACGGCGATCGGGCCGTTCGCTGTCGGAGACGCGATCGCGCCGCCTGCGCGCGCGGCGAGCTGGTCCGAGGTTCCGGCGGGCCCCGCGCGGGTGCCGCTCGCGACGGCCCTCGACCGCGCCGGGAGCTAGCTCGCGGGCGTGCTGCGGAGCGCTGCTCCCTCGCGCCAGATGAAGAACCCGTCCACGATCAGCAGTGAGCGGGGTTCGACCCCGGGGCCGGCCGAGAGCAGCACGGGGACCTGCGAGCCGTGCGGCATCTCGCAGACGTGGCCGTACTGGATCCAGGCGACGGTGCCGGACTCGGCGAGCGCCAGTGCGGTAGGGGACAGACCGCCGTTCAGGCAGCCTTCGCCCGGTGGTGGAAGCGACGCCTGCTGGTTCGGGACCCCGCTGGGCTCGGTTTCGCGCCGGCCGCTTCGGGCGTCGATGCGCTCGACGGCGTAGTCGCAGGACAGTGTCTCGTGGCTGCATCCTGATTCGACGTAGCCCACCCATGGCCCGGCCAGGACCAGCATCTCCACGCCGCTGGAGTCCTGCGTGACGGCGAAATCGCCGAGGGGCCAAGCGCGGCCCGTCGCCTTCCAGACGGCGTAGTGCACCCAGCGGATGCCTGGTTCGGATTCTTCTTCCTTGCGGGGGTGGCGCGATTCGACCTTCAGGACCCGGACCACCGAGTCCTGGGCGACCGTTCTGCACCGGTAGGTGATGCACAGCGGACGAGCGTGCGAGCGTGCCGCGGCCGTTGCGCCGGGCACAGCCACGGCGAACGCCAGCAGCACCGGGACGAGAACCCCCTTGCGCATCATCCGCTCCCACCGTAGCGCCGGTGCGACACCGTGCTCCGCACCACGAGCATCTAGGCTTCCTCCCCGTGAAGGTGACCCGCCTGCCGGACGTCGAGCGCGGAGCCCCCCGCAGCGTCGCCGTCGGCACCTTCGACGGCGTGCACCTCGGGCACCGCGAGGTGATCGCGGGTGCCGACAGCGTGCTGACGTTCGACCCCCATCCGGTGTCGGTCGTCGCGCCGCAGCACACGCCGCGGCTGCTGACCACGCCGCAGCGCAAGGCGGAGCTGATCGCCTCGCTGGGGGTGCAGGAACTGGTCGTGATCCCCTTCGACCGCGACTTCGCGGCGCTGAGCGCCGCCGATTTCGTCGAGCAGGTGCTGGTGGAGGCGCTCGGGGCACGCCGCGTCTCGATCGGCGAGAACTTCCGCTTCGGGCACCGCGCGCAGGGCGACCCGGCGCTGCTGTCCGCCGACGCCCGCTTCGAGACGGTCGTGCATCCGCTGCTGGAGGTCGACGGGGAGATCGTCTCCTCGAGCCACATCCGCGGGCTGCTCGGCGCGGGCGAGGCCGGTGAGGCCAACCGTCTGCTGGGGTCGGTGTTCCAGCTCTCCGGCGCGGTCGCGCACGGCGACGAGCGCGGCCGCACGCTCGGCTTCCCGACCGCGAACCTCGTCCCCGAGGAGCAGATGGCGATTCCCGGCCACGGCGTGTACGCGTGCCGTGCCCACGTCGAGGGCGGGGGCTCGCACCTGGCCGCCGTCAGCATCGGCGTCAGGCCGACCTTCCAGACCGGCCGCGGCGAGCTGATCGAGGCCTACCTGCTCGACTTCGAGGGCGAGCTCTACGACGCCACCCTGACTTTGGAGTTCCTCGAGCGGATTCGCGGCGAGCGGCGCTTCGAGAGCGCCGAGGCGCTCATCGAGCAGATGCACCGCGACGTCGCGCAGACCCGCGAGATCGCCGCGACCGCCTCCTGAGGCACGTCCGCCCGCGCAAGCGAGCCCGCGGCTCGGGCGGCGGCGAGCCGAGCTTGCGCCGCCGCGGCGACGACCCGGACTGCCTCACGGCGCCCAAGCAACGTCTGCTACCGTCCCACGGCGATGCCGGCCATCACCAGCGAGCGCAAGCGCGAGATCGTCGCCAAGTTCGGCGAGAGCGAGACCGACACGGGCAACACCCGAGTGCAGATCGCGCTGCTCACCGAGCGCATCAACCACCTGACAGAGCACCTGCGCGGTGCCAACAAAGATCATCACTCGCGGCGCGGCCTGCTGATGCTGGTCGGCCGCCGCCGTCGTTTCCTGGACTACCTGCGGAGCAGCGACCTCGATGCCTACCGTGAGCTGATCCAGGAGCTCGGGCTCAGGCGCTGAGCCGCGCGTGAGCGCGTCGCGTCCCTCCGGCGAGCGAGCCGGGCTGTGAGCGTCCTGGAGCCCGGTTCTCCGGCTCCCGAGTTCACGCTGAAGACGGCCGATGGCGAGGACTTCACGCGCGCCGAGCTCGAGGGGCACGGCTCGATCCTCGTCTTCTACCCGTTCGCCTTCAGCCCCGTTTGCACCGACCAGCTGCAGCTCTACGAGCCGCTGCTCGAGGATCTCGCGGCGCGCGGGATCAGGCTCTACGGGGTCTCCTGCGATTCGGCCTACGCGCAGGCGGCGTTCCGCGAGAAGCTCGGCGTGAGCAGCGAGCAGCTCTCGGATTTCGAGCCCAAGGGCGCCACCAGCGAGGCCTTCGGCGTGCGCCACCCGGGCGGGTTCTCCCAGCGGGCGCTCGTCATCACCGGCTCGGACGGCGTCGTGCGCTGGAGCTATGAGGCGGAGAACCCCGGCGTGCTGCCCGGCCCCGACCTCCTCGCGCAGGGCGTTGTCGCGGCGTTCGGCGACGCCGCGGCCGCCTGAGCCGCAGCTTGGCAGGCTCCGAGAACACGCGCGCGCAGCGACGCGATCGCGCCCGGCAGCGCCGTCAGCCGACACGCTAAGCTCCTGAAGTTCGGAGTGTGAGAAATAAGAACGGGCCACCGACCGACGGGTGGCACCAGGAAGGCAGTGAATATGAGCAGTGACGCACTTGCCCGGGTCTCCGTGGAGATTGCCGGTAGCGAGATCTCGTTCGAGACCGGGCGGATGGCCAAGCAGGCATCCGGCGCCGTCGTCGTCCGCCAAGGCGACACCATGGTCCTCTGCACCGCCGTCGCCGGCGGCGTCAGGGACACCGACTTCATGCCCCTGACGGTGGACGTCGAGGAGCGCATGTACGCCGCGGGCAAAATCCCCGGCTCCTTCTTCAAGCGCGAGGGCCGGCCCGGCGAGAAGGGGACCCTCACCGCGCGCATGATCGACCGCCCGATCCGCCCGCTCTTCCCCAAAGACTGGCGCTTCGACACGCAGCTGGTGGCGATCCCGCTCTCGATCGACCACGTGCACCCCTACGACATCCTTGCGATGAACGGCGCCTCCGCCGCGCTGATGATCAGCGACATCCCGCTGCCGACTCCCGTCGGCGCGGTGCGCATCGGCAAGATCGACGGCGACTTCGTCGTCAACCCGGAAGAGCCGTCGCTGCTCGAGGGCGCCGAGACGCCGTCCGAGCTCGACCTGATCGTGGCCGGTACCGAGGAGGCGATCCTGATGGTCGAGGCCGGCGCCAACGAGATCCCCGAGGCGGAGATCCTCGACGCGCTGGACATCGCGCACGCGGAGATCAAGAAGCTCTGCGCGCTGCAGCGCGACCTCGCCCAGAAAGTCGGCAAGCCCAAGAAAGAGTTCGACCCGATCAAGGTCGACGAGGGATACCTGAGCGGCATCCGCGAGACCCACGGCGCCGCGCTCGACGCAGCGACGCAGGTCGAGGACAAGCTGGAGCGCCAGGAGGCGACCAAGCGGGTCGAGGAGGAAGCGCTCGAGCTGCACGCGAAGCCCGCTGCCGAGGGCGCGACCGAGGAGGTGCAGCAGGCGGCCAAGGACCGTCGTGCCGCCGTCAAAATGGCCTTCGACAGCCTCGAGAAGCAGATCATCCGGGAGCGCATCGCGGTTCACAAGAAGCGCCCCGACGGGCGCTCGGAGAACGAGATACGCGACATCACGATCGAGGTCGGCGTGCTGCCCCGCACGCATGGCTCCGCGCTGTTCACCCGCGGGCAGACACAGGCGCTGAGCGTCGTGGCGATGGGCACCCTCAAGGAGGAGATGCGCCTCGACACATTGGGCCTGGAAACCAAAAAGTACTACTGGCACCACTACAACTTCCCGCCCTTCTCGGTCGGGGAGGCGGGCCGGATGGGCGGCGTCAAGCGCCGTGACATCGGGCACGGCGCGCTCGCCGAGCGGGCGCTCGCGCCGATGATCCCCTCGATCGAGGAGTTCCCGTACTCGATCCGCGTCGTCTCGGACATCCTCGAGTCCAACGGCTCGTCCTCGATGGCATCGGTGTGCGGCTCCTCGCTGTCGCTGATGGATGCGGGTGTGCCGATCAAGCGCCCGGTCGCGGGTATCGCGATGGGCCTGATCAAAGAGGGCGACGACTACGTCGTGCTGACCGACATCGCCGGCGTCGAGGACCATCTCGGCGACATGGACTTCAAGGTCGCCGGCACCGAGCGCGGCATCACCGCGCTGCAGATGGACATCAAGATCACGGGCGTCACCTTCGAGATCCTGCGCGACGCGCTCGCGCAGGCCAAAGAGGCGCGCACGTACATCCTCTCCAGGATGCACGAGGTGATCGGTTCGCCGCGTGAGCAGCTCTCGCAGTTCGCGCCGCGCATCCAGACGATCCAGATCGACCCGTCGCAGATCGGCCTGCTGATCGGCAAGGGCGGCGAAACGATCCGCGGCCTCGCCGAGGAGTTCGAATCGCAGATCGACGTCAACGACGACGGGCAGGTGCTGATCTACTCCGCCAACGGCGAGCTCGGCGACGCGCTCGTCGAGCGGATCCGGATGATGATGAAGGAGGTCGAGGTCGGCGACGAGTACGACGGCAAGGTCGTCAAGACGACGACGTTCGGCGCCTTCATCGAGCTGGCGAAGGGCACCGACGGACTGCTGCACATCTCCAACGTCTCGCCCGGCGAGCGTGTGGAGACCGTCGAGGACGTGCTCAACCGCGGCGACGAGGTGAAAGTGCGCGTGGTCGAGGTCGACCGTGAGCGCGGCCGCATCGGCCTGCGCCTCGCCGACGACCCGGACATCGCCGGCAAGACCGTCGAGGAGCTCGCGGGTGTCGGCACCGGCGGTGGCGGTGGCGGCGGCGGTGGCGGCGGGCGCGAACGCCGCGGTGGAGGGGGCGGGTCCTCATCCAACGGACGCGACCGCTCTGAGCGCGGCGGTGGCCGCCGCCCCGAGGGCGAGCGCGGCTCCGGCCGGCCGCGTCATGGCCGCGACCGCGACTGAGGACTCACATCGGACCGGAGGGTCCGACCACCGGATCACCACGCTCGACTCGGGCGTGAGGGTCGTCACCGAGCGCGTCCCAGGGGTGCGCTCGGTGGCGCTCGGCTTCCTGATGGCCACGGGCTCCGTCGTCGAGCACGACGGGCAGGCGGGCATCAGCCATCTGCTCGAGCACATGCTCTTCAGGGGCACCGAGCGCTACGGCTCGGAGCAGATCGACCAGCTGTTCGACGAGATGGGCGCGGAGATCAACGCGGGCACCGACAAGGAGTCGACCTCGCTCTACACCCGTGTTCTCGACGGCCACCTCGAGCGCGCGTTCGACGTGATGGCCGAGATGATCTGGCGGCCGCGCTTCGAGCAGCTCGAGGCCGAGAAGGCCGTGGTGCTCGAGGAGATCGCGATGTACGAAGACGATCCGCAGGACCGCGTCTTCGAGGAGGTCGGCCGAGCGGTCTTCGGCGGGCACCCGCTCGGGCGCCCGGTGATCGGCACGGCCGAGGCGGTGGCGTCCGTCGACCGCGACGCGCTCGCGGCCTACCACGCGGCCCGCTACACCCCCGAGCGGATCGTGATCGCGGCCGCCGGCTCGCTCGAGCACGACGCGCTCGTGCAGATGGCGCGCGACGCGCAGCCCGCCGGCGCTGACAGCGCCGGGGCGGAGCGCGACGCGCCGTCCGCGGCGCCGAGTTTCGAGGCGCGGCGGTTGTTCCTGGGCAAAGACACCGAGCAGTTCCACGTATGCGTGGGCGGCCCGGGGATCGCACGCGACGACGAGCGTCGCTTCGCCCTGCGCGTACTGGAAGGCGTGCTCGGCGGCACCTCCTCCTCGCGGCTGTTCCAGGAGATCCGCGAGCGCCGCGGCCTGGCCTACTCGGTGTTCACCTACTCGAACCTGTTCGCCGCGACCGGCGAGGTCGGCGTGTACGTGGGGACGCGCCCGGAGAACCTGGCCGACGCGCTCGAGGTGATCGCAGCCGAGCTGCGCCGTTGCGTCGAGGACCCCGCCGAGGCGCAGGAGCTCGCTCGCTCCAAGGAGAACCTCAAGGGCCGGATGGTGCTGAGCCTCGAGTCGACCGGCGCGCGCATGGGGCGGCTCGGCGGCGCCGTGCTCACCGGGGTCCCGCTGCTGAGCGTCGACGAGGTGATCGAGCGGGTCGATGCGGTCACCGTCGAGCAGCTGCGCGCGTTGGCTGGGGAGCTGTTCGCTCCCGAGCAGCTGTCGGTCGCGGGGGTGGGGCCCGACGAGCAGCGCTTCGCGGACGCGGCCGCCGCGCTCGGGGAGAGCGAGGCCGTCGAGGAGCCTGCGTGATCAGGGTCGCGGTGGCGGGAGCCGCCGGGAGGATGGGGCAGGCCGTCTGCGCGGCGGTGGAGGGCGCTTCGGACATGCAGCTCGGCGGCCGCGCCGACCCGGCGCTCGGCACGCCGCTCGCCGAGGTGCTGGCCCGGGCCGACGTGCTGGTTGACTTCACCCAGCCGGATACGGCGCTGGAGAACGCGCTCGCTGCGCTCGGCGCCGGCGTGCACGTCGTGATCGGCACGACCGGCTTCGACCCGGCGCCGCTCGAGCCCGCCGCGCGCGAGGCCGGGCGCAACGTGCTGCTCGCGCCGAACTTCGCGATCGGCGCGGTGCTGATGATGCGCTTCGCCGCCGAGGCCGCCCGCCACATGGCCAAGGCCGAGATCGTCGAGCTGCACCACGACCACAAGCTCGACGCGCCGTCCGGGACGGCCAAGCGCACGGCGGAGCTGATCGCGGCCGCGACCGGCGGCGTCGAGCCGCCGATCCACTCGGTGCGCCTGCCCGGGCTCGTCGCCCACCAAGAGGTGATCCTCGGCGACCTCGCCCAGACGCTGACGATTCGTCACGACACGATCGGCCGCGAGAGCTTCATGCCGGGTGTGCTGCTGGCGGTGCGCCACGTGGGGGAGCTGCCGGAGCCGCTGACGGTCGGGCTCGACAGCCTCCTGTTCGGAGCCTGACCGCGGCTTGATCCGAGCCGCGCCCCGGGAGATACTCCCTGCACGCAGCGAGGGACTGGGGGATGTGATGTCGGATCAGAACAGGCAGGTCGTCCAACGCGGCTACGAGGCGCGCTCGGCGGGGAGGATCCACGACTGGATGGAGACGCTCGATCCCGAGATCGAGTGGGACATCTCCGGCCACCCCGTCGAGGGCTTCCCGCTGCATGGGACCGGCCGCAGCGAGTTCATCGGGCACGTCGCCAGGTACTGGTCGACGTGGAACGACTACGCACAGGACGTCAAGGAGATGATCGAGCGGGGCGACCGGGTCGTGGTCGTGCTGCACGAGCACGCGCGGCGGCGCAACAGCGACGCCGATCTCGAGCGCGACGTCGCGACCGTGTGGACGATCGAGGACGGCCGGCGCGTGCGCTTCCAGGCGTTCCGCAGCCGCGAGGCGGCGTTGCAGGCGGCGGGCATCGAGGGGTGAGCAGCAGGATGCCGATCGCCGGCATCCCGAGCTACGTGCGCAGCGGGCGATCCGAGAGCCTCGAGGCCGTCCCGGCACCGGCCGCATGAGCGAGCAGAGAGCGGAGGCTTCTCAGCCTGCGCGGATCGCGGCTGCCAGGCGCGCGATGCTCCCGGGCGCGAACTGTAGGTACAGGCGCGGCTCGATCGCCTCGAGCTCGATCAGCAGCGGGTCGCCGCCGGGACCCTCGACGAGATCCACGCGCGCGTAGAGCAGCGGCCCGAAGCGGGCCGCGACCTCGCTCAGCACGGCGCGCGCGAGGGACTCCTGCGCCGCCGTGCACTCCCCGGGGCCGACGAGGTCCTCGCGCACCATCGCCTTGGCGGGGCCGCCGCCGTCGAGCGTCGGCGCGATCTCGTCGGGCTCGAGCACCGCCTGCTTGTGGAGCACGTGTGAGAGCTCGCCGCCGAGGAACACGAGCGCCGTCTCGCCGCGCTCCGCGACGCTCGGCACGTAGGGCTGGACGAGGGCGGTGCGGCCACTGGCTCGGATCCGCTCGATCAGCTCCAGCGCGAGGCCGTGCGTGGCGGGGGAGAACAGGCCGGTGTCGCGGGCCCCGCCGGAGACGTTCGGCTTGACGACGACCGTTCCCTCGAGGGTGGGCGCGGGGTCGCCCGGCGCGAGGAAGACCGTGGGGACGGTGGGACTGGAGAGGTCCGCGAGGTAGCGCTTGTCGGCGTTCCAGGCGACCAGCTCCGGGCGGTTTCGCAGCCGCTCGGCGCCGACCCTGCGGCACCAGGCGAGGAACTCCCCCGCGCGCAGCGTGTAGTCCCAGGTCGAGCGGATCACGACGCGCTCGTAGCTGCGCCAGTCAACTGCCGGATCGTCCCAGCAGCGGAAATCCGCGCCGAGCCGCGCCGCCACGGGACGCTCCTCGTCGACGCCGTCCGGGAACCACGAGCAGGTCGCGAGGGCGATGCGCACCGCAGCAGCGTAGTGGGGCGAGTGGAGCGGGCCACCGGCGGGCTCTCGCTGTGGACGGGGCGGTGTTAGATTCGCACGGATGGGATCGACGGCATCGAGGGTGCTCCGACGGGTCGGCCTCGCACTCGTGGCTTCACTCGCGGCCGCCGCCGGCGCGCACGCACTCCCGCCGGTCCGGCCAGGTGAAACACGCGCGTGGGCCAAGGAATGGCGTCCGTTCACCCCGCCGTGGAACCTGGCGGGCACCGCGGACGGCGGCAGGGAGCTGCTCATCGCCTACGAGAGCGAGTGCTTCGAGCGCGGTGGGCGCGTGCGGGTTCGCGAACGCCGCGGGAGCGTCCACGTGGCCCTCGCCGCCGAAACAGCCGTAATCGAAACCGAACCGCCCGGGAGCACGATCTCCTGCCCGGCGCCGCAGTCCGTCCTGCTCGGCGTCCGGCTGCGCCGCGCGCTCGCGGGGCGGCCCGTCTACGGGCTGCCGCCGGGCGACTGGCGCGGCCAGGGCCCCCGCTACGCGGGTTGTGTGCTCTCACGCCCGCCGCGGTGCGCGGGCGGCAGCAGCCCGGAAGGCCCCGTCGCCGTGCCCGATGTCACGGGGCTCTCGCCGCGCGACGCGCGCCACGTGCTCGCCGAGAGCGGCCTGCACGCGCTCTCTGCGGGCGCTCGCTCGACGGGTCTGCGCCGCGTCACGGGCGAGTCGCCCGCGCCCGGACGTCCGGTCTCGCCCGGCGCGAGCGTCCGGCTGCGGCTCGCCGGCCGCTGAGCGAGCTCGCCCGCGATCGCCCCGGCAGGCGTGAGATACTGAGCCGATGCCAGACCTCGGCGCGGTCCTGACCGCGATCATCACCCCCTTCGATGAGCGCAACCGTCTCAACGAAGAGGCCTTCGTGACGCTGATGCGCCACCTCGCCGAGAACGGCTCGGACGGCTTCGTCGTCGCGGGGACGACCGGGGAGGCCTCGACGCTGAGCGAAGAGGAGCAGCTCGGCCTGATCGGCCTCGCGGTCGCCGAGCGCCCGCCGGGCAAGACGGTGATCGCCGGCACCGGCACGAACGACACCCGCCAGGCTGTGCACCTGACAGAACGGGCGACCGACCTCGGCGTCGACGCGGTGCTGTCGGTGACCCCGTACTACAACCGCCCGAGCCCGCTCGGCCTCAAGCGCCACTACGAGGCCGTCGCGGCGGCGACCGACAAACCGACGCTGCTCTACAACATCCCGTCGCGGACGGGGACCAACATCCCGCCCGAGCTGCTCGCGGAGCTCGCAGCGATCGAGGGGATCAGCGGTGTCAAGCAGGCGAACCCGCAGGAGCTGCGGCCGATCGAGGGCCTCGACGTGTACGCCGGCGACGACGCGAGCTTCCTGCGCACGCTCGAGATCGGCGGCGCCGGTGTGATCAGCGTGGCGAGCCACATCGTCGGCAGCGAGATGCGCCGCATGGTCGACGAGCCCGAGCAGCGCGCGGAGATCGACGCCTCGCTGCGCGACGTCTACGAGACGCTGTTCCTGACCTCGAACCCGACCTGCACGAAGGCCGCGCTGAACATGCTCGGCTTCCACGCCGGCGGGCTGCGCCTGCCGCTGGTGCCCGCGACCGAGACCGAGCAGGTCGCGGTGCGGGAGATGCTCGAACGTCACGGCCTCCTGGCCGGCGCCCCCGCGTGAGCACCGCGGCGGCCAGGCGGAGCGGCGGGGGCGGGAACGCTCACCCGCAGGAGGCGCGACGTGGCTGAGCTGCGCGTGATGCCGCTCGGCGGGCTCGGCGAGATCGGCAAGAACATGATGGTCGTCGAGCACGAGGACCGGATCGTGGTCGTCGACGTCGGGCTCAGGTTCCCCACGCCGGAGATGCTGGGCGTGGACCTCGTGCTGCCTGATTTCACGTACCTGCGCGAGCGGGTGGGCGACATCGAGGCGTTCGTGATCACCCACGGCCACGAGGACCATCTCGGTGCGCTGCCGTGGGTCGTCCGTGAGCTCGGCGCCGAGCTGGAGGCCCCGGTGTACGGTGGGCCGCTGACGATCGCGATGGGGCGCTCCAAGCTCGACGAGCACCGCCTGCGAAACGTCGAGCTCAACGAGATCGAAGCGGGCGAAGTGCTCGAGCTCGGCCCCTTCTCGCTGGAGCTCGTGCACATGACCCACTCGATCCCGGACTCGAGCGCGGTCGCGCTCGGCACGAGCCTCGGCACGGTGCTGATCACCGGCGACTACAAGTTCGACCAGACCCCGGTCGACGGCGCACCTGCGGACGTCTCGCGCCTCGCGGAGCTGGGTCGCGAAGGCGTGCTGCTGCTGTGCGGCGACTCCACGAACGTCGACCGCGAGGGCTTCTCACCGTCGGAGTCGGTGGTCGGCCCGCATCTGGAGGAGGTGTTCGCGCGCTGCCGCGGGCGGATCATCGTGACCAGCTTCGCCTCGAACATCCACCGCGTGCAGCAGGTCGTGGACGCGGCCGAGGCGCTCGGTCGCAAGGTCGCGCTGGTCGGGCGCTCGATGCGCAAGAACGTCGGCATCGGGCGCAACCTCAGGCACCTGGAGATCCCCGACGGGATCCTGATCGGCCCGCGCGAGATAACCGACCTGCCCGACGAGCGCGTCGTGGTGATCTCGACCGGCTCGCAGGGCGAGCCCCTGTCGGCACTGCGGCGCATGGCCTACCGGGACCACCGCCAGGTCGAGCTCAAGCAGGGCGACACCGTGGTCTTCTCCGCGACGCCGATCCCCGGCAACGAGCGGGCGGTGAACGAGACGATCGACCGGCTCTACCACATCGGCTGCGACGTGATCACGGCGCGCGACGCGCCCGTGCACGCCTCCGGCCACGGCTACACCGAGGAGGTCAAGCTGATGCTGAACCTCGTCAAGCCGCGCTACGTGATGCCGGTGCACGGCGACTTCAAGCGGCTGCGCCTCCACGCGCAGCTGGCCGAAGCCGTCGGTGTCCCGCCCGAGGACATCTTCCAGGGCGACAACGGCCTGCCGCTCGACATCGACGCGCGCGGCGCGGCCTTCGCCGAGCGCGAGCGCGCCGGCATGATCTTCGTCGACGGCGTCGATCTCGGCGAGCCCGGCGACGTCGCGCTGCGCGACCGCCGCATGCTCTCCGCCGACGGCATCTTCATCGTCGTCGTCACGATCGCCGAGCAGGACGGCGCCTCGGTCGCCGATCCCGAGGTGATCTTCCGCGGCGTGCCGTTCCTCGAGGAGGCCGACGAGCTCGAGCAGGAGATCCGCGACACGGTCGAATCCTCGCTCGCACGGGAGGCCAAGGAGCGGGTCTTCGAGATCGACGTGCTCACCCAGGTGCTGCACGACGATCTCGCCAAACTCGTCTACGACCGGCTCAAGCGGCGTCCGATGGTCCTTCCGGTGATCGTCGAGGTCTGAGCGCCGCGGGCTCCGCCTCGCGGACCGGGCGCTACACGGCGCGGTCGGCGAGCACGGGCTGCTCGCGCTGTGACGGCGGCGCCTGTGGCGCTCCCGGCAGGCGCACGACGAAGCGGGCGCCGGTGGCGCCCTGCGGCGGCGGCTCGAGCGCCACGCTGCCGCCGTGGGAGCCGGCCACCGCGTACACGATCGCGAGGCCGAGGCCGAACGAGCCACCGCGGTCGCCCGCGCCGCGCACGAACCGCTCGAACAGCGTCGGCGCGAGCTCGGGCGGGACTCCTGGCCCGTTGTCGGCGACGGCGAGCTCGACCTCGCCGTCGGGCAGCGTGCGGGTGCTCACCTGCACCTCGGTGCCGGGCGGGGTGTGGCGCAGCGCGTTCTCGATCAGGTTGATCGTCAGCCGGTGCAGCTCGTCGCGCACGCCCTCGAGCCGTGCCGGGTGGACCTCCAGCGTGATCTCGTGCTCGCCGCTGACCGGGCCCAGCTCGGCGGCGGCCTCGACCACGATCTGGGCGAGGTCGAGCGGCGCGCGGGGCTGCTCGCGGGCGGCGTCGGTGCGCGCGAGCAGCAGCAGATCGGCGACCAGCCGGCGCATCCGTTGTGAGGAGCGCAGCGCCGAGCGGGCGGCCTCGCCGTGGTCGCCGTGCAGCGAGTCGGCGAGCAGCTCGAGGTTGGCGAGCACGCTCGTCAGCGGCGTGCGCAGCTCGTGCGAGGCGTCGGCGACGAAGCGGCGCTGGCGGACGAGCAGCGACTCGGTCTCGCTGCGCGCCGCGTCGAGCTCCCGGAGCATGCCTTCCAAGGTGCGGGTCAGCTCGGCGACCTCGTCCTCGGCCTGCGGCTCGGGCATCCGCTGTGAGAGATCGCGCGTGCGCGCGATCTCGGCGGCCGTCGAGGTGAGCGAGGCGATCGGCGCCATCGCGCGGCGCGCGATCGCCATCCCGGCGATCAGCGCGAGCACGCTGCCGGCGATCACGCCGACGATCAGGAACAGCTCGACGCGGTGGACCGTCGCCTCGGTGGGTGCCACCGGCCGCGCGAACTGGAAGAAGACGCGCCCGAGCGCGATCGGGGTGCCGTCGTGCCACACCAGCACGGACAGGCGACGTGTGACCACGCGGTAGCCGGCCTCCGTGAAGGTCACCGGCGCGTATCCGACCCGCGCCGGCACGAAATCCAGATCGGGGCCGTGGTCGGGATAGGAGCGCAGCAGGTCGCCCGCTTCGTCGTAGATGCGGATCACGGCCTGGTCGCCGGCCGGCGCGAGCACCTGCAGCGGCGGGCTGATCCCGAACGGGTTGGTGGTGACGCGGGTGATCTCGTGCGGGATCGCCTTGGCGGATTCCGCCACCTGGCGGTTGAAGTCCGAACGGACGCGGTGGACGGTCAGGGAGCCGATCGCCACGGCGAACGCGAGCAGGATCACGAACGTCAGCAGCGCCGAGGCGGCCGCGAGACGGACTCGGATCGGCAGCCGGTCGAAGGCCGTGAGCCGGCGTCCGCCGCGCCGCACGGCCGGTGGGGCGATGCGCCTGAGAGCGCGGCGGAGCCTACGCTCGAAGGACGTAGCCGGCTCCCCGGATCGTGTGCAGCAGCCGCGGCTCGCCGTCCGCCTCGAGCTTGCGGCGCAGGTTCGAGACGAACACCTCGATCGTGTTGGTCGTCGAGAACGGGTCGTAGCCCCACACCTCGTCGAGCAGGCGCTGGCGAGAGATCACGATGCGCTCGTTGCGCATCAGGTACTCGAGCAGCTCGAACTCCCGCTGCGTGAGCTCGATCGTGCGGCCGCCGCGCTGCACCTCGTGCGTGTCGGCGTTCAGCGTCAGGTCGCCGACGCCGAGCGGCGCCGAGCCGCGGGGGGGACGGCGGCGCAGCAGGGCGCGCATGCGCGCCAGCAGCTCCTGGCGCTCGAAGGGCTTGACGAGGTAGTCGTCCGCGCCGGAGTCCAGCCCCTCGACGCGCGACTCGAGCGCGTCGCGCGCGGTCAGGATCAGGATCGGGACGTCGTCGTCCTCGCGCAGCGCGCGGGCGACCTCGAGGCCGTCGATCTTCGGCAGGCCGAGGTCGAGGATGACGAGATCCGGAGCGAACGCGCGGGCCTGCTCCAGGGCCGCCTCGCCGTCGCCCGCGATGCGCACCTCGTAGCCCTCCATCCGCAGCGACCGCTGCAGTGCCTGGGCGATGTCCTCATCGTCCTCCACGACGAGGACGCGCGCGGTGCGTGAGTAGTCGTTCATGGTCTTTATCTAAAGACTTGCCGCTAAAGCGATGGTAAGAGCTCACAGGACCGATCGGCGTCCGGCGGCCCCCCGAGGCAGGTTCGGGCGCCCCGGCGTCGAAGTTGCGCGGGATGCCAACCAGCTCCAAGCGCGCGCCGTCCGGGCGCAAACCGGCCGGTGGGAAGTCGCGCCGCCGTCCGCCCGCGCGCTCGCGCCGGCGGCGAGGGCGCACCCCGCTGGCCGCGCTGCGCCTGCCGACGCTCGAGCAGCGCGAGCGCGACGTGCTCGGCCTCGCGCTGATCGCGCTCGGCGTGTTCATGGGCTTCGTGCTGTACGGCTCGGGCTCGCCCGCTCCGGGCGGCCGCGCCGGGCACGCGCTGGCGGTCGGCTTCGGCTGGCTGCTGGGCCGGGCCAGGGTGCTCGCTCCCGTGACGCTCGTGCTCGGCGGCGGCGTGCTGCTGCTGCGCCCCGTGCTGCCCGCGATCCGTCCGCTGCGAACAGGGCTCGCGTGCCTGTACGCGGGGTTGACACTGGCGCTGGCGGCGGGGGGCCTCGGCCTCGCGAAGGCTCCCGACCGCGGCGGCGCGGCGTGGAGCAGCGCGCACCTGCAGGCTCACGGCGGCCTGCTCGGCGAAGCGCTCTACCAGCTCGCCGACCCGCTCGTCCAGGACATCGGCGTCGGCATCCTCGTCGTCTTCCTGCTCGTCGTCGGCACGATCCTGCTGAGCGGCGCCTCGCTCGCGGCCGTGCTGCGCGCGACCGGGCAGGGGATGCTCGACACGACGCGCGTGGTGCGGCGTGCCGGCGCAGGGGCCTCGCCCCCGGGCCGGACCCCCGCCGGGAGCTGCTGCGCAACCTCGGCGAGGATCCGATGCTCCCGCCCGAGCCGCAGGAGCAGGAGTTCCTCGTCCGCGCCACCCACGTCGAGGCGCCCTCGCGAGACTGGATGGACGAGCCGCCGAGCATGCAGGACCCGGCGCCGGCGGCGGAGCCCTCGGCGCGCGCCGAGGAGCTGGCGGGCGTGCCGCCGTCCGAAGCGGTGCAGGAGCCCGCCGAGGAGGCGGGCGAGCCGCGGCGCGAGTTGGATGAGGAGGAGCAGATCGCCGGCGTGGCGCACGCCGATCCCGCCGAGCTGACGCCACAAGGTCGTCTGCGAGGCTCCGTCACCGACGCTCCCGCGTTCGTCTGGAAGATGCCGGACGCGTCGCGGCTGCTGACGCGCTCGACCGGCGAGCAGACGCGCCCGGACACCGCCGGGCAGGAGCGCACCGCCACCGCGCTGGTCGAGGGGCTCGGCCACTTCGGCGTCGAGGCGAAGCTGATCGGCACGGTCGCGGGACCGCACATCACGCGCTACGAGCTGCGGCTGGCGCCGGGCATCAAGGTCGGGAAGGTCGCCCAGCTGAAGGACGACCTCGCCTATGCGCTGGCGGCCACCGACGTGCGGATCCTCGCGCCGATCCCGGGCAAGCAGGCCGTCGGCGTCGAGGTCCCGAACGCGCACCGGCGGATCGTGCGACTCGGCGACGTCTTCCAGGCGCCGCCGAAGGACTGGTCGCCGCTGACCGTGTGGCTCGGCAAGGACGTGGCGGGCAAGGCGATCGGGGCGGACCTGGCGAAGATGCCGCACATCCTCGTGGCGGGAACGACCGGCGCCGGGAAGTCCGGCGCGATCAACGCGATGCTCTCGAGCATCCTGCTGCGCGCCAGCCCGCACGAGGTGCGGCTCGTGCTGGTCGACCCCAAGCAGGTCGAGCTGAACCACTACGAGTCGATCCCGCACCTGCTGACGCCGGTGATCACGAGCCCGCGGATGGCGGCCAACGCGCTGCAGAACCTCGTCAAGGAGATGGAGCAGCGCTACGGCATCATGTCGCTCGCCCGCACCCGCGGCCTGATCGAGCTGAACCGCGCGCGGGCCAAGCGCGGCGAACCGCCGCTGCCGTACATCCTCTGCGTGATCGACGAGCTCGCGGACCTGATGATGGTCGCGCCGGCCGACGTCGAGGACTCGATCATCCGCCTCGCCCAGAAGGCGCGAGCCGTCGGCATCCACCTCGTCCTCGCCACGCAGTCCCCGCGCGTGGACGTGATCACGGGGATGATCAAGGCGAACGTGCCGTCGCGGATCGCCTTCGCCGTCTCCTCCCAGACCGACTCCCGCGTGATCCTCGACCAGAACGGGGCCGAGTCGCTGCTCGGCCAGGGCGACATGCTGTTCAGCCCCGTCGGCAGCTCCCGCCTGCAGCGGATCCAGGGCGCCTACATCGACGAGGCGCAGATCGAGAAGCTGACCGAGCTGTGGCGCAAGCAGGGAGAACCCGAACTGCGCGAGGAGCTGCTCGAGGAGGTCGAGCCCGAGCCGGGGAAGGAGGGCGG
Source organism: uncultured Solirubrobacteraceae bacterium (assembly GCA_963703205.1). Taxonomy (GTDB): domain Bacteria; phylum Actinomycetota; class Thermoleophilia; order Solirubrobacterales; family Solirubrobacteraceae; genus Palsa-744. Next base: position 1,268,149 of record OY969799.1, read on the forward strand.
CGAGGGCGAGCTCGACCCGGACGAGGACCCGCTGCTCAGCGACGCGATCCGGCTCGTCGCCGAAATGCAGACCGCCTCCACCTCGATGCTCCAGCGCCGCCTGCGGCTCGGCTACACCCGCGCGGGCAGGATGATCGACATGCTCGAGCGCCGCGGCGTGATCTCCGGCTACGAAGGCTCCAAGCCGCGCCAGGTGCTGATCACCGAGGCGGACCTGCCGCGGGTCCTCGCCGCGCTCGGCGAGGCCGAGGCCCCCGCCGCGGCCGAGTAGCACGCCGCCCCTCCGCGAGCTCTGCGCGGAACGCCGGCTTCGGTGTTTCGCAGCTTCTGAGAGCGATCGGTCAGCCTGCCGACCGCGCAATTTGCGTGGATAGAATCGGCGCGGTGCCGGAGATCGGTTCAACGCTCCGCGAGGCGCGCATGCGCGAGCGCATCGACGTGTCCGAGATCGAGGCGCAGACGAAGATCCGCGCGAAGTACCTGCGGGCGCTCGAGAACGAAGAGTGGGGCCTGCTGCCGGGCCCGACGTTCGTGAAGAGCTTCCTGCGCACCTACGCGCAGGCGCTCGGCCTGGATGGCAAGGCGCTCGTCGAGGAGTACCGTCTGCATCACGAGAAGCCGAGCGAGGCGGTGCCCGAGCCGATCGTCTCCAGCCCGACCCGCAACCGCGGCCGCGGACGTTCCGGCGGAGGCGGCGAGGCGGGGCCCTCGCGCGGCTACGTGCTCGCCGTCGGTGCGATCCTCGCGGTCATCGCGGTGCTGATCGTGCTGCTCGTGACGGGCGGGAAACCGAACAGCAAAAGTCCGTCGCGAACCGCCGCGAGCACCGCGGCGGGCAAGCATCCCAAAGCGACGCACAAGCGCGCGGCGGCGCATCGCGGCAGCGATCTCGTCGCGCTGTCGCTGACCCCGACCGCGGCGGTGTACGTGTGCCTGATCGGCGAAGACGGCCGCAAGCTGATCCCGGGGGAAGAACTGCAGGCCGGCCAGACCACCGCGACCTACCACGCGAAGCGCTTCGAGATCACGCTCGGGAACAACGCGGTGACGCTCTACATCGACGGCGCGCCGCGCACGGTCCCGCCGTCCGCGGCGGCCATCGGGTACTCGATCACGAAGGCCCGGGGCCGACACGTGCTGCCGGCGGCGCAGCAGCCGACCTGCAAGTGAGCGCGCGCGGGGGCATCGTGGTCACCGGCACCGAGGTGTTGAGCGGGCGCGTTCGCGACCGCAACGGACCGTGGCTGGCCGAACGGCTGCAGGAACTCGGCCTCGACCTCGCCGCGATCGAGATCGTCGGCGACCGCCCGGAAGACATGCGCTCGGCGCTCGAGCACATGGCGGGCCAGGGGCTCGACCTCGTGATCACCAGCGGCGGGCTGGGACCGACCGCCGACGACCTGACCGCGGCCGTCGTCGGCGAGTTCCAGGGAAGGGAGATGGTTCTCGACGAGGCGCTCTCCGAGCGGATCGCGGCGATCGTCGCGCCGCTGATGAAACGCTGGCCCGGGGTCGATCCCGAGGCGGTGCGCCAGGCCAACCGCAAGCAGGCGACCGTGCCGCAGGGCGCCGAGGTGCTCGAGCCGGTCGGCACCGCTCCGGGGCTCGTCGTCGAACCCGCCGGGCAGCGCCGGGGTGGCCCGACCGTCGTGGTGCTGCCGGGCCCGCCGCGGGAGCTGCAGCCGATGTGGCAGGACGCCCTGCGGACGGGCGGCCTGAAGGCCGTGCTCGCGCGGGCCACGACCTACCGGCAGGAGACGATGCGCCTGTTCGGGATCCCGGAGTCGGATCTCGCGGAGACGCTGCGGCAGGCCGAACGGCGGGGCGTCGACCTGGCCTCGCTCGAGGTCACGACGTGCCTGAAACGTGGAGAGCTCGAGATCGTCACGCGCTACGAGCCGGGTCGCGAGCGCGCCTACGAGGAGCTCCGCGAGGTCATGCGCGAGCGCCACGGCGAGACCCTGTTCTCCGAGGACGGGCGCACGATCGACGAGCTGCTCGCCGACACGCTCCGCGAACGCGGCTGGACGATCGCCACCGCCGAGTCGTGCACGGGCGGGCTGCTGGCGGCGCGCCTGACCGAGCGCGCCGGCGCCTCCGACTACGTGAAGGGCGCGATCGTCGCCTACGCCAATGACGTCAAGACCGCCCGTGCGGGGGTGCCCCCGGAGCTGATCGAGCGCCACGGCGCGGTCTCGCAGGAGGTCGCGGAGGCGCTCGCGGACGGTGCCCGCGAGCAGCTCGCCGCCGACGTCGGAGTGGGGATCACGGGGGTCGCGGGCCCCGGCGGCGGCACGCCCGAGAAGCCGGTGGGCCTGGTCTGGCTGAGCGTCGCCGCCGGCGCCGACGGGCGGCTCACGCGCTCGGTGAACCTGCCCGGCGGAAGGGCGGACATCCGCGATCGCGCGACGACCGTGGCGCTGCATCTCGTGCGGCGCGTGCTGCTCGGCGACTAGGACCAGCGCCGCCCGCACACCGCCGCGACTAGCATCGCCGCGGTGTCGCGTGCTCCCTCAGCCAGGCTGTTCGCCGCGCTCGACCCGCCGGATGACGTCGCCGAGGAGCTGCTGCGCTGGGCGCGCGGGGCGCTGCGCGAAGCGGTCGCTCCGAGCCCGGCCCGGCCGCGCCTGCTCGCGGCGGAGTCGCTCCACGTCACGCTGATCTTCCTCGGCGAGCGACCCTTCGAGGAGCTCGACGAGCTGGCCGCGGCGCTCCTCCGCGGCGCCGAGGGCCTCGGCGCCTGCGAGCTGGAGACCGGGGCGCCGGTGTGGCTGCCGCCGCGTCGCCCGCGCGCGCTCGCCGTCGAGGTGCACGACCGCGGCGGCGGCGAGCTCGCCGACCTCCAGCACCGAGTCGCCGCGGCGCTGTGCGGGACCGCCGGGCTGCCGGTGCCGCGCCGCTTCCGCCCCCACCTGACGGTCGCCCGCACACGCTCCGCGCCCCCGCCGCGCGAGCTGGCGGCGACCCCCGCGCTGCGTTTCACCGCCGCGGAGGTCGTCCTGTACCGCTCCCATCTGGAGCCCGCTGCGGCGCGCTACGAGCGTCTCGCCGCGGTCGCGCTCAGCGTTTAGACCGCCTCCGGCGAGCCCGGACCGATCGCGCGTGCGCAGGTCGGCTGCGCGTGCCCACCCACCGCGAGCGGGGCCCTTCTCATTCTTCTGTTTCCGGTTCTTCCAGCGCTTCCTGTTCGCTGCCGTGTTCGCAGCCCTGCGAGGCGGTGGCTTCCGTCGCGGCTTCGCAGGCGAGTTCGACGCCGGCGCATTCGGAGCCTTCGCGCGAGCATTTCGCTTGATCGGACACTTCGACCGAGCACATCGGCGCCGCCGTCGCGCCCGCATGCACGAGCGCGCCTTCTTCGCAGGAGGGAGAGGAGCCGTCCTCGCAGGACCAGCTCGTGCCGGCGCGGCTGGGCAGCGCGCCGTCCTGGCAGGCGGCGGGCACCAGTTCCACGCTCGCGCCGGGCGGCTTGCCGGGCGCGGTCTTCTTCGACTTGTGCGTGGAGTGCCTGCGGGAGCGCTTCGAGCAGGCGTGGGCGTGGCGCGGGTGCCGGTTCGTCCGCCGGCTCGAGGAGCAGGAGCGGTGCGAGGGGCTGTGCCGCCCGGCGACGCTGGCCGGCGCGCCGCCCGGGAACAGCAGCGCCGCCGCGAGCGCCGTCGCCGCGAGCTCGGCGAGCAGTCGGGTCACGCGGCTGTGGGTGCGGTGCGGGGCCAAGGTCTCGTTCTGGTCGCTTCTCGCCGCTCACGCCGCGGCCCTGCTGCATCGTCGGGCCTCGACGAATTTTCGAGCTGTTGTCTCTGTTTCTGGACGGACATCCGTGCACCTGCTGGGCGCGTGATCGCGGGTCCCCGGAGGGGCCGATGCGAACAGCTGTTCGCCGCGTTCCGTCCGGCGCCGTCTCTACCTTTCGACCTCCATCCCGAACCGGAGGAGCTCCACCATGTCCGTCACCGAGCAGGAGAAGGCCGCGAAGGCGCGTGACGCCGCGTTGCAGGGCGCGCTCTCGCAGATCGAGCGCGAGTTCGGCAAGGGCACGGTGATGAGGATGGGCGACGAGGGCGCGCAGGTGCGCTGCGATGCGATCCCCACGGGGGCGCTGGCGCTCGACCTGGCGCTCGGCATCGGCGGCGTGCCCCGCGGGCGCATCGTCGAGCTCTACGGTCCGGAGTCCTCGGGCAAGACGACGCTGATCTACCACGTGCTCGCGGAGGCGCAGAAGCTCGGCGGGGTGTGCGCGTTCATCGACGCGGAGCACGCGATGGACCCGCTGTACGCGCGGACGATCGGGGTGGACATCGACGAGCTGCTGGTCTCCCAGCCGGACTACGGCGAGCAGGCGCTGGAGGTCGCCGACATGCTGGTGCGTTCCGGGGCGGTCGACGTGGTGGCGATCGACTCGGTGGCGGCGCTGACGCCGCGGGTGGAGCTCGAGGGGCAGATGGGCGACCAGACGGTGGGAGCGCAGGCGCGGATGATGTCCCAGGCGATGCGCAAGCTGGCGGGGAACCTGAACCGTACGCAGACGCTCTGCATCCTCACCAACCAGATCCGCGAAAAGGTCGGCGTGATGTTCGGCTCGCCCGAGACCCAGCCGGGAGGGCGTGCGCTGAAGTTCTACGCCTCCCAGCGCTTGGACATCCGCCGCATCGAGACGCTCAAGGACGGCACCGAGGCGGTCGGCAACAGGGTCCGGGTGAAGGTCGTCAAGAACAAGGTCGCGGCACCCTTCCGCCAGGCCGAGTTCGACATCGAGTTCGGCAAGGGCATCTCGACGTCGGGCTGTCTGATCGACCTCGGGCTGGAGCACAACATCGTGTCCAAGTCGGGCTCGTTCTTCTCCTACGGCAACGACCGGCTGGGACAGGGACGCGGCAACGCCAAGGTGTTCCTCGACGAGAACCCCGCGATGGCCAAGGAGATCGAAGACAAGATCTACGAGGCGCTCGGCCTGGGTCGCGACCTCGTCACCCCGATCGACCGGGACAAGGAGGCACAGGCTCCCCCGATCGTCTCAGAACCGGCGGTTGCCGCGGCGTAGGCGGTCCGAGGGGCCACCTACGGCCGGGTCGGCGGCGAGCCGGCTGGACCGCCGCTCGGGACGAGCCCGCGGGTCCGCCCGCGGGGGGCGAGCTCGCGGGTCCGCCGCGACGGCCGCCGGACCGGCGTGGATGCTCTCATCCGCGCTTGGCGATCGTCATCGCCAGGCCGATCGCCAGCAGCACGCCGACGCTGACGAAGGCGCCGACGATCGCGAAGCCGAGCTGTTGGTCGACGATGCCCTTCACGACCGCGACGAGCGCGACGATCAGGATCATCGCCGGCAGCCCGAACAGCTCTGTGTAGCGGCGTTCCTCGGGTAGGGGCTCGCTCTCCGGGCGCTCCGGGAGCTCCTCGTCTGCGGGCAGGTGCGGGGGATCCTCGGCGGACACGACTCCAGCGTAAACCCGCTGGTGGCAGATCCAATAGAACACTCCGTCATGGTCTTCAGCAGCGAGGGGGTCCTCCGCGGCGACGACGGTTCGGATCTCGCGCACGCGGGAGAATCGACCACGCCCGGGAACGCGTCCCTGACGGTGGGCGCGGACACCTACGAGATCGTGCGCGAGGAAGCGCTGCGCGTTCGCTTTCGGCTCCTCGACGCCGGCTCACGAGTGGTCTACGAGTTCCATCCGGGGCTCCGTCGCGGAGGCATCGTGGCCCGCCCCAGCGGCGAGCCGGCGGCGCAGCTCCTCAAGCCGTGGGCGAGCCGCGGGTGGAGGGTGGTGCCGGCGGGCGGGGAGGCGATCGTCGTCAAGCGGGCGGAGGGGCTGCTCGGCCCGGTCATCTCCGGCAACGGTCACGAGTTCGAGCCGCCACCGCTGGAGATCTCCCTGCCGGTCGCGACCGCTCTCGACGATGACCTGAAGCCGCTGCTGGCATTCTCCTGCTGGCTGATCGCGGGCTGGGAATGCGCCGTCCGGCGGGGGCCGCTCTAGCAGGCGAACGGCGCGGGGGCGCGGCGCGGGTCCAAGGCCCTCGGCGCTCGCTCGCGCGGCGGGCGAGCGAGCGCCGCGCGAGCGCTTGCTCAGCGCAGACCTTCAACCGGACGCAGCCTGTGCCGTCGATCGGGACGCGCAGAACGTCGCCCACGGCTGCTCCTGAGCCGCCTCGAGCGGGCCAGACCGTGAGAGCAGATCCGTGCTTCGGCAGCGGCGGTGCCCACGCATGGCACTCTGATCGACGCTGAGCGAAAGACGTTGCGGTACCTGGCCGCTAGCACGGCTCACCTCATTCCAGCGGTCCACCCCCTGCGGCCCTCTTAGGCGTTGGTCGTTTGTACTGACGGAAAGCCGCTTGGAGCTACTCGACGAGGCTTGTCGAGACGAGACACACCGTTCGTCACCCAGGGCTTCTCAGCCGCCGCCGGTCGATCGTAAAGGGCCCGCTGATCCGAGCCGGCGCCGCTGATGTCAGCGCGATCGCGGGGACGTCGCCGGACGGGGCGGCCGGGGAAGCCTAGGATGAGCGACAGGCTCCACCATGAACAGACCTTTGCGCTACCACCTGACGACCTTCGGCTGTCAGATGAACGAGCACGACTCCGAGCGCATGAAGGGCATGCTCGAGTCGCTCGGCTACGCCGAGGCGCCCGCCCGCGATCAGGCGGAGCTGATCCTCTTCAACACCTGCTCGATCCGCGAGGCCGCCGACAGCCGCTTCGTAACGCACCTCGGCGAGGCCAAGCGGCTGAAGCGCGAGCGCCCGGAGGTCGTGGTCGGCGTCGGCGGCTGCTGGGCGCAGTCGGTCAAGGAGGAGGTCTTCGAGCGCTTCCCGTTCGTCGACGTTGCGTTCGGCCCCGGGCAGGTGCACATGCTCGCCGAGTTCCTGACGAGCGACTCGCTCAGCGCCCAGGGCTACTTCGAGTTCGACGGCTTCACCGGGCACCTCCCGGCTCGCCGCGAGCGACCGTTCCAGGGCTGGCTGCAGATCAGCGTGGGCTGCAACTGCGCGTGCTCCTACTGCATCGTGCCCTCCACGCGCGGGCGCGAGGCGAGCAGGCCGCTCGCCGAGCTGGTCGCCGAGGTCGAGGCGATGGCCGCCGAGGGGGTACGGGAGGTCACGCTGCTCGGACAGAACGTCAACTCCTACGGGCGCGACCTGCTGGTGTCCGGAAACGGGGTGCCGTGCGGCAGCGACGGCGCCGAAGGGAAGCCGACGTTCGCGGGCCTGCTGCGCGCACTGGATGCGATCCGAGGCATCGAGCGGATCCGCTACACGAGCCCGCATCCGAAGGACATGCGCGAGGACGTGATCCGCGCCCACGCCGAGCTGCCGAGCGTCTGTGAGCACATCCACCTGCCGCTGCAGTCGGGCTCCAGCCGGATCCTGAAGGCGATGCGCCGCACCTACGACCGCTCGCGCTACCTCGACCGCGTCGCGCTGATCCGCGAGCACGTCCCGGACGCGGCGATCACCACCGACATCATCGTCGGCTTCCCGGGCGAGACCGACGAGGACTTCGAGCAGACCTTGGAGGTAGTCGAGCAGGTCGGCTACGACAGCGCCTTCACGTTCATCTTCTCGCCGCGGCGCGGCACCGAGGCCGCGCTGATCACCGAGGGCGTCGTGGCCCATGCCGCCAAGGTGGAGCGCATGGAGCGGCTCGTCGAGCTCGTCCAGCGCGAAGCCCGTGCGCGCGCGCAGCGCTTCGTCGGCCGCACGCTGGACGTGCTGGTCGAAGGCCCGTCGCGCAAGGACCCCGAGAAGCTGCGCGGCCGCACCTCCCACAACAAGGTCGTCAACTTCACGGGGCTGGCCGCGCCCGGCGAGATCGCGCCGGTGCGGATCGACTCCGCCACGAGCCAGACGCTGGCCGGGGAGGAGGAGCTGCTCGCACGCGCCGCGAGCTGATCGGCGCCGGGCGCCCGCTGAGGACGAGCTCGTCCCGAGCGCCGGCTACTACGATCGGCTGCAGATGAAGATCCGCGCGGCAGTCCTCGAGGAGTTCGCCCGGCCGCTGGTCGTGCGCGAGGTCGAGCTCGCCGAACCGGGGCCGGGGGAGGTGCTCGTCCGGCTCGTCGCGTGCGGCGTCTGCCACACCGACATGTTCACGGCCTCGGGGGTCGATCCCTCCGGCTACGCGCCGACCGTGCTCGGCCACGAGGGCGCGGGCGTCGTCGAGCGCGCCGGTGAGGGCGTGACGCTGCTCGCCGAGGGCGACCACGTCGTCACGCTGTTCTCGCCGCAGTGCGGCGAGTGTGTCCACTGCCGCAGCCCGCTCACCAACCTCTGCCTGGCGATCCGCGAGCAGCAGAACAGGGGCTACCTGCCCGACGGCACGACCCGCCTCTCACTCGACGGCGAGCCGCTGCGCCACTTCATGGGGACATCGACGTTCGCGGAGTACACCGTGATGCCGGAGATCGCGCTCGCCAAGATCGATCCGGAGGCGCCGCTGGACCGCGCCTGCCTGTTCGCGTGCGGGCTCTCGACGGGGCTCGGCGCGGCGATCAAGACCGCCGCGGTGCGCGAGGGCTCGACCTGCGTCGTGTTCGGCGCGGGGATGGTCGGGCTCGGCGCCGTCGCCGGCTGCCGCCTGCAGGGCGCCGCGCGGATCGTCTGCGTCGACCTCTCCCCGGAGCGCCTGGAGCTGGCCCGCGGCCAGGGCGCGACGGACGTGATGAAAGCTCACCCGGGCGCCGTCGAGGCGATCCTCGCGATGACCGGCGGCTTCGGCGCGGACTACACCTTCGAGGCCACCGGCAACGTCGAGGTGATGCGCCAGGCCGTCGAGGCGGCGCGCATGGGCTGGGGGCTGTGCACCGTCTGCGGGGTCGCCGGCAAGGGCGAGACGCTCGACGTCGTGCCGCGCCTGCTGATCACCGGGCGGCGCGTCTGCGGCTCGTCGTTCGGCGGTCTGAAGGGCCGCGAGGACGTGCCCGCGCTCGTCGAGCGCTACATGCGGGGAGAGATCGACGTCGACCCCTTCATCTCGCACCGGCTGACGCTCGACGAGGTCAACCGGGGGTTCGAGCTGATGGAGGCCCAGGACGGGATCCGCAGCGTGCTGCAGCTGTAGGGGTCCGTGCGGCGCTGCTGCGACCGGGCCGGCCCGCCCGCGCCGGCCCGGCCGGAAGGCGTGTCTTCATCTGCTGAGCGAGAGCCTGGTGGTGCCTCGCGGACCGCGCAGGATCCGCAGCCGCGCGATCCCGCCGCGCGGCGGGATCGCGGCCTTGGGCTCGTGGCCCTCGCCGTGGCTGGACTCACGGCCCTCCGCGCGACGTTCCGCGTGCGGTTCGGGGGCCCCGGGGGCCATCGTGGCGGCATAGAGCTTGGAGACGAGCATCGTTGACCTCCTGGGGTCGTCGCGTTCGATCTGCGCTCACCTTCGCGCCGCTCGGTAAGCGCCCGACGAGCGCAAGCTGTGGACCGCCGAAGGAGTTCGTAGGAGGCGGCTAAGGAGCGCCGGCACATCCGTCGCGGCCCTATGCGAACATGTGTTCGTGCGCTGGAGCAACCTGGCAGTCGAGGAGGAAGATCAGCGCACGCTGCCGGGCTACCGGGATCCGGCGGCGGTGCGGCGTTTCGACGCCCCCGAGGCGCTCGACACGCGTTTCTACGAGGTCAGGGCGAAGTCGGCGCTGAACAAAGTGCCGGCGGCTTCGCAGATGCCGTTCCGGTGGACGGTGAACCCGTATCGGGGATGCGCGCACGCGTGCACCTTCTGCTTCGCGCGCCCCACTCACACCTACCTCGGGTTCGACGCGGGCCGCGACTTCGAGCGCGAGATCGTCGTCAAGGTCAACGCGCCGGAGGTGCTCCGCGCCGAGCTCGCGCGCCCGTCGTGGAAGGGCGAGCACGTCGCGCTCGGCACCAACACCGATCCATACCAGTGGGTCGAGGGGCGCTACCGCCTGATGGAGGGCATCTGGGAGGCGCTGCTCGACGCCCGCAACCCCTGCTCGATCCTCACCAAGTCGCCGCTGCTGCTGCGCGACATCGCGCTGATGCGCCAGATCCGCGAACGGGTGGGGGGGTTCAGCGCGTGCCTGTCGATCCCCACGCTCGACGAGAAAGCCTGGCGCGAAACCGAGCCGCGCACCCCGAACCCGCGGGCGCGCCTGGAGGCGGTGGCCGAGCTGAACCGCGCCGGCATCCCGACGGGGGTGCTGATCGCGCCGCTGATGCCCGGCATCAACGACGCCCCGCACCAGGTCGAGCCGCTGCTCGAAGCGGCGGAGCAGGCCGGGGCGAGGAGCGTCGCCGGCATCGCACTGCACCTGCGCGGCGAGGTGCGCGACGTGTTCATGGACTGGATGCGCGCCAAGCGACCCGATCTGGTGCCGCGCTACGAGCAGCTCTACCGCAAAAGCGCGTACGCGCCGCAGCCGGAACGGGCGCGGCTCGCGCGGCTCGTGCGCCGAGGCAGCTCGCCGGGGCGCTTCTGGCGCGGCCGCGACGAGCAGCGCGCCCGCGCGACCCGCCCACCCGAGCCGCGCGAGGCGGCGGGGCAGCAGGCGCTGTTCTGAGCACGGCTGACCGCCCGAGGAGCCTCGCGGGATTTGGTGGTCCGCTAGCCTCGCCGCGATGCCCCCGCTCTGGAAGGACCCCTCGCTGAACGCGATCCGCAAGGGCCTGACGTCCTCTGCGCGCCCTGCCCCGCCGCCGCCCCGTCCGGCCGAGGGGAGCTGGGGGTGCACGGGCTTCGGCCCCTACTCCTCGGTGATGGAGCTCGCCGGGGCGATCGAGGCATGGGTGGTCGCCGGCCGCCTGACGCCGGCGGACTTCGCTGTCCAGTATGCGCAGTCGCCGAGCCGGCAGGGCGAGGGCCAGGCGGAGGAGACGCTGTTCACGGCGATCGTCACCTGGCAGCGCTCCCGCTGAGGCGGCTCAGCGTTTGTCGGTCTGCCCGGCGGCCATGTCTCGGGTGATCTTCTCCGAGCCGAGCAGCCGCGCGACCCGGCCGGCCGTTTCGGGCGCGACGCTCGCGAGCAGCGTGCTCGCCCGCAGCGGCAACGGCGCCACCTCGACCTCGCCGCGGTCCTGCTCGATCGCCCGCACGACCGCCTTGGCGACATCCTCGGGGGTGCGCGTGCCGACACCCGGCGGCAGCTTCACGCCGGCGTTCGCGAACATGCCCGCGTCCCTTATGAAGCCCGGGAACACCGTGGAGACGCCGACCGGCGTCTCGCGGAGGTCCGCGCGCAACGCCCCGGCGAAGCCGCGCAGCCCGAACTTGCTCGCGTTGTAGAGCGCGGTCCGCGGGGTCGCCGCCTTGCCAGACAGAGAGGAGATGAAGACGAGATGGCCTCGGCCGCGCCCGAGCATCTGCGGGATCAGGATGTGCGCGAGCGCGATCGGCGCGCGCAGGTTCACCTCCAGCGCCCGATCGACCTGCTCGAGCGTGAAGGAGTCGAGCGCTCCGGACGCGGGCAGCGCCGCGTTCGCGACCAGGACGTCGACCTCGCCGGCCTCCGACGCCAGCCGTTCGACCTCGCTGCGCACGGCGAGGTCGACCGCCAGCGCGCGCGCGTCGAGCTCGGAGGCGAGCGCGTCCAGCACCGCGGTGCGCCGACCCGTCAGGATCAGCTTCGCGCCGCGGGCCGCGAGGGCTCGCGCGATCGCGTTGCCGATGCCCCCGGTGGCGCCGGTCAGCAGGACTTTCGAACCGGAGATCTCCACGTGTCGTGCCTGAGCCTATCCGCATGAAGATCGTCGCGCTGTTCGGCCCCACCGGGGTTGGCAAGACCGCGGTGGCGCTCGCGCTCGCCGAGCGCCTGCGCGCCCGCGGCGAGCGCCCGGTCGCAGTCTCCGCCGACGCACTGCAGGTCTACGAAGGGCTGGAGGTGCTGACGGGCGCCGCCACGCGCTCCGAGCAGGCACGCCTCGAGCACCGTCTGCTGTCGTTCCTGCCGCTCGATGCGACCTTCAGCGTCGGCGAGTACGCGCAGCTCGCCCACGCCCAGATCGACGAGCTGCTGGCGGAAGGGCGCAGGCCGATCGTCGTCGGCGGCACCGGCCTGTACCTGCGGGCTGCCCTGGCGCAGCTCGACCTGCGCCCGGCCCCGGAGCGCGACGTGCGCGAGCGGCTCACGTCCGAGCTCGAACGGCTCGGCCCCGAGCGGCTCCATGCGCGCCTCGCGGAGCTGGCCCCGTGGGCGGCGGAGGGAGTGCCGCCCACCGACAGCCATCGGATCGTCCGCGCGCTCGAGCTGCTCGAGCTCGGTGAGCTGGAGCCGCCCGAGGGGCCTTCGCAGCTGTGGAGCGAGGATCTCCGCCACCCGACGCTGCTCGCGGGGCTGACGATGGAGCGCGAGGCTCTATACGAGGCGATCGAGCGCCGTGTCGAGGCGATGGTCGCGGCGGGCGCCCGCGAGGAGGTGCTGCGGGCCGCCGCCCTGGGCGTATCGGAGACCGCCGCGAAGGCGCTCGGCTTCGAGGAGCTGCGCAGCGGCGACATCGAGCGGATGAAGCGGCGCACACGCAACTACGCACGGCGCCAGCTGACGTGGATGCGCAAGCTCGCGGGGGTGGCGACGATCGACGTGACGGGCCGCGACGCCGACTCCGTGGCCCGGGAGATCCTGCGCTCCCTCGCGTCCTGACCGCGGACGCCCCCGCGCGTCTCGCCGGGCCTGGCCGCGGGGCTGTCCTAGACTCCGGCACCCGATGACGATGGCCTTCGAGAAGTGGCAGGCGCTCGGCAACGACTACCTGATCGTCGAGGAGCGCAATCTGCCGTTCGAGTTGACCCCGGCCCGCGTGCGGCGGCTCTGCGAGGCGCACTTCGGGGTGTTCGCCGACGGCGTGCTGCTGCTCTGCGCGCCGGACGGCGGCGAGGACGTGGCGCGGCTTCGCATCTTCAACCCGGACGGGTCGGAGGCGGAGCTCTCGGGCAACGGCGCCCGCGAGGCGATCCTCTACCTGCGACGCCGCGGCTGGACCGACCGCGACGAGTTCTCGATCGAGACCGCCGCGGGGCGCATCCGCCCGACGATCACCGGCCCGGACACCTGCAGGGTCGACATGGGGCGGGCGGCGCTGAGCTCCAAGGACTTCCCCTCGGGGCCGCCGGCCGGCACGGGGCACATCGACGACGGCCCGTGGCGCTGGAGCTTCCGCCACGTCTCGATCGGCAACCCGCAGTGCGCGATCCGCGTCGAGAGCGTCGCGGAGCTCGAATCGCTCGACCTCCCGGCGGTCGGCCCCGCGATCGAAGCGAGCCCGCTGTTCCCCAACCGCACGAACGTCTCCTGGTACGCGCAGACGGGCCCGGGTGCGCTCCGCGCGCGGATCTTCGAGCGCGGCGTGGGGGAGACCCTTTCCTCCGGAACGGGCGCGACCGGCGCGGCCGTCTCGCACCTGCAGGACGCGCCTCCCGAGAGCTGGCCCGCGGCGGTGTCGGTGGCGCTCGACGGGGGCGAGCTGCTGGTCGAGGTCGACCGAGAGCTGCGCGTGAATCTGACAGGCTGGGCGCGTCCGGTGTTCGCGGGCACGATCAGCGAAGAGTTCGAAAAGGAGCTGCATGAGACCGAGTAGCCGCCTCGAGAAGATCCCGCCGTACGCCTTCGCGCAGCTCGAGCGCAAGATCGCCGACAAGCGCGCAGCCGGCATCGACGTGATCAGCCTCGGCATCGGCGACCCGGACCGGCCGACGCCGCCGCTGATCGTCGAGGCGATGCAGGAGGCGGTCACCGAGGCGGAGACCCATCGGTACCCGTCCAATCGGGGTCGCGCGGACTTCCGTGCGGCGGTCGGGGACTTCTACGCCCGCCGCTTCGACGTGACACTCGACCCCGAGACCGAGGTGATCCCGGCGATCGGCGGCAAGGAGGCGATCTTCAACCTCAACCTCGCCTTCCTCGACCCGGGCGACTACGCGCTCGCCGCCGACCCCGGCTACCCGGTCTACACCTGCGGCCCGTGGCTCGCCGGTGCGGAGCCCGTGCTGATGGCGCTCGATCCCGAGAAAGGGTTCGTCCCGGACCTCGAGGCGATCGACGAGGACATCGCGCGCAAGGCGAAGCTGATGTACCTCAACTACCCCAACAACCCGACCGGCGCGATCGTGCCCGAGGGGTTCTTCGAGCAGGTGGTCGACTTCGCCCGCACCTACGAGATCCTCGTGGTGCACGACATGGCCTACTCGGAGATCGTCTTCGAAGGCTACGAAGCGCCCTCGTTCCTGGCCACGCCAGGGGCAAAGGACGTCGGCATCGAGGTCTTCTCGCTGTCCAAGGGCTTCAACATGACCGGCTGGCGCTGCGCGTTCCTGGCCGGCAACGCCGAGGCGCTGCAGACCTACTGGCGGCTGAAGACGAACATCGACTCCGGCTTGTTCGAGGCCGTCCAGCTGGCGGCGGTCGCCGCGCTCTCGCCGGACACGGACGCCGAGGTCGCCTCGATGGTCGAGCTCTACCGCAGGCGCCGCGACCTCGTGTGCGACGCGCTGCAGGAGATCGGCGTGCACGTTCGCAAGCCGCACGCGACGATCTACGTGTGGGCGCCGGTGCCGGAGGGCTTCGCGAGCTCGGCCGCCTACGCCGAGCACGTGCTCGAGCAGGCAGCGGTCGTGATCTCCCCGGGCGCGATCTACGGGCCCGCGGGCGAGGGGTGGTTCCGGATCTCGCTGACGACACCCGACGAGCGCATCGTCGAGGCGGTGCAGCGGCTCGGCAAGCTGGCGCCGGCCTGATACGGCCGGACGCAGGCAGCTGGCACCGTGAGCATCGAGCAGATCTCCACTCGCACCGTCTACGAGAACCGCTGGATGCGGGTGCGCGAGGACGAGATCCGGCGCGCGGACGGCAGCACGGGCATCTACGGCGTAGTCGAGAAGCCGGATTTCGCACTGATCGTTCCCGTCGACGAGCACGGCGAGCTGTGGCTCGTCGAGCAGCACCGCTATGCCGTCGGCGGGCGCTTCTGGGAGTTCCCGCAGGGCTCGTGGGAGGGGTCGGCCGACGTCGACGCCCAGGAGCTGGCGCGCGGCGAGCTGCTCGAGGAGACCGGGCTGCTCGCGACCTCGATGCGGCACGTCGGCCATCTCTACGAGGCATACGGCTTCAGCACGCAGGGGTTCGACGTGTGGCTCGCCACCGAGCTGCAGGCGCATGAGCCGCGCCGCGAGGCGGAGGAGCAGGACATGCGCGCGCAGCGGTTCACGCGGGCGGCCGTCGAGCAGATGATCCGCGACGGCGCGCTCAAGGACGGCCCCTCGGTCGCCGCCTACGGCATGCTCCTGATCGAAGGCTGGGCTGCGCCCTCGGCGCCGTGAGAGCGGCGCGGGCGCGCCCCGACGGCCCGCGCACCCCCTAGAATCGAAGACGGATGGATCGGAGCCGTAGCGGGCGCAGCACACAGAGCGCAAAGGTGAACGGGCTGGAGCCCGGTCAGCGCGCGCGGCAGAGGGCCTTCTGCGTGGGCGCCGTGGATCAGGGCGAGGACCTGGCGGAGCTCGGCGAGCTGCTGCGCACGGCCGGCGTGGCGGTTGTCGGCGAGATGCTCCAGCGCCGCGAGGCGCCACATCCGAACACCTATCTGGGCCCCGGGAAGGTCACCGAGGCGAAGACGGCGGCGAAGGCGGCCGACGCCAACCTGGTCGCATGCGACGACGAGCTGACGGCGCGCCAGGAGCGCAACCTCGAAGAGGCGATCGGGCTGCCGGTGATCGACCGCACGAGCGTGATCCTCGACATCTTCGCCTCCCATGCCGGCAGCGCCGAGGGCAAGCTGCAGGTCGAGCTCGCCCAGCTCGAATACAACATGGCCCGCATGCGCGGGCTGTGGAGCCACCTCGAGCGGCTCGGCGGCGGCATCGGCACGAGGGGCCCCGGTGAGACCCAGATCGAGACCGACCGGCGGCTCGCGCGCAACCGCATCGCGCTGCTCCGCAAGCGCCTGGAGCACGTCAAGGGCACCCGCGCGGTGCAGCGCGCCGAGCGCGAACGCGCGGCGATGCCGACGATCTCGCTGGTCGGCTACACGAACGCGGGCAAGTCGACGCTGCTCAACGCGCTGACCGGCGCGGACGTCGGCGTCCGCGACCGCCTGTTCCACACGCTGGACCCGACCACGCGCACGCTGCGCATCGGCGGCCGCACCCATCTGCTGACGGACACGGTCGGCTTCATCAGCAAGCTGCCCCACCAGCTCGTCGACGCGTTCGCCGCGACGCTCGAAGAGACGCTCAGGGCCGACCTGCTGATCCACGTGCTCGATGCCTCGGCCGGGGAGGAGCACGGCGAGGCGATGAAGGCCGCCGTCGATCAGACGCTGGAGGAGATCGGCGCCGGCGAACAGCCGCGGCTGCTGGTGCTGAACAAGTCCGACCTGCTCGGCGAGGAGCAGCGTCGCGAGCTGCGGCTGCACAACCCGGACGCGGTGCTCCTCAGCGCGGCGACGGGCGAGGGGCTCTCAGCGCTGGAAGAGCGGATCGAGACCGAGCTCGCGCACACGCTGCGCACGCTCGAGCTGCTCGTGCCCTACGCGGACGGCGGCAGCCTCGCCGAGCTGCACGAGCTGGCGGGCGACGTGACCCGCGAGGACACCGCGGAGGGCGTGCGGGTGCGAGCGCTCGTGCCGGCGCGCCTGGCGGAGCGGTTCTCGCGGTTCGCCGTGGCCTGAGCGGGCGTGCAAGCGCAGTTCCTCGCCACGATCGCGGTCATCGCGCCGGAGCCGCGGGCCAGCCTCGCCCTCTACGAGGGTGCGCTCGGGCTGCCGTTGGAAGGGGAAGGCGAGTACCGGCACAGCGAGCAGGTCGAGGGCTGCAGGTCCTTCGGTGTCTGGCCGCTCTCGCAGGCTGCCGAAGCGTGCTTCGGCAGCAGCGAATGGCCAGGTGGGCGCCCGGTGCCGCAGGTGAGCATCGAGTTCGACGTGGCCGACCCCGCCGCGGTCGCAGCGGCAGCGCGCGAGCTCGAGGAGGACGGCTACGAGCTGCTCCACGGCGCGCGCGAGGAGCCGTGGGGTCAGACGGTGGCGCGGCTGCAGGGGCCAGAAGGGGCGATCGTCGGCGTCTCCTACACGCCCGCGCTGCGCCAGCGGGCGTGACGGAGCGCTAGAGCCCCGCGGCCCGCATCGCGCTGTCGTGCGTGCTGCGCTCGATCTCGTCCCCGAGCGGCGTCAGCGAGCCCGCGTCGAGCCCGAGCGCGCGCTCGATCAGCCAGTCCGCGAACCACACGTTCTTCGGCAGCAGCGGCCCGTGCAGGTAGGTGCCGATCGCGCTCCCCGCCACCGCTCCCTCCAAGCCGCTGCGGCCGTCGTTGCCGTGGCCGCGCAGGACCCGTCCCAGCGCCGCCTGGTCGCCGCCGAGGTAGGTGCGCCCGCCGTGGTTCTCGAACCCCGCCAGCACCTGCCCGCCGGCGCCGAGGCCGCTCGGCTCGACCGCGACGTTGCCGATCAGGCGCGGGCCCTGCTCGCGCACCGTCTCGAGGTCGAGCAGCCCGACGCCCTCGATGCGTTCTGCGCCGAGCGTATAGGCGCGGCCGAGCAGCTGGTAGCCGCCGCAGACGCCGAGCACGATCGCGCCGCGGGCGGCCGCGGCTCGCAGCGCCTGCGCCTTGGTGGCCAGCAGGTCCTGCGCGCAGAGGCGCTGGTCCCGGTCCTGCCCGCCGCCGATGTAGTAGAGGTCGTGGCGCTCGCCGTCGAGGTCCTCGCCGAGGCTGCTCGCGCTGAGCTCGAAGCCGATCCCGCGCCACGAGCAGCGCCGCTGAAGAACGATCAGGTTGCCCCGGTCGGCGTAGATGTTCATCAGGTCCGGATACAGCGCGCACACACGCAGCACCCGCTGCTGCGTGTCAGGCACTGGCGATCACCACCAGGCTGGCCGAATGCTCGCCGGTTTCGGGGATCTCCCGCGAGGGCAGCGGCTCGAGGCCCGCACGGCGCATCTCCTGGTGCAGCCCGCGCTCGCCGAGCACCTCCAGCTCGACGACGTCGCGCTCCGCGGGCAGAGCGCCGCCGGGCGACTGTGGCACGATCAACCGCTCGCGCTCGATGCGCAAGCGCCGCCCGAGGCGGGCCACCCTTACGGCGCGGCTGAGATACACCGTCCCGTCGATCTGGGTGCGCTCGGGGCTCGGCCCGAACCCGCTTCGGCCGCAGTCGAACTCGTCGACCGCCGTCACGATCGCGCAGGCCAGCAGCGCGCCGGCGCGCATGTGCTCCCGCGCGCGGGCGAACAGCGCCCTGCGCTGCCGGGCGCCGCGCAGCAGCTGCAGGGTCTGCATCGGGACCAGGCAGAGGTCGTAGTCGCCGTCGCCGAGCGAGAAGCTGGTGGCGTCGGCGTGGACCGTCTCGACCGCCAGCCCGTCCGTGCGCTCACGCAGCGCAGCGAGCAGCGACGCATCGCGGTCCAGCGCCGTCACGCGATGGCGGGCGCGGGCCAGGTCGAAGGCGACGCGGCCGGTTCCCGCGCCGATGTCCAGCACCCGTGCCGAAGCGCCGCCCGCTGCCGCAGCCAGCTCGCGCCAGAGCGGCAGGTCTGCGCGGTAGGCGCCGCACTCGAGGTCGTGCCAGATGACCGGCGCGGGGGAGGCGCTCACGACCATCGCCCCGAGACCTCCCCGCGACGCTCGAGCAGATCGCGCAGCTCGAGCATCGCGGTGTAGGTCGGCAGCGCGTAGAGCGGCCGCCCCGCCTCGCCGGCGCCGGCCGCCGCCTCGAGCGCGGCTGCCGGCTCCGGGACGATCCTGATCCGATCCTCCTCGACGCCGGCGTACTTCAAGCGCGCCGCGAGGTCCGCCGCGCGCGTGCCCGCGCAGACGACGCCGCCGACCCTGTCGGCGAGCAGCTCGAAGTCCGCGTCCCAGATCCACGAGACGTCGCGCCCGTCGGCGATGCGGTCGTTGAGCATTCCCAGCAGCTCGTGCCGGCCCGGCTCGAGCACGAGCGTGCGCAGCACCTCGTTCGCCCCCGCAGGGTTCTTGACGAGCAGGATGCGCAGCTCACGCGGGCCTCCGTGTGCGGCGACGGTCACGCTCTCGGCGCGGCCGAAGGCGGCCCGCGTCGCCTCCAGGCCGGCGACGATCGAGCGCAGCGCCACGCCCAGGGTCCCGGCCAGGGCCGCGGCGCCGAGCGCGTTGTAGACGTTGTAGAGGCCCGGCAGCGCGAGCTGCACACGGGCGCTGCCCGCGGGGGTGCGCAGCGTGAAGCTCGCCGAGCGGACGCCCTCCAGCCGCACCTCGGTGGCCAGCACCCGCGGCTCGGGCCGGGCGCGCCCGCAGCTCGGGCAGTGGTAGCGGCCGAGGTGGCCGAGATAGACGGCGTCGAAGACATAGGGGGCGCCGCAGTTGCGGCAGTGCTTGGCGTCGGCCGCGTGCGCCATGCCGGGCAGCGCCAGCGAGTCGTCATCGACCCCGAAGAAGACGGTCTCGTCGCGATCCCTGCCGAGGTCGGCGAGCAGCGGGTCGTCGGCGTTGATCACGGCGCGCGCCTCACTGCCGAGCAGGACGTCGCGCCAGCTATCGGCGATCGACTCGAGCTCCCCGTAGCGGTCGAGCTGGTCGCGGAACAGGTTGCCGAGCAGGATCGCGCGCGGACGCAGAGCCGTCGCGACGCGGGCCAGCCACATCTCGTCGACCTCGAACAGGCCGAGCCGGCCCGCGATCCGGTCACCGCGCCCGGCGGCGCCGAGCAGCGTCGTGGCGACGCCGCCGGCCATGTTCGCGCCCGCGCGGTTGTGCACGAGCTCGGTGCCGTCGGCGGTGAGGATCGCCGCGGTCATCGCGGCCGTGGTGGTCTTGCCGTTCGTCGCCGAGATGACGGCGCTGCCGTCGGGCAGCCGTGCCGCGAGCCGCGCGATCGCGTCCGGCTGCAGACGCATCAGCACACGACCGGGCAGGCTCGTCGCGCCCGATCCGCTCAGCCGCGAGAGCGCGCCCGCGCCCCGCGCAAGGGCGAGCTTGGCGTCCAGCATCGCTGCCATCAGGCGCTCGCCGGCTCAGGGCCCGTTACGGCCGCGGTCGCCGTGGCGGCGCCGAACGCGGCCCCGCCATCGGCCGGCGCGAGCACGGTGACGGCGGCGGGCAGCGCGCTGACCCGCACCGGGAGCGTCCCGATCGGGTCGCCGTCGGCGTACATCACGAACGGGCGCTCGGCGGCGACGGTGAGCTCGCGGGTGCGGAACGTCCGCACCTCGGGAAGCTCGACGTGGGTGCCCTTGAAGACCCGCGGGAGCATCGCCAGGAAGCGCCACCTGCTCGTCGCCTCGCAGACGACGACGTCGAGCATCCCGTCGTCGAGCATCGCCTCCGGCGCGAGGTACATCCCGCCCCCGTAGGCGCGGGAGTTGGCAACAGCCACCGAGTAGCCGGTCAGGGTGTGACGCTCGCCGCCGTCGAGCTCGAGCTCGAAGCGCGCCGGGCGCCAGGAGAGCAACGCGCGCAGCGCGCCGTAGGCGTAGACAAGGCCGCCGAGCCAGGCCGGAGCCTCGTTGGCGATGCGGTTGGCGTCGCTGTCGAACCCGGCCGAGGCGATGCCCACGAACGCCCGCCCGGCAGCGCCCTCGCGCTGCTCCGTCACGACGCCCAGATCGAGCGAGCGGGGTCTGCCGGCGGCCATCGCCTCGGCGGCGACCACGGGATCGCCGGGAAGCTCGAGCACGCGGGCCAGGTCGTTGCCGCGCCCGCCCGGGAGCACCGCGAGCACCGCGCCGGGAACCGCCCGCAGCTCGTCCGCCGCGACCCCCACCAGGCCGTCGCCGCTCAGCACCGCGACGGTCTCGCCGCGGACGGCTGCCTCGCGCACGAGCTCGCGCGCGTGGCCGACATCGCACGTGTCGACGCGGCGGACGCCGACGCCGCTCGCCTGCAGCGCGGAGTGGACCGCCGGCGCGGCCCGCAGGGCGCGGCCTCCGCCCGCGGAGGGGTTGACGATCAGGCAGACCGGAGCCGGCACCAGGCAAGCCTAGTTCGAGGCCGAAGGCGGGCGCTCAGCCGCTCGCGGCCCGTGCGCGGTCGCGCCGGCGCCGGCCGATCGCGGCGGCGATCGCGAGCACAGCGACCATCACGAACAGGCCGAGCAGGATCGCCGGGGCGAGCGAGAAGCCGCCGAACGGCAGCGAGATCAGCTCGACGATGCCCGTGCCGACGGCCAGCAGCACGACGATCAGCAGGATGATCAGCACGACCCCGCGCACGCGGGCGAGGATCCCCGCCGAGCTCGTGGGGAGCAGCAGCCCCATCGCCTGCAGTGCGAACAGCTGGCGCCCGCTCGGCGCCTCCTGGCCCATCCGCTCGACCGCCGTCTTGAGGTCGCCGGCGCGGCGCTCGGCGAGCGCGAGCGAGGCGTCGGCCATGCGGCGCAGCTGCATCCGTTCCTGCGGGCGGGCGGCGGCGAGCGCGCGCTGGAAGTAGCCGCGTGCCGCGTCCGCGTCGAAGCGCTCGGACGCGCGCGCGCCGAGGATCGCCAGCGCCGCCGCCTTGTATTTGGTCTCGGCCTGGAGCTCCTCGTCGGAGCGCTGCTCGAGCGCCTGGATCGCCTGCACCGCGCCGCGCTGTTCGATCCGCACCTGCCGCTGTTTGGGAGCCATCGCGAGGATTCTAGGGGCTGCCCTGGCAGGGGCCCCCGGCCGCCGGTCGCGACGGCGAGCGGCGGCCGAGCAGCAGGTATCCTCCGGGCCGTGGAGGAGCGGATCTTCTCGAGGCGTGGGAGCCTGCGCAGGCTGACGTGCGTGCTCGCGACCCTGGCCGCACTTGCGGCCCCGGCGGCCGCGCTGCCGGCCGTGGCCTCGGCCGCGAACGTCGAAGGCGGCAACGCCTTCAACGAACTCTCCAGCAAGGCTCAGCAGGAAGAAAGCACGACCTCCACGACCTCGACCTCGACGACAGGGACCGAAGGCGAATCGCGCAACAACAACAAAACGATCTTCATCGGGATCGGCGTGGCGGTGGTGCTCCTGATCGCGATCGGGATGGTGATCATGCGCGACGCCCGGCGCGTGGCTCCCGCCGGGGCGGAGGAGATGGCCGAAGCGAGCAGCTCGCACAACAAAGCGGTGCGTCAGCGCAGACGCAGGGCCAAAGCCAAAGCGGCCAAAGCGCAACGCAAGAGAAACCGCTGAAGGCGGCGAGTCAGCGGTAGGCGCGCACCGGTGAGACCGCGCGCGCCGGCCTGCGTACCCGCGGCGGCGATGAGGGGGACGGCGAGCCGTGCGGGCCGCGCCGCGGATGGCGCGGCCGCGGGCTGCGCGGATGCGGGTTCAGCGGCCCGGCGGGCAGCGCCTTCGAGCCGCCGTCCTCTTCGCTGGAGTCCGTCGGGTCTGGGACCACCTGCGACTCGTCGTAGCGGAAGGGGATCCAGAGCATCAGAGCGGCGATCGGCAATTTGATCAGCCCTGCCAGCAGCAACACCCAAATCCAGGTTTCCATCCTCACAGCGATGGTACTACTGCCCCGTGCGAGTGGAGTCACAGAAGAACCTGTCCGAGCTCGATGCCGCGGTGACCTCGTGCCGGCGGTGTCCGCGCCTGGTGGCCTGGCGCGAGCAGGTTGCTCGCGAGCGCCGGGCGTCCTTCGCCGCGGAGCGCTACTGGGGCCGCCCGGTGCCGGCCTTCGGCGACCCGGGGGCACGGATCCTGCTGTTCGGTCTCGCGCCCGCGGCCCACGGCGCCAACCGCACCGGCCGCATGTTCACCGGGGACCGTTCGGGCGACTTCCTGTACGCGGCCCTGCACCGCGCGGGCTTGGCGAGCAGTCCCACCTCGAGGCGGCGCGGCGACGGTCTGCGGCTGGACGCCGTGCGGATCACCGCCGCCGTTCGCTGCGCACCGCCCGCGAACCGTCCCAGCCCCGCGGAGCGCGACGAATGCCTGCCCTGGAGCGTGCGCGAAGCCGAGCTGCTCGACGACGTCCGCGTCGTGCTGTGCCTCGGAGCGTTCGCGTGGGACGCGGCGCTGCGACTGCGCCGGCAGCTGTGCCCGCAGGCCCCCGCGCCGCGCCCGCGGCCGCGTTTCGGCCACGGAGCAGAGGCCGAGGGTGAGCCGTGGCCGCTGCTCGGCTGCTACCACCCGAGTCAGCAGAACACGTTCACCGGGAAGCTGACGCCATCGATGCTCGATGCGGTGCTGGCGCGTGCAATCGAGCTGGCGGGTCCCGGCGGGCAGGCAGGGTAGGTTCGGCGCATGTCCTTCTCGAACGCCGCGGGGCGCACGCAACTGCTCCGGGTGGTCGGCGAGTGCGCCGACCGGCTGGCCGTCGCCCTGGGTCTGCTCAGCGGGGCCTACGAGCTGCTGGACGAACGCGCGGCCGAACGACTGGAAGACGGGCTGTTCAGGCCGGTGCAGGCGGCCTACGGACGGCTGAGGCGCACGCACTCGGAGTTCGCCGCCCGCAGCGGGCTGCACGGCCGCGATTTCACGCCCGCCCCCGAAGGGGCGCCGGCGCGCGGGCTGCAGGGTCTCGTCGAGAGCGCGGTGGGGGAGGTGCTGGCGGCCGACGGCGAGCTGGCGGCGCTGCAGGACTCGATGCTGCCCGTCGAGGTCGGCGACGCGGAGCTGCGCGACGGGCTGCAGCAGGTCCGTCTCGGTCTCGCCGGGGTCTCGCCGGCGGCGCGGCAGATGCTCAGGACTTTCGGGCGCTGACGGGCGGCCGGCGCAGCGCAGCTTCCAGCGGCGGGTGATCGGAGAGCTCGTGCGCGTTGCCGCCGAGATCGACGGTGCGCGCGTGACGAACCGGCTCGTCCTCGGGCTCCAGACCCGCGGCGAAGATGTGGTCGACGTCGCGTGCCGCGACGTGGCGGAGGGGCGGCGCTGCGACGGGGTCGCGCAGGTTCAGGTCGCCCCCGAGTACGGCGGGAGCCCCGGCAGCCGCCTTCAGGACGCGCGCTGAGAGCGTGCGAAGCTCGTGCTCGGCGAGGGGCACGCGCGTGCTGGCATGGAAGTTGGCGACCAGGGAGCCATCGGCAAGCCGCGCCAGCTGTGCGACGCGGCGCTCCGGCCACAGCCGCAACCGCAGGCGCTCGTTGCCCGTGAGACCGACCCGGGAGAGGATCGCGTTGGCGCCACCGCCGTTGGACTTCGCGAGCTCGGGGCGACGGCGTGCGACGGCACGGCGCAGCGGCAGCAGCGCGTTGCGTGAGGTCAGCGCTGTCCGCTGCTCGGCGCGGCAGGCGACGGCGAGCTGCGGCGGCCACCACGGCGGCACCTCCTGCAGGAGCGCGACGTCCCAGGGCCAGCTCGCGAGCAGCGCCGTGAACTCAGCCGCGAGGTCGCGGCCCGCGGGCGGGCGCGAGCGGCCGTGGAACAGGTTCCACGTCAGGACGCGCAGGGGAGCGCTCCCGCCGTCAGTCGAGGGGCTGGCCGTTGGCTGTGAGGACGACCTCGATGTTGCCGCGGGTCGCGTTCGAATAGGGGCAGACGCGATGCGCCGCTCTGACGAGCTCCTTGACCGCCTCCGCGTCCTCGACGCTGGGGAGGTTGACGTCGAGCTCGACGCCGAGCAGGAACCCGCCCGAGCCGTCGGGCGAGAGCGAGACCTTCGACTCGATCGCCACGTCGCCGGTCTCGAGCTTCTGACGGCGCCCGACGACGCCGAGCGCGCCCTCGAAGCACGCCGCATAGCCGACCGCGAACAGCTGCTCGGGGTTCGTGCCGCCGCCCTGTCCGCCCATCTGCTCGGGCAGCCGCAGATCGACCTCGAGGATGCCGTCGCTCGAGCGTCCGTGGCCCTCGGCGCGCCCGCCGGTGACGTGGGCTTCGGCCGTGTAGAGAACGTTTGCCATTGCAGCTCCTCGCGTCGGGGTTTGTGCGGCGGATGCTAGGCCACCGCGGGCCGCGGACGAGCAGGAGCCCAGTCGCCGGCCGAGATTGACATAACACGCAGACGCTCGAGGCCGCCGCCGGGGAGGAGGTGGGTCATCTCGCCGGGTCCGTCGGACCTGAAGCCGGCTTCCTCGTAGAGGCGTATGGCAGGGGCGTTTCCGGGTACGACGTCGAGCCACACGCGCTTTGCGCCGCGCACGTGGAACGCCTCACCGAGCACAAGCTGCAGCGCGCTCCAGCCGGCGCCGCGGCCGCGGCGCACCAGCGCGATCCTGCGCAGCTCGATAGATCGCTCCGGTCCGGAGAGGCCGGCGAGCAGCGCGAAGCCCGCGAAGCCGTGCACGCCCGAGAACGTGAGATGCGCCTCGTCCGGCTCGGTGATCGCGCGCAGATGGCGCTCTCGCGGCCAGGCCAGGATCCACGGCGCGACGTCCGGATCCGCCTCGAGATCCAGAACCGCCGCCAGGTCACCGGGCTCGGTGCCGGCCAGCGCGAGCTCCGGGAGGGGACGTTCCACCGGCAGAAAGGGTCGCAGAAGGGGGCTGTTGCGCCGGCTTTCTTTTCTCCGACTTCACATAACATCGATTATCGAGCGAAAAGTCCGAGTCCGGCTAAGACGGCGAACCCTCCGAACAGCACAAGCATCACACCCCAACCCACCGAGAAGAACCGCAGTTCCCATGGTCTCAGCCGCGGTCGTTTTGCGGGTCGAAGACCGTGCCTGAAGCTGGTCCTAACGATCGTGTGCCCCAGGTCCCACAAGTTGAGCGACAGGATCAGGCCGGCTACGACGCACACGGCACCCACCAGCACGGTTTCGGCATGCAGAACAGCCACGTCGCGTCACTACCCGGCTGGCGGCTGACGACGAGCGCTTGTCAGCCCGGCGTCGCTAGGTTTCGCCCGACGATCGCTTACCGAGCGTCAATGATTGCGTCCGGAACGTCGCCGGCGTGCGCCCCGAGCGTCTCTCTTCGAACCCGATGTGGCGCCTCCCAGCCCCAGCGACCATCCTCAATGATCGTCAGGCCGGCGAGGTTGAGCGCAGCGCGGAGTCGTGGCCCTTGGTTCCACCACACCGTGCAAGAAGCTAGTTCTCCGCTCATCGCGAACAGAACTGATGCCCCCCCGAATGGTCGAAGCGTCTGGATGACCACGACCGGCCACCGGTAATGGACCTCTTGCGGGGTCAAGGCGCCGCGCAATCCCGTCAGAAAGACCCATTCAAGCCGCGAATGCGGAGTGAAACCCCCCTTGAACCGAGACCGTACGGTGAAGCCGCCGGAATAGACGCGAAGGCTCGCGTTATACGCCCCGCGCAGTCGCGACGACCCGCGCGGCGGAGTCCACGCCCATGCGTTGAACTCCTGCATCCAGCCATCCACGCCTGTCTCTTCGCTGCCGCTCGCCACCACCTCGATTATCGGGCGCGACGAAGACGTTCCAGGGGGCGGGGCGATTCGCGGCGGCGATTCGCAACACGAGATCGCGGCGGCAAAGCGCAACCGATGTCCGCCTCCCACCCGCGCCTGGTACCCGTTCACGCGACTCGGCGGCTGGCCAGCTCGGTGGACGCCCACCATCGCCTATCGAGCGCGGCGTGCGCGTCGCCTGGATCATCTCTCGGTGGCGGCGTGGCGGGTGGAGCGGATCGCCGCCGCGAGCCCCATGACGGTCAGAAGCGCGCCCGCGAGCATCGCGACGATCCCGCCGTGGTAAAGACGTTCATGTGCGGCACGGGAGAGCAGACGCACGGCCATCGGGTCCGCTTCAGGCGTCGGGTCGTGGTAGTGGGCGTACACGAAGCCGATCCCCCCGGCCATCGCGAGCGCAATGCCGAAGAAGAACATTGCAGCCGCTGCGGTCCGATGACGTGGGCTCATTGGCCAGGCAGGTTCGGGTACATGGACGATGACGGCCCCGAGGGCAATCTAGTGCGTACACCGATTATTGAGCGCTGGTCAGAACGATCTGCCCGACGGGTATCACCCTCCCGTGCCGATTCCTGCCACGACCGTGCTCCACTACGTTTGGATCGTCGGGCTGCTGGCGCTGGCGCTGGTCTTGCGTTGGTACTTCTGGGTGGCGCGCAAGCGGTGATCTCGCGGTCCTGGTGCGCTCTCACGGGATGATCGATCCGCCCGAGCAGCGCGACGGCAGCGGGACGCCTGATCACGTGCGAAGAGTCGTGCCGGGCGGAGGGTTCCGGGACCGGAACTTCGTGGACTCCGGCGCGGCCCACCCGGCGAGCGCGCGGCTCGCCGGCGCGGCCCACCGCCCGCGGGGCAGGCCCGTATGAACATCGACCGCCAGGGAAGAACGTCCCCTCGTTGGGTAGACCGACGCCTGTGAGAAAACGTTTTGCCGACGCCGCGACGTGGCTGCTGGTGGCGGGCGCCGCAGTCGCGCTCGCCGAACGCTGGGAGCCCTGGGCGGCGATCGTCAGCGCGCTCGTGTTCCTCGCTTGGGGCGGCCGCCTCCTGGCATGGATCCGGCACGAGCGGGGCAAGCGCCGGATTTTCAGGGACCGCGCTCCGGCGTCGGCGGAGACCGAGCGTCGAGACACCTAGATCCCTTCCGCTCCGGCGTCGACTCTCGGAGCGCGCGGATGCTCAGGGCCCCGAACCTCGCGTCCCGCGGTGGCACCGAGTGGGCCGTTCGGATTGCAGGCCCGCGAGGTCGTCGGCGACGCGGCGCACAGCATCGTCGAACGCGTGCTGCGCCTCGGGCCTCCGTCGCCGCCCCGCCGCCGGGTGCTTCCCTTACGCTCTCCGCGAGAATCAGATGACCGATCTGCGCACCGAAGCCGGCAAGGTGGTCGTGAACCGGGCGATGTCGCTGGACGGGTTCATCGCTGCCCCCGGCCACGTGATGGATTGGGGCGCCGGCCGCCAGCTCTCCGACTTCGT
Organism: uncultured Solirubrobacteraceae bacterium; assembly: GCA_963703205.1. Classification (GTDB taxonomy): domain Bacteria; phylum Actinomycetota; class Thermoleophilia; order Solirubrobacterales; family Solirubrobacteraceae; genus Palsa-744. The sequence goes on from OY969799.1 coordinate 1,295,791, forward strand.
CGACGCCGATGACTTCCAGGAGGTCGCGGCGGCCACCGGCGCGATGCTCGTCGGCCGGCGGACCTCCGACGTCGGGGATCGGATGCAGGCCGAAGAGCCGGGCAGCGTCGACTACCCGTTCTCCGGACCTGTGTTCGTCCTCACCCACAGGCCGCCGGAGGAGCCGCCGGCGGGTGTCACGTACCTGAGCGGCGACATCGGGGAGGCGGTCGCGATCGCGCGCCGGGCCGCGGGTGGCAAGAACGTGGAGATCCTCGGCGCGGACGTGGCCGGCCAGTGCCTGCGCCGGGGGCTCGTCGACGAGATCCTCGTCTACGTGCTGCCGGTGCTGCTCGGCGAAGGCATTCACTTCTCGGCCCCGGGCATGCCCGTGATCGATCTGGAACCGCTCAGCAGCACGCGGTCGGGCACCGCCACCCTGATGCGCTTCCGGCCCCGCAGATGATCGCCTGTGGAGGCCCGTCTTGCGTGTCTCTGCCGCGGAGCCCAGCCAAGAGCTATTCGGGCGCGACGCGTTCGACGATCGGCCCTCCGTAGCCGCGCGGATAGAGGCGCTGCTCGTGCGCGAAGTGGCGCAGTTGCTTCTTGTTGAGGTGCCCCACGCTCGTCGCGTACAGGATGCCGATTGCGCTCGCTGCCGCGACGGCGAGCAGGAGGAGGAGCAGCGCGATCAGCCGGCGGCGGACCAGGATCCACTCCATCGCGGTCTCACGCTCAAGACTCCTGAGCCGGCCGCTGCGGCGGGGTTTCCCGATGACAGCGTGTTACCACGGTCGGCCGGGAACGCGGAAGCCCCTCGGGCGCCGCGCCCGGCCCACCGGCCGAGGTCCGAACGGCGATTCACCGGGCCCGACCCCCTCCCCCCGGCCGCCACGCGAAGACGATCAGGGCCACCAGCAACAACGGCGCGATGACCACGTAAGCGACCAGGTGTGCTTGGGCGTAACCCGGTCGGCGGTTATCCTCGGCGCGGGGCACCACCGCGGATTCAGCACTCCGCGCCGCGATGAGCGTGGAGGCGGCCTCCGGCGGCGAGCGCTTCTGGTCGCGGACGGGAAGCAGCGAAAGCGCGAGGGAGGCAGATGGGCAAGGTGATCGTGATGAACGGCCTCACGCTCGACGGCGTGATGCAGTCGCCCGCCCGGCCAGACGAGGACACGCGCGGCGGCTTCGCCCACGGTGGGTGGGCTGTTCCCTACGCCGACGAGGCTGCGGTCACGAAGATGGGCGAGCGGATGGGCCAGGACCGCGCGTTCCTTTTCGGCAGGCGAACGTACGAGGATCTGATGAGGACCTGGAACGCCCGTGGCGGCGCCTTCAAGGACGCGTTCAACGAGACGCAGAAGTTCGTCGCTTCGGGCAGTCCATCGACCGTGCTCGAGTGGCCGAACTCGACGCTGCTGCACGGCGACGTCCCGGCGGCGGTGGCGGAGCTGAAGGCGGGCTCCACGAGCAACCTCGTGATCTTCGGCAGTGGGCTGCTGATCGACGCGCTGATCGCCGCCGATCTGATCGACGAGTACGTGCTCACGATCGCGCCGGTGGTGCTGGGCGGCGGCCGGCGGATGTTCGCTGGCAGCGCACACGCGACGCTGCGGCTCGTCGAGAGCAGCGCCACCGCGACCGGCGTGCTGATGGCTGTCTACGAACGCGTCCGCTGACCGATCGAGCCGGAGCGGGCGGCGACCGCGCCGGCCGCCGCGATGAAGCCCGCCGGCCGCTCCTCAACTCCACTCAGGCTGCCGCGAAGAACCCGAGCAGCACATCCGCCAGCTGCTCGGGCGCCTCCTCGGCCATGTGATGCCCGCTGTCGATCGTCGCGCCGCGCAGGTCCGGCGCCCATGCGCGCCAGATCGCGAGCGGATCGCCGTAGAGCTCCTCCATGTCGTCCTGGCGCGAGTAGGCGAACAGCGTCGGGCATTCCACGTGGCGGCCTGCTGCACGGTCGGCCGCGTCGTGCTCGCGGTCCTCGGCGAGACCGGCGCGGTAGTCCTCGACCATGCAGCGCACCGTTTCAGGGTCGTTGATCGCCCGCAGCCAGTCGTCGTGGTTCTCCGGGCCCATCTTCTCGCGGTCGGCGGTGTACCAGGCTTCAGGGTCACGGTTGATCCAGTCCTCCGCCGGCTTGCCCGGCTGTCCGAGGAAGAACCAGTGCCACCAGGCGCGAGCGAACTGCTCGTCGCAGCGCTCGAGCGCCTCGATCACCGGAACGCCGTCGAGCACCGCGAGGCGCTCCACGCGGCGCGAATGGTCGAGCGCCGTGCGAAACGCTGCGTAGCAGCCGCGATCGTGCCCGGCAACGGCGAAGCGCTCGTGGCCGAGCGCGTCCATCAGCGCCACCGCGTCACGCGCCATCGCGCGCTTGCTCATCCCCGCGGTCCCGGCCGTGCGCGGCGGTGCGCTTGACTGCCCGTAGCCCCGCAGGTCAGGGCACACCACGGTGTGGCGCGCCGCGAGCAGCGGGGCGACGCGATGCCAGGTCGTGTGCGTGCGCGGGTGGCCATGCAGGAGCAGCACCGGCGGCCCGCTACCGCCGTGGCGCACGCGCAGGGTGACCTCGCCCGTGTCGAGGTGCTCGAGCTCGAATCCCGCGAAGAACCCGTCGCCGTCCGCCATGTTGCGCCTCTACCCGGAGCGAGCGGCCCACTCACCCCCGGACCCGTTGCCGTCCTCCATGTCGCGCGCACCCGGGGCGCGCGGCCCACTCACCCCCGGACCCGTTGCCGTCCTCCATGTCGCGCGCACCCGGGGCGCGCGGCCCGCTCGTCTCCGCTCGGCCCCGGGCCGCGTGAGCGGGCCGGCGCCGCCCGGTCCGGGTAGGCTCGGGCGACCGTGCCCTTCACGCGCATCGAGATCCGCCGCGGCAACACGCCGGAATATCGCGAGACACTGCTCGACGTCGTGTACGAGACGCTCAATCAGACGATGAACGTGCCCGACGGCGACCGCTTCCAGGTGATCAGCGAACACGCCGCCGAGAACCTCGACATCAGCCGCGATTACCTCGGGATCGAGCGCTCGGCGGAGGCGGTCGTGATCCAGATCACGCTCAACGAAGGGCGCAGCGTGGAGATGAAGAGGGATTTCTACACCGCGCTCGCCGCTGGACTCCACGAGCGTCTCGGCATCCGCCCCGAGGACGTCACCGTCAGCCTCGTCGAGGTCGCGAAGGAGAACTGGTCGTTCGGGAACGGACTCGCCCCCTACGCCTGAGACGGATTCGCTCCCTACACCTGACCGGGGCTCGCCCCCCTACGCCTGAGCAGGGCTCGTCCCCTACGCCTGACCAGGGCTCGCCCCCCTACGCCTGAGCAGGGCTCGCCCCCTACGCCTGAGCATTGCGCACCGCCGGCCGCGCTGGCGCGGCGCTGGCCCGTCGTCAACTCGCGGGGCGAATGCCGGCCATCAGCGCGAGCTCGAGCCACTTCCAGTGGCAGTCGACGTCCTCGAAGCCGCACGCCCGCAGCATCTGCAGCTGGGTCTCGACGTCGAGCAGGCGGTCGGAGGGATCCTCGAACTCGAGAGGCTCGTCGATCGCCGCGAAGAACGCATGGTGCAAGCGCACGCTCGGCGACGCCACGTGCTCGAGGTTCGCGAACGTCCCGCCGGGCTCCAGCAACGCGAAGCATTCGCCGTAGAGCGTGCGCTTGCGGTCGTGCTCGAGGTGATGGATCGCCATCGCGGAGATGACGGCGTCGAAGCGTCCGAGCGGCGGCAGCGCGCGGGCGAGGTCGTGCTCGAGCAGCTCGACCCGGGACTCGCCGGCGAAGCGCTCGCGCGCCGTCGCGAGCATCAGCGGCGAGCGGTCCACGCCCACGCAGCGTGCGCCGGGGCAGCGCCCGAGCACCCCTGCGATCGCGCGCCCGTCGCCGGTCCCCAGGTCGAGGATCCGTTCGGCGCCGCAGGGCAGCATTTCGAGCAGCGTCCTCTCCCCCTCCCCCGCGCCGAAATCGCCGGCTCGCGCCCGGTAGTGCCCGACGTGACGGGGGTCGGACCACTCGTCGATGCTCATGCGCTCATTATCTGCTGGCGCGAACCCGGCGCAGGTGTGCAAAAGTGAAGAGATGCGATGGCACCTGAAAAGGCGCGTTGCGCTGGTCGTGGCGCTCGTGGCGATGCTCGCGGGCGGCACGGCGGTGGCGCTGGCCGCGACCGGCGCGACCGGCTCCCACCACGGCGGCCACGCGCATGCCGGGAAGGCTCGGCACGGCCTGCTCGCCGCGGCTGCCGGCTACCTCGGGATCTCCCGCGCCGAGCTGCGCAAGGAGCTCGGGTCCGGTAAGACGCTGGCGCAGATCGCCGCCGCGACTCCCGGGCGCTCGGAGGCCGGGCTCGTCGCCGCGCTGAGCGCGGCGGCCCGGCGGCGGCTCAGCGAACGCTCCGCCGACGTCACGCCGCGGATCGAACGGCTCGTCAATGGCCAGCCCGCGCAGCACGGCCACTCCACGAGGGCGCGGCGCGTGAAGGTGCTCGCCGCCGTGCTCGCCTATCTCGGTATCTCGCGTCGGGACCTCGTCGCGAAGCTCCGCTCGGGCCAGAGCCTCGACCAGATCGCGGCCGCCACCCCCGGCAAGTCCGAAGCCGGCCTGCGTGCCGCCGTGCTCGCGCCGCTCGAGCAGCGCCTGGCGCAGCGGGCCGCCGCTCACGCGTTCTCCAAGACCTCCGAAGGCCGTCGACGCGAACGCCTGGAAAAGCGCGTCACGAAGATGCTGAGCCACGCCGCGCACCATCACGGCCTTCGCCCCACGCCCGCGGGCTGAGGCCGAGCCGCCCAGCGGAAGGCGAGGATCCGCTCGAGCGCCTCGTGAGCTGGCGCGGCGCCTCGCCGCAGCCCTGTCCCCCCGGGGCACGCCTCGTCGATCGCTTCGGGCCCCGCCTGCCGCGCAAACAGCGGGGCGCGCGGATGTGGAGTCGCTCCACCGTCCCTAAAGCTCGGCGCGCGACCGCTCGATGCTGTATTCGGAGGCAAGCCTTGAAGAAAAGTTTGGCTTGCCATAAACTATTCTCGTGGCAGCCAAGGAAACGCTCCGGACACCAGCCGTCGAGGACTACGCGAAGGCGATCTACGCCTTGGAGTCCCGCCGCGACGACGCGGTCTCCACGAAGACGCTGGCCTCGCGCCTGGAGATCACGCCGGGCTCCGTCTCGGCGATGCTCAAGCGCCTGGACGAGCTCGGGCTGATCACCCACGTCCCCTACCGCGGCGTGCGGCTGACCGAGTCCGGACGCCGCATCGCGCTCGAGGTGATCCGCCACCACCGGCTGCTCGAGTGCTACCTGGCCGAGGTCCTCGGCATGCCGTGGGACCGCGTCCACGCCGAGGCCGAGGTGCTCGAGCACGTCCTCTCAGACGATCTGGAGGAACTGATCGCGGCCAAGCTGGGTCACCCCACCGTGGACCCGCACGGCGACCCGATCCCGACCGCCGCCTTCGACCTCCAGGAGGGCGAGACCTGCGGGCTGGACGAGCTGCCGATCGGTGCGCGGGGGCGCTTCGTGCGGGTCTCGGACTCCGATCCGGAGATGCTCCGCTATCTCGACGCGCAGGGCATCGCGATCGGCGAGGAGCTGCAGGTCGTCGAGCGCCAGCCGTTCGGCGGGCCGCTGTTCGTCCGCTTCGGCGAGCGCACGCACGCGCTCGGCGAGGCGCTGACCCGAGCGATGCGGGTCGAGCCCGAGGAGCCGGCGCGATGAGCCCGCCGCCACGCGTGCCGGTGCTCGACGGCGAGGCCGCCGCCGTCGAGCTGCGCCGCGGAGAGGGCCCGAGCCCGCTCGATCAGCTGCTCGCCAAAGGCAGGCTGCGCGCGACGCTGGCGATGCTGGGGCCGGCGTTCGTCGCCGCGATCGCCTACGTCGATCCCGGCAACTTCGCGACCAACGTGCAGGGCGGGGCACGGTTCGGATACCTCCTGCTGTGGGTCGTGCTCGCCGCGAACCTGATGGCGATGCTGATCCAGCACCTCTCGGCGAAGCTCGGCATCGTCACCGATCAGGGCCTTGCCGAGAACGTGCGCGCCCGCTACCCGCGCTGGTTCGCCTGGGCGATGTGGGTGCAGGCGGAGGTGATGGCGGCCGCCACCGACATCGCCGAGTTCCTCGGCGCCGCGATCGGGTTGAATCTTCTGTTCGGCGTGCCGCTGCTTCCCGCCGGGCTCATCACCGGCGTGATCGCGTTCGCGATCCTCGAGCTGCAGCGGCGCGGGATGCGCCGCTTCGAGCTCGCGATCACCGCGCTGCTCGGCATCATCCTCGCCGGCTTCGTCTACGAGACGCTGCGCATCGGGCCGTCGGCCGGCGATTCGCTGAAAGGCCTCGTGCCGGGGCTCGACGGCACCAGCTCGGTGTATCTCGCGGTCGGCATCATCGGCGCGACCGTGATGCCGCACGTCGTCTACCTGCACTCCTCGCTGACGGGCAGACGCGTGCCCGTCCGCAACGAGTCCGAGCGCCGGCGTGTGCTGCGCTTCGCGCGCTTCGACGTCGTGGTCGCGCTGGGCGTCGCCGGGATCGTGAACATGGCGATGCTGGCCGTCGCCGCCAAGCTCTTCCACACCCCGGCGCTGCACGGCCTCGACACGCTAGCCGGCGCGCACGCCCAGCTCGGCCGGCAGGTCGGCGGCGCGGCCGCCCTCGCCTTCGCGGTGGCGCTGCTGGCCTCCGGCGCGTCCTCCTCGAGCGTCGGCACCTACGCGGGGCAGGTCGTGATGAGCGGGTTCATCGACGTGAAGATCCCGCTGCTCGTACGCCGCGCGGTGACGATGCTTCCTGCGCTCGTGGTGATCTCCTCCGGCGTCGACCCGACCAGCGCGCTGGTCCTGAGCCAGGTCGTGCTCTCGTTCGGGATCCCCTTCGCGCTGATCCCGCTGGTGCTGCTGACCTCACGCCGGGACGTGATGGGCGCCTACGTGAGCGGCCTGCCCCTGCGTGCGCTGGCGTGGCTCTGTGCCGGGCTGATCACGGCGCTGAACGTCTTTTTGATCGTCCAGCAGCTCAGCTAGCCGCTGTGCGAGACCCACGGCTCGCGCCAGCCGCCGTCGGGCGCGATCAGGCGCTGTGCGGCCGCCGGGCCCCAGCTGCCGGGCTCGTAGACCTCGACCGGCGGCGGCTCCTCGAGCAGCGGCGCGACGATCCGCCAGCATTCCTCGACCGCGTCCTCGCGGGTGAAGTGGCCGGATTCGCCGATCAGGGCGGCGCGCAGCAGCACCTCGTAGGGAGTCGGGTCCTCTCCCCCCTCCTGCGCGAACTCCATGTCGAGTTGGATCGGGGCCGGCCCGGCGGTGTCCGCGCGGTGCGCGTCGAGCACGATCCGCACCCCCGTGCTCGGATCGACGCGCACGACGAGCTGGCTCGGTTCGCGAAGCTGCGCGCCGGGTCCGAGGAACGGCAGCTGCGGCGCGTGCTTGAACAGCACCCGCAGCTCGGTCTGGGTCACCGGCAGTCGCTTCCCGGCGCGGATGTAGAACGGAACGCCGGCCCAGCGCCAGTTCTCGACGCCGAGCTTCAGCGCCGCGTAGGTCTCGGTCTGCGAGTCCGCGGCCACGCCGTCGATCTCCCGGTAGCCGGCGTACTGGCCGCGCACGTAGGCGGACGGGTCTGCGGCGGGCATCGAGGTGAAGACGTTCACCTTCGCGTTCTTGACCGCTTCGTCCCCGCTGCCGCTCGGCGCCTCCATCGCGGCCGCGGCGAGCAGCTGCAGGAGATGGTTGACGACCACGTCGCGCAGCGCGCCGACTGGGTCGTAGAAGTGCCCGCGGTCCTCGACGCCGAAGGACTCGGCCATCGTGATCTGCACCGACTCGACGAAGTTCCGGTTCCACACCGGCTCGAGCAGCGAGTTGGCGAAGCGCAGGTGCAGGAACTCCTCGAGGCCCATCTTGCCGAGGAAGTGGTCGATCCGGTAGAGCTGCTGCTCGTCGAGGTGGCGGTGCAGTTCAGCCGCCAGCGCCCGCGCCGATTCGAGGTCGTGCCCGAACGGCTTCTCGACGACCACGCGCGCGCCGCGGAGCAGCTTGCGGGTGTCGAGCCCGGCGACGACGGTCGCGAACAGCGACGGCGGGACCTCGAGGTAGAAGACCGGTGTCTTCGCCTCGCCGAGCGCTGCCCCGACCTTCTCGTAGGTCTGGGCGTCGGCGAAGTCGCCGCTGACGTAGGAGAGCCGCGCGGCGAACCTCCCGAAAACCTCGTCGTCGAGCTTCTCGCCGGCCGCCTCGATCGCTTCGCGGGCGTGCTCGCGCAGCTTCTCGACGCTCCAGTCGTCGACAGCCACTCCCAGCACCGGCACGCCCAGCAGCCCCCGGGCCTCGAGCCGGTACAGCGAGCGCAGCGTCATCTTCTTCGCGAGGTCGCCGGTGATGCCGAAAACCACCAGGTGGTCGGCGGGCGCGGCGTCGTGGTCCCTGATCGGCGCTGCCATGCAGATCGACAACCTACCCCTCAGCGCAGGATCAACTGCACGACCGCCGATATTCCCACGACGACGATCAGGGCCCGCAGCGCCCTCGGCGGCAGCCGCCGCCCCCAGCGGGCGCCGAGCTGCCCCCCGATCACCGCCGCCGCGGCGATGATCGCCGCCGGCCCCCAGTCGACGTGCGCGGCGAGGACGAAGTACAGGCCTGCCACGCCGTTGACGAGCCCGGCCAGGACGTTCTTCAGCGCGTTCGTGCGCTGCAGGTCCTGGGCCAGCGCGACCCCGAGGATCGCGAGCAGGATGATTCCCTGAGCTGCGCCGAAGTAGCCGCCGTAGACGCCCGTCAGGAACACCGCGAAGGCGATCCCGGGGTGGCCCGGGCGTTCGAGGTCGATTTCGCGGCGCAGCAGCGCCCGGGTGAGCCGCGGCTGGAGCACCGTGAGCACGAGCGCGATCGCGATGAACGCCGGGACGATCGCCTCGAAGGCCGAGGCCGGCAGCACGAGCAGCAGCACCGCCCCGGTCACGCCGCCGAGCACCGACATCGTCCCCAGCCGCACGGCGCGCGCACGCTGTCCGGCCAGCTCGCGCCGATAGCCGATCGCGCCGGACACAGACCCCGGCACGAGCCCGATCGTGTTCGACACGTTGGCCCTCACCGGCGCATAGCCGAACGCCAGCAGCACCGGGAAGGTGATCAGCGTGCCGCTGCCGACGACCGTGTTGATCGTGCCGGCCGCGATCCCCGCAAGCGCGAAGCAGACGATTTCGGAGGCGCTCAAGTGGGAGTCGCGGTGGCGGGGGCGGGCATGCGTTCTAGGGTCTGACCCGTGGAGGTCGAGAAGGCTATCCGGACACGTCGCACCCACAAGGCGTTCGGCCGCGAGCCGGTGCCCCCGGCGGAGCTGCTCGAGCTGCTCGAGCTGGCGCGCTGGGCGCCCAACCACCACCTGACGAACCCCTGGCGATTCCGGGTGCTCGGCCCGCGCACGCGCGAGCAGCTGATGGAGCTCGCGGAGGCCGATCAGCCGGGGTCGGCGGTCAAGCTGCGCCGGGCCCCCACGCTCGTCGCGGTCGGGGTGCGGCTGACGGGTGAGCCCGCGCAGGATCGCGAGGACGTGCTGGCGGGCGCCGTCGCCGCGTACATCGTGCTGCTCGCCGCCCACGCCCGCGGCCTCGCCGCCTACTGGCGCACGGTGCCGCTGCTGGAGGATCCGCGGGCGCGCGAGCTGCTGCGGATCCCCGCGGAGGAGACGACGCTGGGCCTGCTCTACCTGGGCCGCCCGGTCCAGCAGCAGCGGGTGCCGGAGCGCGCGCCCGTCGGCGACTACGTCGTGGAGCTCGAGTGAGCCCGGGGCCGCTGCGCAAGGCGCTGCTCCCCGGCCGCGGAGACCGGCACGGCCCGCTCGTGCCGCTGATGATCGTCCTGACGCTCCTGACCGGCGTGGTCGACGCCACCTCCTACCTCTCGCTCGGCCACGTGTTCGTCGCGAACATGACGGGCAACGTGGTGTTCCTCGGCTTCGCGATCGCGGGAGCCGGCGGCCTCTCGGTGGCGAGCTCGCTGATCGCGCTGGCGGCGTTCCTGCTCGGCGCGCAGGTCGGCTGCCGCGCAGGCGAGCGCTGGCGCGAGCACCGCGGGCACCTGCTGCGGGGCGGTGGCGCCGTGCAGTCGACGCTCGTCGCCGTGGCGTTCGTGCTGGCGGCGGCGTCGGCCGCGCCCGCTCCGCAGGGCGTGCGCTACGCGATCGTCGCCGTTCTCGCGGTGGCGATGGGAATCCAGAACCAGCTCGCGGCGCAGCTGGCGGTGCCGGAGCTGACGACGACGGTCCTCACGAAAACGCTGACCGGGCTCGCGGCCGGCGGGCGCGCGGACACGTCCGTGCGCCGCGTCGTGTCGGTCGCGGCGATGGCGCTGGGAGCGCTCGCGGGCGGGCTGCTGGTGCTGCACGTGTCGGTCGCGGCGGCGCTCGGCGGCCGCCACGGCGCTCGCCCTGGCGGTGGCGTTCGCGGCGCACCTCGCGTCGCGGCACGGAGGCGTTTGGATTCAGAGCAAACCCGGCCCGTCGGCCTGAAGGCTCCGCTGCACAGAGCCGATTCGCGGTCATGCCCTCGAAGTCGCCGGGCCGACGCCGAGCTCTACCGCGTCAAGGAGGCCCGTCGCGCCGCCGGCGCGAACGGCGCCGGCAGCGGGTTGCAGGAGGTCCCGGCGGGCCACGCCCGCGGCGGGGCTATTTGACGACCAGGGTCCCTTCCATGCCGGCCTGCCGGTGACCGGGCACCGAGCAGAAGAACTTGTAGGTCCCGGGTTTGAGGTTCAGGCTCAGGGTCTTGGAGCCGCCCTGGAAGGTCGGGGTGGCGCCGACCGTCTGTCCCGAGGAGCTTTCGATCGTGAGGTTGTGCCCGAGCGGCGAGGAGTTGCTGAAGTCGATCGACACCTTCCCCGCGCTGGCGCTGAGCGACTTCGTGCTGTATTCGAGCTGGCCACCCGACGCCGCGGACAAGCTCAGAGAGCTGCCGCCGCCGGAGGAGGATCCGCCCGCGGGCGCGGCCGTGGAGGTCGTCGCCGGCGTGGTTGCGGGCGCGGTGGTCGTGGTCGTTTCCGATTTCGTTGAGGAGCCGCCACAGCCCGCCAGCGCCAGCAGGCCGAGCAGCGCCACCAGCGATGCGAGCCCGACGCGGGCGCGGCGCCGTTCGGGTTGAGCTGCTGCATTGATCGTCAAGGTGTTCCTCCCGTCGTGGATGCTCGCTCGCCTGACCACAGCGGCCGGGCGGTCCGTACCTGTGCCGAATCCTACGCCCGCAGCCCGTAGCCGTACGGCGGGCTCGCTTCGGGCGTCATCGGCGCCGCGGCCGGCGTGGGCGCGGCAGCCGGCGCGGCGGTCACGGCGTGCCAGCTCCCCCCGAAAGAGCGGATGCCCTCGCCGTTGGCCTGCCCCGCGGCGCTGTCCCCCGCGTACCGGTAGAGCGGTTTGCCCCGCAGCGTCACCTGCAGCGAGCCGTTGGGGCGCTTGATCAGGCCGAGCGCCCCCCTCACGCCCGGGCCCGCCGTCAGCCTGATCGCACGCGAACGGACCGTCAGCGGCGGCCACAGTCCCGCGCAGGAGCTGCTCCTGCAGAGCAGGTGGTGGGAGCTCTCGCCTTCAAGCGCGTAGAGGGTGCGGCCCGCCGCGTTGACGAGCACGGTCTCGCCGAGCTTCGCGTTGCCCGCGCCCCTCACGGTCGGCGCGGACGCTGCGAACGCGGCGCCGGCCGCCAGGAGCAGTAGGACGGCTGCGCAGCAGAGCGTTGTGAGCTTCTTCACGGTGGTCTCCTCGATGGTCGTGTGCTCCGCCGCCCACGGGCGCACCCCCATGGCGCGGGCGCGCGGAACGCGGAGGACGAGGTCTCACGAGCTCAGATGCCGCGCGGCCCGGTTCCTTCCCCGGGCTGCTCAGGGCTCGGTGTGGATCACGACCTCGGCGAGACCGTCGATGCGGCCGCGCAGCTCGTCCTCGAGCCGGCTCGCGAGCTCGTGCGCGTCGGCGAGCGACTCGCCCTGGCGTCCCGCGAGCGTGAGGAACAGGACCGCGCCGGCATCGGTCGCGAGCAGGCGCACGCGCTCGGGCTCCCTCCCGGTGCGCAGGCGCACGAGCTCGCGGGCCGCGCGCTCGGCGGCCCGGCCCGCGCCGCCGTCGCCGTCGCCGGGTTGCGCGCGCAGCGGGCGCTCGAGCGGCTCGAGGTGCGTCTGCACCTCGTCGACCCCGGGCCGCTCGAGGATCTCGTGCTCGACCCGCTCCGCGATCTCGTGCGCCGAGCGCAGGTCCAGGTAGTCGGGGAACTTCAGGTGCAGGGAGACGCTCGCGCGGTCCTCGTCCTCGTACACGGTGATGTCGTGCGCCTCCTTGACGAGCGGCTCCGAGAGCGCGATCGCGAGCACGCGGTCGCGCAGATCCAGCCCGCGCCGGCGCGGCTCCACGTGCACGATCGACGTCGCTGCCCGGGAGGGCGCGCTCGACCGCCTGCTCGACGAGGTCGGCGGCGTGGTGGCTTTCGACCAGCGCCTGGCCGCCGGGGACCGAGACGACGACGTCGGCGAAGAAGCGCCCGGCCGACTCCCGCAGGCGCAGGCGGCTCAGCTCGATGCTCGCTGCCGAGCGCAGCGATCGCGCGCTCGGCGGCGCCGCGCGCGCCGGCGGGAGTGCGATCCATCAGCACGTTCGCGTTCTCCGTCAGGACGCGGGCGGCCGCCATCACGATGATCGCAGCGACGGCGAGCGCGGCCACCGAGTCACCCTCCCGGGCCCCGGCGTGGGCGGCCAGCAGGCCCCCCAGCACGGCGAGCGAGCCGAGCATGTCCGCGCCGAAATGGAGCGCGTTGGAGCGCAGCGCCGGGCTGCCGTAGCGGCGCGCCGCCGAGCAGCGAGATCGAGCTGCGGCTGAGGTCGAGCGACGAGCGCGATCCCGATCACGGCGAACTGGTACCAGCGGATCTCGGGCGCGTGGGCCCCGGCGGCCAGGTGCTTGACCGCTTCGACGGTCACCAGCAGCGCGCCGCCGAGCAGGATCGCCGCCTCGCCGAGCGCGCCCAGGTTCTCAGCGCGGCGATGCCCGTAGGGATGGCCGCGATCGGCGGGCCGCCCGCCGAGCCGCACCGCGAAGAAGGTCAGGACGGCCGCGATCACGTCGCCGCTGGACTCGATGCCCGCCGAGACGAGGCCGAGGCTGTGCGTCGCGAGGCCGACGCCGAGCTTCAGCGCCACGAGCAGGCCCGCCGCGGCGATCGAGACGAGCGTCGTGCTCGTCGGCCCCGCCAGCCGCTCGCCGCTCCCAGACACCTTCATCCAGGGAGACTAAAGCGCGCGCACGTGACGGTATCGGGCGCCGCGGAGACCGATCCGCGCGGAACGTCGGCGGGCCGCTCCCTTATCGTGGAGAACGTGGTCCACCACCACGGCGCGCACGTGCACGGCCCGACGGGTCGCGATCTGACGAGCCGCGGCTGCGCGCGGCGCTGGCGCTGATCCTCGTGCTGATGGCGGGCGAGATCGTGGCCGGCGTGGTCGGCCCACTCGCTGGCGCTGCTCTCAGACGCGGGACACATGCTCACCGACGCGGGGGCGCTCGCGTTCTCGCTGGTCGCGATGCGGCTCGCCGCGAGGCCGGCGCGCGGCGCGATGACGTTCGGCTTCCGCCGCCTGGAGATCCTCTCCGCGCAGGCCAACGGCGTGACGCTGCTGGTGGTGGCCGCCTTCGTCGTCTACGAGGCGATCCACCGCCTCGTCGTCGCCACCCACGTCCGTGCGCGGGCTGGTGCTCGCCGTCGCGCGTCGCGGGCGCGGCGCTGAACGTCGCCGCGGCGCTGACGCTCGCCGGCGCCGACCGCTCGAGCCTGAACATCGAGGGCAGCTTCCAGCACGTGCTGACGGACCTCTACGGGTTCATCGGCACCGCCGCGGCGGCCGCCGTGATCCTCATCACCGGCTTTCAGCGGCGCGGACCCGATCGCCTCGCTGCTGGTCGCGGCGCTGATGATCCGCTCGGGCGTCGCCGCTGGTGCGAGCATCGCGCGCGGATCTTCCTCGAGGCGGCGCCCGAGGGTCTCGACCCGGCGCAGGTCGGGCCGGGCGCTGGTGGCGTGCCGGGCGTCGTCGAGGTCCACGACCTGCACGTCTGGGAGGTCTCCAGCGGCTTCCCGGCTCTCTCGGCGCACGTGACTGGTCCTGCGCGAGGCCGACTGCCACCGGGCGCGGCGCGAGATGGAGGCGGGCTGCACGAGCGCTTCGGGCTCGACCACACGACCCTGCAGGTCGATCACGCGGGCGGCGAGCTGCTGGAGATCGAGCGGACGCCGGCCGCGGTTCCGGGCGCCGCGCCGCGGCGATCCGGGCGGCGGCTAGCGAACCTGCCGGCTCGGCCGGATCAGCACCTCGTTGACCGCGACGTTCGCCGGCGAGCCGATCGCGTAGAGGATCCCGTTGGCGATGTCCTCGGCGCGCAGCGGCTCGACGTCCTCGAAGTTGCTGCGCATCGCCTCCTGGATCTCCGGGCGGTTGTGGCCGCCCAGCTCGGTGGCGACCATCCCGGGCTCGATCAGCGTCACGCGGATGCCGGCCGGCGCGACTTCCTGGCGCAGCGCCTCGGAGAAGGCGCCGACGCCGAACTTGGTCAGGTTGTAGACGCCGGAGCCGGGACGCGCGAAGCCGGCCGGCGACGGAGCTGACGGTGAGGATGTGCCCCGAGCCCTGCTCGCGCATCAGCGGCAGCGCCGCGTGGGTGCAGTAGAGGACGCCGAACACGTTGGCGTGGACCATGCGCCGCCATTCCTCGGTGTCGGCGCCCTGCGACGGGCCGAGCAGCATCACCCCGGCGTTGTTGACGAGCACGTCGATCCGGCCCAGCTCCTCGGCGGTCGTGCGCGACGAACTCCGCCGCCTGCTCCTCCTCGCCCACGTCCGTCTGCACGGCCAGCGTCCGCGCGCCGGGCCCAACTCGCTCCTTGATCTGCCCGGCGAGCTGCTCGATGCGGTCCAGCGCGGCGAGCGGCCAGCGAGACGGCGGCGCCGGCGCGTGCGCATGCGAGCGCCGTGGCCTGCCCGATGCCCGAGGAGGCGCCCGGTGACCGCGCACCGCCGGAGTGTTCGAGAGGTCCATCCGCCGAGCTTACAAACCGCCGGCTAGCCACTGCCGCAGGGCCCGTCCGATCAGCGTGAGAAGCCTCCGCCGGAGCGCTCCTTTTGCTGTCCGGCGGGGTTTTATCCCTCGGGAGCGCGGGCATTTTCAGGATGTCCGCGTTGCAGGGGAGCATGTGCTCGACGTCGAACGAGCAAGGATAGCGACTCCAGAGCGGATAATTGACAACGCAACTATCGCGGCGTATAATTCCGACTCCAAGCATCGGATTACGAAGGACGCCCAATGTCAGATTCCCCCCAGACACACAACAGTAGAGCTCGATCCCGCGACTCCCGGCGCCGAGGAGGCCTCCCCCCAGGCCGACGGCGTGACAGGGGTGCCCGCGGCGCGGCTGGACAGCCCGATCGAGCGCGTCGAGGCAGGCACGCCCGACACGTTCATCCCGGAGTCGGTCGACCAGCTGCTGGCGCACTCGCGGCGCTACCCGCTGCTGACGCCGGCGCAGGAGATCGACCTCGCCAAGCGCATCGAGCGCGGCGACCTGCACGCCAAGGAACTGCTCGTCAACTCGAACCTGCGGCTCGTCGCCTCGAACGCGCGCCGCTACCAGAACCAGGGCCTGCCGCTCGCGGACCTCGTCCAGGAGGGCATGCTCGGGCTGATCCGGGCGAGCGAGAAGTTCGACTGGCGCAAGGGCTTCCGCTTCTCGACCTACGCGACGCTCTGGATCCGTCAGGCGATCCAGCGCGGGCTGGAGAACTCCGGCCGCACGATCCGCCTGCCCGTCCACGTCGCGCAGCGCTCCCGCAAGGTCGGGCGCGTCGAGCGCGAGCTGTCTGTGCGGCTGGGCCGCGAGCCGACGCTCGAAGAGCTCGCCACGGAGACCGGGCTGCCGATCGACCAGGTCGAGGAGGTGCGCCACCAGCGCGCGGCGCTCGTCAGCCTCGACCAGCAGATCGGCGAGGACGGCGACACGGCGCTCGGCGACCTGCTGCCCTCGGACGCGGAGGCGCCCGAGGACACGGCCTGGGAGCACGAGCGCGAGCAGATCGTGCACCGCGCGATCGAGCAGCTGCCCGAAACCGAGCGGAAGGTCCTGACGCTGCGCTTCGGCACCGGCCGCGAGGAGCCACAGACGCTCACCGCGATCGGCAAGCGCCTCGGCTTCTCCGCCGAGCGGGCCTCCCAGCTCGAGCAGCGCGCGCTGAAGAAGCTCGCCGAGAGCCCCGAGCTCGCGGCGCTTCGCGAGGCGGCGTAGAGACCCCCTCCTGATTGGACGAGAGGCCCCGGGCGGCGCAAGCCACCGGGGCTTTTTGTCGTCCTGGCCCTTTTGGGGGAGTCGGTGCATGCGCCGACTCGGGACCAGCGCATGCGCTGTCGCCGCTCCCTCGCCTCGGCACATACCCTCTCGGTCGCTCGGCTTGTCCAAAGCGACGCTTGGCAGCTCCGGGGCGCTTCGTGTCGAGGCGCAGGCCCGCACTCGTGCGGGCCTGAACGTCATTCGAGCAGCGGCGGGAGGGGCGCCCCGCTTCGACGCCCCTCCCCTGCCGCTCAGCTGTCGTTGCTCTTTACGACCGTGAAGTTGGAGCTGTTGTTCTCCACTTCAGCCGCGTTTTTCGAGATCGAGCTGTGCTGGATCGTGAACGTCCCGGCCGGGCCGGGGCTTTCGACGAGCACGCCGACCGCCGCCACGCTCATGCCTTCGATCGTGCTGGCTTCGGCCGTCGAGTTGCTAGCCGATTGCTGGTAGGACGCCTGCAGGATCGCGATCCCGAATTCGCCCGTGCCGTCGATCGTGTCGCCGCTGATCGAGGCGATGCCTTCTTCGAGCAGGATCCCCTCGTAGCGGTTGTTGCTCAGATGGTCCTTGCCGATGCTCACTTCCGGTGAGGACGGCTCGGTCGCACTCCCCGAGGCGTAGTAGACGCCCAGGTCGTTGTCCGAGACCGTCGAGTGCGTCAGCGAGGAACCCGGCGCCGCCTGGTAGAAGAGCACGCCGTCGGCCTGGTTTTCGTAGTCGGAGGCGCTGCACACGCCCGACAGTTCGCACTCGTTGCCGGTGATCGTCGAGTTCTTGACGCTGCCGCTGCCGCCGAATGCGATCTCGATCCCGTTCTGCGCGGTCCACGGGCTCGGGCCTTCGCCGGTCACCGACGAGTCGATCACCTTCAGCGTCGAGCCGCTGCCGACGACCGTCGGGCCGTTCTTCTGATACCCGCTGATCGTGTCGTGCTTCAGCACCGCGTGGCCGACGACGGAGGCTTTGTGCGACCCGACCAGCACCGCGATCCCCTTCTGGCAGCCCTTGTAGTCGTTCAGCGTGCTGCTGGCGCCGATGATCGTGTCGTTGCTGGCCTTCAGTTCGGCGCCGCCGCCGACGTTGATGCCGTTCAGCGCGCCCACGCAGGTTGCGATCGGAGCGAGCGCTTCGATCTTCAGACCTTTGATCGAGACCATGCCTGACGTGCAGATCGAGACCTCGTCGGTCTGCCCGCCGGGGATTGCCGCGTCGCAGCTGGTCGTCGATTCCGCCGGGCTCGCCGGCATCGCGACCGTCGCCGTGCCGGATCCCGCCAGCGAGATCTTGGCCGGCTTCTTGATTTCGAGCTGTTCGGTGTAGGTGCCCGCGCAGACGTGGATGTTGGCTTCGCCGGCGGCTGCGTTGAGCGCCGCCTGGATGCTGTGGTAGCCGGGGCTTGCGCAGCCTCTGTTCGAGCCCACGGGTCCGCTGCTCGAAACCCACTTGACGGGTGCGGCGCTCGCAGATGCGGGCACCGCCAGCGCAAGCAGCGTCGCGGCTACGGCCCAGCGCAGGGCGCGTCTTCTGTTCGTGTTCACCGATTCTCCTTTCGGTGGGCGCGCGCCCCCGCGCGCCCCCTTGACAGTGCGCCGCGCTGTAGCGCGCACCGCACCCCTCCGCGGGCGAGACTACTCCTCGCCGCTTCTTCAGGCGGCGCGCTGCGGGCAGCCGTGGGGTTCGCCCGACGCTCTAAGCTCGAGCCGACCCCGAACGCAGCTGAGGAGGTCGAGATGGAGCACAAGACTCTGTGGGACCGGACCGTCGCGCTGACGATCAAGCTCGGCGAAGCGATCCTGGCGCCGATCGAGCGCTGGATCGGCCGTCGCTCGCTGGTCGGCGACGCGACCTTCTTCCCGCTCGAGCGCTTCCCCTGGGTGGAGCAGATCGAGAGCAACTGGGAGGCGATCCGCGACGAGGCCGCGGCGCTGCTGGAGAACCGGGAGGCGCTGGCGAACTTCCAGGACATCTCCAAGGACCAGATCGAGATAACCGACGACGACCGCTGGAAGACCTTCTTCATCTACGGCTACGGCTTCGAGGCCAAGCTCGGCGTCGAGCTGTGCCCCCGCACGGCGCAGCTGATGCGCGAGATCCCGGGCATGAAGACGGCGATGATCTCCATTCTCAGTCCCCGCAAGCACATCCTCGACCACCGGGGCCCCTACAAGGGCGTGCTCCGCTACCACCTCGGGCTGATCGTGCCGCAGGACGCGGAGTCCTGCCGGATCCGCGTCGGCGACGACTACCGCCACTGGGAGGAGGGCTCCTCGATGGTCTTCGACGACACCTTCAACCACGAGGTCTGGAACGACACCGACGACACCCGGGTCGTCCTGTTCGTCGACGTGATGCGCCCTCTCCCCTTCCCCGAGTCCGCGATCAACGAGGGCATCGTCAAAGCGATCGGCTACTCGCCGTTCGTGCTCGACGCCAAGCGCAACCAGGAGGCCTGGGAAACGCGCTACCGGGCCGGACGGGCCGCGCCGAGCGGAACGGTCGCCGCGCACGGACCGGCCGAGCGCGCGGCCTAGGAGCCGCAGGACACACGCGCGGTCGCTGTCTCGATCTCGCCGGGGCGCCCGAGCGTCGTCCACACGAAGTGGAACGTGCCGCGGGCGCCCGCGAACGTGTCGAGCGCTGCTTCCGGCCCCCCGCCGGAGAAGCTCGACCAGCCGCGGCAGCCGGGGGCTGAGGCGTGCAGCGCCGTCGCCGCGGGCGCATCTTCGTCGATGACCCCGATCAGCGCGTCGCCTGCGGCGTTCACCGCCGAGCTCCAGCGGAGGTCTTCTTCGCCTTCGCCGGCCGGATCCGTCTGCACGAGGGTCATCCTCCCCGCCGGGCGTCCGGCGGGCCCCAGGTGCCCTGCGTAGAGCCCGAACCTGCCGTGCTCGTGGCCCATCACGGTGACCAGCGTCGCGTAACGAGTGTTCTGCGTCAGCTGCGGCAGCGTCCCGCCGCCGTCGAGCAGGACGGACCGGGTGAAATGCGTCGCGCCCGGCGCCCGGCGCAGCACGCCGAGGCTGCCCGCTTCGTCGTAGACGAACAGTTCGGCACCGCCGCCAGCCGGCAGCGTCGCCACCCCGCCGCCCCAGTATTCGCCCCGCACGAAGAACACGGGCTTGCCCAAGCTGCCGTCGGGACGGAGCACCCGGCGCACGTGGTGGCGACCTTCGAGATCACCGCCACGCGGGCCGTACTGGCCTTCGACATAGATCCGGCCGCGGTACTCGGCCAGGCCTTCGCCGCGAACCCCAGCGAGCAGTGGCTTGCGCGTGCTGCGCAGCCGCCCGAAGCGACGACCGGGCACGGCGCTGATCACGTCGATGTCCCGCCCGACCCATGCCGCCTCGATCCGGTCGCCGGCGAGGACCGGCGCGGGGATCCCCGGGTCGGCGCTCGAGTCCAGGCGCGTCAGGCGCTGTGCCTGGGTCCAGTGCCCGGCCGGGCTGCGCTGCGCGATCACCTCCTCGCCGCAACCGACGTGCGGGTTTTCCGTCTGCGGCTCGTTGGAGCAAGCGACGGCTTCACGCGTGCCGCCGGGATAGAAGTGGTTCATCGCCACGCCCCAGCCGTTCGCGAGCGGGGTGAAGCTCGGTTCGTTCTCTTCGCCCAGCTCGGAAGGGAGCGCTTCGTCGCTCACCCCGCCGTCTTCGCGCACTCGCGCCAGGCGCTCGCCGCTCGCGCCGGGGTGCAGGATCCAGCCTCCCGAGCGGGGATCGGCGAAGATCGTCACCGCGCCGCCGCCGGGCGCGTCTTCATATCCGCGCGCGACCGGGACGGCGGGGCCGAACGCGACCGTTGCGAGCATGGCTGCCGCGGCGCCCAGCATGACCTTTCAGACAGCCGCGTCGACCGGGAGTTGCGGGCTCACACCGAGCTGCTGGGCAGCCCGAGTTTGCTCGTCAGTTCCTGTGCCTGCGTGTTCAACGTCGTGAACTCGCCGGTCACGATCAGCAGGCCGAGGGCGATCATCACCACGCCGCCGACCGCGATGATCACCGGGAAGTGGCGCTTGACGACAGCCAGCGCGTTCGTCATCCGCTCGAACGCCACCGCGATCAGCAGGAACGGGATCGCCAGGCCCGCCGAGTAGAACGCGAGCAACAGCGCGCCGTGCGCGGCGGAGCTCGAGATCGCAGCCTGGGTGAGGATCGCGCCGAGCGTGATCGACGTGCACGGGGTCCAGGCGATCGCGAAGGCGGCACCGGCCAGCAGCGGGCCACCCCTGCCGGCGAGGCGCAGCAGCTTCTCCGAGTGCCACTCGCGGTTGAGCATCCCGACGAACGGCGTCGCCAGGAAGATCGCGCCCATCACGACGATCAGCACGCCGCCGACCTGCTGCAACGCGTGTTTGTGGGTGTTCAGAGAGGAGCCGATTGCGGTCGCGCTGAGGCCCAGCAGGATGAAGATCGACGAGAAGCTCGCGATGAACAGCAGGCTCGGGACCAGCACGCGGCGCATGCCGACGCCTTCCTGCAGGTCGCGCGGCGTCACTCCGATCACGGTCGAGAGATAGCCGGGCACGAGCGGCAGCACGCAGGGCGAGAGGAACGACAAGAGGCCGGCGGCGATCGCCACGGGGATGCCGACGCCCGTGGCGGTGTCCGACGCGGAGGCGGCGAGCAGCGCGGCGTGGCTCACGGGGAGTTCCCCCCGGGGGCCGGCAGGCCCGCGCCGGTGCTCGCGCCGCCCTCGATGCGGGCGCGCAGGGCGGCCACCTCTCGTTCCAGGCGCGCGACCCGCTCCGTCAGCCCGCTCTCGCCGCCCGCGCCGTTGGCAGCCGCGGGCACCGGTTCGGGGGCCCGCAGCGCGAGCTCTTCGGCGGCGTCCCCCTCGCCCCTGGCGGGCGCGGGCCGGACCGCTCGCAGCGGGAGCTCGTCGGCCGCGTCTCCCTCCTGCGCCTGCTCGCCCAGCAACTCCTTGTAGCGCTCCTCCTTCTGGCCGGGTCGGCGCGGCAGCCGTTCGGCGAGGCCGCGCTCGATCAGCTGCTCGAGCGTCGCGTTCACCTCACCGAGGCCGGCGAACGGGTGCATCCGCTCGCCGCGCTGCTTGAGCTCGCCCGGCGTCTGGGGCCCGCGCAGCATCAGCACGCACATCACCGCCTCCTCCCCGCGGTCCAGCGGCAGCCGTTCGGCGAGCAGGTGGCGGTACTTCGCGGCGCGGCTGCCGGCGCCGCTGGCCAGGCGCACGAGACCGCGCCGCTCGAGACGGTGCAGCGCGTCGCGCAGCGTCGCCTCGTCGTAGTCCACGACCGGCTCGCGGTTGGTCGACTGGTTGCACGCCAGGCGCAGCGCGTTCAGCGACAGCGGGTACGCGTCTGGGGTGGTGCGCTGCTTCTCGAGCAGACAACCGAGGACGCGGATCTGCTCGGGGGAAAGGTCGAAAGAACCCGTAGTGATGTGCATTTTGGCTGCTAGCCGGCTCGCGCGCGAGCGCGCTCGATCGGCACCACAACGTCGTTTTTGCCTCTACCTGCCGTTTCGACGGCCGCCGAGGCTGTTGGATCGGCTCGTTCGTCGTCGCTGAGACGCACAGCCTGAGGGTAAAGCCTGAGCGCCGGGTCGGGCGTCGTGTGGCCCACCTCGGCCGTGACCACGGGCGGCGGTTCCCGGATCACGCGTTGAGTGCGCCTGACGCTGCTAGCGTGGACGGCGCAGGAGGAGGAGTCTTGCCGCCGCCGACGCACAGCCAGGGATGGTCCATCGGGCGTCGCGCGGCAGGGCGAGCTACGCGGCGCGACCGGCCCCCTAGGGCTCGCCAAGCACACACGGCCCAGCGCCCTGCAACGGGTCGTCGTGGACGGGGAGTTCGTGAGCCGGCGCGCCGCCCAACGAAACTACGCGCCACGCTCCAGAGCGTCAAAGCGTGCACGCAGGCTCGCAGCCCGCGCCGATGATCGCGGTCCCTGCGACGCCTCCTATCAGGCTGTAAACCGCTTGCTGCTGCGGAATCCCGCTGTCGAGGGCTCGTGCTTCCCCGAGCAGGCAGCCGAGGAAGCGGATCTGCTCGGGGGTCGAGCCTGCGATCTCCGGCATTCCCGAGTTCACGCGGCAGTGCCCGCGCGGCTGCCTCGTGCGGAGTGCCCGTGTCCGGCGGCACTCCGCACGAGGACGCGCGACCTCTAGCGCGTCGCTTCTACCGGTTCTCCTTCGGAGAACAGCTGGAAGTGCGAGCTCGTGCTTCCGATCGCGGGACAGGTGCCGTCATTGCTCTTGGCGCTGTGTAGCTGCTCGCCGGAGAACGACACGAACACGTATCCGCTGCCTTCTTCGATTTCGGTCGTGCCCTTGAAGGTGTTGCCTTCGTAGGAGCAGGAGAAGCCGAATGCGCCGTTGGATCCTTCCGCGGTGTACTCGATGTGCTTGCTGCCCTTCAGGTGAGCGCTGCCGCGGGCCGCGAAGCTCAGCGTCCACGGCGTCTGCCCGGGTCTCACCGAGATCCCGAACGGTTCGCTCGCGAGACCGCCCGAGAGCGTGCAGCCGGAGAACCGGTAGCCGGCCAGCGGCACGGTGACCGCGCCCTCGCGCTTCGACGAAATCGATCCCGTCAGTTCCTCTTCGGTGCACTGGACCGTGTATTCGCCGCCCTGCGCCGTCATCGGGCCCAGTGCCGTGAGCTCCGAGCCGGGGCCGAGTTCGCCGCCCCCGGCGGTCCTCAGCACGAGCGTCTTCGCGCCGGCCACTGCGGTGAACGCGAGCGCGGCCGCGAGCATCACGAGCAGAGCCGTCATCGTCCTCTTTGTCATCTGATGCCTTCCTTGGATGTGTCCGCGAGAGCCGGTTCGGCCCCCGCTGAACGCGGCAGCGTAGCCGGGTTCGCGGCAACCGTTCAGGATCTTCGCGATAAGCGTCCGAGGGCTGACCGCCGAGCGGGCGCTAGTGTCAGAACATGAGCGCCCAGCCCTTCTCGGCGGGACGCACTGGGGCGGGCAGACACGGTCCGCCGGCCCCCCTGCGCCCCGAGGACATCCCGGCGACGCCGGTCTCGCTGCGTCGCATCGCGCGCCTCTTCAGGCCCTACAGAAGCCGCCTCAGCCGTCTGCTAGCCCTGATCTTCGTCGCCTCGGCGCTCGGGGTCATCAGCCCGTTCCTGCTGCGCGAAATCATCAACGAGGCATACCCCAAGCACGACACCACGCTGCTCGCCGAGCTCGTCGCCGGGCTGATCGGCCTGTCGATCATCACCGGGGTGCTCGGCGTCGCGCAAACCTGGATCTCCAACCAGGTCGGCCAGCGCGTCATGCACGACCTGCGAGCCGCCGTGTACGCGCACCTCCAGCGCATGTCGCTGGCGTTCTTCACGCGTACCCGCACAGGCGAGGTGCAGTCGCGCATCGCCAACGACATCGGCGGCATCGACAGCGTCGTCACCTCGACCGCCACGTCGATCGTGCAGAACGTGACGACCGTGGTCGCGACGATCGCGGGCATGTTTCTGCTCGACTGGCGACTGGCGGCGTTCTCGCTCGTGCTGCTGCCGTTCTTCGTGTGGCTCACCCGCCGCGTGGGCGAGGAACGGCGGCGTATCCAGTCGGTGCGCCAGGGCCGGCTCGCCGACATGTCGACGCTGGTCGAGGAGTCGCTGTCGGTGTCGGGGATCCTGCTGGGCAAGACGATGGGGCGCGCGCCCGAGTTGGTGCGCCGGTTCGCCGCCGAGTCGGGCGAACTGGCCGACCTCGAGGTGAGAGCGCGTATGGCCGGCCGCTGGCGCATGGCCACCGTCCAGATGAGCTTCGCGGTGATGCCGGCGCTCGTTTACCTGCTCGGCGGCCTGAGGTTCGGCTCGGAGGGCTACGTGATCTCGATCGGGACCGTCGTCGCCTTCACGCAGCTGCAGACGAGGCTGCTCTTCCCGATCCAGTCGCTGCTCTCGGTCGGCCTCGAAGTCCAGACCTCGCTGGCGCTGTTCGGGCGGATCTTCGAGTACCTCGACCTGCCCGTCGACATCGTCGAGCGTCCCGGCGCCGCGCCGCTGCCACCGGGACGCGGCGAGGTCAGCCTCGACGGCGTCTGGTTCCGCTACGGGGACGGCGCGCGGTGGACGTTGAGCGAGATCGACGCAGAGATCCCGTCGGGAACCACGACGGCGCTCGTCGGAGAGACCGGGTCCGGCAAGACGACGCTCGCCTACCTCGTCGCGCGCCTCTACGACCCGAGCCGGGGCAGCGTCTCGATCGACGGCGTCGACGTCCGCGACACGACGCTGAGATCGCTCGCCGAAACCGTCGGCCTGGTCTCGCAGGAGACCTACCTGTTCAACGCCTCGATCCGCGAGAACCTGCGCTTCGCGTGTCCCGAGGCGAGCGACGAGCAGATCGAGGATGCGGCGCGCGCTGCGCAGATCCACGAGCTGATCGCCTCGCTGCCGGACGGCTACGACACGACCGTCGGCGAGCGCGGCTACCGCTTCTCCGGCGGCGAGAAGCAGCGCATGGCGATTGCCCGCACTGTTTTGCGCAACCCTCCGGTGCTGGTTCTCGACGAGGCCACCTCCGCGCTCGACAACGAGACCGAGCGCGCCGTCCAGCAGGCGCTCGACGAGCTCTCGCGCGGGCGCACGACGATCGCGATCGCCCATCGGCTCTCGACGATTCGCGACGCCGACCAGATCCTCGTGCTCGACGCCGGGCGGATCGTGGAACGCGGCACGCATGAGGAGCTTGCGGGCGCGGGCGGGCGCTACGAGGCGCTGCTGCGGGGCGCCGACAGCAGCGAGCCGGATGTAATGTCGCAGGCCGTCGCGGACACTTAAGGAGTCGTGAGCGCGCAGCCGGACGAGTTCGAACGAGTCTTCAAAGACTGCTACGAGCCGGTCGTCCGCTATGTCGCCCGGCGCGTCGATCGCGACGCGGTGCAGGACGTGGTCTCCGAGACCTTCCTCGTCGCCTGGCGGCGGCGCGGTGAGCTGCGCGGCGACCCGCTGCCCTGGCTGTTGGGGATCGCGCGCCGCGTCGCCGCCAACCAGCGCCGCGGGCAGCGACCGCCGCGAAGCGCTCCAACGGCGACTGCGTCCGAACCCGCGGCTGTCGACCCCGGCGGGCGCATCGCCGCGAGCGATGCCCGTCTCGCCGACGCGCTCGCCTGCCTGCCCGGCCGCGACCGCGAAGCGCTGCTGCTGGTCGCCTGGGACGGTCTCGACCACCGCACCGCCGCGCAGGTGATGGGCTGCACGACCGGCTCGTTGACGGTGCGCCTGCACCGGGCGCGGCGGCGCCTCGCGCGCGTCCTCGCGCGAGGCCGGGCCGAGCCGGGCGAGCTGGCCGAGACAACCGGGGTCGACGCTGTGAGCTCCTCCGCCCGCACCGGCACGAGGCCCGGCTCGCCGCCGCCGACCCGGCGCGCGCGCTCGACGTCGGACCCGGCGGCGCGCGCAGCTCTGTGGGCAGCGGGTCGAGCGCCGGCGAAGGCAACCGCGCGCCGCTCTACCCGGAGCGCCGCGGGCCTCGCGCGCCGCTGCGCGTCGTGCTGGTGGTCCTCGTGCTGCGCTCGCGGTGCTCGGGGCGCTCGCCGCAGGCGGCGTGATCGAAATCGGGCGCCCCGCGAAGCTGCCGTTCTCGAGCTCGGCTCCGCCCCGGGGACGAGGGCACGCTGCTGCCCGGGAGCGTGCACGATCTGCCGATCGCGGCGCCCGACCCCGCCGGGGGGCCGCCCTGGGGAATGCGAGAGCTGGCGACCAGCCGCGGCGAGGGCTGCCTGCAGTTCGGGCGCATCGTCGACGGCAAACTCGGCGCGCTCGGCCAGGACTACGCGTTCGGCGACGACGGGCGCTTCCACGCCCTGCCGGCCGGCACCGACTTCAACGGCTGCGCGCTGCTCGACGCCGACCACCGCCTGTTCGCCAACGTCGTCGCGGACGCCCGCCCCGCCAGCGCCTGGCCCGGGACCGGCTGGCGCTCCGGCGGCTGCGTGCCGCCGACCGCCGGCCCCTATGAAAAGGGCCTTCACATCAGCGCCGCTGAACGCGCTCGCGGCGCCGGCCCGCGGCGATCTGCGCGCAGGCGGACCTGCGCAACATCTACTACGGCCTGCTCGGCCCGCTCGCGAAGTCGATCACCTACGTGCTCGACGGGCGCCGCCACACGCTCGACACCGTCGGCCCCGAGGGCGCGTACATGTTCGTGACACGCGCCTCGGCGCACCAGCTGTTGAACTTCGCGAACGCCGGGACCGCGGACGTCGTGCCGGTCGACGGCCCGATCAGGGAGATCCACTACCGCGACGGCGCCACCTGTCACCTGACGGCGAAGAGCTGGATCGGCGGCGCCGACGCGTGCACGCCCTCGCTGCCCGAGCCCTATGGGTACATCGAACGTCGGCAGCGCGCCCAGCGCCCCGAAGCCGAGCCCCGGTGCATGCGCGAGCTGGAGCGCGGGCGTGGCGGGCGCGAGGTCGTCTGACGTCGGCTTCCGCGTGCCGCTGGCTGACCACGGACGCGCGGCGCCTGTACACGATCAATGGCGCGAAACCGGGGATGCCGCGCGGCGTACGCGGCGGGCTCCGGTGCAGGGGGCGAAGACGTCGCGGCCGGCACGACCGGTCACGAAGACGATCGGCAGCTTCGGGCCGAAGCTGCACCCGGGACTGGTCAGCGGGACGGTCATGCTGCAGCCAGGCGACCGGCGCGGGGGGCATCGAAGGGCCGGGCTCTGTCGCGCTCCCCGTCGGGCGTTTCGCCGTTCGAGTCCCGTGAGGCCGGTTCGATCGCGCGCACGGGCGGCCGTCGCCGCACGCGTCCCCCGCTCGCCGCACGGCCGCGCCGCTAGGCCATCGCTTCGATGTTCAGCCGCACGTAGTCGATCACGACCGGCTCGCCGAGCACCGCCATGATCTCGTCCATGAACCGGTCGCGCAGCTCCTCGGGCAGCTGCTGCACGTGCGGACCGAGCACGATCGTGCGCAGGAACTCGCGCGGCTCGTCCGGCGTCGAGGGCGCCGGCGTCAGCCAGCAGCGCAGCTGCGAGAACCCGGCGTGCTCGAGGCGCTCGCTCGGTCACCTCTGCGCCCGCGTAGTTCCACGGCGCCCGCCAGGAGCGGAAGTGCTCGGCGTAGGGGTCGCGCGCGAGCATCTCGCGCGCTCGCCCGCGCAGGCCGTCGATGTTGCCCTCTCCCCCGCACTGCGCGACGAAACGGCCGCCCTCCCGCATCGCCGCGCGGATCCGCGCGAACAGCCGCTCGTGGTCGCGGATCCAGTGGAAGGTCGCGGTCGAGATCACGGCGTCGACCTGCTCGTCGAGCTCGAGCTCGACGAGGTCCGCTGGAAGAACTCGACCTGCTCTCCCCACCGGGGCGCGAGGCGCTCGCCGCGCCGTCTCCACCATCGAGGGCGAGGCGTCGACGGCGATGACGTGGCCGTGCGGCACGCGCTCGAGCACCATCTCGGTGACGCGGCCGGTGCCGCAGCCGGCATCGAGCACGCGTCTCGCCGCCGGCCAGCGGCAGGCGCTCGAGCACCTCGGCGCCCCAGCCTTGCTGGATCCCGGAGATGCGGTCGTAGGAGGTTCCGTCCCAGTCGCAAGCGGTCACGTGCTGTACGTTATCACATACGTGCGTCTGCTGCCACCGACGCGATCACCCTCGACAGCTGCCCGCCCTGCCAGGCGATCGGCGAGCGTGGCGGGTCCGCCTCGCTCCTCGACGAGCAGGCGCGCCCGCGGGATCCAGCGCGCCCAGCGCTCGCCGACCGCCAGCGGGTGCCCGGGGTCTGCGGCCGTCGCGGCTCGCCGACGACCGTCGACGGGCACCTCGATCGCGGCGAGGTCCCGAGCAGCTGCTCGAACGGCCGCGAGCGCGGCACCGCTTCGATCGCGTCGGCGAGCGCGTCCGGGTGCGTCGTGCGCGGACGAGGCGCTGGCGCAGCACGGTTTGGATCGTCTCGCGCAGCGCCGGGGGCGACGCCCTCCAGCGGGTACGCCGCCGACGAACGCCTCGACCCCGCCCTCGCGCAGCGCCCGGCGCGAGCGCGTCCCACGCCGGCGAGCTCGGCCTCGCCGCCGGAGCGGGACGGGTCGAAGGCCGGCGTGACGAGCACCAGGCCCGCCACCCGCTGCGGCTGCACGCAGCGCGAAGCGGGCCGCGGTGTGGGCGCCCATCGAGGCGCCGGCGAGCACCGCCCGCTCGATCCCCGCGGCGTCGAGCGCCGCGCCGAGGTCGGCGGCGAGCCGCGGCATAGCCGTAGTCGCCCTCGGCGGCGGGCGCCGAGCGGCCGTGGGCGCGGGCGTCATAGGCGAGCACGCGGTGCCCCGAGCGCTGCAACGCCCGCGAGCCCATCACCACGTAGCGCCGGGTCGCCGTCAGGCCGTGCAGCAGCGCGACGGGCACCCCCTCGCCGCCGCTCTCGGCCGAGATCTCGGTCCCGCCCGAGAGCGCCGTGAGCGGCTCGGGCTCGCCCGTCACGCCGGGCCGAGGACTCTCGGTCCGCGGCCTAGGCGGGGCCCGCGCTCTAGGCGCGCACCGCCGCGTTCTCGCGGACCAGCTCCGCCGAGCGCTCCGGGCGCTCCCAGAAGAAGAGGTGGCCCGACGCCGTCGAAGATCTCCAGGCGGGCGCCGGGGATCAGCGAGGCGATCAGTCGCGCCGTTCGCGACCGGGAGCATCTCGTCCTCGCTGCCGTGGATCACGAGCGTCGGCATCCGCAGCGACGGAAGCCGCGCGCTCGTGTCGTGGGAGAGGATGGCCTGCATCTGCGCCATCACGACCGGCGACCGCAACGGCGCGGCGCTCGGCGATCGCGGCGAAGGCGTCGCCACTGCTCCTCACGGGCGGCGAACGCGCGCGAGACGTTCGATCTCCCAGCCGGTGCGGATCGCGCGGGCGCGGTCGCCGGACATCATCGCCGCGCTGGAGACGGCTCGATCACGTCCTCGCCCGGCGAGCGCGCTGCCCGGCCCGCCGCAGTAGGTGCAGCCCAGCGTCAGCGTCCGGACCGCCTCCGGATGCGCCGAGCGCGAGCTCCTGGGCGACCATCCCGCCCATCGAGATGCCGGCGACATCGGCGCGTCGAGCTCGAGCGCCTCGATCAGGGCAGCAGCGTCCTCGGCCATCGCGGCGATCGTCAGCCCGCCCTCGGCCAGGCGGGTGCTCGCGCCGACGCCGCGATGGTCGTAGGCGATCACGTCGAAGTCGCGGCGCAGCTCCTCCAGGAACGGTTCGCCCCAGTGCAGAGCGGTGCCGCTCATCCCCATGATCAGCAGCAGCGGCGGGCCCTCCGGGCGCCCGCTGCGTTCGACGTCGAGCTCGATCTCCCCGGCACGCACGAGTGCCATCGCACGATCCTATTCGAGAGAACGTCCTCGGCCGCGGTCTACACCGGCAGCGCGAGCTGGCCCGGGCCGGTTGCCGCCGGCACCTCTCCGGAGACGCTCTGCGCGTCGCGGAGCAGGCCGGCGACCCGCACGCCGAGCAGCCGCACCGGCCGCGGCGGGTCGTAGCGCTCGAGCAGGCGCAGCGCCTCGGCGGCGACGAGCGTCGGGGTCGCGCGTCGGCGTCTCGATCGTGCGCGCGCGGGTCACCGTCGTCCAGTCGTCGAGGCGGACCTTGATGCGCGATCGTGCGGCCGCTGTGGCCGTGGCGCTCGAGGCTCTCGCACAGCGACACGGCCATCTCGCGCATCGATCGCGCGCATCCGCGCCGGGTCGCTGATGTCGGTGTCGAACGTCCGCTCGCGGGACTCCGAGACGACCTTGCGGGCCGAGCCGAGACGCTGCCGCTGTGCTCGAAGCGCGCGCGGCGCGCGAGGTCCCGGCCGAGGTTCGGGCCGAAGCGCTCGACGAGCGCCTGCTCGGGAGCGGCCGCGAGCGCGCCGAGCGTGGCGAGCCCATCTCGAGCAGCCGCGCCGCCGTCTTCGGGCCGATGCCCGGCACGAGGCTCGGCGGGTGCAGCGCGAAGCGCTCGCACGCCTGCTCGCGGCTGAGCACGACGAACCCAGCCGGCTTCTCGGCGTCGGATGCGACCTTCGCGACGAGCTTGTTCGGGCCGATCCCGACCGAGCAGGTGATCCCGACCCGGCGCGGATCTCGCGCGACAGCCGCCGCATCGCGGCGCGCGGCGAGAACAGCCCGTCGAGCTCGCAGGTAGGCCTCGTCGAGCCCGACGACCTCGACCCGCTCGACGTGTGGCGCGGACGATCTCCATCATCCGCGCCGAGACCTCGCGGTAGGTGGGGAAGTCCGGCGCGAGGAACACCGCCTGCGGGCACAGGCGCCGTGCTCGCGAGGCCGGCATCGCCGAGCCGACGCCGAAGCGGCGCGCCTCGTAGCTGGCGGTCGTGACGACCGCGCGCGGTCCGGTGCCCGCGACGACGACCGGCAGGCCGCGCAGCTCCGGGCGCCGCCCGAGCTCGATCGACACGTAGAAGGCGTCGGCGTCGAGATGGGCGACGCTCAGCCCGGTCTCGCTGTCCGTCACGGTCAGCCGAATCTAGCGCCACGCGCGGCCGCGCCGCGGCGGGCCGGTCGGTCGGGAGCCCCGCCCGGCCTGGCGCGGGTACTGCGCGGCGAGCTCGGCCGACGGCGAGCGAAGCGAGCCGGGCCGAGCAGCTCGCGCCGCGAGGCTGACACCGAGCTTGCGGTAGATGTGGCGCGCGTGCGTGCGCACCGTCTCGATCGCTGACGTGCAGCTCGGCGGCGATCTGGGCGTTGGAGCGGCGCCGTTGCAGCCCCGCGAGCACGTCCGCCTCGCGCGCGGTGAGCAGGCCCAGCCGCGGCGCGAGGCCGTGGCCGTCGCGCGGCGTCAGCTGCATCCCGCGCGAGGCGAGGTGGATCGCGTTCAGCACGTCGCGCGCCTGCGTGCGACTTCGCCAGGCAGGCGGAGGCGCCGAAGGCGAGCAGCTGGGCGCGACTCGATCCCGACGGGCGCTCGGCGAGCAGCAGCAGGTGCGTGCCCGGGTGGCGGAAGGTGAGGGTCGCGGACGTCGGCCGGGCTGCGCAGGCGCGACGGCATCGAGGATCGCCACGCGCGGGCGCCGCGCGCGCAGCACCATCGGCAGCTCCGCGGCGGGGATGTCCTCGGCGACGAGCTCGAGCAGCGGGTCGTCTTCGATCAGCCCGCGCAGGCCCCGGGCGAGCAGGTCGTCGAAGCGCCCGAGCGCGACGGTGATCGTGCGTGCTGTCGGTCATCTCCGCAGATCGTATCGGCTTTCGGACCGAAATGGGTGAGGCCCGCATCACCCGTTTCATCATCCCTTGCCTACCCCGAAGATCACCCCGCAGGGATGATCAATCCGGCGGTTTGCGAGCGGGACACTGGCTCTGGCGGTAGCCGCATCTCCTGGAGGGGGAAGGCGCGGAATCGCAAACCAGGAAATGTCGGCAGGCTTCAGACGGGAGAAGTAACCCATGGAACGGGACCGAACAAGCAGTGGAGGAGGCGACGCGACACCGCAGGCGCAGGGCGACGTGGTCGCTCCGAGCGGTCAGTCGCTCGCAACCGCGTCGTCGCACTCGCGATTCTCGCGATCCTCGGGCTGGCCATGCTGGCCCCTGCCGGGCAGGCCCGCGACAGCGCGCGGGCGGCGCAACGCGCCGAACAGCAGGCGCTGCGCGCGGCAGAACGCGCCGCCACGGAAGCAAGCCAGGCGCCTTCGGCGACTGCAGGCACGCGCAGCAGAAATCCGCCCACAGGACGCAGTTGAGCGAAGAAAAGCGCGCCGCCGAGCACGGCGTGACGGTCTCGGCCAATCACGCTGTGCGTGACGATCGAATGCAACCGCGTGATCGTCGAATACAAGGCAATTCCCCGACGAGAAGAACGTCGTCAAGCAGCGGGTCATCTTCAAGGGTGAAGCCCCGGGCCCGACCTGGGTCGAACCGGTCCAGACGGTCGAATTCGACGGCACCGAAGGCAAGTCGGAAATCCCGATCGCGGCGCCGATCGGGCCAGTCGATCGTGATCTTCCGCTCGCACTTCGCCTCGATGGACATCCGCGGCAACGCCCGCGCCCACACCCAGATCATCTGCGGCGCGATGCCCGGTTTCACGCTGACGACTGAGCAGGCCGTCCCCGGGGCCAGTACACGACCGACACGCTCCCCGGCAAGGTCGGCGAGGGCGTCGCATACGAGACGATCGCCAAGAACACCGGCAACACGCCGCTGTCGTTCACGGGGTTCGGCTCGCCGGGCTGCGACACCCCGCCCGTCGGGGGCAGCGCCACCCCGGTCGAACCTCACGACTCGGCGGTCTTCGACTGCACCCACGCGCTCGACACGGCCGACGCGGTGTCCGGGTTCTTCGCGAACGCGGCGAGCATCACCGGCACCTACGAACCTCGATCCGGCTCTCCGGTCGCGATCACGCACGGCTCTTCCGGCGTGCTCGTGTCCCCGGTTGCTGCGGGCACCGTACCGGGTGGCGGTGGCGCTGGCGGCGGCGGCGGCAGCGGCGTCAAAGGCGAAGTGTCCACGGTCTCGAGGCCGCCCGCGTCCAGCGTGGCCGGGCCCAAAGCCGGCGTGCTCGGCTTCTCCTCGGCGCGGATCCCGTCGTTGCTCGGTCCCGGCAAGTGCGTGCGCAGCTACTTCACGGCCAGCGTGAAATCTGCCGGCGTCGCGAGCGTCGATCTTCTACCTCGACGGCCACAGGCTTGCGAGGCGGACCGTGCACAGCGCCAAGAGCGGCCTGATCTCGCTCCGCATCAACGCCGCGAAGCTGAAGCCGGGCACACACCACCTGCGAGCGACGATCACGATGGCCCCAGGATCGCCGACGGCCAAAGCGGTGGTCGCCTCCCGGGTCCGCATCTTGCGTCGCTGCCAGGTGGCGAAAGCGAAACACTAGGCGCGGCGGGGACCCGGCCCGCGCACGAGGCCCGAATCGGTCACGTGCGCAGGCCGGGACGCGCGCGCTCGCAGCGCGGATGGGTCACGCCGCCTGGGCTGTCTCATCCCGGTAGGCTGCTGCCCGATGGACCTCACTTTCAGCCCACAGGAGACGGCGTTCCGCGACGAGCTGCGCGCCTGGCTGTCGGCGAACCGGCCGGAGGCCGTCCCGACCGAGGGCGGCGAGGACGCGCACTACAAGTGGCGGCGGGACTGGCAACGGCGCCTCTATGACGCCGGCTGGGCGGCCCCCGCGTGGCCGACCGAGTACGGCGGCCGCGGCGCCTCGCTGACCGAATCGGCGATCTACTTCGAGGAGATCGGACGCGCCCGCGTGCCGCTCCCCGCCAACGTCCTGGGGCTGCTGCTCGGCGGCCCCACGCTGATGGTCTGGGGCACCGACGAGCAGAAGGAGCGCTACCTTCACCCGATCCTCTCCGCCGAGGAGATCTGGTGCCAGGGCTTCTCCGAGCCCGAGGCCGGCTCGGATCTCGCCGCGCTGAAAACGAAGGCGGTGAAGGACGGGGACGAGTGGGTCGTGACCGGCCAGAAGGTGTGGACCAGCGGCGCCCAGTACTCGAAGTGGTGCATGCTCGTCGCGCGCACCGACTCCGAGGCCGCCAAGCACAAGGGCCTCACCTACTTCCTGATGGACATGGAGCAGGACGCGGTTCAGGTCCGCCCGCTTCGTCAGATCACCGGCGAGGCCGAGTTCAACGAGCTGTTCCTCGAGGAGGCGCGGATCCCGGACGCCAACGTCGTCGGCGGTGTCGGGCAACGGCTGGAAGGTCGCGCTGACGACGCTGATGAACGAGCGCGCCGGTCTCGGCTTCGCGTTGCAGATCCGCCTGCGCCAGCTGCTCGACGACACGATCGCGGTCGCCGCCGAGCGCGGCCTGCTCGACGACCCGCTCTACGCCGACGAGCTCGCCGAGCTGCACACGCGCTGCGAGTCGATCCGGTTGCTCGCCTGGAAGGGCCTGACCGACATCGAACGCTACGGCCAGCCCGGCCCCGAGGGGTCGCTCGTGAAGTGGCTGTGGTCGGATACCAACCAGCGCCTGACGCAGCTCGCCGTCGACATCGTCGGGCCCGCGGCCCTGACCGCCGGCACGAGCTGGAGCTACGAGTTCCTGCGCGCCCGCGGCAACACGATCGAGGGCGGCACCACCGAGGTGCTCAAGAACATCGTCGCCGAGCGCGTGCTCGGCCTGCCCAGACTGAAGACGGCCGCCTAGCGATGGACTTCGGCCTC
This sequence comes from uncultured Solirubrobacteraceae bacterium, assembly GCA_963703205.1. Taxonomy (GTDB): domain Bacteria; phylum Actinomycetota; class Thermoleophilia; order Solirubrobacterales; family Solirubrobacteraceae; genus Palsa-744. Next base: position 1,330,176 of record OY969799.1, read on the forward strand.
TCCGACGACCAGCGCGAGATCCAGCGCACCGCGCGTGAGCTGCTCGCCGACCGCGCGAAGCCGGAGCGGGTGCGCGAGCACGCCGAGGCACGCACGACCGACGAGGCGCTGTGGAAGGAGCTCGCCGAGCTCGGCTGGCCCGGCATCGCCATCTCCGAGGAGCACGGCGGCCAGGGCCTCGGCCAGATCGAGCTCTCGATCCTCTGCGAGGAGCTGGGGCGCTCGCTCGCGCCGGTTCCGTTTCTGCCGAGCGCGCTCGCGGCCACGATCATCGAGCAGGACGGCTCGCCCGAGCAGCGCGAGCGGTGGCTGCCGCAGCTCGCATCCGGGGAGCATCGATCGGAGCGCTCGGCAGCGCCGTGCGAGGGCACCGCAGAGCTCGTCCTGGGCGGCGCGCGAGGCCGCCGTCTTCGTGCTGCTCGAGCAGGACGGCAGCGGCCGCATCCTCGCCGCCGACGATGCCGAGGTCACTCCGGTCGACGTCGGTCGACCCGACCCGCTCGACCGCGCGCGTGAGCGAACTGGATCCCGGCCACCCCGAGGCGCTCGGCGACGGCAGCGCCTGCGACGGCCTGGGCCGCGCGCTGGTCTCGGTCTCATCGGAGCTCGTCGGCGTGTGCGACCGCGCCGTCGGGATGACCGTCGAGTACGTCAAGGACCGCAAGCAGTTCGGCGTACCGGTCGGCTCCTTCCAGGCCGTCTCGCACCGCTGCGCGCAGATGCTGCTGGAAACCGAGAAGGCGCGATCGACCGCCGCCTTCGCCGCCTGGACCGCCGACGCCGATCCCGGGGCGCTCGCGGAGGCGGCCGCGATGGCCAAGGCCTGCGCCTCGAGCGCCGGCCGCGAGGTCACCGCGAGCGCGATCCAGATGCACGGCGGCATCGGCTTCACCTGGGAGGCCGACGTGCACTGGCTCTACAAGCGCGCGCAGATCGACGCCGCGCTGCTCGGCGGCGCGCGGCGGCACCGCGCGCGGCTCGCCGAGATCATCGCCGACGCGCGTCGGCGCCGGCGCCGCCGGCCTGAGCGACGACTCCGCCCCCGCGCGGCGCCGGCTCAGCGCGGCGGCAGCCCGCCGCATCGCGCTGGCCGCTCAGGGCTTCGCCGAGCCACGCCCGCGGGGTCGCGTCGACAGCCGCCACCTGCGCCGCGTGATCGACCGGGTCGGGCTGCTGCAGCTCGACTCGGTCAGCGCGGTGTGCCGCTCCCACTACCTGCCCCCCTTCTCCCGGCTCGGCCCCTACGACCGCGCGCTGCTCGACCGCATGGCGGTGCACGTCGGCCACGGCCGCGACGCCCGCAGCGATCCGCAGCGGCGCGAGCTGTTCGAGTACTGGGGTCACGAAGCCTCGCTGCTGCCGGTCGCGCTGCATCCGCTGCTGCGCTGGCGGATGGAGACGCGTCGATCTCGACGCCTGGGGCAGCGTGCGACGGCTCGGGACGGGAGCGCCCGGAGCTGATCGAGGAGGTGCTGGCGATGGTCCGGGCGGACGGTCCGCTGCGGGCCGCCGACACGGGCTACGAGCGCGATCCCACCGCGCGCCGGGATGTGGGACCGCCACCTCGGCAAGACCGCCCTCGAGCACCTGTTCTACAGCGGCCGCGTGACCGCGGCGCGGCGGCGTCAACTTCGAGCGCATCTACGACCTGCCCGAGCGGGTGCTGCCCGCTGCGGTGCTGGGCGCGCCGACGCCGGCCGAGGAGGACGCGCAGCGCGAGCTCGTGCGGATCTCCGCGCGCTGTCTGGGCGTCGCGACAGAGCCGGACATCGGCGACTACTTCCGGCTGCCGCGAGCCGCCTCGAAGGCGCGGGTCGCCGAGCTCGCTCGCCGCGGGCGAGCTGGAGCGCCGTCGAGGTCGAGGGCTGGGACGCGCCCGCCTACCTGTGGCCGCAGGCGCGGCGCCCGCGGCGCGTCGTGCGCGCGGGCGCTGCTTTCGCCCTTCGACTCGCTGATCTGGCGGCGCGAGCGCACCGAGCGCATCTTCGGGTTCCGCTATCGCCTTGAGATCTACGTCCCCGCGCCGCAGCGCGTGCACGGCTACTACGTGCTGCCCTTCCTGCTCGGAGAAGAGCTCGTCGCACGCGTCGATCTGAAGGCGGACGCGGCGACGGGAACGCTGCGCGTGCCGGGCGCGTTCATCGAGCCGGTCCAGGACCACGCGCGCGTCGCCGCCGAGCTGGCGGCCGAGCTCCGGCTGATCGCCGGCTGGCTCGGGCTGGAGCGCGTCGAGGTGGGCGCGCGGGGCGAGCTCGCGGAGCCGCTGCGGCGCGCGGTGCAGAGCGAAGCTCTCGCCGGTCGCTGACGGAGCCCGCGCTCAGCGCCGTGCGCCGTGGCGCCCCGCCCCCGCGAGCGACACGCCGAGCGCCGTGGGCCGCCCGCGAGCGACGCGCCGAGCACCTCCAGGGCTCCTGTGCTCGCGGCGGGTACCGTTGCCTCGTGCCCACGCACGCGGCGTTCCTGAAAGGCATCAACCTCGGCAGGCGCCGCATCGGCAACGAGGAGCTGCGCGGGTACTTCGAGGAGATCGGCCTCAGCGAGGTCTCGACCTTCCGCGCCAGCGGGAACGTCGTCTTCGCGAGCCCGCGCGACGCGCGCGAGCGTGAGCTCGTCGAGCTCCTCGAAACGCAGCTCGCGAGCCTGCTCGGCTATCCCGTCGCCGCCTTTGTGCGCAGCGGCGCCGAGCTGCTCGAGATCGCCGCCGCCGAGCCCTTCGACGCCGCCACCCGCAAGCGCCTGCGCGGCAAGCCACAGGTGATGATGCTCGGCGCCCGGCCCGGCGCCTCCGCGCGCCGCGATGCGCTCGCGCTGGGCGGAGCCGACGACGCGCTGGTGTTCGCCCGGCGCGAGCTGTTCTGGCTGCCAGCCGCCGGCGTGAGCGACTCCGCTCTCGACATGAAGGCCCTCGCCCGCGCGCTCGGGCCGGTCACGGTCCGCACGCTGGCGACGATCCAGCTGCTCGCCGCGAGACACTTCGGGCCCTGAGGCTCATTCCTCTGTAGGCTGGGGCGCGAGGAGAAGAAGGAGAGGAGAGATTTGCCCGAGCCGCTGCCGAGAGGACGCAACCCGTTCGACGAGAACGGTGTCGTGCGCGAACAGCGACGGCCCCGCACGCTACAGCGGGCGCCCGCCCTCGCTGCCGGCGATGCTGCGCGCGAGCGTGGAGCGCGATCCCTCGGCGATCGCGCTGCGCGAGGTCGGCGGTTCCGAGCTGAGCTACGGCGAGCTGTGGGCGCGCTCGGCGCGCGTCGCCGGCGGCCTCGCGGCGCTCGGCGTCGAGCGCGGCGACCGGGTGGCGATCCGCATGGCCAACGTCGATCGACTGGGTGCTCGCGTTCTTCGGCACGCAGCTGCTCGGGGCGGTGGCGGTGCCGGTCAACACCCGCTTCACCGAGGAGGAGGCCGCCTACGTCGTCGGCGACTCGGGAGCGACGCTACACGTTCGAGGACGGGGTGGCGCTGCCGCTGGGCGAGCCGCTGATCGCCGAGGACATCGGCCCCGGCGACCTCGCAGCGATCTTCTACACGAGCGGCACGACCGGCTTCCCGAAGGGCGCGATGACCACGCCACGGGAACTTCCTCACCAACAGCGAGAACGCGCTGCGCTGCAACCCGATCGACCGCTCCGAAGGCCCCGCGATCTCGACGCTCGTCTCCGTCCCGCTGTTCCACGTCACGGGCTGCAACAGCCAGCTGATCCCGCTGCTGGAGCTGGGCGGCCGCGTCGAGATCCTCTCCGGACCGCTGGACTTCGACGGGTTCTTCGCGGCGGTCGGCGAGCACGGCGTCAACCAGCTCGTCTCGGTGCCCGCGATCTACCACGCCGTGCTGCGCCATCCGCGCTTCGCCGAGCTGGACGTCAGCCGCGTGCGCTGGATCTCCTACGGCGGCGCGCCGATCTCCGAGAGCCTCGTCCACCAGATCATGCAGGCGTTCCCGAACGCGCGCGTGGGCAACGGCTTCGGGCTCACGGAGACCTCCTCGCTGACCTCCTTCCTGCCCCACGAGGAGGCAGCCGAGCACGCCGACTCGGTCGGCTTCGCGATGCCGGTCGTCGATCTCGCGATCGACGAGGCCGACCAGAGCGGCGTCGGCGAGCTGCTGGTGCGCGGCCCGAACGTCGTGCAGGGGTACTGGAACAAGCCCGAGGCGACGGCGGAGACCTTCGTCGACGGCTGGCTGCACACCGGCGACCTCGCGCGGGTCGACTCCGGACGGGCTGCTCTACATCGTCGACCGCAAGAAGGACATGATCAACCGCGGCGGCGAGAACGTCTACTCGATCGAGGTCGAAAACGCGCTCGCCGGCGCGCCGGGCGTCGGCGAGGCGGCGGTCGTGGCGGTGCCCGACGAGATGATGGGCGAGAAGGTCGGCGCCGTGATCGTCCCCGCGGCCGGCACCGCAGCTCGACGTCGAGGCCGTGGTCGCCCACTGCCGCGAGCGCACCTCGCCGACTTCAAGGTCCCGCAGTACCTCGCGACCCGCACCGAGCCGCTGCCGCGCAACCCGGGCGGGAAGCTGCTCAAGAAGCAGCTGCGCGAGGAAACCGAGTGGGGCGCCCCGCTCCGCTAGGTGGCAGTTCCCCCGAGAGAGAGGAGAGGGCACGTGGCACAGGTCCAGACGGTGCAGGGGGCGGTCGACGCGCAGGATCTCGGCATCGTGCTCGCCCACGAGCACGTGCGCTTCCGCGACGAGGCGGTCGCCGAGCAGTGGCCGGGCCGCTACGACGACGCAGCTCGAGCTCGACGCCGCGCTGCTCGCGGTGCGCGCCGCCGCCGAGTACGGCGTGCGCACGATCATCGACCCGACGGCGATGTTCGGCGGGCGCGACGTGCGGTTCATGAAGCGCGTCGCCGACGAGACCGGGCGTGCGGATCGTCGCCTGCACGGGGATCTACACCTACGACTTCCTCCCCCACTACTTCGAGAACCGCGACATCGACGTGATGGCCGACCATTTCGTCGAGGACATCGAACGCGGTTGCCAGGGCACCGAGATCCGGGCCGCGTTCCTGAAGTGCGCCGCCGATGCCGCCGGCGTCACCGAGAACGTCGAGAAGGTCCATCGCGCGGTGGCGCGCGCGAGCCTGCAGACGGGCGCGCCGATCATGGCCCATTCGATGCCGGCCGTGCCGACGGGGCCGCGCCAGGTCGAGATCTTCAGGGAGGAGGGGGTCGATCCGTCGCGCGTCCAGATCGCGCACTGCGGCGACAGCGACGACGTCGGCTACATCGAGTCGCTGCTCGCGCAGGGTGTCTACGTCGGCCTCGACCGCTACGGGCTGGAGATGTACCTGCCGATCGACAGGCGCAACGCGACCGCTGCCGCGCTGCTCGAGCGCGGCCACGCCGAGCGGATCGATCATCTCCCAGGACTTCTGCGCCTCGATCGACTGGTTCCCGCCGGAGGCAGCCGAGGCGTTCGAGAGCCAGGGCGCGATCCGCAAGTGGTCGATGACGCTGGTCTTCGAAGAGGTCGTGCCGTGGCTGCGCGAGCAGGGGGTGATGGACGACGCGGTGTTCGACACGATCTTCCGCGAGAACCCGCGCCGGTGGCTGGTGGGCGAGTAGCCCGGCGGCCCCGGGCCGCCGACGAGCGGCCGAGGCGGGGAGGCGCGCGGTGGACCGGCATTCGAGGGCCGGACCGCCATCGCCCGGCCGCCATCGCCCGGACGGCATCCGAGCGCCCGGCCGGCATCGCGCGCGTTGTCCGCTGCCTCGCGGCGCCTCGCGGCGCGGTCGTCTAGCCCAGCGTCTGCTGCGCGCCGGGCACGGTGTCCGGCGCCAGCAGCAGATCCGGTCCGTCGACCGCGGTGCGCACGTTGTTCAGCGCCGGGTTCGCCGGCTTCGCGCTGAGCCGCTCGGCGGGCAGCGCCCCGCACAGCGCCAGCGCCTCCTCGGCGCCGACGGAGGGATCGAGCCATGCGTGCTGTGCGTCCGCGTCGGCGAGGACGACCGGCATCCGGTCGTGGATCGCCGCGGCGACCGGGTTCGGGGCCGAGTCGCAGGTCAGCAGCGAGACGCTGTGCAGCCACTCCCCTTCGACCTTCGCCGGCGTCCACAGCGCCGCGAACGCGAAGGGGACGCCGCCGTCGACACGGAAGTGGAACGGCTGGCGCGGCTCCGTCGATCCGCTTCGTTTCTCGGGTTTCAGCCACTCGTAGTACCCGTCGGCGAGCTGCAGGGCGCGCCGCCGGGCCTGCGGGATCAGCCGGCGGTAGGCGGGCTTCTCCGTCACCGTCTCCATCCGCGCGTTGATCATCAGCGGCCCCGTGATCTCCGTCGCCCACGAGGGAACCAGGCCCCAGCGCATCAGCTGCGCCTGCCGCTCGCCCTTCGGCGCGACGATCGTCAGCACCTGTTCGGTGGGTGCGACGTTGTAGCGGCCTGTCCCCTCCGTTCCCTCGATCGGCACGCGAAAGCGATCGTTGAGCTCTTCGGGCCCGGCCGTGTTGGTGTAGCGCCCGCACATGCGCGCTCAGCATAGGGACGGCGCGCGCGGCTCCGGCAGGGCCCTCACAGCGCGGCGGTGATCGCCTCGATCATCCGCGGCTCGACCGGCAGGTCGGCGAGCGAGGCCGCGATCTCGGCCGCCTGCTCGATCGTCGCAGTGGCCGTCTCCCCCACCCACCGTCCCAGCCAGCGCAGCGCGTACGCGTCGTACTCGCCCGGGCTCGCGGCGGCGATCAGCGGCAGGAAGCGCGCGGCGGTCGCGAGCTCGATCGGGCGCCCGCGCTGCTCGCGGACTTCCTCCGCCAGCGACACGGCGTAACGCAGGTCGCCCCGCTCGAGTGCCTTCTCGAGCTCGGCGGCGGGTCTCCACGGCCTCGGTGCCATGCGAACATATGTTCGCATGCGCGTCAAGGCAGCTCGACGCCGGTCCCGGCAGGATCCCCGCTGGTACGCTGCGCTGGTGACCGGGCAGCAGGCGAGCCGCTCGCTGGCGCGGCGAATTCTGCCCCGACGCGTGCGTCAGCAGGCGTATCGCCTGCGGCGGATTGGTTTGCGCGGATGGACGAGACAGGGTCTGCGCCGGCTCGGAGGCGCAGTCCCCGGGCCCCGCGCCGGAGAGCCCTACGGCATCGGCGGCAAGACGCCGATCGTCTTGCACGAGCGCGCGGTCCGCGGTGCCGCGGTGCAGTGGACCGCGGGCGGCGCCGCCGCGTCGGAGTGGGAGGCCTTTCGGAAGCTGGCGCCACGCTACAGCTCGTTTCTGGACATCGGCGGCGGCACCGGCATCTTCTCGGCCGCATTCTGCGCGCTGTCGGGCGGCAGCGCACACGCCTTCGAGCCCTCACCGGAGATGTACGAGTTCCTCGCCGCGCTGATCGAGCTGAACCCCCGGCTGCGGATCGAGGCGCAGCCGCTCGCCCTCGGGTCGAGCAGCGGACGTCAGGGGGTCAAGGACGTCGCGGGCCTACAGTTCCGTGCGGCCTCCGCCGGCGAGGAGTGCGAGCGCACGATGCCGGTGGAGACGCTCGACGCGTTCGTCGAACGCGAGTTGCTGGCACCGGAATTCGCGAAGATCGACGTCGAGGGCATGGAGCTCGACGTGCTGCGCGGCGGGCGGCGGACCTTCGCCGGGCCCGTGCGGTCAATCGTGCTTGAGGTGCATCCGCGGATGCTGCTCGGAGGGGAACCGGTCAGCGCGCTCGGGCAGGAACTGCAGGAGCTCGGCTTCGCGCTGTTCACGCTCGACTTCGAGCCGGTGTCCGACCTAAGCGTCCACGTCGAGGAGAGGCTGCGTCGCCGTCGTCCAGTCACGCACGTGATCGCCGCCAAGGAGGCGCCCGTCTAGGCGTTCGGCTTTGCGCTGGACGCTATGCGGCGCCCGCCGGCTGCGCCGGCGCAGGCAAGCGGTAAAGCACGTGGCGGGCCAGCGGGTGCCCCGCCGCGATCTGCGGGTGGTCGAAGTCGCCGTCGGTGTCGTAGGTCATCGACAGGCGCTGCATCAGGCGGCGCGACCGGACGTTGCCGGTGGCCGTGAAGGCGACGATCTCCTGCAGGCCGCAAGCGCCGAAGCCGTAGTCGAGCGCCGCCTCGGCGGCCTCTCTCGCGATCCCCCTCCCCCATGCCTGCGGCGTCAGCCGCCAACCGACCTCGACCGCGGGTGCGAACGGCAGCTGCGCGCCGACGCGGTTCAACCCGACAAACCCGGCCAGCGCGAGCTCGCCCGATATCTCGACCGCCCAGATGCCGAAGCCCTCGTTCTCGAAGCTCCGCTCGAAGTGCTCGATCATCTCCGCGCTCACCTGCGGCGACTGCAGGCCCGGGAAGAACTCCATCACCGCCGGGTCCTGGTTCATGCGGGCGAACGCCTCGCGGTCGGAGGCGCGCCAGCGCCGCAGCAGCAGCCGCTCGGTTCTCAGCTCGGGGGCCGGCACGCGCTCGATCTCCGTCCACCGGGACAGCGCCCGAACGAGACCCGGGCCGCCCGCGCGCCCGGCCTCAACCGTGCAGCCGCACCGGCAGCGTCTTGAGCTGGTTGATGAACGGCGAGTCCGCGAACTTCGGGCCGCCCGCGGCGTCGTCGATCGCGATCTGCGGATAGCGCTTCAGGGTCTCCTCGATCAGGATCCGCAGCTCCAGACGCGCCAGCGCGGTGCCGAGGCAGAAGTGTCGCCCGCCGGCGCCGAAGGCCTGGTGCTCGGCCCTGCGGCGCAGGTCGAAGCGATCCGGGTCCTCGTAGCGCGTCTCGTCGCGGTTGGAGGACACGTACCACATCACGACCTTCTCGCCCTCCTTGATCTCCTGGCCGTGCAGCTCCGTGTCGCAGGTGGCGGTGCGGCGGAAGTGCGCGAACGCCGGGAACATCCGCAGCGACTCCTCGACGGCGTCGGGGACGAGCGAGGGGTCCTCGAGCAGCAGGCGCCGCTGCTCGGGGTCTTCCATGATCGCCCGCATGCCGCTGCAGTAGGTGGACTTCGTCGAGTCGTTGCCGGCCGCCATCAGCAGGAAGAACCCCATCACGATCTCGTGCTCCTCGAGCTTCTCGCCGTCGACCTCGGCGTGCACGAGCACGCTCGTGAGGTCGTCGCTCGGGGTCTCGCGCCGCTGCGTCGATCAGCTTGTTGCAGCGCTCGAAGATCTCCGGGACCAGCTTGCCCATGATCGCCTCGATGCCCTCGGGGTTGAGGTCTTCGTCGCCGCCGCCGAGCACGGCGTTCATCAGCTGCGCCCAGATCACGTCTTCCTCTTCGGAGATGCCCATGAAGGAGCCGATCACGCGCGCGACCACCGGCTGGGCGACGTCGGTCACCAGGTCGCAGGTCTCGCGGCCCTCCAGGCGGTCGAGCACCCGGAGCGCGATCTCGCGGATGCGCTCCTCGTGGTCGGCGATCCGCTTCGGGGTGAAGCCGCGCTGGAACAGCGACTTGACGCGGTCGTGCTTGGGCGGGTCCATGCCGATGAACATCGCGCGGTTGAGCTCCAGCGGCAGCACGCCGGCGGCTGTGATGCCGCCCAGTTCGGAGGAGTAGGTCTGCCAGTCGCGGCTGACCTCGTGCACGTCCTCGGCGGTCGTCACCGACCAGAAGCCGGCCTCCTCGGGGAACTCGGGGATGTGCTCGGTCCAGTGCACCGGGCACTTCGCGCGCATCTCCTTGAAGGCGGCGTGGGGCGGGCCGTCCCGCCACAGCTCCTCGTCGGTGACTTCAACGTTGCGGATGTCGCTCTCGACCGATGCCATCGCGCCCTCCTCGTCGGCTCCCCGGGTTGTCGCGCAATAGTACTGGCTGGCTGGCCAGGCGCGTCGGTCAGTCGATGCGCGGCGCCGTCGGGAGCTCGAGCTCGCGCACCTTCAGCCGCCCGACCTCGAGCGAGTCCAGCGCGAGCTGCCCGCCGCGCCCCCGCTTGAACGCGAAGCCGCCGATCGCGAGCCGCCCGATCGCAAGCCGGCCGACCGCCATCGCCCCGACCGCCGCCGCCCCACCGGACAGCGCTCCCGCGGCGAACGCGCCGAGCGCCGCGGCCCGCGCCGACGCGGGACGTGCCTCAGCGCCGCGCAGCCGCCGCACGGCCGATTTCCGCCGCCAGCTCGCGGCCCGCGAAGGTGAGCATCGCCGGGCAGGTGCGCCTGGACGGTTTCGAGGTTGTGTTCGCCGGGATAGACCGCGCTGTGAGCTTCGGCGCCCTCGGCGCGAAGCTGTGCCGCGAACGGGGCGTCCTCGCTGGGGTTCGCGATCTTGTCTTCGGTGCCGCCGTAGACGAACGCGTGCAGGCCGAGCGTCGCGATCGCGTGGCGGTCGATCCGCAGCTGTGCCTTCGAGGCCGTTGAAGAAGCCGAGCCAGCTCTCGACCACGCCGAAGCGGTAGGGGTTGTCGAGCGCCAGCTGCATCGCGCCGTAGCCGCCCATCGACAGGCCCGGCGATCGCGCGTCCCCCGCGCGAGGCGACCGTCGGCAGCATCCGATCGACGATCTCCTGCACTTCGAGCACGTAGCTTTCGTAGTAGAGGTCGCCGAGGTTGCGCCAGTTGTTGGCGCCGGGGCCGCCCTGGATCATCACCGCGATCATCGGCGGGATCGTGTGGCGGCCGATCAGCGCGTCGAGCTCGCCCTGCAGCCCGATCTGCAGGAACGCGGTCGCGGACTGGCTGTTGCCGTGCAGCAGGTAGAGGACGGGATAGCGGGTCGCCGCGCGCGCCGGCGACGCGCCGGCGCGCAGGCCCGGGCGGCAGATACACGTAGAAGGAGCCGGTGTGGTGCAGCGCGACCGAGCGGTAGGAGGCGTGCGCGATCGTGCTCCCGGCCCGGTCGGTGGAGATCACGTGCAGCCCCGGCGGCGGCGCCAGCTCGCGGGTGCTCGCGGCGGCGCGTGAGCGGCGGCACGGTCTCGCCGGCCGCTGCGCAGACCGAGGCGTTCCTGCAGCAGCAGCGCGGCGGACACCGCCGCGAGCGCCGACAGGAGGACCGCGATCAGCACGCGCCGGGCGCGCTCCAGGGCGCGGGCAGCGGCGCGGGCCGCCGGCTGCGGCCGCGGCGCCGGAGCCGCCGGCACCCAGGCCGGCGGGCCGACCTCGGCGGCCGCCAGGCGTGCGGCCCGGCCAGCTCCACTCGCCGAGGCTTCGAGCCACGGTTGCGCACGCGCCGATCTCCTGCCGGGGGACATCCAGAGGATTGAACGGAGCCTGGCGCCGGAAACCCAACCTCTGCACGAAGGCTCCCACCGCCGCGGCGAGCGCCGATCCCCCCGACGCGGCCACCGCCAAGGCGGAGCGCGTCGGGGATCAGCCGGGGAGACGGGTCAGCCGGTACTCCAGACGGAGCCGGTGTCGCCGAAGCCGAGCGCGCGCTTCGTGGCTTCGGTGAGGTCGAATTCGCGGCCCGCCACGTACGGGCCGCGGTCGATCACCGGCACCCGCACGGTGTGCCCGCCGTAGCGCAGCGTGACGAGCGTGCCGCACGGCAGCGTCTTGTTCGCCACGCCGAGCGTCGAGCTGGTCAGCTGCTCGCCGCACGCAGTACCGCCGCCGCCGCCGTACCAGGAGGCGCCGGCGAGGCGGTAGACGTTCAGATGCCCGACGCGGCGCGTGGCGCGCGCGGCGGTGGCGTCGCCGGCGAAGCGCAGCCGCAGCAGGCTGCTGCCGAGCCGGCGCGGGCGGCAGCGACAGTCGGAAGCGGCCGCGCGCGGACGTCCGGGTGCTCGCGACCGTCCGCCAGCGGCGGCCGTCCAGCGGCCTGCAGCGAGATCTCGCGTCCGGCGATGCCGGGCCGGCGGCCTTCGAGCAGCGTCCCGGCGCACGGTGCTGCGGTGGTCCTCGAGCACGTTCAGCTGCTCACCGCGAACCTCAGGGTCGTGGGCAGCGGCGCGGCGAGGCTCGCCGCGGCCGCGGGGACGACGCCGACCGGCGCCAGTGCGGGCGCAGGCTGAACGGGCGTCGCAGGGACGTACATGTGGTTTGCAGACCTCCTTGGGCGCGCCTACGGGGTTAGCTGTCGGGCTCACGGCCGGCTGCACGCGAAACGGACGCGTGTCAGCCGGGCGTTACCTGCGCATCAGCGCCGGATTCGCCCCATCCGGCATCCCTGTGGGCGGGTGCCGGCAGTTGGTTCCCCCGCTCGCCCCCATCGACGGAGGCGACTCGGCGAGTCGAACAGCTGTTCGGGAGGCTAGGTGCGACCGTGACCCACTTGTGTGACGTGGGTCACACGCGGCCGCAAGTGGCATAAGCCACGACATGGGCGATTTGCAGGACTTTTCCCGGCGCGCCGAGGGGTCCCCTTCGCAGGCGCGGCGGTCTCCGAACCCGAGGTTCCGTCCAGTCTCGCGGTTGGCCGGGCGCCCGGCGCGGCCGCTACCGTTGGCCGCCCACATCCGGCGCGACGGGCGCCGGCACGACGGCTAGGAGGCTCGGCGATGACGATGGATCAGAGCAAGCTCGGGCAGGTGGTCGCCGAACAGATGGAGGCGATCGAAGAAGACCACGGCGAAGAGTGCGAGATCGGCGACGTGTGCGTGATCGTCGAGGTGCTCTGCCCCGACGAGTCGACGGTCCGCGTGCGCAGCAGCGACCGGCGGCCGCACATCCGCATCGGGCTGCTGCTTCAGGCGCTGCGGATGGAACTCGGCGCCTAGCGCGCCCGATCTCGGTTCGGGAGCCCCCGTAGCGGGCGAAATGAGCGACAATCGCAGCAGATGGCCAACCCGGATCGCCTGACAGCGCTCGACTCGACCTTCCTGCACCTCGAGGATCACTCGGCGGCGCACATGCACGTCGCCTCGGTGATGGTCTTCGCAGGGCAGCGCGCCGACCCACGCCGAGCTCGTCGAGCACGTCGAGTCGCGCCTGCATCTCGTGCCGCGCTACCGCCAGCGGCTCGCCCACGTGCCGCTCGGCCAGGGCCGCCCGGTGTGGACGGACGACCCCCACTTCAACCCCTACTACCACATCCGCCACACCGCGCTGCCGAAGCCGGCCGACGACGCGGCGCTGAAGCGGCTCGCCGGGCGGCTGTTCTCGCAGCGGCTCGACCGCTCGCAAGCCGCTGTGGGAGATCTGGCTCGTGCAGAGCCTCATCGGGCAACCGCTTCGCGCTGATCGCCAAGACCCACCACGCGCTCGTCGACGGCATCTCCGGCGTCGACATCACGACGGTCCTGTTCGACACCGCTCGCGAGCCGGCGCCGACGGCGCCGGCCTCGCCGTGGAGCGCGAAGCCGCTGCCGGGCGCCGGCGAAGCTGCTCGGCGAGGCGCTGCGTCGAGCGCTCGACGATGCCGAGCGAGATGCTGCGCGGCGCGCGGGCGCTGCTGCGCGCTCCGCGCCGGGCCGCCTCGCAGGTCCGCGAGGGCCTCGTCAACGTCGGCGCCACGACGCTCGCGGGCGTGCGCTCGCCGGCGCCGCCCAGCCCCTTCAACGTCGAGATCGGCCCGCACCGCCGCTACACGTTCATCGACGCCGACCTCGGCGCGCTTCAAAGCGATCAAGGACTCGCTCGGCGGCACGCTCAACGACGCGGTGCTGACCTCGGTCACGCTCGCGCTCGGCCGCTACCTGCGCCGCAAGGGCATGGACACCGACGGCCTCGTGCTGAAGGCGATGGTGCCGGTGTCGGTGCGCTCCAAGGCCCAGCGCGGGCGCGCTCGGCAACCAGGTCGCCGCGATGTGGGCGCCGCTGCCGGTCGGGATCGCGTCCCCGGCCGAGGCGCTGCGCGCCGATCGCCGCCGCGATGGAGGACCTCAAGAAATCCGGCCAGGCGGTCGGCGCGCAGGTGCTGACGAACCTCGCCGGCTTCGCGCCGCCCACGATCCTCAGCCAGGCGGCGCGGCTGCAGGCGCGCCAGCAGTTCTTCAACCTCGTCGTCACCAACGTGCCGGGTCCGCAGTTCCCGCTCTACCTGCTCGGTCGCGAGCTGGCAGGCCTCTATCCCGTCGTGCCGCTCGCCGCGCGCCAGGCGCTCGGCATCGCGGTGATGAGCTACAACGGCCACCTCGGCTTCGGCCTGCTCGGCGACTACGACGCGCTGCCCGATCTCGACGCGATCGCCGACGACCTGAAATGGGCGATCGCCTCGCTCTACCGCGCCGCCGGGCTCGCGCCCGCGGGGCCGCGCGGCAAGCGCAAAGCGGCGGCCAAGACGCGTTCGCAGTCCTCCGGCGGGCGCAGCTCGGCGCCGAAGCCGGCCAGCGCAGGCTGAGCGCAGCCGCGCTGTCGTGACCCGCTACCGCAACAGGCCCCGTACGCCCTAGATGGTTGGTTACACCGCAGGGTGTCGTGGAACGGGTCGGACCCGCCATGCGGGCGGTCGAGCCTTGCTGGGAGACTGCCCGCATCGCCTGCCGGTGGCAACGGCGGGCCAGAGGACAGCGGCCGAACCGGGAGACACCCGCTTCGCGCGCACCCCCGAGCCGGGCGAGGAGGGCCGGGTGTGCAACCGGCGGTGCGCCGGCGTGGAATCGATCATCTAGATGCGCCTGGCCCTCTGCCAGATGAACGCCACCGTCGGCGACATCGCGGGCAACGCCGCGAAGATCGCCGAGGGCATCGACGCCGGCGCGCGACGCCGGCGCCGAGCTGGTGCTGTTCCCGGAGCTCGCGCTGACCGGCTACCCGCCGGAGGACCTGCTGCTCAAGGAGCACTTCCTCGCCGACGCCCGCCGCGCAGCTCGAGCGCTTGGCGCAGCGCACGCGCGGACCGCGCACGCCGCCCGCGGTCGTCGGCTTCCCCGAGCGCGCCGAGGACGTCTACAACTCCGCGGCGCGTGCTCGCCGGCGGCGAGCTGCGCGGCGATCTACCGCAAGGTCTACCTGCCCAACTACGGCGTGTTCGACGAGCAGCGCTACTTCCAGTCCGGGCCGGGCGGCGCGGTCGTCGGGCTCGGCGAGCGCGCTGGTCGGGACTGAGCGTGTGCGAGGACATCTGGGAGCCCGGGCCGCCCGCGAGCGACGAGGCGCTCGGCGGGCGCGACGCTGATCGTCAACATCTCGGCTTCGCCCTACCACGCCGGCAAGGGCGCCGAGCGCGAGCGGATGCTCGCCCAGCGGGCCCGCGACAACATCGCGTGCGTCGCCTTCTGCGCGCTCGTCGGCGGCCAGGACGAGCTCGTCTTCGACGGGCACTCGGTGGTGATCGACCACACCGGCGCGACCGATCGCCCGCGCCGCGCAGTTCCGCGAGGATCTGCTCGTCTGCGAGGTCGATCTCGACGCGGCCGGCGGCGGCACGGCTGCGCGACGCGAGCCACCGGCCCGCCGCGCGGCGCAACCACGGCGAGGTCGCGACGCTGCCCGTCGCTGCCCGGCCGCCGCCGGCGAGGGCCGCCGGCCGCGAGCAGACCGCACCCTCGGGGCGCTGGCGCCGCTGCTCGCGCCGGTCGAGGCCGAGGTCCACGCGGCGCTCTGCCTGGGCCTGCGCGACTACGTCGAGAAGAACGGCTTTCGCCACGTCGTGCTCGGCCTCTCCGGCGGGATCGACTCGGCGCTCGTCGCCTGCATCGCCGCCGACGCGCTCGGCGCGGACCGCGTCAGCGTCGACGATCATGCCCTCCCCCTACTCCTCCGAGTCGACCCAGCAGGACGCGCGCGACCTCGCCGCGCGCGCTCGGCGTCGAGGTGCTCGAGCTGCCGATCGCCGAGGTGATGGCGGCCTACGAGCGCGTGCTCGCCGGGCCCTTCGCAGGGCGCGAGGAGGACATCACCGAGGAGAACCTGCAGGCGCGGATCCGCGGCAACCTGCTGATGGCGCTCTCCAACAAGTTCGGCTGGCTGGTGCTGGCGACCGGCAACAAGTCGGAGATGTCGGTCGGCTACACGACGCTCTACGGCGATCTCGCCGGCGGCTTCGCGGTGATCAAGGACGTCCCGAAGACGCTCGTGTACCGGCTCTGCGAGTGGCGCAACTCACCGGCGGGCGCGATCGCAGCGCCCGGCGAGCCGCGGCGCGCCGAGGCGCCGATCCCGCCCTCGATCATCGAGCGCGCGCCGTCCGCGGAGCTGCGCCACGACCAGCGCGACGAGGACTCGCTGCCCGTCTACGGGGTCCTCGACCGGATCCTCGAGGGCTACGTCGAGCTCGACCAGAGCCGCGAGCAGCTGATCGCGCAGGGCCTGCCCGAGCACGACGTCGACCGCGCGATCCGGCTCGTCGACCTCGCCGAGTACAAGCGCCGCCAGGCGCCGCCGGGGATCAAGATCTCGGCGCGCGCGTTCGGCCGCGACCGCCGTATGCCGATCACGAACCGCTACCGCGGCTGAGGCGGGTGCGGCGCGCCCGCGGCTCGCGGCGCCGCGTCGATGCCGCCCCGGCCGCGCCGCGGCGCGTGCGGGCGCTCGCCGCCTGCGCCGTGTGCCTGTCGGCCGCGGTCGCGGCCGGATGCGGGGACACGCTGCAGACGAAGCCGATCCCGCACAACGTGCTCGAGAGCATGGTCGTCGCGCCGTTCCCCGTCTACTGGCTCGGCGAGCGCTTCGGCCAGGCTGCAGGTCACCGAAGCGGGCGTCGGACCCCTCGGGGAGCGTTCAGCGTCCAGTACGGCAACTGCCTGCAGGGCGGCCAGGGCACCTGCACGCCGCCGCTGCGGGTCGTCACCTCACCCGACAACAGCTTCGTGCCCGGCGGCGGCGCGCCGCGAGCGCTCGCGCGCCGTGCGGGGCGTGACGGCGTCGGTCGCCGACGCCGGACGCACGATCTCGATCCCGACGGGCGGCGTCGTCGTCGACGATCTTCGCCTCCGACGCCGCCGGCGCCCGCGCGGCGGCGGCCGCGATCGCGCCGATCAACCGGCCCGACAGGCCCGGGCGAGCGGCTGCCGGCGCGGCTGCCCGACACCGGCTTCGGCTCGCGGCCGCTGCCCTCGCAGCTGCCCTCGACGGTGCGCCCGCTGGGCTAGGTGGTTGATTCCTCCGCGCCGCCCCGCCGCCGGCGGCACGTCTGGCCCTCGCCGCCGTCCGGGGATGCGCGGTGCCCGCGGTCAGGCGGACGGCACCGGCCGCACGGCGATCGTCATCCGCGTCGACCGCGCAGATCCGGCCCGCGTCGTCGGTGAAGGCCACGTCCCACACCCAGGTGGTGCGGCCGCGGTGCAGCCCGCGTGCCGCGGGCGTGCACGGTGCCCTCCGTGACGGGGCGCAGGAAGCTCGTGCTGTTCGACATGCCCGACCGCCCTCTCGCCGCCCGCGGCCACCGCTACGTGGGTCGCCAGCGAGGCGAGCGACTCGGCGATCGAGCGTAGAGGCCGCCGTGCACGAGCCCGGCGGGCTGCTTGATCTCCTCGCGGACGGCGCACGCGGCCGCTGACCTCGGTGTCCGACAGGGACGAGCAGCTCGAGGCCGTAGAGGCGGTCGAACCCTGTCATCGCCTCCTGCATCTGCTCGACAGTCGGGGTTGCCATCGCGCGGCCACGATAGCCTACGGTCCTTCGCTCCGTCCTACGAGGCTTCGCTCGCCGCGGACGAGGGCCAAAGCACAATGAGCCGAGTCGACGAGCTTCCCGCCGACCAGCGCGCCGCGCTGTCGCTGCTGCTGCGCCAGCGCAAGAGCTACGCCGAGGTCGGCGGCGATGCTCGGCATCGCCGAGCGCGCGGTCCACGACCGCGCCCACGCCGCGCTCGCGGTGCTCGCGCCCGCGCGAGGCGCGGCGCTCGAGCCCGGACGCCGCGAGGAGATCGGCGAGTACCTGCTCGGCCAGCAGGCCACGGAGCGGCGAGCGGCTGCGCACGCGCACGCTGCTCGCGACCTCGGCGCCTGCCAGCGCATGGGCCGGCGCCGTCGCGGCCGAGCTCGGCTCGCTCGGCGCAGAAGCGAGCGCGGAGATGCCGGCGCTGTCCGGTGAGGCGGCGCCCCGGCAAGAGCCCCCTCCCGACTCGCGTGGCGCCGGCGCCGCGCCACCGCCACCCGAGCCGGCGGACGCCGCGCCACCGCCACCCGAGCCGGCGGACGCCGCGCCACCGCCACCCGAGCCGGCGGACGCCGCGCCACCGCCACCCGAGCCGGCGGGCGCTACGCGCTCGTCGTTGCCGGTCAGCCGCCGTGGCGGCGCGATCCTGCTCGGCGTGCTCGCGGTGATCGTCGTGGTCGCGGTCGTGCTGATCGTCTCCAGCGGCGGCTCCTCTCAGCCGCAAAGCCGCGACGACCGCGAGCACCTCGACCGCGGCGGGACCGAAGCGCAAGGGACGATCCAGCTGCACGCTGCCGCTCCGCGCAGCGGCAGCACGGGCGCGGTGGAGATCCTCGCCGAAGGCGCCAAGCGCGCCTTCTACATCCAGGCCGAACACCTGCCCGAGACGAAAGGGTTCTTCTACGCCGTGTGGCTCTACAACTCGCCGACCAGCGCCCTGGCGCTGAGCAAAGGCCCGAGCGTCGGCACGAGCCACAAGCTCGCCGGGCGCGGCGCTGCTGCCGAGCAACGCCGGCAAACTACAAGGAGATCCTGCTCACCCGCGAGACGCGCACGCGCCCGCACGCAGCCCGGGCAGGTCGTGCTCCGCGGCACGCTCGCCCTGCGGCCTAGACCGGCCGGGCCGCCCGCGCAGCAGCTTGCCGGGGTTCATGATCCCCGCCGGGTCGAGCTCGCCTTGACCGCGCGCAGCAGCGCGAGCTCCCTGCGCGCCGATCTCGCGCTCCATCCACGGCGCGTGATCGCGACCGACCGCGTGGTGGTGGGTGATCGTGCCGCCGGCCGCCGACGATCGCCTCGCTGGCCGCCGCTTCACCGCGCGCCACTGCTCGATCTCCGCGCCCTCGCCGCTGGCGGGCGAGGAACGTGAAGTACAGCGAGGCGCCGCTCTCGTAGACGTGGGAGACGTGGCACATCACGAGTCCCGGCGTTCCCTCGGCGGCGAGCGCGCGCTCGATCGCGCCGCCGACAGCCGCGGTGCAGGCGCCCGAGGTTCGACCACTGCGTCGCGGTCTCGAGCGTCTCGACCATCACGCCGAGCCCGAGCAGCTCGTCGCGCAGGTACGGCGCGGCGAAGCGGCCCTCGCGCCACGCCCGCCCCGGTGAGGAGCCCGACCGGCAGCCCTCCGGCGCGGCGCATCAGGTGCAGCGCGCGGCGCCGGCGCGCCGAGACGTCCTACGTCGCCGCCCCTCGAAGCCGACGATCGCAACGCAGCCCCCGCGCGTAGCCGCGCAGCGACGAGGTAGCGCCTGCCGAGCCGCCCTTTCGCGCCGCCGCTGCCGGCGAGCGCCAGCGACATCCTCGTCTCGGCCTCGTCGGAGAGCCGCGCGACGTCGGGCAGCGCATGCTCGGCGGCGAGCGCGCGGAACGCCTCGCGGCCCGCCTCGAAGCTCTCGAAGAACACGCCCTCGTAGGCGTGCCCGCCGGCGCGCGGCGCACGCGCAGCGAGAGCTCGCTGATCACCCCGAGCGTCCCCTCCGAGCCGACCAGCAGCTGGCGCAGCCCGGGCCCGGCGGCGGTCGCGGGCAGCGGCGGCAGCGCGATCTCCGCCGGCGGGCGCGGCGAGGCGCAGGCCGAGCACCATCTTCTCGATCGCGCCGTAGCCGGTCGATGCCTGCCCGGCCGAGCGCGTCGCGGCGCAGCCGCCGAGCGAGACGTACTCGTAGGACTGCGGGTAGTGCCCGAGCGTCAGCCCGTGCGCGCCGAGCTCGCGCTCGAGCGCCGGGGCGCGCATGCCCGCGCCGACGGTGACCGTCGCGGAGGCCGCGTCGAGCGAGACGACCCCGCCGAGGCGCGCCGAGGTCGAGCGAGATCGACCGCCGCGTGCTGAGCCGCGCAGCGGCGCCAGGCCGCCGACGACGCTGGTGCCGCCGCCGAACGGCACGACGGCCAGCGAGCTGCTCGGCGCAGGCCGCGAGCAGCGCGCGGACCTGCTCGTGGCCGGCGGGAGCACGACCGCGTCCGGGCGCGCCCTCGGGCGTGCCCGCGCGCAGCCGCACGAGGTCGGGGTAGCCCTTGCCGGCGGCGTGCAGGACGCGTTCGGCGTGGTCGTCGCGGACGTGCTCGGCGCCGACGATCGCCGCCAGGCGCGCGCGCCGCGGCGTCCGGCAGCGCCGGCGGCGGCAGCGAGACCTGCTCGAGCGCCACCGGCGGGCGCGGCGCCGCCGCCGCGCCGAGGTGCTCGTCGAGGAACGGCGCGCGCGTGATCGGGCAGGCCGTGGCCGGCGCGCGCGTCCTCGCCCCAGCCCCAGAAGCGCATCCGCGGGACCGGCTCAGCCACTGATCCGCTCCAGGCCGTCGAGCGCCTCGGCGATCGTCCGTGCGGCTGCGCGGCGCAGCATCCAGCCGCCGAGGCCGAGCACGCGCCGGCGGCCGGCCCGCGGTGGCGACATTCCCGATCGCCGTGCCCGTGGCGGCGCGCCCGCTCAGCTCCTGGCGCATCTCGATCGTCACCTCGCTGGCGGCGGGCCTCCGCCGCCAGCCGCGGCGGCAGCGGGCGCGATGCGCAGCTCGGTCTCCGAGCTGCGAGAGCACCCCCGCGAACGGCGTGCCCTCCAGCCGCTGCTCCCAGACGCACCGCGCCGCTGTCCTCGTCGGCAGCGGAGCAGGTCGAAGTCGGCGCGCACGGTCTTGCCGGCGCGCGTCCGCATCACCTCGGTGAAGGCGCCGTCGGCGACGTCCTCGACGCGCTCGACGCGCGGCCACCAGCGCGGCAGGTGGTAGGGGTCGCTGACGATCCGCCAGAGGTCCTCCGGGGCGGCGCGCGATCGTGCGCGAGGCGCGCGCGGTCGGCATCGCGGCAATCGTAAGCCGCCGCGGCGCGGTGGGGTCTACGCGTCGTAGGCGAGCAGCGCGTGCACGTCGCGCCCCTTCAAGCGCTCGCGCCCGCGCAGGAAGGCGAGCTCGACCAGGAACGAGCAGGCGAGCGACGGTCCCCCCGAGCATCTCGACCAGCTCGCACAGCGCCGCGGCCGTGCCGCCCGTCGCGAGCAGGTCGTCGTGGACGAGCACGCGCGCGCCGTCCGAGATCGCGTCGGTGTGCACCTCCAGCTGCGAGGTGCCGTACTCGAGCACGTACTCGGCGCTGACCGTCTCGTAGGGCAGCTTGCCCGGCTTGCGCGCGAGCACGAAGCCCGCGCCCAGCTCCAGCGCGAGCGCCGGGCCGAGCAGGAAGCCGCGCGCCTCGGCGGCGACGCACGCAGTCGACCTCGAGCGGCCGCGCGAGCTCGGCGAGCGCCGCGCACGGCGCTCGCGCAGCGCGCCGGCGTCGGCGAGCAGCGGCGTGATGTCCTTGAAGCCGATCCCCGCCGCGCGGGAAGTCGGGGATCTCGCGGATCAGCGCCCGCAGCGCGTCCAGATCGGTCGGCGCCGGTGCTCACCGCACGATCTTGCGCAGGTCCCTGATCAGCAGCAGGTGCTTGAGGTGGGTGGCGACCGCGGCGAGGTTCTCGAGCGCGTCGACGGCCTCCTTGCGCCGCTCGGGGTTGCGCGAGCGCAGCGCCGGCGCGAGGATCTGCTGCAGCAGGTTCGCCTCGCGGTCGGCCGAGGAGCGGAACACGCGCAGGTTGCGCCCGCCGACGCCGTAGCGGGCCAGCTCGGCGACGGCGGCGATGATCTCGCGCTCGGTCTCGTCGAAGTAGCGCACGCCGCCGCGCAGCTCGCCCTTGACGACGCCGAACTCCTCGAGCTCCTTGACGAGCTTCGCCTCGGCCTTCGTCTCCTCGAGCACGTCCTCGAGCGAGTACAGCGCGCCGCGTGCGCCTGGCGCACGCTGACGCTCGGCCGCCACGCGCGCGGCGCCTCGCGCCCCGTGCGCGCCGGCGGGGCTCCGGCTCCGAGCGCGGGATCGCCGGAGCGGCCCGCGGCGAGCTCCTGGCGGATCACGCGCAGCGGCAGGAACTCGTCGCGCTGCATGCGCAGGATCGTGCGCAGGCGCGCGACGTCGCCCGGCGTGTAGAGGCGGTAGCCGCCGGGCGTGCGCCGCGGCGTCAGCAGCTTCTGGTCCTCCAGGTAGCGGATCTTCGAGATCGAGATGTCCGGGAACTCCTGCGCGAGCGCCTTGCAGACGGCGCCGATCGTCAGCGACTTCTGGCGCTTGCCGGGGTCCACCTTCGATGAGGACGCCGGCGACTGCGCGCCCAGCTCGGCTTCGAGCTGCTCGGCCCCGCTCGGTGTCGCCTGCGCCGCCATCAGCGCGCGTGGAAGGTCAGCTTGTACTTGCCGATCTGCAGCTCGTCGCCCTCCTCCAGGCGCTGCGACTCGATCCGCTCGCGGTTCACGTAGGTGCCGTTCAGCGAGCCGCAGTCGTCGAGGTACCAGTCGTCGCCGCGGCGGATCAGCAGCGCGTGGTCGCGCGAGACCGTGACGTCGTCGAGGAACACCTCGGAGTCGGGCCGGCGCCCGATCGACATGCGCTCGCCGTCGACCGGGAAGCTCTCGCCCTCGCGCCCGCCGCCGGCGCGGATCACGAGCGCCGGACCCGAGGCGGTGACCTCGCCGATCTCGACCGGCACGAGCTCGCCGGTCTCGTCGATCCGGTAGGTGGCCGTGACCGGGTCACCCCGCGCCGGTCTCGGAGGGGCGCTCGAGCAGCGCGCCGCAGCGCTGGCAGTAGTTGGCCCCCTCGTTGTTGAGGAAGCCGCACTCGGTGCAGTGAATCGCCATCTACGTCCTGCGGGCGCCCGCGGCGCTCGCCTATCGCTGCCGCCGACGGCAAGGGCTGACCCTCACTCCGCGGCCTCTGGCTGGCGCTGGGCGAGGATGTCGGTGAGCTTCTGCACGTCCTCGCCGGTGATCGAGATCTCGCCGCCGTCGTGCTGCTTGCGCAGCCGGTTGACGAGCTCGGCGCGGAGGATGTCGATCTTGCCGTGCAGGATCCGCCGCCTGTAGGAGATCTCGGTCTCTTCCTCGGTGAGCTGCCGGATCACGTCTTTCAGTTCGACGTCCGTCAGCGTGCCGAGGTCGGGAAACGTCTCGTCCATGTCCTGTGTCTCTCCCCTTCGCGCGCTTGGGCCGGTGCCGCGGCTCCCGGGCGGGAGGCGGCCGGCCGGCCGGAGCAGCGAGTATAGACAAGAGGGTCAGGACTGAGCTTGAGAGTACGCCGGCGTCCGCGTGCATGCGCCTATCCGGTCCGCCGCTCGCGCAGCTGCGCGGCCCCGCTGCGCACGTACAGCGCCAGCGCCACCAGCGCCAGCGCGAGCCCCACGTAGAGCAGCACTTCGCCGAGCCTCAGCAGGCCCGTCATCGGGAAGAACAGCCCGCCCATCACCGGCGCGACGGCGAGCCGGCCGGGCCAGTTGATGCGCAGGTCGACGCCGCGCGAGAGGCCGTAGCGCGCCGAGCGCCAGCATCGCCAGCTCGCGAGCGAGCGAGCACCGCCAGCGCCCAGCGCGGCAGCAGCTGCGAAGCGCCAGTCGACGACGACCCCGCAGACGATCAGCAGGCGGTCGGTGACGGGGTCCATCAGCGCGCCGAGGCGCGAGTACTGGCGCGTCACGCGCGCGGCGATGCCGTCGGCGTAGTCGCCCCAGCCGATCACCGCGAACAGCGTCGCCGCGAGCGCGTCGCGCCCGTCGCGGCTGGACAGCGCGACGACCAGGAAGACCGGGATCAGCGCGAGCCGCACGAAGCCGATCGCGTTCGGAAGCGTCCACGGGTTCAGCGGCGCCCCCGCCTGCGTCTGCGGCGGCGGCGGGCCCGAGCGGTCGAGGCCGGAGAGGCGCGCGAAGGTCAGCTTCGGCGGACGCCACCGGACCTGCCCGCCGGCCGCCCGCGCGCGCTCGAGCGCCCTGCGCCGCCCGCGCGCGGACCTGTGCGCCCGGCCGGCGGTCCTCCGGCGGCGGCTCTAGGGGAGGCTCTGCCACAGCTCGTCCACGCGCGGCGAGCAGCTGCTCGGGCTCGCCGTCGAGCGGCAGCGGCGGCGCCTGCTCGCGGCCGCGGCGGATCTGGACCTCGATCTCGCCGGACTCCAGCGAGCGGCGCCCGACGGTCAGCCGCAGCGGGCAGCCGAGCAGCTCGGCGTCGGCGAACTTCTCGCCCGGCGCCGAGGTCGCGGTCGTCGTAGAGCACCTCCAGCGCGCTCCGCTGCGCAGCGATCCCGTAGAGCGCGGTCGGCCGCCTCGCGCTCGGGCGTGCCGGCCTTGCCGAGCGCGACCAGGTGGACGTCGAACGGCGCCAGCGAGCGCGGCCAGGAGATGCCGTGCTCGTCGGCGTACTGCTCGACCGCGGCGGCGACGATCCGCGCCGGGCCGATCCCGTAGCAGCCCATCCAGATCGGCTGCTCGCGGCCCTGCTCGTCGAGGTAGCGTGGCGCCGAAGCGGCTCCGAGTAGCGCGTGCCGAGCTTGAAGATGTTGCCGACCTCGATCGCCGGCTCGATCGTGACGGGCTCGCCGCCGATCGTGTCGCCCTCGACGACGCTGCGAACGTCGACCTCGCGGAAGGAGAAGTCGCGTCCCGGGACGACGCCGCGCAGGTGCTCGTCGGCGCGGCCTGCGCCGGTCACGTAGGCGCCGTCGCGCGGGCCCGACGCGACGGCCGCGTCGAGCAGGATCTCGACCTCGCTCGGGCACGCCGACCGGGCCGATGAAGCCGGGCGGCCCGAGCTCGGCCTCGATCTCCTCGGCGCGCGCCGGACGGCTCTCGCGCGCCGAGCGCGAGCGCGAGCTTGATCTCGTTGACCTGGTGGTCGCCGCGCACGAGCACGAGCACCATCCGCGCTCGTCCTCGCCGGCTCGACGATCACCGGGTAGGCCTTCAGCAGCGCGCCCTCGGCGAGCCCGAGCGCGCGCGGCGACGTCGCGGACGGTCGTCAGCCCGGGCGTGCTCGACCGGCTCGGGGGCATCGCGGCGCGTCGGGCAGCGTGACCGGCGCGGCATCGGCGCTCGCCACCTCGATGTTCGCCGCGTAGGCGCCGGCCAGCACGACCTCGTTCTCGCCGGCGGGGCAGGGCGCCATGTACTCGTGGGCGCCGAAGCCGCCCATCATCCCGACGTCGCGCCTCGACGCGGTACCAGCGCAGCCCCGCGCGGTCCATGATCCGGTCGTAGGCGCCGACGTGCAGCTCGTAGCGCTCGTCGAGCCCGTCCGACGTCGCGGTCGAAGGTGTAGGAGTCCTTCATGATGAACTCGCGCGTGCGCAGCACGCCGGCGCGCGGCCGCGGCTCGTCGCGCTCCTTGACCTGGAAGTGGTAGAGGGTCAGCGGCAGGTCGCGGTAGGAGCGCACGATCTGCGCGACGTGGGTCGTGACCGCCTCCTCGTGGGTCATCGCCAGCACCAGCTCGGAGCCTTTGCGGTCCTCGAGCTTGAACAGCGCGTCGATCCCGTAGCGGCCGGTGCGCCGCCACAGCTCGGCGGGCTGCAGCACCGGCATCAGCATCTCCTGGCCGCCGATCGCGTCGATCTCCTCGCGGATGATCGCGACGGCGCGCTGGTGCGCGCGCCAGCCCGCCGGCAGCCACGTCCAGATCCCGGCGCCGATCTGGCGGATCAGGCCCGGCCCGCACCATCAGCTTGTGCGAGATCGCCTCGGCGTCGGCCGGGGCCTCGCTTCTCGGTCGGCAGCAGGTATTCGCTCAGGCGGGTCATCGCGTCACGCGCTCCGGGAGGGCGCGGAGCGTCGAGCGTATATGAAGGCGCCCGGCCGCCGCTCAGGCTGCGGGCCAGGCCACGCCGTCCGCGACCGGAGCAGGACGCGGCCCGCCGCGGCCCGGCGTGGCCGTCCGCCGAGCGCGCGGCAGGGCCTCCCGGAGCCGCCCGCGGAGGGTTGCGGGCGGCTCGCGGGAGGGCCTTCAGGCCCGCCCTACTCGCGGGTCCTAGGATTCGAACCCGTAGGCCTGCGTCTGGATCGCGACGGTGTTGACGAGGTTGCCGAGCGCGATGTTGACGTCGTAGAGGTGCAGCCCCCATTCGGGGCCGATCAGTTCCTCGGCGACTTCGTTGTGTTCGGCGAGTTCTTCGCTGCGACGCGCTGCGGCAGGCCTTCCTTCAGCGCGATGTTCAGCCAGCTCGCGCCGTTTTCGTGCTTGCACTGAGCGGTCGCGGTGCCGAGCGTCTCGACCCACGGGGTCGAGGCGCTGGGTGCCGGCGAGCCGGCGCCGATCGTGCCCGGGAACGGCGTCGTCGGCGCGTACGGGCAGCAGGTTGCCGACCGACCCGTTCTGCTGCAGCAGCGTCGGGTTCACGCACACGACTTCGCTGCCCGGCGGCGGCGCGGCGCCCAGCAGCGGGCTGTCGGGCCGGCCGAAGAACGAGTCTTCCGGCGGTTCTTTCAGGAACGACGAGTAGGCGATCACGCACGCGGTCTCGGTCGCCGAGGTGCAGGCGCGGCACGTTCTGCGAAGGTGCCGCCCTCGCGCTGGCCTTCGGGCACGAGCACGTTGCCGCCGAGCAGCATCGCCGAGACGAGCTGCTTGCGCAGCGCCGCGTTCGGGTCGAACTGTTCTTTGATCAGCTGCTCGAGCATCAGCGAGCCCTGCGAGTGGCCGATCAGCACGATGCCGCGGCCCTTGTTGTACTTCTGCATGTATTCGCTGGAACGCGCCGAGCACGCCTACGTAGGCCTTCGCCTGGTCTTCGCGGCGTGACGCCGCCCGGGTTCGTTGATCGCCTTCAGCGTGAGCTGGCGGTACATCGGCGCGTAGACCTTGCAGTCCTGCGAGAACCGCGAGGCCTGGTCGATCGCGATCTGCGTCTCCTGCGGTTCGATTTCGAGGTTGGCGTTCGGGCCTTCCTGTTCGGAGACCGTCGGGTAGACGTAGAAGCAGTCGATCGGCGGCTTGCTGCGCCTTGACCGGCTGCTGGACCGCTTCGTGGCGGGTGTCGCCGTTCGTAGCTGACGACCGTCGCTGTGCGGTCTGCTCATGACACGGGTCCGGCTTCTTGCCCGGCTTGCACAGCCAGACGGTGCTCGGCTTCTTCGCCGACGCGGCGCCGGCCAGCGCGAGCATCGCCACGAGCGCGATCGCGAGCGCCAGCAGCGATCGCGAGCCGACGCCCGCGCGCGCGCGTGCCCGATGAGCTGCCTTGCTCATCCCTCTTCCCCTCTGCTCGTGCGGCGGCCATCCCCGCCGCCGCGGTTGACCGGCACATTCTAGTCAGAAGCGCGCAAAAGACTCAAATCCTCAGGCGGAGGGGTCGAGCCCGAGCAGCGCGGCCTCGATCTGGCGCAGGCGGCCGGTTGTCGCCGGTGACGCCGGCGGCGGCGTCGTTGTAGAGGAACGCCTCGGCGAGGCGCACGATCGCGTAGGCGAGCAGGTCGGGCGCGAGCGGCGGGCTCGTAGCCCGCGCGCGATCTCGCGCTCGATCAGCGCCTGCACCGCCGCGACCATCCGCGGCTGCACGACGCCGGCGCTGGAGGTCAGGACGCGCAGGCCGAGCTCGGTCTCGTGCGACGAGCAGCGCGCGCAGCCCCTCCGCGCGCGGCGAGCTCGCGGTTGAAGGCGTCGAAGGTGTCGAGCAGCGCCTGCGGCGCCGCTGCCGCCGACGCGCTCGCGCATCACCGCGAGCCGCTCCTCGCCGAGCGCGGCGAGCATCTCGCCGAGCAGCAGCTCGCGGGTGTGGAACCAGCGGTGCATCGTCGCGCGCGCGAGGCCGAGCTCGCGCGCGATCGCCTGCACGTCGATCCGCTCGCCCGGCCAGGAAGCGGGCGCGCGCGAGCGCCAGCGCGTCCTCGCGCGTGGCGGCCGCGGGGCGGCCCGGGCGGCCCGTGGTCACGGGGCGGCTCGATGCTCTGCCATCGCAGGCAAGCCTAACCCTCGCCACGGCGCGCGGAGCGCGCCACCGGCAGCGGCATGGGCTCTGATAGAACAGCCGTCAGGTAGGAGACGGCCAGCGCTGCGACCGGCCTCAGAGACCGACACCGACCGGAAGGGAGCCCCATGGCATTACACAGTCCCACCGCTTCCGTACGCCTACGACGCGCTCGAGCCGCACATCGACAAGGCGACGATGGAATTCCACCACGACAAGCACCACCAGGCCTACGTGGACAAGGCGAACGCCGCGCTGGAGGGCACCGAGTGGGCCGACAAGCCGGTCGAGGAGGTCCTGCAGAACCTCGACAGCCTCGGCGACAAGAAGGGCGCGGTCAAAAACAACGGCGGCGGCCACTACAACCACAGCCTGTTCTGGGAGTCGATGAGCCCGGACGGCGGCGGCGAGCCGCAGGGCGCGCTGGCCGACGCGATCAACTCCGCCTTCGGCTCGTTCTCCGACTTCCAGGCGAAGCTCAAGGAAACCGGCGTCAACCAGTTCGGCTCCGGCTGGTCGTGGCTGGTCCACGACGGCTCCGGCCTGGCGTCGTCGGCACCGCCAACCAGGACAGCCCGATCTCCAACGGCCAGACGCCGCTGCTCGGCGTCGACGTCTGGGAGCACTCCTACTACCTGAAGTACCAGAACCGCCGCCCCGACTACATCGACGCGTGGTGGAACGTGGTCGACTGGGAGAAGGTCGCCGAGCGGTTCTCGAAGGTCTGAGCTGTCTGGACCGGAGAGCCGCATGCGGCTCTCCGCGATCCGCCGCATCGGCAGAGGGCCGGCACATGTGCCGGCCCTGGGGTGGGCGCATGCGCCCACCCCCCCATCCTCATCAGGTCGTTTCGGCCCACATCACTTCGTTGATCTGGGTGTCCAGGACACGCACGCCCACTTCGATTGAACGTTTCGCCGGGCACGTGCCGAAGCTCGCGGCCTTGTCGAGCGCCGCTGAGAGCGAGCCGCGGCCCCCGCTCGCGCTCATCCCGGCGAAGGTGATCGTCTTCGGCAGCGTGTAGACGCACCACGGTTCGACGAGGACGTGCAGCGCGTCCTTCGCCGAGATCGTCATGGCCCCGCTCCCGGCCGGCGTCATCGCAAGCGAGCTGATCGCTCCGGCGACTTTGAGGCTCGGCACGCATCCTTCGGTGCGGTACGGGCTTTCGATCCCCCCGACTTCGTCGCGCGACTTGCCGTTGGCGGCGAGCGTCCCGCGCTGGTAGGTCACGCAGCTTTCGATTTCTGTCTCGACTTCGAGCGCGGTGCCGGCGGGCACGCGGAGCGTCGTGTTTGGAAATTCGACCAGCCACAGCGGCGCCTTCGCTGCAATGGCAGTGCTGCTGCCGGCGGCGCCTCCCAGCGCGATCGCGGCCGTCAGACAGGTTGCAGCCATGCGCCATCTCATCTGGGTCTCCCTCCCTCTTGCCGCAGTTGAGCTGCGGCGCCCCTCTTTGTGGCCATGATCGCAGCAAAGCGCCCGCCGGCGCCCTGGCTGCCTTTCGGGCGCCCGTGGCCTGCTGCGGGGTCGCCGCCCGCATCCGCTGGCCGCCTCGGGGGCGGCCGCCGTCGCTCCGGCCCGTCACGAAGCGAGGGTCTGCCTGCGCTGGCCCGTCTGCTCGGCGTCGACGTGCGTGGCCGGCGCTCAGTGCGAGGAGATCACGCGGCCGCGCCCATCACGGACCACGTAGGTCTTGGCCCGCAGCGCCTGCGTCTCGCGCTGCTTGCGCTCGCCGGCCGAGCGCCGCCAGCGGCCGAGGCGCTTCTTCAGTGCTCTCATATGTGCAGCATCGGCATCGCAGCGGACGGATCCACCCGCCGCGAGGAGCGACCCTTCAGAGCACCCGTCAGCGCGCGGTGCTCGCCGCGGCGCCCAGCCGGCTCAGCTGCGGCTGAAGCGGCGACCGGCCACCGGCGAGACGGTCTCGTCGATCTCGACGCGCGCGGCCGTCGAGGCCCCGGCGCCGGCGGTCTCGAGCATCGACTCGAGCACGTTCGCGGCGGCCTCGTCCTCGGCCGCCGCCGCCTCCAGCGCCGCCATGCGCTCCGGCGTCATCTGCGTGTCGTCCTCGTTCTCTTCCAGCCAGGCCCGCGCCTCGGCGGCGGCGTCGTCGTCGCGCTGTACCGTCTTGCCCGCCGCGTACCAGCGGTCGATCTCCTTGAACAGCTCATCGACGAGCCGCTCGGTCGGGACCTTCTTCAGCGGCTCGCCCTTCGAGTAGATCATCCCCATGTCCTTCGCGCCGGTGATCCCGAAGTCCGCGTGGCGGGCCTCGCCGATGCCGTTCACGGCGCAGCCGAGCACCGACACCTCGATCGGGTCCTCGTAGGCTTCCAGGCGCTGCTCGACTTCGGCGACGACGCGTGTCCATGTCGAACTGCAGCCGCCCGCACGTCGGGCAGGCGATCAGCACCGGGCCCTTCTCGCGCAGCTTCAGCGCCTTGAGGATCTCCCAGGCGACCTTGACCTCCTCCTCGGCGTGGAAGGTCGAGAGCGAGATGCGGATCGTGTCGCCGATGCCGTCGGCGAGCAGCGTGCCGAGCCCGACCGCCGACTTCAGCGAGCCCGACCACTTCGTACCGGCCTCGGTCACGCCCAGGTGCAGCGGATAGGGGATCTTCTCGGAGAGCATCCGGTTGGAGGCGATCGTGTTCGGCACCGAGGTCGACTTCATCGAGACCTTGAAGTTCGTGAAGTCGAGGCGCTCCATCAGCTCGACGGTCTCGACCGCGGCCGTGACGAGCGCCTCGACGGGGTTGTCGAACTCGAGCTGGCGCAGGTGCTTGGGCAGCGAGCCCGAGTTGACGCCGACGCGCAGCGGCGTGCCCCTTCTGCTTGGCGAGCTCGATCACCTCGGCGACCTTCTCGGGGCCGCCGATGTTGCCCGGGTTCAGCCGCACGCAGTGGGCGCCTGCCTCGATCGCCTTCAGCGCGAGCGTGTGGTTGAAGTGGATGTCGGCGATGATCGGGATCGGCGACTCGCGCACGATCGTCTTCAGCGCCTCGGCGTCCTGCTCGCGCGGCACCGCGACGCGGACGAGGTCCGCGCCGGCCTCGGCGACCGTGCGGATCTGCTCCATCGTCGCCTGGAGGTTCGCCGTCTCGGTCTTCGTCATCGTCTGCACGACGACGGGGGCGCCGCCGCCGACGGGCACGCCGCCCACGAGGATCTGCCGCTCTGAGGCCATGGGTGGATTCTAGTTGGCCCCGAGGCCACCGCCGGCGGCCCGTCGCGCCTTCCTGCCCGCCGCGGCCCCTCTGCCCCTCCACCCTCCGGCGGACCTGCTCGGCGGACGTGCTGAGCCGCTTGGGCGAGATCGGGGTCGGCTACGACACACCCCCTGCTGGTCCTCGGCCCGCCGGTGCGCTGGACCGGCCGGTCCCGGCCGACGGCCGAGAGCGACCCGCGCGCCGTCCTCACGGCTAGGTTGAGCGGGTGTCCGGCGTCTACGACACCGCCCGCGGGCCGCTGGCGCGGATCGCGGGCCCGCTCGCGGCCGCGCCCGCCGGCGCCGCCACGAGCGCTTCTTCCCGCGCGTCGGCCCGGGAGCCCGGGATGCGGATCCTCGATGTCGGCTGCGGCGCGCTCGGCCTGCGGGCGCCTCGAGCCCGGGCTCGACATCACGGGCACCGACATCGACGAGCGGCCGGCCTACCCGGGGCCGTTCGTGCGTGCCGACGCGAGCGAGCGCCTGCCCTTCGCCGATCAGGAGTTCGACCTCGTCTACTGCTCGAGCGTGATCGAGCACGTCCCCCCCGCGCGTCGCGCCGCCTTCGCCGCCGAGCTGCGCCGCGTCGGCCGCGGCTGGATGGTGCAGACGCCGGCGCGCTCGTTCCCGCTCGAGCCGCACGCGCTGCTGCCGTTCGCCCACTGGCTGCCGGTGGCGCTGCGCCGCCCCTACTGGCGGCTCGGCGCGAGCGGCGGCTGGGAGGAGATCTCGCCTGCTCTCGCGCCGCGAGCTGGAAGCGCCTGTTCGGGCCGGCGCGGGCCGGAGCGGCTCGGGCCGCTCGTCAAGAGCTGGGTCAGCGTGCGCGCGCCCGCCTCCCGGCCGGCCGCGATCAGCCCGTCAGCCGGCTGATGTCGTTGCTGACGCCGTTGACGACCAGGAACAGCAGCAGGACGATGCCGACCGAGCTGTAGCGGTACATCGCCGCCAGCGAGACGCGCCGGCCGCGCAGCTTCTCGAGCAGCGACCACAGCAGGTGCCCGCCGTCCAGCGGCAGGAACGGCAGCAGGTTCATCACCCCGAGCACGAGCGAGATGAAGCCGAGGAACACGAGCGCGCGGCCCGCCCCTTCGCTGACCGTTTCCTGGGCGTCGGTGGTGATGCCGATGATGCTCGAGACCTTCGCGCGTTCCTTCGGCTCCGCGAGCGCACGGCCGAGACCGGTGATCGTTCCGGCAGTCGTGTCCCACATCTCCGCCAGGGCCGGAACGACGGCGCCGAGCGGCCCGAATGCTTTCGCGCGTTCTTCGAAATCGAAGCCGATCAGCATCCGCTTCTCTTCGGTGTCGTAACGGGGCGTCACCGTGCGGACGGATTCGACGCCGTTGGCGACCACGGTGAGCCGCACCGGAGTGGCGGCGGCGCAGCCGGCGCGCAGCGGCCCCGCGCAGCGATGCGCCGCGATCGCTTCGCGCACTTCTTCAGGGCCGGCGCGGCGTCCTTCGACGCCGACGATCTCGTCTTCCGCCTGCAGCACCTCGCTCGCGGGCCGGCCCTGCTCCACGGCGAGCACGCGTGAGGTGCTGTCGGTCGTCTGCACCGATTCGTTGAGTTTGTGCAGCGTCGCCGCACCGTAGAACGAGCCCGACAGCAGCACCGCCCAGAACAGCACGAAGGCGATCGCGATGTTCACGGCGGGCCCGGCGAGGATCACCGACGTGCGCTTCCACGGCTGCTGCAGGTAGTAGGAGCGCTCTGCCACGCGCAGGTCGAGCTGCGTCAGCTCGGCCGGGCTCATCCCCGTGATCTTCACGTAGCCGCCCGCGGGGATCGCGCCGATCGAGTATTCGGTCTCGCCGCGCTTGATGCCGACGAGCTTCGGCGGGAAGAACAGCGAGAAGCGCTCCACGCGCATCCCGACGGCCTTCGCGGCGAGCGAAGTGCCCGAGCTCGTGGAGCACGATCAGCGCCATGATCCCGAGCGATCGTCAGCAGCCAGCTCACGACTGGCAGTGTCGCAGGCGAGAGGCTCGTTGCCCGCCGCTCGACGCGTGCCGGACGCGCTCAGCGCAGCGCCGCGACGGCCTCGATCGCCAGCTCACGGGCTCGGCGGTCTGCCTCATACAGCGAGTCGAAGGCCAGCACCGGCTGGCCGGGCAGGGCGTCCAGCGTGCGCTCGATCACCTCGGGGATCTCCAGGAAGCGCAGGCCGCCCGCGAGGAACGCGTGCACCGCCATCTCGTTGGCCGCGTTCAGCACGCATGGCGCGGTGCCTCCGGCCCGCGCTGCTTCGCCTGCCAGGCGCAGGCACGGGAAGGCGTCGAGGTCGACCGGCTCGAAGTCGAGCCTGCCGACCGCTGCGAGGTCGAGCGGCTCGATCGGCAGCGGCGCGCTTTCGCCGCCGTGCAGCGCGTAGGAGATCGCGATGCGCATGTCAGGCGGGCCCAGGTGGGCGAGCATCGCGCCGTCTGCGAGCCGCGCCAGGCCGTGGACCAACGACTGCGGGTGCACGACGACCTCGATCCGCTCGTAGGGGGTGCCGAACAGGTGGTGGGCCTCCATCACCTCCAGGCCCTTGTTCATCAGCGTGGCGGAATCGATCGTGATCTTCCCCCCCATCGCCCAGGTCGGGTGCGCCAGCGCCTCCTCGACCGTGACATCCGCGAGCTCGGCGCGGCTGCGGCCGCGGAACGGGCCGCCGCTGGCGGTGATCGTCAGCCCCTGCACCGTTCCCGGCGGCTGCCCGCCGATCAGCTGGTGCAGCGCAGTGTGCTCGGAGTCGACGGGCACGATCCTCGCGTTGGTCGCTTCCGCGAGCGCGGTGACGAGCTCGCCGCCCACCACCAGCGACTCCTTGTTGGCGAGCGCGAGGTCGATTCCCTCGCCGAGCGTGGCGACGGTAGGGGCGAGCCCCGCCGAGCCGACCAGCGAGTTGAGCACCAGATCCGCGCCGGACTCGAGGACCAGCCGCACGAGCCCCTCGGCGCCGGACAGGACCTGCCCGTCGGTCCACGCCTCGGCCGCGCGGGCGGCGGCGTGCTCGTCGGCCAGCGCGATGCGCTCGACGCCGTACCTGCGCGCCTGCTCGACCAGCGGCTCCCAGGAGCTCTCCGCGGAGAGGCCGACGAGGTCGAGCTCCTGCGAGCGTTCGCAGACGTCGAGCGCCTGACCGCCGATCGAGCCGGTCGAGCCGAGGATCAGCAGCCGCTTGCGCTCGCTCATCGCGCCCGATCATAGGTCGTGCCCGGCGGCTGCCGGGCCACGGCGGGAAGCCGCCGGCCGGGCGTCGCGGCCCGCGCGGGCGCCAGCGAGCAGCGTTGGCCCGCGATCGCCGTCCCGACGAGCGACGGGAACCCGTCCAGTTTCCTAACTGCCGGCTAAACGACGGGCCCGCGCGACCCGATGAACTGGGCGTAAACCAATCACTGCCAAAGGCAAACCCGTCGCGAGGCGGGGACGCAAAGCCAGAGGTCTCAAACCGTTGAGATAGCTCGGTTGCCAGTGGAGTCACGGAGGACAAAATGTCTTCGTTTCGCCACACGGCAAGCAGTATCGTCAGGACGGTCGCATGCGCGGCGGGTGCCACCCTCGCGCTGATGATCGCGCTGTATCTGCCGGCCGCGGCGGACGCCGCGGAAGCACCGGCGGCAGTCGAAGCCGTCGTCGCCGCCCCGAAGGTGGTCGCCGCCAAGGTGAGCACCGAACTGGCGGTCTGCCCCGGCCAGACATTCCTCCAGCCGTTCACGGAACTGGGGGACAGCAACTACTACACCCTCGTCGAAGGCAGCGAATCTGCCGAAACCGGCGCGGGTTGGGAACTGCTGAACGGCGCCTCCGTCGTCGAAGGGACCCGTCCCGACGGCAGCAGCGGCGGCGTCTTCGACCTCCCCGCCGGGGCGGTCGCGGTCAGCCCTCCCACGTGCGTGACACTCCTCTACCCGACGGCGCGAGCCTGGGTCCAGGACGTCGCGGGCGGCGGCGGGGTCCAGGTCGGGGTGTACTACCCCGGCACGAAGGCCCCGAAGTCGGTGGGCGCGCTGAACGCGAAGGCCAACAAGGGCTGGGAACTCTCAGCGCCGTTCAATGTGCAGCCGCAGCTCGGTGGCAAGGACGAAGGCGTCCGCGAAGTGCGGTTCGTCTACGCCAACACCGGCAGGGGCGACTACCACGTCGCCGGG
The DNA here is from genome assembly GCA_963703205.1 of uncultured Solirubrobacteraceae bacterium. Classification (GTDB taxonomy): domain Bacteria; phylum Actinomycetota; class Thermoleophilia; order Solirubrobacterales; family Solirubrobacteraceae; genus Palsa-744. Next base: position 1,365,114 of record OY969799.1, read on the forward strand.
CTGTACGTCGACCCGCGCCTGACGCACTAGGCAGCTGATACGGCGGTGCCGGCCGGGGCCTCGCGCTCCGGCCGGCGGCGCCCGCACGGCGCCGCGCGAAGAACATTTAGGGCAGGTTCACGATCCGCTCAGGCTGGCTTGAGCGATTGCGGGAACACTGCCGTGCAGAGTGTTCCTCGCTCTCACCCTCACCCTCCTCCCTCTGGCTTGGCTGGCCGTCGCGGCGCTCGCCGTGGCGGCCTGTCGGGCCGCCTCCCGCGCCGACCGTCAGGCCGCGCGGCAGCGTGCCCGCCGCGGCGCGGGCACGGCAGGGCGGGCCCGCCGCACGGGCGGACCCGCTCCGGCACACGGCCGGCTGCCACGGGTTACGGCTTAGCGCTGAGCCAGGGCGTGTACGCGACGGTTCCGGTGGCCGGGTCGCACTTCGGGCTGTTGTTCGGCCCCTGCTTGCATCCCCACCAGCTGTTCTGAGCTTCGACGATCGTGCCGGAACCGCCCTTCGCCCCGCCGGGGTTGTCCTTGAAGGCGTTGCCGTGGGCCGACACTGTCGCCTGCCCGCCGGCGGGCTGGCCCGGCGTCGGTTCGGTCTGCGTCACGAACAGGCCGGTCCCGTTGTGCTCGATCGTGTTGCCGGTGAGCGTGGCGGTCAGGTCCCCGTATTCGTAGCCGAGCTGGTCGGTCGTCAGGTACACCCCGACGCTGCCGCCGGGTTCACTCGTTTTCGCGCCTGTGCCGTTGACCTTGTTGTCGGAGAACGTCGGGCCCTGGCCGGACACGGCGCCTCCGAAGGCGGCGAGGCCGACAGCGCAGCCTTTGATCGAGTTGTCGCTCACCGTCGCCGAGAGGTACGGCACGAACACGAAGATCCCGTAGCCGTTTTCCTTGCATTCGGAGATCTTGTTGCCCGTGATCACGTCGCCGGTGCCACCGCTCGAGCCCCCGTTGTTGTCGGTGTGCACGCCGCTGCCGGACTTCTTCACCGTGTTGTCGGCGAATTCGATTCCGCGCGACCAGTTGGCCGAGATCGCGTCGTTGGCGTCCGTGACCTCGTTGTCGTCCATCTTCCCGGGGCCGTAGTAGGCGAAGATCGCGATCGACTGTTCTTCAGCCTGGACGTTCGAAACCGTGTCGTGGTTGAAGTCGAAGGACCCCGTGGAGTCGTAGATGCCGCGCAGGTACACGTCTGCGACGATCACCTTCGAGACCGTCAGCCCGTTGTAGCTGCCGGCTTCGTGGTTGGTGATGATCCCGTTGCGCGCATCGATGTCCTTGCCGCCCACGCTCACGCCGCTGCTCAGAGCAGGGTTGTCGCCCTCGAGGCGCAGGTTGGTGATCGTGACGTTGTCGGCTTCGACCAGCACGATGTTGCTGGCTGTGCCTCCGCACAGCGAGCCGCCGGCGCACTCTGGATTCGACACGGCCGGCTCGATCACGGTGGCCTTCCCCGACCCTTCGAGCGTCAGTTCCTTGTCGACCACGACGTTTTCGACGTAGGTGCCCTTGCCGATCGTGATCGTCGCGCCCGGCGCGGCCGCCGCGATCGCAGCGTTGATGCTCTGGTACGGGCACTTCTGGGCCTTGGCGCAGACATCGCGGCCCGGCATCGCGATCGCGCTGCTTGCGACGCCGCCCAGGCAGCACGCCGTAATGGCGCAGGCGAGCGCGCCCCTCCACACGTGTCTCATGGATCCCTCCATCCTCGGTCCCCCCGAAGGGCTTGACGGTCCATCGTAATGTGTTCCCCGCACCCATGCGGTTCGCGGGAGCCGCGGGCGGGGGTCATCACACAGACGGCTGCGCGTGATTGCCCCGGCGTCGAACGGGGCAGTCCTATCGATGATGCCGTGCGATCCCCGACAGCCCGACTTGGTGGTCGCGATGCCGCTCGACGCTCATACCCCGAGGTCCGCGCGCCACGCCGTGGGGCAGGTCGACCACCCCTCCCCCGACCTGCGCGACGCGGTGATGCTGCTGTGCAGCGAGATCGTCACGCAGGCGGTGGAACGCTCCTCCGGCGAGGCGATCGAGATGCGCGTGTGGATGCCCGAAGACGTCGTCCGCGTGGAGATGGTCGGCTCGCCTCACAGCCTCTCGAAGGCGCACCGCGAGCACAGCGACTACGCCTCGCTGCTGCTCGACCAGCTCGCCGACCGCTGGCATCTCGAGACCGGCGTGGACCAGTCGCGCGTGTGGTTCGAGATCGATCGCCACCCGGCGGCGCGGCCGCTCGCAGAGGCTTATTGAGACGGGAACGGCGCCGGACAGGGCCGTTGTTTGTCCGCCCGTCCGTCGCCGCGCCCGCACATTGGTGAGAGGGTCCGCCTCAAGCGACGGACTGCCCCCGCTGCGCCGCGTCAAACGTAAGTTCTATGACTGGGCAGCTCGCGTCCCGGGTAATTCAGCAACATGGGACTACTACTTCTTGCAGCCGTGATCATCGCCGTCGCCTTCGGCGTCGGCGCGCTCATCCACTTCCTGTGGCTCGGGCTGATCATCCTGGCGATCGTGTTCGTCGTCAGCTTCTTCCTGCGCGCGGCGTAGCGCGGGAACGGCGCCGGCACGGGCACACGCGCGCGGCGCCGCGGTCAGTGCAGGTACGCCGCCCAGAACAGATAGCCGCCACTATTGGGATTGGGCTTACTAGAGCCAAACACACTCGCCGCGAATCGCTCTGCATGGCGGCAGGACTGGCGCGAGACTAGGCCCGCTGACGCAGCCCACGTCGATCCGGGCCGTATCTCGCGACACTGGCGCGAGACTAGGCCCGCTCGACGTAGCTGACGTCGATCCGGGCTGTATCTCCTGCTTCGGGGCCTTCCCGGTAGCGAACCCACACGTTTCGGACTTTCTTGTCGGGTTCAGCCGGCGTGACCACCACGGCCACCACCGTCCCGCCGCCTTCGGGATGCGGCACGCGCACGACGTCACCCACGTGCAGCTCTAGGCGCCGTGGTTGGCCCTCCTGAAACATCGTCCCCTCCTCAAGGGTCGCGCGTATCCGACTGAACGCCCGCGCCTCCGAGGCTACGCCCCTTCCCGCCTACCGTCAATCGTCCTAGCGAGGGCGTCCTCAGCCGCTCAACGCGCGCCCCGAGTTAGACATCCGGCGCGAAGAACGAGCCGGTCAACGGGTCTCAGGACTGGCGCGAACCTGGCGCGAGCAACACCGTGTCACCCCGTAATTGGCTCTGCAAACCCAAACCTGGCGCTCAGTGCACGTACGCCGCCCAGATGTAGTAGCCGGCGACTGCCGTGAACAGCACGGCGTCGAGCCGGTCCAGCGCGCCGCCGTGCGGGCCGAACAGCCCGCCCGAGTCCTTGGTCTGCGCTTCGCGCTTGACGAAGGACTCGAACAGGTCGCCGACGGGGGCGGCGAGCGCCACGCCGACGCCGAGCACGAGCGCGTGGGTTCCGGGCAGCCATTCCTGGTAGCGGCCGGCGATCCAGACGCCGAGGATCGCGAACAGCATGCCGATCGCGAGACCCTCGAGCGTCTTGTTCGGCGAGATCGACGGGGCGAGCGGACGCCGGCCGAACATGCGCCCGCCGAGGTAGGCGCCGGTGTCGCCGAGGAAGGTGCCGACGAGCACGTCGATCACGATCGCTTCGCCGTGCGGCAGGCGGCGCAGCAGCACCGCGTGGGCCAGCGCCAGGCCGATCCAGTAGATGCCGAGCAGCGTCACCGCGAGCCCACCGACGCTCGGCTGCGGCGAGGCGAGCGTGAGCCCGAACAGCAACGGCAGCGAGAGCACGACGACCAGCAGCAGCTGGTACTGCCCGCCATAGAGCGCCGCCCCGAGCAGGCCCGCGAGCGCGAGGAAGCCGGCGAGCCGGACCGGGTGCGCGCGCGCGTACATCGAGAACAGCTCGTGCATGCAGATGGCGCCGAGCAGGAACAGCCCGAGCGTGAAGACGAGGCCGCCTTCGAGCACGAGGAACAGCGCCACGGCGATCGCCGGGATCGCGCTGAGCACGCGCGCGCTGAGCTCCGAACGCTGCTTGCGCCCGCGGCTGCGCGCGGCCTGGCGCGCCCTGGCGCGTCCCGCGGAGGAGCGCGCGGCCGGCGTCGAGGCCCGCGTGGCCGCTGCCGCGGGCGGGGGTCTCGGAGGGTGGTTCGGAGCCCGCCATTCGCCTCGTGCTCACCGCCCGCCGAACCGGCGCCTGCGCGCCGCGTACTCGGCCAGCGACTCCTCCAGCGCGCGGCGGTCGAAGTCCGGCCACAGCTCGTCGCGGAACACGAGCTCCGAGTAGGCGGACTGCCACAGCAGGTAGTTGGACAGGCGCCGCTCGCCGCTCGTGCGGATGATCAGGTCGGGGTCGTGCATCTCGGGCGCGTACAGGTGCTTGCGGAACTCCTCCTCGCCGCGGGCCGGCTGGGCGCCGTACGCGATCGCCGCATCGAGGATCTCCGCCCGGCCGCCGTAGTTGAAGGCGACGAACAGCGTGATCCGCTCGTTCGCGCCGGTCACGGCTTCCGCCCACTCCATCTGCTCGATCAGCTCGCCGGAGACGCCGTCGCGCCGCCCGATGAAGCGCATCCGCACCCCTTCACGGTCGAGCTCCGGGGTTTCGCCGGCGATGCGCTGCGAGAACATCGCCATCAGCCCGCCAACCTCCTCGGCGGGCCGCGACCAGTTCTCGGTCGAGAACGAGTAGACGGTCAGCTCCTTCACGCCCAGCTCGGCGGCGTCGCGCAGCCGCGCCTTGACCGTGTCGGCACCGGCGCTGTGGCCCTCGTTGACGGGCAGCCCGCGCGCCCGCGCCCAGCGGCCGTTGCCGTCGGTGATGATCGCCACATAGAGCGGGCGACCAGCCCTCCCCGGCTCGGCCCCCTGATCCGGGGTCCCGCCCGGGCCGCTCTCACCCGCCGAGGACGGATGCCCGGCGCCGGCCATCAGACCGCGAGGATCTCTTCTTCCTTGATCTTCAGCACCCCGTCGAGCTCGCCCACGCGGCCGTCGGTGAGCTTCTGCAGCTCGACCTCGGCGCGATGCTCGTCATCGGAGGAGGCTTCGCCCTCGGCCTTCAGCTCACGCAGGTGCTGCATCGTGTCGCGGCGCACGTTGCGGATCGCGACGCGTCCCTCCTCGGCGAGGTTGCGCACCACCTTCACGAGCTCCTTGCGGCGCTCTTCTGTGAGTTCCGGGACTGCGAGCCGCACGACGTTGCCGTCGTTGGACGGCGTGAGCCCGACGTCGGACTCGTTGATCGCCTTCTCGATCGCCTTGATCGAGGACTTGTCGTAGGGCTGCACGGTCAGCAGGCGCGCCTCCGGGGCGGAGATCGTGGAGAGCTGGTTCAGCGGCGTCATCGCCCCGTAGTAGTCGACGACGATGCGGTCGAGCAGCGCCGGGCTGGCGCGGCCGGTGCGCACGGTCGAGAACTCGTGCTGCGAGGACTCGACCGACTTGTGCATCCGCTCGTCGGCGTCCTCGAGCAGTTCGTCGATCAGGTTCTCAGCCATCCTGCTCTCCTCCGGAGGTCGTTACCAGCGTCCCGACGCGCTCGCCCGAGATTATCCGCGCGAGGCTCGTGTCGTCGTCCATGTTGAAGACGTTCAAAGGCATCCCGTTGTCCATGCAGAGCGCGAGCGCGGTCGAGTCCATCACCCGCAGGCGGCGCTCGATCGCCTCCATGTGAGTGATCTGCGGGATGAACTCGGCGTCGGGGTGCAGCGCCGGGTCGGCCGTGTAGACACCCTCGACGCCGTTCTTGGCCATCAGGATGATCTCGGCGTGGATCTCGGCCGCCCGCAGCGCCGCGGCCGTGTCGGTCGTGAAGAACGGGTTGCCCGTGCCGGCCGCGAAGATCACCACCCGGCCCTTTTCGAGGTGGCGCATCGCGCGCCGGCGGATGTAGGGCTCGGCGACCTCGGAGATCCCGAGTGCGGACTGCACGCGGGTGTCGGTGCCCATGTGCTCGAGGGCATCCTGCAGCGCGAGCGCGTTCAGGACCGTCGCGAGCATCCCCATGTAGTCGGCCGTCGCGCGGTCCATGCCCGCGGCGGCGCCCTTCAGGCCGCGGTAGATGTTGCCGGCCCCGACGACGATCGCGACCTCGACGCCCTGCGCGCGGACGTCGCTGACCTGGCGCGCGACGGCGGTGACCCGCTCGGGGTCGGTGCCGTAGTCGAGCTCGCCCATCAGGGCCTCTCCGGAGAGCTTCAGCAGGATGCGGTCGAAGGCGGCGGCCATCGCGGTGCAGAGCCTATCCGGCGCGCTCGCCCCGCCTCGTCAGCCCGCGGCGGCGACCCGCGGGCGCCCCGATCTGTTAGCTTCGGCGCCGGGACGGCTCGCCGACTCCGCGCACCGGAGCGGCTCGAGCCGAGGAGAACACACGGCAAGGAGGTTGGAGATGCGAGGATTTCTGTCCCGCCCGAAGACGTTGGTCGGCGCGGCGGTGGCGGCCTGCGTGCTGGTCGGCGCCCCGGGCGCCGCTGCCCGGGGCGGCCACGAGCACCACGGCGCCAACCAGAGGGCCTCGGGCTATCCGGCGGCGACGCTGTACGTCAGCGGGCAGCTGTCCCGATACTGGCACGGCGACTGGCAGTGCCAGCACGCGGCCTACTCCACGATCCAGTCCGCGGTCGACGCCGCGTCGCCCGGCAGCCGGATCGTCGTGTGCCCCGGAACCTACGACGAAGGCGTCGTGATCGACAAGAAGGTCTCGCTCAACGGCTGGTGGGCGACGATCGACGCGGCCTCCGCGTCGACCGGCAACGGCGTCCAGGTCGTCGGTCCCGGCGGGTCGGGCTCCTCGGTCACCGGTTTCCGGATCGAGAACGCCAGGTTCGAGGGGATCCTCATCGGCACCCCGCCGGTCGCTGCGAGCGAAACCGAAGGCAACCCCGCGAGCGCCGGCCAGCCCGTCTCGGGCGTGACGATCGCCGGGAACAAGGTGGTCGAAAACGACAAAGGGTTCGGCACCAAATCAGGACAGTGCTTCTCGACGCCGGAAGCCCCCGGGGACTGCGGCGAGGCGATCCACCTCGTGTCGGTGACGGGCTCGACCGTCGCCGGCAACTACGTCGCCGACAACGCCGGCGGGATCCTGCTGACGGACGAGTTCGGGCCGACATCCGGCAACGCGATCCGCTTCAACGACTCCACGCACAACGAAACCGATTGCGGGATCACGCTGGCGGGACACTCCCCGGCGGCAGTGAACCCTGAAACCGGTGCGCCGACGGGCAAGGCCGGCGTCTTCGACAACCTCGTCGAAGACAACTCCTCGACCGACAACGGCGTGCTCGGGCAGGGCGCCGGGATCCTGATGGGCGGAGGCGCTCCCTACGCCGGGGTCTACGGCAACAGGATCATCGGCAACTACGCCGCCGGCAACGGCCTGTCCGGGATCACGATCCACCAGCACCTCGTCGGCGACCTGAACGGCAACGTGCTCGAACACAACGCGCTCGGTACGAACAACCTCGACGGCGACTTCGACTTCAAGGCCGCGGCGGCGACCGAAACGACCGGGATCCTCGTGGCCTCCGGCGAACCGCCCACGGGGCTGCCGCCGTCGCTGTTGCCGGCGCCGATCAAGGGCACGGTGATCCGCGGCAACTGGATCGGCTACGACAAGGTCGGGATCTGGACGCTCGCGGTCGACCCGGCCACGACGACGATCTCCGGCAATGCCTTCGGCCCGGGCGTCGTGACTCCGGTCAGCACCCACTGAGAAAGGGCGCGGCTCGCGCCGGGGCCCAGGGCCCTGGCGCGAGCAGCCCCGACCCCGGGCGCGGGCAGGGCAGGGCAGGGCGCGATGCCGGGTGCGCAGCGCGCCCGATCCGGCGCCGAGATCACCCGGCGCCGGCTGCAGGCGAGGATCAGGCGCCGACTTCGAAGCGCACGAACCGCCGGATCACGACGTTCTCGCCCGTCGTGGCGGACAGCTCGTCGCGCAGCTGCTGGACGGTCTTGCCCTCGTGCTTGGGGTTGTGCATCTCCTGCTCGAGCAGCACGATCGTCCCCAGCCAGGAGTCGAGCTTGCCGGAGACGATTTTCTCCCGCACGTTCTCGGGCTTGTCCTGCGCTTCCTGCTCGTAGATGCGGGACTCGGCGTCGCGCGCCTCTTGGGGCACGTCCTCGCGGCTGACGTAACGCACCGTGGGAGACGCCGCGATCTGCATCGCCACCTCCCTCGCGAAGGAGGTGAAATCGTCGTTCTTCGCGACGAAGTCCGTGTTGCAGTCGACCTCGATCAGCACGCCGACCTTCGATCCGGCGTGCACATAGGACTGCACGGTGCCCTCGGTGGCGACGCGCTCGCCCAGGTCCTGGACCTTCTTGCCCTGCTTGACGCGCAGGACCTCGATCGCTTTCTCGACGTCGCCGCCGGCCTCGGTAAGCGCTTTCTTGCAATCCATCATCCCCGCGCCGGTGCGGTCGCGCAGGGCCTTGACGTCCTTGGCTGAGATCTCGGTGGTGCTCACTTCTGCTCCTCCGCGGCGGCCTCGGGGGCCTGCGCGCTCTGGTCGTTTGGATCCGGCACCGCGACCGGCTCGGGATCCGGCGCGGCGGGTGTGTCTGCGGCGCCGTTCGCGGCTGCAGGCGCCGGCGCCTGCTCGGCGGTCCCGTCGCCCTCCGCGCTTTCGGCGGCCGTCTCGGCGGGCGCCTCGGTCGGGTTGGCGGGCTGACGGCTGTCCGGCTCGGCCCGCGTCGGCGTGGCCGACTGCGACTGCGGCTGGGCGCTGCCCGCCCCGGCGGGCGTCTGCGGCACCGGCGTGCTCTCGGGCGCCGTCTGCTGGGCGGCTGCGGCCGCTGCGGCTCTTTCGGCAGCCGCTTTGTCCTCGGCTTCTTTCGCCGCCTGCTGCTCGGCGTCGCGCTTGGCCTGTTCCTCGGCCTCGCGCTTGGCGCGGGCTTCGGCCTCGGCGCGGGCTTTCTCCTCGGCCTCCTTGCGCGCCCTTTCCTCCTCGGCGCGGAACACCGAGTGCCCCTCCGATACGACCTGGCCGATCGCCTGCGTGATCAGCGCGCAGGAACGGATCGCGTCGTCGTTGCCGGGGATCACGAAGTCGATCCCGTCCGGATCGCAGTTGGTGTCGACCAGGCCGATGATCGGGATCCGCAGGCGGCGCGCCTCTTTGACCGCGATCTCCTCCGTGCGCAGGTCGATCACGAACATCGCGTCGGGCACCCTCTGCATGTCTTTGACGCCGCCGAGGTTGGCGCGCAGCTTGGCGAGGTCGGCCTGGGCGGACATGCGCTCGCGCGTCGGGAGCAGCGCGAGCTGACCCTCGGTCTCGTAGCGCTCGAGATCGTGCAGGCGGCGGATCCGCTGGTTGATCGTCTGGAAGTTGGTCAGCAGGCCGCCCAGCCAACGGTTGTTGACGTAGGGCATCCCGGCCGCCTCGGCGACATCCTTGACGGTGTCGCGGGCCTGCTTCTTGGTGCCCACGAACAGGACGCTGCCGCCGCGGTGGGCGAGCGCGCCCGCGAACTCCTGGGCCTGCGCGAGCAGGGCCTGGGTCTTGAGCAGGTCGATTACGTAGATGCCGCCGCGCTCGCCATGGATGAAGCGGCGCATCTTCGGGTTCCAGCGGCGCGTCTGGTGGCCGAAGTGGACGCCGGCCTCCAGCAGCTCCGCGATTCCTACCTCAGCCACGGGCTACTCCCTTTGCTTTTTGAATGTCAGGCCATGCGCGGATCGGCGGACCCGGCGCCGCTGCTGGCGCGCCGGGCAGGGCCGCGATCCGTGCTCGCACGGGTCGAAGGTCTGTCAGGAGCCTTTCAGGATATCGACGAGCGGCTCACCCGGCAGCCTCGGCGCGTGCGAGCGCCTCGCGCAGGTCCGCCGGCAGCGGCGAGCGGACCTCGATCGGCTCGCCGCTCAGCGGGTGCGCGAAGGCCAGGCGCGTGGCGTGCAGGAACTGACGGCTCAGGCCGTAGAGGCCGGCGGTGCCGTACTCGGGGTCGCCGGCGACGGGGTGCCCGATCGCGCTCATGTGCACGCGGATCTGGTGCGTGCGCCCCGTCTCCAGGCGCAGGCTGAGCAGCGAGGCCGCCGGCAGCGACCGCACGAGCTCGAAGTGTGTGCGCGCCTCGCGGGCGCCCGCGCCCCCGATCGCCATGCGCGTGCGCAGGCGCGGGTCGCGTCCGACCGGGGCGTCGACGGTACCGGTGCGCGCGGGCGGGCGGCCCTCGACGAGCGCGAGGTATTCGCGCTCGATCCGCCGCGCCGCGAGCTCGGCCTGCAGCCTGCGATGGGCCTCCTCGCTGCGCGCCACGACCATCAGCCCCGAGGTGTCACGGTCGAGGCGGTGCACGATCCCGGCCCGCTCGGGGTCGCCGCCGGCCAGCTGCGATGCCAGCAGCTGCGAGAGCGTGTCCTCGCGGTGCCCCCGTCCCGGGTGCACGACCAGCCCCGGCCCCTTGTCGATCACCAGCAGATGCTCGTCGCGGTAGGAGACCGCGAAGCCTCCCGGCGGGGCGCTATCGCCGTGCGCGCCGCTCATCGCCCCGCGGTGCGGGGCGGCCCCGCGCCGCGGGCGCTCGGGCCGTCGCGCTCCTCCAGCTCGGCTTCGGCTGCGCGCCCGCGGTCGATCACGACGAACAGCGCGAGGATCCCGAGCGTGATCGCCGCGTCGGCGAGGTTGAAGGGCGGCCAGCCGAGTGGCAGCTTCACGAAGTCGGTCACCGACCCGGCTCGCAGGCGGTCGACGACGTTGCCCACGGCGCCGCCGAGCAGCATGCCGGTCGGCAGCCAGATCCAGGGCCGGCCCAGGTGGCGGGCGAAGTACACGAGCAGCACCAGCAGGGCGAGTGCGATCAGGATCGTCACGATCACCTCGTTGCCGGCCGAGAAACCGAACGCGACGCCGTGGTTGCGCGTGTTGACGAGCTGGATCCCCGGCAGGAAGCGGCGTTCTTCTCCAGGGGTGATCGAGCTGCGAACCGCCGCCTTGCTCGCCTGGTCGGCGCCGATCACGAACGCAGCCACGGCGGCTGCCTGTACGAACACGCGCGGCGCGCGGCGCGCCCGGGGACCGGACGGCGGGGCACGCGTCGGGGGCGAGGCTGGCGGCGCGGGCGGCGTGCGCGGGGCGGGCGGGGTGCGCGGGCCCTCCTCTCCCGCCATCTAGCCGTGGATCAGGTCGAGCACGATCACGCGGTTGATCACGTACAGAGTGAGGATCGCGAGGATCGGGCTGAAGTCCCAGCCGCCCATGCCCATCCCCGGAAGCAGTCGCCGGAAGAGACGCAGGAACGGCTCGCAGACGTCGTTCAGGAACTTCAGCACGGCGCTGATCGTGCGGGAGTAAGGCGGTCGCACGCCGGCGTTGAACAGCAGCTGCACGACGATGTAGACGAAGATCAGGATGCTGTAGACCCAGATGATCGATGAGAGCACCCCGGCGACTTCGGTCCGGGCGCTGGCGAGCGGCACGGTCACTTCCCCAGCACAGCGTCCAGCGCATCGCTGAACGCGGCACGGATCCCGCCCCGCTCGAGCGCGTCGAGCCCGCGCGCGGTCAGGCCGCCCGGCGAGGAGACCTCGCGGCGGACGGCGAGCGTGTCGTAGTCGCGGCGGCGCAGCAGCTCGGCCGTACCGGCGAGCGTCTGCACGACCAGCTCGGCGCCCTGCGCGGCGGGCATGCCGCGCCGCACGCCCGCGTCGATCTGCGCCTCGGCGACGAGCGCCACGTAGGCCGGGGCGCAGGACATCAGCGCGGTGGCGAGGTCGACCAGCGAGTCGTCGAGCACGACCAGCGTGCCCAGCTCCGCGAACAGCGCCGCGACGGCGGCGTCCATCTCGGCTCCACCCGGCCGCTCTGCGCCGGGGCGGGCCTGCACGACCGCTCCCTGCCGGACTTCGACCGGCAGCGAGGGGATGAAGCGGTAGACGGGACGCTCGGGATAGACCTCCTCGACCGCGGCGCACGCGACGCCGCCGAGGATCGACACGACGGCGCGCGCGTGCGGCGCAACCTCGGCGGCTACATCGCGCAGCTGAGCCGGCTTGTGGCAGAGGATCACGAGCTCGGCGCGCTGCGCCACCTCTGCATTGGAGGCGAGCGCCTCTCCCCCGAGCTCCTGGGCGAGCGCCCGGGCGCGCTCGGCGACCGGGTCCGCGCAGAGCACGGGCCTCCCCCACCCGCGCGCGAGCGCGCGCGCCATGTTGCCGCTGCCGATCAGGCCCACCTGCATGGTCGGATCAGGGTATCCGCCGGGCAGGTCGGGTGAGGCACCGCAACGCGAGGAGCCGGCGGCGCGCACGGGGCGGGCCGCCGGCCTCCGCGCGGGCGCTCAGGCGCCGGCCACCTTCTTGAATTTGACCTTGCCGCTCTTGGTGAGGCCGTGCAACGACACCGCGTAGCTATCGCCCTTGCTCAGCGGCGGGTATTCGCGGTAGGCGGAGCCGAAGTGGAAGACGACTTCGGTTTCGGCATAGGTGCTGAAGACGAGGCCGATGCAGTCACCGGCCTTGCCCGCCGCCCAGCCCGCGGTCGCGTCTTCGACGAACGCCGCTTCGCCGAAGTCGTTGCCGGGTTCGGTTTCGGGAGGGAAGCATTCCAGCGGTTCTTCGGCGTGTTCGAGCGGCAGTGACCCGAGGCCGATGCCGGTCACCGTGAGGGTGGGTGCGGCCGGCGTCCCGGTGATCGTCACCTTCTTGATCATCGGTGGTATGGTCTTCGCGAGCGCGGGCGCGGCCGTGACGGTCGTGCCGAGCCCGATCGCCAGAAGCGCGGCACACGTCGCCGCGAGCGTCTTGCGCATCTTGATCTGCCCCCTTCTTGGTTTGTCAGCTCGCCGGTGCCCCCCGCGGCTCGGGAGGATCCTATGTGCTGGACCCGCCGCGTACCCGTCCGGGCGCTCTGCCGGACCGTTGCGCGCAGGCGATGCCACCGCCGGAACTTCAACGGCCCCACGGCGCGACCTCAGATGCGAGGACCAGGCCGGCCGCGAACGGCGTCCCGCCGCCGGCGAGATGGTGCGAGCCGCGCACCAGCGAGCGACGACGCGCGCAGGCGCCGCAGCCGCGCCCTCAGGACTGGTTGAAGAAGCCCTTCTCGATCAGCCGCGCGCGCTCCTCGGCCGAGATCTCGACGTTGCGCGGCGTCAGCATGAAGACCTTGTCGGCGATCCTCTGCATGCCGCCGTCGAGCGCGTAGGTGAGCCCCGAGGCGAAGTCGATCAGCCGTTTCGAGAGGTCCGTTTCGGTGCTCTGCAGGTTGAGGATCACGGGCACCGAGTCCTTGAACTTGTCGGCCACCTGCTGAGCGTCGTTGAACGACTTGGGCACCACCAGGTGGACCCGCACGTCGCCGTTGGCGCGCGTCACGGGCTTCAGCACGGTCGTGCTGCGCGATCCCCCGCGGCGCGGCGCGGCATCCTCGTCGTCATCGGCGAAGATGTCGTCGTACTCGTCGCGCCGGCGCCGCAGCCGCCGCACGTTCGGCCGCTCGCGGTAACGGTCCTCGATCTCCGCCTCCGGAGCCGCCTCCTCCTCGTAGTCGTCGTGGTACTCCTCGGCCAGGCCGAAGTAGACGAGCGCGCTGTGCCAGGAGTCGCGGAATGCCATCTCTTCAGTGCGTGTTCGCCCGGAGGGGCGGTTTCCCTGCAGATGCTAGTAATCCGGCGCGGGGCCGGCGGCGCTCAATGATATAGGCGCGTGCCGATCCGCACGATCGTCGCCCCCTCCTCGCACGGCGACGAGGTAGTCCTGCGAGGTGCCCATCGACAGCTCGCGCAGCCCCCGCTCGGCCGCGAGCTCGCGCAGCGCCGCGAACCAGCGGCGGCTCTGCTCGGCCTCGGGGGCGAGCGGCGGCATCGTCATCAGCCCCGCCACGGGTACCGGCGCCGACTCGATGTAGGAGTCGATCTCCCGCGGCGCGATCCCGGCCTTGCCGGCCTCGCCGGCGACGTTGACCTCGAGCAGGATCCGCAGCCCCGGCCGCGCGCGCTCGGCGTGCTTGCGCAGCTCCGCCAGGGCGGAGCGCGAGGCAACCGAGTGGATCAGCGTCACGTGCGGCACGATCGCCCGCACCTTCCTGCTCTGCAGCGCGCCGATGAAGTGCCACTCGAAGAGCTCGCCGTGGAGCGCCGTCTTGCGCTGGAGGTCCTGGGCGCGGTTCTCCCCGACCAGATCCACCCCGCCCGCCGCGAGCACGCCGAGCTCCTGCTCGGGCACGTACTTCGTGGCGGCGAGCACCCGCGTCTCGCCGGGCTCGCGCCCGGCCGACGCCGCAGCCTGTGCGATCTGCTCCTGCACCTCGCGCAGGTTCGCGGCGACGCGGCCCGCTTCGAGGCCGTGGATCAGCTCAACCACGCGACTCCTGCCTGGCGCCCGGCGCGCTCGCCTTCGCGACGGTATGAGAAGAAGCGCTGCTGGCAGATCGTGCACCCGCCGAGCGAGCGCACCGACCCGACGCCGGCTGCGAGCAGGCGCTCGCGCGCGAGCGAAGGCAGGTCGACCTTCGCGCGCGCCTGCACGCCCGTGCCGAGCGCCGCGTGGACCTCCGGCCCGACCTCGTAGCAGCAGCCGTGCGCGCACGGCCCGAGCACCGCCTCCAGCGGGCCCGCCGCGAGCGCGCGCAGCGCCTCCACCCCGTGCTCGAGCGCGCCGGCGGCGAGCCCCCGCCATCCGGCGTGGACCATCGCCACCGCGCCCTCCCCGCCGATCGCGACCGGCAGGCAGTCGGCGGCCAGCACCATCGCGCCGAGGCCCCTGATCGGCGTGGCCTGCCCGTCGGCCTGCACCAGCTCCCCCCTCTGCGCTTCCCGTTCGGGCATCGTCGCGACGGTCCGCACGAACGTGCCGTGAACCTGGTAGCCGCGTGCCAGGCGGCGCAGGCCGAGCCGCTCGCGCAGCGCATCGCGGTTGGCCGCGCCCTGCTCGTGGCCCTCGCCGCCGACGCTCGACATGTTGCCGTCCGGACGGTCGCTGAAGTACACGCCGCCGCCCGGGAGCTCGGCTTCCAGCCGCATCGCGCTCACGCGCTCTCCGCACGCCTCGTCCTCCAGCGCATATCGCAGCTCCTGCTCGCGCGTGGGCAGCGCGCCTTCGCGCTTGCGGCGCAGCGCCGCGCTCAGCCGGGCGCCGACCTCGGGACCCTCCGGGACCCCCGCCGCGAGCAGGTCGCCGCCGTCGATCGCCAGCGCCACGTGCCGCTGCGAGGACAGCCACTCCCGCACGCGCCCGGCCGCCGCGGGCTCTGCCGCGCGGCCAGGGCGCCCGCAACCGCGACCGCCTCTACCGGCTGGCCCTCGAGCAGCGCGTAGGCCTGCTCGTCGCCCTCGGCGGCGGCGAGGCGCCGGGCGAGCCCCGACACCCCTCGCGGCCCGAGCACCCGCTTGGCGAGGATCGCGGGCATCTCCAGCCGGCTCATCCGCTCGAGCACCACCTCGTCCGGCTCGTCCTCGGCGGCATGCAGCGCGATCGCCAGCAGCAGCACGTCGCGCTCGCCGTCGCCGAGCAGCAGCGCCTCGGCCTCGGCGGCGAGCGCGTCGTCGAACGGGCGTTGGCAAGCCCCAGCGCGGCCGGGCACGCCGAGCGAGTCGAGGATCCGCAGCGCGCCGCGCGCGGACGCTTCCCGCGCCGCGAGCCACAGCTCGTTGCCGATCGCGCCCGCCCGAGACGGTCGCGAGCGCACCGCCGGCGACGGCCTCGCTCGGCGAGCTCGCGGGTGCCGGGCTCGATCTCGAAGCCGAGCCGCGCCGCGTAGCGCGCCAGGCGCAGGATCCGCGTCGGGTCGTCGAGGAAGCTGCGCTCGTGAAGCACCCGCAGCAGGCCCGCGCGCGAGGTCGTCGAGCGCGCCCGGGACCGCCGCCAGCCGCCTCGGATTCGCGCCCGTGCAGGGGCAGCGAGATCGCGTTGACGGTGAAGTCGCGCCGCGCAGGTCCTCCTCGACGCGTCGCCGGGCGCGCACCTCGGGCAGCGCCCCGGGCGCCGGATAGGTCTCGGCACGCCGCTCGGCGATGTCGATCCGGCCGTACTGCCAGGCGACCGAGGCGGTGCCGAAGCGCTCGTGGCAGCACCGGCTCGACCGTGCGGCCGTAGGCGCGCTCGCTCGGCGAGACGGCCGCGGCGAGCTCGTGTGCGAGCTCGGCGGCGCCGGCCAGGACGGTGACGTCGAGCTCGCGCGGCCAGTGGCCGAGCAGCAGGTCGCGCACCGCGCCGCCGACCAGCGACGACGTCCTCGCGCTGGCGCGAGGAGTGCGAGCAGCTCGGGCCCGCCGGGGATGCCGCGCGAGTCGCTCGAGCAGCTGGGCAGCGGTGCGGATCGGATGAGCGGAGGGCATGCGCTGCGCGCCTCACGCTCGGGCGCACGGGGATCCCCGCGGCGGCGAGGTGCGCCTTGGCCTCGCGCGATCGTGAAGTGGCCGTAGTGGAAGATCGACGCGCACAGCACCGCGTCGGCGCCCGCCTGCAGAGCCTGCGCGAGGTGCTCGAGCTCGCCGGCGCCGCCGGAGGCGATCACGGGCACTCCGACGCGGCCGCTGACGGCGGCCGTCAGCTCGAGGTCGTAGCCGTCGCTGGTGCCGTCGCGGTCCATGCTCGTGAGCAGGATCTCCCCCGCGCCCCGCTCGACGCCCTCGCGCGCCCACCCGACCGCGTCGCGCCCGGCGGGCGTGCGGCCGCCGGCGACGTAGGCGTCCCAGCCCTGCTGCGCGTCCGCCGCCTCGCGGCGGCGCGCGTCGATCGCGAGCACCACGCACTGCGCGCCGAACACCTGCGCGAGCTCGTCGATCAGCTCAGGCCGGCGCCAGCGCGGCGGAGTTCACGGAGACCTTGTCCGCGCCCGCGTCGAGCACCGCCTGGGCGTCCTTCACCGAGCGGACGCCGCCGCCGATCGTGAACGGCACGAACACCTCGTCGGCGGTGCTGCGAGCGAGCGCGGCGATCGTGTCGCGCTTCTCGTGCGTGGCCGTGATGTCGAGGAACACGAGCTCGTCGGCGCCCTCGCGGTCGTAGTGGGCCGCGAGCTCGACGGGGTCGCCCGCGTCGCGGATGTCGACGAATTCGACGCCCTTCACGACGCGGCCGCCGTCGACGTCGAGGCAGGGGATCACGCGCTTGTAGTGCACGAGATGAACCGTAGCCATCGCCGCGGGGGCCGGGGGTCCGCGGACGGCGCGGGCGGGCCGTCAGCCGGCCGCCAGCGCGCTGCGTGCCTCGGCGAGGGTGAAGCGGCGCTCGTAGAGGGCCTTGCCGACGATCACGCCCTCCAGAGCGTCGAGGTCGAGCTCGGCGCGCAGCGCGGCGAGGCCGCGCAGGTCCTCGAGCGTGCCGATCCCGCCGGAGAAGATCAGCGCGCCCTCGCCGACCTCGCGCGCCACGCGCACGACCTCCTGCCGGCTCGCGCCGCTCGAGCATCCCGTCGTGGTCGATGTTGGTGAAGACGAAACGCCGCACACCCTGCTCGCGCAGCCGCGCGAAGGCCTCAGCGGCCGGCAGCTCGCTCGTCTGCAGCCAGCCGTGCGTTGCGACGAGCCCCTCGCGCACGTCGACCCCGACCGCGACGTGCTCGCCGTGTCCCTGCCCGAGCAGCTCGTCGAGCATCGCCGTCGCGGTGAACGCGGCGGTCCCGATCACGACGCGCGCGGCGCCGGCGTCGAGCGCCGCCAGCGCGTCCGATGCCGTGCGCAGCCCGCCGCCGTACTGCACGGGAACCCCGCTGTCCGCGGCGATCCGGCGCAACTGCGTCGAGGTTGACCGGCTCGCCCGCGCGGGCGCCGTCGAGGTCGACGACGTGCAGCCACTCCGCGCCTTCGCGCGACCCACTTGCGGGCGGCCTCGAGCGGGTCGCTGTCGTAGACCGTGCTCGCGTCGAAGTCGCCCCGCCGCAGCCGCACGGCGCTGCCGTCGAGGATGTCGATCGCCGGGTAGAGCCTCAAGGCCGCCTCCTCAGGAGCGCGCGGACGCCGGCAGCACGGGGCCTGCGGGCGCCCGATCCCCGGCGCAGATCCGCGCGAAGTCGCCGAGCAGCCGCAGCCCGGCGGCCGAGGACTTCTCCGGGTGGAACTGGACGCCGTGGAAGGAGCCGCGGCGCACGGCGGTGACGAAGCGCTCGCCGTACTCGGCGGTGCCGATCGCGTCGCCGGGATCGCGCCGGCCGCGCCGCGAAGGAGTGCACGTGGTAGAAGGCGCAGCGCCGCGGCAGCTCCTCCGCGAGCGGCCCGGGACTCGAGCCGAACGTCGACCTCGTTCCAGCCGATGTGCGGGAGCTTCAGACCGCCCGGGCGCAGCGCCGTCACCGCGCCCGGCACGAGCCCGAGCCCCTCGGCGCCGCCGAGCTCCTCGGAGGAGTCGAAGGCGAGCTGCATGCCGAGGCAGACGCCGAGCACCGGCACGCCCGCGGCAACCCGCTCGCGCAGGAAGCGCGACGAGGCTCAGCGCGGCGAGGTTCTCCATCGCCCTCGGGAACGCGCCGACGCCCGGCAGCACGAGGCCCGGCGGCCGCGGCGAGCTCGCGGGCATCGGAGCTCACGAAGGGGTCGCGCGCCGACGTGCGCGAGCGCCTTCTCGACCGAGCGGCGGTTTCCCATCCCGTAGTCGACGATCCCGATCTGCGGCGTCATGGCGTGCGCCACGCGGCGTTCTCGACCGCCCGGCCGCCGGCCGGTTCCGGGGTTCGGGCCTCAGCCCGTGTCCCCCGGTTCGGCAGATTTCGCGGGTGGGCGGGTGCAGAGCCTCGCGAGGCTTGCTGACAGCGCAGAAGGCGAGGCGTCACGACGTCAGCGTGCCCTTCGTGGTCGGCACGCCCTTCTCGGTGGGGTCGATCGACACCGCCTCGCGCAGCGCCCGCGCGAAGGCCTTGAAGGCGGCCTCGATCATGTGGTGGGCGTTGCTGCCGGCTTCGACGCGCAGGTGCAGCGTGAGCTTCGCGGCGTTCGCGAGCGCGCGGAAGAACTCCTCGGTCAGCTCGTGCTCGAAGCCGCCGGTCGCGCCCGGCGGCAGGGCGGCCTCGAACAGCGTGAAGGGCCGCCCGGAGATGTCGATCGCGCAGCTCGCGCGCGCCTCGTCCATCGGCACCGTCGCGGCGCCGTAGCGGGTGATGCCGGCGCGGTCGCCGAGCGCGCGGTCGAGCGCCTGGCCGAGCACGATCGCGGTGTCCTCGGCGGTGTGGTGCGCGCCCGTCTCGAGGTCGCCGCTGACCGCCACGTCGAGGTCGAGCCGGCCGTGGCGGGCGAGCAGGTCGAGCATGTGGTCGAGGAAGCCGACGCCGGTGCTGCGGCTGCCGGCGCCGGCGCCGTCGAGCGACAGCTCGAGGCGAACGTCGGTCTCCGCCGGTCTTGCGCTCGATGCTCGCGGTGCGGCTCATCGCGGCGGATTCTCCCCGATGCGGGCCTCCATCGACTCGGCGTGCACCTCGAAGCCCTCGGCGCGGGCGATCGGCGCCCCGGCGGCGGCGAGCTTCGCGGCGCCGGCACCGATCCTCACCTCGGTCATGCGGCGGCGGAAGTGGCGCGGCGAGAGCCCCGAGGCGAAGCGAGCGGCGCCCGCCGTCGGCAGCGTGTGGTTGGAGCCGGCGACGTAGTCGCCGAAGGCGGTGCCGCTGGCGGCGCCGACGAACAGGCAGCCGGCCGCCCGCACGATCGCCGCGAGAGGCGCTCGACGTCCTCCCCGATCAGCTCGAGGTGCTCGGCGGCGAAGGCGTTGGCGAGCGCGATCGCCTCGCGGGCAGACGTCGACCTCGACGATCGCGAACGCGGCGTCGCCGACCGTCGGCCGGCCGAGGACGCGCCTGCCGCAGCGCTGCGGCGAGGCGCTCGCAGACCTCGGCGGAGGGCGAGACGGCAGCGACGAGGCTGCCGGCGCCGTGCTCGGCCTGGGCGAGCATGTCGAGCGCCGCGAGCGCCGACCTCGCGCTCGCCCGTCTCCGCGCCGAGCACCACCAGCAGGTCGGAGGGCCCGGCGAAGCCGTCGATGCCGACGACGCGCCGAGAGCTGGTGCTTGGCCTCCTGCACGTAGAGGTTGCCGGGCCCGACGATCACGTCGACACGCGGCGACCGAGTCGGTCCCGTACGCGAGCGCGGCGATCGCCTGCGCGCCGCCCATGCGGTAGACGCGCTCGACGCCGATCAGGCGGCAGGTGCCGAGGATCGCGGCGTCGATCTCCCCGTCGGGACCGGGCGGCGCGCAGACGGCGACGTCGATCACGCCCGGCGGCGCGGGCGGTGACGACGCCCATCACGACCGTGCTCGGGTAGGCCGCCCGGCCGCCCGGCACGTACACGGCGGCGGAGGAGACGGGCACCTCGCGCAGCCGGATCTGCGTGCCCCTGGGGGAGCGTCGAGCGAGGAGCTCCCCGCCGACGCCGGCCTCCGCGACCGCGGCGACGTTGGCGATCGCGACCTGCAGGCCGGCGACCAGCTCGAGCGGCATCGCGCGCGATCGCCTCGTCGAGCGCCTCCGGCTCGACGAGCAGCGGCGGCGGCTCGGCGCCGGCGGTGTCGAAGCGGCGGGTCAGCTCCAGCACCGCCTCGTCGCCGCGCTCGCGTACCGCGGCGAGGATCTCAGCGACCTCGGCGGCGACCGACTCGCCGGCGGGCGCGAGCGCGCGCAGGCGCGCGGCAGCGCCGGCCGGCCCGCCGAGCTGCTGCGACCTCGGCACTGGCGATGCGCAGCAGATCCATCAGCTGCCCGTGGACCCGGATCGCCCGGTCACCGGGCGCCGTCGGGCACCGTCAGCGCGCGCACGCGCTGTGGAGCTCGTCGATCGCGGCCGCCTTCAGCTTGTGCGCGACCGGGTTGGCGATCAGCCGCGCGGTGCACACGACGATCTCCTCGCGCACGACGAGGTTGTTCTCGCGCAGCGTCGTGCCGGTCGCGGTGAGGTCGACGATCGCCTCGACGATGCCGGTCAGCGGGGCGAGCTCGACCGACCCCTTGACCTCGACGATCTCGGCCTGGCGTCCGGTCTCCTCGAGGTGGCGCGCTGCGATCCGGGGGTACTTCGTGGCGACGCGCATCACGCCGAGGCGGCGCAGCGCCTCGGCGGCGGGATCCGGGCCGGCCTTGCCCGCGAGGACCATCGTGCAGCGACCGTAGCCGAGGTCGAGCAGCTCGTAGACGCTGCGGCCCTGCTCGGCCCGCACCCGCCCTCCTGCGCTGTCTGCTCGAGCAGCACGTCCTTGCCGGTGATGCCGAGGTCGGCGGCGCCGGCCTCGACGTAGGTGGGGACGTCGGAGGGGCGCATCGTGATCACGCCGACGTCCTCGAACAGCAGCTTGCGGTCGTTCGCGCGCAGCTCGGCTGTGTCGAGCCCGAGCGCGGCGAGCAGCTCGACGGTCTCGCTCGAACAGGGCGCCGCGCGGGACGGCGATCGTGAGCCCGCGAGCGCGCTCATGCGCCGCCGCCACCGGCCGTGGTCCCGACGCCCGGCTGCGCGGCCTCGCCGTCGACGCCGAGCGAGCCGAGGGCGCTGGCCAGCAGGGCGCCGGTGCCGCGCTCCTCGCCGGCGAGCGCGAGGTGCAGGCGGTCGACGCCGAGCGCGAAGCCGACCGCGGGCAGGCTGCGGCCGAAGCGCCCGAGCAGGTCGTCGTAGCGGCCGCCGCCGCCGATCGGCGCGCCGAGCGCGGGGTCGTAGACGTCGAACACCGCGCCCGGTGTAGTAGCCGATGTTGCGCACCAGGCCGAGGTCGAAGATCACGCGCGCGGCGACATCCGGCTCGAGCAGCTCGTGCACGCCGGCGCAGGCCCGGTGACGGCGGCGGCGGCCTGCTCGGGCGCGTCGGCGAGCAGCTCGGGCCCGCCGCGGCGCTGCGGCACCTCGAGCAGCAGCTCGCAGCGCCTCGGCGGTCGAGGCACCGGAGGCGCGCAGGCGGCGCTCGAGCTCGACGAAGTCGCGCATCACGAGCGCCTGCATCAGGCCCTCGCGCGCCTCCTCGGGCACCTCGCAGGCTGGCCATCAGCGCGGGATACAGCGAGGCGTCGCCGAGGCCGATCCGGTAGTCCTTCAGGCCGGTCGCGTCGAGCGCGTGGCAGAGCACCGTGAGCGCCTCCGCGGTGCCCTGCCGGCGCCGGCGCGCCGACAGCTCGATGCCGGCCTGCAGCAGCTCGCGCGGCTGGCCGCGCTGCGGGCGCGACGCCGCGGTAGCAGTGGGCGAAGTAGCAGAAGCGCAGCGGCGGCTCGGCGGTCGCGTAGCGGGTGGCGACGACGCGGGCGATCGGCACGGTCATGTCGGAGCGCAGCACCAGCACCGCGCCGGACTCGTCGAACACGCGGTAGGCCGGGCTGCGCGTCGGCCAGTCGGCGCGGGCGAGCACCGACTCGTACTCGAGCGCGGGCGTGTAGACCTCGCCGTAGCCGTGGCGCTCGAAGACGCCGCGCAGCGCGTCGGTGATCGCGCGCGCCTCGCGCGTCTCGTCGGGCAGCACGTCGCGCGTGCCGCTGGGGATCGGGTGGATCATCGCGGGCGGATGGGCCCGGATTGAGTTACGCGTGAACGGGCTCTGTGGCGACGCGCTCGATGTGCGCGCCGAGCTCCCGCAGGCGCTCGTCGATCCGCTCGTAGCCGCGGTCGATCTGGCGGATGTTGCCGATCTCGCTGCGGCCCTCCGCGCACAGCGCCGCGAGCAGCATCGCCATGCCGGCGCGGATGTCGGGCGACTCCACGCGCTCGCCGCGCAGGCGGCGGGGGCCGGTGACGATCGCGCGGTGCGGGTCGCACATGACGATGTCGGCGCCCATCAGGATCAGCTTGTCGGCGAAGATCAGGCGGTTCTCGAACATCCACTCGTGGATCAGGATCGAGCCCTCGGCCTGCGTCGCGAGCGCGACCGCGATCGAGGTCAGGTCGGCGGGGAAGGCGGGCCACGGGCCGTCCTGGATCTTGCTCTTGTACTCGCCGACGTCGGCCTGGACGACGAGCTTCTGGCCGCCGGGCACGACGCACGTCGTTGCCGTGCAGCTCGGAGCGCAGGCCGAGGCGCTCGAACACGAGGCGGATCATCCGCAGGTCGTCGGGCACGGTGTCCTTGATGCGCAGCTCGCCGCCGGTGACGCCGGCGAGCGCCATGAAGCTGCCGATCTCGATGTGGTCGGGGGCGACGTCGTGCTCGCAGCCGTGCAGGCGCTCGGCGCCGTTGACCGTGAGCAGGTTCGAGCCGATGCCCTGGATGTCGGCGCCCATCTTCACGAGCATGCGCGCGAGGTCCTGGACGTGGGGCTCGCAGGCGGCGTTGCCGATCACGGTCGTGCCCGGGATCAGCGCGGCGGCCATCAGCGCGTTCTCGGTCGCCATCACCGACGGCTCGTCCATGAACACGTCGCAGGGCAGCAGGCCGCGCGGCGCGCTGAGGACGATCTCGCGTCCGGTCTCGGCGCTCGCGCCCATCGCGCGGAACGCGTCGAGGTGCGGGTCGAGGCGGCGGCGGCCGATCACGTCGCCGCCGGGCGGCGGCATCACCGCGCGGTGGAAGCGCGCGAGCAGCGGCCCGGCGAGCAGGAACGAGGCGCGGATCAGCTCGGCGAGCTCGCGGTCGATCTCGACCTCGTGGACGTCCGCGGCGCAGAGCGCGACCTCGTTGGGGCCGCGCCAGGCGACCGTCGACGCCGATCGCGTGGAGGATCTCGAGCATCGCGTCGACGTCGCGGATGCGCGGCACGTTGCGCACGAGGACCTCCTCCTCGGTGAGGACGCTCGAGGCGAGGATCGGCAGGGCGCCGTTCTTGTTGCCGGCCGGAACCATCGTGCCGGACAGCGGCGCGCCGCCTTCGATGACGAACTTCTCCATGAGCTTTCGGCGCCGGCGAGCGCGCGACGATCGGGCCCGCTCGATCGGCGTTCGAAGAGCGTAACAGCCATCTCGCCAGTCGGAGTTCGCGGCGCCGGCCGGCGGGCACCTGCATCGTCAGCGGGTCGGTTCACGCCGCGCCCCGTCAGCCACCCGGCCGAGCCGCCCCGTTGCAACGCCGCGTTGCAGGTCGAAGCCAGCGAGAATCGGCTCTGTGATGCCGTTTTCCAGCGGGCAGCGCCGAGGCGTACATACGTTCGCCGCGGTTCCGTCCGCAGCCCGCCGTAGCTTGCGAACACATGTTCTCATCACTGCGGAGAACACCCCTTGCCCAGCGGGCGCTCGGTGCGCTCGATCTGGCCCGCTCGTTCCTCTTGCTCGAGGACGACTACGCCGTCGACTGGGAGGTCGACCGAGGACGAGCTGTGCGCCAGGATCTCACCCGCACCGGCAGCCGCTGCGCAGGCGGGACGCAGACGCGCCGGCCGGGCACGGTGCCGGCGGCGCGGCAGGAGTGCATCTCCCCCACCGTCTCCGGCCGGCCAGCGACGCGAGGGATCGCCGAGGCCACGCGCGAGAGCGAGTTCCGCGCGCGCCGGGGCGCGCGGGCCGCGCGGCCGGAGACCCGCGCGGCCCGCAGCGACCCCTGCGACCGGTAGCGTCAACCGTCGGCCGACGGGTCCGCAAGGGCTCGGAGAGGAGGAGAAGGTGGAGCAGCGGTTGAGCCTTGTCACGCTCGGTGTGGGCGATCTCGCGCGGACCACGGCCTTCTACGAGGCGCTCGGCTGGCAGACGGGCGCGGCGCCCGCGGACGACGTCGTGTTCTTCCAGGCCGGCGGGATGGTCCTCGGGCTGTGGGATCGCGCCCGGCTCACGGAGGACAGCTGCGTCGAGGACACCGGTGGGTACGGCGGCGTCACGCTCGCTTACAACGCGCGCAGCGCCGAGGAGGTGGACAGGGTGATCGAGCAGGCGCGTACCGCGGGGGCACGGATCGGACGCGAGCCCGCTGAGACCTTCTGGGGCGGATACTCGGGCCTGTTCGTCGATCCCGACGGGCATCCCTGGGAGGTCGCGCACAACCCGCACTGGGTCCTCGACCGGGACGGGCGCGTCTCCCTGCCGCAAGGCTGAGGCGCCGGGCGCGCCGCACAACGACGTCGAGCCGCCCGGGGGCGGCTCGATCGCTTCGAAAAAGACCGGCGGCGTCCTACTCTCCCAGGCCCTTGCGAGCCAAGTACCATCGGCGCTGAGGGGCTTAACTGCTCTGTTCGGAATGGGAAGAGGTGTTTCCCCCTCGCTAAAGCCACCGGAAAACGGTGAGAGACCCAGGCCTCTCCACGGTCCTTCAAAACTGCACAGCAGCCACACGGGTACCACCTACCCCAAGGGCAGAACAAAAATCCGTCAAGCCCTCGACCCATTAGTACCGGTCTCCTTCAGACGTTACCGTCCTTCCAGATCCGGCCTATCAACCTGGTGGTCTACCAGGGGTCTTACTCCCTCTAGGGGATGGGAGAGCTCATCTTGAGGCCGGCTTCCCGCTTAGATGCTTTCAGCGGTTATCCGATCCACACGTAGCTAGCCTGCTATGCCCTTGGCAGGACAACAGATACACCAGAGGTGCGTTCATCCCGGTCCTCTCGTACTAGGGACAAATCCTCTCAACTCTCCAACGCCCACGGCAGATAGGGACCGAACTGTCTCACGACGTTCTGAACCCAGCTCGCGTACCGCTTTAATGGGCGAACAGCCCAACCCTTGGGAGCAACTCCACCCCCAGGATGCGACGAGCCGACATCGAGGTGCCAAACCGGGCCGTCGATGTGGACTCTTGGGCCCGATAAGCCTGTTATCCCCGGAGTACCTTTTATCCGTTGAGCGACGGCACTTCCACTTGCTACCGCCGGATCACTAAGACCTGCTTTCGCACCTGCTCGACTTGTCAGTCTCGCAGTCAAGCTCCCTTACTACCTTTACGCTCTACACACGATTTCCAACCGTGATGAGGGAACCTTTGTGCGCCTCCGTTACATTTTGGGAGGCGACCGCCCCAGTCAAACTACCCGCCTGGAACTGTCCAGCGCCCGGATTCACGGCACGCTGTTAGAAATCCAATACACCAAGGGTGGTATCTCAAGGTTGGCTCCACGCCGGCCGCAACCGGCGCTTCAAAGCCTCCCACCTATCCTGAGCGAAATGCACCGAATCCCAATACCAAGTTGTAGTAAAGGTTCACGGGGTCTTTCCGTCTAGCCGCGGGTACTCGGCATCTTCACCGAGACTGCAATTTCACCGAGCTCCTCGTTGAGACAGCGCTGAAG
The DNA here is from genome assembly GCA_963703205.1 of uncultured Solirubrobacteraceae bacterium. GTDB lineage: Bacteria > Actinomycetota > Thermoleophilia > Solirubrobacterales > Solirubrobacteraceae > Palsa-744. The sequence continues at coordinate 1,391,125 of OY969799.1, forward strand.
TCGTTACGCCATTCGTGCAGGTCGGAACTTACCCGACAAGGAATTTCGCTCTAGCTGTTACTAACCAGGTTCCTGTGCACGCCTGGTTTTGACTGGCCACTTCGACCAGCGGGCCGGACATTTCTGCCGGCCTCTTCATGTCGCCATGAAGAGCGGACTGTATCTCTCGCCTCACGTCGAGGCGGTTGGCGTATAGTCTCTGAGGATCCTCAGGAAGGTCGAGGGCTTTCTCGTGTTCATGCCCTCAACGAGTGCCGCGATCTCCGCGACGCCCTGTAGTTCTAGACGGCTCCCGTGCCTCATCAGCGTCGAGCACCTCGAGCAAACAGCTCGAAGTCCCGTCGCCTTCGAGGTACGGAGCGGAACCGACCGCACGAACGGCACGATCCGATCATGAAGATCGATGTGCCGCCGCACGCACCACCGAAACACGTCCTCGCGATGGTTATCGCGACGCGTGTTGCGATAGATGGCTCCGCAGCCAAAGAACTCCTGCAAGGGTCTCAAGGGAGCCTACGCTGCGCGCTCCCTGGGTGACGACGAACTCCGGCCGAACCTGCCAGCCGAGCCGCGTTGCGGCGCCTGTTGATGTTCACGACCATGAAGCTGCCCTCTCCCGTCGATGAAGCCCGAGACAAGCTAAGCTTTCCGCTGCTGAGGCACGTGTCACGGTACGCCTCACATGACGATCGGTCCTTTCCTGCTGATTGTCCGCACCCGATCACATTTTCACGGTACCGCCCACCTTAGGACGTGAACTCGTAGTGCGGGATACTCGGATGTTCCAGCATATAGCCAGGTTTTACAACTACCTCGGTCAACTGATAGTTACGGCCGCCGTTTACCGGGGCTTAGCTTCGCTGCTTCGGGCCAAGCCCTAACAACTCCACGTAACCTTCCGGCACCGGGCAGGCGTCAGCCCCTATACGTCGTCTTTCGACTTAGCAGAGACCTGTGTTTTTGGTAAACAGTCGCTTCAGCCTATTCACTGCGGCCCTCTCAGGCTCCACCCGCGAAGGGCTTCACCTTACTGGGGCGCCCCTTATCCCGAAGTTACGGGGCGATTTTGCCGAGTTCCTTAACGAGGGTTATCTCGATCACCTTAGTATTCTCTACTTGCCCACCTGTGTCGGTTTTGGTACGGGCACGCGCTTCCTCCCTAGAGGATTTTCTTGGAGGTATGGCGTCGGGGACTCGCCGGCTTATAGCCAGCTGGCATCGCACCTCAGGTTATGCGGTCCCGCATTTGACAAGGGCCACCCCTACATGCTTACCCCAGGGCAACCATCGCCTGGGTTCCCTTAGCCTTCCTCGTCCCCCCATCGGTCAAACGGAAGCGACGTGGTACAGGAATATCAACCTGTTGGCCATCGACTACGCCTTTCGGCCTCGCCTTAGGTCCCGACTAACCCTGAGCAGACGAACTTTACTCAGGAATCCTTGGGCAATCGGTGGAGGGGATTCTCACCCCTCTTTCGTTACTTATGCCGGCATTCTCACTTCCCAGGCCTCCACGGCTGGCTTACGCCGCCGCTTTACTGGCATGGGAACGCTCTCCTACCGCGCGATCGGTCCGAAGACCTCACGCACCCGCAGCTTCGGTGACTAGCTTGAGCCCCGTTGAATTGTCCGCGCTCGAACACTTGACCAGTGAGCTGTTACGCACTCTTTCAAGGATGGCTGCCTCTAAGCCAACCTCCTGGTTGTCTATGCACTCGAACATCGTTTCCCACTTAGCTAGTACTTTGGGACCTTAGCTGGCGGTCTGGGCTGTTTCCCTTTTGACGCTGAAGTTTATCCCCCAGCAACTGACTCCCGGAGTAAACGTGATTGGTCTTCGGAGTTTGCCTGAAGTCGGTAACCTGGTAGGGCCCCTAATCCAAACAGTGCTCTACGGCCAACACGCAATTTATCCGAGGCTATACCTAAATATATTTCGGAGAGAACCAGATATCACTGAGCTTGATTAGCCTTTCACTCCGACCCACAGGTCATCCGCCCAGTTTTCAACCTAGGTCGGTTCGGCCCTCCACGAGGTCTTACCCCCGCTTCAGCCTGCCCATGGGTAGCTCGCTCAGTTTCGGGTATACCGCCTACGACTATGTCGCCCTATTAGGACTCGCTTTCGCTACGGCTCCGCTCATCGCTTAACCTTGCCGCAGACGAGTAACTCGCCGGCTCGTTATGCAAAAAGCACGCGGTCACAGAACAAGTCTGCTCCCACCGCTTGTAGGCACGCGGTTTCAGGTACTATTTCACTCCCCTTCCGGGGTACTTTTCACCTTTCCCTCACGGTACTAGTCCGCTATCGGTCACCAAGGAGTACTTAGCCTTGGAGGGTGGTCCCCCCAGCTTCAGTCCGCGTTTCACGGGAGCGGACTTACTCAGGAACGTCTGACAGGAGGCCATGCAGTTTCGTCTACGGGACGATTGCCCTCTATGGTGCGCGGTTCCACGCGCTTCGACTACCGCATGATTTTGTAACTCCTGCCGGGCCGGACACGGCCCGGAACAGACGCCCTACAACCCCCGACAGACAACGCGTGTCCGCTTACATCTGCCGGGTTTGGGCTGATCCCTTTTCGCTCGCCACTACTCAGGGAGTCTCGGTTGATTTACTTTCCTCGGGGTACTGAGATGTTTCACTTCCCCCGCTTGTCCTCGCCCGGTCTATGTGTTCAACCGGGGATAACGCCGCATTACCAGCGCTGGGTTTCCCCATTCGGGAATCCACGGATCAATGGCTATTCAGCGCCTCACCGTGGCTTATCGCAGCCGTTCACGCCCTTCATCGACTCTTGGTGCCAAGGCATCCACCATGTGCCCTTACTATCTTGACGGTGATCAGGTCCGCGCGTTTGGCTGGCTCCGAACGCACCCCATAAGGGGCACAGGGAGCCGGCCGCGGTGCGGACCCGGTGATACCCGTTTTTCAGCCGCCGCTTATCGAAGGCGGCTGATGTGGCTTCTGTGCAGTTTTCAAGGACCGTGGAGAGGCTTCACGCCGGCCGCCTCCGCGCGCGTCTGGCCGCATCCTTTGCGATGCGCCCCTCGCGGAGCCCGGCGGGCGCCGGTCTCTCAAAACTCAACAGCATGCTGGCGTCGTTTGCAGCCGCCGGCGCACCGCGTCCCCAAGTAGCGAGGGGATACGGAGCCCGGAGGCGATCCAGCCAGGTTCGGTCGACATGCTAGGCCCGGTCTGCTCGGACACCCCTGGCCTCCGACGCTCACGAGGAGCGCGTCGGGCTTGGGGCCGCGCGGGCTCGATTCGAGCCCTGGACCGGGGCACCTAGTCAGGTGCTCCCTAGAAAGGAGGTGATCCAGCCGCAGCTTCCGCTACGGCTACCTTGTTACGACTTCACCCCAGTCACGAGCCCCACCTTCGACGGCTCCCTCCCTTGCGGGTTAGGCCACCGGCTTCGGGTGTTGCTCACTCCCGTGGTGTGACGGGCGGTGTGTACAAGGCCCGGGAACGTATTCACCGCGGCAATGCTGATCCGCGATTACTAGCAACTCCGCCTTCATGCAGGCGAATTTCAGCCTGCAATCCGAACCGAGACGCACTTTAAGGGATTCGCTCCACCTCGCGGTATCGCAGCCCTCTGTATGCGCCAATGTAGCACGTGTGTAGCCCTGAACATAAGGGGCATGAGGACTTGACGTCATCCCCACCTTCCTCCGGTTTGTCACCGGCAGTCTCGCATGAGTCCCCAACTAAATGCTGGCAACATGCGACGGGGGTTGCGCTCGTTGCGGGACTTAACCCAACATCTCACGACACGAGCTGACGACAGCCATGCACCACCTGTGAAAGTGCCCCGAAGGGAAGACGTGTTTCCACGCCGGTCACTCACATGTCAAGCCCAGGTAAGGTTCTTCGCGTCGCGTCGAATTAAACCACATGCTCCGCTGCTTGTGCGGGCCCCCGTCAATTCCTTTGAGTTTTAGCCTTGCGGCCGTACTCCCCAGGCGGGCAACTTAATGCGTTAGCTTCGACACGGGGGGAGTCGACACCCCCCACATCTAGTTGCCATCGTTTACAGCGTGGACTACCAGGGTATCTAATCCTGTTTGCTCCCCACGCTTTCGCGTCTCAGCGTCAGTCACGTCCCAGCGAGCTGCCTTCGCCATTGGTGTTCCTCCTGATATCTGCGCATTTCACCGCTACACCAGGAATTCCACTCGCCCCTTCCGGACTCTAGCCCCACAGTATCCACCGGCATTCCAGGGTTGAGCCCTGGACTTTCACAGCGGACTAATGGGGCCGCCTACACGCTCTTTACGCCCAATAATTCCGGACAACGCTTGCACCCTACGTATTACCGCGGCTGCTGGCACGTAGTTAGCCGGTGCTTCTTGTGAAGGTACCGTCACTCCGGCCGGCTGTTCACCGTCGAAGCTTCGTCCCAACTGAAAGGGGTTTACAACCCGAAAGCCTTCTTCCCCCACGCGGCGTTGCTGCGTCACGCTTTCGCGCATTGCGCAAGATTCCCCACTGCTGCCTCCCGTAGGAGTCTGGGCCGTGTCTCAGTCCCAGTGTGGCTGATCGTCCTCTCAGACCAGCTACCCATCGAAGCCTTGGTGAGCCGTTACCTCACCAACAAGCTAATGGGCCGCGGGCCCATCTCGATGCGGAGGCCGAAGCTTCCTTTCCCCTTGCGGGCACATCCGGTATTAGCCCGAGTTTCCTCGGGTTGTCCCGGTCATCGAGGCAGGTAACCCACGTGTTACTCACCCGTTCGCGGCTCTGCCCCAGGGCAAGCCCTGGTTCGTCGCTCCACTTGCATGTGTTAAGCACGCCGCCAGCGTTCGTCCTGAGCCAGGATCAAACTCTCCGTGAAGAACTTCACGAAAAGCCTGTCATGGAGTGCCTGCGCCCGAAAGCGCCGGCGGCCGGGACCTATACACGTGGTCCCGAACCATGACGGGGTACTTCTCTACTTGACTCTTTGCCGTCCCACGCGAGCGTTCAAGACGCTCCCGCGGACGGGTCGAACCTGGACGCACACCACGATCCATTCGGACCGTAGATGCGCATGCTGTTGAGTTTTCAAAGACCGCCGAGCCTTCCCGAAAGGGCTTCCTTCAAGGGAGGTCCGTCCGGACCCTGCGCCCTGAGGCGCCTGCGGGCCGACGAAGGAGTATAGCGCGGCGCGGACCGGCGCGGGCCGCTCTGCCTGAGGCGAAGCGGCGTCCGCGGACGATCGGCCCCGGCGCTGCGAGCAGCGTACAGCGCGGCTCGGCGGATCCGGTCCGTCCGCGTGCGGGCGGTCATTGCGCTGACCGGGACGCCGGCTGACGCCGCGCGGCCGACCGTTCGCGCCGCCGGGCCTCGTTGCCGGCCCGTCGCCCGGAACGAGGCCGTCTGCCTGTGGCGCGCCGCGCGTGGCGAGCGGGGCAGGGCCCGAGCCGGCCGCGCCCCCTACGACGCCGCGCGCAGGCGCCGGAAGCGCCTGCGCCCGACGCGCAGCACCTGCCCGTCGGCCCGCGCCGCCTCCACGTCCTGGTCCTCGCCGCCCAGCTGGTGCTCTCCCAGCCACACGCCGCCCTGCTCGAGCAGTCTGCGAGCCTCCGAGCGCGAGATCCCGAACTGATCGGCGATCAGGGCCGGCAGGTGCACCGTGGGCCCCGCCGGCAGCGGCGCCTCCTCGATCTCCTCGGGTAGCTCCCCCTGCCCGAACACCCGATCCCATTCCCGCTCGGCCTCGGCCGCCTGCTGCTCGGAGTGAAGCCACGCCACGAGCTCCCGGGCCAGCCGCCGCTTCGCGTCCCGCGCGGCGCTGCCCTGCAGGTCCGCCTCCCGCAGCGCCGCGGCCTCGCCGAGCCGAGGCTCCAGCAGCAGCCGGTAGTACTCGCCCATCGCCTCGTCGGGGATCGACATCGCCTTGCCGAACATCTCGCCCGGCGCGTCGGTGATGCCGATCTGGTTGCCGAGCGACTTCGACATCTTGCGGGCGCCGTCGGTACCGACCAGGATCGGCATCGTCATCACCGCCTGCTCGGGCCGGCCGTAGTGGCGCTGGATGTCCCGGCCGAGCAGCAGGTTGAACTTCTGGTCGGTGCCGCCGAGCTCGACGTCGGCGTCGATCGCGACCGAGTCGTAGCCCTGCAGCAGCGGGTACATCAGCTCGAGCATCGAAATCGGCTCTCCCGCCTGCCAGCGTTTCGCGAAGTCCTCGCGCTCGAGCAGCTGCGCGGCCGTGGTGGTCCGCACGAGCGTGAGCACCTCACCCATGGACATGTTCAGCCACTCGCCGTTGCGGCGCACCTCGAGCTTGCGCGGGTCGAGGTCGAGGATCTTCATCGCCTGTTCGCGGAAGGTCGCAGCGTTGGCGTCGATCTGCTCGGCGCTGAGCATCGGCCGCAGTGTCGAGCGCCCCGACGGGTCGCCGACCCGCGCCGTGTAGTCGCCGATGATCAGCACGACCACGTGGCCCGCGTCCTGGAACTCGCGGAGCTTGCCGAGCACCACCGCGTGGCCGAGATGGATGTCCGGCGCAGTAGGGTCGATGCCGAGCTTCACGCGCAGCGGCCGCGCCTGCTCCGAGGCGTCTCTTAGCTTCGCCTCGAGCGCCCCCTCGGGCAGCGAATCGACCGCGTTGCTGGCCAGTCGGGCGGCTTCTCGGCCGGCCGCGGGGCTGTCTCGGGGCATCGGGCGCAATGCTAGACTCTCGCCCGCGCGAGGGGCCCCTACGCCGCGCTCGGGCTGCGCGGCCCGCAGCCAGCCGGAACCGCCGCGCGTCCGCACGTGGGACTCCTGCGCCGCCGCCGATGAGCGTCACGGCAATTCCCGACAACCCCCCCGCCCCGGCGCCCCCGCCGAGGAAACGGCTCAAGCGCCTGCGCCTGGCCGCGATCCTGCTCGCGGCGGCGCTGCTCGGCCTCGTCTCCTTCGTCTTCGGGCTGTTCGTCTCGGTCGCCTCGGACCTCCCTTCGCTGGAACGGTTCTCCCAGATCAAGGACGCCTCCAGCTCGCAGCTGCTCGATGATCTCGGCCATCCGATCGGCGTGCTCAGCCAGCAGAATCGCGTGATCCTCACGCCGGGTCAGATCCCGAAGATCGTCAAGGACGCGGTGATCTCGGTCGAGGACAAGCGCTTCTACTCGAACAGCGGGATCGACGTCCGGGGCATCGCCCGCGCGTTCGTCCAGGACGTCCTGCACAGAGGCACCGTGCAGGGCGCCTCGACGATCGAGCAGCAGCTGATCAAGAACTTCCTGCAGGCGCAGTCGCACCGCACGATCTTCGAGAAGCTCAAGGAGGCCGCGCTCGCCTACCAGCTCGCGCACAAGTGGAAGAAGGACAAGATCATCACGGCGTACCTGAACACCGTGTACTTCGGCAGCGGCGCCTACGGGATCGAGGCGGCGGCGCAGACCTACTTCGGCCGTGACGTAAACCACCTCGGCTGCGGCACGCCCGACCACGAACTGTGCGTCCAGCAGCTGAAGCCGTGGGAGGCGGCGCTGCTCGCCGGGATCATCCAGGACCCCACCGCGTACAACCCGTCCGTCCACCCGTCGGCCGCGCTGGATCGGCGCGACACGGTCCTGAGGAACATGCTCGATCAGGGCTACATCACCCGCCCGGTCTACGCCCAGAGCATCGACGAAGCGCTGCCGGCGCCGCACGAGATCCAGGCGCCCGAGGTGCAGACGGTCGAAGGTGTCGACGCCGGCTACTTCAACAGCTGGGTGCAGCAGCAGGTGATCGAACGCTACGGCCCCGGACGCGCTTTCGACGGCGGCCTGAAGATCCGCACGACGCTCGACCTGTCGCTGCAGCGCGCGGCCGAACAGGCGGTCAACAACTACCTCGCCTACAGCGGCGGTCCGACCGCCTCGCTGGTTGCGATCGAAAACTCGACGGGCGAGGTGCGCGCGATGGTGGGCGGGCGCAACTACGACGAGTCGCCGTTCAACATCGCCACCGAGGGTGAGCGCCAGCCCGGCTCCTCCTTCAAGGCCTTCGACCTCGCCGCCGCCTTGGAGGAGGGCATCTCCCCGTACTCGGTCTGGACCTCGGCGGCCAAGACCCTCCACTACCACGGACCCAACGGCCCAGAAACCTTCGTCGTCCACAACGACGAAGCGGCCTACTCGGGCTCCAACACGCTGACCGGCGCCACCGCCTTCTCAGACAACTCGATCTACGCCGAAGTCGGCTTGAAGGTCGGCACCGGCAAGATCGCGCTGCTGGCCCACCGCATGGGCATCACCACGCCGCTGTCGACCAACGCGGCGATGACGATCGGCGGCCTCACGACGGGCGTCACGCCGCTGGACATGGCCCACGCCTACGAGACGATCGCTCGCGGCGGCGACCGCGTGACAGGCTCGATGGCCCTCGACGGCGCGCCCGTCGGCATCCAGGAAGTCGTCTCCGGCGGCCGGCCACTGCCGGACGGTCACCAGCGCGACACGAACCGGGTCGAGCTGCACCGGGTGCTGCCGGCCGAAGTGGCCCAGACAGAGACGCAGATGCTCGAGACCGTCATCCAATACGGAACAGGCAAGGCGGCTGCAATCGGCCAGTTCGCGGCCGGCAAGACCGGCACCACCTCGAACTACGGCGACGCCTGGTTCGTCGGCTGGGACTCCAAGTACACCGTCGCGGTCTGGGTCGGCTATCCGAACAAGCTCGTGCCGATGCTCACCGACTTCTCGGGCAGCCCCGTGATGGGGGGCACCTATCCCGCTCTGATCTGGCACGACTTCATGAGCTCGGCGCTGCAGATCGACAAGAACCGCGCCGAAGAAGCCGCCGCGAAGCGGGCCGCCTCGGGCAAGGGCAGCTCGGGCGAATCCGAAGACGGCGAAGAAGGCGAAACGACGAGCCCCGCCTCCACCACCTCCGCCCCTTCCCACACGGGCTCGGCGGGCGGCGCCAAGACCCCGGCGCCGGCCGGCGGCAACGAAGGACAGTCCCCTTCCGGCGGCGGCGGGTCCGAACACGCCGCCGCCCCGGCCGCACCCGCAAAAGAAGCGCCGACCAAAGAAGCCGCGCCCGCGCCGGCGAACCCCGCCACTCCGGAACCCGCCTCTCCCTCGCCCTCGCCGACCGGCGGCGTCAGCCCCGGCGGCTAGCGGAACCCGCCTCTCTCCATCGCCCTCGCCGACGGGCGGCGCCAGCCCCGGCGGCCAGCGGAACCCGCCTCTCTCCATCGCCCTCGCCGACGGGCGGCGCCAGCCCCGGCGGCCAGCAGAACCCCTCTCCCTCGCCGTCACCGACCGGCGGCGTCAGCCCCGGCATTCAGCGGAACCGCAAGCCCCGCGTCGCGTCCGTGCAGGCGGCGCAGCGCCTCCTCAGCGCCACGGCCACGGCTTCGAGACGTTCTCGTCGCCGAGCAGGCTGAAGCGCCACGGCAGCTCGGCCGCCTTGGTGATGCCGATCCGCGTCGAGACAGCCACCTGTCCCGGCGGCCGCTCCCGCGGCAGGATCACGACCGGGCCGGAGGCGAGCGAGGTCCCGTTCTCCCGCAGCTCGATGCCGAGCGCCTGGGTCAGGCGCCCGGGCCCCGAGCAGAGCTCCCGCACCGGCATCTCCCGGGCCGCCGGCGCGCCACGCCGGGACGCGGCCAGGCGCCTCGCCGCGCCACGCCGGGACGCGGCCAGGCGCCGCCGGCGCATCAGCGCGATCCCGGCCGCGGGGCGCAGCGCGCGGATCAGCACCGCGGCTCCCACCCCCTCGGGCTCGCAGACGGCATTGAGCAGCGCGTGTATCCCGTAGGAGCGGTACACGTACGCTACGCCGGGCGGGCCGAACAGCGTGCTCGTGCGCGGCGTCAGCCCGGCATAGGCGTGGCAGGCGGGCTCCTCCTGGTGGTAGGCCTCGGTCTCGACGATCACGCCGCGGGCGGCCCCGTGGACGACGGTGCAGCCGACCAGCTCCGGGGCGACCTCGAGGACCGGACGGCGGTAGAAGCTCGCGGGAAGCGGCGCCGCCACCCGCTACTCGCCGCCGGGGCCGTCCAGCGCCCGCTCGGCGTGCGCGAGCTGCTCGGCGAGGCGCGCCGAGGAGGTGCCGCCCTCGGAGATCTTGGACTCCAGCCAGGAGCTCGAGGCCAGCACAGCTCGGTACTCCTCCTCGTGCTGGGCGAGCAGCTCGCTCTGCGCCGCCAGCTCCTCGCCGCTCAGCCCCGACAGCCCGAGCCCGCTGTCGACCGCGCTGCGCACGAGCCCAGCGACGACGCGGTGCGCCTCGCGGAACGGCATCCCCAGCTTCACCAGCAGGTCTGCGATGTCGGTTGCGGCGATCATCTCGTCGGCGGCGGCCTCGCGCATCCGCTCGCTGTGGAACTCGGCGCCGGCGACCATCCCGGTCGCAGCGGCGAGCGAGAGCGCCAGCGTGTCGGCCGCGTCGAACAGGTGCTCCTTGTCCTCCTGAAGATCCTTGTTGTACGTCAGCGGCAGCGCGTGGATCACGCCATGCAGCGCGGCCAGGTGCGCGACAACGCGGGGCGCCTTCGCTCGCAGCAGCTCGGCGGCGTCCGGGTTCTTCTTCTGCGGCATGATCGATGAGCCCGAGCTCCAGCTGTCCGGCAGCGTGCAGAAGCCGAACTCGCTGCTGCTCCACAGCACGAGCTCCGCGCCGAGCCGCGAGAGGTGCGTCGCACAGGTCGCTGCCGCCCCCAGGTAGTCGAGGATGAAGTCCCGTCCCGACACCGCGTCGATCGAGTTCGGGGCGACCTCCTCGAAGCCGAGCTCGGCGGCGAGCATCTCCCGGTCGGTGTCGAAGTTGACGCCGGCCAGCGCCCCCGAGCCGAGCGGCAGCCGCCGGCATTCGCGCCGTGCCTGGTGAAAGCGCCGGCGGTCGCGCTCGAGCATCCAGAAGTAGGCGAGCAGGTGGTGGCCGAGATACACCGGCTGGGCGCGCTGCAGGTGCGTGTAGCCGGGCATCGGCGTCTGCGCGTGCTCACGCGCCCGCTCGAGCAGCGCGTTCATCAGCCCCGCCGCGGCCACCGCACCGGCCTGCGCCGCCTCGCGGGTGAACATCGCGAGGTCCGTGACCACCTGGTCGTTGCGCGATCGGGCGGTGTGCAGCCTGCCGCCGACCGGGCCGGCCAGCTCGGTCAGGCGCCGCTCGAGGGCCATGTGGATGTCCTCGTCGCCGGGCTCGAACGGGAAGGTTCCCTCCGCCAGCTCCTCGGCGACCCTGTCGAGCCCGGCGAGCAGGGCGTCGCGATCATCGTCGGAGATGATCCCCCGCGCCGCCAGCATCCTCGCGTGGGCGCGCGACTGCGCGACGTCCTGCGGCCAGAGCCTGCGGTCGAAGCCGATCGAGGCGTTCAGGCGCTGGAAGTCCGGGTGCTGGGGCTCGTGGAAGCGCGACACCGGCGCTGAGTCTATGCGGGGCCCTGCCCGAGCACGGCGCGCAGCTCCGTGGCGACGCGCTCGACCTGGGACTCGCTCATCTCCGGGAAGAACGGCAGCGCGATCGAGCGCGCCGCCACGTCCTCGCAGACCGGGAACTCGCCCTCGCGGTGGCCGAAGCGCTCGCGGTAGAAGCTCATCAGGTGGATCGCGGGCAGGTACGGCTTGGACTGCACGCCGCGCCTCGCAAGCGCGCGGATCATCTCGTCGCGGTCGACCTCGCGCGGCAGCTGCACGACGAACACGAACCAGCCGCGGCGCGCTTCGCCCTGGTCCTCGCACGGCAGCGTCAGGCCCTCGATGCCGGCGAGCGCCTCGCGGTACGCCTGTGCGACGCGCCGGCGCGCCGGCAGGGTGAAGCCGAGCCGCCCGATCTGCACGACCCCGATCGCGCACGCGATCTCCGACAGCCGGTAGTTGAAGCCGAGCCGGTCGTGGTCGAGCCAGTCCATGTCGGGCGCGCGGCCCTGGTTGCGCTCGGAGTCGATCCGCTCCTTGACCGCGGCCTCGCCGGTCGTGACGATGCCGCCCTCGCCGGTCGTCATCTGCTTGTTGGCGTAGAAGGCGAACACCGCGGGGTTCTCGCGCTCGCCGATCTCGCGCCGGTCCGCGTAGCGCCCGTCGAGGGCCTCGCAGGCGTCCTCGACGATCCCGAGGCCGTGCCGTGCGGCAAGCGCGTCGAGCGCCTCCATCTCGCACGGGTAACCGAAGATGTGGACCGGCAGCAGCGCCTTCGTCCGCTCCGTGACGGCGGCCGCCGCGGCGCCGGGATCGAGGCACAGCGTCAGCGGATCGATGTCTGCGAACACCGGCCGTGCGCGCTCGAACAGCACCGCGTTCGCCGAGGCGACGAACGAGAACGGGCTGGTCACGACCTCCTCGCCGTCCTGTACCCCGACCGCGCGCAGCGCCAGATGCAGCCCGGCCGTGCCGCTGCTGACCGCGCTCGCGTGCCGCGCACCGACGGTCTGCGCGAAGCGCTGCTCGAACTCGACGAGACGCGGACCGAGCGACAGCTGCCCGGAGCGCAGCACGGCGATCGCGGCCTGCTCCTCCTCGACCCCGAGCACCGGTTTGGCGAGCGGGATCTGCGCGGCGCTCACTGCGCGCCGCCGCGGGCCGGCACGGCGCTCGTTCCTCCATCCGGCTGCTCGGGCCGGCGGCCGGGCTGCATGCCGTACTCCAGCGAGTCGACCAGCGCGTCCCAGGAGGCCTCGATCACGTTCTCCGATACGCCAATCGTGCCCCACACATCATGCCCGTCGGCGGCGTCGATCAGCACCCGGGTCACCGCGCCCGTACCGTGGCTCTCGTCGAGGATCCGCACCTTGAAGTTGACCAGCTCGATGTCGCGGAGATGGGGGTGGAGCTCGCCGATCGCTTCCCTCAGGGCCGCATCCAGCGCGTTCACCGGGCCATTGCCCTCGGCGGTGCGCACGAACCGCTCGCCGCCGAGCCAGACCTTGATCGTCGCCTCCGTGGCGACCTTCCCGTCGGCGCGCTTCTCGACGAGCACGCGCCAGCTCTCCAGGCGGAACAGCGGCTCGTAGCTGCCGGCCTCCTTGCGCATCAGCAGCTCGAGCGACCCGTCGGCGGCCTCGAACTGGAAGCCGCGATGCTCGAGATCCTTGACGCGGTCGAGCACGCGCTGGGCGAAGTCCCCATCGCGGCCGTCTCCCGCGGCGATCCCGGCCTCGGCTGCCTTCTCGGCGATCGAGGCCTTGCCGGCGAGCTCGGAGACCAGCACGTCGCGCGAGTTGCCGACGAGCGTCGGGTCTAGATGCTCGAAGGTGCTGGCGTCGGCCTGGACCCCGGCCGCGTGCAACCCTGCCTTGTGCGCGAACGCGTGCTTGCCGACGTAGGGCTGCGCCGGGTCCGGGGTGCGGTTGAGCAGCTCGTCGACGAAGTGGGCCGTCTCGGTGAGCCGCGCCAGGCGCTCGGGCTCGAGCAGCTCGACGCCCATCTTCAGCTGCAGGTCCGCGATGATCGTCACGAGGTTCGCGTTGCCGGTGCGCTCGCCGATGCCGTTGACCGTGCCCTGCACCTGGGTCGCGCCGGCTTCGACCGCGGTGAGCGTGTTCGCGACTGCGCAGCCCGAGTCGTCGTGGCAGTGGATGCCGAGCAGCGCGGCTGGAAGCGCTTCGCGCACGACGGCCAACGCGGTCCGGATCTGCGGGGGCAGCGAGCCGCCGTTGGTGTCGCACAGCACGAGCCGCTCGGCGCCGGCCTCGGCGGCCGCGCGAAGGCACTCGAGTGAGTAGCCGGGGTCGAGCGCGAAGCCGTCGAAGAAGTGCTCGGCATCGAGCAGCACCCGCTTGCCCTCGGCGACCAGGAACGCGACCGAGTCGGCGATCATCGCCAGGTTCTCCTCGCGGGTCACGCGCACGACCTTCTCGACGTGCAGCACCGAAGCCTTCCCGACCAGCGTGCAGACCGGCGCGAAGCACTCCGCGAGGACGCGCAGGCCGGCGTCCTCGGCAGCGGCGAGATCGCGGCGGCGCGTCATGCCGAAGGCCACGATCTGGGCTCGCGCGAGCCGCTCGGAGGCGAGCAGCGAGAACAGCTCCTGCTCCTTCGGGTTCGACGCCGGGAAGCCGGCCTCGATCATCTCGACGCCTAGCTCGTCGAGGGCATGGACGACGCGCAGCTTCTCGGCCGCCGTCAGCGACATGCCGCCGCCGCCCATGCCGTCGCGCAGCGTCGCGTCGTAGGTCTGGATGCGTGTTGGGTCGGGGCTCATTCGGGGTTCCTCTCGGCTCGGGGCGGGCTCACGCGGCGGACGGAAGCGACCGGCCGCGACTGCGCGCCGCCTAGCCGGTCGCCCCGGTAATTCGCGGCGGCGCGGCGGCCTCGCCCGCGGGCGTCTCGAGATCGCGCGGGGTGACGACGTCGAGCCACTCCCGGTAGCGCTCGCTGCGCCCGTGGATCGCGTCGTCGAAGGCGGCCTGCATCACGCGCGTGATCTCACCCGGCGCGCCGGAGCCGACACGGTGATCGTCGATCTCGACCACCGGCACGAGCTCGGCGGCGGTTCCCGACATGAAGACCTCGTCGGCGAGGTACAGCTCGGCACGGCCGACGTCGCGTTCGACCACGGCGTAGCCGAGGTCCAGCGCGATCTGCAGCACCGAGCGCCGCGTGATCCCGTCCAGGATCGAGTTGCTCTGTCCCGGCGTGACGATGCGTCCGTCGCGCACAACGTAGATGTTCTCGCCGGTGCCCTCGCAGACGTAGCCGTGGTCGTCGAGCAGGATCGCCTCCTGGTAGCCGGCCTTCACCGACTCGACCTTGGCGAGCACGCTGTTGAGGTACTGGCCCGAGGCCTTCGCATGCGGGATCAGCGAGTCGGGGCTGATGCGCCGCCACGAGGAGACCTTGGCGCGGATGCCGTTGGCCTTGCCCTCCTCGCCGAGGTAGGCCGCCCACTCCCAGCACGCGATCGTCACATCGACGTTGCAGTCGAGCGGGTTGAGCCCCATCTGGCCGTAGCCGCGGAAGATGATCGGGCGGATGTAGCACGAGCGCAGCCCGTTGCGGGCGACGAGCTCCAGCGTGGCCGCACGCAGCTGCTCGGCGCTGTACGGGACCGGCATGTAGTAGAGCTCCGCCGAGCGCAGCAGCCGGTCGACGTGCTCGGCGTTGCGGAACACGGCGGGTCCCAGTTCGGTGTCGTAGCAGCGGACCCCCTCGAAGACGCCTGTGCCGTAGTGCAGGCCGTGCGTCAGGACGTGGACCTTCGCGTCCTCCCAGGCGACGAAGTCTCCGTTCATCCAGATCAGGTCGGTGGGATCCACTTTGGCGGCGCTCCTATTCGATCTTGTCGAGCACTGCGCGGGTCGCCTGCGCCGTTCCGTCCCGACCGCCCAGATCGGCGGTGCGCAGGCCCCCGTCGAGTGCGCGCTCAACTGCCGATTCTACAGCCGCCGCCTCGCGCTCCAAAGCCAGGCCGTGACGCAGCATCAGGGCCGCCGACAGGAACATCGCCAGCGGGTTCGCCTGCCCGCTGCCGGCGATGTCGGGCGCCGAACCGTGGACCGGCTCGAACAGGCCCGGCGTTTGGGGCTCCCCCAGCGACGCGCTGGGCAGCATCCCGATCGAGCCCGTCAGCATCGCGGCCTCGTCGGAGAGGATGTCGCCGAACAGGTTCTCGGTGAGGATCACGTCGAAGTGCCGCGGCGCGGAGACGAGCTGCATCGCCGCGTTGTCGACCAGCACGTGCTGGAGCTCGATGTTCGGGAACTCCTGCGAGTGCAGGCGCGTCACGGTCTCGCGCCACAGCCGGCTGGTCTCGAGCACGTTCGCCTTGTCGACGCTCGACACCCGCGAGCGGGCGGCGCGGAAGGCGACGCGGGCGATGCGCTCGACCTCCGCGACCGTGTAGGCGCAGAGGTCGCTGGCCATCTCCTCGGTGCGCTGCTTCTCACCGAAGTAGATGCCTCCTGTGAGCTCGCGAACGACCAGCAGGTCGACGCCCTCGATCCGCTCGCGGCGCAGCGGCGAGGCGTCGTAGAGGGCGGGGATCGGTTTGACCGGACGGAGGTTCGCGTACAGGCCGAGGCCCTTGCGCAGACCGAGCAGACCCTGCTCGGGCCGGGGCGCCGCCGGGTCGGTGGTGTCCCACTTGGGACCGCCGACAGCCGCCAGCAGCACGGCATCCGCGCCCCTGCAGGCCTCGAGCACCTCGTCTGTCAGCGCGGTGCCGTGCGCGTCGATCGAGGCGCCGCCGAAGACTCGCTCGTCGAACTCGAAGTCGCCGAGCTCCCCCAGCAGCTCGAGTGTCGGCGCCATTATCTCGGGGCCGATCCCGTCGCCGGGGAGGGTGAGGATGCGGTGCGCCATCGGGCGGCGACGCTACCAGCCGAAGCCGTGCGACCGGCCCCCGCCGGACGCCCGGCGTGCGACCCCGGCTAGCACGCGACGCCCCCCGGCAGAGCGCCCGCCCCCGATCGATGCGCTCCCGGCAGTCGCACTCGTGCAGCTCGCAGACCGCCGTGCCCTCGTGCGAGCGACAGTCGATCGCGATCGAGCGCACGCCGGCGTGGAGGGCGCCTCGAGAGGCGCGCCGCCGTGCGAAACGCCTCTCACAGCGCCGTAGTCGGCACCGGCTCCCACGCCGCGCCCTGCTCGCGGTCGCCCTCGAAGTCGGCGATCGCGGCTTCGGATCTCAGCGTCACGCCGACGTCGTCGAGACCCTCGAGCAGCCGCCGGCGGATCTCGTGTTCGATCTCGAACGGCACGGCGCGGCCGCCGAAGCGCACCTCCTGCGCGCCCAGGTCGACCTGGCCGTGGCCGGCCTCGGCGAGCGCCCGGCAGTCCTCCTCTGGGAGCACGATCGGAAGCAGCCCGATCTTCGTGCAGTTGGAGTAGAAGATGTCGGCGAAGCTGGGCGCGACGATCGCCTGGAACCCGTAGTCCTGCAGCCCCCAGGGCGCGTGCTCGCGCGAGGAGCCGCAGCCGAAGTTCTCGCCGGCGACGAGGATCGGGTTCGCCGGCAGCTCCCAGCCCGGCTCCTTCGCCCAGTCGTAGAAGACGAACTCGCCGAAGCCGGTGCGCTCGACCCGCTTGAGGAACTGCTTGGGCATGATCTGGTCGGTGTCGACGTTGGCGCGGTCGAGGTGGCTGACCGCTCCTGTGATTGTCTCGATCTTCTCCACGGTCTTTCCTTAGGTTGGTCGGCGGCCCATGCGGGTCCGCTTTGATGTGAACGCCCGATCTCGTGTCGGCCGTGGCGGTCGGGCTACGCCCGCCCCCGCCCTGGCGCGGGTCCGCCGGCTGAACCTGGCTTGACCGCACCGAAGATCGCCGCCTCGGCCCATTTGAAGTGCAGTTCGACCTCGGCGAAGCCGGCCTCGTGCAGCCATTGCAGCTGCTGCTCGGCGCGGTCGGGCTGGTCGTCGCTGTCGTCGGCGAGGATCTCGCGCTCGACCTCATCGTCGCTGCGGGAGCCGCCGTGCTCGTGCTCGAGTACGACCGCGTTGGCGGCCATCTGCTCGTCGAACAGGCCCGCGAGCGGTCCGTCGATCAGCACGAAGTCGAGGTTCAGGAACATCGCGCCCGGCTCGAGCACGTCGTGGAGCTCGGCGTACAGGCCGCGCTTGCGCGCGGCGGGAAGGTGGTGGATCGCGTAGCTCGAGACGGCGAGGTCGAAGCGGCCCGGCGGCAGCGCCTGGACCCACGTGGGCTCGCGCAGGTCGCCGTGGACCGCCTGCCAGCTCCCCTCGCCGGCAGGCCCCAGACGCTCCTCGGCGCGCGCCAGCATCGGCTCGGAGTAGTCGAGCAGGACCGCCTCGGCGCCCGGGAAGACGCGCCGTACGAGCGCCGACATCGCACCGGCGCCGGCGCCGACGTCGAGGAACCGCCGGACCTCGCTGCCTCGGCGCCGCAGCGCGGTCTCGATCAGAGCTTCCTGCACGTCGATCAGCGGCAGCAGCCGTTGACGGTCGCGCAGGAAGTCCGCGACGAGCCCCTCACCCTGCCAGGCCGCGCCGTGCTCGTGTCCGCTCACGACCAGTCGCGGATGTCGACGAAGCGCCCCTCGATCGCCGCCGCGGCGGCCATCTGCGGGGAGACCAGGTGCGTGCGCCCACCCCGGCCCTGGCGCCCCTCGAAGTTGCGGTTGGAGGTCGAGGCGCAGCGCTCGCCCGGCTGCAGGATGTCGGGGTTCATCCCGAGGCACATCGAGCAGCCGGCGACGCGCCAGTCGAAGCCTGCGTCGCGGAAGACCCTGTCCAGCCCCTCCTGTTCGGCCTGGGCGCGGACCTGCTGAGAGCCGGGAACGACCATCGCGCTGACCGAGGAGGCCACCTTCTTGCCCGCGACCACCTCGGCGGCGGCCCGCAGGTCGCCGATCCGGGAGTTCGTGCAGGAGCCGATGAACACGCGGTCGAGCGCGATCCCCTCGATCGGCGTGCCGGGCTCGAGGCCCATGTAGTGCAGCGCCCGTTCGGTCTCCTCGCGGTCGGCCGGCGAGTCGAACTCCTCGGGCGCGGGGACCTTCTCGGTCACGGCCCGCACCATCCCCGGGTTGGTGCCCCAGCTGACCTGCGGCGAGATCGCGCTCGCGTCGATCGTCAGCTCCCTGTCGAAGACAGCGCCATCCTCGCTCGGCAGCGTCGACCAGGCCTCGACCGCGCGCTCGAGCTCGGCGCCATGCGGCGCTCCCGGCCGCTGCACCTCGCTGAACCAGCGGAACGTGGTCTCGTCGGGGGCGATCATGCCGGCTCGCCCGCCACCCTCGATCGTCATGTTGCAGACGGTCATCCGGCCCTCCATCGAGAGCGCACGGATCGGCTCGCCGGCGTACTCGACGACGTGGCCGGTCATGCCGCCGACGCCGAGACGCCCGAGCGTGCCGAGGATCAGGTCCTTGGCGGAGACACCGAACCCCAGCTCGCCCTCGTAGATGATCCGCATCGAGCGCGCCTTGTGCTGGACCATGCACTGCGTCGCGAGCACGTGCTCGACCTCGCTGGTGCCGATGCCGAACGCGAGCGCCCCGAAGGCGCCGTGCGTCGAGGTGTGCGAGTCCCCGCAGACGATCGTCATGCCCGGCTGGGTGACGCCGAGCTCCGGGCCGATGACGTGGACGATGCCCTGGCGCTCGGAGCCGAGGGAGTAGACGGGGATGCCGAACTCGGCGCAGTTGCGCTCGAGTGTTTCGACCTGGACGCGCGAGAGCTCGTCCTTGATGCGCGCGGCGACCGGGGTGCCATCGGTCGGCGTGTTGTGGTCGGCGGTGGCGAGCGTGCGATCCGGGCGCCGTACCTTGCGTCCGGCCAGGCGCAGCCCGTCGAAGGCCTGCGGGCTCGTGACCTCGTGGACGAGGTGCAGGTCCACGTACATCAGGCCGGAGCCCTCGCCCGCGACCTCGTGGGCCTCCCAGATCTTGTCGTACATCGTCTTCGGCATCAGTGTGTCTCCTAGCTGCGTCTGAGTCCGGCCGAGACGACGGCCAGGAGGGCCGCCTCGCCGGCGGTGGGGTTCTCGAAGTGGTGGGGAAGGTCGGCGTCGAAGGTGACGGTGTCGCCCGCGCCCAGCTCGTAGCGGGTGCCGTCGCAGACCAGCACGACGGAGCCCTCCTGCACCAGCGCGGTCTCGCGGCTGCCCGGCTCGTGCATCGGCGGGTCGTCCGGGGCCCCCGTCGAGCCGCCCGGGCCGAGCGTGTGGCGTGAGAGCTCGGCGCGCTGGCCGGGCTGCGCGGCGGTCAGCACCTCATAGCTGTGGCCGCGCCGGCGGTTGCCGCCGCGACGGCTGGAGCCTGCGCGCACGACCGTGACCGCGCCGTCCTCATCGAGGCGCAGCAGTTGCGAGAGTCGCAGCTCGAGGCCGGCGGCGATCCGCGCCGCGACGGTCAGCGTGGGGCTGGTCTCGCCGCGCTCGACCTGGGAGAGCATCGGCGCCGAGACGTGGCTGCGCTCCGCGAGATCGCGCAGTGACAGGCCCTCGGCTTCGCGCAGCGCTTTGACGCGGGCGCCGACCACGCCCGGATCGACCGCGGTCGACGCCTCCGCGGCCGTGCTCCGCTGCTTGACGCTCGCCATCAGGCGGCGTACGTTATCACAGACAAACGTTTAGGGAAGCGGCCCGTCGGGCGTCCCGTTGCCGGTCGGCCCGTCGTACCCGGGCAGCCCGTGGCAGAAGTACGCGACGCTGCACCGGCCGTTGCTGCCGCCCTTGACGTCGAACAGCGTCGCCTCGGTGTAGAACGCCTCGCCGCCCGGAAGCGAGCGCGAGCTCGCCGAGGCGTGCGCCTCGATGCCGGCGACCAGCGGCGAGCTGACGCTCGTCCCGCAGAGGTCGATCCAGCCCCCTTCGGTGCTGTCGTAGACGGAGACCGGTGTCACGCAGGCGCCCACCGCGGCGACGTCGTTGGTCATCCGTCCTTTGCATCCCGGGTCCTTCTGCCAGGACGGCTTCCGCCAGGTGCTGCTGCAGCCGCTGCCGGTGCCGAGGCCGAGCGAGCGTTCGCCCCAAACCTTCTCGGTGAAGGCGCGCTTCTTCGCCGATCTGCTCTTCGACTTCTTCAACGACGTGCCGCCGACCGCCGTCACCCACGGCAGCACCGCCGGGAAGCTCGGCGAGGACGCGAGCACGTATTCGTTGTCATAGCCGTAGTCGCCCGAGGAGACCGACACGAAGATCCCCGGGTGGTCCCAGTCGGCTTCGGCTTCGGCGCATTCCTTTTCGCAGGTTTCTTCCGCCAGGCCGTAGCTGTTCGAGATCTCGGTCGCGCCGTGTGCGGCGGCGTAGTCCACCGCGGCGCCGAGCGACTTCCAGCTTTCTTCTTCGGCGCTGACGAGCATGATGTGGCATTCCGGGCACGCGGCCGAGGCCATGTCGAGGTCGAGGGCGACCTCGGGTTCCCATTCGGTGAAGTTGTGGTTGGCAGGTGTCGCGCCTTCGGAGTTGGTGATCGTCAGACAGCCGCTGGCCGTCGTGCACGCCGGGATGCCGTAGCGCGAGCGGTACTTGCCGAGGTCCTTTTCGGCAGCTTTGTAGGCGAAGCCCTCGATCACGGCGATCGTCTGCCCGCTCCCTCCGGCCGTCGGGATAGCGTAGGTCTGGCGCAGTTCTTCGGGGTCGATCCCCCCTTCTTCGCCGCCGCCCTGGGGTTTTTTCTTCTTGAAAACATCCGACTGCAGGCCCGCCGAGCTGGAGGGCCGAGGATCGACGATCGCGTCGCAGAGGCCGTGCGCGCAGGCCCAGTGGGGCTCGGAGGCGGCCGTGCGCGTCGCCGAGACTCCGCGGTCTGAGGGGCGCGCTGGAGCGGCCGCCTGCGAGCCCGCGGGTGCGAGCAGTGCTGCGGCGAGCGCCACCAGGAGCGCCGGCGCGAGACGATGGACGGTGCGAGCTCTGCGAGCTACCTGCATGTGGGTCCTCCCTCGGGATCGCTGCGACCAGACTAGAGATCAACCCGCGAGGGACGCGGCGGTTCCGGTGCATGCGCACACGAAGCAGCTCTCGCGCCTGACCCCAGGCGCCCACGGCATCGACGGCGAGCCGCCGGCCGCAAGGCGGGCGCCACGCCGTGCGTGGAGCCGCCGCTACGGCGTCGGCTCGGGCAGCCCGAGCACGTGGGGCGCCTCGGCCCGCGCTCGCGCGACCGAGAGCGCGCGCACGTAGGCCCGCGCGGCCGCATCGATGATGTCGGTCGAGATGCCCTGCCCCGCACCGGTGGCCCCGTCGAGCTCGAGCACCACCGAGGCCTCGCCGAGCGCGTCCTGGCCCTCGGTCACTGCGCCGATCGTGAACTCGCTGAGCACGGGGGAGGTCGCGGTGGCGGCGTTGATCGCCTGGAAGATCGCGTCGATCGGCCCGTCGCCGATGAAGCTTCCGGTCACCTCCGCGCCGTCGGGCAGCGTCACCGCCACCTTCGCGTGCGGCGAGCGACGCGAGGAGGACTCGACCTCGAACCACTGCAGCGCATAGCCGGGGATCTCCTCGCGCAGCTCGTCGGTGACAAGTGCCTCGAGGTCCATCGCGGTGACCTGTTTCTTGCGGTCGGCGATCTCCTTGAAGCGCTTGAAGGCGACGTTCAGCGCTTGGCCGTCCAGGACGAAGCCCATCTCCTCGAGCGCTTTGCGCAGCGCGTGACGGCCCGAGTGCTTGCCGAGCACCAGCGAGTTCGAGCTCAGGCCGACGGTCGTGGCGTCCATGATCTCGTATGTCGTGCGCTCCTTGAGCACGCCGTCCTGGTGGATGCCGGCCTCGTGCGCGAAGGCGTTGCGCCCGACGATCGCCTTGTTCGGCTGCACCGGGTAGCCCGTCAGGCGCGAGACGAGGCGGCTCGTGCGCGCGATCTCGGTCGTCTCCAGGCCGGTCCACAGCCCGAGGCTCGGCTCGCGCGTGCGCAGCAGCATCACGACCTCCTCCAGCGCGGCGTTGCCGGCCCGCTCGCCGATCCCGTTGATCGCGCCCTCGACCTGGCGGCAGCCGGCTTCCAGCCCGGCCAGCGAGTTGGCGACGGCCAGCCCCAGATCGTCGTGGCAGTGCACCGAGACCGTGACGGCGCGCAGGTCCGGGACGAGCCGGTAGAGCGATTCGAACATCGCCTTGTACTCGGCGGGCATCGTGTAGCCGACGGTGTCGGGGACGTTGATCGTCCTCGCGCCCTCCTCCAGCGCCACCTGGATCACCTCGGCCATGTACTCGATGTCCGAGCGGGAGCCGTCCTCGGGCGAGAACTCGACGTCCTCGGTATATTCGCGCGCCTGCGACACCGCGGCACGGACCTGTCCGATCACATCCTCCCGCGTCGTCTGCAGCTTGCGCTCGATGTGCACGTCGCTGGTGGCGATGAACGTGTGGATGCGCGGCCGCGCCGCGTCCTGCACCGCGTTCCAGGCCGCCTCGATGTCCTGCTTGCTGGTCCGAGCCAGGGCGCAGATCACCGGCCCTTCCACCTCCCGCGCGATCGCCTGGACAGCCTCGAAGTCGCCGGGCGAGGTGATCGGGAAGCCGGCCTCGATGATGTCGACCCCGAACCGCGCCAGCTGGTGGGCGATCTCGAGCTTTTCCTGCTTGTTGAGCGAGATCCCGGGCGACTGCTCGCCGTCGCGCAGGGTCGTGTCGAAGATCAGGACCCGGTTGCCCGGGTCGCGTTCGCCGTGGTGCTCGGTGTGGGCGCTCATGTCGCTGGTGCTCCTTCTCTTTCTCGCTTGCCGTTCCTCTCTGCTGGGTTTGCGGCTACGCGGCCGCCACGCGCTATTCCCCCCGGAGGGGGAGCAGGAGAAGGGTCAGGAGCGAGAGCTGCTGCGACATTCACGGCGGAGCGTAGCGCTTCCGCGCCGCCCTACGAAGTTCGGTGCGGCGCTTGCCGCCCGTTCGTCGATCGGCCCAGCGCCGGACGGACGGCGGTACGTTGTCCGCATGTCAGGCCGCGCTACCGGCTCGCTGCTCGCCGCCCTCGTCGCCGCGGCGGTGGCGACGGCCGCTCCGGCTGCGACCGCCGCGCCGCTCTACGGCGTCACGATCGATCGCACCGCGAAGCTCTCGCACGTCGTCGAAGCGCTCGCCGCCCTACCGCAGCGACCGACCACCCGCGTGTACTTCGAAGCTCGCGAGAAGGCCTCCCACTACGCCGCCGCGCTGACGCGCATCCACGCGGTGAGCGGCGTGATGGGCGAGCTGCTCGACTCCTCCGAGGAGAAGTCGATCTCCACCGAAGCCTTCCAGGCTCACGTCGAGGAATACGTCTCGGCGCTGGCCGGCTCCGTCGACATCTGGGAGATCGGCAACGAGGTCAACGGCAACTGGACCGGCCCCTACGAAACGGTCGCGGCGAAGCTCACCGAGGCGTATCGCGACGTCTCCGCAGCCGGGGGCACGACCGCGTTGACGCTGTACGAGAACGCGTTCGGACCCGACCACTGCGGTGACGGAGAAGCGGAGCCGACACCGGTCCAGTTCACGCAGCGCTGGGTTCCGGCGGAAGTGGCGCAGGGCCTCGACTACGTGCTGCTGTCCTACTACCCCACGCAGTGCGGCGGTCGGATGCCGTCCAGCTCGGAAGTCGCCTCCCAGCTCGAGGAACTGCACACGCTCTACCCGCACGCGCTGCTCGGCTTCGGCGAGGTCGGCCTGCCGCATCCCGCCTCCAGGCGGACGCTCGAGCAGGCTGAAGCGATCATGCGCTGGGCGTATTCGCTCGATCCCGGGCTCGGCTACTACGTCGGCGGCTGCTTCTGGTGGTACGGCTGGGAGGACGCGCTGAAGCCGAAGGCCCGGCTCGCCGCGCCTCTCGCGCAGGCGTTCTCCAGCGAGACCGAAGCGCTCGGCTAGCGCGCCGAGCCCCCGGCCCCCACGCGGGACGCTAGGCGGCCGCCCGCGAGGCGTGCCCTGCGCGCGAGGCCGGCGGGGTCCGCCCACGCGGCCGCGCGCGTGGCGTGCCCTGCGCGCGAGGCCGGCGGGGTCCGCGAAGCCCGCCCGGCTCGGGGGCCGGCACGACCGTCGGCTCAGGGCGTCAGCACGACCTTGCCCAGGTTGCGCCGCTCGACGATCGTCGTCTGCGCCGCGCCCGCGTCCTCGAACGGGAAGACGCCTCCCACCACCGGGTCGATCGTGCCGTCGTCGATCATCGGTTGCAGAGGCTCGATCCACGGGCGCAGGGTGCCGCGGTGCTTCCAGAGCGTGAGCATGTTCAGTCCGATCACGGCCTTCGATTCCTGCATCTGCTTGATCAGCCCGAAGCGCGGCATGCGCAGCACCGTGCGCAGGGCCGTGACGAGGTTGCGCCGCTCGCCGGAGACGACCGACGAGGCGCCGAAGCAGACCAGCCGTCCACCGGGCGCGAGCAGGTCGTAGCCGGTCCTGAAGCTCTTGCCGCCGATGGCGTCGAGGATCACGTCGAACTGCCCGATGCCGCGCTCCCAGCCGGGGCTCGTGTAGTCGAGCGCGCGATCGACGCCGAGCGCCAGGATCTTCTCGTGCTTGCCGGGTGAGGCGGTGCCGAAGACCTCCGCTCCGACGCGCTTTGCGATCTGCGTCGCCGCGATCCCGACGCCCCCGCCGGCCGAGTGCACCAGCACGCGCTCGCCGCGCTTCAGCACGCCGTAGCCGACCAGCCCGGCCCAGGCGGTGGCGTAGTTGACCGGGATCGCCGCCCCCTGCTCGAAGCTCAGCCGCTCGTGCAGCGCCACGACGTCGCCGGCCGGGACCGCGACCTGCGAGGCGTAACCGCCGAACTGCGTCCCTGCGAGGACCCGCTGGCCGGGCGCCAGGCCGTCCACCCCCTCCCCCACCTCGAGGATCGTTCCCGCCACCTCGTAGCCGACCACGCACGGCGTCTTCGGCGCGTCCGCGTAGAGGCCGAGCCGGGCCATCACATCGGCGAAGTTGATGCCCGCAGCCGCAACCTGGATGCGGACCTCGCCCGGACCCGGCTGCGGGTCCGGCTGCTCTTGGACCTGCAGAACCCCAGGCCCCCCGTGCTTGGTGATCACGACCGCCCTCATCGCTGGGCGAGACTAGCCGATGTCAGCCAGCCGACACCGTGCGCTGCGACGCGGTCACGACCCGAGGTCGACCGCCCACCCGTCCTCGAAGCCCTCGATCCCGAGGATCTGCCCGACGACCTCGCTGCCGACGGCGGCGTCGGTCGTCACGACCATCGCGGCGCGGCGCTGCTCGTCCCCCGTCGCTCCGTCCGCGGTGTGCCCGACCGCCGCCGAGGAGATGTTGATCCCGTGCTCGCCGAAGACCGAGCCGACCCTGCCGATCATGCCGGGCAGGTCCTCGTAGCGGAACACGGTGACGTGGCGCTCCAGCTCGATCGTGAGCCGCCGGCCCTGCACCTCGACGAGGTGCGGCACCTGCTGCGAGCCGATGCCCGTGCCCGCCACCGCGACACGCTCGCCGCCCGCGACGACCGTGACGCGGATCAGCTCGTTGAAGTCCTCGGCCTCGGAGACGGCCTTCTCCTCGAAGACGATCCCGCGCTGCTGGGCCATCGTGGGCGCGTTGACGAGGTTGACCTGCTCCTCGGTGCGCCCCTGCAGCGCTCCGACGATCACCGCGAGCCCGAGCAGGCGCGTGTCGAAGTCGGCGATGCGCCCGAAGAACGCGGCCTCGATCCGCTCGACCGAGCTGCCCTCGGCGAGGCTCATCGCGAGCCGCCCGAGCTTGCGCGCCATCGGCAGGAACGGCCCGAGCACCTCCATGTCCTCGGCGGCGATCGCGGGGATGTTCACGGCCGTCGAGACGACCCCGCCGTCGAGCGCCGCCACCACCTGCTCGGCGGACTGGTAGCCGGCGCGGTCGGTCGCCTCGGCGGTCGAGGCGCCGAGGTGCGGGGTGACGACCACCTGCTCGCGCCCGAACAGGGGGCTCTCCGTCATCGGCTCGCTCGGGAACACGTCGAGCGCGGCGCCGGCGACCTTGCCCGAGTCGAGCGCGCGCCCCAGCGCCGCTTCGTCGAGCAGGCCGCCGCGGGCGACGTTCAGGACCCGCACGCCGTCGCGCATCTTCGCGAACGCCTCGTCGTCGAGGAAGTTCTCCGTCTCCGGCGTCTTCGGGAGGTGGATCGTGATGAAGTCGGCCTGCGCGTAGATGTCCTCGGGCCGCTCGGCCTTCTCGGCCCCGAGCTCGCGGAAGCGCTCGGCGCTGACGAACGGGTCGAACGCGAGCACGCGCATCCCGAAGCCGCGGGCGCGCTGCGCGACGAGCTGGCCGATGCGCCCGAAGCCGAGCACGCCGAGCGTCTTCTCGTACAGCTCGACCCCCGAGAACTTGGAGCGCTCCCACTTGCCCGAGATCAGGGAGGCGTGCGCCCGCGGGATGTTCCGCGCGAGCGCAAGCAGCAGCGCCATCGTGTGCTCGGCGGCCGTCACCACGTTGGACTCCGGCGCGTTCGCGACGACGATGCCCCGCCTGGTCGCGGCCGGGACGTCGACGTTGTCGACGCCGACGCCGGCGCGGCCGATCACCCGCAGGCGGTCGGCCTTGCCGATCAGGTCCGCGGTCAGCTTCGTCGCGGAGCGGATCACGATGCCGTCGTACTCGCCGATCCGCTCGGCCAGCTGCGCGTCATCCCAGTCGACGCCGATCTCGACCTCGAAGTGCTCCTCGAGCAGCTTCACGCCCGAGTCCCCGATCTTCTCCTTGACGAGGACCTTCGCGCGCGCGCCCGTCGTCGGCCCTTCCGCGGCGGCGCTCATCGGCCGAGCCTCTCGACGACCCAGTCGATGCATGCCGTCAGCGCCTCGACGTCGGCCGTCTCCACCGCCGGGAACATGCCGATGCGCAGCTGGTTGCGACCGAGCTTGCGGTAGGGCTCTACGTCGACGATCCCGTTCGCCCGCAGCGTCGAGGCGACCGCTGCTGCGTCCACGCCCGACTCGAAGTCGATCGTGCCGACGACCAGCGAACGTGCTGCAGCGTCGGCCACGAACGGTGTCGTGTACTCCGTCCTGGCCGCCCACCCGTACAGCGCCTGTGAAGAGGCGCTCGTGCGTGCGACGCAGCCGCCGAGCCCGCCGAGCGAGAGCATCCACTCGACCTGGTCGGCCATCAGGAACAGGGTCGCCACGGCCGGCGTGTTGTAGGTCTGGTCCTTGCGCGAGTTCTCCAGCGCCGTGTGCAGCGACAGGAACTCGGGGATCCAGCGCTCCGAGGAGTGCAGCTCGGCGATCCGCTGCTGCGCCGCGGGGCTCAGCAGCGCGAGCCACAGCCCGCCGTCGGCCGCGAAGCCCTTCTGCGGAGCGAAGTAGTAGACGTCGGCGTCGGCGAGCGCGACCGGCAGCCCGCCCGCGCCCGAGGTGGCGTCGATCGCGATCAGCGCATCGCCCGCGCCCTCGGGCCGCGCCACCGGCACCATCACGCCGGTCGAGGTCTCGTTGTGAGCCCACGCGATCAGGTCGGCGCCGGCGCCGGCGGCGGCGGCGCCGGCCTCGGCGGGGTCCGGGGCCGAGCCTGGCTCGGCCGAGATCGTCAGCGGCGCAGCGAGGTGCGGCGCGCCCTTCGTCACGTTCGCGAACTTCTGCGAGAACTCGCCGTAGGCGAGGTGCACCGCGCGCTCGCACACGAGGCCGAAGGCCGCGGCGTCCCAGAACGCGGTGGTGCCGCCGTTGCCGAGCGCCACCTCGTACCCGTCGGGCAGCGAGAACAGCTCGGCGAGGCCCGCACGGATCCGTCCGACGAGCGCCTTGACGGGCTTCTGGCGGTGCGAGGTGCCCATCACCGACGCCCCTTCGGACGCCAGCCGCGCGAGCGCCTCGGGGCGCACCTTCGAGGGGCCGCAGCCGAAGCGCCCGTCGCCGGGCTTCAGCTCATCGGGGATCAGCAGCTCGTTCTCGGTGAGAGGGCTCGTGCTCATGCGGGCTCCTCGCTCCTTTCCGACCTCGGAGTTTGGTCAGTGCTGTGCAGGTGCCCAGGCGCTGCGGCGCAGATGCGTCGTCGCTTCCCGGTGGTTGACTCCACCCGAGCGCCAGTCGCGACGACCTGGACGCGAGTGTAGCGAAGGCCCCCGCGTACGGTCCGATCGCTCGACGGGGCTGCGCCGCGCGCCCGATGGTGTCAGCGGGGGGACCGGCGGGTAGAAGCCGCACGTGGATGAGGCGCCCTCCCACCCTCTTCCGCGGCGGCTTGCGCGCCTGGCCGCCGGCTTCGCGCTCGCAGCGACGCTCTATCTGCTGCTGGTCGACACCACCTCGCTGCCCGAGCTCTACTCCGGCGCCGCGGTCGCCGTGCTCGGCGCCCTCGGCTTCGGCGCGGCGCGCGAGCAGCAGCGCCGCGAGGCGTCGTTCCGCCTCGCGTGGCTGCCGCGCGTCTGGACGGCGGTCTCGAGGATCCCCGGCGACGTGCTGCGGCTCGCGTGGGAGCTCGTCGCGCAGCTCTTCTCGCGCCAGCCGCAGCGGGGCACGCTGCGCGCGGTGCCGTTCCGCCACGGCGGCGAGCAGAGCGGCGTCGCGATCGGCCGCCGGGCGACAGCCGAGCTGCTCGGCTCGCTGGCGCCGAACACGATCGTGATCGGCGTCGACCCCGACACCGACCTGCTGCTGGTGCACCAGCTGCGCCGCAGCGGCGGCCGCGAGCAGATCGACGTGATGGGGCTCGGATGAACGAGTGGGAGCTCGTGGCCGCCGTGCTCGGCGTCGGGATCCTCGCCTGCGGGACGCTGGCGGCGTTCACGAGCGTGGCGAACGCCCTGGTCTCCCTCGAGCTCGCCGGCACGCTCGCCACCACGGTCCTGATGGCGCTCGCGGAGGGGCTACAGCGCCAGCCGTTCATGGACCTTGCGATCGTCGTCGCGGTGCTCTCGGTGCTCGGCTGCATGGTGATCGCGCGAATCCTCGAGGAGGACCTCTGAGGCGGCCGTGAACGTTCGCCACGTCCTCGCCACCGTGCTGCTCGTCGCCGGCTGTTCGCTGGAGGTCCTCTCCGTGCTCGGCGTGCTCGCGATGCGCGACACGCTCGACCGGCTGCACTACGTCGGGCTCGCCTCCTACGGCGCGCTGTTGATGGGCATCGCGATCCTCGTCCGTCAGTCGTTCTCGCTGATCGGCGACAAGGCGCTGCTGTGCGGAGTGCTGCTCGCGGTGCTCGGCCCGGCGCTCGCGCACCTGACTGCGCGCGTCGTGCTGATCCGCGCGCACGGCGACTGGAGCAAGGGCATCGAGAGTCACCGCGAGGAGGAGCCGCGGTGACGGCCGTCCAAGCGGTGGCGCTGATCACCGTCGCGATCGCCGGGGGGCTCGTGGTGCTCGTCCCGGACCCGGTTCGATCGACGCTCGTGCTCGGCGTCTACGGGCTGGCCCTGACCTTCATGTTCTTCGCGCTGCAGGCGCCCGACGTGGCGCTCTCGGAGATCGTCGTCTCGACCGTCGGGCTGCCGGTGATCGTGTTCGCGGCGCTGCGCAAGATCCACTCGCAGCAGAGCTCGGCGAAGGACGAAGAGGACTCGTGACCCGCCGCGGCCGGATCGCTCTGTTCGCGCTCGCCGGGCCCGGCCTCGCCGCGGTGCTCGTGATCGGAATGCGCGGACTGCCCCGCTTCGGCGACTACCACGGCGTCTACGGCCGCGTCGTCACGGGGCTCGAGCTCGCGCAGCGCCACGCCACGGACTTCGTCACCGCGCTGAACTTCGACCTGCGCGCGTTCGACACGCTCGGCGAGGAGTTCATCCTGTTCGCTTCGGTCACCTCCGTCGCGCTGCTGCTGAGGCGTCTGCGGGACGAGGAGGAGGACGATGACGATCAGGGCGATCAGGGCCCGCACCGCTTCGCCGGGGCCAGCGACGCGATCAGGAGCCTCTCGGCGGTGTTCGCCACGATCCTCGTCGCGCTCGGCGGCTACGTCGTCCTGCACGGCGCGCTGACGCCCGGCGGCGGGTTCCAGGGCGGCGTGGTGCTGGCCGCCGGGCCGCTGGCGGTGCTCGTCGGCGGGCGCTACCTCGCCGCCAAGCGGCTCGCCCCGAACTGGGCGATCGAGGCGCTCGACGCGCTCGGCGCGGCCGGCTACGCGCTGATGGGGATCGGCGGGCTGATCTTCGCGACGACCTTCATGCAGAACTTCCTGCCGCTCGGCATCCCCGGCCACCTGCTCTCGGCCGGCTTCATGCCGATCAACAGCATCGCCGTCGGCGTCGAGGTCACGGGTGCCTTCCTGCTGGTCTGGACCGAGTTCCTCGACCAGGCGCTGCTGATGAGCGGTGGGCAGGAGCGCACGTGAGCTTCCTGCCCTACGCGGTGGCGGCATGGCTGTTCGTGGTGGGCCTCTGGGGGGTCGTCGTCAGCCGGGACCTGGTGCGGACGGTGATCTGCCTGACCGTCGTGCAGTCCTCGACCTACCTCGTGCTCGTCGGCGTCGGCTACCGCGCCGCGGGGCGGGCGCCGATCGTCGCCGACATCCCCGCCGTCGACCGGCTCGTGGACCCGACCGTCCAGGTCCTCGTGCTCACCGACATCGTGATCGAGGCGACCATCACCGCGCTGCTGCTGGCGCTCGTCGTACAGGCCCACAAGCGCTTCGGCAGCGTCGACCCCGCGGAGCTGCGGGCGATCCAGGACTGACGATGGCGATCACCGCCCTGCCGATCGTGATCCCGATCACCGTCGCCGCACTGCTCGTGGCGATCCGGCCGCTGACCAGGCGCTGGATGTCCGACACCGCCGCGCTGGCCGCGCTCGCGGCGGCCGCCACGCTGCTCGTGCTGATCCTCGCGCGTGCGATCCATCACCCGTTCTCCTACTGGCTGGGCGGCTGGCGGCCCAGCCACGGCGTCGCGATCGGGATCTCCCTGTCGATCGACCCGATCGGAGCGGGACTGGCGCTGTTCGCGGTCTTCCTGGTGGCGGCCGCACTGGTCTACGCGCTGCACTACTTCGACTCCGTCGACGGGCTGTTCCACGTGCTGATGCTGCTCTTCGCAGGCGCGATGGCGGGCTTCTGCCTGACCGGCGACCTCTTCAACTTGATCGTGTTCTTCGAGCTGATGGGTGTCGTCGCCTACGCGCTGACCGCGTACGAGATCGAGGAACGGGCGCCGCTGCAGGGCGCGATCAACTTCGCGATCACCAACAGCATCGCGGGCTACGCGATGTTCGTCGCGGTCGCGATGCTCTACGCGCGCACCGGCGCGCTCAACATGGCCCAGATCGGAGCCGCGCTGGACGGCCACCGCGCCGATCCGCTCGTGATCGTGGCGATGGTGCTGCTGTTCGCCGGGTTCCTCACGAAGGCAGCCGCAGTTCCGCTGCACTTCTGGCTCGCCGACGCGCACGCGACCGCGCCCACCCCGGTCTGCGTCCTCTTCTCGGGAGTGATGATCGAGCTCGGCGTCTACGCCGTCGCGCGGATCTACTGGGTGATCTTCGCCGGGCCGATGCACGCGCACGCGATCGCGCTGCGCTCGATCCTGCTCGCACTCGGGGTCACGACCGCGCTGGTCGGCGCCGTGATGTGCACGGTGCAGCGCCACGTCAAGCGGCTGCTCGCGTTCTCCTCGATCAGCCACGTCGGCATCTTCGTGTGCGGGATCGCGCTGCTCGACCACCGCGCGCTGGCGGGAATCGCGGTCTACGTGATCGGGCACGGGCTCACCAAGGCCGCCCTGTTCATGCTCGCGGGCGTGATGCTGCACCGCTTCGCGACGATCGACGAGTTCGACCTGCACGGCCGCGGCCGCGAGCTGCCGGCCGTGACCGGTCCGCTGCTCGCGCTGGGCGCGCTGCTGCTCGCGGCGACGCCGGCCTTCACGACCTTCGCGGGGAAGTCGCTGCTCGAGGAGGCCTCCTCGGGCGCGGGACAGGGGTGGCTGATCGCCGTCTACATCACCGTCTCTGCGCTGACCGGGGGCGCGGTGCTGCGCGTCGCCGGCCGGGTGTTCCTCGGCTGGGGCCCCGACGAGGGGCCCGATCCGCTGCAGGCGCAGGCCAGCCGGGAGCAGGCACAGGAGATCCTGGAGCCGCGCGAGGAGACCCCGCCGCAGATGCTGATCGTCCCCGCGGTGCTGCTCGCGCTCGCGCTCGCGGTCGCGCTGATCCCCGGGGCGGTCCCCGGTATCGAGCGGGCGGCCGCGTTCTTCACCGATCACGGCGCCTACCCGCGATGGGTGCTGGGGGGCGCGCGGCTGCACCTGCCGCAGCTGGCCCCCTCGCACGTCTCCGCCTCGGACGTCGGCTACGGGACGGCCTCTGTCGTGGGCGCGGTGCTGGCCGCCGCCGTGGGGCTGTTCGGGCGCCCGCTGCGCGAGTCGCTGCCAGAGCGGGTGCGCGTGCCGGCGCTGGGCGCGATGCACTCCTTCCGGCGCCTGCACTCCGGCCACATCGGCGACTACATCGCGTGGTGGGCGGCGGGCACCTCGGTGATCGGCGCGGCATGCCTGCTCGGGCTTTGAGCGCCCCGCGCGCCCGCCGCCTGCCGGCGCTGCTGGCCCTCGCATGCCTGGCCGGGGGCGCCGCAGGCTGCGGTCCGGCACCCCCGGCCGCCTCGCCGAGCACCGCGAACGTCGTCTCCGAAGCGCTCAGCGGGATCCAGCAGGCCTGCGGCGAGCGCGCCCTGCTCACCGCGCTTCCGGCGTTCGGAGCCGACCCGCGCCGCGAGGCGAGCGTGCTGGCCTCGGCGCGGATGCGCGCGAAGGAGCTGCGCGACGCGGTTGCCGAAGGCCCGGCGCTCACCTTCCAGGGCAAGACGCTCGCGGAAGTCCGCACGCTCGCGGCGGTGAAACTGCACGAATGCGGGCTAGGCGCCGCGGCCGTGGGGCTCTGAGAAGTCGTAGCCCGGCCCGACCGGGATGATCCGCTTGGGGTTCAGCTCGTCGTGGGTCGTGTAGTAGTGGCGCTTGATCTGGTCCATCGCGACCGTCCGCGCGATCCCGTCGCGCTGGTACAGCTCGCGGGCGTAGGCCCAGAGGTTCGGGTAGTCGACCAGCCGGCGGCGGTTGCAGCGGAAGTGGAGGTTGTAGACCTCGTCGAAGCGGGCCAGTGTCGGGAACAGCCGCCAGTCGGCCTCCGTGAGGCGCTCGCCGAGCAGGTAGCGGCGGGAGGCGAGCAGCTCCTCGAGCCACTCGAAGCTCTCGAACAGCGCTGCGAAGGCCCGCTCGTAGGCCTCCTGGCTGCGCGCGAAGCCGGCGCGGTAGACGCCGTTGTTGACGGTCTCGTAGACGCGCCCGTTGACGGCGTCGATCTGCTCGCGCAGATCGTCCGGGTACAGGTCGAGCCCGCCCGCCGCGCCGAGCCCGCCGAGCGAGTCGGCGCGGGCGAACATGCGGATGATCTCGCTCGACTCGTTGTTGACGATCCGCCGCTCGCGCTCGTCCCACAGCACGGGCACGCTGACGTGGCCCGCGAAGCCCGGCTCGCTCGCGAGGTAGGCCTCGCTCATGAACGCCCAGCCGTGCAGCGGATCGGAGTACTCGCCGCCCGGACCGTCCTCGAAGCGCTCGCCGCTGAAGGCCCAGCCCCGCTCGTCGCGGTAAGGCGCGAGGAAGTGCATCGGCACCGCGTCGCCGAGGCCGGCGAGCTCCCGCACGATCACCGTGCGGTGACACCAGGGACACGCGAGCGAGACGTAGAGGTGGAAGCGCCCGGCCTCGGGTGCCGCCGTCTCCGGGCCGCCGCGCGGGTCGGCACCGACCCAGCCGCGAAAGGAGCGCTCTTCCCGTCGGAACTCGCCCTCGCCGCTCATCCGGCCGCCGGCTCGCGTGGCGAGGCCGACGCACTCCAGCCGGCGGGCAGCCGCCCGGCCGCGACGCCGGTCTGCGGCGGCAGCTCCGGCTGCGTGTGCAGCAGGCAGAACTCCGGTGCCGGGCCGAGCACGAGCGCGCGCTGCCACAGCGCGCCCGTTCCCGGCTCGATCCCGTCGTCGAGCAGCTCGGCCATCGTGGGGTCGACCTGCCCCGCAGGGCGCGTCACCCAAACCGACAGGCGGGCATCGGCCGGGCGGGCACCGCCCTCGATCAACCTGTAGACGGCGCCCGCGCCGGCTCCGGCGCGCCTCGCCGCCTCGCGGTGGGCGCTCTCGTGCCCGCGCGAGACGGCCGCCGCCTCCAGCACGCCCAAGGCGCTCCAACTCTCGAGCAGGTACCAGTCCTCGTAGCCGTCCTCCGCCCCGGGCAGCCACGGCAGCTGCGGTGCGCGCAGAGCCGCCGTGCCCAGCAGGCCGGCCGGGGGCCGGTGCGCCAGCGAGTGGTGAAAGCGCAGCAGCGCCTGCTCATAGCCCTGCACCTCGACCCCCGCCGCGGGGCGATGCCAGAAGAGGTAGGCGAGCATCAGCTTCGGCCGCGCCCCACGGTCGATGCCCCTGCCACGCAGCGGCAGCGCGGTGCGAGGACACGCGCGCCGGCGCGTCCGATCCCACGACGGGCACCGCGCATCAGAACGAGGGCTTGATCCAGTCCATGTGCGAGCGCAGCCCCTCCCCGACGTGCTCGATCTGCGTGTCGGCTTGCTCCGCTCGCATGCGCTTGAAGCTCTCCTGCCCGGCGCGGTTCTCCGCGATCCACTCGCGCGCGAAGTCGCCGCTCTGGATCTCCTCGAGAATCTTCTTCATGCTGGCGCGCGTCTCGTCGGTGATCACGCGCTTGCCGCGCGTGTAGTCGCCGTACTCCGCGGTGTTGGAGATCGAGAAGCGCATCCCTGCCAGCCCCTTCTCGTACATCAGGTCGGCGATCAGCTTCAGCTCGTGCAGGCACTCGAAGTACGCCATCTCAGGGTCGTAGCCCGCATCGACGAGCGTTTCGAAGCCGGCCTGGACGAGCTCGGAGGCGCCTCCGCAGAGCACCGCCTGCTCGCCGAACAGGTCGGTCTCGGTCTCGTCCTTGAAGCTCGTCTCGATCACCCCGCCGCGGGTGCAGCCGATGCCCTTGGCGTAGGCGAGCGCGAGCGCGCGGGCGTTTCCGGTGGCGTCCTGCTCGACCGCGATCAGGCCCGGGACGCCGCTGCCTTCGGTGAACTGCCGGCGCACCAGGTGCCCGGGTCCCTTCGGCGCGACCATCCCCACGTCGACGCCGGGCGGCGGTTCGATCTCCTCGTAGTGGATCGAGAAGCCGTGGCCGAACAGCAGCATGTTGCCCTCGGCGATGCCGTCGCGGATCTCGGCCTCCCAGAGCTGCCGGTGCAGCTCGTCGGGGAGCAGGATCATCACGAGATCGCCGCGGCTCGCCGCCTCCACGACCGACAGCACCTCGAGACCCTGCTCGCGGGCCTTCGCGACGGAGGCGGAATCCGACCGCAGCCCGACTACGACGTCGACGCCGGAATCCTTGAGGTTGAGCGCGTGGGCGTGGCCCTGGGAGCCGTACCCGATGATGGCGACGGTCTTGCCGTCGAGGAGATCGAGGTCTGCGTCGTCGTCGTAGATCATTGGCCGCAGGCTATCCGAGACGGCCGCCTTTCCGAGGTCACGCCCCGGCCAGCGCGACGAGCGTGCGCCCGGGGAGCTCGATCGTGCCGTCGGCGTCGGTGAACGGCTCCAGGCGCCGCTGCAGCGCGGAGCGAAGATCCTCGATCTGCTCCGGTGGCAGCGAGAGCACGGCGTCGTGGTAGCTCGGCGACATGTCGAGCTGGGCCTCCCAGAACTCGCCGAAGCGCTCGTGGCGCCGGGTCAGCTCGACGGCCTCGATCAAGAGCACCTCGAAGCCCGCATCCTCGAGCAGCTCCCGCAGGCGGTCGCGGTCGCCGAGCACGAACGGCCCCGGGCCCGTGCCGTCCCCGGCGAGGCCGCGCTCGCGCAGCTCCTGCGCGCAGAGCGACGCCCAGGGGTTGGCCTCGAGCTCGTCCCAGACAGCGAGCGCGAGCCTGCCTCCCGGGCGCAGCACCCGCCGCGTCTCGGCGAGCGCGGCGCCGGGATCGATCATCAGCATCACCCCCCACCGGCACAGCACGGCGTCGAAGCTCGCCACCGGCGCGTCGATCCATTCCGCGTTCAGCACCCGGAACTCGAGGTTCGACAGGCCCAGCTCGCGGGCGCGCTCGCGTGCGCCGTCGAGCATCGCCTCCGCCTGGTCGGAGATCGTCACGATGCCCGCCGGCGCGACCAGCTCCGCCGCGAGCATGCCCGTCTCGCCGAGGCCCGCCGCCAGCTCGAGCACCCGCTCGCCGGGCTGCGGGTCGAGCGCCTGCACGAGCCACTGGGCGACCGGCGCGGCCCACTCCCGGACAAGGCGCTGGTGGCGCGCCCAGCCCGGCGCCGCGGCCTCCCACGCCTGCAGGCTCGCCTCGCGCTGCTCGTTCGGGTCCTCGTTCACGCCAGCTCTCTGCGCAGCAGCTTGCCGGAGGCGGTGCGCGGCAGCGGGTCCTGCGAGGCGCGGAACTCCTTCGGCACCTTGTAGGGCGCGAGGCTGCGCCGGCAGTGAGCCACGAGCTCGTCCCAGTCCAGCCGCACGCCGGGCGCCGTGACGATCAGCGCGCTGACCATCTCGCCCCACTGCTCGTGCGGGCGCCCGACGACCGCGGCCTCCACCACCTGGGGATGCGCCTCGAGCACAGCCTCGACCTCGGCCGGCGCGACGTTCTCGCCGCCGGTGACGATCGTGTCGGCCTTGCGGCCGACCACCTGCAGCCACCCGCGCTCGTCGAGACGCCCGAGGTCGCCGGTCGCGAGCCAGCCCGGCCCCTCGCCGTCCCGGACCGGCTCGGCCGAGCGGGCCACGGTCGGGCCCGCGATCTGGATCTCGCCGTCCGCGGCGAGGCGCAGGCGCGTGCAGAACAGCGGCGGCCCGGCGGTGTGGGCCGGATCGTCCAGCGCGCCGAGCGGCAGCGTGGTCGCCTGGGAGCAGGTCTCGGTGAGGCCGTAGGTGAGGCTCACCGGGACGCCTGCCGCCAGCGCGCGCTCCCGCAGCGCGGCCGTCACGGGGCCGCCGCCGGTCAGCGCGCAGCGCAGCGCCGCGGGACGCTCGAGGCCGGCATCCAGCAGCCGCGCGAGCGTCGTCGCGACCAGGCTCACGAGCGTCACGCCGCCCTCGTGGAGGGCAGCCAGCGCGCGATCGGTCTCGAACCGCTCGTGGAGGACCGCGGTGGTGCCGTAGATCGCCGAGCGCAGCAGGATCGAGAGCCCGCCGACGTGCGACAGCGGCAGCGCGCACAGCCACCGCTCGGCGGGGTCGACGCCGAGCGCGACGCCGGAGCCGAGCGCGCTCCACAGCAGGTTCCCGAAGGTCAGCTCGACCGGCCTCGGCGCTGCGGTGGTGCCCGAGGTGTGCACGATCAGCGCGACCGCGTCGAGCTCGTGCCTCGCCCCGGCGAACGTCTCCGCGAGGCCCGTGCCCGCCGGCAGCGGCTCCTCGACGAGCGCCGCCGCGCCCGCCGCGATCCGGGCGCGCTCCTCGGGCGCGAGGCGCAGGTCGACCGGCACGGCGCTCGCGCCGAGCAGCAGGCAGGCATGCAGCGCCTGCACGAAGGCGAGGCCGGCGGGCAGCGCGATCGCCACCCGCGAGCCGGGGCCGGCGCCCTGCTCGGCCAGGTGCCGCGCACCGGCGCGCGCGTGATCGAGCAGCTCCGCGTAGGTCCAGCTGCCGGCCGGCGTCTCGACTGCCGCCCGGCTCCCCCGCGCGGCGGCGGCGCGCTCGAGCCATGCCCCGGTCTGCATGGCGCACAGGCTAGCCTTCGCGCGATGAGCACCGACTGGACCGCCGGCGAGGGCGACTACCGAGACATCCGCTACGAGCTCTCTACCGGCTCCGACGCGGGCATTGCGAAGATCACGATCGCTCGGCCCGAGGTGCGCAACGCCTTCCGGCCCCGGACCGTCATCGAGATCTCCGAAGCGCTGGAGCGCGCACGCGAGGACCAGTCCGTGGGCGTGATCGTGCTGACCGGCGAGGGCCCCGACGCGTTCTGCTCGGGCGGAGACCAGCGCGTGCGCGGCGACACCGGATACCTGCAGGACGAGGGCGAGGGCCTGGCCAAGGTCGGGCGCTTCCACGTCACCGACCTGCACGTGCAGATGCGCCGCCTGCCGAAGCCGATCGTGGCGATGGTCGCGGGGTACGCGATCGGCGGCGGCCACGTGCTCCACGTCGTCTGCGATCTGACGATCGCCGCCGAGAACGCGCGCTTCGGACAGGTCGGGCCGAAGGTGGGCTCTTTCGACGGCGGCTTCGGCGCGAGCCTGCTCGCGAGTCTCGTCGGTCCCAAGAAGGCGAAGGAGATCTGGTTCCTGTGCCGCCAGTACGACGCGCGCGAAGCCCTCGAGATGGGCCTCGTCAACACCGTCGTGCCGCTGGAGCGCCTCGAGCAGGAGACCGTCGCCTGGTGCAAGGAGATGCTGGCCCTCTCCCCCTTCGCGCTGCGCCTGCTGAAGGCCAGCTTCAACGCCGCCGAGGACGGGTTCGCGGGGATCCAGCAGCTGGCCCACGACACGAACCTGCTGTTCTACGAGAGCAGCGAGGCGCAGGAGGGCCGCGACGCCTACCGCGAGAAGCGCCGTCCCGACTTCTCGCAGTTCCCGCGGCGCGCCTGATGATGGCCCTCGCCCCAGGCGCCTGGCCGCTTGCGCCGGCGGGACCAGGGCGCTGATGGCCGGCCCCGCGACGAGCCGCCCGCAGGCGCTCGAGCAGGCCCGCGCGTCGGCCGTGCGCATCTGGGTGATGGCGGCCCGCCTGCGGACGCTGCCGGCGGCGATCGCGCCGGTGCTCGTCGGCACCTCGCTCGCGCTGGGCGACGGGGACTTCCGCCCCCTGGCGTTCGTCGCGGCGCTGCTCGGCGCGGTCTTCATCCAGGTCGGGACCAACTTGTCCAACGACTACTCCGACGCCCGCCGCGGCGCCGACACCGAGGACCGGCTCGGGCCCGTGCGCGTCACCGCCGGCGGGCTGGTGCCGCCCTCGCAGGTGTTGATCGCCACCTACGTCACATTCGGTGCCGCCGTGCTCTGCGGGATCTACCTGATCGTCGTCGCGGGCTGGGGGCTGCTCGTGGTCGGCGCCGCCTCAATCCTCGCCGGCGTGCTCTACACCGGCGGGCCGCGGCCCTACGGCTACGAGGGCCTGGGCGAGCTGTTCGTGTTCCTGTTCTTCGGCATCGTCGCCGTCACCGGCTCCTACTACGTGCAGGTCCAGAGGCTGCCGTGGCAGGCGTTCGTGTGCGCGGTGCCGGTGGGGCTTCTGGCCAGCGCGATCCTCGTCGTCAACAACGTCCGCGACATCGACACCGACCGGCGCGCCGGCAAGCGCACGCTCGCGGTGCGGCTGGGACGCGAGCGCACGCGCGCGATGTACGCCGGGATGCTGGCGCTCGCGTACCTGACCGCGCCGATCTGCTGGTGGGCCGGCTCGATGCAGGCCTGGCTGCTGGCGCCGTGGCTGTCGGCACCGCTCGCCCTACGGCTCGTGCGAGTCGTACGAACGCGCCTGGACGGCGCAGCCCTGAACGGCGCGCTGGCGGGCAGCGGGCAGCTGCAGCTGCTGTTCTGCCTGCTGTTCTCGGCGGGGATCCTCGCGTCCGGCGGCATCAGCCCGTGAAGCTGGGGCTCGCCCGTCGCACGCTGCGGCTGGCCGAGCCGATGCGCACCTCCTACGGCGAGGTCTCCGAGCGCGAGCTCGCGATCGTCACCCTGGAGAGCGCCGACGGCCTCGCCGGTCACGGCGAGGCGGCGCCGCTGCCGGCCTACCGCGGGCCGGACCTCGCGCGCGTCTGGGCGGCGCTCGAGGCGTACGTCCCGGTCGTCGCGGCGGCCGGCGAGGAGGGCCCGATGGCGGGCGCGCGGATGCTCGAGGACTGCCGTGCGGTCGACGACGTGCCGGAGGCGATCGCGGCGCTCGACATGGCGCTGTGGGACCGCGCGGGGCGGCGGGCGGGGCGCCCAGTCGCCGCGCTGATCAGCGACGAGCACGCGCCGCGGGTCGCGGTCAACGCGACGCTGACAGCGGAGGACCGCGCGGGCGCCGCCGAGCAGGCGGCCGCCGCGCGCGCCGCGGGCTTCGAATGCCTGAAGGTGAAGGTCGGGCTGCCGGACGACGCGGGCCGCGTCGCCGCCGTGCGCGCAGCGGCCGGACCTCACGCGCGGCTGCGGCTCGACGCGAACGGAGCGTGGGACGTGGAGGAAGCGGTGCGCTCGATCGAGGCGCTCGCGCCGGCCGGGCTCGAGCTCGTCGAGGAGCCCGTGCACGGGCTCGCGGAGATGCGCCGCGTGCGCGAGCGGGTGGCGGTACGCGTGGCGATCGACGAGACCGCGGGCGAGCCGGGGGCGCTGGCCGCGGGCGTGGCCGACGCGGTCTGCCTGAAGGTCTCACGCTGCGGCGGCATCGGGCCTCTGCTCGCGGCCGCGGCGCTGGTCAGGAGCTCCGGGGCCGAGGTCTACCTCGCTTCGACACTCGACGGACCGCTCGGCGTCGCCGCCGCCCTGCACGCCGCCGCGGCGCTCGCCTCGCGCGGAGCGCTGCCGTGCTGCGGGCTCGCGACGCTGCCGCTGTTCGAGGAGATCGGCGATCCGCTCCCGGTGCGCGGCGGCGCGATGGCGCTGCCCGACGCGCCCGGCCTCGGCGTGGAGCCCTGAGCGCCCGTCCCGCACAGGCGGCGAGCCGGGCGCCGGCGCGGCGGCGGCACCTATCCTGCGTGCATGGGCAAGATCTTCGACGGGATCGACGAGCGGCTGCGCGCGTGGATCTCCGCGCAGCCGATGTTCTTCGTGGCGAGCGCACCGCTCGCGGCCGACGGCCACGTCAACGTCTCGCCGAAGGGTCCGATCGGCACCCTGCGCGTGCTCGACGAGCGCACGCTCGCCTACCTGGACGTCGTCGGCAGCGGCGCGGAGACGATCGCACACGTACGAGAGAACGGGCGGATCGTGATCATGCTCTGCGCCTTCTCGGGCCCGCCGCGGATCGTGCGCCTGCACGGCCGCGCGGAGGTCGTCCCGCCCGCCGACGCGCGCTTCGCCGCGCTCGAGGAGCGTTGCGGCTTCGAGCAGCCCTCGGTGCCCGCCTACCGCCGCTCGATCGTGCTCGTCGAGGTGACCAGGGTCGCCGACTCGTGCGGCTACGGCGTGCCACTGATGAGCTTCGAGGGGCTGCGTCCGCACTCGGAGGCGTGGGCGCAGAAGAAGATGCGGGTCGGCGGCGAGGAGGCGCTGCTCGCCTATCAGCGCGAGAAGAACGGCGCGAGCATCGACGGCCTCCCCGCCGTCGAGCTGTGAGCCGCTAGATGACGGCGCCGAGCTGCGCGAGGACGGCGGCGACGCCCTCGGGGCTCTCGAGCGGCAGGTTGTGCCCACCCGGCAGGACCGTCAGCGAGGCCGCGGGGATCAGCTGCTCGGCACGGCGCAGCAGCGCGAGGAACTTGCGGTCGCGCTCGCCGGCGAGGAGTGCGACCGGCATGCTCAGCTCAGGCAGCCGCTCCCACAGCGGCGTCATCGCTCCTACGCTGAGCCCGCGCATCGCGGCCGCCAGCGGCAGCGCGTCGTTGCGGCGCTGGTCGGCCCGGGCGAGCTCGCCGACCTCAGGCGGGTCCTGTGCGAACAGCGGCTGGGTGCGCCAGCTCCCGATCCAGGCCTCCAACGGCTCGGTTTCCAGGCGCTGCGCGATCCGCTCGTCGGCCGCGAGCCGCGCCGCGCGCTCGGCGCGATCCTCGATGCCGGGGTCGGCGGCGAGGATGCAGAGTCCCGCCACCCGCTCGGGCGCGGCTAGCGCGACATGCAGGGCGACGCGTCCGCCCAGCGAATAGCCGCACAGCACGAAGCGCTCGGGCGCGGCCGCGAGCACGGCCTCGACGCACGCGGCGAAGGTGATCGGCCAGGGGTGACCGGACGCGGCGCCGTGGCCCGGGAGGTCGAGGGGCAGCGGCCGATAGCGTTCGGGCTCCAGACGCGCGATCACCCCGTCCCACGCGCGGCGCGTGCCGCTGAAGCCGTGCAGGAGTGCGAGCGTCTCGGACACGGCCGCAATCCTATGAGCGACACCACCGACACCCTCCTGCTGCTGCGGGCCTTCGTCGACGAGCTCGTCCGCTGCGGGATGCGCGCGGCCTGCACCTCGCCCGGGTCGCGCAACGCGCCGCTGGTGCTCGCCCTCGCAAGCGAGGGCGCGCTGAGCTGCTACTCGCACGTGGACGAGCGCGCCGCCGGGTTCTTCGCGCTCGGCTGGGCGAAGCAGAGCGGGCTGCCGGTCGCCGTGACATGCACCTCCGGGACGGCGGCGGCCGAGCTGCTGCCGGCGGCCGTCGAGGCCCGCGAGGCGCGGGTGCCGCTGCTGCTGCTGACGGCGGACCGGCCCGCAGAGCTGCGCGAGAACGGCGCCGGACAGGCGATCGACCAGCTGAAGATGTTCGGCAGCGCCGTCAAGTGGTTCTTCGAGGTCGAGCTGCCCGCAGTCGCGGACGGGGCGGCGCTGCGCTGGATCAGGACGCTCGCCTGCCGCGCCTACGCGACGACGCTCGAAGGGCGGCCCGGCGCCGTGCATCTGAACTTCCCGCTGCGCGAGCCGCTCGTCGACACCGCGCGCCGCGAGCTGCCCGCCGACGGCAGCGGGCGCCCGGGCCGGCGCCCGTTCGTCGAGCGGGTCCCGGCCCGGGAGGACGCGCGCGCGCCGCGCGAGCACCTGCGCGCGCTGCTCGCGGAGGCGCGGCGGCCGCTGCTCGTCGCGGGCCGCGACGATCGCCGTGCGCTGCGCGCCTCGAGCGGCGAGCTCGCCGCCGCCGGCTGGCCGCTGCTGGCCGATCCGATGTCGGGGGCCAGGCGCGGTCCCGCCGCGGTCGCGCACTACGACGCGCTGCTGCGCTCGCCGTCGTTCGCGGCGGCGATGCGCCCGGATCTCGTCGTGCGGGCGGGCGACCTGCCCGTGTCGAAGCCGCTGCGCACGTGGCTCGCCTCGCTCGACGGCGTTGCTCAGGTCGCGCTCGACCCGCAGGCCGCCTGGCAGGACCCCGACTCCGTGCTCAGCGCGAGCCTCGCGCTCGACGCGCAAGCGGCGCTGGAGGAGCTGGCGAGCGCCGGCGTGCAGGCCGAGGAGGGCTGGCTGGCGGGCTGGCGCAGCGCCGACGAGCGCGCCGGGGGCGCGCTGGAGGAGCTGCTCGGCGACGCCGCCTTCGGCGAGCCGGCTGTGGCGCGCAAGCTGGCGTCGCTGCTGGACGGCGAGCACGTGCTGTTCGTCGCGTCCTCGATGCCGGTGCGCGACATCGAGACCGTCTGGCCGGCGCTGGACGCCCCGGCGCCGGTGCTGTGCAACCGCGGGGCGAACGGGATCGACGGCACCGTCTCCTCGGCGTTCGGCCTCGCCGCCTCGCTCGCGCACGCGGGGGCCGGCGAGCAGGCGGTCCTGCTGATCGGCGACGTCGCGCTCGCGCACGACATCGGCGGGCTGCTCGCGGCCGCGCGGCTGGGCCTGAAGCTGACGATCGTGCTGCTGAACAACGACGGCGGCGGGATCTTCGACTTCCTTGCTGTGTCTCGGGCGCCGCTCGCGCGGCACGACGGCGGCGACGGGCAGGACCTCTACACCCGCCACGTCGCGACACCCACGGGCCTCGACTTCTCCCGTGCCGCCTCGCTGTACGGCCTCGAGCACGAGCGCGTCGAGTCGGCCGCCGCGTTCGGCGAGGCGCTCGATCGCGCGCTCGCGCGGAGCTCCTCCGGGATCATCGAGGTTCCCTCCGAGCGCCGGCGCAACGTCGCGCTGCACCGGCAGATGTGGGAGGCGGTCGCCGCCTCGCTCAGCCGCTGAGCAGCGGCAGCAGCGCCTGCAGCTTGACCTCGGTCTCCGCAAGCTCCTTCTCGGGGACCGAGTCGCGCACGATGCCGCCACCCGCATAGCAGCGCGCCACCCCGCCGCTGAGCAGCGCGCAGCGCAGCGCCACGCAGA
This sequence comes from uncultured Solirubrobacteraceae bacterium, assembly GCA_963703205.1. Lineage (GTDB taxonomy): Bacteria > Actinomycetota > Thermoleophilia > Solirubrobacterales > Solirubrobacteraceae > Palsa-744. The sequence continues at coordinate 1,435,223 of OY969799.1, forward strand.
ACTCGCCGTCGCCGGCCGCGTCGGTCCAGCCGACGGGTCCCGCGTACCAGCCGCGGTCATACCCCTCCAGGGCGGGGATCAGGGGCGCCGCGGCGTCCAGCGGCTCGCCCCCCACAGCCGGCGTCGGGTGCAGGATGCCCGCCAGCTCCAGCGCGTCGACCGGCGCGGCGAGCTGCGCGCGGATCGGCGTGGCGAGGTGCTGGATGTTGGCGATGCGCGCCAGCTCCGGCTCGGGCGCGGCTGCCACCCACACGGCGTGCGATCGCAGCGTGCGCTCGATCCGCCGCGCGACGATCGCGTGCTCTTCGCGATAGCTGGGGTCGCGCAGCAGCTGCTCGCCGAGGTGCGCGTCGACGGCGGGGTCCGCGCTGCGGCGCGAGGAGGCGGCGAGCGCGATCGTCGAGACCCGCTGGCCCTGGCGGCGCAGCAGCAGCTCGGGGCTGGCGGCGATCAGCGCGCTCGGGCCGCGACCGGTGCAGAACACGAAGCAGGAGGGGAACTCCTCGCGCAGCACCCCGAACACCGCTGCCGGATCGTGCGGGCGCGAGGCGTGGACCTGCACCTCACGCGAGAGCACGATCTTGCTGATCCGCCCCGCGCGGATCATCTCGACGGCTTGCGCCACGGCCTGCTCGTAGTGCTCGGGCGGCATCGCGCTGATCACCTCGAAGCGTTCCGTGGGGGCCGGGTCGAGCAGCGGCAGCGGGCGCTCGCGCAGCTCGGCCAGGCGCACCAGCAGGCCTGCCAGCCGCTCGCCCGGCTCGTCGTCGGGCTCGACCAGCGCGGCGAGGGTCAGCGCGGTGCGCCCGCCGGCGCGGGCCAGGGCCAGCTCGGGGACGACCAGGGCGGCCGCGCCGAACGCGCGCCAGTGCGGAGCGCGGCCGCCGTCGGGGGCGAAGCCGAAGCCGCCGACGGCGAGCAGGCCGGCTGCGTCCGGCCCGTCCGGAAGGTCGGCTTGCGAGCGCGCGCACTGCTCGCGCCAGCGGGTCGCGAGCTCGTGGAAGCGGCCCTCGCCCTCGGCGCGCAGCTCGAGCGCCGCGCCCAGCGCGGCGAGCGCGCGGCCCCCGCGGTCGGGCTGCTCGAAGCAGAACCAGGGCTCGGTCTCGCGGCGCGAGGCGAAGGCGACGGCCGACGGGTCGCACGGTCCGTCGAGCGCGACCGTGATCGCGGCCAGCACGCCGTGACCGCGGCGGCGGGCGCCGCGCGCGGCCTGCCGCAACCGCTCGCCGAGACGCGCCTCGTCGCGCTCACTCAGCGCGAAGGGCTCCCCGTGGGCGGTCGCGGCGGTGCGCAAGCCCGCCGGTCTAGGTCTCCGTGCGACCGCGCGAGATCGCGATCTCGCCCGTTCGCATCATCTCGATCAGCCCGAACGGCCGGACCATCGTCTCGAAGGCCTCGATCTTGTCGGTCGTGCCGGTCACCTCGATGATGATCGCCCGCTTCGTCACGTCGACGACCTTGCCGCGGAAGATCTCGGCGATCTGCATCAGCTCGCCGCGCTGCGGACCGTCGGCCGTGACCTTGAAGAGGGCGAGCTCTCGGGCGACGGTCTCGCCCGGCTCGAGGTCGCGGATCTTCAGCACGTTGACGAGCTTGTGCAGCTGCTTGGTGACCTGGTCGATCGGGTGCAGCGCGCCGTCGACGGTCAGCGTCACCCGCGAGATCTGCTCGTCCTCGGTGGGACCGACTGTGAGGGTGTCGATGTTGAAGCCGCGTCGCGCGAACAGCCCGGCGATGCGCGTCAGCACACCCGACTTGTTTTCGACGAGGATCGACAGGACGTGCTTGCGGCCGGTGCGCAGGTTCGTTGCCGCCTCCAGCTCTTCGAGCGAGAGCGGCTCCTTTGTTCCGGGTTCACCCACGAGGCTCACCCCACCATCTCGCGCGCCGCCGAGCCCGCCGGGATCATCGGGTAGGTGTTCTCCTCGCGCGTGACGCGGACGTCGATCAGCACCGGCCCGTCGATCGCCAGCGCGTTCCGGAGGTCGTCCACCAGCGTCGTCTTGTCGGACAGGCGCAGCCCGGTCACGCCGTAGGCCTCGGCGAGCTTCACGAAATCGGGGTGCTCGCCCATCTCGACATGGCTGTATTTGCCGTCCCAGAAGAGCTCCTGCCATTGCCGGACCATTCCCAGGTAGCCGTTGTTCATGATCACGACCTTGATCGGAATGCCGTTCTGCGCGCACGTCGCCAGCTCCTGCGCGTTCATCTGCACCGAGCCGTCGCCGGCGATGCAGCACACGAGCTGCTCGGGGCAACCTACGGCGGCTCCCATCGCGGCCGGCAATCCGAAGCCCATCGTGCCGAGGCCGCCGGAGTTGATCCAGCGGCGCGGTGCAGGGAAGTCGTAGTACTGCGCCGCCCACATCTGGTGCTGACCGACGTCGCTGGTGAGAACCGCCTCGCCGCCGGTCGCCTGCCACAGCGCCTGGATCAGGTACTGGGGCTTGATCTCACTGTCGGCCGAGTCCTCGTAGGACAGCGGGTGCTTGGCTTTCCAGCCGTCGATCCGGCTCCACCACGCGTCGAGGCGGCCAGGGTCGGCGCCGATCGCACGGTACTCGACGACGAGCTTCGCCAGCACGTGCTTGGCGTCGCCGACGATCGGGATGTGCGCGGGCACGTTCTTGGAGATCTCCGCCGGGTCGACGTCGATGTGGATGAACTTCGCGCGCGGAGCGAACTCCGAGAGCTTGCCGGTCACGCGGTCGTCGAAGCGCGCGCCGACCGCGCAGATCAGGTCGGCCTCGTCCATCGCGTAGTTGGCCGCACGCGTGCCGTGCATCCCGAGCATCCCGAGCCACTGCGGGTCCCGGGCCGGATAGGCGCCGAGCCCCATCAGCGTGCAGGTGACGGGGAAGCGGTCGCTGCGCACGAACTCGATCAGCTCCTCGGAGCCGTCGGCGTTGACGACGCCGCCGCCGGCGTAGATCACGGGACGCTGCGCGGCGGCGAGCGCCTTGGCGGCCTGGCGGATCTGCTTCTGGTTGCCCTCGACGCGCGGCTGGTAGCCGGGCAGGCGGACATCGGTCACCGGCTCGTAGTCGATCTCCGCGCGGGACAGGTCCATCGGGATGTCGACGAGCACGGGCCCCGGCCGCCCGCTGCGGGCGATGTGGAACGCCTCGTGGATCGCGCGCGGCAGTTCCTGGGGGTTCTGGATCATCACCGAGTGCTTGACGACCGGCATCGTGATGCCGATCGTGTCGGCCTCCTGGAAGCCGTCGGTGCCGAGCAGCTCGGTGCGGACCTGCCCGGTGACGAACACGCACGGGACCGAGTCCATCATCGCGTCGGTGATCGGCGTGATCAGGTTGGTCGCTCCGGGGCCGCTGGTCGCGAAGGCGACCCCGACTTTGCCGGTGGCCTTCGCGTAGCCCTCGGCGGCGTGGCCGCCGCCGGCCTCGTGGCGGACCAGGATGTGGCGGATCCCACCGGTCACGAACGCGTCGTAGGTCGGCAGGTTGGCGCCGCCGGGGAGGCCGAAGACGACGTCGACGCCCTCCGCCTTCAGACATTCCATCAACGCATCGACTGCGCGCATCTCACCGACCTCCTTTCACCATCGTCCAGGACGAAAAACCGCGGGCAGCGCCCCTCCCCGCACGGGCAGACCAGTCTACCAGTGGGTTTTCGCGCCGAAACGGCGGATCACGCAGCCGCATCGGCCAGCGCCCGCGGCGGCTCGCGGCGCTGCGTCGAGGCGAACAGGGCGGCCCATCGGCGCCGGCAGCGCGGCCGCCCGCAGGTGCCGGCGGGCCGATGCTCGTCGGCGTCCTCGCGCCGTCAGCGTGGGCCTAGGAGACGCCGAGCCCGACGCCGATCGCGAGGCTGATCAGCCCGCCCACGCCGACGAAGACCAGCGACGCGCGAAACGGCACGCCGAGGAAGCGGTTGCGGATCCAGGCGATCGCGACCAGCTCGACGGCGACGACCGCGCCGGCCACGATCAGCGCATGGTTGACGTCGGAGATCAGGAACGGCAGCGTGTGGAAGATGCTGCCCAGCACCGTCATGCCGCCGGTGATCATCCCGCGCACGGCCGCCGACCCGCGCCCGGTCTCCTCGCCCGTGTCGGATCCGGCCTCCGACCAGCCCATGCTGACGCCGGCGCCCAGCGCCACGCCGAGGCCGACGACCAGCGCGGTGTGGGAGCTCGAGGTGATCGCCGCGGCGAAGATCGGCGCGAGCGAGGAGATCGTGCCGTCGATCAGCCCGACCAGCCCCGGCTGAACCACGCGCAGCAGAAAGTCGCGATCGTCCGCGAAGCCGAAGCGGCGGATGACCCGCGCGATCAGCGAGTCGCCGCGGCGGGGGGCGAGCTTCGTGGGCGTGCTCATCCCGACACCCTACGCGGCCGACCGGCTTAGGCAGGCCGAATTCGGCTTAGGGAACCCGAAAGCGCGCTCAGCCGTGCGAGGCCGGGGTGCGCTGCCACGATTCGGGCGCGAGCGCCCGCTCGGGGTACTCGAGCTCCTCGCCGCAGCGGGTGCAGACAGCGTCGTAGATCTGCGTCACCCTGCCGCACCGCGGGCACTCCCGGCGCAGCTCGTCGCGCTCGAAGCGGTAGGCGATCGCTGCAAGCAGCCCGAAGAACGGCACCGCGCCGGAGATCAGGAACCAGAGGACGAACGAGCTGCCCTTGATCTTGCCCACGATCCCTCCCGAGATCCCGAAGCAGAGCGCGATGACGACGTAGGCCACGGCTACAGCAGGACGCGCAGCGCCCAGACGAGCGCGAAGATCGCTGCCGCGACGACCACGATCGAGGCGAGCCACACCACGATGTGGATCACGAAGTGCAGCAGGAACCAGCCCGCCACGAGCAGCACGAGCACCGCGACGATCGTGCGGCCGAGAGATCCCGACGACTCTTCCTTCATCTCGACACACAGCTTAACGGCAACGCGACCGGACGGGAAGCCGTTCCCGTCCGGCCGCATGCCCCGGACGCGCGCCGAGGGAAGCGCGCGCCTCCGTTGGGGTGGGCGCCCGGCTCATGCGGCCCGGCGGCCCGGATCGGCGGCCGAGGAGGCCGTCCCGATCTGCGCGCCGCCGGGACCGGAGCGCCGCGCCCCCACCCCGAGCCCGACACTCGTCAGGCGATAACGGCGGACGCGGGGACCGTGCCGTCCCGCATCCGCCTCGACCTCGGGCAGGAGGATGAACCGCCGAGGAAGTCTCGAGGAGCTGGTGTTCGGTGCTGACCCGTTCATGTCCACGATGATGCTCGCGCACAGCACCGTTTCCATTCGACGGGTGTCCAAGATCTCATGCCGGCGGCTGTCGGCGTTGCGAGCGCAGCTCGGGCACGCGCCGCGGCGCGCGGCAACTCGGGGGGCGCGAGCGCCGCGCCGCGGCTGTCGCCTGGCTGCGGCGCCGGGCTCAGGCCGCGGCGAGCTGCTCGTTGATCAGCCGCGAGACCTCTCCGCCGTCCGCGCGGCCCTTGGTCTCGCGCATCACGTGGCCGACGATCGGGCCGACCGCCTTGGCGTTGCCTTCCCGCACCCGCTGGGCGGCATCGGGGTTCGCGGCGAGCGCGGCGGCGACGATCGCCGCCAGCTCCTCGCCACCGTCCATCGCGGCGAGGCCCTCCGCCTCGATGATCTCGCGTGGGCTCCCGCCTTCGGCGAGGAGCCGCTCGAGCACGTTCCGGGCGGCGCCGGCCGTGACCTGCCTGGCGCCGACCATGCCGACAAGCTCGGCGAGCGCGGGGGCGCCCAGCTTCGAGTCGGCGGGGTCGTCGATCTCGCCGAGCCTGCCGAGCAGCTCCGTCGCCACCCAGTTGGCGAGCTGCCGGGGCTCCGGCGCCGGGTCGGCGCCGGAGGCGAGCGCCGCCTCGAAGTAGTCGCCGAGCTCGCCGCGGAACGCCAGCAGCTGCGCGCTGTCGGCGCTCAGCGCCAGCTCGCGCTCGAAACGCGCCGCCCGGTCGGCGGGCAGCTCGGTCATGTCTGCCTTCGCCTCCGCCAGCATCGTCTCGTCGATCGCCACCGGAAGCAGGTCGGGCTCGGGGAAGTAGCGATAGTCGTGCGCCTCCTCCTTCGAGCGCAGCGAGGTGATCGAGCCCGAGGCGGGATCGAAGTGCAGCGTCTCCTGCTCGACGCGCCCACCGTCCTCGATCAGCGTCGCCTGGCGCGCGAGCTCGGCTCGAATCCCGCGTTCGATGAAGCGGAAGGAGTTCATGTTCTTCAGCTCGGTCTTGACCCCGAGCTGCTCGCTGCCGGCCGGGCGCAGTGAGATGTTCGCGTCGCAGCGCAGCGAGCCCTCCTCCATGTTCACGTCGCTGACGCCGAGCGTTCGCATCGTGGTGCGCAGCAGCTTCAGCCACTCTCCGGCCTGCTCGGCCGAGCGCAGGTCGGGCTCGGTGACGATCTCCGCGAGCGGCGTGCCGCCGCGGTTGAAGTCGACGATGCTCGCGTCGGAGCCGTGGATCCGGCCGCTGGCGCCGACGTGCGTGAGCTTCGCGGCGTCCTCCTCGAGGTGCACGCGGTGGATGCGCACGTCGCCGAGGCGCCCGCCGCGGCACAGCGGCTCGTCGTACTGCGAGATCTGGTAGCCCTTCGGCAGGTCCGGATAGAAGTAGTTCTTGCGGTGGAAGATCGACCGCGGGGCGAGCTCGGAGCCGAGCGCCAGGCCGATCATCAGGCCGAGATGGACCGCCCGCGCGTTGGCCACCGGCAGGCTGCCCGGCAGTCCCAGGCACACAGGGCATGTGTGCGCGTTCGGCGCCTCGCCGAAGGACAGCTCGCAGCCGCAGAACATCTTCGTGCGGGTTTTCAGCTGGATGTGGATCTCCAGCCCGATCACCGGCTCGAGCTCAGGCACGCGCCCCGCTCCCGTCGAAGCCGAACGCGAGCTCGAACGCATGGGCCGCGTCGAACATCGCGTTCTCGCTGAAGGCGGGCCCGGTCAGCTGCAACCCGACGGGCAACCCGCCGGCGAGCCCGCACGGGATCGAGATCGCGGGGATCCCCGCCAGCGACATCGGCACCGTGCAGTAGTCGTTGAGGTACATCGCGAGCGGGTCGCCGGTCTTCTCGCCGAGGCGGAAGGCCACGCTCGGCGCGGTCGGTGTGACGATGAAGTCGACCGTCTCGAAGGCCTTCGCGAAGTCCTCGGCGATCTTCGTGCGCACTTTCTGGGCGCGGCCGTAGTAGGCCTCGTAGTAGCCGGAGGACAGCGCGTAGGTGCCGAGCATCACCCGCCGCTTGACCTCCGGGCCGAAGCCGTCGTGGCGCGTGCGCGTGTACATGTCGAGCAGCCCCGAGGGGTCCGGGGCGCGCATCCCGTAGCGCACGCCGTCGAAGCGGGCGAGGTTCGAAGAGCACTCTGCGGGTGCGAGCACGTAGTAGGCCGCGAGCGCGTGCGGCGCGTGCGGCAGCCTGACCCGCAGCAGCTCGGCGCCGAGGGCCTCGGCCTGGCGCAGCGCCGCCTCGAAGCTCTCCCTGACTCCTGCTTCGATGCCCTCGCCGGTCAACTCGTCGGGAACGCCGAGCCGCACCCCGTTCAGATGCTCTGCGGCGGGCACGCCGATCGGCTCCGGGAACTGCAGCGAGGTCGCGTCGCAGGGGTCCTGCCCGACCATGTGCGAGAGCAGCAGCGCGGCGTCGTGCACGTCGCGCGTCAGCGGCCCCGCCTGGTCGAGCGAGGAGGCGAACGCGATCATCCCGTAGCGGGAGACCGAGCCGTAGGTCGGTTTGAGCCCGACGATCCCGCACAGCGCCGCGGGCTGGCGGATCGAGCCGCCCGTGTCGGTGCCGAGCGCCCACGGCGCGAGCCCGGCGGCGACCGCGGCCGCGCTGCCGCCGGAGGAGCCCCCGGGTACGCGCGTGCGGTCCCATGGGTTGCGCACCGGGCCGTAGGCGGAGTTCTCGTTGGAGGAGCCCATCGCGAACTCGTCCTGGTTGGTCTTCGCCAGCAGCGGCGCCCCCGCGCGGCCGAGCCGCTCGACGGCGGTCGCCGTGAACGGCGGCTCGTAGCCCTCGAGGATGCGCGAGCCCGATTGGCTCGGCACGCCCTTCGTGCAGAACAGGTCCTTGACGGCCAGCGGCACCCCGCCGATCGAGCCCTCGCTGAGATCCGGCGCGCCGTCCGCGCCGGCCACCCACGTGAAGCAGTTCAGCCCGTCCTCGCCCGCCCTGCGGTCCGCCGAGGCCCGCTCACGGTAGAACGCGAACAGCTCCCGCGCAGAGAGATCCCCGCCGGCGATCTGCACCGCGGCCTCGGCCGCGCTGAGCTGCAGCAGGTCCGGGCTCACGACGGCGGACAGGCGATCGCGGCGCAGCTCATGCCTGCGGGCTCGGCACGAGGAAGCCGTCGTCGTCCGCGTCAGGCGCCTGCGAGAGCACGACCTCGCGCGGCCACGAGGGCCGCGGCTCGTCCGGACGCAGCCCCGGACGGGCGGGCATCGATTCAGCGATCACGTGCGAGGTGGCGGGAACGCCCTGGAGGTCGAGCTCGCCGATCGTCGCGATGTGATCGAGCACCGCCGAGAGCTCGCGGGCCATCGGCTCGATCTCCTCCTCGCGCAGCGCGAGTCGCGCCAGCCGCGCGACATGTAGGACCTGCTCGCGGTCGATCACGCGTGGCAGTCTACGCAGCGGCGCGCGGCGCAGGCGCTGCGGAGAGAGCCCGCTCCGGACCCCGGGCGCGGGGCGCGATCCCGGCGTATCCGGTCCCGGCGCGCGTTCGGGCCGCGGACTCATGCCTGCGCGCGCACGGCGGAGACGTTCAGGCGCACGTAGTCGAGCGGCAGCTCGACCCGTTCGGCGACCGCGTGCGCGAACGCCTCGCGGCGCCCGGGTGCCAGGCGCTGCAGGTGGACCGCGAGGATCGACGTGCGCACGAACGCCTCGACGTCCCCGGGGACCGTCGGGCGCTCCTCCAGCCCGCAGCGGATCGCTTCGAAGCCCGCCGCGGAGAGCCGTCGCTCGGTCTCCTCCGGTGTCGCGAAGACCCACGGCGAGAAGCCCGCCAGCTCGGGCGCCTGCGCGGCCGCGGCGTCGTCGATCGCCGCGCGGACGCGGGCGATGTTGCCGGCGCCGCCGCACTGCGTCTCGAGCACGCCACCCGGGCGCAGCGCCGCGGCGAGCACGCGCCACATGCGGTCGTGTTCGGGCACCCAGTGCAGTGTCGCGGTCGAGAACACCGCGTCGAGCTGCTCGTCCAGCTCCAGCTCCAGCGCGCTCTCACACCACACCTCGGCGCGGTCGCCGAGCCGTTCGCGCGCGAGCTCGACCATCTCCGGCGAGGCGTCGATCGCGAGCACACGTCCGCGCGGCACGAGCTCGAGCAGCCTCTCGGTGACGCGCCCCGTGCCGCAGCCGACGTCCAGCAGCGTCGCGTCGGGTGCGATCCCGGCGAGGCGATCGAGCACGTCCTGCGCCCAGGACTGCTGCGGGGCGCTCGTGCGGTCGTACACACGCGCGTCCCAGGGGGTGCCCACGGCTACGGCCGCGGGCGCGGCTCGGGTTCGGCCGGCAGGTAATGCGACGGGCGTTCGTCGTGGATCACGAGCCACGCGCCCAGCAGGATCAGCACGGCTCCCGCCAGCCCCAGCCATGCTCCCCCGCACAGCCCGCTCGCGTGCTGCGGGCGCTCGAGCACCCGCACGATCGCCGAGATCGTGCCGAGCAGGCCGAGCACGATCGCCCAAACCGCCGTCGAGACCGGCAGCGTCGGGCTTTCGCGCTCGGTCAGCGCGGCGATCACCATCGCCGCCGCCGCGCTCAGCGCCGCCAGCATCAGCACCGCCGCGCCCCCGAACGTATCCCAGAAGGAGAGGTTCCCGCCCGGCGATTCGTACCAGGGACGCAGCAGCGAGGCGATCGTGCAGCCGATCCCCGCGAGCGCGACGAGCTCTCCGGCGCGGAGCCTCACACCGCTCCGAGCGCGCCGTCGAGCTCGACCTGCCAGCGGGCCGCCTGCAGGGTGTTGCGCAGCAGCATCGCGATCGTCATCGGGCCGACCCCGCCCGGCACGGGCGTGATCGCCGAGGCGATCTCGGCGACCGCGGCGTGGTCGACGTCGCCGACGAGGCCGCTCTTGTTGTGAGCCTCCTCGGGGGAGATCCGGTTCATGCCGACGTCGATCACGACCGCGCCGGGCTTGACGTGCTCGGCGCCCAGCATCCGGGGGCGGCCGATCGCCGCGATCAGGACGTCGGCTCGCGAGCAGACGCCGGCCAGCCCCCGCGTCCGTGAGTGGCAGGTCGTGACGGTCGCGTTGGCGGCGAGCAGCAGCTGCGCCATCGGCTTGCCGAACAGGTTCGAGCGGCCCACCACGACAGCCTCGGCACCCTCGAGCTCGACGCCGGCCTCCTCGAGCAGGACCATCACGCCCAGGGGCGTCGCGCCGACGAGCCCCGGCGCGCCCAGAGCCAGCAGCCCGGCGTTGATCGTCGTCAGGCCGTCGACGTCCTTCTCCGGTCGGACCCGGTCGGTCAGGGCGCGGCCGTCGAGATGCGCGGGCACCGGCAGCTGCACGAGGATCCCGCTGACCGCCGGGTCCTCGTTGAGCGCCTCGATCTCCGCCTCGACGAGCTCGGCGCCCGCGTCGGCCGGGAACCTCCTGTCGACCGGCACCATCCCGACCTCGGCGCTCGAGCGCTGCTTGCCGCCGACGTACACCGCCGAGGCCGGATCGTCGCCGACGAGCACCGTCGCCAGGCCGGGCGGGCGGCCGTGGGCCGCGGCGAACGCGGCCACCTCCTCGGCGACCTCGGCGCGCACGCGCGCGGCGATCGCCTTCCCGTCGATCAGCTTGGCGGCCATGCCCCGGATGCTATGGCCTCGCGACAGATCGAGCGGGATCGCGCATCAGCGCTTGGTGACCGGCGCGTACTCGGCCATCAGCTTGCGCTCGGATCCGTCGCCGGCGAAGCGCACGACGATCACGCCGTCCGGCTCCACCCCGGTGACCACGCCGTCGCCGAAGGCGGCGTGCACGACGTCCTCGCCGAGCCGGAACGCCTGGATCTCCTCGGCCTGGCGCGCCTCGCGCCGCGCCGGCGCCACGAGCGCGGGTGAGCCCCAGCTGGTAGCGCGGGCCAGCGACGGCGTCACGGCCGCGCCGGCGCCGAAGCCGAGGTCCCCGCCTTCCTCCAGCAGCTCGCCGGGGATCTCGTTCAGGAACCGGCTCGGCAGCCCGTAGCTCTGGGCGCCGAACACCGCGCGGCGCCGCGCGTAGGTCAGATAGAGCCGCTGCATCGCCCGGGTCACGCCGACGTAGAACAGCCGCCGCTCCTCCTCCAGACCCCCCTCGTCGACCGCTCTCGAGTGCGGGAACACGCCGTCCTCGAGCCCGGTGATGAACACCGTCGGGTACTCGGTGCCCTTCGCGTTGTGCAAGGTCATCAGCGTCACGAGGCCCGTGTCGTCGCTGCGCGTGTCGGCATCGGCCACGAGCGAGATCTCCTGCAGGAAGCGCTCGAGCGTTCGCTCGCCGTCGTCGTCCGCCTCGTCGAACTCGCGCCCGACCTCGACGAGCTGCTCGAGGTTCTCGATCCGTCCCTGCGCCTCGATCGTGCGCTCTGCTTCGAGCGCCTCCACGTAGCCGCTTCGCGCGAGCACCGCCTCGATCAGCTCGGAGACAGGGACCGGTTCGACCTCGCCGCCCTGCGAAGCCGCACCGTCAGTGCTCGACAGCTGCGCAGTCCGCCCTCCCTGATCTTCTTTTTCTCCGCCGAGCGGCTGCGCCCCGGTCATCGCGCGCAGCTCCGCCATCGTCGTCATGAAGCGGTCGAGCGCCTTGACGGCGGCCGCGCCGAGGCCGGGTACCTGCCGCGGCGAGGCCGCCGCCTCCCACACCGAGGTGTCGATCGCGCTCGCATGGCTCGTGATCCGCGCCAGCGAGGTCTGTCCGATCCCGCGCCGCGGGCTGTTGGCGACGCGCGTGAAGCTCACCACGTCGTACGGGTTGGCGAGCAGCTGCAGGTAGGCGATCGCGTCCTTGATCTCCGCGCGCTCGTAGAACTTCGTGCCGCCGATCACCTGGTAGGAGATCTCGCTGCGCACCAGCGCGTCCTCGATCACGCGCGACATCGCGTTGGTCCGGTACAGCACCGCGATCTCGCTTCGCGAGGAGTGGGTGGGGTCCTCGTCGTCCAGGCGCTGGATCTCCCCCACCACGTAGCGCGCCTCCGCGTGCTCGTCGGCGAGCGCCTGCAGCCGGATCTGCTCGCCCTGGCCCAGATCGCTCCACAGCTTCTTGGCGATCTGCCCGCGGTTGTTGGCGATCACCGCGTTGGCCGCGCGCAGGATCGTCTCGGTCGAGCGGTAGTTCTGCTCGAGCTTGACCACGCGCGCGTCGGGGAAGTCGTCCTGGAAGTCGAGGATGTTGCGGATGTCGGCCTGGCGGAAGCCGTAGATCGACTGCGCGTCGTCACCGACGACGGCCAGGTTGCGGTGCCCGACGGGCCCGGCGTAGGTCGGCCGGTCGCCCGGCTCGGCGCCGCCGCGCTTCGGCGGCGCGCCACCCCCGACCAGCAGCTGCAGCAGCCGGTACTGCGCGTGGTTGGTGTCCTGGTACTCGTCGACGAGCACGTGGCGGAAGGTGTCGCGGTAGCGGTCGCGCACCTCCTCGAAGAGCTCCAGCAGGTTCACCGTGCGGAACAGCAGATCGTCGAAGTCCATCGCGTTCATCCGCACCAGGTCGCGCTCGTAGATGTCGTAGACCTCGCCGATCATCTCCTCGAACGGCGAGGCCGCCCGCTGCTTGTAGGCGTCGGCGTCGATCAGCTGGTTCTTCGCCGCCGAGATCTGGTTGAGCACCGCCGCCGGCGTGTAGCGCTTCGGGTCGACTCCGACCGCATCGGCCGAGCGTTTGGCCAACCGCCGCGCGTCGGCCTGGTCGTAGATCGTGAACTGACGCGTGTAGCCGAGCCGTGCCGCCTCGACGCGCAGGATTCGCGCGCAGGCGGAGTGGAACGTCATCAGCCACATCCCGCGCGTGCCCCGTCCGAGCAGGCGTTCGACGCGCTCGCGCATCTCGTTCGCAGCCTTGTTCGTGAACGTGATCGCGAGGATCTCCCCCGCCTGCGCCTGGTCGGTGTAGATCAGGTGCGCGATGCGGTGCGTGAGCACACGGGTCTTGCCGCTGCCCGCTCCGGCCAGGATCAGCAGCGGCCCCTCGCCGTGCGTGACGGCCTCCCGCTGGGGCTGATTGAGGCTCTCGAGGAGCTCCTGGAGGTGTTCGGCGTGGGGGTTGGCGGCCACTCACACCAGCATAGGTGCGCGCGCGGGGGACCGGCCGGGGCTCAGCCGCCCGCCGGGTTCGGCCCGCGCACCGTGCGCAGGGGCCGCACCTCGGCCACCGGCTGCGGCGCGTCCGAGAGCTCGGCTACCTGCCGTTCGAGCTGGGCGATCCGACCCGACAGCGCCTGGATCGCCTCGGCGATCGGGTCGGGCAGGTGGATCCAGTCGACGTCCGGGCCCTCGGGGCGGCGTCCTTCCACCCGCACCGGATGTCCGGGGTTGCCGACGACCGTGGAGTTCGGCGGGACGTCGGTGATCACGACACTGTTCGCGCCGATCTTCGCGCCGTGGCCGATCGTGATCGGCCCGAGCAGCTTCGCTCCGGAGCCGATCGTCACGTTGTCCTGAATCGTCGGATGGCGCTTTCCGGTCTGGAAGCCCGTGCCTCCCAGCGTCACCCCCTGGTAGAGCGTGACGTTGTCTCCGATCTCGGCCGTCTCGCCGATCACCACGCCGGTGCCGTGGTCGATGAACAGGCCGCGGCCGATCCTCGCCGCCGGATGGATCTCGATGCCGGTGAACGAGCGCGTGAGCATCGCGATCGTGCGCGGCAGCAGCGGTACGCCGGCGGAGTACATCGCGTGCGCGACGCGGTAGGCCAGCAGCGCGTGGATCCCCGGCCAGGTCGCCACCAGCTCGGCGGTCTGGACCCCCTGCGCCGCGGGATCGCGGTCGCGCGCGGCGAGGACGTCCCGTCTGAGCTCACCTGCCACCCGCGCGAACGCGCTGAAACGGGCCATGGGGAAAGCGTAGCGGCGATCCTTGCGCGCGCAACCGGCGTTCCAGAACGTTCACCGGAGCTCGCGCGCGGGCTGCGGCGGGTCGGGCCTCAGGGCGCGAAGAACGACTGCGAGACGTAGCGCTCGCCGGAGTCCGGCACCACCACGACGATCCGCGCGCCCTTCGACTCGGGCCGCGCCGCGACCTCGAGCGCTGCGTGCACAGCCGCTCCGCCGGAGATGCCGGCCAGCAGCCCGGCACGGCGGGCGCAGCGCCAGGCGCACCGGATCGCGTCGTCGTCGGAGACCGGGATCACCTCGTCGATCAGCCCGCGATTGAGCACGGGCGGCACGAAGCCCGCGCCGATCCCCTGGATGCGATGCGGGCCCAGCCGCCCCCCCGAGAGCACGGCCGAGCCCTTCGGCTCGACAGCCACGACCTTCAGCTTCGCGTTGCAGTGCTCGCGCAGGTACTCGCCCACGCCGGTGATCGTCCCCCCGGTGCCGACGCCCGCCACCAGCACGTCGACCTCACCGCCGAGCGCGCGCTCGATCTCCGGGCCGGTGGTGCGGCGGTGCGCCTCGGGGTTCGCCGGGTTGGAGAACTGGTCGGGCAGGAACACGTCGTCGCCGCGCGCCATCTCCCGTGCCGCGTCGAGCGCCTCGTTCATGCCGCCCATCGACTCGGTGATCTCGACCCTGGCGCCATAGAGCCGCAGCAGGCTCTCGCGCTCGCGGCTCATCCCCTGCGGCAGCGTCAGCACGAGCTCGTAGCCCTTCGCGGCGCACACGAACGCCAGCGCTATGCCGGTGTTGCCGCTCGTCGCCTCGACGATCGTCGTGCGCCCTGGCTCGATCCGCCCTTCGGCCTCGGCCGCCTCGATCATCGCCACGCCGATCCGGTCCTTGACGCTGCCGCCCGGGTTGAACGCCTCGAGCTTCGCGAACAGGCGGGGCGGGCGGGCCTGCTCATCTGCCCCGTCGAGCATCGCCGGCAGCTCGACGAGGGGCGTCGCCCCCACAAGCTCCGCAATGTTGATCGGGATTCCAGCCATCGGCTGACAATAGAGGAGCCGCGGGGCGCAGCCTGCCGCTCAGCGCAGCCGGCGGCTCATCAGGAAGTGCGGGCCGATCTCCGGCAACTCGAACTCCTCCCCCTCGACGGTCCACCCCGCACCTTCGTAGAAGGCGCGCGCGCCGCTGCGCGCGTTGCACCACAGGCGCAGCGCGCCGCGCTCGGCGGCGGCCGCTTCGAGCGCGGCGAGCAGGCGGCCGCCGAGGCCGCGCCCGCGCGCGGCCTCCACCGTGGCCATGCCGCGCACCCGCCAGTCGCCCTCGCGCGGCTCGCGCGGGTGCGGCTCGGCCATCGCGCTGCCGACCGCGAGCACCTCCTCCCGGCCGTCCGCGCCGGCGGCGAGCGCCGCGAGGTGAAGCGTGCCCGGATCGTCCTCGCGCGCGTACATCGGCGTCCCCGGCGGTTCGTGTGGCCGCAGCACGGCGCTGCGCAGCGCGCGCCCGGCGCCGGCGTCGACCGCGACGATGCGCACCGCCTCGCCGGCGGCGCTCACTCGCGCCCGGCGTCCATCGGCAGCCGCACGCGGAACACGGTGCGGCCCGGATCGGAGACGAGCGTGAGGCTGCCGCGGTGGCGGTCGGCGACGATCCGCCGCGCGGTGTCGAGACCGAGCCCCGTGCCGCGGCCGACCTCCTTGGTGGTGAAGAACGGGTCGAAGATGCGCTCCTGCACCTCCGGCGGGATGCCGGGGCCGTCGTCCGCGATGTCGACCTCCGCGCATGCGCCGTCGCGGCGCGTGGCGATCGTGATCGTGCCGGACTCGCCGAGCGCGTCGATCGCGTTGTCGAGCAGGTTCGTCCACACCTGGTTGAGCTCCGCGCCGTAGCCGAGGAACGGCGGCAGGTCCGGGTCGAAGTCCCTCCGAACCTCGATCGTGGTGTGCTTGAGCTTGTGCCCGAGGATCGTCAGCGTGGTGTCGATGCCCTCGCGCAGGTCCACCTCGACGAGGTCGCCACGGTCCATGTAGGCGTAGGTCTTCACCGCCCCGACGAGCTTGCTCATGCGCTCGGTCGACTCGCCGAGCTCGGCGGCCAGCTCGCGGGCCAGCAGCGAGGCCGCGATCCAGCGCACGGCCGCCTCCGTGGCCGGCCCCGCCAGCTCTCTCACATGGCGCAGCTGCGCCTCGTCGAAACCCGCCTGGACGAGCGGCTCGACGATCCTGTGAGGCTCGGCGATGCCGGCCTGCTCGAGTGCGCCGGACAGCGCG
Source organism: uncultured Solirubrobacteraceae bacterium (assembly GCA_963703205.1). Classification (GTDB taxonomy): domain Bacteria; phylum Actinomycetota; class Thermoleophilia; order Solirubrobacterales; family Solirubrobacteraceae; genus Palsa-744. Next base: position 1,451,477 of record OY969799.1, read on the forward strand.
TCTTCGGCATCCGCCAGTTCGAGCTGCGACAGCGAGGCGCGCGAGCGGCACGCGCCCACGACCGCGCGCTGCACCTCGACGAGCTGCCCGGCCTGCTCGCGCGAGACGCCCGATTCGACGAAGAGACCGATCGTCGAGCTGAGCACGTCGAGTGCCTCGGCCAGCTCCGCCGATGCGCGCTTGGCCGCGGCGGCGGGGTTGTTCAGCTCGTGTGCCAGGCCCGCCGCCATCGTGCCGAGCGACTCGAGCCGCTCGCGGTTCTGCTCGATCGCGGTGATGCGCCCGACGACCGGCCGCACGCGGGCGAGCACCGTTCGCATGATCGAGCGATGCCGCACGGCGGCCTCGAGGAAGTCCTCGCTGTCGAGGGCGGCGAGCCGCACGTCGGTCTTGGCCTGGACACGCACCGCCAGCGGCGAGCCGGTCAGCGCCGCGATCCCGCCGAGGTAGGTCGGCGCGACGTGGTCGCCCGAGGGCTCCTCGCCGCCGCTCGTTCCCCGGAAGGTCTCGGCCGTGCCGTCGAGCAGCAGGAACACCGCGGGCTCGTTCTCGCGCGAGATCGACGCCCCGGCGGGGTACTCGCGGATCTCCGCGCGCGCGGCGATCGCGGCGAGCTGCTGCTCCTCGAGCCCGTCGAACAGCTCGATCGGACGCAGCTCCTCGGCTCGCGGCGAGCTCACGCGCTCGCCAGGTACTCGTGGATCAGCGAGACGGCCATCGAGCCCTCGCCGACCGCGCTGGCGACACGCTTGACCGAGCGCGAGCGCACGTCCCCGGCGACGAACACCCCCGGGACGCTGCTCTCCAGCGGGTGGGGATCGCGCTCCAGCGGCCAGCCGTGGCCCCGGACCTCCTGCCCGGCGAGGACGAAGCCGCGCTCGTCGCGGGCCAGCACACCCTCGAGCCAACCCGTGAGCGGCGCGGCGCCGATGAGGATGAAGCAGGCGTCGGCGTCCTCGCGGCTGACCCTGCCCTCGCCGTCGCGGATCTCGAGGCTCTTCAGTCGACCGTCCTCGCCGTGGGCCGCGATCGCCTCGGTGCCGGTCCGCACCTCGACGTTCGGGAGCTCGGCGATCTGCTCGATCAGGTAGTGCGACATCGACTTCGCCAGCGAGCTGCCGCGTACGAGCATCGAGACGCGCGCGGCGTAGCGGCTGAAGTACACCGCCGCCTGGCCCGCCGAGTTGGCACCGCCGATCACGACGACGTGCTGTTCGCTGCACGACCTCGCCTCGGTCAGGGCAGCTCCGTAGTACACGCCGGCCCCGGTCAGCTCGGCGAAGCCGGGAGCGGGCATGCGCCGGTAGGAGACACCCGAGGCGATCAGCACGCAGTTGGCGCTCAGCTCGGCGCCGCCGGTCAGCTCGACGATGCGTCCCGCGCCCTCGACGCGCAGCGCCACGGCGTCGCTGACGGTGAGCAGCTCCGCGCCGAGCCGCCGCGCCTGGTCGGTCGCGCGGCGCGCGAGGTCCGATCCCGAGAGGCCGGCCGGGAAGCCGAGGTAGTTCTCGATGCGGCTCGACTGGCCCGCCTGGCCGCCCGGCGCCTCGCGCTCGACCATCACGGTTCGAAGCCCCTCGGAGGCGCCGTAGACGGCGGCGGCGAGCCCGGCGGGGCCGCCGCCGACGATCACGAGGTCGTAGTGATCGGCCGCCGGCAGACCGGCGACGCCGATCTTCTCGGCCAGCTCCAGCACGGTCGGCTGCTCGAGCACGGTGCCGTCCTCGAGCAGCGCGACCGGCAGGCGCGACTCCTCGACCCCGGCGACGACGAGCAGCTCGCGCGCCTCCGCGTCGCGCTCGACGTCGAGCCAGCGGCCCGGCACGCGGTTGCGCGCGAGGAAGTCGCGCAGCTCGTGCGTCGCCGCCGAGAAGCGGTGCCCGATCACCCGTACGCCTCCGGATTCGAGCGCGGTCCCAGCCGCCCACGTCGTCAGGAGGTCTTCGACGACCGGGTAGAGCTGCTCCTCCGGCGGGTCCCAGGGCTTCAGCAGGTAGTAGTCGAGCGAGACCTCGTTGATCGCCTGGATCGCGGCGGTGGTGTCGGCGTAGGCGGTCAGCAGCACGCGCTTGGCGTCGGGGTAGATCGCGCGCGCCCTGAGGAGGTAGTCGGTGCCGTCCATGCCCGGCATCCGCTGGTCGGCGACGAGCATCGCGACGGAGTCGCCGCGCGTGCGCATCTCGCCGAGCAGCGTCAGCGCCTCCGAGCCGGAGCCCGCGCGCATCACCCGGTAGTTCTCGCCGAAGCCGCGGCGCAGGTCGCGCGCGACCGCGGCCAGCACCGCCGGCTCGTCGTCGACGGCCACGATCGCGGGATGGCGCCTGGGTCCGTTCTCGGTCGTCTCAGGCTGCGCCGCGGTCGAGCTCGGCGCGCCCGAGGCGCTCATCCCAGCATCGGCGACGGCGGGATGCGAGTGCTGCCGTGGACCTCGGGGATCACCATCGCGATCTGATCGGCGTAGCACCACGACCAGGTCTCGCCGGGCTCGAGCGAGCGGATCAGCGGATGGCCGCTCTCGCCGGAATGCGCCGTGGCGTGCTTGTTGGGCGAGTCGTCGCAGCAGCCGACGTGGCCGCACTCCAGGCAGATGCGCAGGTGCAGCCAGACGCCGCCGGCGCGCAGGCAGTCCTCGCAGCCCGGCACCTCGGCCGGCAGCTCGGTGACGGCGACGCTGTCGAGGTGCGAGCAGGCGGCCATGTCCTCAATATGACAGTCCGCGCCGCTGCGCGGGAGGCCGTCCGCACGGCCACTAACATCTGCGGCGGGGAAGGAGGTCCCCATGGAGGAACACCAGGACAGGCCTGTCTCGGCGTCCATGCGCACGGCCGCGAGGCTCCAGGGCGCAGACGCCGAGACACAAGCCCGTGGCGAGGGACCGCCCGGAATCGGGTAAGGAGGCGGGGATGGAGCTTCCGTCCCGCCCCCGGCCGGCCGCTCGCAGCCTGGCGTTCGCGGCCGGGTTGGCGGGGGTCCTCCTCTCGCTTGCGGGACCCGCCGCCGCGCAGGCGCGGGGGTCCTACTCCGATCCGCTCGGCGAAGCGGTCGGACGGGCCGTCGAGTACTGGGAAGGGACACCCTGCGACGGGACAGTCGGCGTGACGATGGCGCCGGCCGCGGAAGCCCCGCCAGCCGGTGCCAACGCACCGGGCGCGCCGAGCCCATACGCGGCGATGTGGGCGACCTGGACGAGCCCCGCGGGCTACAACGTCTTCACCTCGCCGGCGGCGAGCTTCACCGAATGCGTCGTTCACATCAACGTCGGCGTGTGGCCCACGGTCCAGTCAGAGGATGCGGAGTTCCCGGCCTTCTGCAAGGAGATCCTCCACGAGTACGGCCACTTCGAGGGCTACCCCGACGTCGGCCGGCAGCCGGGCACCGTCGAGTACGAACGTCCCGACCTCGCCCACCTGCCGCTGTGCGAAAGCTACGTTCTGCACTACGGCGAAAAGGTCTATCGCGGGCCGCCACGGCGGCGCTCCGCGCATCGCTCCTGAGGCGTCCGCGCTAGGGGAGCGGTGCGACCAGGTTCAGGCGCGTCAGGTGCTTGGCTGTGACCGTCGCGTGCTGCGGCTGGGGCCGGCTCGCTCCGGTGCTGCCGGTGACGACGTAGCGGCCGGGTTTGAGCGGGAACACCGCGAAGCCCCCGGCGGTGACGGTGCGGCTCGCCACGATCTCGCCGGAGGTCGTGGCGACGGTCAGCGTGCCGCCGGCAGTCGAAGGATGCCGGCAGCGCGGCCCGAGCCGCAGCGGTCCCCCCTTCAGGAACAGCCCCGCGACGAGCTCCGTCGGGCCTCCTTCGGTCGTCGGCCCGGGGGTTTCGGGCCCGGGCGCGGCAGTCTGGCTGCAGAGCGGCTTCAGCCACAGCGTCACCGACTGCGCACGCGCGCCGCGCGGCGGGCGCTGGGCGCCGACCAGCTGGCGTTCGTCGGGGCTCGAGGGCGTCACGAAGTGACCGTGGCCGGGGAGCTGGCGCAGCTGAAGCGCGCAGCCGGAGGCCGCGAGCGCGTGGCGGGCCTTGGCGAGGCTCACGCCGAGGAGGTCGGGGGCTATGCAGCCCTGCTGCGCCGCGCCGGCGGGCGCGAGCGCGCCGCTCAGAGCCGCGGCCGCCGCGAGCGTGGCGGCGCAGCCCAGCGCCTTGGCGAGAAGCGGTCTCATAAGGCTGTGAGCAGTCTGACCTTCCATGGTTATGTGTCAGTTGTTTGACCGATAGGCGGTCGGGTATCTGACGTCCGGTCTTGGGCAAGACATCCGCCCGCCGAGCCGCGTCCGGCTCGGAGGAGAGGTCGAACTTGGGAGGTCACTCGGGAACTTCCCAGCGTTCGTTGTCAAGCTGTCTAAGCAAAAGCTACTCAAAGCTGCGTTTACCCGTATGTCCCCCGTCCGCCCCACGCTCGACCCGACGACACGGAGACCCCGCCTGAGGGAGGCTCCGCGCGGCCGGTCCGGGCCCGGCCGCGTCGTCGAACGTTGGCTGTGGCTGTGGCGCTGGGAGACGTGGGCGAGCGAGTTCGAGCTCGCGCGCCGGCCCCGCGGCGGGTGGGCGCTGACCTACCAGCGCGCGCTGATTCGCAGCCAGGACGCGCTCGACGACTACGAGCTCGCGCCTCAGCCGTAGCGCTTCATCGCCGCGACCCAGTCGAGCGCGATTTCGCGCTGCGCAGCGGCGAGGCTGATGCGCCCCGCGCACACGAGCCGCCGCAGCGCGGTCTCGACGTGGTCCTTCGGGTTCAGGTAGAAGCCCTGGCGGACGGGGTAATCCGGCTCGGGCCAGAGGTTGCGGGGGTCGTTGACGGCGCCGCCCAGCTCGAGCGGGACGAAGTGGTCGTACTCGAAACGCGACGCCGGTCCCTCCCCGTAGGCGCGCAGTGCAGCGAGCTTCTCCGGCTCCGTGACGTCCTCTGAGGGCCTGACCGTCGAGGTCCAGCCGGAACGGCATATCGTCGAGCCGATCGTCGCCTGCGTGACGGCCGGATCGACCGCCCCCGGCGTGCAGCGAGGGTCGGGGCGCTGCTCGAGGCCCGAGCCGATCGCGCGACAGCTGCCCGCGCGCGGCTGGGGCTGGACGACCGCCGCGGACGCCGCCGAGTACACCAGGCCAGAAGGCGCCAGCCGCGGCCCCGAGACGCCGCTCAGGGCGAGCACGGCGGCGGTGAGCAGCGGGCCGGCCGTCAACGTAGCGGGTGCGTCGCGGACGGCCGGTCGGCTGCGGCGCTCGACGGTGTGAGGAAGGCGAGGATCACTCGAGCCCGCGACCGGGCCGGTCGTCCTGCGCCAGCGGCTTGGTGAGGAAGAACTGCGTGCGGATGAACGCGGCCTCGCAGCGGACCGTCGTCCTGAACGCGTCGACCGCCTTGGTGACGCCGTCGTCCCACCAGCCGCGCACGCCGTAGTCGTCGCCGCAGAGAAAGCCTCCGGGCTTGATCATCGGCCAGTAGTGCTCGAGGTCGGCGAGGGCGCCCGAGTAGGTGTGATCGCCGTCGATGTAGGCCCAGTCGAGCGCCGGGAGCTGAGCGACCTCGGTTGAGCGCCGGCGCAGGATCTCGACGGGCTTCCCGGCGAAGCGCCTGACGACGCCTTCGTAGATGGCGTCCATCTCCGACTGCCCGCGCCGAGCGAATTTGGCCTTCGCGTACCCCTCGTCGTCGCGGTGCTCCCAGGGGTCGATCAGGTACAGGCGCTGCAGCTCGCGCGCGAGCAGCAGCGCCGAGAACTCGCCTTTCCACACGCCCACCTCGGCGCCGACGCTGCCCTTCGGGATCAGCTCGAGCAGTTCGCGCCGTTCCTCCTGACGCCGGCGTTCTCTCTCACGGGCCTCGGCGCTGGCGCGCGTGAACCTGTGCCGGAGCCGCCGCAGCGGCCGCAGGACCGGGTGACGAAGCGCGTCTCGGGCCGCTGGCATGCCGCGGGAGTATACGGTCGCCTGACGGCGGGTTCGAGCGATGTGACTCGCGGCAGCGCCTGCCCGCGGCGCGGGCCGCGGGCAGGCGTACCGATCCAGCTGGGCCCGACCGCGCTAGCGGATGCCCGCGTTCAGCATCGCCCGCTCGACGTCGTAGGCGTCCTGCTGCTCGCCCGTGGCGTTCGGGTGCACGGCCACACCGGTGAGCGAGCCGATCAGCGGTTCGATCCAGCGCACGCCCGGTTCCTGGCAGGCGTTGTGCCCTTCACTGGGTGTGAAGGTGTCGACGAAGATCGCGCCGTTCGCCCTCGCGCCGGCCCTGATCATCTTGTTCCCGACCCTCTGGACCTTGTTCCGGAACCAGGTCAGATCCTTCGGGTACCAGGGGAATTCGGCGGGATTGCACTTGCCGTCCTTCGGCGTGATTTCGGGATAGCCGACGACGAACACCGTCGCGTGGGGAGCGAGTTCTTTGATGTGCCGCAGCGCCGCTTCCTGCTCGGGTCTGTCTTCTTCGTAGGTCTGCTGGACGAATGCTTCGTAGTGTTCGCGGCAGGGTGACTTCCCCGGCGCGTGTTCGATCGCGTCCAGTCTCGTGCAGCCGTTCAGCAGGGTCCCGAACAGGCCGTGGTCGTTGCCGCCCATGCCGATCGTGACGACTTCGGTCGATTCGCTCAGCGCTTCGTCCTGCGGCGGCTGGCCTTCGAACTGCGATTCGGTCTCGTCCGAGGTGGTGGCGCCACCGCAGCTGACGTCGGTCAGCGTCAGGCCGAGCGCGGCCGCGGTGAGGTGCGGGTAGTTCTTTTCCGACTGCCCGCATTTCGGCGGTGCGGTGGGCGCATAGGGCGTGATGCCCGGTCCCGACGTGTACGAGTCGCCGATCGCGACGTAGTTGACCGCGCCGGCCGCCGCCGGAACGACGGCACACAGCGCGAGGACGAACAGGCCCGACAACGCGGACCGCAGGCGCTTCCCTTTCATGGGACTCCCCTCTCTCTGTTTAGGTGCCGCGCTGGGACGCTGCACCCCCCTCCGCTCCGCGCCCTCGAGCTGATTCGGGGCCGTGTGAGTCGGATCGGCCCGAACGTAGCAAATGGGCGGAGGGCTGCGGTGTCTCGCCGGTGACACGACGACGAGGCCGGGCTGCTCAGCGACGCCGGCGGTGGCCTCTGGCGAGGCGCAGGCTAATCAGTGTCGTGGCGGCCGTCGATATTGAGCCGATGCCCGTGATCAACCCCGTGTTCAAGCGCAAGCCCCGTCCCGCGGTCCGCGTAGCGGAGATCGCCGCGCTCGGGCTTGGAGTTCTGACCCTCGTGCTGCCAGCGCTGGCGGTGCCACGGGTCCTGGCCCTCGTCACGTTGCTGCTTTGTGGCGCATGCCTCGGTGTCGCCTTCCGCCTTCGCGTCCTTGAACGCAGAGCGCTCGGCGGGCAGAAGCGGGACTAGCCGATCCAGCCGACGGGCCGCTTGCTGATGCGAGGCTCTGTAGAGCCGTTCTTGGCACGAACCTCAGATGTGGTACATGCTCCCGCCGGCTTCCCGCATCTCGCGCTCGATCACGCCCGCGATCGTCGTCTCCTCCAGCACCTGCCGCGCGGCCGCCGCGGCGTCTCCGAACACGCCCTGGGAGTCCCGCCCAAGCGGTCCGTCGAGCAGCTCGACGATCTCCAGCACCGTGACCTCCTCTGGCGCCCGCGCGAAGCGGTAGCCCCCCTTCACCCCCCGCTGCGAGCTGATCACTCCGGCGCGGCGCAGCACGGCGAAGAGCTGCTCGAGGAACTGCACCGGCACGTCCCGCCGCCGCGCCAGCTCGCCGATCGGCACCGGCTCCGAGCCGCCGCTGCGCCCCAGCTCGACGAGAGCGGACACGGCGTAGGGCGACTTCGTGGTGATCGAGATCATCGCGCAGAGGCGATGCTACGGCCTGGCGCCGCCGCGCGATCGGCCGACCCCCGGCGCCGGCGGCGAATCCGCCCCTCAGAGCCAGCCGCGCTCCGTGGCGATGAGAACCGCCTGTGCCCGGTCGACGGCCCCGAGCTTCCCGTAGATGTTGTGCAGGTGGGTGCGCACCGTGCTCGTCGAGAGCGTCAGCTCGTGCGCGATCTGCTTGTAGACCTTGCCCTCGGCCAGGCGCTGCAGGACGCCGAGCTCGCGGCCCGAGAGCGGGCACGGATCGACGTGGCGCTGGCGCTGGACGTTGTTGTTGGGCAGTTCGTACATGACGCGGCGCAGGTCCTGGGGGCCGAGGCCGACCGCGCGGGCGGTGTTGAGCAGCTCGCTCGGGCTGACGCGGCCGCCCTGCTCGTAGTGGGCGAGCATGTCGGCGAGGCGGATGAAGGCGGCCTCGCCCTCGGCGTCGGGGTTGTGGTGGCGCTCGATCGGGGTCGCCAGCGAGGCCGGAAGGCCCCAGCGGCGGATCAGGACCCCGCCCACCAGCGCATGGTCGACGCCGAGCTCGCGGCGCTCGGCGTGGACGCGCTCCTCGGGGGTGCGGGCGGTGCGATGAACCTGGGAGGGATAGCCCGGGTAGGCGTGCAGCAGCACCAGCTTGCCGACGTCGTGGAGCAGGCTCGTGACCGTCAGGCGGTCGCGGTTCTCGTAGCCGACCTCGGTGGCGAGCCGGTCCGCGGCGTGCTGCGTGGCGAGGGCGTGCAGCCTGAAGCGCTCGGGCGCGGCGTCCCAGACGCTCGCGCGCTCGAAGAAGTCGAAGGTGCGCACGCGGCTTGCGACGGCCTGGACGGTCTGGGGACTGAGCAGGTCGACGGCGGCGACGGCGGTGTCGACCTTGCCCGCCGCGCTCTGCGCGCGGTTGGCGAGCCGCAGCACGGCGATGATCAGCGCGACGTCGGACTCGACCGCGGAGACGACGTCCGCCGTGGCGACGTTGTCCTTGGCGATCACGGCGAGCAGCCTGTTGCGCGACTCGGCGAGCGCGGGGAACGCCTCGAGCGCTTCGAAGGCCATCGTCAGACGGCGGCCGTGCCCCTCGTTCTGGTGACGCTCGCCCGCGCCGGTGGCAGGGGCAAGCGCACGCCTGCCGGCCGAGGCCGTGCGTGCAGCCGGAGCGGTGCTGGTCTTCTGGGTTACCTTGGCCTTCTTGGCCGCAGCCGTCGCCTGCATTCTGTTGATACCCCTTCCTTGGGTTCCCCGGCCATCCGGGCCGGGGTCGGTCCGCTTTCCCCTGAGGTATCGGCAGCAGCGCCGCAGGAATTTAGGTCACGCCCGGATCTGGCCCCGGCACAGCGATTGCGGCATGCCTCGGGCACCGCGCCAGGCGACTCACCACTGGCTCAGGGACTCGCCAGGGCGGCGTCGATGCGCCGCAGCGACTCGTCGCGGCCGAGCAGCGCGAGGCTCTCGAAGATGCCGGGAGACACGGTTCGGCCGGTCAGCGCCACGCGCAGCGGCTGGTAGACCTGCCGCGGCTTGTCGCCGCGGCGCTCGATCACCTCTTCGAGCGCCGACTCGATCGACGCCTGGTCGAAGCCGTCGGCGGCGCCGAGCGCATCGCGCGCCGCGGCCAGCGCGTCCCTACCGTCCTCGCCGAGCCACTTCTCTCGCGCCGCGGGGTCCTCGACGGGCCCGTCGAGCAGCGGGCCGGTGAGCTCCTCGAAGTCCGCGAGCGTGTGAATCTTCTCCTGGCTGATGCGGGCGGCCTCGAGCAGATCGCGTCTGCCGGTGAAGGCTTCCAGCCGTCGCGCGAGCTCGGCGGGGTCCAGCTCGCGGATGTAGACGCCGTTCAGCCAGTTCAGCTTCGTCTCGTCGAAGCGCGCCGGGTTGCGGCTGACCCGCTCGAGCGTGAAGCGCTCGATCAGCTGCTCGGTGGAAAGCACCGTCGCGTCGTCGCCGGCGCCCCAGCCGAGCAGCGCGAGGTAGTTGCGCACCGCCTCGGGCAGATAGCCGGCGTCACGCAGCTCCTGGGTCGAGGCGGCGCCGTGGCGCTTGGAGAGCTTCTTGCCGTCCGGGCCGTGCAGCAGCGGCAGGTGCGCGTACACGGGGTCGGGCGCGTCGGTCAGCCCGACGGCGCGCGCCGCCTCGATCACGAGCAGCTGCTTGGGCGTGTTGGAGACGTGGTCCTCGCCGCGCACCACATGGGTGATCGCCGAGTCGAGGTCGTCGATCGCGACCGCGAAGTTGTAGAGCACCGAGCCGTCGGCCCGCGCGATCACGGGATCGTCCATGTGAACGTGCTCGAAGACCGTCTGACCGCGGATCGCATCGTGCATGACCGTCGCGCCCCGATCGGGGACGCGCAGCCGCACCGCCCCCTCCGCCTGCGGCTCGCCGCGGAAACCCCGCTCGGAGCCGTGGCGCTCCTTGTAGGCCTTGACGTCCTCGGCCGTGGCCTGCGAGCGGTAGGCATGGCCGGCATCCAGCAGCGCTCGGAGCGCCTGCTGGTGGCGCTCGGAGCGGTCGGTCTGCAGGATCGGCCCCTCGTCCCAGTCGAGCTCCAGCCAGCGCAGGGCATCGAGGATCTGCTCGATGTTCTCCGGCGTCGAGCGCTCGCGGTCGGTGTCCTCGATGCGAAGCACCAGCCGGCCCCCCTCGTGGCGGGCGAGCAGCCAGTTGAACAGCGCCGTGCGCGCGCCGCCGATGTGCAGCGCGCCGGTCGGCGAGGGGGCGAAGCGGACCTTCATGCTCCGACCCTATCGGCCGGGAGCGGCAGGGCTGCGCGCGGCATAATCCCGCGCCATGCTGATCGGCGCCCACGTCTCCCCCGCCGGCGGGCTGCCGAACGCGATCGAGCGCGGCGAGCAGCGCGGCTGCACCGCGATCCAGATCTTCAACCAGTCGCCGCGGATGTGGCGACCCACGAAATACGCCGATGAGGACTTCGCGGCATTTCGTGAGGCGTGCGCCCCGAGCCCGATCGACGCAGTGCTTATCCATGCCGTCTACCTGATCAACTGCGCCAGCGAGGACGCCGAGATTCGCTCCAAATCGCTGGCCTCGCTGACACACTCGCTGCGCGTCGGCACGGGCATCGGCGCGGCCGGGGTCGTCCTGCACCCCGGCTCGGCGCTGAAGAGCGACCCCCGCAAGGCGATCCGCCGCGCCGGCGAGACGATCTGCGAGGCGCTGGCCGAGACCGAGGGCTGCGAGCTGCACCTGGAGAACACGGCTGGTGCCGGCGGCACGCTCGGGCGCTCGCTCGAGGAGCTCGCCGAACTCCAGGACGCCTGCGGCCATCACGAGCGCATCGGCTTCTGCCTCGACTCCTGTCACCTGCTCTCCTCCGGCTACGACATCCGCGAGCCGGCGGGGATGGATTCGGTGCTGCGCGAGGCTCGGCGCCTGCTCGGCCCCGGACGGATCCGCTCGCTTCACCTGAACGACTCGATGACGCCCCTCGGCTCGAACCGCGACCGCCACGCCAATGTCGGCACCGGCGAGCTGGGCGAGGACGGCTGCGCCGCCTTCCTGTCCGCGCCCGGCATCCAGCGGCTGCCGTGCGTGCTCGAGACGCCCGGTGAGAAGAAGCAGGGCGCCGGCCCGGAGGAAGTGGCGCTCGCCTGCAGCCTGCACCAGCGGGGACTCGCGGCGCGCAAGCGCAAGCGCAAACGCTGAGGGACGCGCTCAGCCGGCGAGCGCGGCCGCGGAGGCGACACCGCGCGCGCGGGCGCAGGCGCCAACGCTGAGGGACGCCTCAGCCGGCGAGCGCGGCCGCGGAGGCGATACCGCGCGGCGCGAGGATGCTTTCCAGCTCCGCTCGCAGCGTCGGTGTGTGCGCCACGCGGAACGCCTCGCCGAGACGCAGTCGCTTCGTGGAGCCCTCCGCGGTCTGGACCTCGAGCACGATCTCGGCCTCGCCGGGGAAGTCCTCGATCGCCTGCTTGAGCGAGTCGATCGCGCGTGAGAGGTCGCGGGCGGCGACGCGCAGCAGCAGGGGCCGCGCCGCCGCCTGCGCCGCTGCGGCCACGGCCTTCGCCTTGACGCTGGCCCGTGCGATCTCCTCCTGGCTCGGGGCGAACCGCTGCACGCTCTGCACGACCAGGCAGGTGCTGCCCGCTTCCTTGTGGTCCACCCGTCCCTTGACGAGCACGATCTCGTCGGCCTGCAGGACCTGCTCGTGCTCGCCGAGCGCGTTGCCGAATACCAGCAGCTCGACCGAGCCGGCGAGGTCGTCGAGCGTCGCGAACATCATGTGGTCGCCGTTGCGGGTGCGGATCTTCTTGGTCTCGGTGATGATCCCGCCGACGGCCACGAGGTCCTTGTCGCGGCGGTCCGCGAGCGCCGCGATCGAGCAGTCGGCGCGCGTGCGCAGCACGTCTTTCAGCGGCTTCAGGGGGTGCTCGGAGATGAACAGGCCGATCGCTTCCTTCTCGGCGGCGAGCAGCTCGCGCTGCTCGTACTCCTCGCCGACGATCGGCGGATGGGTGCTCGCGAGGGCGCCGGGGCCACCGGGCGAAGGTGCGCCCGGCTCCTCGCCGGCGAGGTCGAAGATCGAGCCCTGGCCGATCAGCGCGTCCTGCTGGATTTTCTGGCCTTTGGACTGGGCCGTCTCTAGCACCTCGATCATGCCGCGGCGCGTCGCCCCCGTCGAGCCGAACGCGCCGCACTTGATCAGCGCCTCGATCGCCTTCTTGTTGACCGTGCGGCAGTCGACGCGCTCACAGAAGTCCCACAACGATGAGAACTGGCTGTCCTCGCGGGCGCGCTTGATCGCCTCGACCGCCTGGTAGCCGACGCCCTTGACCGCGTCCAGCCCGAAGCGGATCGTCCCGACGCCACCCTGCACCGCCGCGGGCCCGACGGTGAACTCGTGGTCGGAGAGGTTGACGTCCGGGGGCAGGATCTCGATGCCCATCTCCTCGCAGCGCGCCACGAAGAACGGCACCTTGTCCTTCGTCGACATCACCGAGGAGATCAGCGCCGCCATGTACTCGGCCGGGTAGTTCGCCTTCAGCCACGCCGTGCGATAGCCGATCAGCGCGTAGCAGGCCGCGTGCGAGCGGTTGAACGAGTAATCGGCGGAGCGTTCGTTGGTGGTCCAGAGGAACTCGATCACCTGCTCGCTGGTGCCGGATGCGCGGCAGCCCTCGACGAACTCAGGCTTCAGGGCGGCCATCGCCTCGCGGTTCTTCTTGCCTATCGCCTTGCGCAGGTCGTCGGCCTTCGCGCCCGAGAAGCCCGCGAGCTCCTTGGAGATCTGCATCGCCTGCTCCTGGTAGAGGATCACGCCCTTGGAGGATTCGAGAATCGGGCGCAGCCGCTCGTCGGGATAGGAGATCGCCGCCGGGTTGTGCTTGCCCTTGGCGTATACCGGGATCTGTTCCATCGCACCCGGCCTGTAGAGCGCGTTGAGCGCGATCAGGTCCTCGAACTCGGTCGGCCGGACTTTGCGCAGCGCCTCGCGCATGCCCTCGGACTCGAACTGGAACACGCCGGTGGAGTCACCCGCAGCCATCATCTCGTATGTCTTCGCGTCGTCCAGCGGCAGCGTCGTCATGTCCGGACGCGTCCCGGTGGAGCGCTCGATGATGTCGAGCGCGTCCTCGATCACGTCCAGGTTGCGCAAGCCCAGGAAGTCCATCTTGAGCAGGCCGATCTCCTCGATCGGCTTCATCGAGAACTGCGTGACCGTGCGGTAGACCCGCTCGCCGCTCTCGTCGGTGCCGGCGTCCGCGAGCTGCAGCGGCACGATGTCGGTCAGCGGACGGTCGGCGATCACCACCGCCGCGGCGTGGATCGAGGAGTTGCGCACGATGCCCTCGAGGCCGCGCGCCACGTCGATTATCTGCCGCGCCGGCGCTTCGTCGTCGTAGGCCTTGCGCAGCGGCTGTCCGTGTTTCAGGCACTCCTCGAACGACGGGGCCCGGCCCATCACCGGGTCCGGGATCAGCTTCGCGAGGCGATCGCCGGTGCCGTAGTCGAAGCCGAGCACGCGCGCCGCGTCGCGCGTCGCGGCCCGCGGGAACATCTTGCCGAAGGTCACGATCTGCGCGACCGACTCCCGGCCGTACTTGTCAGTCACGTAGCGCATCACGCGCTCGCGGCCCCGCACCGAGAAGTCGATGTCGATGTCCGGCATCGACACGCGCTCGGGGTTCAGGAAGCGCTCGAACAGCAGGTCGTACTGGAGCGGGTCGACGTCGGTGATCGCGAGGCAGTAGGCGACGATCGAGCCCGCTGCCGAGCCGCGCCCCGGCCCCACCGCGATGCCGTTCTCCTTCGCGTAGCGGACGAAGTCCCAGACGATCAGGAAGTAGGCGTTGAAGCCCATCTTGTCGATCACGCCGAGCTCCATCTCCGCGCGTTCGCGCGCCCGCGCGGGCACCGGGTCGCCGTAGCGCAGGCGCAGACCCAGCTCGACCTGCTCGTGCAGGTAGGCCCTCTCGTCGGAGGAGTCGGGGGTCGGGTAGCTGGGGATCAGCTGCTTGCCCAGCTCGATCTCGACGTTGCAGCGCTCCGCGATCTCGAGCGTCGAGGCGACCGCCTCGGGCCACTCGGCGAAGGCCGCGACCATCTCCTCGCTGTCACGCAGGTAGAACTCGTTGGCTTCGAAGGTCATCTTCGGCGCGGCGAGGGTGCTCTTCGTCTGGACGCACAGCAGCGCCGTGTGATGGTCGTAGTCCTCGCGTCGCAGATAGTGGACGTCGCCCGTTCCCACCAGCGGCCGCCCTACTTCGCGCGCGATCCTGACGATCCCCTCGTTGCACTTGTCCTGCGCCGCGAGACCGTTCTTCTGCACCTCGAAGTAGACGTTCTCGGCTCCGAAGATCCTCAGCAGGTCGTCGGCGTGCGCGCGGGCGTCCTCGGCGCGGTCGTCGAGCAGCCGCTGGCAGAACCGCGAGGCCAGGCATCCGGTCAGCGCGATCACACCGGTCGCGTGGCGCTCGATCTGAGCCAGGTCGACGGTCGGCTTGCCGCGCTGCAGCCCCTCCAGGAAGCCGGCCGAGGAGAGCTTGACGAGGTTTCGGTACCCCTCGTCGCTTGAAGCCAGCAGCGTCAGGTGGTTGCGCTCGCCCTTGCCGGACCCCGCCCCCCTCCCCGCGGTGTGGTCGTCGACGAGGTAGATCTCGCACCCCACGATCGGCTTGACGCCGTGCTTGGCGGCGGCCTTGTAGAGCTCCACCGCGCCGTTCATGACGCCGTGATCTGTGAGCCCCAGGGCGGGCTGGCCGAACTCCGCCGCGCGCCGCGCGAGGTCCTCGATCTTGCACGCGCCGTCGAGCAGCGAGTACTCGGAGTGGACGTGGAGATGGGCGCAGGAGTGGGTGCTCACCGGTGACGCAATGCTAGGTGGCTGGGCGGCGGAGGGCGGGGGTCCCGAGGGGGCCGGTCAGTCGTTCCACCGCTGTTTGCGGCGATTGCGGATCCGCGCTATCAAGGACAGGCTGTGCTTGTTGGCGGGACGCTCCGACGGCGGCGCCGGGTGGCCCGCTTCGGCCCGCGCGCGCGTCTCGGCGAGCACCCATGGCGCCGTGCCGGATTCGCTCGCGGACGGGGCAGCTGGATGCTGCGGCTGCTGCTCCGGCGGGTAGGCTTGCCGGGCGACGTCCGCGGATGCCTGCGCCGCCGCCTCGGCCGGCGGCTCGTGAGAGCCCTGGCCGGACCCGACCGCGGGCTCCTCCGCGGCGGGTTCGCCGGCGGCCCGACCCACCTGGGCCGCGGACTCATGCGCGGCCTGCTCCCCCCTGGCCGTGACCTCCGCGGGCGGTGGCGTCGCCGGTTCTGCGAGTCGCTCGGCCGGCGGGACCGGCGCACGTGGCGGCGCCGGCGCCTGGGGCACGTGCTCGCTCGCCGGCGGCGTGAGAGGCGCCGCGGTGGCCGGCGGCGCGGGCTGGAACTGGCTCGGCGACGCGAGCGGCGCAGTGGCGGCCGGCGGCTCGTGCTCGCTCGGCGGCGCGGCGGGCTGGAGCTCGCTCGGCGGCGCCGCGAGCGGCGCGGCGGCCGGCGGCTCGTGCTCGCTCGGCGGCGCCGCGAGCTGGAGCCCGCTCGGCGGCGCCGCGAAGGCCTCGGCGGATTCCTCGGGGGCGACGGGCGCGGCCTGCGCCCGCGACCGCAAACGCTCGACGGCTGCCGCCAGCGCCTCGGCCATCTCCAGACCGCGCTGCTCGGCCGGAGTCGGTCCGGCAGGGCGCTCTTCGCCCTCGGGGCGGAACGCCCTCGGCATCTCCGGGGCCTGCTGCACGGGCTCCCGTCGCGCTCCAGCGAGCAGCGCCCCGAGCCGCGCGATCAGGGCGCGGATCTCGCCGAGCACGCCCTCCATACGGCGGTGACCCTCGCGGATCCCGGCGAGCTCCCGCTCGGAGCGCTCGCGGGCGGCGCGCTCGCCGACGAGGCTGCGCTGGAGCTCTTCGGCCCGGCGCTCGAGCTCTGCCACGCGCCCGCGCAGGTCCTCCTCGGCTCGCCGCAGCGCCGCCCGCTCGGCGGCGGCCGCCTGCTCGGCCTCGCTGATCTGGAGCTGCAGGCGGTCGATCCGCTCCGAGAGATCGGAGAGCGCACGCTCGCTGTTCCGCCCGCCGCGCTGCGTGGACTCGCGGTCCTCGCGCTCCAGCCCGGACAGCCGGTCCTCGGCCTCGACGCGCAGTTGCTGCTCGGCGTACTCGCGCTGCTTGACCTTGCGCAGCTCGCGCTCGCGCTCGGCTGCGTGGGACCGCTCGGCCTCGAGCAGGGCGGCGACACGGCGGCGCTCCTGCTCGGCCTCTTGGAGGCGCGCCTGCAGGCTCTGGACGTGGCCTTCGAGCGTCTTGACGGTGGCTTCGGCCGCCTCCGCGCGGCGCAGCAGCGCGGCTTCGCCGGTCTCGGTGGCGCGCCTCGCGCGGCGCTCGGCGAGGAAGTCGGACTCGCCGATCTCGCCGCCCTGCCCCGGCGTCTCGCTCTCCTCGACCATCGCCGCGAAAGGTAGACCTCGGCCCGGACGACGGCGGGTCTCGGATCGACGGCTGGTTCTCTATCGTGGCGGGGCATGGAGGCTCGTGCCGCCTTCGAGGACGACGATCGCGACTGGCGCCTGACAGGCGAGCTCTCCGGCTCCCCGAGCCGCGGCCTGCTGCACGCGCTCGTCGAGCGGGTGCGCGATCCCGAGGTGATCGGCGAGCTCCGCGCCGCCGTCGGCGAGCAGGTCGTCATCACCCACGACGGCGGGCGCCTGTTCGCCTATGCGGCCGGCCGCAGCTCGATCGAGGCCGCCAGGGCGGCGATCGATTCCGTGCTCGCGAAGGACGGCGTCTCGGCCACGCTGTCACTCAGCCACTTCTCGCCGGAGCTCGACGAGTGGGTCGACCCCGACGATCACACGGAGGCCCGGCGCGAACGGGAGGCGATCGCGCGGACGCCGGAGTCGCGCGCGCTGGTGGCTCTCGTCGGCAGGGAGATCCGCGAGGAATTCGAGCAGTCGATGCGCAGCTGGGCCGATCGCCTCGGGCTTCGCCTGGAGATCGTCGAGCACCCGCACCTGCTGGACTCGCAGGTCGCGTTCACCGTCAGCGGGCCGGCTCGCAAGGTCGACGAGTTCCAGTCCGGGCTCGAGGCGGAGGAGCGCCGCACGATCCGCACCGAGCAGGCAGTGATCGCGAGCCCGCTGTAGACGCTCGGTGGAGGGCTCAGCCCGCGAGGCGCCGCGCGAGCAGCCCGGCAGCCGCCAGGCCGGCGATCGCCAGCGCTCCCCTCGCCGCGACCCGACGTACCGAGAGCCGCCGGCGCAGATACCACTTCCCGCCCTTCCAGACGGCGACGCCGAGCAGCCTGTAGCCGTTGCCGTTCATCACCCTCGGTCTACCCCGCCCTCGGCTCGGGCATTCGCGTCGTGCAGCCGCCACGCCATCCTCGACTGCAGAGAGAACAGCTCGATGAAGCCGGGGGAGGCCTCCTGCGAGAACAGTCCTCCGGACTCGGCGAAGGAGGCGAGTCCCGCGTCGTAGACGGCGTTCGGGGACGACCGCGTCACGACGCGCGCGCTGCCCTTGTAGAGCTTCAGGCCGATCGTGCCGGTGACCTGCTCGTTGACGTGGTCCATGTAGGCGCCGAGGTCCTCGCGCAGCGGCTCCCACCACAGCCCTGCGTAGACGAGGTAGGCCCACTGCCGATCGAGGTCGCGCTTGAACTGGTTCTGATGGATCGTGCAGACGAGCCGCTCGAGCTCTTTGTGGGCGGTGAGGACCACGGTCGCGGCGGGCGCCTCGTAGATGTCGCGGACCTTCAGGCCGACGATCCGGTCCTCGATGTGATCGAGGATGCCGACGCCATGGCGCGCGGCGATCTCGGCGACCGCTTCGATCAGCTCGACGAGTCCGAGCCGCGCGCCGTCGACCGCGACGGGGACCCCGCGCTCGAACTCGATCTCGATCGTCTCGGGCTCGTCGGGTGCCTGCTCCGGCGGGACGACGAGCTGGAAGACGTCCTCCTCGGGGGCGTGGCCGAGGTCCTCGATCCAGCGGCCCTCCGAGGAGCGGCCCCAGAGGTTGTCGTCGATCGAGTAGGGAGCGACCTCGGTCCCGGGTTGGTTGGGGAGGGTCTTTATCGGGATGCCGTGCTCGCGGGCATAGGCGATCTCCTCCTCGCGCCCCATCTGCCACGAGCGCACGGGCGCGATCACCTTCAGCTCGGGCGCGAGCGTCGCGATCGTCGCCTCGAAACGGACCTGGTCGTTGCCCTTGCCGGTGCAGCCGTGGGCAATCGTGTCGCAGCCGCTCGCGCGCGCCTGCTCGACCGCGAGCTTGGCGATCAACGGCCTGCCCAGCGCCGTGAACAGCGGGTAGCCGTCGCCGTAGACGGCATTGGCCTTGATCGCCGGCACGAGGTACTCGCCGGCGAACTCCTCGCGTGCGTCGATCACGTGCGTCTCGAGCGCCCCCAGCATCCGCGCCTTGCCTTCGATCACCTCGTAGTCCTCGCCCGGCTGGCCGAGGTTGACGGTCAGGCAGACGACCTCGGCCCGGTAGGAGTCCTGGATCCACTTCAGCATCACGCTCGTGTCGAGGCCGCCCGAGTACAGCAGCAGCACACGGCGCACGCTTGCGGGATCCGCCTCGTATGAGGCGGTCCGCACATCTCCCATCGGGTCCTGATCGCTCACGCGGCCACTCTATTCAGCGCCACCGCGTTGCGCCTCGACTGCGGTGCGCCCGCGTTCCATCAGCGGGTAGCGGGAGGGACCGGTGCGGAAGCCGAGCCGCTCGTAGAGGCCCTGCGCGTCGGCCGTGTGGAGCAGCCAGTGCACCTCCGGGGCGCCCTCGACGATCTCGCGGACGAGCGCGAGGCCGAGGCCGCGCCCGCGGTGCGCCTCCAGGACGTAGACGTCGGCGAGGTAGGCCATGGTCACGCCGTCGGAGATCGCGCGCGCGAAGCCCACCTGCTCGCCGTGGTGGTAGAGGCCGACGACGCGCCGCGAGCCCGCGATCGTCGCCAGGACGCGCTCGCGCGAGCGACCGCGGCCCCAGTAGGAGAGCTCGCTGATGAAGTGATGGATCGCGTCGACGTCGAGCCGCGCCGGATCGTCGTCGAGCTCGTAGCCCTCCCCCAGGTCGACCGTCATCAGCCCTCCAGCGCCCTCCCGAGCCGCGCCACGCCCTCCCGGGCCTGCTCGGCGTCGATCGTGAGAGGCGGGAGCAGGCGCAGCGTGTCCGGGCCGGTCGCGTTGAGGACGAGGCGCTGCTCGAGCAGCGCGCGACGCACCACCTCGGGCGCCGGCACGTCCAGCCGGCAGGCCAGCATCAGCCCGCGGCCGCGAACGGCGGTCACGTGCGGCAGCGCGGCGAGCCCTTCGGCGAGCTCCTCGCCGAGCTCCCGGACGCAGGCGAGCAACGACTCCGCGACGGTCAGCTCCAGCGCGGCGAGCGCCGCGGCGGCGACCAGCGGGCCGCCGGCGAACGTCGAGCCGTGGTCGCCGGGCTCGAACACGTCGGCAAGGCGCGGGCCGGTGATGAGCGCCCCGATCGGCAGGCCGCCGCCGAGCGCCTTGGCGACGGTCATCGCGTCGGGAACGACACTCGTCTGCTGATAGGCCCAGAGCGTGCCCGTCCTGCCCATGCCGGTCTGGATCTCGTCGAAGATCAGCGCCGCGCCGTGCTCGTCGCAGGCCTCGCGCGCGGCCGTCAGCAGCTCGTCGGAGAGCACGTGCACGCCGGACTCGCCCTGGATCGGCTCGAGCAGCACCGCCGCGGTGTTCGCGCCGACTGCCGCGCGCAGCGCCTGCGGCTCCGGTTCGACCACGCGGAAGCCGGGCACGAGCGGGGCGAACGGCGCCTGCTTGGACTCCTGCGGGGTGGCCGACAGCGAGCCGTAGGTGCGGCCGTGGAAGGCGCCCTCGACGACGACGACCTCGCCGCCGCGCCGGGCCTTGCGGGCGAGCTTCAGCGCGGCCTCGTTGGCCTCCGTGCCGGAGTTGCAGAAGAACACCTTGCCGCCGAGGCTGCTCCGCGCAAGCCGCTCGGCGAGGCGCATCGCGGGCTCGGTGTAGAACAGGTTGCTGACGTGCAGCAGCCGCCCGGCCTGCTCGCGCACCGCCTCGACGACCCGCGGGTGGCAGTGCCCGAGGCTCGTGACCGAGATGCCACACAGGAAGTCGAGGTAGCGATCGCCCTGCGAATCCCACAGCCAGCAGCCCTCGCCGCGCACGAACTCGACGGGCAGGCGCGCATAGGAGCCGACGACGAACTCCGACTCGACGCGCTGCAGCTCAGCCAGCGTCATCGTCGGACGCCTCGATCTTGGTGCCGATCCCCTCGTCGGTGAACAGCTCGAGCAGCAGCGAGTGCGGGGTGCGCCCGTCGACGATGTGCGCGGCGCTGACGCCCGCCTGGATCGCGGCCACACACGCCTCGAGCTTGGGCCGCATGCCCCCGTCGAGCGAGTCGAGCGCCGCGCGCACGCGGCCGGCGCCCGCATGGCTGATCAGCGTCGCCGGGTCGGCCGGGTCCGCCAGCCAGCCGGCGACGTCGGTGAGGAACACGACCTTGTGGGCGCCGAGCGCGCCCGCCACCGCTCCGGCGGCCTCGTCGGCGTTGACGTTGTAGGAGTTGCCCTCGCGGTCGGCGCCCACCGAGGCGATCACCGGTATGTAGTCGCTCGCGACGTGCTCGATCACGCCGCAGTTCACGCGCTCGATGCGCCCGACGAAGCCGATGTCCTGACCCGCGGGTCCGCCCCGGCGCGCGACGCGGAACAACGAGCCGTCGTCGCCGCAGAGGCCCACCGCCGGCTGGCCGTGGCGCTGCAGTCGCAGCACGATCTCCTTGTTGACCTTGCCGACGAGGACCATCTTCGCGATCTCGACCGTGTCCTCGCTTGAGACCCGCAGCCCGCCGACGAACTCGACGGGCAGCCCGAGCCGCTCCATGTAGCCCGTGATCTCCGGGCCGCCGCCGTGGACGACGATCGGGCTCAGCCCGACGTACTTGAGGAGGACCACGTCGCGCGCGAACTCCTCGCGGAGCGCCTCGTCCTCCATCGCCGCGCCGCCGTACTTGATCACGACCGTCCTGCCGTGGAACTCTCGGATGTAGGGCAATGCCTCCAGCAGTGTTCCCACGTCACGCATGCGTCACACCTCCCGCCCGGGACCTGCTCGATGTGAGGGGCCACGTGCTCATGTGGTGTACGCCGAGTTGAACTCCACGTACTCCTTGGAGAGATCCGAGAAGAACACCTCGGTCTCGGCGCCCTCGCCGGGCAGCCCGACCTCGTAGTCGACCTCCTCGCGCTGCACGAGCCGGCCGAGCTCGGCCTCGTCGCAGGGGATCGCCGCGCCCGCGGAGCAGACCTGCACGCCCTCGATCGTCACGTCGACGGGCAGCGGCGCTGTCCCCGTCAAGGCGCCGCCGACGGCCTGCACGATGCGGCCCCAGTTGGGGTCGCCGCCGTGCAGCGCCGCCTTCACGAGCGGCGAGTTGGCGACGGCGCGCGCCGCGGCCTCGACGCCCTGCTCGTTGCCGCCGCGCACGACCACGCGCGCCGCCCGCGCGGCGCCCTCGCCGTCGAGGACCATCATCACGGCGAGGGCACGGAGCAGCGCGTCGAGCGCCTCGCCGAAGCGCAGCTCGTCCTCGCTCTCCGCCTCGACGCGCACGCCCGAGGCGCCGGAGGCCATCAGGATCGCGGTGTCGTTGGTCGAGAGCTGCCCGTCGACCGAGGCGCGGTCGAAGGAGCGCTTGACGCAGACGCCGAGCAGCAGGTCGGCGGTCGCTGCCGACAGGGCCGCGTCGGTCTGCACGAAGCACAGCATCGTCGCGAAGTTCGGCGAGATCATGCCCGCGCCCTTGCACTGCGCGGTCAGCCGGACCGTCCCGGAGGGCAGCTCGACGGCGAGGTTGGCGCGCTTCTCGAACGCGTCGGTCGTCTGGATCGCAGCCTGGAACGCGGCGTCCCCGGCGGCGGAGAGCTCGCCGCGCGCGTCGAGCACGCCCTTCACGAGCGGCTCGAGGGGAAGGAACTGGCTGATCCCCCCGGTCGAGGCGAGCGCGACGAGGGAGGGGTCGCATCCGACCGCGGCGGCCGCGGCGCCCTGCGTCTTTGCGGCGTCTTCGAGGCCGCGCCGCCCGGTCGCCGCGTTTGCGCAGCCCGAGTTCGCGAGCACCGCGCGCAGCGCGTCGAGGCGGCAGCGCTCACGGCTGAGCAGCACCGGCGCGGCGGCGGCTCCGGAGGCGGTGAAGCGCGCGGCGCTGACGTGCTCGGGCCCGTCGTTGACCAGCAGGCCGACGTCGGGCCGCCCGCTCGGCTTCAGCCCGGCCCTCACGCCGGCCGCGCGAAACCCCGCCGGCAGCCCGGCGTCGCGGGCGAGCTCGCTCACGTGCGAGGGGCGCGGCGCCCAGCGCGAGCGGAAGAACGGCTGCTGTGCGCTCACGAGATCCCCGTCTCCTCGGGGAAGCCGAACATCGCGTTCAGGTTCTGCACCGCCTGCGAGGAGGTGCCCTTCCAGAGGTTGTCGATCGAGGAGAACACCAGCACCTTGCCGGTGTGGCCGTCCGCGGCGGCGAACAGCCGGCAGAAGTTCGTGGCGAGCGTCTCGCGGGTGCCGGGTGGCCGGCCCCCCGGCTCGACGACCTCGACGAATCGCTCGCCGGCGTAGGCGTCGGCGTAGAGCTCGCGCAGCTCATCAGGCCCGATCTCCCGCGTCGGGGTGACGTAGCAGCTGGCCAGCTCGCCCTGGTCGAGCGGCACCAGCGAGGCCTGGAACTGGACGCGCACCTCGCAGCCGAGGGCGCTGAGCTGCTCCTCGATCTCGGGTGTGTGGCGGTGCGCGGCGACCTTGTAGGGAAGGATGTTCTCGCCGGCCATCGACAGGTGCGTCTGCTCGTCGAACGACCGGCCCGCGCCGGAGATCCCCTGCTTGGCGTCGACGACGACGTCGGCGATCAGCCCGGCGCGCGCGAGTGGCGCGAGCGCGAGCACGGTCGCGGTCGGGTAGCAGCCGGGGTTCGCGACGATCGGCGCGCGCGCGATCTCCTCGCGGTGCAGCTCGGTGAGCCCGTAGGCGGCCTGCTCGATCAGGTCCGGCTCGGGGTGCGGGCCGTACCAGCGCTCGTAGGTCTCGCGCGAGCGCAGCCGGAAGTCGGCGCTGAGGTCCACGACCCGCGCGCCCGCCGCTCGCAGCGCGGCCACGGTGGGGGCCGCCGCCGCGTGCGGGTAGGCCACGACGGCGGCCTCGATCCCCTCCGCGGCAGGATCGAGCTCCTCGAGCACCAGCGGCACGCGATAGCGCGGATACAGCTCGGCGAGCGGCCGTCCCACCTCCGAGCGGCCGGTCACGCCGGCCAGCTCGAAGCCGGGATGACGCCACAGCAGGTGCGCTGCGAGCGCGCCCGCGAAGCCGGTCGCGCCGGCGACGAGCACCCGCGGACCCCCCGCACCGGGCTGGGCCTCAGCCACGGAGCTCGCCCCCCAGCCGCTCGAGGGCGGCGACGATCCGCTGGCGCACCGGCGCCACGTCCTCGTCGGTCAGCGTTCCCTCCAGCGAGCGGAAGCTCAGAGCAAGGGCGAGCGAGCGCCGCCCGGGGCCGACCTGCTCGCCGCTGTACACGTCGAAGATCTCGGCGCCGTCGAGGGTGCCGCCGCCCGCCTCCCGCACGGCGGCCACCACCTCGCCCGCGGGCACCCCGTCGGGCAGCACGACAGCGATGTCCTGGCGCAGCACCGGGAAGGCGCCGAATCCGACGAACGCGGCCGCCTCGGGCGCCACGGTGGCGAGCCGGCCGAGATCGACGGCGAACGCGGCTGCACGAGGCAGGTCCCAGCGGGCGGCAACGAGCGGGTGCACCTCGCCGAGGAACCCGAGCACCAGGTGCTCGTCGCCGCCGCACTCCGCGCTGACGACGGCGCTGCGCCCCGGGTGCAGGAACGGCCAACGCTCGGGCTCCGCGGCGGCGACGTCCCATTCGACGTGGAAGCGGTCGAGCATCGCGCACAGCAGGGCCTTCGCGGCGAAGAAGTCGGCCTCCGCGACGTCCCCGCGCCATGCGCGCGGCGTCAACCCGCCGCACAGCAGCGCGCCGAGCGCATGGTGTTCGTCGGCCGGCGTGTCGGCGCCGCTCCCCTCCCTGCGGGCGTGGTAGACGCGGCCCGACTCGAAGATCGCGATGTCCGCAGCGCCGCGCGAGAGGTTGTACCGCGCGGCATCGAGCAGCGAGCCGAGCATCGTAGGACGCATCATCGACTGGTCCTCCGACAGGGGGTTCTCGACCAGCACGACGTGGCGCAGCGGGTGGTCCTGGCGGATCGAAAGGCGGTCGAGCAGACCCGGGTCGGCGAAGCTCCAGCCGACGACCTCGCGCAGACCCCTGCCGGCCATCGCATCCTCGGCGGCGCGGCGCACGCGCTGCTCATGGGTGAGCCGCCCGGCGGCGCCGCGCCGTGCCGGCAGCGTCGCGGGGAGCCGATCGAGGCCATCGATCCGTGCGACCTCCTCGATCAGGTCGATCTCGCGCGTCACGTCGTCGCGGCGCAGCGCAGGGACCGTGACGGCGAGCCCCTGCTCGACCGCGGTCGAGCCGAAGTCCAGCGCCCTCAGGATCTCGGCCTGGCGCTCGCGCGCGACCGGCACGCCGAGGATCGCCTCGACGCGGCGCTCACGCAGGACGATCTCCCGGGGCGCCGGGCCCTCGCCGCCGATGTCGATCGTGCCGCGCAGCAGCCGCGCCCCGCACAGCTCGATCATCAGCGCGCCGGCGATCGCCTGAGCCTGCATGGTCTGCTCGGGCTGCAGCCCCTTCTCGAACCGGCCCGAGGCCTCGCTGCGCAGTCCGAGCGCCCACGAGGTGCGATGGATGTTCGGCCCGTCCCAGGTCGCGACCTCGAGCAGCACACGGGTGGTCGCGGGCTCGACCTCAGAGCGCGCGCCGCCCATCACGCCCGCGATCGACGTCGGGCCCGCGGCGTCCTCGATCACAACCATCTCTCCGTCGAGGGCGCGGGTCTGCCCGTCGAGCGTCCGCACCTGCTCGCCGGCGCGGGCGCGGCGCACGACCAGCTCGCCGCCGGCGATCCGGTCGAGGTCGAAGGCGTGCAGCGGCTGGCCGGTCAGCAGCATCGCGTAGTTGGTGATGTCGACAACGTTGTTGATCGGGCGCTGCCCCGCCGCTGTCAGCCGTGCCTTCAGCCACAGCGGCGAGGGGCCGATCGTCACCTCCTCGAAGACGCGGGCGGTGAAGCGCGGACACAGGTCGGGGCACTCGACCCGCACCCGCGCGGCGGTCAGCTCGCCCGGCTCGCCCGGGTCCTGCTCCCACGGCGCGGCGGCCAGCGCCGCGCCGGTGGCCGCGTGCAGCTCACGCGCCACGCCGTAGACGCCGAGGCAATCCGGTCGGTTGGGGGTGATCTCCAGCTCGAGCACCTCGGTGGATACGGGCAGCGCCTCGGCCAGCGGAGTGCCCGCGGCGAGCCGCCCGGGGCCACCCCCGCCCGTCATCTCGTCGAGCACCATGATCCCGGCCGAGCGCTCGGCGGAGGGCTCCAGCTCGAGCTCGGACGCGGCGAGGATCATCCCTTCGGAGACGACACCCCGCAGCTTCGCGCGGCCGAGCTTGGTGCCGCCCGGCATCACCGCCCCCGGCCGGGCCACCGCGACGGTCTGCCCGGCCTGCACGTTCGGGGCGCCGCAGACAATCGTCGCGGGCTCCTCCTCGCCGAGGTCCACCGTGCAGACCTTCAACCGGTCGGCGTCGGGGTGCTGCTCGGCGGTGAGAACGTGCCCGACAACGAAGTTCTCGGGCGAGGGCGCACCGACGCGGTGGACGGCGTCGACGAGCGTGCCCGTCATCGTCAGCCGCTCCTCGACCTGCTCGACGTCGAGCGGCGGATCGCAGTATTCGCGCAGCCAGGGAAGCGGAACTCTCATCAGAACTGCCTCAGGAAGCGCAGGTCGTTCTCGTACATCAGCCGCAGGTCCGGGATGCCGTGCTTGAGCATCGCCATGCGATCGATTCCCAGCCCCCAGGCGAACCCCTGGACCTTCTCCGGGTCATAGCCCGGCGCGTTGGCCTCTGTGGTCTCCACGTAGCCGTAGACGTTCGGGTCGACCTCGCCGGCGCCGAGGATCTCCAGCCAGCCCTCGCCCTTGCACAGGTAGCAGCGCGAACCGTCGAGCATGAAGCCCTTCCCCGAGCAGTTGAAGCAGGACACGTCGACCTCCACCGACGGCTCGGTGAAGGGGAAGAAGTGGGGCCGCAACCTCACCTCCCTCTCGCCGCCGAAGAACGTGCGCGCGAAATGCAGCAGCGTCCCCTTCAGGTCGGCCAACGTGATGTCCTCGTCGACCGCGAGACCCTCGATCTGATGGAACTGGGGAAGGTGCGTCGCGTCGAGGTCGCGCCGGTACACGCGGCCGGGGATCACGATGTACAGCGGCGGCGGGTGCGCCTGCATGGCTCGCACCTGCATCGGCGAGGTGTGGGTCCTCAGCACCACCGACCCCTCGTCTGCGGGCGCGTCCCCGCCTGCGCGCGCGTAGTAGGTGTCGGTCCTCGCCCGCGCGGGGTGCGTCGGGCCGTGGTTGAGCGCGTCGAAGTTGTAGTGGATCGTCTCGACCTCGGGCCCTTCCACCACGGTGAAGCCGAGGCCGAGGAAGATGTCTTCGAGCTCGCGCCGCGTGGCGGACAGCACGTGCAGCCCGCCGACCGGCTGCGGCGGCGCGCCGGGCAGCGTCACGTCGACCCGGTCATCGCTGAGTCGCGCTTGCAGCTCGGCTTCCGCCAGCTCAGCGGCCCGCGCCTCGATCAGGCTCTCGAGCGCCTGGCGGGCCTGGTTGGCCGCCTTGCCGACCGCCGCGCGCTCCTCCGGTGGCAGCGAGGCGACCTCGCGCAGCAGCCGCGGCAGCTCGGCCTTGCGGCCGAGGTAGCGGACCCGCAGCTCCTCGAGCGATGCGGTGTCCGCCGCGGCGGCGATCGCCGCCTCGGCCTCGGCGCGCAGCTGCTCGATCCGCTCGGTCATGCGGGCCGCACCCTAAACGCTCCGCACGTCCTGGCTCCTGCCCGCGCGCACCCCGCGGCCGGGCGAGCGGCCGACCGCGGGGCCCGTAAAGCGCTCGCGGCGCGCATCACGCGCCGCCTCCGCCCGCCCGAGGATCGTCGCGGCCCAGCTCGTACAGCGCGACCGTGGCCGCCATCGCCGCGTTCAGCGACTCGCCCGCGATCGGGATGCTCGCGCGCGCCTCGCACGCTGCGAGCAGCTCGTCGGACAGCCCCTCGCGCTCGGCCCCGACGAGCAGCGTCACCTCCCCGCCCAGCGCGGCCAGCGGTCCGCGCAGCGGCTCGGGCGCGCCGGCTGCGAGCGCGACGCGCCTGCCGGGCAGCTCACCCGGTGCGGCCGCCCGCGCGAGAGCGACGTGGAAGATCGCACCCATGCTCGCCCGCACCGCCTTCGGCGAGTGCGGATCGGCACAGCCCGGGCCCAGCGCCACGCAGTCCGCGGAGAACGCCCTCGCCGAGCGCAGCACCGTGCCGACGTTGCCCGGGTCGCGAACCCCGTGCAGGTAGACGCACAGCGGCCCGCGCGGGGCGCCCCAGCGCTGCTCGTAGACGCCGATCACACGCGTGCCGGAGCCGAGGCTCGAGATCTTCGCCAGCAGCTCCGGCGCGACGTCGAGAAATGCCTCGCCGCCGAGCGAGCTGCCGCTCGCGCGGTAGCCCTCGAGGGCCGGCCGCGCCGCCTCGGCGGCTGCCGCGACGAGATCCTCGCCCTCGGCCAGGAACCGGCCCGAGGCGGCCCGGCCGCGCCTGGTGTGCAGGCGCCGCAGCGCCTTCAGCTTCGGGTTCTGCAGCGAGGTGATCTCCGGCATCTCTGGCTCTTCTGGATCCTGTCTGGGCGGGGTGTCGGCGGGGGTATCTGGGTCTCGGGACAACAAAAAGGGCGCCGTCCTTCTCAGGAGCGACGCCCGGGAGGCTGTCTTGTCGGTCTTGCCGGTTCAGGCAGCCGACGCCTCGCGGGCGATCTCCGCAAAACGTCGGAAGGCCTCGGCGTCGCGGACGGCCACGTCCGCAAGCACCTTGCGGTCCAGCTCCACGCCCGCCAGCTTCAGGCCGTGCATCAGCTGCGAGTAGCTCATGTCGTTCTGGCGGGCGGCGGCGTTGATCCGCGTGATCCAGAGCCGGCGGAAGTCCCGCTTGCGGTTGCGCCGGTCGCGGTAGGCGTAGGCGTCGGCCTTCAGCAGCGCCTCCTTGGCGCGCTTGTAGTTCGAGTGCGCCTCGCCGCGGAAGCCCTTCGTCTGCTCGAGGACCGAGCGCCGCTTCTTGCGCGCCGCGACCGAGCGCTTCACGCGCGTCATTTGCCGACCCCCAGCATCCGCCTGACCCGCGGCGCGTCGTGGTCGGAGATCGCCGCCGGCGCGGCCAGCGAGCGCTTCCGCTTCGGCGACTTCTTCTCGAGGATGTGGCTCGTGAAGGGGTGCCGAGCGCGGACCTTGCCTTTGCCGGTCACCTTGAAGCGCTTCTTCGCGCCGGAGTGTGTCTTCATCTTGGGCATCGCGAGCGGATGATTATGGCACGGCGCACCGCTCGAGCCGGCCTACCCGCAAGCAGGCCTGCGCTAGGCGGCCGAGGCGGTCTCGCCGCTCGGCTGGCCGCTGGGCTGCGGCGGGCTCACCGCAGCCGGCTCGTCCGCCGGCGCGGGGTCCGGCCCAGCGGGCGGCTCCGTCGCGGCGTCCGCGGCGGGCGGCGGCTCCTTGGCGAGCTCGGCCGGCGGCCCGTCGGCCCCGGCGGGCGGCTCCGTCACGACCTCGGCCTCGGCAGGGGCGCCGTCGGGCCCGGCGGGCGGCTCCGTCGCGACCGCGGCCTCGGCAGCCTCGGCGGGAGCGGGGTCCTCGGCAGGGGCGGCGACGGCCTCCTGTGGCGCGTCCGCCTCGGTCGAGCCGGCCAGGACGGCCTTCGACGGGGCCATCATCATCGTCATGTTGCGCCCTTCCTGCATCGGGCGCTGCTCGACGACGCCGAGTTCGGAGAGTTCGTCGGCGAGCCGGTCGAGGATCGCTGTGCCCCGCTCCGGGTGCGTGACCTCGCGACCGCGGAACATGATCGTGACCTTGACCTTGTCCTTGTGGCGCAGGAACCGCTCCACGTGGCCCTTCTTCGTGTCGTAGTCGTGCTCGGCGATCTTCGGGCGGAACTTGATCTCGCGGACCGTGATCTGCTGCTGGTGCTTGCGCGCCTGCTTGACCTTCTGGGCCTGCTCGTACTTGTACTTCGAGTAGTCGAGGATGCGGGTCACCGGCGGGCGCGCCTCGGGCGCAACCTCGACCAGGTCGAGATCCTTCTCCTGCGCGAGCGTCAGCGCGTCGGGCGTCTTCATCACGCCGACCTGCTGGCCCTCCTCGTCGATCACGCGAACCTCGGGCACGCGGATCCGCTCGTTGATCCTCGTCGTGTCCCGCTCGGGCGGGCGCCGGTCGAACCTGCGAGGGACCGGCACTAAATGTCCTGGCCTGCCGTCAAGCGGACGCTACGGAAGGCGCTCTGCGCGTTTGCGTGGCTGCAATGACGTCAGTATAGCCGGGTCTTTAGGTTCTGAGCGAACTGCTCCACGGTGCTCGCGCCCTCATCCCCGTCGCGGTGCGAGCGCACGGCGACGGTGGCGCCCTGCTGCTCGCGCTCGCCCACGATCAGCATGTAGGGCGCCTTCTGCAACTCGGCGTCGCGGATCTTGCGCCCGATCGACTCCGAGCGCTCGTCCACCTCGACGCGGATCTCCTGCCCGCGCAGCTGCGCCGCGACGGTGCGCGCGTAATCCAGGAAGCGGTCGGAGACCGGCAGCACGACCGCCTGTCTGGGAGCCAGCCACAGCGGCAGCTCGCCCGCGTAGTGCTCGATCAGGATCCCGATGAAGCGCTCATAGGAGCCGAACATCGCTCGGTGGATCATCACCGGCGTGTGCTCGGCGTTGTCGGCGCCCGTGTAGGAGAGGTCGAAGCGCGAGGGCATCGAGTAGTCCAGCTGGATCGTCCCGATCTGCCAGCTGCGGCCGAGCGAGTCGGTCATGTGCATGTCGATCTTCGGGCCGTAGAAGGCACCGTCGCCGGGGTTCAGCTCGTACTCCAGCCCCATCTCCTCGAGCGCCTGCGTCAGCTTCAGCTCGGCCCGGTCCCACAGCGAGTCGTCGCCGATCCGGTTCTCGGGCCGCGTCGAGAGCTCCAGCCGCACCTCGAAGTCGAACAGCGTGTAGGTCGCGAAGGCCATCTCCAGGCAGCCGCGCACCTCCTCCTGGACCTGCTCCTCGGTGCAGAAGATGTGGCCGTCGTCCTGCGCGAAGTGGCGCACCCGCAAAAGCCCGTGCAGCGTGCCCGACGCCTCGTTGCGATGCAGCAGACCCGGCTCGGAGTAGCGAAGCGGCAGGTCGCGGTAGGAGTGACGCGTCGTCGAGAAGAGCTGGCAGTGACCGGGGCAGTTCATCGGCTTGACGGCCATCTCGCGCTCATCGACAGAGAGGGTGAACATGTTCTCCCGGTACTTGCCCCAGTGCCCCGAGGTCTTCCACAGCTCGGCGTCGTAGATCAGCGGCGTCTTGACCTCGCTGTAGCCGCGCTCCTCGCCCATGCGCCGGGACAGCGCCACGAGCGAGTTGTAGATCCTGGTGCCGGCCGGCTGCCAGAAAGCCGCGCCTGGCGACACATCCGAGAACACGAACAGCCCCAGCTCGCGGCCAAGCTTGCGGTGGTCGCGCGCCCGCGCCTGCTCGATCCGCTCGAGATGCTCCTCGAGGTCCTTCTTCGAGAAGAACGCGGTGCCGTAGATGCGCGTCAGCATCGTGCGCGCGGAATCGCCACGCCAGTACGCGCCCGCCAGCGAGCTCAGTCGGAAGGCCTTGATGGAGGCGGTGCTCGGCGCATGTGGGCCCCGGCACAGGTCGGTGAACGGCCCATTGGTGTAGAGCGACACCGTCTCCACCGGCCGGCCCGAGGACGAGCCGGCGCTGACCAGGTCGTCGATCAGCTCGACCTTGTAGTCCTGCTGCTCGACGAGGAAGCGCTCGCGGGCGAGCTCCACCGCCACGTCCTCGCGGGTGAAGGTCTCCGCCGCCTTGACATGGGCGCGCATCGCCTCTTCGATCTTCGGGAAGTCGGCTTCCGAGACGGCGGTGCCCGAGGGGAACTCGAAGTCGTAGTAGAAGCCGTCCTCGATCGGCGGCCCGATCGAGATCTTCACACCGTCGTAGAGGTCCATCACCGCTGCGGCCAGCACGTGGGCGGCGTCGTGGCGGATCAGCTCCAGCGCCTGCGCGCCGCTGCGATCGGTGAGGATCGAGATGCTCGCTCCATCGGGCAGGGGGCGAGCGAGATCGCGCACCTGCGGCTCGGAGCCGGTCAGCTCGTGGGTCACCTCGATCGCGAGCGCGGCCTTCGCCAGCCCCGGACCGATCGCGGCGGCCGCGTCGGCGCCGGTGGCGCCGTCGGCGAGCTCCAGCGAGGTGCCGTCGGGGAGGGTGACGTGAACCGCCATCGACGGTGCAGAGTAGTTCGGTCGCGCGCTTTTCGGTTCGCCCATCACGAGGGGCGAACGCGCGAGCCCCGGAAGCGGCCCGGGGGCGCTTTGCGGCGGGCGCTCAGGAGGCTGTCCAGAGCGCGTCGTTGCCGAGCGCCTCGCGCGAGACGGCGCCCTCGGCGAGCAGCGCGATCAGCTCGGACTCCGTGGCGGCGCGGTCCGGCGGCGTGTTGTTGGGCGCCATGATCGCCGCGATCTCCTGCGTGACGAGGCCTTCGGGGAACGCGCGCAGCGCGGCCAGCGGCTCCTCGGCCGGTCCACGCCGTTCCATCCCCACGGCGAGGTTCGCCACCAGCACGTCGTATGCCTCGACCGGCTGAAACCCTCCGGCCTCGAGCCGGCGGCCATCGGCGCACTCGAAGATCAGGGACGGCGCCGAGTAGCGCACGGGGCCGTCGGTCTGACGTGCCTTGCCCTGGAACTCGGTCGGGCTGCCCTCGGCCGCGCGGGTCAGCTCCTTGTCGCGCTCGTACTCGGCCACCGTGTGCTCGTCGTCGATCGCGGCCAGCACGGCGCGGGCGTCGATCCCGTCGACGCGCGCCAGCGCGTGCGCGATCGCCTCGCCCTCGTCGAGCAGCAGGGTCGTCGTGAACCAGCCGAACTGCAGCGCGCGCAGCACCTGCTCCTCGCGCCCCGGGTGCAGCCGGCGCGTCGCGACGATCGCGCGGCACGCGCGCGCCGTGCCGAGCATCCGCGCGCGCGGCTCGAGCAGGAAAGGCATGCCGTAGCGCAGGAACCGCTGCTGGTAGCCGACCGCGCTCCTCGCCGGGGTGTAGCCGGCCTTCACGTAGCGCTCCGGGCTCTCGGAGAGCCCGATCGTGACGAGCTGCCAGTCGAGCTGCTCGCCGTAGCGCCAGTGCAGCACCGCCAGCGCGGGCGTCGCCGAATACGCGTAGGGGCAGCCCGGGTCGGTGAAGTGGGTGACGGTGATGCTCGCCATCACGGCCATCATTACAACGACGGGCTCCCGCTCCGGCTGCTTCGGCGTCTTTCGGCTGTGAGAAACACCAGATGCAGACAAGCGTCGGCATCTGCCAGCATCGCCGCCATGACCGGCCATGCCGAGCGATCCGTCTCGATCACCCTGTCCCCCGCCCAGGTCGAGCAGGTCGTGCGAGCCGCCACGCGCAGCAAGGCGCCGGGCATCTCGATCCTGATCTCCGGCGCGCTCGGAGGACGCGCCGGCTGCGGCCGTGACGGTCGCAGCCGCGCGCCGATCTCCGCCGGGGCCGGCGGCGATCGCCGCCTCTCCAGCTCGCTGCTGCGCGGCCTCTCGATCCTCACCTGCTTCCAGTCCGTCGAGCAGGAGCGGGGCATCGTCGAGCTCTCCCGCGAAGCCGGGATGAGCGCCTCCACCGCTCACCGCTACGCGGCGACGCTGATCGAGCTCGGGCTGCTCGAACGAAGCCCGGGCTCGCGCCGCTACAAGCTTCCCGCGGCGGGCTGACGCGCCGGTCCGGCGCCAGCGCCGCGCGGCGGCGAACCGATCGCCCTTCGCGCCGGGGCGCCGCAGGCACACGACGCGCGCGGAGGTGCGCCGGCTCCCCGGACGGACGCGCCGCGCACCCGCCCGGGGAAGCCTCCGGCGTCAGCCGTAGAAGCCGTCGAAGGCGCCTGTGAACGTGGAGTGGTTGTGGATATACGGTTCGGAGTCGATCCGACTCGAGAGCGATACGGCCACCCGCTCGCCGGCGCTCGTCTCGCATACCACCCCCGCGACGCCGCGGATCCCGGCACAGCCGAGCGCGCTGCCGACACCGACCGTTTCCGCGGTGATCAACGCCACGAACGGGCCGAAGTAGTTGTTACCGCTGGCGACGCCCACGTTGTGTGCATATTCGACGGCCTCCGCGCCGGCTGGCACCGCGGCCTGCACGGTACCGCCGCACGCCAGGACGGCGAGGACCGTCGCGGCCAGGGACTTGCGCATGGTCAGCCTCCCGAGTTCTCGCTGGGCTGCGCGCCCGCGGCGGCCCGCAGGCCGGACACGCGCGCCCAGACGTTGCCGGACACCGGGCTCGTGACGGTCGAGCCGTCGGCCATCGCCTCGCTGACGGAGCTCACCCCGTCCGGAACGACGCCCGCGGCGATCACTCGCCCCGGCATCCCCGGTATTTCGGCGACTTCCACGCTCGCACCCTGCGCGAGCGCCTCGCCGGGGGTGCAGCCCAAGTACACGGCCGCGACCCCGTCGACCGGGGCGCCGTCGTACAGCAGCACGCACACGCCGCCCTGCGCGGAGCGCGCGATCCACCCGTTGAGACCGTCCTCGTCCAGCGCGAGGCGCCGGATCGTGCTGCTCACCGGCCAGTCATCCGAGCTCGCCGGCGGCTGCGCGGAGATGCTCGGCTGCGCCGCCTTGCTCGGGGCGGGCGCGCTGTCGGGCGCGACGAGCGCCAGCCCGGTCGGTCCCGTCGCTTCCAGCGCCGTGTAGCGCGGCGGCGCCGTGGGACTGGCGGTGGCTTCGCCGCCGCCCCCCGCGAGCAACCCCGCCGCGAGCACAGCGGCCGCCGCCGGCGGGCCTGCTCGCAACAGAAGGCCCCGCCTCAGACGGGGTCCTCTTCTCGGTCGTCGTGTCATCGGTCATCGGTCCTTTCTATGTAGGGTCGAGCTCGGCCCGTTTTGCCGACAACTCCGATCGCGGCACACCGCCTGTTGATTTGATGAACAGATGAGTTCCGGTTCTCGGAATGCGCAATCCGTCCCACCGGCGATCTGAGGCATGCATCGCGAACCCCTCCTCCCCGGCGACGACGATCGGGTCCCCGCAGTCAGAAAGTCTGAATCGTTCTGCGGCGGCGGAGCCCCTATCCGCCCCGCCTGCGAGTACGCGCGTCGGTGAATTCGAGCGTCTGTACCGCGCCGAGTTCGGTCCCGTTGTTTCCTACTTCGCCCGGCACTACGCCGACCCGCAGCTCGTGGCCGATCTCACGGCCGACACGTTCGTCGCGGCGATTCAGGCTTACGCGGCCTACGACCCGAAGCGAACGCGGCCGCGCGCCTGGGCGATCGGGATCGCACGCCGTGTGCTCGAGCGCTATCGGCGCTCGGATCCCCGCGGCGAGGATCGCGGGAGGCGGAGATCTCTGCAGCGCATGCTCGACCGGACCGAGACACGGGAGCTGATGTGGTGGATCGAGGTGGAGCGCTCGAGCCGCAGCCTGATCGAGCGTCTCGAGCGCATGTCGAGGCTGGACAGGGAAGCCCTGGAACTGGTGGACCTGTGCGAGCTGACGCCGGTCGAGGCAGCCGCCGAGCTCGGCACCTCTCTCGCGTCGCTGCGGGTCCGGCTGCTGCGCACCCGCGCCCGCCTGCGCAGGGAAGGAGCTGACGGTGCCTAGGTTCGAAGACCGCCTGTGGGCCGAGCTCGTCGAACAGCACGGCGCGCTGCTGGCCGATGCGCTGCCGCTCGCGCCCGCGCCGCGTGGTCGGCGCCTGCGACTGCCGGCGGCGGGCCGCCTGGCCCCCGCGGGCGGCCTCGCACTCGCGCTGGCGGCCGCGATCGCCGCACTCGTGATCGGATTCGGGTCCGGCCACGGCTCCGCCGCATATGCCGTGGCTCTCAACCCCGACGGGACCGTGAGCATCACGCTGCGCGAGCTCGCCGGGGTGAGCGGCGCCGACGAACGGCTGCAGGAGCTCGGTGTGCCTGTCCGGATCGTCCGCGCCGAAACGAACTGCCCGGTCAAGCCGGACGAATACGACCGTGTGCGCCTGCCAGCGGCACGGAGCGGCGCGATCTCCACGATGACCCAGCAGAACGGCGTCACCACGCTCGTCGTCGACCCCTCGAAGATCCCGCCCGGCGACACGGTGCAGTTCGCAACGCGCGTGCTCGACCCCGGCCCCCCCGAGGCGCTGGGCACGACGGAGAGCGTCTACCGCGGCCCGACGCCGCCCTGCGAGGCCGTCGTGCAGTGAACGCGCCGCCGCGGCGGCCGGCGCCTCACTGATCGCTGTCGGCGCCGGTGCGGGCGCCCCCGGGCCCACCCTGCTCCGCCACCGCCTTCGAACCGTCGCCGGCGAAGGCTGCGCGCGCGGCGAACTCGTCGGCGAAGTCGACCAGGCAGCGCACCAGCGGGTTGCGGCGCGTGACATGCCCGACGAGCGCGATCTCGCCGCGCGCGGCGTCCCGCACCGGGACCACCGCGATGTCCTCCATGATGCTCCCCAGGACCAGCGCGGCGGCCTCGGGGACGAGCGTGATCCCCTCGCCGGCCCCGAGCGCGGCGAGCACCTCCTGCGGGTTCTGCGCGCGATCCGCCGTGACGTTCGCGGGTGGGCCGCCGCGGTGGTCGTCGAGGCTCCAGAACCCGGCCCACGCCGGGTCCGCCGCCGGGTGGAAGCCGACATATGTCTGGTCGAGCAGCTCCGCGACACCCAGCACGCGCCGCGG
Organism: uncultured Solirubrobacteraceae bacterium; assembly: GCA_963703205.1. Taxonomy (GTDB): domain Bacteria; phylum Actinomycetota; class Thermoleophilia; order Solirubrobacterales; family Solirubrobacteraceae; genus Palsa-744. The sequence goes on from OY969799.1 coordinate 1,487,675, forward strand.
CGCCAGCGGGTGCCCGTATGGCATCAGGGCGACGCGCCGTTCGTGGCGCAGCGTGCGCATCCACACCGCCTCGTGCTCCGGCGGGCGGTGGCAGACCGCGACGTCCACGTCGCCGAGCCAGGCGGCGGTGTCCGCCGTCGGGAACGGCAGCTCCCGGTAGCGCACCGACACCTCCGGGTAGGCGGCCGCGAAGGCATCCATCTCCAGGCGGCCGGCGATGCTCGGCGAGGCGCCGACGAACCCGAAGTCGATCGTGCCCTCCACCCCGCGCGCGAGCGATCGCGCGGTGTCGGTCGCCGCGGCCGATGCGGCGACGGCCAAACGCGCCTTCTCGTAGAAGGTGTGTCCCGCGGGGGTCAGGCTGACCCCGCGCGCGTGCCGCTCGAGCAGCTTCAGCCCGAGCTCGGTCTCGAGCGCGGCAATCGCCTGCGAGAGCGCCGGCTGGGCGACGCCGAGGCGGCGCGCGGCGCTCGTCATCTGGCCGTCCTCGACGACAGCTACGAAGTACTCCAGTTGTCCCCGCCTGAAGGACAAGCTCGCTCCTCCCGGCCTCGTGACGGCTGCGAACGATACAGGCCATTCGACTGCGCGAGATAAGGCATCCCTATGTGAGCTCGGCAAAGACCTATTGGACGTGGCGAGGCAGGAGGAAAAGACTTGGTCCATGCCGAGCGGCGAGTGGCGGGACGCCCGCGCTCGCCGGCCGGTGTTACGCATGTTCATTCCCCGAGACAGATTCCGTGACCACGATCCCCGCGCTGGTGGCGGCGCGCGCGAGCTTCGCGCGGCCCGCATCGCGGAGGGGACGATCGTGCAAGGGACTTGGGCGCCTGCGCAGTCGATGCTTGGCACAGCTGAGCGACGCCTGGGGCGAACCGGGAGACCCCAGTCTCCCTGAACGCGGCCAGCCGGACGCGTGGGCATTTCTCTCTCGGTGCCCTCGCGTCCGAGCCGCGCGTGGCCGCACGGGTCCGAGCCCCGGCCGAGTAATCGCCCGCCCAAGCGGTCCGACGCGCTACGCCCGGGCGGTCCGACGCGCTACGGCGCGCGACGGCCGGCCGAGCAGCGGGCGCCGGCGGCAGAGCGGAGATCGGGCAGCCCTGCTTCCCCGGACCTTCCGGCGGCCCGAGCCCTGCGCGAAAAAACCTGCTCCTCCCCCCCAACCTTTGTTCGCCGCAAGCGTTTAGGAGGGTGGACAGATGCGGCCTTCCGAGACCGTCCTTGCGATCCGGCCCGAGGCGGCGTGAGTGGAGCTCCGCAGGGCGCCGCAGCCGCGCGAACAGTGACGTTGCGGCGATCGGCGGGTACGGGTAGGTTTGGGTAGACACGGCGTCGCAGGGAGCGAGGCGAGAGACGAGATGGCGAGCCGCATAGGGGTGCTGACGACGGGCTCGCGCGTCCGTCTCGGGCTTGCTTCCGATGAGTGGCTGGTGGCCTGCGTGCGGCGTGGGGACACGGCGGCCTTCGAGGCTCTGTACGACCGCCACGTCGGCGAGCTGCTGCGCTTCTGCGTGTACATGCTCAGCTCCCGGCAGGACGCCGAGGACGCGGTGCAGGCCACGTTCGCCTCGGCGTACCGCGCGCTGCGCGCGGACAGCCGGCCGGTCGCGCTGCGGCCGTGGCTGTTCACGATCGCCCGCAACGAGTGCCTCAGCACGCTGCGCCGCCGCCGGCCGGTGGTCGAGCTCGACGGCGAGGCGGCGCCCGGTGCGGACCTCGTCGAGCAGATCGAGCTGCGCGACGAGGTGCGGCGGGTGTTCGAGGGCCTGCGGGACCTGCCCGAGAGCCAGCGCGCTGCGCTCGTGCTCGCCGAGCTGCACGGCCTCAGCCACAGCGAGGTCGGGGACGTGATGGGGGTGCGAGCCGACCAGGTCAAGGCCTTCGTCTACCAGGCGCGTTCGAAGCTCGTCTCAGAGCGGGCCGCCCGCGACGCCGATTGCCGGGAGATCCGCGAAGAGCTCGCTACCGCCCGCGGTCCGGCGCTGCTACGGGGCCGGCTGCGCCGTCACGTGCGCTCGTGTCCGGACTGCCGCACATATGCCGACGGGATGGTGCGAAACCGCCGCCAGCTCGGCGCGCTGCTGCCGATCGTGCCTCCGCTCGCACTGAAGTACAGGGCCATCGAGGAGGCGATCGGCATCGGTTCCTCCGATCCGGCCACGCTCGCCGGCGGCGCGACCGTCGGCGCCACCGCGGCGGCCACCGAGCTCGCCGGCGGCGGCATCAACGCGCTCGTCTGCAAGGTCGCCGTCGGCGTTGCCTGCCTCGGCGCTAGCGCGGGCGTCGGCGTGTCGGTGCTCAGCTCGCCCGGAGGGGGCAACGGCGGCGTCGCGAACACCGCGAGCGGTGGCACCTCGAACGCTGCGCTGGTCGCCTCCGTCTCGAGCGGCCGTCCCCTGGCGTGGACCTCGACCACCCCCGCTTACGAACACGCGCCGGCCGGAACGGGCAGCGAAGGCAGCGCGAGCGGCGAAGGCGGCAGCGTCGTCGTGCCCGGCGTGCCGATCGTGCAGAACGGGGTGCAGGTCCACGAAGTCGGCTCGCCCGCCCCCGGTAGCAACGGCACAAGCTCTCCCAGCGACAAGGGCGGAAGGACCGGCGGCGGCGGCCCGGCAACGGCGCCGGGCAAGGGACCTGGACACGGCGACGCGAGCGGGGCCCGCCATTCACAGCGCGAAGCCGCCCGCCACGCGAGCGAAGAACGCGTCGCCGCCCGCGAAGAACGCAAGCTCGAACGCCACACGCCGCCGAGCGAAGAAGAACGCCGCCTGAGGCGCGAACAGAAGTCGAACGAAAAGCGCGAAAGCGAATCAGAAGGCAACTCGGGCGCCCCTCCGACAGAAGAAGAAATCCAGGCCAAAAAGGAACGGCGCGCGCGCCGGCAGGCCGAACACCGCAAACGTCTGGAAGAACAGGAAGCTCGAGAAGCCGAAGCGCGAGAAGCCGAAGCCGGCGGTTGACCCGCGCCGGGCGCCGTCACCGGCGCCCCTCGTGAGCGAGCCACCGCCCCCCGCGCGCCCCGCGCCCCGCGCACGACGCCGGCCCAGCCCCTCACCGCCGGCTCACCGCGCCCGGCCAGGACGTCCCACCGGTTCCGGCCGCCGGCTCCGAGCCCCGACAGGACGCTTGCGCAGCCTGCCGGCCGCCCCGGCCGCGGCTACTTGTATTTGTAGGTGGCTTTCGATTCCACGCCCACGCCGGCAGAGGGCGTCGTCACCGTCAGGGTGACCTTGCCTTTGCCCGCGGGCGCGACCGCCGTCAGCGACGTCGAGGACTTGACGTGCACTTCACTCGCGGCGGCGCCCCCGAACGTGACGCCGGCGCCTTCGACGAAGTTGGTTCCCGTGATCGTGACGGTGTTCCCGCCGGACGACGGGCCCGTCTTCGGTGAGATCGACGCCACCGTCGCCACTTCGCCGACGCGCTGACGGCATTCGCCCGCGGACCTGCTCCAGATCTGCTGGTAGAGATAACGGTGGCCGTTGATCACCTCGTTGAACTGCGCCTTGCTGGAGGTCGTGCCCAGCGGAGTCCCGAATTCGCTCTTGGCGCCCTTGCTCTTGAAGGTCTGGCACACGTCAGCCACCTCTTCGCCGCCTGACGTGAGCCATGCGTTGAACAGTGGGTCGGTCAGCGACTCGCTGTGCTCGTGAGCGAGCCCGCCGGCGATCACCGCGTCCGAGGCGTTGCCGTTCGGCCATTCGTTGCCGGCGACGTCGCAGGCGGGGATCAGCGGGTTGACGGCGTAGATCAGGTCCGCGCCCGAGACTTCGATGAAGCTGTGGTAGGCGCAGTAGTCCTTGCTCGACTTCGCGCCGTAGGAGCAGTCTTCCCCCGCTTGGTCCTTGCAGTTTTCGACGCCTTCGGGAGTGAGGACGAAGTACTCGTGTTCGAGGCCGGTCGGCAGGCCGTGCGCCTGCACATAGCTGAGGAGCTCCGCCGTGATCTGCCCGTCGGTCAGGCATTTGGGCGCGGCGGTGCAGCCGTTCGGCGGGTACGGGTCGGTGTCGATGAGCGCGCCTCCGAAGTGCGACTCGTAGGCCGCCGAGTGCCCCGAGCCGTCTGTGTACTGGGCGAGGATCGAGTCGCTGTTGGACTGCCGGCCGCTGTCGTGGGCGAGGTTTTCGAAGTAGCCGTCGATGCCCTGCTCGAACCCCGCCGGGTATTCGGCGCCACCGCCGGGCGCCCAGAACAAGGTGTAGTTCGTGTTGGCCGGCATCACCGGTCCGCCGCGGTATTCGACCGTGGATTTGCCGGAGCCGCCCCCTTTGCCTCCCCCTTTGCCTTCCCCTTTGCCTTCGCCTTCCCCTTTGCCTTTGCCTTCGCCTTCCCCTTTGCCGCCCTTGGACCCCGGCGCGGCGAGCGAGTGTCCCGGTGAGGACGGAGCGGGCTCGTAGCCCAGGATGCGGCCTTCGCTTCGCACGATCACCGCGCCGCCCGCCGGCGCGTACACCAGCGCCAGCAGCGCCACGAGCGCTGCCAGCCCGACCACAGCCTGGACGCGTTTGGCGGTTGGTCTCGGGTGGACTCTCACGGAGATCCGTCTCCCCACGTTGTCGATTCTAGGAGCTCGCGCGAGCGCGGCCAGATCGCCTGCGGGGCGTGTGCCCCTACCCCACATCAACGCATGAGTCCCGCCGAGGTTGGAGCCGGCGCGATCGGGGCGTGCGAAATATGACACCATCTGCGAGCGCGCTCGCCTGTCTGGGGGGCGCGTCGGCTCGACCACGCAGGGGGCAAGAGACGATGAGAGGCAGCCGCATCGCCGCAGTTCGCAGCACCGCGGGCATCGTTCGTGCGCCACGCCGCGCCGCGCGATGCGCCCGGCGTCTGCTGCGACCCACGCGCGCGGGCGCCCTCGCCGCCGCGCTCTCCCTCTGTGCCGCGACCGGCGCGGCTGCGGCACCGCTCGCCCCCGAAGCCGCGATCTCGGGGACCGGCGGGCAGTCCGGCGCCAGCGTCGCGGTGTCGGCGGACGGCTCGACCGCGCTCGTCGGCTCGCCGGCCCAGGACGGCAGCGGTCGGGTCGCTTTCTACGTGAGCTCCGGCGGGACCTGGGTCCAGCAGGGCCCCGCGCTCGCCGGTTCGACCGCGCGCGGCGCGTGCCCGCACGAAGAAGCCGAAACCGAAGTCGAACCGTGCCACTTCGGATTCGCGGTGGCGCTCTCGGCGGACGGCTCCACGGCGCTCGTCGGCGCGCCGCGCTCGAGCGGCGGCTGGGGTACCGCATATCTGTTCCGGCGCACCGGCGCGACCTGGGCTCTGGATACGGTCCTGCAGCCGTTGGAAGCCGAAAGCGCCCCGAGCTTCGGCCGCTCTGTGGCGCTCTCCGCCGACGGCAGCGAGGCTCTGATCGGCGGCCCCGGCGAGGGGCGCAGCACGGGGGCGGCCTGGGTCTTCCGCCGCGAAGGCTCGGAATGGCACAACACCGCCAAGCTGGCGGCCGGCGACGGCGGCGAAGAAGGAGAACGCTTCTCGGCCAGCGTCGCGCTCTCCGGGGACGGCTCGAGGGCGCTGGTCGGGGCGTCCGGCGGAGGCGAACGGACGGGAGCCGCCTGGGCCTTCACGAGCAGCGGCGGGGCATGGTCGACGGGCGTGAGGCTCGAACCGCAGGAACCGGGCGTCGGGCAGCTGTTCGGCCGCAGCGTGGCCCTGTCGGCGAACGGCGCCACGGCGCTGGTCGGCGCCCCCGACGCGCTCGCCGGCGCAGGCGAGGCCAGCGTCTTCGTGGCGTCCGGCAGCGGCTGGACCCCGCAGGGGCCGCCGCTCGGAAGCATCGAAGTCGCGATGGCGTCACGGCTCGGCTCGGCGGTCGCGCTCGCCGCCGGCGGCAACATCGCGCTGCTCGGCGCGCCCGGGTACGAAGCGCACGACGGGCTTATCTGGGAGTACGGCCGCACCGGGACGAGCTGGTCGGAGCTCGGCAGCTCGAGCCTCGGCGAGGCGGGTCCGCACCCCCACTTCGGCGCGAGCGTCGCGCTCTCCGGCGATGCGAGCACCGCGCTGGTCGGGGCTCCGTTCTTCGAAGCGGAAATCGGGGGGGTCTGGAGTCTCGCCGAGCCGTTCTCCGAACTCGTGCCGACGGAACCGACTCCCGTCCAGCCCCCCGGCGGCGGCGGGGAACAGAACGCCCCGGCGAATCACCAGCGGCCGGGGCTGGCCGTGCTGGGGACGATCGCCGAATCCCCGCCCGCGCCCACCGAGGACAGCACCGGGAACGTCAACCGCGCCGGCGGAACGGTGCTCGTGAAGCTCCCCGGGAGCAACAAGTTCGTGCGACTCACCGGGCTGCTGAACGTGCCGTTCGGCACCCTGATCGACGCGACCAGCGGATCGGTGACCGTGACGACTGTGGGCCCGAGCGGCAAGTTGCAGACGATCACGTTCTCGGGCGGGATCTTCGAGCTTCTCTCGCGTGGCCACGGCAAGGTCGCCGCGATCCTGAGCGGTGGCAACTTCGGTGTCTGCCCTGTCGGCAAGCACCCAGGCAAGGGGGCGAGCGTCGCGAGCTCGCGCAAGCACACCGTGAGGAAACTGTGGGCGAGCGGGCACGGCAGCTACACGACGCAGGGCAACTACGCCGCCGGCGCGGTCCAGGGCACCCGCTGGCTGACCGAGGACAAATGCAACGGCACGCTGATCGTCGTGGTGACCGACAAGGTGCTGGTGACGAACCTCGTCAACCACCACAAGAAGCTGGTGAAGGCCCACCACAGCTACTTCGCGCCGGCGCCCTGAGGCGGCGCGCTCCGCCGCGCGCGGGGGATAAAAGCGCCGCGCCGCGGGTACACAACCGGAAATGGGGCAGCGGGGAACTGCAGAGAGCACGGCCGAGGCCGACGTGCGCCGCGCCGCCGAGCGGGTCACGCTCGCATGCCGCGCGCTCTCTGCCGCCGCCAACGACCTCAGCGTGGCGTACCTCCGCACCGGTCGCAGCAGCGTCGACGACGCGGTCGAGCAGGTCCGCTGGGAGACCGAGCGGGTCTGCGAGCTGGCGGATGAGATCGCCAAGCTCGCCAAGAACCTCACGGCGGCGCCGCTGACAGCTGCGGGCCCCAGCGCCTAGTCAGCACGCTGACGCCGCTTCCGCCGCCGCGACGCGCCGGGACTCGCGCCGGTGCCATGCAACACCGCGATTGGTGTATTTTCAGAACCCGAGGGGACGCCCGTGGGGGGCGCAGTCAAGGCAAGGGGAGGCAGGGCCATGAACGCAGGCCGCCGGTGCTCCAAGGCGAGGATCTCACTCGCCGTCTCGTCACTGTCGATCGTGCTCGCTGTGCTCGGCGTCGGCGCGGGCAGCGCGGCCGCGCGCGATGCTGTGCGGCGTATGGCCAAACCCAAGCCGAGCCACTGCAAGGCAGGCCGCAAGGTCCTGCTGGTCGGCGCCTACGAAGGACACAAGGGCACGTGCGCGACGATCCAGGAAGCCGTCGACGCGGTCCGCCCGGGCGGTTGGGTCCTGATCGGGCCCGGCGACTGGAAAGAGTCGAGCAGCCAGAAGATCGAAGGCGCCTACGGCGACGACCGCGCGGGCGCCGACGTCCTCGTCACGACCCCGGGCATCCACATCCGCGGCATGAACCGCAACACCGTGATGATCGACGGGACCAAGCCCGGCTCCCCGAAGTGCTCATCCGCGGCCTCCGACCAGAACTTCGGAGCACCGGAAGGCGAAGCCTACGCCGGCAACAACGGCGTGGTCGTCTACAAGGCGCCCGGCGTATGGCTGCAGAACTTCTCGACCTGCAACTTCCTCGGCTCCAACGCCGGCGGCGACTCGGTCTGGTTCGACGGTGGCGGCGCAACCGGCCACCAGGGGCTCGGCAGCTGGTGGGGCGAATACCTCAGCTCGACCTCGACCTACTGGGAAGGCACCGGCAAACCGTCCGACGAGTACGGGATCTACGCCTCGAACACCTACGGACCCGGTCTCTTCAACCACACCTACGCGAACAACATGTCCGACTCCGGCTACTACATCGGGGCCTGCCCGGACTGCAACGCGGTGATCGACAACTCCCGCGCGGAAGGCAACGACCTCGGCTACTCGGGGTCGAACTCCGGCGGGCGGCTCGTGATCGAGAACACTGAATTCGCCGACAACGAGGAGGGCGTGGCGACGCAGAGCCAGAACAACGACGACGCGCCCTCGCCGCAGGACGGGATCTGTCCAGAAGGCAAGGCGAAACCCGAACCGCCCGCGGGTGCCCAGCGCAAGAACATCTGCTGGGTGATGCGCGACGACCAGGTCGTCGACAACAACAACGGAGCGACGCCGACCAGCGGCGGCGCACCCGGCCTCGTCGGCACCGGCATGACGATCGCCGGTGGCCGCGACGACCTCGTCACCGGCAGCACCTTCTCGGGCAACGACGCCTGGGGCATCCTCGTGCTCCCGTATCCGGGCATCGAAGAATCGCCGCCACCGCAGGTGCCGGCCGAAGACAACTGCAAGGGCGGCATCGGGACGACCTTCGAAGGCAAAGGCGAGTGCCTGTACGAAGCGTTCGCCAACGAGGTCTACGGCAACACGTTCTCCGGCAACGGCGGCTACGGCAACCCGTCGAATGGTGACATCGGTGAAATCGCCGACTCGAACCCGGCAGAGCTGACGAACTGCTGGCATGACAACGTCGAGCAGGGTGGCGGCGAACCGTCGAGCGAACCGAAGCTGATCCAGACGACGCACGGCACCTGCTCGAACCCGAATCTCGGCGGTGAACCGGCGTCGAGCGTGCTCTCGACCGAGGCCGCGTGCGACTCGCAGCTGCTGGCCGAATGCCCGAGCGCGCCGGGCGAGAACTATCCGCGCTCGAGCGAAGTGAAACTGCTCCCGCTGCCCGAAGAACCGACGATGCCGAACCCGTGCGAAGGAGTGCCGAAGAACCCGTGGTGCCCGCGTAGGTAGCACGGGTCGCGCACCCGGTGCGGCCGCAGGCCGCCCCGGGCTCGAGCCGAGGGGCCGCGGCAGCGGCGGTTGCGCGCCCGGATCAGCTGCCCCTGCGGCGCCGCCCGTATGCGAGGCGGTCGGGCACCGGCAGCGGGCTCAGGCGCTTGACTGCGTCGCCCGCGAAGGTCCGCGGTTCGAGCTTCGCGAGAAGCGCGGTGAGCTCGCGGCGCTCCTGAGCGGTGAGCCGGCGGTCCCGCAGCGCGTGTGCGAGCAGCCCGCCGAGCCGCGCGCGGTCCTGGCTCTCCAGGTGGGCGACGCGGCGCCCGGCGAGCCGCGCGAGTTCGGCGAGCAGCAGGGCACGCGCCGCCGGCGTGGCTTTGACGGTGCGGCGGAGCAGTTTCGTGCGGAGGGAGGACATGCCTGGGAGCTACCCGGCTCTGAGCCGTTCTCCACCCCGGCGGCGAGGAGCCGGCCAGCCATCCGGACGGCGGAGCCCCCTTCGGCGCGCCGGCGGCAACGCCCGGGACGCCTTGGAGATCGCGCGGTGCGCACCCCCGGGTCCTCGGAGCCGGGCGGAGCACGCCGGAGCGGTTCCGCTGTATCTTCGACGCCAGTCAGATGGAGTCCTGACGAGGGCCCGCCGACGCGCCGGCCCCGGACCGCCCGCTCGCGCACAAGGGCTGATGACTCCTTTCGCGCACCCGACCAACGCGAGAGGAGACATCCCGAACGTGCCGCTCGTTCCCCACCGCCGCAGCCGACGCCGGCGATCCTCGGCATCTGGCTGCTCCCGTCGCCGGCGGCCGCGGCGAGCGGACCGGCCGACAAGGATCGCGTCCGCACCGGGCGTATTGATAGCCGTGCTCGCGCGTGACCCCGCGACTCAGGTGGCGCCCGCCCCGTGAGCCGGCCCGACCCGCGCGAGCTCGCGGCGATCGCCCTCGGCGGCGCGGCGGGCGCGCTGCTGCGCGTCTGGATCGTGACTGAGTTCGCCGCCGCCCCCGCCGCGTGGCCGTGGGCGACCTTCGCTGTCAACGTCTCCGGCTCGGCGCTGCTGGGCTATCTCGCGACACGCCTGTCCGAGCGCCTGCCGCAGTCGACCTACCGCCGGCCGCTCGCCGGGACCGGCTTCTGTGGCGCCTACACGACGTTCTCGACGGTCCAGGTGGAGCTCCTGCGGATGCTCGAAGCCGGCCGCGTGGCGACGGCGGTCGGCTACGCGGCGGCGAGCGTCGCGCTCGGCTACATCGGCGTGGGCGTCGCGACGGCTGCCGTGCGGCGCGCACGGGTGGCGCCGTGAGCGCGTGGGCGTGGCTGGCGGTCGCGGGGCTCGGCGCGATCGGAGCGATCGCGCGGTTCCTCGTCGACGCCCTCGTGGAGGTCCGCCTCAGCGGCAGCTTCCCCGTGGGCACGCTCGTCGTCAACTTGTCGGGCGCGCTGATCCTCGGTCTGCTCTCCGGCCTCGCGCTCACCGGAACCGCCCTGGTCCTCGCCGGCACCGCCACGCTCGGCTCCTACACGACCTTCTCGACCTGGATGCTCGAGTCCCAACGGCTCGCCGAGGAAGCCGACGCGCGGGGAGCGGTGCTCAACGTCGTGGTGAGCCTCGCCCTCGGCGTCACTGCCGCCGCGGTCGGGCATGCGATCGGAGCAGCCTGGTGAACCAGGACTGCCTGAAGCTCACCACCTACTTCGGCGAGCGGGACCGCGCCGGACGCAATCTGCTGGCCGACGAGCTGATGCGGATCTACGGCGCGCACCGGCTGCGGGCCAGCGTCCTGCTTCGCGGCAGTGAGGGTTTCGGCAGGCTTCACCACCTCCACACCGACCGCCTGCTGACGCTCTCAGAAGATCTCCCTGTGGTCTCGATCGCGGTGGACGAGCGCGCGCGGATCGAGCGCATGCTCGAGCCCGTCCTGAAGGTCCAGCGCAAGGGGTTGATCACGCTCGAGCGCGCGCGCCTGCTCTCCGCGCTGACAGCGCAAGAACGGCTGCGCGAGCAGCCGCACGAGGCGACCAAGCTGACGGTCTACCTCGGCCGGCATGACCGAATCGGCGATGTCCCCGCGTTCCGGGCGCTGAGCGCGCTGCTGTTCGCGTCCGGCGTCGCCGGTGCCACCGTTCTGCTCGGGGTCGACGGCACGCGCGGAGGCTCGAGATCGCGGGCACGGTTCTTCGCCCGCAACGCGGCGGTGCCGATGGTGCTGATCGCCGTCGGGGCCGGCGAGCGGATCGCGCGCGCGCTCGGCGAGCTCGCGGCGCTGCCGCCGGACCCGGTGGTCACGCTCGAGCGCGTGCGGCTGTGCAAGCGCGACGGCGAGCTGATCGAGAACCCCCACGAGCTGCCCGCAACCGACGCGCACGGCCTCGGTCTCTGGCAGAAGCTGACGATCTACACCTCGCAGGCCGCGACGCACGAAGGACGCCCGATCAACCAGCAGATCGTCCGCCGCCTGCGGGAATCCGAGGCGGCCGGCGCCACCAGCGTGCGCGGCGTCTGGGGCTTCCACGGCGACAGCGCCCCGCACGGCGACAAGCTGCTGCAGCTGCGCCGCCACGTGCCCGTCGTGACGACGGCGATCGACACCCCGGAGCGGATCGCGAGCTCGTTCGGGATCATCGACGAGCTGACCGACGAGCACGGTCTCGTGACCAGCGAGATGGTTCCCGCGATGACGGCGCTGGCAGCCGGGGACCGCCGCGGCGGCACGCGGCTTGCCGAGCACGAGTACTAGCTCGTCACTGGGACGGGGCGCCGCGCGCTTGCCCGCTCCGCACCGGCGGCGCGGAGCGACGGCTCAGCGGATCGTCACCGGCACGGGCGAGGATGCGATGCCGTTGGCGACCACTTCGAGCTCGCCCGGTCCGGCGGGCGTGGTCTTCGGGATCGTGAATTCAGTCGAGGAGCGCGTACCCGGCGCCACCGAGACCGACGTCCAGTTGCTGGTCCTGGCGTAGGTCACGACACCGGTTTCCGTGTTCGTGAAGCGCACGATCGGGAAGTTCGTCGCGTTCTGGACGTCGTCGCCGTAGGCGGCGCCCTGATCGAGCCCGGCGAGCTGGGTTCCGGCCAGCGAGGCGGCCTTGCCGGGCTTCAGGCTCGTCGAGCTGATCGCGTCGATCGTCGGCGCCCAGGCCGGGTTGGGTGTGCCGCCCGCGGTGTAGAGCTCCATCTTCCCACTCCCGTCGTCGAACAGGACCTGGCCGTTGGGGAGGTCGAGCAGCCGTGTGTAGTAGGTCGAGTCGTTGGCTGCGTTGGGCACGTCCGGCACCGCGCTCAGCGTGTTGGAGGCGGCGTCGTAGAGGTAGAACACGATCGGCGCGTTGTACACGCACGGGCTCACGTCGAACAGCACGTTGCCGTCGGGCAGGACCGCGCCGGGACCGTCCGCGCTGTCGTACTGCAGCCCTTCGATCGTGGGTATCGCCGGTCCCTTCGCCCATGCTCGGGCGGCGTAGTCGTAGAGCGCGGTGGCCGCGGGCTTGCGGGTGGTGCATTCTTCGGGCGGCTCCTCGCTGCTCGTGCCGGCGCCGACGACGAACGTGTTGCCGCCCGGCATCTCGACCTGCGGCCCGATCTCGACCTCCGGGCTGTCGACCGGTGATGTCACGGTGTCGCCCGCGAAGCTCCATGACAGGCTCGACGGTGTGAACAGCTCGGTGCTGGGGGTCAGCCACGTGTCGACCGTCAGCAGCTGCCCGCTCGGCTCGAGCGTCCAGCCCTCCTCGTCGTTGGGGTCGTTCTTGCCCGGCCCCGCCAGCGTCGTCCAGCTCAGGCCGCTGGCGTTGAACAGGGCGTCGGCGGTAGACAGCGCCGGTTCGGCCGACAGGCAGTTCTGACAAGCCTGAGCCAGCATGAAGGTGCCGTTCGCGAGCACGTCGCTCTCGGCGTCGCCGATGTTGGTCCAGCCGGGGGGCGGCTGCACCGGTTTCCACGAGTTCGTCGCCGGGTTGTAGATCGCGCCCAGGTTCGTCCACACGCCTTCCGGGCTGCTGCCGTTGTACTCGCCGCCCTCGACGATCATGCGCCCGTCGGGCAGGATCGCCGACGCGAAGTACAGGGGCGCGTAGCGCGCCGGCATCGGCGCGATCTTGCTCCACGTGCCGTCGGCGTAGTTGCCCTTCGCATCCGGCGTGAGCCGGTACCAGACGCTGGTCCCACCGGTTTCGGGCTCTTCGTGCACGAGCACCGAGCCGTCGCTGGCGAGCAGCATCGTGCCCGGAACGAACGGTGGCGAGTTGGCCAGCTTCTTCCACGGCGAAGCGCCTTCCGAGAGCGCGAGTGCCGGCGCGTGCGTGGCGGGCTTGGCGTGCCCGAACGGCGGGTCGGCCTGCAGGCGCCCGGCGCCGCGGCTTGCCGCCGGCTGCTCGGCGGCGGTGCCCGGCGCAGCTGCGAGGAGAACGGCGGCAGCCAGAGCGATCGCGCCCGCGCCGCGGCGCAGCGCGTCTGTCAATTTCGAGCCCGGCGAGCGCTCCCCGGTGTGCCGCCTGCTCGTTGCGGTCTTCCGATCGCTCATCTCGCCCGTACCTCCCTGTCGACCTCGACGACGCTCTGGGGCGAGGCTACCACGGGGCGGGCGGGACGTTCGCGCGCGTGGTTTGCGCAAGCAGCGACGCGGGAAGTCACGCTCTGGGAGGGGGCGAACGACTGGAGGACGCGATGCGGGGGTTGAAGGGCACGGGCAGACTGCTCGCCGGTGCGCTGCTGGCGGCGTGCACGATCGGCGCGCAGGCGGCGGATGCGGCGAAGTTCGAAGCGGGAGCGGCGAAGGTCAGCGTCACGCCGCCCGCCTACACGACCGAAACCGATGCCGCGTTCGTGCCGGCGTGCGGCACGAGCGCCGCGCAGGTCGCCGAACTGTGGCCCGGCCCACGCCGGTTCGCCTTCGAGAAGCCCTACGTGGACGTCGGCGGCCACGGCCGCTACATGCCCGGCGATCCCTACTGCGACGCCAACCACTCCGGCCGCTACGAAGCGCCCTACCTGGCGGGCGGCGCGGGCCAGAACCGCTGGCCGACAGCACTCGATCCCGGCAACGGGCCCGAAGCGCGAGCGGTCGTGTTCGCCGCCGGCGGGCACCGCGACGCGCTCGTGTCGGTCGACTCGATCGGCCTGTTCGACGTGACGATGAACCAGATCCGTGAACGCGTGCAGGAGGCGGACCCGTCGATCGAACACGTCTTCGTCTCGAGCACGCACGACGAGTCCGCACCCGACCCGATCGGCCTGTGGGGGCCGAACGTCAGCGAAATCTCAGAAGAACCCGAAACGCCGGCTTCGTCCAGCTCCGGCGTCGACGGCTACTACATGCTCTACCTGGTCGAACGGGTCGCGGGAGCCGTCGTCGAAGCGGACCGCTCGCGCCGGCACGCGACCCTGGACGTGGCGATGGGCTCGATGCCCTCGAACGTCCAGGCGTGCTGGTCCTCCTACCCGTACATCTCCGACGAAGAGATGCCGGTGATGCAGGCGCGCGACAGCAGCGGAGGGGTGATCTTCACGCTCACCGACGTGAGCACTCACGCCGAGACGCTCGCCTTCTCGGGCGTCGCCGAATACACCTCGATGATGTCGGCGGACTGGCCCGGCAAGATGCGCGCGGCGCTCGAAGCGCGCTGGCCGGGGAGCATCGGCATCGACCTCGCCGGGCTCGTCGGCAGCGTCGAGACGCCGACGGTGTACGAACCGGAGTCGACCCAGGTGACCCGGCTGCCGGGCGCCATCCACGGCGTCGGCGGCAATCCCGACGGCTGCTCCAGCGTGTTCCCGCAACCCTCGTCGGGCACGCCTGTCTCCGATCCGCGCCAGTTCCTCGGCGCGTACGGCACGAGCATCGCCGACGCGGCCGCCGCCGCGCTCGAACACGAAGCCCACACCACGGTGCCGCGCACGATCGAGGCTCAGCAGCAGCCGCTGTGCGTGCCGCTGGAAAACAACTACTTCGTGGCGGCCTTCGCCGCGGGGCTGTTCGCCGAACGGACTGGCTACGCAGACCCCTCCTGCACGGTCGAGCTCCCCTCCCCCGCTGCTGCGGCGGCCAAGCCCGCCGCGGCCGGTGGCGAAACACCTCAGCCCTCGGTGTACCTGAAGTCGGCGATCGGGGTGCTGACGGTCGGCAAGGTGCAGCTCGCGTATTCGCCGGGCGAGGTGTTCCCGTTCACGGAGATCAGAGGGCCGATCGACAAGCAACAGATGCCGTTCCCGACGAACTGCTACGAACCGGCGAGCGAAAACTACGAATGCGGCAGCCCGCTGCCGATGACGCCGTGGACCTCGGCGGAGATGACCGAGCCCTACCGCTTCCCGGTCGGCCTCGGCGAAGACATGCTCGGCTACATGTTCCCGCCCGGCAACTTCGTCGGCAGCCAAGGCGAGGTGCTCTCGGAACCGTGGGCGAGCTATGAGCTCACGAGCAAGAACGGTGGCCACGACCGCTTCGGGCACGGGCATGCCGATGACGCCGAGAGCGCCGGGCCGTACCTCGGGCTGGAGGTGACCGACGGGCTGCAGGAACTGCTGGCAGCCGACGGCCACGGCCTCAGGGTCCAGCCCGGCCTGTATGTCGACTCGCAGGGGCACACCTCCGACAGCCCGTTCGCGAGCGAAGGCTTCACCGGTGCCGTCGGCGTCGAGACGCTGGCGCCGAGCGCGAAGAAGCCCAGCGTGATGCTGATCGGCGGCAGGGCCCGCGGCTGGGCCACGTGGGACGGGTTGCCCGACCCGGGCACGGCGGGAACCGGCTTGCCCTACTCGGTGCGCACGGGCGGCGTGATGCTGGCGGGCGGCAGACCCCTGCTGATCGACGTGTTCGCCGGGGAGCAGGCGCTGGGCTGAAGAAGCGCCGGGGCGCCATCGACTGCACGGAGCGGGCGCCCGGACGGGGGGCCCGCTACGACGATCGCGGCCTCCCCGACTGCACGGGGGCGGGCGTCCGGACGGGGCGCCCGCCCGGACGATCGCGGCCCCCCCGCCTGACCGATCGGTTATCGTCCGGGGCCGAGCCAACCGGAGGGGGAGGCAAGCATGCATCGTTGGGCACTGGATCACGCCGCTGGTCGTCGCGGGGACGGCAGCGGTTCAGCGGCGAAGGCCGCACTGAGGCGTTGCGGCTCGATCGCCGGCGCCGCGGCGCTTTTGGCGTCGGCCGTCGTCCTGCTGGCCGCTGCCTCGGCATCCGCGTTCAGCGCGCACGGAAGCGTCGAACAGGTCTACGTCACGGGCCTGTCCGCGAACGCGCAGATGTCGCTGATCGGGCCCAAGAACGAAGTCCTCGCCACGCAGGAAGCCGACGGGCTCGGCGGACTGCTGTTCCGGCACGTCACACCGGGCAAGAACTACCGGGTGCGGCTCATCTCCCCCAGCGAAGAATCGGAAGCGATCACGGTCTACACGCAGAAGGCGAAGCCGTGGGACAAGAGCGTCTACAAGCAGTCGATCGCCGACAGCGGCTACTCGTATCTGACGACGCGCGACGGGACCAAGCTCGCGATCGACGTGCACCTGCCGGGCATCCCGGCGGGCCTGCACAAGGCCCTGCGCAAGGACGGCAAGTTCGGCGCCGTGCCGTGGGCGAAACACTCCGGGCAGTACCCCACGCTGATCGAATACTCGGGGTACGGCTACGCGAACCCGAAGGGCCCGGAAAGCGGCATCGCGCAGATCGCGAACCTGATGGGCTTTGCCGTGGTCGACGTGAACATGCGCGGCACGGGCTGCTCCGGGGGCGCCTTCGACTACTTCGAAGCGCTGCAGAACCTCGACGGCTATGACGTGATCGAAACGATCGCCAAGCAGCCGTGGGTGCTCCACCACAAGGTCGGGATGCTGGGTGTCTCCTACGGGGGCATCAGCCAGCTGTTCACCGCGCAGACCGACCCGAAAGGCCTCGACGCGATCGCGCCGCTGTCGGTGATCGACGCGACAGCGAGCACGCTCTACCCCGGCGGCATCCTCAACACGGGCTTCGCCGTGCCGTGGGGCGAAGACCGGCAGTTCGACGCGGAGGCGGCCGGGCCGTCCACCGGCGAGCACTGGGCCTACGAACAGATCCAGAACGGCGACGAAACCTGCAAGGAAAACCAGGATCTGCATGAAGAGGCGACCGACCTGCGCGCCGAAGTCGAAGAAAACGCGACCTACAAGCCCTCGGTCGCCGACGCGCTCGACCCGGTCACGTTCGTCAACAAGATCAAGGTCCCGACATTCCTGGCCTGCCAGTGGGAGGACGAGCAGACCGGCGGGCACTGCGCCGATCTCGCCCGCCACTTCACCGGCACGGAAAAGAAGTGGTTCACGTTCACCAACGGCGCGCACATCGACTCGCTGGATCCGGCGACGTTCGACCGGCTCTACGACTTCCTGTCTGTGTTCGTCGCACGGGAAACGCCGAAGAGCGGCCGGCCGCTGCTCGAAGTCGCGGCGCCGACCATCTACAAGCAGGCGATGGGGCTGCCCGAAGGCGACGAAGTCACGCTGCCGCCGGATCCGATCCAGGAGCAGTCGACGTACTCGGGGGCACTCGCGGCGTTCACGGCGCTGCCGCAGGTCCGCGTGCTGTTCGACAACGGCGCGGGAACCTCGCCGAAGGGGAACACGACGGCAGGCAACCCCTACCCCACCTTCGAAAAGACGTTCTCGTCATTCCCGATCCCGGGCACGACCGCGCGCTCCTGGTACCTCGCGCCGGCCGGCGAACTCGGCGAACAGGCTCCGCCCGGCGAAGGCACCGACTCCTACACCTCCGACGCGGGCGCCACATCAGCAACCGATTTCGGGCCCAACGCCGGCCCGGGCGGGCTGTGGGGCGTCGCCTCCCAGTGGGACTGGAACTGGGCGCTGCCGCCGGAAGGCGACTCGGTGTCCTACGTCTCGGCGCCGCTGAGCGAAGACACGACCGCGATCGGCGCTGGCGCCGTGAACCTCTGGGTGAAGTCCTCGACGCCTGACGTCGACCTGCAGGCGACGGTCAGCGAGGTTCGTCCCGACAGCAACGAAACGTTCGTGCAGAACGGGTGGATCCGCGCCAGCGAGCGCAAGCTCGCCACGACGTCGGAAAACATCCTCGAGCAGGAACCGACGGCGCTCGAACCGATTCCGACGTTCCGCGCCGCGGACGTGCAGCCGATGCCGGCGGGCGAATTCGTGCCGGTGACGATCCCCCTGTACTTCGAGGGGCACGCCTACCGGGCCGGATCGCGGATCAGGGTCACGATCTCCGCGCCGAACGGCACCCAGCCGGTCTGGTCCTTCGGCAAGACACAGCCCGAAGGGGGCACGTCGCACGTCTCGATCGCGTTCGGGCCGAG
The DNA here is from genome assembly GCA_963703205.1 of uncultured Solirubrobacteraceae bacterium. GTDB lineage: Bacteria > Actinomycetota > Thermoleophilia > Solirubrobacterales > Solirubrobacteraceae > Palsa-744. Next base: position 1,505,871 of record OY969799.1, read on the forward strand.
CATGCCGTCGAACATCACGCTGCCGATCGTGCCCGGCCTGGAAGTGCCGACGCCGCTGCCGGCGTGCCCGAGCCTGCGCAACGAGCCCTGCCGGCCCTACCAGGCGTTCGTCAACGAAGGATCCTGAAGGGCGCTGCGCCCCGCGGGAGGGGCGCAGCGGCACCGCGCGATCTCACGATTCGGGGGCGGACCTGGCCCCGGAGCGTTCGCGTCTGACGCGGGCGGATCGCCGCGCCCGGTCGGACCCCGGCGCGGAGCGGCTTCTCAGTCGCCCTGGTTCGCGGGCGGCAGGCTGGGAGGCCCCGCCACCGCATCGGCCCAGCGCCGCCTGCGAGCCTTCGCTCGCTCGAAGCGAGCCTGCGATCTGCTCAGCTTGCGTCCGTCCGCGCGGTAGAAGCGGCGCGCCCATGGTGAGCCGGGCGCGGCGAGACGGCTGACGCCGACGATCGAGGCGAGCGGGATGAAGACGCCGATCAGGCCGAGGAACGACCTGCCCTTCAGGATCGCCCACGCAGACAGGAGCGTCACGATCAGCACGCTCACGGCGAGCGCCGTCACCGAGGACCCGTCGTTGGGCAGATCGAAGGGCGCGATCCCGAGCACGACGAGCCCGCCCAGCGCAGCGGCGACCACGACCGCATCGAGCGACGCCCTGCCCTCCTCCGCCCAGTACACGTCGCGCAGGTAGATCCAGAGCGCGAACTCGTCCAGGGTGAGCCCGATGCCGACGCCGAAGCCTCCCGCGAGGATCTCATCCCACGGGCTGCGCGGCGTCAGCGCGAAGCCGAGGAAGCCTGTCGCGATCAAGAGCACGATCCCCCACACGAGGTGGTGCAGGTGCAGCCCGCTGCTCGTCTTCACGCTGCCGGGCCACCACGTGACGCGCGGACTGCGGATCAGGCGCGAGCTCGTGCGGATGAACAAGAACGAGATGAGGAAGGCCGCCAGCAGCACGAACCCGGAGCGCTGGCCTCGTTCGTCGAGGAACCCGGCCGGCAGTGCGAATTCGATCGAGATCGTGGTGAGCAGCACGGCGTCCCCTCCTAGACAGGGCAGATACTACGCCGGGCGGTACGAGCCGGTGTGTCGGCGGTCCGGCGACGGCCTGTGCGTCGGCGAAGCGCGCCCACGCTGCTCACGTACTGCTCGGTTTCCGGCAGCTCGCCTTGACGCGGAGCTGCTGTGCGTGCTCTGGGCGGCTGGAGATCTTCGCCACGCGAGCGCTGAGGAGCACCCGATTCCGGGTGATGCTCTCCGGCCGCCACGGCCACGGACCGATTCGGGTGTAATCGAACCTCGGGGTCCGGCCATAGTGTTTCTCGTGAGCCCAGAGGAGGCGGATGCCGTGGCCCGTGCGTACGAGGCGTACTCGGCGCAGGTGCACGTGTACGCGCTGCGGCGGTCGGACCGGGAGACGGCGGACGAGGTCACTGCGCGGGTGTTCCTGGTCGCCTCGCGCAGGCGGCGCAGCCTGCCCGCCGAGCCACTGCCATGGCTCTACGGGATTGCCCGGCGAGTGCTGGCGGAGGAGCGCCGCAGCAAGCGCCGGCGCCAAGGCCTCCATGGGCGGCTACGCAGCACGGCCGTAGAGGAGATGAGCGAGCTGGCGCTTCCCGATCAGTCTCTAGCGAGGGCGTTGCATTCCCTCTCCGCCCCGGACCGGGAAGCGCTGCTGCTCTGCTACTGGGAGGAGCTCGATCTCGCGCAGATCGCGCGGGTGATGGGCTGCACTCGAGCAACGGCCGGCGTGCGCCTGCACCGGGCACGAGGAAGGCTGCGCCGGGCGCTCGAGAGCGAGGGACACGAGCGGGCTTGTGCAGTTGGAGCCGACACCTGATGAGCACGAGCGACGACATCCACACGCGCATGCGCGCCGCGCGGCCGGAGGCGAGCACCCCGCCGCCGCCGCTCACAGTGGTCCTGGCCCGGATCGAGCGCGAACCCGCGAGGAGGCCGAACCGCGGTTGGCGCGTAGGCCATGGACGCACCCTGCTCCTGCTCGCGCTCCTGGGCCTGGCGCTGATCGGCGCCGGCGGCGGCGCGCTCCTGCTCACGGTCGGCAAGCCGCTGGCGCCGGCCTACGTGCTGCCTGCGAACCCGAACACCGGGTTGGGCCAGCCGATCCGATCGAGCTTGCGACTGCTGCCGATCCGCGTAGCCGACCCGCAGGGCGGACCGCCCTGGGGCATGCGGGTGATCCGCACCACGCGCGGCCTCGTCTGCCTGCAGGGCGGACGCGTTGTGCACGGCCAACTGGGCGGGCTCGGCACCGGCTACGCCTTCCAAGGCGACGGGCGCTTTCACCCGTTCCTGCCCGCCGACGCAATCGCAGTAGACGCCTGCCCGACAGCGGCCAGCGACGGCTTCGCGTTCCTGACCGAGCCGGTGTTGACCGTCACCGCGGACGGCCTCCCGCTGGCGGGCGAAAACCTCTGGCCAGGCGAGCGCGTGCACTGCGACCTCCCCGGACAGCAAGACTGGGGCGTGCGCTGCCCGGAACGGCGGCTACGCCAGGTCGCACTCGGACTACTCGGCCCGGACGCGACCCGTATCACTGTCAAGACGCCCCACAGACGGTTCGCCGTCAAGCCGTACGGTCCAGAGGGCGCCTACCTGATCGTCCTACCCGCCCAGCCGCACAGCAACTTGAGCATCCGTTCGGGTGGCAGCGGCCCGCTCGGCTCCGTCAGCAACGCCCCTGGAGGCGCCGTACTCACCGTCAGCTTCCGCGACGGCGCCCACTGCCGGATCCCTGCGCGCACCGACCGCGAAGCATGCAGACCCCCGGCCGTGCCCGGGGCCTCGCCTCCACCGACCTCCGGCGAGGTGAGCTCGCCGCTGCACGTGCGCTACCTGCCGCGGATCGCGCATCCGAACCCGCCGCTGATCGCTGCCGCGCGCAGCAGCAACCCTGACAGCATGCAGAGCTTCAACCGTGCGCCGACCGGACCTGCCCTGCGCGTCAGCTTCAGGGCCCCGCTCGCGGTGAGAAACGAGGCGAGCGCATACGCGGTCGAACTCGTGCCTCGCGCAGTCGCCGGCTGTGCGACACCGGCTCTGATCGTCAGCCAACCGAGCGAACAGACGCTTCCCGCCGGCGCGAGCGTCCAGCTCACCGCCCCGCTGGAGAACAGCTGCGGAACCTCCTACACAGGACGCGTCTTCTACGCCGAATCCAGGCCGCCCCGCGAACCAGGAGTGGCGCACAGCCTCGAAGAAGGGCCGCTCTACCAGGTCATCGCCTCCCAATACGGCCCCGGAGCGAAGCGGCACCGGTTCCCGACCGTCGGACGCTTCGAGATCACCGTGCCGTGAACAAGACAGGATGGATACACCGACCGACCGGGAGCCTCGCGCTGCCGGCCAGGGCTGAATTCACCAGACAACTGTGCTGAGCCGCCTCCAGGCGGCATCCAAAAGGTCCTGACGCCTGTCACCGATGACTCTCCGGAGCCGGCGGAGTCCCTAGCGTCATGTCCGTCATCCCGGAAAGGAAGCACATGGCCTCGCTGGTCCTGAAGATGTCCGTCTCGCTCGACGGGTACGTCGCACCGTCCGACGGGAGCTCCGGCTGGGAGGCCGCGGGGCGCTCTCCCGACGGCGCCGAGTGGGTCCTCGAGACCGTGAGCAACGCGGGCCTACACCTCGTGGGCGCTGCGACCTACGCGCGCTGGGCCGGCTTCTGGCCCGGCGCCTCCGGGCCGTTCGCGGCGCCGATGAACGAGATCCCCAAGCTGGTGTTCTCGAAGTCGCTCAGGTCCGCCGACTGGGGCCCGACGACGATCGCGACCGCAGACCTGGCCGACACTGTCGTGCGCCTGAAGCAGGAGCGCTCCGGCGGATACCTGCTCGCGCAGGGCGGGGCCCGGTTCGCTCGATCGCTCGTCGAGACCGGGCTGATCGACGAGTACCGCCTCGTCGTCCACCCAGTCGTGCTCGGAGCGGGCGAGCGGCTGTTCACCGCGCCCCTCGCGATCGACCCGGTGAACACCACCGCCTTCAGCGGCGGAGCCGTCGCGCATGTCTTCACGGCGCACCCCTGATCGGGCCAACCGACGACCGCGGAACGGACACTGCCGTTCTGCGTCGCGCTGGGGCGCCCGGCGGGGGCGATACCCGGCGCTTGCCTGATCGCAAAAGGCGCCCGGCGGCGGAACGGCAACCGGCGTAGTGTGGAAGCTCCACAGCAAGCCAGAGGAGAAGAGGATGGCAACCACCGAGAGCCCCACTCCCGCAACGGCCGGCGACGATCCGGCGATCGCCGAGCTCGAGGAGATCGTTGAGCGCCAGCGCGCTGCCTTCCTGGCCGACCCCTTCCCGTCACTGCAGGAGCGCCAGGACCTGCTCGGGGCGCTGGCCGGGATGCTGATGACCCACCGCACACAGATTCGTGAGGCACTGAGCAGCGACTTCGGCGTTCACCCGCCGTTGGCCGCCGATCTGATCGAGGTGCTGGGGCCTGCGGGCCGCGCCGTATACGCAGCCGAGCAGCTCGGTGGTTGGATGGCGAGCGAGCCCCGTCAGTCCGATCCAGCGCTGTATGGATCAGGACGCGCTTTCGTCCAACCGCAGCCCAAGGGCGTCATCGGCAACATCGTTCCCTGGAACTTCCCGTTCGACCTATCGGTCGGACCGCTCGTCGAGATGCTCGCGGCGGGCAACCGTGTTGTGATCAAGCCCTCGGAGTACACCCCGGCCTGCGGAGATCTTCTTCGCGAGATGGTGCACGCGACGTTCGACCGCGACCGTGTCGATGTGGTCGTCGGCGGCCTCGCGCTGGCGCGTGCCTTCACGCGGGTTCGCTGGGATCACCTCCTCTACACGGGTAGCCCCGCGGTCGGACGCGAGATCGCGAAGGCGGCCGCCGAGCAGCTCGTGCCGGTCACGCTCGAGCTGGGTGGGAAGTGCCCGGCGATCCTCACCGCGGACAGCATCGACCCCGAGTCGGTCAAGCAAGTGCTCGCAACCAAGGCGTTGAAGAACGGGCAGATGTGCATATCCGTCGACTACTGCCTCGTGCCGCGGGGGCAAGTGGAGGACTTCGCGCGCCTGGCGACCGATTACGTCCGCGAGTCGATGCCCGGCTATTGCGTGTCAGACAGCTGCACCGGGATCATCTCGAGCCGCCACCTAGAGCGGATACAAGGGCTGCTCGAGGAGGCGCGCGCACGCGGATGCGACGTACGGCCTCTGGAAGAGGGAGCAGCTGTCGATCCGGCAGCGCGCCAACTGCCGATGTCGCTTGTCATCGACCCGCCCGACGATCTCGCGCTGATGCAGGAGGAGATCTTCGGGCCGATACTGCCGATCAAGGCCTACGACACGCTCGAAGAGGCGATCGACCACGTGAACGCGGGCGAGAGGCCGTTGGCGCTCTACGTGTTCGCAAAGGACGAGGCCGTCGCCGAGGAGGTGTTGCGTCGCACGACGTCGGGAGGCGCATGCGTGAACTCCGCCGCCGTCCACGGCGCGCTGCCCTCGCTGCCCTTCGGTGGCATCGGCCAGAGCGGCTCGGGACGCCACCACGGCGTCGAGGGCTTTCGCGAGTTCTCCAACCTCCGCGGGGTGTTCATCCGCGGCGAGGGCGACATGATCGAAGCTTTCGCCCCTCCGTATGGCGCGACTGCAGACGCGGTGGTCGACGCGGCATTCGCCGGTGCCGGCTGACGAGACACTTCGCCCGCGGGGCTTGCTGCTGTAACCGCCTCTCCTTCAGCGGCGTACAGCGGCACAAGATCGGCTTGCAAACCGCAGAATCGTTGTTTGACTGCAGACGGGCTCCGGCGGCCCGCATCGCCCGGGCAGCTAGGCGTCCCGCGTCACGACGGTGAGGGTCGCGCGTTGGCGCACACGAAAGCCGAGCGTCTCGTAGAGCCTTATCGCCCCCGTGTTGGTGCTCATCACGTGCAGGAAGACGCGCTCTGAGCGACCCTGGATGCCCGCGATCAACGCGCCCATCAGGCGGGAGGCGAGTCCCTCACCGCGATGATCCCGCGCCGTGCAGACGGCGCTGATCTCGGTCCAGCCGTCGACGTGGAAGCGCTCGCCGGCCATCGCGACGAGCGCGCCCCCGCGACGGATGCCGAGGTAGGCACCGAGCTCGATCGTCCGCTTCAGGAACGGCCCGGGTTCGGTCTGCGCGACGAGCTCGAGCATTTCGGGCACATCGGCGGAACCGAGCACGATCGCATCCGCACACTCCGCCCCGACGAGCTGCTGCTCGACCATCTGCACGAGCTCGAAGGACTGGACGGCGCGCCAGCCGTCGGGAAGCTCGCCGTCGCCATACCGCCCGGCGACGAAGCTGCCCGGCTCGACGAGACTTGCGGCGTCCTCCCAGTCCCGCATCGACGGCGGTGAGGGCAGCGCGAGGAACGGCGCGACGTCGGGCTCGTAGCGGCGAACGCGGCCGCTCGCCTGCGCGAGGTGCGCGTGCGCGCCACACAGCGAGGCGTACGCCGGGTTGTCGAGTGCTTCGCTCGCGGACATCCGTGCGGGGAGTATCGCGTCGCGAGCCCGGTGAGGCGCGGTGGGCACGTGTCCCTCGGCCGCGCTCGGGCGGGATGGGCGGCGACGATGGACGTGATCTCGGTCGTGTTGACCGTCGGCCGGCGAGCCGCCGCTGCTGTCAGTCCAGGTTCTCGACGATCTCGTTGGCACGCGACCACTGCTCCGGCGGCACCACGAGGTAGATGTCGCCGCGGCCAAAGCGGTCGAGCGGATGGTCCGCGGCGCAGGCGGCGTCGAGGCCCATCCCCCGCAACTGGTCGCGCCACGCCAGCGCCGTCGTCTGCTCGTCGAAGCTGCTGACGGTCTCCCAACCCTCGACACGGGGGTCGCCGATCAGGACATCCGCCTGCCTCGGCGCGCGGCGTCGCGGGAACCACCGGTGGGGCACCGGTACAGAGTAACCCGGGGGTCTCCCCGTCCCGATCCCCAAGCAGGCCTCGCCCGTGCGTCAGATCGGCTCACAACAGAACACGCATAGAACATGCCAGCCGCCCCGAACTTGATGACGTCGTTCAGACCACCGAGCGCGCACGCACGTCAGCAGAGCATGTGGCGGGCAACCAGCACACCGCGCCACATGCTCTGCGCGAACGAACGCAGGGGTCAGTGCTCGACCGCTGGAATGGCGATGGGCGCTGGCTCGGCGTGCGGCGTCGGCTCGCTGTCGACACCGGTGGCGATGGGCGGAACGGTCTCCGGCCGCTCGCCGATTCGTGCGACGTCGAGGGCGATCAGGCCGAGGTTCGCACCGGCAGCTGCTCCGACGATCGTGGTGATGACCGCCATGAGCCCGGCTGTTGCGTTGAACCCCAGCAGCGCGCCGACGAGGGCGCCCGCCAGCGCGATTCCGAACCCGATCCTCGTGGCCCTGGCCGGCCGGTCGCGGTTGACCCAGGCCCAGTAGGTGCCGAGGCCGATCGGCGTGCCGATGGAGAGGACAGCCATGAGCTCGCTGTCGAGGGGCACCGTCGGCAAAGCCACCAGCACGATGATCAGGGCGATGAACCATCCGCCGAGGCCGAGCACCAGCAGGTAGACGGAGCGCAGCATCGCGCTCGCCTTGCGCCCGAAGCCGCCACGCTTGTGCGCCCGGCGCCACATCAGTAGCAGCGACAGGATCATGAGCAGTCCGAAGCCGATCATCGCGCCGGCGATCGCCTTGGCGGGTCCGGTCTGTGTGGAGTCGGGCGTGAGTTTGACCTTTTGAGGTTTGTACAGCGAGTCGTCGACCTTGCCTGTGTCGAAGTAGGTGTTAATCAGGTGCGTGCTCGCCTTGGTCTGTTCGGTCCAGAAGGAGGTTGTGTGGCCGACGCCGGCGAGGATGACCTGGTGGCCGTTGGGCAGGTAGGGGAGGAGCTCCTTTGTCGCCACCTGGGGCGGGGTGGCGAGGTCGAGGCTGCCGCCGATGAGGAGCGTCTGCACGTTCGATGTCTGGACATGGGTGTATTCGTTGTCGGCCGGGTTTGCCGGCCATGCGTGCAGGAGGCCTCCGCCGCCGAAGAGGAATTCCGTTCCGGGGTTGCCGATAATCGAGGGGGCGTCGTGTTCGCTTGACGAGAAGTAACGCCGGGCAGCTTGGTTGTCTGCCATTCCGACAGCTGCGACGTCGCCCCAGACAAACGCCGTCGGGAAAGCGATCTGGGCGAGGAGCGACTCGAACCAGAGCCCGCTCGATTCACCGTGGACGGCCGAGAGCCAGGCGTCCAGGGTCATCGGTCCGGAGAGCGGCGAAGCATTTTCCGTCGTCTCCATGAGTCCGAAGAAGCTGGCGATCCGTGCGTTGCCCTTCTTGATCGGAAAGAACAACCAGTGGTTCGGCATGTGCGCGACGGTCCGTTCCAGCGACGCGGCGAGATCGCCGGTGCGCTTGTGGCACGCCGCGTCTTGCGCACAGAGCCGGGCGTAGCGGTCGATCTGTTCGTCCGTCGTCTTTGGGTGCCAGATGAAGTGGCCGGGTGGGTTGACGCCGATCATCACCGAACGGTGGATGGCGGTCGGGTAGCGCCATGAGTAGATCATCGCGGTGCGGGTGCCCGCGCTTTCGCTCAACAGGTCGATCTGCTGGTAGCCGAGGCCTTTCCGTGCCGCCTCGAGGTCGTCGACCCGTTGGGGGAGTGTGTAGCCGGCGAGATCCACGCCCTTCGCCTTGAGCCGCTTCGCGCACGAGCGCAACGCGTTCGAGTAGGCATCGAGGGACTTCTGGCCGAGGAAGTCGGCGGAGCGCTCGAGGGCCGAGTCGACCTCCGGGCAGTCGAGCCGGACGGAGCCGTCGCGCCGCGGTAGCCGACGAGGACGACGTCGTGGTTGGCGGTGAACCGACTGGCTTCCGCGAACTTCATGTTCGTCTTGCCGGGGCCGCCTTCCAGGCGGAAGATCGGCGCGCCCGGGTGTGCCGAATGTGCACGGATCCGGATGACCGGCAGCGCGATCAGCCGCGAGTGCGGGGCGGCGCGGTTCTCGGGCACCACGAGTGTTCCGCAGTCGGCGGCGTAGGCGCCCTTTTCGGTGTTGTAGGTACAGCTTTTGAGCGTCAGTTCGCCCGCATGCGCGCCGGCAGGCACGGAGACCGCCGTAGAACTGCCGGCGAAGTGGATGTAGCCGAGCCCGAGCGTGAGGACGGCGATCAGGATCAGGCCGGTGATCCGGCCACGACTGAAGCGTCTGGGCTCGTGCGCGGGGCTCGTGGTGCTGCTAGCGGTCGTGGCAGTCATGCTGCATCCTCCTCTGGGCTGGACTTCGGGCATGACGCCAGGCTCTCCCTTCAGCGAGGAAGAAACCAGGGGGCCTGGCAGGCGTCTGGGACGTCGGGTAGCGGCCCGGGATACGTCGGTTTGCCGCCAGCTCGGGGCGGTCAGCCGTATGGAACCGATCGCGGCCCTGCTCGATAATCAGCCCGATGAGAGAGACTGTCCTGATCGTGGATGATCACCCCAGCTTCCGCGCCAGCGCGAGGCGTATGCTCGAAGCCAACGGCTACGACGTCGTTGGGGAGCTCGACAACGGTGACGGCGTGGTGGCCGCCGTGGAGAAGCTGAACCCAGAGGTTGTGCTACTCGACGTGCGCCTACCCGACATCGACGGCTTCGAGGTTACGAGGCGACTACTCGATGCGAACGGCGCTACCCCGCAGGTAGTGCTTATCTCGAGCCATGACTTCACCGACCTCGACGAGGCGGTGGGCGCCAGTGGCGCGCGCGGGTTCGTCGCCAAGAGCGAGCTGAGCGCGGAGGCGATCTCTTTACTCATCCACTGACCGCACCGCGACGCACCCTGATCGGTCTCGCCGGCTTGGCGTTCCTGATGGGCGTCGCCGCGTTCGTGGTCATGATCAACGGGGAGCACAACGTTCACCGGGGCGCCTATGCCGGCTTGTTCCTGGCCACCGGCTGGGGGTTCGCGGGAGTCGGGTTATGGGTTTGGAAGCAGCGGCCGGCCGGCAACATAGGTCCGCTCATGGTCGCGGTCGGCCTCAGCGGCTTGCTGAAGGGGTTGGCCTTTTCCAACGACAGCGTCGTGTTCGCGATCGCCTCGGTCGGGGAGGTGCTGATCTACGCGGTGCTCATCCAGCTGCTGCTGTCGTTTCCCTCGGGGAGGCTCGAAACCCGGCTGGACCGTCTCCTCGTCACGATCGCCTACGTCAACACGACGGTTGTGCAGCTTGGAGTGTTCCTGTTCACCGACTCAAAGGCCGGCTGCTCCAGCTGTCCCGGTAACCCGCTCCTGATCGAGCACTCCGAGGCTGCCAAGGTACTCGAAGCGGCGCAGCTAGACATCTCGATCGCGTTGCTGGGTGCCGTCGTCGCGGTCCTCTATCGACGCTGGCGAAGCGGGACTCCAGGGCGAGCGAGGGTGTTCGCCCCGATCGTCGCCGTCGGCGGGCTCACGTTCGTGCTGTTGATGGCCGCCCTCGTCGTCGAACAGGCCGGCCTGTCGAGCGACATTTCTGACGCGCAGACGTTGGCTTTGTTCACGTCCATCGCCTGCCTACCGTTTGCCTTCTTGGTGGGCCTCCTGCGATCCCGGTTCAGCGAAGCCGACGCGATCAGCGCGCTCTTGGCCCAGCTCGGTGAGGGTGGTGGCCGTGGAGCGTTGCGCGATGCGCTCGCGGACGCGCTCGGAGACCCGACCCTGGAGCTCGCATATTGGGTACCGGACCAGGACGCCTACCTGGACGCCGACGGTCAGCCTGTTCGGGTCGATCCCGCGCCGGCGGGCAAGGTCTCCACCACCATCGAGCACGAGGGCGAACGAATCGCTGCGATCGTGAAACCGGGCCCGGACCTCGCGGAGGGACGCGAACTGGTGCAGACAGCGGGCGCCGCCGCCGGGCTGACGCTCAGAAACGAACGATTGGCCGCCGAACTACGGGCGAAGGTTGCCGAGCTTCAGGCCTCGCGCTCACGCATCGTGCAGGCCGGCTATGAGCAAAGGCGCCGACTCGAGCGGGACCTCCACGATGGCGCCCAGCAGCGGCTCATGGCCCTCGGCATCGACCTACGAATGGTTAGAGATCGCATCGGGCACGATCCACAAGAGGCGGCGGAGCTCCTCGACGGATCACTCCACGAGTTGAACGAGGCGACCGCCGAGCTGCGCGAGCTCGCACGTGGGATCCATCCGGCCGTGCTCACAAATCGCGGCCTGCACGCAGCACTCAAAGGCCTCGCCAGCCGCTCCCCGGTTCCTGTGGAACTGCTCCAGACGCCGGCCGACAGGCTCCCGCCGTCGGTCGAGTCGGCGGTCTACTTCGTCGTCGCCGAGGCCCTTACGAACGCGGCCCGCTACTCGCGCGCGCAAACGGTCACGGTGGGGGTCCTCCGCGACAACGGCGACGTCGACGTCGAGGTGCGCGACGACGGCGTCGGGGGCGCCGACGCCGATCAGGGCTCGGGGCTGCGAGGGCTCCAAGATCGGGTCGCGGCGCTCGACGGCCGCCTCGAGCTGACGAGTCCGCACGGGTTGGGCACCGTCCTCAGGGCAACGATCCCGTGCGCGTGATCGTCGCAGAGGATTCCTTGCTGCTGCGCGAAGGCATGGTGCGGCTGCTCGAGGAGGCCAAGTTCGAGGTGGTCGGTCAGGCGGGGGATGCCGAGGAGCTGCTGCGAAAGGCCAGGGCGCACAAGCCCGACATCGCGATCATCGACATCCGCATGCCACCCACCCACACAGACGAGGGGCTGCGCGCGGCGCGCGTGATCCGGGAAGAGATGCCGGACATTGGTGTGCTGGTGCTCTCGCAGTACGTCGAGGAGGACTACGCGCTGGAGCTACTGGGAGACGACGCCTCCGGCGTCGGCTACCTGCTCAAGGACCGCGTCTCGGACCTAGAGCACTTCGCCGATGCGATCAGAAGAGTCGCCGAGGGAGGCTCCGCGCTCGATCCCGAGGTCGTCTCAGAGATGCTGGGTCGCAAACGCACAGACGATCCACTGAACGTGCTGACCGCGCGGGAGCGCGAGGTGCTTGGCCTGATGGCAGAGGGTCGCAGCAATCAGGCAACCGCCGAGACACTCGTGATCACTGAGCGCGCCGTCGAGAGGCACGTCACGAGTATCTTCGCGAAGCTCAACCTTACCCCGGCGGCCGAGGACCATCGCCGCGTACGGGCCGTCCTCGTGTTCCTCGGTTCGTAGCCCAGCCGCGGCGCGGCAATTCGTGACGCGTCGCATGACTGGTGTGCAACTGGTCGAAGGGCTGCGAAATCTCGCTTGTGGAGCGGATCGCGGCATCACCTGCGAACGCTGCGGCGAACGTTTTTGTCTTGCGGCACTAATCGCTGCCGGCGCGATTCGCGACCCGGCGCCGTGGGCGCGAGTCAGCCGACCGCGCCTTCGAACGCGCTTCTGTCCGCTGGCGGTCCATGTGTCGGAAGCGCGAACTCGATCGGTAAGCGCAGCAAGTCGCGCAGCGACGCGAGCACGTCTGTGTGCGAGATGCCGTCAGGTCCCCATCCGGCGGGAAGTTCGAGTCCGTTACCGACATCGATCAGTGTGTCGCCGAAGACCAGTGCTCGATGTGACTCGAACCACAGCACGAGATCGATCGGCTCGAGACCGGGAAATACCTCCGCCCCAATCGGAAGTCGATCGCCGACGGCGAAGCGCTCTGCGGTGAACGTCTCGGAGTTCTTGGGGTCGGGCGGCGGTGCGAACACCGGCAGACCAAGACGGGCCGCATCACGTGCGTGCCAGGGACACGTCAGGACGGTGATCGCCCTGCGCCCGGCGATCAGATCTTCGAGACCGCAGCCGGGCACGACCGGGTCGACGAGCGCGAGTCGGTCTCCCACCGAGAACGCGTAGCAGGAGACCTCTGGTCCCCAGATATGGCCGGCCAGGTCGTCCTCTGCCGTCCACTGTGGGTGCGGCGCGGTCCAATGCCATAAGCCAGGCCTGAGCTCTCTCACGAGCGGCAGCCTCCCCCGCATATTTCTTCGTCTTGTGCGCCCGAGCAGGGGTCGTCCTCATCGATCCCGCCACAACATGTCCCTGTGTCGTTTGCGAGCCTTGCACACCAGTCTTCTCCCTGTGCGAATGTTTCGACCACATCAGCGAGGGCGACGTTGACGGGTGTTCTGTGCGTGACCCAGCCGCGCCATGAAGGCATCGAACTCCGCGTCCGTGATCGGGCGCAGGCGAAGAGTGTCCACCGCGCCAGCCTAAACACGGGCACTGCTGATTTGACCGGCGGGCCGCGCGAGATCGAAGACGATCTGATCACGGTGGACGTCGACACGCGAGCTTCGACGGGTGCCGTCTCACCCTCCGACATCCGGCGACATGCTCGAGGTGGCAGGCGCTGCACTCGAGTCGTCAGCTTGCGAAAGCCGCCTGCTTGCCCGCAGCTCGGTGTAGATCGAACGGGCCTCGGCCGACGCCTCGGGCGACTCGCGTCGGCCGGCGCGCTCACAGAGCGTTCTGGCGAGCAGCGGCTTTGCGCCGACGGAGCGGAGCAGAGCGAGCGCCTCGTCCTCTGAGCGAATCGCGCCTTCAGGGTCTTCCCCGCGGTGCCGCAGCTCCGCCGTCAACCGAGCGCGTCCCGCGCGCAGCAGCGGGGTCTCGCGGACCGGCGGCAGCGCCGCCACGACGGCGACCAGCTCGGCGATCGCCGCTTCGTCACCGACGGCCATGGCAGCCTCGACGCTGACGGCGTAAGCCTCCTCCATCACCTCGGATGCAGTCCCTCTCGACGTCAGCACCTGCTGCGCATGCCGCAGCGCATCCTCCGGCGAGCCGCGTTCGAGAGCATCGCGGGCGAGGATCACCGCCGCGCAGTCTCGCTGATCGATGTAGCTCGAGTCCCATTCCCGCTCGGCGATCGAACGGCAGCGCTCGAGCGTCGCCATGTCTCCACGCGCCGAGGCGACCTGGGCCGCGAAGCTGGCGGCGAAGATCGCAGTGACGTCGAACTCACCCGACATCAGCTGCTCGGCGATCGGGACCAACTCGTCCCAGCGGCCGAGCATCGCGAGCGGCGCGGCTGCTTGGCCGAGGAGCTGACGCTGCGCAGGACGGTCACCGCGCTCTCGCGCGATCACGAGCGCGGCATCGACCTCGTTCATGGCCTCCGTGAAGTGATCGCCCATCAACCAGGCGCCCGCCAAGTTGTAGCGCGCACGCAACGCAACGGCTGGAAGGTCGTGCTGCTCGGCGAGCGACACCGCGTGGCGCGTCACGGCGATGCCCTCCTCCATGCGGTGACGATGGAACATCAACACGCCGTGGCCGACGAGCGCGTTCGTGAGCGCCGGCCACGCCTGCTCCTGCTCGAGCGTACCCAGGGCTTCGTCGTACAGCTGCGCGGCCTCCGTGACTGCCCCCGCGAGCGTGAGCACCGCGCCCAGCCCCGCGAGCGCCTTCGCGTGCACGATCCGATCGACGCTCGCGTCCTCGCCCGCTCGGAACGGCTCGAGCAGCTTGCGTGCCTCGTCGAGTCTCCCAGCCGAGTGCATCGCCTCCGCGAGCGTGACCGCCGCCGAGCCGCCGGCCTGGCTGCCGCTGCGTTCGTGGAGCTCGATCGCGGCACGCAGGCGCCGCTCGCCCGCATCCGTATCGCCGCTGCGCCACGACACGCGGCCCGCTTCCTCGAGCAGCGCGGCGCGCTCCAGATCCTCCTCGGCGAGCTCCGCGGCCTGCTCGAAATACCGAACCGCCTCGGGGCCGAGCGCGAGCGAGGCCGTGGCCCTGCCGGCCTGGGCAAGCGTCTCGCGTGCCACCGCCCGGAGCTCGGCGACATCGTCGGCATCGGGGTCGACGCGGATCGCCTCGAGATGATGCGAGGCGAGCACCTCGGCGATGTCCCGCGTCTCCCCGGGCCAGGTGCGGGACAGGTAGGCGGCCGCCGCGAGGTGTCGCTCCTTGCGCGCGCGACGCGGGAGCGTTCCGTATGCGACCGTGCGGACGAGTGCCTGCAGGAACACGAACGACCCCCGCTCGGGTGAGCGCGGGTCATCGTCGCGGCCGAGGATCTGCTTGACGACGAGTCCGTCCAACAGGTCCCGGACCTCCGACTCGGGCCACTCGCCGACCGCCGCAGCGGCTGCTGCCGTGAACGACTGGCCGAGCACCGAGGCGTCCTGCAGCAGCGAGCGCTCGCCCGTCGTGAGGCCGTCCAGCCGGGACGCGACGAGCGCATGGAGGGTCTCGGGCACCTCGAGCTCGGAGACGTCTCCCGTCAGCACGTAGCGCGCGCCTTCCTGCACGAGCACGCCGCGGTCCTGCAGCATCCGGATCGTCTCGACCGCGTACAGCGGGATCCCCTCGCTGCGGCGCCCGATCTCGACCAGCAGCTCTGCGGGCAGGCCCGGCACAGACCCTTCGAGGATCGTCTCGATCGCCCGCCGAGGAAGCGGCTCGAGCGCAAGCATCGGCCAGCCCGGCCGTCGCTCACGCAGCTCGGGGCGAGCGAGGGCGATCACGAGGATCGGCAAGGCAGCCGACCACTCGAGCAGGTAGTCGATGAAGTCCAGCAGGCCGGAGTCCGCCCACTGCAGATCCTCGAACGCCAGGATCACCGGATGCCGTGCGGCCAGCCGCTCGAAGAACAGCCGCCAGCCGGAGAACAGGTCGGCACGATCTGCCTCGGCGCGCTCCTCGAGGCGAAGCAGGTGCGCGAGGCGCGGCTCGACCAAGCGCCGCTCGCGCTCGTCGGCGACGTGCTCCACGACGGCGGCGTGCAACTTCTCGCGCGCGAGCGCAGGTGGTTCCTCCTCGACGATCCCGGCACGCGAGCGGACCATCTCGGCGAGTGCCCAGTATCCGACACCCTCGCCGTAGGACAGGCATCGACCCTGATGCCACCAGCGCTCCTGCTCGATCCCATCGAGATACTTGAAGAACTCCCACAGCAGCCGCGACTTCCCGGCGCCGGCATCCCCGACGACCGTCACGAGGCGCGCCGAACCCTCCTGCGCGCTCTCCTCGCCGGCGGCCACGATCCTCGCCAACTCGTTCTCGCGCCCTACGAACGGCGCCTCCAGCCCTACGCTGCGGCGAGCGCCGGCCGCGCCCGCCACCACGCGCATAGCGCGCCACGCGTGCAGGGGCTGCTCGCGACCCTTCACCTCGTGACTTCCGCCATCCTCGTAGGCGATCGCCGCCTCCGAGGCCCGATGGGTGACGTCGTCGACCAGCACGCTGCCCGGCGCCGCCACAGACTGCAGGCGAGAGGCGGTGTTGACGGTGTCGCCGACGACCATGCCCTCGTGCTCGGCGCCGATGTCGACCGCCGCCGTTCCCGTCAGCACTCCCGCGCGGGCGCGGAGCTCAGCCATGCCCACCTCGTCGCCGAGCGCGCTCACCGCCGCAGTCAGCGCGAGCGCCGCTCGCACCGCGCGCTCGGCATCGTCCTCGCGCGCGACCGGCGTGCCCCAAACCGCCATCACCGCGTCCCCGATGAACTTCTCGACCGTTCCTCCGTAGCGCTCGATCAGCTCCCGGCAACGCTCGAAGTAGCGGCTCAACAGGTCCCGCACCTCGTCGGGGTCGCGCCGCTCGCTGAGCGTCGTGAACCCGACCAGGTCGGCGAACAGGACCGAGACGAGGCGGCGCTCGGCGCCTGCCTCGCGGGTCGCGCTCGCCCGCTGCGTGCCTCCCTCCCCCACCGCAGCCCCGCATCCGGGGCAGTAACGGTCTCCGTGCAGGAGCGGCTTCCCGCACACCTCACACCCCAGCTCCACCGAGCTCCCGCACTGCCCACAGAAGCGGCTCCCGGGACGGATCTCTGCGCCGCACACCGAGCAAGCAATCACGAGCCGACCTTACCGGCCAGATGCCGAGCACACCAGCGGGGAAGCGCGTCCGGGCGTGGCTGACGCGAGCCGAGGCGCCGGTGCCCTGGGCCCTGATCGACACCGCCGCACCGCGCCGAGACGACGACGCCGACAACGGTTTCGCGGCGCCTTGCTCGCGATCGTCTTGACCTTCATTTGGTACCAGGACGTAGCCGCTGAGGCAATGACGGGGCCTGGATTCGGGGCGCGGTCGAATGGGCGCAGCTCGCGACCAAGATCGAGGCAGGCAATCCCGTCGATGCCCGGCACGCTGTGTATCTGCAGGACGCCGATGTGTTCGTCACTGCGGGACCGCCGCCTTGGACGGATGCTCGAGCAGCTGCGCCCCGGGTCCCCGCGGTTGTTTTCCGGCAACGCTGAGGTGCCGCCGGGATCTGAGCCTCGACCTGCCGACCCCCAAAAACGCGAAACGCCCCGTAACGCGGGGCGTTGGCGCATGAGCGATACTGGTCGCAAAGGTGCGAAATCCCGCTTGGCGGAGCCGATCGGATATGGATACGCGAACGTCCGCGCGTACGCACACATCGCCACGACCCGGCACCACGCTCCCCGCCGACCTCCACGAGAGGTCCAGATAGGTCGTCACGTGGAACGCGCTCGATCGCGAAGATCGGGACCGGGAAAGGACTCCTCCGCTGCGTCGGGTAGCGTCATCTCGATGGTCTCCTTTTCAACGCTGGGGAAGGAGATGCGTGGGTGCGCGTCAGCGTGCCTGGCCCTCTTGGTGGGCCTTTTCGCAGCGGGCAACGTGCCAGCGCGGGCTGCGTGGGGTCCGCGCACGGAGATCGCCACCTTCCAGGCCCGGGAAGTATCCAGGCCGCTGCTCGCGGCCGATGACGCGGGGGACGTGGTCGCGGTCTGGACTAGGGACCCCGGCTCGCGCGTCGAGTTGCTTGAAGCCGCCGTGCGGACGCTGGGAGGTGCGTGGTCACCACCTGTCCGCCTCGCCTCCGTCAGGGGCATTGCGACGGTTTCGCAGCCGACCGTCGGCGCCGACGACGAAGCGACCGTCGTGTGGGGCGCGGAAACCCGTTCCGGCAAGCGCCTGCTGCAGACGGTCGACGTGCGCAGCTATCGACCAGGTGCCGGCTGGGGGCCTGCAACGCGGCTCGCTTCTCATTCCGGTCCGGTTCCCATCAATCTCGGGGGGTTTCCGGTTCCGCAAGTGGCGCTCGGCCGCGAACGGGCGCCGCTCGTCGCCTTCGCGCTCAAGCGGCCACGCGGGGCGGAATATGTGCAGGTCACGCGCCGGGGCAGGAATCGGCGTTGGAGTGCGCCGCGGGTCGTCGCGCGTACCGCGTACTGCAACGAACTCGTCGTTCGCAGGGATGGGCGAGGCGAGACTCTGCTCGCCTGGAGCCGCCACGACGAATCGGCCCCACTGGCGGGGTGGATCGAAACACTGATCCTGAACGGGCGAGGGGCGCGAGAGTCGCCACCGTTCATCGTGTCGGGGCCCGAAGCCGAAGGCATAGGGCTGGCCACGAACGCCGCCGGGGACGCCGTGATCACATGGAACAAAGTCCTGCCCGACGGCGAAGGAGAGGGACCGCTGCTCGTCCGCTCGCGCCCCGCGGCAGGCGCGTTCGGTCGCCGTTACCGCCTCGCGACGAAGGCCTATCCGGCGAAGGTGGCGGTCACGCCGAGCGGGGAATCGACCGTGCTGTTCGATCGCGAGATCTACACCGGCCCGATAGGCCTCTCAGAACCGGTGCTGGAGGTCGAAGCGGTGAGCCAGGTTGGAAAGGGCCCGTGGACAAGACCCAGGCGGCTCTCCAGTGGAGAAGGCTGGAAACCGAGCATCGGTTCCGCCGCCGACGGCGAAACGATCGCGCTGTGGAACGCGCCAGAACCCAAAACGCGCACGACCACTCACCTGGTTGCCGCTTCTCGCCCCGCCGGCGGCAGCTGGCAGGCGTTGCCCGCCTTCTCGGGCGGACCGGTGCGCTCAGAAGACCCGGTGACGGTCGCCGTTTCGGACGGTGGCCGTGCGACAGCAGCCTGGGCGGAACCCTCAGCGAGCGACAGGAGCTCCGAGACATCGATCGAAGCCGTCGACTACTCACCTTGAGCGGCGGCGGCCTATAGGTGTCCTCGACGCCAGTTGTGCGATCCGCTGTACGGCGCGCTTGAACTGCGGCGCGCTGGGCTGGCGGGCATGGGCGATACTGGTCGCACGGGTGCGGAATAGCCTGCAAATGAGCATATCTCCGCAGTTTGTGCGTACGCGATGCGAACGATAGGAGCGCGACGAGAACGTCGGGCGGTCGGCGGCCCTCGACGGCTGCACGACCATCCGGCACGCCTCGACGCCCCGGGCGGTCCAAGCCGGGTGAGGCAGCAGTGACACTCCTCTTCGGGGCTTTCCCGAGCGGCGCGCGCAGCCCTCCGCCGCGACTCGCAGAGAAAGGTGGCTCCAGCGAACTGCCAGCGTGCTCGGCCGCACCCGATCCTCCGCGCGACTCCCGAGCCTGATTGGCGCACGCCTACGTGGGATAGTCGAGAGAATGCACGGACAAGCGACGAGCAGGTACCGGCGAG
The DNA here is from genome assembly GCA_963703205.1 of uncultured Solirubrobacteraceae bacterium. Classification (GTDB taxonomy): domain Bacteria; phylum Actinomycetota; class Thermoleophilia; order Solirubrobacterales; family Solirubrobacteraceae; genus Palsa-744. Next base: position 1,525,213 of record OY969799.1, read on the forward strand.
CCCGCGGCTGCGGCGCTCCCCTCAGCTCACATGATCGGAGGTCGCGCTCGCTGTGAACGGCCCCGGGGACCCTGGCGCGGTGCTCATCCTGGGCGAGGCGGGCGGGCTTGCCGCGGCGCTCGTCCGTAGGCTGGAACAAGAACGCGTGCCGGTCAGGACCGCGGTCGACCTGAGCGACAGCGAGGTTTCGGCCGCGATCCGCGGCGGGAGCTGGCGGGCCGTCGCCGTCCTGTCACGGGATGACGTCCTGACGCTTCGGCTGACGTTGCTGAGCGCCCACCTGCGTCCCGACCTGCCGCTTTGGGTGACAATGTTCGACCGCACGATCACGCGCGAGCTCGAGCACGTCGCCCCTGACGTTCACGTTATCTCGCCGACCGAGCTCGCGGCGAACGACCTGGCGCAGCACTGCCTTGCGGTCGCCGGCAATGCCGCCGCAGGTCGGTGGCGCGGGATCCGGCTGGTGGACGACTCTCTGCGTCTGCTCGTGAGGGCCGGCGCCATCCTTGTCGTGCTGCTGCTGCTCGACGCGGCGATCGGCATGATCGCCCTGCACGAGTCGGTCGTCGACGCGTTCTATTTCAGCACGAGGGCGGTAGCGACAGTCGGCGGAGCGCCGGGGGCCAGCACCGCACCGGTCTGGTTCAAGGTGGTCTCGGCGGCCGACGTCGTCCTCGCGCTCGTCTTCGTCGCGGTCTTCACCGCAGCTCTCGTTCGCCGCCTCAGCGGGCCGCGCCTCACGACGGTCTTCGGCCGCCGCGCGGCGCCGTCCAAACGACACGTGCTGCTCATCGGCTTCGGCCAGATCGGCTTCCGCCTTGCTCAGGAGCTGCGACGACGCGGCGTGGCAGTGCTGGGCATCGAGCGGGATACCGACGCTCCCTGCCTGCGGCTGGCAGGCAAGGGGGGGATCCCGGTCGCGATCGGGCGCGGAGACGACCGGCAGACGCTGGAGCGAGCGGGGATTCGCCACTGTGCCGCGATCGCCGCCGTGACCTCGTCCGACCTGGTCAACGTTGCCGTTGGGCTCGCAGCCGACGAGCTCTCGCCCGGGATTCCGCTCGTTCTGCGCCTCGGAGACGGGGAGGTCGCCGCGGAGACCGACTCGCTGCTGCATCTCGGACGGATCTGCGACGTCCACAAGATCCCTGTCGACACCCTCGTGCGCGGCCTGCAGCAGCCATTCGGCGCAAGCGCGCACGACTTGCACTGAGCCGCGTCGATCCGCGTCGCCCCGAGGGCCCGGTGGTCACCATGCGGTCAGGGCGTCGAGTGATGGGCGATACTGGGCTCGAACCAGTGACCTCCGCCTTGTCGAGGCGGCGCTCTCCCAGCTGAGCTAATCGCCCTGGGAAGCAGCCAAGGGTATCAACGCCCCGATGGCTCAGTAGGCCCTGATCGCGGGCCCTTTGTAGACCGTGCCGGCGGGGCTCGTCCAGCGGACGCGCCAGCTGCTCGCCTGCGCACCGGAGCGCAGCGTCCAGTAGCCGCTCGAGTCCGTGTGCACCTGCGCGAGCACGCTCCAGCGCCGCGAGCCGCCGCGCCGCCCTTCGACCGTGAGGGTAGTCGCCTGCCCTGCCGGCCGGACGAGGCCCCACAGCGCGTAGCCGTGCCCCTGACGGCTGACGGTCAGCGGGATCGGGAACGAGGAGAACAGCGGCTTCGCTCTGCCGTTCGCGTACTCGAGGCCGGTCTGGAAAGCGACGTGGCTGCGCCCTTTCGGCGTGTCGTCACGCAGCAGGTATTGGGAGAAGGACGCCACCCGAGGGTTCTCGTAGGCGATGTGCTCGGCGATCGCCTGGTACTCGGCCTGCGCCGCCACGGGGACGCCGATGTACCGGTTGGGGGTGCTGATCACGCCGAACTCGGTGATGTACAGGGGCAGGTTCCAGGCGATCGCCCCCGCGCGGGCCGCGCGGTTGAGCGCGCTGGTGATCCTCGAGAGCACCCCGATCGTCACCGTCTCGGGGTTCTTCGGGGTGTGGAAGGGACCCGCGATGCTGGCGTAGGGGTGCAGGCCCCAGCCGCTCGTCTGGAGCTTGGCGCAGCGGCCTGCGCGCCGGTAGCTGGCGTTCAGGCACAGCACCCCGCGCATGAACGTGAGCGGCGAGACGTTGTGGTTGAAGCCGCGCAAGGGCGAGCGCGGCTGCTCTTCGCCTTCCGGCGCCGTTTCGCCGATCAGCACGTCCGGATGGGCGAGGCCTCCGGCTTTCAGGCCCGCGTACCCGTCGACGTACAGGGAGCGGTAGATCGAGGGGGAGGCGGCCGTGCCGTTGCGGTTGAACTGCGGTTCGAGGAATTCGTGGTGGTTGGGCTCGTTCCAGATCGAGAACATCGACACCGAAGCGCCGTAGTGTCGGGCGACGGCGGTCATGAAGGAGCGGAACATCCCCGCGTTCGGCTTGTAGACGAGGGAGCGACCCCGCGGGTTTCCCGTCGCCCACCTCGGCACCGGCGAGGTCACGGTGAGCAGGATCTTCCAGCCGTGGGCGTGGGCTTCTTCGACCACCGGGTCGTACTCGCTCCAGTTGTAGCTCGCCGGATTGGTCATTTCGAACGTCGGGCGACGGGTGCTGTTCGGGTCGGGCGCGACGTTGCGCCAGGCGAGCTCCAGCCGCAGCGCGCGTACACCGAGCTTCTGCAGCGTCGCGATCGTGGCGGGCCGGGTCCTGGGATTGAGCAGCAGCGCCGGCGACTCGAAGAACGTGACCTGCGAGGAGGACGCGGAGGCAGCCGGGGCGAGCACGCAGGCGACGAGCGCGAGCGGTGCGAGCGCACGGATCAGCTTGCGCAGGCTGGACATGCGTCTCCTTCCTGTCGTTCGGCGGGCGGCGCGGAGGCCACCCGGGCGCGCCGCCTGAGGGAGGCCGCGCGCATCGGGGTCGGCAGCTAAGACACGGCGAGGCGTCGGATGGTTGCGGTCGGCGCCCCTACGAACGATGACGCAGCCACCCGCGTCGCCGTGCGTCATGCGGCCGGCCGGGGAGCGGACTCGCCTGGCTGTACCCTTCTGACCACCTGGCGACGTGGCGGAGTGGCTACGCAGCGGCCTGCAAAGCCGTCTACACCGGTTCGATTCCGGTCGTCGCCTCTCAGCGCTGCAACGCGGCCAAACCGGCGGCCATGGCAGTCCCTGGTTTAGGCCGTGCCGATCATGGGGTGCGACGCATCTGTTTTCGCCACAGCACCGCGACGCGCGGCACGTTGACGGAGCACACGAACGAGAGCACCGAGATGATCGGGCCGTCGTCTCGCCCAAAGGGCAAGGCAGGGACGAACAGCAGGGTCCCGCCCCAGCAGGAGTGATCTGCGCTGTTGCACAGTCCCGGGGTGACCGCAAGGGGGGTCGGTTACACCGCTCTCGGCCACGTCCTCGCATGCCGGCGATCAGGCGCGACGACCCAGATCGGCTCGGTCGCGAGGCGAGGGCGCCTTCGTACGCTGTGCGGATGTCCACCGCGATCCCTGACGCACAAACGCATCGCCACGGCAGCCGGGTGCACAGCCACCCGCATGTCGGGCCCCACCGGCACCTGACCGCACCGCGGCTGTCCGCGCCCCTCGACACTCGTACGGATCGCCACTGTCACGGGCACTCGCACGGCCAGGGCCACCACGACGCTCATGGGCACTCGCACGGGCTGATCGACGATGAGATCAAGCGCTCGCGCGAGGGGATCCGCGCTGTTTCGCTCTCGCTCGGAGTGCTCGGCCTCGCGGCACTGGCGCAAACGGTCGTACTGGCTGCGGAGCGGCAGCATCGCGCTGCTCGCGGACGTGATCCACAACTACGGCGATGCGTTGACCGCCGTGCCGCTCGGGATCGCGTTCGCCCTGCGCTCCCGGGTTGCAGAGCGCTATGCGGGGCTCGCGGTGGTCGGGGCGATCTTCGTCAGCGCCTGCGTTGCCGGTGTAGAGGCCGTCAAACGGGTCGTGTCTCCCAGCACCCCCTCGCACCTGTGGTTGCTCGCGGCCGCCGGGGCGATCGGCTACCTCGGGAACTTTTTGGCGGCCCGTATCCGTCTCTCCGCGGGCATCCGCCTTGACAGCCCGGCGCTGATCGCCGACGGCAACCACGCGAGAGCGGACGCCTACGTGAGCCTTGCCGTGATCGCCTCCGCGGCCGTAGTCGCGGCCGGCGTGCCGATCGCCGACCCGCTGATCGGGCTGGCGATCACCGTAGTGATCTTGCGCATCACCAGGGAGTCCTGGCGGACCGTGCGCCGCGAGCACACGCGATAGTCAGCGTTTCGCCGAGAGTGTGCCACCGGTGGGGCGATACGCTCCGCGCGGCCGACTTGGGGGTGCGGGCGGCCCCCGGCTGACGAGGAGGCACACTGCCTCGCCGACGCGCTCATAGCGGGGGCTGAATCGGCTTCTCGCGATGACACGCTGTTCGAAGATCATTCGCTGCGGTGAAGCGGCCGGCCTCGGTGAAACGCTTCGAGGGCACGCCTCCGGTGTGGAGGCGCGCCCTCGAAAGCGGCGTAGGTCAGGAGGACCGTGTCAGTGGCTCAAGCGGGGGTCGACGTAGAGACCGAAGATGTGCTCCTCGGCGTTCTTGGTCGAGTACACGAAACGGACTTCGCGGGTGCCTTCCTTGCTGCCGGTCAGCTGCGGCTGGACCTTGAAGGGTGCCGAGACTTCCCATCCCTGGTGGGGTTGGGGCTTGAGCTGTCCGGCGTTGGCGATCAGGCTGCTTTGAAGGCCGTAGGCGACCGTCACCGAGACGCCGCTTCCACCCTTGACCGATTCCGCGTAGGTGCGGGCGGTGGGGTACTGGAGCGTCACGCAGCTCGGCGGGCTGATCGCGACGGCGCCTGCCGGCATGTCAAGAATGTTGCCGGTGCTGCCGTCCGGCCGGGTGCCCTGGATGATCTTCGCGCCGTTGAGCAGTTCCCAGCCTTCGGGGCCGTTGTTGAATTCGCTTCCTTCGGCCAGCGTGTAGTAGTTGCTGTCGCCGAGCGTCTGAAACGGCTGCGCGAAGGTCTGGCCGGGGCAGACCGAGAATTCGGTGCTCGCTTCGCTCGTCGCTTCGCTGGCGACCGCCGCGACAGCCGTCGAGACCGGAGCAGTCGGGATTTCCGGAGCGGCGGTCGCGGCCGCGGCGCTGGACGCCCCGCCGGCGAGGAACATCGAGACTGCCGCTCCGCAGCCGACGATCGTTCTGAGCTTCTTTCGAGATCCTGAGAGAGCGATAGGCATGGCTTGTGTCCTCCTTGACCTGAGTCCACTGGCGGCCGAGCTATCTCAGAAAGACCTCTGGCTTTGCGTCTCCGCCTCGCGACGGGTTTGCCTTTGACAGTGCTGATTGCTTGCTTGCCTGCCCTATCGGGACGACACGACTTGCCCTTTACGGGCAACCCGTGGGGCTGGACACCTGATCGGGGGACGACCCGGAACCGCCGCCCCACAAGCACCGGCGAAACCCTCGCCCCCCAGGATGCCGAGCCGCCCGGGCCGCACCCGGCCAACCGTCGCTCGGCAAGAGGCGAAGAGATGTGAGCATCTCTCCCAGAACTGCCATGAAGGCCGGCTTGGGGGTTCGCCAGGAGCATCCGAAACCCCCGAAAGCCGCATCGCAGAGCCAGATCTGCCTCGCCGGGGCGATGTTCAAAGCGATCTACACCGAATTCGATTCCGCTCGTCGCCTCTCGCCCGCGGAGTTTGCCTGCGGAGACGGGCCCGGGCGGTCCCGAGACGCGCCGCGTGCCGAACGTGCTCAGCTGACGGGAGCCACCGCGTACCAGGCGAGCTTCAGCTCAGTGTCCCGTTCGCAGATCTCGCGGACGAGGTCGAGGACCTCGATGCGCTCGGCGGCGGCGCGTTGTTCGCGCGCGGGTCCAGTGCCGTCGTAGCTTCCGTAGTTGACATGGATCTCGGGGCCGCGCCGGACGGCTGTCGCCTCGCTGATCCTCGCCGGCCAACGCTCCCACAGGCTCTCAATCGCGTCCGCGGGGGCGCCGTGGCCGGAGTGGATCGTGACCTTGAACCTCAATGCCAGGGCGAGAATCGTGTGGATCGTGTGCGGCTTATGGTCCGACGGTGCCTGCTCTTCTGACGAAACGGCGCGGGCGCGCAAAAGTTGGCCCGGTAGCCGATTCAGAACGCGCGAACGATCCGCAGGCGCTGCCCGTCGAACGCCGCCGTCCGTCTGGCGGGCGCGCAACGGGGCAGAGATCCAGCTCTCCAATGCAGGCGGCCGCTGAAGCCGCGGTCCACGACCGGCTATTGGTAGGTACGGGCTCGTCTCCGGGCTTCGACGGCGTCTTCTGCCGGGGGCCCGGAAGCAGACGCCGCGAGGCGTTGGCAGAGCGCATCGACTACCTCCGGGTCGAACTGGCTGCCGGCGTGGCGTTTGAGCTCTGCGATCGCCTCCTCGGTCGAGCGCGCCGCCTGGTAGGGCCGGGAGGCGATCATCGCCTCGTATGCATCGCACGCGGCGATGATCCTCGCTCCGAGCGGGATCATCTCGGCGGAGAGCCCGTCGGGGTAGCCGGTCCCGTCCCAACGCTCGTGGCTCGAGCGGATCAGGCGGGCGACGCTTCGCAGCGCCGGAGCGGCGGCCAGGATGCGCTCCCCGATCAGGGTGTGTTGGCGCATGAAGCGCCACTCCTCGTCGCTGAGGGGCCCGGGCTTGCGCAGGATCTCTTCGGGTATCGCAAGCTTGCCGATGTCGTGCAGCTCGGCGGCCCGGCGCAGCTCGTCGAGTCCTTCTGAGTCCAACCCGAAGCGGCGTCCGACTGCGACCGCCAGCACGCCGACGTCGTGGACATGGGTGTGGAGGGCGGGTTCGCGCTCGTTGAGCAACTGCATCAGCACGCTCTGCGTCTGCGAGTAGGCGGTCCGTCTGCCCCGGCCCTTCTGCAGGTACATGCGTTCGTCAGCGAGACCCAGCGCGGCGGTTACGGTGCTCGCCTCCTCCGGGATGACCACGACACCGCAGGAAGCGGTCACGGTGAATCCGCTGCCGTGCTTGCTCAGCGCGGCTGCGGCCTTGGCGACCGCCGCGTCGCCGGCCGGGCAGATGCCGTCGAGCAGCACGCAGAACTCGTCTCCGCCGAGACGGTACGCCTCGCCGCGCTGATGGACAGCGAGCGAGAGCGCCCGGCCGAGGCTTGCCAGCAACGCATCACCGGCGCCGTGCCCGAACGTGTCGTTGTAGTGCTTGAAGCCGTCCAAGTCGAAGAACGCGAGCGTGTGTGGCTGGCCGCCGTGGCTGCGCGTAAGCGCACGTTCCAGATCTTCCATCAGACGCCGTCTGTTTCCTAGCTGCGTGAGCGCGTCGGTGATCGCGTCTTTGCGTTGCGCTTCGAGGATGCGGCCGTTCTCGAGGTAGGTGAGCGCACCACGAGCTCCCGCCGCGAACAGCGCGCCGGCGGCGAGGCCAAGGGCGAGAGGGGTGAGGGGATGCAATCCGGCGCGGATCAGTAGCGTGAAGGCGAGCAGGCCGAAGAGCGCAGGCAGCATGATCGTGTGGCTGTCGAGGCGCCGGACATCCGCCGCTGGGCGCGCCGGCTGCCAAGCCGCGAGTGCGAGCAGCGTCATCGAGAGCGGCCACATCACGTCGAGGATCCGCCCAGCGACATACGTTCCCTTCGCTTCCTGGTAGAGGAAGACCATGTCCGCGCCGGCCGTGACGAGCAGCCCGAGGCCGAGCAGCAGCCATTGTCTGCCGGGGCGCCAGCCGGTCAGCGCGAACCCGACGGCGACGAAGACCAGCAGCAGGAAGTCCGCGAGCGGGTAGGCGAGGTTGACCGCGACCGCCGTCGTTTCCTTGCTGGCAGCAAGAACGTCGGGGTAGATCAGCGCTGCGGCGAGCGCCGCCATACCCAGGCCGACAACCAGCCCGTCCAGCCAGACCGCGACGCCGACGTGACGGAACTGCCCCCGGATCAGCAACAGCAGCCCCGCATAGATCATCGGGTACATCAGCAGGTAGAGGACATCGGCGACCGAGGGGTATGGCGGGTTCGCCAAACCTTCAAGCCAGACGGTCCACACCAGGTCGCCGCCAGCCCAGGCAGCCAGACCGACGGTGATCAGGGCCCAGGCAAGCCGATCGGAGCGCCTCCCCAGGACCCGGAGCAGCGCCAGAGAAACCGAGGCGAACTCAACAGCGGTGTAGACGCCGTCGTTGAAGAAGCTGTCGAGCGAGGATCCGCCCAGCCCGACGAGGCTGTGGGCCGCCTCACCCGCGAGCGCCAGGGCGACGGCGGTGAACGCGAGCGCAAGCACAACTCCGCCACGGGAAAGCGGACGCGCCGCGAGGATAGCCACAACACTGCATCGGCAGAACCAGATGCGGCCGTGAGCAGATCGCGGCATGGCGGACGCCATCCCGAGACGAGCTGGAAGCCCGGTCGATCATGCTGGGATGCCAGTCCCCGGTCCACCGAGGACGATCCTGTTGAGCGCCTCTGTCATTCCGCCGGCAACAGCCCCGGGTGCGCGGCTTCATAGGTGAGCCGCGCGCGCTCGTCGGCGACCGTCGCGGCGATCTGTCGGTAGCCCTGTTCGAGCGTCGCCAGCGAGGGTCCGCCCTGCCCTCCGCGTCCGCGTCCGCGGCGTGCCGTGCCGAGCTGCGCCCGCATCCCGGTGAGCGTCTGCTGATCGCGGCGCAGCTGCTGGGCCAGCGCCGGCCGGCGCGGTTCTTCCGGCGGCGGCCCGCCCGGGCCGTTCGGCACCTGCTCGCCGACGGTCCGGCCGTCGCGCAGGCGCACGCTGGCTGTGATCGCGCCGCGGAAGAACTGACCGTCGTAGACGGCGATCAGCACGTGTTGCGGTCCGGTTGGACGCAGGGTGCGCACGTCGCGCGGCGTCACGATCGTGACCGAGACAACATCGGGCTGCGCCACACCCATGACGATCGTCCGCCCCGGAAGCGTGCGGCGCTGGATCTGCTCGACGGTGAACGGCCGCGGCGCTTCGAACAGGCTTTCTTCTTCCGGTCCCCCCTGCGTGTCGAACCGCACCGGGCCGACCCACGGTTCGCGCCCTCCGCCGCCGCCGGCAGACCCCTCAGGACCGAGGTGCAGCTGACCCGTGGCGGCCCCTATGTACGCGAGCCGACCGTCGAGGATCCGACCCCACACGGTGTTGTACGAACGCCCGTGATGGTCAGCCGAGAAACCCCATGGCGCACCTCCGTTCGGGTCGGGGGCACGGGCCTGCGGCACCTCGAGGCCGCCCGCCGCGGATGACGTCGGCGCACCCGCGCCGCGGCCGATGCGCCGGCCTTTGACGATCGCGGTGATCCGCAGCGGCGCGTCCCAGTAGCTGCCCGGCAGCACCACCAGGAACCCGCGGTTGGAGTCGAGCCGCAGGCGGCGGGGAGCTCCGGCGCCGAGCAGCAGCGGCGCGCGCGCGTCGGGGCGCAGCTGCCCCGCGATCACGGTGCGCACCGGCCGCGGGCTGTAGGCGTAGGGGTCGGCGAGGAACGAGACGGCTTCGGCGAGTGGCGGGAAGCGCATCATCGACGCGCGGTCGTTGCAGCCGCCGAGCAGACCCCGTTCGCTGCCCTGCACGAGCGCCCGCGGCGCCGCGCCCGCGCGCGGTTCCACCAGCCTCCCCCCCTCGCGCACGCCGACCTGGATGCAGTAGAAGCGCTTCGGCGGGTAGCCGGAGCCGAAGTTGGCGTGCGGGCTCGGCCGGCCCTGCCAGCTGCGCAGCACCCATTCCGGGCCGCCCGCGGGATCACGCTGGCGCAGGGTTTCTCTCGTCGTTCCCGCGATCGGGAGCTCGAACGGCGGCGGCAGCGCACGCGCGGCGGGCAGCGCTTCGCGGTACGGCGGCACCGGCGCTTCGGCGAGCGGCCGGTTCACCGCTTCTTCATAGATTCGGCCGGTGTGGTCGTAGGCGATCACGCTGCCGTCGCGCAGGCGCGCCTGCAGGGTCAGGGCGCGCGGGTCGGCGTGACCGTCGAGCACGACCAGGAAGACGCCCCCGTGCGGGTCGATCGGGACAGCCCGCGGCGCTCCAGCGCCGAGCAGCGTCAGCGAGGCCACGCGCGGCGCCGCCGCCCCGTAGACGAGGGTCCGCGGCGGCCCGTTGCCCCACGGGAAGCCGGTGCCTTCGCCGCTGCCGCGCACGAAGCGGCGGAACGAGGCGTACAGCGGCAGCGTGCCGAGCCGTCCGCACACCGGCGGCGTCAACGAGGAGTCGATCCGCGTCGGGTTGTTGCGTCCCGTCAGCTCGCTTGCCTGCGTGCAGTTCTCGTCGGGGTAGGCGCCCCGGCCGAGATCGGGGCCGCCGCTGGCCTGCCACGCATAGAGACCGGAGGGATCCACGACTTCGTAGGCGAGCGACTGCGCCAGCGCGACCGTGCGCCAGCGGCCGTCGGCGAGCGCGATCATGATCCGTGGTCGAACTTCTTCGACGTAGCCGCGGTAGACGGTGAGGAAGCTCCCGTCGGGGCCCAGCGTCAGCGGCCGGGGACCCCCGGGACCGTAGACGATGACCCGCTTCGCGCCCGCGCCCGCCACCCCGTCGACGACCGTCCGCGCGCCGCCCGCGTCGCGCCCGACGAACACGCGCGCTCCCGCCAGCACCGGGCCGTCGCGCGACGGCACCCCGCAGGCGTCGACACCGCCCAGCGGCAGGGCGCGGAACACGTGATCGAGGCCGACGATCCCGAACTGGCCCCGCAGGACCTGGCCGACGGCCGTGCAGGTCTCCCCCGCCGCCGTCCGCGACAGGCGCAGGTCCCACGCCGGTTCGCCGGGCGACGGGTCGGGCGCGTCGAGCCCGGCGAGCCGCGCGCTGGCAGCCAGAGGGACGCCCGACGCCTGCAGATCGCGCGCGTTCGGCGCCGGCAGCGGCGGTCCGCTGGAGATCAGCAGCGCCGCCGTCGCCGCCCCCGCCAGCAGCACGACGAGCACCAGCGCGACCAGCAGTGCCCGCGGCGTGACGCTGAGCGCCGGCCTCGAGGGAGGCTCGCCGAGCGCTCGGAGCTGCGCGCCGAGCTCGTCCAGGACGGGGATCTCGCGCCGCTCGCTCACTGCTGCTCTCCGATCGCGAGTCCCGGGTCGAGCGCGCGCGCCAGTGCCCGCAGGCCCCGGGAGACACGCGCGCGAGCTGCGAGCTCGGAGATGCCGAGCGCGCACGCCACCTCGGCGTAGGAGCGCTCCTGGACGATCCGCAGCTCGAGTGCCCGCCGCTGCTGCGCGCTGAGGCGGCGCAGCTCACCGCTGAGCGTGGCTCGCAGCTCGGCGACTCCCGCGCGCTCCTCGATCAGAGCGAGGTCGTCCTCGTGTGCGGCCGGCGTCTGGATGCCGAGGCGCCGAAGCGCCCGGCGCTCGACCCGGCCTCGGCGCTGGTAGCGCGAGAGCTGACGTCGCGCGATCGTGTAGAGCCATGCCTGACGCTGCTCGTCGGCGCTGCCGCGCAGCCGCCAGAAACCGAGGTACGCCTGCGCGAACGTCTCCGCAGTCAGTTCGAGCGCGACCTCGGGATCGAGCGTGCGCCGTGTGAAGAACACGACGAGGCCCATGCTCTCGCGCCGGTACAGGGCATCGAACTCGCTCGCCTCGGCCATCTGACTTCAATGTGCCGAAACCCCGCCGAGCTGTGACGCGCGCGCCGTTCCGGTCACACGGCCGGCGCGGGAGCGCCCGCCCGCTGGCCGATCAGACTGTGAGCGCAGTCGACGATCGTCTCCTCGACAGGCCGCGGAGACCATCCGGTCCGCCGGTGCGCGTTCTCCCACGAGAAGCGCACCAGCCAGCCGAGCTCGTCGGAGACCGACCGCGCCTCGGGATCGACCAGCGCTATCGCCCGCACGACGAAGTTCGGCACCTGCCGCGTGGGCACCTTGCGCGCGTCGGCGCCGAGGCGCTCGCGCAGGATCCGTGCGACGTCGGCGAACCACAGGAACTCGCCGGCCGCGAGCAGCCGCTGGCCGCCCGCGTCTGGAGCGCTCATCGCTTTCACGTGCAGCTCGGCGAGGTCGCGCACGTCGCTGAACGCGAAGCCCAGCTTCGGCAGGCCGGGCATCTCGCCGTCGAGCAGGCGCTCGATCGCCCGCAGCGAGTACGAGCGGTCGGGACCGAGCACCGGTCCCGCGATCGCTCCCGGCTGGATCGTCGTGAGCCGCTCCTCGGCGCCGCGCTCGCGCATCAGATCCCACGCCGCGCGCTCCGCCAGCACCTTGGACTGCGCGTAGGGCGTCATGTGCGGATCGGCAGGGTCGCTCCAATCCTCCTCGGTCATCTCGCGCTCGCCGTGCAGCGCGCCGCCGCGGTCGTTGCGCACGGCCGCGACCGACGATGTGGCGACGACGCGCTTCGCGCCGGCGTCGAGGGCGGCGCGGAGCACCCGCAGCGTGCCCTCGCGCGCCGGCACGATCAGCTCGTCGGGGTCCTTCGGCTGCTTCGGCGGGAACGGCGACGCAACGTGCAGCACGTAGTTGCAGCCCGCAACGGCCTCGGCCCAGTTGTCATCCTCGAGCAGATCGGCCCGCACGATCTCGAGGCGGTCGCCTGCGTCGAGCTGTGTGGCGACGGCCTCGCGAACCTCGCGCTCCCTGCCGGGGTCGCGCACGGTGGCCCGCACCCGAAATCCCCTGCCGAGCGCGGCCACCACGCACCAGCCGCCGAGGAAGCCGGTGCCTCCCGTCACCAGGACCGACTGCTCGCCCTCCATCTGCTCCTCCTGACCCTCGGGATGCGCCCCCAGGCGCCCGCATCGCCGCAAGCTACAGCACGGCGCTTCCCGCGGGTGCTCGACGGGGGGAAAGCGCCGCGTCACATCCCTGACGGCGCCACAGAGCACACGTGCCTGCGCGGGCAGGTTCCGAGCGAGTGCCCACGACTTAGAAAGGAGCTTCGATGAGCACCACAGCGATACATGCACATACCAACGGGGGTGTGACGTCCGAAGACGCGCGCGCGTGGCGTGAGCAGACGCGCGTGTTCCTGCAGCCGGTCGCCGCGCCTTCGATCCTCGGGCTGTTCGGCTTCGCCGGCGCGACCTTCATGGTCGCCGCGAACATGGCCGGCTGGTACGGGAACGCCACCTCGGCCATCTACGTGTTCCCGTTCGCGGCGACCTTCGGCGGGCTCGCGCAGTTCGCTGCCGGGATGTGGGCGTACAAGGCCCGTGACGGCATCGCGACCGCGATGCACGGCACGTGGGGCGCCTTCTGGCTCGGCTTCGGGCTGCTGTGGGCCTTGGTCGCCGTCGGAGACCTGAAGCTCCCGCCGGGGACCTTTCCCGCGTTCGGCTACTGGTTCCTCGTGCTGGGCGTGATCACCGCATGCGGCGCGCTCGCGGCGATGTTCGAGAACCTGAGCCTGGCGAGCGTCCTGACGACGCTGGCGGTCGGCTCCGCGTTCGCCGCCGTGTACTTCCTGACCGGCATCGGCGGCTGGAAGGAAGCCGCCGGCTGGGTCCTGCTGGTCTCCTCCTGGCTGGCCACCTACACGGCCGCAGCGATGATGCTGGAGGGAGCCGCGGGACGCGTGATCTTGCCGCTCGGGCACCTGCGCAAGCAGGCCAACATCCCGGGCGGGCAGGAGCACGTCCCGCTCGAGTTCGCCCTCGGCGAGCCCGGGGTCCGGCAGGGACAGTGACTCGCCCACTGTGCCGGGGCCGTCAGAACGCGGCCCCGGCACCGGTCGCGGGGAGTGACCGCACGGTCGGCTGGGTAGGTCCTCTGCCGGTGCAGCAGATCTCGCCAGGCGCCTCGCGCCCGCCGGCGCCGGGGCGCACCGTCAGGGTGCTCGACGTCGATCCCGAGCTCGGCGAAGGCCTGGATCCGGCCCGTTTCGAGCGCGCGCGGCTGTCCTCGCTGGCACGGGTGCACCATCTCCAGGCCGGCGAGTGGCAGGACACGGAGTGGCCCGAGGACGCCGCGAGCGGCTTCGGGCTGCTGCTGCTCGACGGGCTGCTCGTGCGCCACGTGACGATCGCGGGCCGCGAGGCGGCCGAGCTGCTCGCCGCGGGCGACCTGCTGCGGCCGTGGCAGAGCGACGACGAGACCGCATCGATCGTCCGGCATTCCGCCTGGCGCGTGCTCGAACACGCGCATCTCGCGGTGCTCGACCAGCGTTTCGCGATGCGGGCCTGTGCCTACCCCGAGCTGACGACGCAGCTGATGTCGCGGATTCTCAAGCGCGCCCGCCGCTTCGCGGTGCTGATGGCGATCGTCCACCAGCCGCGGGTCGACCGGCGCGTCGTGATGCTGCTCTGGCACCTGGCCGACCGCTTCGGTCGGGTCACCGCAGAGGGGGTGCTCGTGCCGCTGCGGCTCACGCACGAGATCCTCGCCGAGCTGCTTGCCGCGCGGCGACCGACCGTCAGCGCCGCGCTCGCCTCGCTCGAGCGCGGAGGACTGCTCGCCCACAACGACGAGGGCTGGCTGCTGCACGGGCCGCCGCCGGGCGAGATGGAGAACGCCGTCAACCCGATCTGAGGGCCGCCCGGCGCGGCGTCCTGCTGAGCCGAGCGCGAACCGCCAGGAGTAGTGTTCGCCTCGCGTGTTCGGAGCTCTGCTGTTCCTGCTGCCGGCGATCGCGGTGTTCGCGACGCTGCTGGCGCGCCGCTACCCGGGGGAGCGCATGGTGCTGCGGCTGCGCAGGCGGAGCGCCGGCCGGCGCGCGCTCAGCCGAGTCCCGGCCTCGCCCCCACGGCGCCCGATGCTCGAGCGGAGCGTCGCCCGCGGCACGCTGCTGATGGGGCGAAGCCTGGCGGTGCGCCCGCCTCCGCGCGGCGCTTTCGCGGGTTAGCCGCGCCCGTCACGGCCCGGCCCCGCGACGCTGCCCCGCATCGACGCGACGCCGCACGAGGGCGTGCGGCTCGACCCGAACTCGCAAAGCGCAAAGGAGCTCTGATGACCAAGCGCCTTCTGCTCGCGATCGTCGCCCCCGGGATTCCTCCCGCGGCACGGGCGGCTCCGAGCGGCAGCGACCCGCCCTCCCGACTGGGGCGCGGCGATCGACGAGCCGGCTGGTGGCCCGCAATGACCGCGCGGCGGACGCGCGCCGCACGGCTGCTCGCGGCGGCCGGGGTCCTCGCCGCGACGCTGGCTGCCGCGCCCGCCGCTTCTGCGCATGCGCAGCTCCTCGGCACCTCGCCCGTCTCGGGCGCGACGCTCCGGACGCAACCGGCGAGCGTGATCTTCGAGTTCAACCAGCATGTCGGCGGCACGGCCGGAGCCGTCCGCGTCTACGACTCGGCGGGTGCCGAGGTCGACAACCTCGACGTCACGCACCCTGACGGCAACTCGCACTGGATGGGCGTCGGCCTGCGCCCGCACCTGCCCGACGGGACCTACACCGCCACCTACCGGGTGATCTCGGCCGACACGCACATCGTCTACGGCGGGCTCGTGTTCGCGATCGGAAACCCCAGTGCGTCCTCGAAGGTCACGGTCGCGGGCCTGATCAGCAAGGGCCAGAGCGGCGAGGTCACGAAGATCGCCTTCGGCGTCGTGCGGGCGCTCGACTACCTGACGATCGCGCTGATGTTCGGCGGGCTCTGCTTCCTGGCGCTGGTCTGGCCCGGCGCTCTGATCGCCGCGGGCGAGCGCGAGCCCGCGCCGGCCGCGGCCGGCGCGTTCCGGCGGCGGGCCTTCAGGCTGCTGCTCGCGGCGGCCGTGCTCGGCGCACTCGTCAGCGCGCTCGGAGTGCTGCTGCAGGGCGCGAGCGCCGCGGGCGTCTCCCTGTGGAGCTCGCTGAAACGCGAGCTCGTCGAATCGACGCTCGAAAGCCGCTTCGGCTGGGTCTGGGGCGTGCGGGCGCTGGTGTGGCTCGCACTCGGCCTCGCGCTGATCCTCTCGCGCCGGCGGAACGCCGGCGCGCTGTCGAGCGCCCCTCCCCGCGCAAGCATCGTCTCGCGCTCAATCGACGGCGCGCTGGCGCTGGGATCGCTCTACCTCGTCGCGACGCCCGCGCTCGCCGGCCACGCCAGTGTCGAGAGCCCGCGCGGCGTGTTCTTCCCCTCCGACGTGATCCACGTCGGCGCCGCGAGCGTGTGGGTCGGCGGGATCTGCATGCTGCTAGCCGCGCTGCCCGCCGCCACGCGCGCGCTCCAGCCCGAGCGGCGCAGCGCCGTGCTGCTCGCGGCGCTGTCTCGCTTCTCGCCGCTGGCGCTCGCCGCGGTCGTGGCGATCGCCGCCACCGGCGTCGTGCAGGCCTACATCGACGTGCGCTCGGTGCACGCGCTGCTCACGACCACCTACGGGCTGCTGATCGTCGCCAAGACCGCGCTGCTGCTCGCCCTGATCGGCTTCGGCTGGCAGAACCGGGAGCGGGTGATCCCCGCGCTCGAGCGGGTCACGACCGCGCTCGCCTCGCCGGGCGCCGCGGGCCGCCGCGCGCGCAGCTCCCTGCGCGGCGAGCTCGCGCTGATGCTCTGCGTCTTCGGCGTGACGGCGGCGCTGATCAGCTACGCCCCGCCGGTCGACACCGCGAGCGGGCCGTTCGCCGTGAACACGAAGCTCGGCCCGGCGCTCCTCGAGATGACGGTCGAACCCGCCAGGGTCGGGCTCAACACGATCCACCTCTACCTGATCGACGCGAAGACCGGCGCCCAGTACACGGCGACGAAGGAACTCACGGCGACGGCGACGCTGCCCGCCGAGCACATCGGGCCGCTGCCGCTGCACCCCACGCTGGCCGGGCCCGGGCACTACGTGTTCGACTCGGCGGTGCTCAGCCCGGGCGGCAGCTGGCAGATCGAAATCGTCGACCGCATCTCGGAATTCGAAGAGAACAGCAGGGTCGTGAAGGTCCCGATCGGATGACTACAAGGAGGATCAGATGAGGAACAAGTGGATCGCGGGCGCCGCCGCAGTGGCGATGGCCGCGCCGGCCAGCGCAGAGGCGCACATCAGCCTGCACCCGAACACGCTCCCCGCCGGCGCCTTCGCGACGATCGACGTGCGCGTCCCGGGCGAGCAGGAAGGCGCCCACGTCACGAAGGTCGACGTGCTGTTCCCGCCCGGGTTCATCGGAGTCGACTACGCGACCGTTCCCGGCTGGTCGACGAAGGTGATCGAAACGAGGCTCGCGAAGCCCGTCGTAGAAGACGGGGAAAAGATCGAAACCGAGGTCTCGCAGATCGTCTGGACGTGGACGGGACCGCTCGGCAGGGTCGACAACGGCCAGTTCATCGAGTTCCCGCTTTCGGTTGCGGTGCCCGCGGACGACAGCGGCAGGTCGCTCGAATTCCGCACCGTGCAGAGCTACAGCAACGGCCAGGTCGTGCACTGGATCGACCCGTCGCTCGAAGCCGAACATCCTTCGCCGCGCATCAACGTGACCGCGAGGGGCGGGCTGGTCGAGGAAGTCGCGGGCGAGGAGGCGGGCCCCGCGGCCGGGCAGGGCGGCGCCACGCCGAGCGCCACGCCGGCTGCGGCGAAGCGGCCGGGCGGCGGTGGCGCGAGCGAGGGTCTCGCCGTCGCGGCGCTCGTGCTCGGCGCGCTCGGCCTGCTCGCGGGCCTGGCGGCGCTGGTCTCGCTGCGCCGCCGCCGCGGCTAGCAGTTCACTGCGCCTCGCGCCCGGGGCCGCGCACCCACTCCTCGGTCACCGCGATCGCTTCGCCGAGCGTCTCCCAGTCGAGGTTCTCCGGGGCGTCGGAGGGCCAGTGGTAGTTCGCCGGGAAGCCGGTGTAGTCGATCGACGCGAGCGTGCAGGTGCTGAAGCCGGCGCGCAGCGCGATCAGCCCGTCGGTCGCGGCGACCGTCCGCAGGTTCCGCCTCGGCACGACCCCGGCGCGCGCCGCCGCCTGCGCCAGCCCCTCTCGGGCCGCGCGCGGGTAGTCGCGCATCAGCAGCATCCCCTCCCCCTCGAGCACGACCAGGCTCGGACCGCCGACGCACTCCAGGCACAGCACTTCCGTGCTCACCGGGTCGAGCTCTCCGAAGTGGCGGGCGGCGAAGCCGCGCATCCCCTCGAGGATCGACTCCTCCGAGCCGGTCGAGAGCAGCAGAACCCGCGTGCCCTCCGGCGGCGGCCGGTCGGCGAGCGACTCGGCGAGCGCAAGCAACACCGCGACGGCGCTGAGGTTGTCATTGGCGCCCGGCACCGCGTCGCGCACCGCGATGTCGAGCATCGCCGCGATCGTGCCCAGGCAGAACAGGACGGCGCCCCACAGCATCCGCCGCGAGCTCCTGACGGCGCCGGCGAGCGCCAGCCACGGGCCGGCCCAGGTCAGGTGCATGATCGGGAAGGTCTGCGTCGCGCGCGCGTGCATCTCCGGGAAGCGGTCCGGGATCAGCCGCGGCAGCGAGGGGTGGAACACCGCGCCCGAATGGGCGCTGTCGTGATGTGCGAGCAGTAGCACGGTCCTGGTGGCGCGCTCGGCGCTCGCGCCGGCCTCGCCGAGCACGTTCCACGTCGCCCGCTTCGGGAGCGCGAGCCGCCTCAGCCACTGGCGTCCGCCGCCGAGGTCGTCCCACAGCGAGGCGGCGCCGGCGCCGCCGAGCAGCGCCGCGAGCAGCCGCCCGCGTCGCGTGCGGCCGCGCAGCGCCGCGACGGCGCCGAGCATCGCTGCCGCGTTCGGCACGATCACCGGCCACCAGTAGCCGCCGTGCGCGTGCTCCTGCTCGATCTGCGCCGCCACGCCCAGCGCCCGCAGCCGCCCCGCGATCCACTCCGCGGCCTCGCGCTCGCCGGCCGACGCCGAGGGGCGGTAGATGCCCGCCAGCCGGCGAACGTCGGCCTCGCGGGCGCGCCCCCGCTCACCATGTGTCTCGCGCGCCGGCGCCTCGCTGCCGCTCATCGGCACCAGCCTAAACGGCAGCGGCTCCCGGCGGCTGGTTCGCGGGCACTCGCTGGCCGCGCCGCTCAGGCGGCGTGCCGGGCGTGTTCGTTCGCGACCGGTGCGGCGGGCAGCCGCACCGGTGCCCGCGTCAGCAGCTCGAAGGTCCCGGTCAGCTCGAGCAGCCGCCGGGCCGCTCCCTCGCCGGGGGCCACGGTCAGCTCGGCGCCGTGTTCCTGGCACATCGCACGGGCCCGCAGGATCGCCCGCAGCCCGCTCGCGTCGATGAAGGTCAGGGCCTCGAGGTCCAAGCTCAGCAGCAGCACGCCTTCGATGCACGCTCGCGTCACAGCCGTTTCGAGCACGCGCGCGTCCGCGAGGTCGAGCTCTCCGCTGAGGCTCAGCTGACGGGTCGCCCGTCCGCCTCGTTCGCGCAGCTGCAATCCGGCGCGCGGTGAAAGCCAGTCGTACATGTCGATCCCTTCTCAGAACACCGAGGCGACCGGCGACCCCGGCGCAGGATCTCTGCGCCTGCTTCGGCAGTCAATGACCGCGGGAGGCCTGAGGCGACGCTCCTGCAGTCACCCCAATTTAGCCCGCGTTCCGCGCCGGCCCAACGGGGCTGCGGAGATTCTCATCGCGGCCAGCCGCAGCGGGCCGCTCTTTGCGGGATTCCCGAAAGCGGGCCCGGCTCAGCTCGTCAGATCGGCAACCTGCTCGGCGAGCGTCACGAGCAGCGGCCAGTGGACCTCGGGGTGTTCCTCCACGAACCCTTTGAAGTTCCATTTGCTGAGTGTGCCGACGCGGACCGGCGTCAGCGCGCGTACCGTCGCGCTGCGCCGCACCGCGGGCAGTACCAGCGCGATCTCGCCGAAGTGCTCGCCGGCGCCGAGCCTTCGCACCTCGCGCCCGCCGACGAGCACCGCGAGTTCGCCCTCGAGCACGACGAAGAACGCGACGCCCGTCTCGCCCTCCTCGACCAGGTCCTCGCCCGGCTCGGCGCGGCGCTCGCCCATCTCGTTCGCCAACCGTTTCAGCGGCCGGTCCTTCAGCGGCGCGAGGAACCGCACCTGCCTGAGCGTCTCCTGCTCCACCCCCATGCGCGCGAAAGCTACTACGCCGCTGCGCCGGATGCCGCTCGGACGCCGCAAGAGCCGGCCCTTCGAGCTGCGGAGTGCCTCGAAGTGCAGCCCGGGCCGGCCCGCACTCCGGCCCCGCGAGGCCCCGGTGGGGAACTCGACGGCGTGGCGCGCCCTGCGCCTACAGGCGCCAGGTCGGTCGCCTAGAGAGGCGCGAACGGGTTGACAGCCTGCAGCGCGAGCGCGTACCAGGCGGTGGCGCCGGTGTGCAACGAGGCGAAGTAGTGTTCGCCTTCGCAGTTGCCGAGCGTCCTCGATGCCGCGATCACGCCGAGGCCGTCGCTGTTCGGGCCGATGCCCTGGGCGAGAGCGATGTCCTGGAGGTAGGCTCGAGCCCGTTCCTGGTCACCCGGCGCGGCTCGCAGCTCGAGCGCCTCCGCGAGGTGCGCGGTGCCCTCGAACCAGACGCCCTTGCGATTGCCGGCGCAGAAGCTGACTCCGCTGAACCCCTTGCGGGTCACCGCGAGGTTGCTCACGTCCCAGTCGAGCGAGGCCGCGTAGGCCGGGTCGTGCAGAGCGAGGTAGGACCAGCTGTTGACGTCCTCGGCGAGCACGCTCTCGTTCGGCGTGACGCCGTCCTCTCCCGTGCCCACCCAGAACATCCGCTTCGCCGAATTCCACATCGCTTCGACCAGACCGCGCGCCCACTGCGCACGCGCCTCCCAAACGCTGTCGCCGGTCGCTTCGGCGAGCAGGCCGAAGAACGCAGAGAGGTCGATGTTGTGCTCGGTGGACTTCCACTCGATCCCCCGTCCGTTCGCGCTCTGGCCGCCGGTGTACCCGCCGGCGCCACGCGTGTCGTAGGCGTTGGCCTGGATCCATTCGCCGAGAGCCAGCGCACCGTTCAGGTAGGAGCTCACGCCGGTCCGCTCGCTGAGCCGCACGAGCGCCTGGCCGACCCAGGCCATGTTGCCGACGTCGCTGGTCGCATCGGTGGGCTGCACGTCTGCCGGGGTCTCCAGCGGCGTCGGTGCGTAGGCGGCGCGGATGCGCCCGTCATGGCGCGGATCCTCAGCCTGCACGTAGAGCAGCGAGTTCCCCAGGACCTCCGCACGCGCGATGTCATCGGGCTCGCCGCGCGCGAGCAGCGCGTCGATGATCAGCGCGTCGTCGTAGGTCACTGAGTCCGTGTAGTGGAGGCGTTCGAGCGGCCCTCCCGCGAAGCTCTGAACGAGCCGAAGCGTCGATCCCGACGCATAGCGGTCCATCATCGCGTAGAGGAACCGGTATGCCGCTTCCAGGCTCGCGCCCCCGCTCGCGGCATCGGGAACCTTGCCGGCCTGAACCGCGGTGCTCACCGGCGGCGCGGCGAGCCGGGATCGAGGTGCCGGACGCGCCTGTGCGGGCGTGGTCTCGGGGGCAGCCGGCGCGACCGCTGCGCCTACGACGCAGGCGCAGGCGATCGAGAGGACGCTCGCCGAGACGGCCGCAGTTCGAACCATCCACGCGGGTCATAGCAGAGCACGCGCGCGGGAAGCCACTCCTGCGGTGCGGCCGCGGACGCGACCGGGCGCAGCCGCCGGCCGCCTGAACCGTGCGCACGGCGCGAGGGGCTCCGCCGGCGCTCCGCTGCATGCGGCGCTACCGTCAGCTCTGTGGCCCGCATCGGGATCCTCACGGGCGGTGGCGACTGTCCGGGCCTGAACGCAGTGATCCGCGGAGCGGTGCGGGCCGGCGTCCGCGACGGTCACGAGTTCGCCGGCTTCCGCCGCGGCTGGGCGGGGGTCGTCGAGGACGACGTCGAAGAGCTCACCTACGAGAGCACCGTCGGGATCCTGACGCGCGGCGGCACGATCCTCGGCGCCTCGCGGACCAACCCCTACGCGGACGGCGCCGACGGCACCGCGGTCGTCAGGGCGGCGCTCGAGCGCCACGGGATCGGCGTGCTGATCGTCGTCGGCGGCGACGACACCCTCGGCGTGGCGCTCCAGCTCCACGGCGACGGCGTCTCGGTCGTCGGCGTGCCGAAGACGATCGACAACGACCTCGGCGGCACGGATGTCACCTTCGGGTTCCAGACGGCCGTGCAGATCGTCAGCGACGCGATCGATCGTCTTCATACCACGGCCGAATCGCACAACCGCGTGATGGTCGTCGAGGTGATGGGACGCCACGTGGGCTGGATCGCCACGCACGCGGGCATCTCCGGAGGAGCCGACGCGATCCTCGTGCCCGAGCGGCCGTTCGACATCGAGCAGCTCGTCGAGCATCTGCGCAGCCGCCACGCGCGAGGGCACAGCTTCTCGATCGTCGTCGTCGCGGAGGGTGCCACGCCGCTGCCGGGAACGCTCGGCAGCGGCGAGGTGACGACGCGCGACGGGTCCCGCGACGCCTTCGGGAACGTGCGCCTGGGCGGCGTCGGTGCGCTGCTGGAGCGCGAGCTCGAGGCGCGGACGGGATACGAGACGCGGGCCACGATCCTCGGCCACGTGCAGCGCGGTGGCACCCCGGTCGCCTACGACCGGGTGCTCGCGACGCGCTTCGGGGTCGAGGCGCTGCGGGCCGCGGCGGCAGGACGCTCCGGCGTGATGGTTGCGCTCCGCGGCAACGAGATCGTCGAGGTCCCGCTGACCGAGGCGGTGGGAAGGCCGCGGCTGCTCGACCCGCGCCTGTACGAGACTGCGGAGCTCTTCTTCGGCTAGCGGCGGGACCGGGCTCGTCCCGAGATGCCCGGAGGGCGCTGCGGCCAGGCGCCGCGCGGCCTGATCGATGCTCGATCGCGGCCGTGAGAGGAGACTCTCCTTCCGGGAACGAAGACAGCCAGGAGGTGCGGAGGATGGCCCCGGCCGAGCCCAGCAGCAGCCGCTTCGTCGACCGCCGCGATGCGGGGCGACGCTTGGCGGCGCTGCTCGAGCGCTTCCGCGAGGAGCACCCGGTCGTCGTGGCGATGCCTCGCGGCGGCGTTCCCGTCGCGGCGGAGATCGCCCGCTCGCTCGGCGCACCGCTCGACGTGGCGGTCGTCCGCAAGGTCGGCGCCCCGCGCAACCCCGAGTTCGCGATCGGCGCCGTCGCGGAGGGCGGGACGCTCGTCCTCAGCGAGGCGACCGTCGCCGACCTGGGCCTGTCGGAGCGCCGGGTCCGGGGCCTCGTCGAGGCCGCCGAGCGCGAGCTCGCGGCCGCGATCGCGCGCTACCGGCGTGGCGCCGCGCCGATCGAGACGGCCGGTCGCTGCGCGATCCTCGTCGACGACGGGCTGGCGACCGGCCGCTCGGCCCAGGCGGCGCTGCGCTCGCTGCGCGGGCGGGGCGCCTCGCGGCTGGTGCTCGCGGTGCCGGTCGCGGCTCCGGCGTCGCTGGAGGCGCTGAGGGAGGAGGCCGACGAGATCGTCTGTGTGAAGGCGCCGCCCGAGCTGTGGGCGATCGGGCACTGGTACGAAGACTTCGAGCCGACCGGCGAGGAGCAGGTGGGCGCGCTGCTCGCCGGGCTGCGCACGCCCGGCCCGCAGGCCTAGCGCGGCCTCAGGCGCGTTCGCACGCCCAGCACGGGGGCCTAGCGCGGGCTCAGGCGCCTTCGGCGCACGCCCGGCACGGGGGCCTAGCGCGGCCTCAGGCGCGTTCGGCGCGGCGCAGCGCGCGCGAGAGCGAGGCGGCGCTCTGCGGCCCGCGCAGCGTCGCCTCGATGCGGCCCGCGCCGTCGAGCACGAACGTCGTCGGGAGGTCCGTCAGGCCGTAGTCGTTGCCGACGACGCCTTCGCCGTCGCGCAGCGTCGGGAAGCTCCAGCGGTAACGGTGCACGAAGGAGACCGCACCCGAGCGGGGGTCGCTCCAGTCGACGCCGACGATCCGCCCGCGCCCCTGGGCCGTGTGCGAGAAGGACTCGAGCGCCGGCGCCTCGGCCGCGCAGGGCCCGCACCAGCTCGCCCAGAAGACGACCAGCGAGGAGCGGCCGTGCGCGCTCGCGAGCAGCCCCGGCAGCGTCGCCGGCGGCCCGGCGAGGCGTTCGGAGGGAAGCGCCGGCGCCCGCTTGCCCGCGTTCGCCTGTTTGCTCGGCGCGAGGCCGAAGACGATCAGCGCGACGATCGCCGCGAGGGCGATCAGGCACGCCGCGAGCGTTCTCGGCCGCGGGCGCATCGCCGCTCAGCGCGCTGCGAGCAGGGGGACGTCGTGCGCGATTTCCGAGGGCCTGAACGACGCCGCGTAGATGTCGAGGCGCTTGCCGCTGCCGGTGATGCCGTAGACGAGCCCCGAGTGGTTGATGAACTGCGGCTGGCTCGCGTCGCGTTCGGAGCCGACGCCCCATGCTTCCCAGACCTTCGCGAGTTCCTTCGCGTTGCCGACCAGGTACTCCATGCGGCCTGTCATCCCGTGCCGCGCGAGGAAGCTCGCGACGGCTTTCGGTGTGTCGCCCTTCGGATCGACCGAGACGGCGATGATCTGCGCTTTGGAGGAGACCTTCGGGCCCATCAGGTTCTGCGCGACGCGCAGGTTGGCGGTGATCAGCGGGCAGATGTCCGGGCAGTTGGTGTAGAGGAACGTGACCAGCACGGCCTTGCCCCTGTAGGAATCGATGTTGACCGCCTGGCCGAGGTAGTTCTTCAGCTGCAGCGGCGGCGCCTGGCGGACCGGGGTGAGGAGCCCCGAGGCCTCGAGGTGCTGTTCGCCGGCCAGCTTCTTCGTCGAGGAGGCGCCCGAGCCGCCGGTCGTGGCGAGCGCCACGCCGCCGGCGATCAGGATCAGCAGCAGGAGCGCTCCGAGCACGCGCAGGTCGAGGGCGCCTTTGCGTTTCACGACAGCGAAATCTACAAGCGTGGCCGTGGCCGTGCTCCGCTTCCGCCACGGCGGGAACAGGGGCTCGCGTCGGCAAGTTTTTCTGCACACCTTCCGCTGTAACGCAAATTGCAGAAATTCGTGATAGCTTGCGCGCCGTTCGTGCCGAGTCCTCGGCCCCCACGGGGCCCGGGGATCGGGGGACCCAAGGCGGCTCATGCCGCAGGGGCGAATCGCCACAGGTGTGGCGTAGCGTGATTCTCACGCGAGCCCGACAGCTAACCCCGTAGGCGCAAAAAGGAATGGAGAAAGGACGCCTCGCATGTCGGGTTGCCCGCGTGATCTTGCTGTGCTCGACCCCTGGAACGCCTCGCTTCGGCGCTCACGCGCCCGCCGTGCCCGTGCCGGCCGCGGGCGCGGCAACTACGCCCTGGCCGCCAACACCGACGTCAGCACGCTGCTGAGCGCCGGCAGCGTGACGCTGCGCGACCTCGCCGAGCTGGAGGCCTGGCAGCTGTCCCTCGGCCGCTCGCGGGCGCGCCGCCGCGCCGCCGAGCTGCGCTTCGTGCCCGCGTCCTCGCGCGCCAAGCGGCTGTCGCTGGGAGCGCTCGCGGCGCTCGCCGTCGGCCCGACGGCGAGCATCGCCAGCGGCGCCGGCACGAGCGAAACGGCGCCGAGCGAACCGGCGACCACGACCGAACACGCGATCACCCTCAGCGAAGGTGCCGAAGGCCGCCAGGTGCAGCTGCTGCAGCGCGCGCTGGGAATCAGCGTCGACGGCATCTTCGGCGCGCATACCGAGGAAGCCGTCGAGCACTTCCAGGCCGCGCACGGCCTGACCGTCGACGGCGTCGTCGGGCCGCAGACGGGCGCGGCGCTCGGCTCGGGCTCGTTCTCCGCGAAGGTCGCCGGCGTCGGACCCGGCGAAGGGACCACCGAAGACGCCGTGATCCACGAATCGGGCGGCGGCGAAGCAGGCGCGGTGCAGCGCCTGCAGGCCGCGCTGAACCTGCCGGTGGACGGCGACTTCGGACCGGAAACGGAGGCCGCGGTCCGCCGTCTGCAGGCGCGCCACGGGCTGACCGTCGACGGCGTCGTCGGCCCCGCGACCTGGGCCGCGATCGGCGTCGAAGGCGAGGAAGAACTGACCCCGCCCGCCTCCGCGCTGCCGGCCCGTCACAGCCACCGCCACGCGGCGCGCGCGGCCGCGGCCGACACCGAAGGCGCCGGCGAAGCAGGCGCGGTGCAGCGCCTGCAGGCCGCGCTGCACCTGCCGGTGGACGGCGAATTCGGTCCTGAGACGGAGGCCGCGGTGCGCAGGCTGCAGGCGCGCCACGGGCTGAGCGTCGACGGCGTCGTCGGCCCCGCGACCTGGGCCGCGGTCGGCGTCGAAGGCGAGGAAGAACTGACCCCGCCCGCCTCCGCGCTGCCCGCTCATCATCACCACGCGACGACCGCCGCCGTTGCCGACAGCGAAGGCGGCGAAGCCGTCGGCGGCGCCGTCGAACGGCTGCAGAAAGCGCTGAAGATCCCGGTCGACGGCGAATTCGGGCCCGCGACCGAGGCCGCCGTCAAGCGCCTGCAGGAACGCCACGGGCTGACCGTCGACGGCGTCGTCGGCCCCGACACGTGGGCGCTGCTCGGCATCCACAGCCAGGAAGAACTGAAGCCTCCGGCCTCGGCGCGCACCGCCACGGGCGAATCGTCGAGCAGCACGGCGGGCGGCGGCGACGTCGTCTCCGAGGTGATCGCGGCCGGTGACGAAATCGCCACTCGCCCCTACGTGTGGGGCGGCGGCCACGGCTCGTTCGTCTCCGACGGCTACGACTGCTCGGGCTCGGTTTCCTACGCGCTGCACGGCGCCGGGCTGCTGTCCTCGCCGGAGGACTCGAGCGCGCTGGAGTCCTACGGCGAACCGGGCCCGGGGCGCGACATCACGATCTACGCAAACGCCGAACACGCCTTCATGGTCGTCGACGGGAAACGCTTCGACACGGTCGCGCTGGCCGAGACGGGCACGCGCTGGTCGGACAGCATGACCTCGACGGCGGGCTTCGTCGCGCGGCACCCGGCCGGTCTGTAGTCGTTCTTTTGTTGGAGGGCCGCATGCGGCCCTCCCCGACACGGCACATGTGCCGAGTCGCAGAGCCGCACATGTGCGGCTCTGTAGCAGGCGGCACATGTGCCGCCTCCGGCGTCGGCGCATGCGCCGACGCCCGTGAGGGCGAAGCCCTCCCCCGCCCCGCCCCCATCGTGTCCCGTCGCATCTCGCGCCTAGCCTCGCGCGATGCTCGCGCGCGCGCACGGCTTCACGCTCGATGCCTCCGGCGCCGCCCACGTGACGGTCGAGGTGGACGTGCGCAACGGGCTGCCCGGTTTCGCGATCGTCGGGCTCGCCGACCCGGCCGTGCGCGAGGCGCGCGAGCGGATCCGCATGGCGCTCGTCAACTCAGGCCTGCAGTGGCCGCGCCGGCGCATCACCGCGAACCTCGCCCCCGGCGACCTGCGCAAGGCCGGCCCGGGGCTCGACCTCGCGCTCGCGTGCGCGATCCTCGCGGCGACCGGCCAGGCGCCGCACGAGCGCCTCGGCGATCTCGCGCTGTTCGGGGAGCTCGGCCTCGACGGCGCCGTGCGTCCCGCCCACGGCTCGCTCGCGGTCGCCGGGGCGACCCGCCGCGCGGGGCTCGGCGGCCTCGCGCTCGCGCCCGCCGGCGCCGAGCGGGCGGTCTTCGTCAAGGGCCTGCTCGTCGCGCCCGTGGCGCACCTGCGCGACGCCCTTGCGCTGCTCGCCGGCGCACCGCCCGCCGCCGCCCCCGCGCCGGCCACGGCGCGAGCTGCCCGGGACCCGCTCGACCTCGCCGATGTGCGCGGTCGCCCCGCGGCCGTACGCGCGCTGATCACCGCGGCCGCCGGCGGGCACAGCCTGCTGCTGTCCGGCCCTCCGGGCGTCGGCAAGTCGATGCTCGCCCGGCGCATCCCCGGGATCCTGCCCCCGCTCGATCGCGACGAGGCGGTGGAGCTCGCGCTGGTGCACGACGGGATCCCCGACGGTGCCGCGCTGCCCTCGCGCCGGCCGTTCCGCGCGCCCCACCACACGATCGCGCCGACCAGCCTCGCCGGCGGGGGGCGCTTGCCGGGCGAGGCCGAGCTGGCGCATCGCGGCGTGCTGTTCCTCGATGAGCTCTCCGAGTTCTCGCGGCCCGCGCTCGAGGCCCTGCGCCGCCCGCTCGAGGAGGGCGTCGTGACCGCCTCGCGCGCCGGCGCGACGCTACGACGGCCGGCGCGGTTCATGCTCGTCTGCGCGACCAACCCCTGCCCCTGCGGCTATGCCGGCGAGCCCGGCCGCTGCACCTGCTCCGCGCAGGAGCTCGCACGGCACCGGCGCCGCCTCAGCGGGCCGCTGCTCGACAGGATCGACGTGCTGGTCGCGATCCCCGCGCGGCAGGACGAGGCTCCGTCCCCCGGCTCCGGGCAGGCGCGGATCGAGCTGCTCGCCGCGCGCGAGCGCCAGGCGCGGCGTCTGCGCGGAAGCGGCCTGCGGCTCAACGCCGAGATGCAGGAGCGACACATCGCCGAGCACGTGCGGCTCGGCAGCCGCGCCGAGGCGCTGCTGCTCGCGGCGCGCCGCCGCGGCGTGCTCAGCGGCCGTGGCGAGGCGCGCACGCTGAAGCTCGCGCGGACGATCGCCGACCTGCGCGCCGCCGAGCGGGTTCAGGCCGCCGACGTGGTGCGCGCGCTCGCGCTCCGGCCCAGCCCCGGCGCGCCGTCCTGATTCGCGCTGAACGGCCGCAAAGCTAAAGCTTGGTTCGGTTTTGACCGAAGTTGTCAGTGAGATGACGGATCAGCTCGCCGCGAGTGGGGCCTGAGCATGCCCGCTCCCACCCCCGAGAGGCTGGAGATCGAGGAGGAGGTGTGCCGCCTCGGCGCGCGCCTGCAAGAACGCGCCGCGCAGGTCCTGGCGGGAGTCCTGCAGCGGACGGCCGACGCCGGCGGGCAGCTCGCACCGCCGGTCGATTCGCGGCTGGAGCGGATCTGCATGATCGCGACGGTGACGCTCGCCGCCTGGATGGCGGGCGGACGGCCCGAGGACGGCAGCGACGCCGCGAACGAAGCATTCGAGCTGTTCGGGCAGCTCGCCGCACACCGCGACGCACCGCTCGACGAGGTCACGAAGCGCTGCCTGCGCTGGCGCGACGCGGTCGGCGACGTGCTGCGCGAGGCGGCGCGGGAGACCGGCGTCTCCGAGCGCGCTCGGCGACGCGCGCTGTCGATGTGCCAGCTGACGCTCGACGTGACCCTGGTGCGGATGTGCGAGGTCTTCGAGCAGGAGCGCGTCAGCCTCGACGAGGAGCTGGACCACCGCGGCGAGCAGCTCGCCTACCTCGCCACCCACGACGTGCTCACCGGCCTGCCCAACCGGACCCTGGTGCTCGACCGCACGAGCCAGATGCTGAGCCGCGGGCGCCGCTCGGACACCGGCGTGGCTGCCCTGCACGTCAACCTCGACAACTTCAGCGCGATCAACGACACGCTCGGGCACGGAGCCGGGGACGAGCTGCTGCGCGCTGTCGCCTCCCGGCTGGACGGGCTCGTGCGCGACACCGACGCACTCGGCCGCCTCGGCGGCGACGAGTTCATCGTGGTCGCCGAGGAGCCGGCCGACCTCGACGGGCCTCCGGTCATCGCCCGGCGCCTGCTCGAGGCGCTCCGCGAGCCCTTCCTCGTGAACGGCAGCGAGCTCTCGGTGACCGCCAGCGTCGGCCTCGCCTGCGGACCGCGGGCCAGCGCCGAGGCGCTGCTCGCCGACGCCGAGATCGCCTCGCACCGGGCCAAGCTCGAGGGCAAGGACCGCATCGTCGCATTCGAGGAGGGCATGCAGGACGTGGTGCAGCGCCAGGTCACGCTCGAGAAGGACCTGCGCGGCGCGCTCGACCGCGGCGAGTTCTTCCTCGTCTACCAGCCGACACTCGACCTGCGGCGGATGGTGCCGACCGGTGTCGAGGCGCTGATTCGCTGGAGCTGTCCGGTGCGTGGGCTCGTCCAGCCCAACGACTTCATCCCGGTGCTGGAGGAAAGCGGCCTGATCGTGCCCGTCGGCCAATGGGTGCTCGAGCAGGCCTGTGCGCAGGGCGCCGCCTGGCGGCAGGCCGGACATCCCGTCGGCATCGCCGTCAACGTCTCCGCGCGCCAGCTCGACGGCGACGAGTTCATCGGCGTGGTCGAACGCGCGCTCGCCGAAACCGGGCTCGACCCGGACGCGCTCACGCTGGAGGTCACCGAGACCGCGCTGATGCTGAACGCGGACGACACGGCGCGGCGCCTGCGCGCGATCAAGGCGCTGGGCGTGAGGATCGCGATCGACGACTTCGGCACCGGCTACTCCTCGCTCTCGCACCTGCAGCGGTTCCCCGTCGACGCGCTGAAGATCGACCGCTCGTTCCTGATGCAGCTGGCCGAGAACCCCGAAGGCGAGACGCTGCTGCGTACGCTCGTCCAGCTCGGCAAGGCGCTCTCGATCGAGACGCTCGCCGAGGGGATCGAGCGCGCCAACGACCTCGCCCTGCTGCGCGAAGAGAACTGCGACAGCGGGCAGGGCTACCTGTTCGCGAAGCCGCTGGACGTCGCCGCGGCGGAGGCGTTCCTGCGCGAGTGGCGCCCGCAGGACGCCGGTCTGCCGGTCGCCGCTGTCGACTAGCCGGCGGCCGCAGCAACAAGCCGAGCTCCAGTCTGCCCGCGGGGCGAAGCCGCAGGGAGCCCGCCCTCCACCACGCCCCGCGATCCTCGCATCCGGCCCGGGCTGCACCGAGGGCCCGGAACACCGAGGGCCCGGAACACCGAGGGCCCGGAGCACCGAGATCCCCGCAGGTGCGGGAATCCTCCTGCGAAGCGGATGAAGGGATTCGAACCCTCGACCTTCGCCATGGCAAGGCGACGCTCTAGCCAGCTGAGCTACATCCGCGCGAAGCTGGGATTGTAGCCCGCGCCCGGCGGCACCGTTCCCCGGCGTCCTGCGCTTCGCACGCGCTCAGCCCTTGAAGGTCGAGCGCCCGAAGTCGCCGAACGGCTCGTCGCGCTCGCGCACGGCCTCGCGGAAGCCGGCCTCGGCCGCCCGTCGCTGGAACGCGTAGCCCTCCTGGGTATGGCGAGTGATCCCGTCGAACACGGCGCCGAGCACCTGCGTTGAGTGCAGTCCCTGCGCGAACAGGGTCTGGTTGACGAGCAGCTTCATCATCATCAGCTGGTTGACGGGCAGCCGCGCGATCCGCCCTACGAGATCCTCCGTGCGCGCGCGCAGCTGCTGCGCCGGCGGCGCCTCGATCGCGAGACCCCACTCGACCGCCTCCGCGCCCGACAGCGAGTCGCCGGTGAACAGCAGCCGCTTGGCGCGCTGCGCGCCGATCCGGTGCGCCCACAGCGCCGTCGTCGGCGAGCCCCAGACGCGCGCGGGCGGGTAGCCGATCTTCGCCTCCTCCTCGATCACGAGCAGGTCCGAGCACAGAGCCATGTCGGTGCCGCCGGCGACGCAGAAGCCGTGGACCATGCAGACGACCGGCTTGTCCGCGTGGAACAGGCTCATGAAGCCCCGGACGTTGCGGCTCATCATCGCGTAGTCGACCATCGGGTCCCAGGTGGCGGAGGGATCGTGGTTGGCGGCCATCACCGCAGGGTCGAGCGGCGACCCGGGCGGCGCTTGGCCGCGCCCGCCGTGACCCTGCCCGGCCGCGGCGCCCATCCCCTCCGCGCTCTCGACGAGGTCGTAGCCGCCGCAGAATCCCTCGCCGTTGCCCGACAGCAGCATCACGTGCACGCCCGGGTCCAGGTCCGCGCGCTCGACGGAGGCCGCGAGCTCGCTCACCAGCGTGCGCGTGATGCCGTTGCCCCGCTCGGGACGGTCCAGCGTGATCCGCGCGACTCGGCCGTCGACCTCGTAGCTGACCGGCGCCGCGTCGCTCATCGCGGCCACTCTACATCCGCCCGTGCGCCCGCAGTGGGATACTCCCGGCGATGCTGAGCGATCACGCCTTGTCTCGTTTCTCGATGTCGCTCGGGGCGGCGGGGCTGCGCTGGGCCGGGAAGATGAACGTCCCGGTCTACCGCGCCACGCGCGGACGGCTGATGGGGAAAGTCGGCAACGCGCCCGTGCTGCTGCTGACCTCGACCGGGCGCCGCTCGGGCCAGCAGCGGACCGCCCCCGTCGTCTACATGGCCGACGGCGACGATGTCGTCGTGATCGGCTCGAACGCCGGCAACAAGAACGAGCCCGGCTGGTCGTTCAACCTCAAGGCGCACCCCGAGGCGCACGTCGAGATCGGCGGCGAGGAGCGCGACGTGCGCGCGCGGGTCGCGGCGGGCGAGGAGCGCGAGCGGCTGTGGAAGGCGATGAACGAGCAGTACGCGGGTTTCGACGACTACGAGGCCAAGACCAATCGCGACATCGCGGTCTTCGTGCTCGAGCCGCGCTAGCCTGGACAGCATGAATCCGCGGCTGGGCTCGCTCTTCAAGGACAGGACGAAGTTGATCGACTCCGAGCGCGCGCTGCCGGGCCGCGACAGCGAGATGCCGCTCCCCGAACGCCACGCGGTGCTCGGCACACCGTTGCGTCCTCCCTTCCCGGAGGGGATCGAGACCGCGATCTTCGGCATGGGCTGCTTCTGGGGCGCCGAGCGCGGCTTCTGGCAGCTCCCGGGCGTGTACACGACGGCAGCCGGCTACGCGGGCGGCTCCACGCCGAACCCGACCTACGAGGAGGTCTGCAGCGGCTCGACCGGCCACACCGAGGCCGTGCTCGTCGCCTACGACCCTCAGAAGATCTCCTACGAGGAGCTGCTCAAAGCCTTCTGGGAGGGTCACGACCCGACCCAGGGGATGCGCCAGGGCAACGACGTCGGCACCCAATACCGCTCCGCGATCTACTGGACCGACGAGGCGCAGCGGACGGCCGCGGAGGCGAGCCGCGAGATGTACGCGCAGCGCCTCCGGGACGAGGGCTACGGAGAGATCACGACCGAGATCGCCACGGCCGGGCCGTTCTACTACGCCGAGGACTACCACCAGCAGTACCTGCAGAAGAACCCCGGCGGGTACTGTCCGGTGCACTCGACCGGCGTCAGCTGCCCGATCGGCGTCGGCGTGTCCACCGGCAGCAGCCGCGAAGCACCAGCGGCCTCGTAGTTCCAGCGTCCGCCGCCCGGCTAGACGCTCTACCCGCGGCCTCGGCATGAGCAGGTAGCCGCCCTCTGTGCGCGGCACCACGTCGACCGAAGCGGAGGTCGCCGATGATGGTCCTGAGCCCCTTCCGGTCGGGGGCCTCGTTCACGCTGTCCCCCACGGCCGCTTCAGAGCCGCTAGGTGGTCGAGGAGCAGCTGCTCCGCGTCTCACAGAACGCTCGCATCCATGACTAAGCACTTGTGTCGGGCTTTCGCCGACCTCGGCCTCGCACCGAACACCGGCACCTGAACCGCTACTCGCGGAGGCCCGCCGCCCGCAACGCGTCGCCTACTCCTCCAGCCCAACGTTTTTGAGGGCCTGCTGCTTGCTGTTGTAGTAGTCCATGCGCGCGACCATTCCGTCGCGGATCGCATAGACGATCGCGTCCTGGCGCTCCAGTGCAACGCCGCTGCCGCGTCCTGTCGCCTTGACGCGCAGCACCACGATCACCTTCTCACCGGCGTCAATGTACTCCTCCGGCTCCGCGCTCCACTCAGACCACGCGGTTGCCCAGTCCTGGTAAAGCCAGCGCCGGACGTCGGCATGTCCCCGATAGGCACGGCCGTCCATGATGTCGTGGTCGAACACCTCGACGTCCTCGTGCATCGTGTCCCAGGCTGGCTCGCGGGTCGCGACGAAGCGCTCGAACCCGTTGCGGACTATCTCAACGTTCTCCCGCGACATCGCCTACCCCCTCCTCGGCGAGGCGTGCGGCGGCGGCACGGGCGTCATCGACCCCGGAGATCGTGAGGCGTGCGATCAAGCCTCATACCCAGACGTAGACCCATCCGTCGCGTCGTCGAAGGTGACCGGCGCTGCCGACCAGACGACCGTTCCGTCTGAAATCTCCGATGCGTTCATGGCCGCGACGCTCCGCTTGGCGCTCTCCACGTTCTCCTTCGACATTGCCTACCCCCGTTCTTCGGCGAGGCGTTGGGCGGCAGCACGGGCCTCGTCGATGTCGGTGTAGTTGGTCGTCCGCACGACAAGCCCCTCCACCCATGCGCTGAGCTGCGCGAAGCGCAGCTCAACGTGACCCGCGGTGCCAATCGGACGGCCACCCTGCAGCACGACGGCGAAAGTGACCCCGGCCCCGAGGTCGAGAAACTCCTCTGGGTCCATCTCAAACTCCTCGAACGAGCCCACCCACTCTTCGAAGAATCCGCGGATCGCGACTTGGCCTTCGTAGACGCCGAGCCCCATCGGCGTCATGTCCCAGATTGCATCACGACCGTAGAAGCTCATCAACGTGTCGAAGTCGCCGTTGTTGGAGGCTTCGAACGCGCGCCGCACGCGCTCCGCAACGTCACGGGTCGTGAACTCCTCAGACATCGCGTCGCCAGTATCCCACGGGGCGCTCAGACCCCATCGAGCATGCCGGCGGGTGTCGAAGCCCGTTGGAGGAACCCGCGCGGTACTGCGGGCTCGGCGGGACAGGCGTGAGCTGCCCGGTCGGCGTCGCCTGGGCGTAGCGGCCGGCGTCCTGCCGGCTACGGGTAGCCGAGCCAACCCGACCTCGGCGATCTTCACGCCGTCGGCCGGGGCGATGGCTGGCAGCACCCCGGCGTGGGTATCGCTCAGGCCCCCGCACCGCACAAGCCGCCTGCGCCCGCACAGCAGCGGCCCCGCCTCGTGAGGCGGGGCCGCCGACTGTCCACCGTGCCGCTGCCCTGCACGCCCGCCGGGGCGGGACGCGCAGAACAACGCTCTCTCCGGCGCGTCCCCTAGGCGCCGGCTCCCGCCGGTTCGGCCGCGCCCGCGCCGGGCTGCCACGCCGGAGCGTGGGGCCCGCCGAGCGTCGGCACGTCGGAGGGGTAGACCTCGTTGCCGTGGATCGCGTGGTCGCCGATCTCCAGTTCCTCGTCGGACAGACGCAGGGGCATGAAGATGCCGACCAGCTTCAGCAGGATGAACGTCATCACGCCGCTGAAGATGATCACGAACGCGGCCGTCTCAGCCTGCCAACGGAGCAATTTCCAGCTGCCTCCGTGGAAGACGCTCGACAGACCGGGCAGGCTTTCCGTGTTCGGGCCCCCGATGTACTCGATCAGGTGCGGGTTCGCGAACAGCCCCACCATCAGACCGCCGCAGAGGCCGGCGATCCCGTGTGTATAGATCACCCCCAACGTATCGTCCACGTGGCGGAACACGGGCGCCCTGCTCAGGAACCTGATCGCCATCCACACGATCGTCGAGGCGATGATGCCGATCCAGATCGCCCCCCAGCCGGTCACGAACCCGGCCGCCGGGGTGATCCCGACGAGGCCGGTGATCATGCCGTTGACCGAGCCGAGCAGCGACGGCTTGTCGCGGAACGCGTAGTCCCACCCGATCCACACCAGCATCGCGACCGCGGTGCAGAGGTTCGTGTTGATCACGGCCGCCGAGGCGTTCGCGCCCGCGTAGTAGGAGTCCCCGCCGTTGAAGCCGTTCCAGCCGAGCCACAGC
This sequence comes from uncultured Solirubrobacteraceae bacterium, assembly GCA_963703205.1. Taxonomy (GTDB): domain Bacteria; phylum Actinomycetota; class Thermoleophilia; order Solirubrobacterales; family Solirubrobacteraceae; genus Palsa-744. The sequence goes on from OY969799.1 coordinate 1,560,418, forward strand.
AGGCCTGCGCCGCAAGCGACCATCAGCAGGTTGTTCGGCGCGTCGACCTCGCGGTCTCGCTGCAGCCTCGGCCCGATCACCGCCGCCGCCACGAAGCCGGAGACGCCCGCCGCGAGATGGATCACGTAGCCGCCCGAGTAGTCGAGCGCGCCGTGGTAGGCGAAGAACCCTCCGCCCCAGATCAGGAACGCGTTGACCGTGTAGACGAACGTGATCCACAGCAGCACGAACGGGATCCACGCCTTGAAGCTGATCCGCCCCAGCACCGAGCCCAGCATCAGGATCGGCGTGATGCCCGCGAACACGAACTGGAAGTAGACCAGCGACGACTCGGGGAAGTGGAACGGCGGCCCGGTCGTGACCGACGGGATGATCGCCTGCCCCTCCTCCGCGCCGACGGACAGCACGGTCCCCGACTTGCCCCAGAAGGACTCGAAGAACCCGTGACCCGATCCGATCGGCGATCCGAAGCCCATCTTGAAACCCCACAGCACCCACGCCACGAGCACGAGCGAGAACGCCACGAACGTGAGCATCATGCTGTTGACCGACCAGCGCTTCTGCATGACGCCGCCGTACAGGACCGCGAGGCCCGGCAGCGACATCAGCCCCACGAACGTCGCGGCGGTCATCTGCCACGCGTTGTCGCCTGGGTTCAGCCAATGTGCGTATGGGAGCCAGGACATTTGCCTCCGTTCCTTCTCTAGGTGGACAGTGCCGACCCCCTCCTTAGAACGCGAGGCCCCGCACCGATTGACAGTGCGGTTATGAAATCCCGGGCCGCGGGCGGCGGGTAGGGCCATCCTGGCCAACACTTCGGCGAGGCGTTTCGACACCTGTCGAGACGGCCGCCGCGGCCTGCGGAGCCCGCTAGGAGGGGCGGCGGTACGCGAACCCGGCCTTCGCGCAGGCCGCGCTCATCGTCGCTTCGATGCCCCTGTACGCCCCCGAAGCGCAGATCCTGCGCGCTTTCTCGCCGCAGTCTTTGAGGTAGCCGGCCCCGAGCGTGCTCGGAAAGGTCAGATCGATGCAATCGGCGCGCGGCGGCGCACCGCTCGACGCACCGTAGACCGCGAGCGCGATCGCGCCCGCCGCCAGCAGACCCAGCAGCGTCCCGACGAGCGCCTTCTCGCGGCGCCCCCAGCGCAGCGGCTCACGCAGCCGCCGCGCCTGTTCCTGCATGACCACGCGAGCAAGGCTAGATCATCGGCCTCACCGGCCGGAGCGAAGCGCTAGCTCGCCGCGGGCGCGTCCTGGGCTGCCGCGCCCGGCTCGGCGACACCCGCGGGCGCGCCCTGCACAGCGCCCTGCGGCGCGTCCTCGGGCGCGAAGTCGAGGGCAAGCGAGTTGATGCAGTAGCGCTGACCGGTCGGCCCGGGCCCGTCGTCGAAGACGTGGCCGAGGTGTCCGCCGCAGGCGCGGCAGACGACCTCGGTGCGCCGCGTGAAGTGGCTGTTGTCGGGGCGCAGCTCGACGGCCTCGGCCACCGCCGGCTCGGTGAAGCTCGGCCAGCCCGTGCCGGATTCGAACTTCGCGTCGGCGCTGAAGAGGTGTGCGCCGCAGGCCGCGCAGCGGTAGTCGCCGCTGTCCTTGTTGTAGACGTACTCGCCCGTGAACGGCGCCTCGGTGCCGGCCCGGCGCAGCACCTCGTACTGCTCCGGCGTGAGCTGCTCGCGCCACTCGGCGTCGCTCTTCTCGATTCTCTGCGGATCGGCCATGCAGTCGTTCTAGCACCGCGGCGCAGAGGAGGCAGTCCCCGCCTCGCACGCCGCTCCGCTGTCGAGCCCTGCTATTTTGGAACCTTACGTTCACGTGAGATTTTAGAGAGGGAAGATGAAGACCGCGACCGAACGACCGCAGCCCGCCCCCCGGCGCCGCGGCCTGGGCGTCTCCGCCGAGCACGAGCACTACCGCTGGTGGGCGCTGTCCTGCACCAGCCTCGGCATGCTGCTCGCCGCCACCAACTCCGGCACGCTGATCATCGCGCTGCCCGACCTCGAGCGCTCACTGCACGCGAGCCTGCTGGCGCTCGTGTGGGTGATCCTCGCGTATCTGATCGCCGCCACGGTGCTCGTGCTGATGGCGGGCCGCCTGTCCGACCTGTTCGGTCGCAAGCGCGCCTACGTCGGCGGCTTCGTGCTGTTCGCGCTCGCCTCGCTCGGCGCCGGCTTCTCGCCGAACGTGACCGTCCTGCTCGTCTGGCGCGTGCTTCAGGGGATCGGCTCCTCGTTCCTGTTCGCGAACGCCGCCGCGCTCGTCACCGACGCCTTCCCGAAGCGCGAACTCGGCCTCGCGATGGGCGCCAACACGATGGTCGCCGCAGTCGGCCTCGTGCTCGGACCGGTGCTCGGCGGCGCGCTCGTCGCGATCTCCTGGCACTGGGTCTTCTGGTTCAACGTGCCCTTCGCCCTCGCCGGCGCCGTGTGGGGTGCGCTGATCCTGCGCGAGCTGGCGAAACCCGACAGCGTGCGCGGCTTCGACGTGCTCGGCACCGTCACCTTCGTGATCGGGCTCACCGGTCTCGTGCTCGGCGTCTCGCGCGGCGGGCTCTCCGGTTGGGACGACTCGATCGTGATCGGCGGCCTCGCCCTCGCCCTCGTGCTGCTGCCCCTGTGGGTGCTGATCGAGCGCCGCTCGCGCGCGCCGATGCTCGACCTGACGATCTTCAGCAACCGCCTGTTCGCCGCGGCCAGCGGCGCCGCCTTCATCAACGGGCTGGCGCGCTTCGCGCTGATGTTCGTGTTCGTCTTCTACTACCAGGGCGCCCAGGGCAACTCGCCCGTGACGGCGGGCGTGAAGCTGATCCCGATGGCGCTCGGGATGCTGATCGCCTCTCCCCTGGCCGGCGTGTACGCCGACCGCCACGGCTCGCGCGCGCTGGCCGCGCTCGGCATGCTCGTCAGCGCTGCCGGCCTCGGCGCGATGACGACGCTGGAGGTACACAGCCCCTACTGGCAGAGCGCCCTGTGGCTGGCGCTCGTCGGCATCGGCTCGGGGATGTTCAACTCCCCCAACACCGCCGCGATGATGGGCGTCGTGCCCTCCTACCGGCGTGGCGTCGCGGCCGGTGCCCGCACGCTGCTGCAGAACACCGGCGCGGTGCTCTCGATCGCCTTCGTGATGGCGATCGTCACCTCCTCGATCCCGAAGCCGACGCTGTTCGCGATCTTCTCGGGCGTCACCAAAGGGCTCTCGTCGGCGAAGCTGGATCCGTTCATCTCCAACATGCACGTCGCCCTCTGGGTGCTCGCCGCGGTCTCACTCGCCGGCATGTTCGTCTGCCTGCTGCGTCCGGCGCACGCCTCCGCAGACAAGGACGAGGAGCTTCTCCGGGTCCCATCGGGGGAGGGGCCCGACGGCACCGCGCCGCCCACCACATCGGTCGCCGTCGGGACGCGCTGAGAGGCTCCGCCGTGGCCGCCGTCAAGCGCGAGGATCCGGCACTGCGCATCGGCGAGCTGGCGAAGCTCGCCGGGACCACCCCGCGCACGATCCGTTACTACGAAGAGGTCGGCCTGCTGCCCGCCGCCGGAGGACGCAGGTCGGGCAGCCACCGCCTGTACGGAGCGGCCGAGGTCGAGCGGCTGCGCGAGGTGATGCGCCTGAAAGACCTGCTTGGGCTCACGCTCGACTCGCTCAAAGAGCTGCTCGCCGCAGAGGAGGCGCGCGCCGAGGTGCGCGCCCAGCTGCGCGGCGAGGACGTCTCCCCCGCGCGCCGCCGCGAGCTGCTGGCCGAGGCGGGCGGGCACATCGAGCGCCAGCTCGAACTGGTCCGCCGCCGCTCCGCAGAGCTCGCACGGCTGCAGGACGAGCTCGTCGAGACGCGCAAGCGCGTGCGTCGCAAGATCCGCGAGCTCGACGCCCGCAGCTCCGGCGCGTTCGCGCCGGCGGAGCCGGTGCCGGCCGAGGGCTGGGGACGTGGTGGTCGGCGCGCCGCAGCCGCGACGCGCGCCCCGGGCGCCCCGCGAGGCTCGGCGCCGAGCCGAGGCCGGCCGCGGCGATCTGGGTAGCGCAGGGAACGTGATCGCGCTCGCGGCGAGCCTCGTCGCGGTGGCGATCCCCTCGGCGGCTGTCGGTTCTCGCCCGAGCGCACGGCGATTCCCACCTCGCCCGGGTCGTACCGCACGGACTCCTGCGGACCGCCACCGTCAGGATCGCCTGCCGCGCCCGCTCGCCTGGGGCTGGCACCGCACGACGGCCGCGTACGGCCAGCCGCGCCGCCGGGCCGGAGCCTTCTCGGCGCGTTCATATAGTGCGTTGCGCACAGCGACGTGAAGGAGGCCTGAGTGGAGCGCAAGTGGTGGACGCTGATCGCCGTCTCGGTGGCGATCTTCATGCTGCTTCTCGACATCACCGTCGTGAACGTGGCGCTGCCGGACATCCAGAGCTCGCTTGGCTCCTCCTTCAGCGACCTGCAGTGGGTCGTCAACGCCTACGCGCTGACCCTCGCGGCGTTCCTTCTGACGGCCGGCGCGGCCGCCGACCTGGTCGGGCGGCGGCTGGTGTTCACGATCGGGCTCGTGATCTTCACGGTCTCCTCCGCCGCGTGCGGGCTGTCCGGATCGCCGCTGGAGCTGAACCTGTTCCGGGCCGTGCAGGGCATCGGCGGCGCGATGATGTTCGCCACCTCGCTGGCGCTGATCGCCTCCGCCTTCCACGGCAAGGAGCGAGGCCTCGCCTTCGGCGTGTACGGCGGCGTGATCGGCGCGGCGGTCGCCGTCGGCCCCGTGATCGGCGGGCTGATCACCTCCGGGATCGGCTGGGAATGGATCTTCTTCGTCAACGTGCCGATCGGCATCGGCGCGGTCTTCCTCACGCTCTCCCAGGTCGAGGAGTCGCGCGATCCGGATGCGCGTTCGGTCGACTGGATCGGCTTCTTCACCTTCTCCGCGTCGCTGTTCCTGCTCGTCTACGCGCTCGTGCAGGGCAACGAAAAGGGCTGGGGCTCGACCGAGATCGTGGGCTTCCTGATCGGCGCTGTCGTGCTGTTCGTCGCGTTCCTCGTCGCCGAGCGCGTGCAGGAGCGCCCGATGCTCGATCTGGCCCTGTTCCGGCGGCCCGCCTTCACCGGCGCGAGCATCGTCGCCTTCGCGATCTCGGCGTCGATGTTCTCGATGTTCCTGTATCTCACCCTCTACATCCAGGACGTGCTCGGCTTCAGCCCGCTGCAGGCCGGCCTGCGCTTCCTGCCGATCACGCTGCTCTCGTTCTTCGTCGCGCCGCTCGCCGGGCGGCTGTCGGTGCGCGTGCCGATCCGCCTGCTGCTGGGAGCCGGGCTGCTGCTCGTCTCCGGTGGGCTGCTGGCGATGACGGCGGTCGACGCTTCCTCCGGCTGGACGACGCTGATCCCCGGCTTCCTGCTCGGCGGCGCCGGGATCGGCCTGATCAACCCGCCGCTGGCCTCGACCGCAGTCGGGGTCGTGCACCACTCCCGCAGCGGCATGGCGTCCGGCATCAACAGCACCTTCCGCCAGGTCGGCATCGCCACCGGCATCGCCGGGCTCGGCGCGGTCTTCCAGCACGAGGTCACCGCCAAGACGATCTCCGCGCTCGGCCCGGCCGCCGCGTCTCACCTCTCGGCGCCGGTTCGCAGCGCGCTTGTCTCCGGCGGCGTGCGCGAAGCCGTCAAGCACCTCCCGGGCTCGACCGGGCCGGCGCTGCTGCACGCCTATCGGATCGGCTTCACCGACGCGATGACCGAGATCCTGCTGATCGGCGTCGGCATCGCCTTCGTCGGGGCGCTCTTCGCCCTGCTGCTCGTGCGCAGCCGCGACTTCGTGAGCTCGAACGCTCCCGGCGGCGAGGGTCAGGGCGAGGGCGAGGGCGCGCCACAGCCGGTCGCCGCGGGATGAGCGCGGCGGGCGCCGGCCTCGAGCAGGTGCTCGAGGAGCAGCGCCGCTACTACCGCGACCGCGCCCGCGAGTACGAGGACTGGTGGTACCGCCGCGGGCGCTACGCCCACGGCGCCGAGGCCGATGCGCGCTGGTTCGCCGAGATCGCCACGCTCGAAGCGGCCGTCGAGCGGCTCGCCCCGCTCGGGCGGGTGCTCGAGCTCGCCTGCGGCACGGGCCTGTGGACGCAGAAGCTGGCGCCGCGCGCCGAGCGGCTGGTGGCGCTCGACGCCTCCGCCGAGGTGCTCGCGCTCGCCCGCGAGAAGCTGCACGGCGAGGACGTCGAGCTGCTCCAGGCGGACATCTTCGAGTGGGAGCCCGCGGAGCGCTTCGAGCTCGTGTTCTTCTCCTTCTGGCTCTCGCACGTCCCCTCGGAGCTGCTCGCCTCGTTCCTGGCGAAAGTCGCCCGTGCCCTGGCGCCCGGCGGCCGCGCCTTCCTGATCGACAGCGCGCGCAGCTCGCGTGCTTCGGCGCGCGATCACGATCTGTCCGAGCCGCAGGACGAGCGCCAGCTCCGCCGGCTCTCCGACGGCAGCGAGTACACGATCGTCAAGCACTGGTTCGAGGCGGAGGTGCTGCAGGGGCTGCTCGCGGCCCACGGGTGGCGGGCGACGGTGCGCGCGAGCGGCGAGTTCTTCGTCTACGGGGAGGCTTCGCCCCCCGCCTCGCCGGCCGGTGTGTGACCTGGGCAGGCGAGCACCGGGACCCGCGGGTAGCGCGGATAGGCTGGGTCCTGACGGGAGCGGCGGCACAGCGAGAAGCTCGAGCCCCGCGTGTTGCGCACCACCTGCTGGTGGGCGCAGGAGTCGCAGAGGCCGGCACCGGGGCCACCGGTCGGGGCCGCTGCGGGACGCTCAGGCACGTCTCGAGCCTACGCCGTGCCGGCCCGCCCCCATGCGATACTCGTTGACTGCACAACTATGAACACGTTCTACCGACTCCTTGGCTTCCTCCGCCCCTACCGGCACGGCGTCGCAGTGTCCGCGGCGCTGGCCTGCGTGGCGATGGTGATGAGCGTGTCGCTGCCCTACATCACCGGGCTCGCCGTCGAGGCGATCAAGCACGGCGTCACGCACAGCCACGCGCACCAGCTCGCGCTGCGGGCGCACGACCGCCACACGCTGGTCGTGCTCGCGCTGGTGATCGGCGGCGCCGTGCTCGTCCGATGGGTCCTGACGTACCTGCGCCGGATGGTCGCCGGGCAGGTTTCGCTCGGCATCGAATTCGACCTGCGCGAGCGGCTCTACGCGCATCTGCAGCGGCTCGAGCTGGGCTTCTTCGACCGCCAGCAGACCGGGCAGCTGATGTCGCGCGCGACCGTCGACCTGCAGGCCGTCCGCTTCTTCCTCGGCTACGGCCTCGTGTTCATCCTGCAGGCCGCGCTGACGATCCTGCTCGCCGGCGCGGCGATGCTGACGATCAACCCGGTGCTCGCGCTGATCGCGATGGCGCCGGTGCCGTTCGTCGTCGTGATCTCCCAGCGCTACGGCCGCGCCGCGCGACCGGCGATCCAGGAGGTCCAGCAGCGCATCGCCGAGCTGACCGCCGACGCCGAGGAGAACATCTCCGGCGTCCGCGTCGTCAAGTCCTTCGCCCGTGAGCCGCAGCAGCTCGAGCGCTTCCGCCACAGCGTCGCGCGCGTCTTCGACCAGTCGATGGTTGCGACCCGGCTGGAGGCCACGTTCAACCCGGCGATCGGCTTCCTTCCCCAGCTCGGCCTCGCGGCCGTGCTGCTGATCGGGGGCGAACGCGTGATCCACCACCACCTCGACCTCGGCCAGTTCACGCAGTTCTACCTCTACCTCAACATGCTGATCGGGCCGATGCGCTCGCTCGGCATGACGCTCGGCCTCGCTCAGCGGGCCACTGCTTCGGGCGCCCGCATCTTCCAGGTGCTCGACCGCGCCCCGCGCATCGTCGAGCCGCCCGGCGCGGCGCCGCTGCCGGCGGGCAGCGGCCACGTCCAGCTGCGCGGCGTCACGCTGCGCTACGACGAAGCCGACGACTTCGGCGCGACCTACACCGCGCCTCGCGATGGCTCCCACGTCGACGAGGGCGGCCCGGCATCACGGGAGGTGGCAGCGGCGGCGGGGGCGAACGGCGCGGCCGCAGCCGGGACGAACGGCGCGGCCGCAGCCGGGACGAACGGCGCGGCCGCAGCCGGGACGAACGGCGCGGCCGCAGCCAGCCCGAACGCAGCCGCCGCAGGCGACCCGAACCTCGCGGCGCGCGCACCGCGCGCGGCGCTGAGCTCGATCGACCTCGATGTCCCCGCGGGCACGACGGTCGCGCTCGTCGGCGGCACCGGGTCGGGCAAGACGAGCCTCGTGGCGCTGCTCTCTCGGCTGTACGACCCCAGCGCGGGCGAGGTGCTGCTCGACGGCGCGGACGTGCGCTCGCTACAGCTGCGGCCGCTGCGCCAGGCCGTCGCGATGGTCACCGACGACCCCTTCCTGTTCAGCGCGACGGTCGCGGAGAACATCGCCTACGGGCGTCCCGAGGCGTCGCTCGCGGAGGTCGAAGCGGCCGCGCGCCGCGCGCAGGCGCACGAGTTCATCAGCCGGCTGCCGCACGGCTATGAGACGCGCGTCGGCGAGCGCGGCCTGTCGTTGTCGGGCGGCCAGCGCCAGCGCATCGCGATCGCGCGTGCGCTGCTGGCGGACCCGCGCGTGCTGATCCTCGACGACGCGACCTCCTCGGTCGACGCCTCGACCGAGCAGAAGATCAAGCTCGCGCTCGACGAGGCGATGGCCGGCCGCACGACGTTCGTGATCGCCCACCGGTTGTCGACGATCTCACTGGCCGACGAGATCGTCGTGCTCGACCACGGGCGGGTGATCGCCCACGGCGAACACGACGAGCTGCTCGAGGTCTCCGAGCTGTACCGCGAGATCGTCGAGAAGGGGCTGCCCGACCAGGTGTTCCTGACGCGCAAGCCGCTCGAGCCGCAGGGGAGCGGGCTGTGAGCCCGGCGGTGGGACGTGGCCCCGGGGCGCAGTGGGACGGCGCGCGCGCCAGCCGCGGCACGCGCGGGCGCCTGCTGCGCGGGCTGGTCGGGCTGCTGCGCCCCTATCGGCTGCGCGCGGCGGCGACGCTGGCGGCGCTGCTCGTCGGCACCGCCGCTTCGCTGGCGCCGCCGCTGCTCGCGAAAGAGGCGATCGATCGCGGCATCGAACACGGCGACACCGGAACGCTGGTGCTCGTCGTCGTCGCGTTCCTCATCTCGGCGGTGCTCGTCTGGGTGATGACCTACCTGCAGACCTACCTCGTCGGCTGGGTCGGCCAGCGTGCGCTCGCGGACCTGCGCATCCGCATCTTCAAGCACCTGCAGACGCTGCCGATCGGCTTCTACGAGAGCCGGCCCGCGGGCGTGCTGATCTCGCGCATGACCAACGACGTCGAGGCGCTCGACAGCCTCGTCACCGACTCGGTCGTGACGCTCTTCCAGTCCGGCCTGACGCTCGTCGGCACCGTCGGCATCCTGCTCTACCTCGACGTCAAACTCGCGCTGATCACGTTCTGCGTGCTGCCGCTGCTGCTCGCCGGCTCGCTGTGGTTCCGGATCGTCTCCGCCGGCGCCTTCCGCCGCACGCGCGAGACGATCGGCGCGATCACCGGCGACCTCCAGGAGAGCCTGTCGGGCGTGCGCGCGGTGCGCAGCTTCGCGCAGGAGCCCGCGCACGCCGCCCGCTTCGCGGAGCTGAACGCAGACAACCGCGAGGCGAACATGGTCACCGTCAAGCTCAACGCCGCGTACTTCCCCAGCGTCGAAATGCTCTCCGGGCTGGCAGTCGCGGCGATCGTCGTCTACGGCGGCCTGCAGGCGATCAACGGCCATGTCACCGTCGGCACCGTCGTCGCCTTCGTGGCCGCGCTGTCGAACCTGTTCGAACCGATCCAGCAGCTCTCGCAGCTGTATGCGACCTACCAGTCGGGCATGGCGGCGCTCGAGAAGATCTTCCAGCTGCTCGGCGTGCAGCCGGACCTGACCGACCGGGCCGGCGCGTTGGAGCTCGGCACGATCCGCGGCGCGGTGCGCTTCGAAGACGTCTCGTTCGCCTACGCCAAGCGGCGCGGCGAGGATGAGTCCGCCGAGCAGGTGCTCGCGCTCGAGCATGTCGATCTCGACATCCCGCCGGGCCAGACCGTCGCGCTGGTCGGCGCCACCGGGGCGGGAAAGTCGACGATGGCCAAGCTCGTGGCGCGCTTCTACGACCCCACGCACGGACGGGTGCTGGTCGACGGCCACGACCTGCGCGAGGTCTCCAGCCGCTCGCTGCGCTCCCAGATGGGGATCGTGCCGCAGGAGGCGTTCCTGTTCTCCGGGACCGTCGGCGAGAACATCGCCTTCGGCCGCCCCGGCGCGTCCGCCGAGCAGATCCGCGAGGCCGCGGCCGCGGTCGGCGCCGAGGAGTTCATCTCCGAGCTGTCCCACGGCTATGACACGGAGATCGGCGAGCGCGGCGTCCAGCTGTCCGCCGGGCAGCGCCAGCTGCTCGCCTTCGCCCGCGCGCTGATCGCCGATCCCCGGATCCTGGTGCTCGACGAGGCCACCTCGAACGTCGACCTGCACTCCGAGACCCGGATCGAGCAGGGACTGCGCAGGCTGCTCGTCGGCCGGACGGCGATCGTGATCGCCCACCGCCTCTCGACGATCCGCCAGTCGGGGCGCATCGTCGTGCTCGAGCACGGCCACATCGCCGAGCAGGGCACCCACGACGAGCTGATCGCCGCGGAAGGCCGCTACTACCAGCTCTACCGCGACTGGGCCACGCAGGCAGCGGCCTGAGGCCGCGTCCGCGACCTCAGCGCCGCCCGGGCCGTCCGCTACCCGTCGCCCCGGCGCGCGCGCCTCAGGCGGCGCCGGCTGCCGCCAGCCGCCAGCCATCCCCGCCCTCGCCCGCGCGTCTCAGGCGGCGCCGGCTGCCGCCAGCCGTCCGTCCTCGCCCGCGCGTCGCGCGCGTCTCAGGCGGCGCCGGATGCCGCCAGCCGTCCGCGCCAGCGCCCGGCCGCGTCCGGCGCCGGCTCGGTCCGCTCGATGAAGTCGAGCAGCTCGTCGAGGAACGCCGCCGGCTCGTCGAGCTGCGGGAAGTGCCCTGAGCCCTCAAGCACGGCGAGCTCGCTGCCGGGCAGCGCCTCGTGGGCGGCCCGGCCGTGCGAGACCGGGATGATCGAGTCGCGCTCGCCCCAGATCAGCAGGAACGGCATCTCCGCGGCGAGGTAGAGGCGGTCGGTGGCGTCGACCCGCTGGCCGCCGTGGTCGACGACTGCGCGCAGGGTGTGGAGGAACGCGGCGCGGGTCGCGGCGTCGGCGAGCGTGGCGTGGCCGCGCGCGATCTGCTCGAGGTCGGTGCCGAGGCGCAACCCGAAGCGGCCGAGCAGGCCGCCCACGCGCGCTCCGGCGTCGAGCAGCCGCGAGGCCGCCAGCAGCGGCAGCACCAGCTCACTGCCGGGCAGCGAGGCCGCACGCAGCAGCGTGCTCACCTCCTTGCCGAGACCGCCGCTGTCGACCAGCACGAGCCGCTCGCTCATCTCGGGGAACTGGTAGGTGAACTGCATCGCGATGCCGCCGCCGAGCGAGTGCCCGACGAGCGTGCAGCGGTCGTGGCCGAGCGCGACCAGCAGATCGCGCAGGCAGCAGGCATGGGCGCCGATCGAGTAGTCGCCGCGGGGCTTCTCCGAGCAGCCGTGGCCCGGCAGGTCCGGGGCGATCACGGTGTGCTCGCGCGCCAGCCCGGGCATCACCCGCTCCCAGGTGCGCGAGTCGGAGGTGATCCCGTGCACGAGCAGGATCACCGGCCCCTCGCCGGCGATGCGGTAACAGACCTCGTGGCCGTGAAGGCTCACGCTGCAGCGGCGGGGCCTGCGTCGGACGATCGGCATGGGCCCCATTATCTACCCGCTGGAGCGGCGGCAACGCCTCGCGGTCCCAAACAGCGCAAAAAAGCCCTCCACGGGCTTGTCCGCCGCGCGTCCGATCGGTTAGGTTCGGCCAGGGAGAGCTATCGCCTCGGAGGGGGAGGTCGAGGATGTTCTGGAGGAGCCGGGAGGAGCGCGAGCAGGCCCGCAAGGACCGGGAGTGGCGCAGGCTGGTGCGGGAGATGCCGGGCGAGGAGCGCGCATCTGCAGCGGGCAACGAGCGGATCCGCGCGTACGTCCAGCGGATGCGCGAAGAATGGCCGGCAGAGCCCGAGGCGCGCGAGCAGGCACCGCCCGGGATCGGCTCGAGCCTGCGCTCGCCGGGTTGAGCGAACCATGTCACCCTGCTGACCCTTGTTTACGGGTTCCGCCGCGGACGGCTAAACCCTGCGCGCGCCGTCGAGGAAGCGGCCGCGTCGTTGCGGCTCGACGTGATCCTCGACCGCGCAGCGGAGACGGCACGAGCCTGAGTTCGCGCGCTGCAGGGCCCCGCGGCGGCGAGGGGTGGGCGCCGCGGTTCTAGGAGCGCGGCGCCAGCAGCACGACAGGGATCACGCGTCCCTGCGTCTTCTGCTCGTATTCGGCGAACTGCGGCGAGCGACGCTTCTGCTCATCGAACAGCCGCTCGCGCTCCTCGCCCTGTGCCTCGCTCGCGCGGACGGGGAGACGCTCGGAGCCGACCTCGATCTCGGCGTCGGGGTTCGCCATCAGGTTGCGGTACCAAGCGGGGTCCGTGGGTGCGCCGGCCTTCGAGGCGAATACCACGTAACGCTCGCCGTCGCGCGCGTAGACAAGGGGGTTGACGCGCTCGGTGCCGGTCTTCGCGCCGCGGTGGTGCAGCAGCAAGATGTCCATGCCGGCGAACATGCCGCCGACCCGCCCCTCGTTGGCACGGAACTCCTCGATGACCCCCGCGTTGAACTCGTTCACGTCCGACATGCGCCTGTCCTAGCAGGTCGCAGGGCCTGCGCCCGGATGAGCCATCGCTCCCGGAACCCGCGCCCCGGGCAGGAACATCGCGACATCGAGGTGGGCCTTCGCCGACGTTGCCGAGGTCCGCGCCCGCCTGACAACGGGACAGGGAAGGTGTCCAGAGGCCGTCGCGAATCTCAAGAGGCTCATCCGAGCGTCCGATGGTGGGGCGTAAACCGAACTGAAAAGGGCAAACCCGCCGTGAGGCTGGGGCGCAAAGCTAGAGGTCTCGCACCCCGCGAGATAGCTCGGCTGCCAGTGCACGCCAAGGATTGGTGCACTATGAAGAAGTACCTTTTCAGCAGCCCCCGGATGCTTCTGCTAGGGGTGCTTGCTTCTCTGTCGGTGACGGGTACGGCGCAAGCCGCGACGTCGTCGATCGAAACCTCGCAGTGCTCGGAAGGCAGTTTCTCGCAGCCTTTCCGCTCGCTGAAAGACTCGAACTACTACTCCCTGGCCCCCGGGCAGAGCGAATCCGGGTTCAACGGGTCCGGTTGGACCCTCTCAGGTGGCGCGAAGATCGTCACGACGAAGCTGCCGAACGGCTCCGCGGGCACGGTCCTCGACCTGCCCAGCGGCTCGAAGGCAGTCAGCCCTCTCGTCTGCGTGACCAAGGACTACCCGGTCGCGCGCGCCTACGTCGACAACGTCGTCGGCTCGGAGGGCGTGTTCTTCTACGTCTCCTACCAAGGCACGAACACGTGGACCAAGCCGAAGAACACTGGCCAGATCCACGGCCAGAACGGCGCATGGGAAGCCGTCACGCCGGTCAACCTCCAGCCTGAAAACACGGCGGGCTGGCAGCCGATGAAGATCACGCTGGAACCGGGTGGCAAGACGAGCGACTTCCAGGTCTACGACCTGTACCTCGACCCTCGCCTGAGCCACTAGACGCTGCGCCGACGGGCCGGCGGCTCCCTCGCCGCCGGCCCGGCGCATCTTCCGTCTCACCGCGCGACGCAGCGCCGCTTGGTCACGCGGCGGGCCTGCGCGGCGTTGCGCCCCTCAGCCACCACGCGACGCCCGCTCGCCAGGGGGGTCGGACAAAGTACAGTGCCCTTTAAGATGTAGCGACACAGGGTCCGTCAACTCGGGCGAGGGACCAGGGGGGGGTGCGCAGTGGGCGTCCATCAGGGCGAGCGGGTCGGTGCGAAATTGCCGACGCCCGCCGAGAACCGGGCGGCGCGTTGGGCGGGATGGCTCATGGCGATCACGTTCATCACGTCGATCCCGGCATTGCTTCTGTACCACCCCATCCTCCACGATCACAACTACATCCTCGGGGCAGGGCACGACACCCGCATCGAGTTCGCGGCTGTCCTCGAAGTCTTTCTGATGATCTCGGGTATCGGCGTGGCGGTCGTGATGTTTCCGATCCTTCGGCGCGAGAGCGAACGCCTCGCGCTCGGCTACGTCGCGTCGCGGATCGTCGAGGCGACCATGGTCGGCGTCGGCATCATCAGCCTCCTGGCGATCCTGACGTTGCGAAGCGACTTGGCGGGGTCCGTTGGTGCCAACGGCGGGTCGCTTCAGATCACCGGTCGCTCGCTCGTGGCGATCCATGAATGGACATTCGTGTTCGGACCAGGATTCTGTGTCGGCGTCAGCGACATCCTGCTGGGCTATCTGATGTACACCACCGCGCTGATGCCACCGCGGCTCGCACTGTTTGGGCTGCTCGGCGGTCCGCTGATCTTCGCGGCGAAGATCGCTGTCGTGTTCGGTGCCTTCGGCATCAACAGCTCCGCCGCTGGCATCTTCTCGATTCCGGTGATCATCTTCGAGGCTTCGTTCGCGATCTACCTGATCGTCAAAGGGTTCAAGGCCTCCCCCGTCCTCTCCGGAGAACCGGCAACATAACCACCGGCTTCCTCGCGCGGCGCGGGACCCGCTGCCGCATCATGCGACCAACCGCAGCACAACATGCGAGCCCGACTTCGCGAGATAGGCGTTTGTCGCGGCGGCAGCCTCGCCTGGCCCTACCGGCGTCGAATGCCGGTTGTGTCGAACGTCATCGCGTCCTGGCCAAGCCCGGCCCCGAGGACGCGAAACGCCCCGTGTTCTCGGGGCGCCAGGAAGCTCCGGGACAGGGACTCGAACCCCAAATTCGACATCCAGAGTGTCGCGTGTTGCCAATTACACCATCCCGGAATGGACGGTCGAAGCATAGTAGCCCCGCCTGCAGGCGCTGCTCAGCGCCCGCCGCAGCGCGTCCGACAACGTCCGGGACGGCGTCCCGCAGCGTGCACGCCCGGGGCTGGCCGGCCCGCCCGGGTCGCGCGAGGCGTCACCCCAGGCGGTCGTAGCCCCACAGCGAGACGAGGTCGCGCCCGAGGTAGTCGCTGAGCGCGCGCACGTCGTCGTGGAGGCTCCTGCGCAGGCTCAGCATCAGCTCCTCGTCGGGCGCCTCGGGCGGGGCGATCGTCAGCTTCTCCAGGCGGCGGAAGGTGGCCCTGCGCGCGCTGCGGGGGACCAGCGCCTTGATCACGCGCTTGCCGGCCGCGGCGGCGCGCCCGCGGCCGAACGCGAGCGCCAAGAGCTGTTTGTCGAGCCCGACGCGGCGGCTGGTCGTGGGGTTCGCCTCGACCGGCCGCAGCTCGACGTCGGCCGGCAGCTCGAGGAACTCGAGGATCTGCCGGACGGTGGCCAGGTTGTCGCGACGGTAGTCCTCGTAGATCAGCACGAGCACGCGCTCGCGCGGGAACGAGGCGTGGTAGCGGTGCAGCTGTTCGAGGTAGGCCGCCTGCTCGCGGTACATCAGCATCTTCGGCTGGCGGCGCCCGTACTCGGGCAGGTGCTCGCCGCGGCGCCGTGCGTCTTCCAGCTCGAGCGCCCTTCGCAGGCTCGCCTGGTCCTCGACGCGGTTGGCGACCATCTGCAGGTGCTGGGAGCGGATGAACCCGGCAGGCTCGCGCAGGATCATGATGATGCGCGCGTCAGGGCGAGCCTCGGCGATCAGCTCGGGGGCGGTGCGCGACCAGATGTAGCGCGTGGAGGCGTCGCCGACCAGCTGCTCGGGGCGGGCGCCGCTGTAGAGCGCCATGTAGTCCTCCATCGTCTGCGGCACCCACCTGCTGGCACGCGCGATCTGCAGCGGCATGTCGGTCGCGAAGAACTGCGGCTCCTTCACGTCCGACATGAAGATCCGCGGGTGCTGGGCGAGGATCGCGTGCAGCGCGGTGGTGCCGCACTTCGCGTGCCCGACGATGAAGAAATCGGGCACCCGGCCCGCCGCCGGCCTGCGCGCACCGCCCGGCGCGGCCGCGACGTCGGGCACAGAGGGCGCGCCGGTGCTCGACCTCGTGTCGCTCTCGGACTGCCAGCTAGGAGACTGCATCTCGCAGCATCTGCATGCGGTACCGGGTTTTGCCGACGAGCCGCCGGCTCAGACCGGGATCCCTGAAGCCGCGCCAGCGCCGGCCGGAGGTCTCGGCGAAGTGGCTGTTGATCCGCTCGGCGGCCCGCTCCGCGCGGATCTCCTTCGGCCTCATCAGGAAGCAGCCGCCGTCGACGTGGCGCTGGTAGTGCAGCAGCATCGGGCGGCTCACCGTGTCGGCGACGCTCGGGTGGAGCTTCAGATGCGTTGGGAAGTTCACGCCGTGGTCGAGCTCGTACCACGGCAGGCCGCTCCACAGCGCCAGCGCCAGCGAGAGCTGCTCGCCGTAGTAGCGCCTGTACTGCTTCGGCGGGTCGCGCTCCCAGTGCTCGCGCAGCTGCTCGATCGTCCCGTTCCAGGCCGCCAGCAGCGGCTCGCACAGCTCGCGCGGCACGGCGATCACGCCGCTGTTGAAGTACGGGTAGTTGAGCGTCCCGGTCCTGCCCGTGCGCACGCTGCGCTCGAGCGGGACCTTGGCGAAGCGCTCCAGAAGAGACTCCCATTCCCGCTCGTCGAACAGGCACACGTCGGCGGTCACCACGCCGATCGCGTCGTCCCGCAGCAGCGGCGCCGGGTCATCGGCCACGGCGACGTCGCAGTCCACGTAGAGCAGCACGTCGAAGTCCTCTCGCGCGGGCACCTCGAAGGCGCGCAGCTTGTTGGAGAGGCCTCCTTCCGGATGCGGGTCCACGACGCGCACCTCCACCCCCGCCGCTTCGAGCTTCTGCCGCTCGCGCGGGTCGATCCCGCCCACGAAGCTGGCCAGCAGCGGGCGTTCCCCGAGCGCGCCGCCGAAGGCGCGGGCGCTGTCGGCGAGCATCGCCACACGTGTGTAGTAGGGCTCGCGATCCTCCGCCACACACGACATCAGGATGCGCGGCGCCATCGGCCGAGTCTATTGCGACGTTTCTGGAAACTCAAACCCCCGGCCGCGCCCGCGGGGGCCTCCGGGCGGGACCCGCGATCAGTACGTGGCGGGGTGACCGGTGGGGGCGAAGAAGGCAGTGATCGCCTCCTCGAGGCCGGGATCGAGCACCAGCAGCACCTCGTCGCCTTCCTCGATCGTGGTGTCCGCCTTCGGCACGAAGCCGGCGCCGCCGCGCAGCACCGAGATGATCAGAGAGCCTTCGGGCAGGGCGATCTCGGAGACCTTCTGGCCGAGCGTCGGCGCGTCGGCGGTGACCTCGAGCTCGATGATCTCCAGGCGCTCCTCTTCGAGCGCGAGCAGGTGCACGAGGCCGTAGCGGGGCACCTCGTGCTCGATCAGGCGCAGGATCAGATCCGTGGCCGACACCGCCGGCATGATCCCCAGCAGCCTGAAGTGGTCGTGGTTGCGGGGGTTGTTGACGCGCGCGATCACGCGGTCGCAGAGGTACTTCTCCTTGGCGACCTGGCAGACGAGGATGTTGTCCTCGTCGTCGCCGGTGACCGCGATCACGAGGTCGGCGCGCTGGATGCCGGCGCGCTCGAGCACCCACAGCTCGGTCGCGTCGCCGTACTGCACGGCGTGCTCGAACTCCTCCTCGTTCATCAGGTACGAGCGCCGGTCGGACTCGATCAGCGTGACCTCGTGGTCCTTGGAGATCAGCTCCCGGGCGAGGTTGCGCCCGACCTTGCCGGCGCCGGCGATGATCGCGTACACGCTCAGGCCTCCTTCGCGCTGAGCGCGTTCTCGAACATCTCGATCGCGTGCTTGGTCGGCGAGATCGTCTGCATGCCCTGCTCCCCGTACCACTCGGCCCGCGCCGGGTCCATGACCCGCACGATCGTCGTCTCGACGCCGAAGCGCTTCTGGGCGATCTGGGCGATCACGAGGTTCGTGTTGTCCCCTGCGGTGGAGGCGATGAACGCGTCGGCCTGCTCGATCCCCGCCTCGACGAGGGCGTCGACCTCCAGCGCGGTGCCTACCGTGAAGCGGCCGCCGGAGTCCTCCCAGCTCTGGCTCTGCCCGGCGTCGAGGCGCTCGTGTGAGAGCGGGTCGGCATCCAGCACCGAGACCTCGTGACCGGTGGCTAGGGCGGACTTGGCGATCGCCGAGCCGACGCGGCCGGCGCCGACGATCAGGACGAACATCTCATCCTTGCGAGGTCCATGGCCGGGAGATTAGATCATCGCCTGGGCGCTTCGCGGTGTGTCGCCGCGCGGCGACCCCTGGCGAGGCACCCGCCGGCGAGCGGGGCCCGTGTCCGGTGACCCCCGGGCGAGCCACCCGGCTAGTGCGCGGGGGCTCCCGAGCGGTGCGCGCGGCGAGCCTGCTCGACGGGCGAGTCCTTGGCCGCCGGCGCGGTCACGATCACGCGGCAGCTCGCCTTGCGGACGACGTACTTGGTGATGTCTCCGACGTAGCCTTCGAGCGGGCCGCCGCGGCCGCCGAGGCGGGCGCCGCCGCGGATCGAGGACGGTTCCTCGGCGCCGAGCACGATCGCCTCCACGCCGCGGCGCTTGGCCTCGTCGACGATCGCGTAGCCCGCGCGGCGGGTTCGCACCGTGGCCGTGGCGACCTGCACGCCGGTGTACTCCTCCCCCACGGCCTTCGCCCGCGCCAGCACCTGGCGGGCGTGCTTGATCTGGGCTTCGGGCAGGCTCGCGTCGAGCGGCAGCGACATCGGGATCACGAACAGCCAGATCGCCTCGATCGTGGCCGTGTCGATCGCCGCCTCGTCGGTCGGTTCGCCCGCGACCAGCAGCGCCGCCGTCTGCACGATGTCGTCGTCGAGGTCGGTGCCGAACAGCGGCACCAGCACCGAGCCGTAGTCGCGCTCGCGGTGGTACTCCGAGCGCAGGACTTCCGGGGAGACCGTGACGCGCCTGAACAGCGAGGTTTCATCCGCGCGCCTGTAGACCACGTACATCGCGAGGCCGAACGCCATCCAGCCGAGGCCGACGTAGCGCGCGGGCTGGTGGACGACCATCACCGCCACCCAGCCGGCGGCGGAGGCCACCGCGCCGAACACCGACGGCAGCGGCAGGCTCGCGCCTCGCACCCTCACCGACAGCGGGATCCGGTAGGGCCGGTCGCGCTCGGGCTCGGTGTAGCGCAGCTTGATGACCGACAGATGCGCGATCGTGAAGGCGAGCGTCGCGCCGAAGGCGTAGATGCCGATCAGGAAGCTGAGGTCCTCGGTGGCGACCAGCCCGGCGGCGATCAGCCCGGCGATGATGATCAGCACGTAGGGGGTCGAGCGTTCCGGGTGCAGGCGTCCGAGCCCGCTCGGGATCTGCCGGTTGGTCGAGAGCGAGTAGGCCAGCCGCGAGAGGCCGAGCATCGCCGAGTTCGACGCCGCGAGCAGCGTGACCGTGGCGAGCGCCGCCACCAGGTAGCGCAGCGTCTGCTCCAGCCAGTGCGGGTGCACATGGGCGATCACGCCGATCATCGGCGCGTCGAGGTAGCGCCCGCCGAGGGCGGTGTGGGCGCCGTGCACGGGCAGCGCGGTGATCGCGACCAGGGCGATGCCCACGTACAGGAAGGCAACGGTCGCGGTCGTGCTGCCGACCAGGCGCTTCAGCCCGGCGCGGCTGATCCGGACCTCGCCGGAGAGCCCGGAGGCCGACTCGAGACTCGTGAAGGAAACGACTGTGACGGTCAGCGCGAAGAGGAGATCCGACCAGCTCGGGGCGGTGCCGAGGTGGATCGGGTGCAGCCACACGTGCGGGTCGAAGAACAGGATCAGCCCGAGCACGACGATGAACACCTGGACGGCGATGTCGCCGGCGAGCAGGAACCCGACGCGACGGGCGCGGCGGTGGGTGAAGCCACGGACGTTGCTGAGCACGACCAGCGCGACGAACGCGAGCGAGATCCCGAGCGCGGGCCCGAATTCGCCGAGGCCGTGCCAGAAGACGCGAAGGTACTGCGTCGAGGAGTAGGCCGTGATCGCGACCAGGATCACGTAGTCGAGCAGGATCGCCCAGCCCGCCGCGAAGCTGACGAGCTCGTTGAAGGCATAGCGGGCGAACACCGTCGAGCCGCCGCGCTCCTGGTGCAGCGACGCGCCCTCCACGTAGGTCATCGCGGTCGCCCCGAAGACGACCGCGGCGATCAGGAAGACGAGCGGGGTCAGACCGAGCGCGTGTCCGGCGATCACACCCAGCGAGAAGTAGATCGCGCTCGCCAGCGAGGAGTAGACGATCGTGAACAGGATCGGCGAGCCGATGCTGCGCCGGGCCATCACGCGCGCGCCCGCCGTGAACTCGCCGCGCAGGCGCTCGAGATCGCCGGCCTCGCGGCCCGGCTCGCCGTTCAGCCGCGGGCCCCCGGGGCCGGCTCCGTCGGTGCCGCTCATCCGCTGCGCCTCCGCGTGGCGACGTAGAGGCGGCCGAGACCCGCCGCGATCATCAGCACGCCGATCAGCAGCCGGCCCGCCAGCGCGCTGGCCGACTCGGACAGCGACTGCACGACGACGATCGCGCCGATCACCGCGATCGCCAGCGACAGCGCGACCGTGGTGCCCTGGCGCAGACCTCGACCGTTCATCGTGATTGGAGCTTAGGGCCGCCTGCGGCCCTAAGCAGCACCGGCGCCGATCAGGTGATCAGAGGGATGATCAGGATCGCGACGATGTTCGCGACCTTGATCATCGGGTTGATGGCCGGCCCGGCCGTGTCCTTGAACGGGTCGCCGACGGTGTCGCCGGTCACGGACGCCGCGTGGGCATCCGATCCCTTGCCGCCGAACGCGCCGTCCTCGATCAGCTTCTTCGCGTTGTCCCACGCACCGCCGCCGGCGGTCATCAGCACGGCGAAGAAGAAGCCGACGACGATCACGCCGATCAGCAGCCCGCCGAGCGCCTGCTCGTCGATCAGGCCGACGATCAGCGTCAGCGCGATCGGCAGCAGCGAAGGCAGGATCATCTCCCGCTGCGCGGTGCGCGTGACGATGTCCACGCAGGCCGCGTAGTCGGGCTGTTCGGTTTCGTCCATGATCCCCGGGTGCTCGCGGAACTGGCGGCGCACCTCCTCGACCACGGCCCCGCCGGCGCGCCCGACGGCCTCGATCGAGAGCGAGGCGAACAGGCAGACCATCAGCCCGCCGAGCAGCAACCCGATCAGCACGGGCGGTTCGTTGATCCCGAACGACAGCGAATGCGAGCTGATTCGGCTCTCGAGTTCTTTCTGGAACCCGGCGAACAGCACGACCGCGGCGAGCACCGCAGACCCGATCGCGTACCCCTTCGTGACCGCCTTCGTGGTGTTGCCGACGGCGTCGAGACGGTCGGTGACTTTGCGGACGTCCTCCGGCAGGTCCGCCATCTCGGCGATGCCCCCGGCGTTGTCGGTGATCGGCCCGAACGCGTCGAGCGCGACGATCAGGCCGGTCAGCGACAGCAGCCCGACGACGGCGACGCCGATGCCATAGATCCCGTTGACGCCGCCACCCGCGAGCTTCCAGGCGCCGAGGATCCCGAGCACGATCACGAGCGCCGGCAGCGCCGTCGCCTGCAGCCCGGAGGAGAAGCCCTGGATGATGTTCGTCGCGTGACCCGTGACCGAGGCCCGCGCCGTCTTCTTCACCGGATTGAAACGGGTCGAGGTGTAGTATTCCGTCAGTCCGAACAGGAGCGCCGTCACGGCGATCCCGATCACGGCGCACAGGTAGAGGTGGAACCACCCGGGGGGCGAGACGTGTTCGCCCGTCAGCGGCGTTCTCTGGAAGCTTTTCAGCCCGTGCATCATCCAGTAGGTGATCGGAGCGAAGGCCGCCGCGGCCAGCAGTCCGGACACCGTCAGCCCCTGCAGCAGCGCGCGCTCGACGTTGTCGGTCCGGGTCCGCACCGCGAAGGTGCCGATGATCGAGGCGATGATCGCCACCGCGCCCAGCACGAGCGGGAACAGGACCACCCGGGTCGCTTCTTCGTGGCCGAAGGTCAGCACGCCGAGCAGCATCACCGCGACGGCCGTGACGGCGTAGGTCTCGAACAGGTCCGCGGCCATGCCGGCGCAGTCGCCGACGTTGTCGCCGACGTTGTCCGCGATCGTCGCCGGGTTGCGCGGGTCGTCCTCGGGGATCCCCGCCTCGACCTTGCCGACGAGGTCGGCGCCGACGTCGGCGGCCTTAGTGAAGATGCCGCCGCCCAGACGGGCGAAGACCGAGATCAGCGAGCCGCCGAAGCCGAGCCCGACGAGCGCGTCGACCGCCGTCTTCGGGCCGTCGTTGAAGATCGCCGTCAGCGCGCCGTAGTAGCCGGCGACGCCGAGCAAGGCGAGCCCGACGACCAGCATGCCGGTGATCGCGCCGCCTCGGAAGGCGACGCTCAGCGCCGGCGTGACGCCCCCCCGGGCCGCCTCGGCGACGCGGGCGTTGGAGCGCACCGAGACGTTCATGCCGATGTAGCCGGTGGCGCCGGACAGTAGGCCGCCGATCGCGAAGCCGCACGCGACCGCGATGTTCTGCACGAAGATCAGGGCGACGAACAGCACGACGCCGACGACGGCGATCGTGGCGTATTGCCTGTTCAGGTACGCCTGAGCCCCTTCCTGGACCGCCTTGGAGATGCCCTGCATCCGCTCGTTGCCCGGCGCCAGGGCCAGCAGGGAGCGGGTCGTGAGAAGGCCGTACGCCACCGCACATGCGGCGCAAACGAGGGCGACGACCACCCCATGGTTCGTCAGAAAGCTGCTCAACAGAAATCCTCCGCGGTCTTGGTGGAGTGCCGCGCGAGGATCGTTCGCGCGCACGTATGTCGGCCGGTTCGCTCGCGCGAGCCTGATACCCGGCGCAAACGCGGCGGGAGTCTATCGTGCCGGGCAGCGGGCTGCCGTCTCGCAGCGCGGCTCGCCGCCGCGAAACCCCTGCAACGGTGCCGCGACGGTGCCCGCCGGCTCAGCTGCCGGGCACCCAGAGACGCCCGCTCGACTCGGCCGGTCCCGGTCGCCGCTGGCCACCCTGCTCGCCCTCGGCCGGCTGCGGCTGCGCGCCGTCCCCGCCCGGGGACGGCCCGGAGCCGCCCGGACCGCCCTCGCCGCCCCCGCCGTCCCCTCGCGGGGAGGGCTCAGAGCCGCCGGGATCGTTCTCGCCTGCCTTCAGCTCCGTGGCGTACGCCATCTGCAGGCGCGAGAGCGCGTCCTTCAGCGGGCCGACCTCGCGCGGCATGCGCCGCTCGAGCACCGCCAGCAGCCCGCGGGCGCCGTCGATCGCGTCGCGCACCTGCTCGAGGTCGCGCCCCCCTGCAGCCTCCTGCTGCCCGGGCGCGCCGG
The DNA here is from genome assembly GCA_963703205.1 of uncultured Solirubrobacteraceae bacterium. Lineage (GTDB taxonomy): Bacteria > Actinomycetota > Thermoleophilia > Solirubrobacterales > Solirubrobacteraceae > Palsa-744. Next base: position 1,583,770 of record OY969799.1, read on the forward strand.
GCGGGGGGCCCATCCTGCGCGCGCCGATGTTCAGCAGCGACACGGCGGACTGGGCGATCATGTCGAGCGCCGTGATCCGTTCCAGTTCGGCCTCGTAGGCCGCGCGCAGCTCCTCCTCGCTCGGCGCTCCCGCGCCGGCGGGATCGTGTGGATCGCTCATACGGGTACCTCCTGCGGATAGGTTCTCGCGGTCTCGGCGACGGCTGTCGCGAACACCTCCTCGCGGCTCGCGCCGGCCGCGATCATCGCGCGCTGGCGCTGTGCGCCGTTGCGCTCCGGGAAAGCCGGGTCGAGCCCCAGCTCCGCGCGCACCGGCTCGCTCCACGCCAGCAGCCGCTCGATCGCCGCCCGCGCCGGGAGCTCCTCGCCGGCCGCGAGGTCGATCAGCTCGCCGTCGAGCCCGAAGCGGATCGCGCGCCACATGTTCTCCTCGATCAGCCGCGGCGGCGGGGCCTCGAACGGCACGCCCTCGTCGGCGTCGCGCAGCGCCTGGGCGATGCAGGCCAGCATCAACGCCGCCAGCGCCTCGGACTCGCCGGCGGTGGACTGGGCGTCGCAGATCCGGACCTCGACCGTGCCGAAGCTGAAGTGCGGGCGCACCGACCACCAGACCTGCGTGAACTCGACGATCGAGCGCGTGCGCAGGAGGAACTCGATGTACTCGCGGTAGGCGCCCCAGCCGCCGAAGTGGTCGGGGACGCCGCAGCGCGGGAACGACTTGGTGAAGCTCTGGGTGCGCGCCGAGTGCAGCCCGCTGTCGCGCCCGTCGAGGAACGGCGAGTTGGCGGAGATCGCCAGCAGCTGCGGCAGCACCGGGCGCAGCCGGTCGCAGGCCTGGATCGCGCGATCGATCCCGCGCACGCCGGCGTGAACGTGCAGGCTGAAGGTGTTGTTGCGCCACGCCACGTATTTGAGCCCGTCCTCGACGCGGCGGTAGTGCTCGGTGTCGATGATCGACTGGCGCCGGTAGTCGGCCCACGGATGCGTGCCGGTCGCGCCCAGCTTGGCGCCGCGCTCGGCGGCCAGGGCGAACAGCCGCCCCCTGCGTTCGCGCTGGTTTGAGAGCGCTTCGGCGAAGTCCCGTCCGGCGCCCGAGATCACCTCGATCTCCGCGGAGATCAGCTCTCCCGCGACTCCCTCCCGCAGGACCGGGTCCGTGTCCGCAGCGGCCCGCAGCTCCTCGTAGCGCGGCGCCAGGTCGAGGCTCTCGCGGTCGAGGATCTGGAACTCCTCCTCGAGGCCGACGGTCATGTCCGTCGCTGCGGCGAAGCGCTGTTCCGCTCGGTCCAGGTCCTCGAGGTTCATGCCGGTTTCTGGTGTGCGCCCGCTGACAGAGCGGTCGGTTCAGGTCAGGTAGAAGTACAGCGCGTAGAGCAGGTCGACCGCCGGGCTCGAGGTGTGCACGGTCACCTCCGGCGGCACATCGAGCAGCGACTCCGAGTAGTTGAAGATGATCTTCACGCCGGCGTCCACCAGCTCGTTGGCGAGGCCCTGGGCCGCCTGGTTGGGAACCGCCAGCACGCCCACGACGATGTCCTCCTCCTCGACGACCTGACGCAGCTCGCCGATGTGGCGGATCGCCTGCGAGCCGACCTTGCTGCCGACCTTCGAGGAGTCGTTGTCGAAGATCGCCACGACCCGAAAGCCGTGGTCGGCGAAGATTTCCGACCCCGCGATCGCGCGGCCGAGGTGCCCCGCGCCGATCAGCGCGATGTTGTGCTGGCCGGCCGTGCGCAGGATCTTGCGGATCTGCGAGACGAGCGCCTCGACGTTGTAGCCGACGCCGCGCTTGCCGAACTTGCCGAACCCGGAGAGGTCGCGGCGGATCTGCGTGGAGTTCACGTGCGTGTAGTCGGAGAGCTCCTGCGAGGAGATCGTCTCCTTGCCCATCTTCTTGGCCTGCGTGAGCACCTGCAGGTAGCGCGACAGGCGCGCCGCGACACCCAGCGAGAGCCGCTCGCTGGCCGCTGCTGCCGGCGGTGCCGACTCGACAGCCCCCGCCGCCGGTTCTCCGTAGCTCATCGCCGTGACTCTAGACGCTCGCGCACGACACTCTCCTCGACGAAGTACTCGCACAGCTCCTCGTTCTCCCCCAGGCAGATCACGGGGATCCGCTCGAAATAGGCGCGCAGCAGACGGTCGTCGGAGGAGATGTCGACCTCTTCGAGCTCGAAGCCGAGCTCGCCCTGCAGGGCGCTCAGCGTCGACATCGCCTGCTCGCAGAGGTGGCAGTCGGGCTTGGAGTAGACGGTGATGCGGGCAGCCTCGGGGTCGCGCAACGGCACGATCACGCGATTATCGCCGCGGCGCGGGCGCGGCTGGGGCGCCGTCGCCTTCTCACGCCGGCGTCTCCCCCGTCGCGTAGGCGTCCAGCGACAGGTACAGCGGGTACTCGAGCTGCGGCCCGTAGCGGGCGGCGCTCGCGATCATCGCGGCGTTGTCGGTGCACAGCGCCATCGGCGGCACGTGCACCGCGACCCCGAGCTCGGTGACCCGCCGGCGCAGCTCGCCGTTGGCGGCGACGCCGCCGCCGATCGCCAGGCGCTGCATGCCGGTCCGCTCGAGCGCCCGCACCGTGCGCTCGACGAGGCTCTCGACGATCGCCGCCTGGTAGGAGGCGGCGAGGTCGGCGGCGCGCTCGCGCGCCTGCCCGGGCCCGAGCTCCCGGATCGCGTACAGCAGCGCCGTCTTCAGCCCCGCGAAGGAGAAGTCGAGGCCCTCGTGGAAGGCCTTGCGCGGGGCGCCACGGCGCGCCTCGCCGGGCGACCCGGGCAACGCGAAGGCCGAGGGGTCGCCGCCTTCGGCGAGCTTCTGCAGCGCCGGCCCCCCGGGGAAGCCCAGCCCCAGCATCCGCGCGCCCTTGTCGAACGCCTCGCCCGCCGCGTCGTCGAGCGTGCGGCCGAGGACCTCGAAGCCCTCGTGCGCGGTGACCGAGGCCAGCAGGGTGTGCCCGCCCGAGGCGACCAGGCACAGGAACGGCGGCTCGAACGGCGGCTCGCCGTCGGGGCCGGCGAGGAAGTTCGCGGCGACGTGCCCCTGCAGGTGGTCGACCGGCGCGAACGGCAGTCGCCGCGCCGCCGCCAGCGCCTTGCCGGTCGAGAGTCCGACGAGCAGCGCGCCGACCAGCCCCGGCCCCTGCGTCGCGGCGAAGAGGTCGACGTCCCCGAGCGACGCTCCCGCGTCGACCAGCGCGGCGTCGATCACGGCGTTGACGAGCTCGAGGTGGTGGCGCGAGGCGATCTCCGGCACGACCCCGCCGAAGCGCTCGTGCACCGACTGGGAGGAGATCACGTTCGAGAGCGCCCGCCCGTGCTCGCCGAGCACGGCCGCGCAGGTGTCGTCGCAGCTCGTCTCGATCGCCAGGATCACTGCGGCGGCTGGGCGTTCGGCACGTCGTCGAGCTTCCCCGCGAGCGTCGCCGGGGTGCGCCACATCACGAGCGCGTCCTCGCCGTTGTCCTGGTAGTAGCGCCGGCGCATCCCGGCCGCGCGGAATCCTTCGCGCTCGTAGAGGTGGATCGCCACCGCGTTCGAGCGGCGCACCTCGAGCGTGAAGCGCGCGCCGGGGTCCCCGACGCGCCGGTAGAGCTCGGCGAGCAGCGCCGTCGCCAGGCCGCGACGCTGGTAGTCGAGGTCGACCGCGATGTTCATGATGTGCCAGACGGTGTCATAGCGGGAGCAGATCACGTACGCGACGAGCCGCTCGCCGCTGAACGCCGCCAGATACACGCCCGACTGCTTGGAGAGCTCGAGCACGAACATCGCCAGCGACCAGGGCGTCGGGAAGACGCGGCGCTCGACCGCGATCACCTGCGGCAGGTCGGGGTAAGCGAGCGCGCGGATCTGGATCGGCGGCTCGGTGCCCGGCGCGGCCGGCGCGACGCTGCGCTCGCTCACGCGCGCGCCCTCCCGGCCCCCTCGAGCGCCAGCTCGGCGTCGGGCCGACGCAGGTAGTCCGGCAGCAGGGCGCCCGTATCGAGCGGGCTCGCCGCGCGCCCCAGCTCACAGACCGCCGTCGCGCGCAGCACGTGCAGCGGCGAGGTCTCGGCGGCGAGCACGGCGCCGGCGTCCTCGAGCTCGCTCCGGTAGCGCAGCGCGCCGTCGCCGACGGCGAAGGGGGCTTGCGCGCCGGTGCCCGCCTCGGCCAGCAGCGAGGAGATCTGCGCCGGCGCCAGCGCCCGCGGCGTCGCCAACGGCTCTCCGTGCGGTGAGTAGACCGCGGCGAAGACCTCGCTGCGGCGCGCGTCGATCGCGGCGAGCACCGGCGCGCCCTGCGTTTCAGCGGCTGCCAGGGCGGGATGCGCCAGCGCGCGCAGGCTCGGCACAGCGACGAGCTCGCAGCCGAGCGACTGGGCGAGGCCCCGGGCGGTCGCCAGGCCGACGCGCAGCCCGGTGAACGTCCCCGGGCCGGCACCCGCGGCGATGCGCGTGACGGCGGCGAGCTCCGTGCCCTGCTGCGCGAGCAGCTCGTCGATCATCGCGAGCAGCCTCGTCGCGTGGCCGGGATGGGAGCCGGGCGGCGGGTCGTCGCGCCGTTCGGCCGTGGTGCCGTCGGCCATCGTCATCGCCGCCGCGGTTGCCTGGGTGGAGGTGTCGATCCCGAGCACGATCATCCGGCCCTCCCCGCGGGGCTCTGCACCTCGATCTCGATCCGGCGCCGGCCCTCGCCGGCGTGGGCCAGGCTGACCGTGATGCGGGCACCGGCGAGCTCCGGCTCGTCCTGCGGCGGCCACTCGACGAACGCGACGCGGTCCGGCCCGAGGTAGTCGGCGAGCAGGTCCGGATCCTCGTCCTGGAGCCCGGCGAGCCGGTAGAGGTCCAGGTGGCTGACGGTCAGCTCCCGCCCCCGGTAGCGGTGCCCGATCGAGAAGGTCGGGCTGGTGACCGGGTCCTCGACGCCGAGCGCGCGCGCCGCGCCGCGGACCAGCGTCGTCTTGCCCGCCCCGAGCTCGCCGCGGACAAGCACGACGTCACCGCCGGCGAGACCGGCCGCGAGCTCGGCGCCGAGGGATTCGGTCTCGCGAGGACCGTTCGTCTGCACCGTGCGAGCAGCCACGCCGTGACTCTAGAGCCTGCCTGGCGCCCTCCCCGCGGACGTTCCGGAGCAAAAAAAAGACCGGCCCGCGGGAGAATGGAACGCGGGCCGGTCGTTTACTCCTGGAGGGATGGAGACAGGACCTTCATCGGCCTGGGGAGCCGATGGCTTTAGGGTCCTGGACGGTTTTTTCGACAGTTCCTGAAAAATCCCTTGTTTGCAGGGATTTCACGCGTCCAGAAAGTGGACGGGCAGTAGAACACCGGCTGGACGCCGGTGCGCGGTGCCCGTGCGCTCGCCCCGGCGCCGGCGCTAGAAGAGGCCCAGCTGGTCCGCCTCGGCCCCGTTGCGGTGCTCGGCCGGCGCCGCCGCCTGCGGTGCGTGCTCGGGCTCGGCCTCCGGCTCGGGCTCCAGCTCGGCGGGCTGCTGCGGCGGCCCCATCGCGAGCAGCTCGGGCAGCCGCGCGAAGTCCTCGCGCAGCGTCTCGAGCATGCGCGGCGTGTAGAGCGCCGCGGCGGGATGGTAGATCGGGTACAGGCGCACGGCCCGCCGCCCGAGCTCGATCACCTCTTCGCGCCCGTGCAGCTTCGTGATGCCGGTCGGGTCCGCGCGCAGCAGCTTCGTGGAGAAGTTGCCGAGCGTGCAGATCACGGTCGGTTCGATCAGCTCGACCTGGCGCAGCAGGTACTCGTGGCAGTTGTCGATCTCGATCGGCAGCGGGTCGCGGTTGCCCGGGGGCCGGCACTTCAAGGTGTTCGCGATGAAGACCTCCTCGCGAGAAAGCCCGATCTCCTCGAGCAGCTGACTCAGCAGCTTCCCGGCGCGCCCAACGAACGGCAGCCCCTGCTCGTCCTCGGTCGCGCCCGGCGCCTCGCCCACGAACATCACCTCGGCATCGGCGTTGCCCGAGCCGAACACGACCGTCTTGCGGGTCGCCGCCAGGTCGGGGCAGCGGGTGCAGGAGCGGGCCTGCGCCAACAGCGCCTTGAGCGCCTCGCGGCGCTCTGCCGCGGTGACACGGAGGTCGGGCGAGGCCATCCCGGCCATGCTAGTCAGTGGCTGGTGAGCGATGATCTGAAAAATGGCCGCATCTAGCGAGGTCAGCGTCACCGCCCCGTTCGCGGGGGTGGTCGTGGCGATCAACGGCGAGCGCGAGCGGTCGGTGGCCGTGGGCGCACCGCTGGTCGTGCTCGAGGCGATGAAGATGGAGCACGAGGTCCTGGCCGAGACGGCGGGGACGATCGGCGAGCTGGCGGTGCGCGTCGGCGAGGCCGTCGAGGAGGGGCAGCTGCTGCTCACGATCATGCCCGGCGACGGAGCGGCCGCGCACGCGCCCGAGACGGCGAGCGGGGCGCCCGCGGGCGAGCGTGCGGACCTCAGGGCCGTGCGCGAGCGTCACGAGATCGGGCTCGACGCGGCTCGTCCCGACGCGGTCTCGCGGCGCCACGAGCACGGCCGCCGCACCGCCCGGGAGAATCTCGCCGACCTGCTCGACGAAGGCAGCTTCGTGGAGTACGGGCCGCTGCTGTTCGCCGCCCAGGAGCAGCGGCGCGCTCGCGAGGAGCTGATCGCACGCACGCCCGCGGACGGTCTCGTCGGAGGGACCGGCGCGATCGACGGTCAGTCGTGCGTGGCGATGTCCTACGACTACACGGTCCTCGCCGGCACCCAGGGGATGCGCAACCACGCCAAGAAGGACCGCCTGTTCGACGTGGCACAGCGGCGGCGGCTGCCGGTCGTGCTGTTCGCCGAGGGGGGCGGCGGCCGGCCCGGCGACGTCGACATGCCGATCGTCGCGGGGCTCGACTGCAGGGCCTTCCAGCTGTTCGCAGAGCTCAGCGGCCTCGTGCCGCTGATCGGCATCGCCTCGGGCTACTGCTTCGCCGGCAACGCCGCGCTGCTCGGCTGCTGCGATGTGGTGATCGCGACCGAGGACGCCTCGATCGGGATGGGTGGCCCGGCGATGATCGAGGGCGGCGGGCTCGGCGTGTTCGATCCCTCCGAGGTGGGGCCGATCGACGTGCAGTACGGCAACGGAGTGGTCGACCTGCGGGCCGTCGACGACGCCGAGGCGGTCGCGCTCGCGCGGCGCTACCTCGCCTACTTCGACGGCGTCGCGCGGCCGGCGGCCGCGCCGGACCAGGAGCTGCTGCGCGACGCGATCCCGCAGGAGCGAAAGCGCGTGTATGAGATCCGCCGCGTCGTCGACGGGCTGTTCGACGAGGGCTCGGTGCTGGAGCTGCGCCGCGGCTTCGGCGCGGGCATGCTCACGGCGCTCGTCCGCCTCGACGGCCGCCCGCTCGGGATCCTGGCCAACGACCCGACCCACCTCGGCGGCGCGATCGACGCCGACGGCGCCGACAAGGCCGCGCGCTTCATGCAGCTGTGCGACACCTTCGAGCTGCCGGTGGTGTTCCTCTGCGACACGCCCGGCTTCATGGTGGGCCCCGCGGCCGAGCGGACGGCGACCGTCCGCCACTTCTCGCGGATGTTCCTGACCGGCGCCAACCTGTCGGTGCCGACGGGAACGATCGTGCTGCGCAAGGGCTACGGCCTGGGCGCGCAGGCGATGGCCGGCGGCGGCTTCAAGGCGCCGCTGTTCACCGTCGCGTGGCCGACCTCCGAGTTCGGGGCGATGGGCCTCGAGGGCGCGGTGCGGCTGGGCATGCGGCGCGAGCTCGAGGCGATCGAGGACGAGCAGGAGCGCGAGCGCGTCTTCCAGGCGACCGTCGCCGCCGCCTACGAGCGCGGCCGCGGCATCAACATGGCCGCCTATGGCGAGATCGACGATGTGATCGATCCCGCGGAGTCGCGGCGCTGGATCGCGACGCTGCTCGACGAGGGCACCGTCGGCTGGCGGCGGCGTCCGGGCAAGAAGCGGCCGAACATCGACGCCTGGTAGCGCGATCCGGCTGCCGGCCGGATCCCCCTGAAAGCGCGGCGGCACTCGAAGCCCGCTCGACTCTGGGAGAATCCCCGAGATGCTCAGGGCTGTCGCCGGAGTGACCAACGAGCCGGCGGCTGAGCTGATCCTCGGTCGCCTCGCGGCGGCCGGTATCGGAGCGATCTCGCGGCGCTCGACCGGCGACGTCGAACTGGGCGCCTCGGGCGGGCGCACGATCTACGTCGAGGAGCAGGACGAGGCCCGCGCCCGCGAGCTGCTCGCCGCGGCCGAGCCGCCGTTCAGCGACGAGGAGCTGGCCGATCTGAGCGACGCGGCGGCGCCCGAGCCTCGCGACGGCGGGCCGCAGGCGGGCTGAGCGCGCGCACCCGGGCGCCGCCACGCCCGAGCCGGTGTCCGGCTCGCGCCTCTAGCGCGGCAGAGCGCCGTCGGGTCGCTCAGCGCGGCGGGCGCCTGCGGCGATGTTCGGTGTCCCTGCCCTTCCGCTGCAGCCAGCGGCCAAGGACGGTCGAGAGGAAGCCGACGACGATCACCGACAGGAGCAGGATCAGAAGCCACGACATCGGTGTGAGCATGATCACACAGCGCGGGCATGGCGGTTCGCCCGCTTGCGTCGGGGGAACCTCTCTGTATCATCGTTTTCAGGCCGTCACCGGCGATTCCCGGGATGGACCTCTGATCGCATCGCAGCTGAAGTCGCGCCGGTACCCGCTGGGACTGGACCGAGACCATGAGCACAACGCCACCGACCCCTGCACGCCGATGAGGGTCGTGCGCACCGTCGCCGAGCTGCGCGAGGCGCTGGACGGGCCCCGACGTGAGGCGCTGCGGATCGGGCTGGTGCCGACGATGGGTGCGCTCCACGAGGGCCATCTCTCCCTGATCCGCCACGCCCGCGGCGAGTGCGACCTGATCGTCGTCTCGCTGTTCGTCAACCCGGCTCAGTTCAACGAGCAGACCGATCTCGAGCGCTATCCGCGCGATGAGCGACGCGACAGCGCGCTGGCCGCCGAGGCCGGAGCCGACCTCCTGTTCGCCCCCTCGGTCGAGGAGGTCTACCCGCACGGCTTCGCGACCTCGGTCGAGGTGCTGGGCGTCAGCGAGCGCCTCGAGGGCGCGGCCCGCGGACCCGAGCACTTCCGCGGCGTCGCCACGGTCGTGGCGAAGCTGTTCGGCATGGTCCTGCCCGACGCCGCCTACTTCGGCCGCAAGGACGCGCAGCAGGTGGTCGTGATCAGGCGGCTCGTGGCGGACCTCAACCTGCCCGTGGAGGTCTGTGCGCTGCCCACCGTGCGCGAGCCCGACGGGCTCGCGATGTCGAGCCGCAACGCGCTGCTCAGCCCAGCCGGCCGCGAGCGCGCGCTGTCGCTCTCGCGCGCGCTGCGCGCCGCCGCCGCGCGCGCCGACGCCGGGGAGCAATCCGCCGAGGCGCTGATCGGCGCGGGACGCGAGGCGCTGGAGGCCGCCGAGGGTGTCGAGCTCGAGTACCTCGCGCTCGTGGATCCCGAGAGCTTCGAGCCGCTCGAGCGCCTGGAGGGCCCGGGCCTGCTGGCCGTCGCCGCCCGTGTCGAGGGCGTGCGGCTGATCGACAACGAGCCGCTGCTGCCGGCGGGCGGTGGGCAACCCCGAGGAAAGGCGATCCAGACGTGCAGCGCGTGATGCTCAAGTCCAAGATCCACCGTGCGACCATCACCGACAGCGACCTCCACTACGTCGGATCGATCACGATCGACCCGGATCTGCTGGAGGCCGGCGACATCCTCGAGCACGAGCAGGTGCACGTCGTCGACGTCGACAACGGCGCCCGCTTCGAGACCTACACGATCCCCGGCCGGCGCGGCTCGGGCGAGATCTGCGTGAACGGCGCGGCCGCTCGCCTCGTGCACCAGGGCGACACGATCATCGTCATCTCATACGCGGCCTACGACGAGGCCGACCTCGATCGCTACGAGCCGAGGGTCGTCCACGTCGAGGCCGGGACCAACCGCATCATCACCGTCGACGACGAGGTGGCGACGCTGCTCAGCTGAAGCTCGGCGCGTCAACCGCCGTCAGAGAGGAACCAGATGTCCAGTCACCCCGACGTACACACCCACGGCCGGCACGTCCCGCCCGCCGAACGGCTGCCGATGACGCTGCCGCGGCTTCACGAGAAGAAGCGCCTCGGCGACCCGATCGTGATGGTCACCGCCTACGACTACCCGAGCGCCCGCGCGGCCGAGGCGGCGGGCGTCGACCTCGTGCTCGTAGGCGACTCCGCCGCCACCACCGTGCTCGGCTTCTCCGCCACCACCCCGGTCGAGCTGACCGACATGCTGGTGCTGGCCCGCGCCGTACGGCGCGGCCTGCGCACGCCGCTGTTGATCGGCGACCTGCCGTTCGGCTCCTACGAGGTCTCCGACGAGCAGGCGGTCACGACCGCGATGCGGATGGTCAAGGAGGCCGGCTGTGACTGCGTCAAGCTGGAGGGCGGCGGCGCGACCCCGCTCAGCCGCGCGCGGTCGATCGTCGCCGCCGGCATCCCCGTGATGGGCCACGTCGGGCTGACCCCGCAGACCTCGACGGCGCTCGGCGGCTGGAAGGCGCAGGGGCGCACCGCCGCTGCAGCCGCACGGATCGCCGAGGAGGCGTGCGCCCTGCAGGACGCGGGCTGCTTCGCGATCGTCTTCGAGGCGATCCCGAGCGCGGTCACCGAAGAGCTGATGCCGCTGATCGAGGTCCCGGTGATCGGTATCGGCGCCGGCCCCGCCACCGACGGGCAGGTGCTCGTGTTCCACGACCTGCTCGGCATCCGCGACGGCCTCGGGCCGCGCTTCGTCAAGCGCTACGCGAACCTCCAGCAGGAGATGAACGACGGCGTCGCCGAGTACGCCGAGGACGTGCGCACCCGCCGCTACCCGGGCCCGGAGCACACCTACAAGATCGATCCGGCCGAGCTCGACGAGCTGCGGCAGACGCTCAGCGCCAAACGCTGAGCTCGCTCAAGCGACAGGTTCCCCGAACTCGCCGGGCTCGCGGCTGTCCGGCCCGAGCTCGACCCTGCGCAGCACCCGAGCCGGTGCCCCCGCCGCGATCGAGAACGGCTCGAGATCGCGCGTGACCACGCTGTTGGCGCCGACCACGCAGCGCTCGCCGATCGTCACCCCGGTGGTCACGACGACGTTCGCGCCGAGCCAGCAGTTGTCGCCGATCCGCGTCGGACCCTTGCTCTCGAAGCCCTGCCAGGTGATCGGCAGCCGCGGGTCGCTGACACGGTGGTTGGCATCGGTCACGAAGCAGCCGTTGGCGAGCATGCAGTGGGCTCCGATCTCGACCAGACCCTGCGCGGCGACCATCACGTTGCGATTCAGGAACGTGCCCGCGCCGATGCTGACCTCGCCCGGAGCCGGCGCGGTGATCCACACACCAGGCTCGAACAGCACCCCCTCCCCCACGCGCAGCCGCCCCTCGCGCAGCGCCTCGAGCACGTTGCCCTCCAGCGGCCAGCGCGCGAAGGCCCCGCGCCTCATCAGCTCCCAGTGGATCCGCGCGCGGTTCCAGGGCAGCGCATTGCGCTGATACCAGCGCCACTTCTGCGACCACAGCCTGGTCTTCGCTGGGATCCCGCTCATCCGCGGCAGCTTCGCAGGTGCGCCCGCCGTTTCGCGCCGGAGCGTGCGGGTAGGCGAGCCGCCGTGCTGGAAGCAGAGGCCGCGCCCGGGATCCATCGCGTCGAGGACGCCCGCACCAACTGGTACCTGGTCGAGGAGGAGGGCCGCCTGACCGTGGTCGACACGGGCCTGCCGGCATCCTGGCGCTCGCTGCAGCGTGCCCTGGCGCAGCTCGGCAGGACCCAGGGCGACATCGAGGCGGTCGTGCTGACGCACGGCCACTTCGACCACATGGGCTTCGCCCGCCGCGCGCAGCGCGAGCTCGGCGTGGAGCTGTGGGCCCCGGCGGGCGAGACGCCGGTCGGACATCCCTGGCGCTACGAGCACGAAGACAGCCGCCTGCCGTACCTGCGCCACCCCTTCTTCCTGCGCACCCTCGCCGAGATGACCGCGCTCGGCGCGCTCGCCGTGCGGGGCATCGAACGCTTCCGGCCGTACGCGGACGGCGAGACCCTCGACGTGCCGGGTCACCCGACCGCGATCGCCACGCCCGGGCACTCCGTGGACCACCACTCGCTCCTGTTCGCCAAGCACGGGGCTCTGCTCGCCGGCGACGCGTTCGTGATGGTCGACCCCTACACGGGCCTCCACGGCCCGCGGATCGTCGCCGGCGCAGCCACCGCCGACGTCGAGCTCGCGCGCGCCTCGCTGCAGCCGCTGGCGGAGGTTCGCGCCGAGGTCTCGCTGACCGGCCACGGCCCGCCGTGGCACGGCTCCCCGGCGCAGGCCGTCGAGCTCGCCCGGGCGGCGGGCGCGGGCAGCTGAGGGGGCGCGAGCGGGCGCGGCGGTTTCGCGCGCGCGGGAGCCGGGCAGATTGTGGCCCGTGTCCCTGCTTTCCCTCCCGGTCGCGCTCGCCCGCTTCACCTATCGCGCCGCGACCTTCCCCGCCCGCACCACCGCCCGTCTGACGGTCTTCGTCGCCGAGGACCTGCTCGAGGCGCTGCGGGGCAGCCCCGCTGTCGCGGTCGAGGACCCGCGCCCGGCGGCCGCGGCGGACGGCCCGGCGCCCACGCCGGTGCAGACGCCCTCGGTCGCGCCTGTGCAGCCGTCGATCGCGCGACGTCCCCGCGCGCGGCGTGGCGCCTCGACGCCCGGGATCCGCGCGCCGCGAGAACGCGCCCGCGAGCAGGCGCCGCCGCCGCACGCGCCGGGCGAGCAGCCCGATGCGGCGCCGCCCGCCCCCGCGGAGACAGTCGACCGTGGAGAGAGGGTCGGCCGCTCGGCGCCGACCGAGCCTGCAGCGAGGACCGGGGGGCGCGCCCGCGAGCAGGGCGCGGCGCCCGCCGAGACATCCCCGCCCGCCGGCGGGGACGGGGCCACCGCCGAGGACCACGTCGATACCGGGGCCGTGCTGGTGGCCGAATCGGCCGAAGCGGGGGCCGAGGACGGCGCCGGCGCCGAGATCCGGGTCGAGGCGCCCTGGCCGGGCTACGGCAGGCTCCGGGCGCGGGAGGTCATCGACCGCGTGCGCGCGCAGGACGAGGCGGCGCTGACGGTGCTGCTGCTCTACGAGCGGGCCCACCGCTCGCGTCGCTCGGTGATCGAGGCGGCCGAGCGCGAGCTCGCCGGCCGCCGCTAAGCCGCGGCCGCGAGCTTCGGGCGGCGTTTGCGCGCTGCCGGCCTGGCCCGCCGCGCGGAGGGCGTCAGCAGCTCGGCCAGGAACCGCCCGGTGTGGGATGGACCGCCACCCACTCCCGCGGCGGCGACCTCCTCCGGCGTCCCCACCGCGATCGCCAGGCCGCCCTCCTCGCCGCCCTCCGGACCCATGTCGATGATCCGGTCGGCGCTCTTGATGATGTCGAGGTTGTGCTCGATCACGACGACGCTGTTGCCGGCCGCGACCAGGCGCTGCAGGACCTCGAGCAGCCGCTGCACGTCGGCGAAGTGCAGCCCCGTGGTGGGCTCGTCGAGGATGTAGAGCGTGCGTCCGGTCGCCACCTTCGAGAGCTCGGTCGCGAGCTTCACGCGCTGTGCCTCGCCGCCGGAGAGCGTCGTCGCCGGCTGTCCCAGGCGCACATAGCCGAGGCCGACAGCTTCGAGCGTCTCCAGCCGCCGCCGGATCTTCGGGATGTGCTCGAAGAACCGCAGTGCCTCCTCGACCGGCATGTCGAGCACGTCGGCGATCGACTTGCCCTTGAAGCGGATCTCGAGCGTCTCGCGGTTGTAGCGCTTGCCGTGGCACTGCTCGCACGGCACGTAGACGTCGGGCAGGAAGTGCATCTCGATCTTGATCTGGCCGTCGCCGCGGCACACCTCGCAGCGCCCGCCCTTGACGTTGAAGCTGAAGCGCCCCGGCTTGTAGCCGCGCGCCCGGGCCTCCTGTGTCTTGCTGAAGAGGTCGCGGATCACGTCGAACAGCCCCGTGTAGGTGGCGGGATTCGAGCGCGGCGTGCGGCCGATCGGCGACTGGTCGACCGCGATGATCTTGTCGAGCTGGTCGAGCCCGTGGATCGCGCGATGCGCTCCGGGCCGGCGCCGCGCCCGGTGCAGGCGGTTCGCGACCGCCTTGTAGAGGACGTCGTTGACGAGTGTCGACTTGCCCGACCCCGACACGCCGGTCACGCAGGTCAGGACGCCGAGCGGCACCTGCACGTCGATGTTGCGCAGGTTGTGCTGGCCGGCGCCGAGGATCTCGATGTAGCCGCTGGGCGTACGGCGCCGCTCGGGCGGCTCGATCGTGCGCGTCCCCGCCAGGAATTGCCCGGTGAGCGAGCCCGGGACGTGTTCGACCTCAGCCGCCGTGCCCTGCGCGACGATCTCCCCGCCGTGCTCGCCCGCTCCCGGGCCGAGATCGACGAGATGGTCGGCGGCGCGCATCGTCTGCTCGTCGTGCTCGACGACGATCACCGTGTTGCCGAGGTCGCGCAGTTTCTCGAGCGTGGCGATCAGCTTCGAGTTGTCGCGCTGGTGCAGCCCGATCGAGGGCTCGTCGAGGATGTAGAGGACCCCGACGAGCGAGCTGCCGATCTGGGTCGCCAGCCGGATCCGCTGCGCCTCGCCGCCCGACAGCGTCGCGGCCGCGCGCTCCATCGAGAGGTAGCCGATTCCGACGTTCTCCAGGAACTGCAGGCGCTCCGAGATCTCGCGCAGGATCAGCCTCGCAACGTGGCGGTCGGTTTCCGAGAGCTCGACCTCCTCCAGCCATTTCAGCGCCCGCCGCGCCGACAGCGCGGTGAACTCCTCGATCCGCGTGCCGCCCACCAGCACCGCGCGCGACTCCGGGCGCAGCCGCGCGCCGCCGCACGCCGGGCAGGGCCGCAGCGACATGTATTCCTCGATCTTCTCGCGCGTCCACTCCGAGTCGGTCTCGCGGTAGCGCCGCTCGAGGTTCGCGACGATGCCCTCGAAGCGCGTGTCGTAGGTCCGCCGCCGCCCGTAGCGGTTGCGGTAGGTGACGCGCACGGTGTCGCCGTCGAGGCCGTAGAGGAACAGGTCCCGATGCTCCTCGGGGAGATCCTCCCACGGCGCGTCGAGGTCGACGCCGTACACATCCGACAACGCCTCGGTGACCTGCTCGTAGTAGTTGGAGGCGCTGCCCTGCCACGGAGCCAGCGCCCCGTCGTTGATCGAGAGCCCCGGGTCGGGCACGACGAGGTCTGGGTCGATCTCCATCTGCGCGCCGAGGCCGGTGCAGCGGTCGCAGGCGCCGTGCGGCGAGTTGAACGAGAAGATCCGCGGCTCCAGCTCGACCAGCGAGGGCCCGTGCTCGGGGCAGGCGAAGCGCTCGGAGAACGTGTAGATCGTGCCGGGATCCGGCGCCGCGCCCGGTGTGATCCGCACACCCGCCGCCCTCGCCCCCTTCGCGCCCGTCGCGTGCCGCGCAGCTTCGCCGTCGCCGTCACCGTGCGTGGCACCCTCGGCGGAGGCCGTCAGGCCGGAGCCCCTTCCCACTATCTCGATCTCGACGAGCCCGTCGGCGAGGCCCACGGCCGTCTCGATCGAGTCAGCGAGGCGCTTGCGCACGTCGTGGCGCATCACCAGGCGGTCGACGACGACTGCCACGTCGTGCTTGTAGCGCTTGTCGAGCACGATCGATTCCTCGAGCATCCGCACCCGGTCGTCGATCTTCACGCGCGCGAAGCCGTCCGCCCGCAGCTCCTCGAGCAGCTTCCCGTACTCGCCCTTGCGCCCGCGCACGACCGGCGCCAGCACCATGAAGCGCGTCCCCTCCGCCAGCTCCATCACCTGGTCGATGATCTGCTCGGCCGACTGGCCGACGATCGGGCGCCCGCAGATCGGGCAGTGCGGCTTGCCGACCCGCGACCACAGCAGGCGCAGGTAGTCGTAGATCTCGGTCACCGTCCCGACCGTCGAGCGGGGATTGCGCGAGGTCGTCTTCTGGTCGATCGAGATCGCCGGCGAGAGACCCTCGATCGAGTCCACGTCCGGCTTGTCCATCTGCCCCAGGAACTGCCGCGCGTAGGCCGACAGCGACTCGACGTAGCGCCGCTGGCCCTCGGCGTAGATCGTGTCGAAGGCAAGGCTCGACTTGCCCGAGCCCGAAAGCCCCGTGATCACCACCAGCGCGTCGCGAGGCAGCTCGAGGGAGACGTCCTTGAGGTTGTGCTCGCGCGCCCCCGCGACGACGATCTTGTTGCCCGTTGCCATCGAGGGGCCATTCTACGACGGCGAACAGACGTTCGGGTCACTGGTGGGGCAGGGCCGAGCGCTGTATGGCCCCGGCGATGTTCGAGCTCTGACGAGCGGTCGCGGCAAGCGCTCCCCCGGGCCTGCTGCGAGGACCCCGCCGGCGCCCGCGCGCGGAGCGCCGATCGTCGCTGGGGCAGGCGTATACGTCCTCGGCATGTAGTTCCCAAAGTTCGTTCTGGCCCGATAGTCTGACTACAGAACTACGACACACCCGGGGGTGATCGCATGGCAACTGCTGCGGCGGCCGACATCGAATGGAGGGCGCTGCTCGCATTTCCCGTGGCGCTCGGCGTCTGCGGGATCGCAGCCGCCGTCTACTTCCTGGGCGGCGTGAAGGGAAAGCTCAACGCGCCGCTCACGCAGCTCGAATCATCGTGGAGCTTCCGCGAAAGCTGGGCGACCAACGTCACGCTCGCCGCGGGCCTGTTGAGCGGCCTGTTCGGCTCCTCAGAAGTGGTCACGGCCCTCGTCGGGGAAAACGGCAAGGGCTCCTCGGCGCTGGCGACGGTCGGCGCCGCCGTGGCGGCGAGCTTCGTCGCCGGCGGCTCGCTGATCGTCCTCTCCTCGAAGACCAAGCTCGACGAACACCTCAGCGTCGGCGGCATCATCGGCGCCGCTGCAGTGACGTTCGCCGGCGGCTTCGGCGAGATCTGGGTGCTGTTCCGCGCAGGGGAGCGGCTGGACCTCGCCGGGTGGCAGAACGCCGCGGGGGTGATCGCCGGCGCAGCCGCCCTGCTGCTGATCTGGTACGCGGTGCGATCGGTCCCGGCCGTGCTCCGCAACGGCAAAGGAGAGGCCAAGGCGAAGGCGAAGCCGTCCGAGACGCTGACGGCCGCGCACATCGTGGTCGGCGCTATCAAGGCGATTCCGGGCGTCGACCCGACGAAGGTCGACGCCGGCGTCGCACAGACGCTCGCGCAGAGCCCGGCGACGCTGGACGTCTCGGCGACCGAGTCAAGGCACCGCCGGCGCGCGGCGCTGCTCTGAGCGCCGCGCCTCCGAGCGGACGCGGCCAGCCGGCGCCCCGAGGGAGCCGAGCAGGCCGTGCCTCCCGATCGGCACCGCCGAGCGGCGGCGCGCTCCCGGGCCGGTCCTACCCGTCGATCGCCGCGTAGACCTCGTCGATCAGCTTCAGCCGGTCCGGAACCTGGAAGTTCTCGGCCAGGTAGCGCTCGGTGTCGCTGCGCGACTCCCCGTTCAGCGCCATGTTCAGCGCCACGAGGCGGGCCCCGTCGACGTCGCCGACCTCGACGGCGGGTTCGGACGGCGGGGCTTCGGCGACCGGCTGCACCGGCGGCGGGGGCGTGGCCGCGGAGAAGGCCGAATCGAGCGCGGACTCGAAGGCTTCCGCCGCCGCGCTCGCGGCCGGCGGCGCGGCTTCGGCGCGGCGCCCCGAGGCCGCGCCGTAGAGCTCGCCCATCCCTGCCTCGACCGCGGTGAGGTCGGCGGCGAGGCGGCCCGCGCCGGCGCGCAGGCTGCCGATCAGGGCGTTCGCCTCGGCGTCCATCGAGCCCACGCGCTCGAGCAGCGTCGCGCTCACCTGCGCGACCGCCGCCACCTGAGCGCGGGCCTTCTCGAGCGCCTCGTCGCGGGTCCGCTCGGCATCGCGGTCGGCGGCGTCCCGAACCTGCCGAGCGTGCTCCTGGGCGGTCCGCTCGATGTCCGCGGCGGCCGACTCGGCAGCCTCGATGATCGACTGCACCTGCGTGGCGGCGCTCGATGCCAGCGACAGGTCGGCCTTGCCGCTCGAGGCCGTCCGCTGCAGCTCCTCGACGTCCGCCGCCAGCGATCTCAGGTGGGCGTCGACCGCGGCCGGGTCGTATCCGCGGCGGCTGATCGGGAAGTCGCGACGTTCGATTGACTGGCGGTCGAACTCCACGCGCGGATCCTAGGGCATGCTCTCTGCGGAAGCGTCATCCGCCGCCCGATCCGCAGCCGGCGCCTCTTCGGCGCGTATCTCCTGCAGGTCCCGGCGCAGCTCGCGCAGCTCGTCGCGCAGCTGCGCGGCGTACTCGAAGCGCAGGTCCTCGGCGGCGGCCAGCATCTCCTCCTCGAGCTCCACGATCATCTTCTCCAGCTCGTTCTGCGGCAGCTCCTCCGCGGTCCCGCGCTTGGCGGTTCGCCGTTTGCGCCGGCTTCGGGGCACCTTCGACTCGGCCTGCAGGAAGTCGGCGATGTCCGAGATGCCCTTGACGATCGTGGCCGCCGTGATGCCGTGCTCCTCGTTGTAGGCCTGCTGGATCTCGCGGCGCCGGTCGGTCTCTCCGATCGCCGCGCGCATCGCCTTCGTTTCTTTGTCGGCGTACATCAGCACGGTTCCGTCGACGTTGCGCGCCGCGCGCCCGATCGTCTGGATCAACGACGTCTCACCGCGCAGGAACCCCTCCTTGTCGGCGTCGAGGATCGCCACCAGCGAGACCTCCGGCAGGTCGAGGCCCTCGCGCAGCAGGTTGACGCCGACCAGCACGTCGTACTCGCCGAGCCGCAGGTCGCGGATGATCTGGATGCGCTCGAGCGTGTCGATCTCCGAGTGCAGGTAGCGCGTCTTGAAGCCCATCTCGAGCAGGTACTGGGAGAGGTCCTCGCTCATCTTCTTGGTGAGCGTCGTAACGAGCACGCGCTCGTCCTTCTGGACCCGCGCCCGCACCTCGTTCATCAGGTCGTCGATCTGGTTCTTGGTCTCGCGCACCTCGACGAGCGGGTCGACGATCCCGGTCGGCCGGACGATCTGCTCGACGACTCGCGTCGAACGGACCCGCTCGTACTCCCCCGGCGTGGCCGAGACGAACGTCAGCTGAGGGGTGATCGAGAGGTACTCCTCGAAGGTCTGGGGACGGTTGTCCATCGCGCTCGGCAGGCGAAAGCCGTAGTCGACGAGCGTCTGCTTGCGGCTGCGGTCGCCCTCGTGCATACCGCCGATCTGCGGCACCGTCTGGTGCGACTCGTCGATGAAGCAGACGAAGTCCTTCGGGAAGTAGTCGATCAGGCAGTACGGCCGCGAGCCGGGCGGGCGGCCGTCGAGGATCCGCGAGTAGTTCTCGATGCCCGAGCAGAATCCCACCTCCTTGAGCATCTCCATGTCGTACTGGGTGCGTTGGCGCAGGCGATGGGACTCGAGCTGCTTGCCTTCGGACTCCAGTTCCTCGCAGCGCCCGTTCAGTTCGCGGCCGATCTCTTCGACCGCGGCCTCGAGCGTCCCCTCCTTGACGTTGTAGTGCGTCGCGGGCCAGATCGCGACGTGCTCGAGGTCGTCGGCGATCAGCTCGCCGGTGAGCGGATCGAAGTGCTGCAGGCGTTCGACTTCGTCCCCGAACATCGTCGCGCGGAACGCGGTCTCGGCGTAGGCGGGGAACACCTCGAGCGTCTCGCCGCGGACGCGGAAGGTGCCGCGCGAGAGCACCTGGTCGTTGCGGTTGTACTGAATCGAGACGAGCTTGCGCAGCAGCGCGTCGCGATCGATCTCCGCGCCCCGCTTGAGGATCTGCATGTTCATCTCGTAGGTCTGCGGCGAGCCGAGGCCGTAGATGCAGGAGACGGATGCGACGACGATCACGTCGCGGCGGGCGAACACCGCCGCGGTCGCCGCGTGGCGCAACCGGTCGACCTCCTGGTTGATCGCCGAGTCCTTCTCGATGTAGAGGTCGCGGCTCGGCACGTAGGCCTCGGGCTGGTAGTAGTCGTAGTAGGAGACGAAGTACTCGACCGCGTTGTCGGGGAAGAACGTGCGGAACTCGTTGCAGAGCTGCGCGGCGAGCGTCTTGTTGTGGGCGATCACGAGCGTCGGGCGCTGCACCGCCTCGATCACGCCGGCCATCGTCATCGTCTTGCCCGTGCCGGTCGCGCCGAGCAGCGTCTGGAAGCGCTCGCCGGTCGTGATCCCCTCCGCGAGCGACTCGATCGCGCGCGGCTGGTCGGCCGTCGGCGTGAAGACGTCGTCGAGCTTGAAGGCGGGCACCGGACGAGGGTAGCGGCGATCGAGGCCGATCCGTGGCCGCAACCGAGCGATACCCGGCTCGCGCCCGTCGCCCGTCCGCGAGCGGCCTACCGGTTCAGATCCCCAGCACCCGGGCGTACGTCTGCCGGTATTCCTGCTGCGCCGCCATCACCCGCTGCACGTATTCCCGGGTCTCCGGGAACGGGATCGCTTCGACCTTCAGCGGTTCCCCCGATTGGCGCGCCCGCGCGACCCAGCGGTCGACGTTCGTGAGCCCGCCGTTGTACGCGGCGAGCGCCAGCATCTCGTCGCCTTGGTAGTGGTCGAGCAGGTAGCGCAGGTAGTAGCTGCCGTAGGCGACGTTGATTTCGGGCTGCGCCAGATCCGATGCCGTGAAGCGCCGCCCGCCCGAGAGTCTCGCCAGGTAATACGCCGTTTCGGGCAGGACCTGCATCAGCCCCTCGGCGCCTGCCGATGACTGCCTTGGTTCGAATTTGCTCTCGGCGTAGATCACCGCAGCGATCAGCGCCGGGTCGAGGTGCTTCTCGGCGGCCTGCTGGCGGATGATCGCGGTATCGCTCAACGGCAGCTCGTTGCGGCGGACGCCGCCGGTCAGCAGCGGATAGGCGATCACAGCCGCCACCAGCACCGCGCCGAGCGCGAGGATCCCGCCGTTCCCGCGCGAGCGACGGCGGCTCGCACGGGCGTGCGTGGCCGCGTGACTCATCGCGATAGCTTGGCAAGGACGTCCGACAGCTGCGCCTGCAGCTCCTCGACGCCGCCGTCGTTGCGCACCACGTACGTCGCCCGGCGCGCCTTCTCCTCCTGCGCCAGCTGGCGCGCGTCGCGCTCGTCGACGGCCTCGTGCCCGCGGGCGGCCGCCCGCTCGCGCCGCACGTCCTCCCCGGCGATCACGGCGACCGTCGCGTCGTAGATGCCGTCGAGACCCGCCTCGAACAGCAGCGGGACCTCGACGACGGCTGCCGGCGGGCGTGGCGTGCGGCTGCGCGCCTGCTGCAGCCAGTCGGCCACGCGCGCCCCCACCAGCGGCCAGATCTGCTGCTCGAGCCATTGCCGCTCCGCCGGCTCCGCGAACACGCGCTGCGCGACGGCGGCGCGGTCGACCACGCCGTCCGGCGCGACCTCCGTGCCCCATCGAGCCACCACGGCGCCGCGCAGCGCCTCGCCGGCGTAGAGCTCGTGCACGATCGCGTCGCTGGAGATCGTCTCCGCGCCGAGCCGCCGCAGCGCTTCGAGCGCGGTCGACTTGCCCGCGCCGAGCCCGCCCGTCAGCCCGACGAAGGGAACCTGCTCCGCCACGGCCCCGCGGCCGGGGCTAGGCCTGCTCGGAGCCGCGAGCCGCCTCTGCCTCCGCGGCGGCGGCCTCCGGCAGCGGCACGGCGTCGCCGGCCACGTTCTCGCCGACCGGTTCCTCCTCGGCGGCTGCCTGCGGCTCCTCCGCGGCAGCGGCAGGCTCCTCGGCGCTCTCCGTCGCCCGCTGCGCCTCCTCCGCGGCCTGCGGCTCCTCGGCAGCCGTGGTCTCCGCGACGGGCTCCTCGGCAGCCGTGGTCTCCGCGACGGGCTCCTCGGCAGCCGCAGCCTCCGCGACGGGCTCCTCGGCAGCCGCAGCCTCCGCGACGGGCTCCTCGGCAGCCGCAGCCTCCGCGACGGGCTCCTCGCCGGTCG
Source organism: uncultured Solirubrobacteraceae bacterium (assembly GCA_963703205.1). Lineage (GTDB taxonomy): Bacteria > Actinomycetota > Thermoleophilia > Solirubrobacterales > Solirubrobacteraceae > Palsa-744. The sequence continues at coordinate 1,605,626 of OY969799.1, forward strand.
CGGCGTCCGGCGCCGGCTCCTCGCCGAAGGACTCCTCCGCGAGCGGCTCCGCTCCCGCGGGCCGCGACACGGGCAGGATCTGGTCCTCGACGCGCTTTGCCGACAGCGAGAGCCTACGGCGCTCAGAGTCGATCTCCAGGATCTTCACGCGGATCTCGTCGCCCGGGTGCACGATCTCGCGCGGGCTCTCGACGTGGTGCGGCGCGAGCTCGGAGATGTGGACGAGGCCCTCGACGCCGTCGAGGATCTCCACGAAGGCGCCGAACGTGACGACCTTGGTGACCTTGCCGACGAGCTCGTCGCCGACGTTGTAGGTGTCGACGATCCGCTGCCAGGGGTCCTCCTGCGTCTGCTTGAGACCGAGTGAGATCCGCTGGCGGTCGCGGTCGATGTCGAGCACCTTGACCTTCACGGTGTCGCCGATCGAGAGCACCTCGCTCGGGTGGTTGACGTGCGACCAGGAGAGCTCGGAGATGTGGATCAGGCCGTCGATCCCGTCGAGGTCCACGAACGCGCCGAAGTCGACGATGTTGGAGATCTGCCCTTCCACGACCAGGCCGGGCTGCAGACGGTCGAGGATCTGCTGGCGGACCTCCTTGCGCTCCTCCTCGAGGACCGCGCGGCGGGACAGCACGACGTTGTTCCGCGAGCGGTTGAGCTCGATCACCTTGGTCTCGATCTTCGTGCCCATGTACTCGTCGAGGTTCGGCACGCGGCGGATGTCGACCAGCGACGCCGGCAGGAAGCCGCGCACGCCGAGGTCGATGATCAGCCCGCCCTTGACGACCTCGATCACGGTCCCCTCGACCGGCTCGCCCGACTCCGCAGCCGCTTCGATGCGCCGCCACGCCTTCTCGAAGCGGGCGCGCTTCTTGGACATGATCAGGCGGCCGTCCTGGTCCTCCTTGGTGAGGACGATCGCGTCGACCTCCTCGCCGAGATGCACCTCGTCGGCCGGGTCCACCGCCTTGCGGATCGACAGCTCGTTGGCGGGGATGACGCCCTCGGACTTGTAGCCGATGTCGACCAGGACCTCGTCCTTGTCGATCCGGACGACGTGGCCGGTGACGACCTCGCCCTCCTCGATGTCGCGGAAGGTCGCGTCGTAGTTGGGGACGATCTGGCCGTCGACCTCGAGCAGCAGGCCGTTCGAGCCGTCGACGACCCGCGCCTGCGGGTTCTCGATCACAGTTGTCACAGGGGCGAAGCGTAGCGCAGCCGTATCATTGCCGGCCACATGCCTGTTAGAGCGACGAAGCGGGGCGCGGAGCGCACCCGCTTGCAGCGCGACTGCGATGTGCTCGTGTGCGGCGCGAGCTTCGCCGGGCTCGCCGTCGCGGCCGAGCTGGCGGGCGCGGGCGCCGAGGTTCTGGTCGTCGACCGCTACGAGATCGGCGAGCGTCAGACCTCCGCCTGCGGGATCCCGACGCAGTGGCTCTCGGCGATGGGGCTGCTCGGCTCCGAGCGCCAGCGCTTCCAGGAGCTGGTCGTGCACACGCCCTGGCGCACGGCCCGCTGGCCTCTGCCGTGGCCGTTCTCGACCTTCGACTACCGCGAGCTCTGCGCGCTGCTCTGGGAGCGCGGCGCCGAGGCGCAGTTCGAGACCGCGACCGTCACCGGGCGCAGCGGCAGCACCGTGACGACCGACCGCGGCGAGCTGACCGCGCCGCTGATCGTCGACGCGCTCGGCTGGCGGCGGGTGCTGTCCAACGGCGCGACGATCCAGCCCCCGGACGCGCGCCTGTCCCGCGGGCTGGAGGTGCACCCGCCGGGCAACGCCGCCGAGATGGAGCTGTGGATCGACCCGAAGTACGTCCGCGCCGGCTACTCCTGGTGCTTCCCGGCCGGCGAGGAGCTGCGCGTCGGCGTCGGCTCGTTCTGGCCCGGGCACCACGTCAAGGAGCCGACCGTGCGCCTCGCCGGCGAGCTCGACCTGCCCGCGATCAGATTTCAGGGCAACTGGATCCCCCACCAGCTGCGCCGCGCCACCGAGGACGGCGTGTTCTTCGCGGGCGACTCGGCGGGACACTGCCTGCCGCTGACCGCCGAGGGGATCCGCACGGCCCTGTACTTCGGCATCGCCTGCGGGCGCGAGCTGCGCGCGGTGCTCGCAGGCCACCGCTCGCGCGAGCAGGCACTGCTCGGATACGGCGCGTTCTCGGACTCGCACGAGCGCAAGTTCCGCTGGCTGCTGAACGTGCAGCGCGCGATCGGCCAGATCACGCCCAGCCGCGCCGTGACGCAGCTCGTGCGCGCGTTCGAGTCGCGCCGGCTGACGCGCTGGGTGTTCGATCAGTACCTGGCGATCGCGCCCCCCTCCTATGTCACGGCGGGGCCCGGCGGCAGCTCGGCGAGCGCCTCACCCAGCCTGCGGATGCCCTCCTCGATGGCGGGCTCGGCCAGGTTGGCGTAGCCGAGGATCAGCCCGTCGTCGAGGAGCCGCGGCTCCAGGTAGGCGAGCCCCAGCGGATACGCGCCGACCGAATGCCGCGCGGCCGCGGCCATCAGCTCGCCGCCGTCGACGGGATCGGGCAGGCGCACCGTCGCGTGCAGGCCGGCCGCGACGCCGGTCACGCGGGCGCCCTCGATGTGCGTCTCGACCGCTTTCAGCAGCGCGTCGCGCCGCGACCGGTAGCGCCGTCGCGCCGCGCGCAGGTGGCGGTCGTAGGCGCCGCTGCTGAGCATCTCCGCGAGCGCGAGCTGGTCGAGGACCGAACAGCCCTGGTCGGCGAGCATCTTGGCCTGCACGACCGGCTCCACCAGCGCCGGCGGGAGCACCAGCCAGCCGAGCCGCAGCCCGGGCGCAAGCGACTTGCTGACGGTCCCGAGATAGACCACGTGGTCGGGCGCCAGGCCCTGCAGCGCGCCGAGCGGCAGCCGGTCGTAGCGGAACTCCGCGTCGTAGTCGTCCTCGAGGATCAGGCCGCCGCTGTCCTTCGCCCAGGCGAGCAGGGCGGCGCGGCGGCGCGAGCCGAGCGCGACGCCTGTCGGCGACTGGTGAGCCGGCGTGACGAGGACCCCGTCGAGCGGCCCGCCCTTCGCGCTCGTCAGCTCCTCGACCCGGGCGCCGTGCTCGTCGACCGGCAGCGCGACGAGCTCGGCTCCCCGCGAGGCGAGGATCGCGCGGTGGGGCGGCAGGCCCGGATCCTCGACGGCGAGGCGCACCTCGCCGAGCGCCGCGGCGAGCAGCGCGAAGCCCTGCGCGACGCCCGCGGTGACGACGAGGGCGCGGGGGTCCGCGGCCACGCCGCGGACGCGGCGCAGGTGCTCGGCAAGCGCGCGGCGGAGCGCGCCCGCGCCGCGCGGGTCCGGGTATCCCAGCGCGCTGTCGGGCGCCGTGCGCAGCGTCTCGCGCATCGCCCGCAGGAACGCCTCGCGCGGGAACGTGGAGAGGTCGGGATTGCCTGGGAAGAAGTCGAAGCGCAGCCGGGGCGGCCGCGGGCCGCGGGCGGGCCGCGTGGCGGCGCCGGCCGCGGCGGCGACGAACGTGCCCGCGCCACGGCGCGCGACCAGGTAGCCCTCGGCCAGGAGCTGCGAGTAGGCGTCGACGACCAGCCGTCGCGAGAGCCCGAGGTCGGCCGCGAGCACGCGGGTGGCCGGCATACGCGCGCCCGCCGGCAGCCGGTCGCCGCGGATCGCCTCGCGAAGCTCATCCTCGAGCTGCGCGCGCAGCGAGCGCGGTGCCGAGCGGTCGAGCTCGACGAGCAGCTCCGGACCGGCGAAAGTGGTACCCGATGGCGCCATCGAAGTGGTCCTTTCAAGGGGACCACATTGACCATATCGTGCAATCCCGATGGCTGTCCCCTCTCCCCCCGGCTCCCGCCCCGGTCTCGACGCCGCGCTCCGCGCCGGCCTGCTCGCGTTCGCCGCTGTCCAGCTCGGGCTGGCGCTGTTCATGGCGATCGCGCCGCACGCCTTCTACACCTCAATCGGTCCGTTCGGCGCCGGCAACGACCACTACGTCCGCGACGTCGCGACCTACAACGCCGCGCTCGGCGTCGGGCTCGCCGTCGCCGTCGCCCGCCCGAGCTGGCGCGTGCCGGTGCTCGCCGTGACCACCGTCCAGTACGCGCTGCACTCGCTCAACCACCTGATCGACATCGGCCGCGCGCATCCGCGCTGGGTCGGTTACCTCGACTTCTTCGCGCTGCTCGCGGCGAGCGTGCAGCTCGCGCTGCTGTGGCGCCTCGCGGCGCGCAAGCCCGCGAGCGCCGCGGGCCTGCTCCATCCCCTCGCCGAAAGGATCACGCCGTGAGCCACGAACAACGCCTCGAACCGATCGCCCCGAGCCCGCTCGCGCGGCTGCTGCTGGGCCTCAGCCGCCGCAAGATCTCCCAGCTCACCGGCGTGCGGCCGGAGGGGGAGCTCGGCCCGGTCGAAGCGTATGCGCGCCTACCGCGGCTGATGATCGGCTACGGCGTGCTCGAGGAGGCAACCGCGCGCCTGCACGGCGTGCCCGAGCGCCTGAAGGTGCTCGCCGAGCTGAAGGCGGCAACGCTCACGAGCTGCGAGTACTGCATCGACATCGGCTCGCACATCGCGCGCCGCGCAGGCATCGGCGACGAGCAGCTGCTGGCGCTGCCGCACTACGGCGACAGCGAGCACTTCGACGCGGACGAGCGTCTCGTGCTCGACTACGCCGTGGCGATGAGCCGCACGCCGGTCGAGGTGTCGGATCAGCTGTTCGCGCGGCTGCGCGCGCGCTTCGAGGAGCCGCAGATCGTCGAGCTGACCAACCTCATCGCCGTCGAGAACATGCGCGGCCGCTTCAACATGGCGCTCGGGTACGGCGCCTCGGGCTTCACCGAGGGCATGGTCTGCGCGGTCCCGGAGCACGCGGCCGAGCAGACGCCGGCGCCGGCCGCGGGATGAGGATCTTCCTCGCCGGCGCGACCGGTGTGATCGGCCGTCAGCTCGTGCCGCTGCTGCTCGCTGCGGGCCACGAGGTGACGGGGGCGACACGCTCTGAACGGCGCGCCGGGCAGCTGGCCGCGGCCGGAGCCCGCGGCGTCGTGTGCGACGCGCTCGACCGCGAGGCGGTGCGCGACGCGCTCGCAGACGCGCGGCCCGAAGCCGTGATCCACGAGCTGACGGCGCTGCCCGCCGCGATCGACCCGCGCACGATCGAGCGGGACTTCGTCCTCAACGACCGGCTGCGCGACGAGGGCACGAGGATCCTCGTCGAGGCCGCCCGGGCCGCCGGCGCAGACCGGATCCTGGCGCAGTCGATCGCGTTCTCCTATGCGCCGGGGCCGCCGGGGACGCTCCACGGCGAGGACGATCCGCTGCGCACCGCCGCGCAGTCGCCGAGCAGCTACGCGCGCTCCGCCGAGGCGGTGCGCAGCCTCGAGCGCACCGTCCTCGGAGCGGGCGGGATCGTGCTGCGCTACGGCTACTTCTACGGACCGGGAGCCGCGATCTCCCGCGCGGGCTCGATGGGCGATCTGCTGCGCGCGCGGCGCCTGCCGCTCGTCGGCGGTGGCGGCGGCGTGTGGTCGTTCGTGCACGTCGGCGACGCCGCCGCCGCGACCCTCGCAGCGCTCGAACGGGGCCGGGCGGGCAGCGCGTACAACATCGTCGACGACGATCCCGCTGCGGTCCGCGAGTGGCTGCCGGTGATCGCCTCGGCGCTCGGAGCCAAGCCGCCGCTGCGCGTGCCCGCATGGCTCGCGCACCCGCTCGCGGGCGCCTACGGCGTCGAGGTGATGACCCGGGCGCAGGGCGCCTCGAACGAGCGCGCGAAGCGCGAGCTCGGGTGGTGGCCGGCGCTCGCGAGCTGGCGCGACGGGTTCCGCACCGCGCTCGGCTGACGCCGAGCCGGCAGCTCACTTCGCTTCGAGCCAGTTCGCGCCGACCCCGATGTCCACGGCCATCGGCGGCTCGTGCTCCCAGACGCCGACCATCTCGCGCTCGACCAGCTCGCGAGCCGCGTCGCTCTCCTCGGGCGGGCCTTCGAACAGCAGCTCGTCGTGGATCGTCAGCAGCAGCTTGCTGGCCAGCCCCGAGGAGCCGAGCGCGGCGTGGCAGCGCACCATCGCCAGCTTGATGATGTCCGCCGCGGTGCCCTGGATCACCGTGTTCACCGCGAGCCGCTCGCCGAGCGTGCGCACCTGGTAGTTGCGCGCCCGCAGCTCCGGGATCTGGCGCCGGCGCCCCCACAGCGTCTTGACGTGGCCCTCCTCCTTCGCGCGCTCGATCGTCGCGGCCATGAAGGCCGCCACGTGCGGGAAGCGCTCGAGGTAGGCGTCGATGAACTCCTTCGCCTCCTCGCGCGGGATGTTGAGGCGATCGGCCAGGCCGTAGTCGGAGAGGCCGTAGACGATCCCGTAGTTGATCATCTTCGACTTCGAGCGCATCCCGGGGTCGATCTCCTCGGCGGAGACGCCGAAGACGCGCGAGGCGGTCGCCGTGTGCACGTCCTCGCCGCGCTTGAAGATCTCCATCAGGACATCCTCGCCGGCGGCCTGGGCGAGCACCCGCAGCTCGATCTGCGAGTAGTCCGCCGAGATCAGCACGTTGCCGGGCTCGGCCTCGAAGCAGCCGCGGATCTCGCGCCCCAGGGGCGTGCGGATCGGAACGTTCTGCATGTTCGGGTTGGTGCTCGACAGCCGTCCCGTCGTGGCCACCGCCTGCAGGAACGTGGTGTGGATGCGCGACTCGGCGTCGGCCTGCTCGGGGAGCACGTCGAGATAGGTCTTGATCAGTGTCGAGAGCTCGCGCCAGCGCTCGATCTTGGGCACGATCTCGTGCTCGGCGCGGATCGCCTGCAGCACGCGCGCGTCGGTTGAGTAGCCGGTCTTGCCCCGGCGCTTGCGCGACAGCCCGAGCCGCTCGAAGAGGATCTCGCCGAGCTGCTGCGGCGAGCCGATCGTGAACTCCTCGCCGGCCAGCGCGAAGATCTCGCGTTCGAGGCCGCCGATCTCCTCGCGCACCCGCTCGGTGATGCCGCCGAGCCGCTCGAGGTTCAGCCGCACGCCGAGCAGCTCCATCTCGCGCAGCACCGGCACCAGCGGCAGCTCGATCCGCTCCATCAGCTCGTCCAGCCCGCGCTCGACGATCTGCTCGCGCTGCCAGTCGGCGAGCGCCGCCAGCAGCACAGCCTGCGCCGCGAGCGGGTCCTCGAGATCGCAGGCGAGGCCGCGCTCCTCGACGAGCTCGCCGAACGGGTACCCGCGCCGCGCCGGCTCCAGCAGGTAGGCGCCGAGCAGCGTGTCGTGCGCCAGACCCTGCGGAACGAGCCGCAGCGACTTCGCGTCGTGGGCGACCACGGGCCGGCTCGCGCACGCCGCCACCACCTCCTCCGGGCCGCCGCAATCGCCGGCCACGACGGCCCCGTCGCAGAATGCGGCGAACCGCCACGGCGCGCCCTCGGCGAACAGCTCACCCTCCGGCGCCTGCGCCTCGGCGACGAGGACGCAGAGCTCCGCGCCGGCGCTGCCGAGCCCCGCGATCTGCTCCGGGCCGCCGCTGCGCAGCGTGGCGGTCAGCATCACCTCGGCGGCGCTCGGCGGTGCCGCCACGTCCGGGTCGCCGAGCGCCTCCTCCAGGCGCCGCAGCGGGTCGCGCAGCTCGTACTCGCGGAACATCTCGCGCACTCGTCCGCGGTCCGGGTCGCGGGCCGCCTCCAGCGCCACGTCGAGGTCGACCTCGAGGTCGCGGCGCACGGTCGCGAGCTGCTTGGAGATGCGGGCGTCCTCGGCGTGCTGTTCGAGATTCTGTTTGCGCTTGGCGCCTTTGACCTGCTCGACGTTCGCGAGCACCTCCTCGAGGGTCCCGAACGACTGCAGCAGCTCGCTCGCGGTCTTGTCGCCGATCCCGGGGATGCCGGGGATGTTGTCCGAGGTGTCGCCCTTCAGGCCGTAGAAGTCGGGGATCAGCTCCGGCGGGATCCCGTAACGGTCGATCACCGCCCGGCGGTCGTAGATCTTGGTCTCGGTGATGCCGCGCGAGGTCGCCATCACCTTGACGAGCCCCTGCTCGTCGATCAGCTGGAAGACGTCGCGGTCGCCGGTGACGATCATCACCGGCACCTGCGGGTCGGCGTGCAGCGCACGATCGGCGAGCGAGGCGATCACGTCGTCCGCCTCGTATCCGTCGATCTTCACGTTCGTGTAGCCGAACGACTCGACCAGCGGTTCCATCACCGGCCACTGTTCCTTGAGCAGGTCCGGCCGCGAGCGCCGCTGGGCCTTGTACTCGCTGAACAGCTCGTTGCGGCCCGAGGTGCCGGCGTCCCAGGCCACGACCGTCGGCTGCACCCCGTACTCGGTGACGATCTTCACGAGCATCGACGCGAAGCCGAAGATCGCGTTGGTCGGCACCCCGGTCGAGGTCGCGATCGACTCGGGCAGGGCGAAGAAGGCCCGGTACACGAGGCTCGGCCCGTCGATCAGGAACAGGCGCCGCTCCCCGCCGGGAGCGGGCGCGGCGGGGCCCCGCGCGCTCCGCGCCCTCGGCTGCGCTGTCGCCCTGACTGCCATCGGCCTCACTCTACGTACCCGCGCCGCCGGGGACCGGCCGGCGCGCCCCAGCCACACGCCGCGATCCGCCCAGGCCCTAAGATCCCCTGCCGCCAACCACGGAGGGAGTCTGCAGACAGTGAGCGCCACCCCCAGCGCCCAGTACCGACTGACGATCCGCGTCAAGCTCGATGACAGCCAGGGCGTGCTCGGACGCGTGACGAGCGCGATCGGCGACGCCGGGGGAATGGTCGGCGCCATCGACGTGGTGGACGCCCAGGATGGCCAGTCGCTGCGTGACATCGTCGTCGACGCCACCGGCCAGGCCCACTGGGACGAGATCGTCGCTGCGGTCAACGCGGTCGACCGAGCCGAGGTGATCGACACGACCGACCGCACCTTCCTGCTGCACGTCGGCGGCAAGATCGAGCAGTCGAACAAGCATCCGCTGAAGACGCGCGACGACCTCTCGATGGTCTACACGCCCGGCGTCGCCCGCGTCTGCCTGGCGATCGCCGACGAGGAGGACCGAGCCTTCCAGTACACGATCAAGCGCAACACGGTGGCAGTCGTCTCCGACGGCAGCGCGGTGCTCGGTCTCGGCAACATCGGCCCGAAGGCGGCGATGCCGGTGATGGAGGGCAAGTGCTGCCTGTTCAAGGAGTTCGCGGGCGTCGACGCCTTCCCGCTGTGCCTGGACACCACCGACCCGGACGAGATCGTGCGCACGGTCAAGCTGATCGCTCCGGGCCTCGGCGGGATCAACCTCGAGGACATCGCGGCGCCGCGCTGCTTCGAGATCGAGGAGCGCCTGATCGCCGAGCTGGAGATCCCCGTGTTCCACGACGACCAGCACGGCACCGCCGTCGTGGTGATGGCCGCGGTGCTGAACGCCGTGAAGCTGACGGGCCGCGAGCTCGAGGACCTGAAGGTGCTGGTGATCGGACTCGGCGCCGCCGGCATCGCCGTCACCAGGATCCTGCGTGCCGCAGGCGTCACCGACATCATCGGCGCCGACTCGCGCGGCGCGCTCTCGACGCAGCGCGAGGACTACCAGGACGGCTCGATGAACTCGGTCAAGCGCTGGTTCGCCGAGGTCACGAACCCGGAGGGCCGCAGCGGCGCGCCGGCTGACGTGATCGACGGCGCCGATCTGCTGATCGGCGTCTCCGGCGCGCGGGCGCTGCCCGCCGAGGCGCTCTCGCGGATGAACCGCGACGCGATGGTGTTCGCGATGGCCAACCCGAACCCGGAGGTCAACCCGGAGGAGGCCGCCCCCTACGTCCGCATCATGGCGACCGGCCGCTCCGACTACCCCAATCAGATCAACAACGTGCTGTGCTTCCCGGGGATCTTCCGGGGCGCCCTGGACGTGCGCGCACGGACGATCAGCGAGGACATGAAGATGGCGGCGGCGCGGGCGATCGCCGCGATCGTCGAGGACACCGAGCTGCGCGAGGACTACATCATCCCGTCGGTGTTCAACCGCGACGTGGCGCCCGCCGTGGCCGCCGCGGTCGGCGAGCAGGCGCGCGCCGCGGGCACCGCGATGGCGGGGCAGGAGGTCGGCTTCGCGCCCGGGGACGCGCTCTCTCCGGGCCCGGCCGGCAGTTCGTCGCACTCCGACCGGCGGGGCTAGATGAGCGAGGGCCCGCCCCGCCGCAGCGTCACCCTCAGCGGCGCGACCGGCCTGATCGGGACGCGGCTGGTCGGGGAGCTGCGCGAAGCCGGCTGGGAGGTGACCGTGCTCAGTCGCGACCCGGCGCGAGCGCGCGAGCGCCTCGGCGAGGTCGACGCGCAGCGCTGGGACCTACTCGGCGAACCCGCCCCGGCCGCCGCCCTGACCGGCCGCGACGCCGTCATCAGCCTGGCGGGCGCTCCGGTCTCGCAGCGCTGGAGCGCCCAGGCCAAGCGGATGATCCGCGACACCCGGGTGAGCGGGACGGAGAACCTGCTGGCCGGGCTGCGCTCCGCCGAGCAGCGGCCGGCGGTCCTGCTCAGCGCCTCGGCGACGGGCTACTACGGCTCGCGGGGCAACGAACCGCTCGACGAGGAGTCCCCGCCCGGCGAGGGCTTCCTGGCCGGCATCTGCGAGCAGTGGGAGGAGGCGGCGGCGGGCGCCGCCGAGCTGGGGATGCGCGTGGCCCGGGTGCGGACCGGGGTCGTCCTCGATGCCGGCGGCGGAGCCCTGGAGAAGATGCTGCCGCCGTTCAGGCTCGGCCTCGGCGGTCCGGTCGCGGGCGGGCGGCAGTTCCTGCCCTGGATCCACGCCGCGGACGTGACGGGCATCTACCGCGCGGCGCTCGAAGACGAGCGTTGGAGCGGGGCGGTCAACGCGACGGCGCCCGCCCCGGTCTCCAACGCCGAGTTCTCGCGCGCGCTGGGGCGCGCTCTGCGCCGCCCCGCGGCGCTGCCGGTGCCCGGGGCGGCGCTGCGCCTGCTCTACGGCGAGATGGCGCAGATCGTCACCACCGGCGCTCGCGCGGTACCGGCCAGGCCGCTGATGCTCGGCTACGCCTTCCGCCACCCGGATCTCGACGAGGCGCTGCGTTCGGCCCTCGGCGAGGCGTAGTCGCGGCTGCACGCGCGCGCCGCGGTCCTGCACGCGCAGGAGGCCGTCCTCAGGTCACGGTCGCGAGCCCCTGCGGCTCCGGATCGGCGCCGCTGCGAAGCCGGTTGTCGGTCTCGATGATGATCCGGCAGGGACGCGCCTTCAGCAGGTACTGCGCGGTCGGGCCGATGCCGTGCTCGCCCGCGGGGGCGTGGATCGCCGACCAGTAGATGACATCCGAGCCGACGCGCTCGGCTTCCTCGACGAGCGCCGAGCCGGGGCTGCGGGTGCGGATCAGCCCGGTGCGGATCTTGATGCCGGCGCGGCGCGCCTGGATCCGCGCGCTCTCGAGCACCGCGCGTCCCGCCGCCTCCTCCTGCTCGAGCCCCGCCTCCAGCGACAGCTGGCGTGGCACCGGCAGCACGTACACCGCGTAGACGACACCGCCTTCGCCGATCAGCTTCGCGGCGCTGTGCAGCGCGTCGGCGGAGACGTCGGAGCCGAAGATCGGGACGAGCGCGGTGCGGTACTCGAGCTCCTGGAAGTCCTCCGGGCGTTCGGGGCGAGGCAGCCGGTAGGACTTCTTCGGATCGAGGCCCTGGCGGCGACGGTAGAAGTAGTAGCCGGCCATGCCGACGACCATCCAGGGGATGCCGACGACCTTCGCCTCGGAGTGCAGCACGACGACCGCGACCCAGGCCGCGGCCGTGCCGATGCCCCCGATCACAGCGGTCATCGGGATCACCGCACCGCGGATGCGCACCCCCCACGGGCTGACGTAGGGACGCTCGCGATCGGGGTCCTTGACGCGCAGCGCGACGATCGCCGCGTGCGCGGTCGTGAACGAGAGCATCGCGCCGAACGAGTAGAGGTTGCCCAGGACTTCGGTGTTGCCGTAGATGATCAGCGCACAGGCGAGCACCGAGAAGAAGACGAGCGTGAACCACGGCGTGCGGTAGCGCACGTGCAGCTGGCTGAACAGCCGCGGCAGCTGGCGATGCTCGGCCAGCGACCAGGACAGGCGCGAGATGCCGATCATCCCCGCGTTGGTGGCGATGAAGAGGATCGTCGCGGCCAGCAGCCCGACGTAGTACTGGGCGACTTTGAGCGTGACGCCGTGCAGCCCGAGGTGCTGGATCACGCCGAGCACCGGGTCGTTTTCGAAGAAGTGCCCGAGCGCCGTGGCGAAGCCGGGATGGGCGAAGCTCTGTTTGAGCTCGGGGCTGTAGCCGGCGCCGTGGTGGACGACCGGCAACGCCGAGAGCGCGACCACGGAGATGCCGGCGTACACGCCCAGCACGGCCATCACGACGAGGTTCACGGCCTTCGGCACCTCGCGTCCGGGGTCCCTGGCCTCCTCGGCCATGTTCGCGACCGTCTCGATCCCGGTGTAGGCGAGCATCGCCAGCGACAGCGCGAAGATCAGTTCGCTCCAGCTCGGCGCCATGCCGATGTGGACCTGGTTGACCAGCAGCGCAGGGTCCAGCACCAGCACGATCCCGAGCCCGACGAGCAGCACCTGCGTGCACAGGTCGACGATCGCGAGCAGGAAGTTGAGCTTGGCCGACTCGCCGAGGCCGCGGACGTTCAGCGCGGTCAGCACGACAACCACGAAGAGCCCCCCGAAGATGTCGTCGGGGTTGTGCTTGAGCGCGTGCAGCCCGGGAAAGGCGCTGAGGTAGTGGGGCACGAAGAACGCGGAGATCGCGATCGTGAGGATGTAGTCGAGGCTCAGCGCCCAGCCGGCGAAGAACGAGACGACGTCGTTGAAGGCGTGGCGCGCGAACGACGAGGAGCCGCCCGCTTCGGGGAACATCGCGGCGCCCTCGGCGTAGGTTTTGGCGGTCAGCGCGAACAGCCCGCCTGCGAACAGGAAGACGACCGGCGTGAGCCCGAGGGCGTGCGCGGCGACCAGGCCCAGGGCGTAGTAGATCGACGAGCCGACGTTCCCGTACGCCGTAGCGAACATGCCCGAGACGCCGACCGACTTGCGCAGGCCCTGCTCGGAGAGACGAGCCATGTCTCGACGCTAGATCCAGCGGCGTGAAGAAGGCGTCAAGAAACCATCGCGGACGTTCAGATTTCACAAAGATCCGCGAAAACCGGCCGCGTGCAGCGGTTTTGCGCGCTCAGGCGTCCTGCGAGCGGAACCGGTAGCCGACGCCGGCGTCGGTGCGGATGAAGGAGCGGCGGCCCTCGCCGCCGCCGAGCTTGCCGCGCAGGTTGGCGATGTGGGTTCGCAGCAGCGGCGTCGCGTCGGCGTGCTCGGGACCCCACACCTCTTTCAGGATCTGGCGGTGGGTCATCAGCAGCCCGCGGTTGACGGCGAGCACGCGCAGCAGCGAGAACTCGATCGGGGTGAGGTGAAGCTCCTCGCCGTCGAGCCACACCGCGTGCGCCGCGAGATCGACGACCAGGCCGTCGACTTCGATCCGCGGCTCCGCCGCTCCGCGCCCCGAGCGGCGCAGCGCGGCCTTGACCCTGGCGACCAGCTCCCCGGGGCCGAACGGCTTCGTCACGTAATCGTCGGCCCCCGCCTCCAGCGCGTCGATCTTGATCGTCTCCTCACCGAGCGCCGACAGCACGATGATCGGGATCTCGCTCCACGCGCGCAGCTGCCTGCACACCTCGATGCCGTGCGTGTCGGGCAGCATCAGGTCGACGATCGCGGCATGCGGCCCCGCAAGCGCGGCGCGGTCGAGCGCCTGCTCGCCGCTCTCTGTGACGAGCACCTCGTACCCGGCCTCGCGCAGCGCGAGGCGCAGCGCCCGCTGGATCTGCGGGTCGTCGTCGCAGACGAGGATCCGCTCGCCCGCCATCAGCCGCCCCGGACCGGCGCCGGAACTGCTCCGTCGCTGCCGGGCGTCGCGTCGCGCTCGCTCTCGACCGGGAAGTCGACGACCACGCTGGTGCCCTGGCCGGGGGCGGACTCGATTGCGATCCGCCCGCCCGCCGCCTCGACGAAGCCCCGCGCGATCGCCAGACCGAGCCCCGAGCCGTGGTGGCCCGGATCGACCCCGCCCGGCGGCCGGCCGCGGTAGAAGGGCAGGAACACGCGCTCGCGCTCGGCCGGGGCTATGCCCGGCCCCTGGTCGACGATGCGTACCCGCACGCGTCCGCCGACCGCGCGGGCCCGCACCGCGATCGGACGTCCCGCGCCGAAGCGGGCGGCGTTCTCGAGCACGTTCACGAACGCGCGCTCGAGCTGCGCCGCGTTGCCGCGCAGCGGCGGCAGCTCGCGGTCGATCGAGAGCGCGAACTCGACCTCGTCCGCCCCCGTCTGCTCGACCGCCTCGTGCAGCACGTCCTCCAGCGAGCACCACGCCGCTCCCGGCTCGAGCCTCCCGGCCTGCAGCTGGGAGAGGTCGAGCAGCTTCTCGATCAGCACCCACAGGCGCGTGGCGGCGTCGAGCACGACGGCGCGCACCTCGCCCGCCGTCTCCTCGCTCGGCTCGAGCGCGCCGGCGGCGGTGAGGATCGCCGTGACCGGCGTGCGCAGATCGTGCGAGACGGAGCGCAGCAGCGCCGTCTTCATCTCGTCGCTGCGGCGCAGCGCGTCGGTCTCGACCACCTCGTCCTGCAGCGCCTCGCGATGCAGCGCGGCGGCGAGGATCGACCCGAGCGGAGGCGCGACGCGTTCGCGTGCCCGGGCGAGGTCGGCCGTCGAGACGCCGGCGGGAAGCTCGAGCGAGCCGACCTGGGCGCCCGCGGAGTCGAGCGACAGCACGACCGAGCCGGGCGCCCCGCCCGCGGATTCGGCAAGGCGCAGCGCCGCCCACTCGGTGCCGAGGGCCGCCGCGAGGCGCTCGCCGGCGGGCACGAGCGCGTCGCGCAGGCGCTCGGCACCGAGCAGCAGCTGCGCGAGCTCGCTGGCGAGGTCGGACTCGCGGCGACGCTCCTCGAGCTCGCGCGCGCGGGCGCGAGCCAGCTCCGCGACCAGGCCCACCGCGACGGCGACCGCCGCGAACGCCGCGAGCCCGACCCAGTCGCGGTCGTGGGCGAGCGTGAAGCTGCGCACCGGCGGCAGGTGGAAGAAGTTGAACGCGGCGGCGCTCAGGACCGCCGTGGCGAGACCGAGGGCGAGCCCCCAGAAGACCGAGACGACCACGACCGCGAGCAGGTAGACGACCCCGAGCGTCTGCGCGGGCGCGACGTGCTTGAGCGGGTAGACGAGCAGCGTCGAGGCCGCGACCGTCCCAATCGAGACGAGCACGCCGAGCAGCCGCGACGGGCGCTCGGCGTGGAGCAGCATCGGCGAGAGCGCGCGCGGACGCATCGTTTCAGCATGCCAGGAGGAGCGAGCCCCCGCGCCCAGGCGCGGAGCACGGCCCGCTAGGCGAGAACGGCCCGACGCTCGGAGCTCTCGCCGGGGGCGTTGTCCGTCTCGATGATCACGCGGCACGGGCGCTTGCTCAGCAGGTACTGGGCCGTCGGCCCGATCCCGGCCTCGCCGAGCGGGGCGTGGATCGTCGACCAGTAGATGACATCGGCGCCGACCCTTTCCGCCTGCTCGACGAGCGCCGAGCCGGGGTTGCGCGTGCGGATCAGCCCGGTGTGGATCTTGATGCCTCCTCGCCGCGCCTTGATGCGCGCGCTCTCCAGCGCCGAGCGGCCCTGTGCCTCCTCTGCCTCCATGCCCTGCTCCAGCGACAGCTGGCTGGGCACCGGCAGGACGAAGACCGCGTAGACGACGCCCTCTTCGCCGATCAGCTTGGCGGCAGCGCCGAGCGCCTCGGCGCTGACGTCGCCGCCGAAGATCGGCACCAGCGCCGTGCGGTAGTCGAACTCGGCGAATTCGGCCGGGCGCTCGGGCCGCGGCGCGCGCACCGTGGTCCTGAGGTCGAGCCCCTGGCGGCGGCGGAACAGGATGTAGACGACCATGCCGAGCGCGAGCCAGAAGACCCCCGCCGCGGCCACGGTGAGATGGATGATCGTCACCACCACGAACGCCAACCCGGTGCCGATCCCGCCGAGCACCGCGAACAGCGGCAGGGCTCTGCCTCTGACGCGCAGCGTGCCGGGGCCGCGGTAGGGGCGCGGGCGATCCGGCTCGCGCAATCGCAGGCGGATCACCGAGACGTGCGCGATCGTGAACGAGAGCATCGCGCCGAACGCGTACATGTTCCCGAGGAATTCGGCCTGGCCGGGGATGATCGTCAGGCATGCGATCAGACCGAACAGCAGGATCCCGATCCACGGCGTGGAGAAGCGCGGGTGCAGGCGGCTGAGCCGGTCCGGGACCTGGCGGTGCAGGCCCATCGAGTAGACCAGCCGCGAGGCGCCGATGATGCCGGCGTTCGACGCGATGAACAGGATCGTGGCGGCGAGGATGCCGACGTAGATCTCGCCGACCGACTGCAGCGGCCCGAGGTGCAGGTGCTTGACGATCCCGAGCACCGGATCGCCCGCGTATCCGCCGTGGGACTCTTCGGTGCCCAGCAGCGTCTTGTATTGCCCGTCGGGCGTGCGGTGCACCGGCAGCGCGGACAGCGCGACCATCGGCAGCGCCGCGTAGATCGCGAACACGGCCGCCACGACGGCCCTGATCGCCCTCGGGATCGTGCGCGTCTCGTCCCGGGCCTCCTCGGCCATGTTCGAGATCGTCTCGATCCCCGTGTAGGCGATCATCCCGACGGGGATCGCGACGAAGAAGTTCTTCCAGCTCGGGGCGACGCCGAGGTGGACGTTGTCGATCAGCACGTGCGGGGAGAACACGAGCGCGAGTCCGAGCCCGACGAGCAGCAGCTGCGTGCCGAGATCGGTGATCGCGAGGACGATGTTCAGCCTCGCAGCCTCCTTCACCCCGACGACGTTGATCGTCGACAGCAGCGCGACGACCCCGATGCCGAAGATGACGTCCCCGGGGGAGTGTTGAAGCGCGGGCCAGAAGATGCCGCCGAGGTAGTGCGGCACGAAGAACGCGGAGATCGCGATCGTGATCGTGTAGTTGAGCATCTGCGCCCAGGCCGCGAAGAACGACCACAGCTCGTTGAACGCGTGGCGCGCGAAGGAGGACGAGCCTCCGGCCTCCGGGTACATCGCCGTCGCCTCGGCGTAGGTCGCGGCGGTCAGGTAGAAGATCACCCCGGTGATGACGAAGACGATCGGCGTCAGCCCGAGGGCGTAGGAGGCGACCAGGCCGAGGGCGTAGTAGATCGACGAGCCGACGTTGCCGTAGGCGGTCGAGAACAGCGCGCTGGTGCCGAGCACCCGCCGCAGGCCGTGTTGGGTCAGGCGAGCCACGCCCGGCAGCGTACCTAGGGGGCGGGCGGCGGCTCACACCCGCCGTGGGAGGAGCCGGGCGCGCTCCGATCGCCTCTCCCCCGGGCGGAGCAGGGCCTCCTGCTCGCGCCGGAGCCTGCGAGTGGGTGAAATATCGCGTGCACCGCAGTCGCCGCGGCAGGATCCAGCCGTATGATCCCGACGAGGGGCGTTTTTCCGTCCCCCGGATGCGCTATGGAAACTGCAAGACGCGAAAACTACGACTCCGGCGAGGACTTCGTCCTCGAATACGGAGAGCTGCGCTTCACGTTCAACGAGGCCGACTTCTCGCAGCGCTGCGAGCAGGCGGCGCTGAAGCTCGGCTTCGTCGGCGGCCGCCTCGGCAGCGAGGAGCTCGAAGACCTCGTGAACCTCGCCGTCAACGGCGAGATCCTCGATCCCGCCTCCGCGCTCGGCGAACACGTCAACGACTGCTGGCCCGAGCTGGTCGGTCCGGCCGAGCGCTCGCTCGTGCACTGGCTGCGCCGGCTCGTCTTCAGGGGCGCGTGGCTCGACCAGCGCGTCAAGGAGGGCGAGCTGAACATCGCGTTCGACGAGGCCACCGGCGCGTTCTCCTACGTGCAGCCGCCCGCTGCCGGCTCACCCGGAGGCGAGCCGATCGAGCTCGCCCCCGAGCCCTCCTGGGGCCGGGTCGCCTACCGGCGCTAGGCGCCGGCCGCCGGGCGGCCGGGCCGTAGCGCAGACGGCGCGTCGCCGCCAGTTTGTCGCTGACCGGCACCCTGTCGGTGGGCGCGCAGCCGCGTGCCCGCTCCCCTCAGCGGCGGCTCGCCTCTCAGCGGTCCTTCAGCATCTTCGCCCGCGCCTTCGCGATCTCCGACGCGTCCTTCTCCCCCACCAGCAGCTCGACGCGCAGCGTGCCGCTGGCCGCGAGGTCGAGGATCGGGCCGGCGCCGCCCTCGAGGGCGAGCGCCGCATCCAGTGCGATCACCGTGGTCTCGCCGCCCAACGGGGCGCTCGCCGTCGCCACGAGCGTCAGCGAGCCGGAGTCGCGGAGGTTCCGCGCCGCCGCCAGCGCTCGCCGCGCGGCCTGCGGCTGCAAGCCGTCGAGGGAGTCGACCAGCACGACCGCGTCGCCCCCGCGCGCGGCGGCGCGCCGCGCTGCGTCGAGTGCGCGCTCGAGCGCCTGCGCCTGCGTGTCGGCCGAGGCGGCGAAGCTGAGCGCCGCCGCCGGCGAGGGGGGTGAGGCGCTCTCCCACTCGGAGATCTCCTCTGGGCGCGCCGCGAGCAGCACGACGCTGAGCTCGTACTCGTCCCGCGCGGAGAGCGCCTCGAAGATGCGCCGCAGAGTCTGCGACTTCCCCGCGCTGCGTCCGCCGACGATCGTCGCGCGCGAGCCCTTGCCGAGCGGCACCAGCACGTCGATCGCCTCGAGCGTCTTGTCCTCGGACTTGAGCTCGATGCGGTCGCTCGGCCACGCGACCGGCAGGTCCTCGTAACGGCCGCCGTCGGCGACGGTGTCCGCGGCGGAGCCGTTGATCGTGTCGATCCGGACCAGCGACGGGTAGCGCTCGGAGCGCCGCGGGGTGCGCACCGGGCCGGTTACGCGGTCGCCGGAGACCAGCTCGCAGCGCCGGACCTGCGCGGCGGAGATGTAGACGTCCTCGTCGGAGGGCTCGGGCGGGTCGACGCGCAGGAACGCGGAGCCGTTGCCGAGCACCTCGATGACGCCCTCGACGACCCGCTCCTCGGCCTCCGCGGCCCGGCTCTCGCCGCGGCGGCCCTCGCCGCCCCGGCCCTCGCCGCGCCCGCCCTCGCCGCGGCCGCCCTCGCCGCGCCCGCCCTCGCCGCGGCCGCCTCGCCCGCCGCGACCGCGCCGGGCGCCGCCGCCGCGACTCGAAGCCCGACCTGCGGGGCGCTCGTCGTCCACCCCGGCCTCAGCCTCGGACTCGGACTCGGACTCGAACTCGGCCGGCTCCTCCACCTCCGTGTCCTGCTTCTCGTCCTCGGCCTCTGCGCCGCGGCCGCGGCGCAGCCGCGGCGTGCGACGCCGCCGGCTGCGGGGGCGCTCCTCGGCATCCCCCTCGGCCGCGGCCGGCGCCGCGGGCCCGTCGTCGGCGGGCTCACCGAGGATCGCGTCGATCAGGTCGGCCTTGCGCAGCCGCCTGAAGCCCTCGAGACCGAGCTGGTCGGCGATCGCGTGCAGGTCGGCGAGAGAGCTCGCCTCCAGCTCGGAGCGGTCGAGTACTGCCATTTGGTTCTCCCTTGGTGTGCGGATGGGCGGTAGGCGTCCCAGCGCGTTGAGCAGCGGCGGGCACCCGTGACGCGGCTCAGCCTAGCGAGTCCTCCCGCTGGTAACGGATCTGCTCCTGCAGGCGCAGGCCGTCGTCCACGGCGCGCTCGCCGCGCAGCGCCGCCCGCACAGCCAGGAAGTCGGCCGCCGCCGCCACGTCGTGGACGCGGAAGACGTGAGCGCCGACGTCGAGGCCGTGCGCGAGCGCAGCGAGCGTGCCCGCGAGCCGCTCACGGGGGGCGCGGCCGGTCAGCGCCCCGATGAAGTCCTTGCGGGAGATCGCCATCAGCAGCGGGCAGCCGAGCTCGTGCAGGCGGTCCGCGCCGGAGAGCAGCCTGATGGTCTGCGCCGGCGTCTTCGCGAAGTCCGGCCCGGGATCGACGATCAGCTGCTCGGGGACCATCCCCGCCTCGAGCGCGCGCGCGATGCGCTCGCGCAGGAAGGCGAGCACCTCCGCGACGACGTCGCCGTAGAGCGCGGGGTCCTGCCTGCGTTCGCGCGGCGCCGCGGCGGTGTGCATCACGACCAGCGCGGCGCCGGTTTCGGCGCAGACCTCGGCCAGGGCGGGGTCGGCCAGCCCGCTGACGTCGTTGACGATCCGCGCTCCCGCGTCGATCGCGGCGCGCGCGACCGCCGGCTTGTAGGTGTCGACCGAGACCAGCGCGCCGGCGCCAGCGAGCCGCTCGATCAGGGGCACGACGCGAGCGAGCTCCTCCTCACCCGCAACCGGCGGCACGCCGGTCGTGGCCGACTCGCCGCCGACGTCGAGGATGTCCGCGCCCTCGGCGAGGAGGCGCTCGCCGAGCTCCGCCCGTGCGTCGAGCGTGCGGTGGCGCCCGCCGTCGCTGAAGGAGTCGGGCGAGGCGTTGACGACACCCATCAGCAGCGCTCGCGGATGCTCGCCATCCCAATCCAGCTCGAGGCCGGCCGCGGTGAGCCGCCGCGGCGGCATCTTCACAGCACGGACTCCGCGCCGCTCGGGGCAGCCGGCGCGGGCGCGGCGCCGCGCGGGTCGGCGGTGGCGCCGGCGGCGATGCCCTCGGCGGCCGCCTCCGCGGCGAACGCCCGCAGCTCGGCGTCGCTGCGGGCCTGGTCCCAGCCCAGCTCGCGTGCCAGCACGCCGGCGACGCGCCGGACGGGAGCCGCCGCCGCCTCGCCGGCTGCCGCCGAGGTCAGCTCACGGGCCGCGAGCAGGCCGAGGCGGGTGCGCCGCAGCAGCACATCCCCGATGCTGCGGGCCTGCTCGTGACGCGCGGCGAGTGTCACCTCCGCCAGCAGGTCGGGGCAGCCGGGGACGATCGGCTCCGACAGCTCGGGGTGGGTGGAGGCCTCCTGCTCGGCGATCGCCAGAACGGTGTGCGCGCCGTAGCCGTAGCGGGACGCGAGCGCCTGGTATGACTGCTCGGACACGCCCGCCACGCGCGGCAGCTCGCCGGCCGCGACCGCCTGGCCGAGCGGGATCTCGTGAGTCCGGCAGGGCGCCTGGCGCGCTTCGCGCTCGACGAGCCGGTCGACGGTCATCTTCGCCATCCGCCTCCAGGTGGTGAGCTTGCCGCCGGTGATCGTGATCATCCCCGAGGAGGTCTCATAAAGCTCGGCCTTGCGCGAGATGTCGACCGACTTCTTCGGGTCGCCGGTCGAGATCAGCGGGCGCACGCCGGCGAACGCGCCGGTCAGGTCGGCCGTGGAGAACGAGCTGCCGAAGAACTCGTTGACGGCGTCGAGCAGGTAGCCGATGTCCTCGCCGGAGGGCTCGATGTGCTCGAGCGGGCCCTCGTAGTCGTTGTCGGTGGTCCCGATCAGGGCGTGGCCGAGCCACGGCAGCGCGAAGATCGAGCGTCCGCTGCCCGCCGGCACGATCGCGCCTCCGACCATCGGCAGGTCGTCGTGGTGCAGCGTGATGTGAGTGCCGCGGCTCGGGCGGATCGAGGGCAGCTCCGCCTCCAGCGCCAGCTCCTCGGGCCGCAGCTGGTCGGCCCACACCCCGGTCGCGTTGACGACGTTGGCGGCGCGTACGCCGAAGCTCTCCCCCGTCTCGGCGTCCCGGGCGCGCACGCCGCCCGCGCGGCCGTCCTCGTCGAGCAGCGCGGTGACCTCGACGCGGTTGGCGAGCACGGCTCCGAAGCGCTCGGCCTCGCCGAGCACCGTCAGCACCAGCCGCACGTCGTCGGTCTGGCAGTCGTAGAAGAGATAGCCCGAGGTCGGCTCGCGGGCGGCGAGCGCGGGCAGCAACTCGAGCACCTCCTCACCGGAGATCACGCGATGGCGTGCCGGGCTCCAGGACTCCTGCGCGGGAGCCTCGGGGGCATCGCCCGCGCCGTTGGCATGCGCCTTCTCCGCAGCCTTCTGGGCGCGCCGTCCACGCCGCGCGCGCAGCCGGTCGCGGTCGACCGACATCACGTCGTAGAGGTTCAGCCCGACGCCCACGAGCCGGTCGGGCTTCGCGCCTTCGAACGCCGGCACCACCAACGGAAGCGGCTTGACGAGGTGAGGCGCCAGGGCGACCATCAGCTGGCGCTCCAGCAGCGCCTCGCGGACCAGGCCGAGATCGAAGTTCTGCAGGTAGCGCAGGCCGCCGTGCACGAGCTTGCTGGAGCGGCTGGAGGTGCCGCAGGCGAAATCGGCGCGCTCGAGCAGCGCCACGCTGTAGCCCCGCGTGGCCGCGTCGAGGGCGACGCCGGCGCCGGTGATGCCACCGCCGACCACCACCAGGTCGAACTCCTCTGACTGCAGGGCCGCGAGGGCCTGGTCGCGGGCGATCACGTCCGACAGAGTCTCGCAGAGGCTGTGGCGCGTTCACATCACCCACGACCGCGCCCGCGGCCGGTGAGGGCAGGTGAGCAGGATCAGAGAAGCGGTGGCCGACCACCGCCGGTAGCGTTGGCCGCCGGAACGAACGAAGGAGGCAGACGCGATGAAGACGATGACCTGCAGGCAGCTGGGAGGACCTTGCGATCTGGGGCACACCGGCAAGAGTGCGAACGACGTCATCAAGGCGCAGGACAGGCACCTGAAGGAGGTCGTGGCAGCGGGCGATGAGGCGCACGAGCCTGCCCTGCGGGAGATGCAGGGACGGTGGAAGAACCCGGTGGCCGGCATGGGGTGGTACCGGAGGGCCAAGCGCGACTTCGCTGCCCTACCCGAAGAGGGCTGAGCCTGCGGGGCATGTGCTGGACGCCGCCGCCGACAACATCGAGGCCGACTGCCACGAGGCGGGCTAGTCGAACTCCCAGCCGTTGCGCAGCGCGGCCTCGATCGCCGTTCGCGCGTCGAGCCCCTCAGGCTCGGCGGCTCCCGCCTCCAGGAAGAACCGCTCCATGCCGGCGGGGCTGAACACGACCAGGCGCCGCAGCCGCCCGTCCCCCGCGTTGCGGGTGACGTGCAGTGCGCACGCCGGGATATGGACCGTCTCCCCGGCCCCCGCGATCCGCTCCGCGGCGCCGTCCACACGGGCACCGAGCTCGCCGTCGATCACATGGATCGTCTCCGCGGCGTGCGGGTGCCGGTGCGCCGGCAGCGCCCACCCGGGCGGCAGCTCGTCGCGCAGCAGGCAGAACGCGCCACCGGTGTCCTCGCCGGTCAGGTGCAGCTCCGTGCGGACGCCGCCGGGCAGCCACACGACCTGCGGCTCCTTCACCATTCCGGGACCGTAACCCGAAGCGGCGAGCGATGAGGTTCCGCGGCCGGCGCGGCACTGACCGCATCACTGACACCGGCCCCCGAACGGCGTACGTTTCCGTCCTCAAGTCATTCAGCGAGAGGAGATCCGAGATGCTCGACCACGTCGGGATCAACGTCAGCGACTTCCCCCGCAGCAGGAGCTTCTACGAGCGGCTGCTCGCACCGCTCGGGATGCGCATGGTGATGGAGTTCGGCGAGCACGCGGCCGGCTTCGGCGAGGCGCGGATGCCGTTCTTCTGGCTGGAGGCCCGCGCGCCCTTAGCCCAGGGGGTGCACGTCGCGTTCACGGCGGCCGACCACGAGACGGTGCAGGCGTTCCACGCGGCGGGGCTGGCGGCCGGCGGCGCCGACAACGGCGGACCGGGCCCGCGCGACTACCACCCGAACTACTACGGAGCGTTCGTGCTGGACCCCGACGGGAACAACATCGAGGCCGTCTGCCACGCTCCGCAGTAGCGATCCCGCGCGTGATCCGGTTCGCCTCGGCGCATGCGCCGAGGCGCGGAGGGCCGCATGCGGCCCTCCGGCTTCCGGCACATGTGCCGGAAGCAAGGGGTCGGCACATGTGCCGACCCGCGGAGCCGCACATGTGCCGACCCGCGGAGCCGCACATGTGCGGCTCCGCGGCCCGCGCATGCGCGGGCCGGACACCGCGTCTCCTGCTTCATCATTGGCGCCGTGCCCGACCTGCGAACGCCCGTGATCGCCGCCGGCAGCTTCGGCGCCGGGCCGCAGCCGACGATCGAGCACGGGGGACTCGTGCTGCGGCCGTGGCGGCGGGACGATGCGGCGATGCTTGCCCGCGCCTACGCCGACCCCGGCATACGGCGCTGGCACGTGCGCTCGATGGACGAGGACGAGGCGCTGCGCTGGATGCAGGAGCGCTGCGAGCGATGGCGGCGCGAGGCCGGTGGCGACTGGGTCGTGCTCGAGTCCGGCGCGCAGGTGGGACGCGTCTCCCTGCACGGCCTGGACCTGCGCGACGGCTGCGCCAAGGCCGGCTACTGGGTGCTCCCCGAGGCACGCGGGCGCGGGCTCGCGACCCGCGCGCTGCTCGCCCTCACCGGCTGGGCCTTCGATGAGCTGGGCCTGCACCGAATCGAGCTCGAGCACTCGACGGCGAACACGATCTCCTGCCGCGTCGCCCTGAGAGCCGGCTTCCGCGCCGAGGGCACTCGCCGCGGCGCGGTCCTGCACGACGACGGCTGGCACGACATGCACATGCACGCCCGCCTGCGCGGCGAGAAGCCCTAGATGCTGCCGAGCTCGGCGGTGATGTCGGCGACGGCCGATTTCGCGTCGCCGAACAGCATCGAGGTCTCGGGCTCGTAGTAGAGCTCGTTTTCGATCCCTGCGAAGCCCGGGTTCATCGAGCGCTTGATGACGATCACCGAGTGGCTGTTGTTGACTTCGAGGATCGGCATCCCGTAGATCGGCGAGGACGGTGTGTTCTTCGCCGCCGGGTTGGTGACGTCGTTGGCGCCGATCACCAGTGAGACGTCGGTGCGCTGGAACTCGGGGTTCGCGTCCTCCATCTCCTTGAGCTGGTCGTAGGGCACGTCGGCCTCGGCCAGCAGCACGTTCATGTGCCCCGGCATGCGTCCCGCCACGGGATGGATCGCGAAGGTGACCTCGACGCCGCGTTTCTCGAGCTCCTTGGTGAGCTCACGCACGGCGTGCTGCGCCTGTGCGACCGCCATGCCGTAGCCCGGCACGATCACCACCTTGTTCGCGTAGGCGAGCTGGATCGCCGCGTCGGCCGCGCTCACCGACTTGACCGTGCCGGCATGCTCCCCGGCCCCCTCGGCGCCCGCCACCGCGCCGCCGCCGCCGAAGCCGCCCGCCACGATCGCGGGGATCGAGCGGTTCATCGCCGTCGCCATCAGGTTCGTGAGGATCGTCCCGGACGCGCCGACGATCATCCCCGCGACGATCAGCGCCGGGTTGTTCAGCGCGATCCCGGTCGCAGCGGCGGAGAGGCCTGTGAAGGCGTTCAGCAGCGAGATCACAACCGGCATGTCGGCGCCGCCGATCGGCAGCACGACGGCGTTGCCGAGCAGCGCCGCGCACACCAGCATGCCGATGAAGATCCCTTCGCTGTGGCTGCCCGCCGCGATGTCCACGCCCGCCGCGACGGCCAGCACGAGCAGCAGCCCGTTCACCACCTGCTGGCCGGCTCCGAGCGTGATCGGCCTGCCCGGCAGGATTTCCTGCAGCTTGCCGAAGGCGATGTTCGAGCCCCAGAAGGAGACCGAGCCGACGATCGCCGCGAACAGCGAGAAGATCGCTATGTAGGTCGCCGTGTGTGCGTAGCCGCCGCTGCGCCGGAACTCCGCCCACGCGATCAGGAACACCGCGCCGCCGCCCACGCCGTTGAACAGCGCGACCATCTGCGGCATCGCGGTCATCTTCACCTGGCGCGCCGCGGGGACCCCGACCGCGGTGCCGAGCGCGATGCCCAGCGCGATCAGACCCCAGTTGCCCTCGCCGCGGTTCAGCAGCGTCGCGACGATCGCGATCGCCATCCCGACAGCGGCGATGCGGTTGCCGCGCACCGCCGTCGTCGGGCCGGCGAGGCCGCGCAGGCCCTGGATGAACATCCCGAAGGCGATGATGTAGAGGACCGTCAGGAAGTTCGGGTCCTGCAGGAAGGTCGAGGCCAGCGGCAGGCTCATCCCTTCTCCTCCCCGCCCTCGCCGTCGCGCTTCGGCTTGGGTTTGGACTTGAACATCTCGAGCATCCGGTCGGTCACGAGGAACCCGCCGACGACGTTGATCGTGCCGAACATGATCGCGATCACGAGGATCACCTTGTTGAAGGCGCCGTTGCCCTCCAGGCCGATCACCAGCAGCCCGCCGAGCAGCACGATCCCGTGGATCGCGTTCGTGCCGCTCATCAGCGGCGTGTGCAGCGTGTTCGGCACCTTCGAGATCACGACGAAGCCGATGAACCCGGCGAGCACGAGGATCGCGAGGTTGGTGGTGAGGGTGCTGGCGAGGATCACGCCGCCGCCTCCACGGCGCGCCTGGCCCCCTCGTTGACGACCTGTCCGTCCCGGGTCACGCAGGCTCCCTTCACGATCTCGTCCTCCCAGTCGAGCTGGAGCCGGCCGTCCTCCCCGACGAACAGGTCGAGCAGCGCCTGGACGTTGCGCGCGAACAGCTGCGAGGAGTGCTCGGCCATCGTCGCCGGGAGGTTGAGCGGCGAGACGATCTTGACCTCGTGCTTGACCGTGGTCTGCCCCGGCTCGGTGAGCTCGCAGTTGCCGCCGGACTCGCCTGCCAGGTCGACGATCACGCTGCCGGCCTTCATCCCTTCGACCGCCTCGGCGGTGACCAGCCGCGGCGCCGGACGACCCGGGACGAGCGCGGTCGTGATCACCACGTCGAAACCCTTGATCGCGTCGGTCAGCGCCTGCTGCTGCTGAGCGCGCTCCTGCTCGGTCAGCTCGCGCGCGTAGCCGCCCTCGCCGGCCGCCTCGATGCCGAGATCCAGCCACGAGGCGCCCAGCGACTCGACCTGCTCGGCGACCTCGGGGCGCACGTCGTAGCCGCTGGTGCGGGCACCGAGGCGTTTCGCCGTCGCGAGCGCCTGCAGGCCGGCGACGCCGACGCCCAGCACCAGCACCTTGGCGGGCGGGATCGTGCCCGCGGCCGTCATCAGCATCGGGAAGAAGCGGCCCATCTCCTCCGCGGCGAGCAGCACGGCCCGGTAGCCGGCGACGTTGCTCTGCGAGGACAGCGCGTCCATCGCCTGAGCGCGGGAGATGCGCGGGATCGCCTCCATCGCGAAGGCGGTGGCGCCGGCCTCCGACAGCGCCTTCGTCGTCTGCGGGCTGGTCAGGGGCGCCAGGAAGCCGATCAGGATCGAGCCCTGGCCGAGCCCGCGGATCGCCTGCGGATCCGGCGGCGCGATCGTCACGACCACGTCGCAGCCCCACACCTCGGCGCTGTCCTGCGCGATCGTGGCGCCGGCCGCGGCGAACGCGTCATCGCCCAGCAGCGCGTCCTCTCCTGCTCCGCTCTGGACCACCACCTCCAGGCCCTTGGCCTGCAGCTTGCCGACGACCTCGGGCACGAGCGCCACGCGATGCTCGCCCGCAGCTGTCTCCTTCGGCACACCGATCCTCATCTGGACGCTCGCTCGGTCGGTCGTGTTGAACCGCGGGTCCGCGCTCCCGTCGGGGTCGGGCGTGCCACGGACGCGCGGTGGGACCCCTGCGGGAGGCAGGGGCGGGCGGACGGGATCATCATCACCGGCACGCGAGCTGTCGGCGGCATCCAGCGCCGCAGGACCGTCGGATCGACCATCTCAGGCGCAGGAAAGTACAAGATCGAGAGGATCCGCGCCGGCTCGCCTTTAACATCGGTCCGGCAGACGCCCTCGAAGGAGGCTTCCCTTGACCGTCAACCTGACCCGCATCTACACCAAGCTCGGCGACGGCGGAGAGACCCATCTCGGCGACATGAGCCGGGTCTCGAAGCTGCACCCCCGGGTCGAGGCCTACGGCACGATCGACGAGCTGAACGCCCAGATCGGGATGGCCCTGCTCGAGCCGATGCCGCCCGAGTTCTCGGCCTGGCTCGGCCGGGTGCAGAACGAGCTGCTCGACGTCGGCGCCGACCTCTCCGTGCCATCCGCCGAGGACGGCTCCGAGCAGCACGCCCGCGCGCGGCTGCGCGTCACGCCCGACTACACCGAGTGGCTCGAGCAGGCCTGCGACGAGATCAACGCGAAGCTGGTGCCGCTGCGCTCGTTCGTGATCCCGGGCGGCACCCCGGCCGCGGCGCACCTGCACGTGTGCCGCACGGTCTGCCGGCGCGCGGAGCGCCGCACGATCGCCGTCGAGGACGCCAACCCCGAGGCCGTCCGCTACCTGAACCGCCTCTCCGACCTGCTGTTCATCCTCGCCCGGGCCGTCAACGAGGCGGGCCAGGGCGGGGAGCCGCTGTGGGACCCGGGCGCCCACCACGCCGGCGGCGCCGGCTCCTGAGCCTGCGGGCTCGTTCAGCCGGCCGGCGCGGCGCCGGACGGCTCTCGCCGCACGCGCGGGCTGATGCGCTCGCCGGCCCGCAGCGCAGCGACCGCGAGCGCGGTCCACAGCGTGGCCAGCAGGATCCCGCCGAGCACGTCGCTGGGCATGTGCCACGCGAGCAGCAGCAGCGAGAAGCTGACCGCGATCACGAACGCGACCCCGATCGCCGCGACCGCCCGCCGCCAGCGCGCAGGCGCGACGAGCACTGCGCCCGCCGCCAGCGCGGTCGCCGCGGTGGCGTGCCCGCTCGGCCACGAACGCGCGCCGATCCGCACCCCGTTGACGGCGTCGTGCGGATGCGCGAGCAGCGGCTTGAGCAGTTCGGCGCTGAGCGGCGCAAGCACCAGCAGGGCCGCAACCGCCACCGCCACGCGCGGTTTGTCCTCGGCCAGCGCGACCGCGACCAGCGCGATGCCCCACAGCACGAACAGCGTGGGGCTCATCAGGTGCAGCACGAATTCCGCGGCCGAGTCCAGATGCGGGCGGCTCAGCGTCGTGAACCGGTACAGGGCGACCGCGTCCTTCGCGTGGGCCGCCGGAACCAGCTCCGCCACAGCCCACACCGCAGCCATCGCGAGCGCGCAGAGACCGGCGACGGCCAGCGGCCGCCCCGGCCGGCCGGGGGACTCTTCCCGCTCCGGGCCGCGCGGAAGGCGCATCTCGGCCGTGTAGGCGTGACCGCTCATGCACTCAGCGTAGGGGCGGCGGTTTAAGGGCGCCTGAACAGCTTCCGCGCCCCGCGGACCCTCAGCCGGGAGCGGCGATCGGGAACGGCCGTCGCGCCAGCGCGGTCATCGCCTGCGCGGTCACCCACACGGGGGTCTGTTCGCCGCTGCGCGAGTAGCGCACGCTGCCGTCGGGAAGGACGAGGCTGCGCAGGTAGGCCAGCGGGCTGGCGCTGCCTGCGCGATGGACCCGTTCGGGGTCCTGGCCGGCCGCGAGCAGTCCCTGCACGGCCCACGCCGTGGACTGCGCGTTGGACGCTCCGCCCGCCTCCTCGGGATAGCCGCCGTCGAGGTTCTGCACCCCGCGCAGGTAGGTGAGCGCGTGGCGCAGGGCGGCCGGGCGCCGCGGCGCGGCGACGGCCAGCGCCTGCACCACGGCGGCTGTGTCGTCGACGTCGCTGCCCGCGCCGCGGGTGGCGAAGCCGAAGCCGCCGTCGGCGTCCTGCTGGCGCGCGAGCCAGCGCGCGGCGGAAGCGACGGGCGCCGAGCGCGGCCCGTACCCCGCCGCCCGCAGCGCCAGCACGCCGAACGCGGTGAGGTTCGAGAGATGGTCGAACGAGCCGTCGGAGGCCCGGGAGGCGAGCAGTCGCGTGACCGGATCGCCTCCCGGCAGCGAACGTGTGGAGGCGCCGCAGGCGTGCAGCGCGAGGATCGTGCGCTCGAGATCGCCCGGTCCGCTGAGACTCGAGGCTTCGCCGAGCAGCGCATCCAGCACGGTGTGGCCGCCGCGCGCGAGCGTCGCCGGCCGCCGTCCCGCCGCGGCCAGGCCGATCGCCGCCCAGGCCGAGTAGAGCTCGCTGCTGTGCACGCCGGGCGCGGCGCCGAAGCCGCCGTCGGCGTTCTGGGCGGAGGCGAGGTACGCGATCTCGCGGCCCAGCACGTCGCGCGAGCTGCTAGCAGCGGTCGCTTCGGCGCGCGCGCTCCGGTCGCTGGCCTTGGCGCACGCGGTCAGCCCGCCGGCGAGCACGGCGCCCGACAGCGCGAGCGCCAGCAGCGTCGACGGTGGCCCGGGCGAAGCGAGCAGCGTCGCACGCCGCGCCGCGGTGCCGGGATGCGCGGGCGGGATGCCGCCGGGGCCGGGAGCGGACCGCTGCTCCCAGCTCACATCCAGCCGCGTCCGCACGCGGCTCAGCATCCGCAGCAGCGCCGGGCCGAACAGCAGTCCGAAGGCGAAGCTCGCGCCGACGTGGGTCAGGTCGAACGCCAGCGCGGCCCCCAGCACCACGACGAAGGCGGAAAGCGTGTGCGCTCCCGTTCCGGTCCACGTGTAGAGATCGAGGATCAGGTTGAAGAGCTCCGCCGCCGCGGCGCAGGCCAGCGCCAGCAGCAGCGGCGGCGGCCGCCGCCCCCGCAGGGCGACGGCGAGCGCCGCACCGAGCATCCCGACCGCCCCCCAGCCGAGCATCTGCCAGGGGGTCCACGGCCCCTCGCCGAGCAGGATGTTCGATGCGAGCGCGGAGGTCGCGCCGATCGCGAAGCCCGGCCTGGCGCCGAACGCGTACCCGCCGACCAGCACGATCGCCGTGATCGGCTTGATGTCGGGCACGGCGGCGAAGGCGTCGCGGCCGAGCGCCGCGACCGCGGCGAGCGTCGCGACCAGTGCGAGGAGCTTCGCAGAGGGGCGGCTGCGCTCGTACCACCAGAAGCCGAGCGCGAGCGCGGCGAGCACCAGCGCGAAGGAGGCCAGCTGCCAGCTCATCGGGAGACCGGCCCTCCCGGCCCGGCCAGCGCCCGCTCTCCGAGCAGGACCGCGGGCGCGCGGCGCGCCTCGCGCAGCAGCTCGGCCCCCTGCTCGGGCAGCAGCACGCCGCCGGCGCCGCCGAGCACCCGCGCCGTCTCGGTCGCGAAGTACCAGCCGCCCGCAAGGATCTCCTCGGTCGGCCCGTCGGCGATCACGCGCCCCTCCGCGAGCAGCACGGTGCGTTGCGCCAGCGCCGCGGCAAACTCCACGTCGTGCGTGGCCACGATCACCGCCGCGCCGTCCCCCGCGAGGCGGCGAAGCCGCTCGGAAAGCTCTTGCTTGGCGAGCCGGTCCATGCCCCGCGTCGGCTCGTCGAGCGCGACCGCAGCGGGACGTTGCGTGCTGTCGCCGAGGACGACCGCGAGCGCGAGGCGCTGCCGCTCGCCGCCCGAGAGGTCGCGCGGGTGGCGCGCGGCCTGGCCTGAGAGCCCGACGGCGGCGAGCGCCTCGGCTGGAGCCTCGTCTCCGACGCGCTCGTGCAGCAGGTAGTCACCGGGGTTCTGCAGCAGCAGGGCGACGCGGCCGGCGCTCGACACCCGGCCGCGCGTGGGCTCGAGCAGGCCGGCGGCGTGGCGCAGCAGCGTGGACTTGCCGGCGCCGTTGCGGCCCATCAGCGCAATCGTCTCCCCCGGCTCGGCGCGCAGCTCGACGCCGCGCAGGATCGCCGGCCCCGCGCGCAGCTCGTGCCAGACGTCGCGCAGCTCGAGTGCCGCCGCGGGACGCCGCCTGCCGCGGCGCGCGCTCAGCCCACGCGTGGATGCCTCGCGCGAGTGGTTCGCGGCATCCTGGCCGGCGGCGGGGTCGGGCAGCAGGGCGTGGCGGCGCAGCAGCGCACGCGCCTGCTTGACGCCGGTCGGCGCCGGAGCGAGCCCGACGCCCTCGATCAGCCGCGCGGCCGGTGTCTGCAGCGAGGGCTCGGCGCCGGACGCCCAGTCCTGGAAGCCGGCGGGGTCGCGGTCGCAGACGATCTCTCCGTCGCGCATCGCGATCACGCGGTCGGCGGCGGCCAGGCATCGCTCCAGGCGGTGCTCGATCAGCAGCACGGCCGTGTCGGCCTCCTGGTTCAAGCGGCGCAGCTGCCAGATCAGCTCATCGCCGGCGACCGGGTCCAACTGCGAGGTCGGCTCGTCGAGCAGGACCAGCCGCGGGCGGGACACGAGCGCGGCGGCCAGTGCCACCCGCTGCATCTCGCCGCCGGAGAGCTCGGCCGTCGGCCGATCGAGCAGCTCGCCGATGCCGAGCGCGAGCGCGGCCTCCTCGACCGCCCGCGCCACCGCCGCGGCTCCGCCGCCGCGGTTTTCGACGGCCAACGCGAGCTCGGCGCGCACGCTCGACATCACCACCTGCGTCTCGGGGTCCTGCAGCAGCGTGCCGGCGACCGCGCCGACCGCCGAGGGCTGGTGCTCGCGGGTGTCGAGGCCCGCGACCGTCACCCGCCCCGCGAAGCTGCCGCCGTGGAAGTGCGGCACGAGGCCCGCGGCGGCCCGCAGCAGCGTCGACTTCCCGGATGCCGAGCGGCCCGCCAGCACGCAGAACTCGCCGGGGGCGAGCGTGAAGGAGACCTCGCGCAGCGCGGGCTGCGCGGCGCCCGGGTAGGTGTATGACACCCGCTCGAAGGCGAGCACGCTCATGGCGCGATCCCCCTTCGGTCGGCGAACGGCGCCAACGCGACGAGCAGTACCAGCGCGGCCAGCGCCAGCGTCGCGGGCCCGGCTGCGATCGAGACGAGCGGGTACGCATCGAAGCGCGCCGCGCCGGACGCGCGCCCGAGCAGTACGAGCGCGGGCAGCGCGACCGCCGCGGCTGCGAACGCGAGGTCGTGCCGCGAGCGACCCGCGCGCGGCGGCGCGCCGCCGGCGGATCGGGGCGCGCGACCCGCGCGCGGCGGCGCGCCCGCCGCGGATCGGGGCGCGCGGCGCAACAGCCTCGCTGCGCCGCGCTGCGCGTCCAACCTGCGCCCCGCGGCCCCGTAGCCGCGCATCTCGAGCACCGCGGCGAGGTCCAGAGCGCGATCGAGCGCTCCGGCCACGGTCGCGCGCAGCACCGCGGCATGCGCGCGCACGGTTCCCGGGGTGGCGCCCGCGCGACAGCGCTGGGCGTCGGCGAGACGTCGAGCGTCCTGTGCGAGCACGGGAACGAGCCGCGTCGCGAGCGCCGCGGTCAGTGCGGACCCCGGCGAGACGCGCCGGGCGAGGAGCAGCAGCTCGTCGGGATCGGCGCAGCAGAAGGCCAGCAGGCAGGCGAGCGTGACGACCAGCAATCGCAGGGCGAACACGAGCCCGTAGACGACCGCCTCGACGGTCAGGTTGACCTGGCCGAGCACGCCCCAGTCGCCGAGTCGTGCGAACACCGTGATGCCGTTTCGCGTGACGAGCACGTTGACGACCACGGTGAACGCGATCAGCGGCAGCGCGGTGCGGCGGGCTGGGCGCAGCACCTGCGCGCCGACGCCGGCGCCCGCGGCCGCCAGCAGCACCGCGGCCAGCAGCGCGCCGAGCAGCAGCGGGTTTTCGAGCAGCAGCGCGGCGAGGGCGACCGACATCGCATACGCGGCGGCCACCGGCGCCCGGCAGGCATGTAGAGGGCTGGCACGGCGGCGGTAGGCGAGGACGCCGGGAGCGAGGGCGCTCATCGCGTGCTCGCTCCCGGCAGTTCCCGGTAGGCCGCGCGCGGAGAGGGCAGCGGCAGCAGCCCGGAGGAGTTCTCGAGGACGGCGACCGCGAAGTGGCCATCGAGCGATTCGGCGTCGAAGTCGGCGGCGGCGAGCTGCACGGCGGCACGGTCCGTGCCGGTCACGACCCACGTCGGCGCCTGTTCGGGGGTACGCGTCGCGGCGATCAGGCCGGCCGTGACGCCGGTCAAGGACGTTTCCCCGCCTTCGGCGCCGACCACCGTCAGCTGGGTGCCGGTGGACGCGAACTTCGCGTAGACACCGCTTGCGCGGGGGCCGTGCGCGATCGGCTCGGCGCCGCTGTCGGCTTGCAGCTGGCGCCACGGACCGACCAGCACCCGGAGGATCTCGCCGCCGCCGCCCGAGCCCACCGCGGACACGGCGGCCGGCACGCCGTCGCCCTGCAGCCTGCGGGTCACGACGCCGCAGGCACCGCCCGCTTCGGAGGAGCACTCGACGCGGACCGGCAGGCGCTTGCCTTCGATGCCGTTGAGAAACGGCTCGGGGTATGAGCCGACCACGGCTGGGATGTTCTCGGTCTGGCTCCAGTCGTGGCGGTCCCACCAGATGTGGTCGCCCGGGTGGACGTTCGTGGCGGCGGCGCCCTTGTCGGCCTGCACGCCGTTGACGTAGTAGAACCAGTCGACCGACCGGCTGCCTTCGTCGCCGCCGGCAAGGCCGGCGATCGACTGCACGAAGCCCCCGCCGTAGCGCGTCGTGACGGGGAGGTTGCGCAGCAGCGCACTCATCACCGTCTCGGCGCCGTGCAGCTTCGGGTGAGGCAGCGAGCGAACGACGTGCTCGCCGAATTCGCGCGTGACGATCATGCTGACCGCCGTCGGGGCCCGGCCGGCGCCGAGGCCGCAGCCGGCAAGCGCGAGCACGAGGCCGACTGCGAGCAGCGGTGGCGCGAGCAGCTTCACTGCACCTGGACGGACACCGGGAAGGCCGGCACCGAGCCGGGCCGGGAGGCGCTCAGATCGAGCACTGTCGCGCGCGAGGGGGCACGGAAGGTGACACGTCCCGATCCGCCGCTGAGAGCCGAGACGCTCGGGTTGTGAAGCACGCGGGCGCTGACGCGGGCGCCGGACATCGGCTCGGCGCTCCCGTTGTTGTCCTCGCCGACCACCGTCACCGAGAACGCCGCGCCATGCCGCACGCTGCGCGGCGCGCGCACTTCGAGGCTGCGCTGGCAGCCGCCGCCGAAGGACTCGCACCAGAACCACACGAGGCGCTCGTACGGTTTCAGCGGGCCGTCGCCGAACGGCCCGGCCGGGTCAGCCGCGCCGGCGGTGCCGGAACGGCCGTCGACCTTGTACTCCCAGCCGTTGAGGCCGTGGTTGCGCTCGCCGTCGATCGCGGTGACGAACAGCTGCCCGGAGCCGGCCGGCGCGGAGGTGCAGTGGCCGTAGTCCTGCACCGACATGCTGATCCTCCTCAGGCGGGACAGCACCGCGAGCGCGTCGAGCGGGAGGCCCTCTGCGACGCCGCAGGGGCCGTGCGCGGTGTTGACCGTCAGGGCGGGCAGCGTGCTGACGCTCGGCTGCTGCAGGATCACGTTGCCGGCACCGACGACCATGAATTCGACCGGGGGCCCGGCGTAGATCAGGCTCTGCCGGGCGGGGGGCCCGGGCGTGGCGGCGCTCCCCGCCGGTGCGGCGAGCGCGAGGCAGAGCAGTGCGGCCAGCAGCGCCGCTGTTCGGGCTCGGACGGGGCGCTCAGCCGACATAGAACACGATCCGCGAAGTGCCACGGGCGAGTGCGACGGTGTTGCCCGCGATGTCGGTCGCCTGCACGTCGAGCACGTAGCGACCCGGCGCCAGGATTCTCGGCATCAGGTAGGAGAACGCCGCTTCTTTCGCCACCGCGAACGATCGCGCCTGGCCGCAGCGAGCCTTCACGAAGCGCGCGCGCGTGGCGTCGTAGGCCGAGCAGCGGCCGTGCCAGCGGCGGCGCAGCGACAGGCTCACCGAGGTGACGCTGCTGTGGGAGCTGATGCGCCCGGAGATCAGCCGCGGAGCCGTCCCGCGGCTGTAGTCGCGGCCGTTTGCGATGCTCGCCACGTCGGCGACCAGCGCGTACGGGCCTTTGTACGGGGCGCGCGTGGCGTTGAAGCCGGCGACGGCGTTGCCGGGAGTGAGGGACGAGCCGAAGCCGCTGCTCCCGCAGCTGCCGTCCCCCGCCGCACGGACGCAGACGGTCGTCTCGTCGCGGATCGACATCGGCTTGGTGACGCCGACCTGCTGGCTGCCGGCGGCCCCAAATTCGATCGTCGCGCGTCCGGCGGAGTCGGTTTCCGCCGTTTTCCCTTCATAGCTCACGGTCGCGTTCGCGGCGGGAGAAGGCGCGCCCGAGCCGTTTTCATAGGAGGTCACGGTGATCGGCACGCGTTCGCCGACGAGGGCCGTCGCCGGTGCTTGTACTCCAAGCGGGTTCGCGGGCGGCGGGCATTCCGCGCCGTAGCAGCCGGGAAAGAAGAGCAGTGTGTCGCCGGTCTGGATCGTCTTGCTGCACACCCCCAGGTTCGACGGCGTGTCGTCGATCCAGAATTCCCAGTAGGTCGGGCCGGTGAACAGGTGGCTCTCGCCGAGGATGGTTTCGACCGAGTATTCGCCGGCCGGGCTGGTTTCGGTGCTCGAGCTTTCGTACCAGCTCCCGCTCCAGTTGCCAGCGGTCGCGATGTCGAGCGCGCCGACGGCGTTCGTCCCGGGGCAGTAGTCGGCCGAGTTGCCGTCCTTCACGACGGGGGCGCCCGTCGTCGTCACGGTCGTCGCCGGCAGCAGCGTGCGGTTCGTGCCCTCGACACGCACGGTGACCGTGGCGGGTTCCGCCGCGAGCGCAGCCTGCGCGCTGCTGAGGAGCAACCCACCCACAAGGAGAGCGAGGATGGTGTTCTGGAGCTTGGACATGGAGCCGACCCCTTTCCGCGAGGGTTCGTGGGCTTAGGCCGGAGGCAGGTCTCCTGGCTCCCGGGCCTACCTCCCGCGCCTTCCCGGATCGCTGTGGCGATCCAGTGGCTCGCGCCTTCGCGCGCCGCGGTGGCACCCCCGGTCACAGTGGCGGGTCCGCGCCGGATTCACACCGGCTTCCCTTCACCACCGACCTTTGAATGCGCGGATTCTACTTCAAGCCCGGCGCTCCGCGCCCACGGGAGCCCGCGGTCGGCTCGCGGATGGCGCCGTGGCCGGCACCGCGGGCGCCGGCTCCCCGCGCTACGCGGGGCGAGCCGACTCGACGGCCCGCTTGAGCCTTCCGAGCCGGCGGTCCCAGCCGGCCTCGGCGTCGCGCAACCACGCCGCCGCAGGTCCCAACGCCTCGCCGCGCAGCCCGTAGCGCACCTCGCGCCCGCCGCCGGGGAGGCGCTCGACGAGGCCCGCCTCCTCCAGCGCCGCGAAGTGCTTGGCGACCGCCTGGCGGCTGATCGGAAGCTCCGCGCTGAGGGCCGGGACGCTCGCCGAGCCCTCGCGCAGCAGCCGCTGCACCATCCCGCGTCGGGTCGGATCGGCCAGCGCCGCGAACACGCTGCCGAGCGGATCGCTCAAGCGGCCACCAGCTGGAAGCGCGCCGCGAGGGCCGGCAGCGGGAACGACGGGACGCTCTCGGTGACCACGACCCGCGCTCCGCGCGGGCAAGCGAGGATCCTGAACTCCACGCGGGTCGCGGGCTCCTGCTCGGAGGCCCACCACCAGCTGAGACGTACCGGCGGCTCAGTCGACTCGATGTGGATCTGACGGCCCGGCTCCTCGAGCCAGCGCTCGCGCCCCTCCTCCGTGACCAGCGCCTCGAACACCTCCTCGGGCGAGGCCTCGATCTCGACCTCCCTGCAGACCTTCTCCTCCTGCGACATCGGCTCGATCATCGCCGCCTCCTTTGACAACCAATCGGTTGCTATGGTGGATGACAACCACACAGTTGTCGAAAGGATAGAGCACGATGCCTTTGATCCCGATGGTCGTCGAGCAGAGCCCACGCGGCGAGCGCTCGTTCGACATCTACTCCCGCCTGCTGAACGAGCGCATCGTCTTCGTCGGCACTCCCGTTGATGACGAGGTCGCCAACCTGGTCGTCGCCCAGATGCTGCACCTCGAGAGCGAGGACGCCGAGAAGGACATCTCGCTGTACATCAACTCCCCGGGCGGAGTCGTCTACTCAGGCCTGGCGATCTACGACACGATGCGGTTCATCAAGCCCGACGTGCAGACGATCTGCTTCGGCGTGGCGATGAGCATGGGTTCGCTGCTGCTCGCGGGCGGCGCGCCGGGCAAGCGGATGGCGCTGCCCAACAGCCGAATTCTGATCCACCAGCCGTCGGGCGGGTTCCAGGGACAGGCCGCGGACATCGAGATCCACGCTGCCGAGACGCTCGACCTGCGCCGGCGGATCGACGAGATCTACGCCGAGCACACCGGGCAGTCCGTCTCGCGGGTGCACGACGACAT
Source organism: uncultured Solirubrobacteraceae bacterium (assembly GCA_963703205.1). Classification (GTDB taxonomy): domain Bacteria; phylum Actinomycetota; class Thermoleophilia; order Solirubrobacterales; family Solirubrobacteraceae; genus Palsa-744. The sequence goes on from OY969799.1 coordinate 1,643,440, forward strand.
GGACCGCGACCGGTTCTTCACCGCCGAGCAGGCGTGCGAGTACGGGCTGATCGACCGCGTGATCAGCTCGCACGAGCTGACGCGGATCAGGACCGGCTTCGGGTCGCGCGAGCAGACACCGGCATGACGATCGAATCGCGCCGCCGGAGCCCGAGCAGGAGCGCGAACGCCGCCGCATCGAGCTCGCGAAGGTCGACCGCGTCCAGCCGCCCCGCGGGCCGGTTCTGCGGCAGATAGCGCATGACGAGCGGTGGGAGCGAGCCGGCGTCGCCTGCCGGCGTCTGATCGACGCAGAGCCGGGGAAGACGGGTGCGGCTCTCTCAGCGATCTCCAAGGAAACCGCGAGGTCGCCCTGAGGCCATTCCCCGAAGCTGGAGGCACAAGCGAAACCAACGGAAGGAAACGCCATGTCCCTCTCGCTCGCCATAGCCCTGATCGTGATCTTGGACACAGCCCTGCTGGCCGGACTGGCCTGGGTGATGTCGCGTACGCGCCAGTTGGAACCACACGAACCCGCCGCCGAGCACGTCGAGGTGATCCAGTTCCCCACCGGCCTCGTCGCCGAGGTCGAGACGCGCCGCGCCGCCTGAGCGCGGCGCCCGGCGGCACTCGAGCGCGCCCGTGCAGGTGACGCGGCCGCGCACCTGGCCCGGCGGCACCGGCTCCTGCAACAGCGCTTGCGCCGCCTCGCCCCCCTTGCGGGGGTTGACGGAAGTCACACAGTCGGGATCCTGACGGGCTGAGAACAAGCTCATTTAGGCATCTGCCAGCTGGGTAACAAGCTGCAACTGCGGGTCTCAGCGAGTTCCAACCCACCAACAACGTTGCGTTGAGCCCGGGTCCCGAAGCTGATCTGGAAACGGAAAGCCAACGAAGGAAGTGCACACATGTCCCTATCCCTCGCCATAGCACTGATCGTGATCTTGGACGTCGCCCTGCTGGCCGGACTGGCCTGGGTGATGTCGCATCCGCGCAAGCTGGAAGCACACGAACCGGCCGCCGACCACGTCGAGGTGATCGAGTTCCCCACCGGCCTCGTCGCCGAGGTCGAGACGCGCCGCGCCGCCTGAGCGCGGCGCCCGGCGGCACTCGAGCGCGCCGCGTCGCGGCGACGCGGCCGCTCACCGCCCGGTGGACCCGACCGCTTTGAGATCGTGGTCCTCGTCACCGAGCAGGGCGCGGGCCTCCGCGCCGAGTCGCTCGCCGGAGACGATCAGCCGTCGCGCCTCCTCGAGGTCCTCCGAGCGCCCGACGGTGAGGGCCGCCTTGACAGCTCCCTCCTGCAGGTAGAAGTTCGTGAAGCTGCCGTCGGCGAGGGAACCGCGCAGGATCTCCGCATCCCAGCCGTAGGCCGGACCGACGTACTCCAGGCCACCCCAGTCCGCCAGCTCGGAGAAGAAGTAGGGCACGACCTCGTGCGGCACGTCGCGGCCGAGCATGTTCAGCGCCGCAGTCTTGCCGTGGTTGAAGGCGACGTCCCAATGCTCGATGCGCACCGGGCGCCCGCCGTGGACCGGCGAGTCGTACTCGCAGATGTCACCGGCCGCGAAGATCCCAACCGCCGCGGTCTGCAGGCGCGAGTCGCAGCGCACGCCTCCCCGCTCTCCGATCTCCAGGCCCGCCCTCTCGGCGAGCGAGACGTCGGGAAGCACGCCGGCCCCGACGACGACCGCTTCGGCCTCGAGTGTGAGGCCGGCGCGGGTGATGACCCGCTCGACGCGCTCCGCGCCCTCGAAGCGCTCGAGCTCGTCGGCGCCGTGGAACGTGATGCCGTGCTCCCGCAGCAGCGCTTCGAAGAAGCGGCCCGCTTCGGGGCCGAAGCCGCGTTCGAGCGGGACGTCCTCCTGCATCACGATCGTGCACCTCTTGCCGAGCTTCGTGAGCGACGCGGCGACCTCGCAGCCGATGTAGGAGCCGCCGATCAGCACGACCCGCTCGGCGTCGGCGACCCCCTCGCGGATCGCGTCGGCGTTCCCCAGGGTCCGCAGGTAGTGGATCTGCTCGAGGTGACAGCCCTCGACGTTCAGCCGCCTGACGTTCGCCCCTGTCGCGAGCAGCGCCTGGCCGAAGGAGACCTCCTGCTTCGTCGAGAGCTTCGCCGTGCGAGCATCGAGGTCCACTGCGGTGACGCTGGTCCGGGTCAGGAGCTCGATGTCCTGCTCGCCCCAGAAGGGGGCGGGGCGAAACAGCGGCTCCTCGCGGCTCTCCTCGCCGCGCAGATAGCCCTTCGAGCAGTCCGGGCGGTTGTAGGGGGGGTCGGGCTCCCGCCCGACGAGGAGAATCGAGCCGCCTGCTCCTTCCTCGCGCAGCCACCGGGCGCAGTTCGCTGAGGCGAGGCCGCCGCCGACCAGCAGGTAGTCGACCTCACGGTCGGGCATCGGTCGGACACTACAGGCCAGGCGGGTGCCGCACCGACCAGCGCGCCCAGGTCGGGATCTCTGGCGAGATCCGCCAGCGCGGCCCGTCCTGGTCGCGGTTCGGGCCGACGTCGGTGCCCGCGTGGCTGGTGTCGAGGCGCAGCCCGGCGATCGTGACGAACACGTGCGGGGTCGGAGTGTCCGCGGCATAGATGGTCACCCAGCGGCCCGGGCCGGGATCGCCCCAATCGACGTAGTCCTGCGCGAGTGGGTTGTCCTCGATGATCTCCGACAGGGGACGGACGCCGGCGCGATACAGCACGTAGTTGACCGTGCTCGAGCAGTCCTGCTGGGTGGCGCCGACCGGGTCGGGATGGCCTGCTGGACCGTACGGGAAGTTCTGGAGCTCGTTGCCGGCGACCAGCATCGCCTGCACCGCGGGCGGCACGTCGGCCGGGATCAGGGCGAGGTGGCCGTCCCCGGGAGCCAGAACGGCGCGTTCTCCTTCGATCGAACGGATCGGGGTCCGCGTACGGGCCTGCATCGCGGCGAGGACGGCGTCGTCCGGTCCCGATTCGACGGATGGGACCTGTTGTGGCACGGCGCGGTAGCGCCGAGCGAGCGCCTCGACCTCTTGCACGTACCAGCCCGCGTGGTTGTAGGCGAGGATCGCGCGCCTGTAATCCCCGGGAGCGCCGGAGGCGCGCAAGTAGTTCGCCGCCGAGAAGATCGCGTCCGCGGCGTCCCAGCGGTCGCGGCGCCCGTCGCCGTCCCCGTCGACGCCGTAGACACCCCAGGTCGAGGCGAGGAACTGCATCGGTCCGCCTGCGCCTGCGCCGTTCACGGCTCCCTGCCGCGTGCAGGACGGATCCTGGTCGCGTCCGTCATCGCACTCGACCTCGCCGATCGCCGCCAGGATCGCCCAATCGATCCCGTAACGGCTTGCCGCGGCCCTGAAGAGGGCGAGGTACCGCGGCGGGATCTCGGCGCTCGCGGCGGCGGAGGATGGCTCGGCCCCGGAGGGTGGGCCCATCCAGAGCGCCCCGGAGCCCGCTCCGGCGGCGATCACGATCAGCAGAAGCAGCGCGAGCGCCCCGAACGCGCCGCCCACCAGCACCGGCAACGGCGCAGGGGCGGTACTCGCTCGGCCAGGTGCGGGCGAGAGCGCTCTCAGGGCCGATCGATGCCCAGTTGGCGTTTACGTCCTTCGGCGACCGCACGGGCGTCGCGCATCACCGGTGAGTCCTGCTCGCCCGGCACCCTGCGATGCGCGGGACGCCGCGGCGCCGTCGCGGCGCGCGGCCGTTCGCGTGCGGCGCGAGGCGGCGCGGGCGAGCGGGTGCCGAGAGGTCCACCCGCGTCAGCGGGGCGCTCGATGCGACCAGCGCGTCTCGCGGCCAGCTCGCGGTCGATCTGCAGCCTCGCGGCGCGCTGCTGCGCCGGCGGGAGTCCTTCGTAGTGCCGCCGCGAGAGGGTCGCGAGCCCGGCGAGAGCGGAATAGTCGCGGCGTGGACCGGATGTCCGGTCGCGCGACGCGGGCAGCGCCGCCTGCCGGTCGAGGAAGTGTGCGCTTGCGCCGGCCGCATCCGGACCGCGGCGGAGGGCCGCGGCGCGTGCGAGCAGCTCGCGGTCCCGATCGTCCTCGATCCGGACCCGCTCGGCGCGCAGTCGCAACCCCCTCGCCCGACGGCCGTCGCCTGACGCCTTCGCGCCGAGCTCCGCGGCTTCGAGCCTCTCCAGCCTGGCTGCTCGCTCGCTGATGCGCTGCCCTGCGGTGTCGGCCTCTTCGCGCGACTCCGCTTCCCCGCCCCGCAGCGCCCGCAGCGCCTGCTCATCCGCCGCCGCCGAGCCCGTGCCCGTTTGCGCGACCCGGAACCCGGACGAGATGCCGGCCCGCACGATGCCCGATGCTCCCGACCGGATCACGCCGGAGGCGCTCGGCCGCCCGACATCGGAGGAGGCGTGCAGGTGTTGGCGCTCGTGACGGCGTTCGCGCCACTCGATCGTGCGGCGTCCCGACTCCAGCGTCTGTCGGAGCGTTCGCCCAGTGCTGCGCTGCGGCGAGCGAGATCCCCCGCGGAGCATCTCGGATGGCATCGCGAGCAGCTGATGGCGGCGCAGGAACGCCGACCACCAGAACGCGCTCAGCAGCAGCCACTGCGCCCACCAGCCCAGCACCGAGAGATCCTGGACCACGCTGCTCACCCCGAACAGGACACCCAGCAAAAAGGCGAAGAGGAGCTTCGAGACGAGCGCGCCCAGCAGCCGACCGGCCCAGCCGCGAAAGAGCTTGCGACCGATCTCGCCCAGCACCGGGACGACAACCACCGCGGGCGTCATCAACAGGTACAGAAGGCTCATCACGGCTGCCGTCAGGAGACGCAGCGCGACGAACCCGAAGAGCAGCAGCATCCCTGTCACGCCGAGCGCGATCAGGACCAGCCCCGTGACCCGCGGCCAGGTACCGGAGTTGGTCCGGAACTCGGCCTCGGAGGAGCCCGCCCCACTGCATCCGGTCGCGTTGCTGCTGCCGCAAAGGGCTCTCAGCAGAGAGCCTCCGTCGTTGATCGAGTTGCGCTGCGGCCCGTCGGCCGGCAGCGCCAGGAACAGCTCTCCATTGGTGCGCGCTTCCCGCAGCAGCCGGGCGCTGGCTCTGAGCCTGTGTGCCCCGGCCGTGTCGCCGCCGGCAGCGGAGGTCTCTTCCGAGGCGATCCGCAAAGCGGCGTCGCGCAGCTGCGGTTCGAGCGCGGCCGCGTCGCGGCACCAGCCGACGTTGCCGAACTCGAGATAGCACCACGGACCTTCGATCGCCGTCGCGAAGATGCCTTCGAGGTGCGCGCCCAGCGCCCGGCCCGGCGCCTGCGGCGAACCGTCCGCGGCCACGGCGAGCGTGCCGAGAGAAGCGCGGTCGCTCCAGCCGCTGATGGCGCCGACCGTCCCTGCCGGATCGAGCATCAACCACATCCCGCCGGCGAGCATCGCCAGCGTCAGCGCGAGCTCGCCGAGCGTCTGCGCGACGCGCCGCCGCACGAGGCCGTGATAGGCGACGAGGATCGCCGCGACCGACAGCGCGAAGCCGAGCAGTGGCGCTGTGAACTGCGACTGCGCTGCCGCCAGATCTGCGGCGAGGCCGGGGGTGCTGCCGAGCACCTCGAGCCTGAAGGCCCAGTCGAGCATCACGACCAGCGCATGGACCAGCCACAGCAGGCCGAGCCACTCCGGCGTCACGAGCAGGCTCTGCACCGTGCTCAGAAGGTTGCCTCCGCTCAGCGGCAGGAACCCGGTCGATGTGCACGTCCAAGCCGTAGTCGCCGCTGGGCGGAGCCGCCGCCGCGAAGCCAGACGTTTCGCAGTTGCGCTGCTCGGGCGGCGACAGTTCTGCGCTCGCGCCGGCCCGACAGCTCGGGCTGCCGAGGCCGTTGCCTACGAGAGGATCGGCTTCGGGCGCGGCGGAGACGGACGCTTCTGTTTCGCCCCCCGCCGGCGCCGGGGCGAGCAGCGGCCGTTCGGCTACGGCCCGGGGCGCGCCGTGGCGGCTGCGGGGCGGCTTCTGAACGGCGTCCGCCGCTGCGGCGAGGCCGCTGCAGCAGAGCACGACCGTCAGCGCCGCGCCCACGCGCAGCGCCCGGCCCGGACTCACCGTGGCGGCGTGGTCGAGAAGGCCCCCGTGAGCCACGGAGCCAGCAGCTCCACCTGGATCGCCTCGACCCGTCCCCGGTGGTCGCGGAACAGGCAGCGCCCGGCCCGCAGATCGAGCAGCAGACGCCGTAGCACGACATCGTCCGGGTCCAGCCCCAGGAGCAAAAGGGCACGCGAGGCTTCGCGCTCGGACCTGACGCCGAACACGAACGTCGCACCGAGCAGGTTCTCGAGCGATTCGCGCTCGCCGATCAAGGCGTCGCCGAGGAGCTGCGTGCTTATGATCGGCACCGCCAGCTCCGAGCGGCCCATCCTCTGCAGCGAGGCGAGCAGGGTGCGCCCGACGGGATCGGAGAGCAGCCTCCACCCCTCGTCGAAGGAGAACAGCTTCAGACGCTCCCGCTCGACGCTCATGAGGTGCATCGCGAACATCGCGATCAACCGCACGAGCTGCTCCCCCACCCGCTCCGCCTGCGAGTAATCGCTCCGCTCGCCCTGCAGCGGGGGACCCGGCAGGTCGCGGATCGGCAGGTATGTCACCTGCTTGGCGCCGAGCTGCGGCAACCGCACGCCGGGATCGGCGAAGCCGAGCTGAGTGAGCCCCGACCGTGAGTAGACCTCGAGCGTCCGCGCCACCTGCGCGTCGGTCTCGCTCCCCTCGGCGAGCGCCCTGACCACCTCGCCGCATCCGGCTCTAGCGGATCGCGTGACGACACGATCCACCGCCGCCACGATCGACGTCTCCCATGCCGGCTCGGAGCGGCCGGGCAGGAGGTCGCGAAGGAACGACACAGCGGCCTCCTGGCGCATGTGCACCGGCGCTATCCGCAGCGGGTCGAGGACGCCGCGCAACGCCGGGTCCGGTCGCAGCGCCAGAGCCTCGACGTGCGGCGCGACATCGTCGAGAAGGTGGAACCGGTGGTCGCCCTTCGGGTCGCAGTCGATCACCCGCGCGCCCTGCAGGAACCCCTCGTACTGAAGCTTCTGCGCGAGCGTCGTCTTGCCCGACCCGAGCGCACCGACGCTGAGAATCGCTGCGTTGGCGTCGCTGTCGGAGCCCTCCCGCAGGTTGAACAGGACCGGGCGGCGCGACCCCGACAGGGTGTGCCCGAGGTGGTACCCGCGCTTCGAGCCGGCGAGATGCGTACCGGTGGGCATCATCGCCGCGATCTGCTCGGCCGTGAAGGTGTCCTCGTATCCGGGGACACGCGTGCGCTGCGCCGGCAGGTGCTGCAGGAACAGCGGCAGCTGGTCACCCAGCGGCCGGTGCACCCGCACCTCGCCGTAGGCGCGCCGAACCTGCTCGACGCGCGACTCCAGCTCGTGCTCGGAAGGGGCGCCGACGGCGATCGCGATCGTTCCGCGCAGCAGCGGCGGGCGGCCCGCCGACTGGAGGTAGGAGAGCAGGTCGCGCGCCTCCTGGGTGCGCTCGAAGCCGAGGTCGCTCGCGCCCTGTTCGCCCGCCGACTCGGCGCGGAGGATCTGGTCGGCGTCCTGGATCCTGCGACGCGCGAGGCGCAGCGCCAGCTCGTTCGGCAGATACCTGGCGGTGAAGCTCAGGTCGATGCCGAACGTGACGCTTTCGGGCGGCGCGAACATGAGCTCCGCGCGGCGGTCGGGAAACCGGATCGACTCCGGGACCGCCCCCAACGCCAGCTGCGCTTGAACGCTCGTTCCCAGCTCGGAGTCGACGACGAGCGTGCGGGGCCGCTGTTCGACCTCGCAGTCGAGCCAGCGCAGCACGTCGCCTTCGAACGGAGCGAGCACGGCGTTCCCGTTGCGCTCGAAGACGAGCGCAGATGCTTCGTGCAGGCCGTCCACCACCGGCTCTCCGATCCCGCGGCAGAAGGAGCGCCTGATCAGCCACTGCAGCTCGGCGGTCCTGGCCGGACGAAGCGTCAGGAAGTCGGAGAGACGAGCATGGACGCGGTCGGCGTGGACGCGTACGCGCTCGAGCGCCGCCGCGGACATCGTCTTGCGGCCCTCTCCGAGCAGCGCCCCTCGCAGGGCCGCCCACCACTCGCCGGGCCCTCGCTCGGCCCAGCGCGATACGAACGACGCCACGTCGAGCTCCGGCGAACGGAGGCTGACGAGCATGTAGAGCTCCGGCACCACCGCCTCTCGCGCACCCGTGGCACGCTTCTGCGCGTCGAGGTAGCGGCGATGCTCCCGGGTGCGGAGCTGCCGGCCGGCTGCGGTAGTCGCGCTGTTCGCGTCCTGCGGGGCACGCTCGCGTTGTCCGCCGACTCGCAGCAGCTGGACGTCCGCCTCCACCGACTCGAGGGCTCCGATCATCGCCACCAGCCGTGCGCGCTTGTGGTCGGCTCCGCGCCATTCATAGGAGTCGAGCTCGACCGCGAATGCGGCCCATCCGTCCGTGAGGTCCGCTCCGAACACGCAGTTCCCGTAGACGAAGCTGATCGGCGCTTTCATCGCGGCCCGGCGTCACGGACCTGCAGACGCGTGCCCGCCCCGAGCGAGATGATCCGCGCTTCCCCCGGGCGCCGCGGCCGATCTTCGGGCGTGAGCTCCAGCTCAGGCGCCGCCACCCCCGGGAGCGCTCGTCGCCGAGGCGCGCCTCTCGACAGCCGGTGAGGAACCCGGACGAGCACCGCGCCGGGACCCGTGTACCTGAAAGCCCGCAGCCGGTGTTCGGAGCCGTCTGGCAGGAACAGGAGCTCTTCGACCCGCCACCGTCTCCAGCTCGTCGAGCCGCGGCGCAGACCCGTGGTGCGGCGAGGCATCGCCAGCAGCCGCAGGTACGCGCGCGCGGCGTGATGGAAGGTCCGTCCGTCGATCCGGATCAGGGCGAGCAGCGTCGCCACGGCTCCCGGCGCCGCGAGCTGGCGCAGGTACCAGTGCGCGGCCGAAAGCGGTGGCAGGCGGCCGATCACCGCGAACACACCGAGCAGCGCGAGGAAGTAGACGACGCCGCGGACCGGGACACCGGATGGGTTCAGCCGGAACCTGTCGATGCTGTAGATACGGCGCTCGAGATCGAACACGCGGCGGAACGAGCGGATCTCGGTCATGGCCCTCCGAACAGCGAGCGCACCGTGTCACGCAGCAGGCCGACTCCGCTCGGCGTGGCGAGCAGCACCGCGACGATGCCGACGGCGAGCACCCCCGCCGCCTCCTTGAAGTCGCGCTTGAACGCCAGCACGATCGCCGCGACCGCGAGCGCCAAGCCGATCAGGCTCATCGCCACCGCGCGGCCGGTGCTTCCCGCCTTCGCGGCCGCCGTTTCCAGAGAGGTGCCTTCCTGTTCGCTCGCGGAGGCGCGAACGGGGGGCGCGCCCGCGCCACCGCCGACGGCCGCCCGGGCGCTGACAGGAGCTGCGGCGAGGCAGGCGCAGAGCGTCGCGCCGAGGGCGACCGCCCGCCGGCCGCGCATCCTGCCCTGGCTGCGCGCGTCACACATCGGGATCGGTCTCGATCGCGGCGACCTCCCAGCGGCCCTGCCGGCGCACCACGTCGATTTCGTAGGACAGCGTGTACGTGGCGCCGAGCGGATCGGCGACCCTTGCCGAGGCCACCACGGCGCCGCCTCCGTATGCCCAGTCGAGGCGCGTCACGGCGAGCAGCCGCAGCGCCGGCGCGGGACTCGACACGCGAGCCCCTTCCGCCAGGTCGGCGGCGAGCTCGACGGCGGCGCCCGCAAGGTAGTTCCCCAGGGCGCGGCGGACAACGAGCGCCAGCGCGGGGTCCTGCACCTGCGGCTGCGCCGGCGGCGTTGCGGCCGGGCCGCTCGCCGGTGGCCCGACGAAGGCGGGATACCCCGCCAGCGCGAGCGCTCCAGAGCCGAGGCGCTCGACGGGAACCGCGAGGTAGCGCACACCGAGCACATCCGTGCCCGCGGCGATCGTGAAGACGTGGATTCCCGGCTCCGGTTCACGGGACTGGACCGCTTCGGCCCACTCCACTCGCTCCTCTCCCCGCGGCGGAAGCACCAATCCGGCGTTCGGTTCGAGCTGTCCGCCCGTGAACGATTCGAGTGCCTCCCCACCAGGCGCCCCGGCGGCGCTCCAGGCCAGGAGCCGGCGGGTGAACTGCACCGCATAGGACTGTGCCGCGAGGTCCGCGCCCGAGAAGCTCGCCCGGGCGACCGGCGCGGCCGTCCTCGGGGGCGCGATCGCGAACCTCGCACTAGCCGCGATGCCGAACACCGCGGCGGCACCGAGCGCGTAGCGCGGCAGCTCGCGGCCGAGACGGATCCTCCACAGCGGGAGCGTCCGCATCACGACGCGTGCCTTCACTGCTCGAACCCGAACTCGCTCGACGAACCGCGCGGCGCATCGCGCCGTCCACCTCCGGCGGCAGACGCAGCTGGGACGGCAGCCGCTGCGCTGCGCTGCTGCAGCGGCGTCGCGGCTGTGCCCGTACCGGCGGCGCTCCCGCGCCCGTGGCCGCGCCGGCCCCCGAAGCCCGTCGGCTGGAGCCGCGGCACCGCCTTGCGCGCAGAACGCCGCGATCGCGTGGGACTCGAGCTCGCGCCGCGGCCCTCGGTCGGTCGTTGCACCGGTGGCGCGGCCCCGCGGAGGTGTGCGGAGAGCGCGAGGCTCGCGCCGATCGCGGCAGCGAGCAGGAACGGCAGCTTGCGCCGTCGCGACCGGACAGGTCCGTGCGCGGCGACAGACCCCAGGCGGAGCTGATCCGAGCGGAGCTCATCCCAGGCAGCGCGCCGACCGAGCAGATCCTCCTCGCCGCCCGGGAGCGCCTCTCCCGGCAAGACGTCGTAGCCGTGGCCGTGGTCGCCGCCGTAGCTCATCGATGCACCTGCCGCGGGCGCCGCGCAGCTGCGGCCGGCCGGCACCCGGAGTGGGCAGAGCTCCGGGCACCGGCCGGTACCGCGTGATCGGGCAGCGCCGCCCAGCCGTGCGACAGACCGGCTGGCGGCGGCCCGGGGACCGGCCTATGGGTGGGGGGAGTGATCTTCATAGGCGGTCCCTGCCGTCTCCTCCGACCCCGCCGTCGCGCCCGGGACATCGCCGGCGCGTGAATCCTGCGCAGCGAGCAGCTCCCGAAGCCTCACCCGCCCGCGTTGCGCGACCTTGCGGTACTTCTCGTGCGTCCATCCGCACGCCGCGCAGAACTCCTCACAGCGCATCCCTGTGGCGAGCTGCGTGCCGAGCACAGCTCGCTGGTCGGGAGTCAGCTCGTCCATGTGCCGAAGCATTCGCCGCAGTTCGTCGCGCGCGACCGCCACCCGCTCCGGCGCCCGACGGGTGTCGGGCAGCTCGAGCTCATCGCCCTCCGCGGCGGAGAACGGCACGGCACCCTCCAGCGCCGCCGCGATCGGGCTGCGCCCGCCGATCGCGCGGCGACGGTCCACGACCCTCGCCAGGAACCGCTGCTCGAGGGCGTTCGCGATGTGCCGGCGACCGGCGAAGGCGCGCCCCCCGCGGGCGAGCACGATCAGCTCGTAGGTTGCCTGCCCGTACGCATCCTCGAGGTCCTCGCGCCGCAGGCGGTGACTGTGGACGCGCAGCAGCACGTCGCGCTTCGCAGCGGCGACGAGTGCGACCGCCTCCGCGGGGTCCCTGCTTCGGCTGTCGGGTGGCCTGCGGGGATACGCCCCGTCGCGTGCGTCGGCCGCGGCCCTTTCGGCGGCTGCTCGAAATCGGGTAGACACACCAGGATGTCGAGAGATGCAGCCGTCAGACCCCCCTCCCAATTTCGCGCTGCGCCAAGTCGCGGGCGACCGGCGGGCGGCGCGTGATGAGCATCGACGACCACCTTCATGCCCTCGACCATCGCCAGCAGAAGATCCGCGGTCTGCGCTTCGTGCTCGCCGTCTACAAGAAGTTCACCGACGACCAGGGCGGCCAGCTCGCGGCGCTGATCTCCTACTACGGGTTCGTTTCGCTGTTTCCGCTGCTGCTGGTGTTCGTGACGATCCTCGGCTTCGTGCTGCAGGGCAACGCCAAGCTGCAGAGCGAAATCGTCGAAGGGACGCTGGGCCAGATCCCGCTCATCTCCTCCTGGCTGAAACCGAAATCGCTTGAAGGCAGCCCGACCGCGCTGGTGATCGGCGTCATCACCTCGCTGCTGGCGGGGATGGGGATCATGTCCGTCACGCAGAACGCCTTCGACCGGATCTGGGCCGTCCCCTTCAAGCGCCGGCCCAACTTCATCTTCGCCCGCCTGCGCAGCCTTGCGATGCTCGGCATCCTCGGGGTGATCTCGATCGTCTCGACCGTCGTCGGGGGCTTCGTCGGTACCGGCAGCCATTCTGCCCCCGCCGTCGTCGGTGGGGTGCTGCTGGCCTTCGCCCTGAACCTGATCCTGTTCATGCTCGCCTTCAAACTGCTCACGGCCGAAGAGCTCGATTGGCGGACCCTGCTGCCCGGTGTGATCACCGCAGCGGTCCTCTGGCAGCTGCTCCAGCATCTCGGCGGCTTCTACCTCGACCACGAGCTGAAACACACCCGCGCCGCGTACGGCCTCTTCGCTTTCGTGCTCGGCCTGCTCGCTTGGCTCTACCTGGGCGCGCGCTTCGTCGTGCTGGCCGCCGAGGTCAACGTCGTCAAAGCACGGCAGCTGTGGCCGCGAAGCTTCTTCTCCGCACCGCTGCTCGAGGCCGACCGCCGAGCGCTGACGCACACAGCGGAAGTCGAGGAGCGCCTGCACGAGGAGGACGTGCAGGTGAGCTTCGAGGATTCACAGGCGTCCTCCGCGGGGCCTCGCTCCGAAGGCGGCTGAGCGAGCGAGGACGAGCGCCCCGCTCGTCGAGAAGCGCGAGGCCGTTCAGCCCGGCGCCGCTTCAGCAACCGCTCTCAGCCGCCCGGCCACTCCGCCGGTCCCGGCCTCCCGTCTCCCTCCTCGGGCTTCGGCCCGCCGACGGCGATCAGGTCGAGGCCGTCGGGCCCGGACTCCCATGCGCGGAACACCTCGGGAGCGACCCGCACCACGTCCCATTCCTTGACGTCGATCACCTCGCCGTCGAGCATCAGGCGCCCCGATCCACGCACGACCACGTACGCCTCCTCCTGCTCACCGTGGCTGTGGCCCATCGGGCTGCGGTATTCCGGCGCGTAGCGCCAGTGGCTCACCCCGAGGTCCCGCGATTCGAGCGCTCCGCGGCCAAAACGGCCCTCGACCTCAGGGGCGCGGTCGCCCACCACGTCGGGCAGATCGAGCAGGTTCACGACGGTGTAGCTCGGCACGGACGGCCTCCTTCGTCGACTCTGGACAGGTTGCGGATTATCGTTGAGCAGCACCGTGACCTTGGCTCTCAGCACCTTCGGCCAGTACGCCGGCGTCGGCGCCTTCTTCGTGCTCGTACTCGCCCTGCGACTGTTCGGCCGCTGGCTGATCGGCAGGGGCGGCTCGATGGAAGCTCGCAGGCACGGGCCCCTTCCCGGGGGATCCATGGATCCCGGCATCAGCCGGGCGAGCGAGCAGGAGTCGCCGCCGGCCTCTGCGCCGGATCGCTACGACCCCTTCAACGCCGACCCCTGACGGCGCCGCACAGAGCCGCACCCGTGCGCGGACTCTCCCCCGCCGGTCTCGCAGATGCGCCCAAATCGCCTCCCCCGATCGTGGCCGAGGGCGAATTTCCGCTCTGCAATGCCGCTTTCAGAGATCTCCTCAAGGTACTTGCACGCACAACCAAGCGCGCTATACTAACTACACTTTCGTAAGCTCATATGGAGCGAGAACCTTTATGACCCCTCCCTCTTCACCCCCTGACCAGACCAACCCCGTCGAGTCCGGCGAGCGCCTACGGCTGATCCCGCTCGACGACACCGTGGTGTTCCCGAACATGGGCATCACGCTCACGATCGACGTCGGCGAGGACAAGCGTGTCGTGCTCGTCCCCCGCCACGAGAACGAGTTCCTCGAGGTTGGCACGATCGCCGAGGTCGCCGAGCAGATCCGCCTGCCCGGCGGAGGCCGCGCCGTCGCGCTGTCCGGCGAGCACCGCGCGCTGATCGGCAAGGCCGAGACCGGCCCGAACGGCGAGCTGCGCGTCGAGGTCGACGAGCGGCCCGACGAGGTCCCGACGGACAAAAGGTCGCGCGAGCTCGAACGCGAGTACCGCGCGGTGGTCGAGGAGATCCTCGAGCTGCGCGGCGACGACGGCCGCATCGCCGCCTTCCTGCGCGCGATCGCCGAGCCCGGCACGCTCGCCGACTCGGCCGGCTACTCGCCGAGCCTCACCTACGAGCAGAAGGTCGAGCTGCTCCGCACGATCGACGTGGCCGACCGCCTCGAGCTGGCGGTCAGGCTGCAGCGCGACAGCCTCGCCGAGCTGCAGATCCGCAAGCGCATTCGCGAGGACGTGCAGGAGGGCGCCGAGAAGCAGCAGCGCGAGTACTTCCTGCGCAAGCAGATGGACTCGATCCGCAAGGAGCTGGGCGAGGACGACGCCTCGGTCTCGGAGGAGTACCGCACGAAGATCGACGAGTCGGGGATGCCCGAGGAGGTCCGCGAGCAGGCCAACAAGGAGCTGGCGCGCCTCGAAAGGATGGGCGAGCAGACCGGCGAGTCGAGCATGATCCGCACCTACCTCGACTGGCTGATCGCTGTCCCCTGGGGCAAGCGCTCCGAGGAGCGCCTGGACCCGGTGGGGGCGCGTGAGGTGCTGGACGCCGACCACGCGGGGCTGGAGGACGTCAAGGACCGGGTCGTCGAGTACCTGGCGGTGCGCAAGCTGCGCACCGAGCGCGGCATCGAGGCCGACCCGAAGTCGGGCGCGATCCTCACCCTGATCGGCCCCCCGGGCACCGGCAAGACCTCGATCGGCGAGTCGATCGCGAAGGCGACCGGCCGCGAGTTCGTGCGCATGTCGCTGGGCGGCGTCCGTGACGAGGCGGAGATCCGCGGCCACCGCCGCACCTACATCGGCGCCCTGCCGGGCCGCCTGGTGAGGGCGCTCCGCGACGCCGGCACGATCAACCCGGTGATCCTGCTCGACGAGGTCGACAAGGTGGGCGCCGACTGGAGGGGCGACCCCTCCGCGGCCCTGCTCGAGGTCCTGGACCCGGCGCAGAACAGCACGTTCCGCGACCACTACCTCGATGTCGAGCTGGACCTCAGCCAGGTGATGTTCATCGCCACGGCGAACGTCGCCGACACGATCCCCGGCCCGCTGCTCGACCGCATGGAGGTGATCAGCTTCGACGGTTACACGACCGAGGAGAAGCTGGCGATCGCCAAGGGCTACCTGTGGCCGCGCCAGCGCGACCGCAACGGCCTGCGCGAGGATGAGGTGGAGGTCTCAGACGAGATCCTGCGGACCGTGATCACCGAGTACACCCGCGAGGCGGGCGTGCGCAACCTCGAGCGCAACCTCGGCACGATCCTGCGTAAGACCGCGACCAAGATCGCCTCGGCGCAGACGTCCGAGACGCTGCAGGAGGAGCAGGCCGAGCCCGCCGAGCAGCCGGTCCCGTCCGAGCCTTCGCAGAACGGCGCGACCCCCGTCGAGCGCGCTGCGCCCGAGGCCGGGATCGTGGTGCCGGTGAAGATCGACCTGGAGGCTGTGCGCGACGCGCTCGGGCGCCAGAAGTTCTTCCAGGAGTCCGCGACCCGGACGGCGACGCCCGGCGTGGCCACGGGACTCGCGGTGACCGGCGCCGGCGGCGACGTGCTGTTCATCGAGTCGACCGCGATGAAGGGCGGCTCCTCGAACGGCAGCCTCGTGCTGACCGGCCAGCTCGGCGACGTGATGAAGGAGTCGGGGCGGATCGCCCTCTCCTACGTCCGAGGCCACGCCGAGGAGCTGGGCATCGACGAGCAGGTGTTCGAGAACCGCGAGTTCCATCTCCACATCCCCGCCGGGGCGATCCCGAAGGACGGCCCCAGCGCGGGCGTGACGATGGTCACCTCGCTCGCATCGCTGCTGAGCGGACGGCCCGTCAAGCACACGGTGGGGATGACCGGAGAGGTCACCCTCCAGGGCAAGGTCCTGCCGATCGGCGGCCTCAAGCAGAAGGTGCTCGCCGCGCACGCCGCGGGGCTGACCGACGTGATCCTCCCAGAGCGCAATCGCGGCGACCTCGACGAGATCCCCGAGGAGGTCGCCGGACAGATGACCTTCCACCCGGTGATGACCGTCCAGGAGGTCCTCGACCGCGCGCTGGAGCCGGCTCGCGATGTCACGCACGCGTAGATGCGAGCCCGTGCCGCTCGAGATCAGGGAGACGGCGTCCCTGCTCGAGCGGCGCTGGCAGCTCTCGATCCTCTACGCCGCCCTGTCGGGAGCGCTGCGCTTCAACGAATTCGCCGAGGCGGTCGCGGGGATCTCGCCGCGGATGCTCTCTGAGCGCCTTCGCGACCTCGAGGCAGCGGGCCTGGTGCAGCGCACAGTCCTGCCCACCAGCCCCCCGACGGTCGAGTACCGTCTGACCGAACGCGGCCGGCGCCTCGGGCCGCTGATCGAAGCGATGCGCGACTACGCGCGCACCGGCCCCTGAGCGGTCCCCGCAACATCCCGCGGTCGAGGGCCGCGCCGGGAGGCGCGGCCCTCGCCGTTTCAAGCCGGTGACGAGCGGGACCCGCGCTGCTCAGCCGCCGATCCGGGCGTGCCCGGCGCTGTCTCTCAGGCGCGAGCGCCCGCGCGATCGTCCCGCTCGGGCTCGCCGAGCTCCCTGCTCGCGCCGACCAGCTGGCCGCCCGAGCAGCCCGCCGCCTCGACCGTCGCTCGGTTGCGGACAAACGCGAGCCCGGCGACGCCGCCCAGCACGACCAGTCCCGCCGCGATCGCGAGCCCGACGTGGAAGCCGTGGACCGAAGCGGCCCGCGCCGCGGCCGTGATCGCGTGCGCCTGCGCCGGCTCGAGGCGAGCGACGTCGGGGATGCCCAGCGACAGCCGTTTCGCCTGGGCCACGACCGCCGTGCCGGCGCCGCCGAGCTGCACGCCCGCGAGGTGGGCCCGCAGCGAGCCCGAGTAGGACGCCGCCACGACCGCGCCGACCGCGGCGGTGCCGAGCAGGCCCGCGACACGCGCGACCGCGTTGTTGACCCCCGAGGCGATCCCCGCCTCCCCCTCGGAGCCGGCCAGCACCGCGGCCGTGAGCGGGGCGACCGTCATCGACAGCCCGAGCGCGAACAGCAGCGTCGGCGCCAGCACGTCGGGCAGGTAGCTGACGTGCGCGCCCACCCGCTGGAAGAGCAGCAGCCCGCAGGCCGCGACGAGCGGGCCGAAGCCCATGAAGACTCGCGGGCCGTAGCGGTCCGCGAGCGCGCCGAACCGCCGCGAGAGCGCGAACATCACGATCGTCACCGGCAACGTCGCGAAGCCGCTCTTCAGCGGCGAGTAGCCGCCCACCTGCTGCAGATAGATGATCAGGAAGAAGAAGACGATCGAGAGGCCGGCGTACATCGCGAACGTCTCGACGTTCCCCGCCGAGAAGTTCCGGCGCCGAAAAAGCCGCATCGGCAGCATCGGGTCCGGCGTGCGCAGCTCGTAGAGGACGAACAGCGCCAGCAGCGCGACACCGGCCACCAGCGGCGCGAGCACCTCGGCGCTCGACCAGCCGAGGCGGGGCTGCTCGATCAGCGCGAAGACGGGCCCAGCGAGACCGAGCGCGCACAGTGCCGCGCCGATCACGTCCACGCGCCTCGCGCTGCCGGTGCGCGGCGCGCCGGGCGGGATCACGGCGATGATCATCATCACGCAGATCGCGGCCAGCGGCACGTTGATCAGGAACACCCACCGCCACGAGGCGATCGCCAGCAGCTCGCCGCCCGCGAGCGGACCGAGCACGCCGGCGATCCCGCCCCACGCCGTCCACGTCCCGATCGCGGGACCGCGCTCCTCCGCCGGGAAGGTGTTGACGATCACCGCCAGCGAGCTCGGCACGAGCAGCGCCCCCGCCACCCCCTGAAGCGCGCGGGCTCCGACCAGCACGTCGATCGATGGCGCCGCGGCGCAAAGCGCCGAGGCCGCGCCGAAGCCGGTCACGCCGATCGCGAACACACGCCGCTCGCCGAACAGGTCGCCGAGCGAGCCGCCGACGAGGATCAGCGACCCGAGCGTCAGCAGGTAGCCGTTGACGACCCACTGCTGGGCGGCGAGGCCGCCGCCGAGCGCGCGCTGGATCGTCGGCAGGGCGACGTTCACGACCGTGCCGTCGAGCAGCGCGATCCCCGAGCCGAGGATGCACGCGACGAGCGTCAGGCGTTTCGTGCGCGCGTCCGCCCGGGCCGGCATGTGGCTACCGTAGCCGCAGCGCCGGAACGGCCGCGCGTGGCGCCGGGCCGCCGGGACGGGCGGGGCGCCGAGCGCCGCCGCGGGCGCGCTTCAGGCGGGTTCGTGCGCGCCGGGACCGCCCGCGCACACGCGGTTGCGCCCCAGCCGCTTGGCTTCGTAGAGCGCCGCGTCGGCCTCTTCGCAGATCTGCTGGTAGTCGAACGCGTCCTCGCGCATCGACGCGGAGACGCCGAAGCTCATCGTCACCCGTATGCCACCGCCGACCGTGTCGGCCTGCACGCCGTGGCGCAGGCGCTCGGCCATCGTCTGAGCCTGTTCGCGGTTCGCGCCGGGCAGCAGCACGAGGAACTCCTCGCCGCCGATCCGGTAGGCCAGGTCGAACGCCCGCAGCTGCTTGCGCAGCAGGTACGCGACGTCCTGGAGCACCGCGTCACCGGTGGCGTGGCCGAAGTTGTCGTTGATCTGCTTGAAGTGGTCCAGGTCGCCGACGATCAGGCCGACCGGCTGCCCGGTGCGCTTGGACTGGTGGGCGAGCTCGACCGTGCGGTCCTTCAGCGAGTTGCGGTTGAGCATCCCCGTCAGCGGATCGATCACCGCTTCGCTGCGGTGGATGACGTCGGAGCGCATCAGGGCGGTCGAGAGGATCGCGACCGCTATGCAGAGCGCCAGCGGCATGATCAGCAGCGGCGGCTTCGCGATCACCGCATGCGCGTCCGCGCCGAACGCGACCGCGACCATCATCAGAACCGTGACCGCCAGGCCGGCGGCGACGCCGCGGGCCGGGAAGCGCGCGGACAGCGTCACGATCGGGATCGCGAACCACGCCATCGCGGGCGAGTGCGGACCGCCCGTGAGCGGCACGGCCGTAGCGATGATCGTCTGCGATCCGGTCCAGGCGGCGAACAGCAGGAACTCGGGGTGCCTGACCCTCGCCAGCGCGTCGTCGGCGAGCTTGAAGAGGATCGCCGCAACCGCCAGCGGAGCCAGTGTCCACCAGCCGAGCCAAGGCCCGCAGACGAGCAGCGCCACCGCCATCACCGCGAACGACTTGCGCCTCACCGGCGCGACCAGGCGGTCCATGTCGAGCATCCGCTCGCGGTCCATCGCGTCGCTGATCAGCCACGAGGCCGGCGCCGGCTCCTGCCCGCCGACGACCGGGCGCACCGGCTCGCCCCCGGCGCCGGACGCCGGTGCTGCGTCGGCGCGGGGCAGCGCTGAGATCGCGAGATCACTCATACGGAGGAGGGATCGGCCACCGGTAGCACAACGGGGAACAGGCGCCGCGCCAATGGACAAATGGCCCACAGGCGCGCTACCCCGCCTCCGAGGCGGTCCCCGCGCCGCGCGAGGGTCCTCGCGACTCCAGCCCGCGCGGGGAGGACAAGCCACCGGCCCCACCCCCGGCCTCGGCCTGCCACAAGACCGGGCGGCCCCAGCCGAGGGCCGGCCCCAGCCGAGGATCGGCCCGCAGCACGACCGGGGCGGCCCCTGCCGAGGGCCGGCCTGCCGCACCACCGGGCGGCCCGAGCCGAGGATCGGCCCGCCGCACGACCGGGCGGCCCCAGCCCAGGACCAGCTCGACTGCCGCACGACCGGGCGGCCCCAGCCCAGGACCAGCTCGACTGCCGGCCGCCAGGAGGCCCTGCCCCAGACCAGCCCGACTGCCGGCGGCCAGGAGGGCGGGCGGCCCTAGCCCAGGATCAGCTCGGCTGCCATGCGCAGCGTCGCCGCGTCTCCCGAGACCAGCAACGTCGTCACGATCGACTCGCGCCAGCGCTCGAGCTCGTCGCGGATCTTCTCCTTCGGCCCGATCAGCGACATCTCCTCGATCAACTTCCGAGGCACCTTCGCGCCTGCCTCGTCCTTCTTCCCCGCGAGGTACAGCTCGGCGATCTCGTCGACCTCCTTCTCGTACCCCATGCGGATCGCGACGTTGGCGTGGAAGTTCGCGCCTTTGGCGCCCATGCCGCCGAAGTACAGGGCGTAGAACGGCCGCAGCGCGTCGGCGGCCGCGTCGAGGTCCTCGGAGACGATCAGCGGCACGGTCGCGTTGACCTGGAAGTCCGCCAGTGAGCGCCTCGCCCCCGGTCGCGAGAACCCTTCTTCCAGATAGCCCCTGTAGACGTCCTGCTGGGAGGGCGAGAACAGCATCGCCAGCCAGCCGTCGCACAGCTCCCCGCACAGCGCGATGTTCTTCGGGCCCTCCGCGCCGAGGAAGACCGGGATGTCCTCGCGCAGCGGATGGATCGAGGACTTCAGCGGCTTGGCCAGGCCCGTGCCGCCGGGCAGCGGCAGCTTGTAGTGCTCGCCCTCGGCGGTGACCGGGCCCTTGCGCGCCCAGATGTCGCGCAGGATCCCGATGTACTCGCGCGTGCGCGCGAGGGGCTTGGCGAAAGGCATCCCGTACCAGCCCTCCACCACCTGCGGCCCGGACACGCCGAGCCCCAGCACGAAGCGCCCGCCCGACAGGATGTCCATCGTCATCGCCGCCATCGCCGTGGCCGCCGGCTGACGCGCCGACATCTGCACGATCGCCGTGCCGAGCTTGATCCGATCGGTCTTCGCGCCCCACCACGCCAGCGGCGTCAGGCAGTCCGACCCGTACGCCTCGGCGGTCCAGATCGAGTCGAAGCCGAGCCGCTCGGCCTCCGCGATCGCGTCCTCGATCCCGGGAGGCGGACCGCCGGCCCAGTAGCCGGTGTTCAGCCCCAGTTTCAGCTCCCCCGCCATCGCTGCCGGACTATATGTCAAGCCTTGATCAGAGCGAGCGTGAAGCCGTCCCAGCCCTTCGCGCCCACCGTCTGGATCGTCGTCGCCTCCACTCGTGGCTCGGCAGCCAGCAGCTCGTGGAACCGTCGCATGCCGAGCGCGCCCGCGTCGCGAGTCTCGGGGTCGGCGAGCGCGCCGTGGCGCACCACGTTGTCCGCCACGATCAGGCCGCCCGCCCTGCACAGCTCCAGCGAGAGCTCGAAGTACTCGGGGGTGCGCTGCTTGTCGGCGTCGATGAACACGAGATCGAAGGGTTCCGTCCCCTCCTTCAGCAGCTGCCGCTGCGAGTCCGCGGCCGGGCCGACGCGGATCTCGACGAGCTTCGCGAGGCCCGCGCGCGCGAGGTTGCGCTGCGCGACCTCGGCGTAGCCGGGCTCGAGCTCGAGGCTCACGAGCCGCCCCTCCTGCGGCAGCGCCCGCGCCAGCCAGATCGTGCTGTAGCCGCCGAGCGTGCCGATCTCCAGGATCCGTCGCGCGCCATGGATCTGCGCGAGCAGCTTCAGGAACCTCCCCTGCGGCGCGGTCACGGCGATCGCGGGCAGCCCCGCGCTCTCGCGCAGCGCCGTTTCGAGCGCCGGATCGGGCTCGAACAGGAGGCGCTCGACGTAGTCGTCGACCTCCTGCCAGGAGCGCTCGCCG
Organism: uncultured Solirubrobacteraceae bacterium; assembly: GCA_963703205.1. Taxonomy (GTDB): domain Bacteria; phylum Actinomycetota; class Thermoleophilia; order Solirubrobacterales; family Solirubrobacteraceae; genus Palsa-744. The sequence goes on from OY969799.1 coordinate 1,665,004, forward strand.
GCGGCGCTCATCGCCGGCCGCCGGCCCGCCGCCCGGCCCGCGTCATGCCGTTTCCCGCCTCGCGGCCGAACCGCTCGCCATCGCGCCGGATGATACCCGTCGAGATGTTGCGCGATTGGACCGGCTGCCTCCTGTCTGCAATGCTTGCGGCGGCATGGACGTAGGCGAGCGAGGGGCCGGACAGCGCGTGCTGGGGCACGCGATCTACGCAGCAATGGACGTGGCGCCGCTGCCGCGGCATCGCTGGCCGCTGGGAGCAAGCGATGCGACGCATTCGCCTCTCTGAGAAGAACACAGCCCGACCCTCCGTAGGCACGATGCGCACGCGCGTCAGCCTGCTGCTGGGCGACCGCAAGCACATGGTCGTGATCATCGGCCTGACCTCGCTGATGGCGGGCCTGATCGAAGCGAGCACGCTCGCCCTCGTCGCCGAGATCGCCTTCTCGCTGGCGGGCGGCTCCAAACACGGGCACGCGGCGCACACCAGGCTCACACTCCTGAACTTCAACGGGTCGACGGGCACGCTGATCCTGATCGCGTTCGGCATGTGCGTGCTGCGCCTGCTGATCCAGCTGCCGCTGTCGACCTTCTCCGCCCGCATCGCCGCGGAAGTGCAGACGCGGCTGCGGACCGAACTCTTCGAGGCCTTCAACCGCGCCTCGTGGTCGATCCAGTCCCGGGACCGCGAGGGCCAGCTGCAGGAGACGATGACGGGCCAGGCCCTCCAGGCGGTCAGCGGAGCCGTCGGGACGATCACGCTGGTCACCACGTCGATCCAGTTCCTCGTGCTGCTCACGGCGGCCTTCTTCCTGAACCCGATCGCCGCCCTCAGCGTCGGCGTGATGACGATCGTGATGTTTGGCGTGCTGCGCCCGATGCGCGCGCGCGGCGGGCGCTACGCCCGTGAGCTCTCGCGCGCGCAGGTCGCATACGCGGCCGCGATCGCCGAGAGCAACCGTGTGGCCGAAGAGAGCCACGTGTTCGGCGCGGGGGAGGCGCAGCGGGAGAAAATCGGCAAAAACGTCCGTCGCACGCAGCACTGGTTCTACCGGGCACAGCTGCTCGCACGCCTGATCACCAACGCCTACCAGACGCTGATCTACGTCCTGCTGGTCGCCGGCCTCGGCGTGTTCTGGCTGGTCGGAGGGTCGCGCCCGGCGTCGCTCGCGGCTGTCGTGCTCGTGCTGCTCCGGGCGGGGACGACCGGACAGGGGCTGCAGGGCGCCTGGCAGGGGCTGATCCAGGCGATCCCGTTCATCGAGCGCACGCAGCGGGCGCTCGATCGCTACCGCGAGAACACGGAGGACTACGGCGAGGAGCCGCTCGCCTCGGTCGAGACGATCTCCTTCGAGCAGGTCTCCTTCGCCTACAACCGCGACACGCCGGTCCTGCGCGAGGTCAGCTTCGAGGTCAACCGCGGTGAAGCGATCGGCGTCGTCGGCCCGTCCGGAGCGGGTAAGTCCACGCTCGTCCAGCTGCTGCTGCGCCTGCGCGACCCCGTCGACGGCCGCTATCTGATCAATGGCCAGAACGCGCAGGAGTTCTCGGCGGAGGACTGGCACAGACAGATCTCCTACGTGCCCCAGGAACCGCGCCTGCTGCACGCTTCGGTGGCGGACAACATCCGCTTCTTCAGGGACATCGACGACGCGCGCGTCGAACGCGCCGCCACCCTGGCTCGCATCCACGACGACATCCTGTCCTGGAACGGCGGCTACGAGGCGATGGTGGGACCGCGCGCCGATGCCGTATCCGGGGGCCAGCAGCAGCGCATCTGCCTGGCACGGGCGCTCGCCGCGGAACCGGAGATCCTGGTCCTCGACGAGCCGACGAGCGCGCTGGACCCGCAATCCGAGGCGATGATCGGGGCCTCGCTGCTCGCGATGCGAAGCCAGCTGACGCTGTTCGTCGTCGCCCACCGCATGTCGACGCTGGAGATGTGCGACCGCGTGATGGTGATCCTCGACGGCCGTCTCGTCGGCTTCGACACGAAAGCCGCGCTGCAGCAGAGCAACGACTACTACCGGCACGCGTCCGAACTGTCGACGATCGCCAGCGCCGGTTAGAGCGCTGCCGCGCTACGGCACGGGCGAGCGGCGGCACGGGCGAGCGTTACCGGGCCGTCGCAGGTCTGAGCAGCTCGAAGGTCGCCGCGCCTCAGGCGGGCTCGCGGTAACCCCAGAGCCCGAGCAGGTCGCGGCCCAGATACTCGCCGAGCTCCTCGACCTGGGGCCTGAAGCGCTCTCGCAGCTCGGCCCGGAGCTGCGGGTCCATCGGCTCCGGCTCGCCGACCACCAGGCCTCTGCGCACGCTGCCGTAGGCCCGCCGCCGCAGGCGCCGGGGCGCCACCGCCTTGATCGCCGAGCGCGCAGCCCGCGCCGCCGGCGCATCCCCCGTCGTCACCGCCCGCATCGCCCGGTTCAGGCGCGGTGAGCGCACCTGCTGCGTGACGTGCACCTCGACACGGTCCAGAGGCGCCGTCCCGTCGACGCCGACGAACTCGCAGATCTGACGCAGCGTGGCCGCGTTGTCGCGGCGGAACTCCTCGTAGATCAGGACCAGGACCTGCTCGCGCGGCAGGTGCTCGTGGTAGCGGTGGACGAGCGGCAGGTAGGTGGCGTGCTCGGTGTACTGCAGCAGCTGCGGCCAGTAGGCGCCCTCGGGCACGTGCCGCCCCTCGCGGCGCTGCTGCTCCAGAGCGAGCGCCTTGCGCAGGTCGGGCTCGTCCTCGAGGCCGACGCGCTGGGTGTTCTGGTGGAAGGAGCGCAGGAAGCTGACCGGCTCGCGCAGGATCGCGATCACACGCGCCTGTGGCTGCGCCTCGGCGATCTGCCGCGGCGCGTCTCGGGACACGAGATAGGCGGCCGATACCTCCCCGGCGCGCTGGCCGGGTGCGGCTTCGGAGAACAGGGACTCGTACTCCTCACGAGTCTGCGGCAGCTCGGGATCCCAGGACGGCGTGAACCGGAACGCCATGTCCGGGGCGAAGAAGCGCGGTTCCTTCAGGCGGGGCAGGAACACCTGCGGGTGCCGGCGCAGCATGCGATGCAGCGCCGTGGTCCCGCTCTTGTGCTGCCCGACGACGAAGAAGTCGGGGATCCGGCCGCCCGTCCCTCCGCCTGAGCCGGTTCGCGATGAGAAGGCCATCGGGAGCCGGATTCTACCCGAGCCCCAGGGCGCGATCGCGGGACCGGAGCGACCTCTCGGCCAGACGCCCCGGTGCTGTCCGTTCGCCGCCGGTGCCCGATCAGTCGGGGCGCGTGATCAGCGCCACGGGGACCGCCAAGCCCGCCGAGCGCGAGAGCGTCGCGATCCGGCGCCCGGGCTGCACGGCCGCGCGCGGCTGACCCGCGTGGGGGGCCATCGCCGCCACGGTCTCGTCGATGTCGTCGACCAGCAGGGCGAGCCCCCAGAACTGCGCGGGCCGGTCCGGACCGCCCTTCGACACGGCCACCTCGGCGGGCTCGGCCACGAGCTCGAGGATCTCCCGGCCGAGCCGGAAGAAGGCCTGGCGCGGCGCCCCTGCCGGGGTCGGCTGCTCGCGTATGCGGCGCAGGTCGAGCCCGGCCGCGCGCAACGCGGCGACGCTACGCTCGAAGTCCGGCGAGACCGCGACGACGTGGTCGATCGCCACGACGCCGTTCGGGTGGGGAAGGGCGGGCGGTGCCGCGGGACGCTCCGAGATCGCGGTGCTCAGCCCGTCGAGCTCGACCCGGGCGATCCCGCGCAGCGACCAGCCGGCGATGCCCTCGCCGTCGCCCCGTCCGGTCAGGCGCAGCTCGACCGCTCCCAAACGGCAGATCTCGCCCTCCACGTCGAACCCCAGAGCCGCCCAGCTCGCGGGCTCGTCGGCGATCTCGATCTCGTCGATGGTCGGCATCGGCACACCCTCCCCGGCCCGCGGGGAGCACCCGCGCGGGCCGCTAGAACTGATCGGACGTGAACGCTACCGCCGAGCTGACGCCGCGCAGGCGCAACGCGATCCTCGCGATCTGCTGCATGAGCCTGCTGATCGTGGCGATGGACAACACCATCGTCAACGTCGCGCTGCCCTCGATCAGGCGGGACCTGCACTCCTCGCTGTCAGGGCTGCAGTGGACGGTCGACGCGTACACGATCGTTCTCGCGAGCCTGCTGATGCTGGCCGGATCGACCGGCGACCGGCTCGGCCGACGACGGACCTTCCAGACGGGCCTCGTGGTGTTCGCCGCCGGTTCCCTGGCGTGCAGCGTCGCGCCCACGCTCGGCTGGCTGATCGCGGCCCGCGCGCTGCAGGGTGTCGGCGGCTCGATGCTCAACCCGGTTGCGATGTCGATCATCACCAACGTCTTCACCGACCCCCGTGAGCGCAGCCGCGCGATCGGCGCCTGGGGGGCGACAGTCGGCGTCAGCCTCGGGCTCGGGCCGATCGTCGGCGGCGCGCTCATAGAGGCGGTCGATTGGCGGGCGATCTTCTGGATCAATGTCCCGATCGCGATCGCGGCGGTCGTGCTCACCGCTCTCTACGTCCCGGAATCGCGGGCCGAGCACCCGCGGCGGGTCGATCCGCTCGGTCAGCTGCTCGTGATCGTCGCGCTCGCCGCGCTGACCTACGGGATCATCGACGGGCCGCGCGCGGGCTGGGGCTCGGCGCAGACGATCGTGTTGTTCGTCCTCGCCGGCGGTGCGGTCGCCGCGCTGCTCACCTACGAGCTGCGCCGTCGCGAACCGCTGATCGAGCCGCGCTTCTTCCGCAGCCCGCCGTTCACGGGCGCGACGATGATCGCCGTCTGCGCGTTCGCCGGCTTCGCCGGCTTCCTGCTGATGAACACCCTCTATCTGCAGGACGTACGTGGTTACAGCGCGCTGCAGGCCGGTCTCTGCACGCTGCCGATGGCGGTGCTCGCGGGCATCGTCTCGCCGCTCTCGGGAAAACTCCTCGGCCTGCGCGGGCCCCGCCCCTCGCTGCTGTTCGGCGGCGCCTGCGCGCTGGCCGCCCCGCTGCTGCTCACGCGGCTCTCCCCCTCCACCCCGCTGGCACTGCTGCTCGGCGCCTACGCGCTCTACGGCCTCGGCTTCGGCTCGCTGAACCCGCCGATCACCTTCACCGCCGTCTCCGGCATGCCCGACAGCCAAGCCGGTGTCGCCGCCGCCGTCGCCTCGACCTCGCGTCAGGTCGGCCAGACGCTCGGCGTCGCGGTGATCGGCTCGCTGCTCGGCACCGGCGCCGCCGCGGTCGCCGGACCCGGTCTCGCCACGGCCAGCCACCCCGCCTGGTGGGTCATCGCCGGCTGCGGCGCGGCGGTCTTCGCGATCGGTGCGGCATCGACCGGCGCCTGGGCCCGGCGCAGCGCAGAGCGCGCAGCCGCGGCGCTCGACAGCGAGGCGCCGGCGCGCAGCCTGGAGCCCTCGCTCGGCGGGCGCGCGGCCTGAGAAGCCCGGCGGAGCGCCGCTGCGCCCCCCTGCGCGGCCTGAGCCCGGCGGAGCACAGCGCCGCTCGAGCGTGGCGGGCGCTCGGCCTGAGCCCGCCGGCGGAGCAGCGGCCGGCGGCCCGTGAGGGCCGCGCAAACGCGGGTAGCATCGCCGGTGTGCCCGAGAAGACCCCGCCTGCGACCGACGAGCCCGCCCGGCCGGCGCTGATGGCGCTGCTTCGCTACGTGCTGCCCGGCGCGGTCGTGGTGGCGGGCCTGGTCGTGATGGCGTTGGGCAGCGAAACCGACCTCGAGGGGGGCGGGGGGATCGTCAGCGCCGGCCTCGCGATCTTCTTCGTCAACTGGCTGTTCCGCACGGGCGCCGCGGGTGATCGCGAGCGCGACCGCGAGGACGAAGCGCGGGAGTACTTCGACCGCCACGGGCACTGGCCGGACCAGCGTCCGGGCGGCACCGGCGCAGGCGGACGCGGCGGGCGCGGCGGAGCCGGCTGAGAGTCGCGAGTGTCCCGCGGCCGCCGCGGGCATCCCCGTCCGGTCCGGGCCGGCTCGCCGTGCCGGGCGGACGGGAGCTAGCCGTGGTAGGAGGCGAGCAGGTCGGTGAACGCCAGCGGCTGCTGTTCGATGCCGCTGCATTCTTCTTCGGGTGCGGGCTCGGCCTTGCAGGGCCGATCGCGGTTCACCGCCCAGAACGCCAGCCGGCCGAGGTGGTGCGCGGCGGCGAATCCCAGGATCGTTTCGAAGTCGCCGAGCGTGACGGTCTCCGGCGCTTCGTCGGTGTGCCCGTTCATCGAGGAGATGCCCGATCGTTCGTAGGCGGCGGGCGCGCTCAGGCCGTAGGCGGAGGCGAGATCGCGCTCCAGCCCTTCGACCGCGCGGATCGAGGCGTGCCCCATGTCCGTCGCCGGCCGGCCGAAGTCGAACGGCATGACCGTCCACACGGTCGGCTGGAAGCCGATCGCGGCGACGTCCGCGATCAGGCTCAGTTCGTTGCCCTGCGGCCCGGATTCCGCGGTTCCCATCGTGATCGAGATCGCGAGCCCGGGATCGGCCCGCTGCACCTGCGCGAGGGCTTCCACCACGCGCACACGGGTCTTCTTGTTGCTCATCTCGCCGTGCTCGATGTCGATGTCGATCGCCTTCAGCGAGTACGCCGCGATCACCTTCTGGTAGGCGGCCGCGAGCGCCGCCGCGGTCCTGCACGCCGTGCCGAGCTTCTTCCCGCTCCACCCGCCGAAGGAGACGACGACTTCGCCCCCCGCCGCGCGCAGGCTTCGATCGCCTCTTGGTCCTCGCCGCCGAGCAGAGGGCGGTGGCCGTCCCACTCGGGGTTGCACCCGCCCTTCGAGAGGATGAACGCCATCGTCAGCGCCGGCACGCCGGTTTCCGAGATGACCGAGGCCGGCGGCTGCGGATCGCCCCACCCGAGGTACTCGTACGGCGAGGCCGTGAGCGGCGTCGAGGATGCGCCCGCGGCGGCGGGCAGGGCCAGCGCGAGCGCCAGCGCGGCGAGTGCCACGGCGTTCGCTCTCCCCCTGATCCGCATCGCCAGGGAGGATATCCCGGCGGTCTGCACTCCGAAACCGGCCTGCCCGCACGCGTAACGGGTTAGATTGTCGCCTGGCACCCGGCCGGGCTAATGCAGCAGCCGATCGCGGCCGATCCGTCCCCATGAGAGCTACACGACCCCTTGCGGCACTCGCTGCCGTCCTCGCCGCCGGCGCCCTCGGCGTGGCCGCGAGCGGCTGCGGCTCGAGCGGTGCGGGCGCGACGATCGACCCGATCGCCCAGGCCGCCGACGTCACGAGCGCCGCGGGAGGCTCGCAGGTCGCGATCAGCGCGACCGTGCAGGTCACCCGCCTGCAGGCGCCGCTCACGATCAAGGGTGGCGGGCATTTCAACAACGCGCGTCGCGAAGGCGCGCTGACGATGGAACTCACCGGCTTCCCGGCGGGCAGCGTGCCGAATGCCTCCGGTGGCGCGCTGACGATGAGCGAGCTGATGAAGGACAACATCGTCTACATCTCCTCGCCCTTGTTCGAAGGCAAGCTGCCGCACGGCGCCAAGTGGATGAAGCTCGATCTCGGCAAGGCCTTCGCGAGCCTCGGCATCGACCCCAGCGCCCTGACCGGCGGCGGCACGAACCCCGCGCAGATCCTGTCCTACCTGAAGGGCAGCAGCGGGACCCCGAGGGTCGTCGGCCACGAAGCCGTTCGGGGCGTGCCGACTACGCGCTACGACGGCACCGTCGATCTCGAATCGGTCGTCCAGACCCTGCCTCCGAGCCAGCGGGCGAAGGCGCGGGAAGCGATCAAGAAGCTCTCCGCGCAGATCGGCGCCGGCTCCTTCCCGGTCTCGGTCTGGATCGACGCCCACCACCTCGTGCGGCGGATGACGATGGGCCTTCACTTCACCGCGGGCGGCAACACCACCGCCATGAACATGGAGATCGAAGACTTCGACTTCGGGGCCACCCCGGCGGTGACCCCTCCGTCGAGCAGTGAAACGTTCGACGCAACCGGCATCTCCACGGCCGCGCTCTCGGGCGGCGCCTGAGCACACCGCGCGGCGCAGGCAGCGCGTGCCATACGCGCGGCCTGCCTTTACCCTTTCGGGCAGGGAGGCAGGCGCCGTGGACGCCGAATCGGGGAGCCCGGCCACCGTGATCAGCGAGAGCCGACATGTTGAGGAGTGACAGCAACAGCGCGGGTGCCGCGAGGCGAAAGGGCGAAGCCCGCTTGGCCGTGGCCAGCGCCGCGGCTCTCTACGCGCTCGGCGCAACGCTGATCGCGACATCCTTCCTGCTGCCGAAAGTCAGCTCTCCGTTCGGCGCCGCCGCGGTCGCTCTCGACGCGTACCTCGCCGCGTGCGCGCTGCTGTGGGCGGTGCGCCGCGGCCGCTCGAGCCTCGGCCTCGCCTGGGCCGCCGAGCTGTGGGGCATCGTCGTGATCGTCGTGCTCTGCGCCTCGACAGGCGCCGCGACGAGCCCGTTCGCGCTCCTGTTCTTCTTCGCGATCGGCCACGCAGCCGCCTTCCAGCCGTGGCGGCGCTTCGCGCTCACCTCGGTGCTGGGGCTGCTCGCGTTCCTCGCGCCGCTGGTCTACTCGCACGTCGATGCCAACTTCGCGGCGATCGCCTGCATCGGCGCGGTGCTCGCGATCCTCACCACGGGAGTGCTGCACGTCGCGTTGGAACGGATGCGTGCCGACCGGCGCCGGCTCGAGCTGCTGCTCGCCGCGACCGCCAGGCTCGACACCTCGCTCGACCCGCAGCAGACGCTGCGGCGCATCGCCGCGACCGCGATTCCGGAGCTGGCCGAGCTGTGCGTCGTCGATCTCGTCGACGAGGACGGTACGATCGTGACGACCGTCGCCGCGTCTGTCGATCCGCACGTCGCCGAGCGCGTCGAACGGATGCGCCCGGAGCAGCGCCCGGAGCGGCTCGCCGGGCATCCGGTCGCCCGCGCGCTCACCGAGCGCACCTCGACCGTCGTCAGCGACCTGCACGAAGGCGCGCGGGGCGATGGCCTCCAGACCGCCGGGATCCTCCCCGAAGAGCCGGCGCGCGACGCGCGCTCTGCCACGTTCGTGCCGATGGTCGCGCGCGGGCGGATGCTCGGCGTGATGTCGTTCGTTCACGCCGGCCGCCCCCGGCGCGGGCAGCTGCGCCTGCTCGAGGACCTCACGGGCCGCGCCGCCCTGGCATACGACAACGCGCGCCTCTACGCCGAGCGTGCGCAGGTTGCGCGGACGCTGCGCCGCAGCCTGATGCCCTCCGCCCTGCCCGCGGTGCCGGGTCTGGAGCTGGAGAGCTACTTCCGCCCGCTCGGCGCCGGCAGCGAAGTCGCCGGCGACTTCTACGACGTGTTCGCGGACCGGGACGGCTGCTGGCTGGTCGTCGGCGACGTCTGCGGCAAGGGCGCGGAGGCGGCCGTGATCACCGCGTTCCTGCGCCACACGACCGCCGCCTACGCACGTGAAGGGTCCGGTCCCGGCGGCGTCCTCGCACAGGTCAACCGGGCGATGCTCGAACAGGACTTCGAGGGACGCTTCGCGACCGAGATCCTCGCGCGGCTCGACTACGACCAGGCGGGGACGGTGCTGACGATCGCCGCCGCCGGGCACCCCGCCGCGCTCGTCACCCGCGCCGGCGGCGCGACCGAGGAGTTCGGAGCCGGCGGCACGCTGCTCGGCATCTTCCCCGACGCGACCGTGACCGAGTCGACGACGACGCTGTGCGTCGGCGACTCTCTCACGCTGTACACCGATGGGCTGTCCGAGGCGCAGGCGCCGCGCCGACTGCTCACCACGAGCGAGATGATCGGCGCCCTGCGTGACCGCCCGCCCGAGTCGCCCGAGCAGACGATCGCCGCGCTGCTCGGCCTGCTCGACCTTCGCCAGGGCGCGCGCGACGACATCGCGATCCTCGCCGCGCGCGTCGCCTCGGTGCAGGCGCGCGGCGTGCGGGCCGCCTGAGCGCCGGGCGCAGGCTCGATCTAGCCGTCGCCCGACGGCGAAGGCCTGATCTCGCCACGTCCGGCCTGTGCCAAGTCGCGCGGCAGCCTCACGCCCTCCTCGCGCGCGAGGACTTCGAGCCCGATCCGCCAGGCGACGATCGCCTCGCGCTGGATCGCGGAGGTGTCGGGCAGCCCCGCGAGCCGGTCTTCGGCGAGACCGTTGGCCAGCGCGCTCAGGTACGCGTCCTCGAGGACATAGGTGTGCGCGTAGGAAGCGTTCAGGCGCGCGAGCTGCATCGTGGGCGCACGCAGCGCACCGACCTCGACGGCGTACTCCGCGAAGCGCCGCTCGAGGCGGTCGATCAGCTGCGCGGCGCGGGCTGCGCCGACCCGGTTGCCGCGCCGCGCATCGAGGACCGGATCGGCGCCCGCGAGCAGGCGGTTGACGGCCAGCCGCACCGGCTCGACCGCGGCGACGTAGGCACGCAGCCGCGCGGCCGGCTCGCGCCTCTCTCGGCCGCCTGCTCGCGCGTCTCTCGGCGGCGGCTTCTCGCCGGGTCAGTAGGCGTAGCCGCCGCTGGAGCCCGAGCCGGGAGTTCCCGCCGGTTCGCTCGCGGGCGCGCCGGCGCCCGTGGCCGCGGCGGATGACCCGCCCGAGACCTTCACGACGCTCCAGGTGCCGACGTCCCTGAGCCCCTGCCCGTGCGTCTGCCCGGGCGCCGCGTCGGAGGCGAAGGTGTAGAGCGGGGCACCTTCGTGTGTCACCTGTGTGCTGCCGTCGGGCCGGCTCACCGTGCCGAGCGACCCGGCGCCGCTGGGGGTGGCGCCGGCGGTCGCTGTCAGCGGATGCCAGATCGCGAGGCAAGCCTTGGAGGTGCAGATGAACCTGCCGGCGGACTCCCCGCCGAGGCGGTAGAGCGTCATGCCCTGCGCGTCGACGAGGATCGTGCCGAGCGCGCTGGAAGCGGTCTTGACCGTCGTCGCAGACGAGCTGGACGCGGTCGTCGATGCGGCGGGCGCCGCCGCCGCGGTCTTGCCCGTGGTCGACGTGGAGCTGCCGCCGCATGCTGCGAGCAGCAGCGAGATGCCGATCGCGGCGGCGCTCGATGAGATCGTTCTGGACACTTGGGATGCTCCTGTCTGGTCGGGGCCGGTGTGGCCTCCTCTTCCGACATAGACCTCGAGACCCCGCTTTTCTTCCGGAGCGTCGCGCGGGGATGCGCGGAACCTCGTTCGCGGCACCTGCCGCGGAGCCGTCCCTCTAACGGCGCTCGAGCCAGCGGCGCAGTCCCGCGTAGCTCTGGTTCACGGGCGTCGCCTGGCCGTAGGTGGCGGACAACTCGCCGCCTCCCCCGGCCGAGAGCCGCTCCCGGACCGCCGCCGCGAACGCCTGCTCGTCGAGCTCGGCGGCGAGCCGCTCGACCTCGTCGATGTAGTCCCGCAGCTCGGTGAGCTGCTCGCCCGGGTCGTCGTAGGCGCCGAAATGCGTGATCGCGAGCGTCTGCGGCCGCCACGATTCGAGCACGCCGATCGAGTCGCGCCACGCCGCCAGGTCGATGTCCGGTGGCGGTGTCGGCGCGAGCGTGGGGCCGCCGCCGATCCTCACCCCCGCTACATCGCCGCTGAACGCCCAGCCGCTCGCCTCGTGGAGGTAGCTGACGTGATGGGAGGCGTGCCCCGGCGTGTAGGCGACGCGGAGCCCGGCCAGCGTCTCGCCGCCGCGCAGCACGCGGATCTGCTCCGAGGGGACCGGCAGCACCTCGCCCCAGAGCCGCTCCATATCCTCGCCGTACAGCCGTGTGGCGCTCGCCAGCAGCCGGCTGGGATCGGCGAGGTGGCGCGCTCCGCGCTCGTGCACCCACACCTCCATCTCCGGAAAGCGCCGGGCGAGCGTCCCGGCCGCGCCGGCGTGGTCGAGATGGATGTGGGTCAGGGCCAGCGCGCGGGGGCGTCGACCGTCGAGCCCCGCCAGCAGCTGGGCCAGGCACGAGGACGGGCCGGGGTCGAGGACGATCTCGCCGAGCACCCAGGCGCCGATCGCGCGCGGGCGGCCGAGGTGCGCGAGGTCGATCAACTCCGGCGTGGCGGGCGAGGCTTCGCTCATCAGCGCCCGGCGGCGCTCAGCCGGCACCCGCGCGCTGGCGCGGCGAGGCTCGGCGCGGGCAGCATCAACCGACTGTATATCGCGCAGCGGCCGCGGGGCGGCACCCACGCCGCCCCGGCGAGGAGACGCCGCCGGACCGAGCCGGCGCGCTCAGGCCGGGTCGAGGCCCAGCGTCGCGGCGCTCTTGTTTTCGTTGCTCGCTGCCGAGGCGAGCCCCTCGCTCTGCGTGGCCGCGTGGCGGAACAGCGAGGACGCGATCAGCGGCACCGGCTGCTGGCGCTTGGACAGGCAGCGGGGGCAGTACTCGTGGCGCGGTCCGCTCATCGCGAGCTGGAGGCCGCAGTGTGGGCAGGACAAGGTCATGGAAGCTCCCTATCGGATTCCTTCGCTGCTACGCATGCTCGCCGCGCCCATCGGACTCGCCGCACACGCCGTATCCCGTTCGCACGCCGCGCCTTCGGACGCACCGGCAGACGTTGATGTACCCCGCGTGGTCGGCCTCTCAACCGGAGGTGTCAGGCTGCGAACCGTGTGGGTGCGCCTGTCTGGCCGAAGCGCGGCGCCGCACCCTGCCGGCACGGCCCACCACGGCTGCTGCGGCCGGCTCAGGCGTCGACCGCGGCTGGCACGCGCCGCAGCGCGGGCCGGGGTCGCGCGCGGACGGGCGCGGCGCGCACCAGGCCGCTGCGCTGCGGGACCAGGATCGTCGCTCGCAGCACCATGCGCTCCGGCCCGCCGAGCGGGCGCAGCCGCAGCCGCCGCCACATCGCCGGCAGCACGGCGCCCAGCTCGGCCCGGGCCAGCTCGCGGCCGATGCAGGTCCGCGCGCCGCCGCCGAACGCGAGCCAGGGGCTGTCCGGCCCGCCCAGCGCCCCCCGGCCGAGGTAGCGCTCGGGGCGGAAGGAGTCGGGGTGCTCGAGCCGCCTGGGGTCGCGCTGCAGCAACGGGATCGGCAGCATCGCCGTGGTTCCCGCCGGCAGCTCGTGACCCCCGGGGAGGGCGAGGTCCTCTCGCAGCCGCCGCAGCACACCCAGCGCCGACGGGTGCAGCCGCAGCGACTCGCTGACGAGCGCGCGGCCCCACTCCCCCTCCAGGCCCTCCTGGGCGATCCGCTCGGCGGCCCCGGGCTCGGCGGCCGTGCACAGCGAGAGCCAGGTCAGCGCCGCGGCCATCGGCTCCTGTGCCGCCATCAGCGTCGAGAGCAGCTCCTCGACGATCCAGTCCTCGGCGGCCCCCGGCTCGGCGGTGAGCAGCAGGCCGAGCGCGCCACCGCCCGGCCCTGAGCCGCGGCGGGCCCCGATCTCCTCGCCGAGCAGCGCGGCGACCCGCGCGCGGCGGTGCCGATAGAGCGCGTCGACCGCGCGTCCGATCAGTCCCTGCTTCGGTGCGGGCACGCTGAGCGGCGGGTTCCCCGGCGTCCACAGCAGCGAGCCGATCGCCCGTGCCAGCTCACGCGCGCGGTGCTCGTGCTCGACGCCGAGCACGGCCCTCACGAAGATCTCGTCCGCCAGCGCCCGCATCCGCGGCAGCAGGCGCAGCGGACGGCCCACGGGCCACGCGGCGAGGTGGCGCTCGGCGATCGAGCGGATCAGCCCGCCGCGCTCGGCGACCGCCTCGGCGGAGAACGCCGGCTCGATCCGCTCGCGGGCACGGCGGTGCCACTCGCCGGTGCCCCCGAACACGGAGTGCGGCGAGGCCATCGGAAGCACCCCGCGCCGAGCGGCGCCGGCATCGGCCTCCCGCGGGTCGGCTCCGGCCAGTTGCGCGATCGCGTCGGGCTCGGCGACGACGACCATCGCGACCGTGGCGAGGCGCACCGAGAAGACGTCGCCGTAGCGCTTCTGGGCGCCGCGCAGGAAACCGAGCGGATCGCGGTGGAAGGCGACTGTCGTACTCAGGCGTCCGCCCCGCGGGCCCGGCGGGAGCGGCGGTTTGGAGGGTTCGGCGCCGGGCAGTTGGGCCATATGAGCACACCATCTACCCACCCCCTGGCAGTTGTCACCGGTGCCTCACACGGCATCGGCTTGGAGCTCGCGCGCCAGTTCGCGGCGCACGGCTACGACCTGATCGTCGCCGCCGAGGACGACGCGATCCAGCAGGCCGCGGCCGAGCTCTCCAACGGCGTCAGCGTCGAGCCCGTGCAGGTGGACCTGGCGCGCCGCGACGGCGTCGCGACGCTCTACGACCGGATCGCCGCCGCCGGCCGGCCGCTCGACGCGCTCGCCCTCAACGCGGGCGTCGGACAGGGTGGCGCGTTCCACGAGCAGAACCTCGACGACGCACTCGAGATCGTCGACCTGAACGTGCGCTCGACCGTCGAGCTCGCAGGCCGCGTGCTCCCGGAGATGGTCGCCCGCGGCGAGGGACGCCTGCTGATCACCTCCTCGATCGCCTCCACGATGCCCGGCTCCTTCCAGGCCGTCTACAACGCCTCGAAGTCCTTCACGCAGTCGTTCGCGCTGGCCCTGCGCGACGAGCTGAAGGACACCGGTGTGACGGTGACGGCGCTGATTCCGGGCCCGACCGACACCGAGTTCTTCGACCGAGCCGACATGCAGGACACCAAGGTCGGCTCCGGTGAGAAGGACGATCCGGCAGAAGTGGCCCGCGAAGGGTTCGAGGGGATGATCAACGGCGAGGAGCGCGTCTTCGCCGGCTCGATGAAGAGCAAAGCCCAGGGCAAGGTGAGCCGCCTGATCCCCGACAGCCTCAAGGCCGGTATGCACCGCTCGATGGCCGAACCCGGCTCCGGGAGCGAGGAATAGCCGCCCGCTCGTCGTCCGGCCCCCGCCCCGCTGCCGAGCCGGCCGTGGCGGCGCGCCGGTGCCGCGGCGCGTGAGCGCAGGTTGGCGAGGGGGCCAGCGGGTAATCGTCGAGACGATGGCGAGCAGCGAGACGACCGACGGCGTGCACGGCGCCGGCGAGGCGCAACAGCAGCAACGGGAGCGAGCGCGCAAGGAGGCGGAGCAGCCGATCGGCGGCTACGCCGTCCTGACCGGCGTGTTCGCAGGGCTTTGCGCGGCTTTCGCGGCGTGGATGCACCGAAGCGGACGCGAGCTGCCCGAGCGGCCCGGCGCGGGCGACCTGCTGCTCGTCACGGTCGCCACCCACAAGCTCTCGCGGTTGATCACCAAGGACCGGGTGACGAGCGCGCTGCGGCGGCCCTTCACCCGCTATCAGGACGACGCGGGACAGGGCGAGGTCGAAGAGGAAGCGCGCGGGCAGGGGCTGCGGCGCGCGCTCGGCGAGTTGCTGATCTGCCCCTACTGCGTGGGAATGTGGATCGCGGCGGGCTTCACGGCGGCGCTCACGGTGGCGCCGCGGCCGACCCGCTGGATCGCTTCGGCGCTGAGCGCGCTGTTCGGCTCTGACCTGTTGCAGATCGCCTACAAGCGCGCGGAGCAGTCGCTGTAGCCGTCCGTTTGCCGCGCGGCGGGACGGGCAGGTGCACGGCACCCAGCAGCGCGGACAACGCACCCCGAGGAGGAGGACGACGTGAAGGCATTGACCTGGCAGGGAAACCGCGACGTGCGCGTCGAGACGGTGCCCGATCCGGTGATCGAGCAGCCGACCGATGTGCTGATCCGAGTGACCTCGAGCGGCATCTGTGGCTCGGACCTGCACCTCTACGAGGTGCTCGGCGCGTTCCTCGACCCGGGCGACGTGCTCGGCCACGAGCCGATGGGCATCGTCGAGGAGGTCGGCGCGGAGGTCAGCCACGTCGCCAAGGGCGATCGTGTCGTGATCCCCTTCAACGTCTCCTGCGGGCACTGCTTCATGTGCGGGCAGGGGCTGCAGTCGCAGTGCGAGACCACGCAGGTGCACGAGTACGGGACCGGCGCCTCGCTGCTCGGCTACACCAAGCTCTACGGCCAGGTGCCGGGCGGGCAGGCCGAGTACCTGCGGGTGCCCCAGGGCCACTACGGCGCGATCAAGGTGCCCGAGGGCCCGCCCGACGACCGCTTCGTGTACCTGTCCGACGTGCTGCCGACGGCCTGGCAGGCGGTGGAGTACGCGGACGTGCCCGACGGTGGCAGCGTGCTCGTGCTCGGCCTCGGCCCGATCGGCGAGATGAGCACGCGGATCGCCCAGCACAAAGGCGCCGAGGTGATCGGCGTCGACCTGGTGCCCGAGCGGCTGGCGCGCTCTCAGGCGCACGGCGTACGGGTCTTCGACCTCGAGGATCACGACGACCTGCCGGCGGCGGTGCGCGAGGTGACGGACGGACGCGGCACCGACGCGGTGATCGACGCCGTCGGCATGGAGGCGCACGGCGCGCCCGTCGGCAAGTTCGCCCAGAAGATGGCCTCGCTGCTCCCCGACGCGGTCGCCCAGCCGATGATGCAGAAGGCCGGGACGGACCGCCTCAGCGCGCTGCACATGGCGATCGAGCTGGTGCGCCGCGGCGGCACGATCTCGCTGTCGGGCGTCTACGGCGGCGCGGCGGACCCGATGCCGATGCTGCAGCTGTTCGACAAGCAGGTGCAGCTGCGCATGGGCCAGGCCAACGTGAAGCGCTGGATCGAGACGATCCTGCCGCTGCTCGGCGGCGACGAGGACCCGCTAGGAGTCGACGAGTTCGCCACCCACCACGTGCCGCTCGAGGACGCGCCGCAGGCCTACGAGATGTTCCAGAAGAAGGAAGACGGCTGCTTCAAGGTGCTACTGAAGCCGTGAGCAGGACAGCGTTGATCGTGGTCGACATGCTCAACCGCTACGAGCACGAGGACGCCGAGCCGCTGCGCGCCTCCGTGGCCAAGGTGCTGCCCGGCATCCGCCGCGCGCTCGACACCGCGGCCGAGCAGGAGCTGATGACCGTGTACGTCAACGACAACCACGGCGACTGGGCGGCGGATCGCAAGAGGCTGTGCGAGTGGGCGAGCGAGGGGTCGGGTCGCGAGCTGGTCGAGCCGGTGCTGCCGCGCGAGGACGCAGCGTTCGTGACGAAGGCCAGGCACACGATCTTCTACGAAACTCCGCTGAACTACCTGCTGCGCTCGAGCGACGTCGAGCGGATCGTCCTGTGCGGGCAGGTCACCGAGCAGTGCATCCTCTACTCGGCCCTCGACGGCTATGTGCGCCACTTCGAGCTCGCGGTGCCGCGCGACGCCGTCGCGCACATCCACGAGGACCTGGCGCAGGCGGCGCTGCGGATGATGGAGCGCAACATGGACGCGGAAGTGGCCAGCGTCGCCGAGCTGCTGGAGGATGCCGCATGAAGATCGCCGTCACCGGCGCCACCGGCAACGTCGGAACGAGCGTGATCGCGGCGCTGTCGGCCGACGAGGGCGTCGAGGAGGTGGTGGCGATCGCGCGCCGCGTCCCGGACTCGCTGCCGCCGCCGAAGGTGCACTGGCAGCGCGCGGACGTGACCGAGGACGAGCTCGAGCCGCTGTTCGCGGGCGCGGCCGCGGTGATCCACCTCGCATGGCTGATCCAGCCCTCCCGTGACGAGCGCGTGACGCAGCGGGTCAACGTCGAGGGCAGCCGGCGCGTGTTCGACGCGACGGCGAAGGCGGGCGTCCCGGCCCTCGTCTACGCCTCCTCCGTCGGCGCCTACTCGCCCGGCCCTGTCGATCGGGCGGTCGACGAGAGCTGGCCCGTGACCGGCGTGCAGAGCTCCTTCTACGCCCGCCACAAGGCGGAGACCGAACGGCTGCTCGACGAGCTCGAAGCCGCCGAGCGGAAGCTGCGCATCGTCAGGCTGCGGCCGGGGCTGTGCTTCAAGGCCGGCGCGGCGACGGGGATTCGCCGTCTGTTCATGGGGCCGCTGCTGCCCGGGACGCTGCTGCGGCGCCAGTGGCTGAAGGTGCTGCCGTTCCCGCGCGGGCTGCGCACCCAAGCGGTGCATTCCGACGACGTCGCCCAGGCCTACCGGCTGGCCGCGCTCTCCGAAGAGCACGGCGCGTTCAACGTCGCCGCCGAGCCGGTGCTCGACGCGGCGACGATCGGCCGTGCGCTCGGCGCCCGCACGATCGAGCTGCCGGCCGCCGCGGTGCGCACGGCGGCGGACGTGAGCTGGCGCCTGCGCCTGCAGCCGACCTCGCCGGACTGGCTGGACATGGGCGTCGGCACGCCGATCATGGACACGAGCCGCGCGCGCGAGCGCCTCGGCTGGACTCCCCGTCACAGCTCCGAGCAGGCACTGCTGGAGCTGCTCGAGGGGCTGCGCGTGGGCGCCGAGCAGGCTACGCCGCCGCTCGCCAGGTCCAGCAGCGGCCCGCTGCGAGCGCGCGAGTTCGCGGGCGGCGTGGGCGGCGCGGACGGCGCCGTGCGCAGCGGCGAAACACGCTGAGCGGCTGCGCGGGCCCAGCCGCAGCGCCGGAACACGCTGAGCTGCGGCCCGGACGGCACCGTGGGCAGCGGGAAAGTGCGCCGAGCTGCCAGGCCCGGGCGAAGCGGTCCGCGCGGCGACAGCCGGTCGTTTTCGCGCGTTCGGCCGGGGTAGGCCAAGAGGACAGCCGAAAAGCGACCACCAGGAAAGGGATGAGATGTTCGAGAAACTCAACACGCCGGAGGAGCTCTTCGACTTCAAGCTGGGCGCCGCGCTGAAGATGGAGAACGAGATCCTGAAGATGTTGCCCGACCTGCAGGAGCACGCGCAGCGGGCCGAGCTGAAGTCGGCGCTGAAACAGCACGAAGAAGAAACGCGCGACCACGTGGCGAACGTCGAAGGCGCGTTCCGCTCGCTGGGCAAGGAGCCCGACGACTCGCCGTGCCCGGCGATCGAGGGGCTGCGCGTCGAGGGCAAGGCCAACCTCAAGAAAACGGACGACAGCGTGATCGACGCCGTGATCCTGTCGGCGGCCGCGGAGACCGAGCACCACGAGATCGCCGTGTACGAGGGCCTGATCACGCACGCGCGCGCCCGCGGCGCCGAGGAGGCCGCACAGCTGCTCGAGCGCAACCTCGAATCCGAGCGCCGAACGCTCGACCACGTCCGCGAGTCGACCGAGAAGATCGCGCGCGAGGGCGTGGCCGTCAACGCGTAGCAACTCTCTCGTTCCCTCTAGAACGGCCCCGCACATGTGCGGGGCCGCGGGGGGCGCATGCGCCCCCCCGACGATCAGCCGGATACCTCATCCGGAGAACTCGCCGCTGATTTGTTCGTGGAGTGGCTCGGGGTACTTTCTTGCGGCTGATCGCGGGCCCGCACATGTGCGGACCCGAACAACATCCGGACGCGCCCGTCTGAGTCCCCGCGCGGGCTCAGCCGTTTTCTAGGCTGGACGCATGGCCGTTCTGGAAGTCGTCTGGCATGGCGTGCGCGACTCGCTGCTGATGGCCTGGGAGGTGTGGTGGGCGCTGGTGGTCGGCTTCGCGGTCTCTGCCCTCGTCCAGGCCTGGGTTCCGCGAGAGCGGATCGAGCGCTCCCTCTCCGACTCGGGCCCTCGTGCCATCTCGCTCGCCACCGCGCTCGGCGCGGCATCGAGCTCCTGTTCCTACGCCGCCGTGGCGATCGCCAAGAGCCTCATGCAGAAGGGCGCCTCGGCCGCCACCTCGCTCGCCTTCCAGTTCGCCTCGACGAACCTGGTGTGGGAGCTCGGCCTCGTGCTGTGGGTGCTGATCGGCTGGCAGTTCACGCTCGCCGAGTACCTCGGCGGGATCGTGATGATCGTGCTGATGAGCCTGCTGCTCAGGCTCTTCGTCCCGCGGCCGCTCGAGGCGCAGGCCCGCGAGCACGCACGGCGCGCCGACAGCGGCCATCAGCACCACGCCGCAGGTGAGCAGATGAGCTGGCGCGAGCGTGTCGGCTCGCTCTCGGCGTGGTCGGACGTGGCCCACAACTTCCGCGGCGACTGGCAGATGCTCTACCGCGAGATCGCCGTCGGCCTCTTGCTCGCCGGGTTCGTCGCGCAGCTCGGCAACGGGTTCTTCCGCGCGCTGTTCCTGGAGCGCTCCGGGGGGGTGGGCGCAACACTGGAGAACGCCGTCGTG
This sequence comes from uncultured Solirubrobacteraceae bacterium, assembly GCA_963703205.1. Taxonomy (GTDB): domain Bacteria; phylum Actinomycetota; class Thermoleophilia; order Solirubrobacterales; family Solirubrobacteraceae; genus Palsa-744. Next base: position 1,684,910 of record OY969799.1, read on the forward strand.
GGACCCGTGATCGCGGTGCTCAGCTTCGTCTGCTCGGTCGGCAACGTACCGCTCGCCGCGGTGCTGTGGTCGGGTGGCATCTCCTTCGCCGGGGTGCTCGCGTTCCTGTTCGCAGATCTGATCGTGCTGCCGATCGTGGCGATCTACCGCAAGTACTACGGCGGCGCCTTCGCCGCGCGCATCGTCGCGCTGATGTTCGTGACGATGGTGGTGGCTGCGCTCGCGATCGACGGCCTGTTCTCCGCGGGCGGCCTGATCCCGTCGGGACCGCGACCGAGTCGCGGCGAGGTCTTCGGCGGCATCTCGCTCGACTACAAGTTCGCGCTCAACGTCCTCGCGACGATCGTGTTCCTCGCGTTGCTCGCGCTGACGCGCATGCGCGGCGCCACCGATCCGGTCTGCGGGATGAGCGTCGACCGTCTCAAGGCGCTGCGGGTCGAGCGCGACGGCAGCGTCTTCCACTTCTGCTCGGAGGGCTGCCGCGAGCGCTTCACGACGGGCGCGCCGGGATGAGCCCCGGGCGCGTCGTCTCGGGCGGGCAGTCCGGTGTCGACCGGGCCGCACTCGACGCGGCGATAGCGGCGGGCATCCCCTACGGGGGCTGGTGCCCGCGCGGCGGCTGGGCCGAGGACATGCCCGACCCGCCGGGTGTGCTGGCGCGCTACCCGCAGCTCGCCGCGACCCCACTGGCCGACCCCGAGCAGCGCACCCGCTGGAACGTCCGCGACAGCGACGCGACGCTGATCGTGACGGCGCCGGGCGCGATATCGGCAGGCACCGCGCTCGCGCTTGCGACGGTCTTCGAGCTCGACCGCGAGCTGGCCGTCCTCGACGCGACCGATCCCGGCGACGCCCTCGCGGACGCGCTCGCGATGCTCGACGCGCTGCCCGAGGGCGCCACGCTCAACGTCGTCGGGCCCCGCGAGAGTGAGGCCCCGGGGATCTACGAGGCGGCCGTGGAGCTGCTGAGCGGCCTGTTCTCCGACGGGGTCGCGGCGCGCGGATGATCGGCGCCGGCTACTCGACGTCGATCTCGGGGCGCGCGGTGAAGTAGTCGGGGGCGCCGGGCGCCCCCGCCGGGATCGCGTCGTCGTCGCGCTGGATGTCAGGTCGCGCCAGCGCCAGGTAGCACACGAACACGAACACGGCGATCGCGAAGACGACTGCGGTCGGCCCGTCACCGAAGCCGAGACCGCTCGATTTGACCGGCTTGCTGATCCAGTCGGCGATCGACGCGCCGAGCGGCCGCGTCACGACGTAGGACATCCAGAAGGCCGCGATGCTGCCGAGGGCGAAGCGCCATCTCGCCAGCGGCGGAAGCACGATCACGACCGCGAAGAAGATCCCTGCCGGCAGGTAGCCCATGTTGAGCTCGATCGCCGTCAGGTCGCCGAGCGCTGTGCCGAGCGCGAACGTCGCGAACACGGTCGCCCAGTAGAAGGCCTCGCGCCGCTGGATCGTGATGCTGTGGATCGAGAGCGTCCCCTCGCTGCGCTGCCAGCTCCAGAACACGGCGGCGAGCACGACCGCCCAGAGAATCGAGGTGCCCGCATACGGGATGTGCAGGTCGAGGTGCATGAAGTCCGCGACGCCGGTGCCGGTGGTGGCGATCGCGAAGGCCAGGAACCAGTAGGCGAATGCCTGGTAGCGACGCGTCGAGAACTGCCATGCGAGCCCGGCGAGGATCAGCGCGATCTCGATGCCGCCGGCGCCGAAGTTGCCGTATGTCTTCAGGTAGTCGGAGGTCGCCTCGCCACCGGCCGTGGTCAGGATCTTCACGACCCAGAACAGCGCGATCACCTCGGGCACCTTCGAGGCCAGCGGTGGCGGGAAGAAGCTGTCGAGCAGCGGCAGCTGACCGTCGGCGCGCCGGAACGCGGCGATGCGGCCACGCGGCTCGACGCGAGAAGGATCCCCCAGCGGGCGTCCGGGCACCATGTCGCGAGACAACTTAGCCTCCGGCCGCGCAGCTCAGTCGCGGTTCTCCGGCTCTGGCTGTGAGATGGTTCTCATCTTGTCCGGCGACAGATCGAACGGCCCGCGCTCCGCCACGGCCGCGCGCGCGAGCGCATCCGGCGGCGTGCAGGGCGTCGGCTTTCGCGAGTCTGCGCGCCGCCGCGCCGAGCAGCTCGGCGTGCTCGGCTGGGTGCGCAACGAAGCCGACGGCACCCTCGCCGCCCACGCCGAGGGGCCCGCCGAGGCCGTCGAGTCGTTCCTCTCCTACCTGCGCACCGGTCCGCGCGGCGCCTCGGTCGAGCGCCTGCAGGTGCAGGGCGTGCGCGTGGAGGGACACGAGCAGTTCGCGATCCGCGGTGTCAGCGCCGGCGTGTTCGTCGTGCAGGAGCATCAGGCGACAGCCCATCACTTCGACCTGCGCCTGGAGGTCGGCGGCGCGATGCGCTCCTGGGCGCTGCCGAAGGGCCCCTCGCTCGACCCGGCGGTCAAGCGCCTGGCCGTCGAGGTCGAGGACCACTCGCTCGCGCACAACGACTTCGAGGGGCCGACCGCGGGCGGCGGGGTCGTGATCTGGGACCGCGGCTCCTACGAGCAGGGCGGTCGCGTGCCCTGGCCCGAGGCGATCGAGCGCGGGCACGCCGTTTTCGTCCTCCACGGCGTGAAGCTCGCGGGCGGCTTTGCTCTGCAGCGCACCCGCGAGGGAGCGAAGCCGCAGTGGCTGCTCATCAAGCGCCGCGACGAGCATGCTCGACCCGGCTCGGAGATCGTGGCCGAAGAGCCGCACTCGGTGCTCAGCGGGCTGACGCTGGCCGAGATAGAGGGCTCCCGGTGAAGGCTTCTGCGCCCGGCCACGCCGGCTGCCGAAACGGCCAGCCCGGGCCCCCGGTGTTGTCTTCGCGTACGCGGTAGCCGATGATCTCAGCGGACGACCCCGCGGGGACGTCCGGAAGAGGCGGTGATTCGATCAACCTCACGGACCGCGGAAACCTGAGCGCCGGCCGCGCCGCGTGGCGCGGCCCGGTCGCGGGCGTGCTGCTCGCCTGCAGCTTCGCCGCCCCCGCCGCGGCTGCGCCGGTCGCGGGCGGCGTAGGGCAGGGGGCGCTGTCGGGCGCGCCCCCGGCGACGGTCGACGTGCCCGCCACGCCACTCACCCCGCAGATCGAAGCGAAGGCCGGCGGTGAAGGCGTGACCGTGACGAGCCCATCGGCGCCGCCGCTGCCGGTCACGCCGCCGAAACTCGAAACCACGACGCCGGTCGCGACCCCGACGCCGAAGCTCGAAGAAGTGCCCCACGTGACCGAAAGCCTCGCCGGTGAGTCCGTGCCCCGCGCGCGCAGCTCGACGAAGGCGGCCGCCACCCCCACGGCTGTGCCCACGAACCCGGCCGGCCGCGGCGCCGGCAGGCCGCACCGCGCACGCTCGTCCGCAACGGCCCTCGGCACCGGCAGGCGCCCTGTCACGGCCACCCGCCCCGCGGCCCGCGGCGCCGCGCCCGCGCCCGCCGGCTCCGGGCTATCCCTCGCCGCGCCGCTGCGCGCGGCCGGTCACACCGCCGGGCACGCGGCCGCGAAGTCCGGGCACGGCCCAGAAGGCTCCGGCAACCCGCTGGCGAGCATCGGCGGGAGCCTCGGGCTGCCGCTGCCGGTGCCCGACTGGAGCAAGCCGATCATCCTGCTGCTCGCGCTGCTCGCGCTCGGGCTGGCCGCTCGCTGGTGGCTGGCGAGCCGCCGGGCGCGCGCACTCGAGCGCCGCGAACGGATCCTGCTGCGCGACATCGAGACGATGCAGGCCGCGCTCGTGCCCGAGGTGCCCGAGCGGATCGGCGGGCTCGCCGTCTCGGTCGCCTACCGGCCCGCCGAGGGGCCGGCCGCCGGCGGCGACTTCTACGACGTGCTCGCGCTCGACGGCGAACGCGTCGCGGTGATCCTCGGCGACGTCGCGGGCCACGGACACGACGCCCTGCGCCAGGCGGCGCTGACCCGTTACACGCTGCGCGCCTTCCTGAAGGAGACCGGCGATCCCCGCCAGACGCTGCGGCTCGCCGGGCACGCCCTCTCCGAGCCGGGCGTCGAGCAGCTCGCGACCGTCGCCGTTGCGCTGTTCGACGCCGCGCACGGCACGCTCACGTTCGCGTTGGCGGGGCATCCGCCGCCGATCCTGACCGGCGCCGCCGCGGCCGACGCCCCGGCGCACTGCTCCTCCCCCCCGCTCGGCTGCGACCTGCCGACGGGCCGCCGGCAGCGCACCGTCAACCTGCCCGCCGGCGCGCGCGCCTGCCTGTTCAGCGACGGCCTGATCGAGGCGCGGTGCTCGCCGCGCGGCTCGCGCCATCCCGAGCTGCTCGGGCGCACGCGCCTGGTCGAGCTGGTGGCGGAGCTGCCCCCGACAGCGGGCGCGCGGGAGCTGCTGGCGGCCGTGCGCGCGGAGGCGGCGGCGACGCCCGACGACATGGCGGCCTGCATCCTCACCTCGGAGAACGACGCGCCGACGCCCGTGATCGACATCGAGGAGCTGGAGATCGACGCTCGCGCGCTGGACGGCGGCGGCCTCGCCGCCTACCTGCGCGAGGCCGGTCTCGCAGAGACGGCGGGCGAGCGCGTGCTCCGCGCCTGCCGCACGCAGCTGACGTCCCGCGAGACGGCGCTCGTCGTCGTCGATCGCGCCGGCGGGATGCCCGCGGTCCGCGTGCGTCCCGGCCGCGAGCGCCCGGCTCAGAGCCGGCGGTGGGTCACGCCTGCAGAGACGCGGCTGCAGCGCGCCTAGCCGATCGGTTCCACGGGGTTGGGTGCTCGCTCAGCCGTTCGGCTCGCCGTCGTGCTCTCGCGCGGACCATTCGCGCAGGAACGCCTCGGCGTCGCCGGCTTCCAGCGGCCGGGCGAACAGGAAGCCCTGGCCGTTGTCGCAGTCCTGCGCGCGCAGCAGCGTCAGCTCCTGCTGCTGCTCGATGCCCTCGGCGAAGGTCTCGATCGAGAGCGCCTTGCCGAGCTGCACGAGGGTCTGGATCAGCGTCTCGCCCTCGGGGTTGGCGGACATGCCGGCGACGAACGAGCGGTCGATCTTCAGCGCGTCGACCGGGAAGCGCTGCAGGTGGGCGAGCGAGGAGTAGCCGGTCCCGAAGTCGTCGATGGCGATCCGCACGCCGAGCTCCTTGATCGCGACGAGGCGCCGGGCGGTCTCTTCGACGTCGCGCATCAGCGTCGTCTCGGTGATCTCGATCGTCAGCGACTCGGGCGGCATCCCGCTGTCGCGCAGCGCGTCGCCGATGTCCACGATCAGCTGGTCGGAGTCGAGCTGGCGGCCCGAGACGTTGACCGCCATCGTCACGCGGTGGCCGGCGCGCAGCCAGCTCGCGCCCTGACGGCAGCTTTCCACCAGGACCCAGCGACCGACCTCGTCGATCAGGCCGGTCTCCTCGAGCAGCGGTATGAAGCTGTTCGGCTGCACGACGCCGCGCTCTGGATGACGCCAGCGCAGCAGCGCCTCGACCCCGGTCGGCTGCATGCGCGCGAGATCCAGCGTCGGCTGGTAGACGAGGAAGAACTGCTCCTGCTCGAGCGCGGTGCGCAGGTCCATCTCGAGCACCATCCGCTCCTGGACGGCATCCTGCATCTCGGACTCGTAGGTGGCGTAACGGTTGCGCCCGTCCCACTTCGCGCGGTACATCGCGATGTCGGCGTTGCGCAGCAGTGTGCCGGCGGTCGAGCGGTCGGCGACGGCGACTCCGATCGAGGCGCCGATCGTGACCGTGGTGTCGCCGTCCTCGCCCAGCTTGAAGGGCTGCTTGAGCGCTTCCAGCAGGCGCTCGGCGACCAGCGCCGGGTTCGTGTCGGGGGGAAGATCTCCGGCCAGCACGACGAACTCGTCGCCGCCGAGGCGCCCCAGCGCGTCGACCTCGCGGACCACGCCCTGCAGGCGCGCGGCGACCGACTTCAGCAGGTCGTCGCCGATCGCGTGGCCGAGCGTGTCGTTGATCGTCTTGAAGTTGTCGAGGTCGATGAACAGCGCAGCGACCGACGTGCCCTGACGCGTCGCGCGGGCGATCATCTGCTCGATTCGGTCGACGATCAGCGTGCGGTTCGGCAGCCCGGTGAGCGGGTCGTGGGTGGCCATGAACGCCAGCTCGGCCTCGCGTCGCGCGAGCTGCTCGTCGGTCTCCCGACGCTCGTTCTCGAAGCACTGGCACATGCGCAGCAGGCTGAACTCGACGCTGAGCTGGAGCATGTCCAGCGCGTCCTTGAGCACCGCCTGGGGAGTGCGCAGGCGCGCCGCCTCGGCGCGCATCACCTCGCCGAACACGTTGCGCCACCAGAACATGCGCCGCGTGACCTCCTGCAGCGAGGCGGAGCGGTGCGCCGCCATCTCACCGAAGATGTGCGAGGTCTCGCGCGCGGAGTCGTTGGTCACCTCCAGCCCCTCGCCGGCGATCCAGCGCGCGACCGCGGTTGTCGAGTTGATGCAGATTCGTTCGAAGCTCTGCTGGACGGGCGGGTCGACCGGTTCGCCGGAGTCCGAGGTGTGCGCGACGGTTTCCGCCAGCACGTCGTCGGCGCGCGCGAGCACGGCCTCGCCGAGGCGGCGCATCTGCTGTTCGCGGCGCTGCTCGGGCGTTCTGGCGTCGGATGCGCCGTCGCGGCTCCTCGCCGACGCGCCCCCGCGCCGACGCTGGTGTCTTGACTGCACCGGCATCCTCATACGCTTCGGCAGCGCGCGCGGCGAGCTAAAGCCCCGCAGCGCTCTGTCCGCAACCGACCTGCTCTTCGGCGGCGTGACGGCGGGCCGAGCCGGCGAGCAGCTCCACGGCCTCGCCGACGCGGCTCTCGCTCCGCATCGCCGCCGCGAGCCGCTGCGCGGCCCGCCGGCACGAGGGGTCGGCGAGCGCGCGCTCGGCCGCGGCTCCCAGCGCCCGCACGGAACCGCCACGCGCCCGTACCCCCGCGCCGTGGGCGACCACGACATCCGCGTTCATCGCCTGCTCGAAGGTCTGCGGGCACAGCACGAGCGGCAGGCCGGCGGCCAGCCCCTCCTGGACGCTGTTGAAGCCCGCGTGCGTGACGAACAGGTCGGCGCGGCGCAGCACCGCGAGCTGGTCGACCTCGGCGCGGGCGAGGACGCCGGGCGGCAGCGGCTGCAGCGCCTCGGGGGGCGTGCGGCCGATCGAGAGGATCACGCGCCGCCCCGGCCCCGCCAGCGCCTCGGCGGCGGTACGGAAGAACGCAGGCCGCTGCTCGAACACGGTGCCGAGCGAGACATAGATCAGCCGCTCGTCGGGGTCGAGCCCGTGGAGCGCCGGCTCGTCCTCGCTCTCGTCCGGCCCGAGCGCCCGCAGCGGACCGATGTAGCGCACGTCCTCGCCGCGCAGGCCGCCGGGCCGCAGCTGCAGCGAGGCCAGCGTCAGCACGAACGTGCTCGCGCCGAGACGCCCGGCGAAGACGTCGAGCGGGCTGCCGAGGCCATGCCCGTAGCGGCGTTCGAGCCGGCGCGAGATCTGCCGGAGCTCGAGCGCATCGCGAGCCCCTCGGAGCAAGCCGGCCGCGAACGCGGGCGCGTCGCGCGCGCCCGGCAGGCAGCCGCGGTGGAAGGCCATCATCGCCGGGATCGCGTACTGATCGAGCCCCTGCTCCCGTGCCGCGTAGTGGGCGTAGATCGCGAAGCCGTCGCGCAGCACCACGTCCGGCCTCGCGTCGGCGAGTTGCTCGCACATCCACTGCGTCCAGCGCTCCGCGAAGGCCGCGACCATGCGGGCGACCACGAAAGGCCGCGGCGTGGCGGCGCCCAGGTCAGACGGCCAGTCGGGGAGCGCCCGGAACTCGCCGCCGGCCGCGCGGCAGCGCGCCTCCCAGTCGGCGGGCCCCCACTGCACTGTGTGCACCCCGGCTTCGTTCAGTGCTGTGACGAGCGGCAGGATCGGGCGGATGTGCCCACTGGCGGGGAAGTGGACGATTGCGACGGTAGGCATCGCGGTTTCGGATCGGCACGGGCCGGCGGGCACCGGATCGCCGCCAGCCGACGAGCGGCCGAGCGCTCAGCCCGGGCGAGCCCCGGGCTCCCGGCGGTAGGGGTCGGTCACGCCGCTGCCGCGCGGGTCGAAGGAGAGGTGGCTCTCAGCCGGGTTGTGGAGTTTCGGCCGCTCGAACACGAAGGGGATCCCGAGCGCTCCTTCCGGGGTTTGATCGAGGTGGGCGGCTCCGCCGCGGCGAGCGTGAGTGGTGGACGCCGTGGCTCTGGAGCTTCTGCATCTCCTTGCAACCTACGCGCTCGGCGGGGGCGCGCGCAAGCGCCAAGCAGTAAGCCGCTGCGTCGCCGTGCAGCCTCGCGGCGGCGGGCGGCACGCGAGCGTTGCCGGCGTTGGACCGCAGCGTAGGTCGGCGTGTCGGAAGCGGCACGTCCAGCGAGGAGATCTCCTCGTGGCTCTGCGGGTCGGCCCGAGCGTCGTCTGCTCGTCGGTCTCGAAGTGCGCCTGCTGAAGCGGCGATCCGGAAGGAAACGGCCGGCCCGCGCCGGCGAACCGTCCGCCCGCGCGCGGCGCGCATGAGCCCTCACGCGCGCAACGCGCTGCGATCGCGCCGAGTGCCGGGCAGCCGGCACGCCGCCCCGGGGCGAAGCGCTCACGCGCGCGACGTGAAGGAGACCTCCATGCGCTTGACGCCGTGGATGAAGGCGCTGCGCAGCAGCTCGGGCTCTCCCGCCTGGATGTCGGGCAGCGTGCGCAGCAGCTCGCCGAAGATCGAGCGCAGCTGGGTCCGTGCCAGGGACGCGCCGAGGCAATAGTGGGGTCCGCCTCCGCCGAAGCCGAGGTGCCGGTTCGGGTCACGCGTGACGTCGAGTTGCCAGGGATCGGCGAAGACGCGCTCGTCCCTGTTGCCGGAGTGGTAGAAGAGCACGACGCGCTCGCCGGCCGGGAGGGTCTCGCCGTGCAGCTCGACCTCGCGCGTCGTCGTGCGGCGGAAGGTCATCACCGGCGAGGCCCACCGCACGAACTCCTCGACCGCGGCGGGCAGGCGGCCGTCGAGGTCGTCGAGCAGCAGCAAGCGCTGCCCGGGGTTGAGCGTCAGCGCGCGCATCGCATGCGAGGTCGTGTGGCGCGTGGTGTCGTTGCCGGCCACGGAGAGCAGCACGAAGAACGCGGCGATCTCGGGATGCGTCAGCCGCTCGCCGTCCACCTCCGCCTGCACGAGCGCCGTCATCAGGTCGTCCCCGGGCTCGCGTTCCCGATGCTCGGCCAGGGCCGTCGCGAACTCGGTCAGCGTCCACAGCGCTTCGCCCAGCACCTGCAGCGGCGGCAGGTCCCCGAAGACCTCGGGGTCGGCCGCCGAGACCAGCACGTCGGCGGCCGCGACCACCCGCTCGCGGTCGGCCTCCGGCACGCCGATCATGTCCGAGATCGTCACGAGCGGCAGGCGCTTGGCGATCATCTCGACGAAGTCCCCTCCCCCGGTCGGCGCCGCCTCCTCGACGATGCGCCGCGCGTTAACGTGGATGCCGTCCTCGATGCGCTTGATCTGACGGGGGGTGAACGCTGCCGAGACGAGCCCGCGCAGCTTGGTGTGCCGGGGGGCGTCCATCGCCAGGAACGACTGCGAGGCCTCGAGCATCTCGGGAGGCGCGTCGGTGAACTGCACACCCTCCCCGGAGCGGAACGTGCGCGGATCGCGCGAGATCGTGCGGATGTCCTCGTGTCGGACGATCGCCCAGTAGGGCCGGCGGCCCTGTTCCGGCAGGTCGAGGATGTCCTCGGGCGGCTCGTGGCGCGACAGCGGGCGCTCGCGGCGCAGGTCGGCGAAGTACCGGTCGCGCTCCTCGGCGGGGCGCCCCCAGAAGTCGAGGGCGCCGAGGTCGACGTCGGGCGGGTTGGGAGCCTGGCTGAGGACCACGGCCGCAGCGACTCTACTCCTGACCGCTCGCGGCGGCGTATCAGGCCACCGAGACCACGAGCCCGACGAGCAGCACCGCCATCGTGCTCCACACGATCACGGTCGCGATCAGCCGCTGGTCGAGCCCGAAGGCGTGCCCGACCAGCAGCGCGTTGACTCCGGAGGGCATCGCCGCCTGCAGCAGGTACGCCGAGGGGATCGCGAGTCCCGTCAGGGACACACCCGCGAGCAGCGCTGTGTTGGTGGCGAAGCGCAACACGAGCGCGGCCCCGATGCGGCGGTCGGGCCGCTCGAGCAGCGGCGCAGCGTCTTCGCGGCGCTCGGCCGACAGAGAGATCCCGACGACCAGGAAACCCACGACGAGCAGCGCATCGACGATCACCCGCCTGACGTCGAGCAGCGCGTGGGGGGCGAGCGCGGACGGCACCAGCAGCCCCGCGAGCGCAGCGATCAGCGGCGGGTTGCGGGTGATGACGGCGAGCAACCGCCCGGGGCCGACGCGCTCGTGGCGCGAGCCGAAGATCGCCCCCACTGCGAAGCCTGCCGTGAACAGCATCGGCCCGCTCACGACCTGGTCGTAGGCGACCGCCTGGTTCAGGTGCGAGCTGCCGAGCACCGCCACCGACATCGGCAGCCCCAGGTACCCGGTGTTGACGAGCAGCACCGAGCAGACGAGCGCGCCGACCGACGGACGGGGCAGGCCCAGCCATCGCTCGCCGGCGAGGTAGGCGAGGACCCCGGCGATGCCGAGCCCGACGTAGGCGAGCACGAGCCCCAGGCCGGCGTCGAGGGAGAGGTGAAGGTGGGCAAAGGACGTGTAGGCGACGAACGGGACCAGCACGTAGAGCATCAAGTCCAGGCAGCCGCGCGCGAGCCGGGGCGCCCTGGGCGTGCGGTGCTCGAGCAGGATCCCCGCGGCCGTCGCCGCGACCACCACGAGAGCGACCAGGAGCACGCCGCGCAGTGTTGCGGAACGCCGAGGCCGTCGCTCGCCGGCGGTCGAGGCCCCGTGCAGGCTCGGCGATCGATCTCACGAGCTGTGCCGAGCCGTCAGCTGCGCGTCCTGCCGGTCCTCGGGCTCGGCGGGCCGTCAGCTGCGCATCTTTCCGGTCCTCGCGCGGCTCGGCGGCCCGTCAGCTGCGCGTCCTGCGGGTCCTCGCGTGGCTCGGCGGGCCGTCAGCTGCGCATCTTGCGCGTGTCGCGCGGCTCGACGAACGGCTCGCGCTCCGCGGGCTCGCCGGCCTCGAGCCTGCGGCCCCGCTCGAGCTCGGCGTTGATCTGGGCTCCGAGCAGCACGGCGATGTTCGAGATCCAGAGCCAGACGAGGAACACCACGATCGACGCGAGCGCCCCGTAGGTCTTGTTGTAGTGCGAGAACTCGGCCACGTACAGCGCGAACAGCGCCGAGGCGATCACCCATAGGAGGACCGCTGCGATGCCGCCCGGGCTGATCCAGCGGAAGCCTGGCTGCTTCACGTTCGGCGCCGCCCAGTAGAGGATCGCGAACATCAGGCTGACGATCAGCAGCAGCACCGGCCACTTCACGATGTCGAAGACCGTCACGGCAGTGGACCCGACGCCGATCGTGTCGCCGACCTGCCTCGCGAGGCCGCCCGTCAGCACCACCGCGACCGCGCTCACTGCGAGCAGCGCCACGATCACGACCGTGATGCTGAGCCGCACGGGGATCGTCTTCCAGAACGGGCGCCCCTCTTCCACGTCGTAGATCGCGTTCGACGCCCGCATGAACGCGGCCACGTACCCGGAGGCCGACCACAGCGCGACGAGGATGCCGACCACGAACGCGATGCCGGCGCTGCCGCGGCTGTGCTGGAGGTTCTCGATCGCGCTCGTGAAAATCGTCCTCGCCGGCCCCGGCGCGACCTTGCCGAGGTTTTCGATCAGCGGCTGCGTGACGGAGTGGCCGACCAGGCCGAGGATCGAGACGAGCGCGAGTAGCGCGGGGAAGATCGCGAGGACCCCGTAGTAGGTGAGCGCGGCCGCGAGGTCGGTCACGTTGTCCGCGCGGAACTCGCGACCGGTCCGCTTCAGGACCGCCAGCCAGCCGCCGGCAGGGAGGTCGGTTGGCCCCTCAGGGGGCTCTCGGTCGCGCTCGCGGGGAGATGCAACAGGGTCCGCCATGCCGAGTCTCTTCCCCGCTGCGCGAGATCTACGCATCGGCAAGCTCGGGAGCCGCGCCCCCATGAGCGGCTATCCGGCGAGCAGCCCCTCCAGCACGAGCGCCAGACCGCGGCCGGCGGCGGCCCCGCGGGCGGCGGCCCCGCCGGCGTCCTCGACCGCCCCCTTCACCATCCGGATGATCTGGAAGACATCCTCGACGGTCAAATCGCGCCGAACCGTGCCGGCCGTCTTCGCCTGCTGCAGCGGCGCCCGGAAGACCTCCGCCAAGCGCCGGCGGCGCTCGACGATCTCCGCTCCATGCGGGTCTTGTTGCCCCGTCAGCTCACCGACCGCATGGCAGCGGGCGACCATCTGCACGACGTCGCGAAGCAGTACGAAGAACGCGTCGGGATCGGCCGCGTGCTCCGCGGCGAGCCGCTCGATGTCATCGATCTCCTGATCGAGCAGCTCGTGGAGAAGGGCGCCGCGATCGGGAAAGTTGCGGTAGAGCGTGGCCTGGCCCACCCGCGCCCGGCGCGCCACCTCGCACATCGTCACGGCGCCCGACTCGGCGAACAGCTCCCGAGCGGCGCAGAGGATCGCCTCCCGGTTGCGGCGGGCGTCGCTGCGGCGGACCTCCCCGACCGGCGCGGACATCGCGGGGATCGTACTACCGGAGAAGGCTGTCCGGAAGCGCATCGAGCAGGGACTGAGCGCTGTTGAGCCCGGAGCAGCGGCAAACGGACACGTTTGTCCGGCGATTGCTAGGCTCGGATCCCCCGAACGGCGTCCGAGGAGCTCGAACCATGATGACCCCTTCCGCACGTCCCGAGCGATGAGACAGGGACTGCTCGCAGGCCGCTACCCGGCCGCCGCGCTGATGGTGGTCGCGGCGCTGATCCCCTACCTGGCGCTGACCGCGGCGCTCTCGCCGCTGACGCCGATCATCACCGGCAGCCTGCACATGAGCGCGCAGCAGTTCAGCCTCGGCGCCGGTCTCGCGAACGGCGCCTACGCGGTGGGCACCGTGCTCGCCGTGCAGTTCGCGCAGCACCTGCCGCAGCGGCGGATCATGGTGCTCTACGCGGCCCTGCTCGTCGCCGGCACGGTGATGACCGCGGCCGCGGGCGACGGCACCGTGTTCATCGCCGGACGTGTACTGCAGGGCCTGTGCACCAGCCTGCTGCTGATCTCCGCAGCGCCGCCGCTGGTGATCGGGTTCTCCCAGGACAAGCTGCGCGTGACCGCGGTGATCATGAACCTCTGCATCTTCGGCGCCGTCGCGCTGGGGCCGACGATCGGCGGCATCCAGGCCAGCGCGCACGCGTGGCGGCCGCTGTTCTGGATCGTCGCCGCGGTCGCGCTGCTGGCGTTCGCGCTGTCAGTCCTGACCTTCGAGGACGCACCCCCCGCCGACGCCACCGCGCCTTGGGATCCGCTCGCGATCGGCCTCGCAGCGGGCGGCTCGATCGCGGCCTTCTACGGAGCCTCGCAGCTGCTGACGCACCCCTTCGTCGGAGCTACCACGCTGCTGCCGCTGGCCTGCGGCCTCGCCGCGATCGTCGTGCTGATCACCTATCAGTTCCGCGCCAAGCGCCCGCTGTTGACGATCCGCTCGATGTTGACCAGCACGATCCCCGTCGCGGGGGTCACGATCGCGCTGTTCGCGGCCGCGGCGTCGGTCTCGGCGACCGAGCTCACGGCCGCCGTACTTGCGCCCCACTACTCGCCGCTGCACCTCGGCCTGCTGTACCTGCCCGAGCTGGGCGGCGCGCTGCTGACCGCGCTCGCCCTGGGCGCGGTGTTCGGCCGGCGATCGCTGCACTACCTGCCGCTCGCCGGGATGGCATTCCTCGCGGCGGGAATCGGCGTGTTCCGGATCGAGGTCCCGCCCAGCGAAGCGCTGACGCTGATCGGCTCGGGGTTGACCGGGATCGGGCTCGGCGCGACCGTCGCGCCGGCCCTGTTCGTGGCGGGCTTCTCGCTGCGCTCGAACAACCTCCAGCGCGTGTTCGCGATCATCGAGCTGCTGCGCGCCGTCGCGGCGTTCATGATCGCCCCGATCTTCGCCCACTTCGCGGTCACCGTCGCCGGCAGCCTCGACGCCGGAACCGGCATCGCGCTGTGGATCGGGCTCGGTCTGGCGCTCACGGGCGCCGCGATCGCGGTGCTCTTGTACGCCGCGGGCGGCGCCAGGCCGCAGCCGCCGGACATCGGCATGTTCATGTCCGGGGAGGCGCCCGCGTGGTACTCGCCGCCGCTGTTTGCAGCGCTGCGGGGGCGCGGTCGGGCAGCTCAGGTCGCAGAGGAGGGCGCGCGGCCGTGAGCGTTTCGCGCGCAGGCGGGCCAGTGGTGTTCGCCTATGACGGATCGGAGCTGGCGAAGCTGGCGATCGCCCGCGCCGGAGAGCTGCTGAGTGGCGGCCGAGAGGCCGTCGTGATGTGCGTGTGGCAGCCTTTCGACGTGGCGTTCGTACCGGTCGCCGGCCTGCAGATCGACTCGACGGAGGTGCAGCAGGTCAGGGCTGCGGCGGAGCAGACCGCCGCGGCGGGAGCGGAGCTCGCGCGAGCGGCCGGCTTCGATGCGCGCAGCGACGCGCTCGAGGCGAACCCTGTCTGGAAGGGGCTGCTGCAGGCCGCCGAGGACCACGACGCCGAGGTGATCGTGTTCGGCTCGCACGGCCGCCACGGCGCGGCGGCCGCGCTGTTGGGGAGCGTCGCCGGAGCGGTCGCGGCTCACGCGCAGCGGGACGTGCTGATCGTGCACCAGGGCGAGGAGCGCGACGACACGGCCTGACCGGCGGTGCCTATCCTCGCGTCTGCGCGCGGTGCGGCCACGCGCGGATGGCGCCGGACCTGCGCCACCGGCGGGCGGCACTGGGATCAGGCCGAGGCGGCGCCGTACTCCTCGTCGGTGACGTGCTCGCCCCAGGTGACGGGACTGCCGAACTCGTCGACCTCCTGGATCGCGATGTGCGTCATGAAGCGGTTCGGCGCCGCGCCGTGCCAGTGGTCCTCGCCGGGCTCGAAGTACACGCGGTCCCCGGCGCGGATCTCCTCGATCTCGCCCCCGCGGCGCCGGCAGCGTCCGACGCCCTCGGTGACGTAGATCGTCTGGCCGAGGGGATGGGTGTGCCATGCGGTGCGCGCGCCGGGCGTGAAGTGGACCAGGCCCGCGGCGGCGCGGGCCGGGGCGAGCGGCTCGGCGACGGTGTCGATGAAGACGGCGCCGGTGAACCAATCGGCCGGCCCCGGGCTGGTGTCCTTGCTGTTGCGGGTGAGCTTCATCGCTGCTCCTCTCCTGGCGGGGACGTAGGTCGGCTTCGGCTCCTCGACACTGCTCCCCTCCTTTTTTTAGTTGGTCGGCTTCTGTCAGATCTCGTGCTTTTGGTGGCGGCCCCTCTCCGGCGGCCCTGCTGCGGACGGCGTTTCCCGGTTTCGTCACAGATCAGGCCGCTGATCCGACTTCCATGCATGACGGGGAGCGGCGAGGATGTCCATGACCTTGAGCGCTGAGGAGATCGCCGAACTCTATGACCGTCACGCGGAGACGATCCTGGCGTTCCTGGTCCGCCGCACCTGGGATCCGGAGGTGGCGGTGGACATCCTGGCTGAGACGTTCGCCGTGGCACTCGAGGGCCGTCGTCGCTTCCGCGGGCATGAGGACGACGCCGCCCGCGCGTGGCTGTTCGGCATCGCCCGCCATCATCTGAGCGACCACTTCCGGCGAACCGGCGCGCAGCGACGCGCCCTCGCTCGTCTCGGCGTAGAGCGCCGCCCGCTGACGGACGTCGAGTATGAGCGCATCGAGGAGCTCGCAGGTTCGCGGGAGCTGCGCGACCACGTCGCCGAGAAGCTCGAGGCGCTCCCGCCCGACCAACGCGAAGCGGTGCGCCTGCGCGTGGTGGAGGAACAGGGCTACCAGACGCTCTCGAAGGCGCTCGAGATCAGCCAGGCCACGGCCCGCGCCCGCGTCAGTCGCGGACTGCAGGCGCTCCGCGTCGCGATCGATGCAGTAACAGCTGAGAACTCGCTCGAGAGGAGCACCGACCATGCCTGACCCCAGCGACCGGTTCGAGCATCTACCGATCTTGCGGGAGCTGCGCAGCGAGCTGGTCTCCGTCGCGCGCAAGCAGGAGGCCAGTGGGGGCGCTGCGGCCCGCGTGCGGTCATGGCTGTCTCGCCGGTTGAACGCGGCGGTGATGGCGTTCGCGTTCGTGCTGGCGGGCGGTGCGATCGCGGTGGCCGCCACGGGCGTGCTGAACGGCAGTCCCGTGAAGCGACAGGGGCCGGCAACGCCCAACGCGGGCATCGGGGTGCCGGCCGCGGGAGGGTCGCGCCTGCTGGCGCTGCGCACGGCCGACCCGCAGGGCGGCCTGCCCTGGGGGATGCGCCTCGTGCGCACGACACGTGGAGAGACCTGCGTGCAGATCGGGCGCCTGGACGACGGCCAGCTCGGCCAGCTCGGCATCGACGGCGCGTTCCACGACGACGGGCGCTTTCATCCGCTCGCGCCGGACGTCCTCCCCCAATACAGCGACAGCGGCGACGTCAGCTGCAACCTCCCCGCGCCGATCCGGATCGGCAGTTGGCCAGCCGGGGATCGCAGCGCAGCGCCCTCTCCGGAACGCACCAGCTTCAAGCCGACCGCCGCGGATCTGCGATCGATCTCATGGGGGCTGCTGGGACCACACGCGGTGAGCATCACCTACCGCACCGACGCCGGCGTGCGTACCCGTCCGGTGACACCCGGGCCGGGTGCCTACGTGATCGTGCGCGAGGTCAGCCAGGTTCCCCGCCCGATCGGCGGGGGCTCGGAATTCGTCGGACGGACCTCTGGACACGCAGTCGGAAGCTCGCCTACCGGGATCGACGGCCCGGTGATCGCTGCGACCTTTCGGTTCGGCTCATTCACCTGCTCGATCGGCCATGGCGCACCGGTGGCCAGACCTTGCCCGACGTACCATCCGGCCCCCGCAACCCGCTTCGCGCCGACCCCGAGCCTGAACGAGCCCGTCAAAGTGACACTCGAAACGCAGCCGCATGACAGCTGCAGCGCGGCCTATCTGGTCGATCCCTGCTACCGGGCCGAGGTCCAGTTCAAGGCGCCGTACGCGGTAATGAACGCCGGCAGCGAATACCTCATCCAGGCCAAGTCGAGCTGCGATCACGCCCGCGCCAGCAGCTGGTCCTTCATCAGCGACATTCGACAAGGTCAAACCGTTCGCACACAATCCTCGGGGCTGTTCAACTGCACCTCAGACAAGTTCCAGGTCGAATACCTCAACAACAACGTCTCGCACCACGAGTCGGTGGTCGTGGGGAGTGCCAGGGTGGGCGCAGTTCCCGGCGGCTAGGAGCGAGCGACTAGACGGCCCGGAGCGGGGGCCGCGTCTGCTCGATGGTTGGTGACCATCGGCCACACCGCCCACCTGCCCTGCATGCTCGAACCGGCAACGCCTCGCGTCGAACTCGTACTGCGACTCCGGAAGCTGATGCCCGACCTCGTCGAGGCCGACGGAGGGTGGTCCGGGACCAGGGTTTCCAGCGCCCTGAACACCCCTCTCGCCCGCGGAGGCGCTCCAAACCCAATCTTGTTCGTGACGCCGTTCGTCACCTCGAAGCATCCTCCGAGTTCGACGTCGACAGTGCCTACGTTCCGGTTGTTCCTGAGCGGGAGCATGACTAGTTCGTCGCCCGCCGCGGTTGGGCAGTTGACCGTCCCGCTGGGGAAGGGCGGCAGCGCGTTGATCTCTCGAATGATCCGCGCCACCTGACGCCGATCGCTCACTCGCCTCGTTTTCACGGGGCGTGCGCCCGAGTAGCGGCACAGCACGAGGACGGTGGCGGATGGGGTTATCGCCACGCCAGGCTTCGCGCCCCGATGGCTCGCTAATTCCGGCACCCGGCTGGGACATCGCCCGCCCGCGAAGTTCGCGTGCCTTGCGGGCACGGCAGCATCTCCACCACCGCAGCATGTTAGTCCCCCGGACATCGCGACAACCATGAGCGCGAGGCTCGTGCGCGCTGCTTGGCTCACCCTCGTGCGCCTCCTGACCAGCGGTTGTCCGTACGGCAGCACGGTGCGTGACGCTGAGCTATGTGCCGGCTGCGCGGCCACGCGACGCGTTCAAGGGTGACCACGTTTTCCGTAGTGCTCCCAGGTGTCGGAAGTCCATGCGCCAGGCTCGAAATGCTCCAGGCGCGGGCGCACCTCTCGGGCGCGGCGGGCGCGCTCGAGGGCCGAGTCACCGTGACAAGGGAGGTTCAACGCTTCTTGTGCGCGAGATGATCATCGATCAGCACTTGCCGAATCGTGCGGCGGGATAGGCGTAGGACTACGCAGGCGTCTTGCGAATTATCAGCGCCGCCAGCAGCGGCAACGGCCAACCGATGAGCAGCGCCGCCACGACGTAGATCCAGCCGTCCCTGCCCTTGCGGTTCGCGATTCTGTAGACCAGGATCGTCGGGAGCAACCAGAGCAGGAGCAGGCCGAGGATGCCGCCGATGGTCGCCGCCGCGGCAGTCGCGAGCACGGCGATCAATTACCCACGTAGGCCCACCCGTCATCGTCAGTAGATCTTCTCTGTGGAGCAGCTCACTCCTCGAGAACAGACGGGAGCGCTGCGAGAGAGTCGAGGCGGGCATCAGCGAGCTCAGCGCCGGGAAGATGAGCGTGCACGTGGCCCCAAGGCCCGCGTCGGATGAACACGGCAAACATTCCGGCGTGCTTGGCGGGAGCAATGTCGTTGTCGATGCGATCCCCGACGTAAGCGATCTGCGACGCCGGAGCACCAGCGTCTTCGCAGACGCGAGCGAAGAAAGCCGGATCGGGCTTCTCGACGCCCCACCTCGCTGAGGACGCGATCAGATCGACCGGTAGATCAAGACGCGCCAGGTGCTCCTCGGCGACGGCTGGTTGGTTGCCCGCCAAGCCGATGCGGTAGTCGCGGTCGCGCAGCAGGCGTAAACAGGGGACGACATCGGGATACAGGTCTGACGCCTCGATCCGCAACGAGCCGAGGGGCGCCGCGACACCCAGAAGGTTCCAAACCCGGCGGTGATCTTCTCCACGTGCGATAAGTGCGCCAAGCGCACCGAAAAGCGTGAGCTGGGTGACACCCGCTTCGTCGGCGCGTTGGGACCAGGCGCGCGTCTCATCAACCAGCGTCTCGCCGACGTCGAACACCACAACCTTCAACCTCGGCACGCCACCGACGCTACATCACGAGCGCGGACGTAGGACAGCGAACACAGAGGCTCCGGCACCACTGCAAACCTCGCGATCGGCTCTCCCAAGCCAATTCCTCTCAATCGGGGAGACAGGATTTGAACCTGCGACCGCCCGGCCCCCAGCCGGGTGCGCTACCAGACTGCGCCACTCCCCGTGGCTGTTCTCGATTCTACGGCGTCAGGGCGAGGCGGGGAGAGCGCCCGACCAGCGCGAGCGGTCCACGCGAGGTCCGTGCCAAACTGTCCCGCGCAGAGCGCCGCCCGCGAGGCGGCTTGGCGTGCGCGGCGGTAGCTCAACGGTAGAGCCTTGCCCTTCCAAGGCAATGACGCGGGTTCGATTCCCGTCCGCCGCTTCGGGACGCACAGGTCTCGGGTCATTGGGCCTCTTGCGGGCGGCCCCGCCCCCTACGCCAACCCGGGCCCGGTAGCGCGCTGTGCGCCCCCGCGCTCCTCCACCGGCACCTCGCCCGCATCATCCGCCAAGCCCGGCGGCGGCCACGGCCCGAACCAGTTGTCCCGCGCCCCGTCCAGCGTCACCGTCGAGCCGCTGAAGGCACGCCCCAACGACGTCGCCAGCAGCGTCACCAGCCAGGCGTGCTCGATCGGCTCCCCGAGCCGTTGCACGGGGACGGCCCGCGAGGCCCCCGCCCTGACCGACTCCGGGTACTTCGCGGTCACCTCGGTGGCGAAGTGGCCCGCGGCGACCGCCACCACGGTGACCCCCGCGGAAGCCCACTCGGCCGCCAGCTCGCGCGTCAGCGCCTCCACCGCCGCGCGGGCCGCGCCTGAATGGGCCATCCCGGGCATCCCGTGATGGGGAGATAGCGTGACGTTGATCACCGTCCCCCCCGCGCCCTCGAACGCCAGCTCGCGGGCGGCTCCGGCCATGTTCAGCATTCCCTCAACGTTCAGCCGCCACACGGCCCGCCAGCCCTTGGCGGCGATCAGCTCGGCCGGGCTGAAGAACTGCCCGCCGGCGTTGTTGACGAGCACGTCGAGCCGCCCATGCCTCTCCAGCACCTCCCCCACCATCGCCCGCGCCTGGCCAAGGTCTCTGACGTCGCCGGCGACCCAGCCGACCTCGCCCGGCGCGCCTTGCGCGGCCTCCGCCAGCACGTCCTCGCGGCGGCCCGCGATCGTCACCAGCGCCCCGCAGCGCGCCAACTCGTACGCGGTCTCCCGACCGAGGCCCGTGCCGCCGCCCGTGATCAGCACCGAACGTCCCCGCAGCGCGTCGGCGGCGAACACCTGCGAGCGCGTGACGGCCTCGTTCATCGCGCGCGATCATAGGCGCGCGGTGCCGCGTCCGTCCGGCGCTCATGGCGTCCGTCCCCTGACGGCTCTAGGGTTTGCTCGTGTCCCGCAGGCCGCTGCTGCCCGTGATCGCGCTGACCGCCGGCGACTACTTTCTGTGGAGCTGGGCTTTGAACGGCAACCACGACGTGCTTGCCCTCGTCTCGGGTCTCACGCTCCCGCCGCTCGCGCTCGTCTCTATCTGGCTGCTCGCGCTCGCCGCCGCACGCACGGTCGGCGGGCTGGCCCGCCGTCCGGCAGCATCGCCACGGCCAGCCAGGCGCGGCCGCCGCGCCGCAGCTGCCCCTCTGCCGCGCGCGGGCGCCTCGCAGCGCCACGGCGAGGAACCGCCTTCGCGCCGGATCGCCGCCTGAGCAGCGGGCGTCCCCGATCGTGAGCCCCGGCAGGCCACGGCGCCTGTTCCCGCGCCGCGGGCGCACACGGGCCATGCTGGTTGGAGGCTTGCTCGTGCTCCTCGCGGGCGCCGCCGTGCTGGCCGCCTACCTTGCCAGGCACGACCGTGCAGGCAGCGTCTACCATCCGCACGCGCCGTTCGTCCCCGAGACGACGCCGACTGCGTTGCCGACACAGCCGGAGGACCGCTTCACCTGGCCGATCTACGGCTATACCAAGGAACACACGCGCTTCTTCCCTGCACCGGAAAGGGTGCGCCCGCCGTTCCGCACGATCTGGGAGCGCAACTCCGGCTCGCTGCTCGAGTTCCCGCCGGTGATCTACGCCGGGCGCCTTTTCCAGCTCGCCGACAACGGTGAACTGGTCGCGATCAACAAGCACACCGGCCACCTGATCTGGAGCAAACACCTGGGGCAGCTGTCGGCCTCGACGCCGGCCGTCACCTCCAACACCCTGTACGCGACGATCCTCGACAGCGGGCACCCCCGCAGCCCCGGCCGGATCGTCGCGCTCAACAGCCTCGACGGCAAGATCCGCTGGTTCCGCTCGCTGCCCTCGCAGAGCGAGTCCTCGCCGATGATCGACCGCGGAAAGGTCTTCTTCGGCTCGCAGAACGGCACCGTCTACGCGCTGGACGACAGCAACGGCCGCGTGCTCTGGACCTACCACGCCGCCGGTGCCGTCAAGGCCAGCCCGACCCTCTCGGACGGCATCCTCTACTTCGGCGACTACTCCGGCCACGTACAGGCGATCTCCGAGCAGACCGGGCGGCTGATCTGGCGCAGCGGCTCGGGCGGGACCCTGTTCGGCAGCGGCACCTTCTACTCGACCTGCGCCGTCTACTACGGCCGCGTGTTCCTCGGCAACACCGACGGGCGCGTCTACGCCTACAACGCCTCCAACGGCCACCTCGCCTGGGCAGTGCAGACCGGCTCCTACGTCTACGCCTCGCCGGCCGTGACCAACGCCCCCGGTCTCGGCCCGACGATCTACGTGGGCTCCTACAGCGGCGTCTTCTACGCGCTCAACGCGCGCTCCGGCCAGGTCAGCTGGAGCTTCAATGCGCATGGCAAGATCTCCGGCTCGGCCACGATCATCGGCAAGGTCGTCTACTTCGCGAACCTCGCCGCGCACGAGACGTTCGGGCTCGGCATCTCCACCGGCCGCCTCGTCTTCACAAGGCAGACCGGCGCATTCGACCCGGTGATCAGCGACGGCAGGAACATCTACCTGACCGGCTACACCGGTCTCTTCGGTCTCGAACCGCGCTGATCAGCGCCGGCAGGAGGGCCCGGAGCCGAGCGCCCGCGCCAGCGAGAAGCGCGCAGCGACCGTGATCGTGCCCGGCGCGGCGGCGCGCACCTCCGTGAACCCTTCGGGCCCGCCGCCCACGCAGCCTCGGCCCGCGGTCAAGGTCCAGTAGCGGGTGTCGTGCACCCGCACCTCGACCGGCCCCGCCGCGCGTGCCCGCAGCGTGAACTTGTCGTGCCCGAGCGCGAGCAGGCGCGCATCGCCGCTGAGCAGCGGCACCGCCCGCTGCACCGCGAACACCCGCCAGTGCCGGCTCGCGAAGACCGGATGCAGGTACGGCAGCCCGGCGCGGATCAGCCGTCCCTCCTCGGCGCTCGACGGATCGAGCGGCACGTCCGGAAGCGCCACGTAGGCGACCGCTTGCCGTTGCAGCCAGCGGTGGTAGCCGGCGGCGGTGAGCCGCCGCCGCAGCAGCACCCCGTCGTAGCGTTCGTCGAGTTGCTTCTCCCAGCCGCGGGCGATCGAGACCTTCGGGGCGAGCAGCGCCGCCTCCCAGTGCGAGCGCGTCAGCGGCACCTCCACGCGCACCGGGCCGCCCGCGACGCCGTCGAGGAACCGCTCGAGCGGAGCGTAGTAGGAGGCGTCGGCGGCGGGGCTGCCCGCGACCGCCGCCGTTTCGCGCACCGGGCCCCACAGCACCCAGGTGCCGATCGCCGCGAGCGCCAGCCACCCGGCGGCCCCCGGCCGCGGCCGAGCGGCGAGCAGCAGCGGCGCTGCCAGCAGCACCCCGTAGCGCTCGATGTTGCTGCCGATCGGCGAGGGGACGAGCAGGCAGGCGAAGCAGACGAGCAGGTACAGCGGGCCGGCGACCCGTAGCAGCTCGTCCTCGCGCGGCGTGGCGATGATGAACGCAATCACGGCACCGGCGGTGGCGAGGAAGGAGAGCGTCGGGAACGGCTCCACCCCGCCTTCCGGGAACAGCGCCGCGAGCGGCAGGACGACCGCCGCGGCCGGCAGCGCCAGCGTCAGCAGCGGGCGTACCGAGCGTGAGGCGAGGGCGCCGGTCACTGCGGCAAGGCCGAGCAGCAGCCCCGCCACCGGGCTCGCCGCCGCGCACAGCGCTGCGAGCGCCGCTGCGGCGAAGCTGTGACGGCGTGCTTGGGCCAGCGTGGCCGCGAGCCCCAGCGAGACGCCCAGCGCGAACGCCAGGCGGCCGAGCCAGACGTCGCCCGCGGCCGCCACGGCGAAAGCGGCCACTCCCCAGCGCGCCCCTCGGCCGTAGCGCCCCTCCAGCCGCAGCGCGAACAGAGCGGTCGAGACGAGCGCGCACGCTGCTCCGGCGGCCCGCACGCCGATCAGCGAGCCCACGGCAGGGAACAGCAGGCTGTAGCCGGGCAGGTGATGGCCTGCGTACCAGTGCTCGTCCCAGATCATGAAACCGCCGGTCCTGAACAGACCGACGCGGTAGACCTGCGCGGCGAGGTCCGGGGTGCGAGGTTCGAGCAGCAGCCAGATGAGCACCAGCGCACCGGCGAGTACGAGGCCCGGGACCGCGGTGAGCGCCCGCTCCCCGCCGCGGCGGGGCAGCTCCAGCCGCAGCCTGCGCCCGCCGGCGGGCCGTAGCGCGACCGCCCCTTCGCGCGCGGGAACCGCGCCGCCGGCTGCCTTCGCGTTCGGCGTCGGGCGGGCCACGCCTCGGGATAATGACGGGCGATGCACCCCCGAGCCTCATTGCGCCGCGGCCCGAGGTCGGCACGGAGCGCCGGCCGACTCCTCCGTCCGCCGGCACGGAGCGCCGGCCGACCCTCCCATCCCCCGGCACCCGGCACGGGGCGACTCCCCCATCCCCCGGCACCGCGAGCCGCCCGACCCATCAGGTCCGGGGCAAGGAAAGCCGGCCGCACCATCTGCTCCGCGGCCGCCCTGGCGCTCCTCGTCCTCCTCGCGACCGGATGCGGCACGGGCCACCCCGCGCCGATCAACGCCCGTGAACTCGCCGAAGCGCAGTCCTTCCCGTACTACCGCGTCTACTGGGTCGGCCCGGCCTTCCAAGGGCAGCGCCTATCCGCCGCCGACGGCCTGCGGGGCTACATCGACAAAATCGGCGACAGCGTCTACTACGGGGACTGCGTCAAGAGCAAGGGCATCTTCGGGGGCGGCAGCTGCGAGCTGCCGCTGCAGGTCACGACCGTGATCTACCGGCTGCACTCGAACGCGCCGCTGGGCCCGCAGCGGAACATCGTCGTTCGCGGCGTGCCCGCAACCGTCTACGACGAAGGCCGCTCGATCGAGCTCTACACCGGCCGTCTCGCGGTCGACATCTTCTCCAACACCTACGCTCGGGCGCTCGCGGCTGCGAACGTCCTGCTGCCGATCAACGCCCCCGGTTCGGCCTCGGGCGAGCTGCCGCCGCCGGTCTACTGTCCGGGTCTCTCCGGCGCGCAGAGTGGCGAGGTCCGGCGCGCGATGGCCTCGCTGCCCGGCCGCGCCTGCCAGCGCACCGAAGCCGAGGAGGCCTTCGAGAAACGGCTCACCGCCTGAGCGGTAGCGAGGCGGCCCGGACACCCCGGCGAACGGCTTCACCCCCGGCCCAGCGCCGGCGGCTCGGGACCCCCCGGCGCTTCGGCGCTCCGGCCTTCAGGCCGGCCCGGCGGCGACGGCGGGCTTACTGATCTCACGCCGCAGGCTGAGGAAGGCGACCGAACCGATCAGCGCCGGGATCCACAGAGACATCGCGCGGTACAGCACGACCGCCGCCACGACGGTCGAGCCGGGCGCGACCTTGAAGAGCAGGAGCATCCCCACGAGCCCGCCTTCGACCGCGCCGAACCCGCCCGGGATCGGCAGCGAGTTGGCGAGCAGACCGATCAGGTAGGCCATCGCGATCGCCCAGAACGACCCGACGTCGCCGAACGCGGCGAGCGACGCGAACAGCGTCAGGACGTCGAACAGCCAGTAGGCGATGGCGCCGAGCAGCCGCCAGTCGTGTCGGCGCAGCTCGTGCAGCGAGTCCTCCACGCCACCGCCGATCGCGACCAGCGCGACCGCCGTGCGGGTGCGCTTGCAGCGCAGCTCCTCGCCGCGACGCGCCGCCCAGCGCCCGGCGAGGATCGTGCCGGCGATCGCGGCTGCGGCGATCACGGCGGGCAGCAGCGTCAGCAGCGGGTCGCTCGAGCCGGGCAGCAGACCGAGCCACATCGGCACGCCGATCACGACCACGGCGGCAGCGCTGACGGCGCTCGTCAGCACGAAGATCAGGACCGTGCGCTTGGCGATCCGCTCAATCGAGAAGCCGCGCGAGCGCAGAACCCAGGCGCCGAGCGCGAGCCCCGCGAGGCCGCTGACCGACACGACCGAGTTCACCGCCAGCTCCGACAGCGACAGGCGCGTCACGAGCCTGCGGCCGATGCGACCGAACACGAGGTCGAACAGCACCATGTAGCCGACGCACGAGAGCAACTCGAAGCCGACTCCGCCGAGGACCCAGCCCGGGTTCGCGTCGGAGAGCCGTTCCGCCGCGGTACGCAGGCCGGGCACTGCCAGCAGCAGCAGCACGACGACCGCGAAGAACACCGCGAGGCTGATCAGGCTGTTGCGCAGCGTGCGCGACTGCGCGGCCAGCGCCGCGTCGCGCTCCCCGATCTCTCCCTGCTCGCCGTCCTGCCCATCCTCTGCCGCCATCCCGTCGTCTTCGCCTTTCTCGGGAACGGCTCCCACGCTAGCCTGATATCGGTGCGCGCACCGCGAACAAGGGCGCTGCGCGCAGCCGTTTCGGAGATGGCTGAGCAGGCACGCATACTCGTCGTCGACGACGAGCCCGCCGTCCAGAGCGCGCTGGCGAGGGCGTTGACGATGGAAAGCTACGAGGTCTCCCAGGCCACCGACGGCCTGCAGGCGCTCGAGCGCCTCGGCTCCGACCCCTTCGAGGCGGTGATCCTCGACATCGCGATGCCGCGCCTGGACGGCCTGGAGGTGTGCCGTCGCCTGCGCGAGGGCGGCGACCGCACCCCCGTCCTGATGTTGACGGCGCGGGGCGAGGTCGACGACCGCGTGGCGGGTCTCGATGCCGGCGCCGACGACTATCTCGCCAAGCCTTTCGCGTTGCGTGAGCTGCTGGCGCGGATACGCGCGCTGCTGCGCCGCGCCGAGGACGGCGCAGACGGCGAGGAGGAGACGCTGAGCTTCGAGGACGTGCGGCTGGATCCCGCCTCCCACGAGGCCTGGCGCGGAGATCGGCCGCTGGCCCTGACGCGCACCGAGTTCCTGCTGCTCGAGATGTTCCTGAGACACCCGCGCACGGTGCTGACGCGCTCGACGATCTTCGAGCACGTGTGGGGCTATGACTTCGGCTCGAGCTCGAACTCGCTCGGCGTCTACATGGGCTATCTGCGACGCAAGACCGAGGTCGGCGAGGAGCCGCGCCTGCTGCACACTGTCCGCGGCGTCGGCTACGTCCTGCGCGGTCCGGCATGAGCTTCCGCAGGCGGATCACGCTCGTCTCCGCCACCGCTGTGGCAGTCGCGGTGGTGCTCGCCGCGCTGCTCGTCTACGTGCTGACGGGCAACCAGCTGCGCAGTCAGGTCGACAACCAGCTGCGCGAGCACGCGCACGAGACGAACCGACTGAAACGGCTGTTCGCGGCGGCCGAGATCAAGGTCAACAAAGACGGCTCGGCGAGCATCGAGATCACTGCGCCGAAGGCCTTCGCGATCGCGGCCAAGGAGGCCGAAGGCGAGATCAACCCGAAGGACGTCGAAGGGCAGCACCACGGCATGGCCACGCGCGAGGCCTACGGGCCGACGGTGCTGGAAAACGGCGATCGTCCCGGCAGCCTGTTCGGCAAGCTGCCGCCCAACCCCCAGGAGGTCCGGGGCTATCAGCAGGTCATCGAAGCCGACGGTCGGGTGATCGCGCGCTCGGTGCCGAACGTGACGTTGCCGGTCGACCCCCGCACGACCGCGCTGGCCCGCGACGGCGGCGAACCGTTCTTCCGCGATGCGACCGTGACCGGCGCGCACATGCGCGTGCTGGCGGTGCCCTTCGGGAGCAATCGCGCCGTCGAGCTCGCGCTGCCGCTGACCGAAGTCGACAGCCTGCTGAGCCGCCTACGCCTGATCCTCGCGCTGATCGTGGTGGGCGGCATCGCGCTGGCCGCGCTGCTCGGCCGGCTCGTCGCGGGTGCGGCCGTGCAGCCCCTCAAGCGGCTCACGCAGACGACCGAGCACGTCACCCGCACGCAGGATCTCAGCGGCCGCATCGCGGGCGTCGGCGAAGACGAGATCGGCAGGCTGGCGAGCAGCTTCAACGCGATGCTCGACGCACTTGAGCGGTCGATGTCCGCCCTCGACGAGTCCGTCAGCTCGCAGCGCCAGCTCGTCGCCGATGCCTCGCACGAGCTGCGCACGCCGGTGACCAGCCTGCGCACGAACATCGAGCTGCTCCAGCAGCTCGGTCCGCAGATGGACGCCCAGGAGCACGCTCGCGTGCTCGACGAGGTCGTCGCCCAGCTCGAGGACCTGACGATGCTGATCAACGACCTGATCGACCTCGCGCGCGGCGAGCATCCGGGCGAGGAAGTCGAGGATGTGCGACTGGACATCCTCCTCGAAGAGGTCCTCGCCAAGGTGCGGGCGCGTGCGCCGGCAAAGACCTTCCGGGTCGAGCTCTCGCCGATGATCGCGCGGGGCGTGCCCGCGCGCTTGGAGCGCGCGGTGGCGAACCTGCTCGACAACGCCATCAAGTACAGCCCTCCAGAGGCGCCGGTGGAGGTCGCGCTGCACGGCAAGGAGCTGACGGTGCGCGACCACGGCGAAGGCATCGCCGCAGAGGACCTGCCCCACATCTTCGACCGCTTCTACCGCGGCGCCGAGACCCGCGGCCGACCCGGCTCGGGGCTCGGCCTGGCGATCGTCCGCCAGCTCGCCGCCCAGCAGGGCGGCGCGATCACGGCCGAGCCGGCCCCGGGTGGTGGCACGGTGATGCGCCTGCGCCTACCGGGCCTGGAAGCGCTCGCCGCCGACCAGGAGCAGGCCGGAGGAGAGCGCCCGGCGGCAGCCGAGCCAGAGCTGCCGGCCCCGAGTGCCGCGGCGGGGCCGCGCTGAGACCCGCGCTCACGGCGCCCGCCGCAGGGCCTCGAGCCCGAGCTGCCACCCGAGTGCCGCGGCGGAGCCGCGCCGAGACCCGCGCTCACGGCGCCCGCCGCAGGGCCTCGCGGAAGCCGGCCGGTGAGCAGCCGTGCGCGGCGCGGAAGGCGCGGCGCAGGTGCGCGTCGCTGCGGTGGCCGGACAGCAGAGCGACCTCGGCGACGGTCAGCCCCGGCTGTCCCGCCAGCAGCGCCGCGGCGGCCTGCAGCCGCTGCCCGCGCAGCTGCTCGGCGAACGTGGTGGCGGCGACCTGCGCGTAGGCGCGCTGCAGCTGGCGCGGTGAAACGGACAGCTCCGCTGCGAGGCCGGCGAGCGTGAGCGGCTCGCGGTAGCGCGCCGCGACGATCACGGCGGCCTCCTCGTAGAGGGATCGCCGTGACTGCTCGGTCGTTCGCCTCACATCTCCATATCCGACGGCGTGAGGCCGGCGGGACCGTCAGGGGCTGGTCGCCGCGGCGAGGGCTTCCAGCGCGCGCTCCACTTCGGCGCGGTCGACGTCGAGGTGGGTGACCGCGCGCACGCGCGTCGGGCCGAAGGCCGCCACCTCCACCTCGTCCGCGAGACGCGAGACGAGCAGCGCCGCGTCGTCGACCTCGAAGATCACGATGTTCGTCTCGACCGTCTCTGGATCGATCCTCACACCCGGGAGCCCGGCGAGCCCCTCTGCGAGCACGCGGGCGTTTTCGTGGTCGTCGGCGAGGCGCTCGACGTGATGGTCGAGCGCGTGCAGGCAGCCCGCCGCGAGGATGCCGGACTGGCGCAGCGCCCCTCCCATCATCTGCTTGTAGCGCCAGGCCTCCGCGATCAGCTCGGCGGAGCCGGCGAGCACCGCCCCGACCGGGGCGCCGAGCCCCTTCGAGAAGTCGATCCACGCCGTGTCGAAGCCGCTCGCGTACTCCGCAGCCGAGACGCCCGAGGCGACCACCGCGTTCATCAGCCGGGCACCGTCGAGGTGGGTGCGCAGCCCGTTTTCGCGGGCCACCGACAGCACCTCTTCGATGCGCGGCAGCGGCCAGATCCGGCCCCCTCCCATGTTGCTGGTCTGCTCGACCGAGACGACCCGTGATCGCGGCGTGTAGCGGTTGTCGTCGACGTGCAGAGCGGCTTCGAGCTGAGCAGCGGTGAAGATGCCGCCCTCGCCGTCGAGCGGCGAGATCATCGCGCCGGCCAGCGCCGCCGGACCGCCCGCCTCCGCCACGATCGGATGCGCCGTACGGTCGAGAAGGAGCTCGTCGCCGCCTGGGCGGATGTGCAGCCGCAGCGCGATCTCGTTGCACATCGTGCCGCTCGGCAGGAACACCGCCGCCTGCTGCCCGAGCAGCTCGGCCACGCGCCGCTCGAGCGCCGAGGTGGTCGGGTCGAGGCCGCGCTGCTCGTCGCCGACCTCGGCCGCCGCGATTGCCGCCCGCATCGCCGGGGTGGGCCGGGTCTGGGTGTCGCTGTGGAGGTTGATCGCCAAAGCGCCCACGACGCTAGCGGCTCAGGACCTCGCGGCCGCGGCCGGCCCGCCACCGGCGCGCGGGCCGACCACCCACGCGCGCCGCCGACCAGCCACGCGCCGCGACCGGCCACCCACGCGCGGGCCGACCAGCCACGCGCCCCGCCCGACCAGCCACGCGCCGACCGAGTCCGCCTACGCGAAGTAGTGCCCGGCCTCCACGTCCTGCACCCAGCCGGGATGCGTCGGTTCCCAGCCCAGCAGCTCGCGGGTCCCGGCGTTCGATGTGGGGTTGTCGAGGCTCGCGAACGGCGCGAGGAATCCGAGCGCGTCCGGCGCCTCCTCGGCGCTCACGCTGCACGTCCCCACTCCGAGCTTGCCCGCGATCGTCTCGGCTAGCACCCTGAACGGGATCCCCTCGTCGCCCACCCCGTGCAGGGTCGAGCCGGGGGGCGCCTGCTCGATCGCCAGGCGGTAGAGCGCGCCGATGTCGCGGGTGTGGGCCGCGGGCCAGCGATTCGCGCCATCGCCGACGTAGGCGGCGCTGCCGTGCGCGCGCGCGAAACCGATCAGCGCCGTGGTGAAGCCGTGGTGGTCGAGCTCGCTGTGGACCAGCGGCGCCAGCCGCACGACGCTCGAGCGGACGCCCTTGCCGGCGAGGCCGAGGACGTGGTTGGCGGCATCGCTCCGCGGGCCGCCGGCGAGCTGGTCTTCCTCGGTGCCGGGCCGGCCGCTGATCCCGCCGAGTGCCAGCATCAAGGTGCCGCCGGTCGTCACGAACGCCTTCCCGCCGCCTTCGAGCGCCTCGCCGATCGCCCGCGTCGCGGCCATGTCGGAGCCGACGGCGCCCATGAAGTCGCCGGTCCGCATGGCCTCGTGCTTGAACGCGAGGTGGATCACGGCATCGGCGCCGGAGGCAGCCTCGCGCAGGCAGTCGAGGTCGTCGAGCTCGCCGCGGCGGACCTCGGCGCCGCGGTCGGCCAGGATGGCGGCGGAGGCCTCGGAGCGAGCGAGGCCGAGCACCTCGTGGCCCCGCGCGAGCAGCTCGGGGATGACAGCTGATGCGATGTGGCCGGACGCGCCGGTGACGAACACGCGCATGGGGAACCTCCAGGGCTCGAAGGGGACGGGGACAACCGCATGTCACCCGGTGTCATCACGACACTAGCAGCTGATGTCACGCGGTGTCATCAAGTATCCTCGTGCGGTGACCCGCTGGAAGCCGGACGCCGCCGGGCGCCTGATGAGCGCCGCCGTCGCCCTCTTCGAGGAGCAGGGCTACGACGCCACGACGGTGGCCGAGATCGCCGCGCGCGCCGGGCTGACCCGCCGCACGTTCTTCCGCTACTTCGCCGACAAGCGCGAGGTGCTGTTCAGCGGCAGCTCCGAGCTGCAGAGCCGTTGGACGGACGCGGTCGCGGCGGCGCCCTCCGACGCGGCGCCGCTGGCGGCGGTCGCGGCCGGCTTCGGCCCGGTCGGCGAGATCTTCGAGCAGCGCCACGCCTTCGCGCGCGTGCGCGCGCGAATCGTC
Source organism: uncultured Solirubrobacteraceae bacterium (assembly GCA_963703205.1). Lineage (GTDB taxonomy): Bacteria > Actinomycetota > Thermoleophilia > Solirubrobacterales > Solirubrobacteraceae > Palsa-744. Next base: position 1,716,160 of record OY969799.1, read on the forward strand.
GAGGCGAACCCGGAGCTGCGCGAGCGCGAGCTGATCAAGCTGCAGACGCTGGCCGGCGGCATCGCGCAGGCGCTGCGCGACCGCGGCGTCTCCGACAGCGCGGCGACGCTGGCGGCCGAGGCGGGGGTCACCGTCTTCCACGTGGCCTTCGCTCGATGGGTGACGCACGACGACCCGGCGGCGCTGCGGGCGCTGATGGATGCCTCGCTAGAGGAGCTGCGAGACGTCACGGCCGCGGCTGTGTGAAGCCGCTCGAGCCCGCTCAGCTGTAGCGGCTCGCGGCCCGCTCCGCCGCGTCGCCGTAAGAGCCCCCGAACAGGACGGCGTGCACGAGCAGCGGCGCGAGCTGCCACAGCTCGACGCGCTCCTCCCAGCCGGCTGCGAGCGGCGCAGCCTCCTCGTAGGCGTCGAAGATTCGAGAACGAAGTCCCGCCCGCCCGCCGAACAGCTGCAACATCGCGAGGTCGATCTCACGGTGCCCGCCGTGGCACGACGGGTCGATCAACCAGGCGCGGCCGTCGGCGCCGGCGATCACGTTGCCGCCCCAGAGGTCGCCGTGCAGCCGCGACGGCGGCTCGGGCGGACCGCAGAGCTGCTCGATCCGCTCGCACACCGCCTCGACGGCGCGGGCGCCGCGCGGGGAGATCGTGCCCCGCTCCCGGGCGAGCGAGAGCAGCGGCGCCAGGCGCTGGTCGCGGTAGAAGCTCGGCCAGTCGGGGGCCGGCTCGTTGGGGAGGCGCAGCGAGCCGAAACCGGTGGCGGTCGGAGCACCGGGTGGCGCCCCGAACTGCTCGGCCCCGGCGAGATGGGTGCCGGCCAGGCCGCGGCCGAGGTCCTCGGCGCCCTGCTCCGAGAGCGAGCCGCGCTCGATCCACTCCAGCGCCAGCCAATCCTCGTCCTGGCCGAGCACCTCCGGTGTCCGGACGAGACCGGGCTCGGCCAGCCAACGCAGGCCGAGCGCCTCGGCCGCATACTCGCCGGGGATCGTCTCGCGGCGGGTCTTGACGAACGCCTCGCGGCCGTCGGCGAGCACCACGCGGAAGGCCTCGTTGATGTCGCCGCCGCCGAGGGGGCGCGCGTCGCTCGCGCCGGGCGGGAGCGTCACGGCGCGCGGCCCGCGCGGATCTCCTCGAGCAGGCCGAGGCACGCGGCGCGCACCAGCGCGAAGACGTCTCCGAAACCGTCCTCGCCGCCGTAGTAGGGATCGGGCACGTCGAGGTCGGGATCGGCCGGGTCCGGGTCCGCCGGATCGAACTCGCGCAGCAGGTGCACCTTGCCGGCGGAGTCGGCGGGGGCGATCGCGCGCAGCTCGCGGAGGTTCTCGCGGTCCATCGCGAGGATCAGGTCGAAGCGCTCGAAGTCCCCGGGCTCGATGCGGCGTGCGCGCCCTTCGAGCGTGACGCCGTGGTCGGCGGCCGCGGCGGTGGCGCGCTCGTCGGGGGCGCTGCCGACGTGCCAGCCGCCGGTGCCCGCGGAGTCGACTTCGATTTCGGGGAGGCCGGCGTGGTCTCCCTGCTCGGCGAGCAGCGAGCGCATCACGCCCTCGGCGGTCGGCGAGCGGCAGATGTTGCCGAGGCACACGAACAGCAGCCGCACCCGCTGAGCGGGCACCCGCGGCGGCGCGCTCCCGTCGCTCACCGCCTACTCCTCCCCCAGCTCGAGCACCGCGAGGAACGCCTCCTGCGGGACCTCGACGCGACCCACCTGCTTCATCCGCCTCTTGCCCTCCTTCTGTTTGGAGAGCAGCTTTTTCTTGCGCGATATGTCGCCGCCATAGCAGCCCGCGATCACGTCCTTGCGGAACGCCTTGACCGTCTCGCGCGCGATGATGTGCGAGCCGATCGCGGCCTGGATCGGCACGTCGTACTGCTGTCGGGGGATGCGTTTGCGCAGCTTTTCGGTCAGCGAGCGCCCGACCTCGTAGGCCTTCTCGCGGTGCACGACCATCGAGAGCGCATCGACGGGGTCGCCGGCGAGCAGCACGTCGAGCTTGACGAGGTCGGAGGGCTTCATGCCGGAGATCTCGTAGTCGAGCGAGGCATAGCCTTTCGTGCGCGACTTCAGCTGGTCGAAGAAGTCGAGCACGATTTCCGCGAGCGGCAGCTGGTAGTTGAGCTGCACGCGCTGCGGCGAGAGGTAGTGCATGCCGGTGTGCTCGCCGCGGCGCTCCTGGCAGAGCTCCATGACGGCGCCGACGAACTCTTTGGGGGCGATGATCGAGGCGGCGATGAACGGCTCGCGAATCTCGGCGATGCGAGCCGGGTCGGGCATGTCGGAGGGGTTGTGGACCTCCAGCTCCGTGCCGTCGGTGAGGGTCACGTCGAACTCCACGGAGGGCATCGTCGCGAGCAGCTCGAGGTCGTACTCGCGCTCCAGGCGCTCGCGCACGATGTCCATGTGCAGCAGCCCGAGAAAACCGCAGCGGAAGCCGAAGCCCAAGGCATCCGAGGTCTCCGGCTCCCAGGACAGGGCGGCGTCGTTGAGCGTGAGCTTCTCGAGCGCGTCGCGCAGGTCGGGGTAGTCGTCGGAGTCGATCGGGAACAGGCCGCAGAAGACCATCGGCTTGACCTCGCGATAGCCGGGCAGCGGCTCCGCGGCGTCGCCCGCGCGGCCGCGCAGGCGCGTGGTCAGGGTGTCGCCGACGCGCAGCTGGGTGACGTCCTTCAGGCCGGTGATGAGGTAGCCCACCTCGCCCGCAGCGAGCTGGTCGGTGGGCATCATCTGCGGGCTGAAGAAGCCGATGTCGTCGATGTCGGCCTCGGTGCCGGTGGCCATCGCGCGGATCGGCTCGCCCTTCTTGAAGACGCCGTCGACGACACGTATGTAGGCGATCACGCCGCGGTACTGGTCGAACTCGGAGTCGAAGATCAGCGCGCGCGGCGGCCCGTCGGCGTCGCCCTCGGGCGCCGGCACGCGCGCCACCAGCTCCTCGAGCACCTCGGCGACCCCCTCGCCGGTCTTGCCGCTGATCTTCAGGATCGCGTCGGGGTCCCCTCCGATCAGCTCCGCGACCTCGCCCGCGACCCGCTCCGGCTCCGCGCCGGGCAGGTCGATCTTGTTCAGGCAGGGGATCAGCTCCAGGCCGGAGTCGACCGCCAGGTATGTGTTGGCGACGGTCTGGGCCTCGACCCCCTGGGAGGCGTCGACGACGAGCAGCGCGCCCTCGCAGGCGGCCAGCGAGCGTGAGACCTCGTAGGTGAAGTCGACGTGCCCGGGCGTGTCGATCAGGTGCAGCTGGTAGGTCTCGCCGTCACGGGCGGTGAAGAACACGCGCACGGCCTGCGCCTTGATCGTGATGCCCCGCTCGCGCTCGAGGTCCATCGAGTCCAGCACCTGCGCGCGCATCTCCCGCGCGGCGACCGTGTGGGTCAGCTCGAGGATGCGATCGGCGAGCGTCGACTTGCCGTGATCGATGTGGGCGATGATCGAGAAGTTGCGGATGTGCTGCTGGTCCATGGGCGAGAGCCACGATAGATGGTGCCGAGCGCCTGGAGTGCTGTGCCGCTCGGCGCATACCCCTGCGCACTCCAGCGCTGGTTCCTGCGACGGCGTGATAGCTCCGGGGCACTTTGCGCCGAGCGGGGGGAGCGCGCATGCGCGCTCCCCGAGGTGCCTACTCCGTCAGCACCGTGTCCTCGTCCGAGTACGCGGGCGCACAGGCGCAGACGATCCGCAGCGGGTCCCCGCCGACGTTGAAGATCTTGTGCTCGGCGCCGGGCGGGATCAGCGCGCAGTCGCCCGCCGCCAGCTCGCGCTCCTCGCCGTCGAGCACCAGCCGGCCGCGCCCCGCCGTGACGAGATACAGCTCCTCGGTGGTGCGGTGGTAGTGCGCGGTCGTCGCAGCTCCCGGCGAGATCGTCGCCTCGGCGAGGCTCTGGTTGCACGCCGGCGCGGAGACCGCCCCCGCCCACTCGCGGATCTGCGACCCGTCGAGCGTGGTGAAGGGCACGATCGTCTCGTAGGAGGTGACGTGCATCGGGAGCCCAAGGCTACCCGGGCCCGCTCACCGCGGTGCGCCGCCCTCGCCCGGCTCGATCGGCGCCGGGCGGCCGAGGTAGAAGCCCTGCGCGCAGTCGACGCCGAGCCGCCCCAGGAGCTCGAATGTCTCCTGGTCTTCGACGCCCTCGGCGATCGTCTTCAGCCCGAAGTCGCGGGCGACGTTCAGCACCGCGTTGACGACCTTCGCGCTCGCCGGGCTCTCGCGCAGGTCACGGATGAACTCCATGTCGATCTTCACGGTGTCGATCGGCAGCTGCTTCAGGTAGGTGAAGGTGCCGTAGCCGGTGCCGAAGTCGTCGAGCGCGATCTTGCAGCCGAGGCGGTGCAGGCGCTCGACGAACGTGCGGGCCGCCGCTTCGTCCGCGAGCAGCGCGGTCTCGGTGATCTCGAACACGAGCAGCCGCGGATCGGCGCCCGCCGCCGCCAGTGCGTGCTCGATGTGCCCGATCAGGCTCCCGTCGGCGATCGAGCGCGTCGAGAGGTTCAGCTCGACCGGTCCGCCGGCCGCCGCTATCTCGGCGGCCCGGGTGATCACCCGGCGATCGATTTCCGTGATCAGCCCGAGCTCCTCGGCGACCGGCAGGAACGAGCCGGGCAGCGCGGGCTCGGAGAGGTCGGGATGGTGCATGCGCACGAGCAGCTCGCGCTGCACCGCCTCCCCGGTCGCGCAGGAGACGATCGGCTGGGAGTAGAGCTCGAAGCTCTCGTCCGCGAGCGCCTCGCGTACGCGCCGCAGCCACAGGAGCTTCTGGCGGTCGCATGCGATCCGCTCTTCCTCGCGCTTGCGCTCGGTGATGTCCGCCATCACGACCGCGCAGCCCTCGACCCCGTCCGCCGTCGAGAACGGCGCCGCCGTGTACGCCACCGGGAACCAGCTGCCGTCCTTGCGCTTGAAGGCATCGTCTTCGACGCGCACCACCTCGCCGCGCGTGCGCGCGGCAGAGACCGGGCACTCCTCGGCCGGGAACGGCGAGCCGTCCGGCCTCGGCGAGTGACTGAGCTCGTGCATCGACTTGCCGGCCGCCTCCTCGTTGCTCCAGCCGAGCATCCGCTCGGCTGCCGGGTTGAGGTAGACGGTCCGCCCCTCGGAGTCGAGTGTGTACATCCCCTCGGCCATGCTGTCGGTGACGGCGCGCAGATAGGCGTTGGCGGCCTGCAGGTCCCGCCGCGCGCGGTTCTGCTCGCTGACGTCGACCGAGACGCTGACGAGGCCCGTCGGCCGACCGTCCTCGTCGCGGACGACGCGCATCCTGAAGTAGGCGTCGATCACGCTGGCGTCCTTGCGATGCAGCTGGCGCTCCCCCTGCCAGCAGCCGGTTCGCAACAGCTGCTCCATCGAGAAGCTCGGGGCCTCCCCGGGGTACAGCAGCTCGGAGGTCTTGCGTCCGAGCGCCTGCTCGCTGGTGAACCCGTACATCCGTTCCGCGCCGACGCTCCACGCGAGCACGTGGGTGTCGAGATCGGTGTGGATCACGGCGGCGTCGGCCTCGTCGAGCAGCTCGGCCCGCATCTTCGCCTGCGCCTCCGCCTCGTGGCGTTCGGTGATGTCCTCCTGGGAGATCACCACCCTCGTCTCGCCGTCGCCGCTGAACGGCGTCGCGCGTAGCAGGAACCACCTGCGCCCCTCCGAGGTGTCGAACGGGTACGTCCATTCCGCGAGCTCGCTCTCGCCGCCGAGGATCTGCCGCAGGCCCGCTGCGATCTCTCGACCCAGCGGGTCCTCTGCCTGCTCGCACAGCGCGACGTAGTTTTCGCCGAGCTCCTCGGCGTCCTCGGCCTGGTGCCGGCGCGAGTACTCGACCCACGCGGTGTTCAGCGCGATGATCGTGCCCTCGCTGTCGAGCACCGCGACGTGCGCGGTCAGCGAATCGAGCGTCGCCTGCCAGAACGCCGAGCTCTCGCGCAGGCGCTCCGCCGAGTCCAAGCGCTCGGTCTGGTCGGTGGTCACGCCGACGACCTTGCGGAGGCTCCCGTCCGGCGCGCGGACGGCCTGACAGTGCGCGGTCAGCCAGCGGGCCGCGCCGTTGCTGCCGCGGACGCGGTACGTCATCACGGCCGTGTCGCTGTCCCCCGTGACGATCGCCTCGAGCGCGAGGCGGGCGCTCTCGCCGTCGCCCGGCTGCAGCGCCGCGAGCGCGTCCTGCAAGCTCAGGGCGCCCCGCGGGGGAGCGCCGAGCACCTCGCGGAAGCGGTCGGAGGCCTCGAGGCGGCCGCTGCCCGGGTCCCAGCTCCAGAAGCCTGCGTCGGGGAGCCCCTCGATCAGCGCCATGCGCGCGGCGCGTTCGGCCGCGGCCAGATCCCAGCTGACAGGGGTGAGGGTCACCGACGGCGCCACGGCCCTGACATCGGCACCTGTCCGCGCTTACTCAAACTTCTGCGCTGTGCGCTACGACAGCTCCCCCGTACGGACTACGCGGCCCCCCGAGACGCGGCGTGCGACGTTCTATAAGGGCCGGACGGACCGCTTGGGTCCGCCCGGCCGCCCGGCTGGATCGCCGCTGAACTACTACGTCCCAGGACTTGTGTCGTATGCCTGGGCGGCTTGACACTCTCGGCCACCTGGACTGGCCGTCCCGCAAGCGGGGCGCGTTGCCGCGGCTGACCCGTGGGTCGCGGCCGAGTAGACGATCCGCCGGTGCCTCCAGGCTAGAGCATCGCGCGAGCTCGGACCTCCACGCGCGAGGCCCCGGAGCGGGTAAGCGGTCATCGCTCGGACCCTCGCCCCGTGGGCCCCTGGGAGGCTCAGGCTCGGCCGAACCGCGCGCGGACCATGGCGCCGACCTGGTGGGCCTCCGGCACGCGCATCGCCAGGACCGCCCAGCCGTACACGGCCATGCCCGCAGCTCCCGCCCCGCCGAGGCTCACGAGCTGCCCGGCGAGCGACGTCCCGAGCAGCCGCTCCAGCAGCCACCACACCCCGTAGGAGACGCCGGCGAGCAGCGCCGCGGCGACCGTCACGCGCGCAGTGATCATCGTCGTCTGCGCGCCTTCGATGCGGCCGTTGAACCCCTCCCGCAGCCGCTGCAGCTGCAGCCCGGTCATCACGACGTTCGCAACCAGCGTGCCGATGATCAGCCCGGCGATCCCCAGCGGCTTGTACAGCCCGATCGAGACGATGATGTCGACGACGATGTTCAGGGCCGCCAGCCTCGTGGGGATCCACGGTCGCTGCACTGCGAAGAACGCGCGCGTCAGCAGTAGGTTCAGCCCGCCGAACGGGAGGCTCGCGGCGAACCAGAACAGGGCGATCGACACGAGGTGCGTCGACTCGGCGTTGAAGTGGCCGCGCTGGAAGACGAGCTTCACGACCGGCGTGGTCAGCACCATCAGGAACGCCGCAGACGGAATCAGCAGCAGGTTGATCTGACGCATGCCGATGCCGAGCGCCCGGCGCATCGGCGCGACGTCGCGGTTCGCAGCCATGCGGCTCAACGTCGGGAACAGGACGGTCGCCACCGCGACGCTGAAGAGACCCTGCGGCAGCATGTAGATCCTGAACGCGTTGTCGATCGCTCGCGGCGCGTGGTCGTTGACGAGCGTTCCGAAAACCGAGTTGATCAGCTGGTCGAGGTTGACGATGCCGAGGCCGATCGTCACCGGCAGCATCAGCGCGAAGACCTGCCTGACCCTCGGGTCGTGCCAGTCGACGTGGAACTGCAGACGGAAGTCGATGCGGCCGAGCGCGCCGAAGGCCATCGCCATCTGCACGAACGTCGCGACCAGGACCGCGAACGCCAGCGCGTAGATGCCTTCGCCGGTGTGGAAGTGCGGGTGCAGCACGACCAGCAGGACGATGATCACGACGTTCCAGACGGCGGGCGAGATCGCCGGGATCGTGAAGTGTTCGTAGGACTGCAGGATCCCGACGAGCAGCCCGTTGAGCCCGAGCAGCAGCACGACGGGGAACATCACGCGCGAGAGCCCGACGGTCAGCTCGTCGGCGAAGCCCTTGAAGGCCGGGCCCGTGAACAGCGGCATGATCACCCCGGCGCCGACGATGAACACCGCGGTGATCGCGCCCAGCCCGATCAGCATCAGCCAGAACAGCGTCGAGGCCAGCCGCAGCGCGTCCCTGCGCCTGCCCTTCTGGAGCAGTTCGGTGAAGACCGGCACGAACGCCGCGGAGAGCGCCGCGTTGGCGAACAGGTTCGCGACGAGGTTCGGGACCTGCGAGGCGATCGTGTAGGCGGACGCAGGGGCCCCGGTGCCGAAGAAGCTGGCCGCGATGATTTCCCGCGCGAGCCCGGCGATGCGCGAGATCCCGGTCGCGATCGAGAAGATCGCGGTGTTGCGCGCCACGCCGCCACCGCTGGGCGGCGGCGGAGCCGATTCCTCGGCGAAGGCTTCGGCGCTGGCTGACAAGGCCGCTATAGTACGGCGCTCCGCGGCGCGGCCGGTACGTGTCGGCGCCTGCGAGCGAGACCATGGCGAACATCCATTCCCAGAAGAAGCGGATCCTGCGGACCGAGCGCGAGCGGCTCGAGAACCGCCGCTACACCTCGGCGATCAGGACCTACTTCCGCCGCCTCGGCGAGCAGCACGAGGCCGGCGACGGCGAGGCGGTCGAGCAGACTCACCGCGAGCTCGTCAGCGCGATCGACAAGGCAGTCAAGCGGGGTGCGCTGCACCGCAACACCGGCGCCCGCAAGAAGTCACGCGCGGCCCGCATCATCGCCGGGTCCTGAACGCGCCGCCGCACGCGCGGTCAGCTGAGCTAACGGCAGATCTCCTCGAACGCCGACAGCGCGATCGTGTCCTCGTCCATGTTCGCCAGCGGCCCGCGCTCCGCGACGAGCACCGCGCCGCCGCGCGAGTCGATCTCCAGCCGCGCGAGCGCCGCCAGCGCGCGCCGGTAGCGGTCGGGCTCGGCACGGGCGACGTCGGCTACGAGCCGGTCCGCGGCGCGCGAGGGCATCCGCAGGGAGCGCTTGACGTCCGCCGCGGACTCGCCGGCGGCGAGGCGCAGCGAGATCGACAGCGCGTCCCGCAACCGGTTCGCGATCAGGTAGGTCAGCCCGGCGAGCCGCTCGCCCTGCTCGCGCAGGCGCAGATAGGACAACGTCGCGCTCGCCGCCTCGCCGCCGACCAGCGCGTCGGCGAGGGCGTAGGCCCGATGCTCGGCGGAGTGGGCGGCCCGCGCTTCGATCTGCTCGGCGCCGACGCGCCGAGGACCCTTCGAGGCGTCCCCTTCCAGCGCGAGCTTCTCGAGCTCGCGCAGCAGCCGCTGCTGGCGGTCGCCGACCTGCGCGACCAGCGCCTTGGCGGAGGCCGCGTCGAGCGCGAGCCCGAGCTTCGTCGCCTGCTCGCGCACCCACTTCGGCAGCTCCCACGGCTTCACCGTCTGCTGCGCGACGCTCTGCCCGCCGGCCTTCTCGACCGCCGCGTGCAGCGCCGCCGGCGCCTTCGCCCGTGCCTCCTCGCGCGCGAAGATCGCGATCGTCGTGTCGGGCGGCATCTCGGCCAGCGCCGGAGCGAGGTGCTGCTCGACCTCCGCCTGGCGCCAGCGCTCGGCGCCCTCGACGATGATCACGCGGCGCCCGACCGCTAGCGTCATCGCCGCCAGCGCCGCGGCCGCGCCCGCCGGGGTCGCCTGCTCGCCCTCGAGCACCTCCGCCCCACCCTCGCGCTCTGCCAGCGCCCGCAGCCCCGCGCGCCGCTCGCCGACCGCGCCGTGGTCGTCGCCGTGGATCAGGTAGACGGGCTTCAGCTCGGCCATCGCCTCGACTCTAGCTGGGCCGATCGGACCGGAACAGCAGCGCGCCGCGTGGGATTCCGAGCCGCGTCACGCCGCCGATATGCCGGGAGGACACCGCTCGCGCGCCGCTGCCCTCAGCGCACGACGAGGTTGACCAGCTTCCCCGGCACGACGACCTCCTTGACGATCTCTTTGCCGTCGAGGTGGGCGACCACGTTCGGCGCCGCGCGGCAGAGCTGCTTGAGCTCCTCCGGCGAGGCGTCGGCGGTGGCCTGAACGCGGTCACGGACCTTGCCGTTGACCTGGCAGACGAGCTCATAGACCTCGCTCTCCAGGAACTGCTCGTCCGCTTCCGGCCAGGGCTGCTCCCAGACGCGTTCGCCGGTCAGGCGCTCGTAGATGTCGGCGCTGGTGTGTGGCGCGAACGGGAACATCAGCGAGGCGGCGGTGCCCAGCGAGAAGCGCAGCACCTCGACCGGGACCGACTCGCGCAGCCGCGAGATGTCGTTGAGCAGCTCCATCACCGCCGCGATCGCGGTGTTGAACGCGAAGCGGCGCAGATCGACGGAGACCTTCTCGATCGCCCAGTGCGTCTTGCGCAGCAGCGCCAGCTCCTGCTCGCCGGCGTAGTCGGGCGCGGGCAATCCGGGCACGGCCCCACCCGCGCGCTCGCCCGTCTCGGCGGCGAGCCGCCACAGGCGCCCGAGAAAGCGGTGCACCCCCTCGACGCCCTCGTCGGACCAGTCCGCGTCCTGGTCTGGCGGCCCCACGAACAGCACGTAGCAGCGAGCCGTGTCGGCGCCGACGCGCTCGACGATCGCCGCCGGCGAGACCACGTTCCCCTTCGACTTGCTCATCTTCGCGCCGTCCTTGGTCACCATCCCCTGCGTGAACAGGGCCCTGAACGGCTCCTGGAAGTCGACGTGGCCGAGGTCCGCGAGCGCCTTGCAGAAGAAGCGCGCGTACATCAGGTGCAGGATCGCGTGCTCGACGCCGCCGATGTACTGGTCGACCGGCATCCACTCGCGCAGCGCCGCCGGATCCCACGCTGCCTCGCGGTTGCGGGCGTCGCAGTAGCGCAGGAAGTACCAGGAGGAGTCGACGAACGTGTCCATCGTGTCGGTCTCCCGCCGCGCCGGGCCCTCGCAGGACGGACAGCTCGTGCGCACCCAGTCCTCCGCCGCTGCCAGCGGCGAGCGGCCCTTCGGCTGGTAGTCCTCGATCTCCGGCAGCTCCACCGGCAGCTGCTCGTCCGGCACCGGCACCATCCCGCAGCGCTCGCAGTAGACGACCGGGATCGGGCAGCCCCAGTAGCGCTGGCGCGAGACCAGCCAGTCGCGCAGCTTGTAGTTCACCGAGGCGTGTCCCTTACCCTCGCGGTCGAGCCACCCGACGATCGCCGCCAGCGCCTCGCGGTTGTTCATCCCGTCGAACTCCGGGTCGGAGTCGACCAGCGTGCCGTCGCCTATGTACGGCAGCGCACCCCCCGGCTCCCCGTCTGAGCTCTCGGGCGCGGCGATCACGCGCTTGATCGGCAGGCCGAACGTCGTCGCGAAGTCGTAGTCGCGCTCGTCGTGTCCGGGCACCGCCATGATCGCCCCGGTGCCGTACTCCATCAGCACGTAGTCCGCCACGTACATCGGGATCTGCGCGCCGTTGACGGGGTTGGTGACGGTGCGCCCGAGCGGCACGCCGGTCTTCGTCTTCTCGGCGTTGCCGCGTTCCTCGTTGGTCTCGTTGAGCGCGCGGTTGACGTACTCGCGAGCCGCCTGCTCGTGCTCGGTGCCGGCCGCCAGGCGCAGCACGTCGGGATGCTCCGGGGCCATCACGAAGAAGGTCGCACCGAACAGCGTGTCGGGCCGCGTCGTGAACACCGGGTAGTCGACGCCGATCTGCTCGCAGCGGAAGGTCACCTCGGCGCCCTCGCTGCGGCCGATCCAGTTGCGCTGCATCGTCTTGACGTGCTCCGGCCAGTCGATCGTCTCGAGGTCGCCGAGCAGGCGCTCGGCGTAGTCGGTGATGCGCAGGAACCACTGCTCGAGCTGGCGCACCTCGACGATCGCCCCGCAGCGCTCGCAGCGCCCCTCGGCGTCGACCTGCTCGTTGGCGAGAACCGTCTGGTCGTTCGGGCACCACTTGACGGCGGCCTCGCGGCGGTAGGCCAGACCAGCTCTGAACAGCTCGAGGAAGATCCACTGCGTCCAGCGGTAGTAGCCGGGTTCGGAGGTCGCCAGCTCCCGCGACCAGTCGATCGAGATGCCCCAGGAGCGGAACTGCTGCTGGAAGGACGCGATCGATTCGGCGATCGACACGCGGGGGTGCACGCCGGTGCGGATCGCGTGGTTCTCGGCGGGGAGACCGAACGAGTCGTAGCCCATCGGGTGCAGCACCCGCCGCCCGAGGCGGCGGTGGAAGTGCGCGATCGCGTCGCCGAGCGCGTAGCACTTGAGATGGCCGATGTGCGGCTCGCCGCTGGGGTAGGGCAGCATCTCCAGCACGTAGGAGGCGGGGTGCTCGCTGCGGCCGCGGACGTTGCCGAGCGGCTCGCCGCCCTCCAGCGTCTCGGCGAGGTTGGCGACCTCCCAGGTCCGCTCCCGCGCCCAGAGCGCCTGCCAGCGCGGCTCGATCTCGCGCGGGTCATAGCGGTGCTCGCTCATCGCCCGCAGGTTACCGGGGGGCCCGAGCCGATCGGGCCCGCGCGCCGGCCTCAGCCGGACGCGGTCGGCTGCTCGCGGAAGCGGCTGCCGGACTCGAGCATCGCCCGCACCGCGGCGGGCGCCTTCTGCGGCGAACCCGCCGCGAAGGGCGGCTCCGGGTCGTACTCGATCCCGAGCTGGATCGCTTCCGCGATCTCGCGCCCGGCGATCTGCGCGGCGAGCGCCAGCGCCATGTCGATGCCGGCCGAGACGCCCGCGGCGGTCACGAGCTTGCCCTCGAACACGACCCGCTCGGCGGTCGGCACGGCCCCGAGCCCCTCCAGTGCGTCCATCGCCAGCCAATGCGTCGTCGCGCGCACACCATCGAGCAGGCCCGCCGCGGCGAGGATCAGCGAGCCCGTGCAGACGGAGGTCGTCCAGGTGCTCGTGCGGTGCGCCGCCCGCAGCCACCGCAGGGTCTGCTCGCCGGCGCGCGCCGCGACCTCGCCCGGGCCGCCGGGCACGACCACCACCTCCGGCGCGCTCAGCGCCTGCAGCGGCTCTGCGAGCAGCGTCAGCATCCCGTTGTCGGTACGCACCGGACCCGGCTCGGGGGCGAGGAAGCTGACGCGGGCGCCCGGAAGGCGGCTCAGCACCTCGTAGGGCCCGATCGCGTCGAGCGCGGTGAAACGGTCGTAGGCGAGGATCGCGATGTCCATCTCCTGCTCCTTTCGTGCTGGTTGGTCGAAGGGCTCAGGCGACCGACTGCTCGAGCGCCCCCTCCTGGGGCCGGACGCCGCGAAAGCGGCGCCGGTACTCCGACGGGCCGACCCTGAGGCCGCGCAGAAAGCTCCGCCGCATCGTCTCGGCGCTGCCGAAGCCGCAGGCTCGGGCGACAGCGTCGAGGGGCTCCCCCGTCTCCTCCAGGCGCCGCCGTGCCGCCTCCAGCCGCACCCGCTCGACCCAGCGCGCGGGCGTCACGCCGGTCTGCGCGCGGAACGCGCGGGCGAAGTTGCGCGGGCTCATGTGGGCCCGCGCCGCCATCGACTCGACGGTGTGCGCGCCGGCCGGCTGCTCGACGACCAGGTGCTGGACCTCGCGCAGCGGCTCGTCGCGCGGCTGCTGCGCCTCCAGAGCGGCGCTGAACTGCGTCTGGCCGCCCGGCCTGCGCAGGAACATCACGAGCTGGCGCGCGATCTGCCGCGCGAGCTCGCGATCGTGGTCCTCCTCAACCATCGCCAGCGCGAGATCGATCCCCGCGGTGACCCCGGCCGAGGTCCAAACGCTGCCGTCGCGGATGAAGATCGGCTCGGCGTCGACCTCGACCTCCGGATGCTCGCGGGCGAGGCGCGCGGCGAACGCCCAGTGGGTGGTCGCGCGGCGGCCGTCGAGCAGGCCCGCGGCGGCGAGCAGGAACGACCCCGTGCAGACCGCCGCGACACGGCGGCTGCGCCCGGGGGCGCGGGCCAGCCAGCGCAGCAGCGTCTCGTCGCGAGCGGCCTGCTCGCGTCCGTCGCCGCCGGGGACGATCAGGGTGTCGACGTGGGAGCCGGCCCGCGGCAGCGGCCCGTCAGGGGTCAGGCGCAGCCCGCTCGAGGTCCTGACCGCTCCCGGCGCCCGGGCGATCGTCACCACCTCGTAGCCGGCGACGGCCTGCATGGCGCGCCGGCCGACCCGCTCGGAGCCGGCGCCGCGGGCAGCGAGCAGCCGCGCGGCCGCGCTGAAGACCTCGAGTGGCCCCGTCACGTCGAGGCTCTGAACCCCGGGGTACAGCAGGATCGCGATGCGGCGGGGCGGTGTCGGGTGGAGCGGCACTACGGCGATCTTGGCGCACCAGCGCGATGGCCGCAAGGACATCTTTCCCACTTTTCCTGCCAGTCCCTCCCGCCACCTCCCACAGGCCACGCGGGCCTCCCATGGCCCTCGTGTCGCCCGCACCTGCCCGGGCAATACGATTCGGACGTGGAGGAGCCGAGTCACATCGAGCAGCCGGACTCGCTGTCCTCTGCGCCCGGGCGCGTCGCGAACATCGTGGCGGCGGCGGAAGCGGCTGCGCGCGAGCTGCGGAGCGCCGCCGAGCAGCGCGCCCGCGAGCGCATCGAGGAGGCCGACCGGGCGGCCGAGAACCGCGTCGCTGCAGCCGAGGAGGAGGCGAAGGAGATCGTCGCTGCCGCGCGGAACGAGGCCGAGCGGGCTCTCCGCGAGGCGCGGGGCGAGGCGCAGGAGGCGAGCGAGGAGGCGAGCGCCGCCGCGGCGCGGCTGTCGGCCGAGGCCGAGGCCGCCCGCGAGCAGGCATCGCAGCGGCTCGCCGAGGCGAACGAGGAAGCCGCGCGCGTGCTGGAGAAGGCCCGCAACAGCGCCGAGCGCACGGGCGCCGAGGCCGTCGAGGAGTCGGCGCGGCTGCGCGCCGAGGCGGGCGCCGAGTCCGAGAGGCTCAGGACCAAGGCTGAGAAGGAGTCCGCGGAGCTGCTCGAGGCGGCGCGCAAGGAGGAGGAGCGAATCGCCGCTGAGACGCGCGAGCAGACCGACCGGCTGCTGCAGGCGCGCCGCGAAGAGCTCCTGCGTCTCCACGAGCAGGCCCAGGCGCAGTCACGCGAGTTCAAGGTCCAGGCGCGCGCCGAAGCGCGGGACATCACCGCCGACGCCCACGCCGCCGCCAACGAGGTGCTCGCCGAGGGCACCGAAATGTCGCGCAACCTCCAGCAGCTCTCGCAGTCGCTGCGCAACAACGCGGAGCGACTGCTGCGCGACGTGCGCCTCGCCCACGGCGGCATGACGGCCCGGCTCGACCAGGCCGCGCCCTCGGAGCGCGCCGCGGCCGGGCAGCCCGGCACCGCGGCGCGTCCCGCGCGGCGCGGCGGCAGCGGCGAGCGGCTCGCGGGCGAGGATCTCGACGTGCCCGAGTTCATCCCGCGCGGCTGACGCCCGCCGTCGGGGGCGGCCGGCCGCCCGGTGCCGGTCCCGAGCGGCGCTCCCGCCGCGCGGTAGCATTCCCTGTCCCCGGGGCTATAGCTCAGCTGGGAGAGCGCCGCCATGGCATGGCGGAGGTCGAGGGTTCGAGCCCCTCTAGCTCCACTCGCACCGGCGCGTCTGCCGCGCCCGCCTCAGACCGGCTCGGCCTCGGCGGGCATGGCCGTGCCGCCCGGCGCCGCGCCCGCGGCGGCGATCTTCTCCTCGATCGCGGCGATCGCCGCCTCGGGTCCCAGGAACGGGGCGAGCGCCACGTAGCTCAGCTGCGGCAGCAGCCGCGGCAGCGCCGCGGTGTTGCCGGCCGCGACCTCGTGCTGGACGACCTCGAAGATCGCCCCCGCCGTGGCCTCGGAGAACAGGCGCGGCAGCTCCTCGCGGTGGCGACGCTGTCGGTAGCCCTCCTCGAAGAAGATCGTGAAGGAGCTGGTCGTTTCCTCCGCCCGTCGCACCGCCTCGGGTCCGGCCGTGTAGCACTCCACCAGCCGCAGGTGGGCCATCACCGGGTTGGCGGCGATCATCTCCAGTAGCGCGCTAAGGGCCCGCCAGATCCGCTCGTGCCACTCATCGGCGGAGAAGTAGGCGCGGACGAGCGAGTCGAGCGTCTGGCGGCCCGGCTCCTCCTGGGCTTCGAGGAACGCCTGCTGCTTGTCGCCGAAATGGCGGTAGAAGGCCTCTTTCGCCACGCCGGCCGCGGCCACGATGTCGGCCACGGTCGTGGCTGCGTATCCCTTCTCCATCGTCACCGACGCGGTCGCCTGCAGGATCCGGCGGCGCTGGCTGCGCGCGACGGCGGCCGGCGGCAGCCCGTGGCGCCCGCGCGGAAGTCGTTCGGCCCGCGCCGGCGCCAGAGGCGGTGCCGAGGCGCCCACCAGCATCGCCGAGGGGCTCACGCTCCAGCGGCCGTGTGCCGCGGGGACCGCGTAGCCGGCCATCCAGGCGAGCATCACGTCGGCCAGCGCCGGGAGCTTGTCCTCGCTGTTGGTGCGCAGGTGACGAGAGATCACATGGCGCACCGCCCCCAGCACTGCGCGGCCCGGCAGGTCGAGGGTGATGCCGTCCCGCGGCGCCCCCTCGAGCAGCGCCTCGGCAGTGCGCACGATCCCCTGCAGCACGCGCTCCCGCTGCGCTCGCACGCGCGGGCCGCCGGCGAGCGCCTCCACGAACATCACGCGCCCGGCCTCCGGATCGTCGCTGAGCATCTGCAGCAGCTGCGCGAACGCGGGCCGTGCCGCGACCACGAAGTCGCCCCCGCGAAGCGAGCTCGTCATGCGCGCGACGGTCAGCTCGCTGAGCTCCCGGTAGGCCGCCAGCAGGCACTGTTCGCGGTCCTCGAAGTGCTCGTAGAAGGTCGCACTCGAAACGCCGGCGCGAGCGCTGATCTGCGCGACGCTGAGCGACTGAGAGCCGAGGCTGCCGGCGAGCTCGACGATCGCCTCGATCAGCCGTTCGCGCTGCGACGCGCGCAGCGGTCCGCGTGCGGACCGTCGCCGTGGTCGGGGCGCGACTGCCAGAGCTCTCCTGCGGGGCGCGGGTTGAGACATGGGTTCGGTTTCAGACCATACCGGACGGACGGAAGACCGTCGACGTTTGCAATGAGCGACCGCCGGCGTTTATGCGTTCCGCTCATCGCTCGAATCGGCCGTCCACGTGGCGACCCTGGCTCCCCGATTTCGCTTGTTCATCGCGGCCCTTGAGGGCATCTGCGACCTTTCGTGTCCGAGGGGTTGACACGAAGAGCGGGTTGTGCTTAGCTACCCCCGTCATTCAGCAACCCGCCCTGGAGCTTTCAAAATTTATGTTTGAGTGTCTCCAACAGCGGGTAATGAGCCAGGACTCCGGGGAGCAGGGGAGCAGCCGGGGGATGAGCAGAGCTTGTGCGAGCGTCGCGACACACCCCTCCTCCGTGGCGCTCGCAGAGGCTCTGGTCAGACCCCGGCTCTTCCTGCCCGGGATCTGATCCCCGAGGGTCCAAGCCTCCCGGGGGTTCTTTTCAAGGACTCGATCAAGGAGTGGGATGGACATGAGAGGGAAGGTCCACCGCAACCGGCGCCGCACGCTCGCGGCGTCTGTCGCCGCGCTCGCGTTGGCCGCTGCCGGCGCACCGGCAGCCGCGCAGGCGGCCAGCAAAGAACCGATCGTCAGGGCGGACTTCGCGAGGTTCGTCAACTGCCCGATCCAGGCCGCCAACGCCTGCACCTTCGGCGAAACGCTGTCGGGCAAGTTCAAGATGGGCAGCAAGGAAGTAGCGATCACCAACCCCGTGTACCTGCAGGGAGGCTTCGCGAACTTCAGCCTCGTCAGCTCGACGCCCAACCCGCTGATCGCCCCGAATTACGGTGCGGAAGCCCTGTCGGCCACGACACAGCCGGTTCCGGGCGGGCTCACCGGCCTCAGCGAATCGATCGGCGGCCCGCTCAGCGCGACCGCCGAACTGGCGGGTCCGGTCAGCGGCATCACGGTCACGACGACCCCGCTCGCCACCGGCCACGGGATCGCGGTGAAACTGCCGATCAAGGTGCACCTGGAAAACGAACAGCTCGGGCCGAACTGCTACATCGGCTCCGACGCCGAACCGGTCGTGCTCGAACTCACCGACGGCACCACCTCGCCGCCGGAAGGCACCGAACCGATCAGCGGCAAAATCGGCACCCCCGAAGGCCACGACAAGGGCGAGATCACCGAGTTCAAAAACAACACGTTGGTCAGCAACACGTTCGCGGTGCCCGCCGCGACCGGCTGCGGCACGAGCGCTCTGACCGAACCGGTGATCACGGCGCTCGTCAACACCGACTCGGGGCTGCCCTCGGCGGCGGGCAAGAACTCCGCTGAACTGACCGGCAACCTGTTCACGACCTTCTCCAAGTGGGTCGAAAAGTACGACAAGAAGCTCTTCAAGGAAAAAGCGAAGGCCGAAAAACCGACGAAGAAATAGGCGTCCAGCGGCCAGCTGACCGCCTCCAGAGCGGCGGGCCGGGGGGCCCGCCGCTCTTTTTTTGGGGCCGACCGGGCGGCGGCGCGGCGGGCGGGCCCGGCGCCCGTCGAGGATCACGCAATCATCCTGCGGTGACGCAACTGCTCGTCAAGCTGCTGCTGGCGCCCTCGTTCGTCGTCGGCGCCTCGCTGGCCGCGCGCCGCTTCGGTCCCCGCGTCGGCGGCCTGGTCGCCGGACTGCCCGTCGTCGCGGGCCCGATCCTGCTCGCCTACGCGCTCGCGCACGGCGAGTCGTTCGCCGCGGGGGCGGCCGCGGGAACGCTGCTCGGGCTCGTCTCGCTGATCGGCTTCTCCGTCGTCTACGCGCGGCTGGCACCGCGCCTGCACTGGCTCCCCTGCATGCTCTGCGGCTGGCTGGCGTTCGCCGCGGGCACGGCGCTGTTCAGCGCCCTCTCGATCCCCGACGGCGTCTCGCTGGCGCTCGCGGCGGCGGCGATCGCAGGCGGTATCGCGCTGATCCCACGGCCACCCGACGAGCACGACCCGCCCGCGCCGCCGCCCTCCTGGGACCTGCCGCTGCGAGCCGCCTGCGCGCTCGCCCTGGTCCTGTCGCTGACCGCGATCGCCGGCTGGCTCGGCCCGCAGCTGAGCGGGCTGCTGGCGCCCTTCCCGATCATCGCGACGGTGCTCGCGACCTTCACGCACGGACAGCACGGCGTCGATCACATGCGCAGGCTCGTGCGCGGGATGGTCTGTGGCTTCGCCGCCTTCGCGCTGTTCTTCTTCACGCTCGCCGTCTCGCTTCGCTCGCTCGGGGTCGGCGCCGGGTTCGTGCTGGCGCTCGCGGTGGCGCTGCTCGTGCAGGCGGCCGCCTTCGCGCTGACGCGGCCGAGCCGCCGCCGGCTCGCGGCGAGGAGCGAGGCGGGGATCGAGACGACGCTGCGCTGAGCGCCCCTGGGGGGCGGCGGCGGGGGCGCCGCCCCCTCCCCCGCCCCCGGTGGCGCTCAACGCTCAGTGCAGCGACATGTTGGGCTCGCCCGCCGAGTTCAGCCCCGTGGCCGAGATCGTGCAGGTGCCGCCCTTCGGGCTGCCGCCGTTGTACGCCTGCGTCAGGCAGTTCCGGAGCGCCAGCTGGCCCCAGTAGTTGGGGTGGATGTCTTCCTGGACTTCATACGGGCCGAAGATCGTCGAGACCGTGCGCACCTCGTTGATCCACTCGGTCTTGTCGACGGCGGCCGCCTGCTTCCAGGAGCTCAGACCCTCTTCCTCGAGCAGCCCCACGCCCTTCTCGCACAGGCGCCGGCCGTTGAACGCCGAGGCGAGTTCCATCGTCCTGACGTTGCTGAGCCCGAGCGCTCCGGCGGCGCCGAGCTCGGTGCTGTCGATCGTCGGCAGCATCTTTTCGTTGGCGTAGTTCGCATCGGCGTTCCAGAACCCGCAGCCGCCGGTTGTCTGGCGCGAGTAGCCGCTCTGCGTGTAGCGGAAGCCCGAGCCGAGCGGGATCGGCGACGGGTAGTCCTGCACGAGCAGCGTGTACTGCGAGGCGCTGTAGCCGGCGTTGCTCATCGCCTGCAAGACGTTGCGCAGCCCGGTTTCGATTTCGCCCTTGACCTTCGCGACGTTGCTCGCCGTGAAGTTGTTCGTCACCGAGCTTTCTCTGCTGCAGTAGAAGTCGTCGAAGATCGTCGACTCGAGGAAGTCTTCGACGCAGTCCTGCACGATCGAGGCGAAGTTGAAGTTGTTGCCGCCGATCGACACGGCGACGAGCTTCACGTCGTGGCTCTTGGCGAAGTTCTGCAGCATCAGCGCCTGGCCTTCTCGGCCCGAGGAGTTGTAGAAGTCGAGGCCGGGCTTCCACTTTTCCCCTTCGCTGAAGCTGTAGGTCTTGGCCCCGGAGCAGGCGAGGTTCTCGCCGCTGACGCCGCCCCCGACGTACACCTCGGCGACCTTGGAGCGGTGGCAGTGGGCGATCACTTCGCCGTTGCCCGCAGCGTTGTCGTCGTATGCCGTCGACCCGAGCGCGTCCACCTCGGACGAGCTCTGGTTGGTCGAGCCGGCCCAGCGGCCTGCCTCGCCCGAGATGTAGGAGTCTCCGACGCTGACGGTCCACGGTGCGCCGGAGCCCGGTCCGTCGGCGCGCGCGGGCGCCGCCAGCGCGCTCATCCACACGGCCATCGGGGTTGCCGACAGGACGACCGCGACGGCGAGCAGCGGTGCCCGCCGTGAAGCGAACGGGTGATGCATGCGATACCCCTCCCTCGTCTTCGCGCCGCGCCCTGCGGCGCTGTCCGGCCGACCCTAACCGCTGTCTCGGCTGCAGGTCAACGGCCGCGGACAGGCCGTGCTCAGCCGCTCCCGGCTGCTCGCGCCGGAGCCTCGCCCCACAGCTGCTCGAGGCGGTAGAACTCCCGCGCCTGGGGGGTGAACACGTGCGCGACCACGTCCACGTAGTCGAGCAGGATCCAGCCGCCCTCGGCCGTGCCCTCGACGCGGCGCGGGGTGGTCCCGTGCTCGCGCTTGAGGCCCTCCAGGATCCCGTCCTGGATCGCCTTCGCCTGCCGGGGGGTGTTGCCCGAGCAGACCAGGAAGTAGTCGGTGTAGCCCACCACCCCGCGGAGGTCCAGCTCGACGACGTCGAGGGCCTTCTTGTCCGCCGCATAGCGGGCGATCTCGCTTACGAGCAGGTCCGCGTCGATCACGATCCGCCTCCGTACAGCCCGTGCTCGGCGATGTAGCGAGCCACCGGCGCCGCCACCAGGTCCTCGACGGCCTCCCCGCGGGCGACCCGCTCACGCACCTGCGAGGAGGACACGGCCACCGGGGCCATCGAGAGGAACACGACCTCCGGCTCGGAGTACGGGCCGTCCGCGGCCGCGAGAGCCGGGATCGAAGCGAGCACGTCGAGCACCTCGCCGCCGTCGGCGCCGGGCCGGTTCGCGACCGCGAGCCGCGCCAGCGCCAGCACCTGTTCGGGGCACCGCCACCGCGGCAGCGTCAGCGCGGTGTCCGCACCCACCACGAAGGTCAGCTCGGCCTCGGGGTCGCTGGCATGTATCTCGCTCAAGGTATCGGCCGTGTAGGACGGGCCTCCCCGCTCGATCTCCATGGCGCTGGTCTCGATCCGGGGCTCGGTCTCGACCGCGAGCCGGCACATCGCGAGCCTGTGCAGCGGACCGGGATCCACGGCGGCCGGCTTGTGCGGCGGCGTGTGCAGGGGCATCAGCAGCACCCGTGCAAGGCCGAGCTCCTCGCGCGCGTCCCGCGCGAGCGCGAGATGCCCGCGATGGGGCGGGTTGAAGCTGCCCCCGAGGATGCCGAGCTGCGGCAACGGCGGCTCAAGGGCGTACGTGCCCGTCGCCCTCGACGAGATACTTGAACGTGCAGAGCTCGCGCAGCCCGATCGGGCCCCGGGCGTGGAGCTTCTGCGTCGAGTTGCCGATCTCGGCGCCCATCCCGAACTCGCCGCCGTCGGTGAAGCGGGTCGAGGCGTTGACGTACACGCACGCCGCGTCGACGCCCAGCTGGAAGGCGCGGGCTGCCGCCGCGTCGGCGGTCACGATCGCCTCCGAGTGCCCGCTGCCATGCCTTGAGATGTGCCCGATCGCCTCCTCGAGCGAGTCGACGACGCCGAGCGCGATCGTCGGCCCGAGGTACTCGGTGTCCCAGTCCTCTTCGCCAGCCGGCTCGGCGGCGGCTCCCGCGCCACGAGCCAGCGCCAGCGCGCGATCATCGGCGCGGATCTCGACCCCGCAGGCGTGGAGCGCGGCGGTGATCCGGGGGACGAACTCGCCGGCCGCTCGCTCGTGTACGAGCAGCGTCTCGGCGGCGTTGCAGACGCCAGGGCGCTGGGTCTTGGCGTTGAGCACGATCGCCTCCGCCATCTCGGGGTCCGCGCTCGCATCGACGTAGACGTGGCAGTTGCCGGACGCCGCATAGATCACCGGCACGGTCGCCACCGCCTGCAGGGCCTGCTTGAGGCCCTCGCCGCCGCGGGGGATGATCAGGTCGACGTGCTCGCGCCGGGTCGCCAGCTCGGCGAGCTCCTCGCGCCCGCCGCCAGCGACGAGGCTCACGCACCCGTCCGGCAGCCCGGCGCCGACGGCCGCCTCGGCGACGATGCGCGCGAGCGCCTCGTTGGAGTGCGCGGCGGTCGAGGAGCCGCGCAGCACGATCGCGTTGCCCGACTTCAGGCACAGCGAGGCGGCGTCGACGGTGACGTTCGGACGCGCCTCGTAAACGACCGCAACGACGCCGAGCGGCACGCGCACCTTGCGCACGTCGAGGCCGTTGGGCAGCCGGTGCCCCTCGATCACCTCGCCGACGGGGTCGGGCAGCGCGGCGATCCGGCGGACGGCCGCGGCGATCGCCCGCACCCGGTCCTCGTCGAGCGCGAGCCGGTCGAGCAGCGCCGCGCCGATCTCCGCCTCACTACCGGCCTGCATGTCGAGCTCGTTCGCGGCGAGGATCTCCTCGAGGCGCGCTTCGAGCGCGCGCGCGATCGCCATCAGCGCCTCGTCCTTGGTGGCGGTGGAGGCGCGCGCGAGCACCCGCGAGGCCTCGCGGGCGGCTCTGCAGACGTCCTCTACCGATCTGACGGCGACCGCCATGCCTACAGGTTAGGGCCGATCAGTCGAGCACGAGGTAGTCGCGGTGCACGGCCTCCTCGGTCGCCCGCGGGAGCACCTCGCGCACCGCCTGCGACTTCAGGCCGATCACCTCGCGCAGCTCCTCCGCCGAGTAGTTGCAGATCCCCTTGGCGAGCGGTCGCGGCGTGGCGCCCTGCTCGCCGGCGCGCTCGACGATCTCGACGGCGTCGCCTGCGTCGAACTCGCCATGCACCGCGGTGATCCCGACCGGCAGCAGGCTCGCGCTGCCCTCGCGCAGCGCCCGCGCAGCGCCCCTGTCGACGACCACCGTGCCGCGCGAGGGCTTCGCGTACTTCAGCCACAGCTTGAAGCTCGAGTAACGCGCCTCGCGCGGCGGGAACCGCGTCCCGACCCGCTCGCCGCCCAGCACCGCGGAGAGCACCCCCGGCCGCAGCCCGTTGCAGATCACGGTGCCGATCCCGGCGGCCGTCGCCATCTCCGCGGCGACGACCTTCGAGCGCATCCCCCCCGAGCCGAGCGGCGAGGTCGTGTGGCCGATCTCGAGGTCGCCGAGCGCCGCGAAGCTGTCGACCTCGGCGACGATCCGCGCGTCCGGGCGGATCCGCGGATCGGCCGTGTAGAGGCCGTCGATGTCGGTCATCAGCACCAGCTCCTCGGCGCCGATCAGCACGGCGACCTGGGCGGCGAGGAAGTCGTTGTCGCCGAAGGAGATCTCGTCCGTCGCGGTCGTGTCGTTCTCGTTGATCACGGGCAGCACCCGCCACTCGATCAGCGTCGTCAGCGTCTGGCGCGCGTTCAGGTAGTGGGTGCGTGCGCTCATGTCGAAGAACGTCAGCAGCACCTGGGCGCTGGTCACGCCGCGCTCGCGCAGGAGCTCGTCGTAGACGCGGTAGAGCTTGCCCTGCCCGACGGCGCTGGCGGCCTGCAGCTCGCCGACGGAGCTGGGCCGCCGGGCGAGCCGCATCTCGCTCATGCCCCGCGCGATCGCGCCGCTGGTGACGACGATCACCTCCTCGCCGCCGCGGTGGCAAGCAGCCAGCTCGTCGGCGAGCGAGGCGAGCGCCTCCATGCGCAGCTCGCCGTCGCCGCCGGCGACGACGCTCGAGCCGAGCTTGACGACGATCCGCCTCATCGCCGGGAGCTTATTTGCGCCGCCGCGGGGCGGGACCGAGCTCGCCGTCCTCCGCCGGGTCCAGCTCGAAGACGACGCCGCCGATCTCGATCTCGTCGCCCGGCTGGAAGCCTGCCTCCTCGAGAGCTCGGATCACGCCGATGCGCCGCAGGCGCCCCTCGAGGTAGGCCATCGCGTCCTCGTTGTCGAGGTCGTGGCGTGCGAGCAGCATCTCGATGCCGCGCCCGCGCACGGCGAACGAGCGGGGGCCGAGCCGCTCGACGGCGAAGCCGCCCGCCGCGGCGGGGCGGAACACCATGTGCTCGAGCAGCTCTCCGTCGCCGGGCCGCTCGTCCGCCGCCGGCGCCGCGGGGTCCGCGGGCGCCGTTTCGGCCCGCGCCGGAACGGCCCGGAACAGCTCCCCGGCCAGCTCGGCGAGACCGAGGCCGGTGGCGCTGGAGGTGAGGATCACCGGCACGTCCGGGCCGAGGCGCTCGCGCCACTGCGCGGCAGCCCGCTCGCGCTCGCGCTCGGCGAGCAGATCCGCCTTCGAGAGCGCCAGCACCCGCGGCAGCGCGGCCAGGCGCGGGTCGTGCGCGGCCAGCTCGCGCTCGATCGTCTCGTGGTTGGCGAGCGTGTCGGCGCCCTCGCCGAGCGTCAGCTGCGGGGCGATGTCGAGCACGTGGACGAGCAACCTGGTCCGCTCGACGTGCGCGAGGAAGTCGTGGCCGAGCCCGGCGCCCTGGCTCGCGCCCTCGATCAGCCCGGGGATGTCGGCGACGACGAGCTGGCGCTCGTCGGAGTCGAGCACGCCGAGCACCGGCGCGAGCGTCGTGAACGGGTAGTCGGCGATCTTCGGCGCGGCGCGCGTGAGCCTCGCGAGCAGCGAGGACTTGCCGGCGTTCGGCAGGCCGACCAGGCCGACGTCGGCCAGCAGCTTCAGGCGCAGCTCGATCCAGCCCGCCTCGCCAGGCAGCCCGCGCTCCGCGAAACGCGGCGCCTGTCGCGTCGGCGTGGCGAAGCGCTTGTTGCCCTTGCCCCCGGATCCGCCCCGCGCGAGCAGCGCGCGCTGCCCGTCGGCGAGCAGCTCCCAGCGCCGTCCCGCGAGATCCTCGCCGCCCTCCGCCGCGGCGTGCGCCTCGGTTCCCGGCGGGACCCGTATCTCCAGCGTCTCACCATCGGCGCCGTGACGCTGCGCGCCTTCGCCGTGGCCGCCGCGCCCCGCCCGGAAGCGGCTCGAGCGCCGGAACGCCTGCAGGTCGCGCAGCGAGGCATCGCAGACGATCACGACATCGCCGCCGCGGCCGCCGTCGCCGCCGTCGGGACCGCCGCGCGGCACGTGCGCTTCGCGGCGGAAGCTCCGTGCCCCATCGCCGCCCGCGCCGGCCTCGATGCGGATGCGCGCACGATCGTCCATCGTCAGCTCCCGGCGAGGTGCGCCCGCAGGCGCCGGTGGCGGTGGCGGAAGAGCGCCGCGATCAGCGCCGGGTGGATCGCACACGCCGGCGCCGTGCGGGGCAGGATGCAGCTGCGGAACCAGCGCCGGCCCAGCGGCGCCGCCTCGACCGATAGCTCGGTGCCTCGTGGCGCCGTGATCCGCATCCACGGCCCGAGCTCGTGGCTGATCCCCTCGATCGTGGCGATTCGCCCCCACACCGTCTCCGGCGTGGCGTCGAGGACGCTCGTGGTGCTGAGCTCGATCTGCTGCACGCCGTCAATCTTGCCCGATCGAGCGGCCCGTGCCCGCGCGTGATAAGGGTAGGCACAACGTCCACCACCAGCGAGGAGCGCGTCTTGAGCACCGATCCGAGCAGCGTCACAACGCCGGTACTGCTGATCACCGGCGCCTCGTCGGGCATCGGCGCGGCGACGGCCAGGGCCGCCCGCGCCGCCGGCTGGCGAGTCGTCCTCGCCGCCCGCTCGACCGATCGCCTGCAGGAGCTGGCGGAGGAGCTGGGCGGACCGGGCGTGGCCCTGGCGGTTCGCTGCGACGTGACCTCCTGGGAGGACCAGCAGGCGGCGGTGCAGAGCGCGCTGGACGCCTTCGAAGGCCTCGACGCGGCTTTCGCGAACGCGGGGTTCGGCGGCGCCCGCGGCCTGCTGAAGGACTCCCCCGAGAAGTGGCGGGAGATGATCCTGACCAACGTCTACGGCGCCGCGCTGACGCTGCGCGCGACGATCCCCGCGCTGACCGCCTCGCAGGGCCACGTCGTGCTGACCTCGAGCGTCGCCGGGCGGCGCGTGCTGCCTGGCTCGATCTACTCGGTCACCAAGCACGCCGTGACCGCGCTGGGCGAGGCGGCCCGCCAGGATCTGCACGGCACCGGGATCCGCGTCACGCTGATCGAGCCGGGCATGGTCGACACGCCGTTCTTCGAGAACCGCCCGGTGGAGGCCCTCGAGGCCGCGGACATCGCGCGGGCGGTGATGTTCGCGCTCGAGCAGCCGCATCACGTGAGCGTCAACGAGATACTCGTGCGGCCGACCGCGCAAGCGGGTTAGGAAGCCAGGCCGTGAGCCCGCATCGGCAGAAGCGCAACCGGGGTCCGTCCCGGGGGTTGGAACACGCGTGAGGCAAGTCTGGTGGCACCGCGCGCGAGTGGTCCTGGCCGTAGCGGCATCGGCGACCGCGCTGGCGGTCGGCGGCACGCTTCTGCCCGCGGCGGCGGAAGGGGCGGGGCACTGTCATCCGGGGCACCCCTTCCCTGTCATCGCCGACGGGCTCGCGCAGGTCTACCTGCTCGACGGCCAAGACATCGAAGGGGCGCCGGTTCGCGGATGCGTCTACGGTCACGGTCTGACGGTGGCGCTTGGCCGCACCTTCCAACCGCCACCCGACCACAACGGACCCGGCGTCGGGAACGGCGACTTCGCCCTCGCGGGAACCATGGTCGCCTACGAAGTCGCCAAGGCACGGGACGACCTGTACGCGGTCGAACAGGGCCAGTGGCACGTCGTGGTGCGGGACCTGCGCACCGGTCGCGTCGTGCACGACGCCCGATCCGGTGTCCGCGACGCTCCGGACCCGACCGAGCCGGCGATCAACGAGGAACCGGGCAAGCCGCCCACTGTGCTCCCGGAAGAATCGGTGGGCGCAGGGCCGCTCGAGGCGATCGCGCTCAGCCCTTCCGGCGCGGTCGCGTGGATCGCTGAAGACAGCAACCGCAACCTCCGCGCGCACTGCGGATGCTTCGCCCAGGTCCACCTCCTCGACAGCGAGGGCGATGAGATGCTTGCGTCGGGCCGCGGGATAGGAACAGCGCTCGCGATCCGGGCGGGGAGGGTCTACTGGGCCCAGCAAAAGCGTACCCGCTCGGCCCCGCTGAGCGGCCACGTCGCGACTTCGCCGGCGCCGCACGGCTCGGCGTCACGACGCTGTCCGCCCGTCAGCCCAGACCTGCTCGAGAGCGACGGAGCCGCCCAGATCCTCGGCGAACCGAACCCGCGTGCCAACGCCTGGCCTCGCTTCGGCTGCGCCTACGGGCACGCGGGGTTGTACGAGCTCGGCGACGGTCCCGGGCTGGGGTCCGGCTTCAACTCGCCCGCGTACGTGCCCCAGCCCTCATTCGGGCTTGCCGGGGTGATGGCGGCATACGCCGTGGCAACCGGGCCCACGCCCGAACCCGGCAAGGACCGCGTTGTCGTACGCAACCTCGCCGACGGCCGCATCCTGCGGCGGATCCCCGGGCCGGGAGCGCACGGCGTCCATCTCCGTGACGTCGGGGCGCCGGTCAGGCTGCTGGTGACCCCGGGCGGCGATCTCGCGTGGCTTTCGCTCGAAGTCCCGCAACTGGATCCCGAAGGCCCCTACCGGTACGTGGTGGGTGTCGCAGACAGCCACGGCGCCCGCGTCGTCGCGCGCGGTGAGATCGCCGACGGCTCGCTGGAGCTCGTCGGCCACACGGTCTACTGGACGAGCAAAAACGGCGGCTCACGCTCGGTCCGCCTGAGCTGAGCGCCGCGGCCCGGCTCAGCCTTCGTGTGCGAGCTGGCGAGAGAAGTAGAAGCCGGCCGCTGCCGCCCCGCCGGCGATCGCAACCGTGCCGAGCACGCCTTTCAGCGGCAGCGAGCGGCGCGCGAGCAGGGTCGCGAGCGCGTCGGTCGCGTCGGCTGCCGCGCACGCCGCCTGAACGCGGGACCCGATCACGGGATCCTCGAGCGTCTGCAGCGTCGCCAGCGCGAGTCCCACGTCGCGCGCGGCCAACCCTCGGCCCAGGTCCTTGACGGCTGGATTCGCGGCGTTCTCGGCGCCGAGCCAGCGCGACATCACAGGCTCGGGTGCGGCCAGCACGGAGGCGCCGATCACGACCCGCCCGATCGCGATCAGCCAGGCGCCACGCCGAGGACTCAACGCGAGGGCCCTACTCGCCGCCGGGGAGCACGCTGACGAAACGGCCGCGGCGCCCGGTCGTGAAGCTCACGATGCCGGCCGCGCGCGCGTAGAGCGTGTCGTCCTTGCCGATGCCCACGCCGGCGCCGGGCTTGAATTTCGTGCCGCGCTGGCGAACGATGATCTCGCCGCCGCTGACCGCCTGCCCGGCGAAGGTCTTCACGCCGAGGCGCTGGGCGTTGGAGTCGCGTCCGTTGCGGCTCGAGCCGAGCCCCTTCTTATGAGCCATCTGCCGCAGCCTCCTTCGTGGCTTTGGAAGCTTTCGCCGGGGCCTCCCCGGCCTCGGGGGCCGCTTTGGCTTTCGAGGCGGCTTTCGGTTTGCCGGCGCTGATCGCGGTGACCTCGATCCGCGTCAGCTCCTGGCGGTGGCCGGTGCGGCGCTTGTAGCCGCGCTTGGGCTTGAACTTGAAGACGCGCAGCTTCTCGCCGCGGACGTGCGCCACGACCTTCGCGGTGACCTTCACCTGTTCGAGCGCGGCCTTGTCGAGGACGGCTTCGTCGGAGCGGTAGAACAGCGGCTCGAGCAGGACCTCGGCGCCCTCGTCGGCGGCGAGGCGCTCGACGAGCAGCGTCTGGCCGCGCTCGACGCGGTACTGCTTGCCGCCTGTCTTGACGATCGCGTACATGCGCTGTTCTCTGAGGATCGAGGGGTTGGAGTGGCTCGGCCGCGCTAGTCCGCGGCCTTCGCCTTTGCAGCGGAACGGCGTCGCCCGCCTCTGCGGCCACGACGCCGGGGCTTGGATTGTAGGCGATCCTCGTCGCTCTCGCCGGGGTCGCCTCCCTCGCCCTCCTCCGCCGGCTGCTCGGGCTCCTCTTCGATCGCCTCGACCGGTCCGGCAAGGCCCGCTTCGCGACGCGCCTCCTCGCCCTCGCCGGCCCCCTGGCCCCGGCTGCGCCTGCCCCGGCCACCGCGCGAGGAGCCGCCGCGGCCGCCGGTGCGCCCGGCGCTCTCGCGCTGCGGAGCCGCGACGGGGTTGCCCTCCTCGTCGAGCAGCAGCGCGCTCGCGGCCGTGCGCCCGACCTGGTCGATCCGCACCATGCGCTTCTCCCCGACGTGGGCCGCGGCGCCGGCGATCGAGATTATGTAACCGTCGATTTTCGCGACCGCGTCGTCGACGTCGTACATGTGCGGCTCGACGATCTCGACGAGCACCTCATCGCCCTGGCGGAACGGGAGCGCGCGCTCCTCGACCTCGGCGCGGGTGCCGACGAAGGTGATCGCGAAGTGGTCGAGGGCGAGCCCTTCGGAGCCCTCGAACAGGAACGACTTGCCGGTATCGGACTCCAGCGCGTGCAGCACGCGCGAGCCGTTGCCTGTGAACTGCATGCTGACCCGCGGGTTGACCTGCACGAGGAACGCCTCGGAGTCCGGGTTCTCTGCCGCGACGTCGCGGAGCCTGCGCTCGACGTCGATCGCGATCGTCTCCTCGGAGCGGATCACGCCCTCGCCCTCGCACGTCGGGCACGCGCGGGTCATGATCTCGCGCACACCCTCGGTGACGTTCTGGCGCGTCATCTCGACGAGGCCCAGCTTCGAGATCTCGGCGGTGAAGGTCTTCGTGCGGTCCTCGTCGAGCGTCTTGCGCAGGACCTTCATGACCGCGTCGCGGTTGCGCGCGCGGGCCATGTCGATGAAGTCGATGACGATGATCCCGCCGATGTCGCGCAGCCGCAGCTGGTTGACGACCTCCTCGGCGGCCTCGAGGTTGGTGCGGGTGATCGTGTCCTCGAGCCCCGCGCCCTTGCCGCGGCCGATGAAGCTGCCGGAGTTGACGTCGATCACCGTCAGCGCCTCGGCGTAGTCGATGATCAGGTAGCCGCCGCTCGGCAGCTCGACGCGACGCGAGAGCAAGCCGGCGATCACCTTGTCGACGTCGTACGCCTCGAACAGCGGCTGCTCCTCCTGCCACAGCTCGACGCGGTCCACCAGCTCCGGAGCGGTGCGGGTGAAGAACGAGATGAGCCGGTGGTACTGCTGCTCGTCGTCGACGACGGCGCGCTCGAAGTGCGCGGAGAAGATGTCGCGCACCACCCGCACCGAGAGATCGGCCTCCTGGAAGACGAGACCGGGCGCGGGTGTCTCCGCGACACGTTTCTCGAGCACCTCGTGGAGCTTGTGCAGGTACTTGAGCTCCCGCTCGAAGTCCGCGCGCTTGGCGCCGTGGGCGGCTGTCCGGATGATCACGCCGCCGCGGTCCAGCGGCAGTTTCGAGGTCTGGCGGCGAAGCCGTTCGCGCTCCTTGTCCTCGAGCCGCCGCGACACGCCGATGCCCTCGCCGGTCGGCGCGTAGACCATGTAGCGGCCGGCGATCGTCAGCTCCATCGAGAGACGCGCGCCCTTCGTCTTGAGTGGGTCCTTGACGACCTGCACGACGATCTCCTGGCCGGGTTTCAGCAGGTCGCTGATCTTGCGCCCGCCGCCGCCGCGCCCGCGGCGCACGGTCTCCACTCCCGGCAGCACGATCTCATCGACGTGCAGGAAGCCGTTCTTCTCGAGGCCGATGTCGACGAAGGCGGCCTCCAGCCCGGGAAGGACGTTGTCGACCTTGCCCTTGTAGATGTTGCCTACGATCGAGCGCTGGCCACGGCGCTCTATGTACAGCTCAGCTACGCGGTAGCCGGCCTGGGTGCGACCGCTGTTGCGGCCCGAGGCCGCTTTGCCGCCCGCGGCTTTCGCGGCCGTGGCGGAAGGGGAGGCCGAAGGGGTGCCGTCGGCCTCCAGAAGCGCGACGCGCGTCTCCGCGCGGTCGACGCTGACAAGCACTTGCTTTTTCAATTTGTTCCAGTCGTTCGTGATGGAAATGCCCCGAGCACCCGGTGGCGGGGAGCTCCCCACGCCGGGGGGCGAGCAGGCAGGTGCACGGCCGCCGCGACGCACATACGGCGCCGCCCGGGCAGCGGAGCCCAGGGACGCGGCGAGGGGCGCCGGCACGCACGCTGCGCGTCGCGAAGGACGCTGCCGCCGCCGCGCTCGCGCCCGTTGCGGGCGTCTGGCGCATTGGCGTGTGCTCGGAGTTCATCTTTCGGCTGATGCCTAAAAGCGCTGGACGCGGCCCTTCAGCGCAGCTGAGGCGCGCGCCCGCACGTATATCGATTGCAGCAGGCCCACGGCGAGCATCGTTGCGATGACCGACGAGCCGCCATAGCTGATGAGCGGCAGCGTAACGCCGGTGATCGGCATGATCCCGATCGTCATCCCGATGTTCACGAAGACCTGGAACATGAGCATAGCCGCTACACCGGCGGCGATCAGCGAGCCGAACAGGTCCTTGGCCATCACCAGCACCCGCAGCGCTCGCGAGATCAGCAACCCGTACAGCAGCAGCACGAGCCCCGCGCCGACGAAGCCATAGCGCTCGCCGACGGCGGAGAAGACGAAGTCGGTCTGGCTCTCGGGCACGAAGCCGTCGGCGGTCTGGTTGCTGTTGGCGCCGCGGCCGGTCTTCTGCCCGGAGCCGATCGCGATCTTCGACTCGAGCTGCTGCCAGCCTTCTTTTTTCGGGTTGGCCGAGGGGTTGAGGAACGCTGTCAGGCGTTGCACCTGGTAGGGCTTGAGCAGGTGCACGCCGGCGGCCGGAGCGGCGACGAGCACGAACGTGGCGGACACGCACACGAGCGCGGCGAGCGCCACCAGGTGCTTCCAGGGCGCACCGGCGATGAACAGCATCATGTAGGCGATCGTCATGTACACCAGGCCCGAGCCGAGGTCGGGCTGCACGATCACGAGCATCGTCGGGATCAGCGCGGCGATCATCAGCCGCACGGTCGTCTCGCGGCTGCGCCGCTCGCGGGCGCGATCGACCAGGAACGCGGCCAGCACGAGCGTCAGCAGGACCTTGCCGAGCTCAGAGGCCTGGAAGGAGAACAGCGGGAAGCGGATCGCGCGCGTCGCGCCTTCGGCCGAGTGCCCCGCCCCCAGCACCGCGACGATGCTGAGGATCAGCGCGATGTAGAGGCCGTTTTTCCAGCGCCGGAAGACCCCGTAGTCGATCCGGCTGAAGATCAGCAGCAGCACGAAGCCGACGCACAGGTAGACGGTCTGGCGGTCGACGTAGTAGCGCGGGTCGCCCGGGATCAGCGTCTTGGTGGAGGCGCCCAGCGTCACCACCGAGCAGATCCCGAGGCCGATCACGGCCACCAGCATCAGCGGGTCGAAGGGCAGCCGTAGCGTGCGCGGCGCGGAGGGCGCCGCCTGGTGGCCCCCGGCGAGCGGGTGCTCACCCGGTTTGATCGGGCTCAGCGGCATCAGAAGGTGTGCGAGCTCCCGGCCACGAACTTGCCTTTCACGCCGTACCACCGGGAAGCCATCAGCCGCGCCACCGGGGCGGCTGTTTCGGCGCCGAAGCCGCCTTCCTCGACCGTCACCGCGATCACGATCGGACGCGACGGATCGCCGACGTAGCACATGTACCAGGACTGGTCTTCCTTGCCGAAGTGCTGAGCGGTGCCGGTCTTGCCGTAGACCGGATGCGCGGACTGGTTCCAGCCCGCCCAGACTTCGGCGGAGGTGCCGCCGGGCTGGCTGGCGGCCTCGTGGATGCCTTCCATCACGAGGCTCAGGTCCGAATCGTTGAGGTGCACGACCCGTTTCGGCGCGAAGCTCAGGCGCTGCACCTCGGCGCCGTTGTTGTTTTCGTCGATCTCCATTCCCAGGTGCGGGGTCGGCTCGACCCCGGTGCCGCCGTCGTTGTAGGCGTTGGCGAGGGTCGAGTAGGCGACGGCCATCTGCAGCGGGTCGGTGAGCAGTTCGCCTTGGCCGACCGCGAAGTGCATGTTGTCCCCGACGGTCCAGGTGCCGGTCGGTTCGAGCACGATCCCGCAGTTGGAGACGTGCCGCTTGCGCTCGCAGGCGAGCTCGAGCTTGTTCTCGCGTTCACGCCAGAGTTTGCCGGGAACGACGCCTTCGAACTCTTCGGGCAGGTCGATGCCGGTCTTCTCGCCGATCCCCAGCTGGCGCGCCTTCTCCTGGATGACGTTGCCGTGCGAGTTGGCGCGCTCGCCGACTTCGAAGAAGTACGTGTCGGAGGAGACCTTCAGCGCTTCGACGAGGCCGACTGCGCCGAAGTCGGCGTGGCCGGCGTTGCAGAATTCCTCGGTCGAGACGTAGATGCACTGCCCCGAGCCGAGCCCTTCGCCCGGGCTGAGGATGCCGGCTTCGAGGGCCGCCATCGCGGTGATCGGCTTGAAGGTCGAACCCGTCGGGTACTCGCCGTCGGCGGCGCGGTCGGTGAGCGGGCCGCCGCTCGAGCTGTTGCCCTCCAGCCGGTGCAGTTCGGAGTACGTCAGCGGCTTCGCGAAGTCGTTCGGGTCGAAGCTCGGCTGCGAGCCGATCGCGAGGATCTGGCCGTTGCGCGGGTCCATCGCCACGAACGCGCCGGCGGTCGCCGGTTTGCCGTTCGCGCGCGCGCGTTCCTCGGCTTCGGTCAGGGCCTTTTCGGCCTGCTTCTGCAGGCCCAGGTCGAGCGTCAGCCGCAGGCTGTGCCCGGCGACGGGCTGCGTCGGCGCGAGCCGCGCGGAGACCGGCAGGCCCAGCGAGTTGACCTCGACGCGACGGACGCCCGGCCGCCCGCGCAGGTAGCGGTCGTAGTAGTACTCGAGCCCTTCCTGGCCGACGATCTGCCCCTGCTGGACGCCGCGGAAGGCCTTCATCTTCAGCTCTTCTTTGCTGACCTGGCCGGTGTGGCCGATCACCTGCGCGGCCATCTCGCCGTATGGGTAGGAGCGCAGCGAGACGGGCTGCTGGACGACCCCGGGATATTCGGTCTGGCGCTCGGCCAGCACCGTCAGCGCGCCCGCGCCGGCGTCCGTCTTGATCGTGACGGGGGCGTACGGGACGTTCGTACGTTCCTTGATCACGATCGCCTCGATGTGGGCGGCGCTCATCCCCAGCAGCCGGCCGAGCTTGCGGTACAGGTGGAGCCGCGGCGCACCCGGCGGGGGCAGCGCGGAGGGAACGATCTGCACTGCGTTGGTTGTCACGCTCGTGACGATCGGCTTGCCTTCGCGGTCGAGCAGCTGGCCGCGCGGCGCCGGGATCGGCAGGTCGCGCACGCGGTTCGCGTCGGCCTGGCGCACGTACTGTTCGCCTGAGAGCACCTGCAGGTACCAGAGGCGGAAGGAGATCACGCTGAACAGCGCGATCGCCACCGCGCTGACGATCGCCACCCGCACCGCCATCCCCTGCGGCATCGGGATCGAGGGATCCCGCCGTTTGACGGGCTCGATCGCGCTCATGAGGTGCTCCGCGTGGTGCTCGGCAAGGCCCGCGTCACGCTTTGGAGAGGGGCGACAGCCCCCCGGTTGTGTAGGCCCTGCGCCTGCGCCTGCGCCGCGGGTCCTCGGGCAGCGCGCCCTCCAGCACCCGCCGCACGACCCCCCACATCGGCACCGCGATGATCGTGTCGACGACAGTCCCGAGCACGATCTGGCGGAGCAGGTCGAGGCTCACCGGGGCGTCGACGCCGAGCAGGAACTCCATCAGCGAGTAGCCGACGAGCGACGCCGCCGCGGCGGCTGTGCCGACGAGCAGCGGCGTCAGAGCCGCCTGCGGGTCGCGCAGTTCGCGCAGGCGGCCCGCCCAGTAGCCGATCAGCGTGAACACCAGCGAGGTCACGCCGAGCGTCTGCAGCAGCGCGAGGTCCACGAGCAGGCCCACCCCGAAACCGCAGGCGGCGCCCACCGTCGAGCCTGCGAGCAGGCCGACGAACGCGACGAGCAGCGGCGTGAGATCCGCGTTGATGCCGAACACCGGCACCTCGGAGACGACGCCTATCTGGACGAAGACGACGACGACGGCGAGCGCGGCGACGCGGGCGAGCAGGCCCGCCGAGGGGGTGCCCGTCATCCGCCTTCCGTCCCCGTCGAGGCGAGCTGTTCGCCATGCTGGCCGGCTTCCGGGTTCTGCCCGGCGGGAAGCGAGGCGGTCAGCTCCTTGATCCCGGCCGCGGCGCCGTGGTCGGGTGAGGTCAGCACCTCGACGACATCGAGGTCGTGGAGGTTCGCGATCGGGTGAACGTTCACCGACCGGTAGGCGCTTTCTTCGTTTTCGGAGGTCACCTGCCCGATCAGAAGGCCGGGCGGGTAGAGCGAGTCGTCGGGACCGGCGACGGTGCCCGAGGTGACGACGTATTCGCCCTTGTTGGCCCTGGTGTTGGGAGGCAGGTACTGCAGCAGCAGGTCGTTCGGGTCTCCCACCTTGGGCTGCACGATCCCCGTTGCGCTGCTCGTGCCGATCCGCGCCGAGACGCCCATCGTGCTGTCGGTGATCAGGTCGACCTCGGCGCCGTCGGTCTCGGCCGCCACGACCTTGCCGACCAGGCCTTCCCCGTTGATCACCGGATCGTTGACTTTCACTCCGTCCGCCGAGCCCTTGTCGATCGTCACCGTCGAGTACCAGATGTTGGGACTTTTCCCGACGACGGTCGCCGCGACCGGATGGTACGCGTTCGCGCCGAGCTGGTTGAGGTGGTAGAGGCCGATCAGCTGCTGGTAGGTGCGGCGTTCGGCCTGCGCGGCCACGAGTTCGGGGCGCAGTTTGTCGATCTGCTTGCGCAGTTCGTCGCGCTGGCCTTTGGCGTGCAGCGTGTCGCCGACCCATCCGAACAGGTCACGGACCGGCTTCAGCGCCTTGTTCGCGCCGTCCTGGAGCGGCGAGACGACGGTCAGGAACGTGCGCTGCACCGAATGCAGGCTGCCGTTGCCCGACTCGCCGAAGTAGGCGGTCAGGAGCAGCAGGGAGAGGATCACGAGCAGCGCCAGAAGCGCTCGACGACGCCGGACAGTCTTGTCGTACACCGGGAACTACCTTCCGTCGTTACGGAGCCGACCCGACCACAGGGTACCCGGGGCGCGGCGCGAAGGGGCCGAGGGCGCCCCGCCCCGCCGGCAGGCCCCGGGCGCTCGCGTCGCGAGGACACGGTGGCGGCTGCCGAGGCGGTGCGGGAGCACCCGCGAGTCGGCGAGGAGGATCTCTCGCGCCGGCATATGGGCGCTAGCGGCGCCGGCGGTTGCGCGACGTGCGGTTGGAGCGGTGGATCGCCTCGAACTCCTCGAGCGAGCGGCCCGAGCCGACCGCGACGCAGGTCAGCGGCGACTCGGCCAGGTGGGCGGGCATCTGCGTCTCCTCGCGGAGGCGCACGTCGAGGCCCTGCAGCAGCGAGCCGCCGCCCGCCAGCATGATCCCCCGGTCCATGATGTCGGACGCGAGCTCGGGCGGCGTGCGGTCGAGCGTCTCCTTGACCGCGTCGATGATCTGGCTGAGCGGCTCCTCGAGCGCCTGGCGGATCTCCTCGCTTGTCAGAACCACGGTCTTCGGCAGCCCGGCGACCATGTCCCGGCCCCGGATCTCCGCCTGCAGCTCCTCGCTCATCGGGCAGGCCGAGCCGATCTCGAGCTTCAGCTCCTCGGCCGTCTGCTGGCCGATCAGCAGCTTGTACTCTTTCTTCGCGTAGTTGATGATCGCCTCGTCCATCTCGTCGCCGCCGACACGGATCGACTGCGAGACCACGATCCCGCCGAGCGAGATCACCGCGACCTCGGAGGTGCCGCCGCCGATGTCGACGACCATCGAGCCCGTCGGCTCGCCGACCGGCAGCCCGGCGCCGATCGCTGCGGCCATCGGCTCCTCGATCAGGTACGCGGTGCGCGCGCCGGCCGACAGGCACGCCTCCTCGACGGCGCGCTTCTCGACCCCGGTCACGCCGGAGGGCACGCACACGACCACGCGGGGGTGCGCCCAGCGGTTCTGGTGGACCTTCTGGATGAAGTGCCTGAGCATCTGCTCGGTCACGTCGAAGTCCGCGATCACTCCGTCCTTGAGTGGCCGGATCGCCTGGATCGTGCCGGGCGTGCGGCCGAGCATGCGCTTGGCCTCGATCCCGACAGCGTGAACTTCACCGGTGCGCGAGTCGATCGCGACCACGCTCGGCTCGCTCAGCACGATCCCGCGGCCCCGCACGTAGACGAGGGTGTTGGCGGTGCCGAGGTCGACCGCCATGTCGCGGCCGCCGAACCCGGTCAGGTAGCTGAAGATGCTCATGTCGAGGAAGCTGCCGGCGGCCTTCTGGAACGCACGAGGTGCCGGCTCGGAACCGGCCTGACGGCGCTTTGGAGCCCCGCCGGTCGGGGCAGTCTAGCGGACGCCCCTCGGCTCCCCGCAAGCACTGCGAAGCGGATTGCGCCGCAAAGGCGACGGTTTTGCGCTACGCCTCCGCGACGAGCTCCGGGCACACGCGCAGCAGCGCCCCGAGCGGCAGCCCGATGACGTTCTCGACTTCGCCGTCGATCGCCGTGACGAGCCTCGACCCCGCGCCCTGGACGGCGTAGCCGCCGGAGCGCTCGCGCCACTCGCCGGTGCCGACGTACCAGGCGACGAGTTGCTCGTCGGCGGGTCGGAAGGTGACGCGCGTCACCGCCACGGCGGTCCGCTCCTGCTCCCCGACGAGCACCGCGAGCCCGCTGATCACGCGCTGCGTGCGACCCGCCAGCGCGCGGATCGTGTCCGCCGCCTCGCGCTCGTCCGCCGGCTTGCCGTAGATGCGACCGTCGAGCGCGACGATCGTGTCGCAGCCGATGATGATCTCGGGCACGCCGGTGCGCCGCACCGCGCGCGCCTTGCGCAGCGCGTTCTCGAGAGCGACCGCCTCCGGCTCGCCGGTCTCGAGCTCCGGCGCGGAGGAGACCCTGACCGTGAAGTCGAAGTCGAGCC
The DNA here is from genome assembly GCA_963703205.1 of uncultured Solirubrobacteraceae bacterium. Taxonomy (GTDB): domain Bacteria; phylum Actinomycetota; class Thermoleophilia; order Solirubrobacterales; family Solirubrobacteraceae; genus Palsa-744. Next base: position 1,754,205 of record OY969799.1, read on the forward strand.
TCGCGAGCAGCTCCCGGCGCTGCGGGGAGCGGGAGGCGAGGACCACCGGCAGGCGCCCGCCCGCCGTCACCGGATCCGTCCTCTGCGCCGCGGCGCCGGCTGGCGCATCCGGGGAACCGCGGCCGCGGCCTACTGCTCGCCGAAGAACAGCGCCGCCTCGCGGGCGGCCGACTCGGGGGAGTCCGAGCCGTGGACCATGTTCTGGCCGGTCTCGATCGCGAAGTCGCCGCGGATGCTCCCCGTCGCGGCCTCCAGCGGGTTGGTCGCGCCGATCACCTGCCGCGCCGCCTTCACGGCCTCGGCGCCCTCGAGCACCATCGCCACGATCGGCCCCGAGGTGATGAAGTCGACGAGCTCCCCGAAGAAGGGGCGCTCGGCGTGCTCGGCGTAGTGCTGCTCGGCGAGCTCGCGCGTGACGGTCATGTGCCGCAGCGCGACGATCCTCAGGCCCTTGCGCTCGAAGCGGGCGATGATCTCGCCGCTCAGGCCGCGGGCGAAGGCGTCGGGCTTTACGAGGATCAGCGTGCGGTCCATGGGTTCCTTTGCGGGAGGGGTTTGCGGATCAGGTGGGGCGGGCGCGGCCGCCGGGGCGCGGCGAGCGGCCGGAGCCCTGTCGTTTCGCCGCGCGCGCACGCGCGGTGGCGGGCTCGGCGGCCGCGAACGGCGCCGCCGGCTCGACCTCGCGCTCCTCGGCCTGCGGCGACTCGATCTCGATCTCCGGCTCCTCCGGATCTGAGCCGGCGGAGCCGCGCCGGCGGCGCGTGCGGCTGCCGATGCCCGGCACGTCGGCCTCGCAGTACGGGCAGATCGTCCAGGTCTGGTCGAGCGGCCGGTTGCAGTTCACGCAGCGCTCCTTGAGCTTGCGCAGGCAGCTCGGACAGCGCACGAAGTCGGGCTCGACGCGGTAGTCGCAGTGCGGGCACAGCGAGCCCTCGAGGTGGTGCAGACGGGCTTCCGCGGCCTGCGTCTCGAGCTCGCGCTCGTGCACGTCCTCGAGGTACTCCGGCGGGCGCAGGATCATGTAGATGATCGGTCCCACGAACGGGAACACGGCGGCCGCGGTTGCGCAGTACACGAGGATCGGGTCCTCGATGCGCCGTCGCGCGTCGGTGAAGGTCCAGTAGATCAGCGAGAGGTAGAGGACCGCGACGAACAGGATCAGCAGGTCCACGACCAGATCCAGACCGCTGCTCTGGATTCCGAAGTAAGCGATCGGGATCATCGGCCTCCTCGATCTTAGAGAAACACGCGGCCGAAGCCGTAGCCGGCCGCGAAGAACACGAGGATCACGAGCGCCACGATCAGCGCCACGGCGCCGATCATGGTCAGCACGGACGGGCCTTCCCCGTTCACCCGGCGGCTCCCTGCGCGCGGCGCCGGGAGGGCAGCTCTCCGGCCCCCTGAGCCGCGTCCCCGCGGCCGCCGCGAACCAGCTCGCCGGCCCCCCGAGCCGCGTCCCCGCGGCCCTCGCGAACCAGCTCGCCGGCCGCCTGAGCCGCGTCCACACGGCCCTCGCGCAGCAGCTCGCCGACGAGGTAGACCGAGCCCGTCGCGAGCACGCCGCGGCTCTCGCCCGCCGCCCACTCGCGTGCCTGCGCGAGCGCGCGCTCGGGCCGCGGCTCGCAGACCGTGTCCTCGAAGCCGAGCTGGCGTGCGCGCGAGAGCAGCGCGGCCGGCGGCAGCGCCCGCTCGCTGGGCGGAGCGGTGAACCAGGCGCGCGCGCAGACCGGCAGCAGCTCCCGCAACATCCCCGCGGCATCCTTGTCCTCCAGCACCCCGAGCACGAGCGCGGGTCTCGTCTTCCCGAAGACCTCGCCCATCGCCTCCACGAGCGCCGCGACGGCGTCAGGGTTGTGGGCGCCGTCGAGCACCGTCAGCGGCTGCTCGGCGATGATCTGCAGGCGTCCGGGCACCGCAGTCGCCGCGGCCGCGTCGCGCACCGCCTGCTCGTCCAGCTCGATGCCGGCCCGCTCGAGGTGAGCGGCGGCGGCGGCGCGAGCGACGGCGAAGTTGCGCCGCTGGAACGGTCCGCGCGCGCGCAGCAGAAGCCCGCTCTGCGCCGGCTCGGGACGCACGATCCGCGCCTCGCGCTCGGCCGCCACGCGCACAGCCACGGCCTCGGCTTCGGGGGCCAGGCAGGGCCCGAGCACGAGCGTGGCGCCGGGGCGGACGACGGCGAGCTTCTCCTCGGCGATGTCGGAGATCGTCGGGCCGAGCCAGCGCGTGTGCTCGAGCCCGACGTTGGTGAGCACGCTGACCGCCGGCTCGATGACGCTGGTGGCGTCGTAGCGCCCGCCGAGGCCCGCCTCGACGACGGCGAGCTGCACCTCGCGCCTCGCCATCTCCCACAGCGCGGCCGCCGTCAGCAGTTCGAACTGGGTCACGTGGTCGTCCTCCGCGAGCGTCCGGTTGACCTGCTCGGCCGCGCGGTCGGCGCGAGCGACCGCCGCGCTGAAGGAGTCGGCGTCGAGCTCGCGCTCGCCGATCAGGACGCGCTCGCGGTAGGCGACGAGATGTGGCGAGGTGTAGGCGCCGGTGCGCAGGCCGTGACGCTCCAGGATCGCCGCCGTCATCCGTGTCGTCGAGCTCTTGCCGTTCGTGCCGAGCACCTGAATCGCGTCAAAGCGGCGCTCGGGCGAGCCCAGCGCCGTCATCATCCGGCGCATCCGCTCGAGCCCGAAGCGCATCCCGAACAGCTCCAGCGAGCGCAGCGTCGACTCCGCCCTGGCCTCGCTCCAGCCCTCTCCCCCGGTCTGGGCACCGCGATCTGCCGGAGACTCTCGAGATCGGCGCGAGTCGCCCCGGGCGCCCATCTCGATCACGCGTCGGGGTGACGTCGCAGGTAGTCGATGAAGAGCGGGCGCAGCGCCTCGCCGAGCTGGCCCTCGCCGCTGTGCAGCGCGTCCCAGATCAGGCCTTTGGATGATTGGATGTCGTACTGCGCCTCGCCCTCGTCGCCACCGGCCGTCTGCGCCGCCGGAATCACGCGCAGCAGCGACCAGAAGAACTTGAGGTCGAGGTGGCGCTCGGCGTGTGCGACCGCACGGTCGTGAAGCTCCGAGGTCGGGAGCTCCTCGAGCGCGTCCGCCGTCTCGCCGCCCATCTCTCCTCGTGCGGAGCCGCGCGCTAGGCGCCGCGGCGCCGCCTCCGGCCGCGCAGCGTGCGCAGCGCGATCAGCTCCTTGGCCATGCCTTTCAGGTCGAGCTTGCCGGCGAGCTTGCGCAGCTCCTTGCGCTGCTTGGAGCCCAGCCGGTCGACCCGCCCGCCGGAGTCGGCAAGCAGCTCCTTGATGCGTTCACGATCCTTCGAGGAGAGCCGCTGCCAGCGCCGCCCCACGATCACGACGCCCTGCAGGAGCGCCGCCCAGGGGAACGCACGTACGCGCTCGCGGCGCGATGAGCTCTTCTTGGAGGTCCGTGCCATGCGGCGATGGTAGCGACTGCAGGCGCGGTGGGCTTGCTGCGGCCCGCCGTCGCGGGCCGGGCGCGCTAGGCCGGCGGGCTAGGCCGACTCCTGCCGAGGCGGGGCCTCGGCGGCATCTTCCGGCGCGGCTTCGGTGACGAGCGTCGGCGTCAGCCCCTTCTCGACCGTCTCCTTGGTCACCACGCACTTCTTGACGTCGCGGCGCGAGGGCAGCTCGAACTGCACCTCGAGCAGGATCTCCTCGATGATCGAGCGCAGCCCGCGCGCGCCGGTTTCGCGCGCGAGACCCTTCTCGGCGACGGCGAGCAGCGAGTCCTCGGAGAACACGAGCTCGATCCCGTCGAAGGAGAAGAAACGCTGGAACTGCTTGACCAGCGCGTTGCGCGGCTCGACGAGGATCGAGACGAGGTCGTCGCGGGTCAGCTGGTGCACGGCGCTCATCACCGGCAGGCGGCCGATGAACTCGGGGATCAGCCCGTACTCGATCAGGTCCTCCGGCAGGCAGTGCTCGAAGATTTCGCCGGTGTCGCGCTCGGCCTTCTTCTCGATCGCCGCGGCGAAGCCGACGCCTTTGTGGCCGATCCTGCGCTCGATCACCTTGTCGAGGTTCGCGAACGCGCCGCCGCAGATGAACAGCACGTTGGTCGTGTCGATCGTCAGGAACTCCTGGTGGGGGTGCTTGCGGCCGCCCTGCGGCGGCACCGAGGCGGCGGTGCCCTCGAGGATCTTCAGCAGCGCCTGCTGGACACCCTCGCCGGAGACGTCGCGGGTGATCGACGGGTTGTCCGCCTTGCGGGCGATCTTGTCGACCTCGTCGATGTAGATGATCCCGGTTTCGGCCTTCTTGACGTCGTAGTCGGCGGCCTGGATCAGCTTCAGCAGGATGTTCTCGACGTCCTCACCGACGTAGCCGGCCTCGGTCAGCGCGGTCGCGTCGGCGATCGCGAACGGGACGTTCAAGATCCGAGCCAACGTCTGGGCGAGCAACGTCTTGCCGCAGCCGGTCGGCCCGAGCAGCAGGATGTTGGACTTCTGCAGCTCGATGTCGGAGTCGCCCGACATCATCATCTGCACGCGCTTGTAGTGGTTGTAGACCGCGACCGAGAGCGTGCGCTTGGAAGGGTCCTGGCCGACCACGTACTCGTCGAGGACGTTGTAGATCTCGCGCGGCTTCGGCAGGTTCTCCAGGTCGAAGGCGGGCGGGGCGGCGAGCTCCTCGTCGATGATCTCGTTGCAGAGATCGATGCACTCGTCGCAGATGTAGACGCCGGGCCCGGCGATCAGCTTCTTGACCTGCCGCTGGGACTTGCCGCAGAAGCTGCAGAGGAGCTGCTCGTTGGAGTCTGTCGGTCTGGCCATATCCCGTGGGGTGAAGCTGTTCTGTGTCTACCGCAAAGGCGTTCGCCGGGCAAGTGAGGCAAGGACGCAGCGACCGAGATGTGCCGAACCGGGTGACACTCCGTGTCCCCGAACCGGCCGGCACATGAGCGATCGAGGCCGCAGCCTCGCGCCGCCCGGCGGGCGCCTTTTAATGCTCCGAGATCACGCGATCGATGATGCCGTACTCCTTGGCCTCCTCCGAGCTCATGAAGTAGTCGCGCTCGGTGTCTTTGCTCACCTTCTCGAGGTCCTTGCCGGTGTGCTTGGCGATGATCTCGTCGAGCCGTTTGCGCACGTCGATGATCTCTTTCGCGTGGATCTCGATGTCGGTCGCCTGGCCCTGGAAGCTCGAGGAGACCTGGTGGATCAGGATCTTCGCGTTCGGCAGGGCCATGCGCTTGCCGGCCGCTCCGCCGGCGAGCAGCAGCGCGCCCATCGACATCGCGATGCCGACGCAGATCGTCTGCACGTCGGGCTTGATGAACTGCATCGTGTCGTAGATCGCCAGGCCCGCGTAGACGGAGCCGCCGGGCGAGTTGATGTACAGCGAGACGTCCTTCTCGGGGTCCTCGGACTCGAGGTGCAGCAGCTGCGCGACGATCAGGTTGGCGATCTGATCGTCGACCGGCGTGCCGAGGAAGATGATCCGCTCGTTGAGCAGCCGGCTGTAGATGTCGAAGGCCCGCTCTCCGCGGGAGGTCTGCTCGACGACCATTGGGACAAGTGGGCTCATAGTCTCGCTTTGTTTGCCAACGCCTGACGGATTCCTCTAGAGGCTAGCGATCTGGCGTCCACAGCCCGCCTGCCTGTCCGGCGGGCTCGGCGACGCCCGCGCCCGCGCCCTCCTTCTCGGGGGTCCACAGCTTCTCACGTGCCTCCGCGCGCGCGAGCGGGATCGGCTTCGCCTCCTGCGCGATCAGGTCGATCGCCTGGCGCGCCGCCAGGTCCTCGCGGACCTCCTCGAGACGGCCCGCGCCCCGCAGGTCCTCGAGCAGCGTCTGCGGCTCGACGCCCTCGCGCTCGGCCGTGGGACCGACCGCCTCGAGCAGATCCTGATCGCCCGGAGCGATGCCCTCAGCCTCGACGACAGCGGTGATCACCGCCTCGCGACGAAGTGCCTGCTCGGCTTCCGGGCGCATCTCGGCGAGGATCTCCTCCTCTGGGCGCCCGGTGATCTGCAGGTAGGCCTCGCGCGAGATGCCGCGATGCGAGAGCGTGTGGATCATCCGCTCCCACATCTCGCGGGCTCGCGCCGCCGCGAGCTCGTCGGTGACCGCGACCTTGGCCTGCTCGACCGCCGCGTCGAGCGCCGCCTGGCGGAACTCCGACTCAATGCGGGCCTCCTCGGTCTCGAGCAGGCGGGAGCGGATGTCGGCGCGCAGCTCGTCGAGGTCGTCGAAGCCCGCGTCGACGGCGAAGTCGTCGTCCAGCTCCGGGAGGTCCTTGGCCTTGACCTCCTTCACGGTCACCTCGAAGGTGGCGTCGCGCCCCGCCAGCTCGGTGTTCGGGTAGTCGTCGGGGAACTTCACCTGCAGCGTGCGCTGCTCGCCCGCCGAGGAGCCGAGCAGCCCCTCCTCGAAGCCGGGGATGAGATTGCCCGAGCCGAGCTCGATCAGCTGGTCGCGCCCCTCGCCGCCGGCGAAGGCCTCGGGCTCGCCCTCCTCTGCGGAGGGCAGCGTGCCGAGGTAGTCGATCACGACGAAGTCCCCCTGCCCCGCGGAACGCTCGGCCGTCTCCAGGCGCGCCAGTCGCTCGCGCATCGCCTCGATCTCCTGCTCGACGCGCTGCTCGTCGGCGGCGGGCTCGCCGCGGCCCACCTCCAGGCCCTTGTAGGTGCCGAGCTCGGCCTTCGGCAGCACGCCGATCTCGATCGTGAACGCGAGCGCCTGCCCGGGCTCCGGCAGGTGCGCCATGTCGATCTCGAGCGAGGGATCGCCGACCGGCACGATCCCCGAGTCGGCGATCGCGTTCGAGTACCAGCTCGAGAGGCTGTCGCGAACCGCCTCCTCGAGGATCGCCTCGCGGCCAAGGCGCTGGATCACCAGCGGCGCCGGCACCTTGCCCTTGCGGAAGCCCGGCAGTTTCAGGCTGCCACCGAGCTGGCGCGCCTTGCGCTCGACGCGCCCCTCGAGCTCGGCCGGCTCGACCTCGACCTGCAGGCGCACGCGAGACTCCCCGAGCTCCGTGAGCGTCGTCTTCAGCGCTGTCGCCACTTTGCCACCATACCGTGCCTGCCGTGACTCCACGCGCGCCCATCCGATCCGCGACGCGCCCGGCGGCGAGGCCGGGCGCACGGCTCCGCGGAGGCCCGCTGAGGCGGATCGAGCGCCGCTTCTGGACGGGGTCACTGGCACACCTGCTCGGCGGTACGCTGGACGTCCTGCAGGCGCTGGCGCGGGCACGGCGCGTACGGCGCCGCGACGCCTGACGCGCGGAGTTGACTGCATCCGTGCGAGGCTCCCGAGCCTCGCACGGCCCCGCCCGAGCGTCGCTAGACGGCGGCGCGCTGCGCGGTGCCGCCGAACGCCGGCTGCGCGTCGCGAGGCAGCACCATCACGGCGCCGGAGGCGATTTCGATCAGGTGGAGGGCCGATGAGCTGATCGAGACGACGCCCGGACGCGCGTCGGCGCGCGAGTCGATCACGATCAGGTCGGTGTCCTCGCCGGCGACCGGCTCGACCTGCGCGCCCAGCGCGAGGGCCAGCGCATCGGCCGTGCGGCGCGCGCCACCGTCGCCCTCACCGACGGCGACGATCCGGCGGATCGCCGCGTCCGCGGCGAAGTCCACCGGCGCGATCGCCACGGCGGTGCGTCCGCCCTCGATCAGCCGCGCGGCGGAGTTGCCGACCGAGACACGGCCGGGGGCCGTGTGCGAGTCCGAGCAGAAGACGATCACGTCGGCCTGCTCGCGCGCTGCGAGAGCCGCGAGGCCCGCGGGCGTGGAGCGGTCGGTGACGGCATGGGTCGCGACCTGCTCGTCGCCGAGCAGCGAGGCGCCGCGTCGCAGGATCGCCTCGACGTCGCCGTCGGGGTCGGGGGTGTGCCGCACGTAGGCGATCGCCACGTCGGCGCCGGCCCGGGCGAGCACCCGCCCCAGCGCAACGGCGTCGTCCTCGTTGGCGGTCCCGTCGTAGGAAACGATGATCTTTGCAGGCATCTTCGGGTTCTCCCTTCACGTTGCCGTGAGTCGGCGAAGCTGTTCTCGATCTCTATCTTCGTCTCAGCCTGGCACGCATCCCCTATCAGCTCTAATGATATTTATTATTATTGATATAAGTTGTTCTAATGCTGAATGTGAGCCGTCTTCGCCTGCTCCGCGAGGTCGCGCACCGCGGCTCTATCTCCGCCGCGGCCGAGGCGCTGTCCTACACGCAGTCCGCCGTCTCCCAGCAGATCGCCGCGCTCGAGGCCGAGAGCGGGCTGGCGCTGCTCGAGCGCCATCCGCGCGGCGTCACCCTGACTGCCGCCGGGCAGACGCTGGTCGGCCACGCCGACGGGATCCTCACCCGGCTGCAGGCGGCGGAGGAGGCGATGGCGGCGATCGCGGGCCTGCGCGGCGGGCGCCTGCGCATGGCGTCGTTCCCCAGCGCCGGCGCGACCCTGATGCCGCGCGCGATCGCGGCCTTCCGCGCCGCCCATCCCGAGGTCGAGCTCAGCCTCGCCGAGGGCGAGCCGGAGCAGATCGCGCCGCGCCTGCGGGCGGGCGAGCTCGACCTCGCGCTGCTCTTCGAGTTCGAGGACGAGAGCCCGCTCGACGAGCAGATGACGCGCGTCGAGCTGCTCGAGGACCCGATGTTCCTCGCGCTGCCGCGCACCCACAGGCTGGGGTCGCGTGAGCGCCTGCGCCTGGCCGACCTGAGCGGCGAGGCATGGGTGCAGACCTCCCAGCAGAGCCCCTGCGCGCGCCACGTCGTGCGCCGCTGCCACGCCGCGGGGTTCGAGCCGAACGTGGCCTTCGAGAGCGACGACTACCAGACGGTCCAGGGGCTGGTCGCCGCCGGCGTGGGCGTCGCCCTGATCCCGCACATGGCACTCCCGGCGGTGCGCGAGGACATCGCGATCCGCTCGCTGCAGGACGGCCCCGTGCGCAGGGTGATCGCGGCTGCACCCGCTGCGGCACGGCTCGTGCCCGCCGCCGGGGCGATGCTGCGGATCCTCGCCGCGCAGGGCGAGAGCCAGGCGCAGACGCCCCGGCCGGCTTGACGCCCACGGCCGTTCGCTCCCGTGATGGGGCGAGCTGGTTCTGCTCGCGCAGCGCTGTGCCCAACCCAGGAGCGAGCGCCACCTGAACGACAAGGGGCGCCCCGCCTCGCGGCGGGGCGCCCCTGTCAGTCAGCGTTCAGCTGAGCAGACGACTACGCGTCGCCGCCGCTGTTTTTGCCGGTCGTGAGCGCTTCGTACAGAAGCCCCGCGAACAGCTTGTGGCCTGCAGGCGTCGGGTGGATGTCACCTTCGGGGAATACGTAGCCTTCCGATTCCTTCTGGGTGGCATAGCCTTCCGCTTGTTCATGCGTCAGGTGATCTTCCTTTTCAAGGTACTTGACGAAGTTCACGTGTTTGTCGTGTTTGTTGCACTCTTCCGTGTACTTGCAAATCGCCTTGGACTCTTTTTTGCCGTTCGCGGGGTTGATCTTGCTGAACGGGTCGGCGTAGACGACGCCGGGACCGAACGCTTCAGCGTTGATCGCTCCTTCGAGGTGGGCGTTCAGCGACTGCTGGAGTTCGTCGCTGCCCGGCAGGATCTCGGCCTGCGGGTTGTAGAAGCCGAGGATCCCGACCTCACCCGTCAAGCCCTCGTGCCGGAGCACGCCGACCACGTCACCGAGGTTGTGAATGATGTGGTAGAAGAGGCCTTTTTCGAAGTACGTGCCTGATTCTGAGGCTTCGTAACCGAGGCATTCCTTGAGGCCAGCGAGACCGACGCCCGTGAAGCCGTGGGCCGTACGGTAGCTTTCGTTCTCGCACGCGCCGACGACCGCGAGCTCGTCGTTGGAGCCGATCTGGAGCGTGACCCACTTGGTCGTGCCCAGCGGCCCGAAGGCGCCCTGGACGATCCCGATCGCCGCTTCGAGCTGCGAGATGGACCCGTATTCGAAGTGACGCGGGAACCCGTCGACGTTGTGCCAGGCGCACGGAGCCGAGTCGCTTTTACCGTTGCCTTCCTGACCGCCGCCGAGCGCCGGGTTTTCCCCGATCAGACCGTCGGAGACCTCGCCCGGGCAGGAGAGGTTGGCGGTGACCAGCGTGTGCGGTTCTGCTGCTCGCGCTTCGAGCTTCGCGAGTTTCTTCGCGAGCAGGTTCACGAAGCCACCTTCGAACGCCGTAGGCGACTCTGTGGGGTAGTTTTCTTCGAATTTCTGCTGCGAGTAGCCGTAGGAAAGCGAATCACCCAGGGCGACGTAGTTGCTTGGCGGCGCCGGGTTCTTCTTCGCCGCGGCGGCCGAAGCCATGATGGCGCTTCCGAGCAGCGCCAGCGCAAGACAGATGCCGAGCGCATGCCGGACAGAGCCGGACCAGCCTTTCTTGGCTGTCATCTAACCATTCCCTCCTCCGGGGCCGGCTAGATTCAGGCGCCCCCGACTTTGTTTTTTCCCTCTTGGCCCTCTTGAGGCAAGAGCTCCCGCACGGCGGGAGCACGGGAAAAGGTATCACGGTGGACGGTGCTGTCAAGTCGGCCGTCACACGCGGATCCCCCGCCGTCAAGGGAATGTACGACTGCGTACCACTCCCGCGAGGGGCGCGCGGACGCTCTGCGCGGGTGTGGATCGGGGCAACTGTCCAACCGCTTCGGCCCGCGCGAGAGGGCCCGCCGCCGGACAGGACCGCGGCGGCTCGCGGCAGCGATCGAAGGCCGGCTCCGTAGGCGATCCCGGTGGCTGACGCCAGCGATCGAAGGCCCAGCTCCGGAGACGATCGCGGCGGCGACTCACGCCAGCGATCGAAGGCCCAGCTCCGGAGACGATCGCGGCGACGGGCGGCGCGCGGGGGCCCTTCGCCGGACACGTCCGGTCGCGCTGCGATGTTTGTCAGCCGCCGCGAATCGACCGGAGAGCGAAGCAATGACCATCGTGGTGCTGATCGTCGGAATCCTCGCGGGCGCGCTGGCCGGCGCGCTGCTTGCCCGCTCGCGCTCCTCGCGCATGGGCGAGGAGCTGAAGGCGCTGTCGTTGGACGTGATGGAGCAGACGCGCGCCTCGCTTTCGGAGAGCGTCGCCCAGTCGCGCGCCGCCGAGCAGGAGCGCGCGGCCGGGGAGCTCGCCCGGCGAACCGAGCAGATCAAGGGCGTCGTCGTGCCCGTCCAGGAGCAGCTCGCGCGGATGCAGAGCGAGATCGCGCGACTCGAGGGCGAGCGCCGCCAGTCACAGGGCGAGCTGCGCCAGATGGTTCGCCAGCTGGGAGAGGGCGTGGGGTCGCTGCAACGCGAGACCGGCAACCTCGTCACCGCGCTCAAGCGTCCCGCGACGCGCGGAGCCTGGGGCGAGATCCAGCTGCGCAACGTCGTCGAGATGGCGGGGATGGTCGCTCACTGCGACTTCGTCGAGCAGACGACGATCGACACCGGCGAGGGCGCGCTGCGCCCCGACATGCTCGTCAAGCTGCCGGGCGGCAAGCTGATCGTCGTCGACTCGAAGGTGCCGCTCGACGCGTACCTGTCATCGCTCGAGTGCGAGGACGAAAGCGAGCGCGAGGCCCACGCGGCGCGGCATGCCCGCCAGACGCGTGATCACATCGCCAAGCTCGCCTCGAAGGGCTATCAGCGCCAGTTCGACTCGACACCCGAGTTCGTCGTGATGTTCGTCCCCTCCGACGGCATCTACCACGCCGCGCTCGCTCAGGACCCGGGGTTGATCGAGTACGGGGTCTCCCAGCAGGTGCTGCTCGTCACGCCCACCACGCTGATCGGCCTGCTGCGGGCCGTCCACTACGGCTGGCGCCAGGAGCTGATCGCCGAATCGGCGCGGGAGATCGCGGAGTCGGCGCGCGAGCTGCACTCGCGGCTGGCGCGCTTCGTCACTCCGTTCGCGAAGGCGGGCCGGCAGCTCGGGTCGGCGGTCGCCGCCTACAACGAGGCGGTCGGCTCATTCGACACCCGCGTGATGCCGCAGGTGCGGCGGATCGAGCAGGCCGGCGCGGCATCGGAACGCGAGCTCGGGGAGCCGCCGCCGCTCGAGATCACGGCGCGGGCGATCGCCTCGCAGGGCGAGCTGGAGGATCGGCTCTCGGACGAGCTCGCGCAGATCGCGCCCGAAGGCGAGCCGCGCGCCGAGCGCCTCGGTCCCCGGCGGATCGTCCCCGGCGGCTGAGCGCGAGCAGGCACAGCAGCGCAGCCGCGACCGGCACGGTCGCGGGCAGCTCGCTCACGGCGAAGAACAGCAGGTCGAAGGCGAGGGCGAGAGCCGCGGTCAGCCCTGCCGCGATCAGCTGCCTGCCCGCGCCCAGCCACGTCTGCAGCCCGGCGAGGCGCCGCTCGTCTTCGGCGGCGAGCAACCCGCCCAGGACGCCGGCGGCGAACAGGTCTCCGTAGCCCATCACCGCACTGCCGAACGTGGCGCTCTGCAGACGCGGTAGGCCCGCGGCCGGGCGGGCGGCGTTGAGGGCGTCGTTCGGCGCCTGGAGCAGGTCGGAGACCACCAGCGCGGTGTCCGCCAGCGCCATCGCCACGATCCCGGCGGCCAGCCACCGCGCCGGCGTGATCGCGCCGAGCAGCGAGCCGAGCGCCACGCAGCTGAGGCCGGACAGCACGGTCGCGGCGGTGTTGCCGGCGGTCCCGCCGCGGTCGGCCCAGGCCAGGGCGAACAGGACGCCCGCGAGCAGCGCCCGGCGCGGACGCGCCCCGCGCGAGAGCACGGCCAGCGCGAGCGCGGCCAGCGGCGGCACCGCGACCAGCGCGAGGTAGGTGAGCCCCTGCGCGCTCGCGGTTTCCGCAGCGCGCGCGATCGCGACGAAGGCGACGATCGAGACCGGCAGCACCGCCGCCCAGCCGCCGGCGCGCAGGCGCCGCAGCGGCGCCCAGCGCACCGCAGCCGGGAGCGCCACGAGCACGCCCTGGAAGATCGACAGGCACGAGATCGACAACCAGAAGGGCATCCGCTCCAGCGAGCCTAGATGGACGGCGCCGGCGGCGCGTAGGATGGCGCCTATGAGCGCGCAGGCGCAGGCCGCCGGGCGCACCGAGGCGCCGCCGATCCTCCACCTCTCGACCGTCGTCGGCAGCCCGTTGCGCGATGCCGACGGGGAGAAGCTCGGCAAGGTCGAGGATCTGATCGTGCGCCTCGGCGGCGTCGGCTACCCACCGATCACCGGGGTGCTGGCGACCGTCGCCGGGCGCCAGTCCTACGTGCCGCTGGAACGTGTCTCGGCGATCGGCTCCGGAGGTGTCGTGCTGCGCAAGGCGAAGCTCGACCTGCGCCACTTCGAGCGGCGCCCCGAGGAGGTGCTGCTCAGACGCGACCTGCTCGACCGGCAGCTGATCAACGTCGAGGGGGCACGGCTGGTGCGCGCCAACGAGATCGAGCTCGCGCTGGTCGGCGGCTCCTGGCGCGTCGTCGGTGTCGACACGGGGGCGCGCGGCGGCCTGCGGCGACTGTTGCCGAAGCCGCTCGGCGCCCGCATCGCAACCGGCGAGTTCCTCGACTGGGCGGGGGTCGAGCCGTTCGTCGGCCACGTCCCCACGGTGCGGCTGCGCGTGCCCCACCCGAAGCTCGCCAAGCTGCACCCGGCCCAGATCGCCGATCTCGTCGAGGCCGCCTCCCGCCAGGAGGGCGAGGAGATCATCCAGGCCGTCGGCGACGACGATCGCGAGCTCGAGGCGGACGTGTTCGAGGAGCTCGACGACCAGCATCAGCGCGAGTTCCTCGAGGACCGTCCCGACGAGCAGGTCGCGCAGATCCTCGCGCGGATGGCCCCCGACGACGCCGTCGACGTGATCGGCGAGATCGAGGAGGACCGCCGCGAGAACGTGCTCTCGCTGCTGCCTGTGAGCCACCGCGTGAAGGTCCGCGCGCTGCTCGGCTACGACCCCGCGCAGGCGGGCGGCCTGATGAGCCCCGACTTCGTGCTGCTGCCGGGCTCCAGCACGGTCGAGGACGCGCTGCGCGCCGTGCGCCAGAGCCGCGTCGCCCCGGAGCTCTTGAGCACCGTCTTCGCGAGCTCCCGCGACGGCACGCTGGCCGGCGCCGTGCCGGTCGCGGCGCTGGTGCGAGCCGAGGGCGAGCAGCGTCTCGACGCCGAGCTCAAGCACGAGACCCCCTGCCTCCCCCCCGACGCCGAGTTCGAGGAGGTCGCGAGGCTGATGGCCGACTACAACCTGACGGCGATACCGGTGGTCGGCGAGGACAAGCGGATGGTGGGGGTCGTGACCGTCGACGACGTGCTCGAGGCGATGATCCCGCGTGGCTGGCGACGGCGCTTTGGCCTGCTCGGCGAGGACTAGATGGCCGGTTCCCGCCGCGGCGCGCCGCGGCGCGCGCGGCGCGGCGGCTGAAGCGCGCTTCCCGGGATCGGCCGCGCCCAGGGATTAGACTCACCCGGCGATGAGCTCCCCAGGCGGACAGTTCGATGGTGGTCCGAGTACCGCCCGTCATGCGCCGTGTCCGGTCGGCCACTCGTGGCCGACCGCGTCTGCCTGCCCGGCTCAACCGGCGTAGAGCGCGCCTGTTCGTCCTGCTCGGCCTGCTCGGGCCGGGCCTGATCGCCGCCAACGCCGGCAACGACGCGGGCGGCATCGCGACGTACTCCTCGATCGGCGCGAAGTACGGCTACGGGCTGCTGTGGACGATCGTGCTCGTCGCGATCTCGCTGGCGATCGTCCAGCGCCTGGCGGCGCGGATGGGCGTGGTCACCGGCAAGGGCCTGTCCGAGCTCGTGCGCGAGGAGTACGGCATCCGCTGGTCGGTGTTCGCCACCAGTGCCGTGCTGATCGCGAACATGGGCATCTGCATCTCGGATTTCGTCGGGGCAGGCGCCGCCCTGGGGCTGGCCGGCGTGCCGGTGCAGGTGACCGTGCCGATCGCGGCGGTCGGGATCTGGATGATCATCGTCCGAGGCTCCTACCGCACGGCCGAGCGGATCTTCGTGTGGTTCACGATCCCGTTCTTCGCCTACCCGATCGCGGCGATCCTCGCCAAGCCGCACTGGTCGGCGGTCGGCAAGGCGCTCGTCACGCCGCAGCTGCACACCAACTCGACCTTCCTCGTGCTCCTGATCGCGACGGTCGGGACCACGATCACCCCCTACATGCAGCTGTACCTGCAGTCGGCCGTGGTCGAGCGCGGCGTGCGCGAGGAGGACCTCGGCCGCGAGGAGGTCGAGGCCGTCTCCGGCGCGGTCTTCGCCTGCATCATCTCCGGCTTCATCGTGATCGCCACGGGGGCGACGCTGTTCACGCACGGCGTGCACGAAATCGGCTCCGCCGCCGACGCAGCCCGGGCGCTCAACCCGTTCGCGGGGCGCTTCGCGGAGGCGCTGTTCGGGATCGGCCTCGCCGGCGCCAGCCTGCTCGCCTGCGCGATCCTGCCGATCGCCACCTCCTACGTGGTCTCGGAGTCGCTGGGCTACGAGAAGGGCATCGGGCGCCGGCGCGAGGACGCGCCGGTGTTCGTGGGCGTGATCACAGGGATGATCGCGCTCAGCGCGGTCATCGCGATGATTCCGGGCGTTCCCGTGATCTCGCTGCTCGTCGGCGTACAGGTCGTCAACGGGCTGCTGCTGCCGATCAACCTCGCCTTCATCTGGCTGCTGTCGCGCTCGCGGCGCGTGATGGGCGAGCGGCGCAGCCGCGGCGTGCTCGACATCGCGACGGCGATCACGGTGATCGTGCTGTCCTGCCTGTCGGCCGTGCTCGTGCTCGTCACGTTCGGCCTGCCGCTGTGAGCACGGCAGGAGCCGGGACCTCCGGCGGCGCGCTGCCGTGGAATCGAGGAGCTAGGACGCGGACGCGCTGCCGGCGGCCGGAGCAACCAGCAGGCTTGCGCCGATCGCGCCACCGAGGTCCCCCAGCGACGCCACCTCGAGATGTGGGGGGCGCTGGTCCTGGAAGAGGTGCGGCTGCATCGCCTCGGCGATCCGTTCCGCCGCCGGGGCTCCGAGGCGCACGCCGAGCCCGCCGCCGAGGATCACCGCCTCGACGTCGAGCAGGTTGACCGCCGACGCGACCCCGGCGCCGAGCGCGCCGATCGCGCGCTCGATCATCTTCTCCGCGAGCTTGTCGCCCTTCTCGAGCGCGCGCGACCAGATCCCGCTCGTCAGCCGCGGGCGCCCATGCTGCTCGGCGAGCGCGAACAGGTCGGTGTGCTCGCCCTTGTCGACGAGCTTGCGGACGTGGCGTTCCATCGCCGCCCGCCCAGCGTAGGCCTCCATGCACCCGCGCCGCCCGCACGTGCAGCGCGCGCCGCCGATCTCCACCACCATGTGTCCGATCTCGCCCGCGCCGCCGCGGCCGCGCCAGAGGCGGCGGTCGATCACCACCGCCCCGCCGACCCCGGTTCCCCAGAACACGCCCAGCAGCGAGCCGAAGGGGCGGCCCGCTCCGAGCTGGACCTCGGCCTCGGTGGCGACCTGCACGTCGTTGCCGATCCGCACGTCCGGTCCCAGCTCCCCCTTCAGCTCGGCGGCGAGCGGGAAGCTGCCTTCCCAGCCCGGCAGGTTGCGCGCGCTCGTGACGGTGCCGTCCTCGACCACGCCGGGCGAGCCGACACCGATCCCCCCGAGCGCCGAGACCTCGACGCCGGCCTCGGACGCCGCCTGGCGCATCGCCCCCGACATCTGCGCGGCGACGTCCTTCGGCTCGCCCTCGGTCGGGGTCGGCAGCCGCGCCTGGCCGAGCACCTCGTGGCGCTCGTCGACCACCACCGTCTGGATCTTGGTGCCGCCGAGGTCGATCCCGCCGAAGTGGGCCATCGTGCGCATCTTCGCAGAGGGGCTGACGCGCGCAGCGGAGGCGCGCGACACAATCCATGATGCAACCCCAAGGAGTCACATGAACCGCATCTCAGTCCTTCCTGCACGCGCACTCGCGGCAGCGGTGCCCGCGCTGGTCGCGGTGCTCGTGCTCGCCGCCTGCGGCAGCTCCTCGCCGAGCGCCAAGACGAGCGCCGGCACGAGCACCGGCACACCCGGGACCGCGAGCACGGGCCAGGCCCCGCCCGGCCAGCCGGCGGGTGGCGCGTCGCGCTTCGACGCGCTGCGCGAATGCCTGAAGAAGCAGGGCATCACGCTGCCGCAGCGGGTTCCGGGCGGCAAACGCCCCCGCGGCGGCGCAGCCGGACCGCTCGGACTCGCCCGACCGCAGCTGCCCAGCGGCGTATCGCGCGCCCGGTACGAAGCGGCCCTGAAGAAGTGCGGCGGGTTCCGCGGCGGCCGCTTCAAAGGCCTCGCTTCGAGCCCGGCCTTCAGCAAGGCGCTGGAGAAGTTCGCGGCATGCATGCGCCAGCAGGGCATCCCGGTGCCGAATGCGAACACGTCCGGCAAAGGCCCGATCTTCGACACGAAGGGCATCGACACGGCCTCGTCCAAGTTCAAGGCAGCCGAGACGAAATGCATCTCGCTGCTGCGCACGGCGCAGCCGGGAGCCGCGCAGGCGCCAGGAGGCGCACCCCCGGGCGGCGCACCGCCGGCCGGGGGCTGAGCCGCGCGCACGCGATCTCCGCTCCGGGCGGCGCGCCGCGCGCCGGGTGCTGAGCCGCGCACACGCGATCTCCGCCCGCCGCGGCAGCGGCGGGCGGCGCCGCGCGGGCCCAGCGGCAGCGGACCCGCCCGTCCGCGGAAAGCCGCGCGGGCGCGACGGCTTTCAGACCGGAGCGCGGGGCCCGGGGAGCGTCAGTGCTGCGGCTGGGAGGTGTGCGACGAGGACTTGTCCGGGATCGCCGCCGGGGTCGGCTTGGCGGCGATCTTCGGCGCCGGGATCCCGCCGATGCGGGTCATGAGCTGGTTCCACTGCAGGGAGCTGAGGATGCTCGTCGTGACGACCGGTGCCGGGGCGGTCGCCCCCTTGCCCGCCGAGTGAGCGGCGAGGCCGGTCGCGGTCGCTTTCGCCGTCGCCACCGCCGGCTGGAAGATCAGCTCGAGGCGGTTCCAGTGCGAGGACTCGGCGCGGGTCCGCGAAGAGGACGGGTAGTGCATCAGGCTGACGATTTCGTGGGGGACGAATTCGGCCGGCAGTGTGAGCAGCGCGCGGATCGCCAGATCGGTGAGCGTCCCGGCGCCCTGGTGGTGTGCGAGCGTCACACCGTTGATGGCGGTGATGTCGACGGCGTCGCCGCGCCAGTGCGGTGAGGTCACGCCCGCCGATGAGAACTCGCTCTCGCCGCAGCGCAGCGCGCCGACGGTCGGTTTCAGGCCGCTGCGCGAGAGGAACGCGAGCAGCGCGAGCACGCGGCGGTCAACCTTCCCCGCCTCGATGTCTTCGCGGCTGCAGCCCGTGACCGTGATGCCGGGGTCCGAAAGCACGGTGCGCTGCAGTTGCGCGCGGGACAGCAGGAAGACGTCGGACGCCGTCGCGCCGAGCAGCGGGTCGTTCGTGCGCGCGCCCCGCGGGTGAAGCGCCTTCTGCAGCTGCGCCCAGTTGGCCAGCACGGGCCCGGGGTCGATGTACGTGCTGTCGCCGGCGGGGCGGATGCCGAAGCGAAGATGCCCGACCTGCCCGCCGTGGGCGGTCAGGACGGTGCCGAGCACGGTGCCGCTCGAGACGACCGAGCCCTTGCGCAGCGGCTGCCGCTGAGAGGCCTTGGCGCGACGCGCGTGGGCGGTGCCGGCCGCGCTCGCCGCGGCCTTCGCGTCGGGGTTGCCCGGATGCGCGAACAGCCGCTTGCGGTTCATCCCGGCGGGCATTTCGTCGCCCGTTTCGATCGTGGCCCGGCCCCCGCCGGAGCCGTGGTCCTGGGGCGCGGGAGTCTTGACCTGGAGCGTGACCGGCGTCTGGCTGCCGGCCGTCGCCGCTTTCGAGGGCGCCAGATCGTGCGCGCTGACCGCCTGCAGCGCCGCCGCTGAGGTGTTGGCGGCGGTTGACTTCTCGACCCGGTAGCTCGGCGCGATGCTGCCGAGCCCGGTGTAGGCGAAGAGGTCGCCGTACACGTCGCGGAGGATCACGTAGCGGCCGAGCTCGCGGCTGGCGCCGATCTGCACGACCTTGCCGTCCTCGACGGCGACGACCTTCGCCTTGGCCGCGCTGGTGAGCGCCACGGTCTGGATCTTCGGGGCGGCGTGCGCGAGGTGCGAGGCCGCAGCCGCCAGCGGGGAGGTCGCGGTGCTCCCCTTGGGCGCGGCCGTGCCGGACGCGGCGGCTTCGCCGGTCGCGTTCGAGGCGCCGGCCGAGACGGGCAGGGCGCCCCATTCGAGCACCTTGCTCTGGACCGGCGGCCGGCCGTCGACGAGGCCCGTGAGGGTTGCGACCACCGAGCTCGGATAGGTCGCGATCAGCTTCGCCCTGAGCATCACCGAGTCGACATATTCTTCGGAGTGGTTGTAGGCGAGGATCGCCCGGCGCAGGTTCTGGGCCGCGCCGGCGGCGCGCAGGTAGCGCGCGGCTGCGAACACGGCGTCGACCGGGTTGTACGGATCCGCGTAGCCGGCGTTCAGCGCGTCGACCCCGTACTGCAGCCAGGTTTCCGGCATGAACTGCATCCAGCCGACCGCGCCGGCGCTCGAGACCGACTGGTCGGCACCGTAGTCCGTCTCGATTTCGTTGATCGCGGCGAGGATCTGCCACGGCACCCCGTACTGCACAGCCGCGGCCTTGTAGATCGGCAGCAGGAACATCGGCACGCGGTAGAACGCGAGTGCCTGGACCGAGGCCTGCGAGGAGGCCAGCACGGCGGCCAGCGCTCCAGCCTTGATGGCCTGCGGCGAAGCTTCGACGTTGCTCGGGCCGGTGGCCTTCTGCTTGCTGTTCGTCGCGTTCTTGTTCGCGCCCTGCTTGCCGGCGCCGGTCGTGGGCTTCTGCTTGCGCTGCAGGACGACAGCCGGCTGTTCGGCGGCCGGTGCCGGTTTCGCGGGTTTCGCGGGCGTCGTGCTCGCGGGCGTGGTCGCGGTCGCGGTCTCTTCCGGCGTGGTGGTCGTCGGCGCCGGCGCCGGCGCCGGGGTGGTCGTGGTCGCCGTGGTTTCCGCTGCCGGTTCGCCGCTGGCGGTCACTTCCGGGGTGGCAGGCGCAGCCGCGCTGTGCGCGGCTAGCGACGGGCCTGCGAGCGGCCCGCTGAGGGCAGCGGCCGTCAGGCCACCTCCGGCAAGAGTGCCGAGCACGGCGCGCAGGGCCCTGCGCCGGGCGGCCGTGGGCGGCATCATGCCTTTGTCTCGGTCGTCTGCGGGTTGTCCCATGTGGTTGGGCCGGCGCACCTGGATACGCCCACCGGCATTGATATCGGCATTCGATCAACAATCCGTAAAGGATTCGTGATCGCGCTGGCCTTTGTCCGTTCGAAGCTCTTGCGACCCGTAGTATCCGCGATCGCGGCGTCGGATGCACCCAGTAGCCGCGGCTGGGCGCGATCCTGCGCCCCGCGAGGGCCTCCGGCCCGGTAATCTGGAAGGCGTGGAAACCGTCGACTCGGTCATCCAGGTGATCCTCGCTGTGATCGTCGTGTTCCTGGTGCTGATGCACTCGGGCAAGGATTCCGGCCTGTCCGGAGCCTTCGGCGTGGGCAGCGGCCAGGGCCCGCTCGGCGGCGGCTCGTTGGTCGAGCGCAACCTGAACCGCTGGACGGTCTTCTTCGCCGTGCTGTTCTTCGTCAACGCGATCATCCTGCTGAAGCAGCCCTGGGCCTGAGGCCCTGAGCGAACCGCCGCCCCGCCTGCGCGACCGCCCGCCTGAGCGAACGGTCGCCCGACTGAGCGAGCCGGCGTCCGGCTGCGCCAACCGCCGCCCCGCCTGAGCTAACTGCCGCCCGCGGGAGGTTCGGCTGCCCGATCCGTCTCCGCCCCCAGCTCCCGAAGGGCGTCGAGCACGTGTAGCGCCTCGGCGCGCAGCTCGCCGTCGAGCTCGCGGTAGTCCGGCTCGGAGAGCTTGCCGGTTCGGAAGTCCATCTCCGCGTCGCGGATCTCGCGGTACTTCGCCTCGCGCTCGGCGCGCAGCTCGGCGAGCCGCGCCTGGCGCGGCGGGTCCGAGGACGGGACCGACGGTCCCCCGCCGGCCGCGCGCGAGCCGCGGGGCGCGCGCAGCGGCGCGCCGACGAGCAGCACCACAGCGCCGATCAGCACGAAGATGATGAGCGCGATCAGGATCGCCACGGGAGCTCAGCGCTCTCGCAGGACCATCTAGGCGCGGGCGAGGCCGCGCTGCGCCCGCGCGCCGGCGCGCGCAGCGACCCGCGCGCGGACCGTGCTCGGCGCCGGCCAGAGCGCGATCAGGCCGCCGAGGAAGACGATCAGGCCGCCGATCCAGATCCACATCACCAGCGGCGAGACGATGAAGTGGAACTGCGCCGGCGGGGGGCTCTTCAAATAGCCCTTCACGAGGTACAGCAGCGCGAGCGGCGCCTGGCCGGGTTCGAGCGTGCGGTTGCCGGCTTCGACGATCCTCTTCAGCGCCGGCGCTTCGATGTTCGGCTCGATCGCCGCCCAGACGTCACGGGTGAGGCCGCCGTCGATGCTCACGTGGCTGACGGGCTGGCCTCCGATCAGGCTGCCGACGGTCCCCTGGCTGGCTTCCTGGGAGGAGTAGTAGCCCTCGCTGGGGTTCAGCGTGGCGACGTGGCGGCCGCTCTGGGTGACGTCCACTTCCGCGCCGAGGGCGATCGTCGAGCCGGTGTGGGCGCGGTCGTACTTGGGGGTGATCGAGGCGGTCGGGCGGACGTAGCGGACCGTGTAGGCGCCGACTTTCGTGGACTGGCCCGGCTGCATCTGAAGCTCGCCGGCGTGCTGGAAGGAGGACGAGGCCGCGACGCCGATGAACAGCACGGCGATGCCGATGTGCACGATGTAGCCGCCGTAGCGGCGGCGGTTGCGGCGCACGAGCGAAAGCAGCGCCTTCGGCGGCGCCTCCCCCGCGATCTGGCGCCGCACCCGGCCGCCCCGTGCGAACTCCTGGCCGATGCTGCCGAAGACGAACGCCGCGACGCAGAACATCGCCAGCGCCGACGGCTTCTCAGTCGCTCCCGCAAGCGCGAGCACGATCAGCGCCACCGCAGCGCAGGCGAGCGGGATCACGAAGTTGCGCCGCGCGTTGGCCAGCGTCGCCCGGCGCCACGCGATCACCGGGCCGATTCCGCTGAGCAGCACGAGCACGAGTGCCAGCGGCACCGTGTAGCGGTCGAACCACGGCGGGCCGACCGACGATTCCTGGCCGGTCAGCGCCTCGGAGATCAGCGGGAAGTAGGTGCCCCAGAAGATCACGAAGCAGAGCGCCACGAGCACCAGGTTGTTCGCGAGGAAGACGGATTCGCGTGACAGCAGCGAGTCGAGCCGGTTCTCCGATCGCAGCATCTCGCGGCGGCTCACCACCAGGTAGATCGACCCGGCGATCAGGACGCCGATCAGGCACACGAACGGGACGCCGAGCGTGGCCCCGCCGAAGGCGTGGATCGAGTTCAGGATGCCGCTGCGAACGAGGAAGGTGCCCATGATCGCGAGCGTGCCCGTCGCCAGCACCAGCGAGACGTTCCAGACCTTCAGCATGCCCCGTTTCTCCTGCAGCATCAGCGAATGCAGGAAGGCGGTGGCTGTCAGCCACGGCATCAGCGAAGCGTTCTCGACGGCGTCCCATCCCCAGTAGCCGCCCCAGCCGAGCTCCGAGTAGGACCAGCGGGCGCCGAGCAGGATACCCATGCCGAGGAACAGCCATCCCGCAAACGCGAAGCGCCTGATCGCTTTGATCCAGTCGGCGTCGACCCGCCGCGCCAGCAGCGCGCCCATCCCGAACGCCAGCGGGATCGCGCACAGCGTGTACCCCGAGTAGAGCATCGGGGGGTGGATCATCATCGTCGGGAAGCGCAGCAGCGGGTCGAGGCCGACGCCTTCGGGCGGCACCGGCCGCGTGGTCGCGAAGGGGTTCGCGTAGAAGATCATCAACGCGACGAAGAACCCGCCGAAACCGAGCAGGATCGCGGTGGCGTAGGCGGACACGTCGCGCATCCGGTGGCGCGTCAGGAACAGGGAGAGGCTCGACCACAGCGACAGCAGCCAGGCCCAGAGCAGCAGGGAGCCTTCCTGGGAGGACCACACGGCGGCCGCCCGGTAGAGAGCGGGGGTCGTGCGGCTGGAGGTGTCGGCGACCGTGTTGAAGGCGAAGTCGTTGCGCAGGAACGCCGCCTCGAGCACGAGGAAGGCGACCGTGAGGATGCCCGCCAGGGCGTAGACCGAGCGGCGCCCGGACTCCGAGAACTCGGGCCTGCCGCTGCGCACGCCGTACAGCGAAGCGGCGATGCCGTACACGCAGATGGCCAGCGCGAGCAGCAGGCAGGCGAAGCCGAGACCGGCCATCAGCCCGCGCCCCGGCGCTGCGCGCCGGCTCTGCAGATGGGCATCTCTATGCGACTGGGCCGGTTGGGCGTCACTCAGGCGTTCTGGTTCTCGCTCGGGGGAGCCGACTTGTACTTGGACGGGCACTTCGTGATCAGCGAGTTGCGTTCCCCCACATAACGGCCGCCCTGCTTCTCGACCGTCACGATCACCTCGCGGCCTTCGCGGAACGGGTCCGGCACGGTGCCGGTGTACGCCAGCGGCACCGCCGTCGCGCCTCCGCGGTCGCGCACGGCGAAGTCGAGCACCGCCCCCGCGCGGTGGACGCTGCCGGCTGCGACGGTCCCGCTCAGCACGTAGCTGCGGCCCGGCTGCGCCTCGCGCAGCAGCTGGCTCGGCGTCAGCGCCGGGCTGGCGGCGCTGAAGCTCGTGTAGATCAGGGCGCTCGCCAGCACCACCGCCGCGCTGAGCGCCACGATCAGGCGCACCTTTCGCTTGCGCGATGGGTTCATCACCCCAAGTATCTCAAACCCCCGAGCCCGTCGAGCCCGGTCGGGGCGCCGGGCCGACATGCGGGCACGATCCGCGCTGCGCCCACAGGAAATAAAGGTCGCGCCGCGAAACCTTTTCGTGTCTGAGACGTCCTTAGGAGTGAGAAGCGATGAGACCAAGCCTGCGACACCCCCTCCGCGATCGACCGCACGCGCGCGCCGAACGACGCGCGCACCAGCTCGCGGCCGCCCGGCGCCGTGCCGATCAGCGCGTGGCGGTGCCCGAGCAGCCGCCGCTGCCGCCGAGCCGCGCCGGAGGCGATCCCGAGGCCGAGAAGGTGCGCCGCGCCGGCGGCCCCGTCGACGTGGCGGTCTACACGTGCTGCTGCGGCTACCTGTTCAGCGCCCGGGTCTCGACGACGGTCAGCTGCCCGCACTGCGGGACCGACCAGGCCTGGTAGCCGGTCCCGCTCGCCGCGTCGCCCGAGGGCGCTAGGAGCCCGAGGACCCGAACAGGCCGGGGATGCCGCTGATCGCCCGCGAGATCACCATCTGCTGGATCTCTGCGGTGCCCTCGAAGATGTCGTAGATCTTCGCGTCCCGGTGCCAGCGCTCGACGGGGAACTCGCGGGTGTAGCCGTTGCCGCCGAGGATCTGGATCGCACGCTCGGTCACCCATACGGCGACCTCACCGGCCTTGAGCTTGCTCATCGAGCCCTCGGCGTTCTCGAACGGGACGCGGTTGCGGCCCATCCACGAGGCCCTCCAGACGAGCAGGCGGGCGGCGTCGATCTCGAGCTTCATGCGCGCCAGCGTGAACGCCACCGCTTGGTTGTCGATGATCTGCCGGCCGAACTGTTCGCGCTCCTTCGCGTACTCGAGCGCGTACTCGTAGGCGGCCCGGGCGATGCCGATCGCCTGCGCGCCGACCGTCGGGCGCGATGCCTCGAAGGTCTGCATCGCGGCCTGCGACTTCGCTTTCTTGCCTTCGCGCACGCGGGCGAGACGTTCGTCGAGCTTGTCCTTGCCGCCGAGCACGTTGTCGGCAGGCACCCGGCAATCGTCGAGGTACACGTCGGCGGTGTGCGATGCGCGCAGGCCGTGCTTTGAGACCTTGGCGCCCTGCGAGATGCCCTTCGCTTCGCTCATCGGGACGACGAACGCGGCGTGGCCTTTGGATCCGAGCTCACGGTCGACCGAAGCGATCACGACGTGGACGTCGGCGATCCCGCCGTTGGTGGCCCAGGCCTTCTGGCCGTTGAGGACCCACTCTCCGGCGGCCTCGTCGAACTTCGCGGTCGTTCGCAGTCCCGAGACGTCCGAGCCGGCGTTCGGCTCCGAGGCGCAGAAGGCCGCGACCTTGACGTCCTCAGCGGTGCCGAAGCAGCGCGGGATCCATTCGCCGATCTGCTCGCCGCTGCCCTGTCCGAAGATCGCCGCGACGGCCAGCGTGGTGCCCATGATCGCCATGCCGATACCGGCATCGCCCCAGAACAGCTCCTCGTTGACGAGCGGCAGCCCGAGCCCGCTCGGGTCGGCGAAGAACTGGGCGATGCCTTCGAATCCGTAGAGGCCGATCTTCGCAGCCTCCTGGATGATCGGCCAGGGCGTCTGCTCCTTCTCGTCCCACTCGTGGGCGGCGGGCCGCATCACGTCGGCCGCGAACCCGTGGACCCAGTCGCGGATGTCCTTCTGGTCCTGGGTCAGCTCGAGCGAGAAGACGCTCTCGGCCTGCTCGCCGCCGGCAGCCGCCTCGGCAGCCTGGGCCGCGGTCTCGTCAGGGACGGTTGAAGAGGGAGCTGACATCTGGCAGGGATCTCCTTTGCGTGGGGAGCGCAACGGCGCTCCGAATGGTCCCGGCGAAGCTCGTCCGGGCCTCTGGAAGATACCCCGATCTTACCTTACAGAAGCGCACCACGTGTCAACAACACTGACAAAGTGGTGCTGTGTGTCCGATGTCACGCAGGCCGCCCGAGGCGGGCTCGGCGCCGCCTCGGGCGGGCCGCTCAACGCCAGGCGGCCTCGCCGCGCGTGAGCGCGATCACGTCCTTGGGCAGCTTCGCATCGGCGACGTCGGCGACCGAGACCTCCTCGAGCACCGCCCGCAGATTCGCGCGGAGCGCGATCCACACCTTCTGCAGCGCCTCGGCCGACCCGGAGTACTCGATCTCCTCGGGCCGCTGCCCGCGCACGCCCACCAGCGGCCCCTCGACGGCTCTGATCACGTCGGCGAGGCTCACCTGCTCGGCCGGCTTGGCCAGCCAGTAGCCGCCCTCCGGGCCGCGCTGGCTGCGGACGACGCCGGCGGAGCGCAGCTGCGTGAGGATGTTCTCCAGGAACGAAACGGGTATCGCCTGGGCACGGGCGACGTCGTCGACCTTGCGCGGCGCCTCCTGGCTGCTGGAGGCGAGCTCGATCACGGCGCGGACGGCGTAATCGGCCTTGGCGGTCACGTGCACGTCGGGGATTCTCACCTATTCCGCGACTTAGGTAACCCTAATTTCGTGATACGTTCGGAACATGGCGATCCCGACCGCGGAGATCGGATATCGATGAGCAGGACGGCCGCGGCGGCGCTCGCGGTGCTGCTGGCCGCATCCGCCCTGGCGCTGAGCGCCTGCGGCTCGGCCCGCTCGACGGGCAACTCGCTGACCCTCTACAACGGCCAGCACGAACAGACGACCGCGAAGCTGGTCGCGGCGTTCGAACGCGAAACCGGTATTAAGGTCGCAGTCCGCTCCGCCGACGAGGCGACCCTCGGCAACCAGATCCTCGAGGAGCAGGGCAACTCCCCCGCCGATCTCTTCTACAGCGAGAACACGCCCGTGCTCGAACTGCTGCGCGAGCACGGCCTGCTCGCCCCCGTCGCCCCCGCCACTCTCGCCGCCGTCCCGCGCCGGGATGACTCCGCGCAGGGAGACTGGGTCGGGGTGTCGGCGCGGATCTCCGCGCTGGTCTACGACCCGAGCGCGCTCGGTGGCAACAAGCCCCCCTCACACCTGCTCGAACTCGCCTCGCCGCGCTGGCGCGGCAAGGTCGGCTTCGCGCCCTCGGAGACGGATTTCCAGCCCCTCGTGACGGCGATTGAGAAGCTCGACGGACGTGCCGCGGCGGAACGCTGGCTGACGGGGTTGAAGTCGGCGGGGAAGATCTACCCGGACAACGAGACCGTCGTGGCGCAGGTCAACGCGGGGCAGAGCGCGCTCGGGCCGATCGACCACTACTACTGGTACCGGCTGCGAGCCGAGGAAGGCGCGGGCGGAACCCACTCCGCGCTGCAGTACTACGCCCCCGGCGACCCGGGCGACCTCGTCGACGTGTCCGGCGCGGCGGTGCTGCGCTCGAGCTCCCACCGCGCCCTGGCCCAGCGCTTCCTGGCGTTCCTCGTGAGCGCTCGCGGCCAGCAGATAATCGCGCACAGCGACAGCTTCGAGTACCCGCTGCGCCCCGGGGTCGAGCCCGCGCAGGGACTGCGGCCGCTCGCCGCGCTGCGGCCGAACCCGCTGACCCCCGCGGAGCTCGGCGACGGCAGCGGGCCGCTGGAGATGGAGCAGCGGCTAGGGCTGCTGTAGAGGACCGTGGCCAGCCCGATGAGCACACTCGCCCCGACCTCACCCCGCGAGAGCCCCGCCGGCCGGATCGCGCGCGGCTGGTCGGGCAGGCGCCGCTGGCCGTGGGTGGCCTCCGGGGGCGCCCTGATCGCCGCCGCCGGCGTGCTGCTGCCGCTCATCTTCCTGGTGGTGCAGGCGCAGGATTCGGGCTGGGGGACGTTGCGGCGCCTGCTGCTGCGCCACTCGACCGCCGTGCTGCTCTGGAACAGCGTGCGCCTGGCGCTCGCCTGCACGCTGCTGTGCGCGGCGATCGGCGTCGGCGCGGCGTGGCTGGTGGAGCGCAGCGACCTGCCGCTGCGGCGGATCTGGGCCGTGCTGCTGGTGCTGCCGCTGGGCGTCCCGGACTTCGTCGTCGGCTTCGGCTGGGTCTCGATCGACCCCGGCCTGCACGGCTACCTCGCCGCCGTGATGATCATGACGCTCTCCCTGTATCCCCTCGTCTACCTGCCCGTCGCCTCGGCGATGCGCAACCTCGACGCGAACCTGCACGAGACGGCGCGGAGCCTCGGCCTGTCCCCGGGCGGGGCGTTCCTGCGCGTCACGCTGCGCCAGGTGTGGCCGGCCGTGCTCGGAGGCTGCCTGCTCGTCACGCTCGGCCTGCTGGCAGAGTACGGCGCGTTCGAAATCGTCCGCTACCAGACCTTCACGGTGCAGATCTTCACCGAGTTCAAGCTCGGCTTCGACGCCGCGGCGGCCTGCGGGCTCTCGCTCGTACTGGTCGTGCTTAGCGTGGCGGTGCTCGGCGGCGAGCTCGCGCTGAGCGGCCGCGGCCGCACGTCCCGCGCCGGCCCCGGCGCGGCGCGGCCGCTGGTGCGGATGCGCCTGCAGCGCTGGCGCTGGCCCGCGCTGGGGGCTGTGGGGGCGCTGGCCGGGCTTGCGCTCGGCGTGCCGCTCGGCTCGCTCGTCTACTGGATGGCCCACGGCAGCTCGACCACGCTGCCGAGCGCCTCGGTGCTCCCCGCGCTCGGCCACACCGCCGGGTACAGCGCCGCCGCCGCCGCCGTCGCGACGGTCCTCGCCTTGCCGGTCAGCTCTCTGGTTACGCGCCGGCGCAACCGCCTGACCGTGCTGATCGAGCGGCTCGCCTACCTGCCGATGGCGCTGCCAGGGCTCGTCGTCGCGCTCGGCCTCGTGGCATTCACCGTGCGCCACGCGCTGGGCCTCTACCAGAGCGCCGCGGAGCTCGTCGCCGCGTACGCGATCCTGTTCCTGCCGCTGGCGCTCGTCGGCATGCGCGCGGCGATGGCGCAGGCGCCACCGCGCCTGGAGGAGGTCGCCCGCTCGCTCGGCAGCGGCCCCGTTGAGACCTTCCGTCGCGTCACGCTGCCGCTGATCGCGCCCGGTCTCGGCGCCGCGTTCGCGCTCGTCTTCATCTCCAGCGCGACCGAGCTGACCGCCACGCTGCTGCTGCGGCCGACCGGCGTCGACACGCTCGCGACCCAGTTCTGGACGTACACGACCAGCTTCGCCTACGGCGCCGCGGCACCCTACGCTGGCCTCATGGTGCTGATCTCCGCCGTCCCCGCATACCTGCTGAGCCGCAGGGCGACGCTCCTGCCGCCACGGCGATGAGCAGGCTGCTCGTCGGCGGGCTGTGGAAGGGCTTCGGCGGGCAGCCGGTGCTGCGCGGCGTCGACCTCGCGGTCCCGCCGGGCTCGCTGACGAGCGTGCTGGGCCTGTCCGGATGCGGCAAGACGACGCTGCTGCGCCTGATTGCCGGGTTCGAGCGCGCCGAGGCCGGGAACATCGAGCTCGGCGGCGTGACGCTCGACGACGGCCGCACGTACGTGCCTCCCGAGCGGCGGCGGATCGGCTACGTCCCACAGGAGGGCGCGCTGTTCCCCCATCTCAGCGTCCAGGACAACGTCGGCTTCGCCCTCAGCCGCAACCGACGGCGGGGCGAGGAGGTGCAGGGTCTGCTGGAGATGGTCGGCATCGCGGCGCTCGCCCGGCGCCTGCCGCACGAGCTCTCCGGCGGAGAGCAGCAGCGCGTGGCGCTGGCCCGGGCGCTCGCCCGCCGCCCGCAGGCACTGCTGCTGGACGAGCCGTTCTCCTCGCTCGACGCGGCGCTGCGCGCGCATGTCCGCGAGGAGGTACAGGCGCTGCTGCGCGCGCAGGGCGTGACGACGGTGCTCGTCACCCACGACCAGGAGGAGGCGCTGTCGCTGTCCGACAGCGTGGCCGTGCTGCGCGACGGACGGATCGTGCAGCAGGGAACGCCCGCCGAGCTCTACGAGCAGCCGGCGGACGAGAGCCTGGCCCGCTTCCTCGGCTCCGTGAACGTGCTCGAGGCCAGCATCGCGGGTGGCGTCGCGATCACTGCCCTCGGCCGCCTCGCGCTGCACCCGGCCGCCGGCGACGGGGCCGCCGGAGCGCTGGTGATGCTGCGCCCCGAGCAGCTCGACGTACGGCCTGCCGCCGAGGGCGGCGAGGGGCTGGGCGGGCGCGTCGAGCAGTGCCGCTACTACGGCCACGACGCGCTGCTGCAGATCCGCGCCGAGCAGCCCGCCGGCTCGGAGCTGCTGCTCGCCCGCGTGCACGGGTCCGCGGCGCTTCCCGCCGGCACCCCGGTGCGAGTCCTCGCGCACGGGCCCGTCAGGCCGCTGCACTGACCCCGCGCCGGCGGCTGGTGCGAGGTCTACTCTCTGAGCGATGCCCGACCGCTGGAGCTGGGACTTCGAGGACGAGCCGCCGGCCCCCCCGCATTCGGCGCGCGCCGCTCCGCGCCCGGCGCCTGCCGGCGCGCCGGCAGCACACAAGGACACCGCACGGCCCGGGGGCGGCGCACGGCCCAACCGGCTGCACGTGCGCCGGCGCCGGGCCGTGGCGCTCGCGGTCGTTCTGGTCCTGCTGGTGGCCGTCGTGGCCGCCGCCGCGGGATCGCACGCCGGCCCGCGACATCCGTCGGCGAGCAGGTCCAGAACGCTCTCCAGGGCGACGCCGAAACCCCCGTCGGACCCCGAACGGGAACAGGAAAAGGCCGTGGGCTCGGTGCTCGCGTACACGCCGTTCGTCAAAGAAGGCTCGAGCCGCCGCCCCGACATCGCGCTGACTTTCGACGACGGACCCGGCCCCTACACGCCGCAGGTGCTCTCGGTGCTGGAGCAGTACCGCGTGAAAGCGACCTTCTTCGTGATCGGCAAGATGCTCCGCTACTTCAGCTCCTCGACGGTGCGCGAGATCGACGACGGCGACGTGATCGGCGACCACACCGAGAGCCACCCGATGATGGCCCAGCTCTCCGCCCACGACCAGTACGAAGAGCTCTTCGAACAGATCGCCCGCATCGAACTGCTCGGCGGCAAGCGCCCGACGCTGTTCCGTCCGCCCTACGGCTCGTTCAACGCGACGACCTTCGAGCAGCTGAAGCGGCTGCACCTGCTGATGACGCTGT
The DNA here is from genome assembly GCA_963703205.1 of uncultured Solirubrobacteraceae bacterium. Lineage (GTDB taxonomy): Bacteria > Actinomycetota > Thermoleophilia > Solirubrobacterales > Solirubrobacteraceae > Palsa-744. Next base: position 1,784,891 of record OY969799.1, read on the forward strand.
GGTCGATCGACACCGGCGACTACGAACAGCCGGGCGTCTCCGTGATCGTCCAGCGCGCGCTCGAAAACATCCATGCCGGCGAGATCATCCTGCTGCACGACGCCGGCGGGGTGCGCACGCAGACGGTCCAGGCGCTGCCGCTGATCATCAAGGCGCTGCGCGCGAAAGGCTATGAGCTCGTGACGGTGCCGAAGCTGCTGCTGGACGACCCCCCGCCCCCGGGCCAGCCGCTCCCGACCAGCCTCGCGGGGGACTGACGGCGGTGGACGCCGAGCAGCGCACAGCCCGGCGCGAGCAGCGGAGCCGCGAGATCGCCCGACGACGCGCGCTCGCACTCGGAGGTCTCGCGGCGGTGGCGATCGTCGCCGTGGCGGTCGTGGTGCTCGCCGCGCGCGGCTCGACGCGACCCTCCCCCGGACCCTCGCGTCCCGCGCACGCGGCGCGCAAGAGCTCGGCCATCGCCGAGCACACCGGATCCTCACGGGCCCCCGGCATCGCCACCACGCGCTCGGGACCGCCGGGGCACGAGTCGGTGCCGATCCTCATGTACCACGTGATCAAAGCGCCGCCGGCGGGAGCGCCGTACCCCGGCCTGTATGTCGAACCGTCCGAGTTTGCGGCGCAGATGCAGGCGCTCGAGGAAGCCGGCTGGCACGCGGTGACGCCCGACCAGGTCGAGTCGAACTGGCGCGAGGGGACATCGCTGGGGCGCGGCAAACCGATCGTGCTCAGCTTCGACAACGGCTACCAGTCGCAGTACACGCAGGCGCTCCCGGTGCTCAAACGGCTCGGCTGGGTCGGCGAGGAGAACATGCAGCTGAGCGGCCTGCCGCCCTCGCAGGGCGGGCTCTCCCAGCTGCAGATCCGCGGCCTCGTGCAAGCCGGCTGGGAGCTCGACACCCAGGGCTACAACCACGCTGACCTCGTCACGCTCGACGCGGAAGAGCTGCGCTTCCAGGTCGCGACCTCGCGTCAGACGATCCAGCGCCGCTTCCACGTGCCGGTCGACTGGTTCTGCTACCCGTCGGGCCACTACGACGCAACGGTGATCGAAGCGGTGAAGGCCGCTGGCTACACCGGCTCGACCACCGTCGTGCCGGGCTGGGCGCACCCCGAAAGCGACCCCTACCGTCTGCCCCGCCTGCGCGTGCTCGGCGGCACCTCTCCACAGTCGCTGCTGGCCGAGATCGCCGCGATCCGCGACGACCCGCCGCCCCCCGCGTCGTTCACCGTCGGTTGAGCCGGCCCGAGGGGCGAGCCGGGGTGGGTCGCCGGCTCAGCCCGGACGCGCTCGGCGGCCGGTGCCGAGGCTCGAGGCCTCCCTCAGGCGAGCAGGGCCGCCACGGCGTCGCGGCGGAAGTCGAAGATCCGCCCCAGGTCACGATCGACGAAGGCGCCGCGGGCGAGCTCGCCGAGCGGCCCCAGCGGCAGCGCGTAGCGGACGCGGTCGCACATCACGGTTCCGCGGGCGCGGTCGTCGAAGCAGTGGGTGTGATGCCACAGCGCGTAGGGGCCGCGCAGCTGACGGTCGACGAACCTCCGCTGCGGCTCCCACTCCTCGATCCGCGTGAGCCAGCGAACGGAGAGGCCGTGCAGGCTCATCCGGTAGGAGATCAGCGTCCCGCGCCGCATCTCCACCGGCCCTGGAGTCTCGATCCCGAAGCGCAGCCACGGCGGCGTGATCGCCTCGAGGTTGCGGGCGTCTGCGAAGAACGCGAAGACCTCGGCGCGCGGCCGCGCGATCAACTGCTCGCGCTCCAGCACGTGGATCCTGGATGCGCGGGGCGCCACCACGCCGAGAGTACGCCGATCGCGCCTTTCCGGCACGATTGGAGCGCGGCTCGCCGGGGTATCCGATGCGTCGCCGCGGTCGGGCGCACGCGGCGGGGGGCCGGCACGTGATCACGGGAGAACCATGGACGAACCGTCTTTGACGATACGGGCATTCGAAGAACCGGGCACGCACGTCCTGGTGCTCGGCGGCGAGCTGGATCTGGCCGGGGTTCCCGCGTTTGAAGCAGCAGCCGTGGAGCTGTGCGAGCTCGGCGGCGGCCGGCTGCTCGTCGACATCTCCGACGTCGCCTTCATCGACTCGACGGGCGTGCGGGCGATCCTCCAGGTCAAAGCGGCGTGCGAGCAGCGCTCGTGCGAGTTCACGATGACCCACGCCCGCGAGCAGGGCGAAAAGCTGTTCGAGCTGACGAGGCTGCTGGAGCACCTGCCGTTCCGCTCCCGCGATCGCCCGGAGCGATTCCGCCGCGAGATCCAGCTGCGCTCCGGCGGGCAGGACGGCCCCGGCATCTCCGCCGATCCGCCCTCGGCGGCCCCCGCCGCGAGCAGGCGGCGTCCCGCGGGTTAGCGCAAGCGCCGGCGCAGCAAGCGCTGGTCGAGCCGGCGGCCGAGCCGGCGCCTGGCACGGTGAAGACGGCTGAGAAGCGGGCGCTGCACGTGCGAGACGCCGACCATCTGCGCGAGATGGTGGGAGATGCGGACATAGCTCTGGCGCGTGTAGTGGCGCAGGTTGTCGCGCAGGTCCTGCTCTGAGACGACGAACGGACGCACGTCGCAGATCGACGCGTGCGGCAGCTCCGCCACGACCTCCTCGAGCCAGGCGTTCATCCGTGCATGGTGCAGGTGCCGGTCGGGCTCGCGCCGGCTGGCGAGCGGCACCTCGGCGCCGTTCATCAGGATCAGACGCGAGCCGCGCGGCAGGCGGCCCGCGAGCCAGCGGATGTTGTCCTTGAACCGCTCCTCCCCGACGGGTCCCTGGAACTCGAAGCGCTCCGCGAACCACTCGAGGAACGGGCGGTCGATCCCGACGCCGCCGTAGCGGCGCTCGATGCGCTCGAAGTTGCCCGGGTCGGTGGCGTCGAGGTCGAAATGACCGTAGGGCACGACGAAGTCGGTTCCCCGCAGTCGATAGAGCCCCTCCGTGTACTCCATCAGCGCGCTGTAGACGAGCGTGCGGATCCCGCCCGGCGAGCGGACGATGCGCGAGCGGTACGCGAGGCCGTCCAGGAACGGCAGGCGCTCGATCACCTCAGCGTGCTCCTCGAGCAGCTGCGGCGAGCTGCGGCGCATGATCTCGCAGTTGTGACCGTGGACTTCAGCGCCGGTTGGCGAGGGGTACGTGAACTCGGTCTTGATCGTGCCGCCGAGGAAGCTGTTGAGGATCCACATGTCGCAGCCGCCCTTGAGCAGCACGTAGCCGCGCGAGAGACCCGGCAGCCGCCGGCGCCGGGACTCGCCCGCGGCGTCCTCCGTCTCGGATCCGGGAGCCGCGAGCTCGATCCAGTCGACCGTGAGGGGCTGCTCGACCGAGGCCGCGACCTCGCCGACGACCTCGACTGTGGGACGCCCGAGCCGCCCGTAGAGCCACTGCTCGACGCCCATGTTGAGGATCCGGCAGGAGAACACGTAGTCGCTGAGCGTGCCGTCGCACAACGAGTAGAACCCGCTCAGCCCGTAGTCGCCGTAGCGGTCGCGGACGCGGACCCAGCGCGTCTCGCGCCCCTGCTCGGCGAGGAGCCCGCGCAGCTGCTCCTCGTCGAGGCGGCTCTTCGTGAAGTTGAGCTGGTTGCTGCGGTTGACCAGCTCGAGCACGCGCTGGATGTCGGCCTCGTCCGGCTCGCCGAGCTCGACGCGGATCTCGCACGAGCGCAGGAAGTCCTCGTTGGAGACCTCGCTCGCCGCGCGGTCCAGCGCCTTGCTCTCCAGCACGCGGTACTGCGCCAGGCGCGTCAGCGCGGTGTCGGCCTTGCCGGCGGCCTCGGGCAGCGAGAGCAGCTCGGCGAGCTGCTGGGGCTCCGCCAGCTGGATCTCGGGAACGTAATGGCGGGCCTCGTTCAGGTTGAGCGCGTTGTCGTCGACGAACAGCACGTTGGGCGCGCGCAGCTGCATGTCCTCCACGATCCGAGCGATCCGCGGCCCCTTCGGCTCCCAGCTGATCGAGGCGAACACGAACTCATCCCACAGGCCGAGCTGCTCGAGCCGGGCACGCGCGGCCGCCGGATCGTTCTTCGAGCAGATCGAGCTGACGATGCCGCGGCGGTTCAGCGTGCGGATCATCTCGCCGAGCGTCTCGTCCAGCTCGACCTCCTCCTCGCTGAGAACGCCGCTCCACAGCGTCTCGTCGAGGTCCCAGATCACGAGCTTCAGAGGCGCGCTCAGCACGAGCGGGCGCGCGCCCGCGAGCGCGACGTCCGTGTCCCCTGCGCTCGCCTCCCCAGGCGATCGGTCCATGGGCTGAGGATACCCGCTGCCAGCGGGGGCTCAGGAAGGGCGCGGAGGCGCGTTCGGCCGTCCAGGGAAGGGCTGTCGTTCGTCCTGGCGCCGGCCGCGAGCCGCGCCGCCTTACCTGGCGCTGAGCGGCGGCGCCGCCGCCCACGAGGGCACGCGCGGTGGCACTCTTAGCAGCGCCCTCCAGGTGCGCGCGTCGAGCACACCGCTGGGCCGCAGCCGGTGCCGCCGCTGGAAGCGGGCGACCGCGCGGGACGTCTGGGCGCCGTAGAAGCCGCCGACGGGCAGGCGCGCGCCGGCCCCGTTGAGGTGCTCCTGTGCCCAGAGGACCTCGTCGCCGTCGGCGCCCGGCCGAAGCGTCGCCGGCGCGATCGGACGCAGGACGCTCGGCGTCGGCACCGCGATCGCCGCGGCAATCGTCGCCGGCGGCAGCGCTTCGAGGTCGAACAGGCTGAGGCCGCGCGTGCCGTCGATCGAGGCGCGGGCGACGAACCGGCCGACTTCGGCCGCCGAGACGGCGTCGAACAGCTGCCCGACCGGCTCGATCGGCCGCCCGTACCACCCGTTCTGAGCAATCGCGAGCGCCAGCGCGGCGGACGGAGAGAGCCGCAGCTCGCGCCAGTAGACCTGCGGCATGTCGTAGGTGAAGCCTCCCGGGGCGAGGAACACCGAGTAGGGGAACTTCGGATGCTCCAGCACCTCGGCCTGCCCGGCCAGCGCGATCGGGAAGCCGGCGCCGAGCTGCGAGCGCAGGGCGTGCACGTATGCCTGGGCGGCCCCGTAGCGTTTGTCGTACTGGCCCTCCGCGTCGACGACGAGGCACCGCGCGCCGGCGCGGGCGGCGGCGAGCGCCGCGGCTGCCTCGCCGGCCGGGTCTTCGCCGTACACGAACACCCAGGCGCAGACTCCGATGCCCTGGGAGCGCAGTCCTTCGACCAGCGCCGGCGTGAAGCCGGGTTCGGGCGTGGCGCCTTCGGCGGCCTTGATGAAGACCCCGTGCATCCCGGCCGCCGATAGTTCCGCCGCGAGCGTGGCTGGTGCGAGCGTCGCGGGCGGCCGGGCGGTCCAGATCGCCTCGCCCCTGAGCGGGTTCGCACGCGCGCCGGCGCAGAGCGCAGTCGCGAGCACGAACGCGGCGAGTGCCGCTGCCCGCGCGGCGCTCGCGATCGCGACTGACTGGCGGCGGCGGCGAAGCGGCATGACGGCGAGTCTAGGACGCAATGCCCAGCCGGTCGCTCGCTGCGGAGCGGCCGACGGCGCGGCCGGCGCTCGCTGCGGAGCGGGCCGGGCGGCCCGGTCTGCGCCGCTGCGCGGCGCCCGCTGCGGAGCGGGCCGGGCGGCCCGGCCGGCGCCCGCTGCGGAGCGGGCCGGCGGCAGAGTCGCTCACGCGCCGAAGTGCCAGAGCGCGAATTTTCACCCATAGAAGCGCGCGAGCACCTGCAACTGGCTGAAGACGTCGTGTCCCAGGAACAGCACGACGATCAGGGCGCCGACCGCCGGCCCCCAGCGGCGCCCGGCGCCACGGGCGCTCATCGCCAGGCCGGCGGCCAAGAGTGCGAGCAGGGGCAGCAGGTAGCGGGGTTCCGAGTAGGTTCCCGCGCTGTGCGGGACGAGGTAGGAGTCGGCCCCGATCACCCCGAGCAAGCCCACCGCCATGAGCGCGTAGACGCCGAGCTCGGGAACCCGGCGCCGCAGGCTCAGCCGGCTCACGACGAGCTCGCGTCCGGCTAGCAGCACGAGCACGATCGCGGGGACGAGCGCGACGCGATCGACCCAGACCGGGAAGGAGGTGTCGTTCCAGCCGTAGAAGCCCACGGAGCGGTCGAACCACATCTGGACCGTCGTGGAGATCCCGGGGAAGTAGTCGGTCATCCCGGGGAGGCGCGGGAGGTAGGACTGCCAGATGTAGCTGATCTCGCGCAGCAGGTCCCCGCGGGCGCCGGTCAGCTGGATCGCGCTGGAGACGACGCCCAGGGCGGGTCGGTTCGAGATGAGGTTGATCACCACGTACAAGACGACCGGGGCCGCCGGGATGCCGACCGCCATCGCCAGCGAGGCCAGGCCACGACGCGCGGACGTGCGCGCCGCTCGAACCGTGAGCACGATCAGCCCGATGAGCACGCCGGGCAGGAGCCCTGCGTAATTGACCTTCGTGAGCAGCCCGACGCCGAGCACGACACCCACCGCGACGGCGAGCTTCGGTGTGAGCTCCCGGCGGAAGGCGCGGGCCAGCACGAAGAAGGTCGCGGCCGAGACCGCCGCCAGCATCGAGTCGGGGTTGACCGCCCCCGACATGAAGCCGAGCTGCGGAGCCAGCGCGACGGAAAGGCCACCGGCCGTCCACGCCCATCGCGCTCGCGGGAGCGCCTCGCGGAGGAACAGGTACACGAACAGCGCGGTGAAGGCCGCCATCAGGGCTGAGAGCAGCCGCATCAACTGGATGCGACCGAGCAGGTTCAGGCGCCGCCCGACGAGATAGGGGATCGTCTGCAGCGCGTAGTAGAGCGGCGGCTGGGAGGTCGCGACGCCCGCGCCCCCGGGCCCCGTCCGCTGGAGCGGCCTGGCGAGATCGCGCGCGAGACGCCGCTGTTCGCTCGGCCGGGCGACCGGGTGCCGTTCCGGATGCCAGCGAACTTCGCGGGCATCGGTATCCCTGATCGCCACTTCCTCCTCTTCGGAGTAGTCGGCGTAGTGAGAGCTCGGCAGGCTGTGGGTCTCAGCGAGCTGTTGGACGTATGCGATGTGAGCCGGTTCGTCCGGGGCCTCGAACGGGGGCGTGATGAGCGACCAGCAGACGGCGTTCACGCATGCCACCAGGGCACACGCCAAGGCCGCAGAAGGGAGCCGCGCGAACAGCGCCGCCGCGCGTACGAGGCGACCGCTGCTCATCTGAGCTCGCGGAGCGCCGCGCGCAGAACGAGCGCGACGACGCCGATCATCAGGACAAGGACGAGGAAGAAGGCCCAGGTCCCACTCGGCGTGCGCTCATGGCCCACCCGCCGCGCGATCGAAAGCGCCGACGACCACCAGGATTCCCGGCGCGGCCGCAGATATTCGAACCGCAGCAGGACCGGCGGCCGGGCCGTCGTGCCCGAGCCGGTCCTCGGCCGGGGCGTGCCGTTCAGCCGGATGCCTTCGATCACGGGCCCGAACCGGAGGCAGATCTCGGCGCCGTCGATCGGAGACGGCAGCGGCCTCAGCGGCACCGTGACGGTTTCGGTCACCCCCCAGCCGGCACCGCGCTCGCCGCTCGTCACCACACGCCCCGCCGAGACCACCTGGACCCTCACCCACGGCCCCGTGTTCGCCGAGGCGGAGATCCGGACCGCGGTGGTGCCGCGCGGCAGCGTCCCGGCTGCCTGGCAAGAGGAGAACCCTCCCGCGGCGGTCCCCGCTGCGGCGCCGGCGAGGACCGAGTTGGTCCCGGCGACGCCGAGCGGCGAGCCGGACAGCACCACCCCCAGCGCGACGGTGAGAAGCGTCAGTCCCGCGCCGAGTGCCACCCGCACGCGCAGCGTCCGCGACACCGTCCCCTCCCGATCAGGCACGCGCCGAGACTACCCCCGCGGCGAATCGGCCGGGAGGCGCCGGCGTCCACGCGCGGCGCCTCCCGAGATCCAAGACCCTGAGGGAGCCGCGCGGCAGAGTGCGCGCCGCGCGGCTCGTGCCTCAAAGGTCAAAGGATTTTGGTTTCTTCTTTTTTGGATTCTTCTTTTTTGCTTTCTTCTTTTTTGCTTTCTTCTTTTTTGGATTCTTCTTCTTTTTTAGATTCTTCTTTTTTGGATTCTTCTTCTTTTTTGCTTTCTTCTTCTTTTTTGCTTTCTTCTTTTTTGGATTCTTCTTCTTTTTTACCTTCGCCGCGGCACTTCGCCTTCTCTCTTTCCTGCTTTTCTTTGAAGGCGCGCTTCTTTTCGCTCAGTTTTTCTTTGAAGGCCTGTCGCTGACTCCTCGAGTGTTCTTTTTCAGCGAATTTTTCCTTTTGCGCCGCTTGCTTTTCCTTGAACGTTGCCTTCTGGGACCGTAGCTTCGCGAAGCACTTGGCGCGCTTTTCCTTTTCTTTTTGCGTCTTTTCCTTGCCAGTGATCGCCGGGCGCGCACTCGCGCTTGCGAGTTGCGGTACGACGACCACCGCGGTCGAGAGAACGGCGACGATGCAAAGCATCACCACCCGGAGCCTGGTCATATATCCCCTTCTGGATCGGGATCGTGTCCAACCGGCGGTCTGATCAAGGCCATGGTGTCGACGCCGTTGGGCGCCCACTCCCACCTCGCCGACCGTCGTCGGCTGCGCTTAGCCTACAGGGAAAAGTTCAGGGGAACCGAACGAAGTTGGTAAGTGCGCTTACCCATTAAAGTCGGCGAATCGGCGCCCGTCAAGCCTGCAGGTTGCTGAGTACTCACGCGCGCCACCGCAACCCTGGAGCACTCGTCGTAAGGCGCGGCGGAGCGCGGTGCCACCACCGGCGGCGCACGAGAGAGCGGCGAACGGGTCTCGAACCCGCGACCTCAAGCTTGGGAAGCTTGCGCTCTACCATCTGAGCTATCGCCGCGCGGGGCAGGATTCTACGCCCTCGGCGGGTGCCCTCCGTCCTGGCCTGCGATCAGTGCGAGCGCGTGCCGCACCGCGCCCTCGAGCTGCGCCCCGATCTCCTCGATGCTGCGCGGGCTGCCCGGGAGGTTGACGATCAGCGTCCCGCCGCGAACTCCGGCGAGCGCCCGCGAGAGCATCCAGTTCGGCGTGTGCGGCTTCGATGCCAGGCGCATCGCCTCTCCCAGCCCGGCGATCTCGCGGTCGATCACCCCGCGCGTGGCCTCGGGCGTCACGTCGCGCGGCGCCACACCGGTGCCGCCGCTCGTCAGCACCAGCGCGCAGCGCCGCTCGTCTGCCAGCTCCCGCAGGCGCGCTTCGATCTGCGGGCGATCGTCGGCGACGATCTCCGCCGCGCGGACCTCGAAGCCGAGCCGCTCCGCGAGCGCCCGCAGCCGTGGGCCGCTCTCGTCCTCGCCCCGACCGGCCGCCTTGGATGTGCTGATCGTGAGCACCGCCGCGCCCGCCGGCGCATCGCGGTCCTCGCCGGGCGCGGATCTCGTCTCCGGGGCGGCGCCGTCCGGCCGCGTGTAGTCGCTGCGCCCACCGTGCTTCTCGAGCAGCACGACCTGTTCGATCTCGATGCCGCGCTCGAGGCCCTTGACCATGTCGTAGACGGTCAGCGCCGCGACCGCCGCGGCCGTCATCGCCTCCATCTCGACGCCGGTCTCCGCGGTCGTGCGGGCCTGCGCTTCGATCGTCACGGCCCCCTCGTCGGCGTCCACGCTCGCCTCGACGTCGATGAAGCTCAGCGGCAGCGGGTGCGCGAGCGGGATCAGCCCCGCCGTCCGCTTGCCGGCCTGGATTCCGGCCAGCCGCGCGACCGTGAGCACCTCGCCCTTCGGGCCGGAGCCGTCACGGACCGCCACCGCCGCCTGCGAGCTCATCCGCAACCGCGCGCGGGCTCGGGCGAAACGCTCCGTCCGCGGCTTGCCGCCGACGTCCACCATCCGCGCCCTGCCGTGCTCGTCGAGGTGGGTGAGGCGCCCGCTCACGAGCTGCTCCTGTCCAGCCCGGCCTCGGCGGCCTCGTCGCGCTCGTGCTCGGCGCGGAGCGCGGGCCGCGGCACGGCGCCCTCCACCCACTCGCCGGCGCCCTCGCCGCGGTGCTCGCGCTTCCAGATCGGCGCCCGCTGCCTTGATCTCGTCGATCGCCTCGCGCGCGCCGGCGAACGCTTCGCCGCGGTGCGGCGGCGGAGACCACGACGATCACGCTGGGCTCGCCGAGTGCGACGCGGCCGGTGCGGTGCTCGGCAGCGGCCGCCAGCAGCCCGTGCCGCTCGACGCACTCCTGCAGCACGCGCGCGATCTCCTGCTCGGCCATCTCGCGCGTACGCCTCGTACTCGAGCGCTGGGACCTCGCGGGTCACGCCCTCGAAGACCACGACCGCGCCCGCGCCCGGATCGTCCACCAGGCGCCGCACCCGCTCGGCGCTCAGCGGATCGCCCGTGACGCGCGCGTGCACCCGCGCCTGCCCTCCCCCGCTCACCGGCGGGATCACCGCCAGCTCGTCGCCCGCCTCCAGCACGGTCGCGCCGTCGGCGTACTCGCGGTTCACGGCGGTGCGCAGCGGCAGGCGCCGCAGCAGCTCGCCCACGGGGCGCTCCTCGGCGAGCCGGCGGAGAGCCTGCTCGACGGTCGTGCCCGGCTCGAGCTCGAGCTCGAGCGTGCCGCTGCCGGCGCCTTCGCGCAGCATCGCGAACAGCCGCACCCTCACCACGATCGGCTCGCTCACGCCCGGGTCCATTCGCGCAGGTGCACCACGGGCACCCGATCGCCCGCCCGAACCCCCGCCGAGCCGCTCGCGATCAGCGCCAGCGCGTCGGCGCCCAGCATCGAGCTCAGCACGTGCGAGCCCTGCGGGCCGGTCGGCTCGGCGTGCAGGCCGTCCTCGCGCAGGATCAGCCGGCAGCGCAACGCGTGGGCGCGGCCGGGGGGCTTGACGTAGTCGCTGTCGAAGATCGCCTCGCCGCGCTCCTCCCCGCCGCTGCGTGCGAGCATCGCGCGCAGCGCGGGACCGACGAGCAGCACGAACGTGACCATCGCCGAGACCGGGTTGCCGGGCAGCCCGAACACGAGCGTCTCGCCGCGCCGGCCGAACCACGCCGGGCTGCCCGGCTTCAGCGCGAGGCCCCAGAATCGCTCCTCCACGCCGAGCTCGGCGAGCGCCGGCCGGACGTGGTCGTGGACGCCGACGGAGACGCCGCCGCAGACGACCGCGACGTCGGCGCTGTCGAGCGCCTGCTCGGCGGCCCGGCGGGTCTGGCCCAGGTCGTCCGCGGCGCGCCCGCTCCACGTGATCTCGGCCCCTCCGCACTGCGCGAGCGCCGCGATCGAGTAGGAGCTGGTGTCCCGCACGGCCCCCGCGCGCGGCGCCTCCTGCAGGTCCAGCAGCTCGTCGCCGGTGACGAGCACGGACACGCGCGGGCGGCGCACGCAGCGGATCAGCGAGCGCCCGAGCGATGCGAGCACGCCCAGCTCGGCGGGGCCGATCGGGTTACCCGCGCGCAGCACGGTCTGGCCCGGCAGCAGGTCCTCCCCGGCGCGTCGCACGTCGGTGCCGCTCGGCGGCGCCGCCAGCGCCTGCACGGCGGTCTCGCCCTCGCGGCACGCCTCCTCGAGGCGCAACACGGCATCGGCTCCCTGCGGCAGCATCGCCCCGGTCGAGATCGCGATCGCCTGGCCCTCTTCGAGCGTGACCGGCGCCGGATGGCCGGCCCGGGACTCGCCGACGAGGCGCAGCGTCACGGGCGAGGACGGCCCGGCGCCGGCCAGGTCCGGCGCGCGCACAGCGAACCCGTCCATCGCCGAGTTGTCGAAGGCGGGGACCGGGTGTGTCGCCGCGACGTCCTCGCCCAGCACCCGGCCCAGCGCGGCGAGGCCGAGCGCCACCGACTCGTGCTCGACCGGACGCACCGCGGAGAGGATCGCCGTCCGGGCATCGTCCAGCTCGACAAGCTTGCGCGGAGACATCCCTGGGAGCACAAGATGCCACACTCGGCGCGTGGCTAAACGGCGCGTGCGGATCGCGGTGCTGGCGGGCGGGCGCGGGTCGCGGCTCGGCGGCGCCAAGGCGACCGCGCCGCTGGCCGGACGACCGCTGCTCGCCCACGTGCTCGATGCGGCGCTTGCGACCGGCCTGCCGGTGATGGTCCTCGCCAAGCGCGACACGCCGCTGCCGCCGATCGACGCGGAGCTCGTGATCGAGCCCGATGAGCCGCGACACCCGCTGACCGGCCTCGTTGCCGCCCTGCGCGCGCTGCCCGCCGAGGACGAGCACGCGCTCGTCGCCGCGGGCTGCGACACGCCGTTCCTCGGCGCGCGCCTGCTGCTCGCGCTCGCCGCCCGCGATGGCGCGGCGGCGCCCAGCTGCGGCGGCACCCCGCAGCCGCTGCCCGCCCGCTACCCGCGGGCCGCACTCGGCGCGATCGAAGCCGCGCTCGCGGCGCGCCAGTCGTTGACGGCGGCACTCACGGCGCTCGGGCCCGAGGTGATCGAAGAGCGCGAGCTGGCGCTTCTCGGCGAGCCCAGCCGGATGCTGTTCAACGTCAACGACGCCGCGGGGCTGCGCGAGGCCGAGCGGCTCGCCGTCAGTCCGTAGCGCCGACGCGCTCCGCTGCCGCCGCCAGCTCGTCCAAGCTCAGCTCCGAGCGCCCCGCGATCCAGCATGCGAGCGGCGCCGCGGTCCGTTCGGAGGTGTGCGCCGCGGCCCCCGCGAGGTCGAGCAGCTTCCGGATCTGCTCGGTGTCGGGGCGCTCGACGCCCGCCTCGCGGGCGAAGGCTGCGATCCATTCGTCGCGGGTCATCGCGCCACCATACCGCCCCCGCCCCATCCTCCAGCGCCGGGCGGGTGCGATCGCGGCCAGCGGGTATGTTCGAGAGGTGCTGGACACGATGGGACGGCCCCTGCGCGACCTGCGCATCTCCGTGACGGACCGCTGCAACCTGCGCTGCCGCTACTGCATGCCGCGCGAGGCGTTCGGCGCCGATCATGCGTTCCTGCCTCGCGAGCAGCTGCTCAGCTTCGAGGAGATCGCACGCGTCACGGCGGTCCTCGCCGGCCGCGGCGCCTGCCGCGTGCGCCTGACCGGCGGCGAGCCGCTGATGCGCCGCGATCTGCCCGCGCTCGTGGAGATGCTGGCGGCGATCGACGGCGTCGCCGACCTGTCGCTGACCACGAACGGGCTGCTGCTCGCGCGTCACGCGGAGGCGCTGGCGGCGGCCGGGCTGGGGCGCGTCACGGTCAGTCTCGACGCGCTCGATCCCGAGACGCTGCGGCGCATCGCCGACACGCCGCTCGCGCCGGAGCGGGTGCTCGCGGGCATCGACGCAGCCGCGGCGGCGGGCCTGGCCCCGGTGAAGGTCAACATGGTCGTGCGGCGCGACGTCAACGATCGCGAGGTGCTGGCGATGGCCGAACGCTTCCGCGGCAGCCCCCACGTGCTGCGCTTCATCGAGTACATGGACGTCGGCTCGACCAACGGCTGGCGGCGCGAGCACGTCGTCCCAGCCGCCGAGATCCTGACGCGCCTCTCCGCCCGCTGGCCGCTGGAGGCGCTGCCGGCGAGAGCGCCGGGAGAGGTGGCCACGCGCTACCGCTACGCCGACGGCGCGGGCGAGATCGGCGTGATCCACTCGGTCACGGCGCCCTTCTGTCACAGCTGCACGCGGGCGCGCCTGTCGGCCGACGGCAAGCTCTACACGTGCCTGTTCGCGAGCGCGGGCCACGACCTGCGGACACTGCTCCGGTCCGGTGCCGGCGAGGACGAGCTGGATGGCGCGCTGGCGGGGGTGTGGGCCGCGCGGAGCGACCGTTACTCGGAGCTGCGCGCCAAGCAGGCGCCGCGCGAGCCGCACGGGCACAAGCGGCGCGGCACGAGGCGCCCGCGCGTCGAGATGTCCTACATCGGCGGGTAGGCCTGCGGGGCCGCGGGTGCCCTTGACCTGCGGGCACCCTGGTGCACGCGCGAGGTCGCGGGTGTGCCTCTGCAGACCGCGGATGCTCGCGACATCGCGTACGCGCTCGGCCCCGCGCAGCGCCGAGGCTGCTCGATCCGCGGACGGAGCGACCCGCCGAGCGGTCTCGGCACCGGCTCGTCGATCCGTCCAGATCGCCGCCGGCCGGCGCGCGGGCGGGTATCGAAGACGAAAGTCCGAGTCCCTGGGTACCCGTGATCTCACCGTTCATCAGGAGGGCGCTGTGGCTGCTGGCCGTGCCGGTGCTGCTGCTGGCCGCCGCCGTCTTCGCCACCGCCAGCATCGAGCGGCAGGCTGCCGAACGCTCCAGTGCGGCGGTCGACTCGGCGCAGAAGATGCTGACGGCGATGCTCGATCAGGAGACCGGCGCCCGTGGCTTCTTCCAGACGCGCGATCGCCAGTTCCTGCAGCCCTGGTACAAGGGCGCCGCCGACTTCGGGGCCGCGCTGTCCGGCACCCGCGCCCACGCGGGCTCCGACCCCGACCTGCGACGCCAGCTGGCAGAGCAGGAGCTGCTCGCCTCCGAATGGCACGCTCTCACGAGCGCCCAGATCGAACGGGTGCTGCGCGGCGGCGGCGCCCCCACGGTCCGGGAAGCGTTGGGCGCGAAGAACATGATGGACAGCTTCCGGGCGACGAACGCCGCCTTCCTTGCGGGGGTCTCGAGCGAAGGCAGACGGGGCCTGATCCGCGCGTCCTGGCTGGACGCGCTGGTCGCCGCAGGCTTCGCGACCGCGATGGCGCTGCTTGCGCTGCTGCTGCTGAGGCACACCGCGCGCCGTGAACGGCGGCGCCTGCGCGAGCAGTCGGAGCTGCGCGAACTCCTGCAGGCCTCCGACACCGAGCGCGAATCGCGCGGGCTGCTGATCCGTCACATCGAGCGCGCCGTCCCGGGCGCCGAGGCGGCGGTCCTGAACCGCAACAACAGCGACGACCGCCTCGAGCCGCTGATCCCGGACGATGCCGGCCACTCGCTGCTCGGCGAGCTTCGCAACCGGCAGCTGCGACCGCGCTCCTGCCTCGCGGTGCGGCTCAGCCGCTCGTTCGACCGCGTTCGCGGCGAGGAGACCTTGCTGCGCTGCGAGACCTGCGGCAGGATCGCGGCCGACACCGCCTGCGAGCCGTTGCTCGTCGGCGGCCAGGTGATCGGCTCCGTGCTCGTTGCTCGAGAGCGGACGATCGGCCCGCGTCAACGTGCCGAGGTGCGCGATGCGGTCGTGCAGGCGGCGCCGATCGTCGCCAACCAGCGCAACCTCGCGATCGCCCAGCAGCGGGCCGCGAGCGATGCGCTGACGGGGCTCCCGAACCGGCGCTCGGCCGAGGCAACGCTGAAGCGGATGGCGGCGCAGGCCGGGCGCTCAGCCGCGCCGCTCGCCGCGATCCTGCTCGATCTCGACCACTTCAAGCGGATCAACGACCTATACGGGCACGACCGCGGCGACGAAGCGCTCGCCACGGTCGGCCAGGTGATGAGCGCCACGCTGCGCAGCAGCGACTTCGCCGCCCGCTTCGGCGGCGAGGAGTTCCTCGTGCTGCTCCCGGAGACGGACCGGCCCGGCGCGCTGATGCTGGCAGAGAAGCTCCGCACGGCGATCGAGCGGGCCGCGCTGTCAGGTGCGGGCGCGCTCTCGGCGAGCCTCGGCGTCGCCGTCTATCCCGACGACGCGGTCGAGACCGACCAGCTGCTGCGCCGCGCCGATCGCGCCCTGTACGTCGCGAAGAAACTCGGGCGCAACCGTGTGGAGTCCGCGGCCGAGATCGACGAGGCGGCGTCGTTCGCCGAGGAGCCGGTCGGCGATGCGGCGGGCTCGCGGCTCTGAGGCCGGGAGGCGGTCGCCTCGATGCTCCCCGTGCGCCCGCACGAGGCGGCCGGCGCTACTCCACGTCCACTCGTTCGAGCTCGACGACCGGGCACCCCGGCGGATCCGTCGAGGCCTCGTATGCCGCGAGCGCTGCGGGCCCGGCCTGCGCGAACCCGGCGCGCACCCGCTCGAGGTACGCACGGCTGACGACCGCACGTCCGGCCTCGCGGCCCGCGCGGTGGCGGGCTTCGGCCTCGGCCGTTCCGAAGTAGCACCAGACCGGCCCGCCGACGGGCTGGTCGAGCTCGTCGCGGACGTCGCGGCGGCGGTAGTTGCGCTCGCGCAGGTCGAGCGCCTCCAGCGCGGCCTCGGAAACCGGGAACAGCGCGCCCTCGACCTCGCAGGAGTCGTCACGGACGAGGTTCATGAAGGTGACGAAGACCGGTGGCTGCTCTCCCGTCGCGGGATCCAGGTAGATCTTGTATCGGCCGATCGTCAGCGAGTTGTCGGTGGCGACGTTCCAGCTGCGCCTGTAGCCGTGCAGCACGTGCAGCTCCTCCCCCTCCCTGCGCATGTCGCTCAGCAGCGAGGCGTAGCCGAACACATGGGCGGCGGGCGCGGCCGACGGCATGCCGCGGACGATATGTGACGCCGCTCTCCGCGAGTGCGGCGGGCCGGCTGCCTCACCCCGCGCACTACGCTTGAGCTGACGTGAGCGAGATCGGCAGCGAGCGGCGCGGCGCGCCGGCCACGCGGACCAGCGGCGCGGAGGCGGCGCGGACCAGCGGCGAGCCGGCGGCGCGGGCGCGCGGCGCGGAGGCGACCCCGGCCCCGGCGGCGGACGAGGGCGCCTACCTCGGCCGCCTGCTGAAGCGCGTCGAGCGCGACGGCGCGACCGACCTCGTCGCCGTCGAGGAGCCGCTCGAGATACGTGTCGACGGGGCGCCTGTGGCGGTGACGATGCGCACCCCCGGTCACGACGAGGAGCTCGCCCTGGGCTTCCTGCACGGCGAGGGTCTGATCGACTCTGCGAGGGAGGCGGGGCCGCCGGCGGACCTGGCCGGCAACACCATCGAGGTGCCCGGCCCGCTGCTGCGCGAGCCCGCCGCGCGCAGCTTCTACACGACCTCCTCCTGCGGGGTGTGCGGCAAGGGCGCGCTGGAGGAGGTCGCGGTGCAGGCTCCGCCCGCCCCGCCCGGGCCGCGGCTGGCGCGGGAGCTGCTCGCGGCGCTGCCGGACCGGCTCGTGCAGCCGGCCTTCGGCCGCAGCGGCGGGTTGCACGCGACCGGCCTCTTCGACGCCTCGGGCGAGCTGTTGCTCGTGCGCGAGGACGTCGGCCGCCACAACGCGATGGACAAGGTGATAGGGCGCGCCCTGCTCGACGGGCTCCTGCCCCTCCACGAGCATGTGCTGTGCGTGAGCGGGCGGCTCTCCTTCGAGCTCGTCCAGAAGGCCGCGGTCGCCGGTGCCCCCGTGCTCGTGGGGGTCGGCGCCCCCACCTCGCTCGCGGTGGAGCTCGCGGACGCGCAGGGCATGACGCTCGGCGGCTTCGCGCGGCGCGGCAACCTCAACGTCTACACGGGGGCCGAGCGTGTCTACCCTTCGTCCTCGTGAAGCCACGGGCGCTGCCGATCGTGATCTCGCTCGTGGGCGCCGCGCTGATCGCGCTGCTCGTCTACGGGATCTCAACGCAGTCGGCGAGCCGCACGCTGGACGTCAGCGTGCACGAAGGGCGCCGGCCACTGGCTCCGGACGCTTCGAGGCGGCTGCCGGCGCTCGGCCGCACCGGCAGCGGCTCGCTGGGATCGCTGCGCGGCAAGGTGGTGCTGCTGAACTTCTGGGCGTCGTGGTGCGTGCCCTGCGAAGCGGAGGCGCCGCTGCTCGAGAAGGCCCAGCCCCAGCTGGAACGCCACCGCGCGACGGTGCTCGGCGTGACCTACCTCGACGCCAGCCCGGACTCCGAGAAGTTCGTGCGCCGCTTCCACCTCAGCTATCCGAACCTGCGCGACAACGACAACGGCGGCTTCGCTCACGCCTACGGCACCGACCAGCTGCCGGAGAGCTTCATCGTCGACCGCAGCGGCCGGATCGTCGCGATCTCGCGCGGGGAGATCGAACACGGCTTCGTCGCAAAAGCGCTGCGCCTGGCGGAAACGACGTGAGCGGCCTTCGGCGCCGCCGTGCCCGCACGGGACGCCGAGCCGCGCAGGCCGTCCTGCTCGCCGTGCTGATCGCGCTGGCCGCCGCGGCCGCGCCCGCCTCGGCCGGCGCGCGACCGAGGCCGCTGACCTCGCTGCCGCAGATCGAACGGCAGGTGATGTGCGTGACCTGCAAGATCCCGCTGAACGTCGCGCAGTCGCCGCAAGCCGACCGCGAGCGCGCGTTCATCCAGTCCCTGATCGAGGAAGGCCGCGATGAGGCGGAGATCAAGCAGAGCCTCGTCGCCCAGTACGGGGAATCCGTGCTGGGGCTGCCCGCCGACCACGGCTTCGACGCGACCGCCTACCTCGTCCCACTGGGCGCCGTGGTCCTGCTGGCGGCGATCCTGCTGGTGCTGCTGCCCCGCTGGCGCAGACGCGCACGGGATCGCGCCGCACAGAGCGCAGCGCCCGAGGCGCTGAGCGCGGACGACGCGGCGCGCCTGGAAGCCGATCTGGCGCGCTTCGACTAGGCGCCGCGCAGCCGGGGCGCACCTGGTCGGGACGCCTCGGCCCCGCAGACGAGGCCCTCGGCCCCGCGGACGCGGCGCGCCCCGACGCGGAGCTTTCACGCTCCGAACAGCGGCCCGATCACATCCTCTGCGGAGCGCTGACGCCCAGCAGCTCGAGGCAGCAGGCGATCGTTCTCATCGCGGTGAGGCTGAGCGCGATCCGGAAGGACTCGAGCACGGCCGGCTCGGAGCCGACCACGCGGCAGTCGCGGTAGAAGGCCGTGAAGCCCTGGGCCAGCTCGAGCGCGGCGGTGGCGATGCGATGCGGCGCGCGCCGCTCGACAGCCTCCGCGATCTCGCCGGGGAAACCGGCGAGCGCCAGCACCAGCGCGCGCTCGGAGGGATGCATCGGCTCCTGCGGGAAGCTCCCCCCGCGTACGGTCGCGAGCGCCTCCTCGACGCGCGCCTCGCCGGCGCGCCCGAGCATCGAGGCGATGCGCGCGTGGGCGTACTGCACGTAGTAGACGGGGTTCTCGTTGGACTCCTCGCGGGCCAGATCGAGGTCGATGTCGAGGGTCGTGTCGTGCGAGCGGGCGAGCAGGTACCAGCGGGCCGCGTCGACGCCGATCTCCTCGACCAGCTCGTCCAGCGAGACGAACTCGCCGGCGCGCTTGGACATCTGCGCGCGCTCGCCGGAGCGGACCAGATGGACGAGCTGCATGATCAGCAGCTCGAGCTCGTCGGGGTCGCCCCCGAGTGCCCGGTAGACGGCCTTCATGCGCGCCACGTAGCCGTGGTGGTCGGCTCCCCACACGTCGAGCTGGCGCTGGAAGCCGCGCTCGCGCTTGTCCTGGTGGTAGGCGACGTCGGAGGCGAAGTACGTGTGCTCGCCGTTGGAGCGCACGAGCACCCGGTCCTTGTCGTCGCCGAACTCCGTCGTGCGCAGCCACAGCGCCCCGTCCTGTTGGAAGGTGTGGCCCTGCTGCTCGAGCACCGCGAGCGCCTGCTCGACCGGGCTCGGGTCGCCTTCGTGCAGGGCGCTCTCGAACTGCCAGTGGTCGAAGTCCGCGACCCGGAACGCGGCGAGCGAGGCCCGCGCGCGCTCCAGCATCACCGCGACCGCCTCGCGTCCGAGCTCGCGGGGCTCCATCTCGGCGGCTCCGGGAAGCTGCTGCGCGAGCCCGGGCACGTAATCGCCCTTGTAGCCGTCCTCGGGCACGGCATCCCCATTGGCGACGGCGCGGATCGACTCGCCGAACTTGGCGATCTGCGAGCCGGCGTCGTTCACGTAGAACTCGCGCTCGACGCGGTGGCCGTGAAAAGCCAGCATCCGCGACAGCGAGTCGCCGTAGGCGGCGTTGCGGGCGTGTCCCACGTGCATCGGTCCCGTGGGGTTGGCCGAGACGAACTCGACGAGGATCCGTTCGGGCTGCGCAGCGCCGCCCGCGCCGAAGCTCTCGCCGGCCGCCAGGGCGCCGGCCAGCGCGCGCCGGCACCAGTCGTCGGAGAGGAACAGGTTCAGGAACCCGGGACCGGCCACCTCGAAGCGCTCGAGCTGGTCCCCGAGGAGCTCGCTCAGCGCGCCTCCGAGCCGCTCGGCGATCTCGCGCGGGCCGGCGCCGAGCGAGGGGGCGAGCAGCATCGCCGCATTCGTGGAGTAGTCGCCGAACTCGGCGCGCCTGGGGCGCTCCAGCGTGATCCGGCCGGCCGCTCCCGCGTCCCCGCCGAGTCCGCGGACGCCCTGCAGCACGGCCTCCCGCAGCCCCTGTAGAGGCGTGTCCGGGAGGTGGTTGGCTTCTGCTGCGGGCTGATCGCTCATGGTCCGGTCCCCGGAGCTTGCGATACTAGCCGTGTGAACGAGCAAGACTCAGGCCAGGAACGTCACATAAACATCCACTTGTCCCCCGAGATCATGGGGGGCGTATACGCGAACTTCGCGAACGTCAGCCACTCCGACTACGAGTTCACGGTGACCTTCGCCCGCGTCGACCACGAGGTCGAGGCCGACGAGGTGCCGGGGGTCGTCGTGTCCCGCGTGAACCTCTCGCCCCGCTTCATGCGCGAGCTGATCGACGCGATGGAGGACAACTACTCCAAGTGGCTGACCCGCGAGGGGATCAAGAACCTCCCCGAGTACGGCGGAGGGGACTCGGGTCAAGGTCAAGAGCCCGGCTGAGCGGCGCGCCGGCCGCGCGCGAGCGGCGGCGTGAGGTGGCTCGCATCGCCACGCTGCGTGGAACGCGCGGGTGCCGCTGGTGTTCCTACCCTGCAGTGATGAAGGTCGCAGTCGTCTCCGACATACATGCCAACCGTCACGCCTTCGAGGCGACGCTCGATGCAGTCGCCTCGACCGAGGCGTCGGAGCTGTGGTGCCTCGGTGATCTCGTCGGCTACGGCGCGGAGCCCGACGCCTGCGTGGAGCTGGCCCGCGAGCACGCCGCCGTCTGCCTGGCGGGCAACCACGACCTCGCCGTGACCGGCGAGATCTCGCTCGAGGAGTTCTCGCGCGGCGCCGGCCTCGCGGCGCAGTGGACGCGCGAGGTGATCGCCCCGGAGAACCTCGAGTTCCTGCGCGGGCTCGCGCCGCAGGGCGAGGAGTCGGGCGTCGGGCTCTACCACGCCAGCCCGCGCGACCCCGTCTGGGAGTACGTGCTCTCGGCGCTGCTCGCCGAGCTGTGCCTGAACGAGCAGCGCCACCGCGTGTGCCTGATCGGGCACAGCCACGTCGCCCTGTCGTTCGCGCGTGCGGAGGGCGAGCTCGCGACGGGCGAGCCGCAGCGCGAGGGCACCCGGCTGGACATCGCCGCGGGCGAGTGGCTGCTCAACCCCGGCTCGGTCGGGCAGCCGCGCGACGGCGACCCCCGCGCGGCGTGGCTGCTGCTCGACCTCGAGGCGATGGAGGCGACCTTCTACCGCGCCGACTACGACGTCGCCGGGGCCGCGGCGGCGATTCGCGCGGCGCGCCTGCCGGACTCGCTCGCCGAGCGGCTGGAGTACGGGCAATGAGGCGGATCCTGCCGCGGGCGTTGCTCGCCGGGCTGCTCGGCGGCGCGGTCGCGCTGCTCGTCGCCTGCGGGAGCTCGGGCGGGGGCCTGATCCCGGCCGCGTCGGGCGGACCGTTGCAGCAGGACATCGAAACGGTCGAGCAGGCGGCCCAAGCCGGCAACGGCAACTGCCAGCCGACCGAAGAAGCGCTTTCGAAGACCGACCGCGCCTACGCGGCGCTTCCGCCCTCGATCGACTCGGGTCTGCGGGACAAAATCCGCCTCGGTATCGAAAACCTCCACAAGGTCGCCCGCGAAGCCTGCGAACAGCCCGTCGCCCAGACGAAAACGACGACCACCGCGCCGAAGACGGCCACGACCACCACCACGCCGACGCAGACGACCCCGACGACCACGACCACGACCACCACCACGCCCACCACGCCACCCGCCGAAAAACAAGAAGAACAGGGCGCCGGCGGTGGCACCCCGGCGCCGGGCGAAGGCAACGGCGCCTCGCCGGGCGAAGGCGCCGGCGGCGCGGCGCCCGAAGAAGGCGTCGGGCCGACCGGAGAACCCTCGCACGGCCCGGCTCAGCTGCCGGGTCGCGGGCACGGACACAGGGGCGGGCACGGCGCGGGCGGGGACGGGGGCGGCTAGTGAGCAGCGCGGAGATCGCAGGCCGCTACAGGCTCGAGGGCCGACTCGGCTTCGGCGGGATGTCGACCGTGCACCTCGCGATGGACCTGCGCCTCGAGCGCCAGGTGGCCGTCAAGCTGCTGGCCGAGCACCTCGCCGACGACCCCGCGTTCGTATCGCGCTTCCAGCGCGAGGCGCAGTCCGCCGCGCGGCTGATCCACCCGAACATCGTGCAGGTGTTCGACTCCGGCCGCGACGAGGGCTCCGACCAGTACTTCATCGTGATGGAGTACATCCAGGGCTCCTCGTGTGCGGAGATCCTGCGCGACGACGGGTGGGTCGACGTCCCCGAGGGCCTGTCGATCATCGAACAGGCGTGCGAGGGGCTCGACTACGCACACCGCCACGGCGTCGTCCACCGCGACGTCAAGCCGGGCAACCTGCTGCGCTCGCGCGAAGGCGAGGTGAAGCTCGCGGACTTCGGGATCGCCAAGGCCACCGAGCAGTCGAGCATCACCCAGGTCGGCTCGGTGCTCGGCACCGCCGCGTACCTGGCGCCCGAGCAGGCGCGCGGCGAGGAGGCGGGCCCCAGCGCCGACCTGTACGCGCTCGGCGTCGTGACCTACCAGCTGATCTCCGGGCGGCTCCCCTACGAGGCCTCGTCGCTCACCGAGCTGGCCCTCAAGCAGCAGCAGGAGGCGCCGCCCACGCTCGACACGCTGGTCGCGGCCGTCGGTCCCGAGCTGGCCGACGCGGTCGCGGTCGCGCTCGCCCTCGACCCGCGTCACCGCTACCGCACCGCGAACGAAATGCGCCGCGCGCTGCACGACGGCGCCCGCGGGATCGCGCCGCAGCCCCCCGGCGGCGCGCAGCCCGCGCCGACGCAGGCGACCACCGTGCTGGCCGGCGGCGGCGGGCGTCGCGGCGCGCGCGGACCCGGAGCGACGGGCGCCACGACCGAGGCTACCGCCGCCCTGCCGGCGGCGCGGCGCCCGCGCCAGGGACCGCCCCGCCGTCCGGCCGCGACCCAGGCCCCGCCGCGCGCGCGGCGGGCTCGCCGCCGCGGACGCGGGCGGGTCGCCGGGCTGCTCGTGGGGCTGCTGATCCTCGCGCTGGTGATCGTGGCCGTCGTGGTGCTCACGGCGCCCGCGCCGACCCGGGTGGTGCTGCGCAACGTCGTCTACTCCGACGTGCAGCAGGCCTCCTCGGCGCTGCGGCAGCTGATCTCCGAAAACACGAAGTAGGAGCCGCGCCGGGGCCGGGCGAGCACGTGCGCCATGCTAGGCGCGCATGATCCTCGCGCTGCTGAACGTCGAACACCTCGTCCGCGTCGCCGGCTACCCGCTGCTGTTCCTGATCGTGATGAGCGAGTCGAGCGGGCTGCCGGTCCCGGGCGAGACCGGCCTGATCACGGCGGCGGTGCTCGCCAGCCAGGGCAACCTCAGCATCTGGGTGGTGATCCCGCTCGCCGCGGCGGGGGCGATCGTCGGCGACAACATCGGCTACCTGATCGGGCGCAAGGGCGGCCGCTGGCTGCTCGAGCGGCCCGGGCCCTTCGCACGCCAGCGCAAAGAGGTGCTGCTGGTCGGCGAGCCGTTCTTCGAGCGGCACGGCCCCAAGGCGGTGTTCTTCGGGCGCTTCGTGCTTGGCCTGCGCGTGTGGGCCTCGTGGCTGGCCGGGGCGACACGGATGCACTGGCGCTCGTTCGTGTTGTGGAACGCCCTCGGCGGCATCACCTGGGCGACGGGGATCGGGCTGATCGCCTACTTCCTCGGCCACTCCGCCAGCCACGCGATCGAAGCCTTCGGGATCTACGGCCTGGTCGCCGCGGCGCTGGCGCTCGTCGGGTTCCTGTTCATGCACAAACGCGGCAAGCGCGCCCGTGCCGAAAAAGCGAGCGCCCGCCCCGGCGAGGGGACGGGCGCCGATACCGGTGGTGAGGGTGAGCGGGCCTAGACGGCCTGCGGCTCGGCCTGCTCGGAGGCCACGGCGGCCTCACCCTCGATCGTCTCGCGTCGGGCGGCCTTGATCGCGACGCGGCGGGGCCTGCGCTGCTCGGGCTTGGGGATCCTCACCTCGAGCACCCCGTTCTCGAAGTGCGCCTCGATCGCGTCGGGGTCGACGCCGTCGGGCAGCGTCAGCGCGCGGCTGAAGCGCCCGCTGGCCCGCTCGACCCGGCGGTAGCCGTCCTTGCGCTGCTCGCTCTCGGAGCGCCGCTCACCGGAGACGGTGAGGACGCGCTCGTCGAACTCGATCTCGACATCCTTCTCACTGAGGCCCGGCAGGTCCGCGCGGAGCACGTAGTCCTCGCCCTCCTCGACGAGATCCATCGCCGGGACCCAGCGCCGCGCGGCGGCGAGCTCTCCGCCGGCGGCGGAGTCGAAGAACGTGCCGAACAGACGGTTGACCTCCTGCTGGAAGGAGCCGAGCTCGCGTGCCGGCTCCCATCGAACGATTGTCATTGCTTCACCTCCAAGGTTCTTGCTGCTACCGATATAGGACAGTATAAAACCTCAGTCGAACTGTATCAAGTCTTATGAGGCTGCAGGGAGCAGGTCCAATGGCAGGTAGCAGCGCCCCCCGAGTGGGGCCCACCCTCTTCTTGACAAAAAAAGACCGCCTGGTGGCGGCCGGTCGGGGATCTCGGGGCCCTCAGCAGCCGCCGCAGGGAGCGATCCGCTCCCACATGTCAGCGAGCAGCGTGAGCTCCTGCTCGGAGAAGCGGGAGAAGAACGCCTCGCGGACCGCGCGCAGGTGCGTGACGCGCGCTTCCTCGAGCCGCTCGCGCCCGGCGTCGGTCAGGCAGGCATACGAGCCGCGGGCGTCGTGGCTGCAAGAGCAGCGCTCGAGCAGCCGGTCGCGCTCGAGACGGTCGACCAGCCGGGTCAGGCCGCTGCGCGAGAGCTGCGCCTGCTCGGCGAGGTCGCGCATCCGCATCCGCCCGCCGCTGGCCTCCTCGAGGTGGTGCAGGACCTCATAGGAGCTGAGCGGCAGGTGATGAGCCCGGTCGAGCTCGGCGTCGAGGCGCTTGGCCAGGCACGCATGGGCGCGTAGCAGGCCGCGCCAGGCTCTCAGCTCCCCCAGGGTGAGCGCCTCTGCGCCGGCGGTCGCGGTGTGTACTGCGGTCGGAGTGGCCATCACTCAAGGCTCTCTGCAAGCTCCCTCTCTATCTCGAACATAGCAGCGTGCGGAGCTCCAGAGCGGGCGCGCGCTGTCAGTTGCGGGACGCCCTCCAGGCCCAGAGCATCATCAACGGCTGCAACGGCAGCCGCGCGTACAGCGCCCAGCGCGGGACGCTGGCGAAGTGCTCCGGCTCGCGTGCCATGTAGAGGTTGGCCGGGAACACCGCCGCGAGCAGCGCAATCAGGCCGATGCCGGCGAGCCGCCGGGTCGACGGGATCAGCACGCCGAGACCGCCCGCCAGCTCAGCGAGGCCGCTCGCCTGCACGACCCTTGTCTTCTCGTGCTGCAGCGACGGCGGCACGATCGCCTCGTAGAAGCGCGGGTTGACGAAGTGGTTGATGCCGGCGGCGATGAAGAAGGCGCCGAGCGCGCACCGCGAGGCGGGATGGGCGCTGCGTGTGTCGGGGTTCGGATCCATGGCGGGAATCTAGAGGATCGGCGCCGCGGTCATTCGGGCTCGATCAGCGAGCGGCCTGTCATCTGCTGCGGCTTGGCGAGCCCCAGCATCTCCAGCACGGTCGGCGCGACGTCGGCAAGGATGCCACCCTCTGCTCGCACGCGCACGCCCTCGCTGGTCACGATCACCGGCACCGGGTTCATCGAGTGGGCGGTGTTGGGGCTGCCGTCGGGCTCGAGCATGTTGTCGGCGTTGCCGTGGTCGGCGGTGATCAGGCAGGCGCCGCCGCCGCGGTGGACCGCCGCGACCACCTGCCCGAGGCACTCGTCGACGGCCTCGATCGCCTGCACCGCCGCCTCGATCACACCCGTGTGCCCGACCATGTCGGCGTTCGCGAAGTTGATGATCCCGAAGCGGTAGGGGTCCCCCTCCGGCTGCTCCCAGGCCCGCACGAACGCCGCCGCCGCCTGCTCTGCGCTCATCTGGGGCTTCTTGTCGTAGGTGGGCACGTCGCGCGGCGAGGGCACCATGTCCCTGTCCTCGCCGGGCTGCGGCGCCTCGTCTCCGCCGTTGAAGAAGTACGTGACGTGCGGGTACTTCTCGGTCTCCGCGACGTGCAGCTGGCGCGCGCCCGCCTGCGCGAGGACCTCGGCGAGCGTGCCGGTGGGACGGTCCGGCGCGAACGCGACGGGATACGGCCAGCCCTCCTCATAGCGGGTCAGCGTCGTCACACGCTCGACGGCCTCGGCGCCGCCCCTCCCCTCCCAGCCCGGCAGCTCCTCGGCGCCCGCGCCGAACCCGGGCTCGGCCAGCGCGCGCACGATCTCGCGCATACGGTCGGGGCGGAAGTTGAAGCAGACCACGCTGTCCGCGGCGGGGTCGATGCGCGCCTCCTCGCCGACCAGGGTCGGCTCGATGAACTCGTCGGTCTCGCCGCGCTCGTAGGCGTCGCGCACGGCCTGCTCGCCGCTGCCGGCGGAGTGCTCGGCGCGACCGTGGACGAGCAGGTCGTAGGCCCGCGCGGTGCGTTCCCAACGGCGGTCGCGGTCCATCGCCCAGTAGCGCCCGAGCACCGATCCCACGCGCGCCCCGTCCGCCGCGTCGAGCTCGGCTAGGAAGCCGGCGCCCGCGTGCGGCAGCGTGTCGCGCCCGTCGGTGAAGGCGTGCAAGACGACGTCTGCGGCGCCGAGGCGGCGGCCCATCTCGATCAGGGCGCGCAGGTGCTCGAGCGAGGAGTGCACGCCGCCGTCGGAGACGAGACCGAGCAGGTGGACCCTCCGGGCGCCGCCGAAGGCCGCACGCAGCACCTCGTTGCGTTCCAGCTCGCCCGCGGCGATCGCGTCGTCGATCCGCATCAGGTCCTGGCGCACCACCGCGCCGGCGCCGAGGTTGAGGTGACCGACCTCGCTGTTGCCCATCTGCCCTTCGGGCAGGCCCACCGCTCGGCCCCACGCGGTCAGCGTGCCGTGCGGGTAGGCGGCCCACAGCTCGTCGAAGATCGGCGTGCGTGCGAGCGAGACCGCGTTGCCGGGGCCCGGCGGAGCGAGCCCCCAGCCGTCGAGCACGATCAGCGCGGCACCGGGCACCGGCAGACGCTCGGGGCCCGGCGGCAGGCCCCCGGCGCTCATCGCGCTGCGGCGGCGATCTCGGCGAACGAGCCCGGGTCCAGCGAGGCGCCGCCGACGAGGGCGCCGTCGACGTCGGGCAGCGCGAGCAGCTCGGCGGCGTTCTCGGGCTTGACCGACCCTCCGTAGAGGATCCGGACACGCTCGGCGGCGGCCGCGTCGCGCCCGGCTACGAGCGCGCGGATGAAGGCGATCGCGTCCTGCGCCTGCTCGGGCGCGGCGACGCGGCCGGTGCCGATCGCCCAGATCGGCTCGTAGGCGATCACCACCTCGGCGAGCTCCCCCGCCGGCACGCCGGCGAGGTCCTCGTTGATCTGGTGGCGGAGCTTGCGCTCGGTCTCCTCGCCGTCGCGCTCGTCCTCGGTCTCGCCGACGCACAGGATCGGCGTGAGGCCCGCCTCGAGCGCGGCGGGCACCTTCAGGGCCAGCGCCTTGTCGGTCTCGCCGAACATCTCGCGCCGCTCGGAATGCCCGAGCACGACGCCGCGCACGTCGAGCTCGCGCAGCATCGGAGCGGAGACCTCGCCTGTGAAGGCGCCCTCGGCCTCCTGGTGCATGTTCTGGGCGTAGACCTCGACGCGCGAGCCGCGCGCGGAGTCGACCATCGCCCGCAGGTCGGTGAACGGCACGCAGATCGCGAGCTCGACGCCGTCGAGCGAGGACACGCGGGGCAGCAGGCCCTGGATGTACTCCTCGGCCTGCTGCTCGGTCTTGTACATCTTCCAGTTGCCGGCGACCAGCGGGACCCGGTCGTCCCCGGCCATCAGGACGCGACCTCCGGAGCTCCGTCCAGCGCCGCGACGCCCGGCAGCTCCCGGCCCTCGACGAGCTCGAGCGTCGCACCGCCGCCGGTCGAGAGATGGTCGACGCGGTCCTCGAGGCCGAACGCGGCGAGCGCGGCGGCGGAGTCGCCGCCGCCGACCACCGTCACGCCGGGCGCCGCGGCGACCGCCTCGGCGATGCGCCTGGTCCCCGCCGCGAACGGGTCCATCTCGAAGGCCCCCATCGGGCCGTTCCAGAACACCGAGCCGGCCTTCGCGACCAGCTCGGCGTAGCGCTCGGCGGTGGCGGGCCCGATGTCCAGCCCCATCCACCCCTCCGGCACCTCGACGCCGTCGAGCACGCGGTGCTCCGCACCGGCGTCGAAGCGCTCGGCGATCACCAGGTCCACTGGCAGCATCAGGCTCGCCTTGCCGGGATCGTCCGCCTCCTCGAGGACGCGTCCGGCGTGCCGGGCGTCCTCCGGCGAGCACAGCGAGCTGCCAACGCCATGGCCCTGGGCGCAGAAGAACGGGAAGCACATCGCACCGCCGATCAGGACGGCGTCCGCGACGTCCAGGAAGCGCTCCAGCACGCCGATCTTGTCGGCGACCTTGGCGCCCCCGACGACCGCCACCAGCGGCCGCGGCGGATCCTCGAGGATGCCGGTGAGCGTCTCGACCTCACGTTCGAGCAGGCGTCCCGCCGCGCTCGGCAGCAGCCGCGCGACGCCCTCCGTCGAGGCGTGCGCGCGGTGCGCCGCACCGAACGCGTCGTTGACGTAGACATCGGCCAGCTCCGCGAGGGCAGCGGCGAGGCGGGGGTCGTTCTCGGTCTCGCCGGGCTCGAAGCGCACGTTCTCCAGCAGCAGGATCTCGCCGTCTGAAAGGGACTCGCTGATCGCCCTGACGTCCTCGCCGACGACGCCCGGAGCGAGCTTCACGCCGCTTCCGATCAGCTCACCGAGCCGCGCCGCGACGGGTGCCATCGAGAGCTCCGCCTCGCGCTGCCCCCCGGGGCGGCCGAGGTGCGAGACGAGCACCAGCCGCGCGCCGCGGGCGCGCAGCTGCTCGATCGTCGGCAGCGCCGCCCTGATGCGGGTGTCGTCGGCCACCTCGACGCTCCCGCCCGAGCGGTCGAGCGGAACGTTGAAGTCGACGCGCACGAGCACGCGCCTGCCGCGCACGTCGAGATCGTCGATGCTCCTCACCGCGCCTCCCGGCGAGCGCGGTCCCCCACGACCTTCCCGGCCCCGCGCCCGGTATGCGGGCCGGCGCTCCTCACAGCACCCTCTGCACCAGGTCCACGAGGCGGTTGGAGTAGCCCCACTCGTTGTCGTACCAGGCGACGACCTTGACCATCGTCCCCTGCATCACCGCCGACAGTTTGGCGTCGACGATCGAGGAGAAGGGCGACTGCACGATGTCGCTCGAGACGATCGGGTCCTCGGTGTAGCGCAGGATGCCCTGTAGCGGTCCGCTCTCCGCGGCCGCCTTCAGCTCCGCGTTGACCTCCTCGGCGGTGGTCTCGCGGCCGGCCTCGATGGTCAGGTCGACGACCGAGCCGGTCGGCACGGGGGCGCGGACGGCGAAGCCGTTCAGCTTGCCCTGCAGCTCCGGGATCACGAGGCCGATCGCCTTGGCCGCTCCGGTCGAGGCCGGGATCAGGTTGATCGCCGCGGCACGGGCCCGGCGCAGGTCCTTGTGGGGCATGTCCTGCAGGCGCTGGTCGGCCGTGTAGGCGTGGATCGTGGTCATCAGCCCGTGACGGATGCCGACGGTGTCGTTGAGGACCTTGGCGACCGGCGCCAGGCAGTTGGTCGTGCAGGAGGCGTTGGAGATGACGTGGTGCGCCTCGCGGTCATACGCGTCATCGAAGTTGACGCCGAGCACCACGGTCGCGTCGGGGTTGGTGGCCGGCGCGGAGATCACGACCTTCTTGGCGCCCGCGGCGAGATGCGCCGCGGCCTTCTCGCGGTCGGTGAACAGGCCGGTCGACTCGATCACGACGTCGACGCCGAGCTCGCCCCACGGCAGCGCGCCGGGCTCGCGCTCGGCGAGCACCTTCAGCTCTCTGCCGTCGACGGCGATCGCGCCCTCGGAGACCTCGACAGCGCCGGGGTAGGGCCCGAGGATCGAGTCGTAGGAGAGCAGGTGACCGAGCGTCTCGGCGTCGGTCAGGTCGTTCACGGCGACCCACTCGATCTCGTCGCCGCCGCGCGCCATCGCGGCGCGGAACGCGTTGCGGCCGATCCGACCGAACCCGTTGATCCCGACCCTTACCGCCATCCGTCGTCCTCCTGCTGCCGAAATGAACGATGCCGGGCCGTGGAGCTCCTCTCCGTGGCCCGGCGTGCCGCCGGAGGGTATCAACGAGCGCTGGAGCCGCGGCGGGCCGGAGCGCCGGGGGCCCCGGGGGGCCGCACCCCCGCCCTCAGCCGCGCGGCGCCCTGTCGATGTCCCGATGCGCGACGCTGACGTCGAGGTCGGGATGATCGGCGTAGCGCTCGGCGAGGCGCTCGGCGATCGCCACCGAGCGGTGCCGCCCACCGGTGCAGCCGATCGCGACGACGAGGTGGGCCTTGCCCTCGCTCACGTACTGGGGAAGTAGGAAGTCGAGCAGCGGGTCGAGCCGCTCGTAGAGCTCCTCCAGCCGACCGTCGCGCGCGATGTACTCGACGACCTCCGGGTCGACGCCCGTGAGCTCGCGCAGGTCGTGCACGTAGTGCGGGTTGGGCAGGAAGCGGACATCGATCACGAGGTCCTCGTCGCGGGGCGGGCCGTGCTTGAAGCCGAACGACATGAACGTGACCGCGAGCTTCCCGATCGTCTTGCGGGGGAGGAACTCGGCGGCGATCTTCTCGCGCAGCGAGGCAGCCGACATGCCGGTGGTGTCGATCACCAGGTCCGCGCGCTCGCGCAGCGGCGCCAGCATCTCGCGCTCGAGCGCGACGCCGGCGGCGACGCTGCCGTCCGGCGCCAGCGGGTGGCGGCGCCGGGTCTCCTTGTAACGGGTCACCAGCGACTGCTCGGAGGCCTCGAGGAACAGCAGGCTGTGGTTCAGGCCGAGTGCGTCGAGATCGTCGACGACGGCGCGCAGGCCCTCGAAGTAGACGCCGCCGCGGACGTCGGAGACGACCGCGGCGCGCTCGACCTTCGTGCCCTTGTGCACGACCAGCTCGACCAGCGAGCGGATCATCTCCGGCGGCAGGTTGTCGACGCAGAAGTACCCGGCGTCCTCGAACACGTTCATCGCCGTGGACTTGCCGGCTCCCGAGAAGCCGGTGATCACGACGAGGTTCTCCAGCCGTGACTCGAGGACGGGTGTCTCGCCCCGGTCGGCTGTGCGCAGCGGGCGCAGGGGCCTGATCACGGCCATCGTCCATGCATTCTGCCGCGATTCACGGACAGGCGGTGAACAACCCGCTACGGACAGAGCAGGGGCGCCGCGAGCGCCTCCCGGTCCGGCTTGCGCCGAGGCGAGGTCATCGATGGCGTTTTCGGCTCCGGGTTCTCCTGCGGTGCGGACTCTGGGGGAGCTTCTGCCTCGCGCTCGCCTTGACCGCCGGTCCGCGCGAGCCGTCTGCGGCCACTCCGCTCACGGTGACGGTGATCCCGTCGCCGAAGCCGATGACGGGCACCGAGCCGTGCCGGGTGCGGGCAGGGACGATCTCCTGCAGGTGGCGGCCGTCGGTGGCGACGATGCGCAGCAGCGTGTGCGCCGAGTTCGTCGGTGGCACGAAGCTGAAGGCGAACGCGTGCCCCTTCGCGCTCACGTGCAGCTTCTTGGCGCGTCCCGGCGGCGGCGGTTTGGGCACCACGAACGAGCCGACGGTCTCGCTGGAGATCGGCAGGCTTTCCTCGGTCAGCTGCGCGACGATCTGGCGGCGGCCGTATGGTCCGAAGGCGGGTCGGAAGTGGACCGTGCCGCTGCCGCTGTGCACCTCGCCGATCACGTGCGAGAACCCGTGCGCCTGTTCGACCAGCGTGGCGCCGACGTTGGCGGGCAACGTCGCGTGGTAGCGAAGTGCCCGCCGGCGCGCGTTGCCGCCGAGCTTGCCGGTCACCTTCGGTTCCCCCTCGCCGGCCGAGTATTCGACGCCTGCGATCGGGATCGAGCTTCCGGCGGCCTGTTCGACGCTCCAGCTGCCGGCCTTCGGGTTCACGATGCCGACGTAGGTGGTGCTCGTCTTCGGTTCCGGGAACGCGTCGAAGGTCTCGCCGCCGACCGCGCTCCCGTTCGGCGTGATCCGCTGACCGTCGGGCGCGATCAGCACGACCGACGGGGCGCCTCCCGAGCCGTGAACGACCACGCTCACGCTGGGGGCGTGGGCGGGCACCGTGAAGCCGGCCGCGGCGGCATGGGCGTGGACGCGGGAGCCGCCTGCCTTCGGGATCCCGGCGGTGTACGCCCCGCTGAACTTTTCCTTGTAGAGATAGACGTTCGGCAGAGCGTCGCCCCAGTGATAGGTGACGGTGCCCCACACGCCGCCGATCACGGGAACGCCGATCCCCGGCGGCGGCTCGTAGATCGCGAACCCGTAGTTGTTGATCGCGAACGACGGGCCGTGGATGTGGACGGTGGCAGCCAGCTTGAGCGTCACATCCGATTCGACCAGAGCGCCGAACACCTTGTTCTTCGCGTCGATGATCGCGCCGAGCTTGCCTTCGAATTCGACGAGGCCGAGTTCGAGGTGGACCTTGCTCGTCAATTCGACCTGGTCGGGGATCTTGTAGGTCAGCGTCGCCTGGGCGAGTTCGACCTTGTACAGGAAGCCTTGCGCTTTGAGGGTGATCGTGATCGGTTTGCCGAATGCGGCGCTCAGTTCACCGTCGAGGCTGAACGCGTAGTCGTGCGGGCCGCTCCCGCCCGGCAGTGGTATCACGCCGAACCCGACCGTTCCCGTCAGCTTCAGGGGGTTGAGCCCGAGCCCGAGGCCGCCGTGGGTGAAGTAGAGCTGCGGCGGGGGATCGTCGTCGTCGAGCGGTATCCCGGGGTAGGGCAGACCGAGGTCCAGGGAGCCGCTCTTGAATTCACCTTTGTCGAACTCGATCGAGGCGGTTGCGGTCAGCGCGCCGCCGCCGGCAGGGATCAGAATTTCTCCACTGCCCTTCCACACTTCGCCCTGCAGCGGCGTGTATTCGACGAGGACCTTCTTGAGCTCCACCGCGCCGAAGTTGGCGTCGCCCACTTCAAACTTCAGCGAGCTGAGTTTCAGTCCGTGCCCGGTGGAGGCTTCCAGCGTCACGCCGCCGGTGACGCCGTCGAAGTAGGCGGGCAGCTTCAACGAGATCGGGACCTGGACGGCGCCTTTCACGAATTTCACGTCGACGTGGCCTTCGATCGGGAAGCCCTCGATCAGCGTCGGGACCGGCGGCAGGTCGAGCAGTTCCTTGCCCGCGTCGAGTTTGACCTGCAGCCGGCCCTTCCAGAGCGTGAGTTCGACGCGGCCCGTGCTGAGAACGACGCGGACGTCGCCGGTCGTTTCGATGATGTGCTGCTTCGGTTCGATGGCGATCGACACCCCAGGGTCCGGGATGATCCGCAGCCCGTTGATGTCGACCTCGCCCGTCGAGATGTCGAGGTTGGGGTTCTTCGACGCGTGCGCCCAGCAGCCGCCCGCGAGGTTTTCGAGCGCGAGCACGCCGAAGGAGGCGGTCAGGCACGTAGAGGTCGCGAGCTGGTCGCCGGCCGCTGAGCCGATCCCGCCGCCGGGCAGCGGCCCGAGGCCCGGCCTGCCGGTGGCGAGCTGCGTGCCGAACGCCGCCACCTCGATCGGACCGATGCCTTCGCTGCCGGCGGGGTTCTGGACGAAGGAGACGAACCCGCCCCCGTCGGTGGTCGCCGCGCTGACGAGATGGCCGATCGTCTGCCCGGCGGGGATCGCCGCGGCCAGGGCGGGGGGCGAGAAGGCGGCGCCGTTGGTCGAGGTGCGCACCTCGATGCCGAGCTGATCGGTGTAGGCCAGCGCGATGCGGCCGGTCGGGTCCTCCGAGATCGTCGGCGGCGAGGCCGAGGTGCCGAGCGCCACCGGCGCGCCCGACGGCTGGCCGCCCGTGATCTGCCGCAGCTGCAGGTTGCCGCCGTTGATCGGGCTGTCGCTGTAGAGCACGAACACGCCGCTGGCGCCGCCGACGATGTGCGGCTGGTAGCCCGGGAACGACGCTGTAGACCAGGTGGAGGCGTCGTTGACGTCGCCCTGGCCGCTCCACTCGCGCACGAACACGTGCCCGCTCAGGTCCGCGAACGCCGCCACCGGCCGCGTGCCGTCCAGCGCGAGGCTCCCGTAGTAGGCCTGATCGCCCGTGCCGAGCTGCGCCTTCGCGGTCGTGAACCGGCCGCCGGTGCTGCCCTGGAAGAACGTGCCGCCCGTCTCGGTCGCGCTGATCGTGCCGACCGAGGGGGCGCTCGCTTCGCCGTAGACGACCGCGCCTCCGGCCATCTGGTTGTCGCCGATCTCGCCCGGGCCGGTGATCGTCGCGCCGCCGTCGACCGAGCTCCACTCGAACACGTTGCTGTCCGAGAGCGTCCCCGCCGGCGTCCTGAACACCTCGGGAAAGCGCCGCTCGACGACGAACAGCTGGTTGCCCATGTCCAGCGGCACGGGACCGTAGTAATCGTGGTTGAGGTACGGCTGGTTCCCCTCGAATTCCGCGCCTTCGCTCGGTTCCGGCCCTTTCGGGTTGGGCACGGTCCCGCTCGGGGCGCAGCTCTTGATGCCGCGCTGGAGGTTGCAGGAGGAGATCGTGTCCGGCGCGGTGGTGCCGCCATCCTGCGCGAAGACGATGTGAGCGGTGCCTGCTTCGTCGACCAGCAGGTTCGGGTACTTGCCGGTGCCGAGGGTGATCGGCGGCAGCGGCGCCGCGACGACTTTCCCGAAGCTCAGTTTGCTCTTGTAGCCCGGTGAGCGGTAGGTCGCTGCCGACGCAGACGCGCTGAAGCCGAAGACGGCGATGCCGACCAGCGCCGTCGATGCAAGTCGGGTGCGAAGCACCGGACAATCCCCCCGGATCGTGAACGCTCGCCGCTTCCGCGGCCGAGCGGTCTGAGATGACGTGACACGGCCACCATACCGGCCGCCGTCGATCGAGGCCTCGTGGCCACATGCGCATAGTCGATATGGTCCGCCCATGCGGTCTCGGGGGGTTCTGGGGGTGGTGTCACTGCTCGTGGCGGCCGTGGCTGCTCTACCGGCCACCAGTGGCGCCGCGGTCACGACGATCGGGCCGCAGACACTCAGCATCGGCACCGAAAACACGATGTCGACCGGGACCTTCATCCAGTTCTCGGGCACGGGGCCGGCGGCGCAGTACACATCGCCGCTCGAAGGCACCGTCGTGACATGGCGCGTCGCCTCGGGTAGCAGCGCACCGGTCAGCCTGCGCATCCTGCGCCCTGCCGGCGGCGGCAAGTTCACGGCCGTCGGGACGAGCGCGCCCGAGATGGCCGATGCCGGACAGCTCGACACGTTCGCGACGAGCCTGCCGATCAAGGCAGGGGATGTGATCGGGGTCGTCAACGAAAACCAGGCGATCTTGTTCACAGGCGGCGTGCAGGGCGCATCCTCGGAGGTATTCGCACCGGGCCTCGCAGACGGCGGCCCCGCCGCGGAACCCAAAGAGGTGGCGGGTTCCGGGGGTGGCAAAGAACTCGAGCTTCAGATCAACGCCGACGTGCAGCCGGCCGTCAGCACCGGTGGTGGCGGCAGCAGCGGCGGCAGCGGCGGAGCCGGGAACGGCGGTGGCGGCAACATCGGCGCCAGCCAGCCCGTGGCGCCGACGCTCGCTTCGCTGAAGCTCGTCCCCGGCGCCTTCACCGCGGCCAGCAGCGGCGGCAGCATCGGCGGGCGGCACAACCGCGGTACGACCGTCAGCTACACGGACTCGCAGGCAGCCACGACGACGTTCGTCGTCTTGCAGAAGCGGCCGGGCCGCAGGGGCAGAGCAGGGACGTGCGTCGCCCCGGCGCACGCGCCGCACGGCAGGCCCTGCACCCGTCTCGTGACGATCGGCAGCTTCACCCATGCCGACAACTCCGGCAGCGACGCCTTCCACTTCAGCGGCCGCGTCGCCGGGCGCACGCTGAAGCCGGGCAGCTACGAGATCCGGGCCGTCGCGCGTGACGCCGCCGGGCTCGCCAGCCGCCAGCTCGCCGGCAGCTTCCGCGTGAAGAGGTAGCCCGCCGCCCGCTCAGCCGGCACGGTGCAGGTAGGCGTGTATCTCACGCCCCGTCTTGGCCGGGAGCCCCGGTACCGACTGCAGCTCCTCCTGAGAGGCGGCGAGCACCGCGTCGGGGGAGCCGAAGCGCGCGAGCAGCGCCCGCTTGCGCGCCGGACCGATGCCCGGCAGCTCGTCGAGCACCGAGCTCGTCATCGCTTTGTCGCGGCGCGTGCGGTGGTGGGCGATCGCGAAGCGGTGCGCCTCGTCGCGGACGCGCTGCAGCAGCTGCAGCTCAGGCGTGGAGTGGTCGAGCACCAGCGGCGTGGCACGGCCGGGCCGGAAGACCTCCTCGATGCGCTTGGCCAGCGAGACGACCGCGACGCCGCGGTCGCGAAAGCCCTGCAGCGGGCCGAGGCCCGCGGAGAGCTGACCCTTCCCGCCGTCGATCACGACGAGGTTCGGCAGCGAGGCGAAGCTCGGGTCGTGCTGCGGGTCGTGCGGGGAGATGTCGAGCTGGCGCTCCCACTGGACGAAGCGCCGTTCCAGCACCTCGGCCATCGAGGCGAAGTCGTCGGGCGCGCCCTCGGTCGTGCGGATCTTGAAGCGCCGGTAGTCGGATTTCTTCGGCGCTCCGCCCTCGAACACGACCATCGAGGCGACCGTGTGGGTGCCGCCGAGGTTGGAGATGTCGAAGCACTCGATCCGCACGGGCGGCGCGTCCAGATCGAGCGCCGTCTGCAGCCCCTCGAGCGCCTCCACGCGCGTCTGCCGTCGACGCTCGGCACGGAGCTTTTCCTGGTCGAGCGCGAGCCGCGCGTTGCGCTCGGCGAGCTCGAGGATGCGCCGCTTCTCGCCGCGCTCGGCCGCGCGCAGCTCGACCGGCCCGCCGCGCCGGCTCTCGAGCGCCTCGGCGAGCGCCGGCCGCTCGCCGGTCTCACGCTGGACGACGAGCAGCGCCGGGATCGAGGCGCCGCCCCCGTAGTACTGGAGCATGAACTCCTCGGCCACCTCATCGAGGGAGCGCTCGGTCTCGTTCGAGAGGTAGAAGGACTGCCGGTCGGAGAGCACGCCGTCGCGGACCTGGAAGACCTGGGCGTTGGCCTCGCGGCCGTCGAGCGCGACCGCGACCGCGTCGAAGGTGCCCATCGAGTCGCCGGCCACGCGGCGGCGTTCGAGCAGCGAGCGGACGGCCTGCAGGCGGTTGCGCTCGATCGTCGCCTGCTCGAACTCCTCGCGCGCGGCCGCCTCGCGCATGCGCGCCTCGATGTCGCGCTCGATCACTGCGAAGCGGCCCGAGAGGAAGTCCATCACGCCGTCGATCGCCTCCCGGTACTCCTCGCGGGAGACGTAGCCGACGCAGGGCGCGCCGCAGCGCTTGATGTAGTAGTCCAGGCACGGGCTGCCGCTGCGCCGGCCCGGCTCGGGGCCCGTGCAGGAGCGGAACATGAAGACCTTCGCGAGCACCTCGAGCGTCGAGCGCACGCGCTTGGCGTTCGAGTAGGGGCCGAAGTACGCGCGGTTGCTGCGGTGGCGCTCGCGCGTGAAGTACACGCGCGGGTAGGCCTCGTCGAGCGAGACGGCGATGAAGGGATAGGACTTGTCGTCGCGCAACCGGATGTTGAAGCGCGGGCGGTACTGCTTGATGAAGCTCTGCTCGGCGAGCAGCGCCTCGGCCTCGGTCGCGACCACGACGCATTCGACGTGCTCGACGGTCGCGACCATCTCGGCGTGGCCGGGACTGGACGGCACCTGCGCTTTGGAGAAGTGCGAGTTGACCCGCTTGCGCACCGACTTGGCCTTGCCGACGTATACGACGCGGCCGGTGCTGTCCCGGAACAGGTAGACGCCGGGCTGGTCGGGGAGCGCGCGGCGCTGCTCCATCAGCGACGGGCCGGTCGCGTGCTCGGTGGTCTCGGTGGCGGACACCCTCCGAGGATAGGGAGCGCCGGCTAGTAGCTTCGCGCGTGGCGGTAGACCTCGAGCAGCGACCACACGACGATCGCGACCAGCACGAACCAGGCGAACGTGCCGAGGCCGGTTTCCCACATCCGGCTCTGTGCGGCGTAGCAGAACACGATCAGCGCGCCGGCGCCGTAGAGCAGCCCGCGGTGGCGGTCGCCGAGCGCGGACAGGCGGAACTGGTTTTCGCGGT
The DNA here is from genome assembly GCA_963703205.1 of uncultured Solirubrobacteraceae bacterium. Taxonomy (GTDB): domain Bacteria; phylum Actinomycetota; class Thermoleophilia; order Solirubrobacterales; family Solirubrobacteraceae; genus Palsa-744. The sequence continues at coordinate 1,823,045 of OY969799.1, forward strand.
ACTGGCGCAGGCCCAGGTAGGCGAGGCCGACGAGGAACAGCGCCCACAGGAACGCTTCGAAGCCGTGCGCCGCGGGTCCGCCGCCCGGGATGTAGTAGATGCCGACGCCGAGCGCGATCACGATCGCGACGTTGCGAGCGGTGCGCCAGCGCTCCATGGGCCGAGTCTAGTTCAGTCGACGAGCGCCTCGAGCTCGGCGTAGGCGGCCTCGACGGCGCGCCGCGCGGCGGTGTGGCGGGCCTCGGACTTGGCTGCCTCGTAGCGCGTCGCCCAGAGCGCCGGATCGGTCAGCTCCTGTTCGAGCTGCGCGAGCGCGGCTTCGGCCTGCTCGACCGCGTGCTCGGCCTTCTGCTGGGCGCTCAGCCGGTTCTTGGAGGTGCCCTTGGGCCTGTCCTTCTTCTTGTTTGGGGGAGTCGCCACATGTGGCGACTCCGGCGAGGCCACATGTGGCCTCGCCTGGCTCCGTGCATGCGCGGAGCCCAGGGGCGGCGCATGCGCCGCCCCGCGGATCGGCGCATGCGCCGATCCGGCGCCGGAGGCGCCATCCTCCCCCGTGCGCTCCTCGCGCATGCGCGCGTACTCGGCCCAGCCGCCGTGGTAGGTGCGCAGCGTCCCGTTCTCGACGGCGACGGTGCGGGTGCCGACCGCGTCGAGCAGCGCGCGGTCGTGGGACACCAGCAAGATCGAGCCGCCGAACGCGCGCAGCGCGTCCTCCAGCGCCTCGCGGCTCTCGATGTCCAGGTGGTTGGTGGGCTCGTCGAGGATCAGCACGTTGGCGCCGCTGTGCACGAGGATCGCCAGGGACAGCCGCCGCCGCTCACCTCCCGAGAGCCCCGCGAGTGGTTTTTCGGCCTCCTCGCCGGAGAACAGGAAGCCGCCGAGCAGCGCCCGCGCCTTGTTCGGCGTGAGCCCGGTCGCGTGCTGGGCGGCGTCGAGCACGCTCTGCCGATCCCCGGCCGCCCCGCCCCCGGCGCCGAGCTCATCCGCGTGCTGGGAGAGATAGCCGACCTTCACGTTGTGTCCGGTCGAGAGCTTGCCCGCCGCGAGCGAGCGCCGGCCCGCAAGCGTCTCGATCATCGTGGTCTTGCCGGTCCCGTTCGGCCCGACCAGCGTCACGTGCTCGCCGCGCTCGAGCCACAGCTCGGCGTCGTCGAGCAGCACGACGGCGGGATCGCCGATCTCCACCCGGCCGCCCTCGAGCTCGAAGATCACCCGCCCCGAGCGCTCGGGGGGCTTGAAGCGGAACTCGAGGGCCTGCCCGTCGCTCGGATCACGCTCGATCCGCTCGATCTTCGCCAGCTTCTTGACGCGCGACTGCGCCTGTTTGGCCTTCGTCGCCTTGTACCGGAAGCGCTCGATGAAACGCTCCATTCGCTCGATCTCGGCCTGCTGCTTGTCGATCGCCTTGCCGAGCGCGATCTCCCGCGCCGCCTGCTCCTTGCGCCACTGCGCCCAGCTGCCGGCGAAGAACCGCGAGCGGGCGGGCGAGCTTCCGTAGAGCTCGAGCACGGCCGTCCCCACCGCCTCCAGGAACCAGCGGTCGTGGGCGACCAGCACGACCGCCGCGTCGAGCTCGGTCAGGGTCTGCTCGAGCCATTCCAGCGAGGCGATGTCGAGGTGGTTCGTGGGCTCGTCGAGCAGCAGCACGTCGGCTCTCGTCGCCAGTGCCCGTGCCAGCGACGCACGCGTCAGCTGCCCGCCCGAGAAGCTGTCGAGGTTGCGGTCGAGGTCCTCGTCGCGAAAGCCGAGCCCGTGCGCCATCGAGGTCGCCCGCCCGCGCCACAGGTAGCCGCCCAGCGCCTCCAGCCGAGCCTGGGCCCCGGCGTAGCGCGACAGCGTCGTCTCGTCGCCGGCGCCGCCCGCCATCTTCTCCTCCAGCGCCGCCAGCTGGGCCTCGACCGACAGCTCCTCGGCACAGCCCGACAGCAGGTAGTCGCGCAGCGCGATGCGCCGCTCGCGCGGCGGGCGCTGGTCGTGCAGCGCGATGCGCACGCCCTTCGCCACCGACAGCTCGCCGCGCGTGATCGGGGTCTCGCCGGCGAGCATCCGCAGCAGCGTGGTCTTGCCGGCGCCGTTGCGCCCGGCGATCGTCAGGCGTTCGCGGCGCTCGAGCTTGAACGAGACGCCCTCGAGCAGGGGCTCGCCGGCGATGTCCTTGTGCAGGTCGGAGGCGATCAGCAGTGCCACGGCTGCTGATGGTAGGGGTGAGATGCGCGGCCGCCACGTTGGATAGCATCCGCCCCGATGCGCCGACTGTGGCTGAAGATCCCCCCCTACGCGCTGCTGCTGACGCTCGCGCTGAGCGCCCCCGCCCAGGCCTTCAACGACGGCCGCGGGTTCTACGGCGCGACCAACGACAGGGCCGTCACCAACATGTTCTTCGGCGTGATCGCCTTCTTCCCGGTCTTCATCTTCGCGATGAGCATGCTCCAGCGGGCCCTGGACAAGCGCAAGGAAGCCCGCAAAGCGGCCGAGAAGAAACTGGCCGCCGCCCCCTGGCGCGGCGGCTGGTAGCCGCGGCGTGAGCGAGACCGCGGGCGCGGGCGCGGAGGGCGGGCCCAGCGGCCCGGACGCGATCCGCTACGAGCGGCGCGGCGCCGCCGCCGTGCTCACGATCGACCGCCCGCACCGGCGCAACGCCGTCGACGGGCCCACCGCCGAGGCGCTGCTCGCCGCCTACCGCCGCTTCGAGGCCGACGAGGAGGCCCGCGTACTGCTCGTGACCGGCGCGGGCGGCATCTCCTTCTGCGCCGGCGCCGACCTGAAGGCGACCGAGACGATGGCCGGGCGGCTGATGAGCGATGAGGGGCCGATGGGGTTCACCCGGCTGGCCTCGCCGAAGCCGACGATCGCCGCGATCGAGGGCTTCTGCCTCGCCGGCGGCCTGGAGATCGCCCTGTGGTGCGATTTGCGGGTCGCGACCGAGACCTCCCGGCTCGGCTACCCCGAGCGGCGCTGGGGCGTGCCGCTGATCGACGGCGGCACGCAGCGCCTGCCGCGGATCGTCGGCATGGGCCGCGCGCTCGACCTGATACTGACCGGCCGCATCGTCGGCGCCTCCGAGGCGCTCGCGATCGGGCTCGTGACCGAGGTCGTCGCCTCCGGGCGCCATCTCGAGCGCGCGCTCGAGCTGGCCGAGGGCCTCTCGCGGTTTCCGCAGCGCACGATGCTCGCCGACCGGCGCGCGGCGCTGGAGGGCTTCGGGATGCCGCTGGCCGAGGCGCTCGCGCTCGAGGCGAAGGCCGGTCCCGAGGTCTTCGAGGACGGGGCCCGCGGCGCGGCGAGATTCGCGGCCGGCGAGGGCCGCGGGGGGGCCGGCGCCGGAGTTTGAGCTGCGTCCGGCGACGCGCGCTGAACGATCCCGCGGCGGCGGCGGACCTGTAGGCTCTGGCGTCGATGGCCTACTTCGTCACAGGGGGAACCGGCTTCATCGGACGGCGCCTCGTCGAGGGGCTGCTCGCGAAACGCCAGGGCGACGTCTACGTGCTCGTGCGCGAGACCAGCAAGAGCCGCCTCGACGACCTCGTCGAGCGGTGGTCGGTGGCGGCGGGCGCATCCGCGGCCGCTCGCGTCAAGCCGGTGTTCGGAGACCTGCGCCGGCCGCTGCTCGGCATCGACGGCGAGCAGGTCGCCGAGCTGCACGGGAAGATCGACCACCTCTTCCACCTCGCCGCCGTCTACGACATGACGGCGCCCGCCCAGCGCAACACCGCCGTCAACGTCGGTGGGACGACACACGCGGTCGAACTGGCCCGCGCCGTCGACGCGAAGGTCCTGCACCACGTCTCCTCGATCGCGGTCGCCGGCACCTACCGCGGGATCTTCGACGAGACGATGTTCGACGAGGGCCAGACGCTGCCCTCGCCCTACCACCGCACCAAGTTCGAGTCCGAGCGGATCGTCCGCGACCAGCCCTACGTGCCGTGGCGTGTGTACCGCCCGGGGGTCGTCGTCGGCGACTCGCAGACCGGCGAGATGGACAAGATCGACGGGCCCTACTACTTCTTCAAGGCGATCCAGCGCCTGCGCCGCGTCCTCCCCGAATGGGTGCCGCTCGTCGGCCTGGATCTGGGCCTGACCAACGTCGTGCCGGTGGACTGGGTCGCCGCGGCGCTCGAGCACATCGCCCACGAGCCCGAGCTCGACGGCCGCGCCTTCCACCTCACCGACCCGCGCGCGCAGCGCGTCGATGACCTGATCAACGAGCTGGCCGAGGCAGCCCACGCTCCGCGCTTCGCGGTCAGCCTCGACAAACGCCTGACGGACCTCGTGCCGCGCTGGCCGCTCGCGCTGGCGAGCGCGATGCCACCGTTCAAGCAGGCCGGCGACCTCGCCCTGCGCGAGCTCGGCGTCCCCCGCGAGGTGCTCGCCCACGTCGAGCTCGTGCCCCGCTTCGACAGCCACCAGACGCAGAGCGCGCTGGCCGGGACGAGCTTCGAGCAGCCGCCGGTGCTGAAGGAGTACGCCTCGCGGCTTTGGGACTACTGGGAGCGCGAGATGGAGCCCGCGACGGGACGCGGCCGCACGCTGCACGAGGCGCTCGGCGGGCGGCACGTGATGATCACGGGCGCATCCTCGGGGATCGGCCGCTCGACCGCCCTGAAGGTCGCCGCGGCCGGCGGCGTGCCGCTGCTGATCGCGCGCAACGTCGACAACCTCGAGGAGGTGCGGGCTGAGATCGTCGCCGCCGGCGGCACCGCTTACGTCTACGCGGCCGACATCTCCGATATGGAGTCGATCGAGAACCTGATCGAGCGCGTGCTCGCCGACCACCGCAACGTCGACATGCTGGTCAACAACGCGGGACGCTCGATCCGTCGCTCGATCGCGCTCAGCTACGACCGCTTCCACGACTTCGAACGGACGATCCAGCTCAACTACTTCGGGGCGGTCAAGCTGATCATCGGGCTGCTGCCGCACATGCGCGAGCGCGGCTCGGGGCACATCGTGAACATCTCCTCGATCGGCGTGCAGACAAACCCGCCGCGCTTTTCGGCGTATGTCGCGTCGAAGGCCGCGCTCGACGCATTCACCCGCGTCGTCGCCTCCGAGGTGATCGGCGACGGCGTCACTTTCACCACGATCCACATGCCGCTCGTGCGCACGCCGATGATCGCGCCCACGAAAATGTACGACGCCTTCCCCACGCTGAGCCCGGAGGAGGCGGCCGACATGATCTGCGACGCGCTGCGCTCGCGTCCCAAGGAGATGGGCACGCGCCTCGGCAAGTTCGGTGAAGTCGCCTACAGCCTCTCGCCGAGCCTGATGGACAGGATCCTCCACCTCGGCTACCGCGTGTTCCCGGACTCCGCCGCCGCCAAGGGCCAGAAGGACGTGGACGAACACGTCTCCTTCGAGCAGATCGCGATGGCGACGCTCACGCGGGGCGTGCACTGGTAGAGAGCTCCGCGGCGATCGAGGTCGTCGGCCTGCGCAAGCGCTATGGCGACTTCGATGCGCTGCGAGGCCTCGACGTCGAGGTTCGCCGCGGCGAGGTGTTCGGTCTGCTCGGCCCCAACGGCGCCGGCAAGACGACCACCGTCGAGATCCTCGAGGGGTACCGCTCGCGCAGCGACGGGGAGGTCACGGTGCTCGGCGAGGATCCGGCGCTGCGCTCGATCGCGCTTCGCCGCCGCATCGGCATCGTGCTGCAGGCCGGCGGCATCTACAACCACGTCACCCCTCGCGAGGCGCTCGCACACTGGGCGAGCTTCTATCCGGCGCCGCGTTCGGTCGAGGAGGTGCTCGACGTCGCCGGGCTGCGCGACGCGGCGAACGTGCGAGCGCGCAGGCTCTCCGGCGGACAGCTGCGGCGCCTGGACTTCGCGCTCGCGCTGGTCGGCGACCCGGAGCTGATCTTCCTCGACGAGCCGACCACCGGCTTCGATCCCGAGGCCCGCCGAGCCGCCTGGGAGACGATCCGCTCGCTGCGGGAGCTCGGCAAGACGATCCTGCTCACCACCCACTACCTCGACGAGGCGCAGGAGCTGGCCGACCGGGTCGCGATCGTCAAGGAGGGGCGCGTGGTGGCGATCGGTCCCCCTCGGGAACTGGGAGCCCACCCACCCGGCGGCGGCGTCGGCGACGGCGGGCGCTATCGCGTCGTGTACCGCCGCGACGGCGAGGGGCCGCTGGTCGAGCACGACACGGACGACCCGACGACGCTGCTGCACGAGCTGACCGCGCGCGCGTTGAGCGAGGGCTGGCGCCTGCAGGAGCTGACGGTCGGGCGCCCCTCGCTGGAGGACGTCTACCTGGAGCTGACCGCCGATGAGTGAGGGTCGTTCGGCGATCGTGCTCGGCTGGCGCCAGTACCGCCTCGAGCGCAAGATGTTCTGGCGCAACCCGAGCGCGGCGTTCTTCAACTTCCTGCTGCCGCTGCTGTTCCTAGCCGCCGGCGGGGCGATCCTCAGCGGCAGCCAGCGCGACCTGAACAAGCTCCTGCCGGCGATCGCGGCGATGAGCGTGATGTCCACGACCTTCGTGGCGCTCGCATACAACATCGTCTTCCTGCGCGAGCGCGGGGTGCTGAAGCGGATCCGCGGCACGCCGCTGCCGACGCTCTCGTATTTCTCCGGCGTGGCGGCCAACGCCGTGACCAACACGGCTCTGCAGATCGCGATCGTGATCGTCGCAGGACGCGTCGTGTTCGGGATCGGCTGGCCACGCGAATGGGTCGAGCTGATCGTGTTCGTGCTCGTCGGCGTCGTCAGCCTCGCGGCGCTCGGCGTCGCATTCGCGCACGCGATCCCGAACTTCGAGTCGACCGCCGCCTACGTCAACGCGGTGTTCCTGCCGGTCGTGATCCTGTCCTTCTACGTGTTCGACTCGCACAGCGCCCCCGGGTTCCTGCGCTCGATCGCCGAAGCGCTGCCGCTCAAGCCGCTGATCGCCGGGCTCTCCGGGGCGATGGTGACCGGATCCGGGCTCTCGGATCACCTCGACGCGCTCGCGGTGATCGCGCTGTGGGGCGCATTCGGGCTCTACCTCGCGGTGCGCGGCTTCAGCTGGGAGAAAGCCGGCGCCTAGGAGCAGCTGATGTCCGAGCCGATCTTCCTCGCCGACGGCGAGCGCTTCATGCCGACCGAGCAGGCGCGCGGGCCGTGGGATCCACAGGCGCTGCACGGGGGCGCGCCCGCGGCGCTGATCGCGACCGCCGTCGAGCGCCACGAGCCGCTGGCCGGCGCCCGCATCGCCCGGCTGGGCTTCGAGCTTCTGCGTCCGGTCCCGTTCGCGCCCCTGACCGTGCGGGCGCGGACGCTGCGGCCGGGGCGCCGGGTGCAGGAGCTGGCCGCCGAGCTGCGTGCCGGCGAGGAGCTGGTCTGCCGCGCGAGCGCGCTGCGCGTCGCGGAGATCCCTTCCGGGCTGCCCGAGCGGCCTCCGGGAGCGCTGGCGAGCGAGCGGATACCCGGCCCGGAGGAGGGTCAGCCCGTGCGCTTCGCGCTCGACGCGGACGTCGAGGGGGAGAGCTTCGCGGCTTCGGCGATGGAGATGCGCTGGCTCGAGGACCCGCGGCAGCTCGGGCCGGCCCGCGTGTGGATGCGACTGCGCCACCCGCTCGTCGACGGCGAGCCGGCGAGCCCGCTGGCACGGCTGGCGGCGACCGCCGACTTCGGCAACGGCATCTCCGCCTCGCTGCCGTTCGACTCGTTCCTGTTCATCAACGCCGACCTCCACATCCACCTCCATCGGCCGCCGCGCGGCGAGTGGATCGGCGTCGACGCGCGCACCCTGCTCCACGAGCACGGGACGGGGCTGGCCGAGAGCGTGCTGCACGACCACGACGGCCCTGTCGGACGCGCATTCCAGACGCTGGTCGTCGGCCCGCGCTGAGGGCGACGCCGGTCGTCGGGCGCGCGCCGAGGGACGGAACCCGGCTCAGCGCAGGACGACGTCGCCGAGCGCGGCGTCGATCGCGGCCAGGGTCTCCTCGTCGAGCTCGATGCCCGACGCGGAGGCGTTGGCGCGCACCTGCTCGGGGCGGCTCGCGCCGACGATCGCCGAGGCGACGTTCGGCTGGCGCAGCACCCATGCGAGCGCGAGCTGCGCCATCGTCAGCTCCGCGCCGGCGGCGACGTCGCGCAGCCGCTCGACCGCCTGCAGGACCGGCTCGGTCATCAAACGGCCGATGAAGCCGCCCATGCTCTCCGAGGCGGCCCGCGAGTCCGACGGCGGCGGCTCGCCCGGTCGGTAGCGGCCGGCGAGGACGCCCTGGGCCAGCGGCGACCAGACGATCTGCGAGATCCCCTCCCGCTCGCACAGCGGGATCAGCTCGGTCTCCGGGACGCGGACCAGCGCCGAGTACTGCGGCTGGCTCGAGACCCAGCGCTCCACGTCGGGCAGCGCCAGCGAGCGCTCGACCTCCGCCGGCGGCCATTCGCTGAAGCCGATGTAGCGCGCCTTGCCTTCGGCCACGACCTCGCTGAGCGCCTGCATCGTCTCCTCGAGCGGCGTGTCGGCGTCGAAGCGGTGGCACTGGTAGAGGTCGAGGTAATCGGTGCGAAGCCGCTGCAGGGATGCGTCGATCTGCTTGTGGATCTGCTCTTTGGAGAGACCCAGGTCGGTGTCCGACATCGGGAAGTAGACCTTCGTCGCGAGCACGTATGAGGAGCGCTCCCGTCCCGCGAGCACCTCGCCGAGCAGCGACTCCGACGCACCCTGCCCGTACACGTTGGCGGTGTCTATGAAGTTGATGCCCTCGTCGAAGGCGGCCTGCACGCAGGCCTCGGCCTGCTCGCGGGAGACGCCGCCCGAGTAGGTGAGCCAGGAGCCGAGGCTGATCTCAGAGACCTGGAGGTCGCTCGAGCCGAGTTTCCGCAGTCGCATCGCGCGCTCACACTACCCTGCTGGAGGCGATGTCACCGATCGATCCCTCCCTGCGCGTCGCGGCGGTCCATCTCGCCGTCTCGAACCTGTCGGCGAGCGTGACCTTCTACTCGCGCGTGATCGGCATGGAGCTGCTCGAGGACGACGGCTCGCGGGCGCTGCTCGGCGCCGGCGGCCGGCCGGCGCTCGAGCTCAGCGCGATCGAGCACCCGCACCACGCCGCGCACGGCAGCACCGGCCTGTTCCACGTCGCCTGGCTGCATCCCTCGCGCGCCGCGCTCGCCGCGACGGTGCGCCGCATCGCCGCTGCCGGCTGGCCCTTCACCGGCGCCTCGGACCACGCCGTTTCCGAGGCCCTGTACCTCGACGACCCCGACGGGCTCGGCGTCGAGGTCTACGCCGACCGCCCGCGCGAGACCTGGCAGCCCGGCCCCGGCGGCGAGGGCGTGCGGATGGTCACGCTGCCGCTCGACGTCGAGGACCTGGTGGCACAGGCGCCGGGGCCGCCGGGCGCGGCGATCGACGCCGGCACGGGCATCGGCCACGTCCACCTGAAGGTCGCCGAGGTGTCCCGCGCCGAGGCCTTCTACCTCGGGCTCGGCTTCGAGCGCCAGGCGGGCATGCCCTCGGCGGCGTTCGTCTCGGCCGGCGGCTACCACCACCACGTCGGCCTCAACTCGTGGCAGAGCGCGGGCGGCCGCCCGCCGGCGGCGGACGCGCCAGGCCTGCGGCGCGTCAGCTTCGAGCTCGACGCCGTCGGCCTCGATGCGCTGGCTGCGGTTGCCCCCACCGCGCAGCGCGATGGGGGCGGCGTCGAGCTCAACGACCCCGACCGCCACGCGCTCGAGTTCCGCGCGCGCTGAGCCTCAGGCGGAGGCGTCGGCCAGGCGCCGCAGCTCGTCCTCGCCCAGCTCGAGCGAGACCGACTGAAGGAGGTCGCCGAGCTGCTCGGCGGAGGTGGCGCTGGCGATCGGCGCCACCACCGTCGGTTGCGCCGCCAGCCAGGCGAGCGAGACGGCCGCGACGCTCACGGCGTGCGCGCCGGCGATCTCCTCGAGCGCCGCCAGCACCGCGAAGCCACGGTCGTTGAAGTAGCGCTCGCGCACGCTCGCGGCGCGCGGGCTGTCCACCTCGGGTCCGTCGGGGCGGTACTTTCCGGTCAGGAAGCCCCGCGCCAGCGAGAAGTACGGCAGGCACGCCAGGCCGTGGCGCGCGCAGAGGTCCATCAGCGGCCCCTCGTAGGAGCCGCGCTCCATCAGGTTGTAGTGCGGCTGCAGCGCGGCGTAGGAGGCCATCCCCGCCTGGCTGCCCAGCTCGAGTGCCTGCTCGAGCCGCTGCGCGTCGTAGTTGGATGCGCCGGCGTAGGCGATCTTGCCCTCGGCGATCAGCGTGGCGAACGCGCCGAGCGTCTCCTCCAGCGGCGTGTCGGGGTCATCCTCGTGGGCGTAGTAGAGGTCGATGCGCTCGATCCCCAGGCGCCGCAGCGACGCCTCGGCGCCCGCCGCCAGCGTCTGCGCCGAGAGGCCGTGCAGCTCGGAGGACATGCCGACCTTGGTGGCGATCACGAGCTCCTCGCGGTTGCCGCGCGAGGCGATCCAGCGGCCGATGATCTGCTCGGAGGCTCCGGCGCCCCGGCCACGGCCGCCGTAGACGTCGGCGGTGTCGATGAAGTTGCCGCCGGCCGCGCGATAGGCGTCGAGCACGGCGAAGGAGCCCTCGTCGTCGAGCGTCCAGCCGAACACGTTGCCGCCGAGGCAGAGCGGGAAGACGTCCAGGTCGGTGTCGCCGAGGCGCGCGATCAGCCCACCCTAGCGGCGGATCGTGCGCGTGCCGGCAACGGGGCGCAGGGCGCCGCCCCCGAGCGGCGCGCGCGTCCCGGAGGATGCATGTCCGCGCGCTGACCCGCAAAAACATCGCTGGTGAGAGAGCTGACACAGCTTTTAACCCGAGCTTCATCTGCGCCCGCGACGGTGTGCAGAGGAGGAGGAGCCACTCGATCAAAGGAGAGACACATGGCCCGGATCATCGTCACCGCCGACCCGGCGGCGGAGCCACGCAGGTCCTCCTCGTCGCTCGGCCCCGAGGTGCTGCTCGACGAGCGCGTCAACTCGATCCACCTCTCGGACGGTCACGCCGCCGAGCAGCTCATCCAGCGGCTCGCCTGGGCGGTGACGGACGCCGAGGAGGCCGAACGCTCCCAGCAGCGCCGGCCGCTGCTCGCGCGCCGCGCCGCCTAGCTCCTGCGCCCAGGTCGGGCCGGCGGCCACCGCCGCGGCCGCCGGTCGGCCGGGACGCCTCAGAAGGGCTCGCCGAGCACCTCGACGGCGCCATCCGGCCACGTGATCCCCTCGGCGAGCGGCGCCCACATCCCGCGCATCGGAACGACCACGCGCCCGGTCGGCTGCCCGGCGGTCACCTCGCCGGCGATGTCGTGAAAGCCGAAGCGCTCGTACAGGGGGACGAGAGGCTCGCGGCAGAACAGCATCGCGCGCTGGGGGCCCAGCTCCGCGGCGAGGCGCATGATCGCTTCGATCACGAGCCGCGCGAGTCCCTCGCCACGCCGCGAGCGGGTCACGATCACGCTGCCGATGCCGGCCACCTCGAACGGCTCGCCGCCGCCGGCGCTGACGCTCGCGGGGACGACGCCGGCGAGCGCCAGGGGGCGGCCGTCGTCGTCGAGCACGCCGACGTGGCGCGTCTTGCGGACCCACACGAGCCCTTCGCCGTCGCCGCCCCACGGCTCGTGCTCGCCGTCGATCAGGGCGTCCCAATCGGGGGTTCCGACGTTCTCGAGCTCGACTGCGTGCACGCGAGGACTGTAGAGGCAGCCGCCGCGCGGCGCGCGGCCGGCAGGCCCGAGCCCTAGCGCCGCCGTCCCGAAGCGAAGCTCTGGATCGGCGGCGCCACCGCGCGCATCGAGGAGCCGACCTCCGCGCCGTCGGCGGACTCGCCCTCGGCGGGCTCGCCCTCGGCGTCCGTGACGCGCAGGCGCCGCACGACAGCGCCCTCGCCTCGGTCGGGAAGGGCCCCCTCGATGAAGCGTTCGAGCGGCTCCAGCTCGCTCACCAGGAGGTTGATCACGGGACGGATCTCCTCGCCGTCTCCTTCGCGCACCGGCGCGAGCGCGTCGCGCAGGCCGGCCTGCCGGGTCGCGCCCTCCTGGTGGCGCTCCAGCCGCCCGCGGGCGAGCAGCAGCGGCTCGGCTCGGGCGAGGTGGCGGCGGCGCTCGTACACCCCATGGGGCACGATCAGGTTGACGGTCCCGAACTCATCCTCGAACAGCAGGAACATCGTGCCGTTGGCGGTGCCGGGTCGCTGCCTGGCGATCACCAGCCCGGCCAGCGAGACCTCGCAGCCGGAGGGCAGCCGTGCCAGCTGCGCGCTGGTGGCGAGCTTCGGCGCCGTGATGCGCTCGCGCAGGATCGCCATCGCGTGCTCGCCGATCGTCACGCCGCTGGTCGAGTAGTCGGCGATCAGCCGCTGCCAGCGTCCGAGCCGCCGCAGCGCGGGCGTGGCGGGCAGCTCCAGAGGCAGCGCGAGCTGCCGCGCCTCGCGTTGACCGTCCGCCGCCGTCTCTTCCTCCAGCGCCAGCGAGGGCGCGGCGATCCCCATCTGCCACAGCGCGGTGCGGCGGTCGGCGGGTGGGCGTGATTCCTTCAACAGCACGTCGCAGGCCCCCGACCAGGCGAGCTGTTCGAGCGTCACCCTGCGGCAACCCGAGCGCGCGGCGAACTCGGCCGGCGTGGCGTAGCGCCCGGCCCGCTCGCGCTCGGTGACGAGCCTGCGCATCTCCTCCTCCGAGGCCCCCTTGACGTAGCCGAGGCCGAGACGTACGGCGCCATTCTGCACGGTGCACTCGACCTGCGAGGCGTTGACGTCCAGCCCGAGCACGGGAATGCCGCGGTTCTCGGCCTCGTGGACGAGGCTGTCGGGCGCGTAGAAGCCCATCGGCTGCTCGTTGAGCAGCGCGCACAGGAACTCCGGGCCGTGGTGGACCCGCAGCCACGTCGACTGGTAGGCGAGCAGCCCGAAGGCCGCGCTGTGCGCCTTGGGGAAGCCGAAGCCGGCGAAGCCCTCGACCATCGTCCAGACCCGCTCGGCGGTCTGGAGATCCGCGCCCGAATGACTGACGGCCCCGTGCAGGAAACGCTCGCGGTGGCGCTGCATCATCTCGGCCGAGCGCTTGCGGCTCATCGCCCGGCGCAGCCCGTCGGCCTCACCGGGCGTGTAGCCCGCGAAGACTTCGGCGACCTGCATCACCTGGTCCTGGAAGATGATCGTGCCGAGCGTCTCCTTCAGAACGGGCTCCAGCGAGGGGTGGTCGTAGGGGATCTCGTAGCCCGGGTCTTCGCGCAGCCGCTGCCGGCGCTTGATGTAGGGGTTGACGGCGCCACCCTGGATCGGGCCGGGACGCACGATCGCGACCTGGATCGTCACGTCCTCGAGGTTGCGCGGGCGGGTGCGCAGCAGCGACTGCATCTGCGCCCGGCTCTCGATCTGGAAGACGCCGACGGTGTCGGCGGCGCGGATCGCGCGGTAGGTCTCCCGGTCGTCGTATGGGATCCGCGAGAGGTCGATCCGCTCCCCCTTGGTGCGATGGATCTCCTCCACGCAGCGCTCCACCGCGGAGAGCATCCCCAGTCCCAGAAGGTCGATCTTCAAAAAGCCGGCGTCGGCGCAGGAGTCCTTGTCCCACTGCACCATCTGGCGACCCTCCATCGCGGCCGGCACGACCGGGCAGCAGTCGATCAGCGGGCGCGTGGCGATGATCATGCCGCCGGAGTGCTGGGAGAGGTGGCGAGGAAGCCCCTGGGCCTCCTCGACGAGCCGCCCCAGCCAGCGCCAGCGCGCCGAGCGGCGGTCGGACTCCCCTTCGGCGGCGCCACGCTCGTGACGGCCGGAGGCGAAGTCCACCTCCCCGTGCTCGGGCGCCACCCCCCAGGGATCGGCCCCGCGCGCGATCCGCTCGATCTCGCCCGGCGGCAGGCCCAGCACCTTGCCCAGCTCACGCACGGCGCCGCGCACGCGGAACGTGGGGAAGGCCGCGACCAGCGCCGCGCGGTCGTAGCCGAAGCGCTCGTGCACGCGCGGGATCAGCCGCTCGCGGATGTCGCGAGGGAAGTCGAGGTCGATGTCGGGCAGGCCGTGCAGCTCCTCGTGCAGGAAGCGGCCGAGAGCGAGGCCGTTCTCGATCGGGTCGATGTGGGACAGGCCGGCCAGGTAGCAGACGATCGAGGAGACGGACGAGCCCCGTCCCCTGCCGGGCGCCAGCAGCGCCCGCACCGAATCCGGCCCGCGCACCTCGGCCGCCACCTCGCGAGCCAGCTCGAGCATCTCGTGGTGCAGCAGGAAGAAACCGGCCAGGCCGAGCCCGTCGATCACCCTCAGCTCCTGCTGCAGGCGGCCGGCAGCCTCGTCGCGGCAGGCCTGCGCGCGGGGCGGGGCGCGGGGCCCGTAGCGCTCCGCCAGGCGCTGCCCGCACAGCTCGGCGAGCTTCTGCGTGGCGGCCTGCTCCTCGGCCCCGGGGTAGCGATAGCCGAGGTCCTTGGTCAGGTCGAAGCGCAGGCGCTCGGCGAGCCGCAGCGTCTCGGCGACCGCCTCGGGGTGGTCGGCGAAGCGGCTGGCCATCGCGCGCGGCGAGCTCATCACGTGGCTGCGATTGCCGCGGCGCAGCGGCTCGGAGGCGTCGAGCGTGAGGCGATGGCGTAGCGCCACGAAGGCGTCCTGCAGCTCGGCCCGGGCGGCGGAGTGGGCGTGGACGTCGCCGCTCGCCACCGTCTTGATCCCGAGCCGCCGCGCCTGCGCGGCAAAGCCCCGGTTGCGGGCCCGGTCGTGGCGGGCATAGGGACGCTGCAGCTCGGCGTAGAGGCGTTCGGGGCCGAAGCTCTCGAGCAGCGCCCGCACCGTCTGCGGAGAGCCGAGCTCGCCGAGCACGGAGCGCTGGGCGCAGCCCGTCAGGCACACCAGGCCCTCGGCATGGGCGGCGAGCTCCTGCGGCGAGATGCCCGGCTCCCCCAGCTCGCGCCGGCCGGTCCCGTCTCGCGTGTGGGCGTGGGCGATCGTGAGGATCCGGCAGAGGTTGCGCCAGCCGCGCTCGTCTTCGACGAGCAGCGTGACGTGGGGGTTGCCCTGGCTCCGCGCCCCGGCCATGGCCGCGTCCCGTGGTGGATGGGCACCTGCTCTTTCGGCCTCGAGGTCCCGGGTCAGGTCGATCTCCGCGCCGTGGATCGCGCGCACGCCGTGCTCGGCTGCCGTCTGCGCGAGCTCCATCGAGCCCGAGACCGAGTTGTGGTCGGTCAGCGCCAGCGCGGCGTGGCCCAGATCCCCCGCACGATGCACCAGCTCGTCCGGCAGCGAGACCCCGTCGAGGAACGAGTAGGCCGAATGGCAGTGCAGCTCGACGTATGGCGGCGTCCCTGCGCTCATCTCAGAAGCCCCGCATGGGGGACGCCGCCCGACGAAGTGCTCCTGGCCATCTCAGGCCCCTTGGGCGTACCAGCGGTCCGAGCACAGGTCGTGGAACACCACGAGGTTGCGTCCGCGCACGCCGATCAGCTCCCAGTAGCGTCGGCGCAGCGGCTGTGCTTCCCACCAGCGGTCTTCGACCAGCCACGACTCGCGCAGCGCCTCGACCGGTTCCCCGTCGACCTCGGCGGGGAGCCCGTCGCCCCAGCGCACGCGCGCCGGTCGGGGGGTGTTGAGCGTCCGTGCCATCTCGCTCCTACTCCGGGACCGGGGCCAGCACCACCCGCCGCTCGGGCACCCGCGAGTCGGGGTCCACGCAGATCGCGCGCAGCGCCGCTTCGCGGCCGGCAACCGCGCGCACCTGCGCGACGGCCTCGCGCAGCCGCGCCCGCCGCGTCGAGGCGTTCTGATCGAGCAACGCCCCCTGCTCGCCCTGCGGCGGCCCGAAGCGCTCCACGCTCAGGCGCAGCGCGTCGGCGGGGGCCGGCAGCAGCGACAGCCGCAGCGACAGCGCCAGCCAGATCCGCTCGGGGTCCGAGACGGGCTCGCGAAACACGACCTCCTCGTGCCAGCTCCCGCCGGAGACGAGACGTGCCGACAGACGCGCGGATCGCAGCGTCCTGCCGCGACGCTCGGGCCGGGCCAGCAGGCGGCTCACGAGCACGCCGAGCACGCGCTTGAGCGCGTCGCCGCTGCCGGCGTCACCGACCTCCATCGTCTCCTGCAGCAGCTCGCGCGGCCTGCGCGTGCGCAGCGGCGAGTCCTCGCCGCAGGCGAAGCGGTGGGCCAGCATGCCCGCCGCGCCGAAGCGGTCGGCGAGCGCGTCCCGGCCGAGCCTGCGCAGCTCGCCGAGCTCCTCGATGCCCAACCGGCGCAGCGGCTCGAGCAGCGCCGCGGTCTCCTCGCGGTAGCCGAGAAGCGCCACCGGACGCCCCTGCAGCCAGCGCTGCGACTCGGCGTCCCGCAGCACCAACGCCCGGCGCGAGCGCGCCGCCAGCGCCGCGGCCAGAGCGCTGAAGCGCACCGGCGCGACACCCATCCGCGCCGGGCGCCCCAGCGCCCGGCGGGCCGCCGCGATCGTCCCCTCGAGCGTGCCGTGCAGCCCGCCGAGCCCGTCCGTCTCGAAGTAGGCGAGACCGGGCCGGGCCGGCTCGACGGCCGCTCCGATCGACTCCAGCGCGAGCAGCGAGCCCTCCCAGATCTCGCTGGCCCGGACCGGGTTTCCCGGCAGCAGGACGAGGTCCGGGCAGCGCGCCAGCGCCTCACCGAGCAGCATGCCGCTCCTCACGCCGCGCGCTTCCGCCGCACCCGAGACCTCCCCCAGGCGGCCGGCTGCCGCGGAGCCGTCGGCGCTCACCGGCGGCGCCACCGCCAGCGCTCCCCCCGCCACCGCCCGCCGGGCGAGACTCGATCCCTCGGCCGCGGCGACCAGCTCGAAGCGGGGGATGTGAACGCAGGCGATCATGCGAACACATGTTCGCATCTGCGGCGGGCGGATGTCAAAAATGGGCTATCTGCAGGAACTTCCTGGGCGGGCCCGGCGATCGTTCGGGCCCGGCTGCAGCCGCGCCAGGCAGACGCTCGTGCGGAAGGCCATCTCGATCGAGCCGCCGTGGCGCTCGATCGCCGCGCCCACCTCGGCGAGCAGCGCCTCGCGCCGCCGCGGATCGAGCCGGATGTGGTCCTGGTGTGTGGCGATCATCTCGGTGTACTCGCCGGCGCTGTAGCGCTGTGTCCAGTCGTGCGCACCGACCCGCACGTCGGCGAACCCCTCCCCCACGTCCTCCTCCCAGCTGCCCGCGATCCGCTCCGCCCTGGCGCCAGGATGCAGCGGGAAGTCGGGGGGCATCTCCGGGACCGCAGCCGCGTATGCCTCGTCGAGCGCCGCGCGCAGCGGGATCCGCTCCCACGCCGGGAAGCTCCACAGCACGGTGACGGCTCCACCGGGCCGCAGCGCCTCGGCGCAGCGGCGCCAGCGCAGCAGCGGATCGATCCAGTGCCACGCCTGCGCGCAGAACACGAGCCGCACCGGCGCCTGCGGGCGCCAGCTCTCGAAGTCCGTCTCGTGCACCTCGACGAGCGCGGGATCGACGGCGCGAGCGCAGATCGCCGCCATCGCCGGGTCCGGCTCGATCGCGAGCACGCGCAGGCCGCGTGCGCTGAGCAGCCGCGTCGCCTTGCCGGTGCCCGCGCCGACCTCGACCACCTCCTCGCCTGCCTCGACCTGTGCGTAGGCGAGCGCCTCGTCGATCGCCGCCGCCGGATACGACGGCCGCGCGCGCTCGTACTGCTCCGCGACCCGGCCGAACGCGAGCCGCTGCTCGCGGGAAGGGGCGGCGTCGCTCATCCCCGCATGATCGCGCCTCGCGAGGGGAGATAGCCTCCCACCCGTGAGCCGTCTGGTTCGTCGTCGAGAGCGCGAAGGGTCCCGCCTACGACCGCTCACGAAGCCGTCGCCGGCAGCAGGGGTGGGAGCAGCACGCGGCGTTCATGGACCGTCTCCTCGACGACGGCGTGATCGTGCTCGGCGGCCCTCTCGGCGACGTGGACGCCGGCGAGAACACGCTGCTCGTGGTCCGCGCCGAGGACGAGGCGGCGGCGCGGGCTGCGTTCGAGCCCGACCCTTGGTATGAGAGCGTGCTGCACCTCGCCCGGGTCGAACCCTGGACGCTGTGGCTGGGCGAGCTCCCAGAAAGTCAAGGTGCTTGACGGTCAATCGCGTCGGGCGATCGCACTGTGCGACATCCGCGACCGCATGGAGTTCGAGCGGGAGCAGTAGCGCCCGCAGGCGCCGCTACTTCTGCAGGTAGGCCAGCACCGCAAGCACGCGGCGGTGGTCGCTGTTCGACTGCGCCAGGCCGAGCTTGCCGAAGATGTTCGCGATGTGCTTCTCGACGGCGCCGACGGTCAGCACCAGCGCCTGCGCGATGCCGGCGTTCGAGCGCCCCTCGGCCATCAGCTCGAGTACGTCGCGCTCGCGCGGGGTCAGTTCGGACAGCGGCTGGTCGCCGTCGCGGCTCGCGACGAGCTGAGCTACGACCTCGGGATCGAGTGCGGTGCCGCCCTGCGCCACGCGCCTGACGGCCTCGACGAACTCGCCGACGTCCATGATCCGGTCCTTCAGCAGATAGCCGATGCCGCCACGTCCCTCGCCGAGCAGCTCCGCCGCATAGGTCGGCTCCACGTACTGGGAGACCATCAGGATCGCCGTCTCGGGCGACGTGCGGCGCAGCTCCAGAGCCGCGCGCAGACCCTCGTCGCGGTAGCCGGGCGGCAGCCTGATGTCGACGACCGCGACGTCCGGCTGCTCGGCGTGCACCGTCTCCAGCAGCGATCGCGCGTCCTCCACGGCGGCGACGATCTCGAAGCCGTTGTCGCGCAGCAGCCGCTGCAGCCCGTCGCGCAGCAGCGCCAGATCCTCGGCGATCACTACCCGCAAGGCAGCTCCGCGCGGATCGTCGTCGGCCCGCCCGCCGGGCTGAGCACGTGAAGGGTGCCGTCGAGCGCCTCGACGCGGCGGCGCAGGCCGCTGAGACCCCCGCCGGCCGGGTTCGCGCCGCCGACGCCGTCGTCGTGGACGTCGACGGTGAGCTCCTCGCCGGCACGCACGATCCGCACGTCGACGCGGCTCGCCCCGGAGTGCTTGCCGGCGTTGGCGAGGGCCTCCGCGACGACGAAGTAGGCCGCGCTCTCGACCGGCGGCCGGGGACGCTCGGTGATCGTCGCCGCGACCGTGACCGAGATCGGCGAACCCGCCGCCAGCGCGCGCACCGCGGCATCGAGCCCGCGGTCGGCGAGCACCGGCGGGTGGATGCCGCGCGCGAGGTCGCGCAGCTCGCGCAGCGCCGCTCCGGCGCCCTTGCGCGCGTCGGCGAGCAGCGCGGCCGCCGCCTCCGGCTCGCTCGCGAGCTTCTGCTCGGCCATGCCGAGGCTCATGCCGAGCGCCACCAGCCGCGCCTGCGCGCCGTCGTGCAGGTCACGCTCGATCCGGCGCAGCTCGGCCTCCTGCACGTCGACGGCGCCGGCCCGGCTCGACTCGAGCGTCGAGATCCGCTGGGTCAGCTCGCGCCGGTCCGGGTCGCGCGAGAGCAGCGCGGCGGCGTGCGCGCCCGTCGCGACGAGCGCGACGAGCAGCGGCCAGACCGGCCAGAAGTAGCCGCCCCCGGACGCCCCCCACACACCGGTGAGGAACAACAGAAGCGCCGCCCAGACGCCGGCGTGAACCGCGAAGCCCGAGTCCAGACGGTGCTCGCGCCACCACGGCGCCGGCGCGAGGAACACGACGAGCGCGTGGATCGCGAGCGGGAGGCCCAGCGCCAGCAGCGTCCACACGGGCCAGAAGTAGCCCCTCGAGGTGAGCGCCCAGATCACGATCAGGAAAAGGTTCAGCCCGCCGGCGACGAGGGCGTGGACGCGCACGGCGTGCCGGCCTGGTGGCGAGCCGCCCTGCGTGCTGTGGTCGCCGCCCTCCATCTCGTTCAGCAGGTTGACCGAAAGCGCGCACCACGGTCGCGCCAGCGGGTGCACGAGCGCCAGCGCCGCCGACGTCGCCAGCGCTCCCAGCGGCACCGCCACCAGCGACTGCGGGAGGGTGTGGATGCGCCAGCCGACCACGTCTGCGCCGCCGGGCACCGACCAGTACCAGAACGGTTGCGTCAGCAGCCCGAGTCCCGCGCCCAGCAGCGACATCAGCGCCGCGCCCACGACGAGGCCCGCGGTGACCCGCAGCAGCAGGTACGCCTGGGCCCGCCACAGCCACGGATCGCGCAGCATTCGCCAAATCCGCCGCCAGAAGCCGGTTCCCCAGCTCCAGCCGGGCAGGCTGATGCGCACTCCGAGCAGGCTCCTGGCAAGCGCCGCCTCGACGATCGCGCAGCCACGCGCGAGCAGCGCGGTGCCGATCGCCAGCGGCACGACCAACGGCGTGAGCGCCAGCGAGAACGTCAGCGACCAGGCCGTCACGAGCGCGGCGATCCAGACGCCGGCGAGCACCAGCGGGCTCGCGAGGAAACCGGCCTCGCGGGCGGTCCTCGCGAGCACGGGCTTTGACGGGAGCGCCATCGTCATCCGATCTCGGGCACCGGGCTGCCGGCACGGCGCCCGACACGCCGGGCCGGGAGCCATCCCAACCAGCGCGGCAGGTACCAGTTCCAGCGGCCGAGCAGCTTCATCGTCGCAGGAAGCAGCACGGCGCGGATCACCGTCGCGTCGAGCAGCACGGCGACCGCGAGCCCGACGCCCATCTGCTTGATTTCGAGCGTCGACAGCGTCGCGAAGACCGCGAACACGGCGACCATCACGGCGGCCGCGGCGGTCACGGTGCCGGCGGTGGCGGCGATCCCGCGTGCCACCGCCTGCTCGGTGCTCGCACCGCGGTCCGCGAGCTCCTTGATGCGGCTGACGATGAACACGTGGTAGTCCATCGAGAGCCCGAACAGGACGGCGAACAGGAACAGCGGCAGCCACGTGACGATCGCACCGGTGGAGTGGAAGCCGAGCAGTCCCTGCAGATGCCCGTCCTGGAAGATCCACACGAGCACGCCGTAGGCCGCGCCGACCGACAGCAGGTTCAGGACGATCGCGGTCGCCGGGATCACGATCGAGCGGAACGTGATCAACAGCAGCAGGAACGCCAGCCCGAGCACGAACGCGAACACGATCGGCCAATGGGCCTTGGTGACTTCGTTGAACTGCTGCGTGCCCGCCGTCTCGCCGGTGACCGCGAAGCTGGCCCCGGGGACGCGCCCGACGGTCGCCGGCAGCAGCACGTCGCGCAGCTTCGCGAGCGCGGCATAGGACTTCGCGTCGGCGCCGTTGCCGGCGAGCGGGACTTCGATCCTCGCCAAGTCGCGCCGCGGGTTGGCCTGCACCGACACCGGGCCGCCGGCGCCGCCGAGCTGGGGATCTGCCGCGGCGCGCGAGCGCAGCTCGGCGATCGCGCGGGCGACGGGCGGCGCCTCGACGTCGCGCGCTTGGACGACGACCACCGCAGGCGCGTCCGCGCCCGGGAAGGAGCGCTCGATCTGCCGGTAAGCGGCGACGACCTTCAGATCGCGCGGTAGGTCGTTGTAGGTCATCAGCCGAGTGTGCATGCCGAAGGCCGGGATCGCGAGCACGACGAGCAGGGTCGCGGCCGCCAGCACGGCGGCGGCCGGACGGCGCAGCACGGCGTCGAGCACGGCGCCCCACAGACGGGACTCGCCGCCCGCGGGACGCCGCGCGCGTTGCAGCAGCGTCCGCCGCTCGCGCAGTCGCATGAGCAACCGCGGCCGGCGGCGGCGCGGCAGCGGCCGCAGCACCGTCGCCGCCAGCACCGCGATCAGGCCGCGCTCGACGCGGTCGCCGAGCTTGCCGAGCAGCGCCGGCAGCACCGTCACCGAACCGACCATCGTCACGAACACGACGATCATCGCGCCGACGCCGATCGACTCGAAGATCTTGCTGCCGGCCATCAGCATGCCCGCCATCGCGATCAGCACGGTCGTGCCCGAGACGAGCACGGCGTGGCCGCTGGTCGCGGCAGCGCGGGCCAGTGCCTCCTCCGGGTCCGCGCCGCGCCGCTCCTCGCGCTCGCGCTTGAGATAGAAGAGCGAGTAGTCCACGCCGACCGCCATGCCGATCAGCAGCAGCACCGAGCTGGTCGCCCCCGAGGCGTGGACAAGGTGGCTCGCAGCGGCCGACAGCCCGAGCGAGGCAAGCACCGCCGAGAAGGCGAGCAGCACGGGCACGCCGGCGGCCACGAACGCCCCGAAGGCGAGCAGCAGCACCAGGAACGTGACCGGGAGCGTCAGCCCCTCGGCGTGGGAGAAGTCGCGGTTCGTGGTCTGGTCCAGTTCGTGTTCGGCACTCGCGTCGCCGAACTCGGCGATCTCAAAGCCGACTGCCGCACGCTGCAGCGCCGCGACCCGGGCGAGCACGGGTGCGACCCGGCCCCCCGCGCTTTCGGGTGAGCCGCGCATGTCGAACTGGATGATCGCGGCGTGGCGGTCCTTCGAGATCTCCTCGGGATGGCCCGCGAGCGGGCCGCGCACTTCGATCGCCTGCGGCAGCGAGCGCACGGCGACTTCGACGTGCGCGAGCTCTGAGCGAAAGCGCGCGGAGGAGACCTGCAGCGTGGCGTTGCGCACGAGCACCGCCTCGCCCGCATGACGGTGCAGGCCCGAGGCGTTCAGGGCCCGTTCGGCCCGCGCCGGTTCGCCGCTCGCCTGTTCGCTGTCGCTCAGCTTCGCGGTGCCCAGCACCTGCCCCGCGACCACCGCGACGGCGACGAATGCCAGCCATGCCAGGGTCGCGGTCTTCCAGTGCGCGGCGCTCCAACGGCCCGCGCGCTCTGCCAGATTGGGTCTCATCACTCTCGCTCCTCGTCCGGTTTCGGCATCTGGTGCGAGGCTCCCATCTGCGCCGCGCCGTGCCTACGGGGCAGCCCGGCGTCTGCACCCTGGGGAGAACCCCACGCCGCGAGAGGAGCCGGCACCGCCTGAACAGACCGGCGGCGCACGCGGCGAGCAAAGCCGGATCTCAGCGCGCGGCGAGGGTGAGCCCTCGCGCGAGGGTGTCCGCCCGCGTCGGCCCGCGCGGCTGCGAGGAGCCGTACCGCACCGGCGCGGCGGCTGCGGAGGAGTGCTGCGCGCCGCACCCGGCGGTGCGTGCCACGGAAAGGTGCTGCCCCACACCCGGCCGGCGCGAAGCCGCGGTAGGAGTGCCTCGCGCCACACCCGGGCGGCGCGCGGCTGCGGGCAGAGCCGGCTGCGCCTCAGTCCATCGTGAGCGGCCCCTCCGCGGAGCCGCTCAGGAACTGCCTGACGAAGTCGTTGTCAGAGGAGAACATCCGCGCGGCGTCGCCCGCTTCGACGATCCGCCCGCGCCACAGCACCGCGATGTATTCGCCGATCTGGCGTGCAGAGGCGATGTTGTGCGTGACGACGATGTAGGTGCCTTTGTAGATCGCATGCATCTCCTGGATCAGTTCGCACAGCAGCGCCGTGCGAACCGGGTCCAGGCCGGAGTCCGGCTCGTCGAAGATCACGACGTCGGGCTCCATCACCAGCGCGCGCGCGAACCCGGCGCGCTTGCGCATCCCGCCGGAGAGCTGGGAGGGCGCGTCGTCCATCGCCTCGCCGAGTCCTACGTCACGCAGGCGCTGCACGACGCGCTCGGCGATCGCCCCCTCGGGCATGTCGGTGTGCTGGCGCAGCGGGAAGGCGACGTTGTCGAAAACAGACATCGAGCCGAACAGCGCGCCGTCCTGGAACAGCACGCCGATCTTCTGGCGCAGCTCGAGCAGCTCGCGCATCGGCAGCCGCGACACCGACTGTCCTTTGACGACCACCTCTCCGGAGTCCGCGAACATCAGGCCGATGATGTGCTTGATCAGCACACTCTTGCCGGTCCCCGAGGGACCGAGCACAACCGTGATCGTGTCCTCGGGGAAGGCGACGTTGAGGCCGTTCAGGACCGGCACGCCGGCGAGGCGCTTGACCAAGTCCTTGCAGACGATCGACCACTCGCCGCTCTCAGGGCTCCCCGACAGGTCGAGGTCGGTCGAGTGCCACTGGAACTGCTCGTCCGGCGCGGTCATCTGCCTTCGTATACCACGTGGGGGAACTGGCTCGGTTTGCCGTTGAAGGAGTTCGCGCCCTGCTGGACGCAGGCGGGCGCCGGCACCTGGTTGGTCCGGGTCGGTTCTTTCGCCGCCGTTTCTTCCTCTTCTTTGACTTCGCGTTCGGTGTTCACGCGGGTTTCTTCCTCGACCTGCGCGGGGGTCTGCGCCGGCTTGCCGCCACCGCCGCTCGTGCCTTCGAATTTTTCCTTCGGCACGTTGCCCGCCGGGTTGAAGCCTTCGAGTTTTTCCGGCCGGTTCGCGACGTGGAGCTTGATCAGTTTGAGGATCACGCGTTCGGCGACGGTTTCGCTCCACGGGCCGTTCACTGACGGTGCCTGGCTCGCGCATCCCGCAGTGCTGAACTCGGACAGACCCGAGGCGAGCGAGCTGTACATGTTGGGCAGCGGGTAGGCGTTCGAGCGGTTGGTGCCCAGCTTCGTCGCATACAGCGAGAGGCTGCCCGGGTTCAGCACGGACTCTGCAGTCAGCAGGTGCTGCTTTGGGCCTTCCTGCCCTTCGGCGCCGGCCGGATAGTCGCTGTTGGACTCCTGGAAGCTCGTTGCCGACACGAGGTTCGCGAAGAACGCCTGCAGTTCGTTGACGTAGGTGCCCGCGTACTGCAGGAACGGATCGAGGTTGTGCAGCACCGGCCGCAGGTTTTCGAGCACGGGTTCGGTCAGCTTCAGCGACTTCGAGAGGTCGGGCAACCCGGTCTTCGCCGCCTTCGTCAGCGGGCCGAGCGCGGTCACGAAGCGGTCGAATTCAGGCGCGAACGGCTTGGCTGCGGTGACCAGTGCCGAGAGCTTGCGCTCGGGAGTCTGGAATTCTTCGAGGAACGGGCTCGCGTCTTCGGCGAAGCGGTCGAGTTCTTTCAGCGCCTTTCGCGAGTTGCGCTCGAACCCCGGCAGCACGCGGAACGCGTCGGCGAACGCTTCGCTCGCCTGCGACGCCGCTTTGAACGTGTGTTCGCCGTTGACGATCAGCCCTTCGAGCTGGTGGTCGCGACTCGCCAGCGCGTTGAAGACGACGCCGGTGTTGTGCACGAGAGCGCGCACCGCGCCTTCCTGGGTATCGAGGATCGAGACGAGCTTGTTGGCGTGTTCGACGAACGGTTCGAGGCGCGCGAAGGCGGCGTTGATCTGTTCGCCCTTTCCGTTGATGCCTTCGGCCACCGCCTGCTGCCAGATCTTGAAGTCGGCGCGGGTCTTCGGGTCGAACGCCGAGAGGATGTCGTCGAGCGTCACCTCGCGTTCCACCTGGCCGGCGGGCAGGCGGCCGTTGTCGGCCAGGTAGGGACCGGTCCTGCCCTCGGGGATCAGCTGGATGTAGGTCTCGCCGAGCAGCGTCTTCTGGCGGATGATCGCGTGCATGTTGCGGCGGATCGGGGCGTATTTCGAACCCACTTCGATCGTCGCGATCGTGCTTCCTTCGATGCCCTTCTTGACGGAGATCACGTGCCCGATGTCGACGCCGCTGATGCGCACGTCGGACTCTTCGGCGAGCGCGAGCACGCGCGGGAAGGCGATCGTCATCCGGTAGCCCTTTGGTTTCAAGGGCAGCGGCCCCCCGAAGGACTCCCACAGGAACATCAGCAGCCCGAAGCAGCTGAGCGCGAACAGGATGATCACGAAGATGTTGCCGAGCGTGGGGGCGCGCTTCTGCATCTAGCCCTCGCCTCCGCTCGCAGCAGCCTTCGCCCGGGTCCTCGCGCCCTTGCCGGCGCTCTTCTTCTTGCCGCCGCCGAAGACGGAGCCGAGCCCCGAGAACAAAGCGTTGCCCGTCGCGGTGCGGCGCCTGGCGGCGGCGGCTTTGGTCGTGGCGGTCGCGGTCGTGAGCAGGCCGAGCTGCTGGCATTCGGCCTTGGTCGGCGGCCGCAGCAGACCGACCAGCGCCGCGACGTTTTCGTTGACCGAGGCGACGCCGTTGAGGATCCCGAGCACGTTGCAGTTGAAGTACAGGAGGCTGCGCCCGACCGGGCCGTTGGCGTCGGTGTTGCTGACGACGCTGTTCAGGTCGTGGTTGGCCCAGGCGAGGAAGAAGTCGAAGCCGGCTTTGCCCTTGCCCGGGTTGTAGGCGAGCTCGTTGAAGAATTCGTTGATCACGGAGAAGCTCGAGGCCAGCTTCGGGAAGGCTTCCGTGATCGGCTTCGTCGAGGGCCCGAGTTCGTTGACCGTCGGCAGGATTTCCCTCGCGAAGGGGCGGATTTCGTTCTTGATGATCGGCGCCGTCTTGATCGCGAGCCGCCGGGTCGCTTCGTTGGCGGGACCCAGGGCTTTGGCGAACGGGTCGAGCTTGTGCAGCGCCGGACCGACCTGGTCGGATGCCACCGCGACCTTGCCGAGCGCTTTGCCGGTCTTGCCGAGCGCGCCCGGCAGCAGTTTCAGCGTCGATTCGAAGCTCGACTGCTCCCTGGCGAAGACCTGGAACACGGCGTTCGAGGAGTCGACCAGCTCAGAGATCTGCTTGTCGCGGCTGCCGAGGGCTTCCATGATCAGGCGGAAGTTGTGGATCGAGTGGCCGATGTTCGTTGAGCGCTTGGCGAGTTCCCGCTGGATCTCCTGGCCGAAGCGCGCGGCCGGCTCGAAGCGCTTGAGCGTCGCCGCGAACGCCTGGCCGTTGTGTTCAAAGCCCTGCCCGGCGCCGGCGAGCAGCTCCTGCAGGTAGGCGCGGGTTTCGGCGTCGAGGCCGGCGAGGAATTCGTCGAAGTTGACGTTCGGCGCGGTCTGCGAGAGCGGCAGCGTTTCACCGCTCTTCAGCTTGCCTGCGGACGGCGTGCCGGGATTGACCTCGATCGTGATGTCCTGCAGCTGCGTCTTCGGGCGCAGCAGCACGGTCGCGTTCCTGTAGAAGTGCGCGTACTTGGGCGTGACTTTCATGCTCACCACGGCGATGCCGTTGTGAAGTTCGACGCTCCCGACTTCGCCGACTTTCGCGCCGGCGATCGTCACCGCCTGACCCTGGCCCGGGGTCACCGCCTGGGCCGTCTGGAAGTCCGCCCGCAGGTCGTAGTAGTCGTGCCCGAGCACCGGAACCCACCCGGGCAGGTGCAGGTTCTCGTGGGCCAGGATGTAGCCGCCGACCGCGGCGGCGATCGCGACCATCAGCACGACCGAGATGAAGGCCGTGCGGTAGCGCTCGATCTGCTCGCGGACGGTGAGCCCGCCCTCGTGGCTGTGGTGGGCCTGCTCGGGGGCGCTCACGGGTTGCTCCCGTCGGCGGGGCCGTTGGACAGCGGGCCGTTGAATTCGGGCAGGGTCTGGGAGGCGCAGGGGACGAGCGGCTGATACGGCGGCTCTTCGGCGGGGAAGGCGGGGCGCGTGCCCAGCGGCGGCAGAGGCGAGCGGGCCAGCAGCTGCGAGCCGGCGCTCTTCAGCTTCGCCGTCGTGCCGGTGGTCGTGGCGGGCGCGGACTTCAGCGTCTGGCCGCTGTTGCCGAGCAGGAAGCGCGCGAAGGACCCGTTGCCGTCGAAGCCCTGGCCGATCCCGGCGAGGCCGACCATGCTGTACCAGAACTCCTTGTAGTTTTCGACGCCGGTCGTGGCATTGCCGTCCTGCAGCTTGACGTTGCCGGCGGGGTAGATCACCTTCGCCAGGCACTTGTTGAAGGCTTCGGTCTGCTTGTAGACCGGAATCTGTTCGCTGGAGAGCTTGGCCAGCGACGGGGTCGCCGCCGCGAGGCCCTTGGCGACGCCGCCCAGCTCGCTCGGCTTCAGAGACGCGGTGACCTGTTCGATCCAGGGCACCGCCGCGGTGACCGTGGCAGGCGTCTCTTTCACACCCGGCAGGATGTCTTTGGCGAACGTCTTCGTCGGCGCGAAGGAGTTGCCCAGCGAGGTGAAGCCTCTGCCGATGTTGTGCAGCGCGCTCGGCAGCTCGTGCACGATTTCGCGCAGCGGAGTCGACTGCGCGGCGAACGCTTCGAAGAACTTGTTGAAGTTGACGACCAGTTCACCGAGCTCCTGCTCGTGCACGTTCAGGGCGGCCGTGACCTTGCCGATGCTCGCGACCAGTTTCGAGAAGTCGTGCGGTTCGGTGCCGGTGATCGCCTGGTTGATGATCGCCCCGCCGCGCAGCGCTTCGGGCGAGCGGCGGTAGGTCTTGTTGAGGGCTTCGGCCGCGTTGATGCCGCGCACCTCCGGCAGCTGTTCGGCGTTTTCTTCGGCATCCGGGTGCTTCGTCAGGCCTTCGCCGTAGTAGATAAGGAACTTCTGCAGGTTCGCGCGGGTGTCGGTGTTGAGCGCGTCGAGCACCTGGTCGAGCTGCACCGGGTCCGCCGTCTGCGCGATCGGGATCGTGTAGCCGGAGGACACCGCCTTCGACGATGGGCTGCCAGGCTGCAGTTCCACGAACCAGTTGCCTTCGAGGAAGATCCGCGGGCGGATCTTCACGGACGCGTCTTCGTGGATCGGCAGGCCCTTGTTTTCGATTTCCATCGTGACGAGGCCGGTGTTGCCCTCGCGCTGGATCGAGGTGACCTTCCCGACGTCGACCCCCGCGATCCGCACCGGCGACTTCGAGTGGATGTTGACGGCGGAGTTGAACTGCGCTTTGAGCTGGTAGCCGTGTTTGAACGGCAGGTGCTTGGTGAAGCCGAAGTAGACCCCGACGATCACGATCAGCAGCAGCACCAGCGCGAAGCGCACGCGGCTGCCTCTCCCCATTTCCGAGACGGGGACGGTGTCGCGGCGCCGCCAGAAGCGCAGGCCGCTCACTTCTTCTTCCCCTTGCTCGACTTCGTCGTCTTCTTCGCAGGCGTGGCGAGACCGAGCGCCCGCTTCTGGGTCGCGGTGTACGGTTCGCCGTAGAGGTCGTCGCCGCGCCCGGTGAATTCCGTTCCGGCGCTGACGTCGTTGGCCGGTGCGTTGCCGATCACCGCTTGCCCGGGCACGAAGTTCGTACGGCCCGCTTCGCAGACCTGGCGCTGGCCGGGCGCGCTGACGTTCGGATACGGGTTCACGTGAAGGTGGTTGGAGTCGATGATTTTTTTGGTCACGACGTCGCTGATTTCCGTCGAGGGGCCGTTGGCAGGCGCGGAGGACGGGAAGCCCTCGTTGTTCGGGCCGCTCGGCGCGAGCTTGAAGCCGGCGCGCGCCACGGTCCCGACGCCGATCGACTCGGACTCGAGGCTCGCGACGTTGCGGAACGCGAGCGTCCAGTAGTTGCACTTGGCCTGCTCGGGAGCGAGGTTGGAGAGCAGCGGGTTGCCCACTTCGACGGTGTGCGTGAAGTCTTCGAAGGCGAGCGTGATCAGCGGGTTGTTGCCGAACCGCGCCAGCGCTTCGGAGGATTCGGCGAGCTTCGTGTTCAGTTCGGTCGCGGCTGCCAGGTTCGTGGCCCCTTCTTTGAATGCGTGCCCGAGCGCCGGAGCGACCGTCACGAGCCCCGCGGCGGTCGGGCGCAGCAGCCGCATGAACTCCGTCGCGTTGCGGATCAGCGGCGCCTCGAAGGGCAGCGAGTGCGTCGACTGGCGCAGCGAGGAGGGCCCTTCCTTGGTGGCTTCTCCGATCTGCTTGGAGACGCCCGCCCAGGCGGTGAAGAAGCGGTCGAGGTCGGTGTACTGGTTGGCCGCCTGCTGGGCCACGGGCGCGTTCTGGCTGGCGGCGCGGTCGAGTGCGACGAACAGCTCACGCAGGCCGGTCTGCGGCGCCGCGAGGTTGTGCAGCACCGGGATCGCCTTGGTCGCCAGCGGCCGCAGTTCGTGGATCGTGTTGTTGAGACCGAGCCCGCGCCCGGCGAGCCCGTCGCCGAAGTTGTTGGTGTTGATCTTGATCGCGGTGCGCGTCTTCTTGTCGAACATGTTGAAGAGTTCCTCGATGTTCACCGGTTCGCGCGTCTGGCTCGTCGGGATCGTCGCCCCGGCGCGCAGCTTGCTGCTCGAGGTGCCTTTTTCTAGTTCGAGGTACTTGAGGCCGATCGCGGAGACCGACTGCACGATCGCGCGCGTGTCCGCGGGCAGCTTTTCGACGCTTTTTTCGAGCTTCAGTTCGGCGATCGCGCTCAGCCGTCCGGTCTTCGGGTTCTCGTGGGCTTTCATGCCGCTGACCACACCGACGCGCGTGCCGGCGATCTTGACCTGGTTGGAGACCTGCAGCCCCGAGGCCTCGGGCAGCGCGACCTTGATGTTGTAGGTGGGCACGAACGGCAGGCCGTTGTTCGCGTTGTAGGAGAGGAACACGGCGACGACCACGATCAGCGTCGTGACGGCCCCGATCAGCAGCGGGCTCGCGGCCAGGGAGTTGCGGCGGCGGCGGTCCATCAGGGGTGCTCCGAGGGGTCGCAGCTGAGCAGTTCGCCGTCGACGAACGGCGAGGAGCCGTCGGCCGCGGGCTGCGTCGCGGCGCCCGGGCAGCGGCGCAGCTGACCGGTCCGGAGGTTGACGAGCGCGCTGGTCGGCGCGGTCGGTTTCAGTTCGTCTTTTTCGTTCAGCGCGAAGCTCGGGAACACCGGGCTGACCCGCGCGTAACCGCCGGTCGCGTCGTAGTAAGCGCCCGCCTGGCCGAACGTGCGCAGGCCGCCGACCAGGTCGGGCGAGTAGGGCCCGAAGAACGCCGTGATCGGCGCTGATTCCTTCTCACCCTGGACCAGGGCGGGCGAGGCCGTCGTCAGCTGCCTGTAGAGGACCGGGATGATTTTCACGATGTCCGTGAGGTCGTTGTTCGGCCCCGGGCGGTCGAACGCTTCGTTGAAGTTCGCGATCGCCGGCGTCCCCGTCGTGACGAGGCCCTGAAGGTGGGAGAACAGCGTCGTCAGCGGCTTGCTGGTCGGCTTCGATGCGTCGACCAGCGCTTTCAGCGCGCTGAACGTAGAGGGCAGCTCCGCGAACGTCTTGTTGCCGGCTTTCAGGGCCACCGGCAGTTCTTTGAGCCCTTTGGCGAGGTTCGCCTGTTCGTCGCCCGTCGCCGTGAAGGTCTGGTTGGCGTGTTCGATCAGCGCCGAGAGCTGCGGGGCGCGGGCGCCGATCGTAGTCACGGCCTTGGCGGTTTCGACGAGGAAGCTCGTGAACACCGGCTGGTCGCGCACGAGCTCGTCGAAGAAGTGGTCGGTGGCGCTCAGGAAGGGCCCGAAGTATTCGGTCGATTCGCCGAGCTGGCGCCCCGCTCCGGCGTACTGTTCGGCGGTGCCCTGGATGAACTCGGAGAGGCCCTTGCGCGTCTTCGGGTTGAGCGCGTTGAAGAGCTGGTCCAGGTCCGTGACCGGCTTCGTGACGCTCGCCGGAAGGGTCGCGCCGCTGGCGAGAGAGCGCCCGTTGTTCGGGCCGGGTGAGAGCGCGATGTAGCGGTTGGCGACGCTCGACAGCGAGGGGACCCGCACTTCAGCGGTCGTGCCTTCGTGCAGCGGCATCAGCGAGCCGTCGACGTGGATCGTGATCTTCGCCTTGTCCTCCGGCGTGAGTTCGATCGCGGTGACGCTGCCGACAGGCACACCGCCGACCTGCACCTGATCGCCGCGGACGAGCTGGTTGCCTTCGTCGAAGATCAGGTGGTAGCTGCCGCCGCCACTGCCCGCGAACACGAGGTAGGCGACGATCAGCACGACCAGCGCGAGCGCGGCGACGGCGAGCACCCGCACGACCGGGGCGCGCCGGGGCGCGCCGGCGGCGCCGGCCGGGGTCGGCGGTGGCGGGGGCGGCGGCGGCGCGGCGGGAGGTGTGGGGGGGCTAGTGGTTGCCACCGGGACTCCCAGCACTCGAGTTGCCGTCGGGGATCGCCGCGCTGCTCGGCTTGCCCGACACCGCCGGGTCCGGGATCTCGCCCAGCCGCGCGATCAGGCGGGTCCACTGGGTCGGCGAGAGAGCCGAGTCGTACAGGCCCGCGATCCTCGCGAGCGCGGAGCTCGGCGCCGCGAACACGAGCCTGATCGCGCGGCTCGCCTTCGTGCTCGTGACCGCTGCCGCGGCGCCCGGGTAGCTCATGTCGCTGACGATCTTGCGCGGCCGCGAGAGCCCCTGCAGCATCAGCAGCCGGCGCACGAGCGAGTCGGCCGCGCCACCCGGGGTCTGGTTGCCCGCCACCGGCACGCCGTTGACCGCCGTGATCGAGACTGCCTCGCTGCTCGTGGCGGGCGCGGCGTTGGCGGCCAGCGCCGCGGGTGTCGCGGGCGGACAGGGCAGCCCGGCGACCGTCGGGCGCAGCCCGGAGACGGACAGGTACTCGAGCGCCGCGAGCACGCGCTTGTCGACACGCCCCGCCCGGATGTCCTCGCGACCGCAGCGGCTGAGACGGATCCCGGCGTCGCGCAGCACCTGCGGCTCGAGCTGTTGCTTGGACTCGAGCAGCACCTGACCGACGGTCGGCGAGGTCGCCAGGAACGGGTTCTCGCCCTTGGCGTGGAACACCGAGCTGTTCTCGAGCGCGACCCATCCGTCGAGGATCGGCTTCGGGTCGATCATCGGGGACTCGGCCCCGGCCCCTGCGGCCGGACGGATCTGGAAGATGATGTGCGGGTCTTCTCCGCCGGCCGCGCCTGCGCCGAGGTGTCCGAGCACGGTGCCCGCGATCACCTGCACGCCGCGGTGGAGCTTGTGCAGGTAGACCTCGCTCGAGCCCTCGCGGAACGCGCGCACGTTCGGCGCGACCTGCTCCGGACTGCCCGCCGAGGGCTGCTGGGCTTCGGGCTTCGGAGCAGCCGCCGGGGCCGATTCCAGGCCCGCGGCGGCGCCCATCGCCAGGCCCGAGACGGTTCCGGCTTCGGACAGCGGCGAGCGCGCCTGCACCCCTGCGCTGGCGGGCCCGCTCGGCGCGGGTTCGTCTCTCGCGCGCGACTGCGCGATCTGCGCGTCGACCTTCGAGCTGACCCGCGGCTCGATCACCGGGTATTCGGAGGCGATGCTGCCGAGATCCCCGTAGACGTAGGTGTTGCCGTAGGCGTCGTGCAGCACGACGAAGCGGCCCAGCGAGGGCGAGTGACCGACGTCGGTGATCTCGCCGTCCTGCACTGCGATCACCGGCGAGCCCGCGGCCGCGTAGATCGTTGTCCCGGGGACGGTGGTGGAGGCGCCCGAGGCCGTGCGGACGGTCGGGAAGCCGTCGGTGAAGTGGGCCGCTGCGTACACGGGGAAGCGCGCCTCGGTCAGGCCCGTTATCGCTCCGAGCAGTTCCGCCGGGGTGCCACCGAGCAGCTGGGCGCGCAGCATCACCGAGCTGACGTAGGCCTGGGAGTGGTTGTAGGCGAAGACCGCGGTGCGGATGTCGTGAACGCCGCCGGCGGCGCGCAGGTAGCGGGCCGCCGTGAAGATCGCGTCGGCAGGGTTGTACGGATCCCGGTAACCGTCGCCGTTGGCGTCGACGCCGTAGCCGCTCCACGACGAGGGCAGGAACTGCATCCAGCCCTCGGCGCCGGCGCTGGAGACGCTGAGGTCGCGGCCGTAATCGGTCTCGACCTCGTTGATCGCTGCCAGCACCTGCCAGGGGATCCCGTATGCGGTGCCCGCGGCCTGGAAGATCGGCAGCAGGAACGGCGGGATCTCGAAGTCTTCGATGAAGAAGTTCGGCACGCCGCCGACGCCGCCCTGCAGGGCGGCCGGCAGCGACGGGGTCAGCGTGCTCGGCGCGACGGCCCTGTGCGCGGCGCGCGGTTGCGCCTGCGTTGACCCCGGCGCCGCTGCGCTGCCCGTGCCGGGCGCCGTTGCGCCCGACCCACTCTTGCGCGGCTCGCCGCCCGTCGCGTGCTGGGGGTGGGCACGCTGCACCGCCGGGGCCGGTTCCGCAGCCGGCGGGCGCGAGGCGGTTTCGGTCGTCGTCGTCGAGGTCTGGCTCTGGGTCTGGGCGGGTGTCGTCTCGCTCGGCGCCGGTTCGGCGGGCACTTCCGCCGCCGGCGTGGTGACAGTCGGCGGCGCGGCGAGCGTCCCGGTCGCCGCGCCTTCGGCGGCAAACGCCGCGCCGGGCGCCAGCAGCGCGATCGCGCTCAGGCCGGCGGCGAGGGAGGTGGTGGTGCGGGGAGCGCTCATTCGCTCAGTTGCCGAGCAGGTAGTTGAGGAGCATGCCGTCCGCTTCCGTGCCTTCGGCCGTCGGCGCGTAGTAGGTCGTCCCCGAGGCCGAGCCGCCGACCGGCGCGCTGACCGCGCTCGCCGTGCCCGCGGCGCCCGAGGGAGCGGCAGCGGTGGAGCCGCCTTCCCCGGTGTGGGTCGGTCCCGGGTATCTCTTGATCGCTTCCGCCGGCGTGGCGCCGTCGATCACGGCCAGCGTGCGCGCCATTTCGACGCCCGTGCCGGGCGGGATGCTGGCCTTCGTCGCTTTCGCTTCCGCGGCTTTCGTGCCGAGGTGGCCGTTGCAGGCCGAGCCAGCAGCCAGCACTGTGTAATATTTGACACAAGCTGTGCCCACCCCCTCGGTGCGCAGGAAGTGCCCGAGCTGGTCGTAGCCGTTGGCCGCGCCCGCGCCGAGGAAGATGAAGTCCATGATCCGCTCGAGCCCGCCGGTGTCGCGCAGGCTCGTGAACAGTTCCGAGAGGTTGCTCGTGAACGGCTTGGCCGCGGTCCCGAAGGCCTTCAGCTCGCCGAGCAGTTTTTTGCTCGCGACGAGCGCCGGACCTGATTTCTTCGAGGTCTTGCCGAGGTTCACGAAGAACTTTTCCGAGCTGCTCGAGAACTTCGGCAGGTGCGTGAACGCGCTGTCGATCCCCGGCGCGGCTTTGTTGAGGTTGGTGAAGACCGGCGTCGTCTGTTCGGCGAAGTGTTCGAGCCGTTCCATCGCCGGCCCGAGTTCGCGCAGGAACGGCGGGAACAGCTTCAGGTTTTCGCCCAGCGCGCCGCGCTGGGCGGCCGTCGCCTGCGAGACCTGGTTGCTCGCTACGAGGAAGTGCGCGAAGCGTTCGCGCACGCGCGCCCAGGGCGCGAGCGCCTTGTCGGAGTCGGAGGCGAGTTTCGCCAGCACCTTGTTCTCGCCAGCGAGGATCGCGAGCACCTTGTCGAATTCGCGCAGCGCCGGGTTGGCACGCCGGATCACTTCTTTGAGGTCGCTGCCACGGCCCGCCAGGCCCGCGCCGAGTTCGTTGAGGATGATCGTCAGCCGCTCCCGTTCGGGCAGGCGGTTGATGTCGCCGAGCAGGTCGACGTCGACCGGGCTGCTCGTGTTCGCGACCGGCAGCAGGTACTGGCCCGAGCCTTCGCCGCGCTTGATCTTCCGCAGCGGCGCCGGCAGCGGCGTGCCTTCGACGCGGGGCTGGGTCGGCAGGCAGTCGACGTACTTCTCGCCGATCAGCGCCTGGGGGCGGACTTCGCAGCTGGCGTCGGAGCGGAAGTTCTTGAAGCCGCTGTTTTCGATCTTCAGCACCACCGCGGCCTTGGCCTGCGGGGTAGGGGTCACCGAGCCGACCTTGCCGACCTTGACGCCGGCGACCTTGACCTGCTCGCCGGGGATCACGTTGCCCGCGTCATCGAAGATCGCGCGGACTTCGTAGGTGCCGTTCGAGCCACCGGCGGATACCGCGAGGAACCCGACCGCAGCTATCGCACACGCGACGGCGATCCCTGCCGCAACTCGCTTGCGCCCGACGCTCTGCTTCCTCAACCTCTCCATCCTCACTCGCTCAAAACGAGGCGGGCGACCTCATCTGCTTCGATGAGGTCGCCCGCCTCAACTCTGCTGCCGGGGAGCTTACGCTCTCATGAGACGAAGCTCGCCATATGACCGTCTACTTGCGCGGGCAGGGGGCGTGGTATTCGGCGGGGACGGTGGTTTCCGTCAGACCGCCGAGGCCCGCGAACGTCAGTTCCGCCTTGACCGGCAGATATTTTTTCGGGCACGTCGTCGGCATCGTGCCGTAGTAGGTCACCTTGCCGCCCTTGCGGATCGCCGAGCCGGTCTTCACCTTGATGAATTTGACCGACGCGTCGTTGGCGCCCGGCACCGTTTCGACCAGCGGCACCTCAGCTTCGAACTTCTTGCTGTAGAGGCCGCTCGAGCCCACGAAGTGGCCCTTCGACAGGATTTCCAGCAGCACCGGCGAGTGGCCGAACGTGAAGAACTCCAGCCCGCCGCCAGGGGCGTAGAACGATTCGATCGTCGCCGACTCGGGCACGACTTCAGAGCCGAACGCCACGAAGCCTTCGACCGTCCCGGTCGGGCCGGCCTTGTCCTTCGCGCACGCCTTCGGGCCCTTGCCCGACGGTTCCAGCGTCGAGGGCGCACACGTCGGGAAACCCGTCGTGTGCAGCTTCACGCCCGCCGGCAGGTACACGTTGACGTGGATCAGCGGCGGCGGGAACCCGCCATATTCGGTGCCGGAGATCTTGAATTCGGATTCGAACGCCGCGCCGGCGCCCTTGATGTTCCCCGTGTGGGGGAAGCCCGCGATCGGCACAGCGGCCGCTTTGAACGTCACGGTCGGCGCCGCCGAGGCCGCGCCGGGGACCGCGAGCGCGAGGACAGCGAGGCCGAGAACGGCAAGACAGCTGGATGCTCTGCGCATCAGTTTCATCACTCCTGGAGTTGTGGACAGGTCCGCCTCGATCCGGGTAGCTCCGGAGCCTTGGCGGTCCGGCAACATCGAGATCCCCTGAAGGGGAACGGTGGCGTCTTGGCGGCGAAGCCTATCCGCACGTTGCGGCTCGTTCAAGCCAGAAGTGCCCGCTGCCGAGATCGCCCCGCGTCGTGAGACGCGGCGCGGCGCCGCCAGGGTTCCATAACGCTCCTCCGCCATGATCTAAGGGTCCACCTGAGGGTCAGTTGCGTGGGCGGAGAGCTCCATCTCCGCCCCCTCGTAGACCACGCCTACGGGCTCGAGCATTACCCGCCGCGCCCCCTCCTCTACCGTGCCGGCGAGAACCGCCTCCATGCCGAGCGACGCCGCCGCCTCCAGCACCCGGCTCGCCGACCCGGCCTCGCAGTAGACGGCGAAGCCGCTGCCCATGTTGAACGTCTTGTAGGCCTCGGCAGCGTCGAGCGCCGCGCGGGCCGCGAGGAACTCGAGCACCGGCGGCACCGGCGGCAGCCGCTCGATCCGGTAGCTCAGCTCCCGCTGCGGACGCATCAGCTTCATCAGGCCGTGTCCGGTGATGTGGCTGAGATATGTGACCGGGACGCGCTGCTCGAGCAGCGCGGCGACGAGCGGGACGTACATGACGCTCGGCGCCAGCAGCGCCTGCCCGAAGCGCTCGCCGCCGGGCAGGACCGTCGCGTAGCCCTCAGGGAGCTGCGAGGCGATGCGGCGAGCGAGCGAGGCGCCGTTGGCGTGCAGACCGCTCGAAGGGACGAGCACGATCTCGTCGCCGGGCGCGAGCGCCTCGCCGAGCACCGCGCGATGCCCTTCGGGAACGGCGCCCACGGCGGCTCCGGCGAGCTCGATCTCCTCGGCGGCGAGCAGCCCGGGCAGCGACGGCGACTCGCCTCCGCCCCAGGTCGCGCCCGCCCGCTCGCATGCCGCCCGCCAACCGTCGACCAGGGCGGCGGCGCGTTGCTCGTGCTCGTACCAGGCCGAGGAGCCGGTGGCGAAGTACGCGTTGATCACCAGCGGCAACGCACCGACGCAGCAGAGGTCGTTGGCGATCGCGGCGACGGTGTCGTAAGCCACGTCCGCGAAGCGGTTGGCGCCTTCGGCCTCGAGCACCGCGCGCGCGATCATCGCCTTCGTGCCGAGGCCCTCGACGACGAACGCGAGTGTCCGCTCGCCGAGCTCGAACACGAACGCCGGCTCGCCGCGCGAGGCGTCGAGGGCGCGTCCGCCGCGGAGCCCGAGCAGCCCGGAGGTCGCCAGCGCGGCGCTCAGCGCCGAGCGCTTGCCGGCGTCGAGCGTCTCGTAGTCGACCCCGGCCGCGCGGTAGCTGACGCCGTCGCTCTCCATCCGCGATGATCGTATTTGACGCCAGCAGCCAACGAGGAGGAGCGATGGATTTCGAGCCGAGCGAGCGCTGTCTCGAGTTCAAGGAGCGTCTCGGCGCCTTCATGGACGAGCACGTGTATCCGGCCGAGCCGGTCTACGCGCAGCAGCTTCGGGACTCCGGGGACCCCCACCATCAGCCGTCGGTCATGGAGGAGCTGAAGGCCAACGCGCGCGCAGCCGGCCTGTGGAACATGTTCCTGCCCGACGAGGAGCACGGCGCCGGGCTCTCCAACAGCGACTACGCGCCGCTCGCCGAGATGCTCGGCCGTTCGCCGATCGCCTCGGAGGCCTGCAACTGCTCGGCTCCTGACACCGGCAACATGGAGGTGCTGCACCAGTTCGGCAGCGACGACCAGAAGCAGCGGTGGCTGCACCCGCTGCTCGAGGGCGAGATCCGTTCTGCCTTCGCGATGACCGAGCCCGAGGTCGCCAGCTCCGACGCGACCAACATCCAGCTGCGGATCGAGCGCGACGGCGACGAGTACGTCCTCAACGGGCGCAAGTGGTGGACGACCAACGCGATGCACCCCAACTGCCGGATCATGATCGTGATGGGCAAGACCTCGACGGACGGCCCGATCCACAAGCAGCAGAGCCAGATCCTGGTGCCGATGGACACGCCCGGCGTGAGGATCGTGCGCGAGCTGTCCGTGTTCGGCTACACCGACCAGGACGGCCACGGCGAAGTCGACTTCCACGACGTCCGCGTGCCCGCTTCGAACCTGATCGCCGGCGAGGGTGAGGGCTTCATGATCGCTCAGGCGCGGCTCGGCCCAGGGCGGATCCACCACTGCATGCGCGCGATCGGCGCCGCCGAGCGCGCGCTCGAGGCGATGTGCCGTCGCGCCGTCTCGCGCACCACGTTCGGGCAGCCCGTGGCGATGCGCGGCAACATCCAGGACTGGATCGCGGAGTCGCGGATCGAGATCGAGATGGCGCGGCTGCTGACGCTGAAGGCGGCGTGGATGATGGACACGGTCGGCAACCGCCACGCCCGCACCGAGATCGCGGCGATCAAGGTCGCGGCGCCGAACGTGGCGTTGAAGGTGCTCGACCGGGCGATTCAGGTTCACGGGGGCGGCGGCGTCTCCGAGGACTTCGGCCTCGCCTCCGCCTACGCCCACCTGCGCACGCTGCGCCTCGCCGACGGGCCCGACGAGGTCCACAAGCTGTCGATCGCGCGACGTGAGCTCGGGCCCTACATTCCCCGCGAGGGCTGAGGCTCTACCTGAGGGTTGCAGCTGTCTCCCGGCGGGGATCGGACGTTCGTTGGTTGCAAGCGGTTGCCCTGAGTAGCCCGTCGGGAATAGGGGTAGGCATCTGACACGTCGCGCCGCCGCCAAGCGCCGCGCCGCGCCGCGAGAGACGAGAGAGGAAGAGCCCAGAGCGCATGAAGACCCACCGCCCTCCGTCCCTGCTCGCACTGATCTGCTGCCTGCTCGCCGGGGCTCTGGCGGCACCGGCCGCACAGGCGCTGAAAGTCAACGTGTGGGAAGCGGGGACCTGCGAAGCGAAGGCGTGCACTTACGCCTCGGTCGAAGCCAACCACAGCCAGGCTTTCACGAAAGCGGCCGGCCATCCCTCTTGGGGCATCACCTCGTTCGAAGTCAACGCACCGGGCGGCAAACCCGAAGAACAGATCAAGCGCATCCGCGTCGACGTCCCTGAAGGACTCGCTGCCGACCCGCAGGCGCTGCCGAGCTGCAGCCGGGCCGAATTCAACACCAACCCGGCCCTGTGCGAAGCCGACGGAGCGAAGGTCGGCGAAACCGAAATCAAGGCGGCGCTCGAAAACCCCCTCCCCCCCGGCGGCACCGCCGAACTGAACAGCACCGGCAACGTCTACAACCTCACGCCGGAACCGGGGCTGCCCTTGCTGTTCGGCATCGCCATCGAACCGACCGGGGGCGTGCTCGTCTCGCCGATCCACTTGTTCCTGGAAGGCCATGTCAGCTGGGGACTGGAACCGACGCTCGCCGCCCGAGGGGTTCCCTCCGGAGACTTCCACGAGTGGTTCGAAATCAACAACGTGCCACGCCAGGTCGAAGCCAACATCCTCGGTATCCCCGTCGCCAAAGCGAACCTCAGCACGATCAAGTCGAAGCTGTTCTTCGAAGGCCGCAAAGGCGGCAACTTCCTGACCATGCCGAGCGCGTGCTCGAGCTCGACTACCGAGTACCTCGAACTCGAAGGGTACGAAGGCGGCCTTGCCCGCGAAGTAACGCACACGCCGGTGGGCGTCGAAGAATGTGACGCACCCCCGTTCCAGCCGACGGCCGCGGTGACGGGAAAGCCCTCGCAGTACGACAGCCCGGACGGCGCCGAAACGGTTGTCACGGCGCCGCAGAGCACCGATCCCATCGGCCTCAACACCGGCGACGTCAAAGATGCGACGGTCACGCTGCCGGAAGGTCTGACGCTCAACCCGTCCGCTGCGCACGGTCTCGAAGCCTGCACCTACGCGCAACTCGGCAAGGAACCCGGTAAGCCCGCCAGCGGCTCGGTCTCCTGCCCAGCCGGCTCCAAGATCGGGACCGTCGACATCGAGTCGGACCTGCCGGCGCACTCTCTCACCGGCAACGTGTACCTCGGCAAGCCCAACGGAGCCGGCGCGATCACCGGGCCGCCGTATCTGATCTTCATCGATGCCGAGAGCGTCTACGGCGTCTCCGTGCGCCTGATCGGCGAAGCCACGCCGGCGCCGAACACCGGCCGGCTGGCGGTGAGCTTCGCGAACAACCCGCAGCTCCCGTTCAGCGAACTCGCCCTGACGATGAACGGCGGCCCGCGTGCGCCGCTCGCGAACCCCGTGACCTGCGTCGCGAGCGCGGCCAGCTCGTCGTTCACGACTTGGCTGACCGGACATCCGGGGGCTCTTTCGTCCTCGCCGTTCGCAGCCAGCGGCTGCCCGGCGTCGATCCCGTTCGCCGTGGGCCAGTCGACGCGCCAGACGAACAACGAGGCCGCCGGCTTCACGAGCTTCACCTTCGAACTCGGCCGCGGTGACGGCAACCAGAACTTCTCGACCGTGCAGACGACGCTGCCGGCGGGGCTAGTCGGGCTGATCCCGTCAGTGAAGCTTTGCGAAGGCGCGGCGGCGGCGAGCGGCTCGTGCCCCGCGACGAGCCAGATCGGCAAAGCCACGGCTGCCGCCGGCGTCGGCTCTGAACCGTACGGCTTCTCCGGGCCCGTCTACCTGACCGGGCCGACGAACGGCGCACCCTACGGGCTGTCGATCCCGATCGAGGCGGTGGCGGGGCCGTTCGACCTCGGCCGCGTGCTCACGCGCGTCGCGATCGGCGTCGACCCGCACACGGCGCGTGTGACCGCCACGGCGACGCTGCCGCGGATCGTGGGAGGCGTGCCGTTGCACCTGCGCAGCCTGGCGGTGGCGGTCGAAAAGCCCAACTTCATGTTCAACCCGACGAACTGCTCGCTGCTCGCGACGAACTCGCTGATCGGTGCGATCCAGGGCGGGACGGCCTCGCCCGCTAGCCCCTTCCAGGTGACGTCCTGCAACAGCCTGGCCTTCAAGCCGGTGTTCGCCGCGCGCAGCCCCTCGACGCCATCGCGAGCCAAGGGCGCGAGCCTCGTCGTCTCCTACACCCAGCCG
Source organism: uncultured Solirubrobacteraceae bacterium (assembly GCA_963703205.1). Classification (GTDB taxonomy): domain Bacteria; phylum Actinomycetota; class Thermoleophilia; order Solirubrobacterales; family Solirubrobacteraceae; genus Palsa-744. Next base: position 1,864,368 of record OY969799.1, read on the forward strand.
CAGCATCAGGCGAACATCAAGTCGGTCGTCGCGACGCTGCCCAAGCAGCTGCCCTCGCGCCTGACGACGCTGCAGAAAGCGTGCACCGAAAAGGTGTGGGCCGGTGGCACCAACTACAAGAGCTGCCCGGCGGCCTCCAAAGTCGGCAGCGCGACGGTCAAGACGCCGGTCCTGCCGGAACCGCTGAGCGGGCCCGCCTATCTCGTCTCCCACGGGGGTGCCGCATTCCCCGACCTCGACCTGATCCTCCAGGGCGACCACGGGGTCGAGGTGATCCTCGAAGGCAACACGAAGATCAAGAACGGCGTCACCACCTCGACGTTCGCGTCGGTTCCCGACGTGCCGGTGTCGAGCTTCGAACTGAACCTGCCGACCGGGCCCAACTCCGCGCTCGGCTCCTACGGCAGCCTCTGCGCGAAGCCGCTGTACATGCCGACCCTCATCACCGCCCAGAGCGGCACCGTCTCCAAGCAGAACCTGCGGCTCTCGATCGGCAGCTGCAGGATCAAGCTGATCAGCCACCGCGTCAAGAAGCACACGCTGATCCTGCGCGTGAAGGTCTTCACCGCCGGGCGCGTGAGCGTCAAATCACGCGGGCTGCACACGACCTACAAGAAGGTCAAGGGCCCCGGCGTGATCACGATCAAGGTCCCGGTTTCGAACAGTGGCCGGCGCACCCTCGGCTCCGGGCGGCAGCTGAAGATCTCCTTCCGCGTCGGCTTCAACCCCGCCCACAAAGGCGAATACCACTCCGCGGCCTTCGCGAAGGCGACGTTCAGGCACTAGCGGCGGCCCGCGCGCCGCCGGCGCAGTCGGCGGATGCCGCGGCCCCCGCGCCGCCGGCGCGGTCTGCGGACGCGGCACCCCCGGCGCTGCCGGCTGCCCCCGCGCGGCCGGCGCGGTCGACGGCTGCGGCGCCGCCGGCGGAGCGATCCTCTAGCCTCCGGCCATCGCAGCGCCGCGCCGCAGAGCCCCCCGACGCGGTGCCCTCGTGGGCATCGCCGCGCTCGGATGCGCAACCCTCACAGGGACGCTCGCCGCACTCGCCGTCCAATCGCCGGCAGTCTTGCTGACAGCCGCGGCCGCCCCCGCGGAGCTCTCCTACGGCTCGCCGGCCGCCGTCACCGGCACCGTCCTCGCGGGCGGCTCGCCCGCGCCAGGGGCCCAGCTCGAAGCGCAGGCGAGTGCCTACCCGTACCGGACGTGGACGCCGGCGGGCACGGCCACGAGCGGCACCGACGGCAGCTACCGGATCGAGCTGGGGACCCCAAAGGTCAACGAGCGCGTCCGCGTGCTCGACAGGAGCGCCGGCGGGGCCGCCGCGACGCCGGTCGCGTTGGCCGTCAGCCCGCACATCGAGCTCGCCGCGCGGAGCCTCGCCCCCGGCCGTGTCAGGCTCTCCGCGCGTATCGCGCACGCGCCCGGGCTCTCCTCCCCGCCCGTCCCGGCGCGCTGGTACACGGCGGCGCAGGGCAGCGGCGTATACCGCCTCGCGACCACGGGCACGACCCGCGAGCTCGCCGGCGGGGTCACCTACGCGAGCGCGAGCGTCGACCCGCCGTCGCGGCGCTTCAGCTGGCGCGTGTGCCTGAACCCGGCGTGGGAAGCGGCGATGGGACCGCCGGGCGCGCACGGACCGTGCCCCACAGGCGGCTTTCGGCTGCCCGCCGCCGCGGCCCGCGCCCGGCAGCGGGCCCGTGCCGCCCTCGAGTTCGGCGGGCAGGCGCGCGGCACGCCGCTGCCGCCGTTCCCGGCAGCGGCGGGAATCGCGGCCGCCCGCACCTGGCTCCAGGGCCGCGCGGGTCGCACGGCCTTCGCCGTCGTCGACTCCACGGGCGGCCTGTACGGCTGGCACGTCCGCGAGCACTTCGAGACGGCCAGCGTCGTGAAGGTGATGTTCCTCACGGCCTACCTGCAGATGCTGCAGGCGCGAGGGCAGGCGCTCGGGGCCGGCGACCGCGCGCGGCTGTACCCGATGATCCACGAATCGAACAACGAAGACGCCTCGGCGGTTCTCGGCGCCGTCGGCGGTACCGCGGTGGGCCGCGTCGCGCGCGAAGCGGGCATGCTCGACTACGCCCCGGCAAGCGGCTGGTGGGCCTACACGCAGACCTCCCCGGCGGACCAGGCGCAGTTCTTCACCCAGCTCCGCCGGCTGATACCGGCGCGCTTCTACCGCTACGCGCGGTATCTGATGTCGACGATCGAGCCCGAGCAGAGCTGGGGCGTGCCGCGGCTCGCCAGGCCGCAATGGCACGTCTACTTCAAGACCGGGGCGCTCCCGTCGCAAGGGCTCTTCAACGAGGTCGCCTTGCTCGAAAGGGGCCCCGTCGCCTTCACCGTCGCGGTCTTCACCGACGGCGATCCCTCCCAGGCATACGGCGAAGAAACGATCGCCGGCGTCGGGCAGCGCCTGCTGGCGGGTTCGCTCGGTTCGGGAAGGCGAGCGAGGAGGGTGTCCGGTTCAGCGGGTTCGGGGACGCAAGCGAAGCGGGTCTCCGACTCCGCCGGTTCGGGGACGCCCCCGCAGGGCGTCTCACCCGGTGAGACGCGGCGAGCGTCGGGGGCTGCGGAAGGGAGGCCGTGAGCTTGCTCACCTACGTCGAGCGTCCGGCCGCGGGCGCGGCACAGGGATTGCTGGTGCTGCACCACGGCCGCGGCACCGACGAGCAGGACCTGATCGGGCTGGCCGACATCCTCGACCCAGCCCGCCGGCTGCACGTCGTCTGCCCCCGCGCACCGCTCGCACTGCCGGACTCGCCCGGCTACCACTGGTACCTCGTGCCGCGCGTCGGGCATCCCGATCCCGACACGTTCGCGGCAGCGCAGCGGGCGCTGAGCGAGCTCCACGACGAGCTCTGGCGGCGCACCGGCCTGACGCCGGAGCAGACCGTGCTGAGCGGCTTCTCGATGGGCTGCGTGATGAGCTACGCGACGGGCCTCGACGCAGCCCGCCCGGCACCGGCGGGCATCCTCGGCTTCTCCGGCTTCATCCCCGAGGTGCCGGGCTGGGACCCCGCGCTGGAGCAGCGCTGCGGCCTGCCGGCGCTTATCACCCACGGGACACGAGACCAGGTGATCCCCGTCGAGCTCGCCCGCGCCGCGAGCGAGCGGATGCGCGCCGCCGGGCTCGAGGTCGACTACCGTGAGTTCGAGGGCGGACACCACCTCGACCCCCGCGACCTGCCGCTCGCCGCCGAATGGCTGGTGCGGGTGCTCGGCCTGGACGGCTGATTCCACCGGACGCGCGAGCTGTTCGGCGGCCCCGAGCTCGACCGCGCGGAGCGCGATCTGCGCGGGCGGCACGCGAAGCGCATAAGGTTCGATCCGGCACGAAGCGGAGAGGAGAGGAGACGCGTGTCGGTGGCAACGAACGGGTCACAGCCGGTGCGGCGGCGGCCGCGCGTGCTGATCGTCGGCGCCGGCATCGGCGGGCTCACCGCTGCGATCGAGCTGCGCCGCCACGGCGTCGAGGACGTGACGATCCTCGAGCGCGCCCCCGACCTGGGCGGCACCTGGTTCTACAACAGCTATCCGGGCGCGGCCTGCGACGTGCCCAGCCATCTCTACTCGTTCTCGTTCGCCCAGCGACGCGACTGGACGCGTCTGTGCTCGCCGCAACGCGAGATCCTCGACTACCTCCACGGCGTCGCCCGCCGCGAGGGCGTCGAGGACCTGGTCCGCACCAACCGCACAGTCACCGCCTGCAGCTGGCAGCAGGAGAGCGGGGCCTGGCTCGTCGAGACCGCCGAGGGCGAGCGCTGTGAGGCCGAGGCGCTGGTGCTCGCGACCGGCCAGCTGCACCAGCCTCACGTGCCGCTGATCCCGGGCGCGGCCGAGTTCGCCGGTCACGCTTTCCACTCCTCCTCCTGGGACCACAGCTATGAGCTCGCCGGAAAGCGCGTGGGTGTCGTCGGGACCGGCGCGAGCGCCGTCCAGTTCGTTCCCGAGATCGCACCGCGGGTCGCGCGCATGACGGTCTTCCAGCGCACCGGCAACTGGTTCCTGCCGCGCAGGAACCAGCCCTACCCTGCACTGTTGCGGCGCGCGTTCGAACGGGTGCCGCGGCTGCAGCAGCTGCGCCGCCGGTTCGTGTTCGAGTACGCCGAGTCGCTGACAGCGATGATCCGCCACCCGCGCACGGCCGGGCGTGTGGGCGCGTGGCGCTCGGCTGCGTTCATGCGCTCACAGCTGAAGGACCCCGTGCTGCGCGAGAAGGTCTGGCCCGACTACACGTTCGGTTGCAAGCGGATCCTCTTCAGCTCGGAGTTCCTGCCCGCGCTGGAACGGCCGAACGTCGAGCTCGAGACGACCAGGATCGAGGCGATCGTGCCGGAGGGTGTGCGCACCTCCGACGGCCGGGTGCACGAGCTCGACTGCCTGATCTGGGCGACCGGGTTCCGCACCAACGACTTCATGTTCCCGATGGCGATCACCGGCCGCGAGGGCCGCTCGCTGGAAGAGGTGTGGCAGGACGGTGCGCACGCCTACCTCGGGATGTGCGTGCCGGCGTTCCCGAACATGTTCGTGATGTACGGCCCGAACACGAACACCTCCGGAGGGTCGATCATCTTCTACCTGGAGACCCAGGCCCGCTATTTGCGCCAGGCGGTCGAGCAGCTCGCCGCGCGCGGCGCCGCCGCGATCGAGGTGCGCGCCGAGGTCGAGGCGACCTACGACCGCGTGCTCCAGCACCGCTTCGGCGGCACGGCTTGGACCGAGTGCGACTCCTGGTACCGCGACGTGAACGGGCGGATCGTCGCGAACTGGCCGGGTTACATGCGCGAGTACGCGCGGCACGCCGCGCGGCTCGACGCGGGCAGCTTCGAGTTCGCGCCGGCGCCGCAGCGCGCGGCGGCCGCGTCGCCGGCGGTGGGACTCGAGTGAGGGGCGAGGGATACGACTACGTGATCGTCGGCGCCGGCTCGGCCGGCTGCGTGCTCGCGAACCGCCTCTCGGAGAATCCGTCGGTGCGCGTGCTGCTGCTCGAGGCGGGCGGCAGGGACCGCTCGCCGAAGGTGAAGATCCCCGCGGCTTTCCCGCAGCAGTTCAAAACCAAGCTCGACTGGGACTTCGCGACCGAGCCCGAGCCGCACGTCGACGGCCGCGAGCTGTACGTGCCGCGCGGCAAGATGCTCGGCGGTTCCAGCTCGATGAACGCGATGCTCTACGTGCGCGGCCGCCCCCTCGACTACGACGGCTGGGAGGCACAGGGCGCGCCCGGCTGGGGGTACCGGGACGTCCTCCCCTACTTCCTGCGCTCCGAGGACAACGTCCGCGGCGCCTCCGAGTTCCATGGTGCCGGCGGACCGCTGAGGGTCAGCGAGCAGCGCTCGCCGCGGGCCTTGGACCACCGGCTGCTCGCCGCCAGCGAGGCGGCCGGGATCCCCCGCATCGCCGACTACAACGGGCCCGAGCAGGACGGCGTCTCGATGTTCCAGGTCACGCAGAAGGACGGCCGCCGTGTCAGCGCCGCGGACGCGTTCCTGCGTCCCGCCATGACGAGGCCGAACCTCGAGGTCCGCACCCGCGTGCTGGTCCAGGGCGTCGAGCTCGACGGCGAGCGCGCGGCCGGCGTGCGGATCGCGAAACGGCGCGGGGGCAGCGAGCTCGTGCGGGCGTCGCGCGAGGTGATCCTCTGCGCGGGCGCGATCGGCACCCCCCAGCTGCTGCTGCTCTCCGGGGTCGGCGACCCGCAGGAGCTGCGGGCGGCAGGGATCGAGCCGCGGCGCGAGCTGCCCGGCGTAGGGCGCAACCTGCAGGACCATCCCTTCGTCACGGTGATCTGGGAAGTCTCCGGAGAGGACACGCTGTACGGCGCGGACCGGCCGCGCCACCTCGCGGAGTGGATGCTGCGCCGTTCCGGAAAGCTGACCTCGACGGTCGCCGAGGTCTGCGCGTTCACACGTACCCGCGGCGGGCTGCCCGCGGCAGACGTCCAGTTCCACATGGGCGGCGCCTTCTTCGAAGACCACGGGCAGGAGGAATACGACGGCCACTGCATGGTGATCGCGCCGGTGCTCGTCGCGCCGAAGGCGCGCGGGCAGGTGTGGCTGCGCTCGGCCGACCCGCGCGAGAAGCCGCGCTTCGTCACGAACACGCTGTCGGAGCGCGACGACGTGGAGTCGCTGCTCGCCGGAATGCGCATGGCGCGCGATATCGCGGGCAACCAGCCGCTGCAGGAGATCGTCGTGAAGGAGCTCCGCCCGGGTCCGGGGGTCGAAAGCGGCGAGGACCTCGAAGCGGACCTGCGCCGGCGGTTGATGCTCATCTACCACCCGGTCGGCACCGCCCGGATGAGCGACACGCACGAGCTCGCGGTCGTCGACTCGCGGCTGCGCGTGCACGGCCTGCACGCGCTGCGCATCGCCGACGCCTCGATCATGCCGACGATCGTCGGCGGCAACACCAACGCGCCGACGATCATGATCGCCGAGAAGGCAGCGGACATGATCCGCGAGGACGCGTGAGCATCCAGCTCGAGCACCACCGCCGAGGCGAAGGCCCCCCGCTGCTGCTGCTGCACGGCATCGGTCATCACTGGCAGACGTGGCGTCCGGTGATCGACCTGTTGGCCGGATCGGCCGGTTCGGGGACTCGGCCGCAGGGATCGCCCGACGATCCGGCCGGTTCGGGGATCCGGCCGCAGGGATCGTCGCCCGCTCCGGCCGCGGGCTTCGACGTGATCGCCTGCGACTCGCCGGGCTTCGGGCGCTCGGCGCCGCTCCCCTCGGCGATGGAGCCGACGATCACCGCCTACGCCGACGCCTTCGAGTGGTTCATCGCGGAGCTCGGGCTGACCCGCCCGCACGTCGCCGGCAACTCGATGGGAGGGGCGATCTGCCTGGAGCTGGCGCGCCGCAGGGCCGTCGCTTCCGTCACCGCGATCTCTCCCGCCGGCTTCTGGACGGCCGCCGAGCGGCGCTTCTGCCAGCTCTCCCTGTCCGCGCTCGCGTTCACGCCGAAGGCGACACGTCCCGCGCTCGAACGAGCCGCGCGCACCCGCGCCGGCAGGATCGCGCTGTTCTCGCAGACCTTCGGATACCCGGCGCGCTTACCTGCCGAGGAGGCGGTGGCGACGCTGCGCGATGCCTGGGCCTCGCCGGCTCTGGCCGCGGCGCTGCGTTGCTTCGACGTCTATTCCTTCGAGCGCCCCGAGGAGCTGCGCAGCGTCCCGGTGACGATCGCCTGGGGCAGGCGCGACCGCCTGCTGCCCTACCGTCTGCAGGCGCCGCGGGCGGAGACGATGATGCCCTGGGCCACGCACATCACGCTCGGCGCCGGCCACGTCCCGTTCTACGACGACCCGCCGGCGGTCGCTGCGGTGGTTCGCGCCACCGCGCTGAGAGCCGACCGGGTTCCCGCGCCGGCGCCGGGGTGAACAGGGCCGAGCTCGTTCGGCTGAGCGCTGCCCGCGGGTGCTCTCAGCTCACGTGCCGCAGCCGCAGCACGGTCTTCGTCCCTTCGGCATCCTCGATGTCGAAGTCGGTCTCGCCGGCTTTCTCGGCGAGGATGATCAGCCGCGGCGCGTAGACGATGTGCTCGAGGTCCTCGGCCACGGAGTCCTCGACGGCGTCGAGCCCGATCACCAGGATGTCGTCCTTCTCGTCGTAGGTGATCGCGGTGAGACGCGGCCGCTCCGCCTCGGTCTCGGCACCGAAGTCGCCGCTGAGCACTTCGATCGTCGCGACCAGCTCGGGCAGATCGCGGCTGAAGTCATCGAAGTAGCCACTCCACTGCTCGCGCGGGATCTCACGCGTGCCCTCGGCCATCGCAACCATCTTCGCACCTCGGCAGGTGGACGTCGAGGCCGCGCCGCGCCCGCACGCAGCGCACGCTCCGCCGGTACGGACGGAGCGTGCGCTGCGCGCTCGAGACGGAGCTGCGCGCCTCGCTCCGCTTTGCCCCGGGTGGTCAGATCTTGTACGCTCGCCTCCCGTCCGGGAGCACGGGAGAGGGGAGATCTTGTCCGTGGCGAACAGCTTTGCGCTGGACGGCGGCGAGGCAGCGGCGGGCGCGCCGCCGCCCGAGCTGCGCGCCGCGCTGCGGCCGGCGATCCCGGGGATCGTCGATGCCGCCGTCGGGATGATCTGCGCCCGCGACCGCGGGTCCGGCTTCTCCCGCGCAGGGCTGGAGCGCAACCTCCGGCTGGGACTGACGGACGCCGTGGACCGCTGGTTCGAGCCGGGACGGGAGAACTTCTCCGAGCTGCACTTCGCGCTCGGACGTGCGCAGGCGCGCGCGGGGCGCAGCCTCGACGAGCTGATGGGCTTCTACCGCCTCGCGGGGCAGACGATGTGGCGCAACGTCGCGCGGCTCGGCATCGAGCAGGGCGTGCGGCCCGAGGACCTCTACATGCTCGCCGAGACCGGCTTCGGTTGCGTGGATGAGCTCTCGACGCAGGCCGCGGCGGGCTTCGCCGATGAGCACTCGCACCGCTCCGGCGCCGCGCATTCGCGGCGCAGCGAGTTCGCGCGGCTGCTGCTGCGCGACCCGCAGCCCTCGCCGGAGGTGCTGCGCGGGGCAGCGCTGACGGCCGGCGTGGGGCTGGCGCCGACGGTCGCGCTGTTCGCCGGGCCCGGCGAGATGTACGAGGCGTTCGTGCGGGCGGCTCGCGACCAGACGGTGCTCGGCCCGCGCGAGGGCGAGTTCGTCGGCGCGCTGTTCGACCCGGACGGCCCGGAGCGCCGCGCACGACTGCAACGGGCGGCCGAGCGTGCAGGCGCGCAGCTCGCGCTCGGGCCCGCGGTGCTGCTCGCCGACGCGCGCAAGAGCCTGGAGCGCGCGCTGGCGCTGCTCGCGCTGATGCGCTCCGGCCTGGCCGCCGACGGCTCGCTCGCGTGCACCGACCACCACGGGCTCGAGCTGTTGCTGGGCGCCGATCCGCTCCTGGCCGCGGACTTCGCGGTGCGCCGGCTTGCGCCGCTGCAGCAGGTGAACGGTGCGAGCACGCGCGCGAACCTGGTCGCGACGCTGCGCGCCTGGCTGCGAACGCCCGGGCAGCGGAAGACGGTCGCGACGGAGCTGGGCGTGCACCCGCAGACCGTTCGCTACCGGATGGCGCGCCTGCGCGAGCTCTTCGGCGAGCAGCTGGATGACCCGGACGGTCGCTTCGAGCTCGCGCTGGCTCTCCGCCTGGAGCCGTTCGCCCGGCTCGCGACGACGCCCCCGGGCTGAGTCGCAGCCGAGCCCGGGCGCATCCGGGCTTGCGCCGCCGATGTCGTTCTGATGACATCACCGGCATGGGCGACCGCATCACGATGCGGCCCGTGGGGCGGCTGTGGCGGATCGGCTGCGCCTGCGCGGCGCGACCCCGCAGGGTGCTCGCCTGCTGGCTCGTGCTCGTCGCAGCGCTCGCCGTGGTCGCGGGCTCGCACGGCGGCACGTTCAACGACAACGTCGAACTGCCGGGCAGCCAGGCCTACCAGGGTCTGCAGCTGCTGGAACGTCACGAGCGCAGCGCCGGAGGGCACACCGGGCTGATCGTGATGTACGTGAGCAGCGGCACCCTGCAGGCGCATGGGCAGGAGATCGAGTCCTCGCTTCACGCGGTCTCGAAGCTCGAGCATGTGATCGCGGTGTCCGATCCCCTCGCCGACGGCTCCGCGGCGCTCTCCGCCGACGGGCGGACCGGCTACGCGACCGTCCATTTCGCCGTTCAGCCGCGGACGCTCGGCAAGGACTACCAGGACGAGTTGCGCTCGGCGATGGCACCTGCCGCCGGCGCGGGCGTCCAGGTCGAGTACGGCGGCGGGCTCGACGCGCTGTTCCGCCCACCCGCCAACGACGCGCTCTCGGAGGTGATCGGCTTCGCCGTCGCTCTGATCGTGCTGCTCGTCGGCTTCGGCTCGGTGGCCGCTGCGCTGCTGCCCCTCGGCGGCGCGCTGATCGCGGTCGTCGCCGGCGTCAGCATCCTCGCGCTGGTAGCCAACGCGCTGACCTTCGGCACGACGGCGCCGACGCTCGCGCTGATGATCGGGCTCGGCGTCGGCATCGACTACGCGCTGTTCCAGGCGACGCGCTTCCGCCAGCGCATCATCGACGGCGACGAGCCCGTCGAGGCGGCGGCGGCGACCGTTGCGACGAGCGGCCACGCGGTGCTGGTGGCGGCGGCGACCGTGTCGCTGGCCCTCCTCGGCCTTTACGTCTCGGGCGTCACGTTCATCGGGCGGCTCGGCCTCGCCGCGGTGTTCGCGGTGATCACCGCGGCGACCGCGTCGATCACACTGGTCCCGGCGGCGTTCGGGCTGCTCGGCACGCGCATCGACAGACTCGCCGTGCGCGCGCCGGTCGCCGAGGCCGGCAGCGAGCGCGACACATGGCATCGCTATGCGCGCCGCGTGGCCGCGAACCCGTGGCACTACCTGCTGGCCGGAGTCGTGGTGCTGGTCGTTCTCGGGATCCCCCTGCTGTCGATCAACCTCGGCCACATCGACGACGGCGCCGACCCGCACAGCTACACCGACCGCCAGGCCTATGACGCGATCGCGAAGGGCTTCGGGCCGGGCGCCAACGGCCCGTTCACGATCGTCGTGTCCCAGCCGGGTGACGAATCGCACGCCTCGAAGCTCGCCGTCAGCCTGCAGTCCGCGCTCGCCGCCACGCCGGGGGTGGCGCGAGCCTCGACGCTGAAGCCCTCACAGGACGGTGCGCTGCTCCTCGGCAGCGTCCAGCCGGCCGCGGCGCCCCAGTCGACGGCGACGCGATCGCTGTACGACCGGCTTCTCGAACAGACGCTGCCGGCGGCACTGCGCGGCACGGGCGCGAAGGCCTACGTGACCGGTCTCGCCCCGTCGCAGATCGAGTTCGGCGACCGCGTCACCTCGCGCCTGCCGATCGTGATCGGGGCGGTGATCGCGCTCGAGTTCCTGCTGCTCGTAGCGACGTTCCGCAGCCTGCTGGTCGCGCTGAAGGCGGCGATCATGAACGTCCTGTCGATCGGCGCGGCCTACGGCGTGATCGTCGCCGTGTTCCAGTGGGGCTGGGGACGCGGGCTGGTCGGCGTATCCGAGAACGTGCCGATCGAGTCCTACGTGCCCGTGCTGATGTTCGCGATCGTGTTCGGGCTCTCGATGGACTACGAGGTGTTCCTGCTCTCGCACATCAAGGAGGCCTGGGACCGAACCGGCGACAACACGCGCGCCGTCGCCGAGGGACTCACGACCACGGCGCGGGTGATCACGTGCGCGGCGCTGATCATGGCGAGTGTGTTCATCTCGTTCGTGCTGTCGAGCAACGTCGTCGTGAAGATGCTCGCCGTCGGGCTCGCCGCCAGCGTGCTGGTCGACGCGACCGTCGTGCGGCTGGTCCTGGTGCCCGCGACGATGACGCTGCTGGGGAGGGCGAACTGGTGGCTGCCGCACTGGCTCGACCGCCTGCTGCCGCGAATCGACGCCGAGGGGACGCTCCCCCCGTCCGCCAACGAGGAGCCAGAGCCGTCGGCGGCCGGGGCGGCGCCCGCCGAGCTCGGCGGCGGCTGAGCCGCCCGGCCCGCGGAGGACGGCGATTCGACCCGGCGCTCGGCGCCGGTCGCGGCACCCCGCTCGAGAGCGTCATCCACCGGGGCGAGCATCCGGCGCGAACCCTCGGGGCCGGCCTTCGCGCTGACGGCCGCGCGAGCGTCTAGAGGCGCGCGATCACGAGTCCCGTTGCGAGCAGCACCATGCCGATCGCACACGCCTGGAGCGCGCGCTCCAGCGGCTCCGCCAGGCGCCTGGCGTCGAGCGGGACCGTCGAGCCGTCGGCGAGAAGCTGCTCGCCGCGCAGCGCGACGGTGCGCCGCCGCAGCTCGCGGACGGGCGTGCTGAGGCTGCGCTGGGCGACGAGCAGGGCGGCGCACCCGGCCGCGGCGAGCAGCGCCTCGGGCCGCAGTTCGAGCGCGTTGGCCCAGTAGGAGGTGATCACCGGGAAGGCTCCCCAGGAACAAGCGAGCCAGAACGTGGTGTGAAAACGCCCACCGAACCACTCGAGGTTGTACGCGAGGTCCAGGAACACGCCGGCGAACACGAACCCGATCAAGCTCAGCGAGATCGTGACCGCGCCGACCACGCCGATCGCCGCAGCGCCGCCGAGTGAGCCGACCGCCAGCAGCACCAGCGAGCGCTCTGAGATCTGGGTGCCGAGCGGGCGGCCCTGAAGCTCGTCGAGCACGTGGGCGGCGACGCCGACCGCCAGGAAGAACGCCCCGAGCGCCGCTCCCAGACGCACCGGGTAGAGATGGGGGGCGAGCGCGGCGCCGATCGCCACGTTCGCCAGGAGCCAGGCGGTGTAGGGAGGGTGCAGCAGCGTCACCAGGTCTCGCCAGCCACCGGGGCGCAGCGCGTAGAACGCGGGGCGCTCGAGCTGCCGCGGGGTCGCTGCGGATGACCGGCCGGCCGGCTCCATGCATGGAAAGCTAGCCCCCCGCCCCGACTCGGCGCCTTCACCCACAGGCCGCGCCGTGTCGGCGCCTCCGCCGAGAAGGTCGGATTGGAGTACCTTCACCCCCGTGAAACTGGAGGAGCTGACGGAGGCGGTCGAGCGCGGCGAGATCGACACCGTGCTGCTGGCGATCACCGACATGCAGGGTCGCCTGCAGGGCAAGCGCCTGACCGCGACGCACTTCCTCGCCGAGGTCGCCGAGCACGGCGCCGAGGGGTGCAACTACCTGCTCGCTGTCGACGTCGAGATGGCCACGGTCGAGGGCTACGACATGTCCTCCTGGGAGCGCGGCTATGGCGACATGCTGATGGTCCCGGACCTCGCGACGCTGCGTCCGGTGCCCTGGCAGGAGGGCACGGCGGTGTGCCTGGCCGACGTCGCGTGGCTCGACGGCTCCGACGTCGTGGCCTCGCCGCGGCAGATCCTGCGCCGCCAGCTCGCGCGCCTGGCCGAGCGCGGCTGGATGGCCAACGCGGGCACCGAGCTCGAGTTCATGGTCTTCAAGGACACCTACGAGGAGGCCTGGCACAAGGCCTACCGGGACCTGCGCCACGCGAACCTCTACAACGTCGACTACTCGCTGCTCGGCACCGCCCGTGTCGAGCCGCTGATCCGGCGCATCCGCAACTCGATGGCGGCTGCCGGCATGGTCGTGGAGGACTCGAAGGGAGAGTGCAACTTCGGCCAGCACGAGATCAACTTCCGCTATGCGGATGCGCTGCGGACATGCGACGAGCACGTGATCTTCAAGAACGGCACGAAGGAGATCGCCGCGCAGGAGGGGATGGCGATCAGCTTCATGGCCAAGTACGACGAGCGCGAGGGCAACTCGTGCCACATCCACTTCTCGCTCGCCGCCGCCGGCACCGAGCCGAGCCCGCTGTTCGCCAGCGAGCAGAAGCTGTTCGAGTCGTTCCTCGCCGGCCAGCTCGCCTGCCTGCGCGAGATGACCCTGCTGCTCGCGCCGAACGTCAACTCCTACAAGCGCTACACGGCGGGGAGCTTCGCGCCGACGACGGTCGCATGGGGCGAGGACAACCGCACGTGCTCGCTGCGCGTCGTCGGCCACGGCCCCTCGAGGCGCTTCGAGAACCGTGTGGGCGGCGCCGACCTCAACCCCTATCTGGCGCTCGCGGCGATCATCGCCTCGGGGCTGCACGGCGTCGACGCGGGGCTCGAGCCGGGGCCGCCGCTCGAGGGCAACGCCTACGGCGAGCTGGACCGCCCGCGCGTGCCCTCGACGCTGCGCGATGCCCGCGAGCTGTTCGCCGCCAGCGCCGTCGCGCGCGACGCGTTCGGCGAGGAGGTGGTCAACCACTATCTGAACCACGCCGACGTCGAGCTCGCGGCGTTCAACTCCGCGGTCACCGACTGGGAGCGCTTCAGGGGGTTCGAGCGGCTGTGAGCACAGCGGGTGGAGATGGCCGCCGCTGAGGGCCGCGCGCCGGCACTGGCTCGCGCCGAGGCGGTGTTCGCGCCGGTGCGATCGCAGACGGCGTTCGAGGAGACAGTCGACCGGCTGGGGACCGCGATCAAGCTCGGGCTGCTGGCGCCCGGCTCGCGGCTGCCGGCCGAGCGCGAGCTGTGCGCGCGCATGGGCATCGCGCGCTCGACGCTGCGCCAGGCGCTGACCGCGCTGACGCAGTCGGGGCACGTGTTCGCCACGCGGGGCCGGGGCGGCGGCACGTTCGTGTCGGACCCCCAGCCACCCGCGGTGCCACCATCCGCAGGCGTGCTCGCTGAATGGCGCGAGCTCTGCGACCAGCGGCTCGCGGTCGAGCTCGGCGTGGCGGTGCTCGCCGCCGAGCGCGCGCAGCCGGACGCGCTTGCCGCGATCGACGACGTGATCGCGGCCCTGGATGAGGCGCTCGAGGATTTCGCGGCGTACCGCCAGGCGGACGTCCGCCTGCACGTGACGCTCGCCGAAGCGGCCGGCTCGGCGCGGCTCCTGCGCGCGCAGACCGAGGTGCAGGGAGCGATGACCGACCTGATCTCCTACATCGCGCACCCGCCGGAGGTGCTGGCGTCCTCCAACGCGCAGCACCGGCGCCTGCTGGCGGCGGTTCGGGAGGGCGACGCGATGCGCGCGGCGAAGGTCATGGCCGACCACCTGCAGGGGACCGAGCACGTCCTCGCGGGACTGCTGCCGGGAGGCTGATCGGGCCACTTGCACCGGGCGCATCCGCCAGTTGACGGCTCCGCCGCCGGGTAGCGGAAACCCGCTCTGAGCGAAAAGACGCCGGTTGAAATGAGATCGCCGTTGCCCCGCGATCGTTGGCGGGCAGGCGATCGGCCAACCTCCAACCCGGTTCGTGTTCTGACGGGTACTCGTTTCTCCGAGGGGGTCTGCACATGTGCAGACCCAGGCGTCCGCACATGTGCGGACCCCTTGCGAGCCGCACATGTGCGGCACGCCGGCCCGGCACATGTGCCGGGCCGTACCACCTCTTGATTCCGTCCTGGAACGCGCGTATTGTCACGAAGTAAGGAAGGAGAACCAAACCTTTTACGACTGCTAGGGGGCCCGGTAGATGAGCACGGTCGACGGCACGATGGGCAGCGACGAGCAGAAGCTCGCCGAGCTCGGGTACAAGCAGGAGCTGCACCGCCGCTGGAGCGGGTTCTCGAACTTCGCGATCTCGTTCTCGATCATCTGCATCCTCGCCGGCTGCTTCACGACCTACGGGCAGGCCCTCAAGAACGGCGGCCCGATCGCGATCTCGATCGCGTGGCCGCTGATCTCCGTGATGATCCTGTTCGTCGCCTGGTCGATGTCCGAGCTGGCCTCGGCGATGCCGACCGCGGGCGGGATCTACTACTGGGCCTCGAAGCTCGGCGGCGCCGGCTGGGGCTGGTTCACCGGCTGGTTCAACCTGATCGGCCTCGTCGCGGTCTCAGCCTCGGTGATCTACGTCTCGGCCACGTTCCTGATGTACACGCTCGGCCTCTACGAAGTCCACTTCATCTTCAACTTCGCCAAGGCCGCGGCCGGCACCAACCTCCACTACACGGCACACGTCAACTTCGCCCTGTTCGGGGTGGTCCTGCTGCTCGACCTGCTCGTCAACGTCTTCCGCAGCCACCTCGTCGCCGTGCTCTACAACATCTCGGTCTGGTGGAACATCGTCGGCGTGCTGGCGATCATCGTGCTGCTCGTGGCCGTGCCCTCGCACCACGCGAGCTTCTCCTACGTCTTCGGCCACAGGACCAACGAATCCGGCTTCGCGGGCGGCGCCACCAGCGGCGTCAAATTCTGGATCTACGTGCTGCCGCTCGGCTTCCTGCTGACGATGTACACGATCACCGGCTACGACGCCTCGGCGCACGTCTCCGAGGAGACGCATGGCGCCGAACAGTCCGCCCCGCGCGGCATCTGGCTGTCGGTCTTCTACTCGGCCGTGTTCGGGTGGATCGTGCTGCTGGCGCTGACCTTCGCGATCCAGCACAGCCACGAGGCCGAAATCTACAAGGCCGGCTACCCGGCGGTGACGATCATCGAGACCGCGCTGAGCTCCGCCGCGGCCAAGGCGGTGCTGCTGATCTCGACGATCGGCCAGCTGTTCTGCGGGATGGCCTGCGTGACGAGCGCCTCGCGCATGACGTTCGCCTTCTCGCGCGACGGCGCGGTCCCCGGTCACAACCTCTGGCGCCGCCTCGGCAGGAACCGCACCCCTACCTGGTCGGTGCTGTTCGTCATCGTGTTCGCGCTCATCATCACGATCCCGGCGTACTTCCCGAACCACCTGGGCACCCCCGTGGCGTTCCTCGCGGTGACCTCGATCGCGGTGATCGGCCTCTACATCGCCTACACGATCCCGGTGTTCCTGCGCTGGCGCCAGGGTGACGCCTTCCGGGCCGGATCCTGGACGCTCGGCCGCAAGTACAGATGGATCAACCCGATCGCGGTGGTCTGGGTCGTGCTGTGCGTGATCATCTTCTCCCTGCCGTTCTCGCCCGAAGGCGAGCCGTGGGAACACGCGTTCAGCTGGAACGCGGTGAACTACGCGCCGCTGGTCACGATCGCCGTGATCGCGGCGGTCACGCTCTGGTACTTCGTCTCGGCCCGCCGCACGTTCAAGGGGCCGGTCCGCACGATCGACGAACTCGACGCCGGCCAGGCGCTGCCCGCGGTCGCCGAGGCGCCCTAGCCGGCCGGGGACGGGCGGAGCGCTGAGCGGCACCCTGGCAGTTCTCGAGCCCGCCACGGAGGGCGTGCTCGCCGAGATCCCGCGGGCCGGCGTCGAGCAGGTCGACGAGGCCGTCGCCGCCGCCGCAGCCGCGCTGCCGGCCTGGCGCGCGCTCGCGCCGCGCGCCCGCGCGCGCTTGCTCGGCGCGATCGCGGCGAACGTCGAGGCCCATCTCGAGGAGCTCGCGGCTCTCGAGGCGCGCAACGCCGGCAAGGCGATCGTCGACGCGCGCGGCGAGATCGAGATGGTCGCCGACACCTTCCGCTACTACGCGGGCGCGCCCGAGCGGATGCTGGGCGAGACGATCCCCGTCGCCGGCGGAGAGGCGTTCACGGTCCGCGAGCCGCTCGGCGTCGTCGGCCTGATCACGCCCTGGAACTTCCCGCTGGCGATCGCCGCCTGGAAGCTTGCCCCGGCGCTCGCCGCCGGCAACACCGTGGTCCTCAAGCCCGCCGAGCTGACGCCGCTGAGCGCTCTGCGCTTCGCCGAGCTCGCCGCCGAGGCGGGGCTGGCCGAGGGTGTGCTCAACGTCGTCGTCGGCCCCGGTTCGACCTGCGGGCAGCGGCTCGTCGAGCACCCCGGGGTGGCGAAGATCGCCTTCACCGGCTCAACCGAGGTGGGTCGCACGATCGCTGCCGCCGCGGCGCAGACGATCAAGCGGGTCACGCTCGAGCTCGGCGGCAAGTCCGCCAACATCGTCTTCGCCGACGCCGACCTCGCCGCCGCGGCCGCCGCGGCGCCCCTGGCCGTGTTCGGCAACGCCGGCCAGGACTGCTGCGCGCGCTCGCGGATCCTCGTGCAGGCCGAGGCCCTGGACGAGTTCATGCCCGAGCTGGAGCGTGCCGTCAAGGCGCTGCGCGTCGGCGACCCGCTCGCCGAAGACACGCAGATGGGGCCGCTGATCTCCGCCTCCCAGCGCGAGAGCGTCGCCTCCTTCCTGCACGACGACGGGGTCAACGTGGCCTTCCGCGGCTCCGCCCCGGAGGGTCCGGGCTTCTGGTTCGCGCCGACCGTGCTGTGTCCCGCGCAGCCCGAGGACCGCGCGGCGCGCGAGGAGATCTTCGGCCCGATCGCCGCAGTGATCCCCTTCCGCGACGAGGCCGAGGCGGTGGCGCTCGCCAACGACACGATCTACGGGCTGTCGGGCTCGATCTGGACCCGCGACGGGGCCCGCGCGCTGCGCGTCGCCCGCGGTGTGCAGACCGGGGTGCTGTCGATCAACTCCAACAGCTCGGTCAGGGTCACGACGCCGTTCGGCGGCTTCAAGCAGTCGGGCTACGGCCGCGAGCTCGGCCCCCATGCGCTCGACGCCTACACGGAGCTGAAGACGATCTTCTACGCGACGGGGACGTGAGCTGATGGCGGCTCACAGCGCGAGCGCCGGCGGTGCGCGCAGGCTCGAGGGGCGGGTCTGCGTCGTGACGGGAGCAGCCGGCGGGATCGGCGCGGCCACGGTCGAGCTGTTCCAGCGCGAAGGGGCGAAGGTCGCCGGCGTCGACGTGCTCGCCGACTGCCCCGGCGACGTCTCGCTGCAGATCGACCTGACCAGCGAGGAGCTAGTCACCGACCTCTACCGCCAGGTGCACGAGCGCTTCGGGCGCATCGACGTGCTGTTCAACAACGCCGGCATCTCGCCGAGCGACGACGCCTCGGTGCTCGACACCGCGCTCGACGCCTGGGAGCGCGTGCAGGCGGTCAACCTGCGCAGCGTCTTCCTCTGCTGCAAGCACGGCATCCCCCACCTGCTCGAGAACGCCGGCCCGGAACGCGGCTCGGTCATCAACACCGCCTCCTTCGTCGCGGTAATGGGCGCCGCGACCTCGCAGATCTCCTACACCGCCTCCAAGGGTGGCGTGCTCGCGCTGTCGCGGGAGCTGGGCGTGGAGTTCGCGCGCAAGGGCGTGCGCGTCAACGCGCTCTGCCCCGGCCCGGTCGACACGCCGCTGCTCAAAGAGCTCTATGCCGAGGATCCGGAGCAGGCGGCGCGGCGGCTCGTGCACGTGCCGATCGGGCGCTTCGCGCAGCCCGCAGAGATCGCCCACGCCGCGATGTTCCTGGCCGGCCCCGAGTCGAGCTTCGTGACGGCCTCGACGTTCCTCGTCGACGGCGGGCTGAGCAGCGCGTACACGACGCCGCTCGACTAGACGACCGGGTTCGGCGACCCCGGCGCCGACCGCACCTCCGACCCCGCGGGCCTGTATCCGCGCGCCGCGCGCGCCCTGGCGCCTGAGTCCCGCCTGGCGCGGGGCGCCGGCTTCGGCGATACTCGCCCGATGGCGGCGAAGGAGGCCACCGCGACCGGGCCGCGGGCGAGCGCGGAGGGCGAGCAGGCGACGCTGTACGTGATCGCGGGCTCGCACGCGTGCGCCGCGGCCAGGCTGATGCTCGAACGCAAGCGGATCGCCTTCCGCACCGTGCAGCTGCCGACGGGCCTGCATCCGCATCTCGTGCGCCGGCAGGGTTTCGCCGGCAGCCCGACGCCGATGCGGATGGTCGACGGCAGGCCGACCCGAGTCAGCGCGTTCCTCGACCGGGTCGGCACCGTCCCGGCGCTGCGCCTCGGCGCCGAACGCGTGCAGCGCAGCAGGGAGATCGCCCGCTTCCTCGAGCGGCGCGTCCCCGCGCCGCCGCTGTTCCCGGGGGACGCCGGCCGGCGTGCCGCGGTCGAGGAGGCGGAGGCCTGGGCGGACGAGCCGCTGCAGATGTTCTCGCGGCGGCTCGTGCTGATCGCCGGCGCCCGCAGCCTCAAGGAGCTCTCCGCGCGGGCTGCGCGTGGACGCCTCGGCGCGCTGCTCGCAGGCAACGGAGCGCAGCGGCGGGCCGCGGCGTGGATCGCGGGGCGCACGACCTTCCGCGCGAACGCCGACGCGGAGGGGCGCCTGCTCGCCGAGCTGCCCGCGGTGCTCGACCGAGCCGACGGATACCTCGCCGCGGGTGTGATCGGCGGCACCGAGCCGAACGTGGCAGACCTGATGATCGCGCCGTCGCTGGCGCTGCTCGACTACCGGCTCGACGTACGCGAGCGGCTGCGGGCGCGGCCCTGCTTCGCGCTCGTCGAGCGGCTGCTGCCCGAACCGTCCTGAGCGCCCGCGGCAGACTCCAGCCGCCGCGCCATCGCCGCGAGCCGCTCGCGCAGCTCGTCGGGGGCGGCGAGCAGCTCGAAGTCCACGTTCGGCGCCGCGATCCGGAACGCCAGCCAGTCGAGGTCGTCATCGCTGGTCTCGTACACGCACGTCCCACCCGCCTCCTCGCGCAGCTCCCCCCACGCTCCCCGCACGCGCAGCTCGCTCGCCGGGCGCATGTAGCGCACGCGCGCCTCGTGGCGGTAGGTGACGCCGGCGAGCGTGCGCGTCAGGTAGCCCGCGGCGTCGCCGCCCGGGATCGCGCGCAGCTCGAAGCGCCGTCCGGCTGCCAGCGGCGAGGAGACACGGTCGACGCGGAACGTGCGCCACGCCCGGCGCGAGGGGTCGAACGCAAGCAGATACCAGCGCCGACCGTAGGCGAGCAGCGCGTGCGGCTCGACGAGCCTGCGGCTGCGCTCGCCTTCGCGCCCCTGGTAGCCGAAGCGCAGCATCTCGCGGTCACGGCAGGCGGTGCCTAGCACCGTCAGCACGGCTCCGTCCACAGTCGGGCCGCCGGCGGCGCCCACCACGTCGGTCGCGGCGCCGAGCGCGCGCACGCGGCGACGCAGGTGCGCCGGCAGCACCTGCTCGAGCTTGACGAGCGCGCGCAGCGCGGTCTCCTCGATTCCCGCCACCGCCGAGCGAGCTGCGGTGCGCAGCGCGATCGCGACCGCCAGCGCCTCCTCGTCGTCGAGCAGCAGCGGCGGCATCGCCGCGCCCGCCGTGAGCGAGTAGCCGCCGGCAGGGCCGCTCGTCGAGTCGATCGGGTAGCCGAGGCCGCGCAGGCGGTCGACGTCGCGGCGCACGGTCCGCGCCGAGACGCCGAGGCGCTCGGCGAGCACCGTCCCCGGCCACTCGCGCCGAGCCTGCAGCATCGACAGCAGCGAGAGCAGGCGCCCGGCAGTCGGCGTGTCGGCCATGCGCGCATGTTCCCGCAGATCGAGGACAGGAACTGGCCTCGACCGCCCATACCCTGCACCGCGCCCGAAGAAAGGACATGCGCGCAAATGGTTCTCGAAACGCGAGGGCGCTCAGCGCCCACGATGCTCCGCACCGTGCCGGTACCCGACAGAGAGGATCTCCCGATGGATTACAAGCTCGAGCTGATCACGCTCCCCGTCTCCGACGTCGACCGCGCCAAGGCCTTCTACGAGCGTGCGGGCTTCCATCCCGAACACGATCACCAGATCAGTGAGGAGCTGCGCTTCGTCCAGCTGACGCCTCCGGGCTCGGCGTGCTCGATCGCGATCGGCACCGGCCTGACGGAGGCCGTGCCCGGCTCGGTCCGCGGCCTGCAGATGGTCGTCGACGACGCGGACGCCGCCCGCGAGGAGCTGGCCGGGCGCGGAGTCGAGGTCAGCGACGTCCAGGACTTCCCCTGGGGGCGGTTCGTGTTCTTCGCCGATCCGGACGGGAACGCGTGGGCGATCCAGCAGCTCGTGCCCCAGGATCGAGCGCCGGCGGCCTAGCGGCGTGCGTGCCTGCGGGGCGTGCCTGAGTGGCGCGGCGTGCCCACACCGGCGGGGTCACGAGCGGACGCTAGAGCGCGAACTCGCCCCGTCGCGCCCCGCGCGAGGCTAGAGCGCGAACTCGCCCCGTCGCCCCCCGCGCGAGCTAGAGCGCGAACTCGCCCCGTCGCGCCCCGCGCGAGGCTCCGACCGAAGCGACGATCACGAGCGCGATGCCGGCCAGCACACGCGCGCTCAGGTGCTGGCCGAGCACGAGCAGGCCGGCGAGCGCCGCGAATGCCGGCTCCATGCTCATCAGCACGCCGAACACCGAGGTCGCGATGCGGCGCAGCGCCTCGACCTCGAACGAGTACGGGATCGCCGAGGAGAGCACGCCGACGGCCGCTCCCGCCAGCAGCGATTCGCCGTCGAGCAGGTGCGAGCCGCCTTCGACGATCCCCAGCGGCGTCGCCGCCAGCGCCGCCACGCACATCGCCAGCGCCAGCCCGCTCCCGCCCGGGAACAGCCGCCCGAGGCGCGCGTTGAGCAGGATGTAAGCGCCCCAGAAGACGCCGGCGAGCAGCGCGAACGCGACGCCCGGCCCGCTCAGGCCGTGCGTGTCCCCTTGCGTCAGCGCGACGATCCCGAGCGCGGCGAGCGCGACCCACAGCAGGTCGACGCCGCGCCGCGAGCCGAGCAGCGCGACGGTCAGCGGACCGACGAACTCGAGCGAGACGGCGATCCCCAGCGGCACGCGGCTGAGGGCTGCGTAGAAGGAGAGGTTCATCGCGCCGAGCACCAAGCCGAAGACGGCGGCCAGCGCGAGCTCGCGCCGCGTGCGCCCGGCGAGGCGCGGACGCCAGACCGCGAGCAGCACGAGCGTTCCGAAGAGGAGCCGCAGCAGCACCGTGCCGCCCGGCCCGACGCGGGCGAACAGCGTCGCGGCGATCGCCGAGCCGAACTGCACGGAGGCGATCGCGCCGACGACCAGCGCAGCCGAGGGGACCCGGCCCAGAGGTCCCGCCCCGGAGGGCGCGCTCTGCTCGTTTGCGCGTGCGGTGGTCACGGCAAGGGCGATCGTAGACGCGGCGCACCGGTGCCCGGGCCGGGGCGGCAATACGATCCCCTCGCGCGGGTGACCGCCGCCGCGGGCTACGAGGAACGTCTCGAGCGATTCTGCTGAGCACAGGGCGGGCGTCGCCGCGCCGGTCCCCGGCCCGCGCGTAGGATCCGCCGGGCATGACGGAGGGCGAATGAGAGAGACGAACCCGGCGATCACGCCCGAGTTGAGCGTCGAGCGCCTCAGGGGCACTTTTCCCGGCGACCTCGGCATCGAGCTCACCGAGATCACCGACGAGCGGGTCACCGGGAGGATGGCGGTCGACCGCCGCCACCTGCACCCCATGGGCTACGTCCACGGCGGCGCGTGGGTCGCCTTCGCCGACACGGTCGCGGCGTGGGGCACGTTGCGCCACCTCCCCGACGGGCGTGGATTCACGACGATCGAGCTGAAGATCAACGTGCTCGCCTCGGCCGGCGCCGGCGACCTCCTCGAGGCCGTCGGCGAACCGCTGCACGTCGGCTCGCGCACGCAGGTCTGGCAGGTGCAGGTCAGCAAGGGCGCCCGCCTCGCGGCGAGCTTCACCTGCAGCCAGATGGTGCTGTGAGCAGGTGAGGAGGCTCTGGGACGGCGCCGGCCGCCGGGGCCGCTCGGGCGCGAGAGTGGCTCCGGCGCGCGCGACGCGACGGCCGCTCAGGCGCTAGCGGGACCCCGGGAGGCGCGGCACAGGCGCGGGCTTCAAGGCGCGGGATCCGCGGCTCGTCGCTCAGGCGTGAGCGAGCCCCTGGCGCCCGGTGACGCGGGCCCGCGCCGAGCACGGTCAGCCTTCCAGCGCGGCCATCGCCGCGTTGCGTCCCGGGATCCCGCTGACGCCGCCGCCGCGTCGCGCGCCCGCCCCGCACAGCAGCACCGCCGGGTGGGCGGTCTCCACGCCCCAGCGGCCGACCTCCGCCTCGTGCTCGGCGAACGGCCACGAGAGATCGCCGTGGAAGATGTGTCCGCCGGGCATCCGCAGCTCGCGCTCGACATCGAGGGGGCTGCGCACCTCGATGCACGGCGCGCCGTTCACGTCGGTCAGCAGGCAGTCGGAGATCGGCTCGGCGATCACGCTGTCAAGCGAGCGCAGCGTCGCCGCGAGCGCCGCCTGCCTCGCCCCTGCCGGGTCGCTCGCGAACAGCCGGGCCGGCATGTGCAGCGCGAAGATGGTGAGCGCCTGCGCACCGGCCGCCTGAAGCCCCTCCCCGAGGATCGAAGGGTCCGTCAGCGAGTGGCAGTACGCCTCGCACGGCACCACCTCGGGGATTGTTCCGCCGGCCGCCTGCTCGTAGGCGTGGCACAGCTGCGAGCAGGTCTCGTTGACGTGGAAGGTGCCGGCGAACGCCCGCTCGGCAGCAACGCCGCTCTCGCGCAGCCGCGGCAGCCGCGAGAGCAGCATGTTGACCTTCAGCTGCGAGCCCTCCGGCGAGGGCCCCGGCGACTCGCCGAGCAGCCGGGCGAGCTCGAACGGAGCGCCGCCGAACAGCACGTGGCGCGCGCTGGCACCCCCCTCCGCCCCCTCGCCGTCGCGCCAGCGCAGCTCGGCGCCGCCTGCCACGGGCGCGATCGAGGTCACCTCGTGCGCGGGTCGCAACTCGGCTCCGGCCCCGGCGGCCGCCGTGGCGATCGCCTCGCTCAGCTCGCCCATGCCTCCGACCGGCACCAGCCAGTCGCCGGTGCCTCGGCCGATCACGTGGTAGAGGAAGCAGCGATTGGCGAGCAGCCCGGGGTCCTCGGCGTCCGCGAAGGTTCCGATCAGAGCGTCGGTGAGCGCCACACCGCGAACCACGTCGTCGTCCAGCAGCCCGGCCAGGGTCTCGCCGATCGGGCGCTCGAACAGCGCCCGCCAGTCCTCGGGCGCGATCACGGACCGCAGCTGCGCGCGGGAGGGCAGCGGAGCGGTCAGCGACGGGAACACGGCCGCCGCCACGCGCTTGGTCGTCTCGTAGAGCCGGTGCCAGCCGGCGAGCGATGCGGCGCCGGTGCGCAGAGCGGCGAACGAGCGCTCGGTCGCCGCGGGATCGACGGCGTCGACGAGCAGCCCGCTGCGGCCCTCCGTTCGCGGATCGGGCGTGTAGGAGGAGACGGCACGGCGAGCCAGCCGCACGGGCAGACCGAGCTCCTCGACGATCAGCTGCGGCAGCAGGCTGACCAGATAGGAGTAGCTCGAGAGCCGCGCCGGGACGCCCTCGAAGAGCTGCTCGGAGACGGCGGCGCCGCCCAGCCGCGGGCGCCGCTCGAGCAGCAGGCACGAGCGGCCCGCCCGCGCGAGGTAGGCGGCCGCGGTCAGCCCGTTGTGCCCGCCGCCGACGACGATCGCGTCGTAGCGCTCGCGAGTCGACCCGCTCATCGCGGCCAACGCTAGCCGAGCGCGCGAGCCGGCGGCCGCGCGCTAGGTGCGGCCGACTTCGACCGGCTCGACGCGCGGCGCACCCGGGACACGGTCGACGGCATGCGGCTCGGAGAGATGCCGCCACCAGCGCCAGCGCCGCTCGAGTACGCGGTCGACGCTGAGCGGTTCGCGGCGGGCCGGCGGCGAGTAGGTCAGCAGCGCCACGAACAGCAGCGCGTAGACGATCCCTGTGCCGATGTCCGTCGCGCCTTCTTCGTAGGGGCCGCCGAAGCCCTCGCCGACCGCCCACACCAGCAGCGAGTAGACGATGCCGAAGGTGTACCCGGCCCGGCGCGCGATGCCGAGCGCCAGCACGAGGAACAGCGCGGTCTCGGCGACGCCGGTCACGGCGGCCCACAGCGTCGGGTTGCCGGACTGCAGGGTGATCCAGAAGTGGAACCAGCCGTGCAGGAACGCCGGCTGCCCTTCGGCAGATTCCTTCAGGTCGCCGATGAAGTGGTGGCGGTACCCCGGCAGCCACTTCAGGGCGGCGTCGATGCCCCAGATCGCCGCGAACAGCAGACGCACGGTCGTGCCGGTCCAGCCTTCCGAGGGGTCGGCCAGCGCCTGCGCAGCCCGGGCGGCGCCTGCGCCGCCGTGTTCTCGGATCTCGTCGTGGTCGCCATCGCGGCGAAGGTGCCCGAGCCGAACCCGCCCAAACGTGAGCATTTGGAAAATGTCAGCGCCCGCACCGAGATCGGTTGATCCGAACGAGTTCGCATGCTCGCTCGCGTGCCTGTGGGGAGCGGCGGTCGAGCGCCGCACGCGCCGGCGGCGGTGCGCTGCCGGCGATCGGCGCGATCGCCCTCGATCGGCGCCCGTCGAGCTAGCGCGGATCGGGCGGGACCGGCCCCGGATCGACCGCGAGCAGCGAGCGCTGCGCCCACTCGACGTCGTGCCAGGAGCCGAGCTTGAAGCCGATTCGCCTGTAGACGCCGACCGTCTCGAAGCCCAGCGCCCGGTGGAGCCCCTCGCTGCCGGCGTTCGGCAGGGTCATCCCGGCGATCACCCGCAGGTAGCCGCGCTCGGCGAGCCGCGCGAACAGCGCCTCGTACAGCGCCCGCCCGACGCCCGCTCCTCGATGCTCGGGCGCGACGTAGACGCTTACCTCGCAGGACCAGCGATACGCCTCGCGCCTGTGCATGGGTGCGCCGTACGCGTAGCCGACGACGGTCCCGCCCAGCTCCATCACGAACCACGCGTGGCGCCGCAGCGACGCCTCGATGCGCTTCGCCATCCCCGCGGGCGACGGCGGCTCGAGCTCGAAGCTGATCGCGGTCTCTCGCACATAAGGCGCGTAGATCCCCGCGCAGGCCTCCGCGTCGGCGCTCGTGGCGAGGCGCACGCGACGTTCGGCGGAGGGCTCCGGCATACGCGCAACATACGGATCGCGGCCGATATCGTCGCCTCCGTGAAGCGCATCGACAACCTCATCTGCTCGTCGCGGCGGCGGGTCGGGAAGCTCAGCGGGCTGATCCCCATCGCCGACACGCTGAACCCGGCCGGCCCTGCGACGCCGCGGAAGCGGCTCGAGCGCCGCGGCTTCGAGCGTGCGGAGGTCGGCACAGGCGGCGCGTGGCTGCGCTCTCGCGCATCGCGGCCGGGCGCCTGAGACCCCGGAGCCCACGTGAGCCGGCGGCAAGTTGCAGACGAGCCGATGACGATCAACGCGCCGCTGCTGATCTGGGACTTCGACGGGACCCTCGCCTGGCGCGAGGGCCTGTGGAGCGGCTGCGTGCTCGAAGTGCTCGACGAGCACGAGCCGGGCCACGGCGCGTCGCTGGAGGCTCTGCGGGCGCTGCTCAGCGGGCGCTTCCCGTGGCACCGGCACGAGAGCCCCCATCCGGAGCTGGCCGAGGCCGACGCGTGGTGGGAGGCGCTGACGCCGCTGCTGTCCGGGGCGATGGCCGGCTGCGGGATCGACGAGCGGCGGGCACGCGAGCTGTGCCCGGCGGTGCGCGAGCGGTTCGTCGACGCGAGGCGCGTCTGGCGGCTGTTCGCGGACAGCCGCGGCGCGCTGGAGACGGCGCGGGCCGCGGGCTGGCGCAACGCGATCCTGTCCAATCACGTCCCCGAGCTCGCCGCACTGGCCGGCGCGCTCGGCATCGCCGGGCTCGTGGAGGAGGTCTTCAGCTCGGCCGTCACCGGCTACGAGAAGCCCCACCCCGAGGCCTTCCGCATGGTCCTGCGCCGCTTCGGCGGGCCCAGCCGTCGATGGATGGTCGGCGACAACCCCCATGCCGACGTCGCGGGCGCGGAAGCACTGGGGATCCCGGCCGTGCTCGTGCGTAGCGAAGCAGGCGTCGCGCGCCGCGCCCCGGATGCCGCCGCTGCCGTGCGGATGATCCTCGCCGCTGAGGGCTCCGCGCGCCGGGACGGCGAGGAACCCGGCTAGTCCGCGCGGGCGACCGGCTCGAGCAGCTCGCGCTCGGCCCGCCTTCCCGGCGCGAAGCCCGCCGGCCGCGGCGCCTCGCCGTGACCGGCGCGGCAGTTGCCGCACGCGCGCGTGTTGCCGGAGTCGAGAGCAGCTGAAGGCAGGCGCCCCGGCGGGTATGGGCTCCGCGCCGCCCCGGCGGGAACGGGCTCCGCGCCGCCCCGGCGGGACCGGGCTCCGCGAGCGCCGCGAGCGCGGCGCGCGACGGGCATCACTGACAGACGAGCCCCTCGCCGGGCCGCCGGTCAAAACGACACGAATTCCTCCACGACACGCCGCCAACCGGACGGGTCTTCGAGGTGCAGGTCGTGACCGGCATCGGGCAGCTCCGCGTAGCGGCCGAGGCGCGCGCGGGATGCCATCGCCTCCATGTACGGACCCTCGAAGTAGCCGTGACCGCCGCGCACGACGAGGACCGGGCACACGAGGCGTTCCCACTCGGCCCAACGCTCGCGCGCGGTCGCCTCACGCAGCATCCGCACCAGCACCTCGGTCTCGAAGCGCGGCCACAGGCCCTCGTCGCGGACCTCCAGGCCGTCCGCCCAAGCCTCGCCGCGCAGGCCCCCGCCGAAGAAGGCCACCGCCTCTCCCCGCGAGCGGAAGGGCCGCGGCCACCCCGCGAGCCAGCTTTCGACCGCGGCCGCCCCGACACCCTCCGTGTCCGCACCGGGCTGCCCCTCGGCGACGACGAGCGCGCGCACCAGCTCGGGGCGGGTCGCGGCCGCGATGAACGCGAAGTTCGCCCCGAGCGACTGGCCGCACACCAGCGCCGGCGCGCCCGCGAGCTCCTCGATCGCGAGCACCACGTCGGCGGCGTGCGCCTCAGGCGAGAGATCGCCCGGACGAGTCGTGCTGTGGCCGTGGCCGCGCAGGTCGAGCGCGAGGACCCGGTGGCTCTCCCGCAGCCAGGAGGCGGTCTCGCGCCACTCGCCGGCGTGACCGGCGAGGCCGTGCAACAGCATCGCGGGCGGCCCCGCGCCGCCGAAGTCCAGGCACGCGAGCTGCACCTCGCCGCGGCTCAGCTCGCATCGAACGACAGCGCTCACGCCGACCCGCGAGCGGCCGGTGCCGCCGACACCGGACCCGGCCGCAGCACCTCGGGGTCGTGACCTGGCAGCACGGTGACACCGCTGTCTCGCAGCGCGCGCAGCCGCGCCGCCGAGGCGCGCTGGGCCGCGAAGTCGTCGCCGAATGAGGGGAAGCGCAGGTCGTCGAGCGTCGCCGCGAAATGCCCGACGTCTGCTCCGAGCACGAGCTCCTCACCGACCATCACCGACTGGTGCCCCGGCGTGTGACCGGGCGTCGGAAGCAGCCGTATGCAACCGTCGCCGAGCAGGTCGTGCTCGCCGTCGACGAGCACCAGCCTGTCCTCCTCGACGGCGTAGTCGCGCGGGTAGAGGAAGTTGCGCGCCACGGCCTCACGTTCGTGTGCCGCGAGCCATTCACGACGCTGCAGCACGACCGGCACGCCCTCGGGGAGCAGCGTCAGCGCCCCGGCGTGGTCGAAGTGCAGATGCGTGAGCACCACACGGGTCAGCGTGGACGGATCGACCTGATCGAGCACCGGCCGCTCGAGCTCGAGCTCGAAGACGGCGGCCTCCGGCCGCCCGTAGAAACCCGCGGGATCCACCGCGGCTCCGGGATGCAGGCCCGTGTCGACGAGGATCCGCTCCGTCTCGGTCTCGATCAGGAAAGCTGGGATCGGAAACGTGATCCGGCTGGCCGGATCTTCGCCCTGGCGGAACATGGCCGCCGACGCGGAGATCCAGCCGGCATCGAGCATCTGCACCCTCATGTCCGCCTCCTATCAGCTCTGTGCGCCGGCGCGGCCTCCCGGACCGACGAGCCCGTCGCCGAGCGCCGCCAAACTATCAGACCGTCAGTCGGTTTACAATTGCGCCGATGACGGACGGAAGGCGTCTCAGAGGCGCAGCGACACGGGAGCGGCTTCTCGCGGCGGCGCGCGAGCTGTTCGGCAGCAACGGCTACGAGGCGACGCCGATCGAGGACGTGCTCGCGTCCGCGGGCGTGGCACGCGGCGCGCTGTACCACCACTTCCCCAGCAAGTCCGCGCTGTTCGACGCCGTCGCGGAGGAGGTTTTCGTCGAGATAGCGCGCCGTACCGACGCCGCCGCCCGCACGGGCGCCGATGCGCTCGAGCGCATCCGCCGCGGCGCACAGGCCTGGCTGGAGATGGCGCTCGATCCCGGGGTGCAGCGGATCACGCTGCTGGATCCGCAGACCGTGCTGGGCTGGGAGCGCTGGCGCGGCCTCGACGAGCGCCACACCCTCGGCGGCCTGCGCACCGGGTTCGCGCAGCTCGAGTCCGAAGCGCGCATCCCCGAGGGCGAGGGAGAGCTGTTCGCGCATCTGCTGCTCGCGGCGTTGAACGAGGCCGCGCTGTTCATCGCCTTCAGCCCGGACCAGCGTGCGGCTCTGATGACCGCAAGGAGCACGGTGGACACGCTGCTGGACCGCCTCGCGGGCGCCGGGCGCTAGCAGCGCTGGCGCCGGGCGGGCACATCGAGGGCGCCGGGCGCTAGCAGCGCGGCCCGACGCCGGGAAGCGTCATTCGGCCCGCACCGGGTTGCTGAGCGTGCCGATGCCCTCGATCTCGATCTCGACCGTGTTGCCGTCGCGCAGGAACCGGCCCTGGGCCGCGCCGACGCCCGCGGGGGTGCCGGTGGCGACGATGTCGCCGGGGAGCAGCGTCATCGTTCGCGACAGCCACGCCACCAGCTCGGCGGGAGAGAAGATCAGATCGGCCGTCGTGCCCTCCTGCACGCGCTCGCCGTCGATGCGCGTTCGCAGTGTCAGGTTCGCGAGGTCGCCGGCCTCATCGAGCGTGACCAGCGCGGGGCCGCACGGCGCGAAGGTGTCGATCGCCTTGCCGCTCGTCCACAGCGGGTTCTGCATCTGCAGATCGCGCGCGCTGACGTCGTTGAACGGCATCACCCCCGCGATGTGGCCGAGCGCCTCCTCGGACGGGACGTTGCGCGTGCGGGTGCCGATCACCAGCGCCAGCTCGGCCTCGTAATCGACGTGGTCCGGGTGTGCGGCGGGCAGCACTATCTCCTCGCCGCTGCCTCGCAGCGAGTTGCGGAACTTCCCGAACCACATCGGCGCGGCGGGGATCTCCTGGCCGGTCTCCGCTGCGTGGTCGCGGTAGTTCAGACCGATGCAGACGATCTTCTCGGGATCCGGCACGGGGGCACGCAGTTGCACCGCGTCGAGCGCGACCCGCTCGACGGCGCCGGCCGCCTGCGCGCCGAGCTTCGACAACGCCTGCGAGTCGAGCTGCTCGAGGACGCCGCGGACGCTGACGGCCGGCGGACGCTCGAGGGAGGACAACGGCACGATCTGCTCGCCGACCAGCACGCCCGCCGCCTCGCTGCCGTCCGCGCTGTAGCTGACCAGGCGCATCCAGCCGCGATGCTAGCGGCCGATCCACCGGTCCGCCGATCGGACGCGAGCCTGCGCCGCGCGGCACGTCGCTCAGCGCCTTAACATCGTGGCGATGGTGCCGCGAGCGTTCCCCGTCGTCTACTCGCCGGACGTGCAGCGCTCGGCGCGGTTCTGGGAGGCGCTCGGGTTCGAGCGCTTCGTGGAGCTGCCCGGTGGCGACGAGGAGCCCGGATACGTCGGGCTGCGCCGGGGGCCCGCCGAGCTCGCCGTCACCCACATCGAGTGGGCACGCCAGCGTTACGGCCTCGAGATCAGCGGCGGGGCCCGCTTCGAGATGTACGTCTACGTCGAGGACCTCGAGGGCCTCGTCAGCCGGTTGCGGGCCGGCGGGGTGAGGGTCCTGCGCGAGCCCGAGGACATGCCGTGGGGCGAGCGGATCGCGACCGTCGCCGATCCCGCGGGCAATCCGGTCGCGCTCTGCGCTCAACGCCCTGACCGGGCTGCCGTGTAGGCGCGCTCAGGGCCGCTGAGGCGGGGGCCCGAGCCCCAACACGCCCGCGACAGCGCGTTCGGCAAGCAGCTGATCCTCGGGAGCGCGCCCCCCGAGCGCGATCACGCACCCCTCCAGGGCGCCCAGCAGCGCCTGCGCCACCGCCGCGGCGGGCAGGCCCGCCGGGATCGAGCCGTCCCTGCGCCCTGCGCCGACCAGCCGGGTGCAGCGCTCGACGGCGGTCTCCCACACCCGCTCGACCTCGCGACCAACCGCGTGGTCCTGCCCCGCGAACTCGAGCCGCAGCGCCATCGCGACGCGCGCGACGTCGCGGCGGCAGAAGGCGGCGTGGCCGCGCGCCAGCGCCAGCAGCTCGGCGAGCGCCCCCTGCTGCTCCGCCGCCGGGTCGCCGACCTCCCGGATCCAGCTCTCGTTGACCCACCCGATCACGGCCAGCGCCAGATCCTCCTTGTCCTTGAACTGGTGGTAGAGCGCGCCCCGTGTGTAGCCGGCGTCCCGCGCCACCTCCTCGAGCACGAGGTTGCCGTAGCCGTAGCGAGAGAGGCCGCGTGCGGCGGATTCGAGCAGCGCGCCGCGCGAGCGAGCGCGGCGCTCGGCCTGCGTGGCACGCGCGGCCGCCCCCTCAACTGCGGCAGTCATGCGCAAGGGGCGAAGAAGTTACATACATACATGCATGTATGATAACGTGCCCGTCGGAAGGAGCGCCGTGGAATGAACGAGGAACAATCGAGGCTCCCCAGCAGCGCACACACCTCGCGCGAGTGGCGAATTCACGAGATCGCGCCGGACTTCCGCCTCGAGGACGTGTGGGCGCTCCCGGTTCGCGGCGGGCGGGACGACTTCCCGACACTGATCCGGGCCCTCACCGCGGGCGATCCGGCCGGCAGCTCCTCGCGCATCGCGCGCGCCCTGTGGGCGATCCGCTGGAAGCTCGGCGAGCTGCTCGGTTGGGATGAGCAGCAAAGCGGTCTCGGTACGAGGGTGAGGACCCTCCGGGAGCGCCTGCCCGCGGACCTGCGGGCCGCGCCGGGACCGCGTTTCGAGGCAGCGCCCTTCAGCTCGCTGTTCCTGACCCGGGACGAGTTCGCCGCGGAGATCGCCAACCGCACCGTTCACGGGGTGATGCACGTCGGATGGGTCGAGGATGGCACCGGTCGCTACCGCGGGCAGATGGCCGTCCTGGTCAAGCCCAACGGCCTCCTCGGGGAGGCCTACATGCTGGCGATCAGGCCCTTCCGGCATCTGATCGTGTACCCGGCCCTGATGCGCCAGATCGAGCGCGACACGACGCGCCTCTGACAGATGCGCTGTGCCGCTGCACGGCGAGCAGGTTCCACCGGCCTCCGCCGGCAGCGCCGGCTGCGCCGGACGTGAGAACCCCTCAGGCGTTGGGGCTGCTCCTGCAGTCCATAGGATCGCCTCCGTGCCGTTCACGCTCAGGAACCTGAGGGAGGATCTCGAGGATCTCGGATCCAACTTCGACGGAGCACCGGATCTCGAGTTCCGCGCCGCGACCGTGGCGCTCGAGCTCCAGCGGTCCGGCTTGACCTACCAGCGCGTGCCGCCCGGCCATCGCTTCCCGTACGGCCACACGCACTTCGAGCAGGAGGAGGTCTACGTGGTCGTGCGAGGGGCCGGCCGGATGAAGCTCGACGAGGAGATCGTCGCGCTCCGGCAGTGGGACGCGGTCCGCGTTCCACCCGGCACGTGGCGAGGCTACGAGGCGGGACCGGAGGGCCTCGAGATGATCGTCGTAGGAGCGCCCAACCTCGGCGAGAACCTACGGGCGGACGTCGAAGGCCGACGCGACTGGTGGGCCGGCTGAGGGGCTGCGGGATCGACGCTACCCAGGGACCGACGGTCTGCTCGTCCGTTCACCAAGACGAGAGCGCCGACGCTGAGACGACGCGGAGAGGCTCCGCTGGACATCCGGGCCTCGTGCCCACCGCGCGCGGTAGCCTCGGCCGGGTGTTCGACCACGTCGGCATCGCTGTCACGGATCTCGCGGCATCGGAGCGCTTCTACCGCACGGTCCTGAGCGTTCTGGGCGTCGAGCCCGGCCATGCGGACGACGAGCTGGTCGAGTGGGAGGACTGGGCGATCGGGCCGACGGACAGCGAGCACCCGGTGACGCGCGGGCTCCACGTCGGCTTTCGCGCCCGCGACAGCGCGCAGGTCGACGCGTTCTGGCAGGCGGGGGTCGACGCCGGGTATCGAGACGACGGCGCGCCCGGGCCACGCAGGCAGTACAGCTCGAGCTACTACGGGGGGTTCCTGCTCGATCCCGACGGCAACAGCGTCGAGGCGGTCCACCTCGACCGCGAGGCTGCGGTGCCGGCAGGCCGCGTCGACCACCTGTGGATCCGCGTGCGCGACATCGAGGCCTCGAAGCGCTTCTACACGACGATCGCCGCGTACGCAGGGCTGCGCCCGACGCGCGACGAACCGCATAGATTGGGACTGTCCGGACGGGACTACGGCTTCTCGCTGGTCCGTGACGAGCGACCCCTCACGGAGCACGTGCACCTCGCGTTCCCGGCGAGCGAGGATGCCACGGTTCAAGCGTTCCACGCCGCCGCGGTCGCGGCGGGCTACCAGGACCACGGCGCGCCGGGCGAGCGCGCGATCTACCACCGCGGTTACTACGGCGCGTTCGTGCTGGACCCGGACGGGCACAACATCGAGGTCGTCAACCACAACCGGGGCTGAGCCTCCCGTCCGCGCAAGGCGCGAAGCCGGTGCGGAGCCGGGAGCCGGTGCGAGCGCCCGCCGCGCGGCCTCTCCCCTAGCCTCCGATCGGGGCGCGTGGGTTGGCGCCCCAGAAGATCTGGGTTCCGAGCATTCCGATCACGTGCACGAGAACCAGGTTCAACACCATCGACTTCGCGGTCGCGCGGCCGACCCCGACCGGGCCACCGCTGGCGTTGTAGCCGTAGTAGCAGGCCACGAGCACGATCGCCGTAGCCATGAACATCGCCTTGATCAAGCTGTATAAGAAATCCGGCGGGTTCTGAAACTGCCAGAAGATCAAGAAATAGCCGCCCGAGGACACATAGCCGATCTGATCGACCACCGCGATATAGGAAGCCAGAAACGCCGCGCCGATCCCCGCCATGTACATGAACGGCAGCACCAGCCATGAAGCCAGCAGACGCGTCGCGCACAAAAACGTCATCGAGTTGATCCCCATCACCTCGAGCGCATCGATCTCATCCGAGATCCGCATCGCGCCCAGCTCCGCCACGATCCCCGTCCCGACCTTCGCCGACATCATGTAGCCGAACGCATACGGCGTGATCTCACGCAGATCACACCACGCCGTGAACACACCCGAATACGCCGGCGCGCCGTCCGCCGCGGTGAAGTAGGCGCCCTCGATCCCGCACTGCAGGCCGAGGATGAACATCAACGTCCAGATGATCGTCGTCGAGCCGACGATCAAGATCCCGCACTGGCGCAACGACTCCCCGAAAAAACGGAACACCCGCAGCCCATACACGTCCCGCACGATCGCGCCGGTGAAACGACCGATGTCCCCCGTCGCCTCCAGCCATTCACGCAGCCCGTCCGTGATCGACCCGAGCACACGACGATAATACATACCAGTCGTATGGTATGTAACGGCGGGCCGCCGGAGTCCCCCCGCGATAATCGGTCCTGTGGCTGGCGTGAAAGCGGAACGGGAGCGCCGAACGCAGAGCGAGCGGCGCGAAGCGACGCGGTTGGCACTGCTCGAAGCGGCGGCCGACTGCCTGGTGGAGGTCGGGTACGCGAGGACGACGACACGGCGGGTGGCAGCACGCGCCTCGGTGACGCCGGGCGCGCTCCAGCACCACTTCGACTCGAAGGCCGCGCTGCTGCGGGCGACCGTCACGCACATACGGAGCCGCTGGGCCGAGCAGATCCTCTCCTACAGACCCGAAGCCGAGACGGTCAGACAGCGCCACGAACAGCTGCTCGATCGCATGTGGTCGCTGTACCGCGGGCCGCTCTTCAAGGCGATGCTCGAGCTGAGCGTGGGAGCCCGCACCGACAAGCAGCTCGCGGCTCACCTCGCGGGAGCGCACGAGGAGATGGTGCGCATCACCGCCGCGGCCATCCCGATCCTGTTCCCGGAGCACGCCGATCGTCCGGAGATGCTGCCGCTGGTGCTGACCGGCCAGGCGACCATGCGGGGGCTCGTGCTGATCGGTCACACCGGCGACGGCGACCCCGATGCGATATGGCCGGCGACACGAGCCCACATCCTCGCGCTAAACGCCGTCGTGCTCGACGACGAGGCTCTGCGCTGAGGACTCGCGAGCTTCGATCCGCGCGAACGCCGGACTCGGCGTCGGCAGCGCCCGTCGGGCTTGCGCGAAGGCGAGGACCGGTGGCGATCGAGACGGCGGTTCGAGATCGCGAAAGCGGGGTGCCGGATTCGCGAGGCAGATGCGCCTTTCGGAGCCGGCGGGCGACCGCGGGCCGACGCCGCCCCAGACCGGGGTCCGGCTCCTCAGCGCGCCCGCCGGTAGCGGATGTGCGTGGCGAGCGGAGAGTGGAGCACCTCGACCGGCTCGAACCCGAATGACTCGACTCCGTCGAACAGCTGCTCGCCGGACTCGAGCAGGACAGGGGCGATGTCGAGCGTGAGTTCGTCGATCACTCCGGCGGTGAGCGCCTGGCGGACGGTCGAGGCGCCGCCCGCGATGTCGATGCCACCCTCGCCGGCCGCCTCACGCGCCTGCGCGTAGGCGGCCTCGAAGCCCTGGGTGACGAAGTGGAAGCTCGTGCCGCCCTCCATCTCGATCGGCTCGCGGGCATGGTGGGTGAGCACGAACACCGGCGCGTGGTACGGCGGCTCGGAGCCCCACCACCCATCCCAATCCTGATCCCACTCGCCGCGGATCGGCCCGAACATGTTGCGGCCCATGACGTAGGCCCCGCGGGGTCGCATCAGCCAGCCCGCTGCGATCGCGTCGGCGTCGTTCGCGCGCTCGTCGCCGAGGTGCCAGCCGTGTAGCTCTCTGCCGCGCCTGCCGAGCGGATTCTCCCGGCTCTGATCCGGCCCGGCCACGAAGCCGTCGAGCGAGATCGACATGTGGCAGGTGGTCTCCGGCATCGGCGTCCTCCAGGTGATCGCAGTTTGCAGGCGTCGGCACCGTACCCCCGCGAGCGGATGCGGATCGCGGGCACGTGACCTACAGCCTCACCGAGCCGGCATCGAGCTGGTCCCGGCGCTGGCGCACTCGGCGCATCGGGCCGGCAGGTGACGGCCAGCCGGCATCCGTCACGGGTGTCGGTTCGCACAGCCGGGTCGGTGACCACGTTGTCGACCGATGCGGTGCTGCGATGCGCTGCAGCGAAGTTGCGGTTCTTCGCCTTGGTCTGTACCAGTGGAGACGGCGGGAATCGACAGGGGCGAAGGGGCAGGCGAGAATCGCCGCCCTGAAGCCGATTTGGGGGTGACGTCTCGCCTGCGCTGCGTACGTTTGGGCACGCGCGATGGCGGTGTTGAAGGCTCAACAGCCGGTCGCGTCGCGCAGCGTTCGGCACGCCTGAGCCATACGCGGCGAAGACAGGGCCGTCACCCGCCGCCGGAACGTCTCCTGCGGGAGGGTGTGCAGGTTGTCGAAGTTGACGACGCAGTCCGACGGCACACCGTCCTCAGCCGGCGTGAGCACCAGCTCCGAAACCAATCCACGCTGGGTCCGCGTGAGCGCGGCGACAACGAGTGCGCCGATGCGATCGGCGATCGGGTCGCGCGTGAGGATCAGGACCGGACGATCCCCTCCCGGCGTCGCCGCAAACCAGATCTCACCGCGCTTCATGGCCCCAATCGGCCCAGTCCTCGGCCGGTCCCCAATCTGCGATCTCCGCCAGCGAGCGCTCTGCTGCGGTCAACGGCGCCCCTGCCCACGCGTCGGCTTCGTGCTCGCAGTTGAGCGCCGCCAGATGCCGGTGGAGCGCGTCGCGCAGGATCTCGGAGCGGTCCACGCCGAGCGCCCGGGCCCAGCGTTGGACCTCGGCCGCCTCGTCGTCACGTACGCGGAAGCTCAACATCGTCATACGGGCACCATAGCGCGTATGACGCCAACCAACCCGACCAGCCACTTGCGCCGCTCGGCGAGCTGCGAATGGTGTCCGGTTGCTTTGCGACGCGCGCGGCGAAGGATTCGTAGCTCCGCCTCCCAAGCAGGAGGCCTCGGCGCTCAGCGCCTCCTCGAGCAGGACCGTGGCCACCTCGTCGCGCTCCCGATCACCGACACGGCCTACCCAGCCACCCACCCTGAAGCCCTCGTCACCGGCTGGGTCCCAATCGCCAGCGGCGAGGGGACGCCGAACCCCACCGAGGACAGGCTTCGCATGGGCCTCGCCGCAAGGCACCTCAGACCAGACCTGCAGCGTCGCTTGGCTGGACTGCCGACACCGGTGCTCGTGACCGCGGCGGTCCAGCTTTGGACGTTGCAACGACCCGCCAGTCGCACGAGGGACCGGAACCGCGCCGGCGGCTGAGCATCGCTCCGGAAGATTCTGCTCGACGCCGGCATTCGGGCCGCCGCGAGGGGCGAAATCCGGGCCGATGGGGTTCGAATAAGCCTGCAGGAATACTTGTGATAATCGGTACGAAGTGGAGCGGCGGGTTCGGCGGGTGCGAAGCACACACCGAAAACGCCACGGCAGAACCGATCACGGTCCCTTGTCCGATCGGCGCTGCGACCGTTGTGCGTACGCGAAAACAGGCGGAGCAGCCGCAGACCGGTATCCCGCTTGGTGGTCGGCACCGGCGCGGAGACGCTGCTGAGCACTCAC
Source organism: uncultured Solirubrobacteraceae bacterium (assembly GCA_963703205.1). Lineage (GTDB taxonomy): Bacteria > Actinomycetota > Thermoleophilia > Solirubrobacterales > Solirubrobacteraceae > Palsa-744. The sequence goes on from OY969799.1 coordinate 1,902,175, forward strand.
TCAGCGGTCGCGCGTGCTGGGTTCCGGCGCTTCCCGATTGGATCGGTCAGGGCCCCCAGGCACGCTCCGGCCCTCGTGAGGATCGTCGCCGAATAGGGTCTCGAGGGTTGAGCGCACCTCGGCCCAGCGGTCGGCGCCGACCTGCGCGGCGTAGTCGCGTTCGAGCGCGAGCATCCGCTTGCGAGCGAGAGCGACGCCGGCCCGTCCGCGGTCGGTGTATCTGATGATCACGCCGCGCCCATCCTCCGGATCTGGGTCGCGGCGCACGAGATCGAGCCGCTCGAGCTCGTCTACGAGCTTGGTGATGGCCTGGCGCGTAACGCCGGCGTAGGCGGCGAGCTCCCTGGGGCGAGCACCCTCTTCGCCGACGTTGCGCAAGAGCGCCGAGTGCGAGGGCGCGACATCGCCGAACCCGTTCTGTGCGAGGTCGGCGCGGACGGCGGCCTCGACCGCCGCGCGAGCGTCGCGGAGAAGGATCTGGAGGCTCTTCGGCATGTCCGCACAATTGTAGTTCACCGCAGTTGACAAACGCCACGCGCCGTGCGAGGATCGGCGCAACTTGTCAACCATGGTGAAGTATAAAGGAGTTTCCCATGAGCACCGCTTTCGTTGACTCTGCAAACCGCCCGATCGCGACTCGGCGCATCGACTTTCGCCCGGGGATGGACATGCGCTGGGAGATCCTGCGCAACGGCGAGGACACAGATGGTGAGGTTCTCGAGGCAGATAGCTGGCTCGGTCCCCACAGCCCCAGCCCGCCGGTGCATGTCCACGACAACGCCGAGGACAGCTTCGAGGTCGTCGAGGGCCGACTTGACGTGAAGCTCGACGGCACGTGGCGCACCTATGGCCCGGGCGAGCGCGCCGCGGCGCCTCCCGGTCACCGGCACACCCTCCGAAACACCCACGATGAGCCGGTGAGATTCATCAACCGCCACCGCCCCGCCGAAGACTTCGAGGGGTTCTTTCGCGACATGGCGTCGCTCACATCGACCGGGAAGATGGGCGCCGGAACGCCTCACAGCCCGCGTCAAGCGATCTACGCCGCGATGCTGTTCAAGGCCCATCCGACCGCGATCCGGACCTCGCGCCTGCAGCGATTTGCGTTCGCGTCACTGACAGGGTTCGGCCGTGTGTTGGGGATGAGCCGATGACCGCGCACACGCCGCGCTCCAAGAATCTCGCGCTCGCGCTGCTGGCGATGACGCAGTTCGTGGTCGTGATCGACGCTTCGATCGTGAACGTCGCCCTGCCGTCCATCGGGCAAGCGCTGCACTTCGGACGCACCGACCTGTCGTGGGTCGTCAACGCCTACGCGCTTGCCTTCGGCGGCTTTCTGCTGCTCGGCGGTCGCATGGCCGACCTCCTCGGGCGCCGCCGGATGTTCATGCTCGGTCTGGTCGTATTCTCGCTCGCATCACTCGCGGGCGGAATGGCTCAATCGGAGGGATGGCTGATCGCCACCCGCGCCGCGCAGGGCCTCGGAGCCGCAATCGTCTCTCCAGCCGCACTGTCGATCATCACCACCACCTTCGCGGAGGGCGCCGAGCGCAACCGAGCTCTCGGCATCTGGGGAGCCGTCGCCGGCGCCGGCGGGGCGGCCGGTGTGCTGCTCGGCGGCATCCTGACCAGCGGCCTGAGCTGGCGCTGGATTCTGTTCGTGAACGTCCCGATCGGCCTCGCGGCGGCAGCGATGGCGCCCCGGACGCTGGTCGAGAGCCGTGCCGACGATGGCACCAGCACATTTGACATGCCGGGCGCGGTCACCGTCACCGCCGGCCTGTCGCTGCTCGTCTACGCGATCGTCAACGCCGTCAATGTCGGTTGGGGATCGTCGGAGACGCTGTTGCCGATTGCCGGTGCTGTCGTGCTGCTGATCGCCTTCTTGGTGATCGAGTCGCGGCAGCGCAGGCCGCTGATGCCGTTCTCGATCTTTCGTCTGAGGACGCTGCGCGGAGCGGACATCGTCGGCCTACTGCTCGGCATGTCGCTGTTCTCGATGTTCTTCTTCATCTCCCTGTACCTCCAGGACGTCCTGCACTACTCGCCGATCAAGACCGGGATCTCGTACCTGCCGCTGGCGGTCGGAATCATCATCTCGGCCGGACTCGCATCCCAACTGGTCACGCGGGTCGGGTTCAGGCCGACACTGATCGCCGGGCTGCTGCTGGTGGCGGGCGGCCTGCTCTGGTTCTCCCGGGTGCCCGGCAGCGGTGGCTCGTTCGCCGCCGACGTGCTCGGCCCGTCGCTGGTTGCGGCCCTCGGGTTTGGGTTCGCGTTCGTGTCCGTGACGATCGCCGCGGTCACCGGTACCAGGCCCCATGAGGCAGGGTTGGCATCGGGTCTGATCAACACCTCCCAGCAAATCGGCGGAGCGCTCGGGCTGGCGATCCTCGCAACGATCGCCAACAGCCGCACACAGAGCCTGTACCACTCGGGAGTCCACAGCGCCTCCCTTGCGCTGACCAAGGGGTTCGACCAGGCGTTCCTGGTCGGTGCCGGCTTCGCCGCCGCCGGCGCGATTCTGGCGTTCGTGCTCATCTCCTCGCGAGACAGCCACGAACACTCGGTGGCCGCCCGCAGCGGCGAGGCCGCTCGGGCCGACGCCGCAGCCGTTGTCACCGGCTGAGCGTCGCGACCGATCCGGCGCTTGGACGCCAAGCGACGTCAGCCGGCCCACCGTGTCGCCACTGGGCGGAGCTCCGGTCCGCGGGAGCTCCGCCCCGTGACTAACCCGAATACCGACCTCGTGACAAAGGCCCATCTGCAGGTAAAAAAGTGGAGACGGCGGGAATCGAACCCGCGTCCACAACCGCATGTGAATGGCTTCTACGAGCGTAGCCGGCGCTCTGATCTCGCCCCCGGCTCGCCACGCCGGCCGGGTTGCTGGGGGCCAGCCTCCTGAGCTTTCCCCGGTTCGGCGGAGGCGGACCTCACCGGGTGAGCCTGCTTTCTGATCCCGGCGATCCCCGCCGCAGGCGAGCGGGGGCCGAGACCTCGGGCTTAGCTATTGACTAAGCAGCGAGGGCGTACTCGTGAGAGTCCGCACTTATGGTTTTCCCGGGTGTTTTACGAGGCCGCCCGGGACCTCGACTCGCAACCATCCACACGAACCGGCCATGTCGAAGCCTGTCGTCCCCGTGGATGTTCTGACCCTTCTGATTCTACCTCGGCGGCCAAGCGCTGCAGGACGCTGCGCCGTGCGCTTCGGGGCGCCGCCCCGCGCGGGCCTGCGCGGCCCGCCAAACTTGCCGTCGATGTCCCACATCACCGTGTCAAATCTCGCATACGCCCACCCGGGCGGCGAGCTCCTGTTCTCCGAGGTCTCGTTCCACCTGGCGCCGGGACGCCACGCTGCGCTGGTGGGAGCCAACGGGGTCGGCAAGAGCACCCTGATGCGGATCCTCGACGGTGCGCTCGACGTCGACGAGGGCGACGCCGTCGCTGCCGGCCGGGTCGCCTACATGGCGCAGGACGTCGGCGTCGCCGACGCCGGCGCCGACGCCGCGCACAGCGTTCGCGCGCTGCTGCTCTCGCACGCACCGCGTGCGCTGCGACGTGCCGGCGAGGCCGTTGCGCGCCACGAACTCGAGCTCGCCGACGGCGACGCCGAGGCGGGGATGCGCCTCGGATCGGCGATCGGCGAGTGGTCCGCGCTCGGCGGCTACGAGCTCGAAGGCCAGTGGGACGCCTCGTGCCGGAGGATCGTGCGAGCGCCGTTCGCGGAGATCGCCGCGCGGCCTGCGATGACGCTGTCGGGCGGTGAGCGCAAGCGGCTCGTGCTCGAGGTGCTGTTCGTCTCCGATGCCGAGGTGCTGCTGCTGGACGAGCCCGACAACTTCCTGGACGTCCCCGCCAAGATCGCGCTCGAGAGCAGGATCCGAGCGTCGAAGAAGACGGTGCTGATGATCAGCCACGACCGGGACCTCCTCAGCGGCGCGGCCGACACGATCGTCACGCTCGAGGGCAGCGGCGCGTGGGTGCACGGCGGCTCATACGCGTCCTACCCCGAAGCCCGCGACGAGCGCCAGCGCCGGCTCGGCGACGCGCTGAAGCGGTGGCATCAGGAGGAGCGCCGCCTGTACCGCCTGATGAAGACGTTCAAGGAGCGTGCCCGGTACTCGAGCGACTGGGCCAAGAAAGCGGACGCGGCCGAGACGCGCTGGCTGCGCTTCAGGGACGAGGGGCCGCCACCGGCGCCGGTCACCGATGCGACCATCTCGGTCAGGATCCGGGGCGGCGACGCGGCACGAAGGATGCTCGACCTGCGCGCGCTCGCCGTCGAGGGCCTGCTGGCTCCGTTCTCCGAGGAGATCCACTTCGGCGAGCGGGTAGGGGTCGTCGGCCCGAACGGTTCCGGGAAGAGCGCCCTGCTCGATGTCCTCGCCGGCCGGCGTTCTCCCGATCGCGGCGAGCTGGTGGTCGGCCCGCGCGTGTCCGTCGGCCACTTCACCCAGCTGCAGCGCCGCGCCGACCTCGCCGGGCGCGTCGTCGTCGAGACGGTGCTCGAGCGTGTCGGCGCGGGCGGCCTCGAGCGTGCGATGTCTGCGCTCGCCCGCTACCGCCTGGCCGGCGCAGCCCGTCGCTCATACGACGTGCTGAGCGGCGGCGAGAAAGCGAGGCTCGAGGTGCTCGCGCTCGAGCTCGACGGACACAACCTGCTGCTGCTGGACGAGCCGACGGACAACCTCGACATCGACTCCTCGGAGGCTCTCGAAGCGGCGCTCGAGTCCTTCCAGGGAGCTGTGCTCGCGGTCTCGCACGATCGCGCGTTCCTGCGCGGGCTCGATCGCTTCCTGATGGTCATGCACGACGGCGCGGTGCTGGCGTTGCCCACCTACGACACGGCTCTGGAGGCGCTGTCCGACCCCGATCGCGCGCGCGAGGTTCGCCTGGCGAAGACGCTGTGAGCAGCGGAGGCGGGTCTCGCGCGAGCGCAGGGGCTTGCCGCTCGCCGCCCCGGGAACGAAACGACGCGGTCCCGGCCGACAACGCGCCCTCTGGGCTTTTTCGCGCGGTCGACCGGCCGGCGGTCCCGGCCGCGAACGGTCGAGGAATCGGCCGTCAGCGGCGCGCCAGCGACACGCAGTAGCCGCCCGCGCCGATCCCGCCCACGACCGCGACCGCTGCGTAGCCCCAGTCTCCGTCGCCGGCGAACACGGCGAAGCCGACGATGAAGACGATCACCGCGCCGCCCCACCACACCCACGTCGCGGATGTGGGCTTTGGCTTCACGCGTACCAAGGCTACAGGCGACCAGTGGTTGTCGCGTTCGCTGCAGCCAGCGTGGGTGGCCGCCACACGTCCGGCCCCGATGCAATCGCCGCCCGTGCTCCGTCTGGCGACGGCGACGAGTTGACCGGGTGCCCCTGCACAAGCAGGCGCGACAAAGAAACGACGCGGTCCCGGGCCGCTTTGAGGAACCATCCCCGGCGTCAGCCCGAAGGCCTACTTCCGGTTCCGGTGGCGCGGCCTCACACCTCGTTGGCCTCGCTCTTCGCGGCTCGGTTCCGCGTCTGGATCCAATCTAGACACAGCCCCGCCGGGATGCAACACCCGATCGTGGAGGATCCCGCATCGTCCGGGAAAAAGGGGACGGGCCGGCCCGTCGGCGACCGTTGCTCGGCCCTGGGCGACACCCGCCGGAGTTAGGGAACGCTTATCGCCGGTGCGACAATGGTCGTGTGGAGAACAGCGAGCTCGCACCCCCCGCCCCGCCCGTGATGAACGGCGCGCAGACACCCGTGCCCCAGCCACCGTTGGGCAACCCGTTCGGCGAGCGCCGCGGCGAGCGTCCGGCGCAGCGCGGCGGCGTGCGCGGGCGGATCGGCAGCGCCCTGGCCGCCGTCGCCGCGGCGGTCGCGAAGTTCTTCGCCGCGATCAAGGGCTTCCTGGTGCTGATCCCGAAACTGAAGCTGCTGACCACGGCCGGGACCGCACTCGTCTCGGTGGCCGCCTACAGCCTGTGGTTCGGCTGGACGTTCGCGATCGGGTTCGTCGTGCTGCTGTTCGTGCACGAGATGGGCCACGTGCTGCAACTCCGCCGCGAAGGGATCAAGGCCAGCGCACCAATGTTCATCCCGTTCCTGGGTGCCGTCGTGATGATGCGCCAGATGCCCGACGACGCCCTGGCCGAGGCGCGTGTCGGGCTCGCGGGGCCCGTCCTCGGCACGCTCGGCGCCGGCGCCTGCCTGCTGATCGCCGAAGCGACGAACAGCGACCTGCTGCGGGCCCTCGCCTACATCGGCTTTCTGATCAACCTCTTCAACCTGCTGCCGGTCGTCCCGCTCGACGGCGGGCGCGCGATGGCTGCGATGGCGCCCTGGACCTGGTTCCTCGGCTTCGGGGTGCTGGTCGCGCTCGACCTGCTGTGGCCCAACCCGATCCTGCTGATCGTCACCGTGTTCGCCGCATTGGAGCTCTACCGGCGCTGGCAGGCGCGCAAATCGCGGTCTCCCGCCCAGCAGGCGTACTACCGCGTGGCGCCGCGGAACCGAGTGCTCGTCGCCGCCGTCTACTTCGGGCTGATCGTGGTGCTCGTGCTCGGCATGGACGCCACCCACATCCTCCACGCGGGCCTGCACAGCTTCCGCTCGATCTGAGCACGCGGAGCCCGTGCGCCCGCCGCGGTCGTCCTCGGATCGCTGGATGGCCGACCCGGTCGAGCCGCTCTAACGTCGCGCTTCGCGCACGGACCGTTCCATGTCGCGCCGCGTCTCACGGTCCCTGATCGTCTGGCGCTTGTCGTAGAGGTCCTTCCCGCGTCCCAGCGCGATCTCGACCTTCGCGCGCGGTCCTGAGAAGTAGATCCGCGTCGGCACCAGCGTCAGCCCGCGCTCGGCGACGCGCTCCGCCAGGCGGTCGATCTCGCGGCGGTGTGCGAGCAGCTTGCGGGGACGCTCGGGCTCGTGGTTCTCGCGCGAGGCCGGCCCGTAGGGCGGGATGTGGACGGAGTGCAGCCACAGCTCCCCGTCGTTGACGGTCACGTACCCGTCCTTCAGCTGCGCGCCGCCGCTGCGAAGCGACTTGACCTCGGTGCCCTCGAGCGCGATGCCCGTCTCCAGCCGCTCTAGCAGCTCGTAACGGTAGGAGGCGTAGCGGTTCGAGGCGACGTCGCCGGCGCCCACCTTGCGCTTTCCCTTGCCCTTCGCCATGCGGCGAGCCTAGAGCCGATCGCCCTTGCGCGGCGTGCTCGGCGGCACCGGCTCGAGGTCGACGCGGCCGCGGATCGCGTCGATCGCGACAACGCGCACGCGCAGCTGATCGCCGAGGCGGATCGTGGCGCCGGTGCGCTCCCCGCGCAGCATCGTGCCCTCCTCGCCCAGCTCCCACCACTCGCGCTCGGGCGCTGGGCCCTGGCCGCGCGGCGCGTCGCGTCGCGCGCCGCCGCTCCTCGCGCCACGGCGCGCCTCGGGCGCGCGCGTCGCGGCGTGCGCCGCCCGCGGCACCCGCAGCAGCCGCACCGGCACCATGCCCTCGAACGTCGCCGGCTCGGCCCCGTCGTGGCCGGGTCCGGCGAACGCGACGAACGCGCCCGCCCCGATCAGGCCCGCGACCTCCCCCTCCATCGGCTGCCCGGGATCGTTGCGCAGCAGCGCCTCGAGCGCGAAGCACGCCGCGATGTCGTCGGCATCCCGCTCGAGCACCATCGCCTCGCGCTCCCGTTCGGAGGTCCACGTGCCCAGCTCGGCCAGCTCGGCGGCGCGCGGAGCGCGCTCCTCCTCCCCCAGCGTCGACAGCAGCGCGCGGTGGCAGACGATGTCCGGGTAGCGGCGGATCGGCGAGGTGAAGTGGCAGTAGGCGCTCGAACCCAGGCCGGCATGGCCGAGGTTGACCGGCGAGTAGTAGGCCTGCTTGAGGGAGCGCAGCACCAGCGATGACAACGCGACGCGCCCGCGGCCGCCGTTGCGCGCGACGTGCTGGGAGACCTTCAGCGAGAGCTCGCCGAGCAGCCGCGCTGCCTGCGAGGGCGACATCGGCTCCGGGACCGGCGGTGTGGCCACCTCGAGCGAAGCCAGCTGCTCGACCAGCCGCTGCACGCGGGCCGGCTCGGGGCGCTCGTGGACGCGGTAGAGGCAGGGCACCTTGCGCTCCGCGAGCAGTCGTGCGACGGCCTCGTTCGCGCTCACCATCAGCTGCTCGATCAGCCGGTGCGACTCGGTCTGCTCCTGGGCCCGCACCTCGCTGACCTCGCCGTCCTCGCTGAGGGAGAACTCCGGCTCGGTCGAGTCCAGCGCGAGCGCTCCGGCGTGCTCGCGCCGCCGCGCCAGCGCCGCCGCAACCCTGCGCGCGACGGCCAGCGGCTGCGCCCACGGGTCCTCGGCGCGCTCGCTGCCGGCGAACACCCGGTCGACGCGCTCGTAGTCGAGCCTCGCATCGGAGCGGATCAGCGAGCGGTAGAACGCCGCGCGGACCACGTCCGCCCCCTCCAGCTCGAGCTCGACCGTGACGGCCGCGCGCTCGAGCCCGGGGCGCAGCGAGCAGGCGTCGCTGGAGAGCGCGTGCGGCAGCATCGGCTCGACCGTCCCCGGCGCGTAGACGCTGGTCCCGCGCCGCCGCGCCTCGCGATCCAGGCGCGAGCCCTCGGGCACGTGCGCGGCGACGTCTGCGATGTGGACCCACACGCGCGCCCGCTCGCCGCCTAGCGCCTCGGCCGATACGGCGTCGTCGAAGTCGCGGGCGCCGACCGGGTCGATCGTGAAGGTCGCCAGCCCGCGCAGGTCGCGCCGGCGCGAGGTCTCGGCCATCACACGGGCGCCCGCGGCCGCGGCCTCCTCCTCGACCGCGCGGGCGAACTCGCGACGCAGCCCGCGATCGAGCAGCAGCGCCTCGATCACGTCCCGTGCCACGTCGGGGCGTCCCACGCGCCGCAGCACCTTCGCCTGCGAGCCCCGGCGCGGCGGCGAGACCAGCGCGATGTCTCCCTCCCCGGCGCCGGCGCGTCCCGCCCGCGAGGAGCCGGAGCCGCCGACGACCAGCCCGTCGGCCGCGCCGCGGCGGGCGCCGGGTTGTTCGCGCGGCGGCGCGAACAGCGACTCGGCCGTCATGAAGCGGCCGCGCCGCCGCAGCACGGCGACCAGCGGCTCGCCGGCCGCGGCCGGACTCACCGGAGCTTCGCCGCCAGCGTGCTCAGCGCGACGTCGATGCCGTGTTCGGTGTCGACGCCGTCGGCGACCTTCACTTCCGGCGTGATGCCGGCCCCCTGCTTGACGCCGCCACCCCCGAGGTTGCGCCCGTCGGGCGTGAAGTACTGGCCGACCGTGATGTCGAGCGCTCCGCCGTTGGAGAGTGGCTGCTCCTCCTGGAACACCCCCTTGCCGAACGTGTGCGTGCCGACGACCGTCGCGCGGTGGTGATCCTGCAGCGCGGCCGTCACGATCTCGGCGGCCGAAGCGGTGTTCTCGTCGACGAGCACGACCATCGGCACCGTCGGCGAGATCGCGTCGCCGACCGCGCTCAGCGTCTGCGAGGGCTGCGCGCGGCCGCGCATCGAGACGATCGTGCCCTTTTCGATGAAGATGCTGGCGATCAGCTGGGCCTCCTCGACGAGTCCGCCGCCGTTGCCGCGGAGATCGAACACGAGCCCGCGGGCGCCCGAGTGCAGCTCGTGCTCGACCCCTTCGCGGACTTCGCCGTGGGCGCCGGGACTGAACGTGGCGAGGGCAACGATGCCGAGCTTCTCGCGGTCGATCGTGCGCGTCTCGGAGGCGACCACCGGCTCGGCGACGGTCGCCCGCGTCAGCTTCACCGCGCGCCTCGGGTGGTGCTTGCCCGGCTCCGACTCGATCTGCAGCGTCACGTCCGTGCCGGGCGCGCCGCGTATCAGCGACGTCGCCGCTTCGGGGTTCAGGCCGAGCAGGCTGCGCCCGTCGACGCCGACGATCAGCTGCCCCGCCTTCAACCCCGCCCTCGACGCCGGCGAGGAGTCGAACACGCGGGCGATCAGCAGGCCGCTCTTGCCCGGGTCGACGACGACACCGATCCCAGCGAAGTGCGGCGGCGCGTTGAATTCGCGGTATTCAGAGGGAGTCAGGTAGTGCGAGAAGCGATCGTTCAGGCCCGCGACGAGCCCCGAGATCGAGGTGTTCGTGAGCTGCTTGACCGGGATCGGCCGGTAGTACTCGCGGGCGACGCGTTCGATCGCTTCGTTGACGACGCTGCCACGCCCTTCGCTGACGAAGGCCCGCCGCATGAACGTCGGGAGGTCTTCGGGGTGCCCGCCCAGGTAGAGCCCGGCCACCAGCAGGATCGGAAGCAGGGCGGCCAGCACGGAGGCGGCTGTCGGTCGGCGCTGGGAGCGGCGCGGCATCGGCTCGGGCTAGCGTAGTGGAGCACCGCCCCCGCTCGCCGCAGGACCTTCTAGGGTTGCACCGATGGCTTCGCTGTCCACCACCACCGTCAAGTCCAACGGGCTGCCGATCCACTCGATCGGTCTGCCAGGCACGCGCGCGCTGACGGTGCTGGTCGCGTTCGACGCCGGTGCTCGCAACGAGCGCCTCGAGGAGAACGGGATGGCCCACTTCCTCGAGCACCTGGTCTTCAAGGGCGGCGAGAAGTACCCGCACTACAGCGACGTCAACGAGACCGCCGAGCGCCTCGGCGGCGTGCTCAACGCCTACACCAGCCACGACCTGGTGGCGTTCCACATCACCGTCCGGGCCGAGTCCGCGCCGGCCGCGATCGACCTGCTCAGCGACTTCGTGGGGCGCCCGCGGATCGATCTCGAGGAGCTCGATCGCGAGCGCGGCGTGGTGATCCAGGAGATCAACAGGGCCTACGACCAGCCGGCGACCGTCGCCGAGTACCTGATCGACCGCGCCGCCTTCGGCGACCACCCGCTGGGACGGACCGTGCTCGGCCCCGAGCAGAACCTGCGCAGCTTCACGCGCGAGGGGATCGTGGCCTTCCGCGAGCGGCGCTGGGCAGGGGCGCGCGGCGGGGTGTTCATGGCGGGGAACATCGAGCACCTGCCGGCAGCCGCCGAGCTGCACGAGCTGTTCGGCCGCTTTCCCGCGCTGCCCGAGCCCGATGAGTACGTGCCGGCGCCGGATTTCGCGCCGCAGAAGCTGGTCGAGGAGCGCGACACCAACCAGTCTCACCTGCGCATGATCTACCGCCCCGAGGTGAAGGTCGGCGACGTGCGCCAGCGGGCGGCGCTGGCGATCTACTCGACGCTGCTCGGCGGCTCGATGGGCTCGCGGCTGTTCGACGAGATCCGCGAGAAACGCGGTCTGTGCTACTCCGTCTACTCGCTCGCCCACGCCTTCGCCGACGTGCCGATCCTGCAGCTCGGCTCGGGCTTGGACTCCGCGAAGTGCATCGAGGCCTACACGCGCATGCGGGAGATCGTCGACGAGCTGCGCGAGCAGGGTCCGCGCGAGGAGGAGGTCGAGCGCGCCCGCGCCTACGCCGCGGGCCGGCTCGTGCTCGCCTTCGAGAACTCCAACGCGGTGGCGCGCCACGCCGCCAACCAGAAGATCGTGTTCGGCGAGTCGATCGACCCCGACGCCGCGGTCGCGGCGCTCGACGCGGTCACCTTCGAGGAGGTCAGGGAGATCGCGGCCGGCATCGAGGACCGGCTTGCGGTCGGCGTCGTCGGGCCGCACGCGGTCGAGGAGTTCTAGGGGGCTTCCACCCTGCCGTCGGGGCGCAGGCGCAGAGGTGGCGGCTCGGCCTGCGAGCGGCGGCTGTGGCGGAGCTCCTCCAGCTGCTCGATGCGCCGGTCCTCCCCGAGCAGGTCGCGGATCCAGCGAATCGCCTCGTCCACGTCAAGCGATCGGGCCTCGACCATCGCTTCGATGTCCACCCAGTCGCGCGGACGGCCGAAGAGCGTCTTGAAGATCGCGAGCGCCGTGCAGTCCAGAACCGGGATCGTCCGATCACCGAACGCCACATGACGGACGTTGCGCTGCACGGCGTCGTGGAAGGGAAGCACGCTGAAGAACAGGTCGAGCGGCGTCGCGTCCCACAACAAGCGCACCTGTCCGTCGCGTTCGGCGGCTTCGACGTCCTGACCCCTCACGCGCACGCCGTCCGGCAGCGCCGCGAGAACTTCCCTTGTGCGACTCGGGGACACGAACACGTTGACGTCCACGTCCTGCGTGCCGCGAGCCTCGATCGTGCAGTAGCCGAGCGCGATCGCGCCGCCTATCGCGTGCGGGAAACCAGCCTCGCGGAGCGCGTCGTGAACCGCGAGCATCCGGTCGGCGACGCCGATCATGCGGCGAGCTGGATGAGCGGCGGGTATCTCAGCTCGCCAGGAGGCTTCGACGGCAGCCGATCCGCGAGGTCGAGCACCTGGATCAGGATCTCCCCGGAACGGGCGAGCGCGTCGGCGTCGGCGAGCGGGGAGATCTGGAGTTCCAGGCCAGCGGCCGCGGCGATGCGGGCGAGCGCCGCGGCCGACGGCTGGCGCCGACCGTGCTCATAGGCGCTCAGGACCGACTGCTGGATCCCGGAGCGGCGCGCGAGTTCGGCCTGGCTGAGACCCGATTCGCGCCTGATCTCGGCGAGGAGACGGGACGCGACGGCGTCGGGAGGAGCTGCCATATGGTCAAGATAGCATATCCGCTAAGTATGTTCACCATATCATAGCGAATCCGCTATCTACCCGATCGCCACCATCCGGTCGATCGGCACCCGGGCCTTCGCCGCGGTTCCAGGGTCGACCTTGACCTCGAAGCGCCCGTCGCGCAGCGAGTCGCGCAGCTTCGGCAGCGTGATCATCTTCATGAACCTGCAGGAAGCCTCGGCGTTGGCGGGGATGAAATCGACGTCCGGAGCGGCCATCTGCAGCGGGAACAGCATCCCGACCTCGGTCGCGACGATCGCCTCGCGCTTGTGCTCGCGCTTGGCCTGCTCGGCGAACTGCAGCATCCCACCGGTCGAGAGCATGTGCACGCCCGAGGCCTCGACGTCGCCGGAGGCCACGTACTCCATCACCGAGGTGGTGCAGCCGCACTCGGGGTGGATCAGGAACTCGGCGCCGGGATGCGCCGCGCGGGTCGCCTCGATGTCGTCCGGACGGATCCCGGCGTGCACGTGGCACTCGCCGTCCCACACGTGCATGCGCCGGCCGAGCTCCTTCTCGACGTAGGCGCCGAGCCACATGTCGGGGCCGAACAGGACCTCGGTGTCCTCGCCGTGGGTGTCGTAGATGTGGCGGACGACATCGACCGCGTTCGCGGAGGTGCAGCAGTAGTCGGTCAGGGCCTTGACCTCGGCGGTCGTGTTCACGTACATCACCACGACGCCCTCGGGATAGCGCGCGCGCCACGCGGCGAGCTGCTCGGCGTCGATCGAGGCGGCCAGCGAGCAGCCCGCGTCGAGGTCGGGGATCAGGACGGTCTTCTCGGGGCAGAGGATCGAGGCGGTCTCGGCCATGAAGTGCACGCCGCAGAAGACGATCGTCTCGGCCTCCGCGGCCGCCGCGCGGCGCGAGAGCCCGAGCGAATCGCCGACGTAGTCGGCGACTTCCTGGATCTCCGGCACCTGGTAGTTGTGCGCGAGGATCACCGCGTCGCGATCGGCGGCGAGCGCGCGGACCTCGTCCTTCAGGCCGGCGAGCTGCTCGGCCGCCAGCGCGCTCGTGGAGGCCCGGGCGGGAGCCATCGGCAGGTTCACGGCAGCGCCTCCAAGGTGAGGGAGAGGTCCAGGGCGGGCGCGCTGTGAGTGAGCGCACCCATCGAGACCCATTCTACCCCGGTCTCCGCCACCGCCCGGAGCGTCGAGAGCTCGACGCCGCCGCTCGCCTCGAGCTCGGCGCGCCCTGCGACCTGGGCCACGGCGGCGCGCAGCCGGGGCGGATCCATGTTGTCGAGCAGCAGCCGCGGCGCGCCCGCCGCGAGCGCCTCGTCGATCTCCGCGGCGTCGCGCACCTCGACCTCGAGCGTCTCGGCGAGCGCCGGCGCAGCCTCGCGCGCCCGCTGCACCGCGGCCGCGATGCCGCCGGCGGCAGCGATGTGGTTCTCCTTGATCAGGATCGAGTCGTAGAGGCCCGCGCGGTGGTTGAAGCCGCCGCCGGCAGCGACAGCCGCCTTCTCCAGCGTCCGCAGCCCCGGCGTGGTCTTGCGCGTGTCGAGCACGCGCGCGCCGGTCCCCTCGAGCTCCCTGGCGGCGCGCGCCGCCATGCTCGCCACCCCCGACAGGTGCGCGAGGAAGTTCAGAGCGGTCCGCTCCGCGGTCAGCAGCGCCGCGGCGGAGCCGCGGATCTCCATCACCGGCCCATCCTCCCGCCAGACCCCCTGATCGACGAGCCGCCGCACTTCGGCGCCGGGGTCGAGCTCGGTGAACACGAGCTCCGCCGCCTCTAGCCCGTAGATCACACCGGGCCCCTTCTGGGCGATCTGTGCCAGCGCCCGTGCGGCCGGGTCGACGGTCGCGGCGCTCGTCACATCCCCGTCGCCCACGTCCTCGGCGAGCGCCGCCCGCACGAACTCACGAAGCTCGTTCATCGCCGTTCTAGTTCCGGGACGACGCCGCCGCCGAGAGAAGGTGGGCGCGCACGAAGCCGTCGAGGTCGCCGTCGAGGACACGCTGTACGTCACCCATCTCGTGGCCGGTGCGGTGATCCTTGACCATCGTGTAGGGGTGCAGCACGTAGGAGCGGATCTGCGAGCCGAAGTTCACGTCCTGCGCCTCGCCCTTCTCGCGGGCGATCTCTTCCTGGCGTTCGCGCTCCTTGCGTTCGAGCAGCTTCGCGGTGAGCATCGCCAGCGCCGTCGCCCGGTTGGAGGACTGGGAGCGCTCGTTCTGGCACTGCACGACGATCCCCGTCGGCCGGTGGGTGATGCGCACAGCCGAGTCGGTCTTGTTGACGTGCTGCCCGCCCGCGCCGGAGGCCCGGTAGGTGTCGACCTGAAGGTCGTCGTCGTTGATCTCCACCTCCGTGGTGTCCTTCACGACCGGCGCCACCTCGACGCCGGCGAAGCTCGTCTGGCGGCGGTGCGCCGAGTCGAACGGGGACAGGCGCACGAGCCGGTGCACGCCGCGCTCGGCGCCGAACAGCCCGTAGGCGTTCTCGCCCGAGGCCCGGAAGGTTGCCGACTTGATGCCCGCTTCCTCGCCCTCGCCGACCTCGAGCAGCTCGACTCCGAAGCTGCGGCGCTCGGCCCAGCGCATCAGCATCCTCAACACCATCTCCGCCCAGTCCTGGGCGTCGGTTCCACCGGCCCCGGCATTGACCGTGACGAGCGCGTCGCCCCCGTCGTACGGGCCCGAGAACAGGCGCTGCTCCTCGAGCTCGGCGAGGCGTGCCTCGACAGAGGCGATCTGCTCGAGCACCTCGTCCTGAAGGGACTCGTCCTCGGCCGCCATCTCAGCCAGCGCATCGAGATCCTCCACGTCACCCTCGAGCTTGCGGAAACCGTCCAGGCGCCGGCTCAGCCGCGAATGCTCGGAGGAGACCGATGCGGCGCGCTCGGAGTCGTCCCAGAAGCCTGCTGCGCCCATCTCCTGCTCCAAGCGGGCGGCCTGCGCGGCGAGACCCGCGGGGTCAAAGATAGTCCGAGAGCAGCTTCATCTGCTCGCGGATCGCGGCCAGGCGCTGCGGCGTCGACTCGCTGGCATCGGTGCTGGCCACGGCTCCACGCTATCAGCGCCGCGGCCGTGGCGGCCCTCCCCGCTTTTAGCTTGCTTCGGATTCGACCGCTTCGTACTCGCCCGACAGCGCAGGCGGGCCTTCGGCCTGCAGCGGAAGCGTCGCGACGAGCGTTGTCATCATCGGGCAGCCCTTCGGCTGCCCGCGCACGGCCTTCAACCCCATTTTCGCCGCCATCACCACGGGCTGCGGGTCACCCGGCGCGCCCGCGGAGAACTTGAACGGGATACGCGTGGCGGTGTATTCGCAGGACGGATCTGACCGGAAGTTCACGTCGATGTGAATCACCGCTTCGTGGGCTCGCTGGGGCGCGATCGTCCCTTTGCCCTTCGCGGCGATCTGATCTTCCTGGCGGCCCATGACCTGCACTTCGGCGGATTCCCCGAAGCCGGTCGGCCATTCGCTCGTGCACCGGTAGCCGCCGGTTTCGACGCTCGAGCCGAAGGCGTCGCTCGCCAGCCCGTTCGATTCGAGCACCGCGCGCAGCTCGCTCGCGGGACACCGGACGTCGCCCTTGACCGAGTCGATCGCGAGCGTGCCGCCTGGCGTGGCGAGGCTCGCACCCGCCGCGAGCGCACCGGACGCGGTCCGCAGCGTCAGCGCATGCTGCCTGGCGAGCGCGGGCGCAGAGCCGAGCACGAGCGCGGCGAGCAGCGCGAGCGCCGGCAGAGCGGCTCGCGCGGGTCTGGACGAGGTCATGGTGCTCCCCCTTCTCTCTGCGCTTCGCGGCGGCGCGACGGCCCCTGCGCCGTCCCTGCGCCGTACGCTACCGGACCGCGTGAGCGGCGGGCGGGTCATATCGTGGGGCGCGATGGACGACGGGAACCCCGAGCAGCTGGCACAGGCCTTCGCCGCGGCGATCGCACGCCGTGACGTGGAGGGCGCGCTCGCGCTGTGGCGCGAGGATGCCGCGATCGTGGCCGCCGACGGGTCGCTGCTGCGCGGCCACGAGCAGATCGGCCGCGCCCTGCAGGAGCTTGTTCGCAACGGCACCGCCGTGTCGGTGCGGGTCGATCGCGTGTTCGAGGCCGCGGGGGTCGCGCTCGCCACGGGAGCCCTGACGCTGAGCGGCGACGGCGCCGCCGGGCACTTCGAGCAGCAGAGCGACTCGACCGTCGTCTACGTGCGGGGCGCCGACGGCCGCTGGCGGATCGCGATCGACGCGCCGTGGGGATTGCCCCGCGACGAGCCCGTCTAGCGGAGCGCGCTCAGGGCACGATCACGAGCTTGCCGGCCGGATGGCCGTGCTCGCTCTCGCTTAAGGCCTCGGCGGCGCGGTCGAGCTCGTAGACGCCGGCGATCGGGACGCTCATTCGCCCCTCCTCGATCAGCGGCAGCACCTCGCGCAGTGCGGGGATCGTCAGCTCGCCGCCACCGCCGGCGTGGAAGGCGACCCCCAGCTCCCGGGCGCCCGCGGCGTCGGCGATCGTCAGCAGCCGCTGCGGCGCGCCGAGGACCTCGAGCAGCGCCGCCAGCTCGCCGTGACCGGACGCGTCGAGTCCCGCATCCGCTCCGTCCGGGGCAGCCGCGCGCAGCCGCTCGGCGAGCCCCTCGCCGTATGGGACGGCGACGGCGCCGAGCTCGCGCACGCTCGCGAGCTTGTCCTCGCCCGCTGTGCCGATCACCTTCACGCCGCGCGCCACCGCGAGCTGCGTGGCGATCTGCCCGACCATCCCCGAGGCCCCCGCGAGCAGCAGCGTCTCCCCTGCCTGCGGGGCGAGCCGGTCGAGCGTCGCGTACGCCGTGCCGACGATCACGCCGAGGCTCCCGGCGACCTCCCAGGGGACTCCTGCCGGCTTCTCGACGAGCAGCTCGGGCCGGCTCAGCGCGACCTCGGCGTAGGAGGCCGTGGTCGGCTGACCCAGCAGCTCCTGCCCCGGCGCAAGACCTTCGACGCCGGGACCCGTCTTCTCGACGACGCCCGCCACGTCGACGCCGAGCCCGCGCGGCTCGGCGAGCGCCTGCCCGCCCGCGTACAGGCCGTGCAGGAGCTTCCAGTCGATCGGGTTCACCCCTGCCGCGCGCACCCGCAGCGAGACCTCGCCCTCCCCCGGCTCGGGCGCCGGGACCTGCTCGATCGAGATCGCGTCGAAGTCTCCGTATTCGCTGAAGCGCGCGGCCTTCATCGCGCGCAGGACGCTAGCAGCAGCTACCGCCCACAGCGCGAGGAGCGAGATGTGCGGCCGCACATGAGCGGCCGCGGAGTGCCTCGCATCGCGTCGGAGGACGCGGCCTGACGCCGATCTACGCGGCTCTCAGGCGCCGTGGCACTTCTTGTACTTCTTGCCGCTCCCGCACCAGCACGGGTCGTTGCGGCCGACCTGGTGCTCGGAGTCGACGACGCGCTGCTCGACGACCGGCGCGGGTTCGAGCTCCTGCTCGCCAGAGAAGCCCTCGGCGACCCCCGCCGCGGCCGCGGCCTGGGCCAGGGCGCCCGCCCCGGCGGTGCTGTGCCCGCCCGAGTAGGAGACGCGACCGGCGCGGGTCGAGCTGCCTCCGGCGGCGAACGACGGCACCTGGCCGCCGCCGCCGGCGCCGTTCTCGTCCTCGACGTTGACCTGGACGTTGAAGATCATCCGCGCGTAGTCGGTCCAGACGCTGTTCATCAGGTCGCCGAACAGCGTGAACGCCTCGTTCTTGTATTCGACGAGCGGATCGATCTGTGCGAAGCCGCGGAGGTGGATGCCCTCCCGCAGGTAGTCCATGTCGAGCAGGTGCTCGCGCCAGCGTTCGTCGATCGTCTGCAGCAGCAGGAAACGCTCGAGCGCGCCCATCAGCTCCTCGCCGAGCGCCTGCTCGCGCTGGTCGTAGCGGCTCATCGCCTCTTCGACGAGCCGGTCGGTGAGGTTGCTGTGGTCCACGCGCTGGTCGCGAAGCGCATCGGTCGGGATCTCGACCGGGAAGAACTGGCCGAGGGCGGTGCCGAGGCCATCGAGATCCCAGTCCTCGGCGTACTCGCCGAGCGCGACGGTGTACTGCTCGATCGTGCGCTCGATCACGTTCACCACCTCGCGGCGCGCCTCCTCGCCGATCGGCTTGCCTTCGAGCACCTCGTCGCGGTACGCGTAGATCACGCGCCGCTGCTCGTTCATCACGTCGTCGTACTCGAGCACGCGTTTGCGGATCAGGAAGTTCTGTTCCTCGACCTTCTTCTGCGCTTTCTCGATCTGTTTCGAGAGCATCCCGGCCTCGATCGGTTCCTCGTTGCCCTCGTCGTCGACGCCGCCGAGTTTGTCGAGGATGCGGTAGATGCGGTCGCCGGCGAACAGGCGCACGAGGTCGTCCTCGGCGGAGAGGAAGAAGCGCGACTCGCCGGGGTCGCCCTGGCGCCCGGCGCGGCCGCGCAGCTGGTTGTCGATGCGCCGCGACTCGTGGCGCTCGGTGCCGCAGATGAAGAGCCCGCCGGCCGCCATCACGCGCTCGCGGTTTTCCGCGACCTCACGTTCGAGCGAGGGCAGCGTATCGGTCATGCGCTGCTCGAAGCGCTCGTCCTCGGGGCCGATGTCTTCGCGCGCGAGCTGCTGCTGGGCGAGGTGCTCGGGGTTGCCGCCGAGCTTGATGTCGACGCCGCGGCCCGCCATGTTGGTGGCGATCGTGACCGCGCCGGGCTGGCCGGCCTCGGCGACGATGTCGGCCTCGCGCGCCGCGTGCTCGGGCTTCGCGTTCAGCACCGTGTGCCTGATCCCTGCCCTGGTCAGGCGCTCGGAGAGCAGCTCCGAGACCTCGACCGAGATCGTGCCGACGAGCACCGGCTGGCCGTTCTCGTGGCGCGCGGCGATCTCTTTGCTGACCGCGGCCCACTTGCCCTCCTTGGTCTTGTAGACCTGATCGTTGCGGTCGTCGCGGACCATCGGCATGTTGGTCGGGATCTGCACGACCGGCAGCTCGTAGATCTTCATGAACTCGGTCGCCTCGGTCAGGGCCGTCCCGGTCATCCCCGCGAGCTTGTCGTAGAGGCGGAAGTAGTTCTGGTAGGTGATCGTGGCGAGTGTCTGGTTCTCCTCCTGGATCGCCACGTTCTCCTTGGCCTCGACCGCCTGGTGCAGTCCCTCCGACCAGCGCCGCCCCTCGAGGATGCGGCCGGTGAACTCGTCGATGATCTTGACCTCGCCGTCGATCACGGCGTAGTCGACGTCTTTCTTGTAGAGGGCCTCTGCGCGCAGCGCCTGGATCAGGTGGTTGACGAGGTGCCCGTTCTCGGCCCGGTAGAGGTGGTCGATGCCGAGGAAGCGCTCGGCCTTGGCCACGCCCTGCTCGGTGACGGAGACCGTCTTGTGCTTCTCGTCGATCTCGAAGTCGAAATCCGCCATGAACTCCTTCTTCATGCGCGGGTCCATCCCTTCGGGCGTCTTGCCGACCTGCATGCGCGGAGCCAGCGCGGCGAACTTCACGTACAGGTCGGCCGCCTGTTCGGGCGCGCCGGAGATGATCAGCGGCGTGCGGGCCTCATCGATCAGGATGTTGTCGACCTCGTCGACGATCCCGAACGGGTGGCCGCGCTGGACCTTTTCGGAGAGGTCCTTGGCCATGTTGTCGCGGAGATAGTCGAAGCCGAACTCCGAGTTCGTCCCATAGACGACGTCGCACGCGTAGGCCTGCTGCTTCTCGTCGTAGGGCTGCATGTTGTAGAGCACGCCGACGGTGACGCCGAGCGCGTCGTAGATCGGGCTCATCCATTCCGCGTCGCGGCGGGCCAGGTAGTCGTTGACGGTCACCAGGTGGACCCCGCGCCGGCGCGGGCGCCCCTCCTCGTCGCGCTGCTCAGGGTCGACCGCCAGCGCGTTGAGCACGACGGCGAGGGTCGCCGTCAGGGTCTTCCCCTCACCGGTCTTCATCTCCGCGATCTGGCCCTCGTGCATGGCCATGCCGCCGATCAGCTGCACGTCGAAGTGGCGCATGCCCATCTGGCGCTTGCCGGTCTCACGCACGATCGCAAAGCACTCAGGCAGCAGCGCGTCGAGCGACTCGCCCTCGACGGCGCGCTCGCGCAGCTCGTCCATGCGCGCGCGCAGTTCGGCGTCGCTGTCGTGCTCGAGCTCAGCCTCGAAGGCGCCGATCAGCGCGACGCGTTTCTGATAGCTCTTGAACTTCTTGTTCTCCCCGGCATTGAGGGCGCGGTCGAGCAGTGACGGCATGGGCCAAGGATAGCCTGCGCCGCGGGGCCCGCTGCAGGTCGGCCGCGACGCCAGGAGGGGCTCGTCACGAGCCTGACCGCAAAGGCGCTCAGCCGAAGCTGGCGGTCTTGCTCGCGCCGCCGGGACAGTCGGCGAGCGTGACGCTCAGCGGCCCGTCGGTGGTCACGTGCAGCGTCGCCTTGCAGTTCACGCGTGCCCGCTTGGCGTCGATCGTGACGCTGGAGACGTTCGTGGCGCCGATCACGAGCGCGTCGGAGACCGGTTCGGTCGGGGCCGGGCCCCAGGCCTTGGCCTGGCTGGTGTAGGGGATCGCGGGGATCGTGCCGCCCGTCAGCACGCCGGCGCCGTGCGTGGTTTCGCCCGCGGCCGGGTCGCCTTCGCCGAATCCCTCCGAGCGGACGTCGACGGTGCCGAGCGGGGCGCTGCCCGACGCTTCGCGGAGCGTGACCCCGGAGACCCAATAGGCGTGCCCGGCGGTCGTGCCGTCGGCGGGGAAGTCCATCGTCGGGTTGTAGACGTAGGTCACGTGGGAGGGGTTGCGGTTCACGGTCGCGGTGCCGAGGAATTCCGCGGCGGGCTCGAATTCGTCGTTGATCGCCAGCGTCAGGTGGTCACCCGCCTGGAACTGGTCGAACTCGTAGCGGTAGCCGAGCGTGTCGAACTTTTCGACCTGCTTCAGCACCCCCGCGATCGGCACCAGCTCGTCGGTCGTCTCGTCCCAGATCAGGAACGGCACATTGCGCACCGAGCCGAGCATCCGTTCGGTCAGCGAGTCTTCGCCCCCGGTCGGCGGCGCGGGCGGGACCCAGACGCCCAGCCCGGGCGGGCCGACCGTCGGCTGCGCTCGCGCGAACAGGTCCGGGAACTGGCTCGTGAACTTGTAGGTGCCATAGCCGCCCATCGAGTAGCCGGCGATGTCGGTGAAGTCGGGGTCGAGCTTGTAGTGGGCGGCGACATCGGCCCAGACTTCGAAGGTGTCGGCGCCGGCGTGGTCGTAGTACCAGCCGTCGGGTCCGCGTCCGGAGGGGGTGATCACGATCGAGCCCTGTCCGCGCGCGGAGAACTCGGACTGGTTCTTCGAGCCTGAGAACTGGTTGTAGTTGGCCGACAGCGAGTGCAGCAGCAGCGTCAGGCCCCAGCCCTGCGACGGCGTTGGGCCGCTCGGCACGTAGATCGCGTATGGCTGAAGCTGCCCGCGCAGCGCGCCGCTGCAGGCTTCCGAGGAACCGCAGCCGCCGGTCGCGTAGTCGGCGCCCTGGCCTTCGGAGAAGTGCGAGGCGAGGATCCGGTCGAAGGCGCCGGAGACGGGCACGCCGGTCGCTTCGCCGTCCATGTCGTCGTTGACCTTCTGCGCGAGCTTGGCGAAGTCGACCTCGGCGTGGAACTCGCTGATGTTGCCGCCCGCCAGCGCCTGTGCCTGGGCGGCTTCGCGCCACCACGCGGGGTTCGCCTCAGATTCGGCGCCGGGCGTTTTGGGCAGCGGCTCCTGGTCGTTGAAGCGGAACGCGACGTCGTAGAAGGCGGGCGGGCTGGTGTCGGCACCGGCGCCGCCGGGGGTCGTTTCGCTGCGTGTCGCGCCCGGCAGCAGGTAGCTGCCCGTCGATTCGTCCCACAGGCCGACGCCGGCCGCGAGGCGTACGGTCGAGGTGCCCGGTTCCCAGTCGGCGTGCGGCACTTCGACCGTGATCTGCCGGCGGGCGAGGTCGACCGATACGGTCGGCGCCGGACCGGGCACGGCCTCGCCGGTTTCCGCGTTGGTCAGCACCGCGGTTTCGCCGTGGACCGTCAGGAAGTACTGGGCCGGCGCGCTGACGTTGGCGCCGAACGGGAACGGGTGGGTGACGCCTTCTTCGCCTCCGATCGCGATCGCGGTGGCGACCAGCGCAGGATTTTCGAGGGTGTTGAGGCCGATGCGGAAGGCGGTCGCCTTCTTCAGCGGCTTGACGCGGAGTTCGACCAGGTTGGCGGCGTTTTCGTCGTACCCGGGACCGGTCGGGTAGTCGTAGGTGCCGTTCGGATCGGAGAACAGGTCGCCGCCGCTGGCGTCGCCGCCGGGCGAGAGCATCGGGTCGCTCGGATCCGTGACCTCCTTGGCCCCGTGGTCGTCATACAGGTAGCCCTGGTAGAGGAACTCACCCTTGCGGTACGCGCTGGCGCCCGAGACGAGGATCGGCGGCGCCTTCCAGATCGAGCCGGCTTCGTCTTCGAGCTGGGGCGCCGCGGCGGTCGGCTCGTACAGGATCGGCGGCCCGGGACGCGGAGCCTTGCCTTCGGCAGGCGGCAGCGACGGGTTCGGCTTGGCGCCGAGCGCCGGTGCGCCACCGAATGCGAAGGCCGCGAGCAGGCCCGCGATCACTGCGATCCCCCTGGTCCCCATCGGCAGCGGAATACCCGCTCGCGACGTTTCTGAAACAGCTGCTGTTCGGTGTCTCAATCGGCTCAGGAGCAGGTGTGGCCGCCCGAGGTGAGGGTCAACCGCAGACGGCAACCCCGCGCAACCGTTCGCGCAGCAGCCGCACGCGCGCCTGCTGCCTGTCGCGCCGGCGCTAGACCGAGGGCAGTGTGACGTCCACGACGCGAGGCGAGCCGCGGTGCGCCTCCCGGCGCCGGCGCAGCTTCTCGCGGCGGCGCTTGACCTGCCTGGAGAGGTCGTCGACCATCAGGTTGACCGCGTGGTGGAGACCGTGCGAACGGTCGCTGGCACGCAGCGTGATGCCCTTGAGGTAGAGCGTGGCCTCCGCCACGTAGCAGTCGGCCACGCGGGGGTTGCGCTCGCGCGTGACCTCGATCTCCAGCCGGGCGAGGTCGGAGACCTGCCGGGCAACCTTGGCGAGACGACGCTCCGCATGACTGCGGAGATCGTCGGTGACCGGGACGTTTCGACCCCTGATGTCGATCTGCATCGTCGCTCCTTGGTCGGCCTTTTCTCTGTGGCTGGGAGTCCGATGCTACGCCGCTTGGCGGCGGATGTAAACACGCGTCGACGGGCGTCGACGAGCGCTTTCCGGGCTCGGACGACGCGAGGGCCGTCCGCGGCCGAGGCCGCTGGCGCCCCGCGCGAGGCGGGGGGAGGCGTGGGGCGCGGTGGTGCCACAATCGGTCGCGGATGAAGGCCAACGTCACCTGGACGTTCAGTCCCGGCGTGCTGATCGGTGCGGGGCTCGTGCTCTTCGTCTACATCCGGCGCTGGCGGGCGGTTCGCGAGAGCGGCTCGGCGCGTGCCGCCGCCGAGGCGCCGGTGTGGCGGCTGTGCAGCTTCGTGGCGTCGGTGCTGGTCGCCGTGTGCTCGCTGATCTCGCCGATCGACTCGCTCGCCGACCAGCTCTTCTTCGTCCACATGATCCAGCACATGCTGCTGCTCGACGTGGCGCCGATCCTCGGCATCCTGGGCTTCACCAAGGTGATCCTGCGCCCGGTCACGCGGGTCGTGCACGACCTCGAGCGCAAAGCCGGCCCGCTTGCGCATCCGGCCTTCGCCGTGTTCCTCTACGTGGCGGTGATCTGGGCCTGGCACGTCCCGGCCGCCTACGACGAGGCCGCCGCGCACCCGCTCGTCCACGTCTGCGAGCACACCAGCTTCGTGCTCGCCGGCTCGCTCTACTGGTGGCACCTGCTCTCGCCGATCCGCGCGCGCCTGCGCCTCGGCGGGCTCGGCCCGATCGTCTACATGGCGGCCACGAAGCTGTTCGTCGGCGCGCTCGGCATGGGCCTGGCGTTCGCGCCCTCGGCCCTCTACCCCTACTACGAGCACCACGCCGCGATCTGGGGGCTCTCGGCCCGTGACGACCAGGCGATCGCCGGCCTGATCATGGCGCTCGAGCAGTCGATCGTGATGGGCATCGCGATCGCCTGGCTGTTCGTGCGCGCGCTCGCGGAGTCCGAGCGCGAGCAGGAGCGGCGCGAGCGCTACGAGGAACAGCTCGTCTGAGCTCGCGGGCCGGCTGCGGGAGCCGGGTCTTCGCGCCCGGGCGGTCGCTTCTCGGGCGGGGCGGCGTGGATCTAGGGCCGCTCGCCGCTCAGTTCCACGCACAGCCGCTCGAGCAGCCGCTGCACCTCCGGCTCGCGGTCCGCACCCGGGTCCTCGACGGCCGCCCGCAGCTCCTCGCGGCGGGCGCTGACGAGCTGGTCGGCGCTCGCCACCCCGGCCGGGGTGAGACGGGCGTCGTTGCCCTCACCCTGCACGAGCCCGCGCTCGTGAAGCTCGGCTCTGACCTCGGCGATGCGCTGCTCGTCGATCTGCTGGCTGCGCGCCATCGCCAGTGTTCCGGGGATCCCGTAGCTGCTGAAGCGCACCAGCGCCCAGACGCCCCCGGGACTCAGCTGCACGCCCGCTCTTGCGGCGGTTCGCTCGCCGATCATCCGCCGTCCCTCGTTGCCGGCCAGCACGCCCAGCGCGCGATCGATCTCGGCCAGCGAATCGGCGGACTTCGGCGCCGCCAGCGCGTCGTCGAGACCCGTGCTGGTCGCGGCGGTCGCGCGCAGCGGGCGCTCTCTCAGCATCAGGCTGAGCAGGAAGCCGACGCCGGCGACCGATGCGGCGACCACGAACACCGGATGCAGCGCATGCACGTAGGCGCCCTCGTACGCCGCCCGCGCGGCGGCCGGGAGCTGCTCGAGCTGCGCGCCGGTCAGTCGCGCTCCTTTCGCTACCTCGTCGCCCACCGAGCCCGGGATCGCTCCGTGCAGCGCCGAGCGCAGCCGCGTCGTGAAGATCGTCCCGAACACCGCGGCCCCGAACGAGCCGCCGATCCCGCGCGCCAGCGTCACGCCGGAGGTCGCGGCGCCCAGCACCGCGTAGGGCACCGCGTTCTGCACCGCCAGCACCAGCACCTGCATCACGAGCCCGAGGCCGAGGCCGAGCACCAGCAGGTACAGGTCGGCGACGCCCGAGCTCGTGTGCAGGCCGAGTTTGGAGAGCAGCACGAGCCCGACGGCCATCACCGCGGTGCCGGCGATCGGGAACACCCGGTAGCGCCCCGTGGCGGCGATGATCCGCCCCGAGGAGATCGAGGTGAGGACCAGCCCGCCCATCAGCGGGATCAGCCGCAGCCCGGCGCCGGTCGGGCTCGAATGGAACACCGTCTGGAAGAACAGGGGCAGGAACGTCACCGAGCCGAACAGCGCGAAGCCGACGATCAGCGACAGCAGCCCGGCCACCCGGAAGACATCGTCGCGCAGCAGCGACAGCGGCAGGACCGGCTCGGCGGCGCGGCGCTCGACGAGCGCGAAGACGCCCAGCCCGGCCGCGCCGAACGCTGCGACGAGGACCGTCTGCGCCGAGCCCCATTCCCAGGTCGTGCCGCCGAGCGAGGCGACCAGCACGATCGCGCTGAGCGACGCGGCGAGCACCCCGGCGCCCGCGTAGTCGATCTTCGGCCGCCCGCGGCGGCCGGTGGACGGCAGCGTCGAGGCGAGCACGGCGAGTGCGATCAGCCCGATCGGCAGGTTCACGTAGAAGATCCAGCGCCAGCTCAGGTTGTCGACGATCACGCCGCCGAGCAGGGGCCCGGCCACGCTCGCGAGCCCGAACACTGCGCCGAAAAGGCCCTGGTAGCGGCCGCGCTCGCGCGGCGGCACGACGTCGCCGACGGTCGACTGGACGAGCACGATCAGCCCACCCGCACCGAGGCCCTGGACGGCTCGGAACGCGATCAGCGTCGTCATCGAGCCGGCGGTGCCGCACAGCGCCGAGCCCGCCAGGAACAGCAGGACCGCGCTCTGCAGCACGGTCTTGCGACCGAGCTGGTCGCCGAGCTTGCCGTACAGCGGGGTCACCGCGGTCTGACCGAGCAGGTAGGCGCTCGTCACCCAGGAGAGCTTGTCCAGCCCTCCGAGGTCGCCGACGATCGTCGGCAGCGCGGTCGCGACGATCGTCGAATCCAGCGCCGCGAGCAGCATCACGAGCATCAGCCCGCTGAAGATCAGGCCGAGGCGGCGGGGGGCGGCGCCAGGTTCGGCGGCGGTCACGGGTGCGGCGGCGGCGCTCACCGCGCTGCCCCCGCCGACGCCGGTGCGCGGCCCGCGTCGGGGCGCACGCGGGGAACGACACGGGGCGCTGCCGGGATGCCCAGGACGCCCCGGCCCCCGCCCACCTTCAGCTCCTTCGCCTCAGGCTCTGGACGATGCCCTTGTGGCCGGAGATCGCGCCGATCAGGATCGACTCGGCGGCGATCTCGGTGCCGGGGAAGACGATGCTCGAGCGGATCTGCGCGCCGTCGCCGACCGCTGCGCCGTCGCCCAGCACGACCGGGCCGGTGAGCCGCACGCCGGCGCCGATCCGCACGTCGGCGCCGATCCAGACTGGACCGTCCACCTCGGCGTCGTCGGGCAGAGCGCCGCCGCCCGCGACCGTCACGCCCGGTCGGAGCTCTTCGCCCTCGATCCGCAGCCGCAGCTCGCCCTTCAGGGCGTCGAAGGTGCCCTGGCGCAGCTCGCCGAGCGAGCCGACGTCGTTCCAGTACTGGCGGACCTCGTGGATGTGGAAGGGGACGTCGTGCTCGAGCAGGGCCGGGAACACGTCGTTCGCCCAGTCTGCGAAAGGCTCCTGCGGGAAGTAGTCGAAGATCTCCGGCGAGAACACGTAGATCCCGCAGTTGCCGAGGTCCGAGAGCGCTTCCTCGGGCGCCGGCTTCTCCTGGAAGCCGGTCACGCGCCCGTCCCGGTCGTGCAGCACGACGCCGTACTCGCGGGTGTCGGGGACCTTCTTGACCGACAGCGTGGCGATGCCGCCCGCCTCGCGGTGGCGCTCGGCCAGCGCGGTCAGGTCGATGTCTGTGAGCGCGTCGCCGGAGATCACCAGGAACGGCTCGTCGCCGAAGAAGTCGCGGCAGTTGCGCACGCCGCCGGCGGTGCCGAGCAGCTCCTCCTCGTAGCGGTACTCGACGCGCGAGCCGAAGTGCTCGCGGATCGTCTCGGGGAAGTAGTGCAGGTTCGCGACGACCTGCTCGAACCCGTGCTCGGCGAGCAGGTCGAGGATGTGCTCCATCACCGGCCTGTCGAGCACCGGCACCATCGGCTTCGGGATCTCGTACGTGATCGGGCGCAGGCGCGTGCCGAGGCCGGCTGCGAGGACCATCGCTCTCATCGGGGGCTCACGGCTCGGCTCGTCCTGATCATGCCCGCATCCTTTCAATTTCCCGGCGTTCCTCGCGTCTGATGCGCAGGCTGAGCGAGATCAAGACCAGCAGCCAGACCGCGGCGCCCCCGGCGGGCGCCTTTCCGAAGATCCTGGAGCCGCACGCGAGCGACCGAGGACGCCGGCCGGACCGGGAGACACTCGCTGACGCTCGCATCCCCGAACCGGTCAGCGCCCGTCAACGGGCCTCTGAACCTAGTAGCGGTAGTGGTCGGGCTTGAACGGCCCCTCGACCGGCACGCCGATGTAGGCGGCCTGCTCGGGGCTGAGCTCGGTGAGCCTCACGCCGAGCGCTTCGAGGTGCAGCCTGGCGACCTTCTCGTCGAGGTGCTTGGGCAGCACGTACACGCGCTTCTCGTACTCGTCGTTCTTGGTGAACAGCTCGATCTGGGCGATCGTCTGGTTCGTGAACGAGTTGCTCATCACGAAGCTCGGGTGCCCCGTGGCGTTGCCGAGGTTCAGCAGCCGGCCCTCGGAGAGCATGATGATCGCGTGGCCGTCCGGGAAGACCCACTTGTCGACCTGTGGCTTGATGTTGACCTTCTCGATGCCCTGCACCGCCGCGAGCCCGGCGATGTCGATCTCGTTGTCGAAGTGCCCGATGTTGCCGACGATCGCCTGATGCTTCATCCGCGTCATGTCGGCGGCGGTGATGATGTCCTTGTTGCCCGTCGTCGTGATGAAGATGTCCGCCGTCTCGAGCACTTCCTGAAGGACACGAACCTCGTACCCCTGCATCGCCGCCTGCAGCGCGCAGATCGGGTCGATCTCGGTGATCACCACGCGCGCGCCCTGGCCGCGCAGCGATTCGGCGCACCCCTTGCCGACGTCGCCGAAGCCGCAGACGACGGCCATCTTGCCGCCGATCATCACGTCGGTCGCGCGGTTGATGCCGTCGATCAGCGAGTGGCGGCAGCCGTAGAGGTTGTCGAACTTGGACTTCGTCACCGAGTCGTTGACGTTGATCGCCGGGAACAGCAGTTCGCCGTTCTCGACCATCTGGTAGAGGCGGTGCACGCCCGTCGTCGTCTCCTCCGTGACGCCTTTGATGCCGCGACCGATGTTCGTCCAGCGCTGCGGGTCCTCTGAGAGGGAGCGCGTCAGCACCGAGAGGATCACGCCGAACTCCTCGGATTCAGCGCCGGCGGGGTCCGGGACCGCTCCCGCGGCCTCGTACTCGGTCCCCTTGTGCACCAGCAGCGTCGCGTCGCCGCCGTCGTCGAGGATCATGTTCGGGCCCGGTTCGCCGTTCGGACCGGTCTCGGGCCAGCTCAGCACCTGCTCGGTGCACCACCAGTACTCCTCGAGCGTCTCGCCCTTCCATGCGTAGACCGGCACTCCGGCGGGCTCCTCGACCGTGCCCTCGGGGCCGACCGCGACGGCCGCGGCCGCGTGGTCCTGGGTGGAGAAGATGTTGCAGCTGCACCAGCGGACATCGGCGCCGAGCGCGGTCAGCGTCTCGATCAGCACGGCGGTCTGGATCGTCATGTGCAGCGAGCCGGTGATGCGCGCGCCCTTCAGGGGCTGCGCCTCGGCGTACTCGGCGCGGATCGCCATCAGGCCGGGCATCTCGTGCTCGGCCAGGGTGATCTCCTTGCGCCCGAAATCGGCGAGCGAGAGGTCGGCTACCTTGAAGTCGGCGCCGGTGGCTGTGGGTGTGGCCATGTGTGACTCTCCTGTCTGGTCAGGTGAGCGCCCTTGCTTCAGGGAGGCCGAGCGTGGCGGGAACCAGAGCCCGTCGCAGCGCTCCTCGGCCGTCCTCGAAAATATCACACGCCCTGGGCGGATCCGGGCGCTCGGCCGGGGCCGGATCGGCCTGACGACGACGCGTCCGGGCGGCGCCGGGCGCTCGCCCGGGAGGGCGACGGCTAGCGCTTCGCCAGCGCGGCCTTCAGCTCCTCGAGCGCCTTCACGGGGCCGGGGTCGACGCCGCGCAGCGCAGCGAGGTAGATCGACACCAGGTCCCCGAGCAGCACCAGCGAGACGACCCGGTCGATCGCGGTCTGACCGCGGGTCTCGAGGCGGAAGCTGGCGGCGGCGCTGCCGGCGATCATCTGCTCGGTCAGCTCCATGCGCTGCTTGACGCGCGGGTGGGCGTCGGAGTCGTCGAGGAACACGGCTGAGAAGCGGCCGACCTCGGGTGCCCCCTCCCATCCGGCGATCTCGTTGTGGTCGAGCTCGGGCAGTTCTCCGAAGAAGGCCGGAAGCTTCGCGTTCTCGTTGATCTGCGTCTTCCAGCGGTATGCGATCGGCGAGGTCAGCCCCGCCCCGGCGATCACCGGGATCGTGCCGAACAGCCCCCGCGCGACCTCCTTGGCGAGGGAGTCCTCCGGCGCGTCCGGGCCCCACTCGGCGACGAGCTCCTCGATGTGGGAGGCGGCGACGTCGATCTCCGGGGTCAGGCGCGGCCCCGCGCCGCACAGCGCGGCGACCTCGAGCGAGGCCACGATCATGTACGCGACGGCGGCGCGCGGCTGGAAGCCCGCCGGCAGCGGGATCACAGGCACCCCGTCGGCGCGGGCCATCTCTGCCAGGCGCCCGCCGGTGGTCACGACGGTGCGCTTCGCCCCCAGCGCTCCGGCGGACTCGTAGCAGGCGAGGGTCTCCTCGGTCTCTCCCGAGTAGCTGGCGCACAGCACCATCGTCTCCGGCGTTGTCCAGGTCGGCAGCCCGTAGGCGCGGGTCACGAAGATCGGCCGAGAAGCGTGGTCTCCGAGCGCGGCGCGAGCGAGCGCGCCGCCGATCGCCGAGCCGCCCATGCCGGCCACGACGAGGCCCGCGGGGGTGTCGAAGTCCTGCATGATCGCCGACTCCACGCGCCAGACGGCGTCGCGGAGGTGCTCGGCGAGCGCCAGCACGTCTGCGAGCTGCCCGGTCGAGTCGACCTTGCCGATCAGCTCGCGGGAGATCTCCGCCGCGGCGGGGGTCGTCGTGACGCCGTCGCTCATCTGTCTCTCTTCTCCTGGCTCAGTGTCGTCTGGGTCATCGCTCTGAAATGGGCCCCGCGGCTAGAACCTGATCGCGCCGTCGGGCAGTTGCACCCCTGGGAAGATACGCGCACCGCGTGTCACCACGTTGTCAGCCCCGATCTGGACCCCTTCGCCGAGGACCGCGCCACCGGTGACGGTGCAGCCCCGGCCGATGCGGCAGCCGGGCCCGACGATGCAATCCCGCAGCTCGCAGTTCTCGCCGATCTGCGTCCCCTCGAGGACAACGGCCCGTTCGACCGTGCTCCCCGCCCCGACCGAGACGTTCCGGTCGAGCACCACCAGGCTGCCCACGCGCGCGCCTCGGGCGACCTTCACGCCGCTCTCCAGCAGCGCCGGCGGGACCGCCTTGCCGTCGACGACGGCGTCCGGCTCGATCGCCAGCCAGTGCGCCCCGAGCCGCTGCTTGACGGCCGTCTCGACGTTCCCCTCGATGATGTCGAAGGTCGCCTTCAGGTAGCGCTCCGGGGTGCCGATGTCCAACCAGTAGCTGTCGGAGGCGTAGCCGTACAGGCCGTCGCCGACCAACCGCGGCCACACCTCGCGCTCGATCGAGACGTTTCGATCGGGCGCCACCGTCTCGAGGATCTCGCGCTCCAGCACGTAGGCGCCGGCGCTGATCAGATTCGTCTCGACCTTCTGTTCGGGATCGGGCTTCTCGATGAAGTCCCGCACGACGCCCTGCTCGTCGGTCAGCACCAGCCCGTACGCGCTCGGGTCCGCGACCGGCACGAGCGCCAGCGTCGCGCGCGCGCCGGTGCGCTCGTGCTGGGCGATCTGGGCGCTCAGATCGATGTCCGTCAGGACGTCGCCGTTGAGCATCAGGAAGCGCTCGCCGAGCAGCGGCTCGGCGAGCTTCACCGCGCCGGCGGTCCCGCGCGGCTCGGGCTCCTCCACGAAGCGCAGCCGCAGGCCGAGCTGCGAGCCGTCGCCCAGCACTGCGCGCACGCTGTCGGCGAGGAACCCGCAGGACATGATCACGTCGTCGATCCCGTGCCCGCGCAGCCACTCGAGCATGTAGACCATGAAGGGTCGGTCGACGAGCTGGACGACGGGCTTCTGGACCGTCGAGGTCAGCGGGCGCAGCCGTTTGCCTTCGCCCCCGACCAGGATCACCGCTTGGATGGAATCACCCGCCCGCCCACCCGCCTCCCCTCACCGTCTACCGATCCCCTCGTAGGAGAGGCCGGCTTCGCGCAGCCGCTGGGGGTCGAGGGCGTTGCGCCCGTCGACCACCAGCGTGCCGCGCATCGCGGCCGCCACCTCGCCCCAGTCGAGCTCCAGGAACTGCGGCCACTCCGTGACCAGCACCACCGCATCGGCGTCGCGCACCGCCTCCAGCGCCGAGTCGGCGAACTCGACACCCGAGACCAGGCTGCGCGCCTGCTCCTCGGCGACGGGGTCGTGGGCCACGATGTTCGCGCCGTCGGCGAGCAGCCGCGCGGAGAGCACCAGCGAGGAGGCCTCGCGCATGTCGTCGGTGTGCGGCTTGAAGGCGAGTCCGAGCAGCGCCACGCGCTTGCCCGCAAGCCCGCCGAGGTGACGCTGCAGCTTGCCGATCACGCGCCGCTTCTGCAGGTCGTTGACCTCGATCACGGCGTTGAGCAGCTGGAAGTGGTAGCCGGAGTTGCCGGCGAGCTGCTTGAGCGCGTCGACATCCTTGGGAAAGCACGAGCCGCCGAAGCCGATGCCCGCCTGCAGGAACTTCGCCCCGATCCGCTCGTCGAGCCCCATCCCCCGCGCCACCTCGACGACGTCGGCGCCGGTCTCCTCGCAGACGTTCGCGATCTCGTTGATGAACGAGATCTTGGTCGCCAGGAACGCGTTGGAGGCGAGCTTGACCATCTCCGCGCTGGCCACGTCGGTGCGCACGAGCGGTGCGTTCAACGGCGCGTAGAGATCGATCACGGCGTCTCCCGCCCAGCTGCCGCCGCCGTCGCCGACGACGACCCGGTCGGGGTGCATGAAGTCCTTCACCGCCGAGCCCTCCTTGAGGAACTCGGGGCAGGAGACGTAGCCGAGGCCCTCCTTGCCCTGCTCGGCGAACACGCGCTTCAGCGAGGCGCCCGTCCCGCATGGCACGGTGGACTTCATGACCAGCGCGTGACGGTCGGAGGCGGGAATCGAGTCGACCACCGCGTGCACCGCCGAGAGGTCCGCGTCCCCCGAGTACGTCGGCGGCGTGCCGACGGCCACGAACAGCAGCCGCGCGTGCTCGAGGGCCCCCTCGAGCGTGGTCGCGAAGTGCATCCGCTCGCGGTTGCGCGCGAGCAGCTCCTCGAGGTCCGGCTCGTAGATCGGCACCTCGCCCGCGCGCAGCCGTTCGATCTTCGCGGCGTCGATGTCCACGCAGAACACCTCGCTGCCGAGCTCCGCGAAGCCGGCAGCCGTAACGAGACCGACATAGCCGGTGCCGATCACTCCGATTGGCTCGCGGGGGGCGCTCATGGGGCAGGGAAGGCTAGATGATCGGCTCGACGCAGGCGCGGGGCGAGCGGGCGATCAGCGGGGGTCAGTCGCCGACCGACAGGAACGCCTCGTAGCGGCGCGCGTCGCGCAGCGCACGGGCATGTTCCTCGGAGTCCTCCTCGGCCCGCTCGGCCGCCTCGCGGGCTTCTCGGAGCTTCGTCTCGAGCGTGCCGCGCTCGAGCTTGCCCGGCTCGATCGCCTCCTCGACGAGCACCAGCGCGCGGTTCTCGGAGAACTGCAGGTAGCCCTCGGCCTGGGCGAAGCGGACCACGTCGCTGTCGCTGCGGTAGAGCCGCAGCTCGGTCGGGTCGAGCATCGCCAGCACGGGCTCGTGGTTGGCGAGCACGCCGATCGAGCCGCGCGCGGTGCGCGTCGAGAGCATCTCGACCTGCTCGGAGAAGACCTCTCCCTCGGGGGTCAGGACTTCGGCCTGGAACTTCGTGCGCGCCATGGCCTAGTCCTCATCTCCAAGAAGGCCTCGGCACATGTGCCGAGGCCCGGGACGGCGCATGCGCCGTCCCGCGGAGGCGCGCATGCGCGCCTCCGAACAACATGAGGCGAACATCGCTCTCACTGTCTGCCCTTCTTGGCCGCCTCGACGACCTCCTCGATCGTGCCCTTCAGGAAGAAGGCCGACTCGGGGACCTCGTCGTGCTTGCCCTCGATGATCTCCTCGAAGCCGCGGATCGTCTCGGCGATCGGCACGTAGGCGCCGGGGGTGCCGGTGAACTGTTCGGCGACGAAGAACGGCTGGGACAGGAAGCGCTCGATCTTGCGGGCGCGCTGCACCGTCAGCTTGTCCTCGTCGGAGAGCTCGTCGATGCCGAGGATCGCGATGATGTCCTGCAGCTCCTTGTAGCGCTGCAGGATCTCCTTGACTCGGTTGGCGACCCGGAAGTGGTCCTCGCCGAGAATGTCCGGCTTGAGGATCGTGGAGGTCGAGTCGAGCGGATCGACCGCCGGGTAGATGCCTTTTTCGGAGATCGAGCGGCTCAGCGCGGTGGTCGCGTTGAGGTGCGCGAACACCGAAGCGGGCGCCGGGTCGGTGTAGTCGTCGGCCGGCACGTAGATCGCCTGGATCGAGGTGACAGAGCCGCGCTTGGTGGAGGTGATGCGCTCCTGCAGCCCGCCCATCTCCGTCTCCAGCGTCGGCTGGTAGCCGACCTGCGAGGGCATCCGGCCGAGCAGGGCCGAGACCTCGGAGCCGGCTTGCACGAATCGGAAGATGTTGTCGATGAACAGCAGCACGTCCTGCCCCTCGTCGCGGAAGTATTCGGCCATCGTCAGCCCCGAGAGCGCGACGCGCATGCGGGCGCCGGGCGGCTCGTTCATCTGCCCGAACACGAGCATCGTCTTGTCGAGGACGCCGGACTCCTTCATCTCCAGCCACAGGTCGTTGCCCTCTCGGGAGCGCTCCCCCACGCCGCAGAAGGCCGACAGGCCGCCGTGCTCCTTGGCGAGGTTGTGGATCAGCTCCTGGATCAGCACGGTCTTGCCGACGCCGGCGCCGCCGAACAGACCGACCTTGCCGCCCTTGGCGTAGGGCGCGAGCAGGTCGATGACCTTGATGCCCGTCTCGAACATCTCGGTCGTCGGCGTCAGGTCCTCGACGCGCGGGGCGTCCTGGTGGATCGCGCGGCGCTCGACGCCCTCGGGCAGCGGCTCGCCCATGTCGATCGGCTCGCCGAGCAGGTTGAAGATCCGCCCCAGTGTCGCCTCGCCGACGGGAACCGAGATGGGCGCTCCCGTGTCGGTCACCTCCATCCCGCGCGCGAGGCCGTCGGTGGTGTCCATCGCGACGGCGCGCACGCGGTCGTCGCCGAGGTGCTGCTGGACCTCGCAGACGAGCAGGTCCTCCTCCGCGCCGGCGCTGATGCCCTCGGCCTCCTCCTCGCGGTTGGCCGCGGTGCGCTGCACGGTGATCGCGTGGTTGATCTCGGGCAGACGGTCGGGGAAGACGGCCTCGATCACGACGCCCTGGATCTCCTCGATGCGCCCGACGTTGCTGGACGCCCCGTCCTGGGTCCTCGTCGGCTCGGTCTCTGTGCTGGCCATCTGCTGTTCTCTCTTTCCTTTACCGAAGGTCTAAGTCTTTATAGGGGGTCTCGCGCGTTCGGCCGCGGACTAGGAGAGGGCCTCGGCTCCAGCCACGACCTCCATGATCTCCTGGGTGATCTCCGCCTGGCGCGCACGGTTCATCTGCAGCGTGTAGGTCGAGATCAGTTCCCCCGCGTTCTCGGAGGCGTTGCGCATCGCGGTCATCTGTGCCCCGAAGAACCCGGCCGTGGACTCGACCAGCGCCCGGTAGATCGAGATCTCCACGTAATCGGGGACGAGCCGGCGCAGGATCTGCTCCGGGTCCGGCTCGTACTCGACGAGCGCCCTCGGACCCGCCGCGGCGTCGGGGTCATCTCCCCGGCCCTCGTCGTCCTCGGCCTGCTCGCCGGCGATGCTGGCCGCCGAGACGGGCAGCAGCCGCTCCTGGGTGACGGTCTGCGTCAGCGGCGAGACATAGCGGTTGTAGATCAACTCGACGCGGTCGAGCCTGCCGTCCACGTAGCCTTCGATCAGGTCGTCGGCGATCGTGCGCGCGTCCGCGTAGGCGGGACGGTCGGAGAAGCCCGTGTAGGCGCCGCCCAGCTCGAGCCCGCGGAACGTCAGCGAGGACACGCCGCGTCGCCCGGTCGCGTACCAGCTCGCGGATTTTCCCTGCTCCCCCAGCTCGCGGCCGAGCCGGGTGCCGGCCCTGATCACCTGAGAGTTGAAGGCGCCGGCGAGCCCGCGGTCGCCGGTGACGAGCAGCACGCCGACGTTCTGCTCGGAGTCGTGCTCGGCCAGCAGCGGCAGCCGCGAGGCCTCGGCGCCGGCCGCCTGCGCCGCCTGGCGCGTCATCCGCCGCACCGCGTCGGCGTACGGGCGCAGCGCCTCGATCCGCTGTTCCGCGCGCCGCAGCCTCGCGGCCGCGACGGTCTCCAGGGCGCGCGTGATCTTCTCGATGTTCTTCACCGAGGCGATCCGGTTCTTGACGTCGCGCTGCGAGGGCATGGCTGATCGCTGCGCCGCGTCAGGCCGCGGCCGCGGCCTCCTCCCGCTCGCCTTCCTCCTGCGCCGAGACGCCGTCGCGGCTCGCCGGCCGCGGCGTCTCCTCGTCCATCGGCTGTCCTTCCTCGTCCAGGTCGTAGCCGAAGTCCTGCGCGTAGGCGTCGATCGCGTCGCGGAGCGCCTTCTGCGTGTCCTCCGACCAGTCCCCGCCCGCGATCTTCTCGCGCACCGCGCCGTGCTGGGCGTGCATCCGTTCGGTCAGCCCGAGCAGGAACTCGGGTACCCGCTCGACGTTGATGCGGTCGAGGAACCCCTGCGTGGCGGCGTAGATCTGCACCGTCTGGTCCTCGACCGGCAGCGGCTCGCGCTCGCCCTGGTTGAGCGTCTGCACGAGCCGGGCGCCGCGCGCGAGCGTGCGCTGCGTGTCGGCGTCGAGGTCGGAGCCGAACTGGGAGAAGG
This sequence comes from uncultured Solirubrobacteraceae bacterium, assembly GCA_963703205.1. Lineage (GTDB taxonomy): Bacteria > Actinomycetota > Thermoleophilia > Solirubrobacterales > Solirubrobacteraceae > Palsa-744. The sequence continues at coordinate 1,939,000 of OY969799.1, forward strand.
CTTCGAGGTCGCGGTACTGCGAGAGCTCGAGCTTGATGCGCCCGGCGACTTTCTTCATCGGGGCGATCTGCGCGTTGCCGCCCACCCGCGAGACGGAGATGCCGACGTTGATCGCCGGCCGCACGCCCGAGTTGAAGAGTTTCGACTCGAGGAAGATCTGCCCGTCGGTGATCGAGATCACGTTCGTCGGGATGTACGCGGAGACGTCTCCGGCCTGCGTCTCGATCACCGGCAGCGCCGTCAGCGACCCGCCGCCGAGCTCGTCGTTGAGCTTGACCGCGCGCTCGAGCAGCCGCGAGTGCAGGTAGAAGACGTCGCCGGGGTACGCCTCGCGGCCGGGCGGGCGCCGCAGCAGCAGCGACATCTGCCGGTAGGCGTAGGCGTGCTTGGTGAGGTCGTCGTAGATGCAGAGCGCGTGACGGCCGCTGTAGAGGAAGTGCTCGCCCATCGCGCATCCCGCGTACGGCGCGATGAACTTGATCGGCGCCGCCTCGTCGGCGGCCGCGGCGACGATGATCGTGTTCTCCAGGGCGCCATATTCGTCGAGCGTCTGCGCGATCGAGACGACCGTCGCCATGCGCTGGCCGATCGCGACGTACACGGAGACGACGCCGGCGTCCTTGTTGTTGATGATCGCGTCGATGCCGATCGCGGTCTTGCCGGTCTGACGATCGCCGATGATCAGCTCGCGCTGGCCGCGCCCGATCGGGATCATCGCGTCGATCGCCTTCAGCCCGGTCTGCATCGGTTCGGTCACGGGCTGGCGCTGGACGACGCCCGGCGCCTTGAACTCGGCGGGGCGGGTCTCGGTCGTGTTGATGTCGCCCTTGCCGTCGAGCGGGCGCCCGAGCGGGTCGACGATGCGGCCGAGCAGCGCCTCGCCGACGGGGATCTCGAGCAGGTGCCCGGTGCGGCGCACGGTGTCGCCCTCGGAGATCCGCTCCCACTCACCGAACAGCACGGCGCCGACGTTGTCGGACTCGAGGTTCAGGGCGAGCCCGGTGACACCGTGCGGCAGCTCGAGCATCTCGAAGGACATGCAGTTCTCCAGGCCGTGCAGGCGGGCGATGCCGTCGGCCACCGACAGCACGGTGCCGACCTCGGTCAGCTCGGCGCTGGCGCCGTCTAGCCCCTCGATGCGGCTCTTGAGGATGCTGGTGATCTCGTCTGGGTTGATCTGCATTGGGTTCTCCTTGAGGGGCGCTCATACGCCCGGCGCGCTGTCGCTCGCCGGGCACGGCGGGCCGGTCAAATGGCTCCTTGAGCAACGTGCCTGCGCAGCTGCTCCAGTCGGTTTCGAATTGAGGCGTCGAGGATCGAGTTGCCGACGCGCACGATCAGCCCGCCGATGATCTCGGGGTCGACGCTGGCGGCGAGCGTGACCTTGCGGCCGGCCCGCTCACCGATCGTCCTGCCGAGGTTCTCGGTGGTCGCCGGGTCGAGCGCGATCGCGCTCGTGATCTCGACCGGCAGCACCTTGTTCTGCTCGTCCCACAGGCGCTGGTACTCCAGCCGTGTGCGGAACAGCACCGGCATGCGGTGCTTCTCGATCAGCAGGCGCAGGAAGTTCACGAAGCTCTCGTCGGCGCCCTGCAGCATCCGTTCGAGCCCGTGTTCCTTCTCAGCCGTCGAGAAGTACGGGGAGAAGAAGAAGATCGCGAGCTGGCGATCGCCTTCGAGCGCCTCGGCGAACTGGGCGAGCTGCTCGCGCAGCACATCGAGCTTGCCCTGCTCGAGTGCGACCTCGAACAGCGCGCGCGCGTAGACCTGGGCGAGCTCCTCCACTAGTTCTCGCTCCCGCTCGAGATCGTCGTGAAGTCGAGCTCGGCCAGCGCCTCCTCGACGAGGCGCCGCTGGTCCTCGTCGGTGAGCGCCTTCCTGGTGACCTTCTCGGTGGCGAGCACGGTGAGGTCGGCGACCTCGCGACGCAGGTCCGACAGCGCCCGGTCGGTGGCCGCCGCGATGTCCCGTTCGGCACGCCGCTGGGCCTCGGCGATCAGCTCCTGGCCGCGCTCCTTGCCCTCGCTCTCGTGCGCGTCGGCGGTCTGGCGCGCCCGCTGCACGATCTCGTCTGCCTGCTCGCGCGCCTCCTTCAGCCGCTCGCGGTATTCGCCGAGCAGCTTCTCGGCCTCCTGGCGCGTGCGCTCGGCGGTGTCGATCGACTCTTCGATCGCCTGCTGGCGTTTGTCGAGCGCGCGGCTGATCGCAGGGAACGCGTAGCGGCGCAGCGCCACGAGCGTGATGAAGAACACGGCGAGCGTCCAGATCATCAGGCCGACGCCCGGCTTGATCAGGAAGCTGCCGTTCGAGGCCAGCGGCAGCGCAGGGGTGTTGGCGAGCACGTCGGGCATCGAGCTAGACGATGAAGGCGGCGAGCAGGCCCGCCACCAGGCCGTAGAAGAAGCAGGCCTCGGTCAGCGCGAATCCGAGCCACTGCAGCTGCGTGATCTCGTCGCGCATCTCCGGCTGGCGGGTGATCGCTTCGATCGCCTTGCCGAAGATGATGCCGATGCCGACACCGGCGCCCACGGCACCGAGACCGCCGCCGACCCCGAGGCCGATCGACTTCCCGGCTTTGGCCGTTTCTTCGGCCACGGCGAGGATGGTGATTAGGGCGATGTGCACGTCGGTTGACTCCTTTAGTGGTCTTCGGCGACGGCGCCGCCGAGGTAGATAGCGGTGAGGGTGGCGAAGATGAACGCCTGCAGCGCAGCGACGAGGCTGACCTCGAAGGCGAACAGGATGATGCCGAACGGCAGCGCGAACCAGCCGAGCCAGGCGACGCCCAGAAGCACGGCGAGAGCGCCCGCGAAGAACAGGATGATCAGGTGGCCGGCGAGGATGTTCGCGAACAGCCTGATCGTCAGCGAGAGGATCCGCATCAGGTTGGAGAGGATCTCGAGGAAGAAGATCGCGATCGCGATCCCGCCGGTGACGCCGCCGGGAATGAGGCCCTTGAGGTACCCGATCGGTCCCTTCGCGCGCACGCCTTCGAACGTGTAGGAGATGAACACGACGAGCGCGAGGACAAGCGGCACGGAGAGGTTGGCGGTCGCCGCGTACAGCGAGAAAGCGGGAATGTGCGCGCCGAAGATCACGATCTCGTTCTCGGTGTTCGTCGGCAGCGGGATGTAGCCGATCAGGTTCGAGAAGAGGATGAACAGGAACAGGGTGCCGATGAACGGGAACCACTTGCGCGCCATCTCCTCGCTCATCGCGCTGCCCGTGATGTTGTCGCGCATCAGCTGGTAGATCACCTCGATCGCGGTCTGCACCTTGTTCGGGCGCTGCTGCATGCGCCGGGCGACCCAGATCATCGTCAGGCAGGTCAGGACCGCGGCGATCAGCAGGTACATGACCGCCTTGTTGATCGAGAGGTCGAGCGAGCCGAGGTGGATCGGCACCCAGTCTTTGAGTTTGAACTCGTTCTGCGGTTCATAGGCTTTGTTGCGGGTGCCTTTGAAGCCGTAGATCGCGACCAGCGCGACGAGGCCGGCGAGGTAGACGCCGGCTGCCGCGAGCAGGATCTTCCTGATGTTGCGTTTCTTGGCCGGCTCGAGCTCGCCCGCGCCGGGGCCAGGGCGCCGCACGGGCGCGTCCGGCGGCGGAGCGCCGCCCACTCCCCCCGCTGTCGAAGCGCTCATGACGCGCTCGGGCTCCCCTGCTTGTGCCCCGTCATGGGGTGCGCCGGCGGCCGCGGCTGTAGCGGGTTGCGCGTGAAGAACGACATCACGAAGTACACGGTGAACGCGGCCAGCATCACCGCCGCGGCCATGATCCCGTCGTCCTTGCCGCCGGCGAAGCGCGCGACGAGGATCGCCAGCGCGACGATCCAGATGCGGCCCATCATCCCGCCGACCTGCATCCCGGCGCGAAGCTTCGGGTCGCCGACGCGCAGCGCGCGCTCCTGCAGGAACGTCGTGCCGAGCCGCGTCAGCAGCCAGGCCGCCGCGGCGACGATGTAGCCGAGCAGCGGCAGCCCGGCGAGGGGCACGAACGGCGCCGTAGCGAGCACCAGGCACACGTCGAGGTAACGCAGCAGGACCATCTCAGCTCACTGGGCCCGGCGGCGTGGCGCGCACGCGCGAGCAGGCTGCGCGGCGAGCACGCACGACGATCAGCGGGGCGGGATCCGGGCGCCCGCACCAGAGCCGGCGCGCACGGCGACGGGCCCGCAGGGTGGGCGCGAAACCTGCCCGCTGTCCACGCCCGGCTGCGCGGCGAGCGCCCCCGGCGAGCCCTGCTGCGCGGCCGGCGTCCGGCGTGCCGGCGTCGGGGTCCTCGGGACCCTCCGGGCCGCTGCCGGGCAGGCGCGTCTTCTCGTCGTTGGCGTCGAAATCGGGCATGTGAATGGGGCACCCTACAGAGGCATGGGAGATCGCGCTCTGCCGGTGGCGAGTCCGCCGGCGTGTCCCTCAACACGTCGCGACGGCCCGGTAACTGTACCCGAACTTGGACTTCGTAACAACTTTGTGACATGCGCCACGCGGCTCGGTTGAGCCGAATCCGGGGCGCGCGGGGCGTGCGGAGCTAGAGCTCGGCGCGCGAGGCGGGCGCGCGGGGCGCGAGCCGCCCCAGCGTCCGCGGCGCGGCGTCGACGGCGAGCAGCACGACCGCCGCGAGCAGCGCACCGGCGAGCAAGTCGAAGACGTAGTGGTTCCCGGTCGCGAGCACCGCGAAGGCCGTCAGCAGCGGGTACACGACCGCCAGCACCCGCCAGGACCGACGCGCGGTCGCCCGCCACACGGCGATCGTGCACCACACCGCCCAGGCGAGGTGCAGCGAGGGCATCGCCGCGAGCTGGTTCGCGTCGGATGCGAGCGCGCCGGTGTGCCAGGAGCCGAGCGCGTGACTCGAGGCGACGACGTCGGTGAAGCCGGCGAGCATCCGCGGCGGCGCCACCGGATAGAGCCAGAACACGAGGAAGGCCGCGACGTTGATCAGCACCAGCGAGTTGCGCAGCGGCCGGTAGATGTCGGGGCGGCGCCACCACAGGTAGGCGAGCAGCCCGAGCGTCACGACGAAGTGGGCGTTGTCGTAGTAGTAGGAGAGCAGCACGCCGAGCGCGTGGTGGCTCGAGAGCCAGCGGTCGAGGGCGTGCTCGGGCGCGATGCCGAGCGAGCGCTCGCTCGAGAGGATGTCCCGGCCGTGTGTGAGCGCCGCGCCGAGACGAAGCGGCGCGAGGTTCGTGACCGCGTCGTAGACCCAGCACAGCCAGACGATCGTCAGCACCTCGGCCCACCAGCGGCTGCGCGGGACCCCCGCCGCAGCCGCGGCGGCGCCCCGCCCCGGCGCAGCGCGCGCGCGCCGGCCCGCCCGGCGCGGCGCCTTCGCCGCAATGCCGGCCGCCGGCGACTCCCGGACCGGTTCGTCGAGCGTCGTGTCGATCGATGTGACTGCAGTCGACAAGGCCGATGATCTTAGCCGCGGCGACCGACGCGGCTGGGAGCGGTCGTGCGGTGCGCGCGGTGCGAGAACGCGCCGCGGGCGCGGTCAGGGCAGAACGGCGTGCAGGCCCCGCGCGCGCATCGTGTCGATCACCGCCGGCAGGGCCCCGACCGTGCGGCGCCACGATCCGGGGGCCCCGTAGTCGTCGGCGTCGTGCGCCAGCAGCACAGACCCCTCGCCGGCTCCGCTCGTGAGCAGCGAGGCGATCGAGGCCGGCGTCGCCTTCGCCTCCCAGTCCCGCCCCCAGTGGCTCCAGAGCAGCGTGCGCCAGCCGCGTTGGCGCGCGAACCGCAGCGCGGCGGCGTTGAGGACGCCGTACGGCGGCCGGTAGAGGCGCACCGCGCGGCCGGTCGAGGCGCCGATCGCGTCCTCGGCGCGGGCGATGTCCTCCCGCACGCACGACGGCGCCAGCCGCAGCAGGTTGCGGTGCCGGTAGCAGTGCAGGGCGATCTCGTGCCCGGCCGCGACGATCTCCCGCGGCAGCGCGGGGTTGCGCCGGATCTGCTCGCCGACGAGGAAGAACGTCGCCTTCACGCGCTCGGCCTCGAGCACCTCGAGGATCGCGGGCGTGCCGCGCGCGTGCGGGCCGTCGTCGAAGGTCAGCGCGTAGCCGCGACCGGAGGAGGTGGCGTCCTCGACGCCCAGCACCCGCCGCAGCGGCCGCCACGCGCCCGCCAGCGCCGGCAGGGCGTAACCGGCGTAGGAAAGCGAGAGCGCGCCCGCGATCGCGAGGGAGCGAGTGCGATGATCGTCGCTGGACATGGTCGATCTCGTGTTGGGAATCGCCGCCGCGGTCGGAGCGTCGACCCTCTACAGCCTAGGGGTCGCCTTCCAGGCGATGGATGCTCGCGAGGCGCCGGGCGAGCAGAACCTGCGCCTCGCGCTCGTCGCCCGCCTCGTGCGCAGGCGCCGCTGGCTGCTCGGCACCGGGCTCTCGATCTGCGGCTTCCCGCTGCAGGTGCTGGCGCTGTACCTGGCACCGCTGACCGTCGTGCAGCCCGCGCTCGCCGTCGGGTTGCTGGCGCTGCTGTTCGTGGGCGGGCGCATGCTCGACGAGCGGGCCGGCCGCTACGAGTACCTCGCGATGGCGGCGATCATCGCCGGCGTGGTCGGCGCGGGCGTGTTCGCCCCGCCGCACAGCGTCACCCACAGCTCACAGCGGCTGACGATCACGCTCGTGCTGCTCGCCCTGGCAGCGGCGGCGCTGCTGCCCTACGTGCTGCGGCTGTTCGGGCGCACCCGGCCGGAGCTGACGATGGTCTGCGCGGGGCTCGCCTTCGGCTGGAGCGGCGTCGCTACGAAGCTCGCCTCGGACGACCTGCACGGCGGGCACTGGGTGATCGCCGTCGCCTGGGGGCTGTCGACGGCGGCGGCTTCGGGCGTCGGCACGCTCAGCGAGATGAGCGCGCTGCAGCTGCGCCCCGCGATCCAGGTCGCACCGGTCGTGTTCGTGACGCAGACGGTCGTGCCGATCGTGCTCGCGCCGACGCTGCTCGAAGAACACTTCACGGATACCCCGCTCGAGCGGTATCCCGCTCAGCGCGGCGATCGTGATGCTGCTGATCGGCGCTGCGCTGCTCGCCCGCTCGCCGCTGCTGCTCGGGCTGATGGAGCCTCAGCGCGTGAGCGAGTCCAGCGGCTCGGAGACGAGCCCTTTGGCGGCCAGCCCGGAGACGATGCCTTCCAGCGCCGCGAGCGATCCGGCCGAGCCGTCCACTTCGACGACCAAGACGTCGCCTGCCCGAACCGGCCGCTGAGGCAGCCCTTCGCGCGCGTCGATCCGCAGCGCGCCCTTGACCGGCGTGGCTCCGTCGGTGCGGGCGAGCACGAGCTGCCCGACCGACAGCCCGGTGCGGGGCATCATGTAGTAGAAGCGGTGATGCAGGCCGAGGGCGCGCGCCTGCTTGTGCAGGACCCCGCGCGTGCCGGGCCAGTGCAGCGGCGAGGATTTCGGGACTTCTGGCAGCAGTTCGTCGCGAAGCTGCTGGAGCTCGGCGATCCGCTGCGGCGTCGGCACCCCGGCGTCGTCGGCGAAGGAGACGTGGATGCCCCGTTCCGCGAGCTGGTACGCGAGGACCGAGACGTCGGAGGCGGGAGCGTGCACCACCAGCGCCACGGCGCGCTGGTCGGTGTGCACGTGCGCCAGCGGCTGCACGTGCAGCACCTTCGCGGCCAGGGTCGTGACCTCGTCCGTCGAGAGCATCCAGCCGCCGAGCGCGACGACCGCGGCGAGCTGCGTGGCGATCGCCACCAGCCGCAGCCGCCAGCGCGGGATCGGCCGGACCCGCCGTGGCGCCGAGAGCACGATCTGGGCGGCGGCGGGATCGGGCTCGGCGCCGGCGACGGCGCCGTTTGCGGCGGGCGCGCCCTCATCGGCGAAGCTGGCCACTACGTGCTCGCGCAGCTCGTCGGTGTCGTTCGCCAGCCGCAGCAGGTGGAGCGCGGCCATCGCGCGCGTGTTCAGCCTCGCGTGTCCGACGGGCAGGCCGTAGGACACGACGGGGGTTCCCGCGGCACGCGCCTCGAGGCACGTCACGCCGCCCGTGGAGTGCACCAGCACATCGGCCGCGGACAGCAGGTCCGGCATGCGGTCGGTGAACCCGTACACGTGCACCCGCGGCTCGCCGGCGAACTCCTGCGTGAGCCGCTCGTGCAGCTGCTCGTTGCGTGCCGCGAGGCAGACGATGCTGCTCACCTCGGGTGTGCGCACGAACTCCTTGACCGCCCCGGCGATGTCGCCGACGCCCCAGCCGCCGCCGGAGACGACGACCATGCGCCCGTCCTCGGGAAGGCCGAGCTCTCGGCGCGCCTCGGTCGGGCCGCGGGGCTCGAGGAACTCGGCGGAGATCAACGGCTCGACGAGCTGCACGCTGCCCTGGCCTGCGATCCGCTCGACCGAGGGCATCGACTCGCCGTACATCACGAGGTGAGTGTCGATTCCCGGCTGGGCCCAGAAGAACAGGCCGGTCAGGTCGGTGATCGTCGCGACCGTCGCCGCGCGGACCTCGCCGCGGCGGCGCAGCCGCGCGAGCACGACCGTCACGGCGGGGTAGGTCGAGACGACGACGTCGGGGTCGTGCTCGGCGATCGTCCTAGCCAGCGGGCGCGAGCCGAGCGTGCACAGCAGCTTGCGGGTCAGCAACCGGACGGGGAGAACGTGCTCGAGCGCCCAGTAGACCAGCGTGTAGGTCCAGGGGAACAGCCGCAGCTGCACGCGGTACCCGTCCTCGACGACGCCTTTCAGCAGACGGCCCATCGCGCCGAGACCGTCGATCACGGTCACCTCGGCGTGCTCGGGCGAGTCCTCGATCTGCTGGGCGAGCGCGCGCGCGGCCGCGGCGTGCCCCTCGCCGACGTCCGCGGACAGGATCAGCACACGCCGGGGGCGATCCGCGGTGGGAGCTTCCAGCGGTGGGCGATTGTGTCTCGGGCGTCGCATCAGTAGAAGTAGCCCGCCGGGTACCACGGGTTACAGCGGGAGGACGCTCTCCCAGGCGCCCGGACCCCGCGAACTGTTCCACCAAGCGTACATGGGCGGATGGACGCGCGCCCGGCTCGGGCGTGAGAATGCACTGCGAGATGGTTGATCTCACGGCAGCGCGCCGTCGCAGGCAGGTCCGGCACTCGTCGGCCGGTTCGGGGCTGCGCGCGAAGCGAGTGTCCCCCGGTTCGGCCCGCGTCATCGCCGTTGCCGGCAGCAAGCGCTGGGGCGTGCGTCGCGGGCGGGCTCGATCGCACGCCGGGTCGGTGGAGGGACCGCTGCCAAGGCGCCGTGCCGTGGAAGCAGCCGTGTAGATGCAGGCGGCCCCGCAAGCCACGCACGCGGCGGCGCCCCGATCCGCCGTGCCCCCGCGCAGCCAGAGCCGGGCCGCCGGCGTCCGCGGGACCCTCGCGATGCTCGTGCTGCTCGCGGCCCTGCTCGTGCTCGTGGCCGATGCCGCCGCCGGCCCCTCGCAGTACGTGCCAGCCGATAGCGGCGGCTGGCCGGGATGGCTCGCGGGTCCTCTCGGCGGGTTGGGCACGCACCTCGGCAGCGGCGGCTTCCAGGCGCTGATGCTCGTCGTCTGCGGTGCCTACCTGCTCGTGCTGGCGGGCGCCCGCGCGATCGGGCTGCGCCGCGTCGCCGCCGCCGTCGTCGCGGCTCACGCGATCCTCGCGCTGGGCCCGCCGCTGATCTCCCAGGACGTGTTCGGCTACATCGCCTTCGCGCGCATGGGCGCGTTGCATGGGCTGGATCCCTACACGCACTTCCCCTCCGAAGCTCCTGCCGACCCGGTGTTCTCGTTCATCGGCTGGCCCTTCCAGCACTCCCCCTACGGGCCCCTCTTCACGCTCGCGAGCTATGCGACGGCGCCGCTGGGCCTCGCTGGCGCGTTGTGGACGCTGAAAGTGGCCACGGCGCTGTTCAGCCTCGCGGCGGTGTGGCTGACCGCCCTGGCGGCCCGGCGCCTCGGCCGCTCGGCGGCGTCCGCGGCGGCTTTCGTCGGGCTGAACCCCGTGCTGCTCGTGCTCGCGGTCGGCGGCGCCCACAACGACACGCTGCTGATCGCGGCGCTCGCGCTCGCCCTGGCGCTCGGCGCGGGGACGGCGGCGCGGCCTCGCGCTGCCGCGCTCGCCGCGGCCGCGGGGGTCGGCGTGAAGCTGACGGCCGGGCTGGTGCTCCCGTTCATGGTCCTCGGCACGGAGCGCGGGCGCGAGCGGCTCCGCGTGCTGGCGGCCGCCGTGGCCGGGCTGGTCGCGGTCGTCGCCGTGGGAGTGATCGGGTTCGGGCCCCACGCGCTCGGCTTCCTCACGGCGATCGGCGAGCAGCAGCAGCTCGTCGCGACCCACAGCGTGCCGGCGGAGACGGCTCGGCTGCTCGGGCTCGGCAGCGACACCCATCCCCCTGGCTGGTGGCGTCAGCTGTGGGCGGCCGCCTTCGTCGCCACCCTCGCCTGGGCGCTGTGGCGCACCGCCAAGGGCGCCGACTGGCGCGCGGCGGCCGGCTGGGCGACCCTCGCGCTGCTCCTCTGCACGGCCTGGCTGCTGCCGTGGTACGCGGTCTGGACGCTGCCGCTAGCGGCCGTCTGCGGGGATCGCCGCCTGCGCGCGGCCACGCTGCTGGTCTGCGCCTACGCCGTCCTGGTCCACCTGCCGTTGGCCGACCCGGTGCTGAGCCCCGGCCACGTCCTGCCCGGAGGCCGGCTGCCGCCCGGCATCGGCCGCCCCCTGCCGCGTCACCGCGTTGAATTCGCCGGTCTCGAAATCCTGCGCGACGCCCGCCGCGATCTCGGCTTCTGAGGCCTCGGGGCGCAGGCGCCGCAGGCGCACCGTGTCCAGGTGACGGAACTTGAGGATCTCCAGCACGAACACGAGATAGACGCTGGCGGCGATCGCGAGCAGGCCGATCGCGATCATCACCGCGAGCCAGCCGCTGCGCAGGTGCCCGTGGTGGTCGCTGTAGGGGACGAAGCGCAGCGCCAGGGCGACGCCTGCGAGCATCAGCGTCCAGGCGTACAGGTAGGTGATCGTGCGCCGGTGGGAGAAGCCGATTCGCGCCATGCGATGGTGGAAGTGCTCGCTGTCGGGACGGTAGACCGGCTGCTTGTACTTCAGCCGCTTGAGGACGACGAACGTGCCATCCAGGAACGGCACCGCGAGCAGGATCAAGGGCAGCACGAACGACACGACGGCCGTGGTCTTGACGGCTGCCTCGACTGTGATCACGCCCATCAGCAGGCCGAGCAGATTCGATCCGCTGTCGCCCATGAAGCTGGATGCCGGCGGGAAGTTGAAGATCAAGAAGCCCAGTGCGGCCCCCGCCGTGATCGCGGCGAGCACCCCCGGCGCCTGACGGTCGAGGTCGTAGGCGATCACCGCCATCGCGCCGGCCATGATCACGCACACGCCCGCGGCGAGGCCGTCGACGCCGTCGGAGAAGTTGACGACGTTCATCATCGCGACGAGGCCGATCACGGTCAGCACCGGGCCCGCGTTGGTTGCGCCCGCGTGCGGGAACTGCAGGTTCCCGACGAACGGCAGCGTGATCGCCTTCACGGCGACGCCGTAGTGGACGACGATCACGGCCGCCACGATCTGCCCGACCAGCTTCGCGAGCGGATGCAGGTCGAAGCGGTCGTCGATCGCGCCGACGGCGACGATCACGGCCGCCGCGAGCAGCAGGCCGCGCCAGATCTCGTGCGATTTCCCGTATCCGGCGGGCAGCCACACCAGCACCGCGACCAGCACGCCGGCGAAGATCGCGAGGCCGCCCAGCAGCGGCGTGTCGCGGTCAGAGAGCCCCGCTCGCGGGGCCTGTCGACGGCGCCGAGGGCACGCGCGAGGCGCATCGTGAATGGCGTGATCGCCGCGGCCACCGCGAGTGCCGCAACGAAGGCGAGGAGCGCTTCGAGCTCGGATGGATGCGCCATCGGCTGCACACAGCATCGCAGGCCGGGAAGTCGACAGCGCCGGAGAACGGACCGGCGAGGGGGGCCGCGCCCCCGCGCGCGCCACCGCCGGGGCGGTGTCGGGCCTGCCGCGCGGGTAGATGCCGGGCGTGGGAGCCGAAGCACCGCGCCACGGCCGACCGGGGAGGCCGTTACCATCGAGACGCCCGCCCTCCGGGTGTGAGCTGTTCGACTTAGCGGGGTTCCCCCGGGACGATGCGTCTCTGGTTCGACATGACGGCGCCTGCCCACCCGGTGGTCTTCCGGCCCGTCATCCGCTGCCTGCGAGAGCAGGGCCACGAGGTGACGATCACCGCGCGGGACTACGCGCAGACGATCGAACTGCTCGAGCTCCACGGCCTGGAGCACATCGCGGTCGGAGCCCACGGCGGCGCCTCGCGCGCCCGCAAGCTGGCCAACATGGTGCAGCGGACGCGCGGGGTCAGGCGGGCGGCGCGCGGTCCATTCGGCGTGGCGGTGGCCCACGGCTCCAACGAGCTCGCGATCGCGGCGCGCATGGCGGGGATCCCCGCGGTCAACATGTTCGACTACGAGTTCGCCGTGACCCAGCACAACATCGGCTGCCGCCTCGCGCGCCGCGTGATGACGCCGGACGCGATCCCCGCCCACCGGCTGGCGCGGGTCGGCGCCGGGCCGGGCAAGCTCGCACAGTTCCCGGGCCTGAAGGAGGAGTACTACCTCGCGGACTTCCGCCCCGACCGGGCGGTGCTCGACGAGCTCGGGGTCGACCGCGCGCGGCTGCTCGTCGTGATGCGCCCGCCGCCGGACGTCTCCCTCTACCACCGCAAGGCGAACCGCTTGTTCCCGGAGGTGACGCGCGAGCTCGGCCACCGTGAGGACGTGCAGGCCGTGGTGCTGCCGCGCACGCGCGAGCAGCGGCGCGAACTGCAGGCGCTGCGCTACCCGTCGGTGATCGTCGCCGAGCGCGCGGTCGACGCCCAGAGCCTGATCGCGCTGGCCGACCTGGTGGTCTCCGCGGGCGGCACGATGAACCGCGAGGCGGTCGCGCTGGGCACGCCCGTGTACACGACCTTCGGCGGCAGGCTGGGCGGCGTCGATGAGGAGCTGATCCGCCAGCGGCGCCTGCGCCCGCTGACCGACCCGAGCGCGATCGAGCTCGTGCGCCGCGCGGAGAACGGCGCCGAGGTCGTGCGGCGGGACCCGGCGGTGCTCGCCGAGATGATCCTGGAGGCCGCATGACGACCGTCGAGACGGCTCGCGCCGGGGCGGGGAACGACGCCGAGGATCCAGAGGTGCTCGTCCGCCGCTACCGGGAGATGCGCCGCGTCTACCCCGAGCGGCGGGAGATCCCGGGTCTGCGGCTGCTCGACGTGACGCTCGCCTCGCTCGGGCTGATCGCCACCGCGTGGCTGCTGCTGCCGGCGATGCTCGCGGTGCGGCTGACCGGTGGGCCGGCGCTCTACCGCGGGCACCGTGTCGGGCGCGGCGGACGCCTGTTCACGATGCTCAAGATCCGCACGATGCCGCACGGGGCCGAGCGGCGTCTCGGCGCACGCGACGGCATCGAGCTGACCAGGCTGACCTCCTCGGAGGTGACGCGGCTGGGCGCGCTGCTGCGCGCCACGAAGCTCGACGAGCTGCCGCAGCTGTGGAACGTGCTGCGTGGCGACATGAGCCTCGTCGGCCCCCGGCCGGTCCGCCCGGCGTTCTTCCTCGCGCTGATCGAGCAGGTGCCGGCCTACTGGCAGCGGCTGGCCGTGCGGCCGGGGCTGACGGGCCTGGCGCAGCTGCGGGTCACGCGAGAGACCTCCTGGGAGGAGAAGCTCGCGCACGACATGGAGTACGTGGCCGACCGCTCGCTCTCGATGTACGTGCACGTCCTGGCGACGACCGCCGTGCTGTGGGTCGGCGGCTTCTTCGGGCTGCGCCGGCAGGACGTTCACATACCCTGAGCGCGTGTGCGGCATCTGTGGTGCGGTCAGCTTCGACGGTGAGCCGGCGCAACGGCACGTGCTCGAGCGGATGACCGCCGCTCTGCGCCACCGTGGCCCCGACAGCAGCGGCGTCCATCTCGACGGCGCCGCCGGCCTGGGCGCGACGCGGCTGGCGATCCTCGACCTCGCACGCGCCGCACAGCCGATGCTCTCTGCCGACGGGCAGCTCTGCGTGGTCCACAACGGCGAGATCTACGACCACGCGCGCCTGCGGCGGGACCTCGAGGCGAGCGGCCACAGCTTCCGCACGAGCGGCGACACCGAGGTCGTGCTCGAGCTCTACCGCCGTCACGGGGAGGACTTCCCGCGGCTGATGAGGGGGATGTTCGCCACCGCCGTGTGGGACGCCCCGGCGCGGCGCCTGGTGCTCGCCCGCGACCGCTTCGGGATCAAGCCGCTCTTCTACCGGCTGACCGAGCGGGGCATCCAGTTCGCCTCGGAGCTGCGGTCGCTGCGGCTGTACCCCGGCTTCGACACGAGCGTCTGCGCCACGGCGCTGCGCGCGTATCTGGAGCAGAACTCGATCCCGGGCCCGATGACGATCTTCCGGGAGGCGCGCAAGCTCGAGCCCGGACACGTGCTCGTCTGCGAGGACGGCAGGGTGCGTGTCAGCCGCTTCGCGCGGCCGCGGCCCGCCGCCGGGGCGGGCGTGCGCCGAGGCAGCATGCGCGAGCTCGCTGTGGAGCTGCGCGAGCGCCTGGAGGACTCGGTGCAGGCGCACCTCGTCTCCGACGTGCCCGTCGGGGTGCTGCTGTCGGGGGGCGTGGACTCCTCGCTGCTCACGGCGCTCGCGGCTCAGCACACCTCGGGACGGCTGCGCACGTACTCGATTGGGTTTCGCGAGCAGTCCTTCGACGAGCTCGGCAACGCGCGGGCCGTGGCACAGCGATACGGCACCGACCACAGCGAGCTGGTGCTGGAGCCGGATGCGGCCGAGCGGCTGCCGGCGGTGCTCGGCGCCTTCGACGAACCGTTCGGCGACTCCTCGGCCCTGCCGACCTACCTGGTGGCGGAGATGGCGGCGCGCGAGGTGAAGGTCGTGCTCTCGGGCGAGGGCGCGGACGAGCTGTTCGGGGGATATGAAACCTACGTGGCCGACCTGCTGGCGCAGCGGCTCCCGCCCGGCGTGGCGCGGCTGGAGCCGCTGGCCGAGCGCCTGCCGAGCTCTGACCGGCGCGTCAGCGTGGAGTACCGCGCGAAGCGCTTCCTGCAGGCGCTCGGGCGCCCGCCGCTGGAGCGTCATCAGGGCTGGAAGGAGATCTTCGGCGCGGGCGCGGCCGAGCGTCTGCTGTGCGAGCAGTGGCACACGGAGGCCGACCCGCTGGCCGCACAGCGCGCGCGCTTCGCCGACAGCGAGGGGGCCCCTTTGCTGGCCCGGTTGCAGGACGTCGACCTCGCGGTCTACCTGGTGGACGACCTGCTCGTCAAGACCGACCGGATGTCGATGGCGCACGGCCTCGAGGCGCGCGTTCCGTTTCTCGACACGTCGGTGGCGGAGCTCGCGATGGCGCTGCCGACCGCGGCGAAGGTGCGTGGCTGGCAGAAGAAGCGCCTGCTGAGAGAGGTGGCCGCCGAGCTGCTGCCGAGGCGGATCGTGCGGGGGCGCAAGCGCGGCTTCTCGATCCCCGCCGCGGCCTGGCTGCGGGGGGAGCTCGCGCCGTTCGCGCGGGAGGCGCTGGCGCGGGAGGTGCTCGAGCGCCACGGGTTCTTCCAGGCCTCCGAGGTCGATCGGCTGCTCGGCCAGCACACCGCGCGTGTGCGCGACAACAGCCGCCAGCTGTGGGGGCTGATCAGCTTCACGCTGTGGCAGGAGTCGCTGGCGGCCGAGCGCTATCCGGGAACGACGGCCTCGCTCGTCAAGCCCTCGTAGAGCGGGTAGCGCTCGACGATCGCCTGCACCCGCTCGCTCAGCTCCTCCGCGCGCGACTCGTACTGCGGCGTCAGCGCCGCGGCCAGGATCCTGCCGAGCTCGGTGAAGTCCTCCTGCTGCAGGCCTCGGGTCGCGAGCGCCGGCGTGCCGATCCGCAGCCCGGAGGCCTCCATCGGAGGGCGCGGGTCGAACGGCACCGCGTTGCGATTGACCGTGATCCCGATCTCGTGCAGTCGGTCCTCGGCCTGCCTGCCGGTCAGCTCCGGCTCGCACTCGCGCAGGTCGACGAGCACGAGGTGCACGTCGGTGCCGCCGGTCAGCACGTTCACGCCGTGTCCTGCGCCGAGCAGCTCGCTCGCCAGCGCCTGCGCCCCTGCGACGGTGCGCCGCTGGCGCTCGGCGAACAGCTCGCTGCCCGCGACCTTCAGGGCCACGGCCTTGCCCGCGATCACGTGCTCGAGCGGACCGCCTTGCTGCCCCGGGAACACGGCCGAGTCGATCTTCTTCGCGTGCTCCTCCTTGCAGAGGATGATCCCCGCGCGGGGACCGCCGAGCGTCTTGTGGGTGGTGGTCGTGACGACGTCCGCGCCCGCCGCGAGCGGGCTGGGGTGCAGCCCGGCGGCGACGAGCCCGGCGAAGTGCGCCATGTCGACCATCAGCAGCGCGCCGACCTCGTCGGCGATCTCCCTGAAGCGCTCGAAGTCGAGCTGGCGCGGATACGCCGACCAGCCCGCCAGCAGCAGCTTCGGCCGCTGGTCGCGCGCGATCCGTGCCACCTCGTCCATGTCGAGGAGGCTGCTCTCGCGGTCGACCTCGTAGGCCGCGATCTCGTACAGGCGACCGGACACGTTGATTTTCATGCCGTGCGTGAGGTGGCCGCCGTGCGCAAGCGAGAGACCCATGATCTTCTCTCCCGGTTGCAGCAGCGCGTGGTAGACGGCGGTGTTGGCCTGCGCCCCGGAGTGCGGCTGGACGTTGGCGTGCTCGGCGCCGAACAGCTCCTTGGCGCGATCGATCGCCAGCTGCTCGGAGACGTCCACCCACTCGCAGCCGCCGTAGTAGCGGCGCCCCGGATAGCCCTCCGCGTACTTGTTCGTGAGCACCGAGCCCTGGCATTCCAGCACGGCCCGCGGCACGAAGTTCTCGGAGGCGATCATCTCGAGCGTGGACTGCTGGCGGCGCAGCTCGCCGGCGAGCACCTCGGCGACCTCGGGATCGACGTCTGCGAGGGGACGGTTGAAGTAATCGGGGCTGAGCTCGGACACGGCGCTCTCCTTGACGGGGACGAACGATTCGGGTGCCCAGGCGCGCGGCGTTGTGGCTGTCCGCTCCCCGATGGTCATTTCCACCTCTCGGCGCCAGTCGCGGCAGCTGCCACGAGGCTAGCACCCGCGCTCACGGTGCGGAGACGACGGCCCGGACGCCGCGTGCTGTCGAAGCTCGTGCCGGCTAAGCCGCCCGGGCGAGTGCGCCGAGCGCGTGCTCGACCCGCTCGCGCGGCAACGCGCCCTCGCGCAGCACGTACCAGCGCCCCTCGGTGTCGAGGTCGCGCAGGTCGATCACGGTCGAGGCCACGCCGGGCAGCTCGCCGCCGTCGAGCACCAGGTCGGCGCCCTCGCGCAGCCGTGCGGGCACCTGCTCGAGGGTCCTCGCATCGGGCTCGCCGGACAGGTTGGCGCTGGACTGCAGCACCGGCACGCCGACGTTGACGAGCGGGGCGAGCTCCTCGGTCAGCGCCGGCACGCGCAGCCCGAGCGTGCCCGGATCCACGCGGCAGGCCGCGGCGAAGCGGCCGCTGCGATTGGGCAGCAGCAGGGTGACCGGCCCGGGCAGCAGCGCGTGCAGCGCGTCGCGCTCGCTCTCGTGCAGCTCGCCGAGCTGCGCCAGCGCATCCTCCAGCGCGAAGAACATCACCGCGCACGCCCGCGCGGCCGGCCGTCCCTTCAACGTGTAGAGGCGGCGTGCCGCCGCCTCGTCCTCCGGATCACAGCAGATCCCGTAAACAGTGTCGCTGGGGAACACCGCCACGCCGCCCGAGGCGACGCAATCGTGCAGGTGGTGCCCGGCGTCTTCGTCAAGAGTCAAGACCTTCCCCTTTCCTCTCGCCTCCCGCATATCACACGCTTTATACCTCCCAGGTCAACCTCGCAGCGGATCGCGGCGAAGCCGGCCTCGCGCAGCAGCCCGGCGACCGCCTCCGCCTGCCCCGCTCCGACCTCCACCGCGATCGTGGCGAGCCGCCTGCGCGCCCCTGCCTGGGCCGCCAGCGGCCCGATCACCGCGAGCCCGTCAGGCCCCGCGAACAGGGCCTTCGCGGGCTCGTGCCGAACGATCTCCGGGGCGAGCAGCGCGCGTTCGCCCTCGGCGACGTACGGCGGGTTGGCGAGCACCGCGTCGAAGCGGTCGGGAACGTCCGCGAGCAGGTCAGAGCGCAGCCAGCCGACGTCGAGCCCGAGGCGTTCGGCGTTCTCGCGCGCCAGCGCCAGCGCGCCGGCGTCGAGGTCGCTGCCCCAGACCTCCAGGTCCGGGCGCTCGTGCTTTAGCGCGAGCGCCACCGCGCCACCGCCGGTGCAGAGATCCAGCACCGCGCCACCGCGCGGCAGCTCCAGACCCACCTCGACGAGCAGCTCGGTCTCCGGACGCGGGATCAGCGCGCGGCGATCGGCCGCCAGCTCGAGATGCCGGAAGGAGCGGCGCCCGGTGATGTAGGCGACCGGCTCGCGCAGCACCGCGCGCCGGCGGACCGCATCCTGAAAGGCGCGCACCGCCGGGCCCCTGACCGTCAGCTCCCCGTCGCTCAGCAGGCGCTCGCGCGTCACGCCGAGGACGTCGGCGAGCAGCACTTCGGCGTCGAGCCGCGGCGTCTCGCAGCCCGCCGCGGCGATCGCCGTGACAGCTCCCTGGAGCGCCTCGCGGACCGGCGTCCCGATCGTCGGCGCGCGCCTCACGCCGCCGCCTGCGCCTCCAGCCGGCGACGCTTCTCGTCCGCCTGCAGCGCCGCCGTGAGCTCGTCGAGCTCGCCTTCGAGCACCTGGTCGAGGTTGTGAACGGTGAGCTTGATGCGGTGATCGGTGACCCTGCGCTCGCCGTAGTTGTAGGTGCGGATCTTCTCGGACCGGTCGCCGGTGCCGACCTGGGAGCGGCGGTCCGCGGCCAGCTCCGCCTGCTGCTCGGCGAGCGCCTGCTCGTAGAGCCGTGCGCGCAGCACCCGCAGCGCCTTCTCGCGGTTCTGCAACTGCGACTTCTCGTCCTGCATCGAGACCACGATGCCCGAGGGCCTGTGGGTGATCCGGACCGCCGAATCGGTCGTGTTGACCGACTGTCCGCCGGGACCCGAGGAGCGGTAGACGTCGATCTGCAGGTCGTTCGGGTCGATATGGACGTCGACGTCCTCCGCCTCGGGCAGCACGGCCACGGTCGCCGTCGAGGTGTGGATCCGTCCCTGGGACTCGGTGGAGGGCACGCGCTGCACGCGGTGGGTGCCGCCCTCGAACTTGAACACCGAGTAGGCGCCCTCGGGCGGGCGGGACTTGATCTCGAACGTGAACTTGCCCTCGCCCACGTCCAGCGCTTCGGTCGCGAAGCCGAGCCGCTCGGCGTAGCGGGTCAGCATGCGGTACACGTCGCCGGCCCACAGGCCGGCCTCCTCGCCGCCGGCCCCGCCCTGGATCTCCACGATCACGCTCTTGTCGTCGTTGGGGTCACGTTCGACCATCGCCAGGCGGATCTCCTCCTCGAGCTGCTCGATGCGCTCGCGCGCGCCGTCGAGCTCCTCGCGCATCCCCGCGTCATCGCCGAGCTCCTCGATCAGCTCCTCCGCGCCGGCGGCGTCATCACGCGCGCGCCGCCATTCCGCCGCGAGCTTCGCGGCGGGCTCGAGCTGGCTGTAGGCGCGGCCGACCTCCGCGTAGCGGACGCGGTCGGAGATCACCTCCGGGTCGGTGATCTGCTCCCCGAGCTCGCCGAAGCGCGACTCGATCTGGGCGACGAGGTCTTCGATCATCACGTGCGAGCGTACAAGGCCGCCAGTGGCGAGGACCTCCGCGGGGCGGGCCTGCGAGGCCTCTCGCGGTGCCCGTCGCCGCCGGGCGGGGCCGGCGTCCGCCGGGCCGCGGACGGGAGCGAGACGCGGGAGCGGCGCGTGCCCCGGGGGGCACACGCCTGCTCCCGCCGACCCCACCCTCGGGGTCAGGCCGCGACGTGCTCCGAAACGGAGGGCGCGGCCAGGTCGACGAGCTCGTCGAGCGTCTCCTGCAGCGACTGCATGGCGTCCGGCTCGCGCGGGAGACCGTCCGCGCCGAGGCTCTCGTCCGCCTGCGGCACGGGCAGCTCGCGATCGACCACACGGGCTCCGGTGGCGCCGAGCACCTTGCGGGTCTCGGCCTGGGCCCAGACTGCTCCGAACAGGCTCGTGCTGGCCCCGATCACCGCCGCCGGCTTGCCGCGCAGCGGCGTCTCGGCGACGGGACGGGAGACCCAGTCGATCGCGTTCTTCAGGACGCCCGGGATCGAGTGGTTGTACTCGGGCGTGGCGACGAGCAGGCCGTCGGCGCCGCCGATCGCCTCCTTCAAGGCGACCACGGCGGGCGGCGGCGTGTGCTCGTCGTCCTCGTTGAACAGCGGTATCTCCCCGAGCCGGTCGAACACGACGAGCTCAGCGCTCGTCGGCAGCAGCGTCCCGGCGGCGCGCAGCAGGCGCGTGTTGTGCGAGCCGCGCCGCAGGCTGCCGGACAGTCCGAGGATCCGCATCGCCGCTCAGGCCTCCTTGACGAGCTCGAGCGAGACTTCGAGCTTGACGTCGTTCTCGAGCGCGAAGCCGCCCTTCGGCAGCGGCGCATTCCAGTTCAGGCCGTACTCGCGGCGGTCGATCACGGCCTCGAGCTCGATGCCGATCTTGTCGTTGCCGGCGATGTCCGTGTGCGGGCCCGTGAGGCTCCCGCGCGCGGTCACGCGGTGGGTGTTGCCCTTGATCGTGAGCTCGCCCGCGACCTCGACGCTGCCCCCCTCGCCGACGCTCACGTCGGTCGAGCTGAACGTGATCTCGGGGTAGGTGGCCGAGTCGAAGAAGTCAGGCGACTTGAGGTGGCCGGCGAGGTTCTCGTCCTTGACGACCAGCGAGTCGACGTCGACCTTGCCGTGCAGGACGGGCGTGCCGTCCTCGCCGCTCGTCAGCGAGCCCTCGTACTGCTCGAAGCGCCCGCGGAACGTCGCCACGACCATGTGCTTGACGGAGAAGCCGACGTGCGAGTGGACGGTGTCGATCTGCCAGTTGCCGGTGATCGGCTCGGATGCGGTGGTGCTCATTGGGTCTCCTTCGGGTGGGGGGAGGACCGGCGGCCGCTGCCTCGCGGCTGGCGGACTGCAGTCCGTTTGTGATCTGGGATCAATATAACACACAACTGGACCGCGGTCCGTTTAGTAGGATGGGGATATGGGCGAGCCTCTCGAACTCCCGCTGATCGAGCCGCAGTCGGCGCCGCGCAGCGACGCCGCGCGCAACCGCGAGCGCATCCTCTGCACGGCGCGACGCCTGTTCGCCGAGCGCGGAGCGAGCTGCGTCTCGATGGACGACATCGCCGCCGGTGCAGGGGTCGGCAAGGGCACACTGTTCCGCCGCTTCGGATCGAGAGCCGCGCTTGCCGCCGCCGTCCTCAGCGAGACCGAGGCGAAGTTGCAGGAAGGGTTCATACGCGGCGAGCCGCCGCTCGGGCCGGGCGCGCCGCCGCGCGAGCGCCTGATCGCGTTCGGCTGCGCGCGCCTGCACCTGCTCGACTCCCATGCCGAGCTGATCGCCGCAGCCGAAGGGGCGAAGGCCAACCTCGACTCCGAGCCCTACCTGGCGAGCCGCTTGCACGTCTCGCTGCTGCTCCGCGAGCTCGACCAGGCCTGCGACGCGGACCTGCTCGCCGACCAGCTGATGGCGTCGCTCTCGGCGCGCCTGTTCCTCTACCAGCGCGACGCGCGCGGCGTGAGCCTGGAGCGACTGAAGGCGGCTTGGCGGGTGCTAGTCGAGGGCGTGCTCAGGCCCGCGCCGGTCACGGCCTGAGAGAGGGCTCCCGGCAGCCGTCCGCAGCCGCCCTCAGCGGCGCGGGCCGCCCTCAGCGGCGCGGGCGCCTACGGCCACCGCGGCCACGCACGCGTGCCAACAGGCCGGAGGACAGCGGCACCGCCCCGACGCTGTCGGCGACGAGCAGGGCCACCAGCAGCGCGACCGCAACCAGAAGGACGATCATGACCAGCGCCGAGGAGCGGGCACGGGAGACCGCGGGGGGCACCGGCGCCACTGCAGGTGGCAGGCTGCCGCCTGTCTGCTGGCTGGCGGGCTGGAGGACGAGCCCGCCGGGGGTCTGCCCGCCGCCCGAGAAGGAGATCAGCGAGACGTATCCGGCGGAGGTCGTGACCCCGCTCCCGGCTTCCGGGGCGCACTGACGGGCTCTGGCCGCGGCGACCACGCGACGGACCGCCTGCACCTCGAGCGCGATCACCCGCCGGGAGCGGATGTGCAGGCGACGCGCGGTCGCGCTGACGCTGAGCGGGTGCGCCCGGCCGATCCCGGAGCGCAACACCACGACGGCACGGAGCTGCTTCCCGAGCGCCGAGAGACAGTCACCGAACGTTCTGAGGATCTGCTTCAGCTGCGCCGCGGACGGGGGATGCTTCAAAGTCGGCAGCAGGTGCGCCGGATTGGAAGCGGCCGGGCCGGAGCCGGGGCCTCCGTACCCGCCGGTGAGGCCTCCGGACGCGAGATACCCGAGGGATGTCGATGCACCGGAGGCCAGAAACCGTGATGTGTCCGCGAATCCGGCGACCACGGGCGCGACGGCGGGGGGTCGTGAGCCCGTCTTCACGGCGGGCGTCCGTACACGCCCGCCATCGGACGTGCCGCCGCCCGGTGCCACGAGCTTCGAGGGCGCCGTGCCCGCGGGAGGCGCCGGCACCTTGGCCACCGCGACACTCACGGTCCCCGCCGAAGTCTTCGCCGCGACGGTCCGAGTCGTCGCCGGCGCGTTCACCGGCACCGTCGGGGTTTTGACGGGCACCGTGGGCGTTTTGACTGGGACCGTGGGCGTTTTGACTGGGACCGAGGGCGCTTTGACTGGCACGGTGGGCAGTTGCACTTCAGGGGCTTTCACCGGCACCGTCGGCGTAGTCACCGGCGCGGTCGGCGTCTTCACTTCCGGAGCTTTGACCGGCACCGTCGGCGTAGCCACAGCCGCCGTCACCGCCTTCACAGCCGCCGTCGGCGTCTTCACTCGCGGAGCTTTCAGCGGCAGCGTCGGCGTAGCCACAGCCGCCATCGGCGTAGCCACAGCCGCCGTCGCCGCCTTCACCGCCGCCGTCGCAGTCTGCGCGGCCACCGTCGCAGTCTGCGCGGCCGCCGTCGCCGCCGCCGTCGCCGTCCGAACCGCCACCGTCGCCGCCTGCAGCGGCAGGGTCGTAGCGTTCACCGGACCTACCGGCGTCTGCACTTCCGGAGCTTTCACCGCAGTGGCCAGGCCCACAGCCGGCGTCTGCACTTCCGGAGCTTTCACCGGCACCGTCGGCGTAGTCAGGCCCACCGCCGGCGTCTGCACTTGCGGAGCTTTCACCGGCACCGCCGGAGTGGCCACGCCCACAGCCGGCGTCTGCACTTCCGGAGCTTTCACCGGCACCGTCGGCGTAGTCAGGCCCACCGCCGGCGTCTGCACTTCCGGAGCTTTCACCGGCACCGCCGGCGTCTTCGTCGCCACCGTCGGCGTCTTCGTCGTCGGCGTCTTCGTGGCCACCGCCGGCGGCTTCGGGGCCACCGTCGGCGTCTTCGTCGTCGGTGTCTTCGGGGCCACGGCCGGCGTCTTCGGGGCCACCGCCGGCGTCTTCGGGGCGACCGCCGGTGTCTTCGGGGCGACCGCCGGCGTCTTCGGGGCGACCGCCGGCGTCTTCGGGGCGACCGCCGGCTTCTTCGTCGCGACCGGCTTCTCCACTTCCGGGGCTTTCACCGCCACCGCCGGTGTCTTCACAATCGGCGCTTCGACGGCGGAGACGGTCGCCGGGGTGGTCAGCTGCGGCGGTGCGGCCAGGTTGGACGCGGCACCGGCTTCGACGGGGCCGGGGACAGCCGAGAGCCCAACCGCTCCCGCGCCGACAGCAGTGGCGTACATGGCACGTCGAAGAGGCCCGCGCAGCATCACAGCTCAATCACCCCGAGCTAGTACATCCGTCCAAGAAGCGTGGTGTTTACCCTCCTGCTCGCGTCTCTAGTCGGAGATCAGCCAGCCGGTTCATTCGCGGACATATCTTGTCTCGGCACCGTGTCCTCGCCCCTGCACCCCGCCCGGGGACGAACGCCTCGGATGCGGCCCCCGTCCGACGCCGGCGCGCGCGGCCCTCTGATCAGGCGACGACCTCGACGCCGAGCAGATCCTCCGCGGAGAGCTCCCCGGGCTCCTCCAGCTCGAGGACGGCGTCGAGTGCCGCGATCGCCACCGCGAGCTGATCGAGGTCGGGCTCGCGGGTCGTCAGCAGCTGCAGCTTCAGGCCCGGCCACATCAGCGTCCGCACCCAGCGGCGGCTGCGGTTGCGCCCCGCGAACTTGATCAGCTCGAAGGAGATGCCGGCGATCACGGGGACGCCGAGGATGCGGGTGGCCACGAGCCAGTACCAGGCGGGCAGGCCGATCGGGGCGAACACGAAGATCGCGACGATCATCACGACCAGCAGGAAGCTTGTGCCGCAGCGCGGGTGAAGCCGCGAGAAGCGCTGCGCGTTGACGGGCGTCAGCGGCAGCCCGGCCTCATAGCAGGAGATCGTCTTGTGCTCGGCGCCGTGGTACTCGAAGACCCGGCGCAGGTCCTTCAGGCGCGAGAGCGCCAGCATGTATCCCAGGAAGATCGCCGTGCGCACCAGGCCCTCGATCAGCCAGAACAGCGCCGAGGAGTGGAGCTCGTCCTTGATCAGGCTGGTGAGGCCGACCGGTATCAGGAAGAACAGCACGATCGCCAGCACCATCGCCACGACAACCGTGCCGAACCACACGGCCTTCGGGATCTCCTGGTCCTCCCCCTCCGCGTCGCCGCTCTGCTCCTCCGGCGGCAGCTGCGCGTTCGCCGACACCTCCAGCGCGCGGAAGCCGATCGCCAGCGAGCCTCCGAGCGCGACGATGCCGCGCACGATCGGCAGCCGCAGCACCCGGTGCCGGCGCATCACCGAGCGCAGCGGATGGGTCGTGACCTCGATCTCCCCGAGCGCGGCCTCACGCGGATCTGGTCCGCCCTCGGCGTCGCCGGCCGCGAGCTGGTCGGCGCTCGGCTTGCGCACCGCCACGGCCCAGTTGGAGACCCCGCGCATCATCACGCCCTCGAGCACGGCCTGCCCCCCGAGCGGGGCGTCGCGCACAGCGGCGAGCTGACCGTCGATCAGCTCGGCGCCGCGCAGCGCGGCGGGTACGCCGTTCGGCGCCGGCGGCGCGGAGGTGGCTGCGCTCTGCAGCGGCGCGCTCGGCGACCCAGCGGCCGGACGCGCCGACATCTCGCTACTTGCCGGACCGGGCCTGGGCCAGGCGGCCCTTGGCGACGCGGCGCTGGAAGCGCTCGACCCGGCCGCCCGTGTCCATCAGCTTCTGCCGGCCCGTGTAGAAGGGGTGGCAGTTCGAGCAGACCTCGACGTGCAGCTCCTCGCGCGTGGCGCGGGTGATGAACTCGTTGCCGCACGTGCAGCGCACGTGAGCCTGCGTGTATGTGGGGTGGATCTCAGTCTTCATCGTCGAATCAGTGTAGCGGGAGGCCTTCGCGTCCGGGAGCGCACCGATGGGTCCGCACAG
This sequence comes from uncultured Solirubrobacteraceae bacterium, assembly GCA_963703205.1. Lineage (GTDB taxonomy): Bacteria > Actinomycetota > Thermoleophilia > Solirubrobacterales > Solirubrobacteraceae > Palsa-744. The sequence continues at coordinate 1,964,518 of OY969799.1, forward strand.
CCCGCTGCGAACGGCTGCTATTCGCCGCTCGGCGCTTCGCTCAGCACGGTCTGCAGGCAGCCGGCCGTGCGCAGTTCCTGTGCGCGGATCAGCTTGCCCTTCGCGTTCAGCCAGCGGAACCGCACGGCGCCGCGGTAGTACGCGGGGGCGGCCAGGTTCGTGACCTGTTTTATGTACTTGTAGGACTTCACACCGGGGGCAGCCGTGCGCCAGACGCCGAGGCCTTCGGCGCCGATCACGTGGAACGCGGCGGCACTGGGCGGGCGCTCGAGCACGTCGATCCGCATCTCCATCCTGGCGCTGCCGGGGATCGCGGACATTTCGCCCGAGAACGTCGCCGAGCGCTGGGACTGCGCGCTCGCCGTGACGCATTCGGTCAGCGTGGCCGCCGCGGCCGGATGCGACGCGGCACCATGCCGCACGCCGGCGGACAGCGCAAGCGGAGCGCACGCAAGCAACGCGAGCACGGCCGCGAGCGCGGCCGTCAGGGCCGCCGAGCGCCTCACCGGGCGCCGGGTCGGACGGGAGATCGTGTTGCTCACATCCCCCCTAACACTCCGCCCCGGCGCAGGTTTCGCGTCCCGTCCTGAGATCGGGCCGTTGGGCGCGACCGGCACGACCGCCGGCGCGGGCTCAGGTCACCTGGTAGAGAGGCCCGTCGCCGCCCTCGGGGGTCGTCAGACGGCCGCCCTTGGCGGTGATCGCGCCGCACTGCACGCAGTTGGTGTAGTTGACGATCACGTCGACGTCGCCCTGCTCGGGAGCGTCATCGGGTATCTCGTAGACGCCGGCCGGGCACATCCACCGCCACGTTTCGGCGATCTCGCGCGGCACGTGTTTCTGCACGCGGATGTGGTTCGGCGCGTCGTCGCGGGTGGCGTTGCCCGTGATGAACACGGAGGAGAGCTTGTCGAACGTGTACTTCCCGTCCGGCTTGGGATAGCGGTCCTTGGTGTTGCCGAGGAACATCGGCTCGGCATCGTCGCGGTGCCATTCCTGGCGGCCGGGGGGAAGCTTGCCTTTCGACATGATCGACGGGCCGGCGAGCGCGCTTCCCACGAGGAAGCCTTTCTGGAAGGCCTGGCGCGTGTTGCGCACCTCGTAGAGCTCGGTGCCGATCGTCGAGCGCTCCACCATCTCCTCGTAGTCGGAGAGGTCTGTGTTGCCGCGCTTGAGCGCGGCGTAGATCGACTCTGCGGCCAGCATGCCCGACTTGATGCAGTGGTGGACGCCCTTCAGCGCCGCCGTGTCGACCATGCCGCCGGCGTCGCCGACGAGCAGCGCGCCGGGCATCGACAGCTTCGGCATCGACCAGTAGCCGCCGCCGGGGAGCGCCTTCGCGCCCCAGGCGACGCGCTCCCCGCCCTCGAGGATGTCCTTGACGAGCGGGTGCATCTTGAAGGTCTGCAGGAGGTCGTGAGCCGAGGTCGTCGCGTCGCGGTAGTTGAGGTCCACGACGAAGCCGATCGAGACGAGGTCATCGCCGGTCTTCTCGTCCTTCATCGGATAGATCCACGTGCCGCCGAGCTGGCCGTACTTCGGGGAGACCTTCAGCGGCCACGGCTGCACGAACGTGTGGATCACGCGATCGAGCGGCTTGGCGACCTTCCAGACCTCCTTGACGCCGAGCTCCCAGACCTGCGGCTCGCGCCCCTCGGCGAGGTCGAACTCCTTGATGGCGGCACCTGTGAGGTGCCCCCAGCAGCCCTCGGCGAGAACCGTCGCGCGCGCCTTGATGTCGGTACCGGGCTCGAAGTTGCCCAGCGGCTCGCCGTCCTTGCCGCGGCCCTTGTCGCCGGAGCGCACGCCGACCACGCGCCCGTCCTCGACGACCAGCTGGGTGGCCGAGGTCTCGGTGAGGATGTACGCCCCGCCCTCTTCGGCCTGGCGCTGCTGGTAGCGCGCGAGCGCCGACACCGAGACGACCTCGTTGCCGTGGTTCTTGAAGTTCGGCACGGCCGGAATCGGGACCGGCAGCTTGCTCTTCGGGCCGGTCAGCACGTAGACCGACTCCTTCGTGACCTCCCCGAAGGCGAAGCCCTCCTTGCGCCAGTCCTCGCGGGAGAGCTCGGGGAACAGCTCCTCCAGGGGCCCGGGACGCATCACAGCGCCGGACAGGTTGTGCCCGCCGCAGGTCTTCGCCTTCTCGATCACCGCGACCGGCACTTCGCCGAGGCGCTCCATCGTCTCGGGATCGTCTGAGAGCAGCTGCAGCAGGCGGTTGGCGCAGGCGAGGCCGGCGGTCCCGCCGCCGACGATCGCCACGCCGACCTCGATCAGCTCGTCCTCGTCGTCGAGGCCGCGCTTGATGAACTCCTTCTGCGAGTCGACCGGGGGCGGGAAGGCCGCGGGGGCGACCTTGCCGTTCGAGGAGCCGGACATGGTCAGCTCCGCGGGGCGTCCAGCCCCGCGACTCGACGCTGCAGGCGACGTTCAGTCGCCCTGGAACGTTCGCACTTGGCGCTCACTTGGATCAGCCGCCCTTCTTCGCCTTCACCGCTTCCGTCAGCTTCGGCAGGATCTTGTTGAGGTCGCCGACGATGCCGAGATCGGAGAATTCGAAGATCGGGGCGTTCGCGTCCTTGTTGATCGCCACGATGTTCTCCGAGCTCTGCATGCCGACCTTGTGCTGGATCGCCCCGGAGATGCCGGCCGCGAGGTACAGCTTCGGCGAGACCGTCTTGCCCGTCTGCCCGATCTGCGCGGCGTAGGGGTACCAGCCGGCATCCACCACGGCCCGTGTCGCGGCGACGGCGGTGTTGCCGCCGAACGCCTTCGCGAGCTCGTCGCACAGCTCGAAGCCCTCGGCCTTGCCGAGGCCGCGACCCCCGGCGACGAGGATGTCGGCACCCTCGATGTCGACGTCGGCGCCGCGCTGTTCGCCGCGCGTCACCATCTTCGCCTTGTTCGACCACGGCGAGTACTCGACGTCGACGTCGGCCACCTCGGCCGAGCCGGCGCCGTCCTGGCGGATCTCGAAGGCGTTGATGCGCCCGATGATGATCCCGAAGTCCTTGTAGCGGGACACCGAGATTTTCGAGTCGCCCAGGATCGGGCGCTCGGCGACGAGCTTGCCGTCCTCGGCGCGGACCGCCGTGACCTCCATCGTCACGCCGCCCTTGCGCCGCGCGGCGAGGCCGGCGCCGATCTCGAACCCGAGCAGGCCGCCGCCGAAGATCGCGTAGCCGTGCCCGCCCTCGTCGATCACCTTCGACATCACGTCGATCACCGGCTGGGCGAGACCCTCGGGACCCTTGGCGCGGTGGACCTTCGTCGCGCCGTAGGCGCCCAGTGAGGCGCAGAGCTCGTCTGTCAGGTCCTCTCCGCCGACGACGACGGCGTGGCAGGAGCCGCCGATCTCGGCGGCGCGCGCGGCGCTCTCGGAGACCGCGCCGAGCGAGTTCTTGTTGAACTCGCCGTCTTTGTGCAGAACGTAGGTGAGAACGTCGGCCATCGCTAGATCAGCTTCCTTTCCTCGAGCCAGGAGACGATTTTTTCGACCGTTTCGCCGGTGTCCTCGTCTTCGATGATCTGGCCCGCCGCCTTCGCGGGCGGGTCCTTGAACTCGCCGCACTGGACGCGCGAGCCCTCCTCGCCGACCAGCGAGGCGTCGAGGCCGACGTCGCCGGCGGCGACGGTGTCGAGCGGCTTCTTCTTGGCGCCCATGATCGCCTTCAGCGACGGGTAGCGCGGCTCGTTGATCGCGTCGCCGACCGAGATCACGGCGGGCAGCTCGATCTCGACGGTGTCGTAGCCGTACTCGGCCTGGCGCTCGCAGCGCAGCGCCTCGCTGTTGACGTCCATCTTGATGACCTGGGTCAGCGAGGGCATCCGCAGGTGGTCGGCCACGACGGCACCGATCGTGTAGCACTCGCCGTCGTCCGACTGCTGGCCGAGCAGCACGAGATCGGGACTCTCGCGCTCCAGGGTCTTGGCCAGCGCGTAGCCGGTCGCGGCCACGTCTGATCCGGCCACCGCCGGGTCGGTGAGGTGAACGGAGCGATCCGCCCCGAGCGAGACGGCCTTGTGCAGCGCGCGCACTGCGCTCTCGGGGCCCATCGTCACGGCGACGATCTCCTCGACCTGCACCGCGCCGCCCTCCTTGATCTGCATCGCCGCCTCGATGGCGTGCGTGTCATACGGGTTGAGGTTCTTCTCCCCGCTGCGGTCCATGCGCCCCGTCGAAGGGTCGATCCTCTTTTCGACGGCGGCGTCCGGGACCTCCTTCACCAGGACGCATATCTTCATACTCAGGGCTTCTCCTTGAGGGTGGTTGCCTGCGAATGGTAACTGCTCGGCGGATTGACTGACGAGTCAATCAAGTGCTCGAGGCGCGACGGCCCGCGGCGCCGCGGATGAAATCGACGATCGCCTGGGTCGGCGCGCCGGGCGTGAACACCTCGGCCACCCCCAGGCTCTTGAGCTCGGGGATGTCCTCCGCGGGAATGGTTCCCCCGACCGTCACCAGGACGTCGTCGACGCCCTGCTCGCGGAGCAGCTCGACGACCCGGGGGACCAGCGTCATGTGGGCGCCCGAGAGGATCGACAGCCCGACGGCGTCCGCATCCTCCTGGATCACCGTCTCGACGATCTGCTCGGGTGTCTGATGCAGGCCCGTGTAGATGACCTCCATGCCTGCGTCACGCAGGGCGCGCGCGATGATCTTCGCGCCGCGATCGTGCCCGTCCAGGCCCGGCTTGGCCACGACGACGCGGATCTTGCTCTGGTTGGGCGCGCCCTGGGACATCTCCTGCGGGTCTCGCTTTCGCTCGGTTCGGGACCGGCGCGAGCCCCCGTCGGAGGCCGCACGCCGCGGCATAGATTACGCGCCGCCACAAGCCGGCGGCCGGCGGCGACGGCGCGAGCCGCCGGCTGCCTCGCCGCGCGCCCTCAGCGGCGCCCCCGGCGTGCCCCGCGCTCGAGCACCGAGCCGCTGCCGCCGGAACCTCGCGAGGAGCGGCGCGCAGCCGGCCAGCGCGTGCCCGCGCGCGCGGCCGCTCGCGGCGCACCGGCGCGCTCGATCAGCGCCCTGCCGGCCGACGCCAGCGCGGTGCCGGCGCCGAGCAGGGCCAGCACCTTCAGCCTGCGGCCGAGCCGGTCGAGCGCGATGATCTCCCAGTTCTCCTCGATCGCGATCCGCCGCAGCTCGGCATCGGGGTTGACGACCACGGCGCGGCCGACCGCGCGCAGCATCGGCAGGTCGGACTCGGAATCCGAGTACGCGTGCGACGCGCCGAGGTCGATGCCGTCCCGCTCGGCGACCTCCCGCATCGAGAGCACCTTGCCCTCCCGGTAGTTGAAGGGACCGGCGGGGCGCCCGGTGTAGTAGCCGTCGACGATCTCCGAGCGCGTGCCGAGGCCTCCGTCGAAGGCCAGCACGCGGGCCAGCAGGTCCGCCATCTCCTGGGAGGCCGCGGTGAGGATGTAGACCGGTTCACCCGCGTCCTGGTGGACGTAGGCGCGCTCCAGCATCTCCGGGTACAAACGGGGCAGCACGCCGCTGAGCACGCGCGGCGAGAGCCGTTCGAGGTCGCGTACACGAACCCCCTTTATCATCTCCCCGACCCGCCGCCGCACGTCGTCGGCGCGGTCGTCGGTCGAGCCCAGCAGCCGGAAGCGGACGTTCTCGTAGAGGTCCTTGAGCAGCCGCGAGCGGGAGATCATCCCCGTCTCGTAGGCCGCCCGCGCGAAGAACACCCCCGACGAGCCGGCCATCAGCGTCTTGTCGAGATCGAAGAACGCGGCGCCGCGCGGGGTGCCGCCGTTCGTGGTCTGCGGTGTGCCGTCAGTCAAAGCCGTGGAGGCGGCGCCACCGGCGGGCACCGCCCAGGACCCTTCAGACCTTCAGGATCACGGCGTCGCCCTGCCCGCCGCCCGAGCAGATCGCGGCGCAGCCGTAGCCGCCGCCGCGGCGCCGCAGCTCGTGCACGAGGCTGCCGAGGATCCGCGCGCCGGAGGCGCCGATCGGATGGCCGAGCGCGACCGCGCCGCCGTTGACGTTGACGCGCTCCTCGTCGATGCCGAGCATCCGGATCGAGTTCAGCGTGACCGACGCGAACGCCTCGTTGATCTCCCAGAGGTCGATGTCGCCCGGCTGCAGCCCGGCCTTCTCGAGGGCCTTCTTGGCGGCGCTCGCGGGCGTCGTCGCCAGGTAGGCGAAGTCGTTGGCGCTCTGCGCGTGCGCGACGATCTCGGCGAGCGCCTCCTTCCCGTTCGCCTGCGCCCACTCCTCGGATGCGAGCACCAGCGCGCCGCCGCCGTCGTTGACGCCGGGCGAGTTGCCCGCGGTGTGCGAGCCCTCCTTGCCGACCAGCCCGGGCAGCTTCGCGAGCGCCTCCAGCGAGGTGTCGCGGCGCGGTCCCTCGTCGACCTCGACCGTCTCCTCGCCCTTGCGGCTCTTGACCGTGACGGTCACGATCTCCTCGGACATGCGGCCCTCGTCGGTCGCCTTCAGCGCCAGCTCGTGGGAGCGCAGCGCCCAGCGGTCGAGGTCGGCGCGCGTCATCTCCAGCTCGTCGCCGACCTCGGTCGCCTCGACGAACATCTGCTTGCCCGAGAACGGGTTGGTGAGCCCGTCGTGGACCATCGCGTCGAGCATCTTCGCGTCGCCCATGCGGTAGCCGAAGCGGCCCTGCGGCAGGAGGTAGGGGGCCTTCGACATCGACTCCATGCCGCCACCGACGCCGACCTCGACGTCGCCCGCCCGGATCGCCTGGTCGAGCAGCACCGAGGCGCGCAGACCCGACGCGCACACCTTGTTGATCGTCTCGGAGGAGACGTCCTTGGGGATGCCGGCTTTGACCTGCGCCTGCCGCGAGGGGATCTGTCCCTGCCCGGCCTGCAGCACCTGGCCCATGATCACGTGGTCGACCTGCTCCGGCTCCACCGCGGCGCGCTCCAGCGCGGCCTCGATGGCGATGGCGCCCAGCTCGGTGGCTTCGAGCGTTGACAGCCCGCCGCCCATCTTGCCGATCGGGGTGCGGGCGGCGCCGAGGATCACAGTCTTTGCCATGGGAGCGCTTCTCTCCTGTCGGTAGCTTCAGCCGGAAGGACGAGAATGGTAGTGGACGCCCAGCCCCCGGCCCTGGTCCCGCCGGCCGCCGTGCGGGCACGCGGCGCGCCCGCACGGCCTGCCTCCGGCGCCGGCGCCTCATATCGTTCGGGCGGTGAGCGCGAACGACACGGCCGGGCAGGCACAGCCCAGCGAGGCCCTCCTGGGTGAGCTGTTCGAGTGGCTGCGCATCCCCTCGATCTCCACGCCGGCGCCGGCGGGGGCCGACCTGGAGCGGGCCGCGGAGTGGGCCGCCGAGAGGGTGCGCGCGGCGGGCGGCGAGGCGGAGCTGGTGCGGCTCGGCGCCGGCAACCCGCTGGTCACCGGCGAGCTGCGCGCCTCGCGCGAGGGGGCGCCGACGGTGCTGATCTACGGCCACTACGACGTGCAGGGCCCGGGCCCCGCCGAGCTGTGGTCCTCCCTACCGTTCGAGCCGCTCGTCCGCGACGGCCGCATCTACGGCCGCGGCTCCTCCGACGACAAGGGCAACTTCCTGCCGCTGCTGACGGTCGCCTGCGAGCTCTCCCGGCAGGGCGCGCTGCCGGTCGACGTGCGGGTCCTGATCGAGGGCGAGGAGGAGCGCGGCAGCGAGGCGGTCAGCGCATGGCTGCGCGAGGACGAGCGCGGCGCCGATGTCGCGATCGTGTTCGACAGCGCGATGGCCGACCCCCACACCCCCGCGATCACGCTCGGGCTGCGGGGCATCGTGATGCTCGACCTCGTGATCCGCACGGCCGTGCACAACCTGCACTCCGGGATCTACGGCGGCAGCGTGCTGAACGCGCTGCACGTCATGCAGACGGTGCTGGCAGCGGTCGCGCCGGGCCCGGACGGGACCGTTCGCGAGGAGCTGCGCGAGGGCGTGCTCGCCCCCGCCGCGAGCGAGCTCGCCTCCTGGCAGCGGCTGCCGGACGCGGCGGCGCTGTTCGACCAGGCGGGGGCGCGGCCCGTCTCGGCGGGAGCCGCGGAGGACTACTACCGGCGCAACGGCGCGGAGCCCGCGCTGGAGATCAACCGCCTCGAGGGCGGCGAGGCGCGCACGATCGTGCCTGCCGCGGCGCAGGCGACGATCTCGCTGCGGCTCGCGCCGGGCCAAGAGCCGGCGCGGATGCAGGACGTGCTCGAAGGGCTGTTGCGAGCCGCGCTGCCGGCGGGCGCCGAGCTCGAGATCACGCCCGAGCACGCTGCCACGCCGGTGCTCGTCGAGGCCGACCAGGAGGCGGTGAAGCTGGCTGCCCGCGCGCTCGAGCGGGCGTGCGGCGTCGCGCCGGCGCTCGTCCGCAGCGGCGGGAGCATCCCGGTCGTGGCCGAGATGGCGGCGCGCGGCTACCCGGTGATCGTCAGCGGGTTTGCGCTGCCCGAGGACCAGATCCACGGCCCGAACGAGTCCTTCGCGCTGCAGAGCCTCGCCTGGGGCGAGGCGGCGGCGCGGGCGCTCTTTGAGGAGCTGGCCGCGCTCGGGAGCGCCGGCGGTTGAGCGGGCCCCCGCGCGTCGCGCTCCGCGCCGGTGGGAGCGCTTCGCTCCGGCGCCCGCGCGTCGCGCTCCGCGCCGGCCAGAGCGCTCCGCGGCGGCGCCGCCCGCGCGTCGCGCTCCGCGCGGGCGGGAGCGAGCAGATCGCCCGCCTCAGACCCCGACCGGCTGCCCCAGCCAGCGGGTGACGGCGGTCCAGGCCTGACCGCGCGGGTCGACGTGGGCGCGGTGCGACCCCGCCGGACCGTCGATCTCGATGAGCTCGACGTCGCCGCCGGCCTCGCGGGCCGCCTCGGCGTAGTGGCGGCTGAGCTTCACGGAGACCGTCTCGTCGCGGCTGCCGTGGACGATCAGCACCGGGATCCGCGGCGGCAGCAGCCTGATCGGATCCGCGACCTCGTAGCGCTCGGGATGCTCCTCGGGCGAGCCCCCGATCAGCATCCGCACGGCTCCTCCTCCCCACAGGGCGTATGCGCCGGTGAGGTCCGCGACCGGCGCCTGCCCGACGACGCGGCGGGCGCGCACGGCCGGATCGGCCCCCGGCGCCCCGGCCGGCAGCCGCTCGCGCATCGCCGCCCACAGCGCGAGGTGGCCGCCGGCGGAGTGGCCGAGGAAGGTGACGCCGTCGAGGTCGAGCGGCGCGTGCCGCAGCTCGCGTAGGTGGTCGATCGCGGCGGCCACGTCCTCGAACGTGACGGGCCAGCCGCCGCCGCCGCCGAGCCGCCGGTACTCGATGTTCCACACCGCCCAGCCGCGGCGCAGCAGGTCCGCGGCCAGGCCGCGCATCACCACCCTCCCGTAGCGGACGTGCCAGGAGCCGCCGTGGATCGCGACCACGACGGGATGCGGCCCGGCGCCGTGCGGCAGATACAGGTCGGCGCGCTGCGAGCGGTGCGCGCCGTAGCGATGGACCTCGCCGCGCGTCAGGAAGTCGAGGATCAGGCGGGGTCCGGCCACGCGCGGCAATGCTAGGCGGTGTCGCGCCCTCGCCCTGGCGGAGCCGCCCCGATCGCAGCGGGCCGGACGTGTGAGAATGCCCGCGCAATGGATTTCGAGCTCTCCGCCGACCACGAGCTGATCCGCGCCACGGTGCGCGAGTTCGCGCGCGCCGAGGTGGCGCCGGTGGCCGAGGAGCTCGACCGCACCAAGTCCTTCCCGTACGAGATCGTGCGCAAGCTCGGCGAGCTGAACCTGATGGGGATCCCGTTCCCGGAGGAGTACGGCGGCGGCGGCGGCGACACGCTCGCCTACGCGCTGGCCGTCGAGGAGCTCACGAGGGTCGACTCCTCGGTGGCGATCACTCTGTGCGCGCACACCTCGCTGGGGACCCAGCCGATCTACCTGTTCGGCTCCGAGCAGCAGAAGCGCGACTGGCTGCCGCGCCTGTGCTCCGGGGAGATGCTGGGCGCGTTCGGGCTGACCGAGCCCGAGGCCGGCTCCGATGCGGGCAACACGCGCACGCGCGCGCGGCTCGACGGCGGCGAGTGGGTGATCGACGGCGCCAAGCAGTTCATCACCAACGCCGGGACCGAGATCTCCGGGGTGGTGTGCATCACCGCGGTGACCGGCCCCGCCCCGCCCGGGGGCGAGGGCAACGGCTCGAAGGAGATCTCGAACCTGATCGTGGCGAACGGGACCCCCGGCTACGAGCAGGGCGAGCCCTACCGGAAGATGGGCTGGAACGCGTCGGATACGCGGCCGCTGAGCTTCAGCGAATGCCGCGTGCCGCAGGAGAACCTGCTCGGGCCGCGGGGCGCGGGCTTCAAGCAGTTCCTGCGGATCCTCGACATCGGGCGGATCGGCGTCGCGGCGATGGGGGTCGGGCTCGCGCAGGGCGCGCTGGACGAGGCGCTGGCCTACGCCAAGGAGCGCCGCGCGTTCGGCCAGGCGATCTCGAAGTTCCAGGCGATCCAGGCGAAGCTCGCGGACATGTCGACCGAGATCGAGGCGGCGCGACTGCTCGTGTACAAGGCCGCGCGCGAGAAGGACGCGGGTCGCAACTTCACGCTCACCGCCGCCCAGGCGAAGCTCAAGACCGGGCGTCTGGCGGTGCGCTGCAGCGAGGAGGCCGTGCAGATCCACGGCGGCTACGGCTACATCGAGGAGTACCCGGTGTGCCGCTTCTACCGCGACGCCAAGATCCTCACGATCGGCGAGGGCACCGACGAGGTCCAGCAGATGGTGATCGCACGCGCGCTGGGTGCGTAGGGGGGAGAAGAAAAGGGGGGTGCCACGCGCGGCTGGCTGCACTCGCGTGCCGGGGCCCAGGGCCCCCGGGAGCGGCTTGTAAAATGATTGCATGAGCAACGATCACCCTGCCGCCGGCGAGCGGCGTCTCTCCCGCGGACTGGTTGCGCTGATGGCCGTGGCCTGCGGCGCGGCGGTGGCCAACATCTACTACGCGCAGCCCCTGCTGAGCACGATCGCGCGGCACTTCGGCGTCTCCGACGGCACCGCCGGGCTGCTCGTCACGGCGTCGCAGATCGGTTACGCCGCGGGGCTCGTGCTGCTCGTGCCGATGGGCGACCTGCTGGAGCGGCGCAGGCTGATCACGAGGATCATGCTCGTGACCGTGGTCGCGCTGGCGGCCACGGCGGCCAGCCCGAGCCTGACCGTGCTCGCTCTCGCCCTGGCGGTGGTCGGCGTGACCTCGGTGGTGGCGCAGATCCTGGTGCCGCTGGCGAGCACGCTGGCCGGCGAGCACGAGCGCGGCCGCGTAGTCGGGCATGTGATGAGCGGGCTGCTCGTGGGCATCCTCGTCGCGCGGACGGCCAGCGGGCTGATCGCAGAAGCGGGCGGCTGGCGGCTCGTCTTCGCCGTCTCCGCGGGGTTGATGCTCGTGCTAGCGGCGATCCTGCGCCTGGCGCTGCCCGAGGCCCGGCCGAGCACCGAGCTGTCCTACCCGGCGCTGCTGCGCTCCGTCGGCGAGCTGGTCGTGCGCGAGCCGACGCTGCGCGTGCGGATGCTCTACGGCACGTTGGGAATGGGCCAGTTCAGCGTGCTGTGGACGACGATCGCGTTCCTGCTGGCCGGCGCGCCGTACCGCTACGGCGACGGCACGATCGGCCTGTTCGGACTCGTCGGCCTCGCGGGGGCGCTGGCCGCGCAGGCGGCGGGCAGGCTCGCAGACCGCGGCCGCCACCACCTCGCGACCGGCGCGTTCTTCGCGACGACGGCGCTCGCCTGGGCGCTGATCGCCGCCGGCAAGAGCTCGCTCGGCGCGCTGATCGCGGGCATCGCGCTGCTCGACCTCGGCATCCAGGGCGCGCAGATCACCAACCAGAGCGTGATCTACACGCTCGCTCCGTCGGCTCGCAGCCGCGTCACCACCGCCTACATGACGGCGGCCTTCGCCTCGGCCGCGATCTCCTCCGCCGCCGCCTCGGCGGTGTACGAGGCGGGCGGCTGGCCGGCGCTCTCGGCCCTCGGCGGCGGGCTGGCGCTGGCAGGTGTCGGGATCTGGTGCTCCGAGCAGCTGCTGCGGCGACGGCGCGAGCGCGCGCCGCAACCGGTCGAGACCGCCGAGCCCGCATCGTGATGCGCTCGCCCGGCCGGACGCGAACGCGCTAGTCCGAGGAGGGCCCGGGCGCGGAGACGTGCATCGTCCCGCTCGTGAACCCGGGGGTGTCGGGCATCTCGTCCTCGGGGAAGATTCGCTGCGCAGTCCCGGCGGCGTCGCGGATCGGCGCCGCGTCCAGCTCGTGCATGCTCAGCTCGATCCCGCGCTCGCGCCATTCGAGGGCGAACGTGACCGCTCCGGCCGGGGGCAGCGGCCAGAACCAAAGGCTGTGATGCCACTCACCGGCTCCGCCTCCGCCGCCGCCCTGGCAGATCACGGGCCCCGCCGGAGGCTCGCTCGACCGCGCCCCCCAGGGCTGATCGAGCTGTGCCTTGCCGCCGTCCGCATACCGGACGCCAAAACGCAGCCCCTCAGCCGGATCCGGGTTGCGGCGCCGTCGCGGCCCGAACGGCGGAAGCATGCCGTCATCGGCGTCGTCGCTCTCGCCGCGGCCGAAGATCGACAGCTCCGCCTCGAACCCGTCCTCGCACGCGCCGAACCGTCCGAGCGCCACCGCGACCTGCTCGGTGCGCGCGAGCACCAGCACGATCGGGACGCCGCTCAGCAGGACGCCCCGCGGCCGGCTCACCCACGGCGGTGGGCGGTAGGTCTCGCGGCTGGGCCGCTCGGGCTCCGGCGGCGGATCGAAGAACACGCAGCGAGCATACGCTCGATCGACCGGCAGGCGCGGTCGGGAAACGGCCGCGCTCAGCCCTCTTCGCGGATCGCCGCAGCCTCGTCGTGCAGGAGCCTCCCGGCGGCGCTGGCCGGGTCCAGGCGGCGCGCCACGACCTCGTCGAGCAGCGCCTGGAAGGTGTCGTCGCGCTCGAGGTCGGCCTCCAGCTTTCGGCGCATCCTCGCGGTCGCGATCGCCAGCACCTCGTTGCGAAGGTTGCGCGCGCGCCGCTCGGCCAGGGTGCCGGCCTGCACGATGTGCGCGCGGTGCTCGTCCAAGCGCTGCACGAGCTCCTCGATGCCCTCACCGCGGTTGGCCTCCGTGCGAACGATCGGCACACGCCAGCTCGCCTTGACCTGCTCGGGCGAGCGGTCGAGGTTGGCCAGCGACAGCACCCCGCGGATCTCACGAACCATCGTGTCGGTCAGCGGGTGGTCGGCCTTGTTGATCACGATCACGTCCGGGATCTCCATCACGCCGGCCTTCAGCGCCTGGATCGAGTCTCCCGAGCCCGGCATCAGCACCAGCACGATCGTGTCCGCGTGGTCGATGATGTCGATCTCGGCCTGGCCGACGCCGACCGTCTCCACGAACACGTCCTCGCGGCCGGCGGCGTCGAGCAGCAGCGCGGCCTGCAGGGCGGCCTCCGACAGGCCGCCGAGCGCCCCCCGGTTGGCCATCGAGCGAATGAACACGCCCTGGTCGAGGAAGTGCTCGACGAGGCGGATGCGGTCCCCGAGCAGGGCGCCCTGGGTGAACGGCGAGGAGGGGTCGATCGACAGCACGCCGACCGTGCGGCCGGCTTCGCGGCGGGCCTTGGTGAGGGCGCCGATCAACGTCGACTTGCCGACGCCGGGAGGGCCGGTGAAGCCGACGACCTCGGCGCGGCCCGTCTCCGGGTAGACCTCGCGGACGAGCTCCCAGCCCTCGGGCCGGTCGTCCTCGACGAGGCTGATCCCGCGCGCCAACGCGCGGCGGTCGCCGTTCAGCAGCCGCGATGCAAGGGTCGGCTCGCTCATCGAGCGCGCATCATCGCAGGGCCGCTCGCGGAGCCCGCTCGCCCGCCGCGCCGCGGCGGCGGGGATCAACCGGGGGCCCGCCCGCAGCTACGATCCGCCTCGCATGGACGTGCTCGCCGACACCAGGCCCGCGCCTGCCGCCGAGCCGGCGCTGCTCGGCGCCTCCGGCGTGCGCCGGCCGCCGGAGCCGCGCCGCGGTGGGCCTCTGACGCTGCTGCGGTTCATGCGCGCGAACCGGATGCTGCGTCCGGGCTACGCCGCGCTGCTCGCGCGCTTCGCGTTCCTGAAGCTCCGCCACGGGCGGCGCCTGCAGACCGAAGGCATCTGCTTCATCTGCCCCGGCGTGAAGCTCGAGATCGGCCGCAACGCCGTGCTGCGGATCGGCCGCTGGGCGTGGCTCGGCCACGGCTGCAAGATCAGGGTCCACGAGGGCGAGGTCTCGATCGGCGCGAAGAGCGTGATCGGCCAGGAGTGCACCGTCTCGGCCTTCCAGCACGTCTCGATCGGGCGCGAGTGCATCGTCGCCGACCGGGTGATGCTGATCGACTTCGATCACGGCGTCACCGAGGTCGAGCGCCCGATCCGCCTGCAGGGCATCTACAAGCGCGATGTCGAGGTCGGCCACAACGTGTGGATCGGCTACGGCGCCTGCATCCTGCGCGGCGCGCGCGTCGGCGACAACTCCGTGATCGGGACCAGCTCCGTGGTCACGCGCTCCTTCCCGGAGAACGCCGTCCTGGTCGGCGCGCCGGCACGGCTGCTGCGCATGCGCCGGCAGCCCGAGCAGCTGCGCTGGGAGTAGCGCCGGCGCCTAGAGCGGCTCGAGGAAGGCGCCGGGATCGGCGTCGACGGCGAGGTTGCGGAGCGCCGCATCCTCCGCCCCGGGGCCCGCGGCGAGCGCCCGCTGCAGCCCGGCTGCATGCTCGTCGAGGCGCTGCGACGGGTAGGGGCCGGCCAGCCCGCGGGTGATCATGAACGCCCAGTCGCTCGCCTGCAGAGCCATCAGCTCTCGCAGCGCGGCGGGTCCGGCGCCACGACCGGCGCGCAGCACGTCGAGCTCGGCGGCGCGAGCGCGGAACGCGTGCTCGGCGACCTGCGGCCCCGACCACGTCGAGAGGTCGCCCCGCTCGCCCCATGTCAGCGGCGGCCAACCCAGCCCGCTGGGCGCCGTGGCCGGCTCGAAGCGCTCGAGGGCGTCGTCGAGGCGCAGCAGCTCCAGCCCCTGCGCCGCGCACTCGGCGACGACCGAGCGCAGCCAGTCGATGCCCTCGTACCACCAGTGGCCGAGCAGCTCGGTGTCGAGCGCGCAGACGACGAGCCCGCCGCCGGGCAGCTGCGCGCCTGCGAGCCGCTCACGGGTGCGCGCGACGAACTCCGCGGCGTGTCGGGCAGCGAGCACCATCGCCGCGCCGTGGTCGTAGGCGCGCCCGTCGTTGCCCCAGGGGTTGTGATGGTGGACGGTGTGGTGGTGGTAGTCGCGATAGGCGCCCGCCGCCGGGTAGCCGCCGTCGCTCCACACGAGCGACATCGTGAGCCGGTCGACCGGGACCAGCACCAGGCCGGAGTCGCTGCGCAGCGGACGCAGGTGCTCGTGCGCGCCGAGGCCGAGACGGCCGGTCAGCTCGACGCACACGGCCTCCACCGCCGCCTCGCGCAGGGCGTGGTCGAGCGCCGGCTCATAGGCGCACTCGGGCAGCCAGAAGCCGCCGCGCCAGCCCTCGCCGAAGCGACGCAGGTGCGAGCGCACGCCCGAGCGGACCTGCTCGCGCACCCCTGCCGCGCTGGCCAGCAGGGGCAGGATCGCGTGGGTCGCCGCGGAGGTCCAGGCCGCATGCGGCGCGAACGCGGCGAGCACGTCGTCGCCACGCGCGCGCAGACCTTCGCGCGCCCGCTCGTAGTCGCCCCAGGAACGCTCCAGCTCGGCGGCGAGACCGTCGTGGCCGCCGCGGCGCAGCCCCGCCGCGTCCTCCTCGTGGGTGACGCGGCGCACGCCCTCGACGAACTCGTGGAAGCGCTCGGGGAGGCCAGGCGCCTCGAGCTGGTCGCACAGAACGGGCGTCAGCGAGAGCGTCAGCGGCGCGCCCTCGTCGAGCAGCTCGAGCAGCGGCAGATAGCTCCCCGCCAGCGCCTCCCACAGCCACTCCTCGCCGAACGGCCAGACGCCGAAGCCCTCGACGTACGGCATGTGCGTGTGCAGGACGATCGTCAGCGCGCCGCCGGACCGCGACACACTCCCTGCGCTCGCGTGCCCCGAACCGGCCGGCGGCCGGCTCACGGCCGGCACACGGCGATCAGATCCAGCGCCCGGCGCATCTCCGCGCGCGCAGCCTCGCGCAGCGCGAAGTCCCGGCAGTCGATCGCCGGCGTGAACCGGCCGTAGAAGCGCTCGGTGATGCCGAGCGCGGCGTGCAGACGGTCCCATCCGAGCCGCAGCGCGAGCTCGTGGGCACGGAGCTTGCGGGCGTGGAACAGGCCGTGCATCTCGACGCGGCCGAAGTGCTCGCGGCAGAGCCGCTCGAACTCCTCGGGGCGGTACTCGTGCACGTGCCAGGGGTTGTCAGAGCGCTCTGCTCCGCTCGGCGCGAGCGTCAGCACGTTGGGGGTCGAGAGGAACACGGTTCCCCGCTCGCCGACCATCGCCGCGAAGTGGTCGAGCGTCGCGCCGGGGTCCTGCAGGTGCTCGATCGTCTGCAGGAAGACGACCGCGTCGGCGGGCGCCGCGAAGGTTTCGACCAGACCGCGCTCGAAGTGCACCCGCGGGTAGCGCAGCCGCGCGTGCTCGAAGGCCTCGGGGTTCGCCTCGACGCCGATCACCGAGGCCGCCGAGCGAGCCAGCACGTCGGACCCGTACCCCTCGCCGCTGGCCATGTCGATCACGCGACTGCCGCGCACGCGCTGAGCGATCCACTCGTAGACGACGAGGTGGCGCCGGTACCAGTAGTTCTCCTCGGGCACGTCGGGCAGCGTCCGCTCACCCGTGAGCGAAAGCGGCGGCACACCCTCGGGCTGGTCGCGCTGCACGTAGAGGGTCTCGGGGTCTGTGCTCAAGAGATGCCGGCTCGCTTTCGGGACCCACCGCGCCTCGGCGCCGGCCCGCGGCGCGCGAGTATATGGTGAGGCGGGTGGCGTCCGTTCACCCCGCCCTCAGCGCCGAGCAGATCCGTGACGCCAACACCCGCTACCACGATGTGGCGGCGAGCCACTACGACTCGAAGTGGGGCATCGACTTCGGCGAGATCGGCAGCGCGCAGGTGCTCGCGAAGGTCCGCAAGGCGCTCGGCCGCGAGCCGGCGCCGTGGCGCCGCTCGCTGGAGATCGGCGCCGGCACCGGGTACTTCACGCTGAACCTGATGCGCGCCGGCCTGATCGGCGAGGCCACCTGCACCGACATCTCGCCCGGGATGCTGCGTACGCTCGCGCACAACGCGGAGCGTCTCGGCCTGGAGGTCGAGACGGTGCAGGCAGACGCCGAGCGCCTGCCCTTCGAGGACGAGAGCTTCGACCTCGTGCTCGGCCATGCGGTGCTGCACCACATCCCCGACCTGCCACGCGCCTTCCGCGAGTTCGAGCGCGTGCTGAGCCCCGGCGGGACGCTGATGTTCGCCGGCGAGCCTTCGCGCTACGGCGATCGCCTGGCGCGCATCCCGAAGCGTCTCGCCTCCGCGGTCGCCCCGGCGTGGCGCCTGGCGATGCGGGCGGCGCCGGCGGGCGCCGGCGGTGGCGCGACCGACCCGGACGAGGCGCTCGAGCGGGTCGTCGACGTCCACGCCTTCGCCCCCGGGGAGATCGCCGAGGCGGCGCGCGCCGCGGGGCTACGGGATGTGACGGTCAGCGGCGAGGAGCTGCTCGCGAACTGGTTCGGCTGGACCAACCGCACGCTCGAGGCCACCGCGGATCCGGCCCAGGTGCCGTGGATGTGGCGCCAGTACGCCTATCGCGGCTACCTCGCCCTGCAGGGGGTGGACCGCCGCCTGCTCGAGCGCCGGCTGCCCGCGGCGATCTTCTACAACCTGATGATCGCCGCCCGCAAGCGCGGCGCCGCCTAACGCGCCGCAGCGCCGCGGCGCCGCCCTAGACTCCGGCGCATGGCGGCAGGTGTTCGCGACTTCCCGCTGTTCCCCCTCGGCATGGTGGCGCTGCCCACCGAGAGCGTGCCGCTGCACATCTTCGAGCAGCGCTACCGGACGATGATCGAGCGCTGCCTCAGCGAGCAGCAGGAGTTCGGGATCCTCTGGCTCTCCGACGAGGAGCTCAAGCAGACCGGCTGTGCCTGCGAGGTCGAGCAGGTGCTCGAGCGCATGGACGACGGGCGCATGAACATCCTCAGCCGCGGCACGCGGCGCTTCGTGCTGCTCGAGCGCCAGGACGACCTCCCGTACCCCGCGGGCCATGTCGAGTTCGTCGAGGACGAGCAGGAGCACCCCGATCCCGAGGCGGCGCGCGCGGCGCGTAAGCTCTACGCCGAGCTGGTCGCGCAGGCAACCGACCGCGAGCTGAGCCGCGAGGAACTCGAGACGATGGGCGCCTACTGGATGGCGGGCACCGTCGAGTTCGAGCTGGCCGCCAAGCAGGAGCTGCTCGAGCTGCGCTCGGAGAACGCGCGACTGCGGCTGCTCGCGACGCTGCTGGGGACGGCGATCGAGCGCCTCGAGCTGCTCGAGCGAGCGCAGGTCAGGGCGAAGTCCAACGGCAAGGTCCGCTTCGGCTGAGCGCGGCACCGGCGGGAGCGGTCATTCCGGCAGCTTGCAGAGGTGCTGGGAGGTCTGCAGCACGAACAGCGCCAGTTCGCGCAGCACCTTCGGCTGTCCCGGCGAGTTGTCGGCGAAGCTCACGGTTCCGTTCGCGTCGCGCACCCGGTAGCTGAACACCGAGTCGGGCCGCGCCGGCAGGCTGAGCTGCTGGGAGGCGGGCTTTTCGAGGTCTTCGGTGATGCCCCGCGCCTTGACGATCTGCTGGTCGGCGAGCTTTCCGGCCGGGCGGCCGTTGCAGTGCACGACGCCTTCTTCGTTGACGAGCAGCGTCAGCGCCGCATGCGGGCTGCTGCCGCCGCGCGTCACGACGAACAGGTCCGCAGCCTCGACGTTCCCGCCGCAGCCGGCCGCGAGCGTGGCCGCCGCCGCGCACGCGAGCAGGGCGGCCGAGCCGCTTCGCCGGAGGATCACGCCGGCACGGCCGCCCCGCCGCGGCGCGGGTCGCCCGCCCCGCTGAGCGCCCCGTCGCGCCGCAGCGCCGCCTGCACGCCGCCGAAGAACAGGTTCGGGGCCGAGAAGTTCACCGTCGGCAGCTCGGCCGGCAGGCTCGCCAGGTCTACCCCCGGCTCGGCGTAGAGCGTCCCCTCCTCGAGGTGCACGCGCGGGGCCTGCACCGCCTGCGCAGCGCCGAGGCCGCGGTCGACGACGCCGATCACCGTCTGCAGGATCGCCGAGCGGATCCGGTTGGAGCCGGCGCTGCCGAGCACCAGCTCGACCTCGCCGCCGCGCAGCGCGATCGTCGGCGCCATCATGCTCGGCATGCGCCTGCGCGCCGGATGCAGGTGGAAGCCGAGCGGGTTGAGGTCCTGCTCGCCCATCACGTTGTTGAGGTGGATGCCGGTGCCGGGGACGACGACGCCGGAGCCCTCCCCGTTCGTGCAGGTCGTGCTGCACGCGAGCCCGCCCGCGTCGATCACCGAGATGTGGGTGGTCGAGCCGAGCCGGCTCGAGAGGAAGCCGCGCGTGAACCCGGGTTCGGAGAGGCCGTCGAGGAACTCGGCCGTGCGCTCGGACTGCGCCGCGGCCATCGCCGCCACGAGGCTGCGCAGCGGCGGCGGCCCCGGCTCCCGGTCGAGCAGGCCGAGCACGTAGGCGATCAGGATGCCTCCCGCCGAGGGAGGCGGGTTGCTGAGGATCTCGCGGTCGCGGTAGGCGATGCGGACCGGCTCCCGCGCGACCGCCTCGTAGCCGGCGAGGTCCTCGCGCGAGAGCGAGCCACCGCGCTCGCCCAGCCACGCGCAGATGCGGGCCGCGACCTCGCCGCGGTAGAAGGGCTCCTCACCCTCGCGCGCGAGCAGCTCCAGCGCGTCGGCCAGCTCGGGATTGCGGATCGTCTCGCCCTCGGCGAGCACCGTCCCCTGCGGCGCCCACAGCCCCGCGCACTCGGGCGTCGAGGTGAGCAGGCCGGCGAGGATCTCAGCGACGTAGGCCTGCCCGCGGTTCAGCGGCACGCCCTCCCGGGCGAGCCGCGCCGCGGGTGCCACGAGCCGCTCGAGCGGCATCGTCCCCCAGCGCCGCGCGGCCTCGCAGATCCCGGCCGGCGTGCCGTAGGAGCCGACCGAGGCCGGCCCGATGTGGAAGACCTGCAGGGCGTCGCCGAAAGACACGTCGACGGCGAGCAGCTCCGCCTCGGTGCCGTCGCCGCGGCGGCTGGGCGCGGACACGAAGAAGTCGAGCAGCACGGGCTCACGGCCGGGACCGGCCACCAGCATGTAGCCGCCCGCGCCGAGGCCCGTCAGCAGCGCCTCGCTGGCGAACGAGACGAGCATCGCGCCGATCGCTGCATCGACCGCGTTGCCGCCCTCGCGCAGCACCTGCGCGCCGGCCTCGGCCGTGACGGGATGGCCGGCCGCGACGACTCCTCTGGCTGCTTGGCTCATCGCGGCAGCTTGACACGGCCCGGAGCGGACGGAGGCCGGTGCACGCCATCACGTGCGGCGACGGCGGAGCACGCCCGGGACCGGCGGCAGCGGCGCCCTACAGGTTCGGGATGAACTCGGGCACTTCGAGTTCGTCGAGTCCCGCGCGCCGCCTCGGCGCGGGCGACGCAGGCGCGTTGCGCTGCACGCGCACCTCGCCGGCCGCGGGCTCGCGGAAGCGCTCGGCGCTCCTGCGCCGGCCGTCCTCGCCGTAGCCGGTGGCGACGACGGTGACCCACACCTGGTCGTCGAGCTTCTCGTCGACCATCGCCCCGAAGATGATGTTCGCGTCCGGGTGGGCCGCCTCGGAGACCGACCGCGCCGCCTCGTTGACCTCCCACAGCGACAGGTTCGCGCCGCCGGTGATCGACAGCAGGATCGAGCGCGCGCCCTCCATCGAGGTTTCCAGAAGCGGTGAGGAGACCGCCTGCGTCGCGGCCTCGACGGCGCGGTTCTCCCCCACGCCCATGCCGATCCCCAGCAACGCGCTGCCGGCGTCGCGCATGATCGTGCGCACGTCGGCGAAGTCGAGGTTGATCAGGCCGGGCAGCGTGACGAGGTCGGAGACACCCTGCACGCCCTGGCGCAGCACGTCGTCGGCGACGCGGAACGCGTCGACCATCGAGGTCTGCTTGTCGAGCACGGCCAGCAGCCGATCGTTGGGCACGACGATCAACGTGTCGACCTCCTGCGCGAGGGCCTGCACGCCGCGCTCCCCCTGCTCGCTGCGGCGCGAGCCCTCGAAGCCGAACGGCTTGGTGACGATGCCCACCGTCAGCGCGCCGACTTCCCGCGAGATGCGGGCCACGACCGGCGCCGCGCCGGTGCCGGTGCCACCGCCGGAGCCTGCCGCGATGAAGATCATGTCCGAGCCCTTGAGCAGGGCCTTCATGCGGTCGTAGTCCTCCATCGCCGCGGCGCGGCCGACTTCCGGGTCGGAGCCGGCGCCGAGCCCGCGGGTCAGCTCGCCGCCGATGTGCAGGGTCAGATCGGCCGTGGACTGCTGCAGCGACTGCACGTCGGTGTTGACGGCGAGGAACTCGATCCCCTCGACCTCGGCCTCGACCATCCGGTTGACGGCGTTGACGCCGCCCCCGCCGACGCCGACGACGCGGATCACGGGCTGCCCTGGTCCGGCCGCGGAGGGCCGCTCGTAGGCCGCTTCGGCGCGACGTTCCGGCGGCGCCTGGCGGGGCGTCCGGCGCTCCATCACGTTCTCGGGGATCTCCGAGGAGAAGGCGTGGCGCAGGCGCTCCTGCGGCGAGGGCACGTGGGTCTGCGGCTCCGGCTCGGGCGCCTGGGCGCTGAGCGCCGGGTGCGGCAGCGACGGCCGCGTCGAGCGCGGCTCGTGCTCGGCGGACCGCGGTGCCGGCGCCTGGCGCCGCGCGGGCGCCTTGGGCTCGGCGGCCCGGCCTGCCTCGGTGCCCGGCTGTCCCTCGGCCTCTTCGGTCTTGCGGAAAAGGGCGGCGAGCGGTCCTTCGCGCATGCTCGCGCGTTTAGCGTTGGCCATGGGTGAGAACCTCCTGCGCGAGTTGCCGGTAGGACTGGGCCGCGACGCCGTCGGGCTCGTACTTCAGGACCGACATGCCCTTCACAGGGGCCTCGGCGAACCTGACGGTCTTGCGGATGCGCGAGGCGAACACGCGGTCCCCGAAGTTTTCCTCGAGGATCTCGATCGCCTCCTTCGCGTGGATCGTGCGCGTGTCCACCAGCGTCGGCAGGATGCCCTCGATGTCCACGTCGGGGTTCAGGTTCTCCCTGATCATCGCCAGCGTGTTCTGCAGCTGGATCAATCCGCGCATCGACAGATACTCGCACTGCACGGGGACGATCACCTTGTCGGCGGCGGTCAGGGCGTTGATCGTCAGCAGGCCCAGGCTCGGCGGGGTGTCGATGCAGATGAAGTCGTAGTCCTCGACGATCGGTTCGAAGGCCTTCTGCAGCGAGCGCTCGCGGCCGATCATCGTCGACATCGCGATCTCCGCGCCGGCGAGGTCGATCGAGGCGCAGGCGATGTCGATCTCGCGCCTGCGGATCACCTCGCGGATCGAGACCTTGTGGACGAGCACGTCGTACATCGATTTCTCGAGGGTGTCGGGGTCGATGCCCTGCGACATCGTCAGGTTGCCCTGGGGGTCCATGTCCACGCACAGCACCCGGTGGCCCTCCTCCGCGAAGGCGGCCGCGAGGTTCAGCGTCGTCGTCGTCTTGGCCACGCCGCCCTTCTGATTGGCGAATGCGATGACCTTGGCCTTTCCTTCCATCCTCGCTCCGATGCTCGATTGCCGGAAAGCCTTCCGGTCGGTATTCGCATGGCGAGCGATGATTCCTGCACGGGAACTACGATCCCGGCATGGCCCCAGGCAAGAGCCCCGCGGCGGCCCCGCTGCCCGCGCGGCTGAGGGGGCACCCCGTGATCGTGACGCTCGGCGCCGGCGGGGTCGGAAAGACGACGACCTCGGCGGCGCTAGCTCTGGGGATGGCGATCGCCGGCGCCAAGGTCGCGGTCGTGACGATCGACCCCGCACGCCGGCTGGCGAGCGCGCTGGGGCTGAAGGAGCTCTCCGGCGAGCCCCGCCTGGTCGACGCGACGCCGCTGGAGGCGGACGGCAGGCGCCTGGAGGGCGAGCTGTGGGCGATGATGCTCGACACGAAGGCGACGTTCGACGGGGTCGTGGGCCAGCTCGCTCCCGACGAGTCGGCCCGCCGCGAGATCCTCGAGAACTCCGTCTACCGCGAGCTGTCGGGTGCGATTTCCGGCTCGAACGAGCTCAGCGCCGTCGCCAAGCTGTATGAGCTGTACGCCGAGCACGACTTCGACGTGGTCGTGCTCGACACCCCGCCGTCGCGCAACGCGCTCGACTTCCTCGAGGCGCCGGGCCGCCTGCTCGGCTTCCTGGAAGGGCGAGCCCTGCAGGTGTTCCTCGCACCGGGCGGGCTGACCGCCCGGCTGTTCGGCCGAGGCACGGCGCTCGTGTTCGGAATCTTCGCGCGCGTCACGGGGGTCGACATGCTCGCCGAGCTCTCGGCGTTCTTCCGCTCGATGAGCAGCATCCTCGACAGCTTCGGCGCGCGCACCGAGGCCGTGCAGGCGCTGCTGCGCTCCGAGGAGGCGGCGTTCGTGATCGTCACCTCGCCCGAGCCGGAGCCCGCGCGCGAGGCCCGTTTCCTCGCCCGGCGCCTGCAGGAGATGCGCCCGACGCCGCGACCCGCTCCCGAGCTGGTGGTCAACCGCATGCACTTCGATCGCTTGGCGGGGCACACCGCCGAGCAGGCGGCAGCGGAGCTTTCGGGTGTCCTCGGCGAGGGCCTCGCGCGGCGCGTGGCCTCGAACCTCGCCGACTTCGACCAGCTCGCGCAGCGCGACGCGGTGACAGTGCGCGAGCTGGCGGCGCTCGCCGGCGGCCGCGAGCCCACGCTCGTCGGCCACCTAGATGAGGAGGTCCAGGATCTCCTCGGCCTCGCCCGCGTCGCCGATCAGCTCGGCTTCTGAGTCGGCTTCGTGCGCGACGCCGCGTGCGTCGCTTGCGCGCAACGGGATCGTCCCCGGCACCTCGAAGGGCATTGCACGGGGCGCCGGCGCCTGCGGCGCCGCGGCGTCCTCGGCCGGCGGCTCGCTCAGCAGCAGCTCGTCGGCGAGCGCCACCAGGTCGGGCGCGAGGTGGCCGCAGATCACATCGCGCAGCAGCGCCCGCAGGTGGTCGCCGATGTCGTGGACGAGAGCCGCCGCACCGCCTTCCGCGCCGGCGGAGCCGCTGATCACGGCGCGCTCGAGGACGATCGCCTGGACCGCCCGCTCGGTCAGCGCCAGCCGCCGCTCGGGCGTCGCGCAGAGCGCGGCCAGGCGCCCGGGCAGCATCCCGCTCGCGGGCCCCTCGGGCTCGAGCAGGGCGCGCAGCGCCATCAAGTTGTCGGACAGGGCCTCGTAGGGGTCCTCGCGTTCGCAGCCCATCTCGAAGCGCCGCAGTGCCCACGCGAGCTCGTCGCCCTCGGGCGCGCGCCGCGCGACGAGGTTGCAGAAGGCGCGCAGCTCGTCCTCATGCTCCGGCGTCACGACCAGCATCCCGTGCGGACGGCCGCCGCCACCGAGCGCCAGCGGGTTCCAGCGACCGCCGCCGATTCGAGCCCAGGCCACGGCGCCGAGCGTCACGCGCCCGTCGCCGAACAGCCGCAGCGCCCGCAGCAACTCGCGCAGCACCTCGCGTCCGTGCAAGAGCGCCTCGGCGGGGTCCGGCTCGGAGCTCGCGAGCGCGACGATCAGGTGCCCCGGCCCGTCCTCCGGAAGCGTACGCGCCTCGGGCGGCAGCCCCTCCAGCGCCTCGGGCCGGGCGATCGTCAGCCCCTTGGCGAGCGCCAGCTCCGAAGAGGAGAGCGTCATCCCCAGCAGCCGCGCGACGATCGTGACTTCGGCGGTGGCGGCGAGGGCCGCGCCCTGCAGCCGCTCGAGTGCGGCCTCGAGACGCTCCTCGCGCAGCTCGAAGTCCGACTGCTCGCCGAAGACCTCGCCGAGCAGGGAGCCGATCGCGGCCCGCACCTGGGCGCTCGGGGTCAGCCGCGTGATGTCCTCGCCGACGCTCACCAGGTAGCGCTCGCGACCCTCGAACGTCGCGAGCTGCCGGGACGCGCGCTCGTACTCGGCGAGCGCTTCCAGCTCGGGGCGGCGCGCGGCGAGGAACTCGCTCGTCAGCGGCCGGTAGCAGTAGAAGGTGCTACCGCCCGCCCGGCGCCCGGCCCCGGGCTGCTGCTCGACCTCGAACGGGATCTCGGCGCCCGCCGCGAGCTCGGCGCCGAGCAGCGCCGCGGCGGCACGCAGGTAGTCGCTGATGGCCTCGCGCAGCTGGACGGAATGCATCGTCCGGATGGGTTCTGCGCGCGCACGGACGCTCCTCCCGCCGCAGCGCGACTTGCACGCGCGGAGCCTCGGACCCTCAGGCGGGAGTCAGCGAGGGGGCGCCGGCCAGCGCCTCGGCGGCGCGCTCGGCGCAGCTCACGCCGAGCCAGTCTTCGCCGTAGGAGCGCATGTCGTCGATGATCGGCAGCAGCGCCCGGCCCTTCTCGGTGAGCGCGTACTCGACCCGCGGCGGCACCTCGGGGAAGGTGTGCCGCTCGACGATGCCCTCCTCCTCGAGCGCGCGCAGCCGCAGCGACAACGTACGCGGGCTGATCCCGGCCAGCGAGCGTTCGAGCTCGCAGAAGCGGGAGTGGCCCTCGTGAAGATCCCTGACGAGCAGCAGCGTCCACTTGCTGCAGATGATCTCCGCGGTCAGGCAGACCGGACATGTCTCATCGACGGGCATCTACTCCCCGCACTTTACCAAATGAAGTGTTGGAGCTCCGTGGGAGCCTGCGGCCGCGCCGGCCGACGCGCGCGCCGGCGGCAGAGCCCTCAGACGCCGAGCGGCGAGTTCGGGCGGGAGGATTCTTCGCGCCGGGTCTCGGCGGAGGCGACGTCCTCCATCGTCGTGCCTTCGCGCCCGTCGGCCTGCATCAACAGCTTGAAGTCGTGCGGGCTCGAGGCGACGCGCATCGCGTCCTCGAATGTCACGCGTCCGGCCTTGACGTGCTTGAACAGGGCCTGGTCGAAGGTCTGCATGCCGTAGTAGGCGCCGCTCGTGATCACCTCGACGAGTTTGCCCGTCTGGTCGGGGTCGAGGATCATGTCGCGCACGCGGCCGGTCATGCGCAGGATCTCGCAGACCGCCACGCGGCCCCCTTCCGAGCCCGGCACGAGCCGCTGGGAGATCACGCCCTTGATCGTGCCGGCGATCATGCTGCGCGCCTGCTGGTGCTGGTGCGGCGGGAAGAAGTCGAGCATGCGGTTGATCGACTCGGTGGCGTCGACGGTGTGGATCGTGGAGAGCACGAGGTGACCGGTCTCCGCGGCCGAGAGCGCCGTCTGGACGGTCTCCTCGTCGCGCATCTCGCCGACCAGGATGACGTCGGGGTCCTGGCGCAGGACGCGGCGCAGAGCGCGCTTGAAGGAGGCGGTGTCCATGCCGACCTCGCGCTGGTTGATCGCGGAGCGCTTGTCGGTGTGCACGAACTCGATCGGGTCCTCGATCGTCACGATGTGCTTGCTCATCGTGTTGTTCATGTGGTCGATCATCGCCGCGAGCGTCGTCGACTTGCCGGAGCCGGTGGTGCCGGTGAGCAGCACGATCCCGCGCTCCTCCTCGGCCAGGTCGCGGACCACGTCGGGCAGCGCGAGTTCTTCGATCGAGCTGATCTTGTGGGGGATCGCGCGGCACACCAGCGAGGTCGCGCCGCGCTGCATGAAGGCGTTGACGCGGAAGCGCGCGACGCCCTCGATTTCGTAGGAGAAATCGACCTCGTGGTCGGAATCGAATTCTTCCAGCTTGTGCTCGTCGGGGAGCAGGTCACGCAGCGCCTGCTCGGTGTCCCGGCGCTCGAGCGGGCCCGAGCCGGCGTCGAGCCTCAGCTCGCCGTGGACGCGGAACAGAGGGGCCGAGCCGGCCTTCAGGTGGAGATCCGAGCCCTCTTTCGCGACGAGCTCGCGCATCGCAGCCTTGACGTCGAACATGCTGAGCGCATCGGCATCGAGCGGGAGGGCCTTGAGCGGCGCCCGCCGGCCTGGACGCAGCCCGCCGCGGGCGCGCTGGGAGGCCGTCGTTAGGGTGGTGGCGATGACGGGTGACGCCGCTGTCCGCGTCGTGCCGTACGACCCGGCTTGGCCAGGTCGCTTCGACCGCGAGCGCGAGTTGCTGCTCGAGCTCCTCGACGGCCAGGTCGTGGGCGGCATCCACCACGTGGGAAGCACCGCCGTGTCCGGGCTGGCCGCGAAGCCGACGATCGACATCATGGCCGGCGTCGCCGATCTGCAGACAGCGCGCGCATGCTTCGCGCCGCTCTCGCGGGGCGGCTACCAGCACGCCCCGTACCGGCCGCAGGAGATGCACTGGTTCTGCAAGCCCGACCCGCTCCGGCGGGACTTCCACCTGCATCTCGTTCCCCATCGCTCGCGCCGCTTCGAGCAGACGCTCGCGTTCCGCGAAGCGCTGCGCTCGGACCCGCGATGCGCCGCCGAGTACGAGGCGCTGAAGCGGCGGCTCGCCGCGCGCTTCACCGACGATCGCGAAAGCTACACCGCGGCGAAGGCCGGTTTCATCCTCGCGGCCTCGGCACGCCCGCTGCGCCGCGCCGCGGACAGCTGAGGACGCGGAGCGAGCGCCCCGCCGCGCGTGTTTCGGGCCTCAGGCGACGTCGCGGAGCTTCTGTGCCTCCGCGAGCGACTGCAGCTTCTTCAGCGACTGGTTCTCGATCTGGCGGATGCGCTCGCGCGTGACGTTGAAGGTGCGGCCGACCTCGTCGAGCGTGCGCGGGTGCTCTCCGCCGAGGCCGTAGCGGAGCTCGAGCACGCGGCGTTCGCGGTAGGACAGGTTCTCCAGCGCCTCGCGCAGGGCCTCCTTGGTGAGGATCTCGGCGGCGCGCTCGTAGGGCGACTCGGCGCGCTCGTCGGCGATGAACTGCCCGAACTCGGACTCCTCCTCGTCCCCGACCGGCTTCTCCAGCGACACCGGCGCCTGGGCGGAGCGCTTGATCGAGTCGACCTCCTCGGGGTCGATGCCCGTCACCTCGGCGATCTCGTCCGCGGTCGGCTCGCGACCCAGCTCGGTGACGAGCTTGCGCTCGGCACGGCCGATCTTGTTGAGCTTCTCGACCACGTGCACCGGGATGCGGATCGTGCGCGCCTTGTCGGCGAGCGCGCGGGCGATCGCCTGGCGGATCCACCAGGTTGCGTAGGTGGAGAACTTGAAGCCCTTGCGGTAGTCGAACTTCTCCGCGGCGCGCACCAGGCCGAGCGTGCCCTCCTGGATCAGGTCGAGGAACGGCAGCCCCTGGTTGCGGTAGTTCTTGGCGATCGACACGACGAGCCGCAGGTTCGACTCGACCATCTTCTGCTTGGCGTCGAGGTCGCCGCGCTCGATGCGCTTGGCGAGGTCGACCTCCTCCTGGGCGGTCAGCAGCCGCACCTTGCCGATGTCCTTGAGGAACAGCTGCAGCGAGTCGGTCGTCATGTCCGGCTTCAGGTCGAGCGCGGTTTTGGCTTTGCGCCGCCCTCGTTTGTCCGGCGCCCGCTCGACCTGCGAGGAGGCAGCCAGCGCCGGGTCTATGTCCTCGACGAGCTCGATCTCGGAGCGCTCGAAGAAGCCGTGCAGCTCTTCGAGGTCGGACTCGTCGAGATCGAGCTCGGAGGTCGCCTTCGAGATCTCCGCGAAGGACAGCACCCCCACCTGCTGGCCCTTGGCGAGCAGGCCCTTGACCTCATCCAGCTCCTGCAGCTCGACTACTGACATTCGTGATTCCGTTTCTTGAAGTCGCTCGACACCCGGGAGGCGGCCCGTGGACCCGGTGGTCCATGGCTGTTCTGCACTTGCCCTGTCGGACATCACGGCCGCAGCCGTGACGACGTTACAGCCCTATCGGCTCACCGGAGCATCATGCTAACGCGTCGAGGCGAGAACGGACCCGTCGGCGCAGCAAGTCGGGACCTTCGATGCGCCCGCCGGCATGGCGGGTGCGGCCCCGGCGGCCCGAGCGGATGCGCTCCGGCGCATTAAGCAATCATGTTCGGCGTGAGCCCACCTGCGGAGGGCAAAGCCCCATCAGGGGGCGCAACGGAGGAGAACGGCGCCGGCGTCCTGTCGAACCTCCCGCGCACCCGCCCGCAACGCGCCACGGCGCGTCGCGCAGCCGCCCGCGAGACCGGCGGATCCGGCTCGGCCAACGGCACGCGGAAGAAGGCGACACGCGCGAGCGGCGCCCCGTCCCCGGCCGCCAAGAGGCCGCCGAAACCGGCGAAACCGGCTGCCAAGCGGGCCAAGCCCGCGCGGGCGAGCGCCAAACCCGCCGTCGCAGCCGCGAAGAACGGGAGCGCGGGGCCGCGGGCGAGCTCGTCCCGGGCCCGCAGGAGCGCGCCGAAACGCCCGGCCGCCCGGCCGCCGGAAGACGTGCCGCGCCAGGGCTTCGAGACCGAGGACGAGCGCGCGGTCGGCGCGGTGCCGCCGCCCGGCACGACCGATCTGCTGAGCACGGCCGTCGAGGCCATCGGCGAGATCGCCAAGGCCGGGATCGCGGGCAGCGAGCGGCTGGTCCGCGACGTCTTCTCGCGACTCGGCCGCTGAGCGCGGCAAACCGACGCGCTCGCGGGCGTTGCCCGCCCCGGCAGCTCCGCTCCTACTTGCCTTCCGCGGCTTCTTCTCGCGCGAACTGGCTGCGGGCCGCTTTTTCGGCCGCCGTTTCCTGCCCTGGGGCGCCCTTGTGGGGCTTGCCGGTCGCGGGCTTCTTCTTCTTGCCGGCGGCTTTTTTCGCGCCGCCGCCTTTTGCGTGTTTTCCGGCGGCTTTTTTCTTCTTGCCCTTCGCGGGCGAGGAGGAGCTCGACTGGGCGGCTGCCTGTTCGCGGCGCCGGCGCGCGGCTTCGAGCGCGGCCTTGGATTCTGCTTCCTGGCGCTTTTCGATCGCGGCGCTCCTGGCGGCCGCGCTCTGCTCCGAGGCTTCGGGCGAGACCGCGCTTTCGTGGCCGCCGCCTTCACCTTCTCCACCTTCGCCTCCGCCGCCGGAACCTCCACATCCGGCGAGCACGGCCGCGAGCAGCAGCGCGATCAGCAGCGCCGGGCCACGCCGTCTGAGCGAGACGGTGTCAGGGCTTGGCACTGGTGCCTTCCGACTTGGTCGTCACTTCGCGCGGCGGCGGACCGGCGCTGCCGGTCGTCGGCTTGCCGGTCGTCTGCTTGCCGGTCGTCGTCGTCGTCGGTGCCGTGTGCGTGGCGGCCGCTCGTTGTTCGATCTTCTTCGCGCGTTCCTCGGCGAGCTTTTCGCGGCGGTGCGCCGCCTTGACGGCTTCTTCGAGTTTCTTCTTCGCGCGTTTTTCCGCCGCGACTTCGGTTCGCTTGGCGTTCGACTGCGCGCCTTCTTCCTGTTTTTTGCCTTCGATGCTCAACAGTAGTTCCCGCTGTTCGGCCAGTTCCGCCGCTTCCTGCTTTTTTTCGGTCACTTCTTCTTCGTGTTCGATGTTCGCCGCTTCCGCGGTCCCGCCGCCCTGGCCGCTCCCGTGTTCTTCGGAGGAGCCGCATGCCGCCAGTGTCGCGGTGCCGAGTAGCAGCAGGCACGCGGTGGCGGCACGCAACGTCTTCGGGTACCGCGTCGCACTCGCCGGCCGCCCCGCTGCGAGCGCCCCGCCCCTCTTCGCTGCGGGAACGCGCAGACCGGACATCTCCACGCAAGGTATCAACCCGATTCGGCGCCCTCAAGCGGGAGCCGGCGCGCCTCGGAGGTTCCCCCTACCCCTCTCCCATCGTCCCGCCGGGCGCCTCGGCGCCGTCCTCGGCGAGCAGCACGCGCGGCGGCGCGCAGATCAAGGTGGCACCCGGCGGGACGTCGCGGGAGACGACGGCCCCCGCGCCGATGCGCGCGCCGCGCCCGATCCGCAGGCTGCCTTTCTCGGGGCTGATGATCATCGCTTTGGCGCCGATGTGCACGTCGTCCTCGATCACGATCGCGTGCGGTTCGTCCCACCCCGAGCGCGAGCGGACGGCGATCGTGACGTGGTGCCAGATGAACACGCGCCGGCCGATCTCGACGTTGCTGTGGATCATGTTGCCGAAGCCGTGATGGCCGAAGCGCAGGTCGGGGCTGATCCTCGCCCCTGGGGCCAGGGAGTTGTGGTAGAGGACCGAGTTCAGTTTCTTGACCCACAGCGCGGCACGCTGCAGCCCGCGGCCGCGCAGCCAGATCGAGAACCTCCAGAGGCGGATCGGGCTCACTGCGAGTTGCCTGACGCCGCGCTCACGGGCGCAACCTACAGCAGACGCTCCCGCTCCGAAACGGCAGGGCGGGCGGCAGGCCTTTGCCGCAACTTGCGGGCGAAACGTCTGCACACCGTTGCGGAGCCGTGCGGAAGGATATGTATACTGCCGCCCACGCCGAGCCGTCGCGCCACTGGACGCGTCGGGCGGGGGACCCATTGCGGGCTCTGAAGAAGGGCCCGCTGGGGCGAATCGGTCCGATCCGGACCGTAGCGCCGCGAGCAGTTCCGCCGCGCGAGCCCGTCAGCTCACCCCGTAGGCGTCGAGCAGCACATGCGTATCGGATCGAAGACAGCCACGGTCGTGCTCACCCTCGTCGCGGGCCTCTGCGCCCTCGGCGCCGGTCCCGCATTCGCCTCGACGGGCGGCGCCAGCGCGCCCGGCGGCGCGAACGCGACGCCGAGCACGGCGGGCGCCGCCGCCGGGGTCGGCCCGTCCGCGATCGCGACCTGGTTCGGTCCGGGCTTCTACGGCCACAAGACGGCATGCGGACAGACGCTGACGCCCCACGTGCTCGGCGTGGCCAACCGCACGCTGCCGTGTGGCACGCTCGTGCGAATCGCCTTCCGGGGCCGCAGCGTCACGATCCCGGTGCTCGATCGCGGCCCCTACGCCCACCACGCCGACTGGGACCTCACCGCCGGCGCGGCCCGCGCGCTGGGCGTGAGCGACACGGTGCGCATCAGCACCCAGGTCGTCGGACGCACCGCCAACACGCCGACGCTCGGCCTGCCCGCCGCCCCGCCCGAAGAAGAGCTCGCCGGCGGCGCCGCGGCCGCCTGACGCGGCCTCGCGCTCAGAGCGGTTCGTCCGCGCCGCGGCGCGCGCCTCGCTGCTCCCAGCGCGCCGCGTACAGCGCCACGTCGGCGTGCGCCGCCAGCTCCGCCGCGCGCGCGCCGTCCTGCGGGCACACGGCCGCGCCGGTCACGACCTCGGCGGTGTACCCGGCCGCCGAGGCGGCGCGCTCCGCGGCCTGCCTCAGCTGCGCCGCGAGTGTCTCGGCGCCGATCCGGTCGGCGCGGGGCACGAGCAGCCAGTAGCGACCCTCGCGCTCGCGCGTGAGGCGCCCGCCTCCCGCCGCCCGCAGCTCTGCTGCGAGCGCCGTTTCGAGGTCCTCCTCGGCCTCGCCGGCGCCGGCGATCTGCATCAGCACGACCGCGAAGCCGGCGCGATCCGAGCCGTAGCGCTCGAGCTGATCGCCGATCGAGCGGATCCAGGCGCTCGGCCCCTGCTCGCGGCGGGCATCGCGGATCGCGATCGGCGAGGCGCTCCCGCGATCGCCCCCAGCGAAGCGCTCGTCCTCGCCGCGGCGCACCCCGAGCACCTCGTCCGGTCCGCTGCCCGGCGCGAGGATCGCGGCGGCGGCCTGCGCGCGCGCCGATTCCCCGGCCGGGGCATCGCTGCCGAACGGCGGCAGCTCCTCACCCTGCTCGGCCGCCTGCTCGTCGACGATCACCACGCGCTGCTCGGCGGCGCGCCGCGCGCCGGGCGGCCGTTCCGGGAAGCGCGCGGGGCGGGCCGCGGCGGCGGGCCGCTCGCGCTCGACGGCGACCGCACTGAGAACCGCGCAGACGTGCGCGAGGCGGTCGCCCGCATCGGCCAGCAGCCGCTCGCGCGAGCGCTCGGGCCAGGCGGCGGCCTCGATCGCGAGCTCCTCCCAGAGCGCACCCCGCAGCGACTCCACCGCCTCCACGACGGCGCTCGCGTCGCGCGCGCCGGACAGCGCGGCGGGCCGGTCGGCGAAGGGTCCGCCGCGGGCGGGCTCGTGCGCGTCGAGCAGCCGCTCTAGCTCGCCGTCGGAACCGAGCGCGCGCAGCACCTGACGGCACAGCTCGGGAGCGGCCCGCACCACCTCCTCCAGCGAGATCCGCCCCAGCGAGCCGAGCGGGCGCATCATCACCAGCGCCCCGGCCCAGCGCCGCGCGAGCGTCTCGGCTCGATCCTCGAGGCGCTCGACGGAGAGGCCGGCGACGGGGCGTGCCCGCGGAGGGCGTCTGGCTGGGTCGTCGGCCATGGTCCTTGAATAGCAGCAGGCGAAGACGCCAACCCCCGCGGCGGACGCCCCGCGGATAGCCTCACGGCCCGTGCGCGCGACGGAGCCGAGATGACCGCCCTCTGGATCGGCCTGGCCGCAGTGGCCGCGGTGGCCGCGCTCGCCGCCGCGCTGGCGCTGCGCTCACGACGCGATCCGCTGCCGGCATCGATCGAGCGGCTGACGAACGACACCTCGGTCGACCGCGCGACGGGAGCGGTGCGCTCTGTGCAGCGCGCCGACCTGCTGATCGATGCCGCGGCGCTCGAGCAGATCTGGACGCCGGCCCACCTCGAGCGGCTCGCCCGCACCTACTGGCGGTTCCTCACGCGGGTCACGCTGGGGCTGATCCGCGTCCGCTACAGCGAGCAGGGTCGCGCCGTCGTGCTGCTGGCCGAGCCGCTGCGGCTGCTCACCTTCCAGGCCCCGGAGTACGAGATGGACGCCGCGCGCGGGCTCGTTCGCTGGCGGATCGAGCGCGGGCTGCTGGTCGCCCGGCGCGGCCGCGACGGCGCCGGCTACCTGCAGATCGAGATGGCGCGCGAACCCGCTGAGCTCTCGTCGCGGCATCGGCTGCACGTCGAGGTGGCGGTCGTCAACTTCTACCCCGCGATCGCCTCGGGCCTGAGCCTGCGGCTGTATGACCTCACGCAGTCGCGGATCCACGTGGTCATCACCTACGGCTTCCTGCGCTCGCTGGCGCGGCTCGACCTCGCAGAGTCGCGGGTCGGGCGATTCGCGGCGCGCTGAGCACGGGCGCGGCGCACGCTCGGCGCCTCGCGCGCGCGGACCTGGACTCTCAGCGCGGGGGTGGATCGGGGCCGAGCGAATCGGTGCCGCCGGGCAGCCGCACCACCGGCTCGTGTGGCTCGAGGCCGACCGTCGCGATCAGCCTGGCGAGGCCCAGGTAGTTGCCGATCACGAGCAGCAGCTCGACGAGGCCACGGTCCGCGAGACGCCCGCGCACGCCGGCGACTGCGTCCTCGCCGGCGGCGCCGTCCTGCACCACCGCGCGGGTGAACGAGAGGACCGCTCGCTGCGTCTCGTCCGCATGCGCCGGCGCCTGCTCGCCCGCCGCGATCGCCGCGACGAGCTCGGGCCGCGCACCGAACGATTCGGCGATTGGCACGTGCTGGGTCCACTCGTACTCCGAGGCGCTGAGATGGGCGACCTGCAGGATCGCCAGCTCCCGCAGCAGAGGGTCGAGCTCGAGGCCGCGCAGCAGCGTGTTCGAGTAGCGCAGCCACGGCTCGAAGGCGGTCTCCGCGTGGGCGACGATCCCGAGCAGCGCCAGCGGCGAGCCCTCGATCACCCTGCGGATCGGCTCGGGGGCGTCCTGCGGGTCCCTGTATGGGATGCGCGGCACGCGGCGTATGCTGCCACGCTGCCGCGCGCCGCGCCGTTCGCACCAGCGGCACGCGGCGGGACGGCCGGCGCGGCGCGTCGCGCCGGGCCGGGCCGGGCCGCGCGGCGCGTCGCGCCGGGCCGCGCGGCGCGCGCCTACGCCTGCTGCGGGCGGTAGGGCCCCGGCTTCTCCCGCACCCGCCCGCCCGGGAACGCCAGCCGCAAAATCGTGCGGTGGACGGTGCCGAGCTGCTGGTGCAGCGGGCCCGTGTTGTAGGGCAGCTCGTAGCGCCGGCAGATGTCCCGCACGCGCGGAGCGATCTCGGAGTAGCGGCTGGAGGGCATGTCGGGGTAGAGGTGGTGCTCGACCTGGAAGGACAGGTTGCCGGTGAGCAGGTGGAACAGCGGACCGCCCTCGATGTTGGCGGCGCCGATCAGCTGTCGCACGTACCAGCCGCCACGGCTCTCGTCCTGCACCTCGTCCTGGTCGAACGTGTAGGTCTGGTCGGGGAAGTGCCCGCAGAAGATGATCGAGTGGGCCCACACGTTGCGCACGATGTTCGCCCAGAAGTCGGCCCAGAAGGTGGTCTTGAAGGTGCGCCGCGCGGCCTGCGGCCCGCCGATCGCGCCGTCGACCGCGGCCGACAGCGCCGGGAACGCGACGTAGTCCTTGACGATCTGCCGGCGCGCCTTCTCGCCGATCGCCTTCAGCTCCTCGATCAACTGGGCCTTCGGCTTCTCGCCGCTGCGGATCGCCTCGGTGTTGAGGTCGTGCACCGCCACGCCCCACTCGAAGAAGCCCATCAGCAGCAGGTTGTAGATCGGCTGCAGCAGGTAAACCGGGTGCCATTTCTGGTGCGGGTCGATGCGCATGATCTCGTAACCGAGATCGCGGTCCTTGCCGCGGATGTTGGTGAAAGTGTGGTGCTCGTAGTTGTGCGAGTGCTTCCACGCCTGCGAGGGCGAGGCGGTGTCCCAGTCCCAGCTCTGCGAGTTGATGTCGGGGTCGTTCATCCAGTCCCACTGGCCGTGGAGGATGTTGTGGCCCAGCTCCATGTTCTCGAGGATCTTCGCCAGCGAGAGCATCGCCGTGCCGGCGAGCCAGGCGGGGCGCCGCCGCGACAACAGCAGCGTCGCGCGCGCCGCCAGCACGAGGCGCCGGTGCAGCGCGATCGTCGAGCGGATGTAGCGGGCATCGCGCTCGCCGAGGTCGGCGAAGACCTCGTCGTGGATCGCGTCGAACTCGCGCCCCAGCTCCTCGAGCTGCTCGGGGCTGAGGGCGGCGAGCGGGCTCAGCGGCTCCTCGAGGGGCGCGTGCTCGGCCGCAGGCCGGGCGTGGCCGTTCTCGCGCGCGGCCTGTGCGGCGAGCTGCGCCGGCTCGGCCCCGGCCGCCGCGTCGCCGGCGGCGCCGCGGTCTGCGCCCGGCACAGGAGAGGGCTCGTTGAACGTCGCTGACATCTCTACCTCCGTTGAGTTTGATCTGAGCCGGCGGGCGCTCCGTGCCGGCTCACAGGTCGATCTCGATTGGCCCCTCGGGGGCATTGATGCATGTCCGCACGATTTCGCCCGGGGCACCGGAGACGGCCCCGGTCCGCAGGTCGCGCACCTGGCCGGAGCGAAGCCGCCCGACGCAGCTGTGGCAGATGCCCATGCGGCACCCGAACGGCATCTCGGCACCGGCCTGCTCGCCGGCCACGAGGATCGGCTGCGAGCCGTCGCTGACGGCCTCGACACCGCTGCGGCACAGTGCGATCGTGCCGCCGCAGCCCTGCTCGGCGCCGTTGATCAGCTCGTCGGGCTGGAAGTGCTCGTGGTGCAGCCGCGCCGCGTCGCCGTCGCGTTCGACGTGCTCTTTGATCGCCTGCAACAGCCCGGTCGGGCCGCAGACGAACATCTCGCGCTCGCGCCAGTCGGGGCAGATCGCGTCGAGCTCCTCGGCGCGCAGGCGCCCTTCGCGGGCGCTGTGGCGCGCGGTCAGGCGGTAGCCGGGGCTGCGGGTGGCGAGCTCGCGCAGCTCCGCGGCGAAGATCTCCGTGTGGGGGTGTCGCGCGCAGTGGATGTGCACGACGTCGCGCAGCGCGCGGCGGTGGTCGAGGTTGCGGATCATGCTCGCGATCGGCGTCACGCCGCTGCCGGCGCTGAGGAACAGGATCCGCTCGGGCACCTCCTCTGGCAGCACGAACGTGCCTTCGACGCCGCCGAGGCGGACGATCGTGCCGGGACGGAGGCGCTGGCATAGGTAGGGCGTGACGGTGCCGGTGTGGACCAGCTTCGGCGTGATCGTGATGCAGCCGTCGGTGCGGCCGGGGTCGGAGGTCAGCGAGTAGGCGCGCCAGTGGAAGCGACCGTCGACCTCGATGCCGAGCCGGATGTACTGGCCGGCGCGGTGGCCGGGCCACTCCCAGCCGGGCTTGATCGTGATCGTCACCGCCTCGTCGGTCTCCATCTCGACGCGCTCGATGCGCCCGCGAAGCTCGCGCGTGGACCACAGCGGGTTGACCAGCTCGAGGTAGTCGTCGGGCAGCAGCGGCGAGGTGAACGAGCGCACGAGCGAGAGCGCCCGGCGGCCCAGCGCCGGCACCTGCGGTGTCGCCCCTCGTTCAGCCATCGGTCATCGCCCCTGCTCCTCGAGGTGTCGGTACCCGGTTTGTCGGTGTCGGCATCACGACTTGCTCCGATGTTACCTCATTTGAGGTCACATGAAACATGGTAACCTGACTCGCAGGCGATGGCAAGTGTGAGACAGGACACAGCGGCGCCCGCCGACGGCGCGCACGACATGACGATCGAGCAGCTCGCCGCCGAGGTCGGCATGTCGGTGCGCAACATCCGCAACCACCACTCGCGCGGCCTGCTCGCGCCGCCGGAGGTGCGGGCGCGGGTCGGCTACTACAGCGCCGAGCACGTGGCAAGGCTGCGCCTGGTCCAGGACCTGCAGGCCGACGGCTTCAACCTCGCCGCGATCGAACGGCTGCTCAGCGGCTCGGGCGATCTGGCTGTCCGGCTGAGCGGGCTGCGCGCCGCGGTCACCGCGCCGTTCGACCCGGAGAAGCCCGAGGTGGTCACGCGCGCGGAACTCGAGCAGCGCTTCGGCGAGGCGAGCCCCAAGGACCTCGAGCGCGTGCGCCGGCTGCGCGTGCTCGCGCCGCTGGGCGACGAGCGCTTCGAAGTGACCAGCCCGGCGCTGCTGGACGCCGCCGAGCAGGTGATGGCGCTGGGCATCTCGCTGCGCACGACGCTCGAGGTGATCGAGCGCGTCAGCCGCGACTGCGACTCGGTCGCGCGCTCGTTCGTGAAGCTGTTCCTGAAGGAGCTGTGGGAGCCGTTCGAGCGCGCCGGCCAGCCGCCGGAGCGCTGGGACGAGCTGATCGGCGCCGTCGACGAGCTGCGGCCGATCGCCTCCGAGGCGCTGCTCGCGATGTTCAAGCTGCGCATGACGAGCCAGCTCGAGCAGGCCTTCGGCAAGGTCATCGAGCACCAGGCGAAGAAGGGCTAGGCGCTCCGGTCGGAGGCCGATGTCGCCACCGGATCGCAACGATCAGCCACCGGGCTCCTGCGGGGGCCCGCCGGGAGGCGAGGCGAGAAAGCGCGGCCGCATCCGCGCTGTGGCCCGCTTCGCGAGCGCCGTGCGCGAGGAGCGGAGAGCGCGCGGGGACCACCGCGCCGCTCCCGCCGCGCTGTCGGTGATCAGCGGCTTGAAGGATCCCCCTGGGTGGATGCGCGTTCCCGGCCGAACGCTGCACCCCCGCGTTTCTCGGATCGGCGGTGAACCTGCGCCGGTCACGCTCGACCCTCTCTCCGCGCCGGTGCTCGAACACGCTCTGGAGGGCACCCTGGTGAAGGGAAGGCGCAGCGCGCACTTCGAGGTCTGCCTCTCCGTCGAGGGCGAGCGCGTGATCGTTCTCATCGGGAGCGCCCGTGTCGGCACGCTTGAGCCGGAGGTCTCCGAGCGCCTGCGGCCACTGATCGCCCAGGGCGTGGACCGCAAGCAGAGGCTTCTGGCCGTCGCGGCGCTGACCCCGCAACGCGACCGCAGCCTGCTGCTGAGCGTGTTCGTTCCGCCCCGCGAGGACCGCGGCTAGAAGCGGTCCCCGCCGACCGCGCGCAGCTTCGGGCGGTCGTGCGTGGCGCGGATCCGGCGGATCGTGCCCGAGCGCGTCCGCGTCACCAGCGACTCGGTCGTCGCGCCACCGGCGCTCGGGTAGCGGACGCCCTGCAGCACGTCGCCGTCGGTCACGCCCGTGGCGCTGAAGAACACGTCCTCGCCGGCCACCAGATCGTCGCGATCGAGCACGCGGTCGAGGTCGTAGCCCTGCTCGAGCGCCGCGCTGCGCTCCTCCTCGTCGCGCGGCCACAGCCGCCCGAGCAGCTGCCCGCCGACGCACTTCACCGCCGCCGCGGAGATGACGCCCTCCGGCGTGCCGCCGATCCCCCACAGCAGATCGACGCGCGAGCGCTCCGTCACCGCGAGCAACGCGGCCGAGACGTCGCCGTGCGGGATCAGCCGCACCCGTGCGCCGGCCTCGCGGATCGCCGCGATCCCCTGCTCGTGGCGGGGCCGGTCGAGCACCACGACCATCACGTCGCTGACCGGCCGCGACGTGCGATCGGCGATCAGCTTCACCGTCTCCCCCAGCGGCCGGTCGAGGTCCAGCAGGTCGGCGATCTCGGTCGCGCCGGCCATCTTCTCCATGTAGACGATCGGCCCCGGGTTGAACATCGTCCCCCGCGCCGACAGCGCGATCACCGACAGCGCGCTCGGCATGCCGTGCGCCGCGAGCGTGGTCCCCTCCAGCGGATCGACCGCGATGTCGACTTCGGGCGGCGAGCCGTCACCGATCTGCTCGCCGTTGTAGAGCATCGGCGCCTCGTCCTTCTCACCCTCGCCGATCACCACCACGCCGTCCATGCGGACCGAGTGCAGCATGTAGCGCATCCCGTCCACGGCAGCCTGGTCGGCGGCCTCCTTGTCCCCCCGGCCCACCAGCGGCGCGCAGGCCAGCGCCGCAGCCTCGGTCACCCTCACGAGCTCCAGGGCGAGGTTGCGGTCCGGCAGCGAGGGGTCGTGTTCGTCGCTCACGGGAGGCAGAGAACCTATACCAGCGCCGCTGCCACTACGATCGTGGCGTGAGCGACCCCGCCCTCACCCTCCAGGCCCGCCTGCCGCCGGCGGTCGGGCCTGCGGTCGGGGAGCTCGCGCAGGCGGCACGCGACCAGGGTGTCGCCGACCGCCTGCGGGAGCGCGACGCCACGCTGTGGGGCCCCGAGGGCACGCCGGAGGTCGCCAACCGGCTGGGCTGGCTGACGATCGCCGAACACATGCTCGACGAGCTCGTCGAGATCGAACGCGTCGCCGACGGCGCGCGCGCCGACGGCCTCACCGACGCCGTGCTGCTCGGCATGGGCGGCTCCTCGCTCGCCCCGGAGGTGTTCCGCCGCACCTTCGGGCGGGTGGGTACGGAATCCGCGGGCCTGACCCTTCACGTGCTCGACTCGACGGACCCCGACTGGGTGCAGGACACCGGTCGCGCCGTCGACCCGGCGCGCACGCTGTTCATCGTCTCCTCGAAGTCGGGCGGCACGATCGAGCCGCTCTCGCTGTACGCACACTTCTCGACGCTGGCGCCGGGCCCGAACAGCTTCATCGCGATCACCGATCCGGGCTCCGGCCTCGCGAAGCTCGCGACCGAGCAGGGTTTCCGCCACGTCTTCTACGGCGACCCGGAGATCGGCGGTCGCTACAGCGCCCTCTCCCCGTTCGGGATCGTCCCCGCCACGCTGATGGGAGTCGACACCGCTGCGCTGCTGCAGCAGACCGCCTCGGCCTGGGACGCGGGCGCGGATCACGAGTCCGCCGGCGGGCTGCCAGGCGCGGTGTGGCTGGGCGCCGCGCTCGCCGCGATGGCGCGGGCCGGCCGCGACAAGCTGACGTTCGTGATCGCCCCCTCGCTGCCCGGGCTCGGGCTGTGGCTCGAGCAGCTCGTCGCCGAGTCGACCGGCAAGCAGGGGACGGGGATCCTGCCCGTCGCGGAGGAGCCGCTCGGCGAGCCCGCGGAGTACGGCGGGGACCGCGTGTTCGTCCACCTGCCCGACCCCGGCGCCGAAGACCCGGGCACCGCCGCCCGGCTCGAGGCGCTCGCCGCCTCCGGACAGCCGGTGATCACGATCCCGACGCGCGGGCCGGAGGATCTCGGCCGACTGTTCCTGCTGGCCGAGATCGCGGTCGCCGTCGCCGGCTGGGGCCTCGACATCAACCCCTTCGACCAGCCCAACGTGCAGCAGGCCAAGGACGCCACGAACCGCGTGCTCGAGGGCTTCGAGCAGAGCGGCAACCTGCCGGAGCTCGCGGACGCCTCCGAGCAGGAGCTGCGCGAGCTGCTGCTCGCGGCCGGCCCGCCCGCCTACGTCGCGCTGATGGGCTACCTGGAGCCCGGCGAGGCGCTCGACGCGGCGCTCGCCGAGTTTCGCCAGGCGCTCCGCGCAGCCCGCAGCACGACCACCACCTTCGGCTACGGCCCCCGCTTCCTGCACTCCACCGGCCAGTTCCACAAGGGCGGCCCGAAGACCGGGCGCTTCTTGCAGCTGCTCCACGACGCCCGTGCCGACGTCGAGATCCCGGGCAGGCCCTTCACGTTCCGCACGCTCGAGGAAGCGCAGGCGATCGGCGATCTGCAGACGCTGCGCGAGCTCGGACTGCCCGCCGGGCGTGTGCGGCTGCAGGGCGATGACGCGGCGGCCGCGGTTCGGGCGCTGACCAACCAAATCAGGGAGTGGACATGACGCAGATCGGCTTCGTCGGGCTCGGGAAGATGGGCGGCAACATGGTGCACCGCATCAGGCGCGACTCCGAGCACGAGGTCGTGGCGTTCGACTTCGACGAGAAGGCGGTCAGACAGGCCGAGAAGAACGGCGCCGCCGGCGCGCGCACGCTGCGCGAGCTGGTCAAGAAGCTCGAGCCGCCGCGCATCGTCTGGATCATGGTGCCCGCCGGCGAGCCGACCCAGGAAACCGTCGAGAAGCTCGCCAAGCTGATGGACCGCGGCGACACGATCGTCGACGGCGGCAACTCGAAGTGGACCGACGACAAGCGGCGCGCCTCAGAGGTGAGAAAAGCCGGGATCGAATATGTCGACGTCGGCACCTCCGGTGGCGTCTGGGGCCTGGAAGTCGGGTACTGCATGATGGTCGGCGGCCCCAACCGCGCGGTCAAACGGCTTGCCCCTATCCTCGACGTGCTGGCACCGGAGACCAACGAGCAGAGCCGACCCGCGATCGGCAAGCGCGGTTGGATGCACTTCGGACCGACCGGCGCGGGGCACTACGTGAAGATGGTCCACAACGGCGTCGAGTACGGCCTGATGCAGGCCTACGCCGAGGGCTTCGACGTCTTCGACAAGTGCGAGTACGAGCTCGACAACGCGAAGATCGCGCACCTCTGGGGCCAGGGCTCGGTGGTGCGCTCGTGGCTGTGCGAACTCGCTGCGCGCGCATTCGAAGCGGACGGCAACGATCTCGAGGCGATCGAGGGCTGGACCGAGGACTCGGGCGAGGGCCGCTGGACGATCCAGGACGCGACCGCGCACGACGTGCCGACGCCCGTGATCACCGCTTCGCTGTACGAGCGGCTGCGCTCGCGCGGCAACGGCGACTTCGCCGACCGCGTGCTGGCGGCGCTGCGCAACCAGTTCGGCGGCCACGCGGTGCACCCCGCGCTCGGCGCCAAGAGCGCCGCTTCGGGCAACGGCGCGAGCGGCGTCAAGACGAAGCGGAAAGGCTCCTGAAGTGGCCGTCGCGGCGGGACGGGCGACCGGCCGCCAAGAGCCCGAGAACCCGCTGACGGCGGGGCTCGAGCGGCTCCCCGTCGCGCCGACCACGCTGGTGATCTTCGGCGCCACCGGCGACCTCGCGCGGCGCAAACTGCTGCCCGCGCTCTACAACCTCGCCCACGAGGGCGCGCTGCCCGAGCGCTTTCACCTGGTGGGCGTCTCGCGCAAAGAAAAAGAGAACGAGGACTATCGCCAGGAGTGCGAGGAAGCGATCCGCCGGTTCTCGCGGCGCACCCCCGACGAGGACGTGCTCAAGGGGCTGCTCGAGAACGTCAAGTACGTCCCCGGCACCTTCGACGAAGACTCCGTCTACAGCGAGCTCGGCAGGGCTCTCGAGGAGTTCGAGAAGGCCGCCGGCGAGCCGCTGAACCGCGCCTTCTACCTGTCGACCGCCCCCGGCTTCTTCCCCGTGATCGTCGAGCGGCTCGGCGCCAGCGGGCTGTCCTCGCACGAGGGCTCCGACGTGCGGCTGATCATCGAGAAGCCGTTCGGCACGACGCTCGAGGAGGCGCGCGAGCTGAACCGCAAGGTGCTCTCGATCTTCGACGAGACGCAGATCTACCGGATCGACCACTACCTCGGCAAGGAGACCGTCCAGAACCTGATGGCGTTCCGCTTCGCCAACGGCATGTTCGAGCCGCTGTGGAACCGCAACTACATCGACTCCGTGCAGATAACAGCCGCCGAGGACATCGGCATCGGCACCCGCGCCGACTACTACGACCGCGCCGGCGCGCTGCGCGACCTGATCCAGAACCACATGCTGCAGCTGCTCTGCCACGTCGCGATGGAGCCGCCGGTGAGCTTCACCGCCGAAGACGTCCGCAACGAGAAGGTCAAGGTGCTCGACGCGGTCCCCGGGCTGAGCCTCGAGGAGATCGCGAGCATGGCCGTGCGGGCCCAGTACGGCGCCGGGCACGCCGGCGGCGAGGACGTCGTCGGCTACCTCGAAGAGGAGGGGGTGCCCGCGGGCTCGAACACCGAGACCTACGCGGCGATGCGCCTGGAAGTCGACAACTGGCGCTGGGCCGGCGTGCCCTTCTACCTGCGCACCGGCAAGCGCTTGGCGCGCAAGGTGACCGAGATCGCCGTGACGCTCAAGCCCGTGCCCCATCTCGCCTTCAGCCAGGACGGCTCACTCGGCGTGCAGCCCAACCAGCTCGTCCTGACCGTCCAGCCGAACGAGGGGGTCTCGCTGCGCCTCGGCGCGAAGATCCCCGGCACGCGCATGATGATCCGCCCGGTCAACATGGAGTTCCTCTACGGGACCTCCTTCCTATCGCAGTCGCCCGAGGCCTACGAGCGGCTGATCACCGACGCGATGCGCGGCGATCCGACGCTGTTCACCCGCAACGACGAGGTCGAGGGGCAGTGGCGGATCTGCGACCCGATCGTCAAAAGCTGGGAAGCGACGCCCGGTCCGCTGCCGAAATACGAAGCCGGCTCGCAGGGCCCCGTCGAGGCCGAATCGCTGTTGCGAGAAGGCGACCGCTGGCGCGCGATCTGATGGCCCGCACCGACGCGGTCTGGAGCGGGCACGGAACGACACCGGACGCGATCGAAGCGGCGCTGCGCCAGCTGCTGGTCGAAGCCCACGCCGAACGCGAGGAGATCGTCCCCGCGCGCGTCCTGAACATGATCGTGTTCGTCGACCGCGACTGGACCGGCGAGATCGCCAACCG
The DNA here is from genome assembly GCA_963703205.1 of uncultured Solirubrobacteraceae bacterium. Classification (GTDB taxonomy): domain Bacteria; phylum Actinomycetota; class Thermoleophilia; order Solirubrobacterales; family Solirubrobacteraceae; genus Palsa-744. The sequence continues at coordinate 2,008,671 of OY969799.1, forward strand.
CCTGCGCGGCGTCGGCCGCTACCACGCCTCGCGCCTGCTGGTGCTCGCCTACGAGCCCAGGCGCGAGCGGCTCGACGCGCGCGTGACGGTCTCCACCGAGGACCCCACGGCGCCCGGAGAGCTCGCGCTGCTGCGCGAGACGGTCGTCGTCGAACTGGGGGACCGCCACCTCGACGACCTCGTGACGATCGCCGACCCGCTGGTCGTCACCGACCTGCCGACGCTGCTCTGGTCACCGCACGGGTACCGCGAGATGGTCTCCGAGCTGATGCCGCTGGCGCAGGCGGTCCTGATCGACTCGGTCGAGGAGCCGGAGGTCGACGAGGCGCTCGACTGGGCGTGCACGGTCAGCGACCAGGCATACGTCGTCGACCTCGCGTGGCTGCGCTCGACCCCGTGGCGCGAGCGCCTGGCGGCGATGTTCGACCCGCCCCGGCTGCGCCGCGAGCTCGCGATCATCTCCAAGATCACGGTCCGCCACCACCCCCGCTCGACGGTCGCGGCGGGGCTGTACGTCGGCTGGCTGTCCTCGCGGCTGGGCTGGCGGCCCGCGCGCCTCGTCGCCCACGAGGGCTCGCTCGTCGGCACCGCCCACGCCAGCCGCCAGGACGTCGCCGTGCGCCTGCAGGTGGCGCCCGAGCTCCCCGTGCCCGGCCTCGAGGGCCTGACGATCGAAACCGCCGCGGGGCACATGCTGCGCCTCGACCGGGGCCCGGGCGGCCTGCGCGCGCGCTTCGCCGGGCCGCGCGAAGCAGACCGCGAGTGGACGATCCCGGGCGCCTCGCGCGGCGAGACAGGGGTGCTCGGCGAGGGCATCCGCCAGGCGCTGCTGCGCGACCCGACCTACCTGCCCGCGCTGCGCGCGGCGCGCTCGATGCTGCTGTGAGGAGCCTCACTACGTGCCCCGACGACGCGAGCGTGGCGCAGCGCGCCGCCGAGCACGTGATCCGCGCGCTCGCCGACGCCCGCGCACAGCGCGGCACCGCCCAGCTCGCGCTCAGCGGCGGGACGACGCCCGGGGCGACGTACCGGCTGCTGGCCGCGGATCCCGCCGCCCTCGCCGAGACGCAGATCTGGTTCGCCGACGAGCGCTGCGTCCCGCCCGAGGACGAGCAGAGCAACTACCTGCTCGCCCGGCGCACGCTGCTCGACCCCGCCGGTATCCCGCCCGAGCGGGTCCACCGGATGCAGGGCGAGCTGGGGCCGCAGCGGGGCGCCGCGGCCTACGCGCGCGAGCTCGTCTCGCACGCCGGCGCGGAGCTCCCGCCCGTGCTCGACGTCGTCGTGCTCGGGATCGGGCCCGATGGCCACGTCGCCTCGCTGTTCCCCGGCTCGAGCACCCTCGACGCAGCGGAGAACGAATACGCGCTCGGTGTCTCCGACGCGCCCAAGCCGCCGCCGGAGCGCATCACCCTGACGATGCCGGTGCTGCACGCCGCGCGCAGCTGCCTGCTGATCGCCACCGGCCGCGGCAAGGCCGACGCCGTCAGCGGGATGCTCGGCGACCCGAGCCGCCACGTGCCCGCGAGCCTGCTGCGCCGCGAGCGCCTGACGGTGATCGTCGACGACGCCGCCGCGCCGGGCGGGCCCGGGGGAGCGTCCGGGGGGGCGGCGTGAGCGACGCCGACACCGCACCCGCCGTGCCCTCCGCCGGGGCCCGCGAGGGCGGCGCGGGCGCAGACGCCGCCGGGGGAGCGCTCGCCGGGGCGCAGGCGCTGCTGATCCGCCACGCCGAGACCGAGTGGACGCTCACCCACCAGCACACCGGACGCACCGACCTGCCGCTCACCGAGCGCGGCCGCGAGGCGGCGCGCGCGCTGGCGGGGCGCCTCGCCGGCACGCACTTCGCGCTCGTGCTCGTCAGCCCCCTGCGGCGCGCGCGCGAAACCTGCGAGCTGTGCGGCCTCGGCGCCCACGCGCAGGTCCGCGAGGAGCTTATGGAGTGGGACTACGGCGACTACGAGGGGCTGACCAGCGCCCAGATCGAGCAGCTCCGGCCCGGCTGGAGCCTGTGGCAAGACGGCTGCCCGTCGGGCGAGGACGCGGCCGCCGTGGGAGCGCGCGCCGACCGCGTGATCGCCGAGCTCGCCGCCGCACCGGGCCCCGTCGCCGTGGTCTCGCACGGGCACGTGCTGCGCGTGCTGGGCGCGCGCTGGATCGAGCTGGCGCCCGAGCAGGGCGAGCGCCTCGGCCTCTCGACCGGCTCGCTGTCGCGGCTCGGGCACGAGCACGGCGCGCGGATCCTCGCGGGCTGGAACGAGCCCGGCTGAGCGTCGCGGCCGCGCGAGGCCGACGCGGTGATCCAGTCGCGGGCGGCGCGCGCACCTTGTTCACGAGCTGACCAGCTTCGATCATCTACAGTTCCGTTCCGGTCCGCCGATGGCCCTGCCCGCGGTCTCCCCCGATCCCCCCACCCCCGACGCCGGCGAGCTGGCCGCGGCGCTCGAAGCGGTGCGCGAGCGCACGCTGGCTCTGGTGGCGGCGCTGGACGACGAGCAGCTGGAGAAGCTGCACTCGCCGATCATGAGCCCGCTGGTGTGGGACCTGGCGCACATCGCGGCCTACGAGGACCTGTGGATCGCCCACCGCCTCGGCGGAGGCGAGCTCCTGCGGGGAGACCTCGCGGCCGTCTACGACGCCTTCGAGACTCCGCGCGCGGTGCGCGGCGAGGTCGAGCTGCTCGACGCGCGGGGCGCACGCGAGTACCTTGCCGCGGTCCGCGCGCGCTCGCTCGCGACGATCGCCCGGCGCGGCGCCGGAGACGGCGAGATCCTCGAGATGGTCCTGCGCCACGAGCTGCAGCACACCGAGACGATGCGCCAGACGATCGTGCTGGCGGCGCTGCCCGGCGCAGGCGACGGCCCGCCGCGGGCGCCCGGCGCCGGCGGCTGGATCGAGCTCTCCGCCGGGAGCTTCGCGATCGGCGCCGGCGGGCGCGGGTTCGCCTACGACAACGAGCGCCCCCGCCACCAGGTCGAGCTCGACGGCTTCGAGCTCGCGCGGGTGCCGGTCACCAACGCCTCCTGGATGCGCTTCAGCGAGGGCGGCGGCTACGAACGCCGCGAGTGGTGGTCCGACGAGGGCTGGGCCTGGAAGGAGGAGTACGACATCGGCCACCATCCGGCCGTGGCGGCGGGCGACCCGGAGGCTCCCGCCTGCCACGTCAGCTGGTTCGAGGCCGACGCCTTCGCACGCGCGCACGGCGCGCGCCTGCCGAGCGAGCAGGAGTGGGAGCGGGCGGCGACCTCGGAGCAGAGGACGGAGCAGCCGCAGGGGATCGGGCTCGTGTGGGAGTGGACCTCCTCCCGCTTCGCGGGCTACCCGGGCTTCCGGGCCCACCCCTACCGGGAGTACTCGGAGGTCTTCTTCGGCGGGGACTACCGCGTGCTGCGCGGCGGCTCGTGGGCGACGCACCCGCGCGTGGCCACGCGCGCGTTCCGCAACTGGGACCTCCCGCAGCGTCGCCAGATCTTCGCCGGCCTGCGGCTCGCACGGGACGCGCGCTGATGGCCCTGCCGCCGACCCGCGCGATCCCCGCCGCCGCGGCCGCCGCGGCCGCCGCCGCGATCCGCATCGACTCGCACCTCGACGGCGGGCAGGAGCGCTCGCTCTCGGATGACGTGCTCGACGGGCTCACGCGGCCCTTCAAGGAGCTTCCGCCCAAGCACTTCTACGACGCGCGCGGCGCGGAGCTGTTCGACCGCATCTGCGAGCTTCCGGAGTACTACCCGACGCGCTCCGAGCGGGCGATCCTCGAGCTGCACGCCGAGGAGATCGCCGCCGCCACCGGCGCGGTCGAGCTGGTCGAGCTCGGCTCGGGCACCGCGGCGAAGACCCGCGTGCTGCTCGACGCGCTGCACGAGGCGGGCACGCTGCGCCGCTACGTGCCCTTCGACGTCACCGAGGCGATGGTCCGGGACTGCGCGCGACGGCTCACGGCCGAGTACCCCGGATTGCGCGTACACGGCGTGATCGGCGACTTCGAACGGCATCTCGACCGCGTGCCGAGCGCGCCGGGACCGCGCATCGTCGCCTTCCTCGGCGGCACGATCGGCAACTTCCCCCCGGGCAGCCGCCGGCGCTTCCTGCGCAAGATCTCACGGCTGCTCGGCCCCGAGGACCACCTGCTGATGGGCACCGACCTGGTCAAGGACCCGCGCGTGCTGGAGGCGGCCTACGACGACGCGCAGGGCGTGACCGCGGAGTTCAACCGCAACGTCCTGCTCGTGCTCAACCGCGAGCTCGACGCCGACTTCGACCCGGCGGACTTCGACCACGTCGCGTTGTTCGACCGCCGGCACGAGTGGATCGAGATGCGCCTGCGCGCGCGGCGGGAGCTGACCGCGCGGGTGGGCGACCTCGCCCTCGAGGTCCACTTCGACGCCGGCGAGGAGCTGCGCACCGAGATCTCCGCGAAGTTCACGCCCGAGCGTCTCGCCGGCGACCTCGCGGCGGCGGGCATGGAGATCGCGGTCTGGATGACGGACCCCGACGGGCTGTTCGCGCTGACGCTCTCGCGGCCGAGCCCGCTCGTGCTGCCCTCGCTGTAGGCTGCTCGCGCGATGGAGATCGAGAGCAGCGCAGCGCTTGTCGTCGGCGGCGCCTCGGGCCTGGGCGAGGCCACTGCGCGCGCGCTCGCCGCGCGCGGCGCCTCCGTCACGCTCGCCGACGTAAACGCCGAGAAGGGCCGGGCGCTCGGCGAGGAGCTGGAGGCCGACTTCCTCGCCTGTGACGTGCGCGAGGAGGACCAGGTGCAGGCGGCCGTGGAGCGCGCGGCGAGCGCCCCCGGCGGACTGCGCATCACGGTCTGCTGCGCGGGCACCGGCTGGGCGCAGAAGGTCGCCGGCTCGAAGGGGCCGCACCCGCTGCTGCCCTTCGAGACGATCATCCAGATCAACCTGATCGGCACCTTCAACGTGCTGCGCCACGCCGCCGCCGCGATGATCGCCAACGAGCCCTCCGCGGACGGGGAACGCGGGGTCTGCGTCAACACGGCCTCGATCGCGGCCTTCGAGGGACAGGTCGGGCAGATCGCCTACTCGGCCTCGAAGGGCGGCGTCGTCGGCATGACCCTGCCCGCCGCCCGTGACCTCGCCCAGTACGGGATCCGTGTGAACACGATCGCTCCCGGCCTGTTCGACACGCCGCTGCTGGCGGCGCTGCCCGAGGAAGCGCGGGCCGCGCTCGGCGCCGGAGTCCCCTACCCGCGGCGTCTCGGCGCCCCGGCCGAGTACGGGCAGCTCGTCTGCCAGATCGTCGAGAACCGGATGCTCAACGGCGAGACGATCCGCCTCGACGGCGCGCTGCGGATGCCGCCGCGCTGAGGCGCTGAGGCCGGCCGAGCGCCGGCCGAGCGCGCGAGACGATCGCCGGCGCGCGGGCGCGTGCCACCGGGCACGCACGGGAGCCGGGCGCTCAGACCCTTCGCGCCGGCGGCCTCACGGCGCGCCCGAGCCGGCGGCGCAGTTTCTCCCCAACCGTCAGCCGCGGCGGCCACAGCCGCGGCCCGTCGATCGCGTTGACGCGCGCCGCCAGCCCCTCGGGGTCCTCGTGGCGCCCGTGGATCACGCGCACCCGCTCGGCCACCACCGCCGGGTAGCCGAGCCGGAAGTTGTACTCCGGCGCCAGCACGAACAGGTGCACGTCGTGCTCCCATGCGCAGCGGCGGAACGCGAGCTGGTCCGCGCGGCCGTCGCGGCTGCCGCGGCCGGGCGTCGGATACGGGTCGCCCTGCTCGTACCAGCGCAGGTAGGTCTCCTGCCAGTCGCGCAGGAACGCGTCGGTGCGCTCGCCGGCGCGCCATGCGAGCACGCCGGTATTGAACTCGTAGAAGGGCCCCGGCACATCGGGATCGATCGGCCCGCGCCCTTCGGCCGTGAAGGCCACCGCAACGTCGTAGCGGTCGAGCAGCTTCAGCAGGTGCGCGATCTCCTCGACCACGTAGGTGTCGGTGTCCAGGTACAGCGTCCGCTCGAACGGCGAGCGGCGCATGTTCGCGATCTTGTCCGCATAGGGGTTCGAGCTGGGCTCGAAGGGCAGCAGCTGCACCCCTGCGGGAGCCGGGGCGTCGACGGAGGCGAAGACGGCGTGCGGCACGCGGTTGTGGCGCAGCGAGGAGCGGGCCGAGCGCAGCGCTTCGGCGACGTAGCGCTCGCCCGCCGCCGAGTAGAGGATGCCTTCGCCGGAGCGGCTCGGGGACTCGGGCTGCGCCGCGCTCATCGCGAGCCTCCCGCGGCCGGGGCCGCGTGCGGCTGCGCGTATCCCCACAGCGACAGCAGGTCGCGCCCGAGGTACTCGCCCGCAGCCGCGACCTCGGGCGCGAAGCGGCGGTGCAGCTCCCGCAGCGTCGACTCGTCCGGCGGCGGCGGCTCGCGCTCGACCAAGCTGCGGTTCAGGGCGCTGAAGGCGCGCCGGCGCAGGCGTCGAGGGACCAGCCGCGCGAGCGTCTTCGCGGCGTGCGCGAGTCCCTCGCGGCCGATGGCGAGTTCCTGCATCAGCTCGCTCGCACGCGACTCCCGCACCCGTACCGTCGGGTTGCGCTCGGCCGCCTGCAGCTGCACCGAGTCGTCGATCCCCAGGAAGCGCGTCACCTCGCGCACGGCGCCCGCGTTGTCCGCGCGGAACTCGTCATAGATCAGCACCAGCACGCGCTCGCGTCCCAGCCGCTCGTGATATCGGCGCAGCTGCTCGACCCAGCGCATGTGCTCGGAGTAGAGCAGGGCCTGCTGCCACAGCCGCGTCGGGCCGGCGGCACGCCGCTGCGGCTCGAGCGCGAGCGCCGCCGCGAGGTCGGGCTCGGTCTCGACACCGGACTGCAGCAGCTGCAGGTGCAGAGAGCGCAGGAACGCGCCGGGCTCGCGCAGGATCACGACGATGCGGGCCTCCGGGTTCAGCTCGGCGATGTGCTGGGCCGCCAGCGGCGAGCGCATGTACGTCGTGGACGCCTCGCCGCGCAGCTGGCCCGGACCGGCCTCGGCGAACAGCGCGAGGTACTCCTCGAGCGTCCCGGGCAGGCCCGCGCGCAGGCGTTCGCCCGGGGCGAGCGCGAGGAAGTGCGGCTCCTTCAGCGCCGGCATGAAGACCTGCGGGTGGGCCCGCAGCATCTCGTGCAGCGCCGTCGTGCCGCACTTCGGCAGTCCGACGATGAAGAAGTCAGGCGCGGCCGAGCGCCCGGGCCCGGCCCCGCGCGCCCGGTCCTCGGGCACGAGCTAGCCGATCCGCTCCACGAGCATCGCCATGCCCATGCCGCCCGCGACGCACATCGACTCGATCCCGTAGGTGCCGTCGAGCGTCTCCAGGTCGTTGATCAGCGTCGTCATGATCCGCGCGCCGGTCTGGCCGAACGGGTGGCCGAGCGCGATCGCCCCGCCGAACGGGTTGAGCTTCTCGTCGGGGATCCCGAGCTCCTCTTTGCACGGCACGATCTGCGCCGCGAACGCCTCGTTGATCTCGACGACGTCGATGTCGTCCATCTTCATCCCGGTCCGCTTCAGCAGCTCCTGGATCGCCGGAATCGGCCCGAGCCCCATGATCTCCGGCCGGATCGCGGCGACGGTCGAGGCCAGGATCCGGACTTTCGGCTTCGCGCCGAGCTGTTCGGCGCGCTCGGGCGTGGTGATCAGAAGCGCCGCCGCGCCGTCGTTGAGCGGGCACGCGTTTCCCGCGGTGACGGTGCCGTCCGGCTTGAAGGCAGGCGGCAGCTGGGCGAGCTTCTCGAGCGTGGTGCCCGGACGCGGGCCGTCGTCCCTGCTCACGACCGTCTCGGGCACCTCGACGTCGTTGCCCTCCTTGTCCTTGACCATGTGGGCGGGGGCCGTGACCGGCACGATCTCGCTGTCGAAGTGCCCGGATTCCCTCGCCTCGACCGCGCGCTGCTGGGAGATCGCCGCCCACTCGTCCTGCGCCTCGCGGCTGACATTGCAGCGCTCGGCGACGTTCTCGGCCGTCAGGCCCATCGGGATGTAGACGTTGTAGAGGGAGTTCTCGGACCCGTCGAGCTTCGGGTGGAACTGGAAGTCGGTGCCTTTGCCGGCGCGCGAGACGGCCTCGACGCCGGCCGCGATGTAGGCGTCGCCCTCGCCGGCCTTGATCGCGTGGAAGGCCATGCGCGCGGTCTGCAGCGAGGACGCGCAGAAGCGGTTGACGGTCGTGCCCGGGACGTGGTGGTCGAAGCCGGCGAGCAGCGCTGCGTTGCGCCCGACGTTGTAGCCGGACTCGCCTTCGGCGTTGGCGCAGCCCATCATCACGTCGACGACGGCGCTGCCGTCCTCCAGGCCCGGGTTGCGGTCGAGCAGCGCCTTCAGCGGGACCGCGGCGAGATCGTCGGCTCGGACCGATTTGAGCGATCCCTTGACCGCCCTTCCGATCGGGGTGCGGACGGCGTCGGCTATCACTGCTTCAGGCATGCGGGACACGGTCTCCTTGGTCGTTTGGCTGCGGCGGAGGGGAAGTTTAGGCGCTGGCGGGGTCCTCGCGCCTGCCGCCACGCCCCGCGTGGCGGCGCGGGCCGCCTTCAAATGCGGGCTTATAATCGGCGGCATGGAAGCCAACGCGGTCGCAGCCGCCGGCACGGCCGCGGACCGGCCGGGGCTCCGTGGTGGCCGCGCGACCGCCGCCGGGCGCCGCTCCCCCGCCGAGCGGGCGAGGGCTCGCCGTCGAGGGCGATGAGCGCCGCGGCCGAGGCGGCGCGGCCGGCTCGCATCGACAGCCGGGCGCCCGACTTCTTCATCGTCGGGCACCCCAAGAGCGGCACGACCGCGCTCTACGAGATGCTGCGCGCGCACCCGCAGGTGTTCATGCCCGACCTCAAGGAGCCGCTGTTCTTCGACCGCGAGCTGCACCCTCAGCTCAGCGCCCGCGATCCGCATCCGCACACGCTCGAGGAGTACCTCGAGCTGTTCGCGGCCGCGCTGCCGGGCCAGCTCAAGGGCGAGGCATCCGCGAACTACCTGCGCTCGCGCCTGGCGGCGCAGCGGATCGCCGGCGTGCAACCGCAGGCGAGGATCGTCGCGATCCTGCGCGAGCCCGCGAGCTTCCTGCGCTCGCTGCACCTGCAGCTGCTGCAGTCCGGCGTCGAGACCGAGACCGACCTCGGCCGCGCGATCAGGCGCGAGCGGCGCGAGGCCGCGTCCAAGCCGGTGCTGCGCTACGCCGATGACCGCTTCGAGTACGTCGCCCAGCTGCGCCGCTACGAAGAGGCGTTCGGAGAGCAGCGCGTGCTGGCGCTCGTCTACGACGACTTCCGCTCCGACAACGCCGCGACGCTGCAGCGGGTGCTGGCGTTCCTGGGCCTGAGCGCGCGGGCGCCGGGCGCCTCTGCGGAGGCGAACCCGACGGTGTTCGTGCGCGCGCCGCGGGTCCAGGGCCTGATCCGCTCGCTGGCCCTCGGCGAGGGTCCCGCCGGGCGCGCGGCCGGAACGGCGATCAGGGCGTTGGTGCCGGCAGAGCTGCGCAGGCGCGGCATGCGCGCGCTGGGCCGCGCCACGGTCAGCACCGAGCCGCCGCCCGCCGACGAGCGGCTGATGCTCGAGCTGAGACGGCGCTACAGCCACGAGGTGCAGGCGCTCTCAGAGCACCTCGGCCGCGATCTCGTATCCGAGTGGGGCTATGACCGGCTCGGCTGAGGCCCCGGCGCCGGCGCCGGGGGGCGCGCGCGTGCCGGACTTCTTCATCGTCGGGCACCCGAAGTGCGGAACCACCGCCCTCTACGAGATGCTCCGCTCCCATCCGGGGATCTTCATGCCCGACTACAAGGAGCCCTGGTTCTTCGCGGACGATCTGCGCCCCCGCTTTCGCCGCTCGCACGCCGGGCGCGGCATCGAGACCCTCGAGGACTACCTGGCGCTGTTCGCCGGCGCCCGCGAGCGCCTGGCGGGCGAGGCCTCCTCCTGCTACCTGTTCTCCGCACAGGCCGCCGCCGCCATCGCCGAGGCGCGGCCCGACGCCCGGGCGATCGCGATCTTCCGTGAGCCTGCGAGCTTCCTGCGCTCCCTGCACGAGCAGATGCTGCGCGACCACATCGAGTCCGAGCGCAACCTCGCGCGCGCGCTGTCGCTCGAGCCCGAGCGGCGCCGGGGACGTAGCATCCCCGCGCGCTCGCACCTCCCGCAGATGCTCCTCTACTCCGACTACATGCGCTACGCGCAGCAACTGCGACGTTTCCGGGAGGCGCTCGGGGCCGATCGCGTGCTGGTCCTGATCTACGAGGAGTTCCGGGCCGACAACGCGGCGGCGCTGCGAAGCGTGCAGCAGTTCCTGGGCGTCGAGGAGCGGCCGCTCGAGACGGTGGAGGCGAACTCCTCGGACCGCTCGATGCGCTCGCAGCGTCTCGACGAGATGCTCAACGACGTCGCCGTCGGCACCAACCCGCTGGCGCGCGCGTTCAAGCACGCCGTCAAGGCGGCGCTGCCGACCGGCGCCCGGCAGCGGGCGCTCAGGCTCGCGCGCCGCAAGCTCGTCTACGCGCCGCCGCGGGCCGCCGACGAGCGGCTGATGGCCGAGCTGCGCGAGCGCTACAAAGGAGAGGTCGAGGCCCTCGGCGAGTGCCTCGACCGCGATCTCGGCGAGATCTGGAGCCCCGCCGCCCCGCAGACCGCAGCTCAGACGAGCTCGTCGTAGCCCCAGCGGGCGAGCATGTCGCGGCCGAGATGCTCGGAGAGGGCGGCGACCTCGGGCTTGAAGCGCCGGCGCAGCTCGAGCTCGAGGCCCTCGTCGAGCGGCGGCGCCACCGAGAACACGAGCCGCCTGGCGAGGCCTTCCAGGCGGGTCGCGCCGGGCGCGCGCGCGAGCGCGCCCAGACCGCGGGCGATCGCCCCGGATCCGTCGGGACGCCGGCGCGCCCTCTGCACGGCGAGCGCGGTGCGATGCGCGCGGCGCAGCCGTACCGCCTTGCGCTCGCGGCGCACCTCGTAGCTCTGGAACTCGAAGTCCTGCTCGACGCCGAGGAAGCCGAGCAGCTCCCGGACGACCGCGGAGTTGTCCGCCCGGAAGTCCTCGTAGACGATCACGTGCAGCTGCTCGCGCGGCAGAACCCGCTCGAAGCGCTGGAGCTGATCGACGTAGCGCACCAGCTCCGCGTACATCAGGCGCGCGCCGCTGCGCCCGCCCTGTTCGAGCCGCGCGCGGCGCTCGGCTTCGAGCGCGAGCGCCCTGCGCAGGCTGCGCTCGCTCTCGACGCGGCCGCGCACGTTGTTGAGGTGGTAGGTGCGCAGGAAGCTGACGGGCTCGCGCAGGACCGCCACGATCCGTGCCCGCGGCTGCAGCTCGGCGATGCGCGCCGCGGCCGCCGGATGACGGATGTACTGCGGCGAGGCCTCCCCCGCGAGCTGGTCCGCAGCGGCCGGCGCGAACAGCGCGAGGTACTGATCGAGCGTGCGCGGCAGCCCCGCCGGCGCGGCGGAGGCCGGCGGGGCGCCCGCCGCGCCGCCCGAGAAGAAGCGCGGCTCCTTGACCTCCGGCATGAAGATCTGCGGGTGCTGGCGCAGCGTCTCGTACAGCGCGGTCGTACCGCACTTTTCGTGGCCGACGATGAAGAAGTCCGGAACCCGTCCCGGCGCCCCGTCTGCGCCGCTTCCCCCACCTCTCGCGCCGTCCTGCGCCCGCTGCCCGGGCGCGGCGCGATCGGGATCGCTCACAGGTCCAGCCGCGAGACGCCCAGCTCGTCGAAGCCAACGTGGTGCGCGAGCTCGTGGCGCACGGTGCGCGTGACCTGATCGCGCAGCATGTCCGCGTCGTGAGCGAAATCGCGCCGCAACGTGTCACGGAAGATCACGATCCGGTCGTGCGCCCCCTCGCGGGCGACGCCGTCGCCCTGGTAGAGCCCGTAGGCGCCCGCGGCGCGGCCGCCGTCCGATATCACGACCGCGACGTGGCGCAGGGCGTTGCGGAGCAGGTCGGGCAGCTCGTCGAGCGCGTCGCGCACGAGCTCCTCGAAGTCCTCGTCGTCGAGCGGGTCGAGCTCCATGAACTCCTCTTCGTCCGGGTCGACCGCGAGCCCTTCGCGGGCGAGCTGCTCGGAATGGCGCACGATGTCTTCAAACTCGCTCTCCGACTCGGGGTCGCGCCAGCCCGCCATGCGCACCGCGACGAACGCGACGCCGCCCATCAGCACCGCGGCGACGATCACCCCCAGCGCCACGTCCTCGAGGGCGCGCACCGCGCCGATCGAGCTGAAGCCCTGCCCCACGACGAGCACGACCAGCCCGACGGACAGCGCGGCGAGCGCGGCGAAGCCCACGCGGCGAAGCTGAGTGCCCCCGGAAGAGCGACGCAACGTCAACCTCCCCGCTTCGTGCTCACGCACCTCACACGGCCATGATTACAAAGCAGGGGCCGCAGGGGTGCGGCCACCGGCCACGAGCCGCGATCCGGGCCGCTCGCCGCGCCCGGGACGGGCGCCCCTACCGCAGCGTGCGCGCGATCACGACGCGCTGGATCTCGTTCGTGCCCTCGTAGATCTGGGTGATCTTCGCGTCGCGCATCATCCGCTCGACTGGGTACTCCTTCACATAGCCGTAGCCGCCCAGCACCTGCACGGCCTCGACGGTCACCTCCATCGCGGTGTCCGAGCAGAAGACCTTGGCCATCGAGGAGTACTTGCCTTTCTCGGGATGGTCCTGATCGACCATCGCGCAGGCCTTGTAGAGCAGCTCGCGGCCGGCCGCCGTGCGGGTCTCCATGTCGGCGAGCTTGAACTGCAGGCCCTGGAACTCGTTGATCGGACGCCCGAACTGGCGGCGCTCGCGCGCGTAGGCGACCGCGTAGTCGGTCGCGCCCTGGGCGATGCCGACCGCCTGGGCGGCGGCGCCGAGGCGCGTGCGCTCGAGCGTGCCGAGCGCCACGGACATGCCCCTGCCGACCTCGCCGATCACGTTCTTCTCCGGCACCCGCACGTCATCGAAGATCGGCTGTCCCGTCGGCGAGGCGCGGATCCCGAGCTTGTGCTCGAGCTTGCCGACGCTGAAGCCCGGCCGGTCCGCCTCGACCACGAATGCCGACATCCGCCTGTTCTCACGATCGGTGACCGCGAAGCAGATGTAGAAGTCGGCGATCCCGAGGTTGCTGATCCAGTTCTTGGTCCCGTTTATGACCCATTCGTCGCCGTCCTTGACGGCGGTCGTCTTCATCCCGGCGGGATCCGAGCCGGCCTCCGGCTCGGAGAGCGCGAACGCCGGCGAGCGCTCGCCGCTGGCGCAGCCCGGCAGGAAACGCTGCTTGAGCTCCTCGGAGCCGAACAGCTGGATCGGCAGCGTGCCCAGCTCCTGAACCATCAGGATCAGAGCGCACGCGGCGTCGACCTTGGCGATCTCCTCGACCGCCATGTTCAGCATCAGCGTCCCCGTGCCGGTGCCGCCGTACTCCACCGGGAACGGCAGCCCGAGGATGTCCTGCTCGGCCAGCAGGCGCCGGATGTCCCACGGGTATTCCGCCTTCTCGTCGATCTCAGCCGACCGCGGAGCGATCCGCTCGCGCGCGATCTGGCCGATCGTGGCGAGGAAGTCGAGGTGCTCCCGGGGGATCGTGTAGACGTCTCCGACGGCCTGCATCGCGCCGATCCTATTGACTTCGGCTCCCCCGCCCCACCGCCTCCGGGCCATGGCCCCCCAGGGGCGCCCGCGGCACCCGAACGATCGTCCGCCGCCGTTTGGCGTGCGAGAGCCTCGGGTAGCCAGGTGGTTGTGCCACTAGGAACCTCGATATTCCTGATCGCGGTCGGCGCGATCCTGCGCTACGCGGTGACCGCCAGCACATCCGGCATCTCGCTGCCGACGGTGGGCCTGATCCTGATGATCGTCGGGATCGTGGGGCTCTTGCTGTCGCTGCTCTGGATGTTCGCCTGGGCGCCTCGCCGCGGAGCTCCGGGTGACCGCGTGGTCGAACGCGACAGCTACCGCGAACCGCCCGTCTACTAGCCGGAGCATCCGGCAGCGGCGCGGGCGCGATGCCGCCCCGACCCGGTGACCCCCGTGCGGAAGCGCCCGGGGCCGCGCCGGCGTGACCCGGCAGCGTCGCGCGCGGGGACGCTCCGCCGCGGCGGCTCGACACCCGCCGGCGCGACACGGCCGCGTCGCGCACGGGGACGCCCCGCCGCGGCGGTGCGACACGACTCACACACGCGCCGGGGACGCTCGGGGCGCCGCGCCGAGTACGCGCCGATTGATCTAGGCTCGGTGCGATGAGCGAGCAGGCTTCGAGCCGGGAGATGCTGATCGATGCCGCGCGCCTGGCGGAGCTGATCGACGCCGACGGTTCGCTGCAGGTGATCGACGTGCGCGAGCCGCACGAGCGGCAGGCGGGCTACATCGAGGGCAGCCGGCACATCGAGCTCAACCGGCTGACCGGCGAGGCCGCGACGCTCGAGCACGATCGCCCTGTTTACTTCTATTGCCGGGTGGGGGCCCGCTCGGCGATGGCGGCCGAAGCCTTCCGCACGGCCGGCTTCGAGGCTTACTCGCTCGACGGGGGCCTGGTTCGCTGGGCCGAGGAGGGACGGCCGCTGTCGCCCGAGGGCGGCGTCGTGGCCGCCCATTAGAGAGGAGCGGCGATGCAGGCATCTGACGGACATCCGGGCGGCGGCGGCGGCGAGGGATGGGCGACCGCCTCGCTGGAGGATCTCGGTTCGGGACCAGGCTTCCGCAAGGTCCGCACAGCGCTGGGGGTGAGCGCGTTCGGCGTCAACGCGATCGTGCTGCCGCCCGGCATGGAGACCGGGTTTCACTTCCACGACGAGCAGCAGGAGCTGTACTTCGTGCACCGCGGCTCGGTCGAGATCGAGTTCGGCGACGGCAGTGTCCGGACGCTCGGCGAGGGCGGCTTGGCGCGCGTCGACGCCGCCACCCACCGCAAGATCCGCAACCGAGGCATCGTCGACGCGGTGTACCTGGTCGCGGGCGGCAAGGACGGCTACGTCGGCCGCGACGGGCGGGTGCCGGAGGGAGAGGAGCAGCGGGTCCGCGCCCTGCACGAAGCCGGCGGCGGGTGATCGCCGATCGCCGAGGAGCAGGAACCCCCGCGCGGGCTGCGGCTCGCGGACGGCACCGAGATACCGCTCGGCGAGATCACGCTCAGGACGAGCCGCTCCTCGGGCCCCGGCGGTCAGCACGCGAACGTGACGGCCTCGCGCGTGGAGGCCAGCTTCGACGTCGGCGCCTCGCGCGCGCTCGGCGAGGCGCAGCGTGAGCTGCTGCTCGCACGGGTCGGGACGCGGCTCGCCGCCGTGGCCCAGGACGACCGCTCCCAGGCCCGCAACCGCCAGCTCGCGCTGCGGCGCCTGAAACGGGCGCTGGACGAAGCGCTCGCGGTCGTCGCGCCGCGCCGCCCGACGCGCCCGAGTGCGGCCGCCCGCAAGCGGCGGCTGCAGGACAAGCGGCGCTCCGCGGCCCGCAAGGCGCAGCGGCGCCCTCCGGACGCCGAGGAGTGAGCTGCCGGCGAGCGGCGCGCCCGCGCCGCCGTAGGGGCACGGTCAGCGGTGCCGCGTCTGGTGCCGCCGCGCGGCTGGGGTTCAGCCGGCGCCCGCCGCGGCCGCCTGCGGGCCCGGCGCGCGCCGGCTGGGGTTCAGCCGGCGCCCGCCGCGGCCGCCTGCGGGCCCGGCGCGCCGATCATCTCTTGGAGCGCCGCATCGATCAGCGCGCCGACGCGGTCGGGCGCGAACAGGCGAGCCGCCTCCGAGCGCGCCAGCGCCGCGACCTGCGCCCGTTCGCTCTGCACGCGGCGTACCGCGTCGACGACCGCGTCGGCCATCGCCGTGACGTCCCCCGGCGCCGTCACGTACGCGACGGCGGGATCGACCCCCTCGATCGCCCCCACCTCGGTGGTGGCGACGACCGGCACGCCGGCCGCCAGCGCCTCGCCGACGGTTAGCGCGAACGGCTCGTACCTGCTCGCCTGCAGCAGCACGTCGGCGGCGGCGACCTCCGCCGGCACCTGCTGGGCGTAGATCCGCCCCGCGTATTCCGCGTTCTCCGGCGGCAGGTCCTCGAGCAGGGGCGTGTAGTCCGACCAGACGCTCACGCCCCCCACGACGCGGATCCGGATCCGCTCGCCGCGGTCGCGCAGCAGCTTGGCGATCGCGACGACGTCGTCGACGCCCTTGCGCGCCGCGATCCGCCCGAGCACGAGCACCGTCGGCGGTTGCGAGCCGTGCGGCTCGAGCTCGGCGAAGCGCTCGATCCGGACCGGGTTGGGTGCGACCACCGTGCGCTCGGCCGGGAACCCGTAGTCGCGGACCATGTGGTCACGGAAGACGCTGCTGATGCCGACCAGCAGGCTCGCGCCACGGATCCGGCGGCGCTGGACGACTGTGCGGAACGACAGCACCGCGGCGGCCACGAGCAGCTTGCGGGCGGGCTGGCAGCGCAGCGCGAGCCGGCGCTCGGCGATCAGTGCGCGCAGCTCGCCCGCGCTGTGCGTCTCGGGGTGGATCACCACCGGGATCCTCCGTCGCAGCTGCCCCGGCAGCGCGAGGTTTTCGACCATCGCGAACTCGTAGGCGAGGTCGTACGGGCGGCGGCGGTGTGCCGCCAGCATCCTGCGGCGCAGGCGCCAGGTCCCCAGTGCGTTGGCGAGGTTGGTGCTGACGCTGCGGCTCATCCGCGAGCTGCTGTACCAGCGGTTCGCCTGCCAGCCGGTGTCGGTCCACTCGCAGCGGAGCCGCTGCATTCCGGCGAGCCGTCCGGGCAGCGGCACCTCGTCGCCGGAGAAGTAGCAGTCGATCTCGTGGCCCCGGCGCAGCAGGCCGTAGAGCAGGTCCGTGGCGACGCCGGGAACGCCGCCGGTTTCTTTCGGGGGGCCGCCGATCCACGCGATGCGAAGCGGCCTCGGCGACACGCGCGGCACCGTATCACGGGCCCCTGGCCGCCCCAGCGGTCCTGCAACAATGCGCCGCGTGGAGGGCCCAGCACCAGACGGGAGCGCCGCCGAGGAGGATCCCAAGGTCCTGTACGTGATCGGCGCCGGGCGCAGCGGCAGCACGATCCTCGGTATCACGCTGGGCAACTGCGACGGCGTTTTCTACGCCGGCGAGCTCGACAAGTGGCTGCGCCGCTCGGGCAAACCGCCGCTCGGCGGCGAGGAGCGGGAGCGCTTCTGGGAGCAGGTGCGCGAGCAGATCGACGTCGAGCCTGAGCTGCTCGGCAAAGCGTCACGGCCGCTCGAGCAGTCGATGGCGCTGATGCATCCCGGCACGTGGGGTCTGCAGCGGCGCCTCGCGGGCCCGTACCGGCGCTTCTCCTCGGAGCTCTACCGGACCGTCGCGCGCACCGCGCACGCGACGCACGTGGTCGACACCTCGCACTTCCCGCGTCGCGCGCGCCAGCTGCAGAAGACGCCCGGCATCGAGCTGCACCTGCTGTTCGTCGTGCGCGACCCGCAGAGCGTGGTCGCCTCGTGGGGACGCGACGACGTGATCGAGCCGCAGTTCAGCGAGCGCGCGACCAACGCCTACCTGTGGCTGACCTACCTGCTCTCGCTCGTGGTGTTCCTGCGCCAGCCCCGTCAGCGGCGCCTGCTGGTCCGCCACGAGGACTTCCTGGCGGACCCGGCAGGGGTGGTCGGCGACATCCTCTCGCGCAGCGGCGGCGACTCGCCGATGCCCGACTTCAAGGCGCTGCGCACCGGCATTTCGTTCCAGGGCAACCGTGTCGCGCGCGAAGAGGTCGTGACGCTCAGCGCGCCGTCGCAGCGAGCGCACCGGCGCAAGCCGCTGACGACGATCCTCCAGCTGCCGTGGCAAGCGGTGTTCGCCGTGATCGGACCCGTCGCGGGACGAGCCGGCAGCGCCCGGCCCGCTCGCCAGCGCGCGTAGAACGAGGCGCCGCCGGCAGCGCACCGCCGGGCCAGCGACCGCCCCGGCAGCGCACCGGAACCGTCACGGCCCGGCAGCCCGGGCGTCGATGATCTAGTTCAAGAGCTCGCGGACGTAGCGCTGGTGCAGGCGCCCGAGCGAGGTCGTTTCGGGGTGGAAGCCGATCGCGTCCCACAGCTTCGCGGAGGCCGGCGCCCAGACGACGATCAGGTAGACCCCGAGCAGCAGCGAGACCGTGCGCAGCCGTTTCGAGTGCGACAGAGCGGCCAGCGGCAGCACCCATGAGACGTACCAGGGAAGCACCCAGCTGAGCGTCACGAGCAGCGCCACGCTGGCCCACCCGCAGGCCGTGATAGTGCGCGCCAGGTGGCTCTCCTGCCCCTTTGCGCGCCACGCATACCAGCAGCATGCGAGCACGGAGAACACCAGTGCGACGGTCAGCAGTTTGTGCAGCGCTTCGGTCTCGCCACCGGCGCCCACGGCGAGGCCGATCAGGTTCGGCACGCTCTCCTCGGTGACCAGCCGGCTCTGCGTGCTGAGGTCGGGGATGTGCAGGCCGAACGCCGCGAGGCTCGCCGCGCCGACGACGATCCCGGCCACGATCATCCCCGCGACGAGATGCGTGAGCGCGCGGCGGTCGCGCAGCAGCCCCGCCAGGACAACCGGGATCAAAACGGCGGCGGAGGCCTTCACCCCCGCCGCGACCACGAACGCGGCGCCGCCGCCGAGGAGGGCAGGCGACGGTGGCCACAGCCGCGCGCGCTGCCCGCCGGAGGCGGAGCTCTGCGCCCGCCGCTCGGCAAGAAGCAGCAGGTAGAAGCCCAGCGCGATGAAGAACAGCATCAGGAAGTCGTTGTGATCGCCGCCGAGCCCCCACACCAGCACGATCGGGTTGAGCCCGACCAGCGCGACGGCTGCGACGGGATCCCGGCCCAGCAGCCGCGCCGAGCGCCACACCAGCAGCAGCGTGCCGAGGCTCGTCGCCGCCAGCAGCACCTTCAGCGTCCAGAACGAGGCCGCCACGCCGAGCGGGACGACGGCGAAGGTGAGGATCGTGAACAGCGGCCCGTAGGGGCTGAGCAGCTCGTGCCAGTTGCTCAGCGCGTAGCTGGGGTCGTCGTGGGGCTCGACGATCGGGATCGTCGTGTAGGGGTTGAGGTGATGGACGACCTCCATCCGCCCGTAGTTGACGTAGTTGAAGAGGTCGGTGAGGGCGAGCGGCGGCGAGAGCACGAAGACGACGTGGACCGCGACGACGGTCGCAAGGACCCAGCGGGCGGGGACGCTGCCGGCGCGGCGCAGGACCAGCAGGTAGCTGGCGTACATCGCTGCGATCGCGCCGCTGAAGAGGTACTTCAGCGTCGTTCCGTTGCCGGTCAGGCTCGGCCACAGGCCGCCTAGCGGCCCCGCCATCCAGCGCGGGTAGTAGTTGTCGTGCGTCGTCGGCGAGAGCAGGCTCGGACGATCGGCCGCCATCAACACGACGAACAGGCTGAGCAGCACGATCGCTGCCAGCGCGACGGCGACGAGGACCGAGGCCGTGGCGGCGCCATCGCGAGCTTGGGCCCCCGGCCGCAGACGGCGCAGGAGAGGCCCATGGCGCAGCGGGAGAGTTGATGCCTCGGTCGTCATGCGGCGGGTCGGGAGCGGGGATTAAACCGCACCACCGGCGAAGGCCGCGCCGCGCGGCGGCGCTTAAAGCAGAGGGCCCGCCGAAGCGGGCCCTGAGCAGCGTCCGTGCCGGTCGCGATCAGATGGTCGTGACGTTGACGGCCTTCGGGCCCTTGTCGCCCTGCTCCGGGTCGTAGGAGACCTTGGCCCCCTCCTGCAGCGAGCGATAACCCTCGCCGTTGATGCCCGTGTGATGGACGAAGAGGTCCTTGTCGCCGTCGTCAGGGGTGATGAAACCGAACCCCTTGTCGTCGCTGAACCACTTTACGGTGCCGGTTGGCATTGTGTGAACTCCTCCACGGATGTGTGCTCCTGCTACGCGGAGGATGCTGCTCAGAGCTTCGACCTGCGAGCGCTTGCACTACTTTCGCCGGGATCTGCCCGGCCATACGTCGTCGAAGGTAGCACGTCCGTGGGAGAGAGTGTTGTCGAGATGTGTACGCGACCGACGACGCAGCGCCAACGCGGCCCCGCGGCGGGGGTGGGGCGCGGCCGGCGGAGATGCGGCTGGGTCGCTCCGCGAACGACCATCTAGGGTGGTCGGCGTGGGCGCGACCGAAGACCAGCCCCGGCCCCGGGAGAGCGCCGGGGAGACCCGGCTGCAGAGCCTGCTGCCCGCCGGGGCGCCCGTCACACCGGCCGAGCTGGTCGAGCGCATGGGGCTGTGGGAGCGGCCCTCGTCCCCTCCCCACCGCCCCCGCGTGCTGCTCAACATGGTCGCCACCGCCGACGGGCGCGCGACGCTCAGCGGGCGCTCGGGGACGATCAGCAGCGACGCGGACCGGGCGCTGTTCCACGCGCTGCGCACGGCGGTCGACGGGGTCCTCGTCGGGGCCGGCACGGTGCGCACCGAGCGCTACGGGCGCCTGATCCGTGACGAGTCGCGCCGGCGCGAACGCGAGGCGCGCGGCCTCACGCCTGAACCGCTCGCCTGCATCGTCTCCGGGCTGCTGCTCCTGGAGGAGGACATCCCGCTGCTCTCGACGCCCGAAGCCAGGATCGTGCTGCTGACCGCCTCCGCGGCGAGCCTCCCGGCGAGCGAGGCGCACGTCGACTACGTCCGATCCGAGGGCGGGCAGCTCGACCTGACCGCCGCGCTCGGAGCCCTGACGGAGCGGTTCGGGATCTCGAGCCTGCTCTGCGAGGGCGGCCCCCATCTCGCACGGCAGCTGATCGGAGCGGGATTGCTCGACGAGCTGTTCCTGTCGCTCTCGCCGTTGCTGGCGGGTGGCGAGCCGAGCGGCGGCGAGGCGCTGCGGATTCTCGCGGGGCCCGAGCTCGAGCAGCCCGCGAAGCTGGAGCTGCTCGGGGCGCTCGAGGCAGACTCGACGCTGTTCCTGCGCTACCGCGTGCGCGGCGAGCCCTGAGTCCCCGGGGCCGCCGCGGCCCCGCGGGCGTCGTCGCCGTCGGCGCCCGTCGCGGTGCGCGTCTCGCGCGAGACGATCGACAGCAGCTCGGAGGCGAGCTGGCGGCCCTGGCTGGCGACGCGAGGCGTCGCCGCGATCAGCACCACGACCTCGTCGCCGTCGAGCTCCTCGAGCGTGATCCGCGGCGAGTCGCGCAGCGGTGTCTGCAGGGACTTCTCGAGGATCTCCTGCAGATCGCCCGGGGTCATGCCGGCGCGCAGCCGCGCCCGCAGGTTGACCGCCTCCGGCTCACGCAGCGGCAGGATCGCCAGGTTGAGGACGACGCTGTTCGGCACCATCACGGCGTCCTCCCCGCTCGCGAGCGTGGTGTACAGCAGCCCGAGCGAGGACACGACCCCCTCGAGCTGGCCGGCGACGCCACCTCCCTGCAGCCGCACTCTTTCTCCGACGCGGAACGGCCGGGCGCTGAGCAGCACCATCCCGGCGATCAGGTTGCCGAGCGTCTGCTGTGCCGCGAGCCCGAAGATCACCGCCGTGAAGGCGCCGCCGAGCGCAAGTGTTTTGGCTTCGATCCCGGCCACCTGCAGCGCGACGATCAGCGCCAGGAGCACCGTAGCCAGGCGGATCAGGAAGCCGACCGTTCCGGCGGTGGCCGGATCCAGGCGGCGGAACAGGGCGGGGCCGAGACCACGGCCGAGATCCCGCGCGATCGCCCAGCCGAGGATCACGAGGAGGATCACCGTGACGACCGTGATCGGCGTTTCGACGGCCTGTTCCAGGCGCCAGTGCGCGGGCACCGGGTGCCCTTCGTGGTTGTAGTAGAAGCGGATGTGTTCGCCGAACCAGGGCTTGCGATGGTCGTAGACGAACACGATCGCCGCGAACAGCGGCAACAGCAGGAGGATCTCCAGACGCGCGCGCTTGACGACCTTCGGGCTGATCTGCCTGATCAGCCCGACTTCCTTCCACGACTGGCTGCGCGTCTCGAACATCTTCGGTGGCGTCTTCGGGATCGGCATCAGGAGGAATGATGGTGCAAGCCCAGCGGGAAGCCGGGGCGCCCGCCTGCGCCCGCGCCGCGCCCGCTCAGGCCAGCGTGTAGATCGTCATCGCCGCGCCGAACACCAGGCAGTAGGCGGCGAACGGGATCAGCGTCCTGGTCCGGAACCACCGCATCAGGAACGCGACGGTGAAGACCGCGGTTATCGCCGCGGTGATGCATGCGACCAGCGCCTGGCCCCGAACACCGTTGCCGAGGTGCCCGGTCAGGTCGGGGAGCTTGAAGATCCCCGCGGCGAGGATGATCGGTGTCGCCAGCAAAAACGCGAAACGGGCTGCGTCCTGGTGGTCGAGCCCGCGCACGAGCCCTGCGCCGATCGTCACACCCTCTCGGCTGATGCCGGCGACGAGCGCGGTCGACTGCGCCGCGCCGACGAGCAGCGCCTCCCTGAACTCCAGCGTGTCGAGTTCGCGGCCGCCCACCACGCTGGCGCCCGCGACCCCCTCCTCCCGCGGTGTCGGCTTGGCGCCCTCGCGCACGGCAAGTTCGCGCACCTCGGCGCGTTTGCGGTAGCGCTCGGCGGCGATCAGGATCAGACCGTTGACCATCAGGAAGATCGCGGCCACTTCGGGCTTGGCCGTCAGCGTCCGCAGTGGGTGCTCGAGCGCCAGCCCGATGATCCCCGCCGGGATGCTGGCGACGACGATCAGCCAGGCCAGACGCTCGGTCGGCGTCTCGATGCGGCGCTTTGCCAGCGTGCGGAAGAAGGCCTTGATGATCTCCACCCATTCGCGCCAGAAGTAGGCGAGCAGCCCGAGCGCACTGCCGACGTGCAGCATCACAACGAAGGCGAGCCACGGCGACTCCGACTGGGACTGGATGTCGACGACGTGGTTCCAGCCGAAGATCGTCGGGAACAGCACGGTGTGACCGAGGCTCGAGATCGGGAACAGCTCGGTCACGCCCTGCAGGAAACCGAGGACGATCGCCTGGAAGTAGCTGATGGCCGAGGCCAGGGGCGGGATGAGCAGGACTGACATCGGCGGGGGAGGTTAGCGGCCGCGGTGCGGGGGCCTGAAGCACGCGGCTTCGCAGGCCGTTCACACGATGGTTCCCCCTCGGTCACAGAAGCCCTTGTTTTGCAGGGGATTCTCATTCCATGAACGAGAACGAGAAGACCGACCCGGCGCTCCAGCCGGGACCAGGTGCGGCCCGGCCGGGCCGACCTGCACTGCCGGTCCGACGCCTCGACGCGCTCGCTCCCGGGCGTCCAGCGGGCCGCGGATCTCCCGGAGTGCGCCACACCACCCGAGGAGGTCTACGAGCTCGCCGGCAGGCGCGTAATGGACTTCGTCATTGGTTCGCCCGGTTCGGGGACGCGAACGAAGCGCGTGACTGGCGGTTCGCAGACTCGGGGACGCGCGCGAAGCGCGTGTCGCCCGGTTGGGCCGTCGTCCTCAGCCGTCGCCCTTGGCGCGCGGCGTGCTCACTGGCCAGACTCGGCCACCGGCAGGGCCGTGGGAGCGGTTTCACGGCAGCCTGCCGTGAAAGCGCAACTAGGCGGCGATGGTGGTGCGGGCGTCGGCGGCGCTTCTCAGCGGTGCGCCGGCGACGCGGACCTGCGCGCTGCCCCGCCCCTCCAGCGTGAGGGGCGCGGCGAGTGGCTCGAGCGCCTGCTCCTGCGCGGCGTCACCGAGCCGCGCGCCGGTGCACAGCCCGACGACGATGAGCAGGCCGAGTGCCCAGGCAGCGAGGATCATGAGGAGGAGCATCTGGATCTCCAAGGTCTCGAGGGAAAACCTGCGCTTTCCTCATCAAGTGTATCAGAAAGGATGGGAAGACACGTCCGGCGGCGGACCGCCTGAAGGATCCGGTCCAACCGGCGAACTCGCCGAGGTCTTCCCGTACGATTCCCAGAGACGCGTCGCGCCGCAACCATCGCCCAGCCTGAGTGTTGAAAGGTTGCGGGAGAGCGCGAACCGACGCAGAATGCAAACCATGAGAGCATCGAAGACGATCAGAACGCTCGCGGCGGCCCTGCCGCTGGCGGCGGCGTTCGCGGCCGCGCCGGCGTTCGCCCGGACCCACGAAGAACATCCGTCGTTCGCGACCGGCCCGGTGGCGCACGCAAGCGGCACGACCGCACAGCTTCAGGGCACCGTCACGCCCGGGAAATTCGCGACGAGCTACGCGTTCGAATACGGCCCGACGACCACGTACGGCAAAAAAACGACGATCACGCCGGTACCGGCGCCCGTCCCTCCGGCGACGAGCGTGAAGGTCGGCCTGACCGTCACCGGCTTCCTCGCCGGCTACCACTACCGAATCGTCGGCTTCTTCACGAACCTCAAAGGCCTTCCCGCCGAGGAATTCGGCAAGGACAAAAGCTACGTGAACCGCAAGGTCACGAACCTCCACTTCGCTATCGGCAAGCGCAAGGAAGCCCAGGTCAGCACCGTCTACGAGGGCACCGCGCAGCTCACGGGCAGCCTGCAGGGCCAAGGCGACGGAAACCACGCGATCTCGCTGGAGCAGACCCCGTACCCGTTCACGAATCCCTTCAGCCCGCTCTCCGGGTCGGTTCTGACGAGCTCCTTCGGCACGTTCACGTTCGAGCTCGCGCGCCTCACGCAGAACACCGAGTTCCGCTTCGTCGCCGCCGGCCCGCGGCCCCTGATCAGCCAGACCGTGCTCGTCGAGGTCGTGCCCAAGATCACGCTGCACGCGCGGCGCGGCGGCAAGACGGCGCTGTTCCGGATCTACGGCACGGTGCAGCCGGCCCGCAACGGCGCGACCGTGCAGATCCAGCAGCTGCTCCCGCAGAAGGCCGGCAGCAAGAAGGAAGGCCCTCGCGCGCACACGGTGGCGAGCGCGATCCTGAGGCGCGCCAGCCACGGCAGCTCGCGCTTCAGCGTCGTGGTCAAACTCACCGGCGACTACCGCTACCGGGCGTTCGTGCGGCTTCCGAAGGGTCCACTCACATCGGGCCACGGCGCGAACCTGCTGATCAAGGCGCCGAAGGCGCCGGCGAAGAAGACCAAGCAGAAGGCCTAGCGAGCGCCCGCGGTCGGCGCCGGCCGGCTCAGAGGATGCCGCGGGCGGCCAGCAGCTGCCATGATGCGCTCGACCTCCTGCTCGACCGATTCGCCCCCGGCGTCGAGCACGAGCGCGGGATCCTCGGGCGGCTCGTAGGGCGCGCCGACGCCGGTCATCCCCGTCAGCTCGCCCGAGCGAGCCCGGGCGTAGAGGCCCTTCGGGTCGCGCTGCTCGCAGACCTCGAGCGGCACGTCCACGAAGATCTCCAAGAACTCGATCTCGTCGGCCGCGTGCAGCGCGGCGGCGGCACGGCGGTCGGCCGCGTACGGGCTGACGAGGCTGACCAGCGCGACCGTCCCGGACTCCGCCAGCAGCCGCGCGACGTGGGCGGTGCGCCGCACGTTCTCTGCGCGCGCGGCCTCATCGAAGCCGAGGTCGCCGTTGAGGCCGTGGCGCAGGTTGTCGCCGTCGAGCATGAACGCGGGCCGGCCGGTCTGCAGCAGCCGCTCCTCGACCGCCGCAGCCACGGTCGACTTGCCCGCGCCCGGGCAGGCCGGTGAACCACAGCGTCGCGCCGGCGTGGCCGAGCGCCTCCCGGCGGCGCTCGCGCGTCACCCGCGACCCCTGCCAGCGGACGTTCGGGCTGCGCTCGCTGCCACTGCGCGGCGCCGAGGGCGCCTCCTCGACCTCGGTGTCGAGGATCACGCCCGCAGCGACGGTGTCGTTCGTCGCCTCGTCGATCATGATCATGCTGCCGGTCACGCGGTTGCGCCGGTAGGAGTCGAACACGAGCGGCGAGCTGAGCTCGAGGTGGACTCGCGCGAGGTCGTTGAGCTCGAGCGTGCCGGCGCTGCTCGTCGCGGTGCAGCGTCTCGACGTCGATCCGGTAGCGGACGTCGACCTTGCCGACCATCGCGGTGCGCGTGGTGTGCTTGACGAGGTAGCGTCGGCCGGGTTGGAGCGGGCGCTCGGACATCCAGCAGACGAGCGCCTCGAAGCGGTTGGAGACCGAGCGGCTGGTTGTGCGTGCGAACGATCATCGAGCCGCGGGAGACGTCGATGTCGTCCGCGAGCCGCAGCGCCACCGACATCGGCGGGAACGCCTCCTCCAGCGGCCCGTCGAGCGCTGTCGATGCCCGCGATGCGTGATCGCTGGCCGCCGGGCAGCACGACGACCTCGTCGCCGGGCCGCATGATCCCGCCCGCCACCTGGCCGGCGTAGGCGCGGTAGTCGGCGTCGATCCTCGCCGGCGGGCGGATCACCCACTGCACCGGGAAGCGCACGTCGATCAGGTTGCGATCGGAGGCGATGTGGACGTGCTCGAGGTGGTAGAGCAGCGGCGGCCCCTGGTACCAGGGCATCGCCTCCGAGCGCTCGACCACGTTGTCGCCGAGCAGCGCCGAGATCGGGATGAACGTCACGTCCGGCAGCTCGAGACGAGCCGCGAACTGGTCGAAGTCCTCGACGATCTCGTCGAACACCGACTCCTGGAAGTCGACCAGATCCATCTTGTTCACGCACACCACGACGTGCGGGATGCCGAGCAGCGAGCTGATGAAGGCGTGGCGCTTGGACTGCGCGATCACGCCCTTGCGCGCGTCGACGAGCACGATCGCCAGGTCGGCCGTCGAGGCGCCGGTGACCATGTTGCGCGTGTACTGCTCGTGACCGGGCGTGTCGGCGATGATGAAGCGGCGCTGCGCGGTCGCGAAGTAGCGGTAGGCGACGTCGATCGTGATGCCCTGCTCGCGCTCGGCCCGCAGGCCGTCGGTCAGCAGCGACAGGTCGAGGATGCCCTCGCCCTTGCGCTGCGCTCGCCTGCTCGACGTGCGCGAGCTGGTCGGCGAGCACCTGCTTGGAGTCGTAGAGCAGTCGGCCGATCAGCGTGCTCTTGCCGTCGTCGACGGAGCCGGCGGTGGCGAAGCGCAGCAGGTCCGCGGGCCGGTCGGCGAGCCGGCGGAAGAGGTCGGCGGCGCTCTCGGCCTCGACCGCCACGGCGGACGTGCGGTCGGTGCGGTGGCCGTTCATGTCCGGCCGCCGCGGGGAGTCCCCGACGCCGCCCATCAGAAGTACCCCTGCCGCTTGCGATCCTCCATCGCCGCCTCGGTGACGCGGTCGTCGGCGCGCGTCTGGCCGCGCTCGGTGACTTCGGTCGCCGCGATCTCGGCGACGACCTCCGCGAGCGTCGCCGCGTCGGACTCGACGGCGCCGGTGCAGCTCATGTCGCCGACGGTGCGGTAGCGGACCTGCGCCGTGAAGGGCTCCTCGCCCTCGATCATCTCGATGAACGGGCTGACGGCGTAGAGCATGCCGTCGCGCGCGAAGACCTCGCGCTCATGGGCGAAGTAGATCGAGGGCACCTCGAGATCCTCCTCGGCGATGTACTGCCACACGTCGAGCTCGGTCCAGTTGGAGATCGGGAAGACGCGCGCGTGCTCGCCCTTGTGGATGCGGCCGTTGTAGAGATTCCACACCTCCGGCCGCTGTTTCTGCGGCTCCCACTGGCCGAACTCGTCGCGAAACGAGAGCATGCGCTCCTTGGCCCGCGCCCGCTCCTCGTCGCGGCGCGCGCCGCCGAACGCGGCGTCGAAGCGGTGCTCGGCGATCGCGTCGAGCAGCGTCACGGTCTGCAGCCCGTTGCGGGAGGCGCGCGGCCCCGTCTGCTCGACCACGCGGCCGTTGTCGATCGAGTCCTGGACGCTAGGCGACGATCAGGCGCTCGCCCAGTTCTGCGATGCGACGGTCGCGGAACTCGATCGCCTCGGGGAAGTTGTGGCCCGTGTCGACGTGCATCACGGGAAACGGGAAGGGCGCCGGGCGGAACGCCTTCTCTGCGAGACGCAGCAGCACGATCGAGTCCTTGCCGCCGCTGAACAGCAGCACCGGCCGCTCGAATTCGGCGACGGTCTCGCGCATCACATGGACCGCCTCGGCCTCGAGCGTGCGCAGGTGTGACAGGTGGTAGGTCGCAGGCATCCTTGCGGAAATCCTGGGGTGGCGTGATCGCCCTCTCTCTGGGTCTCCGGCCCGGTGCCGTGACACCCACGAGGTTAGGGCGTCCCGCTCCGCTTTGCAAGCAGCGCGGGGGCGCCGAGGGCCGCTCCGGGCCCGGCACGAAACTGAGCGAGCTGGGCGCCGAGGGCAGCTCCGAGCCGGGCACGGTACCGAGCGAGGTGGGCGCTGAGGGCAGCTCCGGGCCGGGCACTGGGACCGGGCCGGGGGCCTCAGCGCCGCGCCGCGGCGGGCGCCGGCATGCCCGCAGCACTCCCCAGCGAGCGCCGGTATACCTCGAGCATCGCCGCTGCGTGCGACTGCAGCGAGAATTCCCGCACCGCCCGCTCGCGACCCTCGCGCCCGAGCTGCGCGCGGCGGGCGGGATCGCGGGCGAGGGCGGCGGCCGCGCTCGCCCATGCTCCCGGGTCGCGCGGTGGCAGCAGCAACCCGCCCCGGTCCCCGGCGAGGATCTCGGCCGGGCCGCCGAGCTCGGTGGCGAGCACCGGCACCTCCATCGCCATCGCCTCGACCACGGCACGGCCGAACGGCTCCTCCCAGGAGGGCAGCAGCAGCATGTCGAGCGCCCCGATCAGCTCGGCGACATCCTCGCGCTCGCCGAGCCACAGCACGCGATCCCCCACCCCCAGCCCGTCCGCGAGCTCGCGCAGGTCCCGGACGTGGGCTTCGTTGTCATAGCGCGTCGCGCTGGCCACGAAGCGGGCCGTGCCGACCAGCAGCAGCCTGGCGTCGAGGCCCTCCGTGGCGAGTGCCGCGAGCGCGCGGATCGCGATGTCCTGTCCCTTCCACGGCGTGAGCTGGGCGACGACCCCCAGCAGCAGCCCGTCGGGAGAGCCGTCCTGCAGGCGCGTCCGCACCGCGGCGCGGTCGATCCGCTCCGGATCGAAGCGCTCCAGGTCGACGCCGTTGTGGACGGTCTCCACGCGGGCACCCGGAGCGGCCGCGGTGACCGAGGCGGCGGTGTGATGCGAGTTCGCGACGATCACGCTCGCCGTGGAGGCGATCAGCCGCATCGTCGCGCTCGTCACGGGACCCGGCGGCAGGCAGTCACGGACGTGCACGATTCGTCGCCGCGCGCGGTCTCGCGAGCGCGGTGACGATCCCGGCCCGGATCGAGTTGGCGTGCACGACCTCCGCGCGGCAGGCCGTCGCGGCCCGCCGCACCTGCGGCGCCCGCCAGGGCCATCTCGGCGAGCGCGACGGGTGTGTGCAGGGGGTGCAGGCGCAGGCTGCCGGCGGTGCCGCGTATCCCCCGCACCTCGACGTCCCGCGCCCGCGCCATCTGCGTCAGCGCGCCGGGCGGTGCTGCGAGCGTCGCCTCGACCTCCTCCGGCAGCGCCCCGAGCAGGTCGAGCAGCGAGCGCTCGCCGCCGCTGACGGTCGCCGTGTGGTTGACGTACAGGACCCTCACCGCGCGCCGGCCCCGATCAGCTCGAGCAGCAACGCCTCGACCCGCGCGCAGACCCGCGGCCACGCATGCAGCTGCGCCCGAGCTCGCCCCGCCGCGCCGAGGCGCGCCGCAAGGGGCTCGTCCATCAGCAGCCGGGCGATCGCGTCGGCAACCGCCACCGGGTCGAGCGGGTCGACCAGCAGCCCGGTCTCGCCGTCGAGTACGGCGTCGAGCGCGCCGCCGACGTTGCCCGCCACGGACCGGCTTGCCGTAGGCCGCCGCCTCCAGGTAGGCGATGCCGAAGCCCTCGCCGGCGCGCCCGCGCGCGGGCAGCCGGCTCGGCATCGCCAGCAGCCGCGCGCGTCGCAGCCAGACGTCGCGCTCCTCGTCGTCGACCGTGCCGAGGAAGCGGCAGCAGCCGATGACCCCATACGACCGCGCCATCTGCTCGATCGCGGCCCGCAGCGGCCCGTCGCCGATCACCACCCACTGCGACGTCCGGCACCTTCGCCCGCACGAGCGCGAGCGCCCGCACCAGCACGTCGTGGCCCTTGTAGCGCTCCTGCATGCGCGCGACCGTCACGAACGTGGGCCGCTCACAGGGCAGCGGCGAGGGGTCGGCCGGCACCTCGACCCCGTTCGGGACCACCTCGATGCGCCCGCTCGCACCGGTGCCCCGCACGAGCCCCGCGGTGTAGGAGCTGACCGCGATCGAGATATCCGCGTGCTCGGCGGCGAAGCGCGCCAGCCGCGGCCGGACGCCGATCTCTTCGGCGTGGAAGTACTGCGCCGAGCGCACGCCCGAGCGGTGCAGCACAGCTGCGGCCGGCGCCGTCACCGCGTGCATGCTGAGAACTGCGCTTGGACGGGCCCGCAGCCCGGCGGCGACCGCGCTCGCGTCGAGCAGCCCGATCCGCGCCGCGTGCGGCAGCCGCGTCGCCCCGACCCGCCGCACGCGCGCACCGCCGCGTCCCCCGGCGCTGTTGCCCTCTGCCTCCCCGCCGCCAGCGCCGCGTAGCGTCAGCACGCGCGTCTCGAAGCCCTGCAGGCCGTTCGCGAGCTGCTCGCTGACCGCCTGGATCCCGCCGGGCGGCGGCGGGTAGTCCGGCGTCAGGAGCAGCAGCCGGTGCCGGCGCGCGCTAGCGGCCATCGGCGCCGCTGAAGCGGTCCGTCCAGAGCCCCAGCGAGAGCAGCGGCCACAGGCGATCGCTGTGGTCGCGGCGCCCGCCGATGTGCTCCTCGAGCATCGCCGCCGCCGCGGAGCGATCGAAGAACCCCTCCGCGTAGATCGTTCCGCTGCTGACCTGCTCGCGCATCGCAGCCGCCAGCGGGCCCCGCAGCCACTCCGCCGCGGGCACGCGGAACGCCGTCTTGCGGTAGCGGCGGGGGTAGGGCCGGGAGGCCGGCGGATCGAGCAGCCCGGCGGGGAGCATCGCGCGCAGCAGCGCCTTGCCGCCACCGGCGAGGTGCGTCGCCGTGTCGAGCGAGGCAGCGAAGTCGGCCAGCTCGCGCTCCAGGAACACGGTGCGGATCTCGAGCGAGGCGAGCATCCCGGCACGGTCGGTCTTGAACAGCACGTCGTCAGGCAGGTAGTGGAGCTGGTCGAGGCGCATCAGCCAGCGCACCGTCGGAACCGTCGAGCTCCCCTGCACGCGCTGCCGTGTCGCGCGAGCACCCGCTCGCTGTCGAGCGCGCGCAGCCGCGGACCGTAGAGCGCCTCGCGGGCCGCGCGCCGCTCGGCCGTCGCCCAGTCGAGGTTGCGCGCGAGCAGCGGGCCGGGCGCGAGGCGGCGCGCCGCAAGCTCTCCCCTGCCCGCGCGGCGCGCTCCGGCCCGCGCCAGCGTGCCCAGGGTCCGCGACGCCGGCGCTCCGAGCGCGTGCTCCACGCGGCGGGAGCGCTCCAGCCAGCGGTAGCGCGGATAGCCGCCGAACAGCTCATCGGCGCCCTCGCCGCCGAGCGCGACGGTCACGCGGGGGCGGGCGAAGCGCGAGAGGGCGTGCAGCGGCAGCACCGCGCGGTCGCCGAGCGGCTGGTCGAGGCCGGCGAGCAGCGCGGGCGCCAGCTCGCTCACGTCGCGCTCGCCGAGCGTCACCTCGTGGTGCTCGCTGCCCAGCCGCTCGGCGGTGCGGCGGGCCCGCTCGGTCTCGTTCACCGCGCCGGTGTCGTAGCCGACGGTGAAGGTCTGGAGCCGCTCGCGAGGACGCCGCGGCCGCGGCCGCGGCGACCAGCGTCGAATCGACGCCGCCGGACAGGAACACGCCGAGCGGCACGTCGGAGATGAGCCGTCGTCGAGACCGAGCGGCGGAACAGCTCGCGCGCCTCCTCGAGCGCCGCGCCGAACCCTTCTCGCGGGCGCACGCGCTCGGCTGACGGGCGACCACCAGGCGCGCTCGCGGGCGCCCTCGCGCCGGTCCCAGACGCAGCAGGTGCGCCGGCGGCAGCTGCCGCACGCCGCGCACGATCGTGCCCGGGCCCGGCACGTAGGCGTACACGAAGAACGCGTCGACCGCGTCGGGGTCGAGCTCGTTCAGCGACGGGTCCGCCGCGAGCAGCGCGCGTCAGCTCCGAGGCGAACAGCAGCTCGCCCGCGCGCTCGCGCAGGAACAGCGGCTTCTCGCCGAAGCGGTCGCGCGCCGAGCAGCAGGCGCCTCGCGCCGCGCGTCCCACAGCGCGAACGCGAACATGCCGTCGAGCGCGTGCACCAGCTCCTCGCCGTACTCCTCGTAGAGGTGCACGAGCACCTCGGTGTCCGAGCGCGTAGCGAAGCGGTGTCCCCGCGCCCGCAGCTGGTCGCGCAGCTCCGGATGGTTGTAGATCTCGCCGTTGCAGACCACCCACACCGTGCGGTCCTCGTTGGCGATCGGCTGGTGGCCCCCCTCGACGTCCATGATCGAGAGCCGGCGCATGCCGATCGTCACCCCGCCGGCCTCGTCGGTGTGCGCCCCCTCGTCGTCGGGGCCGCGATGGCGAAGCACGGCACACATGGCTCTCACCGCATCCGCGCCGGAGTCCTCCGTGCTGCCCGCGATTCCGCACATCTCGCAGCACATATTGACCGCACGAGCCGCGTAAAGCTCCTAGGGCCGGGCGCCGATACAGGAGCCGTAGGCCCAGCCCCGACCACTGGAGGACCGACGATAGTGCCACGCTCGCCGCGCCATGCCGCCGTACTGCTCGTCGTCCTGCTCGCTGCCGGGGCCGCGGCCGCGCCGGCCGCCGCGAGCGCCAAGCGGCTCGTCGAAGCGGCCGACGCCCCGCCCACCACCCCGGTCGGCGAAACGGCTCCCGGTGCCGAAACGACGGCTCCGCAGACGCCCGCTCCAACCTCGGAACCCGTCGCGCAGCAGGGCGGCGGACGCTGCGCGCTGAGCCTGCAGCCCGCCTCCCCGTCTCCCGTCCCCGCCGGCGAACCCGTCGCGCTGACCGGCCGGCTCTCGTGCCCCGAGAGCGCCGAAGGCGAAGACCGGCAGGTCACGATCCTGCAGCGCGAACGGGGCGTTCCCCTGCACGAAGCGGAGACCGTCACGACGGGCTCAGAAGGCAGCTTTGCGCTCGACCCCGTGGTCGACGGCAACGCGACGTTCCTCGCGCGCTCGGCTGGAGCCCGCCCCGCGCACGTGAGACTCGACGCCACCGCGAGCGTGACGCTCGCCGGCCCCGCCGGCGCCGGGGCGGCGCTGCTCACACGCGGCAACGCCAGGCGCACAGGCGGGATCAACCGCTTCGCCTTCACGGGCGCCGTGGCCCCGGCCACGGCCGGCGCCCGCGTGGTCCTGCAGCGGCGCTGGTCGCCCGGCGAACCGTGGCGCACCGTGCAGTACGCCCGCACCGACGACGAAGGCCGCTTCTCGTTCGCGCGCGCGTTCCGCCGCAGCGGCGAGCTCAGCCTGCGCGCCGTCGTGCACCCCGGCCGTCTCGCCTCCTACTCCCCGGTCCTGACCTACCTCGTCGCCCAGGCGCAGAACCCCGCGCTGACGATCGCCGCCGCGGAGAACCCGCTGCCGGCGGGATCCTCGACGACGATCTCCGGAGTCCTCGCTGCCGGCGCGGGACAGCCCGTTGTCCTCCTCGCCCGTTCGACCGGCGCGCGTTTCGCGCCGGTCGCCAGCGCCGCGACCGGGCAGGGCGGCGCGTACAGCTTCACGGTCACGCCGAGCACGGGCACGAGCTACCGCGTGCGCAGCGGACGCTCCTCCTCGACCGCGCTGTTCCTCGGGGTGATGCCGGTGCTGACGCTGACGACGCCCCCGTCGAGCGCGCGGCTCGGCGGACCGCTGAGCTTCGAAGGCACGCTCGCCGGAGCTCCGGCGGGGACGCCTGTGCGGCTCGAGCGCGAACTGCCGGGCGGGCGCTTCTCGGCGCTGGCGAGCACCACCGTCGGCCCCGCCGGCGCGTTCGTCTTCTCGCTCGAGTTCCTGCTGGCGGGGAACGAGACGCTGCAGGTGGCCAGCCAGCCGACCGGCGGCATGCTCGGCGCGGTCAGCGACCCGTTCACCTTGACCGTCTCCCCCGGCGAAGCCGGCCCCTAGCGGTACCACCGGCCCCGGCGCCGGCGTCTAGGACGCCGGACGCGCGAGCCAGTTGATCGCCGCCGGCCCGCCGAAGGCGTCTCGTGCCACCGGCGCGCCCCCCGTCACCGGCAGCATCTCGTAGCCGAGCTCGTCGAGCAGGTCCCAGACGGCCCCGGGGGTGGCGCCGTACAGCTGCGATGCGGCAGCGACGCACTCGACGATCAGCAGCGGTTTGACGGAGCGGAGCAGCTCGCGACCGCCTTCGAGCACACCGAGCTCGGCGCCCTCAACGTCGATCTTCACGAGCGCCGGACGCAGGTCCGCCAGCTCGGCGTCGAGCGTCGAGACGCGCACCTCGAGGCGTTGCGGATCACCCTGCTCGTCGCTGATCAGCGGGCTTCGGCGCAGCCCGCTCCAGCCGTCGAGCGCGCGGAAGTGCCAGAACTCGCTGCTGCCGGGGCGGTCGCTCAGCGCGACCCGCCGGCAGTCGACCTGCGGGAAGCGGCGCTCCAGCTCCTCGGCGAGCTGCGGGACCGGCTCGAACGCGACCTGCTCGCCGCGCGGCTGTGCGGCGACGGCCTCGCCGAGCAGCTGGCCGCGGTTGGTGCCGACATCGACGTAGGTCGTGCCGGGCCTCAGCGAGGCGGCGAGGATCGCGCGGATCGCCAGCTCCTCGCGCCATTCCAGGCGCGCACCCGGGTAGAACGCCGCGAGCAGCTCGGGGCGCTCCATGCGGCGCGAGGCCCAGGCGATCGCCCGCCGGGCGGGGCGCGGATGCGGCATCTCAGCCGGCCTCCGCGACCGTGGCGAGTGACGGGCGCAAGCGCCGCAGCACCGGTTCGCAGAGCGCCTGCAGGAGCGCCGCCGGCAAGGACGGCGAGGGCGGCGTCTGCACGCGCCGCTGCAGGGCGATCGTCTCGCCGCGGATCAGACGGTTGCCCTCGATCGGCGCACCGATGCGCAGCCTCTCCAGGTCAGGCAGCCCGGCATCGGAGCCCAGCATCTCGAGGATCGCGCTCAGGGCGCCTTGCGGATCGGCGATGAACTCCTCGTGGCGCATGAACAGCCGCCTGCGGCGGGGATGGCGCAGGAACACGGCGATCGAGACCGCCAGGGTGATCGTCAGGTTGCCGATCATCGCCAGCGTTCGCACCCTGCGCTCGGCGACCTCGTGGGGTCGCAGCTCGCGCAGGTTCGAGTCGAGGACCGCGCGCGCGTCGCGCACCAGGAAGACGATGTAGAGCTCGACGCCGTCGAGCCGTGCGAGCTCGCGGGCTCGGAGCGGGAAGTGCGAGGTGTCCACGACGCAGGCGGCATCGGCCGTTCGCGCGATCCCCTGCAGCAGCTGCTCGGAGACCTCGCGGTAGCGGCGGCGCAGGCGCCGTCGCGCGGGCCAGCGGTCTGCGCGCAGCAGCGAGGAGGAACGCTCGATCGCGCTCGCGGCCTCGCTGCCGAACAGATCGGCCCCGTCGACCTGTGAGGCGACCGCCGACCAGAACTCGCGGCGCGGCGCATCCTGCCAGGAGGGGACGCCCGACCTCACCAGCCACTCCTCGATCTCGCCGCCGTAGAAACACCCGGCGCAGTTGCCGAGCGCCACGCCCAGGATCGTGCTGCCGCTGTGCCCCGCACCCATCACGTAGAGGACCTTCGGGCGCGCGCTGCCCTCTGTCGCGACCGCGGACACGGCGGCGTAGTGTAGTTCACCGCGGGATATGGTCTTGAGGCCCGCGCACCCGGCGGCGGGCTGCGACGAGGACCATGGAACGCCCCCGACTCCTGTGCATCTCCCCCTCGTTCGCGCCTGCGACCACGCCGACCGCGATCCGCGCCGGCGCGCTGCTCGAGCGGCTCTCGGCGCGCTGGCAGGTGACCGTTCTGACCGAGAGCGGGGCGGCGCGCGAGGACGGCGGCATCGAGGTCGTGCAGATCCCCTCGCGGCGGCCGCGGCGCGCGCTCCAGGCGCTGCGACGGCTGCGCCAGGACAAGCTGATCGAGCTGCTGGTGTGGCCGGACGAGACGGTGTTCTGGGTGCCGGCCGCGGTGCGCGCCGGGCGGCGGCTGCTGCGCGAGCGCCGCTACGAGGCGGTCGTCGCGTTCATGATGCCCTACTCCGCGGGCCTCGCCGCGATCGCGCTGGCGCGCGCCGGCGGCCTGCCGCTGATCCTCAACATGGACGATTCCCCGACCTGCACCGACATGCACCCGAGCGATCCGAGCCGGCTGCACCACCGCCTGGCGAGGTCGCTGGAGGACCACTACGTGCGGCGCTCGGACACGATCGTGTACGTCTCGGAGCGCAACCTCGAGCGCGTCGCCGCGCGCCAGCCGGCCGCGCTGCGGCAACGGATGCGGCTGGTGCGCTACGGCGCCGACCCCGACGCGTTCGCGGCCGCAGAGCAGGCTGCCGGCCGCTTCGAGATCCTCTATGTGGGTGCGATGTCGGGCTGGTGGTCGCTGATCGGCGAGCGCGGCTCCCCGCTCGCGCGCGCATACCGCGCCTGGGGCCGGCTCGGACGTCACGAGGCGGCCAAGCTCGACGTGCGGACCTCCTCACCGGCGTTCATCGCCGGCGCAGTGCGGCTGCTCCTGGCCGGGCACCCGGACTGGGCGGGCCGCGTGACGGTGAGCGTGTGGGGCAACCCCTACCCGCAGGCGGTCGTGGACCGCGCGCTGGCCGCGGCGCGCGCCGGCGATCTCGTCTCGGTCCACGAGCCGCTGCCGCACGCGCAGGTCGCGGCGAAGATGGGCGCTGCCGACCTGCTGTTCCTGACGCTGCCGGGGCGCCCGGACGGCTCGCCCGGCGGGCGCATCTCGGCGAAGACCTACGAGTACCTGATGACCGACCGACCGATCCTCGCCGCCGTCCCACCCGGCGAGAACCGGGAGTTCCTCACCGGCCGTGAGGGGGTGTGGCTCGTCGACCCCGCCGACGAGACGGCGATGGCGCGCGTGCTCGAGCCGCTGATCGAGCAGAAGCTCGCGGGCGGCGCCCGCCGGATCGACCGCTCGCGCGAGCGGTCGGAGCTCTCCTACGAGCAGCGTGCGCGCGATTTCGGCGCGGCGATCGACGCCGCGATCGCGCGCAGGGGCCGCGGCGCATGAGCTTCGCGCGCCCGGTGCTGATGATCACGCCGCGCTGGCGGCGCGACGGCGGCGTGGCGACGCACGTGATCGCGAGCGCCGCGGCGCTCGCCAGGAGCGGCGTCGAGGTGCACGTTGCCGCCGCGATCGTCGACGAGTCCGAGCACCCGCCGGGCGTCGAGGTGCACCTGGCCCCGCTCCTGCTCGATCGCGGCGAGACCCCGGAGCGCCGCCTCGGCACCGCGCTGGAGGCGGCCCGGGGAGTCGTCCACATGCACCAGTTCGAGGACCGCGAGGTGGCGGGCGCGCTGGCTGAGCGCGCGGCGATCGTGCTGAGCGTGCACGGTTACGTGGCCTGCACCTCGACGGTCCACTACTTCCGGCCCGGTCAGGAATGCCCGCGGGCGCACGGGCCGCTCTGCGTGCCGAACCTGCTGTTGCGTGGCTGTGCCCACACCAGGAACCCGACCTGGCTGCCGAGGCGCTACCGCGAGGCCGCCGGCGCGCAGCGACTGCTGCGGGAGGTCGACCTGGCGATCACCTACTCGGCCGTGATGGACCGCAATGTCGCTGCCAACGGCGCCCGCAACCGCGAGATCCTGCCGCTGTTCGCCACGCTCGAGCCGGTCCCGGCGCCCCCCGCCGCCGCGGATCGTCCGCGGCGGGTCCTCTATGCCGGGCGCGTCGTCGGCGCGAAGGGCTTGGACGTGCTGCTGCGCGCGATCGGCCGGCTCGACGCGGAGCTGGTGGTGTGCGGCGAGGGGCACGAGCTCGACCGCATGCGCGGGGTCGCTCGGAGCGAGGGCGTCGGCGAGCGCGTCAGCTTCCGCGGCTGGCTGCCGCCGCTCGAGCTCGCGCGTGAGCTCGCCGATGCCGCCGTCGTCGCGGTGCCGTCACTGTGGCCGGAGCCGTTCGGGCTCGTCGGGCTCGAGGCGTTCGGCGCGCACACGCCGGTCGTCGCAAGCGCCACCGGCGGGATCCCGCAGTGGCTCCAGGACGGGGTCAACGGGATCGCCGTCCCCGCGGGGGACGCGGACGCTCTTGCGGCGGCTCTGCGCACGCTGCTCGACGACGCGCCGCTGCGGGAGCGGTTCGGGGCGGCCGGCCGGCAGCTCGTCGAGGCGCGCTTCACGGCCGAGCGGCACGTCGACGCGGCGCTCGCCGCCTACGAGCGCGCGCTCGCACTCCGCGAGGGTTCGCGCGGCACCGCGGCGCGCGTCCTCAGGTAGCGGCGCCGCGCAGCAACGCGCCGATCGTGCGCGCACTGCGCTCAGCGCTCATCTGCTCGCCGGCGAACGCGCGCCCGGCGCGGGCGAGGCGCTCCCGCTCGACCGGGTCAGCGAGCAGAGCAGCCAGCGCCGCGGCAAGCGCCGTTCCGTCCTGCGGCACGAGCCGCACCGCGCCGCTGCGGCGCAGCAGCGCCCAGCCGCGCGGCCCGTCGAGCGCGACGACCGGGCGCGCGGCGGCGAGCGAGGCGGCCAGGGTCGTGCGGCGCGAGGTCGGGCCGATCCGGTCTGCCGAGAGCAGCACCTCGCAGGCCGCCAGCTCGCCGGCGAGACGCCCCGCCTCGAGCCGCCCCGAGAAGTGCGGCGCCGACAGCCCCAGCGCGGCGGCGCCTGCCAGCCAGCGTGCACCGGCGTCCGAGTCGCTTCCCGGCGCGCCCAGCAGCGCCAGCTCTGCCGCGGTGCCGCGGGCGGCCAGCCCGGCCATCGCCTCCAGCACGATCTCGCTGGCGATGCCCTCGTGGGCGAAGCCGAACAGGCCGACACGGCCGGCGTGAGGCGGCGCGCCGGCGTCCGCCTCCGGCAGGTTCGAGAAGACGGGTGAGATCTCCATCGGCCGGCGCGGCAGCCAGCGCCGCGCGCGCAGCCAGTCCGCCCGGAACTCGGCCGTCACCGCCAGCGCGGCGGAGGAGCGCAGCACGGACGGCAGCACCGCGCGGTGGGCGGCCGCCCACACCTTCCCGTGCGCGCCGCCGAGGTGCCAGGGATAGGCGTACTCGTGCAGCACGCTCACAACGGGGAGCCTCGCTCTGCGCAGGACCCGCAGCAGCGGCGCCACGAACACTGGCAGCCCCCGGTGGGAGAGCGTGAAGACGGAGTAGTGCAGCAGTACCGCGGCGGGCCTGCGACCGCGAAGCTCCGCCTCCAGGCGCCGCAGCCAGCCGCTCATCTGAGCGCGGGCCGCGGGCAGCGGCTGCTCGACGCGCTCGAGCCAGTGCAGCGAGCAGTCGATCCGCTCGGCGCCGAACGCGTCCGCGAGCCGCGTCGCGTAGTCGCGCACGCCACAGGGCTCGCCGAGCGAGACGCCGAGGGCGGCCACCGCGAAGGGCGGCGAGGCGGCGGACTCAGCCACCGAGGATCTCGCCCCGGTAGGCGGCGTCGATCGTCTCGCTCAACGCATCGAGGTCGTCGGTCGGGACAACGATGCCGCGTCGCGGCGAGTCGATCATCTCCCTCATGCCCGTGTCCTCGCTGACGAGCACCGGCACGCCGGCGGCCAGCGCCTCGGCCGGCGCGTAGGCAAACCCGTCCTCGTATGCGGGATGCACGCACAGCGCCGCCGTGCGCAGCGCGTGCAGCGGATCGCCGGGCCCGGCGCCGATGCGCGGGTCGGCCGCGACCGCCGACTGGATGAAGCGGCGCATTCCCCGCGACCCCCACCCGCCGACTAGCACGAGCCGCATGTCGTCGTGCGCCAAGCGCCGGAAGGCGTCGACGAGCAGCGGCACCCCCTTGTGCACGGCGAGGCTGCCGCTGTAGACCACGTCGAAGGTCTCCCCGCGGGACGCTTCCCGCGCGCGGTCGAACCGGCGGTGGGGCGTCAGCGGGAAGCGGCGCATCCTCGTCGGGTCGAAGCCGGCTGCGAGGAACGAGTCGCGGATGTAGTCGGTGGCCGCGTAGATCGTGTCGGCTGCGTCATATTCGCGCAGGTTCCGAGCCAGCATCCAGCGCGTCCAGGACTGCTCCAGCGGGTAGCGGCGCAGCGCCTGCTCGTGCCGGCTGACGACCTGCCGCATGTGCGAGTTGGCGGCGACGAGCCCGACCGTTGCGAATCCTGCCGCGCGGGCACTCTGCTGCTGGGCGAGCGACTGCGCGTTGAAGGCGATCAGGTGCTGTGCCCGGGGCAGGGCACGCGCCGTGCGGATGTCGAACTCGCGCGCCGAGGCCAGCGCCACCGACCCCTGCGGCAGCGGCAGCGGCAGCGGCGAGCGCAGGGCCCACCGCGCGCCGCGCATCACGGCCGCGTCGGCCGCCCGTCGCGGCAGCCCTCCGGCGCCCGGCCGCGTGGGCGCCGGCACAGGGTCCGAACCCGTGAGCGAGAGCGCAGCCGATCCGCTCCGGCCCAGCGCGGCGAGGATCTCTTCGGCGTGGCGACCGAGGCCTCCGGCGCCGAGCTGCGCGGAGCACGTCACGAGCACCCGGCCACCCGGCAGGGCCGCCTCCTGCTCGGCCTCCAGCGGCGCGCGCCAGGCGCTCTCGCCCGCCGCGGCGGCCGCGGCGGCCGCGCCCGCGTCAGAGCCTGTCATAGCCCCAGAGCGCGACGAGGTCGCGGCCGAGGTACTCACTGATCGCGGCGACCTGGTCGCGGTGGCGCAGGCGCAGCATCTGCAGCACCTCCTCGTCGGGCTCGGGCGGCGGGCCGAAGACGAACCGCTCCTTGAACGCGTACATCGCGCGCCGCCTCGGCCCGGAGGGCGTGATCGCCTTGATCGTCTCCTTCAGCGCGCGCGAGTACGGTCCGCGGCCCACCCCCACCGCGTGCACGAGCTCGTTCAGCCGTTGCGAGCGGGGCGCGACAGTCGGGTTCGCCCGCGTGGCGGCAAGCTCGACCGTGTCGTCGGCGCCGACGAAGCGCAGCACGTCGCGAACGCTCCCCTCGTTGTCGGCTCGGAAGTCGTCGTAGATCAGCACCTTGACCTGCTCGCGCGGGAAGTGGGCATGGAGACGTTCGAGCTGGCCCACGTAGTCGATGAAGCTCGAGTACATCAGCAGCTGAGGGAGATACGTGTAGCGGGGGACCCCGCGCCCCTCCCGGCGCTCGGACTCGAGCTCGATCGCGCGCGCGAAGTCCTTCTCGGGCTCGACGTAGATCTCCACCAGCTGCAGGTGCAGCGAGTGCAGGAAGCTCGCGGGCTCGCGCAGGAGCGCGACGATCCGCGCCTCGGGCAGCGCCTCGGCGATGTTGGCCGCGGCGGTGCGCGACCACAGGTACAGGGTCGACGCCTCACCGATCGTCTGCCCCTCGGCGGCGTCCGCGAACCAGCTCGCGTACTCGCCGAGGCTCCTCGGCGTGCCGCTGGGCCGGGGGGGCGTGCGCTCGTGCAGCTCCTCGGCGAAGAACCAGGGCTCCTTCGGGTCCGGCATGAACACCTGGGGGTGCGCGGCGAGCATCTCGTGCAGCGCCGTCGTGCCGCACTTCGGGTGCCCGACGATCAGGAAGTCCGGGAGCTTCAGCTCGCCACGCGGCCGCGAGAGGTCGATCACCGTGCTCATCTCAGGCGTTCAGCGGCCGCCGTCGGCACGCTCGCACCGCGGCTGACGCGGCCCGGCGTCATCGTTGCCGTGCCGGCGCCCGCGCGGCTCAGGCAGGTGCGAGCGCGCGCTCATCGGCCGGGCCCAGCCTTTCCGGCGGTTCCGGCTCTGGTTCCACCTGGTTTCGCCCCGGCCCCATGAACCAGTACGAGCAGATGCCGACCACGGCGAAGATGTACGGACCGGTGATCGGCGAGGCGCTCAGGAACCCGGACCCGCCCTCGATCACGAGCGGCCCGTAGGCGCCGAGCGTCCCTGCGAGGCAGATCGCTATGTCCCCGTCGCGGATCCGCGGCATGCCCTTCGCGGCCAGCAGCGAGATGTAGATGATCATCACCGGCCACAATATGAGCCCCGGCACCCCGAGTTCCTTGATCAGCACGTTGTACTCGGTCTCCGAGGTCAGCCCGTGGCCTTCCAGCAGGTTGTTGGAGTGCCCGCCCAGCCCGCTGACCGCGCCGCTGTTGCCGAGCCCGAACCCGAACGGGGAGGCTTCGGCGTACTTGGGGATTTTGCTCCAGGAGTTTTCCTTGTGCAGCGTCGTGCTCGAGCCCGTGCCGAGGTTTTCGTAGCGCTTGAACGTGCCTTTGCGGAGCGCCGAGATGACGAGCGCGCCGGAGGGGATCAGCAGTGCCAGGAACACCAGCATCCACATCATCGTGCGCCCGAATCTTCGCCCCCCGAGCGCCGCATAGCCGATGAAGCAGATCACTCCCAGCACGGACCCGACCAGGGTCAATCGCGACAGCGAGACGAGCACGGCGATCGCCGTGCCGACGCAGAGCCCCGCCGCGAGCCATTTTTTCCTTCGCACGATCACCAGCAGCGCGAGCACCATCGGCAGCGCGATGTGGCCGATCGTGCCGCTGGAGCCTGCCTCCGAGCCCAGTCCGGGGGGCCGGACGCGGGCTTCGCCTTCGCTGAAGTAGACACGGCCGCTGCCTTTGGACTTGCTTTCCGGTTTGATCAGCGCCGCGTAGCCGGGCCCCCAGCTAGCCAGCTGGGACGGCGAGAGCGTCGTCTGGTAGGCGGTCACGATCCCGTTGAGGGTCGCGATCACGCCGAGGATGATGAACAGTTTCCGGAAGCGATCCTTGGAGCGCACCAGCAGGTAGCCGAAGAAGAAGAACGGCACGAACTCGAGGTTCTGGCGGAAGCCGCCGATGATGTGCAGGAAGCTTTCGGTTTTCGGGTTGAACGCGTTCACGAGCACCAGCGCGACCCAGGCGACCACCCATCCGCCGAGCGCCGGGAGTTTCATCCGTTCTTTGCGCGCAGCGGCCCGGAACAGCGCGCCCGCGGAGACGGCGAGGATCACGATGTCCTGTACGGAGGCGGTGATTTCGCGGCCGCTGAAGAACAGCTTGGTCGGGCCGTTGAGGACGCCGAGGTAGATGATCACGAGGGTCACCGTGACCTCGAGGCGCTGGTAGGTCATCAACGCGAACACGCCCACGAGCCCGACGATGATCGCCAGCACCACGAAGATGCTCGTGTTCGGCAGCCCGATCGTCACCGCCAGCGCCGTGACAGCCGGGACGAGCACCATCACGGCGGTCGTCCAGAGATCCTTGATCCGC
Organism: uncultured Solirubrobacteraceae bacterium; assembly: GCA_963703205.1. Lineage (GTDB taxonomy): Bacteria > Actinomycetota > Thermoleophilia > Solirubrobacterales > Solirubrobacteraceae > Palsa-744. Next base: position 2,051,658 of record OY969799.1, read on the forward strand.
CGCCGGCGGACCTCCGGGTGGGTCCGCGGCATGCGGTCCGGCGCGTGAACGCCGACCGCGCTCATCGCCGAGTCCGGCCGCCTCCGAACAAGCCCGGCGAGCCACTCGCCGCGAAGCCGTAGCGGCGCAGCTCGCGGCTGCCGACGAAGTTGGCGACGACGCCGATCACCGGCGCGGTTCCGTGGGCGGCGAGCATCTGCTGCAGCCGGCGCGCGGAGACCTCACGGGTGTGCCCGGAACGAGCGACCACGAGGATGCCGTCGACGAGCGGGAACAGCGCCACGGCGTCGCTGAACTCCAGCGGCGAGGGCACGTCGATAAGGACTTTGTCGAAACGGGCCGCCAGCGTGCGCACGACCTCGGCCGTGTAGGGCTGGGACAGCAGGGCGGGCGGGTTCGAGACGGAGCGCTCGGCGGTGAGCGCGAAGAGCGATCCGACGCCCGCCTGGGTCGCTGTCGCGACGCCGCCCACGTCTTCCTGAGCGAGCAGCTCGGGAGAGTTCGCCGGCAGCACCCGCTGCATCGCGGCGTCCAGTTCGACACGCCCCGAGAGCACCTCGGGCAGCGGCGAGGCCCCTTCGAGGCTCAGCAGCCTGCTCAGCACCGGCCGCCGGAAGTTCGCCTCGAGCACCGCCACGTGCCTGCCGGCGTCGCGCTGCACGAGTGCGAGGTCCGCGACCAGCGTGGACTTGCCGTCGCCGGGGTCGGGGCTGATGACGAGGATCACCTTCCGGCGCAGGGACTCGCCGCCGTTCACCGACTCGGCGAGCACCAGCTCCGTGTCGAGCCTGCGCAGCGGCTCGATCAGCTGGTTAGAGGGGCGCGAGGCACCGGCTTCGCGCACGACCGGACGGCCGACGCGGGGCAGCACGGTGAGCAGGGATCGTCCGAAGGCTCCTTCGATCCCGCCCAGGGTGCGCAGTCGCCGGTCGAAGCGGCTGGCGACGATCGCCGCCAGCGACGCCAGCACGAGCGCGATCACGAACCCGAACTCCGCGTCTTTGCGGGGCTTCGGTGAGAGCAGGGTCGCACTCGAGGGCTTCGCCGGTTTCAGTTGCACCGCCGAGACGTTGCCGGACAGCGATTCGAGTTCGTTGATCTTCGTGTCCAGGTTGGAGACCTGGAGCACGCTCGAGGAGCTCGAGCCCGACTTGCCCTTCGACTTGGCTTTCGCGGCCGCGATTTCCTTCGCCGCCGCCGCCGCTTCCAAACGCTCGACCTGCCTGCGGGCCAGCGTGATCGCTTTGTGGATCGTTCGCTGGCGCCGGGCTTCCTGACGTTTGATGTAGGTCTGGGCGACGAGGTTGGCCAGCATCGCCGACCCTGCGCGCGAGTGGCCTTCGACCGTGATGTCGATGAATTCGCTCTTTTCCGGCACCTTCGCGCGGACTTTTGCCGTGCCGACGAGCTTGCCCTTGTGTTCGGCGCGCAGTTTCTTGTGGACTTCTTCGACGACGATCTCGCTGATGATCGTCGAGGCTCCCTGGATCGAGCTCTTGCTCTTGGAGGCTTTCTGCCCGGGCAGCGGTTCTTCGTTGCTGACGCCGAAGAACACCGTCGTGCTGACCGAGAAGGTCGGGCGCTCGCGTTTGTAGTACAGGTAGGCGCCGGCAGCGACCAGCACCGCGGCCGCGAGTATCAGCCACTTGCGCCGCCAGACCGGGGAGAAGATGGTTGTGGCGTCGGGGGTTGTATCGTTCATGTCCGTCGCGCAGTCCGTGCGGCGCAGGCCCCGGGATGATAGGCGCCGCCCTTACCCGGAGCTAAAGAGTAGCCCCTGCAGAGCGCCCGGCCCAACGCTTGACAAGCGCCTGTCAAGGTCGCCACGGGGCATCCGCCGGGTACGATCCGCCACGTGCACGAGGCCCACGCGCAGGCGGCGCGGATCATCTGCTTCGCCACGCAGGGGGACGATCACATCGAGGGTGAGCGGATCCGCGTGATGCTCGAGCCGCTGGCACCCCAGGAGTTCCCGTTCGCGCGCGCACACAAGGTGCGTTCCGGCCTCGGCCTGCTGCGTCTGCTGCTGCGAGAGCGCCCGGACCTGGTCGTGATGGAGGGCACCGGCACGGCGGGAGGCCTGGCCCTGCTGGCGGCCCGGTCGCTGCGCGGCGTGCCCTATGTCGTCTCCAGCGGCGACGCCGTCGGTCCCTTCCTGGGCTTGAGCTCGCGCGCGCTCGGGCTCGCCGGTGGGATCTACGAGCGTCTGCTCTGCCGCTGCTGCGCAGGCTTCGTCGGCTGGACCCCCTACCTCGCCGGCAGGGCGATGACGTTCGGCGCGCCTCGCGCGATGACCGCTGCCGGCTGGACGCGCAACGCGCCGAGTGCGGGCGCCCGCGAGCGGATCCGGCGCGAGCTGGGCGTGCCGGAGGGGGCGATCCTCGTCGGGCTCGCCGGCTCGCTGCACTGGAACCCCCACGTCGGCTACGCATACGGGCTGGAGATCGTCGAGGCGGTCGTGCGCGCGGGGCGCGAGGACCTCTACGCGTGCATCCTCGGCGACGGGGACGGCCGCGCGCGGCTCGAGGAGCGCGCGGGCGAGCAGCTCGGCCGCCGCGTGCTGCTCCCCGGGCGGGTCGCTCCGGAGCAGGTCCCGGACTACCTTGCGGCGTTCGACGTCGGGAGCCTCTCCCAGAGCGTCGATCCGGTCGGCTCGTTCCGCTACACGACGAAACTCAGCGAGTACCTCGCCGCCGGGCTGCCAGTCCTCACGGCGCAGGTGCCGCTCGCCTACGACCTGGACGAGGGCTACATGTGGCGGCTGCCGGGCGAGGCACCGTGGAGCGAGACCTACATCGACGCGCTGCGGGCGATGCTCTCCGGCCTCACGCGCGAGGAGATCTCCCGCCGCCGTGAGGCTGCGCTCGCGGCGAACGTGGCGCTGTTCGACCGTGGTGTGCAGCAGCGCCGGATCACGGCCTTCGTCGCAGACCTGCTCGCCGCGCGGCGCTGACCCTCAGCGGCCGCGCCCTTCCGCGCGCAGCGACGCGTACAGCTCCTCGTAGCGGTCCACCATCCGCTCCCAGCTGTAGGACAGCGCCGCCTCGCGGGCGGCGGCGCCCAGTCGCGCGCGCAGCACCGGGTCGGCGGCGAGCTGCCGCAGGCGCGCCGCGATCGACCCCGCGTCGCGCTCGATCAGGAACCCCTCGGCGCCGTCCCGGACCAGCTCGCGCACCCCGTTGACGGGCGTGGCGAGGATCGGCAGACCGCTCGCGGCGGCCTCCAGCGCGACGAGCGGGAACGCCTCGTACGCAGACGGGAAGACGAGCGCATCGGCGAGCTCGTACAGGGGCGCGACGTCACGCGAGACCCCGGCCCAGCGCACCGCTGCACCGACGCCGGCTTCGCGAGCGATCGTCTCGTAGCGCTCGCGCTCACCGGCGCCGACGACGAGCAGATCCCAGCCCTCGGCGCCGGCCAGCGCGCGGATCGCCGGCTCGAGGCCCTTGCGGTCCCACTCGCTGCCGACGAACACAGCGACGAGGCGCTCCGGCGCGATCCCGAGACGCTCGCGCAGCGCCGCGGCGTCCGCCGCGCGCGCGCCGGGCGCGAACGCACCGGTGTCGACCCCGTTCGGAATCACGATCGTGCGATCGGCGAGACGCGGGAAGTACGTGCGGATCTCGCCTGCGACGCCCTCCGACACGCACACGAACCAGCGCGGGTCCTCGAGCGGGAAGCAGATCCGCTCGAGCATCCGCCCCATCCACCCCGCCACGGTGGCGTTGAGCTTGAACAGCGCGCCCTCGCTTTTGGGCATCGTGGGGCCGACCTGCTGGCAGTAGTGGACCCCGATCAGGTCGACCTTGTTGAGCAGGATCGCCCCGGTCGAGAGGACGACTCCCCGGCGCCGGCGCCGGACCACGAGCGAGCCGAGCAGCACGAACCAGGGATAGCTCAGCACGAACGGCCGGTTCGGGCCGCGAACGCGGTGGAGCTCGATGCCGGAGCCCTCCGGCAGCTCGCATTCGTAGGCGACGATGCTGACGCCGTAGCCGCGCCGGCGCAGGCCGAGCGCGAGCTCGCTCAGCACGCGCTCCATGCCGCCCACCGGCCCGACGTGCTGGGCGACGATCGTCACCTCCCGAGCGGGCCCGGAATCGTGGCCGCTCACTGCGCGCGCTCCTCCTGGCGGAGCGCCGCTCACCGCGCGCGCTCCGCCACGAGGCTCTCCATCGCCGCGAAGAACCGTCGACGCACGGCCGGCTCGGAGTACTCGCGTTCGAAGCGCTCGAGCCCGGCGGCGCCGAGACGGCGCCGGAGCTCGGGGTCCGCGAGCAGCGGCTCGATCGCCGCGGCCAGGTCCTCGCCCGAGCCGGAGCGCGCGAGGATGCCGGTGCGCCCGTCCTCGACGATCTCGGCCGGGCCGCCGGCGTCGACCGCGACGACCGGCAGCGCGGCTGCCATCCCCTCGGTCAGCACGATCCCGAACGGCTCGGGATCGGAGGCGTTCACGAGCACGTCCATGCGTGCGATGAAGGGGCGTGCGTCCGGCACCTCGCCGGTCATCGTCACGTGCTCCTTGAGCCCCAGCGTCTCGATCGTCCGCGGCAACGAGCCGGCGTAATCCGGAGACAGGCCGTAGGAGTCCCCACCGACGATCAGCAGGTGCGCGTCGTGTCCGCGCGCCAGCAGCAGCGCCAGCGCTGCGAGCAGCCGGTCCTGACCCTTCCAGGGCTGCAGGCGCCCGACGATCCCGACCACCGGCACGTCCACCGGGAGCTCGAGCGGCGCGGGCGCGAGCCCGTCCTCCATCGCGGGCGCGCCTGCCGGGATCACGATCGTTCGCCGTGGCGGGTGCATCTGCTCCTGCGCGCGGGCCGCCGCCTGCGAGTAGCACGCGATCGCAGTCGCCGGGAGCCTGTTGGCGAGCACTTCGAGCCACATCCGCTGGGCGATCGAGTGCTGCCACCAGACGACACGGCCGCCGATGCCGGCGAGCACGGCGGCGGGCGCGCCGTAGAGCTGCGTCTTCGACGCCCAGTTGAGCACGATGTCGGGACGGCGCCGCCGAAAGATCGCTGCGAGGCGCAGGACCGTGGCCAGCCAGCGGTGGAGCTGGCGCAGGCGGCCGGCCGGGATCACCTCGACGCGCAGGCCGGCAGCGGACAGCTCGCGCGGCCACGGCCCGTCCTCCAGGAACACCAGCTCGATCTCGTGCCCGCTCTCGTCGGCCCCGTCGAGGATCGTCTGCAGCATCGCCTCCGCGCCCCCGAGCCGCTGCGGCCACGGGACTGTCACCACGATGCGCACGCTCAGCGCCCGGGCGCGAAGCCGCGGCGCGCGGGGACGACCGGCCACCGCGCCCTCGCACCGGACGCTCCCTCGCAGATCGCGGCCTGCTCGCGCACCGCGCGATCGTAGCGGTGGGAGCCGCGTTCCGGCGCCAGAGCGGGGTCCGTAGAGCGGGTACGCTTCGCCGCGCTTTGACAGAGCCGCCGGACAACAGCGGCGGGCCGCGCGTGACGCTCGCCCACGACTACCTGCTGGTGCTGCGCGGCGCCGAGCGTACGTTCGCGGCGATGGCCGACGCGTACGCCGAAGGCCCCGTCTTCACGCTGCTCTACGACGAGCAGGGAACGCGTGGACGCTTCGCAGGGCACCCGGTGAGCACTTCGTTCCTCCAGCGGCTCGGTGCTCGGCAGAGCGACTTCCGCCGCCTGCTGCCTCTCTACCCGGTGGCCGTGGAGCGGCTGCGCGTGGGCCCCTGCGAGGTGGTGCTGAGCAGCAGCAGCGCGTTCGCCCATGGCGTGAAGCCGCCGCCCGGCGCGATCCACGTCTGCTACTGCCACGCGCCCTTCCGCTACGTGTGGACCGAGCGCGAGCGGGCGCTGCGCGAAGTGCCCCCGCCGCTGCGCCCGGTGCTGCGGGTGCTCCTGGCGGGAATGCGCCGATGGGACCGTCGCGCGAGCCGGCGCGTCGACCGCTACATCGCCAACTCGCGGGTCACACAGGAGCGGATTCGCCGCTTCTACGGACGGGACGCGACCGTCATCCACCCGCCTGTGGAGACGCACCGCTTCGCGCCTGGGGAGCCGGGAGAGAAGCTGCTGGTGGTCGCAGAGCTGGTCTCGCACAAGCGCGTGCACGTGGCGCTCGAGGCAGCGCGTCGCGCGGGGGCGCCGATCCGCGTGGTCGGCGCGGGCCCCGACGAGCAGACGCTGCGCGGCTCATATCCCGAGGCGGAGTTCCTGGGCCGGATCGGCGACGAGCAGCTCGCCGCCGTCTACGCGAGCGCGCGCGCGGTGATCGTCCCCGGCATCGAGGAGTTCGGCATCACCGCAGTCGAGGCGCAGGCGGCGGGACGCCCGGTGATCGCGGCGCGTGCCGGCGGTGCGCTCGAGACCGTGCTGGAGGGCGAGACCGGGCTGTTCGCGACCGCCGACGACGCGGAGTCCTTCGCGGTGGCGATCCGCGAGCTCGAGCATCTCCCGTTCGACCCCGCGCGGGCCGTCGCGCATGCCGAGGGATTCTCGGTCGAGAGCTTCCAGCGGCGGCTGCGGGCGTTCGTCGAGGAGGCGCTCGCCGGCGCACCGTGAGACGCTCGCGGGCGAGCGCGCGCCAGCGACGCCGCGGATAGGGTCCCTGCTCGTGACCAGCCGACCGCTACGCATCGCCTGGATCGGCGCCGGCCCCGGTCCGCGCGAGTCCGGCGGCGTGCCCGGCGTCGCGACCGAGCTGCTGCTCGGGCTGACGAAGCTCGGCCACCGGATCGACTGCTACCTGCCGGGGGCGGGAACGCTGCCCGAGCGTGTGCGCGAGGCCCCCGGCCTGAGCTTCCACCGCGGCGCCGCACAGTGGCGGCCCAACCGCTGGTACAGCCGCACCTCGATCGGCGTCGCCGCCAGCGGCATGTGGATGCGCGGCTCCGGTTCGCTGCAGCTGCGGCGCGAGATCGCGCGCAGGCACGCCGAGCACCCCTACGACCTCGTCTACCAGTTCTCGAACATCGAGGCGCTGGGGATGCCGCCGGCGATGGCGCGCACGGTGCCGCTCGTGATCCATCCGGAGACCCACGTCGCCGGCGAGCTCCGCTACCTGCTCGCCGAGCGCCGGCTCGCGCTGCGCTGCTCCTCGCGCCGCTCGCTGGCCACGACCGCCGCGCTGATGGCAGTGCGCGTGCTCGTGCAGCGGCGGCGGATCCGTGCGGCGCGGCTGCTGATCTGCATCAGCGCGGTGTTCCGCGAGCATCTGCTGCGCGACTACGACTTCCCGCGCCAGGACACCGTCGTGGTGCCCAATCCGGTGCGGCTCGAGCGCTTCGCCGGCTGCGATCCCGGGCGGGCGCTGGGCGAGCCTGCCACCGTGCTCGTGCTCGGCAGGATCTCGGCGCGCAAGGGCGTCGAGGACGTGATCGAGATGGCAAGGCTGCTCCGCGACCGGGGCGTGCGCGCGCGGGTGCGCGTCGTCGGCGGCCCGACGCTGTGGTCGGACTACACCCCGCTGCTCGCGGAGCTGCCACCGGAGAACTCCGAGTTCGTCGGCCGGATCGAGCCCGACGTGCTGCCGCAGGAGCTGGGGCGCGCGGACGTGCTCGTGCAGGCCAGCCACTACGAGCCGTTCGGGCTGACGGTCGGCGAGGCGCTGGCGGCCGGGGTGCCGGTCGTCGGCACGAGCGAGGTCGGCGCGATCGAGGGAGTCGACCGCGGGGTCGTGGCGGAGGTGACGCCCGGCGACCCGGCCGCGCTCGCCGCCGGCGTGCAGGAGCTGCTGGGACGGCTCGCCGCGGACGGACCGCGGGTCCGCTCGCTCGCCCAGGCGGAGGCGCGGAGGCTGTTCGCGCCCGCGACGGTCTGCGGGCAGATCTCGGCGGCGCTCGGGACGCTGGCTGGCGACCGAGAGCGGGCCTGAGCGCGAACGCGGCTCGCGCGGCCTCGAAGCGGCCGGCCCGGGGCTCTGTCGCCGCTGCGGTGCTTACAGGCCGCGGCGGCCGAGCACGTGCGGCACGGTCCGCAGCAGGATCTTGACGTCAGACCACGGCGACCAGTTGGCGACGTACAGGTAGTCGATCGCGACCATCTCGCGGAGCGGCACGCGCGCGGGACCGAGGATCTGCCAGGGGCCGGTCATGCCGGGCATCAGCTCGAGCCGGCGCCGGTGCCAGCCCTCGATCCGCTGATCCTCCTCGATCACCAGCGGGCGCGGGCCGACGAGGCTCATCTCGCCGCGCACGATGTTCCAGAGCTGCGGAAGCTCGTCGAGCGCGCTGCGGCGCAGCCAGCGTCCCGACGCGCGTCACGCGCGGGTCCTCGGCGATCTTGAAGAGCCCCTCCATCGCCTCGTTGCGGTGGCGCAGCGAGTCCTTCATCGACTCGGCCTCCGGGACCATCGTGCGGAACTTGAGCATGTGGAAGCGCTTGCCGTGACGGCCGACGCGCAGCTGGCGGAAGAACACAGGCCCGCGGCTGTCGAGCTTGATCGCGATCGCGATCACGAGCAGCAGCGGTGACGACGGCGAGCAGCCCGAGCGAGGCGCCGATCAGGTCGAACGCGCGCTTGAAGCGGGCCGAGGAGCGGGTCAGGTCGAAGCGCCGCACGCCCATCACGGTGACGCCGTGGAGGTCGTCGAACTCGACCGAGGAGCCGACGACCTCGAGCAGTCGCGGCAGCACGCTGACGCGCACGCCGACGGCCTTGAGCGTGCGCACGAGGTTCAGCATCTCGCCCGCGTCGGCGCTGCGCGGCGCGATGATCGCGCGATGCACGTCGAGCGTCTGCGCGAGGTCGCGGATCTCGGCGAGACGGGACTCGGAGAACGAGTCGCTCGACCACGGCGCGACCTTGTCGAGATCGAGGTGGGCGACGACCGTCGCCTTGACGCCGCCGCCGCAGTCGAGCTTGCGAGCGGATCGTCGCCGCGGACATCTCGTCGCCGATGAACAGGCAGCGCTCGGTCGGGGCGAGCTTCAGCGCGGCGATGCGCGCCGACCGAGCGGAACAGGATCAGCAGCACAGGCGAGGCGAGCCACAGCACGAGCAGCGAGTGCCGGCCGATCCGCCGTGGACGATCGTCGCCGCCGGCGAGCCAGGCGAGCACCGTGCAGAGCGTCGCCAGCTGGAACAGCCGCGGCGCCTCGTCGAGCGTGGTCTTGCGCAGCAGCGTCTCGTCGCGGTCGTAGAGGCCGGTCATCTTCGCCGCGATCAGCAGGATCGGGATCTCGAGCCGATCGTGCGCCCAGCCGAGGCTCAGCGAGCGCGGCGAGACAGCGAGCGTCAGCAGGAAGGCGCCGACCAGCGCCGAGCACGTCGGCGACGGCGAGGCTGCGTCGAAACAGCGCGTCGCGGCGCATCGAGGCGTCGGGACCGCGCACCTCCGCGATACCCGGGATCGAGGACGCGGCGCCGAGGGGCCAGCCCGAGGAACCCACGCTGCGCCGGCAGCGGCGCGCTCCCACGGAGCGCCTGCCTCCGTCCGACTCCCCGTCTCGACACTCATCGCGTCTCCCCGCCTCCTTGCTCGCCTATCCGGCCCCCGCGGATAGTGGACCAGCCGACCCGAACAGATGTCGAGATTCGGTGATCGCCCTAAGGGTGCGCATCATAAACAGAGGCGATACCTAAAGCAAGGGTGCGTATACCGGCCGTTCTCTGCGCGGTTCGCCGCCCGCGAGGGCGACCGGCTCCTCGCGAGACCCGGATACGCGCCACGCGGGCGCGCCGCGCCGTGCGCGTCAGCGCCCAGACGGGTCTGGAGTCTGGCGTCTCCGCCTCTGCTCCGTCGGCGCCCACCGGGATCGTCGGCGGCGCGGGCGCTGCCTCCCACGGCCGCTTGGCGAGAGCCACCATGCGGCGACGGCGAGCAGGATCCCGCACAGCGTCCAGCCGAGCGGTTCGGTTTCGAGGCCGATGTACTTCAGGCCCGACGCGGCGATCACGAACGTGATCACCGGCCGCACGTAGCGGTCGGGCGCGCTCGAGGAGAACAGCGAGCCGATCAGCACCGCCGGCACGCTGCCGATGATCAGCGAGACGGTCACGTCCAGTTCGACGTGACCGAAGATCAGCTGCCCGAGCGCGGCTGCCAGCGTCAGCGGCACCGCCTGCGTGAGGTCGGTGCCGACGAGCTGGTTGGCGCCGAGCATCGGGTAGAGGAACAGCAGCAGGATGATCATCAGCGAGCCGGAGCCGACCGAGGTCAGGCCGACGACGACGCCGCCGAGCATGCCGATCGCGATCGTGCGCAGCGGGTGGGCTCTGACGTTGTGCACCACCCCCTGCCGTTCCTGGCCGCTGCGGCGGTCGAGCACGTAGCGCAGCACCATCGCCCCGGCGCCCACCAGCAGCGCCGCGCCGAGCACCGTCTCGATGTTCGTCTGCGCGGACTTCGAGTTGCCGAGTTCTTTCAGCAGGAACGCGCCGAGGATGGCCATCGGCACCGAGCCGAGCACCATCCACTTCACGAGGTTCAGGTTGACGGTCGCATTTGCGCAGGTGCACGGCCGCGCCGAACGGACGCATCACGACCGCCGCGACGAGATCGCTGGAGATCGCCGCCGAGGGCTTGACGTTGAACAGCAGGATCAGCATCGGCGTCATCAGCGCGCCTCCGCCCGCGCCGGTCATGCCGACGAGGAAGCCGATGATGGCGCTGCCGAGAACGATGTACGGATCTATGTGCATGGTCTAAGTGAAGAACACGCGGCGGGTCCCGATCGTTGCGCGCGCCCTCTTCCCCTCGCAGGCGGCGGGCATCATAGACGCGAGGCACGCAGATGACAATTCCCCGGTCGCGTTTGCAAGGCTCACCCCCGCCGCACGACCGCCGATCCGCCCTGAGCGAAAAGCCGAGCAGCGTGAAGACGATGCGGAGCAGAAGGGCTTCTTCCGCCGAGCAGCGTGAAGACGATGCGGAGCAGAAGGGCTCCTACCGAGCAGCGGCCACCGCCGCGGGAAGGAGCCGCAGCCCCGCGCCGCGCCGGCCCGCGCGTCAGCGCCGGCACTGCTTGAGGGTGATGCCCTCGAGCACGTGCGCGACCGTCTCGCACGCGTCGACGGCGGCCTCCAGCGACTCGAAGATGTCCTTCCAGCGGATCACCACCATCGGGTCGATCCCGCCCGCGAACAGCGACGCGACGCCGTCACGCTGCAGCCGGTCTCCCTCGTTCTCGAGACGGTGGATCTCGACGAGATGCGTCGAGAGCTCCGTCCGGGTGCGCAGGCAGCGCAGCGCCTGCGCGATCTGCTCGCCTGCGCCGAGGAGCACGTCGGTGAACTCGACGGCCTGCTCCATCGGCGCCTCGACCCCGTAGAGGCCGAGCTGCGCGGCGGTGTTCTCGGAGTGGTCGACGATGTCGTCGAGCGCGCTCGCCAGCGCGTAGCCGTCGCCTGCGTCGAACGGAGCCCGCACCCGGCCGCGCCCGGCGAGGCGGTGGATGATGTCGTGGGTGATGCGGTCGCCTTCCTGCTCGCAGACCTTCAGGTCGCGGGCCAGCGAGGCATGCTCAGGGTAGTCGACGAGCAGGTCGTGCAGCAGCAGCCCCGACTTCTGGACGTTGCGTCCCGACTCCTCGACCAGCTCCATCAACACGGGGTCGACGGAGCGGCGCAGGAGACTCACCGGGCGAGCATATTGGCAGGCGCCTGGCACGCCGCCTCTTTCACGCTTTCTTCACGTATACGTCACGAGTTTGCAACTACCGGCGCGTGCCGGGCTGCAAGGCTGCTCGGTCGTGGCGGTATACCCCGAGAGCGCCGAGGACCCCGAGATCCTCGACGCGGGAGAGCTGGAGATCCGGCCCGAGGAAGGGCTCGTGCTCGCGATAGGACAGGCGCTGACGCTGTCGGTACGCGAGTTCGAGATGCTCGCCGCGCTGGCGCGGAGACAGGGCTCGATCGTGAGCCGGACCGAGCTCTACCGGATGGTGTGGGGCGGCGAGCTTCGCCGCGGCGACCGCTCAGTCGACGTGTATGTGAGCAAGCTTCGCAACAAGCTCGAGGCGGCGCTCCCCGATCGTCGCTTCATCCACACGCATCCCGGCTACGGATACCGCTTCGAGCCGCAGCATTCACGAAATGTTTACACGGGCGGGCCAGCCGCCTGAGCAGACTGTGGCCGGGCTGTGACCCCACCGTTTTCCGCGGCGGTCCGAGGGGGCCCTCGAACAGCGCAGTGGCACTGGGCCGAGGCGCGACGCCTGCAGGCCCGGACCCCGGCGGGCGCCGGGCGTACCGACAACCACCAGTCAGGAGACGCAGTGATCAAGAACAAGTTGGGCGCGCTCGCAGGTTGCCTGCTGCTGACGGCAGGCCTCGCGGCATGCGGTAGCTCGAGCAAAACCACCTCCACCACCAGCTCGTCGGCTCCGACCACGAGCTCGTCGAGCTCGAAGACCGCCACCACCGCGCCGAGCGGCTCCGGGCACGATCTCCGGCGCGGGCTCGACGTTCGCGGCTCCCGTCTACGAACAGTGGGCCTCCTCGCAGAGCGGCCTGACCGTCAACTACCAGGCGGTCGGCTCGGGCGCCGGCATCACGGCTCTGCAGGGGAAGGTCGTCGACTTCGGCGCCAGCGACCCGCCGCTGAAGGAAGAAGAACAGAAGGCGATCGAAAAGAACGGCAGCCCGCCGGTTCAGATCCCGATGTTCCTCGGCGCGATCACCGTCTCCTACAACCTGTCCGGCGTCAAGAGCGGCCTGCGCCTCGACGGCAAGACGCTCGGCGACATCTTCATGGGCAAGGTGAAGACCTGGAACGACACCGAGATCAAGGCGCTGAACCCGGGCATCAGCCTGCCGAGCACGCCGATCACGGTCGTGCACCGCTCCGACTCCTCGGGCACGACCGCGGGCTTCACCGGCTTCCTCGCCGCCGTCGACCCCGAATTCAAGAGCAAGGTCGGCGAAGGCAAGGAAGTCCCGTGGCCGACGGGCACCGGCGCGAAGGGCAACTCCGGCGTGGCCGGCGCCGTCAAGCAGACCGAAGGAGCCGTCGGCTACGTCGAGCAGGCGTACGCGCTGCAGAACAACTTCACCTACGCCTCGGTCCAGAACAAGGCCGGCCACTACGTGCTGCCGACGCTGCAGTCGACGACCGCGGCCGGCGAAGGCGTGAAGATCCCGGCCGAACCTCGGCATCAAGATCAGCAACCCGCGCGGGCGCGGGCGGCCTACCCGATCACCTCGCAGACGTTCATCGTCGTCAACAAGGACATCTGCAAAGCCGGCGTGCCGGGCGGAGAAGAAGCGGCGAAGGACGTCGTCGAAGTTCATCTCCTACGGGCTCGGCGAAGGCCAGAAGATCCTCTCGCAGGCCGACTACGCGGCGCTGCCGGCGCCGATCCTGGCCAAGTCGAAGGCGGCGCTGGCCGCGCTGCAGTGCAACGGCTCGCCGATCGGGAGCTGAGCGCGATGACGCGGCCTCCCCGGAGCAGGTAGGAAGCTCGCCGTGGAGGCTGCATCCGTCACCGGCGGCGACCGCGCGCTGCTCGCGCGGTCGCCGCTGGCGCGCCTTCCCGACCGCGCGCTGAAGCTGGGGACTGACGCGCTCGCCGCCGGCGATCCTGGCGCTGATCGTCTACTTCTTCGTGCGCCTGATCGGCCAGGCGCGCCCGGCGCTTCGCCCAGACCGGGCGTCTTCGGGTTCGTATTCGAAAACAACTGGAACCCCAGCGCCGGCCACTTCGGCGCCCTGCCGCTCGTCGTCGGCACGCTCCTCACCTCGGCGCTCGCGCTGATCATCGGCGTACCGGTCGCCGTCGCCGCGGCGCTCTACACGACCGAGCTGTGCCCGCGCCCGCTGCGCACGCCGCTGACCGTGCTCGTCGAGCTGCTCGCAGCGGTCCCGTCGGTCGTCTACGGACTGTGGGGCATCTTCTTCCTCGCCCCGAAGCTGCATCCGCGCCGAGCAGTGGGTCGCCGACCGGCTGTCGTTCGTCCCCTTCATCGGCGGCGGCGTCGTCACGATCCCGAACTCTTCGTCGCCGGGCTGGTGCTGGCGATCATGATCCTGCCGATCGTCAGCGCGATCAGCCGCGAGGTGATGGCGACTGTGCCGAGCGACCACAAGGAGGCCGCGCTCGGGCTCGGCGCGACCCGCTGGGAGATGATCCGCATGGCGGTCCTGCCCTACTGCCGCTCGGGCATCGTCGGCGGCGCGATGCTCGGCCTCGGCCGCGCGATCGGGGAGACGATCGCTGTCACGATCCTGATCGGCGACACCCAGCAGATGGCCGGGCACCTGTTCAGCCAGAGCAACAGCCTCGCCGCCGCGATCGCCAACGAGTTCGGCGAGGCCACCGGCACGCACCGCTCGGCGCTGTTCGCCGCCGGTCTCGTGCTGTTCGTGCTGACGCTGCTCGTCAACGGCGTCGCGCGCTTCTTCGTGGTGCGCGCAGGCCGCGCGGCGGCCCCGCCGCGCGCCGAGCAGCACTCCAAAGGCGGCCCGGCGGTCGTCGCGGACGTGGCGGCCGGGGCATGAGCGCCGCGGCCCGCCTCGGCTGAGCTGATCGCGCGCTTCAGGGTGAGCCCTGCCCGCCGCCGCCGCGACCGCGCGGCGCGCGGCGCGATCCTCGGCGGCGACCGTGCTGGCCCTGGTCCCGCTCGTGCTGATCGTCTACTACCTGCTGAAGAAGGGTCTCGGCGCGTGGAGCTCGAGCTTCTTCACGAGCGACCCGACCGGCAACACCTTCTTCAAGACATCGAGCATCGGCGGCATCAAGAGCGCGATCCTGGGCACGCTCGAGATCGTCGCGCGTGGCCTCCGCGATCTCGATCCCGATCGGTGTCGGCGTGGCGGTGTGGCTCGTCGAGTACGGCCGCGACAGCCGCTTCGCGCATGTCGTCCGCTTCTTCGTCGACGTGCTGACCGGCGTGCCCTCGATCGTCTTCGGGCTGTTCATCTACATCGTCCTGATCGTCGGCACCGGCAGCTCCTATGCGGGCTACAAGGGCTCGATCGCGCTGGCGCTGCTGATGCTGCCGATCGTGATCCGCTCCGCCGAGGTGATCCTGCTGCTGGTCCCGGTGGGTCTGCGCGAATCGGCGCTCGCGCTCGGCGCGCCGCGCTGGCGGGTGATCGCGCGGATCGTGCTGCCGGCTGCGCTCCCCGGGATGGTCACCGGCGTCCTGCTCGCGGTCGCGCGCGCCGCGGGCGAGACCGCGCCGCTGCTGTTCACCGCGGGCGCGACACACGTCACCACCAGCAACCTCGGCTCGTTCATGAACTCGCTGCCGGTGCAGATCTTCAACGACGTCAACTCGCCCACGCCGCGGGTCGTGGAACGCGCGTGGGGGGCGGCGCTGGCGCTCGTCGCGCTGATCCTCGTGCTCAACCTGCTCGCTCGACTAATCTCGCGAAGGAGCCGCCTAGCATGACGCCGAGCCGACCGACGGAGGAGCTCCAGGAAATGGATCCCGACACCGCCGCCGAGACCCACAGCGACAGGGAGCCCGCCGCCACGCGGCAGGGGCCGATCGTGACCGCCGAGCGGCGCGGGGACCAGGCCGCGGCGCCGTCGCGAGCCGGAGTGGCGGTCAGGCTCGAGGGGCTGCGGGCCTTCTACGGCAGGGCCGAACAGGTCAAAGGCGTCGACTTGGAGTTCCGCGCCAACGAGGTGACGGCGATCATCGGGCCGTCCGGCTGCGGCAAGTCGACGATGGTGCGCTGCATCAACCGCATGCACGAGGAGATCTCCGGCGCGCACGCGGAGGGGCGCGTGCTGCTGGACGAGCTCGACGTCTACGGCCCTTCCGTCGACGTCGTCGCGGTGCGCCGAGCGATCGGGATGGTCTTCCAGAAGCCCAACCCGTTCCCGACGATGTCGATCTACGACAACGTCGCCGCGGGCCTGCGCCTGACCGCGCGCCGCAAGGACCTGCACGCGAAGGTGGAGCGCGCCCTGCAGAGCGCGGGCCTGTGGGAGGAGGTCAAGGACCGGCTCGCCGAGCCGGGAGCGGGCCTCTCCGGTGGCCAGCAGCAGCGCCTGTGCATCGCGCGCTCGCTCGCGGTCGAGCCGGAGGTGATCCTGATGGACGAGCCGTGCTCGGCGCTCGACCCGATCGCGACCCTGCGGATCGAGGAGCTGATCGCGGAGCTCAAGCAGCGCGTCACGATCGTGATCGTCACGCACAACATGCAACAGGCCGCGCGGGTCGCCGACCGCACAGCGTTCATGCTCGACGGCCAGCTCGTCGAGGTCGGCCCGACACAGTCGATCTTCACTGCCCCCGCCGACCCCAGAACCGAGGAATATGTCACCGGCAAGTTCGGATAGCGACGCCTCGCCGCGGGATGCGGCGCCGATCCCGGAGGTCCTGCACCCGCGTGCGCACTTCCAGGAGCAGCTGAAGGCGCTCGAGGCCCACGCGCTCGGTGGCCTCGACCTGGTCGTCGAGCAGCTCGACCGCGTGTTGGAGGCGCTCACCCACCAGGACGTCGAGCTCGCGCAGATGGTGATCGCCGACGACGACCGCGTCGACGGCCGCTACCTCGAAGTCCATCAGGGCATCCTCTCGCTGCTCGCGCTGCAGGCGCCGGTCGCAGGCGACCTGCGCCTCGTCGCAGCGCTGCTGCACACGATCAAGCACATCGAGCGGATGGGCGACCAGTGCGTGAACATCGCCAAGATGATCCCGTTGTCGGGCAACGAGCCGCCGGTACACGAGGAAATGCTGAACTCGCTCGCCAAGATGGGCGCCTTCGCCCGCTCCGAGGTGGTGCAGGCCAAGGCGGCGTTCGCCGGGCGCGATGTGGGCCTCGCCGAGGACCTGGTCCGCCAGGACCGCGAGATCAACCGTCTGAACCGTGACATCTTCCGTGTCGCAATCGAGATCGGGGACGACCCGGACCGTCGCGAGTGGGCGATGCACATGACCCTCGTCGCGCGGGCGCTCGAGCGGATCGGCGACAACGCCGTCGACATCGGCGAGCAGGTCGCATTCGTCGTGACCGGGCTGTTCCGGGAGTTCTCTGACTCCTCGCGCCCGGTCGCTGCCGGCTCCTGACGGCGCGAGTCCCGAGCTCGGCGTGCGCGGAGGGCGTGGCGCCCCCGGCGCGGCTTCGGTGCCGCCGTGCCCGCTGCTCGCCGCACGACATCCGCGGGTTTGTGTCCCCCGCAAATAGCGCACTGTGTCTGTAAAGATCCTGTTACTCCCGCTCGCGCGGCTCCCAGGACGTTCGATCCATCGCTTACACTCGGCCTCGATGACGGCACGCGCTCGCGCCGAGGAAGGGGACACCACGCAGCCCGCCCCCTCCACCGCCCCGGACAGCATCGCCGCCTCCTCCGCGGGCTCGCTGCGGATCGCGGTGCTCGACCGCGACAGCGGCTTCATCCAGGTTCTCTCCAAGCGCCTCGACCGGCTCGGCTGGGAGCACCGTGTGCTCGCCAGCCCGGTTCCGGCGGACGCCGTCGTCTCGATGCGCCTGAGCGCGCTCGTCGTCGACCTCGCCGTGCTCGGTCCGCAGGCCTGGAGCTGGCTCGAGCGGCTCTGCGAGGCGCTGCCGGAGCTCGGGGTCGTCGTCTGCACCGGGCCTTCCACGATGGCTCAGCGGGTGCGCGGACTGCGTCTCGGCGCCGACGACTGGATCACCAAGCCGTGCCACCCCGAGGAGGTGATCGCTCGCGTGCAGAGCGTGGTCCGCCGCCGCCGGCGCAGCAGCGGCCGCCCCGAGGCGGCGCCGATCAGCGCCGGCGAGGTCGAGATCCGCTCCGACCGTTTCCAGGCCTTCGTGGACGGGCGCAGCATCGACCTGACCCGCCGCGAGTTCGAGCTGATCGAGCTGCTGGCGGCCGCGGAAGGGCGCGTCCTCGAGCGGGAGGAGGTCTACTCGCGGCTGTGGGGTTACACGATGGTCCGCGGCGACCGCTCGGTCGACGTGTTCGTCCGCAAGCTCCGCCAGAAGCTCGAGAAGGCCTCGCCGGGCTGGCGCTACATCCACACCCACTTCGGCATCGGCTACCGCTTCGCGGCAGAATCGCTCGAGGTCGTGGACCCGAGCGACGTGCCCTCCTCAGTGCCGGCCGACTGGGACTCCGGCGATCAGCGCGAGCTCGGCGGGACGCATGACGACGGCAAGCTCGGCGCCCGCTCCCTCTAGGCGCAGCACCGCCAGCCCGCCCTTCTTCAGGTCCACCCGGCCCCCGCTGAGCGCGCCGGCGATCGTCGACAGGTCCGGCTCGTGCCCGACCAGCAGCACGCGCGCGTCGGCGCCGAGGCCTGCGAAGGTGTCGAGCGCCTGCTGCGCGTCGAAGCCGCCCGCGAGCGGCGGATGCACCGAGAGCAGCTCGCGCTGCACCTCGTCCCAGTCCTCGGCGGCGAGCTCGGCGGTCTGGACAGAGCGCACCTTCGGGCTGTGCAGAACGGCGTCGAAGCGCACCCCCATGCGGCCGAGCGCAGCCCCCGCCGCGCGGGCCTGCTGCTCGCCCTTCTCGGTCAGCCGGCGGGCGGAGTCCTCCCGGCTGCCGTGGGGCTCGGCCTCTGCGTGTCGAAGCAACCAGAGCTGGCGGGCCATGCGATCTGCAGCAGCCTATCGCGACCGGGCACGCCCGCAAAAGGACATTCGGTGCGCCCGGAACGGTGTAGCGTGAGGGGCCGATGAGCGGAGCGGGCGAGCACGATCTGGGGCTGGGAGCCGCCGGCGAGGTCGAACGCTTCGCCGGCACGTACGCGCACCCGCCGGGCGGCGGGGTGCAGTCCCCCCCGCGCCAGGCCCGACCGGGGGACGCGTCTGTCGCGGCCGCCTCGACGGAGACGCTCGAGCACCCCTCCTTGTACATAAGCCGCGAGCTCTCCTGGCTGGACTTCAACGACCGCGTGCTGCAGCTCGCCGAAGACGAGCGCCTGCCGCTGCTCGAGCGGGTCAAGTTCTCGGCGATCTACACGACCAACCTCGACGAGTTCTACATGGTGCGGGTCGCCGGGCTTCGCGAGCAGGTCGACGCGGGCGTGCAGAGCCCCGGCCAGGATGGGCGCACGCCGTCGGAGACGCTCGCGCTGATCGGCGAGAAGGTGCTCGAGCAGGGAGCGCGGCTGACCGAGTGCTTCGAACGGCGCCTGCGCCCGATGCTGGCCGATGCCGACATCCGCATCGTCGGCGTCGGAGAGCTCGACGAAGAGCAGCGCGCGGAGCTGGCTCGCCACTTCCAGAAGGCGATCTTCCCCGCGCTGACGCCGCTCGCGGTCGCGCCCGGGCGGCCGTTCCCCTACATCTCGAACCTGTCCCTCAGTCTCGCGGTGCTGGTCCGCGACCCGGTCGCGCACCAGACGGTGTTCGCGCGCGTGAAGGTGCCGACGGAGATCCTGCCGCGGTTCGTGACGCTTGGTGGCGCCGGTGGCGAACGGGCGCTGCTGGTGCCGCTCGAGGACGTCATCGCCAACCATCTCGACGCGCTGTTCCCGGGGATGGAGATCGCCGACTGCGACGTCTTCCGCGTCACCCGCGACGCCGACCTCGAGGTCTCCGACGACGCTGCCGACCTGCTGCAGGCCGTCGAGGACGAGCTGCGGCGGCGGCGCTTCGGCGAGATCGTCCGCGTCGAGCTCGGCGCGCGCTGCTCGGAGCAGCTGCGCAGCTCGCTGACGAGCCTGCTCGGCGTCGAGGACAACGAGGTGTTCCCCGTCGACGGCCTGCTCGACATGGGCGCGCTCTGGCAGATCGTGACGCTGCCCGGCCATCAGGAGCTGCGCGAGGAGCCGCTGCCCTCTGTGAGCCACCCGCGACTCGTACGCCGCGAGGGCGAGCGGGCCGACGTGCTGGGCGCGATGCGCGACGGCGACGTGCTCGTCCACCACCCCTACGACTCGTTCGTGACCTCGGTGGAGCGCTTCGTCGAGCAGGCGGTGGCCGACCCGAACGTGCTTGCGATCAAGCAGACGGTCTACCGCACAAGCGACGACTCGCCGCTGGTCCCGGCGCTGATCGAAGCGACCGAACGGGGCAAGCAGGCGGTCGCCCTGGTCGAGCTGCAGGCCCGCTTCGACGAGCGCATGAACATCCATTGGGCGAAGGCGCTGGAGGAGGCGGGCGTCCACGTCGTCTACGGCCAGCCGGCGACGAAGACCCACGCCAAGTGCGTGCTGGTCGTGCGGCGCGAGGGAGATGGGGTGCGCAACTACGTGCACATCGGCACCGGCAACTACCACTCGGCGACGGCGCGCCTCTACACCGACTTCGGGCTGTTCACGGTCGACGAGCAGATCGGCGCCGACGTCGCCGACATGTTCAACTACTTGACGGGATACGGCCGGCCGTTGCACTACAGGCGTGTGCTGACGGCGCCGAGCATGCTGCGCGAGGGCATCATCGCGGAGATCGAGCGGACCGTCGCAGCGCATGAGGCCGGCGAGCCGGCACGGATCGCAATGAAGATGAACGCGCTCGTCGACGGCCGCTGCATACGCGCCCTCTACTCCGCCTCTCAGGCCGGCGTTCAGGTCGACCTCAACGTGCGCGGGATCTGCTGCCTGCGCCCGGGCCTGCCGGGGGTCTCGGAGAACATCCGCGTGGTCTCGGTCGTCGGACGGCTGCTCGAGCACTCGCGCATCTACAGCTTCCGCCGCGGCAGCGAGGAGCGTGTCTACATCGCCTCCGCCGACCTGATGCCCCGCAACCTCGACCACCGCGTCGAGCTAGCGGCGCCGGTCCTCGAGCCCCAGCTGCAGGACGAGCTGCTCGACACGCTCGACCGGGCGTTCGCGGACAACCAGAGCTCGTGGCAGCTCGAGGGCGACGGCACCTGGCACCGCCGCCGGCCGGGCGCCGACGGGACGCCGGTAGAGCCTCGCAACATGCAGCTCGAGATCGCCGAGCTGCACGCGGCGAGGGCGAGCTCGGACAACGAGCCGGCAGGCTTCGCCTGATCGAGACGGCCGGTCTCCGCGTGGCGCGCGCCTGCTGCGCCGCGGCGACGCTCTGATCGGGTCGCCTCTCGTCACCGCTGCATCCGGCCCGGCCTCGTTCCAGCGATCCTCCCTCGCGGCTCAGAGCATCGTCACGAGGGGGCACGACCGCCGCTCCGTCCGGCACGCCGCTCGCTTCCACGATCGCGCGCACCGACGATTCGCTCGCCGAGCGTCTGCGCGGTCCCGTGCTGCACGGCCTGCACAGGGTGGCGCACGCAAGGCGCCGTCGGCCGGGCGCTCGTTAGACGGGGCGTCGCGCGGGGAGCGGCGCCTGCCTCGCCGCCGTCGCGTGGCCCGGCGCGGCGCGGCGCGGCGCGCTCAGGCTCGCGCGGGGAGCGGCGCCTGCCTCGCCGCCGCGGCGCGGCGCGGCGCGCTCAGGCTCGCGCGGGGATCGACTCGAGGGCCTTCTGCAGGTCCTCTACGGATTGGTAGTCCAACCCGAGCAGGTGGTCGTGGCGGTGGCGGACCGTGCCCTGCTCGTCGATCACGATCACGGCGCGCTTGGTGCCGAGCCGCCCGTGGGCGCTGAAGGCCTTCGCCACCGTGCCGTCGAGGTCGGCGAGCAGCGGCACGTTCAAGCTGTTGCTGCCGGCGAAGTCGCGGTGCGACGCGACGTCCTGCCCGGAGATGCCGACGACGGTCGCGCCGAGCGCCGAGAAGTCCGCGGCGCGGTCCCGGTAGGAGCAGAACTGTTTGGTGCAGACGGGTGTGTTGTCGCCCGGGTAGAACAGCAGCACGACCCGCTCGCCGCGGTGCTCCGAGAGCCTGAACGGCCCATCGGTGCCCTCCAGCTCGAAGTCCGGCGCCTGCTCGCCGACCGCCGGTGCCTTTGCCATCGCCCCACCTTTCGCCTGGAGCCCGCCGCGCGGGCACGAGGCAGCCAGCATAACGGCCGCCGGCGGGCGCAGGCGCGCCTTCCGCGCCGGGCCTGCGCTAGAACGAGAAGCGATGCGCGCCCGCCTCACCGTCGCACTCGCCGGGGCTGCAGCCGCTTGCCTGCTCGCGGCCTGCGGCACCTCCGGGTCCGCACCGGACACCCCCACGACCTCCGCGGCGGCCGTCCCCGCCGCGCAGGCCGCAGCGCCACGCGTGCTCGACTGGCCGGAGTTCGGCTACGACCCGCAGCGCAGCGACGTCGCCACGGGGGCGACGGGGATCGACGCGGCGAACCTCGCCCATCTGCACCGCATCACGGTGACGCTGCCGGGCACGGTCGACTCCTCGCCCGTCTACCTGCACGGCGCGACGGTGGACGGCGCCGTGCACGACGTGGCGCTCGTCACCACGACCTACGGCAGGACGATCGCGATCGACGCCGCGAGCGGGCGGATCCTCTGGGACTTCACGCCGCCCGGTTACGCGAGCTGGGCGGGGAGCGCGCAGATCACGACCGCGAGCCCGCTCGCCGACCCGGGCCACAGCTACGTGTACGCCGCCTCGCCGAATGGCCTGATCCACAAGCTCTCGCTGCAGAACGGCGCCGAGGCCGGCGGATGGCCCGTGCGCGTGACGCTCGAACCCAAGCACGAGAAGCTCGCCGCGGCGCTGAACATCGATGGGCCGTACCTCGTGGCGACGACCGGGGGCTACATAGGCGACGCGCCCCCCTACCAGGGCCACGTCGTGCTGATCGACCGCTCGAGCGGTCACATCGCCGCCGTCTTCAACACGCTCTGCGCGAACCGCCGGCAGCTGATCGTCCCCAGCTCCTGCTCCGCCAGCGACTCGGCGATCCTCTCCCGTGGCGGCGCCGTGGTCGAGCCCGGCGGGAGCCGGATCCTGCTCGACACCGGCAACGCGCCCTGGAACGGAACCACCGACTTCGGCGACAGCGTGCTCGAGCTCACGGTCCCGGGCCTGCGGCTGCGCCAGGCCTTCACGCCCCTCGATCAGGACCACCTGAACGAAAGCGACACGGATCTCGGTTCGAGCGCCCCCGCGCTGCTCGGCGGCGATCGCGTCGTGCTCGCCGGTAAGGACGGCATCCTGCGCGTGCTCGAGCTGTCGGCCCTCGACGGGCATCGCCCGCCCGGCACCCACCGCCTCGGGGGCGAAGTCCAGCGCCTGCAGGTACCCGGCGGGGCCGAGCTGTTCAGTGCGCCGGCGGTGTGGCGGCAGGCCGCTCGTACGAGCGTGTTCCTCGCCGACGAAGCAGGCACCGCGGCCTACGTCCTGCGCCGCGGGCGCCTGCTGCGCGCCTGGCAGAACCCCAACCCGGGAACGAGCCCGGTGATGGCGGGCGGCCTGCTGTACGTGTACGACCTCTCCAATGGCGGGATCTACGTCTACCGCCCGTCCTCGCCGCGGCCGCTCGCGAAGCTGCCGGGCTCGCCCGGCCACTGGAACAGCCCCGTGGTCGCCGACGGGCACGTGCTCGAGCCCGAGGGCAACGCGAACGAACACGCGCAGTCCGGCACGCTCGACATCTTCAGCGTCTAGCGTCGCTCGCCGGCGGCTTCCAGCAGTCCCAGCCACACCTCGCTGCGCGTCGGGAAGCACGGCACGGCGGCGGCGAGCCGGGCCAGCGGCACCCTCGCCACGACGGCGACCGTCGCCGCGTGCAGCGACTCGGCGACCTCGACGCCGACGAACGTCGCGCCGGCGATCGTCTCCGTGCGCTCGTCGACGAGGATCGCGGCGCGGCCCCCCGCTTCGTGACCGATGAACGAGGCGCCCGCGTTGGCCTGTAGCGAGACGGAGGCTTCGCGCACAGGGATCCCCGCCTCGCGGGCGCTCGCGGCCGTGTGGCCGACCGCGGCGAGCTGCGGTTCGGTGAAGATCACACGCGGCACGACGTCTGCGGCGGCCCCGGCCGCCGGTGCGCCGCCGAGGATCGTCGCCGCCACGGCTCGGGCGTGGTGCTTGCCCATGTGCGTGAGCAGCGCCCTGCCGTTGAGGTCGCCGACCGCGTACAGCCAGTCGTGACCGCCGGCGCGCAGCCGCTCGTCGACCTCCACGTAGCCCCCGGGCTCGATGCCGACCGTCTCGAGCCCGAGATCCTCGCTCAGGGGCCGCCGCCCGGTCGCGACCAGCAGCTCCGCGCCGTGCAGCGTCTCGCCGCCCTCCAGCTCGAGGTGCGCGCCATCGGCCCCGCGCCCGGCCGAGCTCGCCTTGGCATCCGTCAGCACACGCACGGCGCGGTCGCTCAGCCCGGCCGCCACCAGCTCGGCGGCCCATGGCTCCTCACCGGCGAGCAGCCGCTCCCCCGCCTCGACGATCGTCACCTGCGCGCCGAACGATGCGTACGCCCACGCCATCTCGACGCCGACGACGCCGCCGCCCAGGATCAGCAGGGAGTCCGGGACGGCATGCGCAGTGGTGACCTCGCGGTTCGTCCAGGGCCCTGCCTCGGCGAGCCCGGGCACCGGCGGAACCGAGGCGACGCTGCCGGTCGCGAGCACGACGGCGCGATCGGCCCTCAGCAGCCGCTCCCCGACCCGCACGGCGCGTTCGCCCTCGAGCCGCCCGTGGCCGCGCACGACCTCGATCGCGCGTTCGCGCAGCCACGGCAGCTGTGCGGAGTCGTCGAGATCGTGGACGACCTCGTCGCGCCGGGCCAGCACCGCGGCGACGTCCAGCTCGCCCGTCACCGCCTGCGCCGCACCCGCGACCCGGCGCGTCTCGGCGAGCACCTCGCCGGGCCGCAGCAGCGCCTTCGAGGGCATGCACGCGTAGAACGAGCATTCGCCTCCGATCAGGTGCGACTCGACCAGCGCCACGCGCAGCCCGCCTTCGGCCAGACGTCCCGCCGCCACCTCGCCGGCGGGGCCGCCGCCGATCACGACCGCGTCGAAGCGGTCATCTGGCGCTGCGTCGTGCTGGCTGTGCTCGGCGTTCACCCGCGTGGCCTCCTCTGACGGGACGCGCCGCGCGGATGGTAGTGCAAGCCCGATCCCAGCGGGTAGCCTGCCCGGATGGCGTCGAGCTCGCTGGCCGGAGGGCTGCTCGTGGCTTCCACCACGCTGGAGGACCCGAACTTCATGCGCACGGTCGTGCTGATCGGCATGCACGGCGAGGAGGGCGCGCTCGGCCTTGTGCTCAACCGCCCGTCGACGTCGACAGTCGGCGAGGCCGTGCCGCAGCTCGAGGAGCTCGTCGGCGAGGAGGAGCCTGTGTTCGTGGGCGGCCCCGTGCAGTCGAGCTCGATCGTGATGCTCGCCGAGTTCGAAGACCCGGCTCCGGCAGCAGTGCTCGTGATGGGACGGATCGGGCTTCCCGCGCCGGACGCGAGCCTCGAAGACCTCGCCGCCGCGACGACGCGCCGGCGTGTGTACGCGGGCTACGCCGGCTGGGGCGGCGGGCAGCTGGACGCGGAGCTCGAGCGCGGCGACTGGATCGCCCAGGACGCGCTGCCAGAGGACGTCTTCTGCGAGCGCCCCCAGGGGCTGTGGAGCGACGTGCTGACGCGCAAGGGCGGGCGCTACGCGCTGATTGCCCGGATGCCGCTGGATCCGAGCTTGAACTAGACGAGGGGGCCGGTCGACGGGTCGCCGCCGTGCAGACCGGCTACCCTCTGGTGGCGCGCGCCGCGCCGCCTCCCTCGTGCGCGCAAGGCGCCCGCCGGCTCACAGCCATCCTCCCCCCCGAGACTGGAGTCTGCCTTGCTGAACCTCGCCCGCTGGTCAACGACGCACCGGAAGTACGTGATCCTCGGCTGGATCGCGCTGCTGCTCGTCGTGGGCGCGATCTCACAATCGGCCGGGGCGAGCTACTCCAACAACTTCACGCTGCCCAACTCCGACGCCCAAAGGGCCGCCGACCTGCTCAAACGCAGCTTCCCGGCACAGGCCGGGGACCGCGACACGATCGTCTTCAAGATGGCCACCGGCACCGTAAGGGGAGCCGCCGTCCGGGAACGGATGGAGGCGATGTTCGCGAGGGTCGCGAAGGTGGGACACGTCAGCGAGGTGATCAGCCCCTATGCCGGCGCCGCCTCCGGCCGATCGGTCTCGGCGAACGGGCAGATCGCGTTCGCGACGGTCGTGTTCGACAAAAAAGCCAACCTGCTGCCGAAGAGCGCGCCCGAACAGGTCGTGAAGCGCGCGCGCGAAGCTGCCAAGCCGGGCTTGCAGGTCGAGCTCGGCGGCCAGGCGATCGAAATGACCGAACAGCCCGGCTTCGGCATCTCGACCGCGGTCGGGCTGCTCGCGGCGATCATCGTGCTGCTGCTCACGTTCGGCTCGCTGATCGCGATGGGGCTGCCGATCGTCACGGCGCTGTTCGGGCTCGGCACCGGCCTCGGCGTGATCGCGCTGTTCACGCACGTCGTGGACACCCCGAACTTCTCCACCGAGCTCGCGGCGATGATCGGCCTCGGCGTCGGCATCGACTACGCGCTGTTCATCCTGACCCGCTTCCGCGAGGCCTATCGCACGCCCGGGCCGACCTTCGGCGACTCGCGCCGCTCGGTGCTGCAGGCGATCGACACCGCCGGGCGCGCCGTGCTGTTCGCCGGCACGACCGTCGTGATCGCGCTGCTCGGGATGATGCTGCTCGGCGTCAACTTCCTCTACGGCGTGGCGATCGCCGCCTCGATCGGCGTGCTGCTCGTGATGCTGGCCTCGCTGACCCTGCTGCCGGCGCTGCTGACGATCGCCGGCCACAAAGTCGCCCGGCCGAGCCGCCGCGCGCGCCGCCGCGCCGAGCGTGCGCCGGCCCCGGCGGAGACCGGCGGCAACGGCCATGGCGTCCCGCAGGCGGGGCGGGCATGGGTTCGCTGGAGCCGCTTCGTGGGGGCGAGGCCGGGTCTGATCGCGCTCGTCTCCGCGGCCCTGATGCTCGCGATCGCCGCGCCCGCCGTCGCGCTGCGTCTCGGCTCCTCCGACGCCGCCAACAACCCCGCGGGCAGCACGACACACAAGGCGTACATGCTGCTCGCCGAGGGCTTCGGCCCCGGCTTCAACGGGCCGCTGCTGGTGGTGGCGAAGGTGCCGCTCGAACGAGCTGTCGCGACGACGAACGGAGCCGGCCCGCAGAGCGCGGCGACGACGGGCGGCACCGGCCTCGGGGCGCCGTCCTCTGGGCTCGCGCCGCTGACCAACGCGATCGCCCGCACCCCGGGCGTCGCCTCGGTCGCGCCGCCCCGGCTGAACCCGCAGGGAACGGTCGCGACGATCAGCGTCTATCCGGACTCGGCCCCGCAGGACTACGCGACGACGCAGCTCGTCGAACGCCTGCGCGACCGCGTCGTGCCGCCGGTCGAACACTCGACCGGCGTGAAGGTCTACATCGGAGGCGTCACCGCGGGCGCGGTCGACTTCGCGAAGGTGCTCGGCCACAAGCTGCCGCTGTTCATCGGCGTGGTCGTGCTGCTGTCCGCGCTGCTGCTGCTGATCGTGTTCCGCTCGCTGGTGATCCCACTGCAGGCCGCGGTCATGAACCTGCTGTCGATCGGCGCCTCGCTCGGCGTGATCGTCGCGGTCTTCCAGTGGGGCTGGCTGGGGAGCCTGTTCGGCGTCGAGAAGGGCCCGATCGAGTCGTTCATCCCGGTGATGCTGTTCGCGATCGTGTTCGGCCTCTCGATGGACTACGAGGTGTTCCTCGTGTCGCGCATCCACGAACGCTGGGCGCAGACGCGCCAGAGCCGGCGCGCAGTCGGCGACGGGCTCGCGCTGACCGGCCGCGTCGTGACCGCCGCCGCGGCGATCATGGTCTGCGTGTTCCTCTCGTTCATGCTCGGCGAAGAGCGCGTGATCAAGGAGTTCGGACTGAGCCTGGCCAGCGCGGTGCTGCTCGACGCGCTCGTCGTCCGCTGCCTGCTGCTGCCGGCGACGCTGCACCTGCTCGGTGACGCGACCTGGCGCCTGCCGTCGTGGCTGGACCGCGCGATCCCGCGCGTCAACATCGAGGGGACGCTTCACGAGCTGCCCGGAGAGGAGCCGGGCGAGCAGCCCGCGCTGGGAGGCGACCCGGTCGCGGCGGGCATCGGCGGCTCGCCGAGCGAGGGAGGGCAGGCCTGAGGCAGGCCCGCACGGGTGCCGCGCTGGCCCTGCTGCTCGCCGCCGCGGCCGGGGCGGCTGCGCCCGCCGCGAGCGCGGCACAGCGCGCTCGCAGCGCCGTGATCGTGTTCACCTCCGCGGGCGAGCGGCCGCTCGCCGCCGCGAGGCTGTCGGTCGGGATCCTCTCCGCCTCGCAGGGCGCCTACCGCCCGATCCAGCTGCTGCTCGACATCGGCCAGGGCGCGCGGATCGCGAGCTCGGCGTACAGCCGCTCGGCACCGCCCGCGCTGGTGCTCGTCCCACAGGGGGGCGCCGGGACGATCGCGGGTTGGCACGAAGCGCTGGAGCGCGCGGGTAAGGCCCCGCAGCTGCTGAGGCCCGGCCTGCTCGCCGGCAACATCCCCGGCGGCGCCGCCTACGCCGGGACCGACGGCTCCGCGTCGCTTGGCGCGATCGTCGCGGCGGGGCGCGGAGGGCGCGTCGCCCAACTCTCATTCGGCCCCGCGGCGACGCTGCCGCAGCGGATCGACGGCCTGCTCGCGCGCCGCCGACTTGTCGTCGCCGACCTCTCGGGCGGCGCGGCCGGCGAAGCGCAGCTTTCGAGGCTGGCCGCCGAGCGGCCCCCCGGCGAGCTGCTGATCGCGGTGCAGCTTCCGCCCGCAGGCGCGCGCGGCGAACTGGTGTGGGCAGGGGTCGCCGGGATCGGCGCCGCGACCGCCTCCACCCCGGCAGAGCTGACCTCCGCCACCACCCAGGAGCGCGGCCTGATCGCCTCCTTCGACATAGCGCCGACCGTGCTGCGATGGCTCCGCAGGCCCGTGCCGGCCGACATGCGCGGACGTGCGATCGAAGCGGGCGCAGCGCTGCGCGCGAGCTCGCTCAGGACGCTGCTCGCCCGACTGCGTGTGATCGGGGGCCGGCGACTCTCCGCGTTCGGCTTCCTGCTGTGCGGATGGCTGGCGCTGATGCTGCTCGCCGCGACGGGGCCGCCCGCTCGGCGGTCGCGCGCCGTGCGGGCGGGCGCGGTCGGGGTGCTGTGGGCGCCGGTCGTCGTGCTGCTTCCCGCCGCGATCTCTCCTTCGGCGGGCGTCGAGTACGCGCTCATCGCCGTCGGCTGCCTCGCGCTGGGTGCGTCTACGGATTCGCTGGTGCCGTGGCCGCGCGCGCCGATCGCTCCGGCGGTAGCGGCGCTGATCGCGATCGTCACCGACGCGCTGGCGCACACGCAGCTGCTCGTCCGCTCCCTGCTCGGCCCGGACCCTGCGCTGGGCGCCCGCTTCTATGGCGTCGGCAACGAGCTGAAGTCAGGGCTGGCGGTGCTGGTGCTCGCCGCCGTCGCCGGCGGCCTGTACCGCGCGCGCCGCGAGCGGCGCGCGATGGCCGCGGTGCTCGCCGCCGGCGCGGTGCTGGCGGTGATCGAGGGCTCCGCGCGGATCGGGGCTGGCGTCGGCGGCGTGATCCTGGTCTGCGCCGGTACCGCGGTGGCGACGGTGATGCTGGCGCCCGGCGCGATCACCCGCCGGCGGGCGCTGATCGCGATCCTCAGCCCGGTGGCGGGGCTGGTGCTGCTGGCCGTGATCGATCTCCTCACCGCGCATGGCAGCGGCCATTTCACGGGCAGCATCCTGCACGCCCGATCGGCCGGCGACGTGCGCGACATCATCGTGCGCCGCTACGAGGCCGCGTGGGGCGAGCTGCACAACCACGCGATGCCCGTGGCCACCGCGCTCGCGCTGCTCGCTGCGACGCTCGCGGTGCGCTCGCGCACGCGACTGCTGCGCCCCGCGGGAGGCGATGCGGCGTGGCTCGCCGCGCTGTCGGGTGGGCTGGCCGCCGGCGTCGTCGGCGCCCTGGTCGAGGACTCCGGTCCGGTGCTGCTCGTCGTCGCCGTGTTCGCGCTCGGGTGCGTGCTCAGCTACCTGTGGGCCCCTCCGCGCGCCGGCGACGGAGGCCACGCCCCGGCCGCCGCGCGCGGCGGAGCCGCGCGGGACGCGCCGCGGCGCGCGGGGGTCGCCGGCGGAGCTGCCGCACAGGCGCCGCCGGGCGCGCGATGATCTGGCGGCCCAAGCGAAAGGGAGCACCCGATGCACGAGCTCGAACTCGAGTCCGAGGAGACCATCTCCCCCACCTACGCGGGACGCTCGTTCTCGCACGACGTGCCGAAGTACCGGCTGCCCGAGGAGGGCATGCCCGCCTCGGCGGCCTACCAGCTCGTCCACGACGAGCTGAACCTCGACGGCAACCCGGCGCTCAACCTGGCGTCGTTCGTGACGAGCTGGATGGAGCCGCAGGCGGACCTGCTGGCAGCCGAGACGCTCGCCAAGAACATGATCGACCAGGACGAGTACCCGCAGACCGAGGAGCTCCACATGCGGGTCGTCTCGATGATCGGACGGCTGTTCAACGCTCCCTCGCACGAGCGCCCGACAGGGACGGCGACGATCGGATCCTCGGAGGCGATCATGCTCGCGATGCTCGCCCACAAGCGCTCGTGGCGGCGCCGGCGCGAGCGCGATGGGCTGCCAGCCGACCGCCCGAACATGGTGATGGGCGCCGACGTGCACACCTGCTGGGAGAAGTTCGCCCGCTACTTCGAGGTGGAGCCGCGCGTGATCCCGATGGAGGAGGACCGCTTCACGATCGGTGCCGAGCAGGTCGAGCCGCTGCTCGACGAGTGCACGATCGGCGTGGCGGGGCTGCTCGGCACGACCTTCACGGGCCAGAAAGACGACCTCGGCTCGATCGACGAGCTGCTGGCGCGCGTCGAGAGCGAGCGCGGCTGGCGCATCCCGCTGCACATCGACGCGGCCTCCGGCGGCTTCATCACGCCGTTCGCGCGGCCCGAGGAGGAATGGGACTTCCGCCTCTCCTCCGTGCGCTCGATCAACGTCTCCAACCACAAGTTCGGGCTCGTCTACCCGGGCATGGGCACGGTCGTGTTCCGCGACGCCTCGGACCTGCCGGAGGAGCTGATCTTCCACATCAACTACCTGGGCGGCGACATGCCCAACTACTCGCTGAACTTTTCGCGGCCCTCGACGTCGGTGATCCTGCAGTACTTCGCGTTCCTGCGGCTCGGACTCGAGGGCTACCGGCAGATCATCTCCACCGTGCTCTCCAACGCCGTCGCGCTGGCGGGCAAACTGCAGGAGCTGGACGGCCTGCAGCTGGTGACGGACGGCTCCGAGTTCCCGATCGTCGACGCTGCGCGCGGAGGATCCCGAGCGGACCGATCTGACCAAGCTCTCGCACCTGCTGCGCGAGCGCGGCTGGATCGTGCCGGCCTACACGCTGCCCGCCAACGCCGAGCACCTGACGGTGCTGCGCATGGTCGTCAAGGAGAACTTCTCGCGCGACATGACCGAGCTGCTGGCCGCGGACGCGAAGGCCTCGATGCGGGCGCTCGAGGCGCACACCACCGCGCACCGGCACACCTCGCGCCGGCGCCCGATCTGCTGAGCGACGGCCCTCGGCGCAGCGTCGCGCTCAGAGCAGCGCCTCGAGCAGCGCGCGGGGGTCGCGCAGCCACCACGGCAGCAGCGGGTCGGTCGGCTCGGTCGAGAGCTCGCCTGCGGGGATCTGCTCGCGCGAGCAGATGAAGGCCAGCCGCCGCCTGCGCCGGTAGTCGCCCATCCCGCTCCAGTCGGCGATCTCGGGCGCGAGAGGGTGGCAGTGCAGGCCGAAGTGTGCGGCCATCTCCGCCACCGCCGAGGCGCTCGGCACCATCAGGAACGGGTGCTCGACGTGATCGGCCGTGCGATACGGGCGCGCGAGCTCGAACACGGGCAGCCGCTCGCGCGAGACCTCCGTGTCGATCACGACCAGATCCGGCTCCGCCCTGGCGATCGCCGCGAAAAGGTCAAGGGGCCGGGTCACGAAGCTGAGCAGCCCGAGGCAGAGCACGATCTCGAAGCGGCCGCGATCGACCTCGACGGCATTGCAGACCTCGAAGCCGAAGCGCTGCGCCTCGATCCCCTTGGCCTCGAACACGAACCTGGCCTGCTCGATGTAGGCGGCCTTGGCGTCGACCCCGAGCACGAAGTCCGCCCCGGCCTCGAGCGCCGCGAGCGCCCAGTAGCCGGCGCCGCAGCCGAGGTCGAGCACGCGCCGCCCGGCGAGCGAGCCGCCGCTCACCCGCAGCAGCGCCTCGAAGAAGTAGCGGCGGCGTTCGAGCTGGCGGTTGACGAGCGTGCGATTGGAGACAGGCGTGCGGACCCCTTCGCCGAGGTCGAACTCGTACAGCCAGTCGGGGAACTCCGCGAGCCGCCGCGCGAGCTCATCCCCACGCGGCGGCTCGCCGGGCCGCGCCCGCTGGACGGGCCGATCAGCCGGGTCGTGACCGTCGGCGGCCACGAGACCGGGTCAGTCGGTCATCATGCGGCGGCGGCGAAGCAGCAGCACGATCACGCCGATCACGATGATCACGATGATCACGCCACCGACGATGTACCGGATTTTGTGTTTTGCGGGCTTCTTCTTGGCTTCTTTTTTGGCCTGCGTGTTCGACAGGACGCCGACGGGAACGTGGGCGGCTGCCAATTTCGCCAGGAACACATGCTCGTTTTTCTTCGGGTACTTGGCGAGCACGTGGCTGCCGTCCTTGAGGGTCGTCCGCAGCGTGCGCACGAACTTGTTGATCGTCACGCTCTCGATCTGGTGCGCGTTCAGCTTGGCTTCCCAGGCGGGAAGCGAGATGTTCGTGTAGGTGATTCCTTCTTCAGCGGCCGCTGCGGCGGTCGGCACGGCCAGGCACAGCACGGCGATGATGGCCGCCAACAGGCGGGCGGCGACTCTGGGGGCTCGGATCATGGGCGGGAACCATATTCGCTGCCGGATGCTCACGTCGCGCAACCGCGGGCGACGAGGCGCGATCAGACGCGCCCGGTGTCGCGCCGGTAGGCCCGCTGCGCGACGCGCGCGATGACCAGCGTCCAGACGGCGATCACGAGCCACCCCTTCAACGGCCATGCGGCCCCGCCGACCGCCACGTGGCCAGCCTGCACGAGCCAGTAGGAGGGCACCAGCTGCGCGATCGTGTGCAGGGCCCCGTGCTGGGCGATCGGTCCCCAGGTGCCGCCGAGCAGCGCCAGCAGCGGCGATGCCGCCGCCCATCGCGGGGCCGACCGAGTCGGGCGTCAGCAGGTGGCCGATCAGGATCCCGAGCGCCGCGAACGGGATCAGGCCGACGAGGATCAGCCCGGTCATCTCCAGCCAGCGGCCGGCGCCGATGCTGACACCGAGGGTGGCGCCCGCGAGGTACAGGGCGCAGAGGCTGATCGCGGCCATCATGTAGCCGGTCAGCACCTTCGTGCGGAAGTAGGCGCGGGTCGACAGCGGCGTGATCCGCAGCTGCCGGTTCCATCCCGCGGTGCGCTCCGTCGCGATCCGCGCGCCGCTGGAGAGCACGCGCTCATCGTCCCGAACGAGGCGAGGCCGACCATGAAGTACAGCGGCGCGTCGAGGCCCGTGTCGGAGAGATCGTGCAGGTGCCGGTTGGACCCGGCGATCAGGTAGTAGAGCACCAGCGGGAAGCCGAGCGAGAGGAAGAAGAACCTGCGGTTGCGCAGCGTGCGCAGCAGCTCGTAGCGGGTGTAGAGCAGCGCGCCCCGGCTCACTGCCGCTCCTGATCCGCGGGATCGCCGGGGGCTCGCGGCCCGCGCGCGTCGGGCTCGGCGGGGTCGGCGGGCGCTCGCTGCCGGGCCGCGACCGGCTCTGCGGGGTCGCCGGTGAGCGCGAGGAACGCCTGCTCGAGGCCAGCCGCCTCGATCTCGATGTCGCGCGCCCCGGGGTGCTTCTCCAGCAGCGCGCGGATCGCCGCGTCGGAGTCCGAGCAGCTCAGCAGCACGGCCTCCCCGCGCCGCTCGGCCGTCGTTCACGCCGGGCAGCGCCTGCAGCTCCTCGCAGAGGCGCCGGGGAGCGTCGCGCGGATCGTGCGCGAGCCGACCATCGCCTTGATCTCGTTGGTCGGACCGTCGGCGACGATCCGCCCGCGCGACATCAGCACGGCGCGGTCGGCGTAGTCGTCGGCCTCCTCGAGGTAGTGCGTGGCGAAGAGGATCGTGCGTCCGTGCGTGGCGCAGCTCGCGCATCGTCGACCAGAACGCGTGCCGTCCCTCGACGTCCATCGCGGCGGTCGGCTCGTCGAGCACGAGCAGCTCCGGGTCGCTGACGAGGGCGACGGCGAAGCGCACCCGCTGCGTCTGCCCGCCGGAGAGCTTCTGCGTGCGCTGCTCGGCGAAGCCGGCGGCGCCGGTCAGCAGCCAGCACCTCCTCGAGCGGCATCGGGCTCGGGTACAGCGAGGCCATCATCGCGATCAGCTCCCGGACCTCGAGGTCGCGGATCAGCTCTCCGGTCTGCAGCATCGCCCCGACGGCGCCGGCGTCGACGGCCTCCTCGGGGGCCCGGCCGAACACGCTGACGGCGCCCTCGTCGGGTGCCAGCAGCCCGAGCAGCATGTCGATCGTGGTCGACTTGCCGGCGCCGTTGGGGCCGAGCAGCGCGACCGTCTCGCCGCGCGGCGATCGTGACGTCGACGCCGCGCACCGCGCGGATCGGTCCCTCCGGGCCGCGGAACGACTTGACCAGACCGCTGAGCGCGATCGTCCGTCGGGCTGCGCGCGCCGAGCAGAGCGGTCCGGCGCGGTGGCCGCGCTCACTTGCGGCCCGCTTTGAGCGCCTTCTGGCGCTGGAGCTTCTCCAGACACGAGCCTTGCGCGGCCGCACCGAGCCCGGCGTCACCTCGACGCACTCGTCCTCGCGCACGAACTCGAGCGCCTCGTCGAGCGAGTGCTTGTGATGGGTGTCGAGGCGGACCAGCACGTCGGCGGTCGAGGAGCGCATGTTCGTCAGGTGCTTTTCCTTGGTCGGGTTCACGTCGAGATCCTCGGCAGCGCGCGTTCTCGCCGATGATCATCCCCTCGTAGACCTCCTCGCCGGGGCCGACGAACAGCGTGCCGCGCTCCTGCAGCGTCATCAGCGAGTAGGTGGCGGTCTGGCCGCGGCGGTCGGCGACGAGCGCGCCGGTCGTCCGTGTCAGCAGCTCCCCGGCCCAGGGCTCCCAGCGGTCGAACACGTGGTGCATGATGCCGGTGCCGCGCGTCTCGGTCAGGAACTCGGTGCGGAAGCCGATCAGCCCGCGCGCGGGCACGAGGTAGTCCATCCGGACCCAGCCGGTGCCGTGGTTGGTCATGTGCTCCATACGGCCCTTTCGCGCGGCGAGCAGCTGTGTGACGGTGCCGACGTGCTCCTCGGGCACGTCGATCGAGAGCCGCTCGACCGGCTCGTGGCGCCTGCCGTCGATCTCGCGCTCGAGCACGCGCGGCTGTCCGACCGTCATCTCGAAGCCCTCGCGGCGCATCATCTCGACCAGCACCGCGAGCTGCAGCTCGCCGCGGCCCTGCACCTCGTAGGTGTCCGGCCGCTCGGTGTCGAGGACGCGCAGCGAGACGTTTCCGACGAGCTCCTGGTCGAGCCGGCCCCTGATCTGGCGGGCGGTGATCTTGTCGCCCTCCAGTCCCGCGAGCGGCGAGGTGTTGACGCCGATCGTGATCGACATCGCCGGCTCGTCGACCGTGATCACCGGCAGCGGCCGCGGGTCGCCGGAGTCGGCGAGCGTCTCGCCGATCGTCACCTCGGCGATGCCGGCGACGGCGATGATCTCGCCGGGGCCGGCCTCGGCTGCATCGACCCGATCGAGCGCCTCGGTGACGTACAGCTCGGCGACCTGCGCTCTGGAGATCGAGCCGTCGGCACGGCACCAGGCGATCTGCTGGCCCTTGACGATCCTGCCGTTGCGCACGCGGCAGATCGCGAGCCGCCCGACATAGGGCGAGGCGTCGAGGTTCGTGACGAGCGCCTGCAGCGGATGGTCCTCGTCGTAGGTCGGAGCCGGGATGTGCTCGATCAGCAGGTCGAGCAGCGGCCCCAGGTCGCCGCTGTCGAGCTTCTCACCCGGCTCGATAGGAGAGCGAGGCGACACCCGCCTTCGCGTTGCAGTAGACGATCGGGAACTCGATCTGGTGCTCCTCGGCGTCGAGGTCGAGGAACAGCTCGTAGACCTCGTCGATCACCTCCGCGACGCGCGCGTCGGAGCGATCGACCTTGTTGACGACGAGGATCACCGGCAGTTTCGCCTCCAGCGCCTTGCGCAGCACGAACCGCGTCTGCGGCAGCGGGCCCTCGGAGGCGTCGACCAGCAGCAGCACCCCGTCGACCATCGTCAGGCCGCGCTCGACCTCGCCGCCGAAGTCGGCATGCCCGGGCGTGTCGATGATGTTGAGCTTCACCCCGCCGTAGTGCAGGGACGCGTTCTTGGCGAGGATCGTGATGCCCTTCTCGCGCTCCAGGTCCATCGAATCGAGCACGCGCGTCGCGACCTCCTGACCCACGCGGAAGGCGCCGGACTGCCAGAGCATCGCGTCGACCAGCGTCGTCTTGCCGTGGTCGACGTGGGCGACGATCGCGACGTTGCGTATGTCCTGGCGGGTGCGCAGCACGGCCCGACAGGCTAGCGGTGCGCGAGGCCCCGGCCGGGAGTGTGTGATCTCCCCTGCGTTTGCGGGTAGACAGCGCGCTAACGAGATGTTCACGAGTCGGGGGCACGACGGGGGAAACCGCCTGGTGACCGGTTCCTCGCCGGTCACGCCGGCGAGGATGCGGCGGCCTGCCACCCGAAAGCCAGGAGGAACATGACCGAGCCCTTCGAGCAGCGACCGATCACCCGGCGCACGCTGATGCGCTACGGCGGCGTGGCCGCCGCCGGCCTGGTCAGGCGCCAGCCCGCTCCTACGGGCGGCCAGCTCGCTGGCCCGTCCCACGCGGGTTCCGGACAGCCTCCCGAACCCGGCCCTGCCCGCCGGCACGGTCGACGAAGCGCTGCCGTTCGACCACATCGTCGTGGTGATGATGGAGAACCACTCCTTCGACAACCTGCTCGGCGCGCTGCACCGCTCCGGCCAGCCGAAGGCGCACGGGCTGACGATCAACGGCAGGGGCATCGCCGCGAACTGGAACCCGAACGCCGCGGGCGAAGCGGTCCACTCGTTCCCGTTCGCGAGCACCGCCCAGGGCAGCGGCGTCTCGCAGTCCTGGAACGCGACCCACGCGCAGATCGACGGCGGGCGCATGGACGGCTTCGTGCGCTCGACCGAATCGACGCAGCCGATGGGCTACTGGACCGAGGAGGTGCTGCCGTTCGCGTACTCGTTCGCGCGCACCTTCACGCTCGCGAACAGGTGGTTCTGCTCGGCGCCGTGCCAGACCTACCCGAACCGGCGCTTCCTGATGGCCGGCACGGCCTACGGGGACATCTCGACCGACAGCGAAAGCCTGAAAGACCCGCCGCCCCCCAACGGCACGATCTTCGACCGGCTCCACGCCTACGGGATCGAATGGAAGAACTACTTCAGCGACCTGCCGCAGACCGGGATCATCCCGTCGATCATCGAGAAATACCCGACGAACATCCGCCATTACGCCGAGTTCCTGCTCGACTGCAAGGCGGGCACGCTGCCGGCGGTCAGCTTCGTCGATCCCGAGTTCGGCGTGCTCGGCGATGCGGGCGGTCCGCTCTCCGAACTCCCGGGACTGGAAGCGCTCGGCGCGAAGGTCTCGGAAACCGGTGGCGACGAGGAGGACCCGCAGAACCTCGCCTACGGCGAGTACTGGGCATATCAGACGGTCAAGGCCGTGCTCGAATCCCCCGCCTGGCCACGCACGCTGCTGATCTACACCTACGACGAGCACGGCGGCTACTACGACCACGTGCCGCCGCCCGCCGCGATCGCGCCGGACTCGATCGCGCCGGAACTGCAGCCAGGCGACGTCGCCGGCGGCTACGACATCTACGGCCCGCGGGTGCCGGGGATCGTCGCCTCGCCGTACTCGAAGCCGAACGCCGTGACCAACGTCGTGCACGACCACACCTCGGTGCTGGCGACGATCGAGGAGAAGTGGAACCTGCCCGCCCTGACCTACCGCGACGCCAACGCGCGGACCGTCGAGGACTTCCTCGACCTCGGCAGGGCGAGCTTCCTGGAACCGCCGGGCACGATCCTCGAACCGCCCGTGCCGAGCGAAGCGCTGGTGGGCTCGTGAGGCGCGCGGCGGGCGGACTGCTCGGGCGCGCTCGGCCTCGCGCTGGCGATCGCCGGACCCGCGCAGGCGGCGAAGACCAAGCCCTTCGAGCTCCCGAAGATCAAGCACGTGTGGGTGATCGTGCTCGAGAACGAGAGCTGGAAATCGACCTTCGGCGATCCCGCGGCCGACCCCTACCTCGCACAGGCGCTGCCCGCCCAGGGTGCCCTGCTCGAGAACTACTACGCGACCGGCCACGAGAGCAACGACAACTACATCTCGCTCGTCTCCGGCCAGCCGCCGAACCCGCAGAACCAGGGGGACTGCCAGGTGTTCGACGAATTCGCCGGGACGATGCTCGAAGACGGCGTCGACGCCGGCACCGGCTGCGTGTTCGGCTCCGAAGTGCAGAACATCGGCACGCAGCTCACGGCCGCCGGCAAGAGCTGGAAGGCCTACATGCAGGACATGGGCAACGACCCCAACCGCGAGGCGGCCGCCTGCGGGCACCCGGCGCTGAACGGCGTCGACGAAACGCAGAAAGCGGAGGCCGGCGACGGCTACGCGACGCGCCACGACCCGTTCGTCTACTTCCAGTCGGTGATCGGCGAAAGCGCCTACTGCGACGCGCACGTGGTCGCTCTCGGCACGCCGAACGGCGAAATGCCGGCGGCGGCGCTGAAGGGCGAGACCGGCCTGGCCACCGACCTCGCCCGGCCCGCCCGCACCCCGGCCTACTCGTTCATCACCCCGAACCTGTGCGAAGACGGCCACGACTACCCCTGCACGAACGAGCCGAGCGGCGAATCGGCGCTGGCCGACATCGACCGGTTCCTCGAAACCTGGGTGCCGAAGATCGAGGGCTCGGGGGCCTACCGCCACGGCGGCCTGATCGAGATCACCTTCGACGAGTCCGACGGGCCGGAATCGGACTCCTCCTCCTGCTGCGGCGAGGAACCGGGGCCGAACACGCCGATGCCCGGCATCACGGGGCCGGGCGGCGGGCGCGTCGGTGCTGTGCTGATCTCGCGGAAGATCGCGCCCGGGACGGTGGTGGGCACCGACTACAACCACTACTCCTCGCTGGCGAGCTGGGAGCAGCTGTTCGGGCTGCCCTACCTCGCGGATGCGACGGGTGCTCCGCGCTTCGGCGCAGACGTGTTCACTGCCGCCCGGTGAAGCTCTCGGCGGCGGGCGCTCCGCGCGACGGCGCGGACGTGTCCACTACCGCCAGGTGACGCTCTCGGGCGGCTGGCGCCCCGATGTTTCCCCCTCAGCGGCGGGCGAGCGCGCTGCGCGCCCCGGCGCGCAGCCCGAAGCGAGCGAGCGCGGCCGGGTAGCGCTCGGCGGCCGCGATCGTCTCGCGCAGCGCCGCCGCGAAGCGGTGGATCTCCTCCTCTTCGACCGTCAGCGCCGGCAGCGCCTTGATCACGTTCATGTGGTGCCCCGCGACCTGGCAGAGGATGCGGTGCTCGTGGAACAGCGGCACCGTGATCAGCTGCGAGAACAGCCCCGGCTGGTGGCGCTCGACCGTCTCCCAGAGGCGCCGCCCGATCGCGCCCGGCGGGGCGCCGAACTCGATCGCCCACATCAGACCCAGCCCGCGCACCT
Organism: uncultured Solirubrobacteraceae bacterium; assembly: GCA_963703205.1. Lineage (GTDB taxonomy): Bacteria > Actinomycetota > Thermoleophilia > Solirubrobacterales > Solirubrobacteraceae > Palsa-744. Next base: position 2,091,123 of record OY969799.1, read on the forward strand.
CCTTCACCACCTCGAACTCCTGCGCCAGCGGCGCGGTCTGCTCCAGCAGCAGCCGGCCGACGCGCTCGGCGCGCTCGACCAGCCCCTCCTCGTCGATCACCCGCAGCGTCGCGAGCGCCGCCGCCGCCGCCAGGTCGTTGCCGCCGAACGTGGAGCCGTGCCGCACCGCCCGCTCCATCCCGTCGAAGACCTTCTCGAACGCCTGCCTGGAGACAAGCACCGCACCGATCGGCACCAGCCCGCCCGACAGCGCCTTGGCCATGCAGACCATGTCCGGTTCCAGCTCCCAGTGCTCGAGCGCGAGGAAGCGGCCCGTGCGCGCCACGCCGCTCTGCACCTCGTCGCACACGAACAGCGTCCCCGCGCCGCGGCACAGGCGCTGCGCGGCGGCGAGGTAGCCGTCGGGCGCCACGTTCACGCCCTTGCCCTGCACGGGCTCGAGCACGAGCGCCGCGACGTCCCCGCGTTCGAGCTCGCGGGCGAGCGTCGCCGCGTCGCCGAACGGGACCGCCTCGCAGCCCGGCAGCAGCGGTCCGAAGCCGTCGCGGAACTCGGCGTTGCCGTTCAGCGACAGCGAGCCGAGCGTGAGCCCGTGGAAGGCGTGCTCGGCGTAGAGGACGCGCGAGCGGCCGGTCGCCGCGCGGGCGATCTTGATCGCGGCCTCGACGGCCTCGGTGCCGGTGTTCGCCGGCACCATCGCCGCCACGCTCCCGGGCGCGCGCGCCAGCAGCTGCTCGGCGAGCACGCCGCTGAGCAGCGTCACGCCGAGCTGCGGCATGTTGCCCGTACGGGCCTCCATCACTTCCCGGACGGCCGCGATCGCCGCCGGGTGGTTGCGCCCGATCGCGAACACACCGTAGCCGCCGAACAGGTCCAGGTAGCGCTCACCGCGGTCGTCGATCAGATGCGCCCCCTCGCCGCCCGTCCAGACCTTGTCGAAGCCCAGCGTGCGCAGGATCCTCCCCATCTGCGGGTTCAGGTAGCGGTCGTTGAGCGACAGCTCCTCGCCGGTGCGAGCGGCGATCAGCTCGGAGATCGGCCCAGGCCGGGCGTCGGGCATGAGTTGAGCGTAGACGCTCCCGGCGCCGCTGCGCCGCCTCGCGTGGAGCCTCGGTGGGCAGCTGGACCGGTTGGCGAGCAGCGCGCTCCGCACCCGGATTGCAAGCCGGAAATTGCGGGGTTTCGGAGTGAAACCTTCGCGTCCGTGCGGTTTACACGTACTGAGATGTTTGAACCCTGACTGGACAGGGAACGCAAAGGGCGGAAGATCCCGTAGAATCTGATACGAGCCGGTTGAGAAGCCGGACCGAATCAGCTGTCAGGGAACCGACGAAGGGAGCTGAGGATGACTACAACGGTCGCCACCCCGACCACCCGATCGCGCACCGCTGCGGCAGACGCCGGCAGCGAGGTCGCGCGGCTGTTCGCGCGTTGGCAGGGACAGGGCGATGAGGCAGCACGCGAGGAGCTGGTCCGGCGGTTCATGCCGCTCGCGCGCAGCCTCGCGCGCCGCTACGGCCGGTCGTCCGAGCCCTTCGAAGACCTGCTGCAGGTCGCCTCGCTCGGCCTGCTGAAGGCCATCGACCGCTATGACGGCGAGCGCGGGCACCCGTTCCAGTCCTACGCCGTGCCCACGATCCTCGGCGAGATGCGTCGCTACTTCCGCGACTCCGGCTGGGCGATCCACGTGCCGCGCGGTGCCCAGGAGCGCGCGCTGAAGGTCCGCGACGCACAGGAGCGGCTCTCCAACGAGACCGGCCGCGCGCCGAGCGCGAAACAGCTCGCCGAGTACCTGGAGATCGACATCGAGGACGTGATCGACGCGCTGCAGGCGATCCGCGCCTACGAGACCGTCTCCCTCGACGCTCCCCGTGGTGGCGGCGACGACGACGTCGTGCCGTACGGCGACACGATCGGCCACGACGACGAGCGCTACGAGCTCGTCGAGCTGGATGCGACCGTGAGCGCTGCGCTCGGGCACCTGCCCGCGCGCGACCGGCTCGTTTTGCAGCTTCGGTTCGTCGAGGACCTCACCCAGACCGAGATCGCGGAGCGGGTGGGGATCTCGCAGATGCAGGTCTCGCGGCTGCTGCGGCGCTCGCTCGACCAGCTGCGGGCCCTCACCGACGCGCCTTCCCAGGCGCGTTGAGCCCAGGCGAGATGCGGCTGCGGCCGCTTCAGGGAGGCGACCTGAAGCAGAGTGGGCATCCTCCGGGCGTCCCGGAAGAGCGGTCATGGCCCTCGCGCCAAACGTCCGGCTGAGCGTCTCCAACCGGGCGGAGAACGTCCTCCTCGTCCGTCAGGCCCTCAGCGGCCTGGCGGAATCGGTGGGTCTGGACCCGATCGCGCTCAACGACGTGAGCACGGCCGTCACCGAGGCCTGCAACAACGTCGTGCTCCACGCCTACACGGGGGGCGAGGGCCCGCTCGAGGTCGAGCTCACCGCCACGGCTTCGGGCCTGGACGCCACCGTCCGGGATCACGGGGTCGGCATCAAGCCCGGCGTGAAGGCCGCCGAGGAGGTCTCCGGCGGCATCGGCCTACCGGTGATCCAGGCGCTCAGCGACAGCGTCGCGTTCCGCGATCTGACGGGGGGCGGCACCGAGGTCGAGATGCACTTCGAGGCGACGATCAGCGAGCCGTTGCCTGAGGGCGACGGCGACGACGGCGCCGAGCTCGAGGCGATCGACCACGGCTTCGCGGGAGAGGGGACCGTGCTCACCGTGGGGCCCACGGTCGTAGCGCGAGGAGTCGTGCCGCGCGTCCTCTCGACGCTCGCCGCACGCGCCTACTTCTCGACCGACCGCATCTCCGACACGCAGCTGCTCGCGGACGCGCTCGTCGCCCATGCCGACGACTCGAGCAGCGCCGCACACCTCTCGGTCGGCGTCAGCGTCGAGCCGCGCCACCTCGAGATCCGGATCGGTCCCCTGCGCGCGGGCCGCGCCGGCGCGCTGTTCGCGCAGGCGGCGATGGACGGCCTCGGCCCGGTGCTGGAGCGGCTGACCGACGGGCACGCGGTCTCCCATGCCGGCTCGGCCGAGATGCTCGACCTGAAGCTAGCCGACGCCTGAGCCGCGGCGCCCCGCGCGCTCGGGGCGAAACTACACGGCATGCCGGCCGGCCAGCGTCGGGGCAGACCGGCCGACATGCCACTCACTGCCACCCCCGGTGAGACGAAGACCGCAGGGGGCGCGCGGCCAGCGTCCGCAGGGCGACACTGATAGTGCGTTCTTGCCCTCTCCAGCGCTTCCTAAACTCCGCGCTGGGAACGATCTTGCAAGATCGCCCAAACGTCCAAGGGCCGCCCGCAAGGCTGTCCTGCATGGTGTGGGTCTTTGGTTTGGGAGAAGAGCCTTTCGGGCATTTTCTAGGCAGCGCCGGAGACCCGTATCCGGCCCAAAGCTCGACAACTGAACTGAGGTGAGACGTGGTAGCTCTCATCGCGCTGCTGTTGATACTTGCGATCTTCGGGGGGCTCGGCTTCGCTGTGCACCTGCTGTGGATCGTGCTCGTCGTGGCGCTGATCCTGTGGCTCATCGGTTTCTTCATTGGTGGCGTCGAGGGCGCAGGCCGGCGGCGGTGGTATGGCCGCTGGTAGCCGAGAACGACTGATGCGGTCCTCCTCGCGAGCCCCGTGGGCGTCCCTGCGGACGCCGGACGGGCGGCTCGCGAGGCCCGAGGGGGATCTCTGGGAGATCCCCTTCGCGGCCGAGGACCTGGCCGAGCTTCGGATGCTCGTCTCCGGTTGGGCCACGCGCGAGACGATGGAGCCCGAGCCGGCCGACGAGCTGGTGCTCTCGGTTCACGAGCTCGCCACAAACAGCATCAGGCACGGCGGCGGCGCCGGCATGCTGCGCCTCTGGCGCACCGGCAAGGAACTCGTCTGCGAGGTCGAGGACGGCGGGCAGATGGCCGATCCGGCGATCGGCGAGCAGCAGCCGGGCACCTCGCCGGCGGAAAGCCGCGGCCTGTGGATCGCCCACCAGCTCTGCGACCACGTGCAGGTCCGGGCCCACGCGGCCGGTACGCAGGTGCGCCTGCACAAGAGTCTGGTCTGAACTCGGACCAAGAAGGCGGAAAGCTGCCTTGCGCAGCTTGCATCATGGCGGGGCTCTGCGGCTAGAATTTGGCTCATGGGGGCGAATGAGCAGCTCCAGGTCGATGTCCGGCAGGAGGCTGACCGAGTCGTCGTGAGGCTCGAGGGCGAACTCGACATGGCGAACGCGCCGTTGCTCGAGAGCGCGATGCAGAGCGAGGAGGTCGGGGCGGCCGAGACCGTCGTTCTCGACCTTCAGGGGCTGACGTTCCTCGACTCGACAGGTCTGCGCATCATCCTCGCCGCGCGCGAGCAGTGCTGGCGCAGCGGCCAGGAGTTCGCGGTCACGCCCGGCTCCCAGCAGGTCCAGCGCCTGCTGAGCGTCACCGGCGTCGGCGAGCACCTGCGCACGATCGCCTCCGCCGACGAAATGTTCGTCTGAGCGCGAACGCCTCCCGGGCGGCCTGCTCGGCGAGACCGGACTCGCCGAGACAGCCGACCAGGCCGGCGAGCACCGCGCCCCGCTGACCGCGGAGGAGCTCCCCGATCAGAGCTCCACCAGCGGGCGCAGCTCGACGGCGCCGCCGAGCCGCGCGGCCGGGATCCGCGCCGCGAACTCGATCGCGGCGTCGAGGTCCTCGGCCTCGAGCACCCAGTAGCCGCCGAGCACCTCCTTGGTCTCGGCGAACGGGCCATCGGTGGTGAGCGCCCGGCCATCCCGGACGCGCACGGTCGTCGCCGTCGCGGCCGGCTGGAGCTGGGCGCCGCCCGTGACACCGGGGTCCTGGTTCAGAACCGCGTACTCGCCCATGATCGCTTCCTGCTCGGCCTCGGAGAGCCGCTCGTAGGCTTCCGTCGTCTCGTTGGTGAAGATCTGGACCATGTACCGCATGGGGCCTCCTTCGTTTGAAGAGTATCGACGCATCCGAGACGAACGGCGACGCCGCCGATCGACCACATATGTCTTGACATTTATATAAATTATTAAATATATTAAGAGGATGCCCCACGCCTGGGATGTGGTCGCCGAGCCGGCGCGACGCGAGCTGCTCGATCAGCTCCGGAGTGGGCCGAGGCCGGTCGGGGAGCTCGCCCGCGGTGCCGGCCTGAGCCAGCCGAACACCTCGCGGCACCTGCGTGTGCTGCGCGAAGCCGGTCTCGTCTCCTCGACCGTCGCCGGGCGCCGGCGTCTCTACGGGCTCCGGCCCGACGGCTTCGCCGAGCTGGCGCGCTGGCTCACGCCGTACGTGCTGATGTGGCAGCGCGGGCTGTCCACCCTGGAGCGACATCTCGACGAAGAGGACGGAAACGATGCCTGACGAACACGCAGTGCTGCTCGAGCGCGAGGGGCGCTCCGTGCTCCGCTTCCAGCGCGTCCTGGCCCACCCGCGCGAGCGGGTCTGGCGGGCGCTGACCGAGCGCGAGGACCTCGCGGCGTGGCATCCCACGCCGTTCGACCTCGAGCCGCGCGCGGGCGGCGCGATCGAGTTCGACGCGCCCGAGGGCATGCCGACGTGGCCGCGCGGGCAGGTGCTGGCCTGCGAGCAGCCCTCGCTGCTGGTTCACACCTGGGGCCCGCCACCCGAGGACGAGCTGCGCTGGACCCTGGAGGAGCACGGAGGTGGGTGCCTGCTGACGCTCGAGCACCACTTCGCCGACCGCTTCAAGGCGGCCCGCGACGGCGCCGGCTGGCATCTGTGCCTGCGCGCGCTAGCCGCCCTGCTCGACGGGCGCGAACCGGCCGAGACCGGCTCTCCGCAGAGCCTTCCGGGCGGCTGGAGCGAGCTCAACCAGAACTACCAGCGGCGCTTTGCGATCGACCCGCACGAGGCGACGCCGGTGCCGACCCGGACCGCGGCGAGCTAGGCCCCCGGGCACGGCCGCACGCCCAGCGGCCTCTGCGCCCGCGCAGCGCCCCCAGCAGCTCGCGCCGGGGCGCCCCAGCGGTCTGCGCCACGCGCGGCGCCCGCGGCAACTCGCGCCGGGCCCCAGCGGCCTCCGCGCCCCGCGCAGCGCCGCTGCAGCTCGCGCCGGTGCGCCCCAGCGGCCTCCGCGCCTCGCGCAGCTCCCGCGACAGCTCGCGCCGGTGCGTCCCGCTGCGACTACAGGGCGCGCAGCGCCGGCAGCAGCTCGCGCTCGGCCCACTCGATGAACTCGCGCTGGTTCCCGGCCCCGACCTGCACGAGCGCGACCTCGTCGAAGCCCGCGTCGAGGAAACCCTTGATCTGCTCGACGTGCTGGTCCACGTCGGGGCCACAGGGGATCCCTTCGGCGACCTCTTCGGGCGTGACCGATTCGCTGGCGGCGGCGAACGCGTCCGGGTTGGGAAGCTCGGCGTTGACCTTCCAGCCCAGGCCGAACCAGCGGAACTGCTCGTGGGCGCGCTCGATCGCCGCGTCGCGATCGGCGTCGTAGCAGACGGCGAGCTGCCCCACGCGCGGCTTGCCGGCGCCGCCGGCGGCGTCGAACATCTGCCCCAGCTCCGGCTTCGGCTCGACGGCGATCATCAGGTCGGCCTGCCGGCCCGCCAGGCGGCAGGACTCGGCGCCGGACACCGCGATGCCGATCGGCACCTCCTGCCGCGGCGGGTCCCACAGCCGCGCCCGATCTGCCTGGAAGTGGCGCCCCCGGCGGTTGACGGTCTCGCCGGCCAGCAGGTCGCGGATGATCTCGACTGCCTCCTCGAGCATCTCGTGGCGAGCCCCGACCGAGGGCCAGGGCTCGCCGATGACGTGCTCGTTGAGCCGCTCGCCGGCGCCGAGGCCGAGCCTGAAGCGCCCGCCGCTCAGCGCCTGAACCGTCGCCGCCTTCTGCGCGACGACGACCGGGTGGTAGCGCATGATCGGACAGGTCACGTATGTCATCAGCGGGATTCGCTCGGTCGCAGCAGCCGCCGCCCCCAGGACCGCCCAGGCGTAGGGCGAGTGCCCTTGGGTTTCGAGCCACGGCTGGTAGTGGTCGGAGATGACCGAGAAGTCGAAGCCGGCCTTCTCGGCCGCCTGCAGGTCGCCGACAAGCGCCTCCGCCGGGGACTGCTCGCACATCATCGTGTAGCCGAAAGAGGGCACGGCCTGCTGCTACCCGTCCCGCCGGGACCGAAGCGACCGGCGCCGGCTCACGCCGAGGCGCGGGACAGCCGCGCTCCCTGCTCGTCGCTGAGGCGCAGCCCCGCGGCAGCCAGGTTCTCCTCGAGGTGCGCGACCGTCGAGGTGCCGGGGATCGGCAGCATCACCGGCGAGCGCCACAGCAGCCACGCCAGGGCGAGCTGCGACGGCGTCGCGCCGAACTCCTCCGAGAGCTCGGCGAGCGGGCCGCCCGGCTCGGAGAGCTTGCCCGTCGCCAGCGGGAACCACGGGATGAAGGCGATGCCCTCGCGCTGGCAGTGCTCGAGCAGCGGCTCGGCCTGGCGGTTGGAGAGGTTGAAGAGGTTCTGAACCGAGACGATCCGCGCGCTCTGCTGAGCCTCCTGCAGCTGCTCGACGCTGACCTCGGAGAGGCCGATATGGCGGATCTTGCCCTCGTCCTGGAGCAGCTTCAGCTCCCCCACCTGCTCCGCGAGCGGGACCTTCGCGTCGATCCGGTGCAGCTGGAACAGCTCGATCCGGTCGAGCCCGAGGCGCCGCAAACTCATCTCGCACTCCTGGCGCAGGTACTCGGGACGTCCGACGGGTCTCCAGTCTCCCGGCCCGGCGCGGGTCAGCCCCGCCTTCGTCGCGATCACGAGCTCCGCCGGGTAGGGGTGCAGCGCCTCGTGGATCAGCTCCTCGGAGACGTAGGGGCCGTAGGAGTCCGCGGTGTCGATGAAGTCGACACCGAGCTCCACCGCGCGGCGCAGCACCCGCACCGCTTCCGCGCGATCGCGCGGCGGACCCCACACGCCCGGCCCCGTCAGCTGCATCGCGCCGTAGCCGAGCCGCCGCACGGTCGTCTCGCCGCCGATCTCGAACGTGCCGCTCTGCTCCACGAGGGTGGCCGCGCTCATCGCGCGCTCCTCCCGACCGCGGCTCGCGGCGGGCGCGGTCGCTTCACGAGGCCGCCGGGTCGCTTCACGAGGCCGCCGGGTCGCTTCACGAGGCCGCCGGGTCGCCGAGCGCGAGATGCTCGGACCAGTCGGGGTCGATGTCCGTGAGCGTCTGCACCACCGGCACCGCGTGGTCCTCACCGGCCAGCGGGAAGCGGGCGCCCCCGCCATCGAGCTCGGAGAACTCGAGTCCGGTGCGGGAGGAGAACTCGTCGACGATCTCCTCGAAGCGGCTCCCGTCGGGACCCACTGGCAGCAGGATCACTTCATCGGCCATGAGCTCTAGTGATTCCCGCGGCCGAGTCGATCAAACGCGGCGAGGCTCAGCGGCCGTGCGCCCCGGCGCCCGGGACCCAAAGCTGCTCTGAGCCGCTCGCACGTTCCAGCCGGCGGTGGTCGTGCGCCACCGGTGGGGCGTTCCCGCGGCGAGCGAAGCGCGGCTGCGCCAGGGCGGGCCCGGCTCGATGCTCGCCCGGCACCGACAGGGTGCGCTGGGCGGCGAGGTGCGCGTCGAGCGGGCAGGGCCGCCCGAGGTGAAAACCCTGCGCCTGGTCCACGCCCAGCGAGGACAGCAGCTCGAAGGTCCGCTGGTCCTCGACCCCCTCGGCCACGGTGATGAGGCCGAAGCCGCGGGCGAGGCCGACGACGGCCTGGACGACGCTGCGACTGCGCTCGTCGACGAGCAGGTCACGGACGAACTCGGCGTCGATCTTGAGGATGTCCACCGGCAGCTGCTTCAGGTACGTGAAGCTCCCGTACCCCGTGCCGAAGTCGTCGAGCGCGATCTTGCAGCCGAGGCGGCGCAGGCGCTCGAGGAAGGCGCGGGCCGATCCCTCGTCCTCGATCAGCGCCGTCTCGGTGATCTCGAACACCAGCAGCGCCGGGTCGACGCCGGCACGCACGATCTCCAGGCCGATGTGGTCGACGAGATGCCGGTCGCCGATCGAGCGGGCCGAGATGTTGACCTCGACCGCCCCCTGCTCGGCGGCGATCTGCGCTGCGCGGCACACGACCCAATGGTCGATCGCGCGGATCAGGCCGAGCTCCTCGGCCGCGGGCAAGAACGCTCCCGGCTCGATCACGCCCCCGCTCGAGTCGTGCAGGCGCAGCAGCAGCTCGCGCTGCACGACCGTGCCGCTGCGGCAGTCGACGATCGGCTGGCAGTAGAGCTCGAAGCGGTCCTCGTCCAGGCCGTCGCGGATGCGCGCGGCCCACGCGAGCTTCTCGCGATCGCGGGCCACGCGGCGTTGCTCGTCCAGGCGCTCGGTGAGATCCTCGAAGATCACCACGCACCCCTCGATTCCCGCGTCGGTCGAGAACGGCAGCGCCGTGTAGCTGACCGGCAAGTGCGTGCCGTCCCGGCGCACGAAGGTGTCCCGCTGCACCTCCACAGTCCGGGCCTCCGCCCGGGCCTGCATGATCGGGCTCTCGTGGGTGGGCCGTACGGACCCGTCAGCTCGCTCGAAGTGCACGACGGCGTGCATCAGCTTGCCGACGAGCTCACCTTGCGCGAACCCGAGCAGGCGCTCGGCCGCCGGGTTCACGTACTCGACCCGCCCGGCTCTGTCGAGCGTGATCATCGGCTCGTCCATCGTGTCGGTGACAGCGCGCAGGTAGTCGCGCGCCGAGGCCAGCTCCTGCTGGACGCGCAACGCCTCGGCCCCGGCCTCGACGCGCGCGGTGACGTCGCGCGAGAGCCCCATCACCTTCTCCACCGCTCCGTGGGCGTCGCGCAGCGCCAGGCACCAGCTCTCGATCCAGCGCGTCGCGCCGCTCGGGCCGCAGATCCGGTAGTCGATGGTGCAGCTGTCGATGCCGTCCTCGAGCATCAGCCGCAGCGCCGCACGAACCTCGGCGGCATCCTCGGCCGGCATCGCCGCCAGCCAGCGCTCGCGGCCCACCGGCTGCTCCGCGGCGATCCCCAGGAGCTGCTTGAAGCCGGGATCGCCGACGAGCCGGTCGCGCAGCGGGTACCAGGTCCACGAGCCGAGATCGGAGAACCGCTCGGCGAGGGTCAGACGCGCCGCCAGCTCGACCGCCGGCTGCGCCGTGAGCCGCTGCTCGGTGGCGTCGCAGGGACGAAGAACGTCCTTGGTGTTGGCTCGAACACTCATCTGGAACGTGGTGGCGACCTTGCGTGCGCCGCAGGTGCCCACGAGCACGTTGCCCCGGGCGGCCGCGCGCGACGCCGCTCTAAGCGAACGATCTAATCGACGTTGGTGTCAGATAAGTGACTCGACGCTCGTCGACGCCGCGCCATCGCCCTCGCCGTCGAGCGGCGGGAGCGGTGTGAGTGGCGGGTAGGCCGGCGAGGCGTCGACCGTCCCGGTCCGTTCGCCGTAGAGCCTCGCCGCCGCCTCGTCCTCGGTCGTGACCGCGCTCGGCTCGGAGCGGAACGGATTGTGCTCGCGCGCGCCGAGCACGGCCCGGAGCTCATCGGCGAGCCGCATCAGCGTGTCGATCCGTTCATGGCCACCCAGGACTTTGTTCCCGCCGCGGCACGCGGCAAACCCCGCGCCTGCTCGTTCACGGCGGGGATCGTGCGCGCCCCGGGGGCCCCTCCCCCCGGGGCCACGGCGTGCACAGTGGGCGGTGCCCGGGACCGGGGCCGCGCGTCCCCCACGGCGGCATCACCCGCACAGCGGGCCCCGGACCCTGCCGCGCGCCGGTGTCAGGCGCACGGCAGGCCCCGGGGTAAAGATTGCCCCGACCGCGAGGCCTCTCTCGTCAGAAAGCCTGTAGGCGGTCGGGGCCGCAGCAGCGAGGTTGCGGCCGCCTGAAGGGGGCGTCGGCGACCGGGTCACCGCTGCGTACCCCTCACGTTAGGGCATCGCTCCGCCGGACCGGATCCTCCGTATGGGTGACCGTTCACCGTCCGGTCTGCCGCCGCCGGCGGCGGCGGGCCGGCGCGACGCCTTCAACTCGGGAGGATGAAAGGGGCGGCGAGCGTGCCCGCCCGGGCGCGCCGATAGCGTGCGAGCACAGCGCGATGGCGGTGTCCAGCGAGACGATCTATGCCCGGGTGAGACGCGTGCCGGCCGGCTACGTGACGACCTACGGCGACCTCTCGCCGGGGGCGGCGCGCCACGCCGGCCGTGCGCTCTCGCGCCTGTCGGATCCGCAGGTGCCCTGGTGGCGGGTCGTGCGAAGCAACGGCAGCTGGCCCAAGGGCTCCGCGCAGCGTGCGCGGCTGCTGGCCGAGGACGTGCCGATCCGCGGCCAGAGGGTCGTGATGAGCGAGGCGCGGATCCCGCCCGAGGCGATCCTCTAGACGGCCGTCAACCGGAGGGCGAAGCTAGGCGAACAGCGGCTGCTGCTCGAAGCCCGGAGCGCGCTCGATCTCGAGCATCCGCCGCTTCGTGTCGAGGCCGCCCGGCGCGGAGAAGCCGTGCAGCGTGCCGGCCGCCGAGAGCACCCGGTGGCACGGCACGACGATCGGGAACGGGTTGCGGGCGAGCGCGGCGCCCACCTCCCTGGCGGCTCCCGGGGCGCCGGTCGCCGCCGCCAGCTCGCCGTAGCTGCAGACGGCGCCCGGCGGGATCTCGCGAGCCGCCTCGTAGACGGCACGGTCGAAGGCGGGGGTCGAACCCCAGTCGAGCGAGACGAAGCGCAGGTCGGTTCGCTCGCCCGCGAGCAGCGAGACGATGCCCTCCGCGGCGGTCTCGACGTCCCGTCGTGGCCGCGGGCCCGACGTCACGGGCGGTGCGAGCTCGCGCCGGCCCGGCGTCAGCACCGCCGAGATGCCGCGCTCGCCCCAACGCAGCGCGCAAGGGCCCAGGGCGGTGAGGAAGCGGTGCAGGTGCGGGCTCCGCGTCTCGGCCATGTGAAAAGAACGTAGCGGGCGTGCTGGATGTGAGGTTCAGGGCCGCCGCTCGTGCTGGATGCGAGGTCCACGGCCACCGCTCGTGCTGGATGTGAGGTCCACGGCCACCGCTCGTGCTGGACGAGGCTCGCCGCCGCCGCACGTACTGGATGCGGCTCGTCGCCGCGCGCGAAAGGGGGCACGCTGCGTCTCCGACGGCGATCCAGCAGCCCGACGATGTGGGTCGGCGGCTCCGGCGGGGTCTTTGCACCCTCCCTTTCCATGGATGCGATGCTCGGGTCCACCTTCGGCGCTGTCGCCCGCCAGGCGCCGCCGGGCATCGCCGTCGCGGCCGGCGCCGACGGCCTCGTCGGCGGAGGTGCGGTGTCCGCCGCAGCCGCCCGCACGCCGATCACGGGAGTACTGATCATCTTCGAGCTGACCGGCGACTACCGCATCATCCTGCCTCTGATGTTCGCCGTCGTCGTCGCCACCGCACTCTCGAGCGCGATCTCGGGCGACACGATCTACACGCTGAAGCTGCGGCGGCGCGGGATCGAGATCGACGCGCCGGCCGGCGCGAGCGAGCTGGGGCGGATCGTGGTGTCCGAGGCGATGGGCTGGCTCAGCCACCGCGAGCTGATCGGGGCGTGGCGCAGGCGAGCCGCGGCAGCGGCTGTGACGACGGCGCGGTCGGGGCCATGAGAGACACCTCGGGCGTGATCCTCGCCTGTGTCTGGGCCCTGTGGCTCGTCTACTGGCTGATCAGCGCCGCCAGGACGAAGCGCACGATCGAACGCGGCGGGTTCCTCGGCTACCGGCTCGTGATGGTGGTGACGACGTTCGCGCTGCTCGGGCTCTTCGGCCTCCTCGGGCAGCGCCCTCGCGCGGTCCTCTGGCAGGCGGCTGCGGCGCCGGCGATCACGTGCGTATGCGTCGCTGTGGCCGGCGCGTCGTTCGCAATCTGGGCGCGGGTGGTGCTGGGCCGCAACTGGAGCGCCGAGATCACCTTCAAGCAGGACCACGATCTGATCGAAACCGGCCCGTACGCGATCGTGCGTCACCCGATCTACACCGGGATCCTCGCGATGGGGCTTGGAACCGCGGTGAACTACGGGCGCCCGCTCGGCTTCGCTGTGCTGATCGGCCTGTGCGCGAGCTTCTGGTGGAAGGCGCGCGGCGAGGAGCGGATCATGATCAGCCACTTTCCGCAGTACGCCGCGTACCGGGCGCGCGTGCCGGCGATCATCCCCTTCGTGATGTGAGCCGCGCAGCGCCGCCCCGGCGCGGCGCCGCCGTTTCTGGTCTCAGCCGCCCAGCGTCGCCATGGCGCAGCGCCCGCCGTTCGTGGTCTCAGCCGCGGATGGCGGCCCGCCGTGCCCGCGGGCTACGGCTCCGTCGCTCCGCCCAAGGCCGCGATCCGCGCCTCCAGGAAGCGCCGCTCGGGCTCGGTCTGCGCGAGCTCGAGCGCTCGGCCGAATGCCTGTCGCGCCTGCTCGTCGCGCCCCAGCCGCCGCAGCAGCTCGCCGCGCGTCGAGTGGAAGTAACGGTAGTCGGGAAGATCCAGCTCCTCGACGAGCGCGAGCGCGGACTCGGGCCCCTCGAGCTCCGCCACCGCAACCGCGCGGTTCAGCTCGACGACCGGCGAACCGGTGATCTCCGCGAGGGCGCCGTAGAGCGCGGCGATCTGCTGCCAGTCCCGCGGCTGGCCCAGATGCAGCTCGGCGATCGCGGCCTGCAGCAGATACGGCCCTTCGCCTCGCAGGGCGACGGCGCGCTCCAGCAGGCGCCGGCCTTCGGCGATCTGCTGCTCGTCCCAGAGCCGGCGGTCCTGGTCGTCGAGCAGCACGAGCTCCCCGTCATGCAGGCGCGCCTCGCGCCGCGCGTCGGCGAGCACCATCAGCGCCAGCAGCGCGAGCACCTCCGATTCGTCGGGCATCAGTGCCGCGAGAACGCGCCCGAGCCGGATCGCCTCCGTGGCGAGCTCCTGGCGGGAGGCTCCCCAGCCTTCGTTGAAGATCAGGTAGATCACCGCCAGCACCGCGTCGAGCCGCTCCGGAAGGCGGTGGTCGGGAGGAAGCGCGAACGGGATCCCGGCATCGCGGATCTTGTGCTTCGCCCGGGACAGGCGCTTGCTCATCGTCTCGAACGGGACGAGGAAGGCGCGGGCGATCTCCTCGGTGGAGAGCCCCCCGAGCGTGCGCAGCGTGAGCGCGACCTGCGCGTCCAGCGCGAGCGCCGGATGGCAGCACGTGAAGATCAGCTCGAGGCGCTCGTCCGGGAAGGTCGTGTCCTCGCTCACAGCCGCCTCGGGCATCGCCGCGAGCTCCCGCCCGAGCTGCTCGGTCTTGAGCGTGAGCGCCCTACGGCGTCTGATGCGATCGATCGCACGGTTGCGGGCGGTGGCGATGAGCCACCCCGTCGGGTTCGACGGCTCGCCCTCGCGCGGCCAGCGTTCCGCGGCGACCGCGAACGCCTCCTGCGCAGCCTCTTCAGCCAGCTCGATGTCGCCGAGCAGCCCGACGAGCGTCGCCAGCACCCGGCCCCACTGCTCGCGGAAGACCTCATCGACTGCCACGTCTCTATGCGGCTTCGAGCACGGGACGAACCTCGATCACGACTTCGGCGCGCGCCTCCTGCAGCTCCTCCGCGACCGTGAGGGCCGCGTCGAGATCGACGACGTCGAGGACGACCAGGCCGTTCAAGTACTCCTTGCTCTCGATGAAGGGGCCGTCGGTGACGAGCCTGCCGTTCTGCCGGCGCTGGATGGTGGTGGCCAGATCGACGCCATGCAGGCGGATCCAACCGTCGACCCCGGGCCGCTCGAGCACCGCCGTGATCGCGGGATCGAGCTCGCGCACCCCCTCGCTGACGGCACGAGGACCGTAGATCAGCAGTGCGAACTTCATCAAGACCTCCTGTGGTCGTTCCCTTCCCGGGCGCCCCGCCCGGGTCTCAGAAGTACTAGACGAACGCGCCTCCCCGCGACGGACAGGGGCCGCTCCCGGGGTCGCGGCGAGCGGCCTCAGGTTCTCGTTCAGCCGCGCCCGGACCCGCTGCCGGCGGCCCCGCGCGCCGGGCCGGCGCATACGGCGGAGCCGCTGCGGCTGACCGCGCCCCTCGCCGGGTGCATGCGACGGGCGGCTAGGTCCAGTGGCGGCGCGGCGGGCGCGCGCCCCAGCCGCACCCGGAGAGCGAGCGCCAGTGGCGCGCCCGTCCGAACCGTGCGGCGCGACGGCGCCCGAACAGGAACCAGCCGGCGGCGATCCAGATCAGCCAGCCTGCGAAGACCCCGGTGACCACGAACAGGACGGCGACAGCGACGGCGACGCCGAGCGCCAGGCCGAGCGTGATCCCGAGCGCCCCGCGCGCCAGTGCCCGCGAGCGTGGCCGGGGAGCGGGTGCGAGCCGCCGCCCGGGAAGGTCCCTGAGCAGCGAGTCGAGCTCGCCGTAGGTGCGCGCCGACAGGGCGCTCTCCAGCCGTTGCTCGAGCTCCTCGATGCGGAGCCTTCCCTCCACCGCGGCTCTGCGCAGGCGCTCCGCGACGTGGTCGCGGTCGGCGTCGGATGCTCTGAGTGCTGCGCGGCCTGCCATCTCTCCGTCGCACCTCGATCGGCGGTGGTCCGGGTCAAGCCTAGCGCGCGGGCGAAGCGTCGACAACGATCAGATCGCGCGGAGCTGTCACATTCCGGGTCGGCGCTCTGCGGTTTGGGATTCGGGCCGGCGCCGCTGCAGCGGCACGGCCCTGCTGGAGCCTTGCGGGCCCAAGCCTCGCCCCGGCGATCATCCGCGCGACGCGTTACGGACGGATTCCGGTCACGCCACGCGGCTGCCGGCAGCCGTGGGCTCGGCAGGTATGCCGGGCACGGCGCTCGCGCGCGCTTCGCGGAAGCTGACTAGGCGGCCCTGGCGCTCGTCGTAGAGCTTCAGGCGCGTCGTGCGGATCCCGTCGATCACGGAGAGCGTCGGAACGTCCTGGAGCGCCGGGATGCCGTCGTGGGCTCGCTTGAGGTTGTAGTTGGGCACCTGGGCGTTGAGGTGGTGGATGTGGTGGTAGCCGATGTTGCCCGAGCAGAAGCGCAGCAGCGCGGGAAGCTTCAGGTAGGAGCTACCGCGCAGCGCGGCGTCGGTGAAGCTCCAGCCACCGGCCCCGTCCCAGTAGGCGTCCTCGAACTGGTGCTGCACGTAGAACAGCCAGATCCCGGCCGACCCCGCCAGAAGAGCCGGCAGGCCGAAGACGAGCAGGTAGTCCCGCCAGCCGATCAGCCAGACGAGCAGCCCGATGATCACCGCGAGCGCAGCGTCCGTCGCCAGCACGCTGCGGCGCATCTGCGGGCGGGCCCCCTTGGCGACGAGGCGCGGGCCGATCATCATCGCGACGATCGGGCCGATTCCGAACATCACCAGCGGGTTGCGCAGCATCCGGTAGCCGAGCCTGCCTTTCGTCGGCAGCGCCTCGTACTCGGCGATGGTGAGCGTGCGCACGTCGCCTGTGCCGCGCTCATCGAGGTTGCCCGCGGTGGCGTGGTGGACGGCGTGGTCGTGGCGCCAGCGATGGAAGGGCGCGTAGATGAGCAGTCCGATCGACCGGCCGAGCCACAGGTTCGCGCGCCGGGACGCGAGAAACGATCCGTGCGAGCAGTCGTGGAAGACGATGAACGAGCGGACCAGGAAGGCAGCGGCGGGCACGACCAGCAGCAGCGCGAGCAAGGACCGCCCGAGCAGCAGGTAGATCGCCGCGGAGAGCCCCAGGTACGGGAGGACAGATGTGGCCAGGCTCACCGCCGCGCGTCGCGTGTCCGGGCGCGCGAACGGAGCCAGCTGCTCGCGCCAGAACCGCGCACCCCGCCCCGCACCCGCCGCCGCTGGAGCTGAAGCTGGAGCGCTCATCGTGCCGCCGCCCGCGAGCGACGCCGTGGGCGCCGGCGCGATGCGCCTGGCGCCTGTGGCGGGTGCTCATCGCCGCCGAGGCCGTGGCGCAGGCCGAGACGTCGCGCTAGCTGGCGCATCTCGTGGCGCTCATCGGCGCCGACGAGGGTCACCCCGACCCCGCTGTTGCCGGCCCGTCCGGTTCGCCCGACCCGGTGGATGTAGGTGTGGTGGTCGGCGGGGGGATCGAAGTTGATCACGTGCGAGACCCCCTCGACGTCGATGCCGCGCGCCGCGACGTCCGTCGCGACGAGCGTGTCGACGCGGCCTGATTGGAAGCGGGCGAGCGCCCGGTCACGCTGGTTCTGGGACTTGTTGCCGTGGATCGCGACCGAGTCCAGGTCCCGCGTGGCGAGGCGTTTGACGAGACGGTCCGCGCCGCGCTTGGTGCGCACGAAGACGATCGCCCTGTCGCGGTCGGCCCGCAGCTCGTCGACCAGGGCGTCCAGTCGCTCCTCGTCGCGGACCGCCACGAACCTGTGCTCCACCTCGGATGCATCCGCATCGCGAGGCGCCGTGGCGTGCTCGTGGACGATCGCGCCCGAGGTGTAGCGCCCGGCGAGATCGCCGGCGAGGCCGTCGAGCGTGGCTGAGAAGAACAGGGTCTGTCGCGACCGTGGGCAGAGGCCGAGGATGCGGTCGATCGCGGGGCGGAAACCCATGTCCAGCATGCGATCGGCCTCGTCGAGCACGAGCATCCGGACCGCCTCGAGCGAGAACGCCCGGCGGCCGAGGAGATCCTCGAGGCGGCCCGGCGTCGCAACGATGATGTGCGCGCGCTTCGCTCGCGCGGCCTGGGCGGTTATGCCGACGCCGCCGTACACGGCTGCGATGCGCAGGCCCTTGGCGGCTGCCAGCGGCTCCACCTCGGCCACGATCTGAGCGGCGAGCTCGCGCGTGGGGGCAAGGACGAGCCCGCTCGGCGCAGGGTGCGCGTTCAGACGCTCGACGAGCGGGATGCCGAAGGCGAGCGTCTTGCCCGAGCCTGTCGGCGCCTTGACGAGGACGTCCCGTCCCGCGAGCACGTCCTCGAGGACCAGCCGCTGGACGGGGAAGGGGGCCGTGATGCCACGGCTGGAGAGGGCGCCGCACGCGGCGGCGGACACGCCGAGATCGGCGAAGGACTGCTTTGACATTGGTGCTACTGCTCCTGACGGCGCTCGCTGCGCCTGCGGTTCTGAGGGTCTTGGCTGACCCGAACCGCCCCTCGACGGGACTCAAGCGAGCTAACCCCGCGGCCGAAAGCCTCGACCGCCGCTGCTGACGGTAACAGACGGCGCGGCGTGCGAGCGCCGCTTGGACGGATTCCGGACCAGTGCGAGGACGCGGTACACTTTGTGATGATCTCCACTAAGGCGGCTGGAGCAGCCCGCGCTAGCCTGCGACGCTTGCGCCAGAGGATCTACCTCCTGCACGCGACGGACCGCCCAACCAAGCGCCGGGGGCAGGGGCCAGCTCCACGACGATGAATGCCAGGAGGGCGTGTGCCAAGCACGTACCAGCTGCGCCAGCAGGAGCAGCACGAACAGAAGCTGAAGGACATCCGCGAGCAGGTGGCCACCGGGAAGCTCGTGATCCGGCAGATGACGCCGGAGGAGCGCAGGCGCTTCCCGCCGCGCGATCCGGCACCCTCCGGCGCCCGCGCAAAGCGGCGCTGATGGCGCGGTTCTTCATCCCGTCGCTGCCGGGTGGGGCACCCGCCGCCGAGGGTGCATATCGCGAGCTGCGCGATCAGGCGGAGGCGCAGACCGGGGAGACCTCACGCGAGCGCCGCATCGAGGGCCTGCTGTGCCGGCGCAACGGCCGCGATTGCCAGCTTCGCGTCGGTGAGCCCGATGCCGGCAACGGCCAAACTGTCGCCGCGATCATCCAGGCCGGCAGGGACGCCTACACGGTGCATCACCTGGCGAGCGACACGCGTGTGCCGCTGGAGCCCCTCGTGCTGCACGGGGCGGATATCTACTCCGTCACAGAGTTCCAGTAGACCTCGGGTCGCGCCACGGCGACGTCAGGGGTGCGCGCTGCGCTTGGTGGCGCGGATGATCGCGGCGCCTGCGTGCTCGCGAACGCGGTGGGTCTCGCGGAGCTCGACCTCGCCGAGGCCGGCGGCGGCGTACCGGGCCCGTACCTGCTCGCGCACGCCGGTCTCGGCGCCACCCGCCTCGCAGCCGCAGGAGGCCGAACCGGGCGCGCAACAGCCGCCCTTCTCCCCCGGCTCGCAGCACTCTGCCTGCGCCTCGGCGGCGCAGCAGCCCGTCCGGGCGCGCCCTAGCTCAGCCACGCCGAGAGCTCCTCCAGCGCGCCGGGGATCACGTAGTAGTAGGCCCACAGGCCCCGCCGCTCGGAGTCCACGACCCCTGCGGCGCGAAGCCTGCCGAGGTGGTGGGAGAGCGTCGGCTGGGAGACCTCGAACAGCGGCACGAGCTCGCACACGCACACCTTCCCGGCGTGCTTGCGCAGCACGTCGACGAGCTGCAGGCGGATCGGATCGCCGAGCGCCTTGGCGACCTCGGCCATTCGCAGCGCCCGCTCCCGGTCGACGTCCGGATAGACGACCGGCTCGCAGCAGCGTTGGCC
Source organism: uncultured Solirubrobacteraceae bacterium (assembly GCA_963703205.1). GTDB lineage: Bacteria > Actinomycetota > Thermoleophilia > Solirubrobacterales > Solirubrobacteraceae > Palsa-744. The sequence goes on from OY969799.1 coordinate 2,110,491, forward strand.
CGCCGCGCGCTTCGTCTTCGGCGCAAGCTGCAAATCGACGGTCATCTATTTATATATATAGATTGAAGAGACATCTGTCAATGCAATAGGGTCGGGCTCGTGAGGACGCCGCCGCTGTCACGACGGCTGCTTGCCGAGCTGCTCGGCTCGGCGCTGCTCGCCGCCGTGGTGATCGGTTCGGGGATCGCAGCGCAGACGCTCTCGCCGACCGACACGGGCCTGCAACTGCTCGAGAACGCCGCGGCGACGGCGGCTGGGCTGTTCACGATCATCCTCATGTTCGGGCCCGTCTCGGGTGGTCACTTCAACCCGGTCGTGTCCCTCGCCGACGCCGGCCTCGGCGGGATCGCCTGGCGCGACGCGGCCGCCTACGTGCCGGCTCAGCTCCTCGGCTGTGCGGCCGGCGCGATCACCGCGAACGGGATGTTCTCGGCGGCCGCCGTGTCGATCTCGACGCACCATCGGGCGAGCAGCGCCCACCTGCTCTCGGAGGCGATCGCCACGGCCGGCTTGGTGCTGCTGATCTTCTCGCTTGCGAGATCTCGTCGAACGTCGAGCGCGCCGGCGGCGGTCGGCGCATACATCGGCGCGGCGTACTTCTTCACGAGCTCGGCGAGCTTCGCCAACCCGGCGATCACGATCGGGCGAACGCTCTCCGACACGTTCGCCGGGATCGCGCCCTCATCGGTGCCTGGGTTCATCGTCGCGCAGCTGCTCGGCGGCATGCTCGGGATCGCGGCTGTCCGGACGCTCTATCCCGACGTGACACAGGCCGACGCGGGCGAGGTGGTCGTCCCGCAGCTCATGGAGAGCCGCTAGCGATGGCGACGGTCCTGTTCGTATGCCTGCACAACGCGGGACGCTCGCAGATGAGCCAAGCGCTGTTCGAGCGCACAGCGGAGGGCCGGCACGTCGCGCTGTCGGCGGGCACGACGCCCGCGGCGCGGGTCCACCCGGAGGTGGTCGAGGCGATGCGCGAGGCCGGTATCGACCTCGCCGACCGCGTGCCGCGGCTGCTCACCGGCGAGCTTGCCGAGCGTGCAGATGTGGTCGTCACGATGGGCTGCGGCGATGCCTGCCCCTACATCCCGGGCAAGCGCTACATCGACTGGGAGCTGACAGACCCGAAGGGACGTGGGTTGGAGGAGGTCCGGGGGATTCGCGACGAGATCGAGCGGCGGGTTCGCGAGCTGGTTGCTTCGCTCGATCCGGGGGGGTGAAAGCCGACCTGGCGGCTGCCCGGCCCTAGCCGGATGCGCGGCGGTCGGGCAGTCGGCGGCATTCGCGCGTGCTCACGAGCTTCTAATCGGGGCGCCCGGATTTGAACCGGGGACCTCACCGACCCGAACGGTGCGCGCTACCAGGCTGCGCCACGCCCCGATGAGCCAGCAGTATCCCACAACGCTTTGTCCGTTCCGACCTCTGGCCCGCGCCACTCTGGCTCCTTCCCGGCGGGCCTGCCGCCCTCCCGGGCCCTGCCGAGTAACCTCCGAGTAGAAGCACGCAGCGCTCCCGGGGGGAGACGCCGCGCCCGTCCCGCAGGTCCCGGAGCCCTGGAGCCAGACGATCGCCACCCGCCCGACAGACGCGCCGCCGGCCACCACCCGCACTGAACGCCTGGACTACGTCGCGAACATCCTTGCGATGACGCTGCCGCTCGGCGCGCTCGGCTACGCGGCCTTCCGCGCTTGGGGCGGCGCGCTGCGCTGGAGCGACCTCGTCGTGCTTGCCGTCCTCTACGCGCTGACCGGATTCGGCGTGACCGTCGGCTTCCACCGCCTCTTCACCCACCGCAGCTTCAAGACGGGCCCTGCCCTGCGCTTCCTGCTCGGCGCGCTCGGCTCGGCCGCGATCGAGGGCCCGCTGATCGAGTGGGTCTCCAACCACCGCAAGCACCACCAGCACTCCGACGAGGCCGGTGACCCGCACAGCCCCCACCACCACGGCAGCGGCGTCGCCGGGGCGCTGCGCGGGCTCGCCCACGCCCACGTCGGCTGGATCCTCGGGGGCGACGCCCTGGCCAAGCCCGAGCGCTATGCCAAGGACCTGCTGCAGGACCCCGTCGCGCGCACGGTCGACCGGCTCTTCGTGGTCTGGTTGCTGGCAGGCCTGGCGCTGCCCTTTGCCCTGGGCGCCGCGCTGACGGGCACGATCGAGGGGGCTCTCACCGCGCTGCTCTGGGGCGGAGCGGTCCGCATCTTCCTGCTGCACCACGCGACCTTCTCGATCAACTCGCTCTGCCACTTCTTCGGCCGCCGTCCCTACCGCACCGGCGACGAATCGCGCAACCTCGCCTGGCTCGCGCTGCCCACCTTCGGCGAGGCCTGGCACAACAACCACCATGCCTTTCCGGCGGCGGCGCGCCACGGGCAGACGCGCTGGCAGCTCGATCCCTCCTGGTGGACGATCAGAGCGCTCGCGCGCCTCGGCCTCGCGTGGGACGTCGTGGGCATCTCCCCGGCCAGGCAGCGTTCGCGGCAGGCCGGCGCCGGACCGCTCCGCCCCGCGCCTTCGGACGGCGCGCGGACCGGACCGCTCCGCCCCGCGCCTTCGGACGGCGCGCGGACCGGCACCCGGTAGACGCCGAGGGTCTGCGCGCCACGCGCGTTCGCTCGGCGGCCACGCGGCGTCCCCCCTTGCCCACGGCGACCTGCGGCCCGCGGCCCTCGTTGCCCACGGCGACCCCCGCCCCCGCCTTCGGACATCCGGCTCGGCCCTACGCCCGGGCGCCGCCTCTCCCCCGGCCTTCGCGCCCGCCCCCGACGCCCGGCCCGCACGCGCCCCCTGCCCCGCTCACTCCGGGCGTCGCGCAAGCACCTGATAGACGGCGGTGTAGCCGGTCTCGAACCCGACCCGCACGCCCCTCAGGTAGAGCCGCCAGACGCGCAGCCGTTCCGCGCCCGCAAACCGCTCCGCGTCCTCGAGACGCGCGTCCAACCGTCGGATCCAATGACCGAGCGTCGTCGCGTAGTCCTCGGCGAACCCCTCGATGTGCTCGCTGACGAGGCCGGCGCGCTCGATCGCGAGCTGCACCCGCGACAGATACAGAGGCTCGCCGTCCGGGAACACGTAGCGGTTCGTGAACTCGTCGTCGGCGGCGTCGTCGTCGGCGAGCAGCGCAGCGATGCCGTGGTTGAGCAGCTTTCCCCCGGGCCGCAACAGCCCCGCCAGGCGCGCCGCGTACTCGTCGATCCGCGCCTCGCCGACGTGCTCGACCATGCCGATGCTGGCGATCGCGTCGAACTGCTCGCCGCGCAGATCGCGGTAGTCGGCCACGCGGATCTCCACGCGTCCGGCGAGCCCCGCCTGCTCGACTCGCTCGCGTGCCAGCGCCGCCTGTTCGCGCGAGAGCGTCACGCCGAGCACCTCCACCCCGTGCTCGCGCGCGGCCTGGATCGCGAAGGCGCCCCATCCGCACCCCACGTCGAGCACGCGTTGGCCCGGCGCGAGGCCGAGCTTGCTCGCGACCAACGCGTGCTTGGCCCGCTGGGCCTCCTCCAGCGTCGCCGCGCCGCGCGAGAACAGCGCGCAGCTGTAGGTCATCGACTCGTCGAGGAACAGCGCGAAGAACTCGTTGCCCGCGTCGTAGTGGTAGCGGACCGCCGCCGCGTCGCGCTCTCGCGTGTGGCGCTCGCCCCGCAGCACCAGCTCGAGCGCCGGCCGCCGCGCGATCGGCGCGCTCGTGGCCGCGAGCGCTGCCGCCGCGAGCAGCCTCAGCCGCTGGCCGCGGCCGAGCTCGGGCGGCGTCCACCCGTCCACCACCGCGAACGCGCCGTCGAGGTCGTCGGCGTCGAGCGACCCCTCCACGTAGGCGCGGCCCAGCCCCAGCCGGCCCGGCGAGCGCAGCACGTGCGCGACCGCGCTCGGGGAGCGCACGACGAAGCTCGGGGCGCCGGCCACGCTCGCCGGCAGCGTCGAGCCATCCCAGAAGCGCACGCCGAACGGCCGCGTGGGCAGCGCGCGGGCGAGCTCGCGACGCAGCGGGAGGGTCGAGAGCGCCGGCATTGGCGCGTACTCAAGCAGGCGCGCCGGTCCGAGGGCCGGTCGTGCCCGCGACAGCCCGGCGCGCCTCGCCCGCACCGCCACCCGGATCGTGGCGGTCCCCGGCGCCCGGCACCGTTATCGTCGCCTCATCCCCGCCCCGATCTCCGAGATCCTCGCCGAGGCAGACGCGCTGCTCGAACCGCACCGCTTCGAGGACTACTGCCTCAACGGCCTCCAGGTCCCAGGGCCCGACGAGGCCGGCAAGATCGTCTCGGCGGTCTCGGCCGACGCCGAGACCTTCGAGCGCGCCGCCGGGGCGAACGCGGACCTGCTGCTCGTCCACCACGGCCTCTTCTGGGGCTCTGGAGTCCGTGCGATCGACGCAGCCCTGAAGCGCCGCCTGCAGATCCTCTTCGACAGCGCCATCGCCATGGCCGCCTACCACCTGCCGCTCGACGCCCACGCGGAGCTCGGCAACAACGCCCTGATCGCCCGCGCCCTCGGCGCCCAGCGGATGGACCCCTTCGGCGAGCACCGCGGCACGCCCACCGGGTTCCTGGCGACGCTGCCCGGTGAGGGACTGCCGATCGCCCAGCTGCTCGATCAGACCGCGACACTGACGGACCGCGAACCTCTGCACCTCCCCGGCGGCCCGCCCGTCGTGAGCCGCCTCGCGATCGTCTCCGGAGGGGGCGCCGACTACATCGGCGAGGCGGCGACGGCGCAGGCGCAGGCGCTGCTCACCGGCGAAGTGTCCGAGCGCACGACCGCCGCGGCGCGCGAGCTCGGCGTGCACGTGCTCGCCGCCGGCCATTACGCGACAGAGACCTTCGGGATCAGGGCCCTCGGCGAGCACCTGGCGTCGCGTTTCGGCCTCGAGCACGAGTTCGTGGACGTGCCGAACCCCGTCTGACCCCGCCCGCCCTGCAGCCCTGCCGCCCGCCTCTTCCGGCCGGGCTCAGCCCGCGCCGGCGGCCCGCGCCGGCCGCCCGCCTCGGCCGCTCGCCCACCCCGAGTCCCGGCACTGTCCGGTCAGCGCGCGGACCCGGCTCCGCCCGTGTCGCCCGCACGCGCGCGACCGTCCCAGGCAGTCCGACGCGCACGACCGCCCAGACGCCGCGACGACCCGGCGCGCGGATCAACGCACGCGTGCGCTGCCGGCCGCCCGCGGCCGCCCCGGCAGCCGCGCCCGAGCCTTATCCGTCCAGCCAAATCGCGACGCCCGAACCTCTAACATCAAGGCACCAGTTTCCGAGGAGAGAGCGAGAGGGGATCAGCGATGGAGGCAGCGACCGGCACCGGGGCGAAGACGATCGCCGGCCTGATCCCGCGCGCCGTCGCCGAGCACGGGGACAGCACGGCGATCCGCTTCAAGCGCGATGGCTCCTGGCACGACGTCACCTACGCCCAGCTCGGCAGCATCGTCCACGAGATCGGGCTCGGCCTGATCGACCTCGGGCTGGAGGCAGGCGAGCGCATCTGCATCCTCGCGAACACCCGGCCGGAGTGGACCTACGCCGACATGGCGGCGACCTCCGCCGGCCTCACGGTCGTGCCGATCTACCAGACGAACTCCCCCGAGGAGTGCCTGTGGGTGATCTCCGACTCCGAAGCGGTCGCGATCGTCGTCGAGGACGAGTCCCAGCTCCAGAAGATCGTCGAGATCGCCGACCAGGTGCCGCAGCTGCGCACCGTGATCATCATGCAGCCGCCGCAGGGCGGCCCGCAGCAGGGCAACGGCAACGGCGCGGCCCCCGCCGAGCTCGCGCTGAACGCGATTCCCCTCGACGAGGTCCGGGCCAAAGGCGCGGGCAGGCCGGCCGAGGAGCTCGAGGCGCGGCGCGCCGGCGTGAAGCCCGAGCAGCCCTTCACGTTCATCTACACCTCCGGCACCACCGGCCCGCCGAAGGGCTGCGTGCTGACGCACGGCAACTACAGCGCGATCGTCGAGATGGTCGGCGACCGCGGCGAGATCACCGGCGACGAGGTGATCTACCTGTACCTGCCGCTGGCCCACTCCTTCGCCCTGCTGATCCAGCTCGCGGTGTTCGACCTGGGCGGCACGCTCGCCTACTACGGCGGCGACACCAAGGAGATCATCCCGGAGCTGCAGGAGGTCAAACCGACCTACCTCCCGTCGGTGCCGCGGGTCTTCGAGAAGATCTACACGCTCGCCCAGGGCGCCCTGCAGGGGATGGCGCCCGAGGAGCGGCGGATGGCCGAGCAGGCGATCGAGCTGGGCGTGAGGGTGCGCGACATGATCAACCGCGGCGAAGAGGTTCCCGCGGAGATGCAGAAGGAGTTCGACGAGGCCGACACGCGCTTCTTCGCGAACGTCCGCGAGATCTTCGGCGGCCGCGTCCGGCACGCCACCAGCGGCGCAGCGCCGATCGCGAAAGAGATCCTCGAATTCTTCTGGGCCTGCGGCGTGCCGGTGCTCGAGGGCTACGGCATGACCGAGACGGCGACCGCGGCCACCACCTCGACGGCCGCCGAACACCGCTTCGGCACGGTCGGCAAGGCGCTGCCCGGCGTCGAGATCAAGATCGCCGAGGACGGCGAGATCCTCGTCAAAGGCCCGAACATCTTTGCCGGCTATCACAACCGCGCGGACGCGTCGTTCGGGGCGGTCATCGACGGCTGGCTGCACACCGGCGACCTCGGCTCGCTCGACGAGGACGGCTACCTGTCGATCACGGGCCGCAAGAAGGACATCATCATCACCGCCGGCGGCAAGAACCTGACGCCGGCGAACATCGAGAACGACCTCAAGCAGAGCCGCTGGATCTCCCAGGCGGTGATGCACGGCGATGCGCGTCCCTACCCGGTGGTGCTGATCACGCTCGACGAGGAAGAGATGGAGACGTTCGCGCGCGAGCACGACCTGCCCGCGGACATCGCGAGCCTCAGCACGGAGCCGCAGGTGCTCGGTCTGATCCAGGCCGAGATCGACCGCGCGAACGCGAAATACGCGCAGGTCGAGCAGGTCAAGAAGTTCGCGATCCTCGATCACGATCTGTCACAGGCCACCGGCGAGCTCACGCCGACGCTGAAGGTCAAGCGCAACGTCGTCAACGAGCAGTACAAGGAGCTGTTCGACTCGCTCTACGCGAGCTGACGGCGGCAAGGACCCGGACCAGCAGATGCGCACCGACCCAGCTGAAAACGGCGGCCTGTTCGTCGGCCGGCGACCCGGCACGGCGCCGGTCCACTACCACGACACGCCGGAGCGCAAAGGCGAGGCTCGCCAGCGCGTCGACGGCTCGCTCGCCAACGTGCTGTTCGGCGGCATGGTGCTGATGTCGATCCTCTGCTGGGGTCCGATCCCGGTCGCGTGCCTGTGGATCGGCTCGGAGGCCAACTACCTGACCGGCAGCGTCAGCCTCGGGATCCTGCTCGCCTTCGCCTCGCTGTTCGCGCTGCTGTTCGGCGCGCTTGCGGTGCTGAAGCGCATGGACAACGCATGGATCCTGGTGCGCCGCGCGGCGGGCTACGACCAGCGGACGGGCGTGATGGGCCCGATCTTCGGCATCACGGCGGTGCTGGTCGCGATCGTCTTCACCTTCTGGTTCGTGGTCATCCACGGTCCCGGCTCGAGCCTCGTCTCGGGCGGGAACGGGGTCGGCGGCTGACACCCGCGGCGGCGGCGCGCGGCGGACAGCGGCGCTGCTAGAACGATCCAAATGGGCCTGCTCGATTACTACAAGCAGTTCGAGGCGATGTCCGAGGAGGAGGTCAACGCGAACCTCCGCGAGGAGGCGGCCGAGCGCCGGCGCAAAGCGCTGACGCGGGTCGAGACGCTCGACCTCTCGCACACGACCTGGCACGAACTGCCCCACCAGCGAGTGGTCACCGCGCTCACCTACGTCGCCCGCCGCGGCCTGTTCCAGTACCCGCACCTGCGCGGCACCGAGTTACGCAAGCGCCTGGCCGAACGCCATGGCGTCGAGCTGGAGCGGCTGGTCCTCGGCAACGGCGCGGCGGAGCTGCTGACGGCGGCGACGCGGGCGCTGATCTCCCCCGGGCAGCAGCTGCTCACGCGCTGGCCCTCCTATCCCCTGTATCCGCTGATGGCGCGCCGCGCCCACGGGCAGGCGGTGCGCGTCGAAGACGGGCTCGACGAGCTGGTCGAGGCCGCACGCAACCCCGACGTGCGGGCGATCGCGCTGGCCAGCCCGAACGACCCGACGGGGGAGCTGCTCTCGGGGGCCGAGCTCGAGCGCCTGCTCGCCGGGCTTCCCGAGGGCGTCGCGGTGCTGCTCGACGAGGCGCTCGTCGACTTCGCCGACGCGCAGCCGGAACAGACCTCGCTGGAGCTGCTGGAGCGCCACCCGCGGCTGCTGGTCTTCCGCTCGTTCTCCAAGGCGTGGGGCCTGGCGGGTCTGCGCATCGGCTACGTGATCGGAGGGCCGGGCTCGGGCGAGCTGCTGGCCGAGCTCGAGCCGGACCTCGGAGTCTCCGAGCTCTCCCAGGCGGGAGCGCTCGAGGCCCTGCGCTCATGCCAGGAGAACCACGACCAGCACGTCGCGGCGGTTCGCTCCGAGCGCCCGCGCGTGATCGCCGCGATGCGCGCGCTCGGCTTCGACGTGACCGACAGCCAGGCGAACTTCGTGTGGGCTGCCCACCCGGCGGTGAGCGGCTCCGAGCTGGCGGGGCGCCTCGCGCAGACGGGCGTGCTGGTCGCGGCCGGGGACGCGCTCGGCGAGCCGCACCACGTGCGGATCGCGCTGCGCTCCGAGCAGGCCACCAACCGCCTGCTCGACGCGCTCGAAAAAGCTCTTTAGGAAGAAGAGAGGGGCGCCGAGGTCGCGCAGCGGGCGTGCCGCGCGAGTTGGGCGCTGTTGAGCTAGCTGGCGCAGCAGCGCGCCGGTGGTGCCTTCGAGCTAGCCGGAGCCGGCCTGGCGCAGCAGCGCGCCGGTGGTGCCTTCGAGGATCTTGCGCCAGCCGCTGACCTCCTCGGCGTCCTCGTCGAAGTGCGCGACAACCTGGCGCACCCGCTTTGCGGAGATGTCGAGCCCGTGGCGCTCGGCGACGGCCTGGTAGCGCTCGTATTCGCCGGCCAGCTGGCGGGTCACCGACTCGAAGCCGTGGCGGGCGATCTCGACGCGCGAGGTGAAGCTCATCATCGATGTCTGGAACATCAGTTCGTCGGTCGGCTCGGGCTCGATCAACACGATGTCGACGCCGGGGTAGCGCGCCTCCCAGCCCTTGGCGAGTTCGTGCAGGCGCTGGTGGGCGACGAGCTTGAAGACCTGGTATCCGATCTGGGCGAAGCCCATGTCCGAGACGCGTCGCGGGCGCTCGCCGCGCAGCGTTCTGACGGTGCCGGCGAAGTCGTTGACGAAGGGCACGATCGGGTTGATCACGATCACCAGCTTCGCGCCGGCCTGGACGGCGAGATCGAGGTTGGTGGTCGACACGATCCCGCCGTCGATCAGCTCGCGGTCGCCGACTTCCACCGGGGAGTAGACCATCGGCAGCGCTCCCGAGGCGCGCACCGCGGTGGAGATCGGCACCTCGTCGGTGCCCTCGACCCCGAACACGATCCGCTCGCAGGTGTCGAGGTCGGTCGCGGTCAGGTAGAGCTCGCAATCGAGGTCGCGGAAGTCGTTGGTGCGGCCCGGTTCTGAGAGCACCTCCTCGAGGTACTTTTCGATGCCGGCGCCGGTGTAGAGCCCCGAGGGCAGCACATCGGCGAGCCCGAGCGCGAGGTCCATCGCGGAGACGCCGCCGCGCGTGGAGGCGAACTGCTTCAGCGCCGCCAGGGCTTTCAACGGAACCGTCGCGCCCTTGCGCGCGAACTCGAGCAGGTTGGGACGCAGCAGGTCGCTGATGTCGATGTCTTTGAAGGGCGGCTTGCCCTTGCGCGTGACGACGCGCATCATCTCCTCGGGGGTCACCCCGTTGGCACAGAGCGTCGCGATGAACGAGCCGGCCGAGGTGCCGACGTAGACGTCGAAGTTGTTGACGGTGCTGTTGACGGCGAGCAGGTCGAGCGCGCGCAGCGCACCGATCTCGTACACCCCGCCGGTGAAGCCGCCGCCGCCGAGCACGAGCGCCGTCTTGTCGCGGCGAGGGCGCCTGCGGCGGTCCACGGAGTCGGGGCGGCCGATGCCCCGTGGTGCGACGCCGCCTCCTGCGGCCTTCTTCTGGGCCGCCGCCTTCTTCAGCTTCGGTTCCAGCTTGACAACCTTGCCCATCGCGCACATTCTAGGGCCGCGTGCCCCCGAAACCCGCCGCGAAGCCCTGGATCCTGCTGCTCGGGCTCCTGCTCCTCTCGCTGGCCGCGCCCGGGGCTGCGCGTGCCGCCGGCGGTCTCGCGGCCCTGCAGGCGGACCTCCGCGGCCAGCTCACGCGGGCCGGTCACGAGGACGGCGCCTACGTCTACGACATCACCGCCAAACAGGCCCTGTTCGCCGAACGCGCGACCACCGCCCGCCCCCCGGCCTCCGTCGAGAAGCTCTACACGGCCACGGCTGCGCTCGCGAAGATGGGGCCGACGGCGCGACTGACGACAAGTGTCTACGGCGTCGGCCATCTCGCGCCGGGCGGGATCTGGGAAGGCAGCCTCTACCTGCGCGGCGGCGGCGACCCCACCTTCGGCTCCAGCGCGTTCATCGCCGCCCACTACGGGGGTCTCGGGGCGAGCGTGCTCTCGCTCGTCACACAGCTGGTCAAAGATCAGGGGATCCATCACGTCACGGGGGCGGTCGAGGGCGACGAGACCTTCTTCGACGCCAGGCGCGGGGAGCCCTCCAGCGATTACGCCCCGGATCCGTTCCTGGAAGGCACCCTCAGCGGCCTCGCCTTCAACCGCGGCACGACCGCGGGGCTGCGCGGCTGCCACGCTCCTGCCGCCTATGCCGCGCGGGCGCTGTGGGGCGCCCTCAAAGGCGACGGGGTCAGCATCCGCGGCGCCAGCGGCGCGGCCACGACGCCCCCGGGTGCGGTGCTGCTCGCGAAGGTCGAATCGCCCACCGTCGCGCAGCTGCTCGGGCTGATGCTGCCGCCGTCGGACAACTTCTTCGCGGAGACCCTCGTCAAGGACCTCGGGGCGCTGTACGGAGGGGCCGGCACGACCGCCGCCGGCGCCGGGATCGTCGAAGCGACGATCGGCCAGATCTTCGCCTTCAAGCCACGGGTGGTCGACGGCTCGGGCCTCTCGCGCGCTGACCACACCTCGCCCTATGAGGTCGTCGACCTGCTCGCGGGGCTGGCGGGAACACCGACCGGACAGGTCCTGCGCAGCTCGCTGGCGGTGGCCGGCCGGACTGGGACGCTCGAAAAACGGATGCGCGGAACCCGTGCCGCGGGGAACTGCGAGGGCAAGACCGGCACGCTGACAGGCGCCTCGAACCTCGTCGGCTACTGCCAGACCGCCGGCGGTCACCTGCTCGCGTTCGCGATCTTCAACGACGGCATCTCCACGGGAGCGGCCCACGTCTTCCAGGACCACATGACGATCACGATCGCCGACTCGAAGATCTCCAGCGGCGAAATCGCACGAGCCGCCTCCGGCGCGCTCGGCCGCGGCGTGCTCCTGGCGCTCGGTCGCGCGGCGGCGGCCGCGGCCGCGTCGTATCGCGTCTAGGCGCCCGGCGGCGGGAGCTAGCCGAGCGCGTAGATCACGGCGACGCTCGCCGTGAGGTTGCAGCTCGCCGTCGACGTCGCCGCCTTCTTCGCGGTGTGGCGCTTCTTGCGTCGTTTCGGCGCGGGACGGTGCGAGACGGATTTCTCGGCGAAAACCCCGGCAGGCGCGCCCTGCACGCTGTTCTCGCCGACGGCGCCCGGGTCGTGGCCCCAGCCGAAGTCCGGCTGTTCGCCTGAGTAGCGGGCTTCGGCGAACGAGCCTTCTTGCTCGTATCCGCCGGTGCATTCGATCGAGCCCCCGTCCTCGACGATGCTGACGGCGGCGCCGACCGACCCGCCGGCCTTTTCTCCGAGGAACGCCGCCTTGGCCTGGGCGTCGGCGAGCGCCTTCGCCATCCCTTCGCGGTACACCGCCGTCGCCTGTGACTCGTTGTCGGAGATCCCGATCGGCACCGTCCCGACGCCCTCGACGCTGACCGTGCGGGCTGCCGTGGAGCCGACCGGCCCTTCACCCGAAGCGACCCCGAGCAGACCCGCGAGCACGAGCCCGACGAGGGCGATCAGCCCGGCCGCGATCATCACGCTACGTCTCCCCATATCTCCACTCTACCCCCGATCTCGAGCCGCCACGGCGCTGTCCACTACTCGATCAGCGCCCGCAGCCCCGCTTCGTCGAGCACCTCGACGCCCAGCCGCTGAGCCTTCTCGAGCTTCGAGCCGGGACTATCCCCCGCGACCACGTAGTCGGTCTTCTTCGACACGGAACCGGTGACGCGCCCGCCGGCGGCGGCGATCCGCTCGGTCGCCTGCTCGCGCGACCACTCGGGCAGCGAGCCGGTCAGCACCAGCGTCTTGCCGGCCAGCGGACCCTCCGACGGCGGAGGTCCCTCTTCGTGGAAGCGCAGGCCCTGCGCGCGGAGGTCCTCGATCAGCGCCAGCATGCGCTCGTCGTGCAGCTGCGAACGGATCAGCACGGCCATCTTCGCGCCGACCCCCGGCACCTGCTCGATCTGCTCCTCCTCGGCGGCCAGCAGCGCGTCGATCGAACGGAACGCCTGAGCGAGGTTGCGGCCCGTCACCTCCCCGACCTCCTCGATGCCGAGCGCGAACAGGACCCGCGCGAACGGCCGCTCCTTCGAGGCCGCGATCGACCTCAGCAGCTTGCGCGCCGAGATCTCGCCGAAGCCCTCGAGCCCGACGAGCTGCTCCTCGGTGAGCCGGTAGAAGTCGGCCGCCGTCTCGACCAGCCCGCGTTTCTGGAGCTGGTCGACCTGCTTCTCGCCGAGGCCGTCGATGTCCATCGCGCCGCGCGAGACGAAGTGCTTGAGCAGCTGCCAGATCCGCTCCGGGCAGACCCGGTTCGGGCATTTCGTGTAGATGCTGCCCTCGACCTTGACCGTGGGCGTCTCGCAGAAGGGGCAGCGCTGCGGCGGCCGCGGGAGCGGCGGCCGTTTCTCGTTCTCGACGACGTGGGGCGCGGGTGAGACGACCTGCGGGATCACGTCGCCGGCGCGCACCACGATCACCTCCTCGCCCTCGCGGATGTCCTTGCGGACGATGTCCTCCTCGTTGTGCAGCGTCGCCAGCTTGATCGTCACGCCCGCCACTTCGACCGGCGCGAGCACGGCGTAGGGGCGCATGTCCCCGAACTTCCCGACGTTCCACATCACCCGCTCGAGCCTCGTCACGGCGATCGTCGGCGCGAACTTCCAGGCGACCGCCCAGCGCGGGTCGCGCCCGACCGACCCGAGCCGGCGGTGCAACTCGAGATCATCGACCTTCACGACCGCCCCGTCGATCTCGAAGTCCAGCTCCCCACGGCGGCGCTCCCACCCCTCGCACTGCTCGATCACCGCGTCCTCGCTGTCGAGCACGACGATCCCGCTGTTGACCCTGAAGCCGTGGTCGCGCAGCCACTGCAGCGCCTCCGAGTGCCGCTCGAAGCTCAGCCCCTCGGCCACGCCCACCTGGTAGCACCAGATCGACAACGGCCGCTTGGCCGCGTCGGCCGGGTCGAGCTGACGGATCGTGCCCGCCGCCGAGTTGCGCGGGTTCATGAACGTCGATTCGCCCGCTTCCGCACGGCGCTCGTTCAGCGCGGTGAAGTCGCGCAGCGACATGTAGACCTCGCCGCGCACCTCGACCAGCGGCGGCGCGTCGCGGATCCGCAGCGGGATCGCGCCGATCGTGCGCAGGTTGTGGGTGACGTCCTCGCCGATCTCGCCGTTGCCGCGCGTGGCACCGCGCTCGAGCACCCCGTCGCGGTAGACGAGGCTGATCGCCAGGCCGTCGATCTTCGGCTCGACCACGTAGTCGAAGCGGGATGGCTCGATGCCCTCGCGGGCCAGGTGGTTGCGCATCCGCTCGACCCACGCGCGCAGCTCCTCGGCGGAGCGGACGTTGCCCAGCGAGAGCATCGGCTCGAGGTGCGTGACCTTCTCCAGGCGTCCGACCGGCTCGCCGCCGACGCGCTGCGTCGGCGAGTCGGCGCTCGCCAGCGCCGGATGCTCGCGCTCGATCGCCCGCAGCTCGTCGAGCAGCCGGTCGTAGGCGTCGTCGCCGATCTCGGGATCGTCGAGTACGTAGTAGCGGTAGGCGTGGTGTTCGAGCTGCTCGCGCAGCTCGGCCGCCCGCGCCGCGACGGTGGCGGGCGCCTGCTCGGCGGCGGGCCCGGCGCTCACGCGGCGTCCGGAGCTAGCGGCTCGAGCAGGCCCTCCAGGTCGAAGCCCCGGAGCGTCTCGATGCTCGCGTGATGGGTCAGGTCGAAGTGCAGGGGGGTGACGGCGACCCGCCCCGCGTGAACGGCCGCGAGATCGGTGCCAGGCTCGTCGTGGAAGCCGGGGTAGGCGCCGTAGATCCAGTAGCGCCGCCGGTGCGCCTCCTCGCTCTCGAGCTTCAGCTCGTCGCGGTAGATGCGCTTGCCCAGCGTCGCGACCTCGACCCCGGTCGGCTTGCCGGCCGGGACGTTGACGTTCAGCAGCGTGCGCGGCGGCAGCGGCACGTCCTCGATGCGCCCCACCAGCGAGGCCACGAACGAGGCGGCGATCTCGAAGCCGAAGCCGCCGTCGAAGTTGTAGTCGAGTTTGCCGGCGCCGGACTGCTGGGAGACGGCGATCGCGGGGATGTTCAGGACCACGCCCTCGAGCGCCGCCGCGACCGTCCCCGAGTAGGTGATGTCGTCTCCGAGGTTGGCGCCGTGGTTGATTCCCGCGACGACGAGCTCGGCCTCGAAGCCCTCGACCAGGCCGAGGCTCGCGAGCCGCACGCAGTCGACGGGCGTGCCGTCGGTCGCGTAGCCGCTGGTGCCGTCGGCGAACGGCACCTGCTCGACCCACAGCGGCCGGCGCGTGGTGATCGAGCGGGCCATCGCCGAGCGGTTGCCGTCCGGCGCGATCACCGCGAGGCGCACACCGTCGAGCGCCGTGAGCGCGCGGCGCATCGCCTGCAGCCCGTCGGCTTCGATCCCGTCGTCGTTGGTCAGGAGCACGTTCAACATCTGCGGGTTCCCAGGATAGGGGCCGCCTCGGCCCCCGCAGGTTGAAGAGCTTCTGCTCGCGATGGTGCACGCCTGCGGCTACTGGTACGAGACGCTCGCTAGCGCCAGCCCGTGTGCCGGCGCGGTGCGGCCCGCCTGCGAGCGCGGCCGCCCCTGAAGCAGCTCGGCGAAGCTCTCGAAGGGCATCCACCCACGCGCCACCTCGAGCATCGTCCCGACGAGCACGCGGTTCATGTGGCGGAGGAACATGTCCGCCTCGATCCAGAAGGCGAGCACCTCTCCCTCCTGCACCCATTCGGCCCGCGCGACGTCGCAGCGGAACCAGGTGTGCTCGGTTTCGCTGGGGGTGAACGCGGTGAAATCGTGCCGGCCGACGAGCGTTGCGGCGCAGGCGTCGAGCGCCTCGCGGTCGACGGGCCCCCTCGACCAGTGGGTATGGCCGCGCTCGAAGGCGCTGCGCGTGCGGCGGACGAGCACGCGGTAGCAGTACGTCCGCGAGACCGCGTCGCGGCGAGCGTCGAAGGACTCCGCCGCCGGCTCAGAGGCGAGCACGGCCACGTCCTCGCCGATCAGTCCGTTGAGCCGCCCCGGGTCGAGCGCCTCGTGGGCGTAGCTGGCCACCTGGCCCCAGGCGTGCACGCCGCGGTCGGTCCGCCCGGCGACGCTCAGCCGCAGCGGGAGCCCGTCAGTGCCGGTCGGCCCGAGGACCTTCTGCAGGGCCCGCTCTAGCTCCTCCTGCACGCTGCGCTCAGCCGGCTGGCGCGCCCAGCCGGCGAAGCCCGCGCCGTCGTACTCGATCGTCAGCTTGGTCTTCATCGCCCTCTCACCGCGCGCAGCGGCGCCGTCCGGGCGAACCGCTCAGACGAGCTCGAGGAAGACCATTTCGGTCGCGTCGCCCGAACGCTGGCCGATCTTCAGGATGCGCGTGTAGCCCCCCGGCCGCTCCGCGTAGCGCGGCGCGACCTCGGCGAACAGCTTGTGCACCGCGAACTTGTCCTGGGCGAGCGTGGAGAGCGCCTGCCGGCGGGCGTGCAGGTCCCCGCGCTTGGCGAGCGTGATCAGCTTCTCGACCTCCGGTTTGACCGCCTTGGCCTTCGCCTGGGTGGTCTTGATCCGCTCGTGCTCGATCAGCTCCTTGGACAGGTTCATCAGCAGCGCCTTGCGATGGGCGCTGTCACGGGAGAGCTTGTTGCGTGTCTTCTGGTGGCGCATGGTCGTTTCGTCGCGGAGTCTAGGCGGTCGAGCGCGACGGGGGTCAAGCGAGGCAGGAACGCGGGCCGCGAAGTGTGCTCGGCACACGAGCGGCCGAGGACGCAGCCTCGCGCCGGCGATCGTCGTCCTGGTCAGTCCGCGCGGAGGTTCAGACCCCTCGCATGGAGCGTTTCGATCACCTCGTCGATCGACTTTTTGCCGAAGTTCGGGATCGCGTTCAGCTCCGCCTCGGACTTCGAGATCAGATCGCCGACTGTCTGGATGCCGGCGCGCTTCAGGCAGTTGTATGAGCGCACCCCGAGCTCGAGCTCCTCGATCAGGATCCCGAACTCCTCGCCCTGCAGGCCCTGGGGGCCGCCGACGCCGCCGCCGACCGCCAGACCGTGGCCGTCGAGCTGGCCGCCGGGCGCCGCCCGAAGCTCCTGGATGCGGTCCGCGTCGGTGAAGATCGCAAGCTGGCTGATCAGCAGCTCGGCCGCCTCGCGCAGCGCCGCCTGCGGATCGATCGAGCCGTCGGTCTCGATGTCGAGGGTGAGCTTGTCGAAGTCGGTCTTCTGGCCGACGCGCGCCTGCTCGACGGCGTAGGCGACGCGACGCACGGGTGAGAAGATCGAGTCGATCGGGATCACGCCGATCGGCTGGTCGGAGGACTTGTTCTCCTCCGCCGGGCGGTAGCCGCGGCCGCGGCCGATCGTCATGTACAGCTCGAGCTTCGTTTTCTTCTCGAGCGTGGCGATGTGCAGGTCGGGGTTGAGGATCTCGACGCCGGCGGGCAGGTCGATGTCCTTGGCCGTGATGTCCCCGGGCCCGGTGACGACCAGCGGAGCCTCGACCTCGCTGGCGTCGGAGTGCATGCGGCAGACGACGCCCTTGAGGTTCAGGACGATGTCCGTCACGTCCTCCTTGACGCCCGAGATCGTCGAGAACTCGTGCGCCACGCCCTCGATGCGCACGCTCGTCACGGCGGCGCCCGCCAACGAGGAGAGCAGCACGCGGCGCAGCGAGTTGCCGAACGTGTAGCCGAAACCGCGGTCGAGTGGCTCGATAGTGAACGTGCCGCGATTCTGCTCCACGGACTCGCTTGTGATCCGGGGGATTTGGAAGTCGAGCATGAGAGTCCTTACGTCGTTTTGATGTCGTGCCAGGTCGAGCGGACCTGGCCTACAAGCGCCGCCGCCCCACCGGACGTCGGCTGGAAGTCGCTTCTACTTCGAGTACAGCTCGATGATGAGCTGCTCCTGCACCGGGGCGGCCACCTCGCGCCGCTCCGGCTTGCGCAGCACCTTGGCCGTCAGCGACTCGTGATCGGCCTGCAGCCACGCGGGGATCTGCCCCGTCAGCTCGGTTGCGTCCCTGACGACCTGGGTGGCCGGGGTGCTCGCCTTGATCGCGATCACGTCGCCGGGGCGCACCTGGTAGCTGGGGATGTTCACCCGCCGGCCGTTGACCGTCCAATGGCCGTGGAGGATGAGTTGGCGCGCCTGGCGGCGGGAGGCCGCGAAGCCGAGGCGCACGAGCACGTTGTCGAGGCGACACTCGAGCAGGGCGAGGAGGTTCTCGCCGGTGATGCCGGACTGGCGCGAGGCCTTCTTGTAGTAGCCGGCGAACTGCCTCTCCAGCACGCCGTAGTACCTCTTCGCCTTCTGCTTCTCGCGCAGCTGCACGCGGTACTCGCTCTGTTTGAGCCGGCCGCGGCCGTGCTCGCCCGGCGGGTAGGAGCGGCGCTCGACCCCGCACTTGTCGGTCAGGCAGCGCTCGCCCTTGAGGAACAGCTTCTGCCCCTCGCGGCGGCACTGCTTGCACTGCGGGCCGGTGTCACGCGCCATCAGACCCTCCGCCGCTTGCGCGGGCGGCACCCGTTGTGGGCCTGCGGCGTGACGTCCTTGACGCCGGTCACCTCGAGGCCCGCGGCCTGCAGCGAACGAATCGCGGTCTCGCGGCCGGAGCCGGGGCCCTTGACGTAGACCTCTACTTTCTGGAGCCCCTGCTCGAGGCCCTTGCGGGCGGCGGCGTCCGCGGTCACCTGCGCGGCGAAGGGGGTGGACTTGCGCGAGCCCTTGAAGCCTGCGCCACCGGCGGACTCCCAGGCGATCACGTTGCCCGTGGTGTCGGTCAGCGAGACGATCGTGTTGTTGAACGAGGTCTTGATGTGGGCCTGGCCGACGGGGATGTTCTTTTTCGGCTTGCGGCGGCCGCGTGCACGTTTCGGAGCCGGGGGCATTACTTCTTGCCGGCTTTCTTCTTGCCGGCGACCTGCATGCGCTTCGGGCCCTTGCGGGTGCGCGCGTTGGTCTTCGTCTTCTGGCCCCGCACCGGCAGGCCGCGCCGGTGGCGCAGGCCGCGGTAGCAGCCGATGTCCTGCAGTCGTTTGATGTCCTGCAGGCGCTCGCGCCGCAGGTCACCCTCGACGGTCAGTTTCTCGTCGATCGCGTCGCGGAGCTTGCCCACCTCGTCCTCGGTGAGGTCGCGGATGTAGGTGTCGCGACCCACACCGACGTCGTCGAGCAGCTTCCCCGCCGTCTGGCGGCCGATCCCGTAGATGTAGGTCAGCCCGATTTCGGAGCGCTTGTTGAGGGGCAGGTTGATGCCGGCGATGCGAGCCATTCAGCCCTGCCTCTGCTTGTGACGCTTGTTCTGGCAGATCACCAGCACCACTCCGTGGCGGCGGATGATCTTGCATTTCTCGCACATCGGCTTGACCGACGGTCGTACCTTCATGATCCCTTTCAGGCGCTCTGTTCCGGCGACACGGCTCTGGCTGCCGTTGCGGCCGCCGCTACCGAGTCGAGGATCTTGCCTCCGCGCAGGCCTCTGGCACGCACTCGGGCAGGACTCCAGATGGTAGCAACTCGCGGGTCTCGCCATCGGCAGCTCGGCGCGAGCGGGCGGGCCCGGGCGGTCGCTGCCACAGCAGACTGCCGTGAAACCGGTCCGAGGCCCCCAGCGGGCGGTCGAGCCTGCCCGGGACGCTCCCCGCAGCGCGTGCCTGCGGCGCGGGCGAGGCCGAGGACATCGGCGGAACGGCCCACACGCAACTCGCTCGCATCCCCGAGGCGACCCAACCGGCCGGCGAAGGCCAGACTCCGCGGCGCGATCAACGATCTAGGCGCCCTGCGCCGCGAGCGCTTCCTCGCGCTGCTCGGCTGGCAGGTGCCAGGGGGTGAGGATCTGGGGGCCCCCGGCCGTGATCGCGACCGTGAACTCGAAATGAGCGGCCGGGGAACCGTCCTGGGAGTAGATCGCCCACCCGTCGCCTCCGACTCGCACGGGGGGGCGCCCGGCGGTGGTCATCGGCTCGATCGCCAGCACCATCCCCTCCTCGAGCAACGGGCCCTTGCCGGGCTTGCCGTAGTTGGGGACCTGCGGGTCCTCGTGCATGCTGCGGCCGACCCCGTGGCCGACGAGGGAGCGCACCACCGACAGGCCGGCGCCCTCGGCGACCTGCTGGATCGCGCTCGACACATCGCCGATGCGGTTACCGGCGCGGCACCGGGCGACGCCCGCGTGCAGCGCCTCCTCGGTGGCCTCGAGCAGGTTGCGGTTGCGTGCGTCGATCTCCTCCACGGCGAACGTGCGCGCCGCGTCGGCGACCCAGCCGTCGAGCGTCACGCCGACATCGATCGAGATGATCTCGCCGCGCCCGAGACAATGGCTGCCGGGGATGCCGTGCACGATCATCGAGCCCGGCGAGGCGCAGATCGAGCCGGGGAAGCCGCGGTAGCCCTTGAAGGTCGGGGTCCCGCCCTGCGAGCGGATGAAGCGCTCGGCGAGCCGGTCGAGCTCGCCGGTGGTGATGCCCGCGCGAACACTGCTCTCCATCAAATCGAGGGTCGCCGCCAGGATCCTGCCGGCGGCCGCCATTCTCGCGATCTCCTCTGCCGACTTCTTGATGATCACCTTGCGAGCTTAGCTGGCGAAGACACGCCCCAGGCGGGGGCCGTCAGAGGTCCTCCTCGAGCCGCAGCGTCGCGACCGTCGCGCGGATGTGGTCGTGGACCTCGTCCGGCGTGCGGGTGCCGTCGAAGCGCCGCAGCTGTCCTTTCTCGTCGTAGTAGGAGATCAGCGGCTCGGTCTGGGCGTGGTAGACCTCCAGCCGCCTGCGGATCGTCTCCTCCTTGTCGTCGTCGCGCTGCACCAGCCGCGAGCCGTCCTGGTCGCAGACGTCCTCGTGCTTGGGCGGGTCGAAGTCGACGTGGTAGATGTGGCTGGCGTTCTTCACGCACACGCGGCGGCCCGACAGGCGCCTGACGACCACTTCGTCGGACACCTCGATCAGCAGCACCCCCGTGAGGGTGCGCTCGAGCTTCTCGAGAGCCGCGGCGAGCGCGTCGGCCTGCACCTCGGTGCGGGGGAAGCCGTCGAGCAGGAACCCGTCGGCGGCATCGGGCTGCTCCACGCGGTCGGTGATCATGCCGACGATCACCTCGTCGGGCACGAGGTCGCCTGCGTCCATGTAGCGCTTGGCCTCCAGCCCGAGCGGCGTCTCGTCGGCGACCTGCGCCCTCAGCATGTCGCCGGTCGAGATGTGGGCGAGGCTGAAGTCCTCCCGCAGGCGCTCGGCCTGCGTGCCCTTGCCGGCGCCCGGCGGGCCGAGCAGGATCAGGTTCAACTCGGACAAGACCGAGGCAGCCTACCCGCTGGCGCGCGGCCGGGCCACCCGGGACCGGCCTCTGGCGCGCGCCCCGTCGGGACGCCTACTTCAAGAACCCCTCGTAACTTCGCATCATCAGCTGCGCCTCGAGCTGCTTCATCGTTTCGAGAGCCACGCCGATCACAATCAGGATCGAGGTTCCGCCGAAGTAGAACTGCTGGTGGGTGCGGGCGATCAGGATCGCCGGCAGCGCGGCGACCGCCGCCAGGAACAGCGCCCCGGGGAACGTCAGCCGGGCGAGGATGCGGTCGAGGAATTCCGCCGTCGGGCGGCCGGGTCTCACACCCGGGATGAAGCCGCCGTACTTGCGCAGGTTGTCGGCCTGGTCGACGGGGTTGAACGTCACCGCCGTGTAGAAGTACGTGAAGACGATGATCAGCAGCGACTCGCCGACGACGTAGTGCCAGCCGTTGGGCGTGAAGAAGTCCGACAGCGAGGTGCCCCAGTGGGTTTTCACGAGCTGGCCGATCGTCGGCGGGAAGGCCATCAGGCTGGCGGCGAAGATCACCGGGATCACACCCGCCATGTTGACCCGCAGCGGCAGGTAGGTCTGCCCGCCCTCGGACATGCGGCGGCCGATCACCCGCTTTGCGTACTGCACCGGGATCCGCCGCTGGCCTTCCTGGACGAACACGATCCCCGCCACGACCGCGAGCACGAGGAACGGCATCATCACCTTGAAGACCTGGTCGGTGCTCGTCCACCAGCTTTCGATGCCGCCGGGGAGCCGCGCGACGATCGAGGCGAAGATCAGCAGCGAGATGCCGTTGCCGATGCCTTTCTGGGTGATCAGCTCGCCGACCCACATCAGCAGGATGCAGCCGGCGGTGAGGCACACGACGATCAGGAAGATGTGCGGCGCGTCCCAGGTTTTGACGACGGATTCGCCGGCTTTGGCCTGCAGCGTGTGAAACAGGAAGACGTAGCCGATCGACTGGGCGAAGGCCAGCCCAACGGTCAGGTAGCGCGTGTACTGGGTGATCCGGGCCTGTCCGACCTCGCCTTCCTTGGAGAGCTTCTCCAGCGACGGCACGGCGACCTGCAGCAGCTGCAGGATGATCGAGGCGGTGATGTAGGGCATGATCCCCAGCGCGAAGATCGCGATCCGCGAGAGCCCGCCGCCGGAGAACAGGTTGAGCAGGCCGAGGATGTTGGAGCCGCCGAACTCCTTCTGGATGTTGTTGACGGCACTGAGGTTGACGCCCGGGACCGGCACGTGCGAGCCGAACCGGTAGATCAGCAGCATCAGCGCGGTGAAGCCGATCTTCCGGCGGATCTCCGCGACCTGGAAGGCGTTGAGGATCGTTGCGAGCATGGTGGTCTGGACGGTCAGGCGAGGACGCCGGCCGAGGCGCCGATTCTAGTCGATGGCCGGCGGGGCGAGGCAGGCTGCCCCGGCGTCGGGTGCCACCCGCCCGGCAGCACGGGCGTCAGCTCTCGACGATCGTGCAGGTGCCGCCGGCGGCCTCGATGCGCTCGCGCGCGCCGGCGCTGAAGGCGTGTGCGTGGATCGTCAGCGCCTTCGTGATCTCGCCCTTGGCGAGGATCTTCACGGGGATGTCCTTGCGCGTTGCGAGGCCGTTCGCCTTGAGCAGCTCGAGCGTGACCTCGGCGCCGGCGTCGAAGCGCTCCTCCAGCGCGGAGATGTTCACGGGCTGGGTGTGCGTGCGGAACATCTCGAAGGGCATCGACTTCTTCATGTGCGGACCGCGCAGCTTTCGCATCCGCATGTGGATCGGCATCTGGCCGCCCTCGAAGGCGGCACGCGACTTCGACCCCGAGCGCGAGCCCGCGCCCTTCTGGCCACGGCCGGAGGTCTTGCCGGTGCCCGAGCCTTCGCCGCGACCGATCCGCTTGCGGGGGCGGCGGCTGCCGGGGGCCGGGGCGAGGTTGTGCAGCCCGATCCGCTCGTCGCGCTCGCTCATTTCTGCTTGCCCCCTTCGGACTGGACCTCGACGAGGTGGCGCACGGCGTGGATCATGCCCCGCGCCTGCGCGGTGTCGTTGACCTCGACGGTGTGGCCGATGCGGCGCAGGCCCAGCGAGCGCAGCGTCTCGAGCTGTTTCTTGTTGGCGCCGTTCTTGGAGCGGCGCTGGGTGACCGACAGAGAGCTCATCCGGCCGGCGTCTCCCCGGCGGGCGCGTCGGCGCCGTCGCCGGCCGCCTCGCCCTGGATCGTGCCGTTGGCCGTCTCGCCGTCGGCCTGGATCGTGCCGTTGGCCGTCTCGCCGCCGAGGCCGAGCACCTGGTTGATGGAGAGGCCGCGCAGCTGGGCGACCTCCTCCGGCGTGCGCAGCCCGCGCAGCCCGGCGACGGTCGCCTTCACGAGGTTGATCGGGTTCTGGGTGCCGAGGCTCTTGGAGAGGATGTCGTGGATGCCGGCGAGCTCGAGCACCGCGCGCACGCCGCCGCCGGCGATCACGCCCGTACCGGGCGAGGCCGGCTTCAGGAAGACGCGGCCCGCGCCGAAGATGCCAGTCGTCTGATGGGTGATCGTGCTGCCGTGCTTGGGGACGCGGAAGAGGTCCTTCTTGGCACGCTCGACGCCCTTCTGGATCGCGAGCGGGACCTCGTTGGCCTTGCCGTAGCCGACCCCGACGACGTCTCGTTCGTCACCGACCACGACCAGCGCCGTGAAAGAGAAGCGCCGGCCTCCCTTGACGACCTTGGCGACGCGGTTGATCTCGACGACGCGCTCCTGGAGGTCCAGGCCGGCGGGGTTGACGGATCGATCTGTGGTGACGGACATGAGCAGTGGCAGAGCGTAGCGGGCCGGCGGCCTCAGACGGTCAGGCCCGCCTCGCGGAGCGCCTCGGCGAAGGTCTTGACGTGGCCGTGGTACTGGTAGCCGCCGCGGTCGAAGACGGCTTCGCTGACCCCTGCGGCCTTCGCCCGCTCGGCCAGCAGCGCGCCGGCGCGCGCGGTGCAGTCGCCTTTCTTGAGCGAGCGCAGCTCGGGCTCGTACCAGGCGACCGCGGCCAGCGTGCGGCCGCCGACGTCGTCGATCAGCTGCGCGGAGAGCCCGCGGTTGGAGCGGAAGACCGAGATGCGCGGCCGGTTCGCGGTACCGGCGATCTTCGCCCGCACGCGGCGACGCCGTTTCAGCCGGCGGTTCTCTTTGGTGATGACGGTCATGCGATCTCCTTTACGCAACCCGCTCCATGAGCCGCGTGGGCCAAGGCGGTCAAGGACGCAACGAGCGAAGTGTGCTCTGCACACGCGGGAGTGAGGACGCCGATCCGGCGGCGGCATACGCGGCTCATGCGCGCTTGCCGACCTTGCGGGCGACGTACTCGCCCTCGTAGCGGATGCCCTTGCCCTTGTAGGGCTCGGGCGGACGCTGCTTGCGGATGATCGCTGCGGTCTCGCCGACGAGCTGCTTGGAGATGCCCTTTACGACGACGCGCGTGGGCTGCGGCACTTCGAACTCGATCCCGTCGGGTGCGGGGATCGGCACGGGGTGGGAGTAGCCCACTGCGAGCTCGAGGTTCTTGCCCTTCAGCTGCGCGCGGTAGCCGACGCCCTGGATCTCGAGGCGCTTCTCGTAGCCGTTGGTGACGCCCTCGACCATGTTGGCGACGAGCGAACGGGTCAGCCCGTGCAGCGCGCGGTGTTCGCCGCGGTCGGTCGGGCGGCTGACCAGCAGCGTCTCGCCGTCCTGCTTGACCTCGATGTCGCGATGGATGCGCTCGCTGAGTTCGCCTTTGGGGCCGTTCACGCGCACCTCCTCAGGCTCGATCGAGACGGTCACGCCGGCGGGTACGGAGATGGGCTGTCTTCCGATTCGGGACATCAGCTCACCAGACCTGGGCGAGGACCTCGCCGCCGACGCCCGCCGCGCGCGCGTCGTGACCGGTCATCACGCCCTTCGAGGTAGAGACGATCGAGGTGCCCATCCCGCCGAGCACCTTCGGGATCGACTTGGCGTCGACGTAGGTCCGCCGCCCGGGGCGCGAGACGCGGCGCAGCCCGGTGATCGCCGAGCGGCGGTCATCGGTGTACTTCAGGCGGATCTGGATGATCTCCCCGGCGGCGCCCTCGCTGGCGTCGAGCAGCGTCCAGGACTCGATGTAGCCCTGCTCGTCGAGGATCCGCGCCAGCTCGCTCTTGAGCTTGGACGCGGGCACGTCGACCGTCTCGTGCGCGGCGCGGATCGCGTTGCGCACGCGGGTCAGGAAGTCGGCTATCGGATCGGTCATCGACATGGGCTGGAGGCTCCTACCAGGAGGACTTCGTCATCCCGGGGATCTGGCCGTTGTGGGCGAGCTCGCGAAGACAGATGCGGCACACCCCGAACTTGCGATACACCGCGCGCGGCCTGCCGCAGCGGGTGCAACGAGTATAGGCCTGCGTTTTGAACTTGGGAGGGCGCAGCTGTTTGACGCGCTGCGAGGTCTTGGCCATCAGTCGGTGCTCTCTTTCTCGGTGTTCTCGGCCTGCGGCTCGCCGGCGGCCTGCTCCTCCGCCGCCCCGGCCTCGTCCTGCTCGTCCGCCGCAGGCGTACCGTCGGCCTCCGGGCCGGCAGCGGCAGCGGCGGCCTCGGCCTCCGGCTCGGGCTCGGGCTCGGTAGCAGCCTCCCCCTCCGGGGCATCCTCGGCGTCGGGAGCAGCCTCCGCCTCCGGAGCAGCCTCCCCCTCCGGGGCATCCTCGGCGTCGGGAGAAGCCTCCGCCCCCGGGGAAGCCTTCGCCTCCTGGGCAGCCTCCGCCTCGGGGGCAGCCTCCGCCTCCTGGGCAGCCTCCGCCTCCGGGGCAGCCTCCGCCTCCGGGGCAGCCTCAGTCTCGGCGGCGGTCTCCGTCTCGGTGTCTGCGGCAGCTGGCTCGGTCTCTGCAGCCGGCGCCTCCGGCTCGGCCGCGGCGGCGGACTCTGGCTCCTCGGCGGCCTGCGGCTGCGGCTCGGACTCGGTGCGAGCCGCCGCCGCCGCGGTGGCGGCCTTCGCAGCCGCCTGCGTCTGCTGCTCCTCGTGGGCGCGTTCGGCCGCCTCGTCGGCCTCCGGGTCGTACCCCTTCGGACGTCCCTGCGGGGAGAACGGCATGCCCAGCGCGGCGAGCAGCGCGTAGGCCTCGACGTCGGTGCTCGCGCTGGTCGTGATCGTGATGTCCAGGCCGCGGACCTGGTCGACCGCGTCGTAGTCGATCTCCGGGAAGATGATCTGCTCTTTGACGCCCATCGAGTAGTTGCCCCGCCCGTCGAAGGAGCGCGGGTTCAGACCGCGGAAGTCGCGGATCCGGGGGATCGCGATCGAGATCAGGCGGTCGAGGAACTCGTAGCCGCGCTCGCCGCGCAGCGTCACCGCGAGGCCGACGGGCATCCCCTCACGTAGTTTGAACGCCGCAATCGACTTGCGCGCGCGCCTCACGCTCGGCTGCTGGCCGACGATCGTCGCAAGCTGCTCACTCGCGGCTTTCAGCATTTTGGAGTCCTGCTTGGCCATGCCGACGCCCATGTTCACGGTCACCTTCTCGAGCTTCGGCGCCTGCATCACCGACGAGTAGCCGAAGCGGGAAATCAGCGCAGGGCGGATCTCCTCTAGGTAGCGGACCTTCAGGCGGGCCGGCGGTGCTGTCTCGGTGGCAGCCACGTCAGTCGAGCCTCGCTCCAGAGCTGCGCGCCACGCGGTAGCGCTTGCCACCCTCGCGCTCGATGCCGACGCGCGTGCGCTTTCCCTTGCTGTCGAGGAGCATCACGTTCGAGACGTGGATCGGCCCCTCGCGCTCGATCACTCCACCGAGGGCGGCTTCGCTCTGGGCGCCGGCGACCTGCTGGGGGCGGGTGTGGCGCTTGACCATGTTCAGGCCCTCGACGTAGACGCGGCGGCGCTTGGGATCGACGCGCAGGATGCGCCCGGTCTTGCCCTTGTCCTTGCCGGAGATCACCTCGACGTGGTCGCCCGAGCGAACCTTCATCGGGCGGGCCTTCTCGCTCGTCTTGGCGGCCATCACAGCACCTCGGGGGCGAGCGAGACGATGCGCATGAAGTTGCGCTCACGCAGTTCCCGGGCCACCGGCCCGAACACGCGCGTCCCGCGCGGGTTGTTCTGGTCGTCGATGATCACGGCGGCGTTCTCGTCGAAGGAGATGTAGGTGCCGTCCTCGCGACCGATCGGCTTCTTCGTGCGGACCACCACGGCCGTGACGACATCGCCCTTTTTGACGGCGCCCTGCGGGTTGGCCTGCTTGACGGTCGCCGTGATCACGTCGCCGACGAACGCGTAGCGGCGGCGCGAGCCGCCCTTGACGCGGATGCAGAGGATCTCGCGGGCGCCGGAGTTGTCGGCCACCCGAAGCCTGGTCTCGTTCTGGATCATCGCGCGCGCTCCACCACGTCGACCAGTGCCCAGCGCTTGGTGCGCGAGAGCGGGCGGCTCTCGATCACGCGCACGACGTCGCCCTCGTGCGCGTCGTTGTTCTCGTCGTGCGCGTGCACCGTGTTGGAGCTGCGCACGATCTTCTCGTAGCGGCGGTGGCGGCGCGCCACGTCGATACGCACCGTGATCGTCTTCTCGGCCTTGTCGCTGACGACCACGCCCTGACGGACACGGCGGGTGCCTTCGACCGGCGCG
Organism: uncultured Solirubrobacteraceae bacterium; assembly: GCA_963703205.1. GTDB lineage: Bacteria > Actinomycetota > Thermoleophilia > Solirubrobacterales > Solirubrobacteraceae > Palsa-744. Next base: position 2,137,983 of record OY969799.1, read on the forward strand.
TGCACGGGCGCGAGCGGCTCGGCTGCGGGCCGCGACGCGCGGCGCTCTGCCGCTTTGGTGCGTTCGGCGGCGCGGCGGGCGCGGCGGCGCGTGGCCTTCCGACGACGCTCCTCGACGCGCTCGGCGTGGCGCTGCTCGGCGGAGCGCGGCGCGCGCGCCTCTCCGGTGTGGGTCGAGCGTGCACGCCGGCGGCGCTCCTTCGGCGGGAGCTGCTCGGCGGGCTCGGCGGGTGCAGCCGTCGCGGCTGGTTCGGCAGCGGGTGCCTCCTCTGCAGCGGGTGCCTCCTCTGCAGCAGGAGCCTCCTCCGCAGCAGGAACCTCCTCCGCAGCAGGAACCTCCTCCGCAGCAGGAACCTCCTCCGCAGCAGGAACCTCCTCCGCAGCAGGAACCTCCTCCGCAGCAGGAACCTCCTCCGCAGCAGGGGCCTCCTCCGCAGCAGGAGCCTCCTCCGCAGCAGGAGCCTCCCCCGCGGGGGGCGCCTCGGCAGCGGCGGCCTCGGCCGCCTGCTCGCCGGTGTCCCCTTGCGGGGTGCGCTCGGCCTCGGGGTTCTCGGTCGTCTCGTTCTCTTGCTCGTCAGCCATCTGGTCGCCTTCTCGCGTCTCTAGTTCTCGTTTGCTCCGGTGTGCAGGCCCCGCTGGCGCTCGACGGTCAGCGCCCTCGCGAGGTCACGCTTGGCGCGGCCGAGGCCGGCGGTGTCGTCGAGTTCGCCCGTCGCGTTTGCGAAGCGCAGGCCGAACACCTCTTTGCGCAGCTCCGCCACGCGTTTGGTCAACTCTTTGGGCTCCAGGTCCCTCAACTCGCTCGCCTTCATCGCCTAGTCCTCGCGCAGCACGAACTTCGACTTGACGGGAAGCTTGTGGGCGGCGAGCCGGATCGCTTCGCGGGCGAGCGGCTCGGAGACACCGGCCAGCTCGAACATCACCCGGCCGGGCTTGACGACCGCGACCCAGCCTTCGGGCGAGCCCTTGCCCGAGCCCATTCGCGTCTCAGCGGGCTTCTTGGTGATCGGCTTGTCGGGGAAGACGTTGATCCACACCTTGCCGCCACGCTTGATCTTGCGGGTCATCGCGATACGGGCCGCCTCGATCTGGCGGTTCGTCAGCCAGCCCTCCTCGAGCGACTTCAGGCCGTACTCGCCGAACTGGACGTGGAGCTGCCCGCGCGAGTTGCCGCGGCGCCGGCCGCGGTGCTGCTTGCGGTGCTTGACGCGCTTCGGGGAGAGCATCAGCGGCCACCTCCGCCACCGCGGGGCCCGCGGCCACCGCCGGGGGCGCCTGGCCCGCGACCACCGCGACCGCCGCCGGGACCGCCTGGCCCGCGACCGCCGCGACCGCCGCCGGGACCCCCCGGCCCGCGGCCGTTCCCGCCGCGCCCGCGGCCTCGGCCGTCGCGGCCGTCGCGGCCGCCGCGGCCGTCGCGCTCGCTGCTCGGCGGCGGCGGCGCGGACATGTCGGTGAGGTCGGCGCCGGTGTAGCCCTCGGGCATGATCTCGCCCTTGTTCACCCAGCACTTCACGCCGATCCGCCCGAACGTGGTGCGGGCCTCGTAGAAGCCGTAGTCGATGTCGGCGCGCATCGTGTGCAGGGGCACGCGGCCGTCGGAGTAGCTTTCGGTGCGGGCCATCTCGGCACCGCCGAGGCGCCCCGCGACCTGGACCTTGACGCCCTTGGCACCGGAGCGCATCGCGCTGGTGAGAGCGCGCTTCATCGCGCGGCGGAAGGCCACGCGGTTCTGCAGCTGCTCGGCGATCGACTGGGCGACGAGCTTGGCGTCGAGCTCGGGGCGCTTGATCTCGAGGATGTTGACCTTGATCTGCTTTTTGGTGAGTCGGTGCAGGTCACGGCGCAGCGCGTCGACTTCGGTACCGGACTTGCCGATCACGATGCCCGGCCGGGCCGTGTGGATGTTGACCTCGAGTTCGTTGGCGTCCTTGCGGATCGTGATGTCCGACAGGCCGGCGTGGGCGAGCTTGTTGACGATGTGCTCGCGGACGCGCACGTCCTCGGCGAGGTACTCGGCGAAGTGTTTCTCGTTGTACCAGTTGGACTTCCAATCGTGGATGTAACCCACGCGCATTGCCTCTGGATGAACCTTCTGTCCCATACCTAGCCTTTTCTCCTACCGGCCGACTCCTCCGGAGCCGGCGTCAACGTGATCGTCAGGTGGCTCGTGCGCTTGCGGATCGGCGTCGCCCGGCCCATCGCCCGGGGCCGGAAGCGCTTGATCGTCGGCCCCTCGTCGGCGTAGGCCTCGCGGACGATCAGCTCATCGCCGAGCAGCTCGTGATTGGTCTCCGCGTTGGCCACGGCCGACTCGAGCAGCTTGCTCCAGTCCCGTGCGACCTCACGCGGCGTGAAGGCGAGGATAGCGCGAGCCTCCTGCACGGACTTGCCGCGCAGATGGCCGCAGACCATCCGGGCCTTGCGCGCAGAGGTGCGGACGTAGCGCGCCTTCGCACGCACGACGCGACGGCGGCCCGGTTTCGCGGCGCCTTTGCCGCGGCCCGCAGCGGCCGGTTTGGCTTTGGCCGCCTCTTTGGCCTCGCTCGCAGCGCCCGGAGATGCCGTCTGCGGCTCGGGTGGTTTTTTACGGCGACGCTGTTTCTCCGGAACGTTCTCGCCTTCGCGCGCGTCGCCCGCCTCGTCCTCGGGCTGCTCAGCTTTGGCGGCTTTTTTCGCAGGCGCTTTTTTGGCCGCTTTGGCTTTCTCGCCGTCTTTCTCAGCTTTCGCCTTCTCGCCGTCTTTCTCAGCTTTGGCTTTCTCGCGGCCTTTCTCAGCTTTCGCCTTCGCGGCCTCTTTCGCAGCGCCGGCTTTCGCTTTCGGCTCGGCTTTCGCGGCTTTCGCTTTGGGCTCGCCTTTCGCAGATCTGCCATCGCCCTCGCCTTTGGCGGCGGCTTTGGCGCCGGTCTGCTTCGCCTCCGTTGCGTCCTCGGCGAGCTTCGCGACGTCCTCGGGCTTGCCCTGGTCCGGCTGTGCGGGTTTGTCGGGGCTCATCGAACCCTTCCCGAGCCGGCGTGGCCGCGGAACACCCGGGTCGGGGCGAACTCGCCGAGCTTGTGACCGACCATCGCCTCGCTGACGTAGACCGGCACGTGTTTCTTGCCGTCGTGAACGGCGATCGTGTGGCCGACCATCTCCGGGAAGATCGTCGAAGCACGCGACCAGGTACGCAGCATTTTTTTGCTGTTCTCGGCGTTGAGGGCTTCGATGCGGGCCAGCAGCCGCTCTTCCACCCACGGGCCCTTCTTACTCGAGCGGCTCATCTGCTTCTTCCCTTCCCACGCCTGCGTCCGCGGACGATGTAACGGTCTGAGGTCTTGCCCTTCTTGCGCGTGCGGTAGCCGAGCGTCGGCACGCCCCACGGGGTCACCGGGTGGCGCCCGGCGGTGGTCGAGCCCTCGCCGCCGCCGTGCGGGTGGTCGACGGGGTTCATCGCCGTGCCGCGCGTCTGCGGGCGCACGCCCATGTGGCGCTTGCGGCCCGCCTTGCCGACCTTCACGTTCTGGTGGTCGGCGTTGCCGATCACGCCCACCGTGGCCCGGCACTCGGCGCGGATCAGCCGCATCTCGCCGGACGGCAGGCGCAGCGTCGCCATGTCGCCGTCCTTGGCCATCAGCTGCGCGGAGGCGCCGGCCGAGCGCGCCATCTGCCCGCCGCGGCCAGGCTGCAGCTCGATGTTGTGCACGACCGTGCCGACCGGCATCCGCGCCAGCTCCAGGCAGTTGCCGACGGCGATGTCGGCGCCCTCGCCCGAAGCCACGGTCATCCCGACCGTCAGCCGCTGCGGCGCGAGGATGTAGCGCTTCTCGCCGTCCGCGTAGTGCAGCAGCGCGATGTAGGAGGAGCGGTTCGGGTCGTACTCGATCGCCGCGACCTTCGCGGGCACGCCGTCCTTGCGGCGCTTGAAGTCGATCCGGCGGTAGGCGCGCTTGGCCCCGCCGCCGCGGTGGCGCGAGGTCTTGCGCCCGTAGGAGTTGCGACCGCCGCTCTTCTTGAGGCCTTCGACCAGCGACTTCTCCGGCTTGGACTTCGTGATCTCCGCGAAGTCCGCATAGGAGACGAAGCGCCGGCCGGGGCTTGTGGGCTTGGGCTTGCGAATCGGCATCCTCTAGCCCTCCAGCCCCGCGAGTCCCTGGAACACCGGGATCGTCTCTCCGTCGCGGACCTGCACGATCGCCTTCTTCCACAGCCGGGTGCGCCCGCTGGTGGAGCCACGGCGCTTCGGCTTGGACTTCACGCTGAGCGTGCGCACCTCGACGACGTGCACGTCGAAGAGCTCCTCGACGGCCTGGCGGATCTGGGTCTTGTGCGCGTCGGAGTGCACGCGGAAGGTGTAGCGGTTGGCCGCCGAGAGCACGTAGCTCTTCTCGGAGACGACCGGCCGGATGATCACCTGGGTGTGGTCCATCAGGAGGCCTCCGTCCCGCTCGTGGCCGCCCGCGCCGCGCCGGTGCGCGCGGTCAGCGCCTCCAGCGCCTTCTGCGAGACGAGCAGCGACGCCGCGCCGACGATGTCGGCGACGCCCGCGCCGGCCGCCTCGACGACGCCGACGCGGTCGATGTTGCGGAACGAGAGCGCCGCGTCCGACTCCTCGGCCGCGAGCACCACCAGCGTCGGCTGCGCCTGGTTCCAGTCGTCGAGCAGGTCGAAGGCCTGGCTCGTCTTCGGCGCGCTGAACGCGCTGACGTCGAGCACCGCCAGACTCCCCCGATCGGCGTGCATGGACAGCGCGCTGCGCAGCGCGGCGCGCTGCTCCTTGCGGTTGACCTTGAAGGTGTAGGAGCGCGGCTGCGGCCCGAACACCGTCCCGCCGCCGGTCCAGATCGGCGAGCGGTTGGAGCCGGCGCGGGCGCGGCCGGTGCCCTTCTGGCGCCACGGCTTGGCGCCGCCGCCGGAGACCATGCCGCGGGTTTTCGTCGCCGCGGTGCCGCGGCGGCGCGCCGCCTGCTCGGCGCGCACGCTCTGGTGCACGAGCGGGCCCGAGAAGCGCGCGCCGAACGCGGCCTCGTCGAGCTTCACTGTCTGTGAAGAGGTTCCGGTAGCCCCCAAGATCGGTGCGTCAGGCATCGGTGCGGACCTCCACGATGCCACCCCTCGGGCCCGGGACCGAGCCGCGCAGCAGCATCAGGTTCTGGCGGGCGTCGAGCTGCACGATCTCGAGGCCCTTCTGGGTCACGCGCTTGTTGCCCATCTGGCCGGGGCCGCGGATGCCCTTCATCACGCGGGCGGGCCAAGCGGACGCGCCGATCGAGCCGGGCGCGCGGACGTTGTGCGAGCCGTGCGACTTCGGCCCGCTTGCGAAGTTGTGGCGCTTGATCGTGCCCTGGAAGCCCTTGCCCTTGGAGACCCCGGAGACCTTGACCCTGGCGCCCTCCTCGAAGGCCTCGACGGTCACGCTCTCGCCGAGGGTCAGCTCGCCGGCCTCGTCGCGGAACTCGACGAGCGTGCGCATCGGCGGCGCGTCGGCCTTCCTGAGGTGGCCGAGCTCGGCTTTGCTGAGGTGCTTCTCCTTGCTGGCCCCGAAGGCGAGCTGCACGGCCTCGTAGCCGTCCCGCTCGGGGGTGCGGATCGCCGTCACCGGGCACGGCCCGGCCTCCAGCACGGTCACGCGGGCGACGCTGCCGTCGTCCTGGAACACCTGGGTCATACCGAGCTTCTTGGCGAGGATCGCGGGCATCGTGGTCAGGTGGCGCTGGCTCTCGGCCTCAGGTGGCGAGTCGGATCTCGATGTCGACGCCCGCCGGGAGATGGTCGAGGCGCTGCAGCGAGTCGACCGTCTTCGGGGTCGGCTGATGGATGTCGATCAGCCGCTTGTGCGTGCGGATCTCGAAGTGCTCGCGCGAGTCCTTGTCCTTGAAGGGCGAGCGGATCACGCAGTAGACGTTCTTCTCCGTGGGCAGGGGCACGGGACCCGAGACGCTCGCGCCGGTGCGCGTCGCAGTCTCGACGATCTCCTTCGCAGCCGACTCGATGGCCGACGTGTCGTAGGCCTTCAGGCGGATGCGGATCTTGTTCTGTGCTGCTGCTGCCATCTCGTTCTCTTTGTCTTTTCGGGGCCCACCCCGGGCGGCGGCGCGTCGCGCGCCGTGTGCCCAGGGCGAAGAGAGAGCGGGCTCCCAGCGGAATCCGCCCCCCCGCCGCTCGCTTCAGCGGCGGGCCTTGTTCGTCGTATCGGACTGCTTTCAGTGCGCGCCTCGAACCTCTTGCCCAACGGCGCGCGGGTGCTACTCGATGATCTCGCTGACCACGCCCGAGCCCACCGTGCGGCCACCCTCTCGGATGGCGAAGCGCAGGCCCTGGTCCATGGCGATCGGCTGGATCAGCTCGATCTCCATCTGGACGTTGTCGCCGGGCATGACCATCTCGACGCCCTCGGGGAGCCTTGCCACCCCGGTCACGTCGGTCGTGCGGAAGTAGAACTGGGGGCGGTAGCCCGTGAAGAAGGGGGTGTGGCGGCCGCCCTCCTCCTTCTTCAGGACGTAGACCTCAGCCTTGTACTTGGTGTGCGGCGTGATCGAGCCGGGTTTGCAGAGAACCTGGCCGCGCTCGATCTCCTCGCGCTTGGTGCCTCGCAGCAGGCAGCCGACGTTGTCGCCGGCCTGGCCCTGGTCGAGGATCTTGCGGAACATCTCGACACCGGTGACCACCGTCTGGGCGGAGTCTTTGATGCCGACGATTTCGACGGTGTCGCCGGTGTTGACGACGCCCTGCTCGACGCGGCCGGTGGCGACCGTGCCGCGGCCGGTGATCGAGAAGACGTCCTCGACCGGCATCAGGAACGGCTTGTCGAGCTCGCGCGTCGGCTCCGGGATGTAGGAGTCGAGCGCCGCGGCCAGCTCGATGATCTTCTCCTTGTAGGCCTCGTCGCCTTCCAGCGCCTTCAGCGCCGAGCCCGTGATGAACGGGATGTCGTCGCCCGGGAAGTCGTACTCGGAGAGCAGCTCGCGGACCTCGACCTCGACGAGCTCGAGCAGCTCCTCGTCGTCGACCATGTCGGCCTTGTTGAGGAACACGACGATGTAGGGCACGCCGACCTGGCGCGCGAGCAGGATGTGCTCGCGGGTCTGCGGCATCGGCCCGTCGGCGGCCGAGACGACCAGGATCGCGCCGTCCATCTGCGCCGCCCCGGTGATCATGTTCTTGACGTAGTCGGCGTGGCCCGGGCAGTCGACGTGAGCGTAGTGACGGTTCTCTGTCTGGTACTCGACGTGCGAGGTGGCGATCGTGATGCCGCGCTCCTTCTCCTCGGGAGCGTTGTCGATCTCCTCGAAGCTTTTGGCTTCGGCGCCACCCTTCTCAGCGAGCACGGTCGTGATGGCAGCGGTCAGCGTCGTCTTGCCGTGGTCGATGTGACCGATCGTCCCGACGTTGACGTGCGGCTTGTCGCGCTCGAATTTCTCCTTCGCCACTTTTCTCTCAGCTCCTGACTCGGCTTGAAGGCTCGCCGCTCCTCGAGGGCGAACCGGGGAAATCTATCTAAATGCGAAAATCCTTGACTGCTGCTGCCCGGTGCGTGCTTCTGGGACCGGCTCGTCCGGGCTCCTAGGCCGGCACCGGTTCGCCGGTGCGGGCTTCGATGACCTTCTCGGCGATGTTCGGCGGGACCTCGTCGTAGTTCTCGAACTGCATCGTGTAGGTCGCGCGGCCCTGGGTGTTGGAGCGCAGGTCGGTCGCGTAGCCGAACATCTCGCTCAGCGGGACCTTCGCGGTCACCGCCAGGGCGTTGCCACGACGCTCCTGCCCTTCCACGCGGCCGCGCCGGCGCGAGAGGTCGCCGATCACGTCGCCGAGGAAGTCCTCGGGGGTGACGACCTCGACTGCGAAGATCGGCTCGAGCAGCACGGGCTTGGCCCGTTTCGCCGCCTCTTTGATCGCGTAGGAACCGGCGACTTTGAAGGCGATCTCCGAGGAGTCGACGTCGTGGTACTTGCCGTCCACGAGCGTGACCTTCATGTCGACCATCGGGTAGCCGGCCTTGACGCCGTTCTCGAGCGCCTCTTCGATGCCCTTCTTGACGGCCGGGATGTATTCGGAGGGGATCGCTCCACCCTTGATCTTGTTGACGAACTCGAAGCCCTCGCCGGGCGCGGGCTCGAGGTCGATGAAGACCACTCCGAACTGCCCCGAGCCGCCGGTCTGGCGCACGAACTTGCCTTCGATCTTCTCGACCGTGCCGCGGATCGTCTCGCGGTAGGAGACCTGCGGGCGGCCGACGTTCGCCTCGACGCCGAACTCGCGCTTCATGCGGTCCACGAGCACCTCGAGGTGCAGCTCGCCCATGCCGGAGATCTCGGTCTGGCCGGTCTCTTCGTTCGTGCGGACCTGGAAGGTCGGGTCCTCTTCGGCCAGACGGCCGAGCGCGACCGACATCTTCTCCTGGTCGACCTTGGTCTTCGGCTCGACGGCGACCTTGATGACGGGCTCGGGGAAGATGATGTTCTCGAGGTGGACGGGCGCGTCGACGGCGGCGAGCGTGTCGCCGGTGATGACCTGCTTGATGCCGACGGCCGCGGCGATGTCGCCCGCGTAGACCTCTTCAACCTCCTCGCGATCGTTCGCGTGCATCATCAGGATGCGCCCGACGCGCTCGGTGCGGCCCGTGCTCACGTTGAGCACGCGCCCGCCGGCCTCGAGTTTGCCGGAGTAGACGCGGAAGTAGGTGAGCTTGCCGACGTAGGGGTCGGCGGCGATCTTGAAGGCGAGCGCGGCGAAGGGTTCGGAGTCATCGGCCTTGCGTACGACCTCGCGCTCGTTCTCCTCGCCCTTGATCAGTTCGGTTCCGATGACCGGCGGAACGTCGAGCGGCGAGGGCAGGTAGTCGATGACCGCGTCGAGCAGCGGCTGCACGCCCTTGTTCTTGAACGAGGAGCCGCACAGCACCGGCGTCAGCTTGGTCGAGAGCGTCGCGTGGCGGATCGCCTTCTTCAGCGCCTCCCCGGAGATCTCGCCTTCCTCGAGGATCAGTTCGAGCAGATCGTCGTCGTAGTGGGAGACCTCCTCGAGCAGGTGCTCGCGCGCGGCCTGCGCCGCTTCCGCGAGCTCCGCCGGGATCTCGGTCTCCTCCTGTTCCTTGCCGAGGTCGTCTTTGTAGACGATCGCTTTCATCGTCACGAGGTCGACGACGCCGGCGAAGTCGCCCTCGGCGCCGATCGGCAGCTGGATCGGCACCGGGTGCGCGCCGAGCCGGTCGATCATCGTCTGCACGCCCTGGTCGAAGTTGGCGCCGACGCGGTCCATCTTGTTGATGTAGGCGATGCGCGGCACGTGGTACTTGTCGGCCTGCCGCCAGACCGTCTCGGACTGCGGCTCGACGCCGGCTACGGAGTCGAACAGCGCGATCGCGCCGTCGAGGACGCGCAGCGAGCGCTCGACCTCGACCGTGAAGTCGACGTGGCCGGGCGTGTCGATGATGTTGATGCGGTGGCCCTTCCACTGCGCCGTGGTGGCCGCCGAGGTGATCGTGATCCCGCGCTCCTGCTCCTGCTCCATCCAGTCCATCACCGCGGCGCCCTCGTGGACCTCGCCGATCTTGTAGGTGCGGCCGGTGTAGTAGAGGATGCGCTCCGTCGTCGTCGTCTTGCCGGCGTCGATGTGCGCCATGATCCCGATGTTGCGGGTGTTCTCGAGTGTGAACTTACGTGGCATCGATCAGGGATCCAGGTTGGTGTGGGGGTGTCGGCGGCGAAAAAAAATGGGCCCCTCGGGCCCACGCGCGCTGCAGGTCTTTGTGGACCGGTCCGCGTCTATCTGCTCGAGGTCTCCATCTTGGATCAGGACTCGCGGGCGCGGCCGTCGGAACGGCTGCCTCTCCGCGACACCTCGGCGACTATAGCAGAGGAATTCGCGGTTTCAGGCGGGCTTCCTGCCGTCCCGCGGGGTCCTCGGGAGCCCTGCGGGGGCCTCGCAGCGGGGGGTCCCCGGCGCCTGGTCGAACATCTCGCCGAGCCGCTCGAGCACCCGCGCGGCGACCTTCATCTCGCGCGCGGAGATGTCGCCGAGGGCCGATTCCCATCGCTGCTGCCAGGCGGCCCGCTTGGCCTCGACGCGTGCCCTGCCCAGCTCCGTGACGGCGGCTCGGACGACGCGCCTGTCGCTGTCCGAGCGCGTGCGCTGCGCGTAGCCGGACTCGACCAGGCCGTCGAGCATCTGCGTGACCGTCGCGGGCGAGAGCCGCGCGGCGAGCGCCAGCTCGCCGGCCGAGAGCTCGCCCCGTTCGTCCAGCTCGATCAGCAGCTCGAACTGCGCGTGGCTGAGCTCCCCGAGGGCGAGATGGGTGTCGCGGCCGCGCATGCGGCTGATCGCGCGGTAGAGGTGGCGGAAGGCGAGCCCGAGCGCGGCCAGCTCGGGGCTGGGTCCGTCCTGGGCCGCGGCGGCACGCGGGCGGGCGGCCGGGCTTGCCGCCATGTCAGATCCCCGCCTCGATCGCGCTCTCGGCGCGCAGTGTGGCCTCGTCCTCGGAGCGGGCCTGCGCCTCGGTCCGTGCGGGCCGCTCTGCCTTGAGCAGCAGCAGGCACGGGATCAGCGAGAGCACCGCGATGCCGAGGCCCCACCAGTACGTGTGCGCGAAGGCATGGCCGAGCGCGACGGCCGAGTGGGCGTGGACCGAGGCGCGTTCGAGCACGACGGCCAGAACCGCGACGCCGATCGCGCTGCCGAGTCGCATCACGACGTTCAGCTGGGGCGTGGCGTCGGAGAGCTGATCGGGACGCAGCACCGCGAAGGCAGCGGTCATCGCGGGCATGAAGGAGAAGCCGATCGACAGGCCGCGGACAACGAGCACGATCGAGATCAGCACGATCGAGGTGTGGGCGCCGACGAAGGCGAGCGGCAGCGTGCTGACACAGAGCATGAAGACTCCGCCGATCGCGACCTTCCCGCCGCCCAGGCGTTCCGTCAGTTTGCCGGCGAGCGGCATCGCGACCAGCGCGCCGAGGCCCTGCGGCCCGTTGAGCAGGCCGGTGTCGATCACGCTCTGGCCACGGACGTTCTGGTAGTAGAGCGGCACCAGGATCATCGCGCCGAACAGCGCGGCGCCGAGCCCGAACGTGGTCGCCGAGGCGCCGGCGAAGACGCGGTTCGCGTACAGCCTGATGTCGAGCAGCGGCCGCTCGACACGCAGCGCGTGCAGGCAGAAGACGCCCATCAGCAAGACCCCGGCGATCGCCGGCAGCAGTACCTTGGCGGAGCCGATCGCCGCGCCGGAGCCGGCTTCGCTGACGCCGTAGATCAGCCCCGCCGAGCCGAGCGGCAGCAGCGCAAGCCCGACCAGGTCGAGTTTGCCGGCCTCCCCCGAGTCGGTGCGCGGCAGCATCCGCCAGCCGAGCAACATCGCGATCGCGCCGATCGGTCCGTTGACGAAGAAGATCCAGGACCAGTGCAGGTTCTGCAGGATCAGCCCGCCGATCACCGGGCCGAAGATCGGCGCGAGCATCGCCGGCATCGAGACGATCCCCATCACCCTGCCCATCCGCTTCGGTCCCGCGACCTGGGCCATGATCAGCTGCGCGAGCGGCATGATCATGCCGCCGCCGATGCCCTGCAGCACGCGGAACAGGACCAGCGCCGGGAGCGAGTTCGCGAGCCCGCACGCGATCGAGCCGAGCGTGAAGAGCAGCAGCGAGATCAGGTAGACCCGCTTCGCGCCGAAGCGGCGGGCCATCCAGCCCGTGACGGGCATGACCGCGCCGAGCGCGAGCAGGTAGCCGGTGACCACCCACTGCACCTGGGAGATCGGGCTGTGCAGGTCCTTGCCGAGACGGTCGAGCGCGACGTTCACGATCGTCGTGTCGAGGATCGACATGATCATGCCGAGGATCACGACGCCCGAGATCACCCAGACGTGGCGCTCGATCTTGATCGGCTCGGGCTTCTGCGGAGTGGCGGTTGCGGCAGCCATTCGGTACCGAAAGATTAGGAACCGAAAGAACTTCTTCAAGTGGTCTCGGCGGATGTGTGACCGTTCTCACACCGCATGCTTCGCGCCGGTGTGAGCAGCTTCACAGACACGTAGGGGTCGCGCGTGGGAGAACTGGATCAGATACCGACAGCCACGAGCAGGCCGTCGCTGCCGGACCCACTCGAGCCGATCACCGGAGGCCCAGCATGTCGCTTCAACTGACAATCATCTTCAACGCCGCCCTCGCCGTGGTGCTGATCGGGGGCCTCGCCTTCCTGCTGGAGAAGCCGCGCCGCCTGGAACCGCACGTGAGGGGCGCGGCCCGGCGCACGAGCGAAGAGCCGGCGCGCATCGAAGCCGCGGGCGGGCGCGCGCCCCGCCCGCAACGCCGCCAGCTCGCCGGCTGAGGAGACTCCGCCGAGTGTGCGCAAGGCGAGCCTCGCCGGGTGATCTCGCCCGGGGGCGAGGATCAGCCGGCCCGCGAAGCGGGTAACAACCGGTGCAATGATCGAAGCGCTCGTCATCGCCGCGATCGTGCTGGTCCTGATCGCCGCGCTGTGGTTCACGCGCGGCGCCAAACGCGGCCCGTATGCCGGCGATGACGTCGTGCTGGATCAGAAAGCCCGCCAGCTCGACGACGCCTTCCGCGATCGGCCGCCGAGGGACTGGTGAGGCGGGACCGGCACCGCCGCGCCTTACCCGCGCCCGGGATCCGGCGCGCTCACCCAACCGGCCCGCCCCCGCCACGCGGGCCCGTGTGTAACGTCCCGGCCATGGCCGGGAACGACACGCCAGGAGGGGGCAGGCTCCCCGACTTCTTCCTCGTGGGCCACGCCAAGAGCGGCACCACCGCGCTGCACGAGATGCTCGCGCAGCACCCGCGGGTCCACCTCGGCCTGAAGGAGCCCCGATACTTCATCCCCGAGCTGCGCGAGCGCGACATCCCCCGCCCCAACACGACGCCGCAGACGCTCGAGCAGTACCGCGCCTGGTTCGCCGGGGCGTCGCCCGCCCAGCTGATCGGCGACATCTCCCCGGACTACCTGTGGTCCCGCGAGTCCGCGCGGCTGATCGCCGAGGTCGCGCCGCAGGCGCGGATCATCGCGATCTTCCGCGAGCCCGCCTCGTTCCTGCGCTCGCTGCACCGCCAGCGGGTACGCAACTACGTCGAGGTCGAGCCCGACCTGAAGCGCGCGCTCGAGCTGGAGGGACCGCGACGCGAAGGTCGCGAGATCCCGAGGGACACCTACTGGCCGGGCGCGCTCCTCTACTCCGAGCAGACCCGCTACGTCGAGCAGCTGCGCCGCTACGAGGAGCGCTTCCCGGACGAGCGGATGCTCGTGCTGATCTACGACGACTTCCGCCGCGACAGCGAGGGAACCGCGCGGCGGATCCTGCGTTTCCTCGAGCTCGAGGAGAACGTGCCGATCGCCGCCCGCGACGCCAACCCGAGCGTCGAGGTCCGCTCGCCGCGCCTGCACGGCGCGATCCGCACCCTGCTCGTAGCCGACTCGGGTCCGGTCAGTGCGGTCAAAGGCTCGCTGAAGGCGCTGACGCCGATGCGTGCGCGCCAGAGGGCGCTGAAAACGGTCCGCAAACGGCTCGTCTACGGCACCCCGATCGCCGGCGAGGATGAGGACTTCATGCTGGAGCTGCGCCGCCGCCTCGCCCCCGAGGTCCGCGCCCTCAGCGAGCACCTCGGCCGAGACCTCGTCTCGCTCTGGGGCTACGACAAGCTCGATTAGCCGCAGCCACCGCGCGTGGTGGCCGTGGGCCCGACGAGCCGCCCTGTTCGAGCGGCGCGTCGCACCCCCGGCGCCCGAAGGGCGCTCCATAAAAAGCCGGTCCCCGGAGTCAGCGGTGCGTAGACCCAAGCCTGCCAAGGACGCAACGAGCGAACTGGCGAACAGCACACAAGCGACTGAGGACACCGGCAGGCGCCGGCCTACAGGGCGCTAACGAACTACCAGCGGTAGTGCGCGAAGGCCTTGTTCGCCTGCGCCATGCGGTAGATGTCGTCCTTGCGCTTGTAGGCGCCGCCCTGCTGGGAGAGGGCATCCGTCAGCTCGTTGGAGAGTCGCTGGGCCATCGTCTTCTCCCGGCGCTGGCGCGCGAACTCGACGAGCCAGCGCACCGCGAGCGTGCGGGCGCGGCGCGGCGCGACCTCGACCGGCACCTGGTAGGTGGCGCCGCCTACGCGGCGGGATTTCACCTCGAGCGTCGGCGTGAGGACTTTGACCGCGGCCTCGAGCGTCTCGACCGGGTCTTTGTCGGAGCGCTCGCCGATCAGCGCCAGCGCGTCGTAGACGATCCGCTCGGCGGTCGACTTCTTGCCGTCCAGCATCACCTTGTTGATGACCTGCTGGACGAGCTTGGAGCGGTGGATCGGGTCCGGGTCGACCGGACGGATCTGAGCGGCTGCGCGACGAGGCATCTAGATATCGCTCCGGACGGCTATTTTTTCTTGACGCCGTACTGGGAGCGCGCCTTCTTGCGGTCGCTGACGCCGGCGGCGTCGAGCGTGCCGCGGACCACCTTGTAGCGCACGCCCGGCAGGTCCTTGACGCGGCCGCCGCGGACGAGCACGACGGAGTGCTCCTGCAGGTTGTGCCCCTCCCCCGGGATGTAGGCCGTGACCTCCATCGAACCGGAGATGCGCACACGCGCCACCTTGCGCAGCGCGGAGTTCGGCTTCTTCGGGGTCGTCGTGTACACGCGTGTGCACACGCCGCGCCGCTGCGGGGCGGCGACCTTCTTCTTGCGGCCCTTGCCGGACTTCAGGCCCGGCGTGGCGACCTTCTTCTTCGGAGCCACGCGGCCCTTGCGCACGAGTTGAGAGGTGGTCGGCATGTCGGCCCAGGACTCTAGCAGCGCCCGGCATGCGGCCGCACGAGCAGCGGCGGCCGTTTCAGGCGGCCTGGGGGACGCCTGCGGCGCGGACCGGCGCCGGCATCATCGCCGAGGCGACGACGACCAGCACGAAGGCCAGCGATTGCAGCGCCACGCCCAGCGGGCTGGCGGCCATCGGGTCGCCGAAGACGATGATCCCACCGGCGATGCCGGCGATGTTGGCGGCCGTGCCCGTCACGGCGATCACCGGGACGGCCTGGCCGTCCTGGAGGCCCCGCGCCGAGGCGAAGAAGGCCACGATCGACGCGGCCACGGCGACCGCCAGCCAGGGGCTGAGCAGCAGGCCCATGAAGCCGTGCGCGCCGGTTATCCCCGTCAGCGCCTTGATTGCGGTGTCGGAGACGCCGAACAGGATCCCGGAGGCGGCTCCCAGCATCACGCCGTGGTGCTCGGTCTGGCCGCCCATGCGGGGGCCCATGATCAGCAGCCCGCCGAGCCCGAACAACCCAGCCTCGAAGGAGATCATCGCGGGATCGGAGAAGTGCGAGTGGGAGCCGTGCATGACCGGCAGCGTCAAGCCGAGCAGCACGAGTCCCGCGGCGGTCAGAATCAGCCCGATCCACTGCCGCCGGCCGACCTCGAAGCCGAACATCCGGTCCGCCATCACCGCGATGAAGACCACGCCGGCGGCCAGCGAGACCTGGATCACCGACATCGGGGCGAGGGCCAGGGCGGCCACGTGCAGGGCCCAGCTCCCGGTGGCAGTCGCCATGCCCACGCAGAACCACTTGGAGGAGTACAGCTCGCGGGCGGAGCGCAGCGGGTGCAGCACGTTCACCTTGGGCACCGAGTTGGCGCCCTTGTACTTGTAGAAGAAGCCCAGGTTGGCTACGAAGGCGCAGGCGAGGGCGAGCAGGATTCCGAGGTCTAGGGTCATCTAAGGAAGTTGGAGGGGGTCGTCGTCGGGGGCATCCATCGACTGGCGCCCTCCGCTGCTTTACTCCGCCGGGAATGCCCTAGGCGGATCGCGGGTTCCGGAAGAGTACCCATCGAACCCTCTGCGCAACCTAAAGCCCCACTGGGAATGACAAAAGAGCCCGCCGCAGCTGGTCCGACGGCGCCGGGGGCGCTCGACGCGGCGGATCCCGCGACCGGGTCCGGCGCGGCGTCCAGACCCCTGCTGATGGTCGATGTCGACGGCGTCATCTCACTGTTCGCCGGCGCCGCGGGACCGCGCGAGCGCAGGCCCGAGGAGGGACGCTGGCATTCGATCGACGGCATGGTCCACTTCCTTTCGGCCGACGCCGCCGCTCACCTGCTTGCGCTCGCCGAGCACTTCGAGCTCGTCTGGGCGAGCGGCTGGGAAGAGCGGGCCGACGAGCATCTCCCGCACCTGCTGGGCGTGCCGTCGGGGCTGCCGTTCCTGCGCTTCGCGCGGGCCGTCGGACGGGCCAACGCGCACTGGAAGCTCGACGCGATCGACGCCTACGCGGGGCAGCGGCCGCTCGCGTGGATCGACGACGCCCTCGGCCCCGCCTGCGAGGCCTGGGCGGCGGCTCGCAGCGCGCCGACGCTGCTGGTCCAGACCGATCCGGAGCTGGGGCTGACGGCC
Source organism: uncultured Solirubrobacteraceae bacterium (assembly GCA_963703205.1). Classification (GTDB taxonomy): domain Bacteria; phylum Actinomycetota; class Thermoleophilia; order Solirubrobacterales; family Solirubrobacteraceae; genus Palsa-744. Next base: position 2,154,340 of record OY969799.1, read on the forward strand.
GAGCACGCCGAGCTGCTCACCCGTTGGGCGCGATCGCTGGCGCGCTGAGCGCCACCGGTTCGACCAGCACCGCCGGCGAGACCGCAGCCCCGGCGCCCGCGCCGCCGGGGCACAGGGCGCGTACCCAGAGCGGCTTCGGCGCCCCCGCGGCGAAGCTCGCCGGCACGAGCAACCTGCCTTCCGCATCGGTCTCGCCTTCGGCGAGGGTGGTGTGCGTCACCAGCTCGCCGCGGCGGGCGACGGTGCGCGCCTGCAGGATCACGGGCGCCCCCACGAGCGGGCTGCCGTCGAGCCGCGCCAGCGTCACGAGCAGCCCGGGCAATGCCGGAGCGGGCGCTTCGCCCGCCGCCGCGGGTGTTGGGGGCGCGGCCGGCGTGCTCGCGGGCTGTAGCGCAAGCGAGGCCACGGCCGGAACACCCGAGAGGGCCAGGACCGAGCGGCGCAGCGCCGGCAGCTCTGAGTAGAGCGCGTCGCCGGGGCAGTCGGTGCTGTCGGCATCGCGGTGACCGGCGATCCGCGGCAGCCGCACGCGCGCGTTCGCGGGGTATTTGCTGTACGCCGCCCCGGCCGGGTCGCACCGCACGACGACGTGGCCGCTCGCGGGCACGCCGTGCAGGGCGAGCTTCCAGGCGAGCAGGCGCTGCAGCGCGCGCCGCGCAGGCTCCGAGATCGGCGTGCCGGAGAAGGAGCCGAGCACCGCCACGCCCGTCGAGACGAGGTTGTAGCCGCCGGCCTGGGCGCCGAGGACCGGTTCGTCGATGCCGCCGGCGCGTGCCTCCCATACGCGCCCGTAGAGGTCGACGACGAAGTTGTAGCCGATGTCGTTCCAGCCGTTCACGTCGCGGTGAAACTCGTAGATCGCGCGCAGCATCGCCGGGACCTGCGCGGCGCTGTAACCGTTGGGGTTGTCCGTGTGGTGCACGAAGGCCAGCTCGACACGCCCGTACCCCGGCGCGCGGCGCGGTAGCTGCGTGCCGCGGGCCCAGGCCGAGCGGGCGATGATCGGCGGCTGGCCGGGTCCGGCGGCGAGCACCGGCTGCGCGCGCGCCAGCGCCGCCTCGGCGGCGCCGTCGCCCGGCAGGCTGCCGACCGCGCGCACGTAGCGCAGGCGGGCTCCGGGCAGCGCGCCCGGGGCGCGGAGCTGCAGCTCGCGTGCGCCGCCCACCCACAGCGGCTCGCCGCGACCCTGCTCTCCCCCCGCTTCGCGGTCCGGTGCGTGCCCTTGGGCGACCGCCGGGGTCCAGGGGCCCCAAGCGCCGCGCGCAAGGCGCACGCGCAGGCTCGCAGACGGGTGGGCGGCCGCGCCGTCCCACTGCAGCCCCACCACCGCCACGCCCTCCGGCAGCGCCACCGTCCGCGGCGCGGCGCCAAGGTCCCCGAGCTCGATCGAACCGGGTTCCCGGCCGGCGCCGGCGCGGACGGCCGCGTGCGCGGCCGCGGGGCCGAGCGTCGCGGACGCCAGCGCGCCCGCTCCGGCCTTCAGCAGCGTGCGGCGCGAGATCGCAGCCGAGCTGGTGGGGCGGGTGGGGCGCATGGGGCGAGCGGGTCCCATCTCCTCCGGGAACACCTGGCTCCCGCGCGCGATGCGCTGCGTCAGCCGAGAAAAACGACGAGGGCCCGCGGATCGCTCCGCGGGCCCTCGCCCTCACATCGGTCGCTGCGTCGGGCGGCTACTTGCCGTCGCCCGTCTCCTCCACCGGGATCTCGAGCTCGGCGAGCTCCTCGGCGAAGCCGGGGTCGGTGCCGCCGGCGCCGATCTTCTCGAGCGAGGCGAGGTCGGCGTCGAACTCCTGGCCGTAGCCGCCGCCCAGCACGTCGCCGCCGGTCAGACCGAGCTCGGCCGCGATCTCGTCCTGGTCGAGCAGGCCGACGTCGTCGATCGCGCGGGGCAGCGGCTCGGACGGCTCGATCTCGATCCGCCGGTAGCGCTTCAGGCCGGTCGCGGCCGGGATCAGCTTGCCGATGATCACGTTCTCCTTGAGCCCGTTGAGGCGGTCGATCTTGCCTTCGAGCGCCGCGTCGGTGAGCACCTTCGTGGTCTCCTGGAAGGAGGCCGCCGAGAGGAAGGAGTCGGTGTTCAGCGAGGCCTTCGTGATGCCGAGGATGATGTCCTCGAACTGGGCCGTCTCGCCGCCCTTGTCGCCCACCGCGTCGTTCGCCTTCGCGAACTCGAAGCGGTCGACGAACTGCCCGGGCAGGTAGTCGGTGTCGCCCTTCTGGTCGACCCGGACCTTTTTGAGCATCTGGCGCACGATCAGCTCGATGTGCTTGTCGTTGATGTCCACGCCCTGCGACTTGTAGACCTCCTGGACCTCCTTGACGAGGTACTGCTCGGTCTCGGTGCGGCCGCGGATCGCGAGCAGCTCGTGCGGGTACACCGACCCCTCGTTGAGCTGCTTGCCGGCGGCGATCTTCTCGCCGTCGGAGACGAACAGCCGCGTACGACGCGGGAACGCGTGCCGGTGCTCCTCGCCGGCCTCGTCGGTGATGACGACGGTGAGCGCCTTGTCGGTTTCTTCGAGCGTGACCTTCCCGTCCTGCTCGGCGATCTTCGCCAGGCCCTTCGGGCGGCGTGCCTCGAAGAGCTCGACGACACGCGGCAGGCCGTGCGTGATGTCCGCGCCGGCGACGCCGCCGGTGTGGAACGTGCGCATCGTCAGCTGCGTGCCCGGCTCGCCGATCGACTGAGCGGCGACGATCCCGACCGCGTCGCCGATCTGGGCGAGCGCGCCGGTGGCCATCGCGCGGCCGTAGCAGGCCTGGCACACGCCGCTCGGAGCCTCGCACTTCAGCACCGAGCGCACCGGGATCTTGACCGGGTTGCCCTTCTCGTGGTCCTCGGCGAACGCCTCGGCGATGTCCGCGAGCTCCGCACGGCCGATTTCCGACCCAGCTCGGCCAGCATGCGGCCGCGCTTGGTGGTTATCGGCTGCGCCGCGAAGCGCCCGACGAGGCCGTCGTTGGGCTCGCCGTCCTCCTTGAAGACGTCGAGCTCGATGTACTCCTCGGTGCCGCAGTCGACCTCGCGGATGATCACGTCCTGGGCGACGTCGACCAGACGCCGCGTCAGGTAGCCGGAGTCGGCGGTGCGCAGGGCCGTGTCGGCGAGGCCCTTTCGCGCCCCGTGCGTGGAGATGAAGTACTCCAGCACCGACAGTCCCTCCATGAAGTTGGACTTGATCGGGCGCTCGATGATTTCACCCTTCGGGTTGGCCATCAGGCCACGCATGCCCGCCAGCTGGCGGATCTGCTTGAAGGAACCGCGCGCGCCCGAGTCGGCCATCATGTAGATCGGGTTGAGTTCGTCGAAGTTCTCGATCATCGCCTCGGCAACCTCGTCGGTGGCCGCGTTCCACTGCTCGACGACCGCCTCGTGGCGCTCCTCCTGGGTGATCAGCCCGTCCTCGTACTGGCTCGTGATGTCGGAGACGAGCTTGTCGAAACTGTCCAGGATCTCCTGCTTCTCCGGCGGCACCACGACGTCGTTCTTGGAGATCGTGATCCCCGCCTGGGTCGCGTACTTGAAGCCCAGGTCCTTGAACGCGTCGAGCACCATCGAGATCGTCGTCGCGCCGTAGCTCTGCACGAGCAGGTCGATCAGCCGCGTCGTGTCGCGCTTCTTCATCGACTGGTTGACGAACGTGTACTTCGTCGGGTCGAAGTCGTCGCCCAGTGCTTCGGCCAACGCCCGCTCGATGCGATCGTTGTAGATGATCCGCCCGACCGTGGTCAGCACGTGGCCGCCCTCGCGCCCGTAGGCACGGAACTCGGCGATGTCGTGCAGCTTCACCACGCCGGCCTCGTAGGAGAGTTCAGCCTCCTGCGCTGTCCGGAACACGTGGATCCGCGGCTGGTATTTGGTGCGGTCGATCGTCGACAGCTCGTCCGCCTCGGGGCCGTACGTCAGGTAGTAGGCGCCGAGGATCATGTCCTGCGTCGGCGTCGCCAGCGGCGCGCCGTGCGCGGGGGACAGGATGTTGTTCGAGGACAGCATCAGGATCCGGGCCTCGGCCTGGGCCTCGGCGGACAGCGGCAGGTGGACCGCCATCTGGTCGCCGTCGAAGTCCGCGTTGAAGGCGTGGCACACCAGCGGGTGCACCTGGATCGCCTTGCCCTCGACGAGCAGCGGCTCGAACGCCTGGATGCCCAGGCGGTGCAGCGTCGGCGCGCGGTTGAGCAGCACCGGGTGCTCGTGGATGACCTCCTCGAGCACGTCCCACACCTCGGCGATCATCGAGTCGACCATCTTCTTGGCCGCCTTGATGTTCTGCGCGGACTTGCGCTCGACCAGCCGAGCCATGATGAACGGCTTGAAGAGCTCCAGGGCCATGATCTTCGGCAGCCCGCACTGGTGCAGCTTCAGGTACGGGCCGGCGACGATCACCGAGCGCCCGGAGTAGTCGACGCGCTTGCCGAGCAGGTTCTGGCGGAACCGGCCCTGCTTGCCCTTGAGCATGTCGGACAGGCTCTTCAGCGGCCGGTTGCCGGGGCCCGTGACCGGGCGCCCGCGGCGACCGTTGTCGAACAGCGCGTCGACGGCCTCCTGGAGCATCCGCTTCTCGTTGTTGACGATGATCTCCGGCGCGCCGAGGTCGAGCAGCCGCTTGAGGCGGTTGTTGCGGTTGATGACGCGGCGGTACAGGTCGTTGAGGTCGGAGGTCGCGAAGCGGCCACCGTCGAGCTGCACCATCGGCCGCAGCTCCGGCGGGATCACCGGGACCGCGTCGAGCACCATCATCTCCGGTTTGTTGCCGGACTGGATGAAGGCGGACACGACCTTCAGGCGCTTGACCGCGCGGGCCTGCTTCTGGCCTTTGCCGGTCTTCACCTGGTCCTCCAGCTCGGTCCGTTCGGCGTCGAGGTCGACCTGCTGGAGCAGGTCGCGAATCGCCTCGGCGCCCATGCCGCCCCGGAAGTACTCGCCGAAGCCGTAGGACGAGCCGAAGCGCTCCTTCAGCTCACGGAAGGTGGACTCGTCGTGCTCGATCTGCTTGGGCTCCATCGTCTTGAAGAGCTCCCACACGCCGCGCATCCGCTCGGCCGCGTCCTCGATGTACGCTTCCGTGTCGGCGATGTCGGCCTCGAAGGCTTTCGTCAGCTCCTTGGTCTGCTTCTCGCGCTCCTCGTCGGAGATCTTCGAGAGGTTGATGTCCAGCGAGTCGGCCCACAGGTGGTCTTCGTCGTTGAAGTTCGTCTGTTTTCCGCTCTGCAGGTACTTCTCCCGGCGGGCCAGCGACTCGCGCAGTTCGAGTACGCGCTCCTCGCGCTCGGCCGCGTAGCTGTCGAGGACTTTGTTGACCTCCTTCTCGAGCGAGTCGAGGTCCTTCTCGCGGGCCTCCTCGTCGACCCAGGTGACGATCGACGCTGCGAAGTACAGGACCTTCTCGAGTTCCTTGGGGGCCATGTCGAGCAGGTAGCCGATGCGGCTCGGCACGCCCTTGAAGAACCAGATGTGGCTGACCGGCGCGGCCAGGTCGACGTGTCCCATGCGCTCGCGGCGGACCTTCGAGCGCGTGACCTCGACGCCGCAGCGCTCGCAGACGATGCCCTTGTAGCGGACCCGCTTGTACTTGCCGCAGTAGCACTCCCAGTCCTTGGTGGGACCGAAGATGCGCTCGCAGAACAGGCCGTCCTTCTCCGGCTTCAGCGTGCGGTAGTTGATCGTCTCCGGCTTGGTGACCTCACCCGAGCTCCAGCCGCGGATCTGCTTGGAGGACGCGAGGGAGATCTCAATCGCGTCAAAGTTGTTGATGTCGATCACTTGTGTGCCCTTCTTGCCGGTGGTGTGAGGCTGTAACTGGGGGTTAGACCGAAGGTCGTAGGGGGGCTGTATCTCAGGGTTGGGACGAAGTCCGTAAGGGGCGGAGCCCCATGGTCAGTCATTCAGAGGGCCCTTCTTCTCTGTGGTGGATCTGGGGGATGGACCCGAGGGTCCGGTCGGGAGCTCGCCGCTCCCTTGGCCCGGCTTCCGTGTTCGGCCGGGGCGCCTGCCGGGTGGCGCCCCGGTCCGTGCTCTACTCGGCCGCCTCCTCGCTCACGAGGCTGTCCAGGTCGACCTCCTCGGTGACTCCGACCTCGTCGATCTCGCCCTCGGCGGCCGTCTCCGCCTCGGGCTCCCCCTCGGCGTCGCTGTCGTCCTCGCCCTCGAGCTCCTCGTCGCTCGACTCGCCCTGCTGGGCGCGCACGCCCGAGAGGTCGATGCCCAGCTCCTCGGCGGCCCGCAGCAGGTCGTCGTCCTCGTCGCGCATCTCGGCGCGCTGGCCCTCCTCGGAGACGACGTTGACGTCGAGCGCCAGCGACTGCATCTCCTTGAGGAGCACCTTGAAGGACTCCGGGATCGACGGCTCGGCGATGTTCTCGCCCTTGACGATCGCCTCGTAGGCCTTCACGCGGCCGACCGTGTCGTCGGACTTGATCGTCAGCATCTCCTGCAGGGTGTAGGCGGCGCCGAATGCCTCCAGCGCCCAGACCTCCATCTCGCCGAAGCGCTGACCGCCGAACTGCGCCTTGCCGCCCAGCGGCTGCTGGGTGACGAGCGAGTACGGACCGGTCGAGCGCGCGTGGATCTTGTCGTCGACCAGGTGCAGCAGCTTCAGGATGTACATGTAGCCGACCGTCACCTGTTCCTCGAACGGCTCGCCGGTGCGGCCGTTGAAGAGCGTCATCTTGCCGGAGGCCTGCTCGCCGACTCGCGCCGCGACTTGTCGACGTCCATGCGGATCCGGCCCGTGTGCGCGTCCTGCCACTTCACCAGCGCGCTGTCGACGTCTTCGACGGTCGCGCCGTCGAACACCGGCGTGGAGATGTACACGCGGCGGGGCCTGCCGTCGGCGTCGGGCAGCCTCGTTGTAGGCCTCGGAGCCGTCGTCGTACCAGCCCTGGGCCGCCGCCCAGCCGAGGTGCGTCTCGAGGATCTGCCCGACGTTCATGCGCGAAGGCACGCCCAGCGGGTTGAGGATCACGTCGACCGGCGTGCCGTCCTCGAGGAACGGCATGTCCTGCTGGTCGACGATCTTCGAGATCACACCCTTGTTGCCGTGACGGCCCGCGAGCTTGTCGCCCTCGGAGATCTTGCGCTTCTTCGCGACGAACACGCGCACGAGGTCGTTGACCCCCGGCGGCAGGTCGTCGCCGGCGTCGCGGCTGAAGGTCTTGACGTCGATCACGACGCCGCCCTCGCCGTGCGGCACCTTCAGCGAGGTGTCGCGGACCTCGCGCGCCTTCTCCTTGAAGATCGCGCGGATCAGCTTCTCCTCGGCGGTCAGCTCGGTCTCGCCCTTCGGCGTGACCTTGCCGACGAGCAGGTCGCCCGAGATCACCTCGGCGCCGACGCGGACGATGCCGCGGTCGTCGAGGTTGCGCAGCGACTCCTCGGAGCGGTTGGGGATGTCGCGGGTGATCTCCTCCTCGCCGAGCTTCGTCGTGCGTGCGTCGATCTCGTACTCCTCGATGTGGATCGAGGTCAGCTCGTCGTCCTGCACGAGGCGCTTGGAGAGGATGATCGCGTCCTCGAAGTTGTAGCCCTCCCAGGACATGAAGGCGACCATCAGGTTCTTGCCGAGCGCCATTTCGCCCTTGTCGGTCGAGGAGCCGTCGGCGAGCACGTCGCCGGCCTTGACCTTCTGGCCGGTGCCGACCAGCGGCTTCTGGTGGATCAGCGTGCCCTGGTTGGAGCGCATGTACTTCTGGAGCTCGTACTCCTCCTTCTTGCCGTCGCTGCCGAGACGACGACGATCTGGTCCGCGTCGATGTAGTCGACGGTCCCGGCGCCGCGCGACAGCAGCACGTCGCCGGTGTCGAGCGCGGCACGGCGCTCCATGCCGGTGCCGACCAGCGGCGCGTCGGCCTTCAGCAGCGGCACGGCCTGCGCCTGCATGTTCGAGCCCATCAGCGCGCGGTTCGCGTCGTCGTGCTCGAGGAACGGGATCATCGCCGTCGTCACCGACCAGATCTGCTCGGGCGAGACGTCGACGAGGTCGACGTCCTTCGGACCGACCGTGACGTACTGGCCGGCCTGCGTGCGGCAGAGGATCTCGGTGCCCTTGAGCTTGCCGGTCTTCGGGTCGACCGGCGTGTTCGCCTGGGCGATCAGCAGCTCCTCTTCCTGGGTCGCGTCGAGGTGGCAGGACCTCCTCGTCACGACGCCGTCCTTGACCACGCGGTAGGGGGTCGTGACGAAGCCGTACTCGGAGACCTCGGCGAACGAGGACAGCGAGCCGATCAGGCCGATGTTCGGACCCTCGGGGGTCTCGATCGGGCACATGCGCCCGTAGTGGGTCGGGTGCACGTCGCGCACCTCGATCGGCGCGCGCTCGCGCGTCAGCCCGCCGGCGCCGAGCGCGGACAGGCGGCGGCGGTGCCGCAGGCCCGCGAGCGAGTTGGTCTGGTCCATGAACTGGCTCAGCTGGGAGGAGCCGAAGAACTCCTTCAGCGCCGCCACGACCGGACGGATGTTGATGATCGTCTGCGGCGTGATCGTGTCGGCGTCCTCGGTGGTGAGGCGCTCGCGGACGACGCGCTCCATGCGGTAGAGGCCGATCCGGAAGGCCTCCTGGATCAGCTCGCCGACGGTGCGCAGGCGGCGGTTGCCGAAGTGCTCGTACTCGTCGAGGTGCTCGGCGACGGGCTCGCGCGGCATCGACAGCGCCTCGGCCGCGTAGTCCTTGATCTCCACCTCGCCGTCCTCGGGCAGGCCGAGGCGCTTCGGCAGGCCGACGAGCTCGCGCACCAGCGCGAGGATGTCGTCGTGCGTGAGCGTGCGGGTGTCGATGTCGACGTCGAGCCCGAGCCGTGAGTTGAGCTTGTAGCGCCCGACGCGCGTCAGGTCGTAGCGCTTGGGGTCGAAGAACAGCTGGTTGAGCAGCGCCTTGGCGTTGTCGACGCTGGGCGGCTCGCCCGGACGCTGCTTCTTGAACAGCTCGATCAGCGCGCCCTCTTCGCTGCGCGTCGCCTCCGTGTCGGAGTCGATCGTGTTGCGGATGTAGAGCGAGTTGCTCGAACAGCTCGCAGGATCTCCTCGTCGCTGGCGTAGCCCATCGCCCGCAGCAGCACCGTGACCGGCAGCTTGCGCTTGCGGTCGATGCGGACGAAGACCTTGCCCTTCTTGTCGATCTCGAGCTCGAGCCAGGAGCCGCGGGCCGGCATCAGGTTGGCGATGAAGACCTGCTTCTCGCGGTCCTTCGGCTCCATCAGGTAGGCCCCGGGGGAGCGCACGAGCTGCGTGACGACGACGCGCTCGGTGCCGTTGATCACGAAGGTGCCGCGCTCGGTCATCCACGGGAAGTCGCCCATGAACACCGACTGCTCGCGGATCTCGCCGGTCTCGCGGTTGATGAAGGCGACCGTGACGGTCAGCGGGCGCGCGTAGGTCAGGTCCTTCTCGCGGCACTGGTCGAGCGAGGCGACGGGCTCGTCGAAGGTGAACTCGCCGAACTGCACGGCGAGGTTGCCGGTGTAGTCCTCGATCGGCGAGATGTCGTCGATCGTCTCGCGCAGGCCGCCCTTCTGGGGGTCTGTGAGCCACTCGAAGGAGCGGCGCTGGATGTCGATCAGGTTGGGGAGGTCAACGGTCTTGTTCAGACGCGCGAAGCTACGGCGCGTCCGGAGAGCATCTGCAGCAGCCAAGAAATGACTCCTTCGGAGGGCGAAACACGGACGAGGAGGGCGCCGGAGGCGCGACCAGCAAAGATAGCACAGGCCATCGGCGCCCTGAAGGGCCGCCGGTGCTCACGGACCCCGCCCGCACCTGCGCGTATGTGGCGCGCGGTGCCTCGAGGGCGGCTGCGACTATCGACCAGCGCCGGCAACCTTACCGGAAAATCGGAAAAAGTCGAGGGCTCCGGTCCGGAAGGAACGAATCGTGCACCGGCCACCTGCCGGTGCGTACAAGCCGCTCAGAGCCCGAGCTCGCCGGCCGACCCCGCCAGGGCCTCGATCACCTGGGCGATCAGCTCGTCGAGCACGACCCCCAGCTGCTCGGCGCCCCGGTTGACGTCCTCGCGGCTGACGGCCGCCGCGAAGCTCGGCTGCTTGAGCTTCTTGCGCACCGACTTGGGCGTCATGCCCGTGAGCCGTTCGGGGCGCACGTAGGCGCACGCGAGGACGAAGCCGGAGAGCTCGTCGACGGCGGCCAGCGCACGCTCCATCTCGCTGTCGCGCGAGACGCCCATGTACTCGGCGTGAGAGGCGACGCCGCGGATCAGCTCGGGCGGGTAGCCGCGCCGCTCGAGCTCGGCCATCGCGATGCGCGGATGCCCGGTCTCGAGGTCGGGGTGGCGCTCGTAGTCGAGGTCGTGCAGCAGGCCGGTCAGCCCCCAGAGCTCCTCGTCGGCGCCGCGGCGGCGCGCCTGGTCGCGCATCGCCGCCTCGACGGCCAGGCAGTGGCGGCGCAGGGGCTCCTGGGTGACCCACTCGTGCAGGAGGTCGAGAGCCTGCTCACGGTCGGGGAGCGCTGTCGAGCCGGAGGTCATCGCAGGCGAGGATAGGCGCTGGGCGCCGGGCGCCGCGCCTCGCCCCTTGGCCCCCGCTCGCGGCGCCCGGGCGCCCCCGCCGCCCGGCTCCGTGACGGCCGTGAGGTTGCCGCCCTCGCCCTTCGCCCGGGTCCGCCTCCGGACGGGCGGGCACCGACCCGGACTCCGGCGAGGCGCACACGCGGGGACTCCCGCGCGGGTCGCGGCAACCGCTCAGCGCAGGTCGACCGAGACGCCTCCCCACTCCTCCGGTGCCACATCGGCGATCGACTGAGTGAACGACCAGCGGTGCCCTGCGAGGTCCGCGAAGGTGCATTGGCGCTCGCCGTAGGGGTGGTCCTGAAGATCGCGCACGAGCCGAGCCCCGCCGGCGAGCGCACGCTCGCGCATCGCGGCGGCGTCCTCGACGCGGACCAGCACGGCGGAGCAGGCGCCGGGGACGGGCTCGCCGGGCTCGAGATCGGGCGGCGTGTCGCGCACGACCACCGCACCCTCCCCCACCCACAGCTGCGCGCGATGCTCCCCCGCCTGCCAGCGCACCGCGCAACCGAACGCCTCGCTCAGCCATACGACCGCCGCCTCCACGTCCGGATACACGAGTTCCGGGATGATCGTCACGTCGGGCACGGAACGGTTGCTCAGCACGGGGCTCTTCTATCAGTCGCCGGCGATGCCGTCGAGTTCCTCCACCGGCGGCGGCCGTCGCGACCTCGCATCAGCCGGTCCGGTGCGCGCCGACGCGAAGGGAGCGCGCCCCCGAAAAGCCGAACGGCCCGGGGCTTGGCCGGGCCGTCCAGGACAGCGAGCAGTTCAACCGCGGGAGCACCGTCAGGCGCCCGCGGGCAGCGGCGAAGCGCTATTTGAGCTCGACGCTCGCCCCAGCCTCCTCGAGTTCGGCTTTGAGTTTGTCGGCCTCCTCTTTTTCGAGGCCCTCCTTGACGGGCTTGGGAGCCTCGTCGACGAGCGCCTTCGCCTCTTTCAGGCCGAGGCCGGTCGCCGCGCGGACGACCTTGATCACCTGGATCTTCTTGTCGCCGGAGCCGGCGAGGATCACGTCGACGGTGCCGCTTTCTTCCTCGGCTCCGGCGCCGTCGCCGCCGGCGCCGCCGCCCGCGGCCGCAGGGGCCGCCGCCGCAACGGCCGTCGCGGAGACGCCGAACTCCTCCTCGAGCGCTTTGATGCGCTCGGCGAGCTCGAGCACGGAGATGCCCTTGAGCTCCTCGATCCAATCCTGGGTGCTGGTTGCCATTTGGGTCAGTCCTCCTTGGTGGGGTTCGTCTCGGCGTCGTCGCCCTCGGCCTCTGCCGAGACGTCCGCCTGTTTGTCGTCCTCTTGCGCCGGCGCCTCGGCGGCCGGCTCAGCTTTCTGCCCCTCTGCGTCAGCCTCGGGAGCCTCGGCCTGCCCCTCGGGCGCCGCCTCCTCCGCAGGAGCCTCGGCCTCCGCCTTCGCCTCCTCCGCAGGAGCCTCGGCCTCCGCCTCCGCAGGAGCCTCGGCCTCCGCCTCGGGAGCCGCCGCCGCCTCGGTCTCCTCAGCCTCAGGCGCCGCCGCCTCGGTCTCCTCAGCCTCGGGCGCCGCCGCCTCGGTCTCCTCAGCCGCGGGCGCCGCGTCCGCGGCGTCCTCACCCTCCTCAGCCGCGGGCGCCGCCGCCTCTGGCGCGGGCGCCTCGCCGGCGGGGATCTCGCCGGACTCCTTCTTCTGCTGGACCTGGCCGAGCGCGATCGCGACGCCGCTGAGCAGCGCGTTCAGCGTGCGCACGAGCCCGCCACGGGCGAGGCGACGATGCCGACGAGCTGGCCGTAGAGCACTTCGCGCGAGGGCAGTCTCGAGAGCGACGCCGATCTGCTCGACCGCCAGCTCCTCGCCGTCCATCAGCCCGCCCTTGAAGGGCAGCAGCTGCGTGGCTTTGGCGTATTCCGCGACGGCTTTGGCGGCGAGCGCCACGTCGCCGCGGACGAAGGTCAGCGCGGTCGGGCCGGTCAGGTAGCCCTTCAGCGGCTCGGCGCCGACCTGGTCGGCCGCGCGTTCGGTCAGCGAGTTCTTGACGACCTTGAAGCTCGCGTCGGCCTCGCGCAGTTTCCCGCGCAGCTCGGCGATCTGCTCGACGGTGATGCCTCTGTAGTCGACGGCGAAGATCGCCTCCGACTGGTCGATGCTCTCGGCGATCTCGGCGATCGCCACGGCCTTCTGGTCTCGGTTCATCGGTTCTCGTCGCTCTCGTTCTTGCGGTGCCCAGGCGCAGGAAGTCGAGAGAGCACGAGCCGGGGCCGTGATCCGCTCGCTCCAGCCTGCCCCGGGCTTCTCCGCCAGTGGCAGGCGGCGGTGCCGGAGGTCTCGGGCGGTGCGTTTGCGCGCACAGTCTACCGCGGGGGCGCCGCGGCGGCGCAGACGACCTAGCCGCGCCTGCGGCCGAGCGCGGGGCGCCGCGGGTGAGACGACGAGACCCTCGCCACACGCGGTGCCGCGGGGAACCGCCGAGAGACCTTCACCGCGCCCGGGCGGGCGCGGGCCCCGTCAGGCGGCGGCAGCGGCCGCGGAGCGATTCCTCGAGGATGTCGCGGGTGCGGCTCGCGTCGACTTTCACGCCGGGGCCCATCGTCGAGGTCATCGTGATCGTCCGCAGGTAGCGGCCTTTCGCGGCCGAGGGCTTGGCGCGGACGAGCTCTTCGATCACGGCGGCGTAGTTCTCCAGCAGCCGGCGGTCGTCGAAGCTCGCCTTGCCGATCACGAGGTGGACGATCGCGGTGCGGTCGGTGCGGTACTCGACCTTGCCGGCCTTCGACTCTTCGACCGCTTTGGCGACGTCCATCGTGACCGTGCCGACTTTCGGGTTCGGCATCTTGCCGGCGGGGCCGAGGATGCGGCCGAGCTGGCCGACGACGCTCATCAGGTCGGGCGTCGCGATCGCCACGTCGAAGTCGTCGAACCGTCCTGGATGCGCTTGGCCAGGTCCTGGGCGCCGACGACGTCGGCGCCGGCGTCTTCGGCCTCTTTGGCCTTCTCGCCCTGTGCGAAGACGGCGACGGTGACGTCTTTGCCGAGCCCGTTGGGCAGCGCGATCGTGCCGCGCAGCTGCTCGTCGGCGTGGCGCACGTTCAGCCCGGTGCGGACGTGCAGCTCGACGGACTCGTCGAACTTCGCGCTGGAGAGGCTCTTGACGAGCGCGACCGCCTCCGCGGGCTCGTACTCGCGCTCGCGGTCGACCTTCGTGACGTTGTCCTTGTGGCGTTTGCCGTGGGCGCCGCTCATGCCGCCACCTCGACCCCCATCGAGCGGGCGGTGCCGGCGATGATCTTCGCCGCCTGCTCGACGTCGTGGGCGTTCAGGTCGGCGCAGCTTGCGCTCGGCGATCTCGCGCAGCTGGGCCTGGGTGATCGTGCCGACCTTGTTGCGGTTGGGCTCGCCCGAGCCCTTGGGGATCTTGAGCGCCTGGCGGATCAGGACCGCCGCGGGCGGCGTCTTCGTCACGAACGTGAACGAGCGGTCCTCGTAGACGGTGATGACGACCGGGATCACGGTGCCCGTTTCGCTCTGCGTCTGGGCGTTGAACGCCTTGCAGAACTCCATGATGTTGATGCCGTGCTGACCCAGCGCGGGGCCGACCGGCGGCGCGGGCGAGGCCTGTCCGGCGTTAGCCTGCAGCTTGATCGTTGTCAGAACCTTCTTGGCCATCTCAAGTCTCTAGTTCGGGGACGGTGGGAGATTAGTGCAGTTTCGCGGCTGAGCCCTACGGGGAGCGAAGTGTGCTCTCAGCACACGAGCGACCGAGGACGCCGCTCCGCGCCGGGCATCGGACGGCTCAGAGCTTTTTGACCTGGTCGAACCCGACCTCGACCGGGGTCTCGCGGCCGAAGATCGAGACCAGCACCTTCAGCCTCGCGGCGTCCTCGTTGATCTCGGAGATCTCGCCCGAGAAGTCGGACAGCGGGCCGGAGACGACCTTCACGGACTCGCCGATCGAGAACTGCGCGCGGGTCCGCGTCGCCGTGGCGACCTCCTTGTGGAGCAGCCGGTCGACCTCGACCTGCGTCAGCGGCACCGGCTCCTGGGAGGCGCCGACGAAGCCGGTCACGCCCGGCGTGCCCTTGACCACGCCCCAGGAGTCCTCGTTGAGCTCCATGTTGACGAGCACGTAGCCGGGCATCGTCCGCTTCTCCTTGAGCACCTTCTGGTTGTCCTTCATCTCGGTGACCTGCTCGGTCGGCACGACCACCGAGCGCACAGCGCGCTGCTGACCGAGCGACACGACGCGGTGCTCGAGGTTGTGCTTGACCTTGTTCTCGTGACCCGAGTAGGTGTTGACGACGTACCAGCGGAACATTCTTCTCAACGACTCCTGGAGAGGCTTCGGGGGTTGAGGGCGCCGCCCTCAGAGGATGAATTCGACGAGCTGCTTGGCGACGAAGTCGGCGAGGCCCAAGTAGGCGCCGGCGACGGCGACGAAGCCGAGCACGACTGCGGTCGCCTGCGCGACCTGGCGGCGATCCGGCCACTGCACCCGCTGTAGCTCAGCCCAGCTCGCGCGGATGAAGCCGACCGCCCTGTTGCCGCCCCGCAACGGGGCTCCGGACGGCTGGCCGGGGGGGCCGCCGCCACGGCCGGAGCCGCCGCCGGCACCGCCCGCGCCGCCGCCGCCGGGCGGAGCGCCCATGTCCTGCAGCTCATCCTCGGCTCCGAAGGCCTGCGCGGCGAGCTGGTTCTCGACCGGCGCGCCGCCTGCGCCGCGGACGAGCGCCGCGTCGAACTCGTCGACGTCGGCGGAGGCGTGATCGAGCGCCCCGGGGACGTCGGTGCGCTCGAGGCCCTCGGGCTCGTGCGGCGTCGCGGGCCCGGCCGCCGAGGGCCCGGCACCGGCCGACGTGCCGCGCCCGACGGCGGCGCGGTTGCGCTCGCGCCGTTGCTTCGCTCGTTTGCGGTCACGGGCCACAGCAGCGCTCCCGCGCTAACGGGTCTCCCGGTGGCTGGTGTGCCTGCGGCACCAGCGGCAGTACTTGCGCAGGCTCACCCGGTCCGGGTTGTTGCGCTTGCTCTTATTCGTCTGGTAGTTGCGGTGCTTACAGTCCTCGCAGGCGAGGGTGATAGCGATTCGAACGTCTCCGCGGGCCATTGGCGCTGATCCTCGAAGTAGTTGGTCTGATTGGCCCCGGGCGAAGAAAAACCCCGCCCAGGCGCGAGGTACAGGCAGTCTAGCGCGCCGGTGACGAGCGCGCTGAGAGTGCCGCCCGACCGCGAGAACCGGCGCGCCCACTGCCGCGGGGGGGTAGCTTCCGGGCCGTGCCTCCAGGGGCCGCTCCGCGCTCCCGAGCCCGGCGCCGGCGACAGATCCGCCGCCGCCGGACGATGCTGTTCGTGATCTGCATCGCCGTCGCAGCCGGCGCGCTGGGCGCGGTCCTCGGTGGCGGCGCCTCCCGCCCGCCGACGGCCAAGGCGCGCGCCGCTCACCGGCCCCGGCGCCCTGCGGCTCCTGGTGCGAGAGCCGCCGCCCCGGCAGGCGGCTACCCCGAGTCGGCCGAGGTCCGGCGGCTCGTCGCGCTCGAGGAGCCGATCTACTGCGCCCCCGACCGCGGCGAGGAGGTGGCGCTGACCTTCGACGACGGGCCGGGGCCCTACACGCGCCTGATGCTCGACAAGCTCCAAAAGCACGGCGCCGGCGCGACGTTCTTCGTGGTCGGACGCAACATCGACCTCGGCCCGTCGCTGTTGCGGCGGGAGCGTGCGGCGGGAGCGGTCGGAGACCACACCTTCACGCACCCGCTGCTGACCGCGCTCGGCGCGGGGGAACAGCGCGCGCAGATCGCGAGGACCCAGCGGGACATCGAACGGGCGAGCGGGGGGTCCGTGTTCCTGTTCCGTCCGCCGTACGGGGCGCACGACGCGACGACCGACGCGATCGCGCGCGAACGGGGGCTGTTGGAGATCCTCTGGGACGTCGACAGCCGCGACTCGCTGGGAGCCTCCTACGCACAGATCGAGCGAACTGTCGCGGCCGGCCTCAGACCGGGCGCGATCATCCTCATGCACGAGAACCACGGCCAGACGATCCGCGCGATGTTGACGATCTTCGCCACGCTGCGCAGGCGCCACCTGCGGGCGGTCAGCGTTCCACAGCTGCTCACCGACGACCCTCCGAGTGCGGCGCAGGCTCGCTCCCACGGCGCGTACTGCGGGATCGCGCCGGGAAGCAGCCTCAGCGGCGGCTGAGCGGAGGGCCGGACGCGCCGCCCATCCCCTTGACCGCGGTCGCCGCCACGCGCGAAGCTGCGCGCAGAGCGCCGCAACCGATCCCCGAGGAGGCCAGCCGCCATGCATCTGCCCGAGCCGATCCCCCCCAGCGCCCACGACGAGAGCTTCGCGGGGGTCACCTACCACATCCGCGGCGAGCTGGTCCCGGAGCTGCAGATCGAGGTTTCGGCTCAGTCGGTGATGTTCGAGCACCACGTGCTGCTCTGGAAGGAGACAGCACTCGACATCGAGCTGAAGAAACTGCCGGGCGCGGTGAAGCGCAAGATCGCCGGGCTCGAGTTCTTCGTGACGCGGACCTCGGGCTCCGGGCGCATCGCCTTCTCGCGGGACTCGCCCGGACAGTGCGTGCCGCTGCACCTGCGCCAGGGCGAGGGCCTCGACGTGCGCGAGCACCAGTTCGTCGCGGCGACCGACAACCTCGACTACAGCTTCGAACGGATCAAGGGCGTGCAGAACATGCTGCTCGGTGGCTCGGGCTTCTTCATGGACAAGTTCCGCGCCACCGAGGGCGACGCGCTGGTCTGGCTGCACGGCCACGGCAACGTCTTCCTGGTCCAGCTCGGCGACGGCGAGCAGCTCGACGTCGAGGCGGGCGGCTGGCTGTTCAAGGATCCGACGGTGCAGCTGGAAGCGGTCACGATGGGCCTGAAGACAGGGATCTTCGGCGGCGGCGGCAAGCTCACCTGGAACCGCTTCACCGGCCCCGGCCGGCTGGCGATCCAGACGATGTTCATCGCCCCCGTCGAGGGGCTCGACACCAGCGCCAACACGGCTGCCGAGGGCGGCGTCGCGGGAGCGCTGATCAGCGGCATCCTGCGCGGCTGAGAGCGCGCGGCCGGCGCGGGGCGGCCCCCTACTCGTAGAGCGTGAGCGTGGCGAGGATCACGTACAGCGCGACGAGCGCCCAGCCCTCGAACTCGGCCGCCTCGCCGTCGCCGGTGATCTGCCAGAGCGCCAGCGCCGTCAGCGCGAGCGCCCCGGCATAGACGGGGGCCAGCGAGAACGTCAGCGTCGTCGCCAGCGCGAGCGAGACGAGCACGAGCAGCGGGTAAAGGAACGCGGCGATCTGCGAAACGGAGTTTTTGACGACCGAGATCGCGTGGTCGGAGCGCCCTTTTGAGGCGAGCACGAGGCCTGCGGCGTTCTCGACGGCGTTGCCGGCGATCGCGACGACGACGAGGCCGGCGAACGCCTGCGAGACGTGCAGCTCGGTGATCGCCGGCTGCAGCGCGTTGACGAACCAGTCCGAGACGAACGCCGACGCCACGCCCCCCGCCACCAGCAGCCCGACGGTCGGGCCGAGCGCGAGCCGCGGCGGCTCGGCCTGCGCGTCGCCGCGGGAGGCCGCGTCCGCGCGCAGGTAGGGGATCGCCCACGCCAGGTAGACGACCAGCAGGCAGACCGCGCCGACCGAGGAGATCGCCTTCACGTGGTGGCTGGCCGGGTCGTGGGAGCCGAGCGAGAGCGCGAGCAGCACGATGATGAAGACGGCCATCAAAAGCAGCGTGGTCGTGTCGCGCGGCAGCCGTGCGGAGAAGCGCATCACGCCGTCTCCGGAGCGGCGCGCGCCGACGACGATCACGAGGCCGAGCACAAGCAGGGCGTTCGCCAGCACCGAGCCGACGATCGCCGTCTGCGCGACGAGCAGCTCGCCCTTCTGCAGGGCGAAGATCACGACGAACAGCTCGGGCAGGTTGCCGAGCGTCGACTGCAGCATCCCCGTCACCCCCGCGCCGAAGCGCTGCCCGAGCTGCTCGGTGGAGAACGAGACGACCCACGCGAGCCCGGCGAGCGCGACCGTCGCGATCAGGAAGCGGGGGACCGCCGCCCACGAGCCGCCGTCGGCGAGGCCGGCGAGCAGGCAGAGCGCAGCGATCGCGCCGATCGCGATCCGCTCGCCCGCCCTCAGCTGCGACAAGCCGCTAGTGGCTCTCGAGCACGCGGTCGACGAGCCCGTACTCGAGCGCCTGCTCGGCGGTGAAGAAGCGGTCGCGCTCCATGTCGGCGCGCACCTGCTCCTGGGTCAGACCGGTGTGCTCGGCGTAGATCTCGTCGATCCGCTCGCGGACGTTGAGGATCTCCCGCGCGTGGATCTCGATGTCGGTCGACTGCCCTTCGAACCCCGCCGAGGGCTGGTGGATCAGGATCCGCGAGTTGGGCAGGGCCGCGCGCTTGCCCTTCGCGCCCGCCGCGAGCAGCAGCGAACCCATCGACATCGCGACCCCGACGCACATCGTCGCAACGTCGGGTTTGATGAAGTGCATCGTGTCGTAGATCGCCAGGCCCGAGTAGATCGAGCCGCCCGGCGAGTTGATGTAGATCGAGATGTCCTTCTCGGGGTCCTCGCTCTCGAGGTGCAGCAGCTGCGCCACCACGAGGTTCGCCACCTGGTCGTCGATCGGCGTGCCGAGGAAGATGATCCGCTCGTTGAGCAGCCGAGAGTAGATGTCGAACTCGCGCTCGCCGCGCGCCGTGCGCTCGATGACCATCGGGATCAGGGGCATGGGTTGCCCCACCCTAGCGAGCCCGGCGCAACCAGCCCGTGGCGGAGCGCGCCTGGCCGGATGTCCGATGCCGTGCGCAACATCCGCGGGGTAACAGGGTTGGTGCCCGACGATGCCGACGAAAGGAGCACGGATGTCTCGCCGCAGCGCCCTTCCCCGACCCCGCCTGCTCGCCGTGGCGCTGGCCGTCGCGTGCGCGCTCGGCGCGGTGCCAGCGCTGGCGATGACGAGCCACGCCGGCTGGCCCCCGGACCAGCACCTCGTGATGGACCAGGGCCCCGCGGGCCGCGTCAACACGCTCGTCGGCAAGGCCGGCGTGCACAACTACCTGCTCGGCGGCTACGGCAACGACACGATCATCGGCGGCAACAGCGGCGACGTGATCTGGGGCGACTTCCACCCGAGCGGCGAGCCGAAGCTGCAGACGGCGGTGATCCACGCCGGCAACGGGCAGAACTTCATCTACGCCAACGACACCATCAACTACGTGTGGACCGGCACCAACCCGAAGACGGTCGTGCACGCGCACGAGGACGGCGGGGTCATCCACTGCGAAAACCCGCACCAGGTCGTCTACACGAGCCACCACGCCAAACCGCACTGGAAGTTCGAGGGCTGCCGCCACATCAGCTTCTACTCGGTCGGCTACTAGCGGCTGCGTGAAGGCTGGCGCTCCGGCCGCACAACGGGCTGCCGCGCCCGCGCGGCCGTCAGCGCGCCGGCTCGAGCGCTCGCTCGCGCAGGGCGACGAGGTCCTCGTCGCTGAGCCCGCCCGACTTCAGCGTGGCCTCCACGTCAAGCGAGGAGAGCGTCGTCGCGATCACCTCGGCGGCGCTCGTGCCGCGCTCGGCGAGGTATGCCGCGAGCTCCTCGCCCTGGTCCTCCTGCCCGCGCCGCGCGAACAGCGCGGCCAGGCGCCCGCGGGTCAGCTCGTAGTCGGCGCCGATCACCCCGGCGGGCGACGCCGGCGAGCGACAGCAGCACCATCGCCAGCTGGCCCGTCCGGTCGCGCCCGCCGACGCAGTGGAAGGCGACACCGCCGGGCCGCGCCCGGGCCACCGCCGACACCGCCGCCGCCGTCAGCTGCGGCTTGCGCATCAGGTGAGCGCGGTAGTAGAGCGGGGTGCCGAACTCGAGCCGCTGCTCGATCGGCTCCCAGAAGGCGCGGTCGGCGCGGTCGTCGAGCGGGACCTCGACCGTCTCGATCTCCGCCGGCCGCGGCGCCGCGTCCTGCCCGCGCTCGCCGTCGTTGCGCAGGTCGACGACCGTGCGCACGCCGTGCTCGAGCAGCGCCTGCCAGCCCGCGGCGGTCAGGCCGGAGAGGCTGTCGGCGCGCACGAGCGCGCCCCAGGCGGTCGTGGCGGCCTCCCGCCGCCGGCAGGCCGCCGAGGTCGCGGACGTTGAAGCAGCCGTCCCAGTCGAGGTGGCGCTCGCTCTCCACGTCGCTCAGAGGTTGACGGTGCGCATGCCTTCCGGGTCGTAGCGCTCGCCCGCGGCGCGCGGGACCGCGTCGCTGATCCGCTGGACCTCCTCGTCGCTCAGCTCGATCTCGGCGGCGGCGAGGTTCTCCTCCAGGTAGGAGACGCGCTTGGTGCCGGGGATCGGCACGAAGTGCGGGCCGCGGTGCAGCACCCACGCGAGCGCCAGCTGCCCGGGGGTGACGCCCTTCTCCGCCGCGAGCTGCTTGACCCGCTCGGCGAGCTGCAGGTTCTGCTCGAGGTTCTCGCCCGGTGAAGCGCGGGCCGCGCTTGCGGAAGTCGCCCTCGTCGAGCTCGTCGGGCGAGGTGAACCGGCCCGACAGGAAGCCGCGGCCGAGCGGCGAGTACGGCACGAGCCCGATGCCGAGCTCGGACAGCACCGGGATCACGTCCTGCTCGACGTCGCGTGTCCACAGCGAGTACTCGCTCTGCACCGCGGTGATTCGGTGCACGGCGTTGGCGCGACGGATCGTCGCGGCGCTCGCCTCCGACAGCCCGAGGTGGCGGACCTTGCCCTCCTGCGACCAGCTCGGCCATCGCACCGACGGTCTCCTCGATCGGCGTGTCCGGGTCGACGCGGTGCTGGTAGTAGAGGTCGATGTGCTCGACGCCGAGACGCTGCAGCGAGCCCTCGCAGCGCTTCGCGCACGTACCGCGGGGAGCCGTCGACCGACCTTCGCGGGGGGCCGCCGCCCTCCCCCGGCTCGAGCCTGATCCCGAACTTCGTGGCGAGGAAGACCTGCTCGCGGCGGTCGGAGATCGCCGCGCCCGACCAGCCGCTCGTTGGTGTGCGGGCCGTACATGTCCGAGGTGTCCAGGAAGTTGCAGCCGAGCTCGAGCGCGCGGTGGATCGTGCGCATCGATTCGTCGTCGTCGCCACTGCCGTAGAAGGCCGACATGCCCATGCAGCCCAGGCCGATGGCCGACACCTCGGGACCGTTCGGTCCAAGCGTGCGCTTCTTCATCGCTGCTCCTTTCGGCCCGCTCCAGTGGCCGTTGCGGTGCGGAGCGTCCGGGTATAGCAAGCTCGGCGAACCGCCCGCCGCGCGCGTCCACCCCCGATCTAAGGTTGCATCGACATGTTCCCGCTGAACCTCCCGAACCTGCTCACGGTGCTGCGCATCATGCTCGTGCCGGTGCTCGTCGTCGCGCTGCTCGGCAACACGCCGGCCGGCGACGTGCTGGCGGCGATCGTGTTCGCGCTGGCCTCGCTGACCGATTTCGTCGACGGCTACCTCGCTCGCGCGCGGGACAGCATCACGACCTTCGGGAAGCTGATGGACCCGCTGGCCGACAAGCTGCTGGTCGTCGCGGCGCTCGTCTCGCTGGTGTCGCTGCACCGGCTGCCGGCGTGGATCGCGATGGTGATCATCACCCGCGAGCTCGCCGTGACGATGCTCCGGCTCGGCGCCAGCCAGGCGGGCGTGGTGCTCGCCGCCTCGATGTTCGGGAAGGTCAAGACCTGCCTGCAGATCGCCGCGATCCTCGCCGTGATCGCGGTGCACGGCAGGCCCTCGTGGGTGTCGGCGCTGCTCTACCTCACCGTGCTCGTGACCGTGCTCTCGGGCCTCGACTACTTCTTCGGCGTGCGCCGGCTGATGGCGCAGAGCGCGGAGCGCCGCGCGCAGGCGCCGCGCTAGGCGTCGAGCCAGGCCTCGAGCGTGGTGTGGCGCTCGGCCGGGCGCGCCGAGCGTGACCTCGCCCCGCAGCTCCTCGAGCAGACCGTGCCGCTCGGCGACGACGTTGTGCTG
This sequence comes from uncultured Solirubrobacteraceae bacterium, assembly GCA_963703205.1. GTDB lineage: Bacteria > Actinomycetota > Thermoleophilia > Solirubrobacterales > Solirubrobacteraceae > Palsa-744. Next base: position 2,176,782 of record OY969799.1, read on the forward strand.
GTGGATCGTCTCGAGGTTCTCCTGGCGGGCGGAGACGAACGTGCGGCCGTCGAGCTCGGGGAAGGTCTCGACGACCCCGCCGACCATCTCACGCACGCAGTCCTCGACGAAGCGGGGCCGGCGGTGGGCCTTCTCGACGACCTCGACCTCGTCGGAGCGCTTCATCAGCTCGTAGATCTCCGAGGACATGCTGGCCTCGGCGATCGCCAGCAGCGTCGTCGCATCGATCTCGGTCGTGCAGTCCTCGACGCAGCCGAGCTGCAGCGTGGCCTGCCCGCGCTGGTTGTGGGTCGCGACGGGCACGCTGCGCAGGATCCGCTCGATCTCCTCCGTGCCGAACCCCTCGCCGGCGAGGCGCTCGCGGGAGCGGGCGGCGACCAGCTCCTGGGCGCAGGGACAGGCGGTGATGCCGGTTGCCGAGACGCCGACGATGCGCCGCGTGCCGTGCTCGTAGGCGACGGCGCGCCCGAGCAGCGTGTAGATCTCCTGTGTCTGAATGCCGGAGACGGGGGCCGGCTTGTGCTCCGGATAGCGCGCCGCGATCGTGACCTCGGCGCGCGCCGCGCCCTGGCGCTCGCGGACCAGCTCCGCGATGTGCTGCGCGAGCGTCTCGGCGCGGAACACCGCCTCGCTGAGCACGACCTGGCCGATCGCCTCGTTGATGACCTCGTCGAAGCGCGACATGTGCGCGCCCTTCTGGTCCGTGGAGAGGTCGACGAAGCAGTCGAAGCGCGCGAAGTAGAGCTCCTCGCGGATCCGCACGACCTTCTCGACGCCCGTCACGCCGACGCGGGAGAGACCCGACGGGGATGCCGGGCCGGCGCGCCTGCACGTCGTCGCCGGCGCCCAGCGAGGGGGACGTCACGATGCTGGAAGAGCCGCCCTTCACCGAGCTCAAGCCTAGCGCGGGGCGCGCCCGCTGAGAGCCTGTCCTAGGAGCGGCTCGCCGACCGGGGATTCTGGTATCACTCCGCACTTGGCCGGTCGCAGCCTCTGGGAGCACGGGTCGCGGCCGGAGCGGCAGACACACCCGACGTAGCTGCTGATGAGAACGCAACGCACAGGAGGCTTAGCGTAGGTCAGGGGAGGTCGCGGCGGGTGACCGGCGCGACGAGGGATTCGGAGAGATCCTTGGGAGTGAACGTGACCGAGAAGCTGGAGGGGACGCTTACCACCGCGGAGCCGGCCGTGGCGGAGATGGATGAGCTGCAGGGCATCATCGCCGACGGTCAGGAACGAGGGTTCGTTACCGCCGAGGCGGTGGCCGGTGTCGTCGAGGACGCGGTGCTGACACCGCAGCAGGCACAGGACCTGCTGAGCTATCTGGAGGAGCACGGCGTCGAGCTGCTCGGGGCGGGTGAGGCCGCCGGCGAGCTCGCGGCCGACGTCCGACCGGCGGCGCCCGCTGCGGGCGAGGATGCGACCGCGCTGGCGGGCGAGGAGGACGAGCAGGACGAATCCGAGGAAGCCGGCGCCGGCCTGCGCGCGCGCCTGGCCGAGATGCGCAGGCCGGCGGTCGACCTGACCGTCGAGCCGAGCCTCGACTCGCTGCGGCTGTACCTGCGCTCGATCGGGCGCGTGCCGCTGCTGACCGCCGAGGAGGAGGTGGCCCTCGCGAAGCGGATCGAGCGCGGCGACATCGCCGCCAAGCAGCACATGGTGGAGGCGAACCTGCGCCTGGTCGTCTCGATCGCGAAGGGCTACGTGGGACGCGGCCTGACGCTGCTCGACCTGATCCAGGAGGGTTCGCTGGGCCTGATCCGGGCCGTCGAGAAGTTCGACCACCGCCGCGGCTACAAGTTCTCGACCTATGCCACCTGGTGGATCCGCCAGGCGGTCACACGGTCGCTCGCCGACAAGGGCCGCACGATCCGCATCCCCGTGCACATGGTCGAGCGGCTCAACAAGCTGCTCCACGCCGAACGGAGGCTGATCCAGCAGCTCGGGCGCGAGCCGAGCCCGCCGGAGCTCGCAACGGAGCTCGAATGCACCGTGCGCGAGGTCCGCGACGTGATGCGGATCACCCAGCAGCCGATCTCGCTGGAGAAGCCGGTCGGCGAGGAGGACGACTCGGCGCTCGCGGACTTCGTCGAGGACGTCTCGGCGGCCTCGCCGTTCGAGCTCGCCTCCGAGGCGCTGCGACGCGAGAACGTGCTGCGCGTGCTCGCCCGGCTCCCGCGCCGCGAGCGCGAGGTGATCGAGATGCGCTACGGGATCGTCGGCGGACGCTCGCGCACGCTCGAGGAGGTCGGCCGCGCCTTCAACATCACCCGCGAGCGGGTGCGCCAGATCGAGAACCGCACGCTCAAGAAGCTGCAGACGCTGCCCGACGCCCAGCAGCTGCGCGAGGCCTCCTAGAAGGCCTGCGAAGCGGGCAGGCCCCGGCGCATGCGCCGGGGCCTGTGAGGGGCGCATGCGCCCCTCACGGGGGCCCGCACATGTGCGGGCCCCACGGATCGGCACATGTGCCGATCCGCAGACCGGCGCATGCGCCGGTCTGAACAGAAACGACGCGGTCATCGCGCCTCGGCCGATCACTACACTGGTGCGCCGCGGCGGGGTTCCCGAGCGGTCAAAGGGGCGTGGCTGTAAACCACGTGGCTCTGCCTTCGAAGGTTCGAATCCTTCCCCCGCCATGCGCGCCGCGGAGCGCAGCCGCCCCACCGGGCGTGTCCGATTCATCCGAACGGGTGGGCAGGATGGGCCGATGGCCGTGCCGGTGGTGATCTTCGTCGTCTGTCTGGCGGGCGGCGCTTGGGCGAGCAGCCGCTGGCTGCCCGACCTCGCTCCCGGGCCGCTCGGCGGAATCGCGTTCTTCGCCGTCTGCGGCCTGCTCGGGGCGGCGAGCGCCGTCTTCGGGCTCGACATCTACAGCACAGTCGAAGACCTCGAGAGGGGCTACCCGAGGCTCGGGAGTAGCCGGCTCCTCGCCGAGGACCTGCAGTTGCTGATGTGGCAGAGCGGCGTGCTCGTCGCGCTGGCCCCGGCGGTCTATCTACTTGCACCGAGCCGGGAAGCGGGCGCGGCCTCGCTAGTGTCGGGGGCCGAGCCGGGCGCGGGCTCCTAGCCCCGTCCGGACACGACTGCGAAACAGGGGAGCTGTGAGCAGCGAGGCCACGATCGAGGTGGAGGGCATCGTCAAGCGCTTCGGCGAGGTGCGCGCGCTCGACGGCGTCGATCTCCGCGCCCAGCCGGGCAAGGTGCTGGGGCTGCTCGGACCGAACGGCGCCGGCAAGACGACGCTCGTGCGGGTGCTGGCGACGCTGATCGAGCCCGACGCGGGCAGCGCCCGCGTTACCGGCCTGGACGTCGTCCGCGACGCGGCGCGTGTCCGCGAGCGGATCGGGCTCGCCGGGCAGTACGCGGCGGTCGACGAAAACCTCACCGGCCTGGAGAACCTGACGATGGTCGGCCGCCTCTACGGCGCCGAGCGCGCCCCCGCCAAGCGCCGCGCCCGCGCGCTGCTCGAGCGCTTCGAGCTGAGCGACGCCGCCGATCGCCCGGCCAAGACCTACTCGGGCGGGATGCGGCGCCGGCTCGACCTCGCCGCGGCGCTGGTCGCCGAACCGCCCGTGCTGTTCCTCGACGAGCCGACGACCGGTCTGGACCCGCGCAGCCGCCTCGGCCTGTGGGCGGTGATCGAGGAGCTCGTCGCCGAGGGCACCACGGCGCTGCTGACGACGCAGTACCTCGACGAGGCCGACCGGCTCGCCGACGACATCGCCGTGATCGACCACGGGCGGTTGATCGAGCAGGGCACCCCCAACGAGCTGAAGGACCGTCTCGGCGGGGAGCGCCTGGAGGTGCGCCTGGAGTCGGCGGCCGACGCCCGCCGCTCGGTCGAGGTTCTGGCGGCGATGTCCGACGAGGCGCCGGCGGCGGCGGGCCACGACGTGACGCTGTCCGTGCGCGACGCGCACGGCGTGATCGTCGCGGCGGTGCGCCGGCTGAGCGACGCGGGGATCGACGTCGCCGACATCTCGCTGCGCCGTCCGACGCTCGACGACGTGTTCCTGGCGCTGACCGGGCACGTCGCCAGGGAGGACGAGGACGAGCAGGGCGAGGACCGCGATCGCGGCGGGCAGGAGCGCGCGGCGTGAGGCATCTCGCCACCGACACCATGATCATCGCCGAGCGCAACCTCGTGCGGCTGACGCGCACGCCGGAACTGCTGATCGGCTTCACCGTGCAGCCGATCATGTTCGTGCTGCTGTTCCGCTACGTATTCGGGGGCGCGATCCGGACCCCGGGCTACAGCTACGTCGACTACCTGATCCCGGGCATCATCGTGCAGAACACCGCGTTCGGCGGCTTCGCGACGGCGCTCGGGCTCAACGAGGACGTGCGCAAGGGGCTGATCGACCGCTTCCGCTCGCTGCCGATGTCGCGTGGGGCGGTGCTCGGCGGCCGCACGCTCTCGGACGTCGCGCTGAACGCGCTGTCGATCACGATCCTGCTGGTGACCGGTGTGATCATCGGCTTCAGCTTCCACGCGAGCTTCGGCGACGCCGTCGCGGGGATCGCCCTGCTGCTGCTGTTCGGCTACTCGTTCTCGTGGGTGCTCGCCTTCATCGGGCTGCTCGCGAAGTCCTCGGAAACGGTCAACTCGCTCGGCTTCATCATCGTCTTCCCGCTCACCTTCGTCTCCTCCGCGTTCGTGCCGGTCGCATCGATGCCCGAAGGCCTGCGGCAGTTCGCCGAAGTGAACCCGTTCACGATCATCGTCGACGCGATGCGCCACCTGTGGCTGGGCGCTCCCTCCAACAACGACGTTCTGTGGGCGGTCGTCTGGTCGCTCGGCATCATCGCGGTGTTCTCACTGCTGGCCGTGGCGCGCTACCGCAGCGCGGCCGGCGGCTGAGCCAAGCGCGGCTCGCGTTCTGGCCGAGCGCGTTCGGGGCGCTCCCGCCCCATGCGGCGATCGGCGACACCGGCGTGCAGCAGCACGATCGCACGGGCCCGGAACCCGCTTCCTCGTGGGGCAGGATCACCCCGCGATCACCGCAGCCGCGACTCATCCGCGAGCGGCGCTGCGGGCGCGCGAGGCATGTTCCACGTCCGCGCCGGCGTCAGGCCGGCGCGCGAGCGCGACGGCGGGCGGCGAGGGCGGCGGCTCCCTCCGGCCGTCGCCGGCCTCGCCACGGGCGTCACGCGCGTCGACCGCCGGCCAAGGCGGACCCGGCCGGCCCAGCCGGTATCCCTGCACGAGCGGGACGTCGATGCGCCGCAGCACCTGCAGCTCCTCGCTGGTCTCGATGCCCTCTACGACCAGCTGCGCTCCGACCTGGCGCGCGTAGCCGGCGAGCGCGGAGACCAGGGCGCTGCGCTCGGGGTCGGTGTCGATGCCCGTGGCCAGCGAGCGGTCGAGCTTCAGATAGGCGGGCCGCACGGTGGTGATCTGGCGCAGTCCCGAGTAGCCGGCGCCCATGTCGTCGACGGCCAGCACGGCACCGGCGTCGAGCAGCGGGTCGACCGCCTCGCGCAGCTGCTCGTAGCCGTCGACGAGCGTCTCCTCGGTGATCTCGACGATCAGTCCCCGCAGCTGCCGCTCGCCGCGGGCGGCGCCGGCCAGCAGCTCGCGGGTCTGCGCTTCGCCGAGCACCGGCGCGGAGAGGTTGACCGACAGGCTCGTGCCCGCGGGCCTGCGCGGCAGCAGCGCGAGCGCTTCACGCAGGCAGGCTCGCTCGAGGGCCGGCCGCACGCCGAGCTGCTCGGCGAGCGAGAACCAGTGCAGCGGTGTCGCCGACGCGTCGGCCCCGCCGAAGCGAGCGAGCGCCTCGAAGGCGTGGATCTCGCCGCTGCGGATGTCGACGATCGGCTGCACGACCATCGACAGGCCCTGGCCCGAGATCAGCCTCGCAAGGGCGATGCGCGCCGCGGCGAGGTCCGGCTGGCTGATGGCCGCCGGCGCCGGCGGGCGCTGCTGCGGGGAGACGCGTCGGCGCGCTCGCTGACGCGCTGTGCGATGTCGCCGGCGAGCAGCAGCGTTTCCGCGCTGTCCGCCTGCATGCGCGCCTGGCGCAGGAGGTCGTTGAGCTCGCTCGTCAGCCGCCCGGCGGTGAGCAGCAGCGCGATCGTGCCGAGCGCAGAAGCCGGCGTAGGCCGCCGAGATCTCGCCGCTGCGCACGACCGGCAGCGCCAGCCCGCAGAGCAGCACCGCGCGGCCGATCCAGTGCACCCGCCCGCCGCGCGCAAGCACGCCGCTGGCCACGGCGGCCAGCCACAGCAGGTTGACGACCTCCGACCTGCTGGTTGCCGAGGCCGACGATCAGCACCCCCGCGCCGGCCGAGAGCGACTCCTCGACGGTGAGCAGCGCCAGCCGCGGCGCCGCGAGCTGGACCGCGGCGCTGATCAGGATCGTCGCGAAGCCGATGATCGCGAGGGCCGGCCGGGCATCGCCCGCGCCGCCCCAGGCGACGCAGCGCGATCCCCGCCGCGCCGGTCGCGACGCGGGACGCCGCGGCGGTCCTGCGCGCGCGCATGATCTGTTCGCCCGTCTCGATCGGGCGGCGGCCGGCAGACGATCGCCATGCCTCGGAGTCGGCTGCGCCCGCCGCCTGCTTGAGCGATCGGGGCGGGCGCGGACGGCGCGGGCCGGCCTCGCTCAGTCCTGGTCCGGTCCCGGGAGCATGTTCGCGGCGTGCACGCCCGGCGGCAGGCCGAGCGTCGCGACGACGCGGTTCGAGCAGCTCCAGCAGCTGCTCGCGCTCGCCTGCGTCGAGGTCGCGCGCACAGGTCCCTCTCGAAGCCGACGGCGACGGCGAACGCCTCGCCGAGCAGCGCACGACCCGCGTCGGTCAGGTGAAGGGCCCGCGCACGCCGGTCAGTCGGATGGGCGCGACGCTCGAGCAGCCCCCGCTCCTCGAGCGCGTCGATGAAGGCGACCATCCGGCTCGGCGCGATGCCGAGACGCGCTCCCACCGCGTGCTGGGAGAGCCCCTCCGCGGCGCCGACCGCGCGCAGCAGCGCGAAGTCGCGCGGCTCGAGGCCGAGCGGCGCGAGACGCTTCGCCCGGAAGCCCGCGGAGACGGCGAAGCCGAGCGTCGAGAGCGTGAAGCCGAGCGCCTTGAACGGCGCGACGGCGCCCGGCGAGGCGGGCGGCGACGCGGAGGCTCGCATAGTCATGGGCATAATGATATCTTTCTATAAATATTTATGATACAAATAATTTATCATGAAGATATTCCGTCTCCGGGCGAGTGGCGAAGGATGAACGGCGCCGACAACGGCATCGAGGTGAGAGGCCTCGTCAAGGACTTCAAGGGCGGGGTGCGCGCCGTCGACGGGATCGACCTGCAGGTCGCGCCGGGCGAGATCTACGGCTTCCTCGGCCCGAACGGCGCGGGCAAGTCGACCACCGTGCTCGTCCTCACCACGCTGCTTCCTCCCACCGCCGGCAGCGCCAGCGTCGCCGGGCTCGACGTCGTCCGCCAGGGCCCGCAGGTCCGCCGCGCGATCGGCGCCTCCCTGCAGGAGTCTGCGCTCGACCCGTTCCTGACCGGCCGCGAGCACATGCGACTGCAGAGCGCCCTGCACGGCCTCGGCCGCGACGAGCGCGAGCAGCGCGGCCGTCGAGCTGCTCGAGCGCGTCGGCCTGACCGACGCGGCGGACCGCAAGGTCGGCGGCTACTCGGGCGGGATGAAGCGCCGGCTCGACCTCGGCCTCGCGCTCGTCCACCGCCCGCGGCTGCTGTTCCTCGACGAGCCGACGACCGGGCTCGACCCGCAGAGCCGCGCCGCGCTGTGGGACGAGGTGCGCCGGCTCGCCTCCGACGGCGTGACCGTGTTCCTCACGACCCAGTACCTCGAGGAGGCCGACGTGCTCGCCGATCGAGTCGGGATCATCGACCGCGGCACGATCGTCGCGGAGGGCACGCCCGCCGAGCTGAAGGCCTCGATCGGGCGGCCGAGCGTCGAGGCGATCCCCGCGGACCCCGGCGACCGCGAGCGCCTCGCCGCCGTCCTGCACCGCTTCGGCGAGGAGGCTGCCGCCTCACCGAACGGCGTCGCGGCGCGGCTCCCCGAGGGCGTCGGCGACCTCGCCGAGATCGTGCGCGCGCTCGACGCCGAGGGCCTGCGCGATCGCCGACCTGCGGCTGCACGCGCCGACGCTCGACGACGTGTTCCTGGCGAAGACCGGACGCTCGCTGGAGGGCGCGGGCGACGCGGAGGACGAGGAGGACTCGGCAGGGGAGCCGCGGGAGGCCACCGCAAGCTGATGGGTGGCGACGCTGCCTCACACAGGTCGGGGTGCTGGCGCGGCGCTCGATGCTGAAGACGCTGCGCCAGCCGTTCCAGCTGTTCCCGATCGTCTTCTTCCCGCTGATCCTGCTGGCGGTCAACGCGAGCGGGCTGAAGGCGGCGACGCGCCTGCCCGGCTTCCCGACCCACTCCTACGTCTCCTTCGCGATCGCCGTGGCGTTCATCCAGGGCGGGATGTTCTCGCTGATCAACACCGGCACGAACCTCGCCGAGGACATCGAGAGCGGGTTCTTCAACCGCCTCGCGCTGACGCCGCTGCACCGTGTCGCGCTGATCGCCGGCCTGCTCGTCGGCGTCGCCGCACTCGGCGTGCTGCAGTCCGGCGGTCTACATCGCTGATGGGCTCGTCGCGGGCGCGCACCTTCTCGCGGGCGTCGGCGGCGCTGCGGTGATGCTCGCTGCTCGGCGCGCTGACGGCAGTCGCTTCGGCGCGCTCGGCTGCGCCGCGGCGCTGCAGACCGGCTCCGGCGAGGCGGTCCAGGGCCTGTTCCCCCTCTTCTTCGTCTTCATCTTCCTGTCCTCGAGCAACCTGCCGCGGAACCTCCTGAAGACCGGCTGGTTCCACACCGTCGCCACCTGGAACCCGATCTCCTACCTGATCGAGGGCTTCCGCAGCCTCTACATCTACGGCTGGGACGGCACCGCGCTGTGGCGCGGCTTCGCGGTCGGCGCCGGGACTCACGGCCCTCGCGCTGCTGGCAGTCGCGGGCGCGCTGCGCGGGAGGCTGCAGCGAACATGAGCGTCGTCCCGAGGCGGCTCGATCTGGCGGGTCGCCGGAGCGATCGCGTGGCGCAGCCTGCACACCTACGTGCGCGTACCGGCCCTGTTCGTGCCCTCGCTGGTCTTCCCGCTCGTGTTCCTGGCGAGCTTCGCCGGCGGCCTCTCGGCGCTCGGTCAGTCCCGGCTTCCACCTTCCCGGCCGGCTACACCGCCTTCCAGTTCGTCTTCGTGCTCTGCCAGTCGGCGATGTTCGCCGGGCTGTTCACCGGCTTCTCGCTGGCCTTCGACTTCGAGAGCGGCTTCGCCCGGCAGGCTGATGCTGGCGGCCGAGGATCGTCGCGGCATCGCGCTCGGCTACGCGCTCGTCGCGCTCAGCAGGGCGGCGATCACGCTCACGCTGGTCACCGGCGTGGCGCTGGCGGGCGGGGATGCGGATCACCGGCAGACGGCGTCGACGTGTTCGGGCTCTACGTCCTCGCCGCGCTGCTCGTGCTCGTCGGCTACGGCTGGGCGGCCGGCGTCGCGTTCCGCTTCCGCTCGATCCAGGCCGGCCCGCTGATGCAGACGCCGGTGTTCCTGCTGCTGTTCCTCGCGCCCGTCTACGTGCCGATCTCGCTGCTCAAAGGCTGGATCCACGCGGTCGCGAAGCTCAACCCCGCGACCGCGTTCCTGCAGGCGCGGCCGGGGCCTGATCTCCGGCGCGCACGACCACACCGGCCTCGCGTTCGCGGCGGCGGGCGCCCTGATCGTGCTGTTCGCCGCGTGGACGCTCACCGGCCTGCGCCGCGCCGAGGGCGCGGGCTGAAAGGCCCGGCGCCCGCGCCCGACGCTCCGCGCCCGCGCCCGCGCCCGACGCTCGGCGTCCGCGCCCGACGCTCGGCGTCCGCGCCCGGCGCCCGCGCCCGGCGCTCGGCGCCCGCGCCCGCGCCCGCCGGATGACCTAGCCGCGACGCGCCGCTTCTATCTCCGCGGCGAGCTGCTCCGCGCGCGGCGTCGAGACGAGCACCCGGCGCAGGTGGCGCTCGCCACCGATCGAGATCGACAGCGCGGGCACGCCACGGCGCACGATGAAGGCTTCGTCGAGGCGCATCGTGCGCGCGGCGAAGTAGAGGAAGGGAACCCGCAGGCCGGCTTTGATCCCGGCGCGGCCGGCCACCCGGACTCCGTCCGGGACGAGCTCGGCCCCTCGATGTCCGCCAGCGGGATCGTGATGTCGCGCATCAGTCCGAGCAGCTTCTGCCACCAGGCCAGGCGCACCACTCACCGCGTCGCCGTCGAGCTCCACGCGCACGGGACGGAGCCTAGAGCAGCGCCGCCAGCGCCGGTGCCCGTTCCGGGCGCCCGCGCCTGTTGCAAACGCAGGGTGCGATTGGGTAGAAGATGCTCGAGCGCCCGAGCTCGGCGCGACCGTCAACCAGCAGGGAGGAGAGCCGATCATGGAGTCCGCCCAGACACCGAGCAGGGTCCTCGTCGTGGCTCACAAGACCGCAGCTACGCAGCCGCTGCTCGACGCCGTGCGCGAGCGCGCCGCGAAGGGTCCGGCGACCTTCACGCTGCTCGTTCCCAACCCCGCGCACGGCCTGCACAAGGCGGTCGACCCGGAGGACCTCGACTCCAGCGAGGCGCAGGCGGTGCTCGACGACGCCGTGCCGAAGCTGAGCGACGCGGCCGGCTCGGAGGTCGAGGGGATGATCGGCGACGCCGACCCCTCGGCAGCGATCCAGGACGCGATCAACCTGCGCGGGTTCGATGAGGTGATGATCTCCACCCTGCCGTCGCGGATGTCGCGCTGGCTGCGCCTGGACCTGCCCAGCAAGGTGAGCGGGCTCGGGCTGCCGGTGACCACCGTGACGCCCGCGGACGAGGCCTCCTGAGCTCGCTCCCGGCAGCGCGAGAACCGAGAAGACTTGCGCCGGGAATATTCGGTTGATCCGAAGTTCTCGCAGACGTTCGTCTGTAGATCTTTCGTCGGCGCGCCACGAGAGTGACAACCGATGGAGGGAGTCCGGGAGCAGTTCGCGCGCAACCTGCGGCGCCACCGCGACGCCGCCGGGCTCTCGCAGGAGGCGCTGGCGATGATCTGCGATTTGCACCGGACGGAGATCAGCCTGCTCGAGCGCTGCAAGCGCTCGCCGCGGCTGGAGACGATCGTGATCCTCTCACGCGGCCTCGAGCTGAACTCTCCCGCGCAGCTGCTCGAGGACATCGTCTGAGCGGACCGCCGGCGGCGCCGGCGCCGGGCCTCTCGGCCCCTCTGCCGGTCGCGCTAGAGTCTGCGCTTCCGCCCAGCTAGCTCAGTTGGTAGAGCACTTCCATGGTAAGGAAGGGGTCAACGGTTCGAGTCCGTTGCTGGGCTTGGCTGAACCTCGGTCGTGGAGCCATTTGTCGGGCGTCTCACGCGCGACTCGTCCCCGCTCTCGACATGGACACTCGCAACCGTGCCCATTGGTGCCCACTGGCGGCCGCGTCAGCACGGCCGGGGTGAACCGGACGGTGTCTCGGCCACCGGTTCAGTGGGTGAACCGGGCTATCATTTTGGAAATGCTCGGCAAGGATTACGAGGGTCAGGACTGCTTGCTCGCGCGGTCCCTTGAAGTCGTCGGGGAGCGCTGGACCCTATTGATTGTCCGCGACGCGTTCTTCGGTGTCCAGAGGTTCAGCGACTTCCTCGCGCGGCTCGACATCCCAAAGGCGGTGCTCGCAAGCCGGCTGCGCGGACTCGTCGACGAGGGGATCATGAGGCGCCGCCCCGACCCGGAGCGCGCCGGGGTTGAGGTTTACGAACTGACTCGCGCCGGTGAGGACCTCTGGCCGGTCGTGTATGCCCTCCGAACTTGGGGAGCGCGGTACCGGTCGCCCGACGGCGTCCGGCTCGTTTATCGACACGCGCCTTGCGGCAGGATGCTCGACCGGAACGGCGCGTGCCCTGGGTGCAAGAAGACGCCCCGCGCTGCTGAGGTGGTGGTAGCGGCAAAGGGCGGCGCGATAGGTGAGCGTCGCGACCGCGTGAGCGTACGGCTCGCGGGCCCGCGACGTCTGCTGGAACCGCTGGGACGGGAGCGCGTGGGCTGAGGCTCCCCGCGCGGTGGTCAGCCTCGCTCGGTCTCCCCCAGCTCCGTCCGCAGATCCAGCCACCCCCAAGACCTTCTCACCGTGGTTGGTCCCAGCGCCCTCATCATGGTCGGCGGCGCAGCGAGCTCCTCGAGGGCAGACGCTTGGAGAATGATGATGCCGTGGGCGCACGCGTGCGTGGCGAGACGGCGCAGGAGCAGCGCGCCGACTCCTTGGCGCTGCCACTGGTCGGCGACGGTCAAGGCGATCTCGGCGGCGCGCGGCTGCCGGCGCATTCGAACGTACCGCGCGACTCCGATCGGTGTCCCGTGCCTGCACGCTCCGTAGGCGACGTGGCTCACGCCATCGAGGTCATCCATCCACGAGTCCGGTATGGCGAATCGTCGTACCGGGGCACCGAAGCGTCGCCGTAGCGACTCGTCGCTGACCTCGTTCAGTCCCCGGGTGACGAACTCGCGGTCTGCTGTCGTCAGCGGCCGGATCCGGGTACATGAACCGTCGCGTGCCGCCGCCGCGCGCGCAGATATGTTCAGTCGTGTATCCATCGTGCTGAACGCAAGTACTCGGCGTATCTGTTGTTCGCTCACTGAACCATATCGCCCTCGCGGCGACACCAACCCAGAGCCCATGATGAGCGCTATATTGTTCGCTCACCGAACCGCGCGAGTTGCTGCGCGCTCTTCCGACGAAGGAGCCAAATGAGCGATCCGGAAGCCCTCGCCGACGAATTTCTCGCGCTGCACCGGCCTGGTGATCCTCTACTGATGCCGAACCCCTGGGACCTCGGTTCCGCCAAGCTCCTCGAGGCCCTTGGGTTCCGGGCGCTCGCGACGACGAGCGGCGGGTTCGCGGCAAGTCTCGGTCGCCTCGATGGCCGTGTCTCTCGAGAGGAGGCGCTCGCACACGCAGGCGCAGTCGCTTCCTCGATCGCGATACCCGTGAGCGCGGACCTCGAGAACTGCTTCGCGGACGACCCCAGCGAGGCTGCGAAGACCGTGGGCCTCGCCGTCGACGCCGGGCTTGCTGGCTGCTCGATCGAGGACTGGAGCGGCGAAGAGATCTACGATCTCGACATGGCTGTCGCGCGCGTCGAGGCGGCCGCCGCGGCCGCACACGATGCCGGCCGGCGCTTCGTGCTCACAGGACGCGCAGACAACTTCCTCCACGGGCGACGGGATCTCGCCGAGACGGTCGAGAGACTCCAGCGCTACGAGCAGGCCGGCGCGGATGTGCTCTTCGCCCCGGGGTTGCGCGACCGCGAGGACATCGAGACCGTTCTTCGTGCGGTCTCGCGGCCGCTCAGCGTCCTTATCGTGCCCGGCATGCGCGGTGTCGCCGAGCTAGCCGAGCTCGGTGTCAGCCGAGTATCCGTCGGTGGCGCCTTCGCCTACGCCGCGTACGCCGCGCTGATCGAAGCCGCTGAGGGCCTGCAGGGGGGCTCGCTCGCCTACCTGTCACCGGCCAAGACCGCAGTTGGGGCCGTGCACGACGCGTTCTCCGACTAGATGTCCCTCCCGCCCACGGACTCTGAACGCGACCCGGGCGATGATCCCGGACACCTGGCTGTTCTCCTGATCTCGGGGAGCCTTCGCGCTGACTCCGTCAACACGGCGGTCGTGCGCACGCTCGCGACGCGTCCGCCGGCGAGGGTTCGCGCGCGGATCTACGAAGGCCTCGGTGAACTGCCCCACTTCAACCCCGACGACGATGAGGAGGGCCAGCCCGTGCACCCGCGCGTCCGCGAGCTCCGTGAGCAACTCGCGAGCGCCGACGCGATCCTCTTCTCCACGCCCGAGTACGCGGGAGCGATGCCGGGTTCGTTCAAGAACCTGCTCGACTGGACCGTTGGCGGTGGCGAGACCTACGGCAAGCCGGTGGCGTGGATCAACGCGTCTAGCCGAAACGATCCGGACGCGGCCGGTAAGGCGCATGAGTCGTTGCGCACGGTGCTTACGTACACGGGCACCGAGATCGTCGAGGACGCGTGTCGGCGCGTCACCGTACCGAGATCGGCGATCGAGGACGGCGAGGTCGTCGACGAGCGGGTCCGCGCCAGCCTTTTCCAAGCACTCGACGCCTTGGTGAATCACGCCGGCGGCCGTGGCCGGCGGAGCGGCGGATGAGACAACCCTCGAGCGAACGTACCGGTAGGTACAATGTCTCTCCATGGAGGATGCATCGGAGCGTCTGATCACGAGCACTCAGGAGCTGCTGTGGGAGCGCGGTTACGTCGGCACAAGCCCGAAGGCGATCCAACAGCGTGCCGGCGTCGGACAGGGCAGCATGTACCACCACTTCAACGGCAAGTCCGACCTCGCAGCGGCGGCGGTGCGACGCAGCTCCGACGAGCTGATCGCCGAAGTCGAGCCACTCCTCGGTGGGCCGGGCAGCCCACTTGACCGTCTCAGCGCGTACCTTCTGCGCGAGCGTGAGGTGCTGCGCGGCTGCCGCATCGGCCGGTTGACGCAGGATCCCGACATCGTCGCGAACCCACGGCTGCGCGAACCGGTCGAGCGGACGTTCTCATGGCTGCGGACGCGTATTGCCGAGGTCGTCGCCGAGGGCCAGGCCGGCAACGAATTCCCGTCCGGCCTCGTACCCGAGGAGATCGCGAGCATGATCTGCGCGGTTCTTCAGGGCGGCTATGTGCTCGCGCGGGCGGAGGATTCGGCGGACCCGTTCGCCGAGGCGGTCGCGGGTGCGATCAGCATCCTCCGCGGCCTCACGACCGGCCGCGGTTCAACCGCGAGAAAGGGCCGCGCTGTCCCCTCGGCACGGAGGAGGAGATGAGGCTTGCGGGGATCGCCTGAAGCTGCTCCTCGGGGCTTGCGGGTGCGTCGCCGGTGCCCGTGCGCACGGAACAGACGTCAGGCCACCGCGTAGCGCTCGACCGCGTCCTCGTCCCAAACAATTCCCGCACCCGCACCCTCCGGGACCACGGCCGCCCCGTTGATGATCTCAATCGGGGTCGCGTTGAGCGGGACGGCGGCGTCCAGCCACTCGAGCAAGTCCGCGTTCGCCGTCGCCGCCAGCAGCTGCGCGCTGAACTCCGGGAACGTGTGCGAGGACACCTTCAAACCCGCGGCCTCGGCGACCGCCGCGGCTCGGAGCCAGCCGGTGACACCGCCAACGCGGGCGACGTCGAGCATGACGACATCGGAGGCACAGGCGCGGATGCTGCGATAAGCCTCTTCCGGGCTCCACCAGCTCTCACCTGCCTGGATGGGGGTCGTCGTTGCCGCGGCGAGGCGCCGGTAGCCCTCGAGGTCGCTTGCAGGCAGTGGCTCCTCCACCCAGCGCAAGTCGAGGTGGCTGAGCGCGCGAATCCTTGCTTCGGCCTCCGCCGTCGTCAGGCTCTGGTTGTAATCGCACATCAAGTCGAGGCGGTCGCCGACGAGATCACGGACGTGACTCAGGACCTCGTAATCCTCAGCGAGGGGACGACCACCCACCTTGAGCTTGATGGCCTGAAAACCCGCAGCCACGGCCTCCTCGACTTCCTCTCGCACGTCTGCGATGGCCGATGACCGCAGGCTCGCGTAGGCGGGCACGGACTCGACGGACGAGCCGAGCAGCCGCGCCAGCGACATGTCCGCCGCCCTCGCCAGCGCGTCCCAGCTCGCCATGTCGATCGCGTTCAGAGCCAGGCCGACGACGCCCTCCACGCCGAGCAGTCGAAACCGCGCGCGCAGCTCGGCCCAGTTGTCGCGGGGTCTCAGACGGTCGCCCTCCAGCTTCTCCCCAACTCCCCGAACGAGCTCGGCGACGGGTCCAACCACGAGTGGCGTGTAGCAGCGGACGTAGGCGCGACCGGTGACGCCACCCGTGGTCTCCAAGTCGACGAGGACAAGCGAGGCGCTCGTCATCGTCCCCGCCGCGGTCTGCATCGGCCGCTCGTACGGAACGTCGACGGCGCGGGCGCGGATGCTCCCGATTATCGGTGCCGCGAGCATCACGACTTCACCTGCGCGCGGTTCCGCCCGTAACTCGCGGTAAAGACCCGCACGAGCCGGGTGTCGTCACGAGTCTTATCCATGACGCTGGCAGCATACCTTCCATTGGCGATGTGCCGGAGCTCGCCTGCACGTGTGCGCTCAGTAGCCGGACCCATTGCTCACTCGAACGATGCCCCGCCGAGGCGGAAGCACGCCCCGATCACGACCGCGGCGAGAAACGCGGCGGCCGCGCATACCTCACTCGCGAGATTCCAACCACGCAGCAGTCCCGTTGCTCCCGCGCCGCTGTCGCCGAGCAGCGATCACGGCGGCGACTACGGCTACCCCGGCGGCGCCGCCGATGTAGCGCGCCGTGTTGTTCGCTCCGCTGCCAGTGCCTGCGCGTGATGCTGGGACCGTGTCCACCGCTAGGCGACCGAGAGCCGCGTTGCTCAAGCCGTAGCCGACACCGACCAGCAGCAGGCCCGGAAGCAGTTGCGTCCACGACGACCCGGGGTCCAGTCCCCCGACCGCGGCGAGACCGACCGCGCTGAACAAGAATCCACAGACGAGTCGTTGTGGGGCGCGGAACCGGAGAGGCAGACGTCGCGCGAGAACGGCGACCACGGTGCCGGTGACGGAGAAGCACGCCAACAGCCCTGCGCAGGCCAGCGGCGTCTGCTTGAGCGCTCGCTCGAGCACGCTCGGCATCGTGCTCATCAGAGCAACCGCGGTGAGGCCGGTGAGCGTCGCGCCGAGAGAGGCCGCGACGAATGCTGGACGTCTGAAGAGCGCGAGATCGATCATCGCGTCGCGCCGCCGTCGCTCGAGTAGGACGAACGCAAGCAGCGACGCGGCCGCGAGTCCGAGAAGGACGACCGTGGAGGCCCCGCTCCAATTTTCGCGTCCGAGCGTGAGCCCCGCGGTCAGGCAACCCGTCGCGGCTTGCGAACGCGAGCGCCCCACCGACGTCCAGTCTCCGTCGGCGGTCCGTGTGACTCTCCGGCAGCGACGCCGACGCCAGCGTGAGCACGACGGCGACTGCGGCCTGAAACGCGTACCCCGCCCTCCAGCTCCAGGCTCATCGCCAGCGCCGCGGCGACGACCGGCCCCGACGCCGTGCCCGCCCCGATCGACGCACCCCAGATACCGGTGGCGCGGGTGCGAGCGGCGCCGGATGGGAACGCATGTCCGATAAGGCCCAGGCTGGCGCTGAGGACGGCGGCGCCAGCGACGCCTTGAAGGATCCGGGCGGCGACGAAGATCGCCGGCGTCGGCGCCGCGGCCCCGAGCGCACTCGCCGCGGCGAGCGCGACGCAGCCGCCTCGGAAGACACGCCGGCGCCCGTAGTCATCGGCAATGACACCGAAGCTGAGCAAGCTCGTCGCCAGACCTAGGCTCATGCCGCTCAACGCCCATGTCTGCGTGGAGGCACCAGCGTGGAGCGCCGTAACGCTTTCCGCCACGGTCGTGATCACGCTTGCGAAAGCGAAGAGAACGAGCAGCGTTCCCGCGCTCCCGATGATCAACGTCAACGTGGCCGGATCGGCGGCGGAGCCTCGGCGTGCCCGCGCGATTCCAGCTGACCTGCCGCGCTCGGATCCGACGGCCATCGCGACGGAGGGTAACAGTTGCAGTTCGGTCACCGAACCGCAACCCGGGCTAACGGCCGGCTCCGGTGATCACCGCCGTGAGCTCGGAGGCCAGCCGCTGCGCGTCCACCGAAAGTTCGAGAGCGACGGAGAGGTGTGCGCCCGGCCCGAGTGGGATGACGAGCTGATTGAAGTTTCCGTAGGCGACAACGACGTAGCGGAGTCCGCCGCAGTCGAGCTCGCCGCGCTGGCGTGCGAGCAGTAGCAGCGCCGGGTTGACTAGAAGCTCCTCGAAGAAGTCGGAGCTCGCAGCGGACGCCCCGTCGAGCTCTTCCCGGCTTTCGCTGACCACGGCCTGGGCACGGCCGATCGCCGCGTACCGGATCGCGCCGTCACGTTCCAGTACCGCCCGGCACAACGCGGCATCCGCGTCCGCGACCGCCACTCATTCGACCTCCTTGGTGGCGCCCGCGGCGCCAGGAAAGCTTGGCGTGCCGTCGTCTGGGCTCTCGTCCCACGGCGCCTTGGAGTCGACGAAGCTGTGGTATTGCGGCCGGATCGCAGGATCGTCATCGAGCGTGCCAAGCCGGACGGACACCTCGCGTCCCTCCGGCCACGTGCCGCCAAAGAGGCTGGACCCGCAGACGCGGCAGAAGGCCTTGGCCATACCGTCGGCCGGCCTGTAAACGCCGACGAGCTGTGCGCCCGCGACGAGTTTGAAGCCCTCCCGCGGCACGCGGCCCTGGGCGGAAGCGGCGGCACCAGAGTGCTTCCGGCAGCGCGAGCAGTGGCAGTAGTTCGCGCGACGAAAGGGCAGGCTGATCTCGAACCGGACTCCCCCGCAGAGACAGCTCCCCTTGATCGGGTTCTCGGCAGACGGCGGGCCGGGGCGGCTCACTCCGGCCTCCTGCCGAACGACCGGCCATGGTGCCGCAGCTCACGATCGACCACTCGCTCAGGGAGGAGCTCCACCCGCTCGTGGCCCGCATCCCGCGCGAGCTCGCGCGCGCGACCGACTAGAGCCCGCCCGAGACCAAGGCGGCGCCATCGCGGGTGAATCCAGAGCTCTGAGATCTCGCCGGCCTCACGGCCTCCGGCCAGCGCGGCGTAACCGCGCGGCTGACGATCGACGTAGATCACGGCAAACGTTGCGTCCTGTCCGTCTGTCCAGGGGCTACGCACGCCGGCACCGACCTCGGCGTAGCAAGCTGCGCGCAAGGCCACGACCAGCGGCTCCGCCGGGTCTCCCTCCGCAAAGGTGACCTCGCCGAGCCGGCCCGTGGCGACGGCGGGAGCGCGCACTAGTTGGTTCGTGAGGACCCCGACGAGCTTGTCGTCGCGCTCCCGGCTGATCGCGACACGACAGGCAACAAGGTTGCGGGAGCGGTTCTCGAACTCCGCGGTGGCGCTGACGGCATCGCCTACATCGACGCCGCGGAAGAGTTGGAGACTGAAGCTGGTTCCAACCCACGTGGTCTCCAGTCCTGCGGGATTTGCGAGCAGGCCAAGCGCGGTGTCGGCGAGGGTGAACAGGGCGCCGCCGTGTGTAACCAGGCCCTGGTTGAGATGCACGGCCGTGATCACGAGCCGGCAGACAACACGATCCTCTCTCTGCTCCGCGAGCTCGATGCCGAGAAGCTCTCCTAGCGGCATCGGCGTCACGGACCTTGGACGCTCGTCTGTGCCCACCGCAGGTTTATACCACGGGGAGTAAGGGGTTAGACCAGTTACGCTGTGGGCTATGACGAAGGCTCCGAGGAATACCGCGGACGCGGATGCGTTCCGGTTCCGTGCCGGGTACAGCAGCCTCGATCTCTGCTCGACTCTGATTTGGCGGCACGATCGACCGACGGAGCTGCTGCAGACCCCGGAGGATCTTCGCCGCTGGCTGGAAGAGGCGCGACTCTTGGCCGCCGCGCCCGCGGTCTCTACCGTGGATCTGAGGCGAGCTCGCGAGCTGCGCGAGGCCATCTACCGGCTGGTTCGGGCGCGCATTTCGACGTCGAGGCCCGGTGCCGCCGACCTCTCGGCCCTGAACTCGGCCGCCGCGCGGCCCGGCCTCGCTCCGACCCTGAGCCGCGGACTCGAGATCAGCTGGGTGGCCGAGGACCCGATCTCAGCGGCGTTTTCCACGATCGCGCGCGATGCCGTGTCGCTACTGGGCGGCCCCATGAGCGGGCGTCTACGCGAATGCGAGGGCCGCGACTGCGCATTCTTCTTCGTCGACCACAGCCGTGGGCAACGTCGCCGCTGGTGTGCGATGAACCGCTGCGGCAATCGCCAGCACGCCCGCGACCATCGTTCGCGCGCGGCGTCCCCCCGGGCGGTCCCGCAAGCGTAGGACCCGCGCCCCGCTCGGACGGTCATGCGGCGGCGGTCGCGGCTGCGTCACCGCGCAGGTACAGGGACTGCCGACCGCGAAACAGGTCGGTCCACGGCACCGGCTGCCAGGTCGTGGGGTCGAGCTTCACGATGGTTCGGGCACCGCTCGCGTGGAGCCGCTCATTGCTCGCGCACGCGAAGCCGTACGTGCAACTGCTCGAGCCCAGCCTCTCCACCCACAGCATCACGTTCATCGCGACCTCCCCGATCACTGGTGCGAAAAACTCCGCCTCGTAGCGACGGACAGCGTGGTGCTGGTCCGGGTTGTCGGCGACGTCGCGCTCGTAGCGGAAGCCCTGGGCGTTGTAGAGCCTGGTCGTCGCGCGCTCGACGTGGGTGGCGTAACGCGCGTTGTGCATCATCTGCATCGGGTCGAGCTCGTCGAAGAAGACCTGGCTCACGTACGTGAAGGCCGATGCGGGCACGGCGCCAAGATCGCTGACGGTCATATCGATCTCTCGTCTGGCAACTGAGCCGCAGAGGGGCTAGTGGTGCGCGCTCCGAGGAAGCGCTCGATGTGCTCGGCGACGGCCGACTCGTCCTCCTGTAGCGCGAAGTGGCCGGTCTCGAGTAGGTGGAGCTCGGCGTCGGGGACGTCCGCGAGATAGGCTCGGGCACCCGCCACCGTGAAGAACGGATCGTTTTCGCCCCAGAGGATCAGCGTCGGCGGGCGCTCCTCGCGCAGCCACTCGTGCCACTGCCGATAATGGTCGACGTTGTGCTGGTAGTCGTAGAAGAGGTCGAGGATCGCCTGTTCGCGTCCTGGCTGTTCAATGAAATGGCGGTCGAGGGTCGCGGCGTCCGGGGGGATCGCCTCGGGTTCGCGCGCACCCTCGCGATATTGGGCGGCGAGCGCCTCGGCCCCGAGGATTGCGCGGATCCGCGGTTCAACGGCCTCGCGGTTCTCCCAATACGCCTTGAGTCCGAGCATGCGGTCCGAGAGACCCTCTTTGTACGCATTTCCGTTCTGAATGATCAGCGCGTCGACTGCGCCCTCCCGGGCAGCCGCAAGACGGAACCCGACCGGCGCGCCCCAATCGAAGAGGTAGAGCGCGTAGTGCTCGAGTTCGACGCGATCCGTGAAGGCGGCGATGACCTCGGCGAGATGGTCGAAGGTGTACTCGAATCCGCTGGGGGTCTTGGTGTAGCCCAACCCTGGGAGGTCGGGCGCAACGCAGCGGAAGCGGTCCGCGAGCCGCTCGATCAGTCCCCGGTACTGATAGCTCGACGCCGGGAAGCCGTGGAGGAGCAGCAACGCCGGGGCGTCGCGGTCGCCGGTTTCGCGGAAGAACACGTCGACGTCCTCTGCCTCGGTGCGACGATGCCTGATCATGTTTGTGCGCTCTCCTTCGTCGGGGGGTGCCGGATGTCAGCGGCGAGTGCGGTTTTCGGTGCGACGACTGGCCTCAACGCCAGCGCGAATAGCCCCGCCAGTGCCGTCAGCGCGATGTCGGCGATCCAGGCGTGGCGGAAGGCGCTGATGAGACCAAGAGCGCCGGGGTTCCCGATCACGGCCACGAGGACGGCGACGCCGAGGACTGCGCCCACCTGACGGGCCGCGGTGTTCATCGAGCTCGCGAGCCCGAAGGCGTGGATCGGCGCCGAGCGAATAGCGGTGCTTGCGAAGGCCGGCGAGGCGACGCCGATGCCAGCCCCGAAGAGAAGCGTCCCGGGCAGCCAAGCACCGAGGTAGTTCGGTGAGCCCGTGGCATTACCCAGGATCCAGGCGATGCCGCCCGCGAAGAGCACGACCCCGAGCACGCCGAGCGGTCTTGGGCCGTGCCGCGCGATCAGCCTCCCAGCCGGCCCGGCGGTGATCGCGGCGGTGAGCGGGGGCGGAGTGACCGCAAGTGCGGCCCGCAGCGCCGAGTAATGCCAACCCTCCGAGAGGAAGAGGACGTTTGTGAGGATGCCGCCGAAGACCGCGGTGCCGAAGAGCAGCGTTCCGAGGTTGGCGAAAGCTACTCGTCGTTGGCGGAGGAGCGGGAGGTCGATAGCCGGCGCCGCGTGCCGGCGGGAGCGTGCAACGGCAATGGCGATGAAGATCGGGACGCAGATGGCAGCGGCGAGAATGCGCACGTTCGCCCAGCCCCATTCGCGTCCCTCGAGAATCGTCATCGAGAGGCACGCCACGCCGGCGGCGACGGCCACCGATCCGAAGAAATCCGGCAGCTGCTGGCGCGGGCCGCGCACCTCGCGCAGTCGATTACGTCCGAGCCAGAGCACGAGGAGGCCGGCGGGGACGTTGAGGACGAAAATCCACCGCCACGACGCAGCTTGGATCACAGCGCCCCCGACAACTGGCCCTAGCGCCCCCGCGACGGAGCCTGCCGAAACCCAGAGCGCGACCGCAGAAGGGAGTTCGACCGGCGGAAACGCGGCGAGGACCAGCGCGAACCCAGCCGGCAACATCGCTGCCGCGCCCACCCCCTGGAGCAAGCGGCAGGCCACGAGCACTTCGAGCGAGGGCGCGAGCGCGCAGGCGGCCGACGCCGACGCGAATGCGCCGACACCGCAAATGAAGAGGCGCTTACGGCCGAGGATGTCGGCGAGTCGTCCGGCGGGCACGAGAAACGCGGCGAAGACGACGTTGTAGCCGTTCAGTACCCAAGAGATGCTCGAGCGCGAAGCGCCCGCGTAGGTTCTTTCCAAGGCCGGGAACGCGATGTTGAGCGCCGTTGCGTCGACCCACACGAACGCGGTCGCTACCGCGGCGATCGCGAGCACGCGCCGGCGCTGAGAGCGGTCCGCTGCCGAGCCGGTTCCGCCGGCGTCGCTGTCGTCCTGGCCGGCTGTGCCTCCTGCCCCGGGATGTGTCCCCGCAACCGGCGCTTCAGGCGTGTCCGATCTCGTCGCCACTCGGCGCACAATAGCACGATCGTTCGTGCTAAGAGTTTATGTGTGCTCGAGGTCGCGCAGCTGGGCGCGGGCGGCGCCGCGCTCTGCGAGCGCGTTGGCGATCGCAGCCCGGGCGTCGCCGTACGCACCTGGCACGTCGAGTGCCGTCGCCATCCAGTTGGCCGTGGCCAAGAACGCTCCCAGCTCGAACGCCAGGGCGCGCACGTCGGTGTCACCGGCGAGCTCGCCCGCGTCTACCGCGAACGCGATCTGGTCCGCGAGCAGCGCCAGCCAGCCTCGCATCTGGGAGGCCGCCTCGTCTCGCACGGCGCCGTCGCGGCCGCTGTACTCGGCTGTGGCTCCGAAGAAGAAGCACCCAGCTGGGAACACGCGCTTTTCCGAATACCGGAGGTAGCCAGCGCTGAGCGCGACGAGCCGAGCGAGCCCGCTGGGCCTGGGGCGCGCTGACTCAACGACGTCGTCGACGAAGGTCTCGCGTGCAGCGGCTATCGTCGCCAGCTGCAGGTCCTCCTTCGATCCGAAGTGGGCGAAGAGACCGCTCTTGCTCATCTCGAGATCGGCCGCAAGCGCGCCGATCGACAACCCGTCCAGGCCTCGAACGGAGGCAACCTGCGCGGCGCGGTCGAGAATCGCTCCGCGCGTGCGCGCGCCCTTCGCCTCCGTTCTCTTCATTCCCACGTTATAGCTCGAACGGTCGTGCGATTCCTGGGTAGACTCGTCGCATGACGCCATGCGCAGCCCCGCGCACGACCCGCGGCGTACAGGTCATCGAGGTTTCGTCCGCACTCGGGCTTCGGCCGCACGGCGTCGAAGAGGCGCCCGCGGCGTTGGTGGAGGCTGGACTCGCGGAGCGGCTGGCATCGGCGGCCCCGGTGAAAGTGGACGTGCCGGTTTACGACGAGCGCCGCGACGAGACCACCGGGATCCTCAACGGCCCGGGTATCGCCGCCGTCGCCCGCGAGCTCGCACGCTCCGTCGACGAGGCTCTCGACACCGGTCGCTTCCCGGTGGTCCTGGGTGGCGACTGCAGCATCCTGCTCGGGGCAGCGCTCGCCTTGCGCAGGCGCGGGCGCTACGGCCTCGTTTTCATCGACGGGCACGCCGACTTCCAGCACCCGAGCGACGAGGAGAACGGCGAGGTCGCGTCGCTGGACCTGGCGCTGGCGACGGGGCGCGGACCCGCCCTGCTCGCGGACCTCGATGGCGTCGGGCCGCTTGTCAGGGACGACGACGTCGCGGTCGTCGGGATGCGGGCCCATGGCGACAACGACGAGTACCTGGGCGAACACGTGACGCGGACGGCGATGACAGTGCTCGACTGCGAGGGCATCCGGCGCAGCGGCGTCAACGCCGCTGTGGCCCAGATCGCGCAGGTCTTCTCGCCTGCGCGCACCGTCGGCTTCTGGGTCCATCTCGACGTCGATGTCCTCGACCCCGAGCAGATGCCGGCCGTGGATTACCGTGTCCCCGGCGGCCTCGAGTGGGATCAGGCGCGAAAGCTGCTCGGTGGGTTGCTCAGGCTCCCCGGTGCCGTCGGCCTCGAGGTGACCATCTTCAATCCTCGCCTGGACGCTGACGGATCCCTGGCACGCCGGCTGGTGGACCTTGTCACTACCTGCGTCCCGGCTTAGACCGAGTCGGGCGGAGGATTGGTTCTGAACAAGTGGTCGATTGGCCTGGGTTGTCAACGAACCGGGCGCGTACGATCGAGCGGTGCTCAGTCATCTCGAACTCGAGGCTGCCGAGGCCGAGGTCGCGCAACGGCAGGAGGTTGCGTCAAGGCGACGTATGGCCGCAGCCACCAGGCCTTTGCAAGCCTGGTGCTTGCGCCGGCGCGGCTGGTTCGACACGAGGCAACCCGCTCCTGGTCCACTGCCGTCTGTAGAGCCCTGCGACGGGGTCGCGTGATAAGCGGGTGGGCCTCGGACAGCGGACCGCGAGATTGGTTCGCACAGGGCTGAGATTGGACCCCTGAACCTCATGGCAGAACCAACCCGAGACGTCCACGTCGTTGAGGTCAGCTCGGCGTCGCTCACGGCGTCGCTGGGCGCTTGGAATCTACGGGAGGGACCGCTCTATTTGCGACTGGCGAACGCCCTAGCCGACGCCGTCGCGCAAGGCGCGGTGGGAGCGGGCACGCGGCTACCGCCGGAACGCGCGCTCGCGGACCATCTGGCGATAGGCCGCGGGACCGTCGGCGCCGCCTACGAGGCGTTGCGGGGGCGTCGGGTCGTAGTGACTCGACGAGGGAGTGGGACATACGTCGCCGCGGGCGCGGTGCCATCGGCCCTACACCGCTCGCCCCTCTTATCGAGTCTCGTCGACGAGCACTTCGCGCCGATCGACCTATCGATGGCAGCGGCGCAAGTGGCGCTAGAACTCCCGGACCAGCGCTACTCGTTACGCGACGCTGCACGGCACGCGCCGAGGCATGGCTATGCCCCGATGGGCATCTCGGCGTTGCGGCTCGCGATCGCCGCACGATTGAGCGAGGAAGGTGTCGCCACCGCTCAAGATCAGGTGCTCGTGACCAGCGGCGGTCAGGGAGCGATCAGCTTGCTCGCCTCGAGCTTGGTGCGACCCGGCGATCGCGTGCTCGTAGAGGCGCCGACCTACCCCGCGGCGATCGAGACCTTCGCGAGGGCGGGTGCACGAATCGAGGGTATTCGCCGGGACCACGCCGGCCCGCTTTTGCACGAGCTCGAGCGAGCGCTCGGCCGTGGCCCGGTTCGCTTCATCTATCTGATCCCGACGTGCCACAACCCAACCGGAGGGGTGATGAGCGAGCGGCGCCGGCACGAGGTGCTCCAGCTGGCTCAGGCCTCCGCGACGGTCGTTATCGAGGACACAGTGCTCGCTCCGCTGATCCTCGGTCCGCCCGCGCCAACACATCTGGCGGCTATCGACCCCGGCCGCGTTTACTTGGTGGGTTCGATGAGCAAGACCGTCTGGAGCGGTCTCCGCGTCGGCTGGTTGCGCGCGCCGTCGGACGTGATCATGCGCCTTGGCCGTCTCAAGGCGGCCTATGACCTCGGCGGCGCCGTGCTCACCCAGGTTGCTGCACTCGACTGCCTACAGCAGTACGACGAACTCATCGAGACCCGACGGGAGCTGACGAAGCGGAAGCTGGAGGTGCTCATTGGCACGCTGCGCGAGCTCATGCCGGACTGGAAGTTCGCGACGCCCCTCGGAGGTCTCACGATTTGGGTCTCACTGCCGCGCGGCAGCGGGGACGACCTTGCTCAGTTGGCCTTGCGACGCGGAGTCGCCATCACGCCGGGGAGCTCCGCGGCCGAGGGCGACGAGTTCCTCGGGTTCATCCGACTCTCCGCGGGACCGCCAGTAGACGTGATCCGGGAAGGAATCGAGCGGCTGGCCGACGCCTGGCGCACGATGGAGGGCCTGCCCGAGGGCGCGATGACCGAGCCGGCGCTGACGGTGTAGCGACACCGACGTGGCGGCAAGCCGACCCCGGACGCGCTCAAGTAGACGCCAGTTCGGCGAGGAGCGCATCCTCGGCGTCGTCGTCGAGTGGCCCGGCGTTCGCCGCCGTCGCCGGATCCTCGGCTTCCCAGATAGCGACGTCGCGGATCGACTGCTCCAACGGGCGCAACCGCAACCCCTCGCCCGAAGCTCGAGCGTTGGAGAGCTGGAACAGCCCGGCTTCATCACTCGGGATCCAGAGCGGAAGCTCCACGCGACGGGAGCTGAGAAACTCATCCCCCGCCCACCGAACGTCCGGAGGAGACATCGTCATCGCCGCCGCGAGCGTGAGCAGCTCGGCCATGGTCGTCGGTTGGCCAACGGCGTTGTAAACGCCACTCACGGTGTCCACGCAGAGGCGCAACAGCCACTCCGCGAGGTCCCGAGCGTCGATGAGCTGCAGTGGCTGCGAGGGCTCGCCGGCGAGCACGAATCTGCGGTCGCGCACACGGCGGAGCCACGAGCCGAGCCGGCCGCTCCAGTCGTGCGGTCCAATGATGAGCCCGGGCCGGATCACGAGAGCACCACCAAATCGCTCCGTGGCCTCACGCTCGCAGAGCACCTTCAGACCGCCGTACTCGATGGGAGTAGAGAAAACCCGAGGGATTGGGGCCGTGAGCTCCCACACCGGGGAGTCCTCGTCGCTCCCCGGTGCGATGGGGTCGCGGTACACGGAGGCCGAGGAGACAAGAACGTATCGCTCGGCCGCACCGATCTCGGCCACCGCGGTGACTGCGTCGGGATGGTAGGCAGTAGTGTCCACGATCACGTCGAACCGCCGACCCCGCAGCTCGTGGAGGCCACCCTCGTGCCGATTGCCGAGCACGTGCTCAGCCTCCGGGAAAAGATCAGCGCCGGTCTCGCCACGGTGGAACACGGTGACGCTGTCACCGCGGGCGAGCGCAGCCTCCACGAGGTGGCGGCCGACGAAGCGCGTGCCGCCGATGACGAGCATGTTCATGACGGTCTGGACCCTCCTCCCCCGACAGCGGGAAGCTCGCTGTGGCGTCACGAGCCTAACACGTGACGACTACCGCTGCTTGGCTGTCTCGGACTAGGGCTTGTTCGCCCTGATGATTGCCGCAGCCGCGTGCTCGTGCACCCGATGGGTCTCCTGGATCTCGATGCCGATCAAGCCCGCGTCTGCGAGCGCCTCGTCGAACTCGCGGCGCGTGAGCGCGCCGGCGATGCATCCCGTCCACGCTTGCATGTCGGCACGAGTCGCGTCGTCCATGTCCTCGTCGGCGATCACGTCCGAAATGGCGAACCGTCCGCCCGGGCGGAGCACTCGCGCCGCCTCCCGTAGCGCGCCCGCCTTGTCGCCCGAGAGGTTCAGGACGCAGTTGGAGATCACAACGTCCACGCTTGCATCAGGTAGCGGGATCGCCTCGATGTACCCCTTCAGAAACTCGACATTGCCCACGCCTGCTTCGCGTGCGTTCCGGCGCGCGACCTCGAGCATCTCATCCGTCATGTCGAGTCCGACCGCCCGGCCGGTCGGACCGACGCGGCGGGCTGAGATGAGCACGTCGGCGCCGGCTCCCGAGCCCAGGTCGAGCACGATCTCTCCCTCCCGTAGATCGGCGACGGCCGTTGGAACTCCGCACCCGAGCGAGGCCCCGAGTGCGACATCCGGGGCAGCCTCCTCGGTGTAGAGCGCAGCTCCGAAGACCTCCGCGCCACCCTCGTCCGTGGTCGAGAGCCGAGGGCCGCCGCGCGCCGCTGAGGCGTAGCGCGCGCGGACAACCTCACGGATCTCGGCTCCAGGCGCCTGACCGCCGTCGCCGCACCCACAACTCTCGCCGGCGGCGCTCGGTTGGCAGCACACCTCCTGGTCGTGCGGGTCGCAACGCCCGGCATCAGAGGCCGCGGCGCCGCGAGTCGGAGCGGGTTCGAAAGGGACGGAGGCGTGCGTCATCGTCAGCAGCACCTCTCACGCAGGGCCTGTCGAGACGTCGCTCGGAGGCGACGCCAGCGGGGACTCGGCAAGACCGACTCCCTACGAGCTGCGCGAAGCGTGCGTCGATGCTCGGCCTCTGGCGTGCAGCAGCCAGCCTTGATCTCCAGATAGCGCTGGTGCTCGGCCACTAGCGCGATCGCGAGGTTCGGGTTCATCGGGTGCCTCCTCGGCTTCGTTTGTGTGAGACGTCGCTCGCTCCGAGCCACTGGACCAACTCCGCAGCGGCCTCGGGTACGACGTAGTAATAAGCCCACAGTCCCTGTCGCTCGGAGTCCACCAGGCCTGCGTCTCTCAGCTTCTTGAGGTGGTGCGAGAGCGTGGACTGCGAGATATCGAACAGTGGGACGAGCTCGCAGACGCAGACCTTGCCTGCGTGCGTCCGCAGGACGTCGACGAGTTGGACGCGCACGGGGTCGCCCAAGGCCCTCGCGATGGTCGCTACACGCTCGGCGGCGGCGGGCTGGATATCGGGGTACGCGAACGGCTCGCAGCAGCGCTCCCCAGCTGACCGCTTTTGCTTTGTCGCGAGCTCCATACCAACATGTTATCACGATATCTATCGATTGAAACGATAATTATCGATCTTTCACCGGAAGGCGAAACATGCCGCGCTCGCTCCTAGCCGCCGGCGTCCTCGATCGCATTGGCGAGGGCGCTCCGTGCCTCCGAGAGCACAGGCTGTCCGTGCGAGACGAGCACGCGCTGGATTGGGAGATCGAGGAGGGGGCGCAAGAGTTCGGCAAGCCGCTCGCGGTCGACCTCGGCCGATTTGAGCCAGCTCTGCGGGCAGAGCCGCAGGCCGTGTCCGGCGTCCCCGAGGATGCGGTCCCCTGGGACGAGCGTCGCAACATCGGGCAGCCAATAGACGACCTCGAGTGCGCCGGCCAACGGCGTCGGGCAGACTCCGAGGGCAAGCGGGCCGACCTCGCGACCACGCGAGGCGTAGCGCCGACGGATGAACTCGCTGTCGCGCTCGTGCCAACGGATCGTGGTGAGCACGCACGCGTAGCGGTCGCCGATCCGGTCGTCAAGCCAGGACAGAAAGGTCTCGCGCGTATCCCGTGGGACGAGCGGGTCGATAATCACGACGCCGTCCTCGTGCTCGTACAACACGCTGCCTACGGCCTGTGGCCAGTCCTCCGGACTCCCCGGCGCCGCGCCGCTCTCCCACTCCGGGTGGGCACTTGCCCAACGCCAAAGGCCATCAGCGATCTCTTCGATCACGGCGAAAATGCGGCGGCCGGGATCTCCGCGTCGGCTCCGAGGACGATCACGTCCGGCAGTCTAGTTCAGTGAGCGAACTCTGGTAGCTTGTCCAGAGTTGCCGGCACCTCCCCGCTTTCGTGAGTCCTACTGCCCCGCCACGGCCGATGCGCGCGCTTAGCTACGAGGGAGCAGCGCAGCTGGTGTGGCGGGAGCGACCGGCGCCCGGCTTGAGCAGCGATCAGGCGGCGATCGTCAAACCGCTCGCCGTTGCAACCTGCGATCTCGACGCGCTGATCGTCTCTGGCCGCTCGCCGTTTCCACCGCCGTTCGTTCTCGGACACGAGGGCGTCGCCGAGGTCGTCGCAATCGGCGACGCGGTCGTCGCGGTCAGCCCCGGGGATCGCGTGCTCGTGCCCTTTCAGATCAGCTGCGGGCGCTGTGATGCCTGCCGAACTGGTCGCACCGGCAACTGTCTCGCGCTACCGCTCGGCCAAACCTACGGCTTCGGCTTCGGCGCCGAGGGCACGCAGTGGGGCGGGTTCCTGGCTGACCTTATTGCCGTGCCATTCGCCGACGCAATGCTTGTGCCGGTCCCAGATGGTTTGTCATCGGTGCTTGCTGCATCCGCTTCGGACAACATCACGGACGCCTACCGCACGGTCGCTCCACATCTCGCCGAGCGCCCTGGTGCCCCGGTGCTCGTGACCGGGGGAGCGATGTCTGGCTCGATTGGCCTTTACGCCGTCGCGATCGCCGTCGCCCTCGGCTCCGAGGAGGTCGTGTACGTCGACGAGGACGCCGGGAGGCGCGCGATCGCGGAGGGCTACGGCGCGCTCGTGCTCGGCGAGCTGCCCGAACGTATGGACCACCGCTACCCCATCACCGTGAACGCGGCCGACTCCGCAGTTGCGCTGGCGTTGTGCCTCGCCAGCCTCGACCGTGACGGCGTCTGCACCAGCGCGGCGATCACGTTCGACCCCGCTTCAGTGCCCACGTTCCCGCTGTTGTCGATGTACGTGATGAGCACGACATTCGTCACCGGGCGCATCCACGCCCGCCGCGACGCGCCGCGCGTGCTCGAGCTGCTCCGGGCCGGCGAGCTCGATGTCGAGCCCGTGATCACCCGCGTCGTGGGATTCGAAGAGGCCGCAGACGCGCTTCTCGAGCCCTACACCAAGCTCATCATCAGCGCGGAGCCGACCGGGTAGCCTCGCCCTGCTCGTTTCGGTGCAGGCCAAGGGCCATGAACAGCCCAACGTCGTGCGCCGCTCGAAGCGCCTCGTCCGCGAGTCGCCGAACCACTTCTGCGGCGGGCTCAGCCCGAGCTAGCCCATGGGCCTGCCCGGCCCAGAGATTGAAGCCGTCTGCGTCACCGGCGGCGCGCGCGGCAGCACGGGTCGGGCTGGTGGCGTGGTGGATGTGCGGGTATCCCGCTGGTGCGTCGGGGTGCTCGGTGAGGAACCGGTTGAGGATGCCGCGAGCGGTGCGGGGGGTGAACGCACGCGTGAGCGTTGTCGGAGCATCGGATTGCAGGACTCGGCGGTGGGCGACGTTTGTGCCCGCCTCGTGAGAGAGCATGAACGCGGTGCCGAGTGGCGCGCCGCGTGGTCCCGTCACCCAAGGAGGTCTCGTGTCTGAACGACTCGACCGAACTCGTCCTGCAGGTTTGCCGCGGTCACGCGGGACAGTTCCTCGGCGGAAAGGCGCAGCCCTTGGAGGTCCGCCCGCGCGAACGTGTGCGTCGCGTCGAGCACGAACGTCATCTCGTACCCGAGGTTCGCGGCCATGCGCGCCGTGGTCTCGCAGCAGTGGTTCGTTGTGATCCCGCAGATCGTGATCCGCCGGATCGCAGCGGACTTCAGCCAGCGGTCGAGACTGGGAGTGCCAAGAAACGCCGAATTCACGTGCTTGCTCACGAGCAGGTCCGGCTGACCCTCGACGCAGTCCTTGAAGGAGTTGCCGTCCTGCCCGGGGGCGAGCGGGCTCCCCGGTTCGCGCGAGTCGTGGCGCACGTACACGAGCGGGCCGAGTGCGCGCGCCCGCCAGGCCTGAATCAACCGGGCTATGTTGCGCTCGCAAGCTGGGTTGTTTCGCTCGCCCCAGGCCTCGTCGTCGAAGCCACGTTGAACGTCGATGACGATTAGGGCTGTCGCCTCGTGCAAGGGCTTGGTTCGTCGTGGGTCCGGAGCGGATCAACGAGCGCGGGTCGCAGGCACCGCCCGCGCCCCGCGCCGCCGCGCTGCGGCGTGAGCTGGATCGGCACCCTAGCGGGGGAAAGGACGCCGCACGCGGGCTCGGTCCGGCGGGCCGAGCGGTCCATCGATTGGCCTCCGATTTCCAGTGGATTGGTTCTCGTCGCGGGCGCTCGCCTCGCCTACCGTCCGCAGACGCACGGCGCTTGGCCAGCTCGCTGCACCGGTGCCGCGCAGCTCTATTGTACCGACGAGTATGTACAAGATGATCCACTCAAGGACACAGCTGGGGTTACGCGGCGAGGCTGCTCCCGAGGCATGCCCAAGGGCGGAGCCTCGTTGATGCGCGACAAACACGTTCGAGCCTTCGTGATTTCGACGCTCGTGAACCTGAGCGGTGACGGCCTGTACATCGCGGGCAGCGCGCTGTTCTTCACTCGCGGCCTGGGCCTGCCGGTTACGCAAGT
Organism: uncultured Solirubrobacteraceae bacterium; assembly: GCA_963703205.1. Taxonomy (GTDB): domain Bacteria; phylum Actinomycetota; class Thermoleophilia; order Solirubrobacterales; family Solirubrobacteraceae; genus Palsa-744. Next base: position 2,208,914 of record OY969799.1, read on the forward strand.
CGGCCTGGGGCTGACCTGCGCCGGGCTGCTCGGTCTCGGCGCCGGCGTGCCGATCGGCCGACTGGCTGATCGGCACGGGCCACGCGACGTCCTGATCGCGATTCAGCTGATCCAGACCGTGGCGATCGGCGCGTTCGTGCTCGTGGGGCGGTCGCTGCCCGCGTTCATCGCCGTCGGCACCGTGGTCATCGGGTGCATGCAAGGCGCCGACGCCGCGAAAGGCGCACTCGTCGGCAAGCTCGGGAAGGAGGACCCGGTGCGCCTGCGCGCGTACCTGCAGTCGGTCGCCAACGTCGGAATCTCCGTGGGCACCGTTGCCGCAGGCTTCGCGATCGCCAGCGGCACCCACCGTGCGTACGAACTGATCATGCTCGCGGACGCCGCCAGCTTCATCCTCGCCGCGGGCCTGCTGCTGATGGTGCCGCGGGTCGCCGCCGCCGGCACCGCCGGCTCCGCGCCGCGGCAACGGAAATACGTCGCGCTGCGAGACCGGCCCTACGTCGCGCTGACCGCGTCGAACTGCGTGATGTCGCTGCAGTACTTCGTGCTCGCGTTCGCGATGCCACTGTGGGTGATCGGGCACACGCACGCCCCACGATGGCTCGTCAGTCCGATGCTGCTCACGAACACTGTTCTGATCGTGCTCCTGCAGGTGCGATTCAGTCGAACCGCTCGCACGCCGGAGGGCGGCGCGCGGTCGGCTCTGCGGGCCGGGGTCGCGCTCGCTGCGGCGATGGCCCTGTACAGCGCCGCGTCCGGTCGCGCCGAGGGCCTCGCGATAGTCCTGCTGCTCGCCGCGGTGCTCGCGCACAGCCTAGGCGAGCTCTACCAGAGCTCCGGGTCGTTCGGTATCTCCTACGGCCTGGCGTCGGAGCATGCGCTCGGTGAGTACCTCGGGGTCTACGGCCTCGGCTTCGGAATCTGCAGAGCGCTGGCGCCCGCGATCCTCGCGGCGACCTGCCTCTCCCACGGTGCGATCGCATGGTTCGGCCTTGCTGGGGTGTTCATCCTCAGCGGCTTGGCGACGCCGTCGCTGGTGCGCCGCGCCCGTCACAGTCACATCCGGCGCGGCCATGTCGCGGCGACACCGGCGCCTGGGGCGACGCCCCTCACCGAGGCGTCACCGGCTCCGGTGCCGTAGCCCGCCCCTCCCACTCCTCGCGCGTCAGTCGCCAGACCCGGTCCACCCCGGTCTCCAGCGGCGCGCGCACGTCGGTCGCGACGTCCTCGACGACACAAAAGCCGAGCCGTCGCGGAATCGCCTCGCTCGCTGCGTTCGCGCGGTCGTGAACGATCTCGACGGCCTCGGCGGCGGGTACGGCGAAAACCGCTTCCGTCAGCAGGCGCGCCGCCTCGAGTGCGAGCCCACGTCTCAGCCACCCGACGTGGATCCAGTAGCCGATCTCGAGGACTCCGGGACCGCGGCGGCGAAGCAGGCTCACGGCGCCGACGACGTCGCGGTCAACGAAAACGCCGTACTCCGCGTCCCCACCGCTCTCCCATGCCTCGATCCATCCCAGGATTTTCTGCTCGTGCGTCTCGAGCGTCTGCGGCTTCTGCATGAAACGCAGCCACGGCGTCAGGTGCTCCGTACTCTCGGTGATTGCGCGGTGAAGAGCATCGACGTCCCCTCGCCGCCAGCGACGGAGCACGAAGCCACGCGCGGGGATCTGCTCAGGAAAAGGCTGCACCGGCCTAGTATCCCCCGCCCCCCGCTCCGTCCTCGAGCCAATCCGGCGATTCTCGTGAACCAATTGGTGACGACGCCGCGACGCGGGCGCGAGCGCACTACGCTGCGCGAAATGACCGACGCTCACGAGCTCATCGGTGCGTTCGCTCCGCCCTCCACGTTCGGCGATCATGCGCGCCGATACCTGGTTCTCGACGTCTTCACCGATGTGCCTCTGGCTGGCAACCAGCTCGCCGTCTTCACCGACGGCACAGGCCTCAGCGACAAGACGATGCAGCGCGTCGCGCGCGAGCTCAACCTGTCGGAGACCGTCTTCGTACTTCCGGTCGCGCCGGATCAAGGTGACGCGCTCGTGCGTATCTTCACGCCCAACACCGAGCTGCCCTTCGCCGGACATCCGCTATTGGGTTCAGCCGTCGTCGTTGCGTGGGCGCTCCGTAAACACGAGGTTCGACTCGTCACCCAGGCCGGCACGATTCGCGTCCAGATCGAGAACGCGGCGGAGTGCACCGCGTTCGGCCGTATGGAGCAGCCCATGCCGACGATCGAGCCATTCGTAGCGGTCGACGAGCTCCTTGCGGCGCTCGGCGTCACCACGTCCGGCCTTCCAATCGACGTCTACTGCAATGGTCCGCACCATACCTTCGTCGAGCTCGCGAGCGAGGCGGCCGTGGCGGAGCTCGCCCCCGATATGACCGCGCTGGCCGGACTCGGGATTGAGGTCTCTTGCTTCGCAGGACACGGGTCGCGCTGGAAGACGCGTATGTTTGCTCCCGGCCTCGGCGTCCCCGAGGATCCGGCCACGGGCTCGGCCGCGGGACCCCTCGCACTACACCTGGCGCGCCACGGCCGAATCGAGTTCGGTCAGGAGATCGAGATTCGCCAGGGTCAGGAGATTGGACGCCCTTCGCGCCTGCTGGCCCGAGCCGTCGGCTCCGCTGAGCACGTGCAGCGCATCGAGGTCGCGGGCTCGGCCGTACTCGTGGCCGCCGGTGGCCTCGCCATCGAGACCTGAGACCTCGGGGTCCCGGCCAAGAAAGTCGCTAGCAGGGGGCCGGCCCGGCCCCACACCGGCGCTGTCGGGAAGAGCGCGATCCGCGTCCGCTTCCGTCTGTACCTATTAGTATGTACAATGCAATCGTGGGCCGAGACGAACTCGCCAGCGCGATCACTCAGACGGTGCCCGCTTTCGCGCCCGGCGACGCCATCGACCCGGGTGGCGCGGCCGATGACTGCGAGCGAGAGGAGAACGAGATGGTCACGGCAAACCGGACGCTGCGTGTGACGTTGGTGGGAGGTCCGACCGCGGTCCTGGAGCTGGGCGGACTTCGCCTCGTCACCGACCCGACGTTCGACCCTGCAGGGTCTTACGAACCGCGGCCGGGCGTCCAGCTCAGGAAGACAGATGGGCCGGCTCTTCAGCCAGCTGAGCTCGGCCGTGTCGACGCCGTGCTCCTCTCGCACGATCACCACAAGGACAATCTCGACGACGCCGGCCGCGAGTTCCTCGAGGGCGTTCCGATCGTGCTGACGACGGTCAGCGGCGCCCTACGCCTCGGAACCGCGGCGACACCCTTGCCGAACTGGGAGAGTGTCGAGCTCGAGTGCCCGGATGGCTCCGGCGTAACGGTCACTGGGCTTCCCGCTCAACACGGTCCCGACGGCTCCGAGAAGCTGGTCGGCGAGGTCACGGGCTTCCTGCTGACGGGGAACGATCTGCCGACGGTCTACGTGAGCGGAGACAACGCCTCGCTCGACGTCGTCCGTACGATCGCCGAGCGCAGCGGACCGGTCGATGTCGCAATTCTTTTCGTCGGCGGCGCGCAGATGCCGTACCTCGGGGAAGAGCGCCTGACGCTCCCCAGTTCCGCTGCACCTGAGGCCGCGCGCACGCTCGGCGCCAGCGCGGTCGTGCCCGTGCACCTCGACGGCTGGGCTCATTTCTCTGACGACCGTGCGAGCCTCGTGGCGGCGTTCAAGAACGGCGGCAGCGATGAGCTCTTGGTGGGCTTGGAGCCAGGGGAGACGGTGATCCTCACCGCGTCGGGGGCGCGAGCCTAGGTGGAGAAGCGAACGAACGCCGGGGTGGCTCGGGCTCGCATGACCAGCCAACAGAGACGCGTACTCGCGGTGGTCTCACTTGGGTTCTTCGTCGTTCAACTCGACTTGTTCATCGTCAACATCGCGTTCCCCGCGATCCAGCGCGACTTCGCCGGCGCCAGCCTCGCGGACCTCTCCTGGGTGCTCAACGGTTACGCGATCGTCTACGCGTCGCTGCTCGTCGCCGCGGGACGCCTCGCCGATCTCGTCGGGCGACGCCGCGTGTTCATCGCCGGCCTGCTTCTTTTCACGTCCGCCTCGGCGCTGTGTGCGCTCGCCCCCATCGCAAGCTCGCTGGTGGGGGCGCGGGTGCTGCAGGCCGTCGGCGCGGCGTTGGTGACACCGGCGTCGCTCGGCCTGCTTCTGCCTGAATTCGCCGCAGTCGATCGTGCGCGAGCAATCGCGAGCTGGGTCGCCGTCGGCGGCGTAGCCGCCGCGAGCGGCCCGACGCTCGGAGGCCTGCTGACCGTGGCGTCGTGGCGACTCGTGTTCCTCGTCAACGTGCCTGTGGGCATAGCCGGCGCAATCCTCGCGACCCGCGTCCTACGCGAGTCCCGCGACGAGACCGCCACGGGACTGCCTGATCTCCTCGGCACGACGCTCCTGAGCGCTGGCATCGCCGCGCTCGTGCTCGGGCTCGTACAAGGCCCCAGCTGGGGCTGGGGCGGTGCACGTGAGATCGGTTGCTTCGCCGTCAGCGCGCTACTGCTTTCCATGTTCGTGCTGCGCTCCACGCGGCACACGCGACCGGTCGTCGAGCTCGCGATGTTGCGCGTGCGCAGCTTCGCGTTCGCGAGCCTCGCGACGACGCTGTACATGACCGCATTCGCCGCGAGCCTGCTGTCCTCGGTGCTTTACCTGACCACGGTGTGGCACCACTCGGCGCTGCTTGCGGGGCTCGAGATCACGCCGGGTCCGGTACTCGTCGCCGGCATCTCCCCCTTCGCCGGCCGACTCGCGGGCCGCGTCGGTCAGCGCTACCTGATCGCGGCGGGATGCATGCTCTTCGCCTGCGGCTGCGCGTGGTGGTTCTGGCGCCTCGGCCCGACGACGCCGTACTGGCACTCCTTCCTGCCCGGCTGGTTGCTTTGCGGCACCGGCGTCGGCTTCGCCCTGCCGAGCATGATGAGCGCCGGAGCAGGCTCCCTGCCGCCGACGCGGTTCGCGACCGGCAGCGCCGTGCTTACGATGTGCCGGCAGCTCGGCGCCGCGCTGGGTGTTGCCGTCTTCGTCGCGACCCTCGGGCACCCGCCCGCGGGCTCCGTCACCAACGCGTTCGGCCACACGTGGGTCTTCATGGTCGCCGCGTCGCTCGCCGCGGCCGCCGCCGGCTTCGCCGTCGGAGTGGTCCGCCCCCACAACCTCACGAGCGGCGAACCCGCCCTGGCGCGCGCATCCGCTCACGCGGTCGAGGGGCCGCGGCGCACAGACGCGCCGTGGCAGGTGGTGCGAACGAAATGAGCGTGCGTCGGCACGCTCCCGCGATCGTCTTCGTGCCGCTTTGGACCAGCGGCTTCCTGGTCGGAGCGCTCGGGGTGCGCCACGTCCCCGCGATGACTCTGCTTGCCTGGCGATTCGTGATCGCCGCGGCCGTGCTGGCCGCGATCGCAATCGCGACGCGCGCGCCGTGGCCCTGTTCGTGGCGCGGGCTCGGCGGCATCGTGCTCACAGGGATACTGCTCCAGGGCGTCCAATTCGGCGCCGCGTACCTGGCGTACTCCCGCGGCGTCACCGCGGCACTCGCAGCGCTCGTAACGAGTGCTGCGCCGCTGCTCGTCGCCGCGGGCGCGAGCCGCTTCCTCGGCGAGACGCTCGTTCCGCGTCAGTGGGCTGGGCTACTAATCGGGCTTCTCGGCGTGGGCATCGCCATCGCCGACGGGCTCGAGGCTACGCACGACGCTCTCGGGCTCGCCTTTGCCGTCCTCGCCGTCCTCGGGCTCGCGAGCGGGACGCTGTTGCAGCGCCGTCTCGGCATGACCATGGATCTGCGAACCGGCGGCGCCATCCAGCTCGCGGCGGCTGCCTCGATCATCGTTCCCCTCGCCGCGCTCACGAGCGGTCTCGGAATCAGCGCCCGCTTCGCCGCGCTCGGACCGGTGCTGTGGCTGAGCCTCGTGAGCTCGGTGGCGGCCATGAGCCTCCTTTACTGGCTGCTGCAGCGTGGCAGCAGCTCGGCGACCGCGAGTCTGCTCTACCTCGTGCCGCCCCTGACCGCGTTACTGGGGGTGCCCGTGCTCGGTAACCCGATTCGCCTCGGCGCGGTCGTCGGGTTCGGCGTGAGCCTCCTCGGCGTCTACTTCGTGCGCGCGCCACGTCGCCGCGTGGAGGGATCGGAGACAACCGGCCCAGCCTGGAGAACTCAGCCATCGACGACTGGAGAGACACGATGACGACGCTTGCACTGACCCCGACCGTGTACGCACGCGACTCCCGCGAGCGCCTCGAGCACTCGCGAGACCTCGGAATCGGCGGCGCGAGAGCGGCACTGGAGACGTTCTACTGCGCGTTCAACCGCGGTGATCTCGAGCTGCTTCGCGCGGTCTGGCTCGACGATCCCCTCGTCCAGCTCAACAACCCCCTCGGTGGGATTCTTCGCGGCCTCGAGCCGATCACAGAGCTCTACCGTCGCGTCTTCAACGGACCAGGCACGGCCTGGATCCGCTTTGAGGACGTGCTGGAGCTGTCGACCGCGGAATCCGCTGTGTTCGCCGGTCGAGAGCGCGGCGAGTACGCGCGTCCCGGACATGGGATCGTCGAGCTCGAGATCCGCACCAGCCGCTTCTTCGTCTACGCCGAGGACGTCGGCTGGCGGCAAGCCCACCACCATGGCTCGATCGACGACAGCGAACTTTTGCAGCGCTACCAACGCGCGGTGCGGGCGGATGCGCCGGCCCCGGCGTAGGCGCGTCCAGGGACGCCCGTGGCATCACACGCGCCAACCCCCATCCGTAACCGAGCTCGAGCACCCCAGCCTTCGGCGGCCCGATCAACCCGGCGGTGCCCACGAGCGCTCCCTCGTACACGACCAGCCAGGCCTGACCCGGCAAGAATTCGCGCTTCCGGGCGAACCAACTGCGGGTCAGAGTGGTTCTGTGATCGAACCATAGCTAAGGTTTCGACGGTGCGGGTGAATGCCTCTGCGATCGAGCAGTTCTACGAGGGGTGGGAGTTCCAGGCCGAGCTCATGCTCTCGGGCAGCGATTGTGAGAGCCAGACGATCTCGACGCTCCTGCGACTCGAGCCGGACGCCGGGGACCGCCCGCTCGGGCTGCGACTCGGGTACACGGAAGTGAACGCCGAGCGATCGAGCGTGCTCTTGCTGCCCGGGAGCGTTTACGAGCAACCAGAGCACCTTCGCATCGGCTTCGGCCGCGCCGATCTCCCAACGGCGCTCGAACGCCTCGACGCCTGCCTCAAGAACGCCCCGATCGCGGTGTAGGTTCGCGCATGCCCGACGAAGCCCCCCTGACCTCAACTGAGCACGGCGTCGTCCCCGAGGGCGATGGCTGGTTCGTCGTCAACGCCCGCGAGACGCGTTGGCACCACCGGGACGGACGCTCCGCGTATTGCGACTTCGAGGGCGACGTGGAGTTCCCGCATCTCGGGATCAACGTCAGCGTCCTCAATCCCGGCGAGGCTCTGGGGATGTACCACTGGGAGCCTGCGCAGGAGGACTTCCTCGTGCTAGACGGCGAAGCCGTGCTGATCGTAGAAGGAGTAGAGCGGCCCCTGCGGGCCTGGGACTTCGTGCACTGCCCGCCCGGCACCAACCACATGATCGTGGGAGCTGGCGAGGCTCCAACCCGAGTGCTCGCAGTCGGCGCGCGCCTCCGCCCCGACCACGGGCCCTGGGGGGCCTACACCGTCGACCCGGCCGCGCAGCGTAACGGCGTGGGCGTAGGTGAGGAGACCACCGATCCCGCGATCGCGTACCAACACCTCCGACGACGCAAGCCCAGCCGCTACCGCGGTGGCTGGCTGCCCGAGTAGGCCTCGCACATGAACGTTCTGGCCGTCGGCGACCGCGACCCCTCCTTCCTCACACACCGCGAGGTAGATGCGGCGCTACGGCTGATGCCGGCGGACTGCGAGTGCTCGTGGACGGCGACGGACAGTGCTGCGGCGCGGGAACTCGGCGCCGTCGACGCCGTGTGGTTGCTCCCGGGCACCCCTTACCGCGACGACGCCGCGGCATACGCCGCGGTCGGCCACTGCCTCGACACGGGCACGCCCTTCCTCGGAACCTGCGGAGGATTCCAGTATGCGTGCGTCGAGCTCGCCCGCCGACTGACTGACGTCGCCCGCGCCGCTCACGCCGAGACCGAGCCCGACGCTGCCGATCCCGTCATCGCGCCGCTGGCGTGCGCGCTCCACGGCGAGCTCAGCGAGGTCCGGCCCGTCCGTGGCACCACGCTCGCGCGGATTTGCGGCACCAAAGCCTTCGCTGGGTTCCACTACTGCGGCTACGGCCTCGTCCGAGGATTCGCGGAGCGCCTCGAGCGTGCGGGCGTTGTCATCTCCGCGCTCGGCGACGACGACCGCACGGAGGCAATTGAGATGCCCGAGCATCCATTCTTCCTCGCCACAGCCTTCCAGCCCCAGGTCGGGAGCAGTCGACGGCGCGAGCTGCATCCCGTCCTCGACGCGATGCTCGATGCGGCGCGGCGCTTTGAAAGGTCACGGCCGCACCCAGCAAACGAGGCCGACGCCGGTTGAGGACACCCGTCTTGCTCGTGCTCCTCGCGACGTTGGTCGTGCTCGCGCTCCTCGTCGAGCGTCAGCCGCCGCAGGATCTGCGAAGAGGGTGCCGCCCTCGCTTCCCCTGCGGGTTCTGGGCGATCGCGGCGGGTCCGACGCCCTGTCCATGAACAGCAGTGCGACCAGGGCCCCGAGCACGAGCGCCGCCCGCTTGCGAGCAGCGAGACCGTGATCCTCGCAAATCCCCCGATCAGGCTAAGAAGCGATGTCTGGTCTTTCGGCCTTGCGCGCCCTGTAGGCGGCCGAGCGAGACCGGCTGCCGCAGGTCTCGCTCGAGCACCAGCGGCGTCTGCCGGGGCGGCTTGCGTCAACGAAAAGCAGAGCACACTCTGGACTCGCGCATTCCCGGATCCGACCGGAGAGCGGTCCAGACAGAAGAGCGATCGTCTCGCGCGCGATCAAGCTCAGGGCCGCACGTACAGGCTCGTCGGAGACCCAGGTGACCCCTCCGCGCTTCGAAAGCTGGGGAGACAAAGCCTGCATTCGCGCGTACGAGTTGATCACGGTGAGGGAGCGCGGGGGCAACGGCTCGCCTACGCTCCTAGCCTTCGCTGCCCTGTAGATCGCCTCGCGAAGTTGCCGCGCTGCGCGCAGATCTGCCTCCACGACCTTCGGCGGCGACGCAAGCAGCTCGGTCTCGACCAACCACCGCGCGAGATCGTCAGCGCTCCGAAGCCGCTCAAAGCCGCGACTCCAGCGCTCCCCCACAGTCGCGGTCAGCGCGAGGCCTACGTGGCCCCCTTGAAAGCGAAAAGCCAAGTCTTGATCGCTTAGCGCTTGCTCCACCGACATGAGTTTAGCCCGTGACGCTGCGGAGATGGCTGCTCGCGGCCGAGACGGCTTCAGGAAGCTGTCGCGAGCCCAAGCTGGCTCAAGGCACTCACGACGTCAGCCGCGCTCATGAGGTTGACCCCGATGTTCGTCATCTCGCGTTCCCCCTGCTCGTAAAGCCCGGAAATCGCGTCCCGCACGAGAACAATCCTGTAGTCGCGCTCGCTGGCCTCGTAGATTGAGGTTCGCGGGCAGTTAGGGAAGTTGCATCCGCAGAAGACGAGCGTGTCGACGCCCTTCTCCTCGAGGCGGCTCTTGAGGCTCGTTTCAAAGAACGCGCCCCACCTCGGCTTGTAGAGCGCGACCTCTCCGGGACCGAGCGGTTGCATCTCGCCGGCAAGCAGCGCATCCGCATCCAGAACGCTCTCGGGGTCCGCCAGCAGCGCCGGAGCCAGTTGGGAGCCGGCGGTGCGCGCGATCAGGGTTTCAGCGCCAGTCTCAACCGCGTGCCGGCGACACGGGTCGACGTTGCTGCCGTCCGGCAAGTAAAGGCGAACCGCGTGCACAATCGGCCTCGAAGCCTCGCGATAGGCGCGCACCAGCACCTCAATGCCGGTCAGCGCGGTAGTTGTACCGGGAACCTCGAGGGATCCACCGTCGAGAACATCGCACTGCGTATCGATCGAAACCAGTGCGGACGTGGCGAAGTGCGGTCGCGTGTATGTGTCCATGGCGCGACGTTAGCACAGGCGGTCGCGCCTGCCACGCGTTATATCCGTGACGGCGTAGGAGCCTACCTGGCGCAGCGTGTCTGCGACCTCATCCGAGTACGGCGAGTCCAGAGCTTGGAGACGCTGCTCGAGCTTGCCCTCGGGCCGTGGGTTCATGAGCGGTCGCTCGCCGCTGCCAGCTCGAGGATCGCTTCGGCCACCGCGTCGGGAGCCTCGAGCGGCCCGTAGTGCCCCACGCCTGGCAAGCGCGTCAGCTCGTAATTGGAGAAGGACTGCTCAAGCGTGTCGGCGAGCACGATCGGCGTGATCGGGTCGAGCCTCGCCCCAGAGCACTCGCGTCGAAGTCCGGATCGGCTCCGCAGGGGCCGACCCGCCGCTCCGCCCGCGGGCGCGATACCAGCCGATGCTGGCCCCGAACGCTCCTGGCGTAGCGTAGGAATCAACGACAGCTTGAAAATGCGCCTCGTCGACCTCGCCTCGTCCCCACCAATGCGTGTAGAAGTGACGGAGGTAGATCTCGACGGTGCGGCGGTCATAGCCGACCAGGTCGGCTGACCATGGAAGCTGGTGGAAGCTCTGATACCACAGCTCTGCCGCGAGGTCCAGCGTTGCGGCCTGCGCGCGCGCCGCCGCGTGCACCGGATCGCAGAGAACCAGGCCCGAAACTCTCTGCGGCTGCGCTCTGGCGAGGCCCTGGGCCAGGTTCGCACCAAGGTCATAACCCGCGACGATCGTCTCCTCGATCCCGACGTCGTCGAGGACGGCGAGCAGATCCTGGACGTGCGCTGCGGGCGCGTACGCCGCCCAGGGCTCGTCCGCGTCAGCAGCCGCCGCCGGCTTGTCGCTGTCGCCGAACCCGCGGAGATCCGGGCAGATCAACTCGAAGTGTCGAAGTGCCTCGTTGTCGGCGAGGCGCTCGAACACGAGCGCCCAGTCGCGGTTTGTGCCGGGCCAACCGTGAAGCAGCAGTACTGCCCGGCGTAGTGGACCGTGTCCGCTGGCCTCGGCGCACTTACGGCGACGGACGCTCAAGGCCACACCGCTGCCAGCGATTCGTTCCAGAGACCCCGCCGAGTCCGTCGCTGCCATCCTCATCGCATCCCCTGGTCGAGCACCTTGCGACACAGCTTATACTCGTGACGCCTAACATGCTAGGGCCGCACCCTCGGCGGCCACGGCCTCTGATCACGCAGGGCAGGCGGACACGGAGCTCTCCCCGCCTGTCCCCGACGCCCCCTCGCGGGTAGACGGATCGCTGATATACGAATTGACTGCGTTGCCATCGGCCTGGCTTATGTGGTTGACCGGCAAGCGCCCGCGGACACTGGCAGCGCGGAGATCGGGCTTGGCGAAACCCGGCCCCGGCTCCGCTCTTGCTCCGCCGCCCAGGACCTCCGCGCGTAAAGCTCGCCACTCGACAGGCCGATCCGGTCATATGCGCTTCGGCTTGCCCCGATGCTGCACGTGCCTCGGGGGCGTGGCCGTCACCGCGGTCCTCGCGATCTCGCTCGCGGGATGCGGCGAATCGCGCGCGAAGGCCGCGGCGCCGCCGGCGGTCGCGATCCGCGAGCGTGACTTCCACATCGAAGCGCCGTCTCAGCTCGCGGCCGGCGAGTACACGCTCCACATCACCAACGACGGCGCCACCGATCACGAGCTGATCGTCGCGCCCACCGTCAACGGCTCGCTGCCGCTGCGTGCCGACGGGCTCACGGTCGACGAGGAAGCGATCGAATCCCAGGAGCCCGGCTCGCTCGAGCCCGGACGGCCCGGCTCGCACCGCACCCTCACCGTCCACCTCTCTCCCGGCCGCTACGTGCTCTTCTGCAACATGGAGGGCCACTACATGGCCGGCATGCACACGGAAGTCGTAGTCGGCTGATGCTGCGCCGCGGGTCCGTCAAGCCGATCACGGCCGCGGGATCCGGACGGCGCCCGATCGCCGCGATCTTCCTGACCTTCGCGCTGATCTCGGCAGCGACGATCGTGCTGTCGGTTCACAGCACCAAAAGCTCCGAGCACCGCACGAGCGTGATCCAGATCGCGGCAAGGCAGCGGACCCTCGCCGAACGGTTCGTCGAGGAAACGCTGCTCGTCCGCGCCGGCCGGCAGGCCGACCCGGCGTACACCGCGCGCGTGATGCAGGCATCGGCAGCGACCCTGCTCGGCGGCGGCACCGCCCCGGGGGTCAACGGCGACGATGACGAAACGCTGCTTCCGTCCGCCGAAAACGCGGCCGTCGCCCACCAGTTCGCGGTCGAGCAGCGGCTCGTCGGCGATCTCGTCGACACCGGCGAAGCGATCCTCGCCGGCCGCCCCACCGCGGGCCTGCCAGAAACGGCGGGGGAGCACGTCGGCGCACTCGACTCGCTGACGCGGCTGCGGGTGCTGGGCGCGCTCACATCCAGCATCGCCTTCCGCGCGGCTCGCGAAATCGGCGGCGCCGACGAATCGAACATCGAAGGGCTGATCACCACCCAGATCGCGCTCGGCATCGGCGGATTGATCATCACGCTGCTGCTCGCCGGCCTGCTTCTCACCGCCAGCCGACGCCAGAGCGCTCACTTCCGCAGCCTCGCCCTCGCCTCCTCGGACCTGGTGCTCGTGCTCGGTGAGGACGGCGCCCGCTACGTCAGCCCCTCCGTCTCGGCGCTCATCGGCCGGCACGAGAACGAGCTCTACGGCGAGCGCTGGCTGCGGTTCGTGCACGAGGGCGACCACGAGCTGCTGGACAGAGTCCGCGCCGGCGACGGACCCGAGGAGTTCAGCTTCCGCATGCGCAGCGCCGCCGAGGAGTGGCGCCACCTCGAGGCCCACGCCCGCGACCTGCCGCGCCGATCGCAACCTTCGTGGGGTGGTCGTCCACGCGCGCGACACCACCGACCGTGTGCGGCTCGAGGAAGAGCTCACCGCAAAGGTCGTCCGCGACGGCTTCGCCAACCAGCTCTCCGAGGCGATGGAGATGGCCGACGACGAGCACGAAGTGTTCAACGTCGTCGAGCGCGCGATGGTCGAGATCGAAGAGGGCACGCCGATGGAGCTGCTGCTGTCGGACTCGAGCCGCGCGAACCTCGGCCGCGTCGCGTCCAACCCACTGCGCGATGCGCCGGGCTGCCCCGTCAAGTCGCCGTTCTCGTGCGTCGCTGTGCGCCGCGGCACCGCCGTCGTGTTCGAGTCGAGCGAGGACCTGAACTCCTGCCCACACCTGCGCGGGCGCACGAGCGGCGCGTGCTCGGCGGTGTGCGTGCCGGTCAGCTTCATGGGGCGTGCGCTCGGCGTCCTGCACACGACCGGGCCCGACACGCAGCCGCTCGGCGAGGGGGCCGTCGCCCAGCTGTCGGTGCTGGCGGGACAATCCGGCGCGCGCATCGGCACCGTGCGCGCCTTCGAAAAGACCCAGCTGCAGGCCTCCACCGACGGCCTCACCGGCCTCGTCAACCGGCGCACCGCCGAGCGGCGGGTACGGGAGCTGCTTCGCGCCGGCGGCCTCTTCTCGGTCGTGATCGGCGACCTCGACCACTTCAAGCAGCTCAACGACACGCATGGCCACGAGGCAGGCGACCGCGCGCTTCGCCTGTTCTCGCAGACGCTCACGCGCGCGATGCGCGAGCACGACCTGACCGCGCGCTGGGGAGGCGAGGAGTTCGTGCTCGCCCTTCCCGACCTCGACCGTTTCGAGACGGTCGGCGTGCTCGATCGCGTGCGCCACGACCTCGCCGTCGCCCACCCGGGCGAAACGCCGCGCTTCACGGTCAGCTTCGGCGTCACCGACTCGAACGCGGCGGACACCGTCGAGGACCTGCTGGCGATCGCCGACCGCGGACTCTATGCCGCCAAGCAGGGCGGTCGCGACCGATGCGTGATCGGCGACCCGGAGGGCCCGGCGCGCGACAGCGGCGAGCGCTACGCGACGCTCGTCGGCGACGAGGACGGCGAGGAGCCGGCGGACGACGAGACGCGCCCCGCCCTCGACACGAGGCACCTCAGCCTGACGATGCGGGCCGCGGCCGACGAGGAGGAACCTCGGCCCAGCGGCGCCGAGATCCGCTGAGCGCGCCGTCGGCGCCGGCGCGGCGGCAGTCGAGCGCTCACACGGCGGGACACTGGAGCGGCAGCACGCCGCCGGCGGCGAGGCACTGGTCGACCCGTTCGGGCAACCTGCCGCGGCGCACCCGGAGCCGTGTGTACTTGCCGATCAGCCCCGCCTTGGAGACGAGCACTTCGATCGCCGCCCCGGCGTGCAGGTAGCGCTCGAACGAACGGAACACGATCGGCGCCACCCCGTGCAGCCCGGCAACGGTCGTGCGGCGCACCAGCGCGCGGCGCGGGCAGCCGTGCCCGCGACAGCGCACGGTGACCAGCGCACCCGCCGGCGCCTGCTGGACCTTCAGCAGCTTCAGCTCGATCCCGCCGGAGAAGGCGACGCCGGCCACGCGCACGACGGGGAACGGCGCCATCAGCGCGAGCGGCGACGAGATGTGCGACCCAGCCGCCGAGGCCGCGGGCCGCGCCGCGGCCGCCGCTGCGCTCACCGCCCCGCCCGGCGCCGGCGGCGGCGCGGGCTCGACCGCGAATGAGACGGGGGAGCTGCGGCCCGAGGGGTTTCCCTGCAACGAGCTCGGCTGGGTCGCGAGCGCCGTGTAGAGGCCCGGGGCGAGTGGCGGGCTCGCGGGCCCGGAGTGCCACTCGCCGCCCGTCCCTGCCGCGCTCGCGCCGGAGACGATCGTGCCTGCCGCGCCGCCGGCGTGGATCTTCACCGAGACCGTTGTGGTGTCGCTCGCGGTGCCGGCGAACGCGGGGGCGTATTCGCCGGGCGCCGGTTGCGGATCGTCGATCGTGACCATCGGCGCGCCCGTGTCGACGGTGAAGGTCACGGGCGGGCTGATTCCGGTTTCGAGCGCGGCATTCGTCTCCGCGGCGGTCGCGGTGTAGGTCCCGTCGGCCAGCGCTTCGACCGGGCCGAGCGTCCATTCTCCGCCGGGGCCGAGCAGCGACGTGCGCAGCGTCTGCATCGCCGGGCCTTCGGCCGCCGGACCTGCGCACAGCCGCAAGATCACTTCGCCTGCGAGTTCTTCGCCCGTGCCGCTGAAGATCGGCGTGCGGTCGTTGGTGACCGTTCCCGCGGGTGGCGAGGTGATCCTGACGCTCGGTGCCGCCTGCGCGGGGCTCGCGGTCGTGAGCGCCGCCGTCGCCAGCGCCGTTGCAGCCATCAGCCGAATCGTCGTGCCGGTTGTGTAGCGCTTGCGCACGCCCCTCCCCCTTTCTCGCCGCCCTGGCCAGAGCCTAGCGTCAGCGGCGGCGGGGGCCGTCGCGACGATGGACGCTACGCGCGCGGCGCCGAACGGCCGCGGACGGGCCGCCATCGCCGGGCGCAGGCGGCTGCCTGGCCCCCCACGGCCCGGCGCCGACCTGTTGCGCTGTACGGCCTCAGGTGGAGAACTGGGAGGGCCTCAGCGTCCAGGAGCGTGCGGGTCGGTCCCCGTGCACTGTAAAGACCTCGCCGTCCCGATCGTCAGAAATCGAGCGAGCCAGCGGGCGACGTCCGCCTGGAACGAGCCGGGGCCGGGCGCCCCCGGCGCCCGGCCCCCGGCCGGTTCTGCTCCCTGTGCGTGCTACTTGCGCGGGCAGGGGGCGTGGTATTCGGCGGGGACGGTCGTTTCCGTCAGACCGCCGAGGCCCGCGAACGTCAGTTCCGCCTTGACCGGCAGATATTTTTTCGGGCACTTCGTCGGCATCGTGCCGTAGTAGGTCACCTTGCCGCCCTTGCGGATCGCCGAGCCGGTCTTCACCTTGATGAATTTGACCGACGCGTCGTTGGCGCCAGGCACCGTTTCGACCAGCGGCACCTCAGCTTCGAACTTCTTGCTGTAGAGGCCGCTCGAGCCCACGAAGTGGCCCTTCGACAGGATTTCCAGCAGCACCGGCGAGTGGCCGAACGTGAAGAACTCCAGCCCGCCGCCAGGGGCGTAGAACGATTCGATCGTCGCCGACTCGGGCACGACTTCAGAGCCGAACGCCACGAAGCCTTCGACCGTCCCGGTCGGGCCGGCCTTGTCCTTCGCGCACGCCTTCGGACCCTTCCCCGACGGTTCCAGCGTCGAGGGCGCACACGTCGGGAAACCCGTCGTGTGCAGCTTCACGCCCGCCGGCAGGTACACGTTGACGTGGATCAGCGGCGGCGGGAACCCGCCATATTCGGTGCCGGAGATCTTGAATTCGGATTCGAACGCCGCGCCGGCGCCCTTGATGTTCCCCGTGTGGGGGAAGCCCGCGATCGGCACAGCCTTGGCTTTGAAGGTCACGGTAGGCGTGGCCGAGGCGCTCCCCGGCAGTGCCAGCGCGACCATCGCCAGGCTGCCAGCCGCCAGGCTGATGATTGCTCTGCGCATCAAGTTCCCACTTTCTGTTTGGAATCCCGGGCAGCGGCAGACCCGCCACCACCTCACATGCCCCCTTAACACGGCGCGCGTGCCGACTGTTTCGGAAAGCGGCTGGTCAGCGCTGGAACCCACACCGCGGCGCGGGCAGGAGGCCTTTTATGCGACCGCCACGGTCTGCGCGGCCAGCGCCGCCGCCGCGCAGCTTGCCCGCTCGCCTCGCCGCGGTCTGAACACCAGACCGCGCCGCGGTCGCGCGCGCGACGCCTACCTGCGCCTCGCGGCCCGGTGGCGCTGTTGAGCCGCGGGGGCCGCGCGCCGCGCGGGCGGCGCAGCGAAGAACACGTCTTCGGGGAGCTTCTTGGCAGCCACGCCGGCGTCGAGCGTGATCAGTTCGCGCAGCGAGTGCCTGTAGGTGACCCCGTAGCGGGCTTCGATTTCGCCGAGCACCGGGTCGTCCAGGTAGAAGAACCGATCTCCGTCCCGGAGCGCTTCGAACTGGCGGCGCCACATCGCGTACTGCAGTTCCCCCAGCTCGCTGCCCGCCAGATGCGGCTCGGACATCATGCCGACGAGCGCGTCGAGGTTTTCGACCGAGCCGTAGATCGCCTTCAGGCGCGCCGCCAGCGTCGTGCGCCGGGTCGCGTACACGGCCCGCTGCGGCGCCTGCGAGGTTTTTTGCCTCTTCTTCCCCGGCCGCGCCGAGGAGATCGGTTCTTCTTCGCCGAGCGGTTCGCCGTAGTAGTTCTGCAGCGACGTGAAGTCGAGGATGTGCGGCGAGTCGATCGGGTCGTTCGCCGGCACCAGGGGGTCGTCGGTCGGGAATTCTTCGCTCGACTCGCCCGTGACTTCCGTGAAGCTGTGCTGCGGGGCCAACCCGAGCGCAACGCGGAGCTCGTTGTAGGTGGGCATCCCGTGGTCGCGCTCCCGCTGGATGTCGATCGAGCCCAGGTCCTCGACCACGCTGAAGCATTCCGGCCGGCTCGGTTCGGCGAAGCAGTAGGCGGGATTCGCCCCCGCGCGCGGGATCCCGAACAGGATGCTGCGCAGCTGGTCGTCGATCTGCTCGTCGTTCTTGTAGCCGGGTTCGTCGGCGAGGCCTTCGAGGATCGGCCCGAGCCCGATCTCCGGCAGCAGCGCAGGGTCGAAGAAGGCCGCGCCCTGGGAGACGGTCAGCACGACCTTGTTGCCGTGAAGCTTCGACGGCGCGACTTCGACGCCCATCGCACGGAGCGCCGTGGTCTTGTTCCTGTACTTGCCGGCCGGCGCTTCGATGTGCTCCTCGCCGTTGACCATCGAGTGCGCCCGGTAGCCGACGGTGGCGAATTCATCGCTCAGCTCCGGGTCGACGCTCTGCTCATAGCCTTCATACGGCTGCAGCGAGACCCCCATCGCCGGGAGGAATTCCTCGTAGGTGATGTACTGCTGCTCGGCGCCCACGACGCGGCGCGCGATCTGGAAGCGTTCTTCGGCCGAGAGCGAGGGAGGGAGCGCGGCGACGATGCGGTTGTGCTCGCGCGCGAACAGCGTCGTGACCGCCGTCAGCTCGGCGTTCTCGTTGGCGCGCACGTCGCCTGCCACAACCGCGTTCTGCGGAGCTTCCGTGAGCGCCCCTTCGGTTTCCATTTCAGGCGCGGGATGCGCGGCGCCGCGGGCCGACTCAATCGGCAGGTAGTCCTTCGGCAGCAGCAGAGCCGGACCGGCGTCGGCCGGGTCGCCGTCGTCAGGGCCGGTACGCATCCATTCGAGCCGCCGGCTGGAGCCGCCGTAGAGCGCCGCGCCGTCGATGTATGAGCTGACGGTGTTGGTCTGCTCGCGCGGGTTGCCAGGCCCCGTGCCGGTACCGGGCGCGACCGCGCTTCGATAGAAGGGAATCGCTTCGAGCGTGTCTTCGAAGCGCTCGAGCGGGTCGGAGGCGTCGAACGGGATGAAGGCTTCTTCCTGACCCGGTTCGGCGCGCCCGAAGGTGTGATCGAGGAACTGGCCCCAAACCCAACCCCACTGGCTGATGTTGCGCTCGGAGAACACGTCGACGCCGAGCGAGTTGAAGACGCGGTTGCTGACGTATCGCGGGTTGGGGCCGCCCTCCATGGCCCCGTAGCCATCCGCGTATCGCGACGGTGCCAGCCTCACGTACTGCTGGCCGGCCGCGCCCCATTCGGGATGCAGGGAGTTGTTGCCGGCGCCGCTCAGGCTGCGCGCTTCGAAGCCCGCAGCGGCCGCCGGCGCCGCGGCGATCACGAGCCCGGCGAGCGCGGCTGTCAACGCTGCACGGCGGGGCCGCCCTCTCGACTCTCTCTCCCCTCCCATTCGCCCTCCCGGCGACCGCGCTCCGACCCGGCGGCTCCTCCCCCGGCGCGGCGCAGTCTCTCACGGCGTCGGCAGACGGTCAAGCGGCGTCTACCCTGTCTGCCATGTCTCCCCGCCGGCGTCTGCTGATCGCGGCCGGAACGGGTGCGGTCGTGATCGCTGCGGCGGCTGGCTCGGACTTCGTGATCAGCTCCTTCTGGTCCCGGCACGCGCTCGTCACCTCGCTGCTGGCGAACATCGTGGTCGTCGGCGTGACGGTTGTCGTGATCAACGGCGTGATCGAACGCCGGGACCGCAAACGCTGGAGCCTGCTCGCCCAGAGCGTGATGTTCGCCCTGATCCAGTCCGCCCGGGCGACCTGGACCGGGCTGCTCGAGCTGCTCGAGATCGGCGAGGTCCGCAGCGGCAGCGAGCAGTTCCTGCGCGCGAGCGCAGAGCTGAGCCGGGAAACCGACCGCATGGAGTCCGCGGCCCGCGAGCTGCTCGCCGACGATGAGCGCCGCGCGCAGCTGCAGCGCGTAGTGCTCGAGCTCGGCGAGCACGCATCGCGGGTGATCGCCGACTGGGCGCCGGTGATGGTCGGCGCTCGCGCGTATGCGAAGGTGCTCGACCGCCACGTCGAGCTGGCGGGGCGGCTCGAGTGGCTGAGCAGCGTTCTCGCCCACAACGAGCCGGCACCCGACCAGAGCGGGCGCGAGCGTCAGCTCGCCCGCAGCAACGTGGCCGCCGAGCGGGCCGAGCAGCTAGGCAGCGACGACTGGGTGCGCGAGCAGGTCCTCGCGCTGATCACGCTCGGTCTGGAGCTCGACGAGGAGTCCCGAGAGCACGCCTTCTCGCTCGTGCCGATCAGCTGGTGGACGGAGCGGACCCACGAGCTCGCCACCGGCGAGCAATGAGCTCTCGCTGCCTGAGGGAGGAACAGCTCGCCGCGCCCGAGACCGCGTCTCCGCCCACGAGCACGGCCTCGATCTGATCCGAGGAGCCGTCGGCGCGAGCCCGCAACAACGAGGGACGGCCGATCTCCTCGCCCCGGCGGAGCTCGATGCGCTGACCCGACCCGCCGCGGCGAAGCGGTCGAGAGCGCCGAGCACGGGCCGGGCGCTCAGAGATCCGACAGCGCCAGGCGCGCCGCACCGAACTCGAGCGACACGCGGCCGGCCCTGACCTCCGCGGGCACGCAGATCGCGATCTCGAGAAGCTGCTCGGGACTCGCTTCGGCCGCCGCGAAGGCGACGTGCGCGCCGTCACTCGTCACCAGCGCCGGCCGCTCCGCCCCGGCGTGCTGCACCTCCAGGCCGAGCACCTCGCCCCAGCGCGCCGCCGTCTGTCGCGGGTCGTCGACCGCGAGCGTGATGCCCTGCAGGCGCCCGGGCGCGCCATGCCCCCTCGCCTGCGTCCATCCCGGCCCGCCCCAGCGCCAGGTGCCGTAGGGGCGCGAGCTGTCGAGCGAGACGATCGCGCCGCGCAGGTCGGATGGATGCATGTGCGTGCCGGAGATGTCAGGGAGGTCGATCTGCCAGACGGTGCGCACCCCCGCACGGGCGGCGCGCTCGCGGGCGCCCTCGAGATCCTCGAGATCGAAGAGCACCATGTAGCCGCCGTCGCCGCCGGCGCGATCGAGCTGCCGCCCCGCGGCGGTGCCTTTCCCAAGCGGCGAGACGATCTCCAGGAAGCAGTCCCCGATCGCGAACACGCAGTTGGCCAACCCGAACTCGCCGACCCCGGGATCGCGGAACGGCTCGGCCAGCGAGAGCTCACGTTGCAGCGTCGCCGCCGCGGCGTCGAGGTCGGCCGCGACGAGCACCGCCTGGCGGAGCCTGACTGACGGGGTCGCCTGCGCCACCCCCGAAACCTAAACGGTCCGGCGCCCCGCCGGGCAGGCGATAATCAGCGCGTGTCCAGCCGGCTGGATCCCGCAGCCGCGCGTCGCTCGCCGGCCCGGCGCGTGGGCGATGCGCTCGCCGCCCTGCTGGTGCCGGGGGAGAACCCATCCGGCGCCGTGCTCGGGCTGATCGTGATCGGCGCGCTGCTCGCGGCAGAGAGCGGGCGCCACGAGAGCTATCTCGACACGCTCGGCTCGGCGGCTCTCGCCACCGTCCTCTACGGGTCGGCGCACACGTACGCGGAGCTGCTCGAGACGCGCCTCGCCGAGCGCCGGCGTCTGACCGCGGGCGTCGTGCTGCGCACGCTCGGCCGCGACGCGACGCTGATCCGCGGGGCCGCGGTGCCACTGATCGTTCTGAGCGTGGCGGCCGTCGCGGGCGCCTCGCAGGAAACGGCGGTGACGCTCGCGGTGTGGAGCGTGGTCATCGCGCTCGTCGCGTTCGAGCTGCTCGCGGGCGTACGCGCCGGGGCCGGGCCGAAGGAGCTCGCGATCGAGACCGCCTTCGGCGCGGCGATGGGGCTGGCCGTGCTCGCGCTGAAGATCATCCTGCACTGACGCGGGGACGCAGAGGGGCATCCGGGCTCACAAGCCTGGCGCGCAATCGCCGTAGACAACCGTCTGCGGACCTGTACCATCCGGCTAGTTGGAACAATCCTTACCACCGGACAGCGTGTTCGAGCAGAGGGAGGCTTCTCACTTGGAGCGAGAGGACCATCGGTCGGCGGACCCTGCGCCCGCGACGGCCTCGCGCGAGCGTCGCTCGGCGGACCCCGCCCGCGGGACCGCGTCGCGCGAGCGCATCGACCCGATCTACCGGCGCCTGCCGCGAGGACCGCACGGCCTCGGCGCCGCCGCGATCCGCGCGCACCAGCGCGCCCGCATCCAGGGGGCGCTGGTGCGAGCCGTGGAGCGCGGCGGCTACGAAGGGCTCACGGTGCGCGAGGTGATCGCGCTCGCCGGCGTCTCCCGCCGCTCCTTCTACGAGCAGTTCGGGAACCGTCACGACTGCTTCCTGCGCACCGCCCGCGCGCTATCCGAGCGAGGCCTCGCCGACGCCCGCCGCGCGTGCGCGGAGCAACCGCGGCGGGGACCCTCAGCGGCGATCGCGGCCCTGACCGCCGCCGCCGCTGCCGATCCCCCCGCCGCCCGGCTCGTGCTGGTGGAGACGCTCGCGGCCGGTGACACCGGCGCGGCGCTGCGGGGCGAGCTGCTCGGGAGTGCCGCGCGGATGCTGCGCGCCGGGCTTCCTCCCGCCGGGCGCGGCCTGCCGGCACCGGCCCTGCGCGTCCTCGCCGGGCTGCTCGCGGCGATGCTCGAGCCCCCGTCGGAAGGGCATCCCGCCGCCCCGGACGCCGCGCACATGAGCTCGCTCCTGTTTGCGGCGGTCCCGCCCGCGGGATGCCCTGCGGCAGACGTGCTCGCATGCGGCATGCAGGCCGGGCTGCAGCGAGCCGCGGGCAGGCCGCCCGTCGCGCGCTCGAGCGCGGCGCGGGAGCCTGCCGCCCGGATCATGAGCAGCGCGCTGACCCTCGCGGCACGCCAACCGGTTCAGCGGCTGAGCGTCCCGCAGATCGCCGACACGGCAGGGGTGCCCGTCGACGCGGTGATGTCCGGCTTCGGCGGACCGGAAGCGTGTGTCGAGCGGGCCCTCGAGGAGGCCGCGAGGCGCACTCTGGCGGTCGCGGAGACGGCTGTGGCTACAGCCGGCTGCGGCGCACAGTCGGTGCGGCTCGCGCTGGGCGCCGTGCTCGGCCACCTCGCGGCCAACCCCGAGCAGGCTCGAGGCATCGCGCTCGTGGCGCACCGCTCGGGCGCACGGGCGAGGGCGGGTGCCGATCGCTTCCGCGGCGGGCTGGGCGCGGCGCTGCTGCGCGGAGCGCCGGCCGGCTCACCCCCGCCGGCAGCCGCCGGCGAGGCCCTCATGGACCTGGTGCGCCAAGCGCTTCTGGAAGGGCGGGAGCGGCTGCTGCCGGCGCTCGCCGACCCGGCCGCCTACGTGCTGCTCGCCCCTGGACTGGGCGCCGAACGGTCGCTGCAGGCGCTCAGCGCCGGCGCGCGCGGCGCTCGACGAAGTGCGTGAGCACGATTCCGACCAGCAGCGAGACGACGATCACGATGATCAACGGCACCCGTCCGGACCCGACAACCCAATGCACCTTGACCTGGTCGAGGTTGAAGACCGCGAACAGCGTGATCAGGACCGAGAGGAGCGTCGCGGCGCCGACGCGTGCCTGCTCGCGCGGCGAGCGGCGCGGGCGCTTGTGGGGGCTCTGAGCTGAGTGCTCCTGGGGTCGCGTGGTGGACATCGCCCTGGGATGATCGTAGCGCTCGCCGCACACGGCACGATGTGCTGCAACCGGCGACGCCACGGCGAGCCGCGAATACCATGAGCTCGATGGGACGCCCGTTGCCGACCGCGCTGCTCGGGGCGCTGCTGCTCGCGGCGCTGCCGCTTGCGGGGTGCGGCGGCCCGGCGAGGAAGACCGTGAGCGCGGCCAGCGTGCCGCCCGCGCCCTCCACCCGCTCGACCACCTCCTCGACGACGACGACGCAGGCGAGCACGACCAGCACCGCCACGGCGCCGGCCCAGAGCACCTCGACGAGCTCGACGACGCGCACCGGCTCCGAGCCGGCGTTCACCGAACCCGAAGGCGAAGCCCGCAACGGCAGCCTCGGCGCGGCAGTCACAGCGGTCAAGTCGCGTGGGTACGACCCGCAGGACACCTCCGAATACCACCTCGACCAAACCCTCAGGGTGCTTGTGGGGACCCGCTCGGGCTCGGGCGACGGCTACGGGCAGCAGGTCTTCTTCTTCCTCGACGGCCACTACCTCGGGACTGACGCGAAGGAACCGAGCGCGAAGCTGAAGGTCGTCTCGCAGAGCGACACCGAAGTCGCGATCGCCTATCCGCTGTACCGGCCGAACGACTCGCTGTGCTGTCCGGGGGGCGGCCACCGGGTCGTCCACTTCGCGCTGAACAACGGTCAGCTCACGGCGCTGGACCCGATCCCGCCGGCGCACTCGGCGAGCGGCCTGAGCCGCAACTGACGGCGGGCTGCCCGCTCGTGGATCAACCGCCTCGCCGCCCGTCGCCTGAACGCCGGGCGGACCTGAGCGCCAGCCTCCGCCACCACGGCTCCGGGCGCGGCTGGGTCGCAAGCCACTCCTCCCGGAGCCGCAGTTCGCCGCTGCGGCGGGCGCGCACCACGCATTCGGTGTGCGCATGGCGGCGCCGGCTCAGATCCCCCTCGGGCGCGATCAGCATATGCTCGCTCAGAGCGGGGAGCAGATGACCGCATATCGGACAGCGATAGGTCGATGGCTTACGGTTGGCGGCGCGGCGCACCGTCCACCATTGAGCGCGCGGAAGCCCGGGCACCGGCCCATTCTCGCGCCATTGGCTGTGACCCTGACGGCCGGCGCGCTGATCGGCTTCGGCGTCGCGCTGGCCCGCGCCGGCGAGGAGCGCCGTCCGCGACGCCCGCGCCGTCCGGGTGAGCTCGGCCTGCGACGCGGGGAGAGCGTCTCGGCCGGACTGCGGCGGATGGCGATCGAGCAGGCCGAGCTCGCGATCGAGGAGCTCGCGGCGGCACAGGGCGGGGACGCAGGGCGCTCGGTACACGAAGCAAGAAAGGCGATCAAGCGGATGCGCACGATCGTGCGGATGCAGGAACGGCGGCTCGGACGGGACGGCTGCGCCCGCGAGCAGGAGGTCCTGCGCGCGGCGTCGAGCAGGCTCGCGGGCGCCCGCGACGCCGCGGTGCTGCTCGCCACGCTCGACGGGCTCGTCGAGCGCGATCCGAACAAGCTCGCCGGGAGCCCGGGAGTGACGAGCCTGCGGCTCGCGCTCGCCGCCGAGCGCGGTCGCGCCGAACGGGCGGCGCTCGAGCCGGCGAACCTCGAGCAGGCGTGCGAGGAGCTGCGCGCGTTCCGCCGGCGGGCGTCGGGGTGGCCCCAGGCGAACGGGCCGGGCCTCGGCGATGCGAAGAAGGGCCTGCGGCGCATCTACCGGCGGGGAAGGCGCCGGATGCGCCGCGCCGCCGCGTCGGGAGACATGCAAACGATGCACGGCTGGCGGAAGCGGGTCAAGGACCTGCGCTACGCCGCCGAAGCGCTCGGACCGGCGCCCGCCGACGCAGCGGCCGGGCGGAAGGGGCACCGCGACGGCGCGGCGTCGAAGCGGCTGAGCAAGGTCGCCCACCGCGCCGACCAGCTCGGCGAATTGCTCGGCGAGGAGCACGACCTCGCGGTGCTCGGCGAGTGGATCGAGGCTCACGGCGCCGGTGCCGGCGCGGGCGCAGGCACGCGCAGGCGCCTGCGCAAGGCGATCTCGCGTCGCCGCCGGAGGCTGCGCCGCCGCAGTCTGCGCGCGGCTGGCTCGCTGTACGGCCCCAAGCCGAAGCGGTTCATCAGGGTCGCCGAGCGGGCCTGCCGCGGGCGGTGGGAGGAGCAGCGCTAGGAGACGCTGACGATCGTCATCGTGCGCGTGCCGCGCGGCAGCGAGACCGAGATGCGCTGTCCGGCGCCCCGCCCGAGCAGGGCGGTGGCCATCGGCGATTCCGCCGAGAGGCGCCCGTCGCGGGGAGATGCGTCGTGCGAGCTGACGATCCGCCAGGTCTGCTCGGCTCCCTCCTCGTCGCGTACCACCACGGTCGAGCCGAGGCCGGCCACCCCCGGGGAGGGCGGCTGGTCGGCGACGACGACGGCCTGGGTGATCTTTTCGCGCAGACGCGCGATCTTCGTCTCGAGATGGGCCTGGTCGTTCTTGGCGTCGTGGTACTCGCTGTTCTCCTTGAGATCCCCCCACTCGCGCGCGGTCTTGATCCGCTCGGCGATCTCCCGCCGTCCCTCGCCCTCGAGCAGCGCCAGCTCGGACTTCAGCGTCTCCAGGCCCTCGGCCGTCATCAGGTTGGCTGCGTCGTTCATCTGCACCAGACCCTACCCCTTGGCGGCCCTGCGCCGGCGCCGGCCCCGTTCGGGAGGATCGGAGGGCGGTCGGGTCGTCCTCGCATGGCGGCCGCGCCCGTCCTAGAAGTAAGTGCTGGGCGGCGAGGCGAGCAGCGCGTATATCTGCACGATCGCCGCCTGGACGAGCAGCTGGCCGCTGGGCGGCGAGCCCGCCACGAACAGGTTGTTGCTCAGCCGCAGATGCGTCCACGCGTAGTCGACGTAGCCCTGGGCGATCGCCGGCCCGGGCGGGTCGTGCGTCACCGAGTCGAGATACAGCAGGTTGCGGAAGTAGATCGAGGGGAAGAACGGTGTCTCTTCGCCGAGCCGCGCGGGTGTGAAGTAGGCCAGGGCGGCCGCTGCGGTCTGCCTCGCCTGGTAGAGGTAGGCGCCGTTGCCGGTCGCCTGGTAGAGGAGCGTGCCGGCTCCGATCATCACGCCCTGCGTGTAGCTGTAGAGGTGGGGTTCGACGATGCCGCGCCGGTTCACGTGGTCGGCGTAGAGCTCCGAGGGGAGCAGCAGGCAGGCGCGCACCCATTCGTAGGCTGTGACGGCGAACTGCAGGTACGCGGGATTGCGGGTGGCGCGGTAGAGCTGCAGGGCGAGCTCCGCGGCGGGGGCCGTCGTGATCGTGTTGCGGGTGCTGTTTTCGGGAAGGTTCGAGAACGGCACACCGCCGCTGCAGCCGAGCCCGGGGCCTGCCTGCCAGGCGGCCGTCTCGAACGCCATGATCCCTTCGGCGGCCCCGAGCAGGGCCGTCTTGTGGGTCATCTCGTACATCCGCATCAACTCGATGCCGACCCAGTCGTTGTCGTCGTAGTACTTGGCGCCGCCGGGTCCCGCCGGCGGAACGACCGTGCCGTCGTAGGCGGGGATCGTGCTCGTGAACGTCCCTTCGGGCTGTCCGGAGTCGTTCAGGTCCAGGTAGGAGCGCAGGCCGGCCAGCCGCACGTCGAGTTCGTGGGTCATCAGCCGGTGCAGCGCCGGGACCTTGGCGACGGCGGGCACCTCGGCGAGACTGACGGTGGCGGCGAGCGCCTGCGAGAACGGCCACAGGTAGGAGAACGGTTCGCCCTTGTACAGCCCCGACCCGGGGATGTAGTAGGCCCTCTGCATCTCTTCGAAGGCGACCATGCCGCGGGCGGGATCGCCGTGCAGGACCTTCTTCGGCTGCTTCTTGTTGTTCGGCTTGGCTGCCGCTGCCCGGGCGCTGACGCGGCGACGAGCGCGCAGCGTGAACGCCGGCCGCGTCGCTGCGGCCGGGTAACGCGAGGCGCCGGCCGGGGAGGCGGCGCGGGCCGGCTGCGCTGCGAGGGGCAGCGCCAGGCAGGCGAGCAGCGCGAGCGCGGCTCGGCGAAGATGGCGTTCGAGCACGATGAGGAGCTTCACTACCCTGCGAACAACAGCCGACGGCGGCGATCGTTGTGGTCCGGCGCGGCGAAGCACAACGCGGGCGGCGATCCTTCCACACGGGGGCGGCCGCGGGTGAGCGCCGGCTTGCAGCCTCGCCGCTACGTGGCGGTCGGCCACGTGACGGTCGACGTGATGCCCGGCGGCGAGCGGCGGGCGGGCGGCGGCGCGCTCTACAGCGCCCTGCAGGCATCCCGGCTGGGGCTCGCCGCGACCGTCGTCACACGCGGAGTGCCGGCCGAGATCGAGGAGCTGCTCGAGCCGTTCGCAGGGGAGCTGGAGCTGATCGTGCAGCCCGCCGCCACCACGACCACGCTCGAGACTTTCGGCGCCGGTGAGGAGCGCCGCCAGCGGGTCCTGTCGTGGGGCGGCCCCGTCGAGCTCACGGCGCTGCCGGCCGGTGAGATCCTCCATCTCGCCCCGGTCGCGGCCGAGCTCGCCGGTGAGGCGCGCGGCGACTGGCCGTTCGTGGGGCTCACGCCGCAGGGCTTCGCGCGTCGCTGGGGCTCGGCGCGCTGGATCGAGGGCTGTCCGGCCGAGCCGTCGCTCGCGCTGCTGGCGGGGCGCCTGGACGCGGTCGTGCTGAGCGCGGGCGAGCGAGCCGACTGCGCGGAGCTGCTCGAGCGCGCGCTGGGCGCCGGAGCGACGATCGCCGTGACGGCCGGCGCCGGCGCGACCGAGCTGCTCGATGCAAGCGGCACGCGCCGGCTCCCCGTGCATCCGCTCGCGGCGCCGGTCGACGATCTCGGCGCCGGCGACGTCTACGCCGCCGCCTTCTTCGCAGCGCTCGCGGCGGGAGCGGAGGGCGGCGCGGCCGCGCGCGTGGCCCACGCGGCCGCTGCGCTACGGATGCAGGGGGCCGGGGCAATGGCGATCGCCGACGCGCGGCAGATCGAGGCTGCCGTCACGGCCGGCGCCTGATCAGACCGCCAGCGCCCGCTCGATCAACGCTGTCAGCTCCTGCTCGTGCAGGCGCTGCTGCTGGCCGCGGGCTTTCGCCGCGAGCAGCAGGCTGCCGCCGACCGGCGCCATCTCGACGATCGCCACGCGCGCGTGCGGGGCGGCCTCGGCGATGCGCCGGCGCAGCGGCGCGAGGAACACCTCGCCGGCCTTGTAGGCGCTGCCGATCAGCCCGACGGGGAACTCGTCCTTCAGTCGCACCTGCCCGATCACGGCCGCGATCTGGTCTCCGAGCAGCGTGGCCCCCCGCTCGAACAGCTCGCGTGCGACCTCGTCGCCGTGCTCGGCGAGCTTTGCGGTGTCGATCGCGAATGCCGCGATCTCCCCCTTCGTCAGCGGCTTGGAGTAGACGAGGCTCGCCACCGCCTCGACGGTCTCACAGCCGAAGAACTCGCAGGCGGCGCGGCCGAGGCCGGTGGACGGCCCCGAGGCGTCGCGGTCGCGCAGCGCGGCTCGTATCGACTCGGCCCCGAGCCAGTAGCCGGAGCCCTCATCGCCGAGCAGGTGCCCCCAGCCACCGGTGCGCCAGCTGCGACCGCCCTCCCCCACCCCGAAGACGTTCGAGCCGGTTCCGGCGATCGCCGCCACCCCGGGCCCTGCTCCGGTGGCGCTCGCCCAGGCGCCGACAACGTCGTTGACGACGATCCACGCGTCGCCCTTCGCGGCCCGCACGTGGCGGGTGACGGACGCCGTGTCGGTCCCGGCCACCGCCGCGACCGCGCAGCTCAGGTCCTGCTCGCCGATGCCGGCGCCCTCGAGCGCCTCCGCGGCGGCCTCGAGCAGCGCGTCGACGGCGGCCTTGGCACCGACCGCGTCCTCGTTGCTCGGTCCCCCGTGGCCGACGTGCAGCCGCTCCCGCTCGAGGTCGAGCACCGCCGCGAGCGTCTTCGTCGCGCCGCCATCGATGCCGAGCAGGTAGCGAGCGTCCTCGGAGTGACGCGGGGACGTCAGCTCGCCGGGCAGGGACACCAGTGGGACGCGCTCCATCAGCGCGCCATCCTCGCAGGAACGCGGGACGGCGCCGGCCGGCGCCCGAAGCGCTCGGTCGCCACGCTGCAGGTCGCCTGCGCCGCGATCGCGGCGAGCTGCTGCATCTGTCCAGCGCCGACGGCGGCGCCGACGAGCTGGGCATGCGCGAGCGTGACCCGCGGCGTCCCGCTGGCGCCGTTCGCCGACGGGTCGCAGAGCGTCCAGAGTCGGCCGATCGGCTCATGCCGCCGCCGGGAGCGGTCGATGTGGCAAGCAAGGCAAGCCAAGCCGACGAAGGGGACCAGCACGAGATGAACAGACAACCGTCCGCGCCCGCGCGCGCGGAGGAAACGGTCGTCGCCGCGCCCGCCGAGGCCGACGGCCACACGATCGCGCTGGGGGCCGAAGCGCTGCTGCGTGAGCACCCGACCGCCCAGGTGTGCGCGCTGGCGGGCAACGGCCTGATCGTCCCGGTGCCGAAAAGCGTCGGCCTGTGGGGGCAGGGACTGATCGAGGGCCGCGCGCTGATCGACAACGTCATCGCCGCGGACCGCACCGCCGTGGTGCGTCTCTGGATCAAGTCCCAGGCCGAGGGGGCCGCCGCGACCAAAGTGCGAATGCTGGCCAGCCCGAACAGGTGGTCGACGCTTCACTTCCTCGACCTGCGCGAAGTGCACGGCGTGTTCCTCGGCGTGATCCTGCCGAGCAACGAGGACGCCGAGGACGCGCCGGAGGAGGTGCACGGGTCCAACGCCGCGCCGCGTTTCTGCACCCTCACCGAGGACGAGGGGGCGCGCGTCGTAGCCGCCGACCCCGCCTTCACCGAGATGTTCGGATACACCGAGGGGGAGCTGCTCGGCAAGTCGGTGCTCGACCAGATCCACCCCGATGACCAGGGCCGCGCCGTGGAGGGGTGGCTTGCCGTGATCTCCAGCAACCATGCCCAGCAGACGCGGCTGCGCAGGCGGCGCAAGGACGGCTCCTACGTGTGGGTGGACACGACCCTGCACAACTACCTCAACCACCCCGAACGCAACTGCGTGGTCGTCGAGCTGATCGACTGCTCCGCGGAGATGGCGGCCCAGGAGGCGCTGCACGAACACGAGGAGCTGCTGCGCAGTCTCACCGACGCGATGCCGGTGGGGCTGCTGCAAATCGACACCGAGGGCGACGTCGTCTACAACAACGCCTGTCTGCTGGAGATCCTCTACGGCAGCGAGCCCCTCACCGCCGCGGATGACCCGGACGAGGTTCAGGCGCTACACCGCGATGCTCCCGCCCCGGGTGCGCAGAGCGACGCCGGCGCCCCGGCGGTGACGACGCTGCTGCAGACGCTCACCGAGGAGAGCAAGACCACGTTCCGCGCGGTGCTCGGCGAGGTGCTCGGCCAAGGGGTCGACCGCGACGTCGAGGTCGACATCGAGTTGCCCGGCGGCACCTGGCGGCGCGCGCTGATGAGTCTCCGCGCGCTGATGCGCGCCACCGGCGAGGTCAGCGGCGCGATCACCTGCGTGCTCGACATCACCGACAAGGAGCGGGCGCGCCAGGAGCTCGAGCACCGGGCGACCTACGACACGCTGACCTACGCCTACAACCGCTCGTCGATCCTCAAGCTGCTCGAGGACCAGCTCGCGCGCGAGGACGGTGCACGCACCGGCGTCGTCTACGTGGACCTCGACAAGTTCAAGCCGGTCAACGACACGCTCGGCCACGCGGCGGGTGACGAACTGCTCGCGCTCGTCGCCGCGCGCCTGAAGAAGGCGAGCCGCGACAGCGATGTGCTCGGCCGCCTCGGCGGCGACGAGTTCCTGATCGTGCTGCGGGAGGTCCCCGGCGAGGACACCGCGATGCAGGTTGCCGAGCGGATCAGCGCGACGGTGTGCGGGCGCTTCGAGCTGGCCGCCGGCACCGCCGATCTGCGCGCCTCGATCGGTGTCGCCTGCGGGGAGGCCGGCGGGATCGGCGCCGAGGAGCTCGTGCGCCGCGCGGACGCGGCCATGTACCGCTCCAAGAGCGAGGGGCGGGCTGCCCCTGTGCTCGCTGCCTAGGCACTGCTCGTTCGAGAACGACGGAGAGCGCGGCCGCAACCCGCCGCGCTCCGAAACGACGAGAGCGCGGGAGCCCGGCCCGAAGGCCCAGCTCGCCGCGCTCCGAAACGACGAGAGCGCGGGAGCCCGGCCCGAAGGCCCAGCTCGCCGCGCTCTCGATCAGGCTGCTATCCGATCAGGCTTCTGCTTTTTCGGTTGTGAAGCCGAAGTCGCCGCCTTTGACCTGGAGTTCGTCCAGTTCGCCCGTGAAGTGGCCTTTCAGCTTGACCGTTTCTTCAGGGCCGCTTTCTTTGTTGGTCCCGCACGCTTTCGCGCTGCCCGCAGGGACTTCGTAAAGGAAGTGGTTGCTTTCCCAGTCGATTTCAAGCTTTTCCTTGAAGCCCGACGGGTAGGTTTTGACCTTGGTCGTCGCTTCTTTTTCGGGGAAGTATTCGACGACTTCGTATTCGTGTTCGGGTTTTTTTTCGGCCTGGGTAGGCATCGACTGCTGCGGGATCACGATTTCGCAGACGCCGCCCTTCGATTTGACGTGAAGAGTGCTGCCTTTCACGATTTCCAGTTCGCCGGCAGCTTCGCCGACGTTGCCCGAACCGTTGGCACGGAATTCGATCGCGAACCCGGGCTGCACCTTGAACTTGACGTGTTCTTCGAAGCCCCCGGAGAGTTTCCGGACGCCTTCGCAGCCGCTGATCTTCAGCACGGCCAAGAAGTGCGTCGACCGTTCAGTCGGCATCTGGCCTTTGCTTTTGATCTTTGGGCACGACCATTCCCATGCGCCGACTTTGAATTCGACGCTGCCCGACTTGCTGGTGACCGTCGCCGGCGTGGGGCTCGCTGTGAATTCCCCAAAGAACATTGGTTCCTTCGCGGAGGCCGTCGCTGCCATCGCGAAGAGCGCGATGGCGACTACGACAAGCGACGCGATGCTTGTCCTCTTCATTCTCCTAAGTCCTCACTTTCGCCTTGCTGGAAAGGCTCGGCTCGACTGCGTTGTAAAAACGCGTCCCTGACCCATTGATTCTCTGGGCACCCCCTGTGGCCCCCCGAGACCGAGACTCGATGGCGCGGAGCATACCATGAACGTGGGAGCCCAGCGCGACGTGCCCGCGACGTGCGGGATCCGCATAATGGAACATGAAGGCGCATGTCCGTCGCCGGCCCGGCGCGACAGCGCCCGAACAGCGATCCCCCGCTTGCCGCTGGCTATCCAGCCAGTCTACCATTGACAACCCGTTGGCATCAGCGCCCTCAACGCCCAGCCTTCGCCCCCCACACCGCAGGGCTTTTCTCGCGCTCGCCGCGCTTGCCGTGGCCGCGGGCCTCGCGATCGCCCTGCTGTCTCCCGGCGAACACTCACAGCGCTTCTTCGGCCCCGGCCACCACACGCTCGTCCAACTCGCCGCGAGGTACCTGGGCCTGCCGCCCGCGGAGATCCGCAGGCGCATGCGTGCGGGCGAAAGCCTCGGCGCGATCGCCGCGCAGACCGCCGGGCGCTCGCGCGCGGGCCTGCTCGAAGCTGCTTACCGCGCCCGCACAGCGAGGATCGAGCGGCGCCACCTCGCGCCGCCGCTGGAACGAGCCGCGCTGCGGGCCGCCCGGCGAATGCTGACGGTACAGCTCGACCGGCCCCCCTCCTCGACCGGCGTCGCGCGCATCGCCGCCCGCTACCTGGGGGTTGGCGAAGCGAAGCTCGCGCGGGAGCTCGCCGGGGGACGCACGCTTGCGACGATCGCGGACGCCACGCCGGCGCGCTCGAGCCGGGGACTGGTGGAAGCGATCGTGCTCGCGCGGCACGAGACGATCGAGCGCGCGCTCGCCGCGCACACGATCACCGCGGCGGAAGCGCGGCGGGAGTCGTCGAACGTGCGCGCGCGGGCCGAGCGGCAGATCTCGCGCAGCCTGCCCTGAACCGGCTCTGCCGTCGCCGCTAGTAGGGGGAGATCGGCGGGCCCTCGAAGGTGGCGCCGCCCGGGCTGCGCCAGCGCACGCGCCACTGCAGGTAGCGCCCGCCCGTTTGCAGCGTCCAGTAGCCCCCGGCGTTCGTTCTGACATGAGCAATCGGTTGGAAGCCCGATGCGCCCGAGCCGCGAGCGAGCACGGTCAGCCGAGTCGGGCCGCCGGCCGGTCTGACCAGGCCCCACAGTGCGAAGCCGCTCCCGCGCGGGGAGACTGTCAGCGGCAGCCGCCAGCCGTCATACAGCGGCTTGTGGGCCCCGTTGGAGTACTCCAGTCCGGTCTGGAAGCCGACTGTGCCGCCTCGGGCGCTCGACCCAGGGGCGCCGCCGAGGGGATCGTCCTTCAGCAGATACTGCGAGAAGCCGGCGACGCGCGGGTCGTCCCACGCGATGCGCTCGGCGACGGCGTCGTACACCGCCTGCGTGGAGACGGGCACTCCGAGCCGGGTGTTCGGATAGCTCTGGACGCCGTACTCGGTGAGGTAGATCGGCACGCCGCGCGGGATCGCGTGGGCCGCCGCGGAGCGTTCGAGCGCCGCGGACAGGCGGGAGAGCGATCCGATCGTCACGTCGTCGCTCTCGGGCGGCACCCAGTTGGGCCCGACCGCCTTCGTGTAGGGGTGGTCGGCGAAGCCGGCGATGTGCAGCTCGCTGCAGTTGCCGGCGCGGCGGTAGCGCGAGTCGAGGCAGAAGGCCGAGCGCATGAAGGCCAACGGGGCGACCGCGTGCAGCACGCCTTCGCGCGCGGGCGAGACGTGGTCGTAGCCGACCGGCGCGGTCTCTCCGAAGAGCACGCGCGGGTGCTTGATGCCGCCGGCCTGCAGCCCGGCGTAGGCCGCCTCGAACAGGCCCCGGTAGATCGAGGGGGAGGCCGGCGTCCCGTTCGGGTTCCACTGGGGCAGCAGGAAGGCGGGATGGTTCGGCTCGTTCCAGATCGAGTAGAGCGAGACCGAGGTCGAGAACTCGCGGGCGACGGCGGTCATGAACTGACGGAAGTCCGCGGCGCTCGGTCGCGTCACGTAGGGCGCTCGCCGGTTCGCTGTCGCCCAGCGGGGAGCAGGCGCCGTGACCGTCAGCAGCACGGGCCAGTGCAGCGCCTTGGCGCGCGCGAGGACCGTCGCATACGGGCCCCATGCGTAGGCAGCCGGGTCGGTCGCGTCGAAATGGGGCGTGCGCGCGCTCGAGGGACGCGGCGCGACCGACGCCCACGGCAGCTCGAGCCGCAGCGCCTGGACGCCGAGGCTGCGCAGCTGCGCGAAGGTCGCCGCCTGGTGGCGCGGCTGGAGGATCACGCTCCCCGCCTCGAAGAACGTCAGCTGCCCATGCGAGGCGGCGGCCGGGGTTGCGGCGGCGCCGGCGAGGGCGGCGGTCGTCGAGAGGATCGCGAGCAGTCGGCGCACCCGGCTCATGCTGGCAGCCGGCGGCGCCGGGGCCAAGTCGGAACCGTGACTGCATTCGCTGTCCGCCTCCGATCGCGGAATTGAGCCAGGCGCCGTGCGATTGCCGCACCGCTGGTCTGGCTCTGCGAAGGCGCTCCCGTACGCGCCCGAGAGGATTCGAACCTCTGACCTTCGGTTCCGTAGACCGACGCTCTATCCAGCTGAGCTACGGGCGCAGAGCGTGAGAGTCTAACGCCGACCGAGGGGCCCGCCCGGCCCTCAGGCCGCGACGCGCTCGAAGATCGCGGCCAGCCCCTGTCCGCCGCCGATGCACATCGTCTCCAGCCCGTAGCGGACCTCGCGGCGCTCCATCTCGCGGAGCATCGTCGTGAGGATCCGGGCTCCGGTCGCGCCGACGGGATGGCCCAGCGAGATGCCCGAGCCGTTCACGTTGAGCCGCTCGAAGCCGTCCGGAAGATCCCACTCCCGAAGCACCGCCAGCACCTGCGCCGCGAATGCCTCGTTGAGCTCGATCAGCCCCATGTCCTGGAGCGACAGGCCCGCCAGCGACATCGCGCGCTCCGTCGCGGGGACGGGGCCGATGCCCATCGTCGCCGGCGGGACGCCCGCCGCCGACCAGGCGACCAGGCGACCGAGCGGGCGCAGCCCGAGCTCGCGAGCCCGCTCCGGGTGCGTGACGACGCAGACGGCGGCGCCGTCGTTCTGGCCGCTGGCATTGCCGGCCGTCACCGTCGACTCCGGGTCGTCTCGCGACATCACCGCGCGCAGCTTCGCCAGCGACTCGAGACTCGCGTCGGCACGCGGATGCTCGTCGAGGGTCACGGGCTCGCCGCGCGGCACCGGCACCGGCACGATCTCCTCGGCAAAGCGCCCGTCCTGCTGCGCGGCGACGGCGCGGCGGTGCGAGAGCAGCGCCAGCTCGTCCTGCTGCTCGCGGGGGATCGAGTACTCGCGCCTGAGGTTCTCCGCCGTTTCGAGCATGCCGCCGGGCACGGGGTGGTTGACGCCGCCCGCGGTCACGCGGCCGCGCGCCAGCCGGTCCTCCAGCTTCACGCCGCCGGTCCCCTTGATCCCCCAGCGCATGCCCATCGCGTAGAACTCGGTCTGGCTCATGCTCTCGACGCCGCCGGCCAAGATCACGTCGGCGGCGCCGGTCTGCACACGCATGCAGCCATCAATCACGGCCTGCAGCGCCGAACCGCAGCGACGATCGATCTGCACGCCCGGCACGTGCACCGGCAGGCCCGCGTCGAGCGCGGCGACGCGCCCGATCGCGGGCGCCTCCCCGTTCGGAGAGCACTGCCCGAGAACCACGTCGTCGACGTCCTCCCCGTTCAGACCGGTACGCGCCACCACCTCCCTGATCACCGTCGAGGCGAGCGTCGCCGCGTCCACGTCGCGCAGCACCCCGCCGAAGCGCCCGACCGGCGTCCGCAGCGGTTCGCACACGACGGCTTCGCGCAAGCCGTTCGAGCTCACACGCCGCCCTTCCCGCAGTTGTGCCTCGTGCTCACGGCGAGCAGTCTACGAGGCGCGCCGTGCGAGGCGGATTCGCCACTGCCCGGCACCGGCGAGCAGACGCTGTCGGCGTCGGCTCGACCGCCGCGGCCCGACTGCGAACGGGCTTCGCCTGCTCCGCGCCAGACCCCGGCTCACGCTCTACCTCGACGTGCGCGTGCGCGCGCGAGGCCGGGCGCTGCTCACCCGCCGCTGGCGTCTCAGGCTCTCGTCCTGAGCAACGGAGAGGGAGGGATTCGAACCCTCGAACGAGGTTTCCCCCGTTACGCGATTTCCAGTCGCGCCCGTTCAACCGCTCCGGCACCTCTCCTGGCGCTGCGGGACGAGCGTTCGCCCCGGGCGGACGCGTCTAAGGCTACGACACCGGGCGCGGGCGCCGCTGGTAGGCTCCGCCCATGATCCTCGCGGCAAGCCCGGCATTCGAAAAGACGTTCGGGCTCATCGTCACCTTCGGCGGCATCGGCGTGATCGTCAACTTGATCATCGTCTACATCCTCATCCAGGTCCGCGGTGAGCGTCGCCAGAACGAGGAGTACCTCCGCTCGCGCAAGCCGCCGGGCGCCTGACCCTGACGCCCTGACGCAGGCGGCGGCGCATGATCCGCGCCCGTACCCGCCGCGCAGAACGCCGACGCGCCGAGGCTCGTGCTCGTGGGCCCCGGCCATGGCCGTCGGCGGCAAGAGCGCAGCTCGCTGTCCATATTCTTGACAGAGGGCGCCCGTCTTGTAAACTGCGTGGAGAGGGAGCCACCCGAGCCCCCGTAATCAGGAGGTTCGCAGTTGTCAGCCGCCGCCCCGTCCTCAGCCGCCGTCCCGGACGCCGCCCTTCCGGCTACCGCGGCGGCCGCGTCGAGCCGTGCGGGCGATCTGCCGGCCGCCACCTGGCGCGACCCCAAGCGCCACGCCTGGCTGCTCGGGCTGGTCGTGCCGTCGCTGCCGTTCGTCACCTGGGGGCTGGTCGAAGCCAGCGGCCTCGGCGTCCTCTGGTTCTTCGGTCCGGTGCTCGTGTTCGGGATCTTTCCGCTGCTCGACCTGTGGATCGGGATGGACGCCCGCAACCCGCCCGACGGAGTCATCAAGTGGCTCGAGCAGGACCGCTACTACCGCTGGTGCACCTACCTGTACCTCCCTCTGCAGTACGCCGGGCTCGTCCTCGCCTGCTGGATGTTCTCCCGGCCGAGCCTGTCGGTCCTCGACAAGCTCGGCCTCGCGCTCACGGTCGCCATGGTCAGCGGGATCGCGATCAACACGGCTCACGAGCTCGGACACAAGCGCGACTCGCTGGAGCGCTGGCTGAGCCGCGTCGCGCTCGCGCAGAGCGGCTACGGCCATTTCTTCATCGAGCACAACCGCGGCCACCACGTGCGCGTCGCCACGCCGGAGGACCCCGCCAGCTCCCGTCTCGGCGAGTCCTTCTACCGCTTCCTGCCGCGCACGGTCGCCGGCAGCCTGCGCTCGGCGTGGGAGCTCGAGCGCACGCGCCTGGCCAGGCTCGGCAGCTCGCCCTGGACGCGCCGCAACGACATCCTCACCGCATGGGCGATGACCGTCGTGCTGTTCGGCGTGCTCGCGGCGGTGTTCGGTGCCGGCATCCTGCCCTATCTCGTGCTCCAGGCCGTCGTCGGCTTCTGCCTGCTCGAGGTCGTCAACTACCTCGAGCACTACGGCCTGATGCGCCGGCACCGCGAGGACGGCCGCTACGAGCGAACCCGCCCCGAGCACAGCTGGAACAGCAACAGCGCCGCCTCCAACGTGCTCCTCTACCACCTGCAGCGCCACTCCGATCACCACGCCAACCCGGTCCGCCGCTACCAGGCGCTGCGCCATGTCGAGGAGGCTCCGCAGCTGCCGACCGGCTACGCCGGGATGATCGTCTGCGCGCTGCTGCCGCCGCTGTGGCGGCGGGTGATGGACGATCGCGTCCTGGAGCACTACGACGGGGACGCCTCGCGCGCGAACCTCTACGCGCCCGCCCGCAACCGCTACCTGCACTCAT
Source organism: uncultured Solirubrobacteraceae bacterium (assembly GCA_963703205.1). Taxonomy (GTDB): domain Bacteria; phylum Actinomycetota; class Thermoleophilia; order Solirubrobacterales; family Solirubrobacteraceae; genus Palsa-744. The sequence continues at coordinate 2,246,739 of OY969799.1, forward strand.
GATCTACGCGCCCGCCCGCAACCACTACCTGCACTCATGAGCCGCTTCCGTTGTCCGGGCTGCGGCTATGAGTTCGACGAGGACGCCGGCCACCCCCGCGAGGGCTTTCCGCCCGGGACCGCCTGGAGCGAGGTTCCCGACGATTGGGCGTGCCCGGACTGCGGCGTGCGCGACAAGGTCGACTTCGAGCCCGCGGACTGAACGGCGCGAGCGCGTGGCGCCTCGCAGCACCTCTCGTCGCGAACGCGCGCTAAGGTCGAGGCTCGCTGCGGGACCAACGAGGGCGAAGTCACGCCCTGCAGCGAGTTCCGAACCCGCTTCACGAGATAGAGCATGTCAGCCGCGCCACAACGAGTCCCCTACTCCGTAGCCGCCCGGGAGCTGCTCCGCAACACGCTGCTGGACGCGGCGTGCCACGAGCTGGACTCGCGCCATTGGGTTGACGTCACGATGGCCGACATCGCGGTCGCGGCGGGTGTCAGCCGCCAGACTCTCTACAAGGAGTTCGGCTCGCGCGAGGAGTTCGCGCAGGTGCTCGTGATACGCGAGGCCGAACGCTTCCTCGACGCCGTCGAGCACGCCGTGCTGCGCCACCGCGACGACCCGAAGAAGGCGCTCGCCGCGGCCTTCGACCTGTTCCTGACCTCGGCCGCGGAGAACCCGCTGCTGCGGGCGATCGTGCTCGAGGAGGGGGCCGAGGAGCTGCTCGCGCTGCTCACGACCCAGGGCAAGCCGCTGGTCGGGCGCGCCGCCGACCGCCTCGCCGCCGTCGTCATCGCCGGCTGGCCCCTGATCCAGCGAGGCGACGCGGAGCTGCTCTCGGACGTGCTCGTGCGACTCGCGATCAGCTACGCGGCGCTGCCCAAGGGCGACGCGAGCGCGACCGCGGCTGCGGTCTCGAGCCTGTTCGAGCCCTACGTCGAGAAGCTCGTCAGAGGCGCCGCGGGTCCTTCCTGACGCGGCCGTGCGCGCCCGGCCCGGGTCCAGGACGCGGCCGGCCCGCGCCCCGGCCTAGCTGAGCGGGCCCTCGCTGGAAGCGGCGCGGGCAGCTTCTTCTTCGCGGTGCGCCTCTTCGCGCGCGCGGCGGTACTCGTTCACGACGATGTCGGTGAGCTCCTCCACCGATGTCTCCGAGGTCGGCTTGTCCAGCGCGATCGCGCCGTCCTGGATCAGCGATACCCGGTCGCATGCCTGCAGCACGTGCACGTAGTTGTGGAGGATCATGATGATCGAGACCCGCCCCTCCTCTTTCAGGCGGGCGACGAGGTCGAGTATCTGCGCGCCCTCTTTTGCTCCCATCGCGGCGAGCGGCTCGTCGAGCAGGATGATGTCGGCATCGGAGTTGACTGTCCGGGCCACCGCGATCGCCTGTCGCTGTCCGCCTGAGAGCCGGGCGACGGAGACATCGATGCGCGGGATGTTGATCCCGATCTGGTCGAGCGCCTCGCGCGCTTCCCGCTTCATCTGACGGTTCGCGAGCAGGGGAATCGGCTTGTGCACGCGCTCCTTGCGCAGGTACAGGTTGTGGTAGACGGAGAGTTCGTCGATCAGCGCAAGGTCCTGATAGACGGTCTCGATGCCGTGCGCGCGGGCGTCGTCGACGCTTTTCGGCTCGTATGGTTTGCCGTGCAGCCACATCTCGCCGGCGTCCTGTTTCTGGAAGCCGCAGATGATCTTGATCAGCGTCGACTTGCCGGCGCCGTTGTCGCCGAGCAGCCCCAGCACCTCGCCTCTCTTCAGATGCAGGTTGACGTCGCGCAGCGCGGTGACGGGACCGAAGCGCTTGGCGATGTGCTCGATGCGCAGCACATCGTCCGTCGCCTCGGTCGGGGCTACGACGTCGGGCTTCTCGGCGGCGGGGACGTCAGCCACTGCCTGAGTGCCCCCTGCGCACCCGTCCGACATAGACGTTCGCGGTCATCGCGACGATGATCGCAAGGCCCGTGTAGAGCAGCTTGTAGTTCGCGTTGACGCCCTGGAGGATCAGCCCGTCCTGCAGGATCCCGAGGAACAGCGCGCCGATGAAAGCGCCGACGACGGTGCCCGAGCCGCCCGAGAGCAGCGTGCCGCCGATCACCGCCCCGGCGATCGCGATCAGCAGCAGTTCGTTCGGGCCCGAGGGATCGGGCTGGATCGTTTCCGAGCGGATCGCCTCGAAGATCCCCACGAGCCCCGCCAGCGTCGCGGCCAGCATGAAGTTCCTGATGATCACGAGCTTCGTGTTCACCCCGGCCTCGCTCGCGCCGAGCTTGTTCGAGCCGATCGCCACCGTGTACAGGCCCCAGCGGGAGAACGTCAGCACCGTCTGCAACACGACGACGATCGCGACCGCCCAGATCAGCTCGGAGTAGACGCCGCCACCGAAGATTTTCGCGAACGTGCCTATGTGGTTGACTTTTTCCGGCAGCGTGATGCTGTGTCCGTTGACGGTGTGATGGACCATCACCGTGGTGGCATGCCGTTGCGCGCCGGGGGTGGCGACGGGCGTGCCGTGGGAGAGCACGAGGCTGAGACCCTCGAAGGTGAAGAGCATCCCGAGCGTCGTCACGAACGAGCTCACGCCGATCAGGGCCACGAAGGCGCCGTTGATCACGCCGACCGCCGTGCAGACGAGCACCGCGAGGATCAAGGACACGACCAGCCCGAGCCCGGCCGTGTCGAACTTGTAGAAGACGATCGGCGCGAACATGTACATGCCGCCGATCGACAGGTCGATCTCGCCGAGGACCATCACGAACACCTGACCGGCGCCGAGGATCGCCAGCGGCGCGAAGTACGGCAGCAGCGTCTTGAGGTTGGTCCCCGTGAAGAACGTGCTCGTGTTCGCGGAGAAGTAGATCGCCACGACGACCGTGACGACGATGATCGAGCCCTCGCGCAGCGAGATCAGCCGCTCGAGCACCTGACGCCCGAGCGGCTGGGCCCGGCTCTCCTGCGCCGGGCCCGGAGCTCCGCTCGGGCCGGAGGTGGATGCGTGCGTCGCGCTTGCCACGATCCGCTGCGCGTTGCCTCGTGTCCTAGCTCACCACAGTGACGGTCGAGGAGGTGCCCTCGTAGCGCGTCTTCGACTTCAGGTAGGGCTGGACGCTTTCCTTGTCCAGGAACTTCAGGCCGGTATCGACTTCCGAGGGCCCCGTCAGCGTCCCCGAGACCTTGTAGAGGAAGAGCTGCAGCACCGGCAGGAAGCCCTGCAGGTACGGCTGCTGGTCGATCGTGAATTCGATGTAGCCTTCGGAGAGCAGCTTCTGGGTCTGTTCGGTGAGGTCGAAGCCGCCCGCGTGGACCTTCCCCTGGAGGCCGAGTTTCTGCATCACTTTCGCGAGCGATTCGGTCGAGCCGCCGTCCACCGCGTACATGCCCTTGGCTTCTTTGTGGCTCTGATACCACGCTTCGATCGCCGGCTGCTCTTGGGCGACGGCGGCGCCGGTCGCAACGGCGTGAGCGGTGATGCCGCTGCCGGCGAGCGCCTTTTCCGCGCCTTCGATGCGCGGCTGGAGGTTCGCGGAGCCCGGCGTGGCGATGAACAGGCCGACTTCGCCGGTGCCCACCGCTTCCTTGATCCGCTTGCCCATTTCTTCGCCGGCCTTTTTGAGGTCCTGGCCGACATAGGAGAGGCGCGCGTTGCCCGGCGCGTCCGCGTTGTAGGCGACGACCGGGATGCCGGCCTTGATCGCGGCTTCGACGGGTGCGTTGAAGGCGTGCAGGTCGATCAGCGCCACGGCGATCCCGTCCGCCCCGCTGGTGACGGCGGTGTTGATCGCGTTGACCATCTGGCTGACGTTGCTGTTTTCCGAGCCGGTCCACTGATAGGAGCAGCCGAGCAGTTTGCTGGCGTCGGCGGCGCCATATTGGGTGGGAGTGAAGAAGGGGTTCGTCGTGACGTGGTTGACGAACACGAACTTGTAGCTCTTGTGTTTGCCGAAGACGCTTTCCGAGCCGCCGCTGCCACTAGACGCGCTGGAGCCGCACGCGCTGAGGAGCGTTCCCACCGATCCCGCGGCTACCCCGGTCAGCGCCGTACGGCGCAGGAACGACCGGCGGTCGAAGCCCGGAGAGCTCGTCTCCGCCTCGAGGTCGAGAACCTGATCTTCGGACATCGCTCTCCTCCAGTTCGACTTGCTCCCGGCACGCGGCCGGCTTGCAGGGTTCACACTAGTGCTTTCGTTCGCCGCGAGCATGGGAAGACCTCGTGCCCGGAATGCGAAGAACTGATACCTCCCGCGTGCGGTGCGGCCGACGGTGGCCGGGGGACGATCCCACCCGGCCCGCGGTCCTCTCCCTGCGCCGGCTCGGTGCTGCGCACGATGCTCGCTATACCCTCGGGTCATGGACGAGAAACCGGCGCCTGCCGTGCCGCACGGCGACCCCGCCGACGCGCCCGGCGGGGAGTCCGTCGGCGCTGAGCAGCGCGAGCGCTGCGGGCCGCTGCAGCTGCAGCGGCTGCGCAAAGACGACGGCCGCGCGCTGATCGTCTACAGGCGAGCGGGCGAGGAGCCGTGACGCGGGGGCGATGAGCGAGCTGCGCTTCAACGAGCTGCGCGGCGAGGAGGTCGCCTACGCGATCCACCGGCAGGACCGCACCTTCCTGCCCGATCGGGCGCACTGCCCGCTGGACCCGACGCGGCCCGGCGCACCCGCCACGGAGATACCGCTGGAGAGCTTCGAGGTCGTGGTCTTCGACAACCGCTTCCCCGCCTTCGAGGCGCCGGGGGGCGCCGCCGAGGTGGTGGTCTACACCGACGACCACGACGCCTCGCTCGCCTCGCTGCCGCTCGCGCGCGTCGAGGAGCTGATGTGGGTCTGGCGCCACCGCTACCGCGAGCTGGGCGAGCGCGAGGACGTCGAGTACGTGTACATCTTCGAGAACCGCGGCGTCGAGGTCGGCGTCACGCTGCACCACCCGCACGGGCAGATCTACGGCTACCCGTTCCTGCCGCCGGTTCCCGCGCGCGAGCTCGCGGCGGACGCACGCCTCGGCGGCTGCGCGCCCTGCGCGCTGCTCGAGCGCGAGCGGGCCGACGGCGCGCGCGTGCTGTTCGAGAACGAGGCGGTCAGCGCGTTCGTGCCCGCACGCCGCGCGCTGGCCGTACGAAGCCCATCTCGTGATGCGCCGCCACCGCCCTTCGCTGCTCGAGTGCGAGCCCGGCGAGCTGCGACTGCTCGCCGAGGCGCTGCTCAGACTCGTGCGCGGATACGACGCGCTGTTCTCGCGCCCGATGCCCTACGTGATGGCTGTCCACCAGGCGGCCGACCGGGGCGGCATTCGCGGCGCCGGCCGCGGGCGAGGCGGGCGGGCACCTCCACCTCGAGTTCTACCCGCCGCTGCGCACCGCTGAGAAGCTGAAGTACCTCGCCGGCTCCGAGCAGGGCGCGGGCACGTTCATCGGCGACGTGCTGCCGGAGGAGGCCGCTGCGAGCCTGCGCGCGGCGGTCGAGCGTGCAGCCTAGGCGCTGCAGCGCGTTCGCTCCCGGCCGCGTCAACGTGATCGGCGAGCACACCGACTACAACGAGGGGCTCGCGCTGCCGTTCGCGATCGGCGAGGGCGTGACGGTCCGCGCCGAGCAGCTCCCCGCGCTGCAGCCGGCCTCGATCGAGGCGTTCGCAGCGGACCTCGGCGAGCAGCGACGGCTTCGCGATCGGCGAGACGCAGCCGGCCGGACGCCCCGCGGGCTGGCGCGCGTACGTGCGCGGCGCGGTCGCCGAGCTGCGGCGCGGCCGGCGTGCCGCTGCCTGCCGCCCGGCTTCAGATCAGCGGCACGTGCCCCGCGGCGCCGGCCTGTCGTCCTCGGCGGCACTGACCGTCGCGCTGTGCCTGGCGCTGCGCGAGCTGGCCGTGCCGGGGCATCAGGCCGCGCGCACGGGCGCCGCGCGCATCGAGCTGGCGCGCCTGTGCTCGCGGGTCGAGAACGAGTGGGCCGGTGCCCGCACGGGACTGCTCGACCAGCTCGCGAGCCTGTTCGGCGCCGCCGAGCGAGGCGGTGCTGATCGACTTCCGCGGACCGGAGGTCTCGCCGGTGCAGCTCGCGCTCGGCGGCTGGCGGTTCGCAGTCGCCGACTCCGGGCGAGCGCCACGCCCATGCCGAGCTCGGGATACAACGAGCGCCGCCGCGAATGCGCCGAGGCCTGCGAGCGGCTCGGGCGTCGCGTCGCTGCGCGACGCCCAGCTCGGAGGATCTCGCGCGTGCTTCCCGCGCCGCTCGCGCGGCGCGCCCGCCACGTGATCGAGGAGAACGCGCGGGTGCGGGAGGCGGTCGGCCGCGCTGGCAGCGCACGACATGGCCGCGCTCGGCGCCCTGCTGGACGCCTCGCACGCGAGCCTGCGCGACCTGTACCAGGTCTCCACGCCGGCGGTCGAGGCGACCGTCGAGCGGCTGCGGCGCGCCGGCGCTGCCGGCGCGCGGCTGATCGGCGGCGGCTTCGGCGGCTCGGTGCTCGGCGCTGCTCGAGCCGGTGCACGCCGCTGCCGCAGGGGGCGATCGAGGTCGTGCCGGGAGCGGCGGCGCGCACGTCGTCGTCTAGGCGCCACGAGCCGAGCAGGAGGACGCGTGCCGGAGTCGACCACTCGCCGCGATGCGGTCCGGTGATCCTGATCACGGGCGCCTCGAGCGGCATCGGCGAGGCGACGCGCGCGGCGCCTCGCGCGGGAGCCCGGCGCGAAGCTCGTGCTGCTCGCCCGCCGCGCCGAGCGCCTCGAGCGCGCTCGTCGCCGAGCTCGGCGCCGGCGCGTGCCGAGCGCGCTCGCCGTCGACCTGCTCGACGAGCAGGCGCCCGCGGCGGGTGCGCGAGCACGTCGAGTCGCGAGCACGGCCGCCTCGACCTGCTCGTCAACAACGCGGGCGCGGCCTGGCGCGCGCGCTTCGCCGACGGCGGCTGGGAGAACGTGCGACGCACGATGGCGATCAACTTCGACGCGCAGGTGCGCCTCACCGAGGCGCTGCTGCCGCTGCTGCGCGCGAGCGCCCCCGCGGCGATCGTCAACGTCTCCTCGACCGCGGGCCGGGTCGCGCGGGCGGGCAGCGGCGCCTACAGCGCCTCGAAGTTCGCGCTCGCGGGCTGGTCGGATTCGCTGTGGGCGGAGGAGCGCGAGCACGGCGTCCACGTCGGGCTGGTGCTGCCGGGCTTCATCGCCACGGAGGGCTTCCCGCAGTCGGAGCTGATGGCGCGCGGCGCTCACGCGGCGCATGGTCTCGACACCGGAGCGCGCGGCGGAGGCGATCTACGAAGCCGGGCTCGGCCGGCCGCCCGGAGCGCTACGTGCCGCGCCCCTACGGGATCGCGGCCGCGCTGCGCGTGCTGGCGCCCGGGCCTCTACCGGCGGATCATCGGCGGCGGCGCCGCGCAGGTGATGACGACGACGACCGGAGCGGACCTCGCCGAGCGCGCGGGCGGCCGCGGGCGCCGCTCGAGATCCCGCTCCGGCCACGGACGGGGCGCCCGGCCCGGCGGCGGCGGAGGGCGCGCAGCAGGGCTCACCGGCCGCGGCGGCGCCGACGGCGACGGCGACGGGCGCACAGGTGGGCGCGCCGCCCGCGGCCGACGCGACGGGCGCACAGGATGGCGCGCCGCCACCGCCGACGGCGGGCGGCCGAGCGCCGCACCCGCCGGCTACGGGTAGCGCTCGAGCTGAGCTCCGGCCGGTTCCTCGTCAGCGGCGCCACGGGCTTCATCGGCGGCCGCCTCGCCGCCGAGCTGCTGCATGCAGGCGCAGCCGTGCGCGCGCTCGTGCGCGACCCGTCGAGGGCCGAGCACCTTCGGCGTGCCGGAGCCGAGGTCGTTCGGGGCGACGTCGAACGACCCGGCGAGCCTCGAGTCGGCCTTCGGCGCAGGTCGAGGTGGCCTACTACCTCGTGCACGCGATGGCCGGCGGCGTCGGGGTTCGAGCGGCGCGAGCGCGAGGGCGCCGTCAACTTCGCGCGGGCTGCGCGGCGACGCCGGAGTCGAGCGGATCGTCTACCTCGGCGGCCTCGGCGAGGAGCCGGTCTCCGAGCACCTGCGCAGCCGCCACGAGACGGCGCTGACGCTCGCCGCGGAGGGGCCGCCGCTGACCTACTTCCGCGCGGCGATGGTGGTCGGCGCGGGTAGCGAGTCCTACCGGACACTCAGCTACCTCGTGCGGCGGCTGCCGGTGATGATCGCGCCGAGCTGGCTGCGCACGCCGACGCAGCCGATCGGGATCGACGACGTCGTCGCGTACCTGGCGCGCGCGCCGGAGCGTCGGCGGCCTCGAGCGGACGCGAGGTGCAGATCGGCGGTCCCGACGTGCTCGCCTACGGCGAGATGCTCGACCGCATGGCGCGGGCGCTCGGGATGCGCCCGCGTCCGAAGATCCCGGTGCCGCTGATCACGCCGTGGCTGTCGGCGCTGTGGCTCGGCCTCGTGACGCCCGTCGACACGAACGTGGCGCGACCGCTCGTCGAGGGCCTGCGCACGGCGACCGTCGTGTCCGACCCCTCCGGCGCTGAGCCGTTCGGGATCGAGCCGATGCCGTTCGACGAGACGTTGCGCCGCGCGCTCGAGGAGGAGCGCGGCGGGCGGCGGGTAGAGGAGGGTCGATGGCCGGCGCCGGCGTCGATGCTGTTCACCTGCGACCTGCGCGTCCGCGACAACGCGGCGCTCGCGGCCGCGGCGCAGCGAATGCGAGCGGGTGGTGGCGCTGTTCGTGCTCGACGAGGAGCTGCTCGGCGGCACCTGCGGCAGCGCCAACCGCATGGCGTTCCTGCTCGACTGCGCTCCGCGACCTCGACGGGTCGCTGCGTGCACGCGGCGGCGGGCTGCTGGTGCGAAGCGGCGACGTGCGTCGAGCAGGCGCTGCGCGTCGCCGAAGCGCTACGGGGCCGACTCGATCGACCTGAGCGCCGACGTCACGCCATACGCGGTGAGGCGGCGCGAGCGCCTCGCGCGCGGCCTGCGCGCGGGAGCGCATCGAGCTGCGCGAGCATCCCGGGGCCTCGGTCGTGGCCCCGGGCGAGCTGGCGCCGGCCGGCGGCGGGCACTACCGCGTGTTCACCCCCTACTGGCGGGCGTGGAGCGCGCGCGGCGTCCCCGCCGCGGTCGCCGGCGCCGCGGCGGCTGCCCGCACCGGCCGGGCCGGCCGCGCTGCGGCTGCCCGTCCCTCGCGTCGCTGTCGCGGCGGCGCGCCCTCGGCGCGGCTCGCAGAGGGCGGCGAGGCGGCCGGCGCGCGAGCGCCTGCGCCGCTGGCTCGCGGACGGGCTGGGCGAGTACGGATCGGCGGAACGACGACCTGGCGCGCGAGCGCGACCTCGCGGCTGAGCGCGTACCTGCACTTCGGCTGCCTCGCACCGCGCACCGTGCTCGAGCGCGCGCGCGGGCGCAGCCGGCACCGAGGCGTTCGCCCGCCAGCTCTGCTGGCGCGACTTCCACCGCCAGGTGCTAGCCGACGCGTCCGGACATGGCTCGCGCCGACTACCGCCCCCGCGGCGACCGCTGGCGTCGCTCCGAGCGCGGACCTGGATGCGTGGCGCGAGGGCCGCACCGGCTACCCGATCGTCGACGCGGGGATGCGCCAGCTGGCCGAGCGAGGGCTACATGCACAACCGCGCGCGGCTGATCGTCGGCTCGTTCCTGACGAAGACGCTGTACATCGACTGGCGCCGCGGAGCGGCGCACTTCGCCTCGCTGCTGCAGGACGCCGACGTCGCGAACAACGTCGGCAACTGGCAGTGGGTGGCGGGGACCGGGAACGACACGCGTCCGAACCGCGTGCTGAACCCGCTGCGCCAGGCGCAGCGGTTCGATCCGGACGGCGAGTACGTGCGCCGCCACGTGCCGGAGCTGGCGGGCGTCGCGCGGCCGCGCCGTGCACGAGCCGTGGCGGCTGCCCGCGGCCGAGCGACGTGCTGCTCGGCTACCCCGCGCCGATCGTCGACCACGAGGCGGCCGCGCGCGAGCTGCGCGCAGCGGCGCTCGCGATGAGCGAGCGACGGTCACGATCCGCGGCGGCACGATCCGCCTCGGCCAGCTGCTGAAGCTGGCGGGCGTCCTCGACAGCGGCGGCGAGGCGCGCGAGCTGCTCGGCGCGGGCGCCGTGCTGGTCAACGGCGAGACGCGAGACCCGGCGCGGACGCCAGCTGCACCCCGGCGACGAGGTCGCCGTGGGCGAGCGGCAGCTGCGCGTCACCGCCGGGGACTAGCTCAGTTCCGCGACGATCACCGGCCGGGTCGTGGGCACGGTGCTGCCGCCCTGCGGCTCGGCGGTGACCATCACGACGCGCACGCCCTGCACCGACCCGGGCACTGCAACCGTCGCGCTTCCGGTCCTGCTGACCGTGAACAGGGCGTCGGTGGGTTCGGCCGCCCCGCTGCGTTTCACCCACACCTGATAGACGCGGTCCGGCGCGGTGCGGCGCATGCCCGCGATCTGCAAGGTGGCGTGCCCGGAGCTGATGTGCAGCATCGCCCGCGCGCCGGCGACGGCCTGTGCGCGGATCGTGCGCGTCGGCGCGGTGCCGGATCCACCCAGCAGGATCACCGTGATCAGGACCGCGGCGGCTGTCGTTGCGAGGCTGCCGAGCGTCCAGTTCCAGGGCATGCGCGCGGCGCGACGCGACACCCCCGCCGGCCGCCGTCCCGCCGTTCGCAGCTCCGCCTCGCTGTGAACCGTCGCCATCACGCGGCCGCGCAGGGCGGCGGGCGCCGCGAGCTGCGGCACCGCGGCGGGCAGCGTTCCCGCCACGTGCTCGAGCGAGGCCGCCTCCTCCCGGCAGACGTGGCAGCCGAGCAGGTGCTCACGGAAGTCCGCGAGCTCCTGCTCGGTGAGAGCCCCCAGCACGTAGGGGCCGAGATCCGCGCTGCGCGGGCAGGGCTCGACGCCGTGAGCGCTCATCGCGTCGCCTCCGCCGTGTCGCCGAGCGCGGCGCGCATCTTCTGCAGGCCGAGCCGCATCCTGCCCTTGACCGTGCCGAGCGGCGTGTCGAGCGTGCTCGCGATCTCGTGATGGCTGAGGCCCGCGAAGTACGCGAGTTCGATCACGCGGCTCTGCTCGGCCGGAAGCTGCTGGAGCGCGTCGCGGATCTCGCGCGCCTCGTCGCGTCGCGCGAACTCGAGCTCGGTGCGCTCGCTCGCCGGCAACCGCTCCTCGATGCCCTCCTCGTCGACGATCCCTCGCTCTCGGACCGACTTGCGCCGCAGCGCGTCGATCGCGCGGTTGTGGACGATCCCCAACGTCCAGGTGCGGACGCTGCCGCGGTTGCGGTCATAACGCGCCCCGCTGCGCCAGAGCGAGAGGAAAGCCTCCTGGACGATGTCCTCGGCGAGCGAGCGCTGCCTGCACATTCGCATCGCCAGCGAGAAGGCGGCGTCGACGTGCCGGTCGTAGACGACCTCGAAGGCGTCGGCGTTGCCGCGGTAGACGAGCTGCATCAGCTCCTCGTCGGCGAGCACCCGAAGGCGCTGGCCGTCTGAGCGCTCACCGCGCGTTGATCGCAGAGGGTTGAACATGGCGGTCCGTCGTCAGGGGTGCTGCACTCGCTCCGGGCTGCGGACGGTCTGGTGAGCGGCCGCGGCCCCGGCTTCCAACACAGCATCCTCGCGCACCGCGGCGCCGGCCGGCGGCTCCGCCACAGCGGTGGAGAAGTCGGGGTTCAGCGCCTCCTTGAAACCGCGCATACCCGTGCCGAGCGAGCGCCCCATCTCGGGGAGCCGCTTCGCCCCGAACACCAGCAGGGCGACGACCAGCAGGAACGCGATGTGAAGCGGGTTGTCCATCTCGAGTGTGCCCTTCCTTTCCCTTTCTTGTCCCTGTCCGTGCTGCGCGGCCGCCCGCCCGGGTCTGGCGAGGGCGAGCCGGACCTGGGTCCGCGTGCTGGTCACGGCTCGCCTTGGCGCGGCGGTCTCAGCAGTCCTCTACGCCCAGGTCGCGAGTTCGGATCATTCGCGACTCTCGGCGCCCTCGCGACGCTCAGGCGCCGGCGCCCAGCGGTCGCGACTCTCGGCGCCCTCGCGACGCTCAGGCGCCGGCGCCCAGCGGCTCTCGCCACATCCGCCACATCGACGGCCCGCGCAGGAGCCTGACCTCGTCGGTCACGCGGAAGCCGTGGCGCGAGTAGTAGGCGATGTTGCTCTCCTTCGAGGACTCGAGGAAGGCGCCGACGCCGTCCCGGTCGCACTGCTCGAGCACGCCGTGCAGCACCGCGGAGCCGATCCCCCTCCCCTGCGAAGGGGGATCGGTGCCGAGCACCGCCAGGTAGTAGTGCGGCGGGCGGCGAGGGTGCCCGCGCTCGAGTTTTTCCCAGCCGAGCGCGACGAGCGGCATCCGCGCGAACAGCCTCGGGGTCGCAGAAGCACGGCACCAGCTCGGCCGTTTCGCGCAACGTCGAGTGCCAGTGCCCGGGCGGCGCCCACAGCGCGGCGCAGGAGAGGTCCTCGCTGCACCACACCTCCTCGTGGCGGAGCAGCTGGCGCAGGCGCGTCGCCTGGAAGCGCTCGAGCGCACCCAGCCGCAGGCTCTCGGGCCGCCACGCCCAGCTCGCCACCGGGTCGTCGTAGAACGCGCGTGCGAGCGTCCGGGCCAGCTCCGGGATGTCCTGCGCGCGCGCGCGACGTATCGGGTGCTGCTCGAGCACGCGACCGACGATATTCGACCGTCGCGCTCAGCCCGCGGCTCGCGGCGAGACGGCGAGCTCCGCGGCCAGCAGCTCGTAGCTGCGCCGGCGCGCCTCGTGGTCGTAGAGGATGTTGACGACGATCGCCTCCTCGGCGCCGTACTCCTCGACCACGCCGAGCAGCTGCTCGTGTACCTGCGCGGGGGTTCCGAGCAGCGCGCGCCGCCCGCCGCGCGGCCCCTCCGCCGGAGCCTGCGCCGCGAGGAAGCGCTCCGCCCGCTCGGGCGGCGGCACCGCGATCAGCCTGCCCTGCCGCAGCAGCGTGAAGGCCATGCGCCCGCTGCTGCCGAGCCGGCGCGCCTGCTCCTCGGTCTCGGCGCAGATCGCCCACACGGCTACGGCCACGCGGGGCGAGCCGGCGTGTTCGTGCTCGGCGAAGCGTTCCCGGTAGAGGCGCGCGGCGGCGTGCGCCCTTCGAGTTGATGAAGTCCGCGAACGCGTACGGCAGCGCGAGCCCGGCGGCCCACACGGCGCTCTGTTCGGAGGACCCGAGCAGCCATGGCTCCGGCCGCTCCGGGCGTCCCGGCAGCGTCTCGGCCAGCCGCGCGAAGGGGTGGTCCGCGGGCAGCGTCCCGTCGAGGTAGCCGAGCAGCTCCGAGAGCTGCTGTGGGAAGTCGTCCGGCGCGGCCGCGCGGCGGTCGCGCTGCAGCGCGAAGGTCGTCATCGGATCGGTGCCGGCCGCGCGTCCGAGCCCGAGGTCGATGCGCCCCGGGAAAGATCCCGGCGAGCAGGCTGAAGGTCTCGGCGACCTTGAAGGGGCTGTAGTGCGGGAGCATCACGCCGCCGCTGCCGACGCGGATCCGCTCCGTGGCGGCGGCGATCGGCCCGATCAGCGCCTCCGGGCTGGGCCCGGCGAGCATCGGCCCGCCGTGGTGCTCGGCGAGCCAGTAGCGGTGGTAGCCGAGCCGGTCGGCGAGCTGCGCGAGGTCGATCGTGTTCTGCAGCGCCTGCGCGCCGCTCGCGCCCTCCGGCACCGGCGACTGGTCGAGGATCGAAAGGCGCAGAGGATCGCTCACGGTGCGCTCCAGGGTAGGGCGCGCCGGCGGCGCGCACGGCGTCGGACGGTCGGGTCAGCTAGATTTCCCTACGGGAGCGAGGTCGAGGAGAGATGCCGGAGCCAGTCCTGTTCAGAGACCGCTCACGTCCCGTGCAGATCCTGCTCGGCGGCGTGATCCCGGCCGCGATCGGCGCCGGTGCCGGGATCCTGCTCGGCGTCTCGAGCACCTGGTACTGGGTGATCGCGATCATCGCCGCAGCCGGCGGCTTCCTGTCGGGCTTCGAGCACCAGGACGGCTGGGGCGGCGCCGACCGCGGGCTCGATCGCGGGCGCGATCTACGGCACCGCGCTGCTCGTCGCCCACGCGATCGCCGGGCACCCACGCGAAGGTCTCGCTCGGCAGCTTCCCGCCGCTGCTCGCCGTGGTCACGGCGATCGTCGGCATGCTCCTGGCCGGCTTCGGCGGGCGCCTGGCACGCGCGCAGCGCGAGCGCGCGGCGGCGCGGCGAGGAGCCGCCGGCGGGCACGGTGGCGGGATGAGCGACGCCGCCGAGTCACCCGACGAGTACCACCTGCTGCTCGACCGCGAGGAGGTGCCCGTCGCGGCCAGCGCCGTGCGGCTGCTGCTCGCCGACGAGGCCGGCGAGGCCGACATCCGCGCGATCGCCCGCCAGGTGCTCGCGCTGCTCGAGGCGCCCGCCGACGAGCGCGGGCTCGTGACGCTGCCGCTGGCGCCGCCGCAGATGAAGATCACGCACAGCGCGGTGCGGCTGCTGATCAACGACCTGCAGCGCGGGCAGGCGGCGAGCGCGAGATCCTCTGGCGGATCGTCGGGAAGCTCCCCGACGAGCACGTGATGCGCGCGATCGAGCTGTAAGCCGAACCGGATTCGGTTTGCGCGCGCCGGCGCCCGGGTACTCCGCGCCTGGGGCAGGGGCTCGGACTTCTCGGAGGAACAGATGCAAAAGCTCGTCGGGGGAATGCTGGCGCTCGCGGCCGCGGGCGCGCTGATCACCGCGCCGGGGCGCGCGCGGCCGCGCCGCCGACCGAATTCGAACCGGTGCTCGAGGCGCAGAACTTCGCGATCACCCAGGAGCGCCAGGCGCTCTACGACACGCCCGAATACCAGGCCGAGCTGACCACCCAGAGCGCCGAAAACATGACCGAAGCGCTCGCCGAGCAGGCCGCCGATCCCGGGCGGCTGTTCAGCGACGACCTGTGCTGGAACGGCGGCAACGGCTGCGCCGGCGACGTGCGCCTCTACGACTGGCAGAAGAACGGCTACGGCCTCGTGCAGAAGGTGCTGTTCACGGCACGCGACGGCGCGACGCTGTCGGGGCGCGTGTGGGCGACGAGATCCGGTCCGAAGAAGCGTCCCGGGCATCGTCATCACCGACGGCTCGGTTCAGGCCGACGAACAGATGTACTGGTACGCCGCCCAGGCGCTCGCCAAGGACGGCTACATCGTTCTCACGTTCGACCCGCAGGGCCAGGGGCAGAGCGACACGCTCGGCCAGTCCCCCGACGAACAGGAGGGCGTGCCGGCGCAGAGCGACGGGCGTCCGTTCTACGACGGCACCGAGGATGCGATCGACTTCCTGCTGTCCTCCGCCAAGCATCCCTACGAGCCGGTGCCGAGCTGCGAAACCGGCACGAGCCACGCTGCGAAGCAGGACGAACGCGTGGCCGCCGGGCTCGACGCCGCCTACGACCCCTTCTACAAGCAGCTGAACACCAAGCAGATCGGCCTGGCCGGGCACTCCTACGGCGCCGCCGGCGTCTCCTACATCGCGCAGTGGGACCCGCGCGTGAAGGCCGTCGTCGCCTGGGACAACCTCGGCGGCCCGGGGCCCGAAGAGGGCTCGGTGCCGAGCCAGCAGGGCGGCTCGCCGCCCTCCTCGAGCACGATCGGCGAGAAGGGATGCCCGGCCGATCCGGCCGATCGCACCGTCGTGCCGATCACCAAGCCCGGGCTCGGCATGTCCGCGGACTACGGCCTGCCGCCGCTGCCGAACACGGGCCTGCCGGAACCTCTGGCGAAGTCGACGTGGTCGCTGCAGCTACAGCGAAGCCGGAGTCGACAGCGGCGAGATCATCATCCGCGGCGGCTCGCACCTCGACTTCAGCTTCATCCCCAACCAGGCATTCGGCGCCTCGCTGCGCGGCGCCGACGAGATCGACTGGTACACGTCGGCCTGGTTCGACAAGTACCTCAAGCACGAGGCCTCGGCCGACAAGCGGCTGCTGAGCGAGCGCTGGCGCGAAGACCCCGTCGAGGCGGAAGTGGACCCACGCCACGACGGCAACGCCTTCTCCTTCTACTACCTCTCGCGGCTGGACATCCACCTGCACAACGGGGCGCGGTGGGACTGCGAGGACCTGCGCGAAGGCTGCGCGGGGATGGTGCCGACGCGTAAGGACGGCTACGCCGGGAGCTACTCCTACATCGCGCTCGACACGAGCCCGGACGGCTGATCGGCCGCGGGCGCCGAGGCTCCTCGCCCGCACAGGGCGCAGTAGCATCCAGCGTCTAGCGAGGGAAGGAAGCGGTGGCGGCGCAGGCGGACAGGACGGCTACCGGGACGGTGGGCGAGCTCGACGGCGTGCTCGTGATCGAGCCTTCGCGATGGCGGGACGGCCCCCCGCACGAGCTGTTCCGCGAGCTGCGGGGCCGCTGCCCGGTGCACTGGTCGCCCGAGATCCCCGAGTTCCCCGAGCAGGACGGCTTCTGGTCGGTGACCAGGGCGCAGGACATCGAAGCGGTCTCGCGCGATTGGGAGACGTACTCCTCCGAGCTCGGCGGGATCACCGCGTTGACCGGCTCGGTGATGCCGCTGGAGCTCGTGCGCGCGATGTTCATCGGCATGGACCCGCCCAAGCACGACCGCCTCAAGGCGCTGTTCCAGCGAGGCTTCACCCCGAAGCGGATCGCCGATCACGAGCCGGCGATCCGAGCGATCGCCTGCACCACGCTCGACGCGCTGATGGGTCGGGAGACGTGCGAGCTCGTCGGCGAGGTGGCGCAGCCGATCGTCTCTCGGGTGATCGGCAGCTTCATGGGCATTCCGCCCGAGGACGATGCCGTGTGGGCGCGCCTGATGAACGCCACGATGGGAGCGGCGGACCGAGACCTCAACCCGGGCGGACCGGAGTCCGTGGCGGCCCGTGAGATGCCGGAGATCTTCGCGCGCTGCAGCAAGCTGATCGCGGCGCGCCGGGCCGCGCCGGCAGAGGACCTCCTCAGCGTCCTCGTCCACGCCGAGCTCGATGGCGAGCCGCTCAGCGAGCGCGAGATCGTGATGGGGTTCATGCTGCTCGTAGCCGCCGGCAACGACTCCACGAAGGCGACCTTCTGCAGCGGCATGCGCGCGCTGATCGAGGACGACGAGCAGCGCGCGATCGTGCTCGCGGACCCCTCGATGCTCGACGGGCTCGTCGAGGAGTCGCTGCGCATGTTCCCCGCGTTCGCGCACTTCCGCCGCACGGCCACGCGCGACACCGAGCTGGCCGGCCGCAGCATCCGGCGGGGCGAGAAGGTCGTGATGTGGTACGCGTCCTCCAACCGCGACGAGGCGCTCTACGAGGAGCCCGACCGATTCGACGTGCGACGGGGCGCGGAGCACCAGGCGTTCGGTGCCGGCGGCCGGCATTTCTGCCTGGGCACCGCCCTCGCCCGCCTGGAGCTGCGGGTGATGTTCGAGGAGACGCTCGCACGCTTCCCGCACATCGCCCTCGGCGAGGAGCGCCCGCAGCACGCCCTCTCCCCTTGGATCAACCAGCTCAAGACGCTGCCGGTGCGGCTGGGCGCCTGAGCGGATGCGCGCCGACGGCCCGATCGCCCCGGAGGATCTCCGCGAGCGCGCGGAGCGGGCCGTGCTGCGGGCGGCGCTCTCGCTGCCGGCGCCGCTGAAGCGGCGCCTGGCGGGCCCGCCGACGCAGCGCGAGGGGCAGACGCTCGATCTCGACACCCAGCTGCTGCTGCGCCTGGACGAGCTCGACCCGGACCCCCCGCTGCGGGCGCTGACGCTCACGCAGGCCCGTGCGCAGCTGCGCCGCTCCGCCTACCTGGTGTCCTCGCGCCCCCAGCACGTCGCGGAGCTGCGCGAGCTCACGCTCGAGGGCGCCGGCACGCCGCTTCGAGCGCGGCTGTACGTACCCGCCGAGGCCGCGGCGGACCCGCGCGGGGCACTCGTCGTCTACTACCACGGCGGCGGCTGGGTGGTGGGGGACCTCGAGACACACGACGGCGTCTGCCGCGCGCTGGCTCGCAGCTCCGGTGCGCGCGTGCTGAGCGTCGACTACCGCCTCGCGCCCGAGCACCCGTTCCCGGCGCCGGTCGAGGACGCGCTCGCCGCCCTCCGCGAGGCGGTGGCGCGCGCCGGCGAGCTTGGCGCGGATCCCGCGAGGATCGCGGTCGCGGGCGACAGCGCCGGCGGCCAGCTCGCTGCGGTCACGGCGCTGCTCGCGCGTGCGGACCCGCAGCCGCCGGCGTTCCAGTTGCTGATCTACCCGGTGACCGACTGCGCGGAGACCTCCGCCTCGCGGTTGGCGTTCGCGCAGGGCTTCTTCCTCACGGCAGAGAACATGGACTTCTACGAGGAGAACTTCATCGGCACGGCCGACCGCTGGGACCCGCGGATCTCGCCGCTGCACGCAGACGATCTCTCCGGGCTCCCCCCGGCGCTCGTCGTCACCGCGGGCTTCGATCCACTCCGCGACGAGGGCGAGGCCTACGCGCAGCGGCTGCGCGAGGCGGGGGTACCCGTGCTCCTGCGGCGCCATGCCGGCTTCGTGCACGGCTTCACCCATTTCGCGATCGGCGGCCCCGCGCCGCGCGAAGCCGTGGCGGAGATCGGCGGCGTGCTGCGCTGCTCGCTCGCGGCCGGCGCGGTACGCGTCTCCTAGCCTCCGGGCCGGCCGCTCAGCGCGGCTCGTCCCCGCCCGGGGGCTGGTCTGGACCGCGGCCCTTGTGCGAGGCGGCACGCCGCATCGGGATCGCGAACCACGCGCCTCCGAAGGGGATCGCGGCTCCGGCCGCGATCGCGGCGCCCCAGCCCGCGCCGAACAGCTTCGTGCCCACCAGCAGCAGAGATCCGACCATCGCCAGCGCGAGGAACGCGAGGCCGACGATCACGGTCCGGTTGGCCGCGAACACGAGGCTGCCCTTGTCGTCGTGGCGGAACGTGAAGCGGTGGCGCGCTGAGGGCGCGATCATGCACACGGCGGAAGCGGCCGCGA
Source organism: uncultured Solirubrobacteraceae bacterium (assembly GCA_963703205.1). Classification (GTDB taxonomy): domain Bacteria; phylum Actinomycetota; class Thermoleophilia; order Solirubrobacterales; family Solirubrobacteraceae; genus Palsa-744. Next base: position 2,265,595 of record OY969799.1, read on the forward strand.
GCAGCAGCGTCACGGTGTAGACGGTCTTCTCGAAGCCGTCGACGTGCGCGAACCCGGAGTTGAAGGGCACGACCAGCAGGAAGCCGAACAGGACCTGCACGCCGGTCACCACGACGCGCAGCTCGCCGGTCAGCTCCTCGAGGTTGCGGTCGAGCCGCTCGTGCTCGCTCTCGCCGCGGCGCGCGTCCCCACCCGAATGGTCCTCCATTGCAGGCCGGATCGAGCAGCTAGGGCGCGGGGGACTCCTCGTCCTCGCGCTCGCTGCTCTGCTCGCGGTCGGGCTCGCCGTCGGCTCGCTGGGGCTGGGGCTCCTCGTCGCGGCCCGCGTGGTGGATGACGGCATGGGCGGACTGCTGGTCGCCGTGGGAGGCGTGTTCGATCAGCAGCTCCTCGGCCTGCTCGAAGCCCTCGGCCTCGCCGCCGCCGGCCTCGTAGACCGGCGCCATCGCGGGATCCACGTCCTCGAGGCCGGTGTCGACCGGATCCTCGGGCGAGGCGATGCCTTCGCCGCCGCCGATCGCCGCCGCTTCGCGAGCAGCCTTGCGCTCCTCTTCGAGCTCCTCGGGGGGAAGATCGCTCATTGCCCAACCATACCCGGCGCCGCGGGAGGGCAATCCGAGACGCCGAGACGGTCCTCGACCGGCGAGCGCGCGCCTTCGCGGCCATCCCGGCGTCGCCCCGGCGCGTCGGTCGCGGTGCGGCGGGTAGCCTCTGCCCCATGACCGCCGCGAGCGAGGACGGCGCCTTGGTCTGCGTCGTCGAGATACCGAAGGGCAGCCGCAACAAGTACGAGTACGACCCCGAGCTGGGCGGCGTGAAGTTCGACCGCCTGCTGATGAGCGCCGCCACCTACCCGGCCGACTACGGGTTCCTGCGTGGCACGCTCGGCCAGGACGGCGACCCGCTCGACGCGCTCGTCTGCCTGTACGAGCCGACCTTCCCGGGCTGCCTGATCCCCGTCAAGCCGGTCGGCCTGTTCGACATGAGAGACGAGAAGGGGATCGATCACAAGGTGATCTGCGTGCCACTCCAGGATCCGTACTGGAACCACAACGAGCAGCTCGAGGACCTGCCGCTGCTGCTGCGCCAGGAGATCGAGCAGTTCTTCTCGATCTACAAGGAGATCGAGGGCGGCGAGGTGCAGATCGGCGGCTGGGGCTCGCGCGAGGACGCCGAGCGCGAGATCGAGCAGGCACGCCGCCGCCTGCGGGACGCCTAGCCGGGAAGCTGGCCGCCGCCGGCGAGGCCGCTCCTCGTCCGCGCCGGCTGCTCCGAGCGGGCGCGGGCGCGACCCGGTGCGCGCTGCTGCGGGCGGGCCTGCGGCGGGACGACGACGACGGGGCAGTCCGCGTCGTGCACGACCTGCCGGCCCGTCGACCAGGGCATCCTGCCGGCGAGCAGCCCGGAGCGACCGCCGACGACGACCATCGCCGCCTCGCGTCCGGCCTCCAGCAGCACACGGTGCGGGGTGCCGCGCATCGCCCGGCGCTCGACCTCGACTCCATCGCTCGCCACGGCACCCAGCTCGATGTCCAGCAGCTCCTCGGCGTCGGCACGGCGCTCCGCGATCGATCGCGTCGAGGCCGACGGATGACCGGCGGGCGGCGCGATCGTTGCGGTCGGCCGCCAGGCCGTGACAGCCTCCAGGCACGCCGCCCGTCGCCGGGCCTCGTCGATCGCCCAGGCCAGCGCCGCGCGCGAGGCCTCCGAGCCGTCGACGCCGACGACGATCCGCTCGCGCTGTGCGCCGGAGGCGTTCATCCCTGGTTCGTTCGTACCCGCGGGCGTTGGCCGCAAACGGCTGTCCGCTCAGCGCTGCGACTCCTGGCCGGGCGCGGTCCCGAGCGGCGGCCCCGGCGCGAGCGAGCCCGGCCCCTCCGGGCTGTCGGCGAGCACCTCGAAGCCGCCGTCCGGGGCGCGTGCGACGACCGCCCCGTCCCAGTCGCGCAAGGGATGCGTGCCGCTGCGCTGCAGCGCCCGGCAGATGCTGCGCACGACGAAGAACACGATCATCGGCAGCACCCACACGCCGGCGCGCCAGAAGTGGATCTGCTGCTGATAGGAGATGTGCAGCTGGAAGAAGATGCGGTCGGTCGAGCCGACCGCGAAGATGATCACGACCCAGCTCATGAAGGCGGCGCCGAAGGCCGTGCGGTTGGGCCGGTCGCGCGGGCGGTCGAGCAGGTCGTGGCGGCGGTAGTCGCCTGTGATGCGCCGCTCGATCGCCGGCCACGCGTACATGAACATGAACACGAACAGCGGGAACAACGCGCCGCCCCAGAACGGGTTCGGGAACAGCGTGTGCCCGCCGATCACCGGCCCCTCCCAGTTGGGCATCAGCCGCAGCGCGCCGATCAGCCAGCCGATGTACCAGTCGGGCTGGGCGCCGTTCTCCGACAGGTAGGTGTGGAAGGGCCCCCACTGCCAGATCGGGTTGATCTGGATCAGCCCGCCGGCGAGGAAGATGATCGCCGCGACGCCGAACAGCAGCCCGAGCGAGCGCAGCGCGTACGCGGGCCAGGTCGGGGTCCCCACGACGTTGCGCTCCTTGCGCCCCTTACCCGGGAACTGCGTGTGGTGAGCGCGCATGATCATCGCCAGGTGCATCGTGATCAGGATCGCGATCGCCGCCGGGATCAGCAGCACGTGCACGATCTCCAGCCGCGGCAAGAATTCGGATGTGCCGGGGAACTGGCCGCCCCAGATCAGCGCACCCAGCTGGGCGCCGATGAAGGGAATCGAGAGCACGACCGAGTAGGCGATCGCCAGCCCCATGCCGGACAGCAGGTCGTCGGCGAGCGAGTAGCCCGCGAAGCCCTCGAGCACCGCGAGCATCAGCATTGTCAAGCCGATCATCCAGTTGAGGTCGCGCGGCTTGCGGTAGGCGCCGGTGAAGAAGATCCGCATCACATGGACCACGATCGCCGCGATGAAGATGTTCGCCGCCCAGTGGTGCGCCTGGCGGATCAGCAATCCCGCGGGCACGCTGAAGCTGAGGTGCACGACCGAGCTGTAGGCCTCGGACATCGTTTCGCCCTGCAGCGGGACGTACGCGCCGTGGTAGACGACCTGCGTGTCGCTGGGGATGTAGTAGATCGTCAGGAAGATCCCGGTGGCGACGAGGACGATGAACGAGTACAGCGCGATCTCGCCGAGCAGGAAGCTCCAGTGGTCGGGGAACACGTAGCGCAGGAACCACTTCGCGCCGGTGCTCGCGCCGGCGCGTTCTTCGGCCAGGCGCAGCGTCTTGCGCATGCGCTTGTCCATCGGGCCCTGGGTCACCGCCGGGCCTCCACCGCCGCGCGCGCCTCGCCCGACGTGGCGCGGGCGCTCGTCACGACTCGCTCCGTTTGACGCTCCACCAGGACGGGCCGACGTCCTCGTCGAAGCCGTGGGCGGCGCGCAGGTAGCCTTCGGCGTCGATCATCAGCGCCAGCTGCGGCAGCGCGCGGCCGGCGGGACCGAACACCACGCGGCCACCCTCGCCGGGCAGGAACGTCGAGTAGTGGCACGGGCACGTGAACGCCGGGCCGTTGCTGGTCGCCTGGTAGGTGGGATAGCGGTACAGCGAGATCGCACAGCCGGCGTGCGGGCAGATCTTCGAGTAGGCGACGATCCCCTGCGGGGCCCAGGTCCTGCGCTCCGGCGGAAGGTGCAGGTACTCCGGCTCGAGCTTCACGACCAGCAGCCCGGAGCCGATCGCCTCGGGATCGCCGTGCTCGGGGAGCGCGGTGTAGAAGCTGCCCGCCGTGATGTCGCTCGCCAGGTAGGGCGTCCCTTTGTCGTCGACGAGCCGCACGCCGCGATGCCAGGGGGTGTAGTGGAAGTCGTCGAGGTTCGGCCCGAGCGAGGCCAGCGGCGTGACGGCGGCGGTCAGCAGCCCGGCACCGGCGATCCCCGCGGCGCCGCCGAGCAGCGCGCGGCGGCTGATCCCCTCCCCACCCTGCTCGATGATGTCGGCGACTTCTTCGGCCTCCTCCTCCTTGAGCATCAGGCCGCGCTCCTCGACCTCGGTCTCCTGCGGCACGACCAGCTTGCCCGCCACGACGAGCGCGGCGGCGCACAGCGCCAGCGCGCCGCCCATCGCGAGGCCGAGCAGCTGCGTGTTGTGCCCTTCGACCGCGTAGACGGCCGTGAAGCCGAAGCCGAAGACCGCTGACAGCGCCAGCAGCGCCGCGACCACCGTCTCGGCACGGCGGTTGGCCGGCACGGTGCGCTCTCTGGGATCCTCCTCGGACTCGAGCGCGGCCGGCGGCGGGGGCTCGGCGATTGCTCCCCGCAGGACTCGCAGTGCGACCAGCCTGCCCGCCAGCTTCGTCACGACCCGCAGCGCTCCGCGGCGGGGGTCCAATGGCGTCATCCGATCCTCCTCATGTCGTTCGCTCGCCGATCACCCGCGCGAACAGGATGAGCGAGAACAGCAGCAGGAACCAGGCGACCATCCCCTCGGGGATGGGCCCGATGTTGTAGATCCCCCACCCCCCTGCGTCCTCGGGGTGCTGGGTCCAGAGCACGTAGCGCGCCAGCGAGTTGAGCTGGTGCTGGTCGATCTGCTTGGTGTCGAAGTGCGGCATCAGGTACGGGCCCATGCGGACCGCCTCGGCGACCTCCCGGGCGGTCACGTGGAGCAGCGCCGGGACGAACGCGCCGATCGTGAGCCCGCCGCGTCCGACCATCTGGTGACAGCCCGCGCAGCTCAGGGTGAATTCGTGACGGCCGAGGTTGAGGTTGCCGTTGGCGGCTTGTGCTTCCGGCGCGGGCGGCCCGCCGAACGAGGCGACGAACGCCACGAGCGCGTCGATCTCCTTGCGCGTGTAGTGGGTCGGCGAGCGCATCGGCTGGTCGCGCGGGTTCTGCAGCGGCATGCGCCCGGTCGAGAGGTAGAAGTCGGGCGGGCCCGCGCCGAGCCCGATCAGAGAGGGCGCGATCCGCCGGCGCCCCTGCAGCGCGATGCCATGGCAGGAGGAGCAGCCTTCCCTGTAGAGCGTGCGCCCTTCCGCAACCAGCGCCGGCGAGCTCGGCAGCGGGGCGGTCAGTTCGCCGGGCGCCGGCGCGATCGGGCGCTTGTTCGGGAGGACGAGTTCGGAGGAGGCGCCGGCGCCCCCGGAGCTGGCCGGCGCCTGTCCCGCGACGAGCAGTGACAGGCCGAGCGCGGCGCAGGCGGTAGCCAGCGCGACGCGCAGCGGCGCCGGGGTGCGCGGGCGGCGACGCAGCCAGCGGCGAGGAAGCGAGCTCATCGCCTCGCCTCGATCGAGGCCTGCGCCGCGAGATCCGCGCGCCACTCCCGCGCGGACATGCGGCGCTCCTCGGCGATCATCGTCGCGAGCGCGCTCGTCAGCCCGACGACCGTCAGCAGCACGCCGCCGCCGACCCACATGATCGCCCCCGCGCGGCGCTGGTCGAGGACCGCCGAGATCCCGAGCGCGCGGGCGGCCGATGCGTACGGCGCGTAGACGACGCTCGTCGAGTCGTTCAGGTACGCGCCGACGAGCGCCATCGCCGGCGAGGCCGCGATCAGGTAGGCGAGCCGCCCCACGCCGCCGAGCCGCCGGCGCGCGCCGGGGTCGGCGTCGAGCAGCGGCGTGAACAGCAGCAGCCCCGCGAGCAGATAGGCGGCGTGCTCGGTGTCGTGGAGCAGCGGGTGGCGCAGCGTCGCGTCATAGAAGCCCGGAAGATGCGTGCCGAGCACGACGGCGGCGAAGATCGCCAGCGCCGGCAGCGGCGCGGCGAGCGGTCGCATCAGCGCGACGGCGCGCGCCGCGCCGGGCCGCTGCGCCGGCCGCAGCGCCCGCAGCGCGAGCGTCACGGGCCGGCCGAGCAGCAGCAGCACCGGCGCCACCATCAGCAGCAGCATGTGCTGGACCATGTGGTCGGAGAGCAGGCGGTCGTCGTAGCCGTCGACGCCCGACTGCAGCGCCACGAGCACGACACCCACGCCCGCCGCGAAGCAGGCGGCGCGCCACGCCGGCCACGTGCGCACACGCAGCGTCGCCCACGCGTAGAGGAGCAGGTAGAGCGCGGCGACCGCCTCCAGCCCGGCGTCGAAGTGCCAGCCGCGCAGCGGCATCGACAGCAGCGAGGGCGCCGCGGCGATCATGCGCCCGGCCGCTCCCGTTCGACCTTCGGATCGGCCGCCGGTTCGGGCTCCGCCGGGCGGCTGCCGCGGAGGCCGGCCTCGCCGGGCCGCGGCGGCCGGTGCGCGCGCAGCGTCGCCCGCTCGGCGCGCAGCTCGAGCGCGAGGCGGCCGATCGACAGCAGCAGCAGGCCGGCCCCGAAGTAGGTCAGGAAGTGACCCCAGACGAACCCGAAGCCGATCGTCGCGATCGAGAAGCCGATCAGGCCTGCGGCGAAGCTGATGTCGGGAACGGCCTCGACTTTCGCCCGTGCGGGCGGCGGACCCCTGCGCAGGGCTTCGCGCCCCGACAGCGCGATCGCCACGGCCGACAGCACCATGATCGCGAGCGAGCCGCCGCTGATCGCGACCTGCGTAGGTTCGCCCGCGTAGATCCAGTGCCCCAGGAACAGCACCAGCAGCAGCGCCGACCAAGCCAGCACGACCAGCGCTCCGCCCCTCATCGTGCGCTCCCGCCGATCACAGCCGGTCCTCCGGCGCCGGTCCGAGCCCGCCGCTGCCCGAGGGGACGCGCTCCATCAGCCCGCCGTGCCGCTCGACGGCCTGTTCGCGCCAGTCCATCAGCGGCGCGTAGGAGCGAACCGGCGGCAGCGGGCGGTCGAAGTTGTGCGCCGGCGGCGGCGAGGAGGTCGCCCACTCGAGCGTGTGCCCGAGCCATGGGTCGTCCCCCGCCTCCTCGCGACGGCGCAGCGAGACCCACACGTTGACGATGAAGATCAGGATCGCGAGCGCGATGATCCCGGCGCCGATCGACTCCACCAGGTTCAGCGTGCCCCATTGCGGGTCTTCCGGATATTCGGCGATCCTCCTCGTCATGCCTTTTTCGCCGAGGAAGAACATCGGGCCGAAGGTCATGTTGGTGCCGATCGTGAGCACCGCCCAGTGCAGCTTCCCGAGCCCCTCCCGCAGCCTCGCGCCGGTGAGCTTCGGGAACCAGTGGTAGACGCCCGCGAAGAAGCCGAAGACGCTGCCCGCGAACAGCGTGTAGTGGAAGTGCGCGATCAGGAAGTAGCTCTGGTGCACCTGGTAGTCGAGCACCGGCGAGGCGACGAAGATCCCGCTCAGGCCGCCGATCAGGAACTGCAGGAAGAAGCCCAGCGCGAACAGCATCGAGGTGCGCAGCACGATCGAGCCGCCGATCAGCGTCGCGATCATGTCGAAGTACTCGATTCCCGCCGGCACCACCAGCAACGTCGAGGTGAACGCGAAGTACTGGTTGGTGACCCCGCCGGTCGTGAACATGTGGTGTGACCACACGGCCATCGAGAGCGCCGAGAAGACCATCATCGAGGCGACGAACGCCTTGTAGCCGAACCAGCGCTTGCGGGCGTTGACGGCGATCGCCTCGGCAGCCGCCCCGAGGTACGGGAAGAACATCACGTAGACGACGGGATGCCCGAAGAACCAGAACATGTCCTGGTAGTCGATCGAGCCCCTGAAGCCGGTGAAGATGTGCGCCCCCCACCGTTCGGCGAAGAGCAGGCACATCACGACCACGAGCACCGGGAACGCGCCCACCACCATCAGCACGCTGACCAGGCCGGTCCACGTGTACACGGGCATCCGCAGCAGCGCCATGCCGGGCGCGCGCCGGCGCACGACGGTCGCGAGCACGCACGCCGCGACGAGGATCAGGCCGAGCGCGGCGAGGATCACGCCGAGCGTCCACATGTCCTGTCCCACGCCCGGGGTCCAAGCGGCGTTCGAGAGCGGCACGTAGGCGAACCAGCCGGCGTGCCCCGGCCCTTCCTGCGTGAGCCAGCCGGACTGCATGATGATCCCGCCCGAGGTCCACATCCAGAACCCGGCGAGCGCGACGCGCATCCCGGACAGGTTCGCCGCGCCGATCTGCAGCGGCACGAGGTACACCGACATCGCGATCGCCATCGGCGTGACGAACAGGTAGATCATGGTCGAGCCGTGCATCGTGAACAGGGCTTCGTAGGCGCTGTAGCTGACGAAGTGCGTCGCCGGCTGGGCCAGCTGCACGCGCATCAGCAGCGCCATCACGCCGCCGCCGAGGAAGTACAGGAAGGAGGCGGCCATCATGTTCACGCCGAGCCGCTTGTGGTCGGTGCTGGCGAGCGCGCCGATCCAGCCCGGTGTGCGCGGCAGCGTCGTCAGCCGCGGAGCGGTGACGTTCACGAGGAGGCTCCTTCGTGTCCGGAGCTTCGCGTTTCGCCCGCGCCGCCGGCCGCTCCGGGGCGGCGGTTCGAGGCGGCCCACACCGCGAACTGCTTCGGCGGCACGGCTCGCACCGAGAACACCATGCGCGTGTGGTACAGGCCACAGAATTCTCCGCAGTGGCCCTGGAAGGTGCCGGGGCGCGTGAAGGTCAGGATCTCGGTCTGTGCCATCCCCGGGATCAGATCGTGCTTGTACTTGAGCTCGGGAACCCAGAACTCGTGGATGACGTCGAGCGAGACCAGCCTGAAGGCAATCGCCTCGTTGGTCGGGACCACGAGCTGTTCGTGTCCGACCGTCCCGCTGTAACGGCTGATCCCGTATTCCGGGTACTGGAAGTGCCACTCCCAGCGCGAGCCGAAGACGGTGACGTGCAGCTGCGGGCGCTCCCTGCGCGCCGAGGCGTCGACCCGGTTCTCAGCCGAGAACGTGACGTAGAGCAGGAAGCCGACGATCAGCGCGAGGACCACCGCGTAGCCGGCCTCGAGCGGGTTGTTCTCGTGCCAGCGGCTGGCCTGTGAGGGCTCGCGGCGCCGGAACAGGAGGACCGCGCCGATCGTCAGGACGAGGACGACGCCGAAGACCGCGAGGCCGATCGGGACGTAGATGCTGAAGACGTGTTCGTATTCGTGCCGCGTCGAGACCAGCGCGAAGGTCTCAGACATCGCGGACGGGGCAGCAGCGGAGCCGGATCTCCCTCAGCACCATCTTCTTGCCCGCTACCCCAGGCACGGTCCGCGAAACGACAACCCGGCGCCCGGCGCGCAGGCCCGCACGGGCGCGGGGCGTGCACCGCGCGGGCCCTGCGCTAGCCCTTGCAATGGCGCTCGGCAGCGTCCTCGATCAGCCTCAGCCCCATGCCCGGCTGCGCCGGATCGGGCCACAGCGACCCATCCCGAGGCCGCGGTGCCCCCTCGAAGATCATCTGCTCGATGCGCGCGTGGTCGTGGAAGTACTCGATGTGCACGAGCGGCGCGAGCGCGGCGCCGACATGGGCATGGATCGAAGGGCTGGTGTGGGCGGAGAGCGCCAGCCCGCGGGCTTCGCACAGCGCGGCCACGTCGAGCATCGCGGTCACCCCTCCGCAGCGCGTTATGTCCGCCTGCAGAACGTCGACCGCCTGCGCCTCGAGCATCCGCCGGAAGTAGTACGCGTCGTAGCCGTACTCGCCCGCGGCCACCTGCATTCCGGCCGGGACACGGTCGCGGAGCAGACGCAGGCCCTCGAGGTCGTCGGAGCTGACCGGCTCCTCGAACCAGACGGCCCCCGCCTGCTCGTGGAAGACCTCGGCGAGACGGAGCGCCTGCTTGCGCGAGTAGGCCCCGTTCGCATCGACGAACAGCTCGACCTCCGGGCCGATCGCGGCGCGCGCCCGGCGCACGCGCTCGGGGTCGCGCTCGGGTTCGGAGCCGACCTTCATCTTCACCGCGGTGAGGCCCTCCCGCGCCCAGCCGCCGAGCTGGCGCTCGAGCTGCTCGTCGTCGTAGGAGGTGAAGCCGCCGCTGCCATAGGCGCGCACCCCCTCGCGCACGCGCCCGAGCAGCGTCGAGAGCGCGACCCCTAGCAGCCGCGCCTTCAGGTCCCACAGCGCGATGTCGACCGCCGACACCGCGGACGAGGCGATCCCTGCCCAGCCGAGGTTGCGCACGGCGCGGCGCATCTTCTGCCAGGCCGCGCGGGGCGAGAGCGCGTCGGCACCCTGCACCTCCCCCGCGAGCGCTTCGCTCACGACCGACGCCGCGGCCCCGCTCGCGTAGGAGAAGCCGGTCCCGGTGAGCCCGTCGCATTCGGCTTCGACGACGACGATCGTGGTGGCGGCCCAGGAGAGCGTGCCGTCGGCCTCGGGCGCGTCGGTCGGGATCTTGTAGGCGCGCGCGCGCAGGCGCTCGACGGCGGCCTGCGTCCTCGTGGCGCCCGCTGCGCTCACCGCGCCGGCGCGACGGCGACTTGCGAAGGACCCTGGGCGTCGGCGGCCGTCAGCGGCTGCGCGATGCTCTCGAGGCTTTCGCGCTCGGCCTTCACCCCGAACACCAGCTCCGCCAGACCGCCGAGGATCATCATGATCGCGCCGAGACCGAAGGCGTAGAAGACCTGCACGTAGCTGCCGGTTTCGACCAGGCGGTTGAAGACCTGCGGGCCGATCACGCCGCCGATGCCGGTGCCGATCGCGTAGAAGACCGCGATGCACAGCGCGCGCGTCTCCATCGGGAAAACCTCCGAGACGGTCAGGTAGGCCGCGCTGGCACCCGCCGAAGCGAAGAAGAACACGACGCAGATGCAGACCTCGAAGGTGATTTCGTTGAGGTGGTGCCCCTTGAAGAGCAGGCCCGTGACGATCAGCAGCAGGCCCGAGAGGATGTAGGTCCCGGCGATCATCGGCTTGCGTCCGATCGTGTCGAACAGCGGCCCCAGCAGCAGCGCGCCCGCGAAGTTGCCGACCGCGAAGACCGCGATGAAGTACGGGATGTCACCCGAGGCGACGCCGAAGTACTTCGTCATCAGCGCGCCGAAGCCGAACAGCACCGAGTTGTAGATGAAGGCCTGGCCGATGAACAGGGACAGGCCGAGCACTGTCCGCTTGGGGTACAGCGAGACGACCGAGCGGATGATCGTGCTGAGCGGGATCGCGCGACGCTGGCGCACGGTGAGCTCGTTTCCGGGCGGCTCGGGAAGCTCTTCGCCGCTCGACTCGGCGACTTTCTGCTCGATGTCTGCCACGATCTCCTCCGCCTCCTGCTCGCGACCGTGGATGAACAGCCAGCGCGGGCTCTCCGGCACGTTTTTGCGCACCACCAGCACCGCCAGCCCGATCACCGCTCCGAGCACGAACGACAACCGCCAGCCGAGGTCGGTCGGGAAGATCGAGGTGTTCAGCATCACCACCGCGAGCAGCGCGCCGCCGACCCCGCCGAGCCAGTAGCTGCCGTTGATACCGATGTCGACGCGGCCACGATGGTGGGCGGGGATCAGCTCGTCGATCGCCGAGTTGATCGCGCTGTACTCGCCGCCGATGCCCATGCCGGTGATGAAGCGGAACACGAAGAACCAGGCGGGGCTGAAGGTCAGCGCGGTCAGAACCGTGCCGAGCAGGTAGATCGCGAGCGTGATCATGAACAGCCGCTTGCGCCCGAAGCGGTCGGTCAGCTCGCCGAACACGAGCGCGCCGACGCAGGCTCCCGCGATGTACAGCGACGCCGCCCAGCCGCTCACGTCGCTGGAGGTCAGGCCCGTGCCGCTGCCGTGTTCGAACAGCCGGCCCGAGATCGAGCCGACGACGTTCACCTCGAGCCCGTCGAGGATCCAGGCGGTGCCCAGGCCGAGGATGATCATCCAGTGAAACCGCGACCACGGCAGCCGGTCGAGCCGTGCCGGGATCCTCGTCTTGATGGTGCCGGTCTGGACGCCGTCGCTCATCGAAAACCTCGCCTCGTGCTTGGGGGGCTTCGTGTCCGAGCGTGTTCTACCCTGCGTCCCCTGCCGTCAAGCGAACCGCTGTTTCCGCGAGGCGGCCTCGGGTACCCAGCGCGACGTGAGCTGCGTCGCTACGGTGAGCTGAGATGACGGAGACGGTCGCATTCCTGGGAGCGGGCGGCACGATGGGCCGCGGCATGGCCGCGCGCATCGCGGACGCGGGGCTGGCGCTGCGCGCCTGGAACCGTTCCCGCGAGAAGGCCGAGCCGCTCGCCGAGCACGGCGCGGAGGTGCTCGACTCCGCCGCGGAGGCGGTGCGCGGCGCGTCGGTCGTGGTGACGATGCTGCCCGACGCCGACGCCGTGCTCGAGGTCGCGCGCGCTGCGCTCGAGGCGGCGGGCGAGGACACCGTGTGGGCGCAGATGAGCACGATCGGCCCGGATGGCACCGATCGCTGCGCGGAGCTCGCGCGGGAGCGCGGCGTGAGCTTCGTGGACGCGCCGGTGCAGGGCACCAAGCAGCCGGCCGAGGAAGGGAAGCTGGTGGTGATGGCGTCGGGTCCCGATCAGACACGCGAGCGCCTTGCTGCGATCTTCGACGCGGTCGCGCAGAAGGTCATCTGGGTGGGCGCGGCGGGTGCCGGCACGCGCCTGAAGATGGCCACCAACACGTGGCTCGCCGCGAGCGTCGAGGGCCTCGCCGAGGCGCTGGCGCTGACCGAGGGAGCGGGGCTCGATCCGCGGCTGTTCCTCGAGGTCATCGGCGGCGGCCCACTCGACATGCCGTACATGGAGATGAAGGCGAAGGCGATGCTCGAACGTGACTTCGAGCCCTCCTTCCAGCTCGCGCTCGCGGCCAAGGACGTGGGTCTCGCCTGCGAGCTGGCCGAACGCGACGGGCTCGATCTGCCGCTGCTGCAGGCGGTGCGCCGACGCTTCGAGCAGGCGGCGGAGGAGCACGGCGAAGAGGACGTCGCCGCTGCCTATCTGGCGAGCGCGCCGAAGGCGGCCCGCTGAGCGCGCAAGCGCCCGCAGGTCCGCCGCGGGTGAGCAGGCGACCCGCTGTGCCGAGGCTGAGGCGATCGAGCTGCGCGACCCCGGGCATCGCGCGGCGGCGCCGGGGCCGCGGCTTCGACTACCGCGACCCCGACGGAGCGAGGGTCGAGGACCCGGAGGTGCTGGCGCGGATCCACGAGCTGGCGATCCCACCGGCGTGGCGCGACGTCTGGATCTGCCTCGACCCGTCCGGGCACCTGCAGGCGACCGGCGTCGACGCCGCGGGGCGTAAGCAGTACCTCTACCACGAGCGCTGGCGAGCCCATCGCGACCGCGAGAAGTTCACCTCGATGACGGGCTTCGGCGAGCTGCTCCCGAAGCTGCGGCGGCGCGTCGCACGCGCCCTCGCGCCGGCCGCCGAGGCCGCGCCCGCACCGCTGCCCCCAGCCGAGCTCGACCGCGAGCTCGTGCTCGCCTGCGCCACGCGCCTGCTCGACCTCGGCTTCTTCCGGATCGGCTCCGAGGACTACGCAGAGCGCAACGAGTCCTACGGCCTGACGACGATGCTGCGCCGCCACGTCACGATCGAGCAGGGCGAGCTGGTCTTCGACTTCCCGGCCAAGTCCGGCCAGCGCCGCGTGCAGGCCGTCGCCGATCCGGAGTCGCTGTCGGTCGTGGCGGCCCTGAAGCGGCGGCGCGGCGGCGGGCAGCTGCTCGCCTACCGGCTGGGCGCCGTTTGGCACGAGCTGAACGCCGACGAGGTCAACGCCTACATCAAGGAGAGCATCGGCGACGGCTACAGCGCCAAGGACTTCCGCACGTGGAACGCGACGGTGCTGGCGGCGATCGCGCTCGCCGCGCGCCGGCCGGGGGCGGGCGCGCGTGGCAGCGACCGCGCGATCGCCGCGGCGATCAAGACCGTCTCCGCGTATCTCGGCAACACGCCCGCCGTCGCGCGGGCGTCCTATGTGGACCCGCGCGTCGTAGACCGCTTCAAGGACGGCGTCACGATCGCGCCCGCGCTGGGCGCGCTGAACGGCGGCGGCCCCGATCTGGCGCGGCCGAGGGTGCGGCGACGAATCGAGCGCGCCGTGCTCGAGTTGCTCGCCGAGTAGACAGCCTGTCCCATCCGCCGCGCGCGAGGGCTTCCGAGCAGGCGGTGGTCCTCCCGCCGCGTGCGAGGCGTGCGCCGGGACCGGCCGCGCCCGGCGTTTGCGGGCTTTTCCGTCGGGTAGCGCGATCGGTGTGAACGTCCTTCGACGGAGAGGAGAACACCGATGGCCGAAGAGCTGAACAGCAAGAAGATCGCGTTCCTCGTGGCGCAGGAGGGCGTCGAGGAGGTCGAGCTGACCGAGCCCTGGAAAGCAGTCGAGCAGGCAGGCGGCGAACCTGTCCTGATCGCCCCCGAAGCGGGTGAGGTCCAGTCGTTCCAGCACCTCGACAAGAGCGCCACCTATCCGGTGGACGTGACGCTGGCGGACGCCCACCCCGGCGACTACGACGGCGTGGTGCTGCCAGGCGGCGTCGCGAACCCGGACCAGCTGCGCACCGAGCAGGCGGCGCTGGGGTTCCTGCGCGCGATCTTCTCGGCAGGCAAGCCCGTCGGCGTGATCTGCCACGGCCCGTGGACACTGGTCGAGGCGGACCTGGTGCGAGGGCGGCGTCTGACCTCCTGGCCTTCGCTGAAGACCGACATCCGCAACGCGGGCGGCGAGTGGGTCGACGACGAGGTCGTCGTCGACCAGGGGCTAGTCTCGAGCCGCAAGCCCGACGACCTGCCCGCGTTCAACGCGAAGATCGTCGAGGAGTTCGCCGAGGGCCGGCATGAGGTCGCCGGCGCGGGCGCCACAAAGGGCGCCTCCTGACGAGCGATCGAATTGTCCGACCGCGAACCCTCCGGCAAAGATTCTCCCACCGGTGTTTTGCTGCACCGGTGGGAGGGGTAGGCTGTGTGCGAGCGACTCTGTAGGAGGACGTAGCGTGATCACCCCCCAGCCGCTTCGGGCGGCTATCGAAAGGAAGGACGGAACCGACGCAATCGCGTGCGGGACCGTTGCTCCGGTGGTGGGGCTGAGCGCCGCGGACTACACGGGGTCCGGGCGCCTTCTGCGCCGACCTCGCTGCTAGCCCGCGGCGACACCCGTCCGTCTCGCGACGGCGAGCGAAAGCGCGCCCAGCGGGAGCCTGCGCTGACGGCGGGCCTGCTCGCCCGGCGGACCAGCACCGCGCCGCACACGGCCGCCGGGCCGGCGGTGAACGAGCTGTTCGCGCGGCTTCGGGAGGAAAACGACACCGTCGCGCGCGAAACGCTCGCCTCGATGTTCATGCCGCTGGCGCGCCGGCTCGCACAGCGCTACGTGCGCTCCTCCGAGCCACGGGAGGACCTCGTGCAGGTCGCGAGCCTCGGTCTCGTGAAGGCGATCGACCGCTTCGATCCGAGCCGCGGCCACACCTTCGCGTCGTACGCGATCCCGACGATCCTCGGCGAGCTGCGCCGCTACTTCCGCGACTCCACGTGGTCGGTCCACGTTCCCCGTGGCGCCCAGGAGCGCGCGGCAGCGATCGAAACCGCCCAGGAGGCGCTGCGCGGCGAACATCGCGGCGCGCCGACCGTCGCCCAGATCGCCGATTACCTGGAAGTCAGCAGCGAGGAGGTGCTCGACGGGATGCTGGCGGTGCGCGCCTACGAAGCCGACTCGCTCGACGCACCCGCGGTGCCGGGCGAGGACGGCGAGGGACGCTCTGGGCTCGACCGGATCGGCAGCGAGGACGCCCGCTACGAGCTGATCGAGGCCGACGTCAGCGCGGCTCCGGTGATCCGTGAGCTCCCCGAGCGCGAGCGCCGCGTGCTGCACCTTCGCTTCGTTCAGGAAATGAGCCAGAGCGAAATCGCCGCGCAGATCGGCGTCTCGCAGATGCAGGTCTCGCGGATCCTCGCGCGCTGCCTGGCGCAGATCCGCGAGCAGGCCGACGCGCCGGCCGGCTGACGCTGCCGCCGGTGATCGCGTTCCATGAGCGCGAACCACGACGACCTGGACCTGAACGCGGAGCTGTTCAACCTCGTGCCGGACGCGGACGCGGACCGCTCGACCGCCGCCTGACCGCGGCGGGACATCCCTGCGGCGGCGCGTTCAGCTCAGGCCGTTTTTTCGGCGACGTCATCGACGAACGGCAGCACGCCGTCGAGGCCCGTCAGCTCGAACAGGCGTTGCACGATCGGAGGGCCCGGAACGATCTCGAAGCGGCAGCCGTGCTTGGCGCACAGCCCGCTCAGGTGGACGATCGCAGCCAGTCCGGTGGAGTCGATGAAGGTCAGCCGGCTGAGATCCACGGTGAGCTTCGAGACCTCGCCCCATAGGCGCCCGGCGGAGGCTTCCACCGCAGGCACGCCGGCCAGGTCGAGCTCCCCCTCGAGGCGCAGGGTGTGCCCCGTCCCGTCGCGAACATCCGTTATCCGCACACTGCCTGCCGGTCCGTTCATCTCGCCCCTCGCTCCGCTTCTCGTAGCTGATCCGCCTGGGACCGCCGCGGACCCGAGGCGAGCCCACCGCCTTGCCGGCGTCAGAGCGACCGGCACACCGCTTGCGACGGCACGGTCAGACCGGCGATGCTAACAGCACTCGACGCGTGCGCAGGGCCCACCCGTCACGCGTCCGAGCGGGGGTTTGAGTCCGCGGCGAGCGGGCATTTACGGCACGCGCCCGGGCCAAGCGCGGCGATCCGGCCCGACGGAAGCTCCCCTCCGGCGCCCGGGCGCACACCTTCCCCGGCGGCTGCAGCGCCGCCGTTCGCGCATGCTCCCCGCGGGTTCGCAGCCCGCCCGGCGACGCGCCGAACGTCGCCCGCGCGCCGGGGGCTGCGCGAGGGCGCCCCCGAGCGTCGATCGTCGTCCGCGCGCCGGGGCTGAGCCTACGCACCCTCGAACGGGCGAGCAAGCTCGCGCTTGCGCCGCCGGGCCGAGCATCGCCGAGTCGAGCGGGCGGACGGGCGATGCTCGCGCTTCTGCGGCGCGCTCGCCCGGTCGCCGCTCAGGCCGTGGCGCCGGCCGGCCGGGAGGCTCCTCGCCGTTTCGCGGGCGCGCTGCGTTTGGCCGAGCCTTTGGCGGTGCTCGCCGCCCGTTTCGCGGTCGTAGCGGTCGCGCGTTTCGCGGCGGAACCGGTGCGTTTCGTGGCTGCGCCCGACCGTTTCGCGGTGGAAGCGGTGCGTTTCGTGGCGGAGCCGGAGCGTTTCGAGCCGCCGGTGCTCGCGCGTTTTTTCGTCCCGCTGCCGGAGGCCCTGCGGCTCGACGAGGCGCTTTTCGTCCGCGAGGCGGCGGAGGCGCGCCCGCTGCTGCGGCTCGTCGCTTTTCCGCGCGAGGCTTTGCGCGAGCTTCCGCCGCGCTCGGAGGCCGGCACCTCTTCGCGGATCACCGCGTTGGTGAGGCCGGGGATCAGTTTCGCGAGGAATCCGGCCATCCGTTCCTCCTCCCGCCGGATCGCGCGTGCGAGCTTCGCTGTGTCCTGGTCGCCGAGCGAGGAGGCGAGCACCTCGATCGCGGTGTACGTCGCGATCTCCTCGTGCTCCTCGGAGTACTCGGTCTTGGCGTTCTTGAGCATCTTCTCCTGCTCGCCGGTTCCGCGCACCGCGTGCAGCGGCCCCTTCGCCGCCGCCAGCGCCCTCGATCCGAGCTCGACCGCGACGCCGACGCCCTCCGAGACGACGCTCGGTCCGGGAAGGTCGATCTGCTGGGCCTCGCCGCCCAGGCGCTTGATGCGGCGCTCGACCTCGCGCGCGTGCCGTTTGGTCTCCGCCAGGTGCTCGCGGAGACGCTTTCGGTACGGAGGGCGCGTGGTCATCGTGATGTGCGCCTGCAGCGCCGTCTCGAGTTCCTTCTCCTTGCCGTAGGCCTCGTTCAGGTATTGGATCAGCTTCGTGTCGCGTGCAGTCTGCTCCGTCACGACTTCCTTTCACGGTCGAGGTTCGAGAATCTCCACTTCGCAGTACCCACCTCACGCAAACCGAATCGGTCAATCAGGCTGCAGCTCCGCGACCAGCGCCGAGTGATCGGAGAGCTCCCGCTCGCGCCACTCGTGCAGATACCGGCACCCGCTCACGCCGAGCTCGCAGACGAGCAGGTGGTCGAGCCGGTAGCCGCCCTTCCACCGGCGCCAGCCCCAGCTGATCTCCTTCTGCCCGTAGCCGTGCAGCTCGCGATAGGCGTCCCGGAAGCCGCACGGGCCGAGGCCCTTCAGCAGTGCCAGCTCGGCGTGCTCCCAGCGCTCGCCGCGCTCCGGGCGCAGGCGGCCGTAGCGGTCGCGCGCGAACGACCAGAGGGTGCCGTCGGGCAGCTCGCGCCGCGGCGTGTTCAGATCGCCGCACAGCAGACGCGGCCCCGAGCCCGCGGCCAGGTGGGCGTGCACCGCGAGATTGGTGCGGAGCTTCGCCTCGTCGGGCTTCGGGCTCGTCGGCGAGTGCACGTTGACGAGCTGCAGCCCGTCCGGCAGGCGCGTCGCCAGCACGCGCTCCGGCCACGGCAGCCCGGCGACCGGGACGAGGCGCTGGTGCTCCCGCGCCGCCGTCAGCGCCAGCAGCGGCCGTGGGCGCGGGACCGCGGCGGGAGCTGACTCGACGCTCGTGTAGCCCGCGGCGCGCAGCAGCTCGCGCCAGCGCGGCAGCGTGCTCGGCGTGACCTCCTGCAGGCAGACGAGGTCGGCGTCCAGCGAGAGCAGCGCGTCCGCCTGCGCGTCGAGCACACGGACGCGTCCGGCGACGTTCCAGCAGACGAGCAGCACTTCCGAGCGAGGCTAGCCGCTCGCCGCGGCGCTGCGCTACCCGCCGCGGTGCACCCCCTACAGCAGCCAGGTGTTGCCTTCGGCGTCGCCGAAGCTGGGCACACGCCGCGTGGCTGCGAGGCACGTCGAAGCGAGCCGTCCCGCCACGCGAGCGATCTTCTAAGGTCGTCTCGATGCGGCGCAGAGCTCTTGGCAGGAGCGGCCCCGAGGTATCGGAGCTGGGACTTGGATGCATGGGCATGTCCGGCATGTACGGCCCCGCCGACCGGGCGGAGTCGATTGCCACGATCCACGCCGCCCTCGACGCCGGCATCGACCTGCTCGACACCGGGGACTTCTACGGGATGGGCCACAACGAGCTGCTGATCGCCGAGGCGCTGAAGGGCCGTCCGCGCGAGCAGTACCTGCTGAGCGTCAAGTTCGGCGCGCAGCGCAGTCCCGCGGGCGAGTGGCTCGGCTACGACGCGAGCCCGGCCGCGGTGAAGACCGCGCTCGCCCACTCGCTGACACGGCTGGGGGTCGAGCACATCGACGTCTACCGGCCGGCGCGGCTGGATCCCGACGTGCCGATCGAGGAGACGGTCGGCGCGATCGGCGAGATGGTCGACGCGGGCTACGTCCGTCACATCGGCCTCTCGGAGGTGGGGGCCGAGACGATCCGGCGCGCCGCCGCGGTCCGCCCGATCTGCGACGTGCAGCTCGAGTACTCGCTGATCTCGCGCGGGATCGAGGGTACGGTCCTGCCCGCCTGCCGCGAGCTGGGCATCGCCGTGACCGCCTACGGGGTGCTCAGCCGCGGCCTGATCAGCGGGCACTTCTCCGCCGAGCGCGAGCTCGCGCCCGGCGACTTCCGGGCGCGCGCGCCGCGCTTCGCCGAGGGCAACAGGGAGCGGAACCTCTCCCTGGTCGAGACGCTGCGGGCGACCGCCGCGCGCCGCGGCGCGAGCGTCGCGCAGCTCGCGATCGCCTGGGTGATGGCGCAGGGCCCGGAGATCGTCGCGCTGGTCGGGGCGAGGACACGGGAGCGGCTCGCAGAGGCACTCGGCGCCGCCGAGCTGGAGCTGGACGGCGAGCAGCTGGCCGAGCTGGAGGAGGCGATGCCGGCCGGCGAGGCCGCCGGCGAGCGCTATCCCGAGCCGCAGATGCGGACGCTCGACAGCGAGCGCGCCTGAGCGCCGCTCAGGCGCCGCGCTGAGCGCCCCGCCGGGTCGGCCCCGCGCGGCCGCGTGGCGGCGAGGGCCCGGAGCGGCGCCAGGTCCTCGAGCCTCCGGACCGGCGGCAGGTCCTCGAGCCTCTTCAATCCCCTGAAGGGGGTATGTGCGCGGCGCGGATGGCGTGCAGCGCATCGCCGTCGCAGAGCACGACGGCGACGAGCTGCGCACGGGTGTGCACGTCGAGCTTGGCCATCGCGTTGCGGACGTGGCTGCGCACCGTCTCCGGCGAGACGTGCAGCTGAGCGGCGATCTCGCCGGTGTCGCTCCCGAGCGCGATCAGCATGACGATCTCCCGCTCGCGTCCCGTCAGCGACAGCGCGGCCGCGGTCCGCTCCGGCCGCTCCCCGCCGTCGTCGTGGACCATCGCCACGTAGATCGCGCGCCTCATCCCGCCGACGTCCGCCAACCGCGCGGCGAAGTCGACCTTCAGGGTCGAGCCGTCGGCGCGCATCACGTCGCGTGTTCCCGCGTATTCGCCCGTGCGCAGGAAAGCCTCCCATTCAGCCTCCGAGCGCTCGCGTTCGGCCGGTACCACGTTCTCGCCCATCGAGCTCCCGATCAGCCGTTCGCGCCCGCCGCCGAACAGCTCGACCGCTGCCTGGTTGAGCTCGACGATGATCCGGTGCTCGTCGAGCAGCGCGACCGGGTTGGAGGTGCGTTCGAACACCATCCAGAAGAGCCCCTCCCAGCCCGTCTCCCCGCGGGATCCGGTCATGCTCGCAGCCTACTCTCTTCACCGTGGCCGCAACCAGCGCCGGTCTGCTGCTCTACAGGTTCCGCGAAGGGGAGCCCGAGCTGCTGATCGCGCACATGGGCGGACCGTTCTGGGCGCGGCGCGAAGAGCGCGCGTGGACGATCATCAAGGGCGAGCACGAAGCCGAGGAGCAGCCGCTCGACGCCGCGCGGCGCGAGTTCGCCGAGGAGACCGGGAGCGTTCCTCCGTCCGGGCCGGTGATCGACCTCGGCGAGGTGCGCCAGTCCTCGGGCAAGCGCGTGCGCGCCTTCGCGATCGAGGGTGAGTTCGTGCCGCAGACGCTGCGCAGCAACACCTTCACGCTCGAATGGCCACCACGCTCGGGCCGCAGCGCCGAGTTCCCGGAGATCGATCGCGTGCGGTGGTGCACGGTGCAGGAGGCGCGCCGGCTGCTCGTCGCCGCCCAGACCCGGTTCGTCGACGAGCTGCTGGTGCGACTGGCCGAGCGCAGCTGAGCGCTCAGGCGCCGGCGGCCTGCTCCTCGATCTCGACGCGGTCGGCGTAGAAGGCGACGTGGCCCTTGATCGAGGCGACCGCCGCGTGGGGCTCGCGGTACTCCCAGATCGCGTTCTCGCCGTTCTCGGCGTCCGCGATCGACCAGTAGCTCGCGTCGCCCTTGAAGGGGCAGTAGGTCGCGTGCCCGCTCGGCCTCAGGCGCGCGCGGTCGACGTCCTCCAAGGGGATGTACTGGACTGGCGGGTAGCTCGCCTCGCGCAGCGTCAGCGCCCGGCCGGTGTCGGCGATCACGCGGCCGGCGGCGCGGACGACCACGCGCGCCTGGTTCGGCTCGATCGTGATCGGGTGATCGGGGCCGGGCTCCTTGACCGGCTTCTCGGCTGTGGCGTCGGGCATCGGCGTCCTCTCTCGTCGGGGCGGTGACGCGGTGCTCCAAGACGTCGCGTACCTGTGTCCGGCCAGCTTCGCAGGAGCACGCCCGTGCATCAACCGCAGCTGCCCGCGAGCGCCTAGGCTTGGAGGATGAGCGAACCCGTTCGCGGTGAAGTCCTCGGCGTGCGTCGCGAGAAGCCGCCGCTGCTCGTGCGGTTGGGCATCTCGTGGCTGACCAACGCCCTGGTGCTGGCGATCGTCGCCGCGCTGCTCTCCGGCGTGCACGTCCGCAACGCGGGATCGCTGCTCGCGGCAGCGGCCGTGTTCGGCGTGCTGAACACCGTGCTGAAGCCGGTGATGCGCTTCGCGACCCTGCCGCTCGCTGTGCTGACGTTCGGGGCCGCCTGGTTCTTCGTGGCGCTGCTGATGCTGGTGATCACGAAGTCGATCGTCGGCGGCTTCCACGTCGCCGGCTTCTGGACGCTCGTCGCCGCGACCCTGATCGTCTGGGTCGTGAACCTCGCGCTCGACTTCACGCCCGGCCCGTGGCAGGTCACCGGGCGTCGCCGGCGCCTGCGTCGCGACCGCGGCTGAGGGACGGCTGCCCTCGGGGAGGGACGGCTCGCGCCGTCCCGGGGCCGCACATGTGCGGCCCCTGCGGCTCGCACATGTGCGAGCCGGGGCGGCCCACATGTGGCCCGCCCTGCCAGCGGCGCAAAGTGCCCCGGAGCACTGCGCCGTCGCATTGACACACCGAATGTACACAGGGGTATGCGCCGCTGGCCCGGGCCGTGCATGCACGGCCCGGCCCGGCGCGGCGAAGCCGCGCCGGGTCAGACCCTCACTCGTCCGTCACGGAACGGCGGGCAGCTGCACGTAGGAGTCGTGCGAGCCGCCGTGAAGCACCGTGATCGTGCCGCCTAGCTCCTGCCCGAGCGTCGGCAGCGTCGGCGTGCCGACGACCGTGTTGGCGGTGCCGATCGTCAGGCGCAGCCGGTCGCCGGCGGGCACGATCACACCCGTCGGGTAGATCTCGATGTTGTATTCGGTCGGTTCGTTCGGGGTGACCGCCTGCTGGCTTTCTTTTGTGAACGGGTGCCAGGGCCGGATCACCACGTGCTTGGGGCCGTAGGTCTCCAGGCTCGGGTCGACCGCCCGCTGGCTCGCCTCCAGGAAGCCCGCCGTGATCTGTTCGGATTTTCCGTCCGGTTCGACCTCGCTCAGCACCGCCACCAGGGTCGCGTCGGTCGTCGAGATGCTCGCCCACAGGTTCGCCGTGAGCAGCCCCTCGAGCGTCTCGGGCGCGGCCAGCGGCTGCGTCGTGTAGGTCAGCGAGCTCGCCTCGTAGGTGTTGTTGGTCGTGTCGCACACCCCGTTCGACTCGGCGCCCGCGGTCCACTGCGCGGTCTCGCGCGAGCAGGGACTGGACGCCGGCAGCAGCGGAGCGGTGTCGCCCGATTCCGCCTTCGGCGGTGCGCTCGCGAGCGAGCCGTCGTGCAGCGACAGCGGCGCCGAGCCCGACGATTCGCCGTTCAGGTAGAGCCGCTTGTAGGAGGTCTTCGGCAGCGGGAACTTCTTGAAGTGTTCCCAGTGCGTGCCGTTGATCGGGTAGAGGTTGACCTTCGGCGTCTTCTGGACGCCGTTCTTTTCGCCTTTCAGCCAGTGGCCGAACCAATGTTCCTTGATGTTCGGATCTTCGTATTCCGGACCCGAGGTCACGTGGTAGTGAGGCGACATGAACAGCACCCGGTCCTTGGAGTTCTTCAGCGATTCCCAGAGCAGCGGCTCGCCGCGCTGGAACAGGTCCCACCAGCCGCCCTGGATCACGACCGGGACGGTGATTTCACCCGCACGCACGACCGGCGAGCGCAGCCGGTAGAACGGGCCGTCGTAGGCGTCTTCTTCGCCGAGCGAGGCGCCGACGATGTGCTCGCCGCTGAATTCGGCTCCGCCGAGGAGGTGTTCGATGTAGACCGTCGCCGCTTCCTGCGGGTCTTCCGAGAGCGAGGCCGGCGGCAGGTCGGAGAGCACGTCGACCAGCCCCAGCCACAGCGGGATGAAGCCCGTGTCGACCGAGCCGCCCTGGAAGGTCACGTCGCGGTAGGCGTCGGCCATCGGGATGTCTGCCCACACCGCCTCGATTGCGCGGGGCAGTCCTTCCTTCACGCGCGCCGCGTCGGCCTCGGCGATCAGCAGCGAGGTGATGCCCATGTAGGAGTCGCCGGTGGTGGCGACGCTGCCGTTCGACCAGCCCTGTTCCTGGATCCAGGTGAGCACTTCCTTGTAGTCCTGCTGGGTCCGTTCGCCCCACGAATCCCACTTCCCGCCGGAGTCGCCGGTGCCGCGGTCGTCGAGCACCATCACCGCGTAGCCCTTTTCGGCCATCGCGGGTTCGTCGCCGGCGATGCCCTGCGAGGCGGAGTTCGCGCATTCTCCGGTCGGGCTGCCCGCATCCTTGTTGTAGCCCGTGACCGTGAGCAGCGTCGGGTAGTGGCCGCTGCTCGACGGCAGCCAGACGTTGGCGCGCAGCACCACGCCGTCGCTCATCGTGATCGGCACGTCGCAGAGGGCCACAGTCGCGCTCGCGGCCGAGGCGAAGACGGCGCATGCCGCCAGCGCGAGCAGCGCGGCGGCGATCGTCAGGCGCGCGCGGCGGCGCGCCGGAGGCGTTGAGGCCCGCTCGAGCGGGCGCTCGGCGGGAACGGGCTGCTGATCCATGGACTCTCCTGTTCGGCTTTCGGCTCGGTACCGGCAACGGCTTCGCCGCCCGCGACGACGCCGTCCCTCCCCCGCGGCAGCCCCCACGGCCATCCGCGCGCGTGTTCCTGTACCCGACACGAGAGGCCGCCAAACGTCGTGTTGTTTACAGCCACCAACCCCGGGGTATCCGGTCTTACGTGGGCAGGCGGGGGCCGAGCACCGGGGGACAATCGAGCGCACTCCGAGCGCGCGCCCGTTCGGCGCGGGCACAAGGCGTGTCCGCCCGCGCGCTGCTCGGCGCCGCGCTGCTGGCCGGCTGCCTGCTCGCCGTGCCCGGCGCCAGCAGCGCGGCCGAAGGCAGCTGCGGCGGCTTCGAAGCGCCGTGCTCGCACGAAACCGAAGAGCAGTTCTCCTACGGGAGCGTGCAGCGCGAAGACACGCCCAACGACCCCGAATACGACCGCGCCGAGCCGGACACGCAGCAGCCGCCGGAAAAGCGCTCCTCGAACTTCTACTCCGAGCGCTTCGACCTGTTCGGCTTCCCCTCCGAACTGACGCCGAGCGCCGTCTATAGGGTCGGGCCGCACGCGGGCTCGCCGATGGTCGCCGGGTTCAACGCCGCGGGCGCCTGGAAGCTGACGCGCGGCCAGCCGCAGGCCGTGATCGCGATCCTCGACGACGGCATCTACTGGGGCCAGCGCGGGCTGCGCAAGCGGATCCACCTCAACACCGGCGAGCTGCCCTACCCCGAGCTGCCCGGCGGGACCTCCTGCGGGACCTACGAATGCGACGCGGCGGCCGGCGGGCACGGCGAAGCCGGCGTCGTCAACGTCGAAGACTGGGCGGGCGACCCACGCGTCTCGCTCTCCTACCCGGGCCGCACCGGCCCGCCCGGCCTGATCACCGCGCAGGACCTGATCCACGCCTTCGGCGACTGCCAGATCGCCGAGCACGAAGTCGTCGCGTGCGTGCCCGGCCAGCACTTCGACAACGACGGCAACGGCTTCGCGAACGACATCGCCGGCTGGAACTTCTTCGACAACAACAACGAACCGGGCGACCTCTCCAGCTACTTCGCCGCCTACCACCACGGCACCGGACGCGCCGACGACGCGGCCGAAGAAGGCAACGACGGCGAAGGCGGCCTCGGCGTCTGCCCGCACTGCCAGATCATGCCCGTGCGAATCTGGGACACGTTCGTCTCCGACGCCAACGACTTCGCGCTCGGCATGGTCTACGCGACCGACAACGGCGCGAAGGTGCTCGAGGGCTCGAACGGCAGCCTCTACCACTCCTCTTTCGCCGAAGCCGCCTCGCAGTACGCCTACGAACACGGCGTCGTGCAGACCTACTCCGGCGACGACCTGCACACCGCCGATCACAACTACCCGGCCAACTACGCCCACGCGATGCTGATCCAGGGCACCGTGCCGGACACGATGGGCCTCGGCATCGAAAACAAGGAATGGCTCGAAGGCGAGAAGCTCTGCGGTGTCACCGGCGAGCCGGCCTGCCTCGGCTCCAATCTCCCGGTCTCGACCTTCCTGCGCAACGCCAACACCACCCAATACGGGGCCAAGAGCTCGATCGCGATGGAGGGGGCCACCGGCTCCGACAACACCGGCAAGGCCTCGGGCGCCGCGGGCTTGGTGATCAGCGCCGGGCTCGAACGCGGCATCGTGCTGCGGCCCGACGAGACCCGCGAGCTGCTCGAGCAGACCGCCGAACGCGTGCTGGAAGGCAACACCGCGGGAGCCGGCGTCGCCCCGCCCGCGGCGAACCCGGCGCTGCCGAGCGACGAGCAGTGGACCCCGCACTTCGGCTGGGGCCGCGCGAACGTGGGCGCCGCCGTCGGCGCGGTCGCGGCCGGCGACATCCCGCCGGAGGCGGCGATCGACTCGCCCTCGTGGTTCTCGCCCCTGACCGGATCGAGCGTCGAAATCAGCGGCCTCGCGCGGGCGCGCTTCGCAACGGGCGGGCACCTCCACTGGAAGCTGATGTGGGGCGCGGGTCAGGCCCCGTCGTCCTGGACGCTCGCCGGCGAAGGCGAATCGAGCGGTACCGTGACGAAGTTCGGCTCGATCGACCTCGAAGCCGTGCGCGAAGCGCTCGCCAAGTACGTGGTGCCGCCGGACCCCGCCGGCCCGACGTTCGCGGCTGATGAGCCGAACCCCTTCCAGCACGAATTCACCGTCCAGCTCGAGGTCTCGGGCGAAGGCATCCCGCTGACCGGCGTCGACCGCCGGGTGTTCGACACCTTCACCGACCCGACGCTCGTCAAAGGCTCCCCGCGCTACATGGGCGCAGGCGGCGAATCGGCGCTGCGCTACGTCGACCTGACCGGCTCGGGCGAACAGGAGCTGGTCCTCCCGACCGAGGACGGCGCGGTGCACGCGATCCTGCCGAGCGGCGGCGAACTGAAGGGCTGGCCCGTGCACACCGACAGCCAGCAGTCGGCGCTCGGGCACAGCGGCTCGCCTGGCCTCGCCGCGCTCGGGCTGCCGCGTGAGCCTCCACGCGGCCCCCTGATCGCCGACCTGAAGGACAGCGGCAGCGAGGACGTGATCGTCGCCGCCGGCATCCACGTCTACGCCTGGCAGCCCAACGGCAAGCCGGTCAAGGGCTTCCCGGTCGAAGAGAGCACCTCCTACTGCGGGCCGGCGCTGGAGAGCGAAGCCAGCCACCCGAAGTGCGGGTTCTTCGCCGCACCCGCGCTCGCCCACCTCGAAGGCTTCGACAAGCCGCCGGACATCGTCGAGCCCAGCCTCGACGGACACCTCTACGCCTGGAAGGGCGACGGCAAGCCGGTCAAGGGCTACCCCGTCGCGCTCGTCGACCCGAAGGCGCTGGCGGAAGGCAAGGAGATGGTCGCCGAGTCGATCAACGATCCGGCGATCGGCGACCTGACCGGTTCGGGCCACGACGACATCGTCGTCGCGACCGACGAGGTCTACGGCGCGCCGGAACTCGACAAAGAAGAACTCAGCTTCGCAGGGATCACCGCGAAGGCTGCGGGTACCAGCGGCCGGCTCTACGCGATCGACGGCGCGACCGGCAAGCTGCTTCCCGGCTGGCCGGTGGCGATGCCGGGCATCATCCAGGAAGAGCTGCCGCTGATCGGGCCCGGCCAGGACGCGGCGGTCGCAAAGATCGGCGGCCAGGAGACGATCGTCGCATCCTCGACCGGCGGCGGCCTCGTCGAGCTCTCACCGGCCGGCAAGCTCGTGCGCACGATCCAGCAGGTCGGGCCCGAGGCCTTCGGCGCCGCCTCCGACGCGACCGACCGCACCGGCGCGCTCAACCTGTTCGAGTCGGCCACCGTCGGCGAACTGCTGCCGGGAACCGGACCCGACATCGTCAAGTACGAGCTCTCGCTCGGGCAGGCCGCCAACCTGCTGCTGGTCGGCCAGAACTTCCCCTACAACCACCTGATCGGCGCCTTCAACGGCGAAACCGGCGTGACGCTGCCCGCCTTCCCGACGGTCACCGACGACTATGAGCTGCTGTCCTCCAACGACATCGCGAAAGTCGACCCGACGCTGCCCTCCAACCAGGTGATCACCGGCACCGGCCTCGGGCTGCTGCACGCCTACGACGGCGCCACGGGGCTCGACGTGCCCGGCTTCCCGAAGGTGACGGGCGGCTGGCTGTACGCGCCCGCGGCGTTCGCCGAAGACGGACGGATGGCCGACATCACCCGCGAAGGCTGGCTGTTCCAGTGGCAGACCGAAGCGCCCGCATGCCAGCCGCAGTGGCCGTCGTTCCGCCACGACCAGCAGGACAGCGGCAACTACGACCACGACGGGACCCCGCCCGGTGCTCCGCTCGGCATGAAGCTCTCCGCGCTCGGCGCAGGACGCTACGAGCTCTCGTTCACCGCACCCGGCGACAACGGCTCGTGCGGCACGCCCGCCCGCTACATCACCCGCGTCGGCAGCAAGCTCGCCGAAATCGGAATCGGCTCCCCCGCCGCCGGCGGGACCGCCGTGTCGCGCGAAGTGACGCTGCCCGCGGGCGCCCGCAAGCTCTCGCTGCAGGCCGAAGACGCCGCCGGCAACCTCGGCCCGGCGGTGAGCGTGAAGGTCGGGTAGCTTCCGGGGAAGTGAGCGTCGCGACGGCCACCGGGCTGACGGCGGGCCTCGCGGCCCGCGCCGGCGCGGTGCGCTGGCAGGAGCTGCCGCCGGACGTGCAGGAGCTCGCGCGCCAGGCGACGATCGACTGCTTCGCCGTCGCGCTCGGGGGCAGCCGCGAGCCGGGGCCGATCGCGCTGCTCGAGACGCTCGCCGCGGGTCAGCGCGGCGAGGGAGCGGCGAGCGTCATCGGCCACGCGGCGCGCCTGCCCACGCGCGACGCGGCGCTCGTGAACGCCACGGCCGCGCACGTGCTGGACTTCGACGACGTCAACCTGCTGGGTCCGACGCACGTCACCGTCGCCGTGCTGCCCGCCGTGCTCGCGCTCGCCGAGCAGCGCGGCGCCGCAGGACCGGAGCTGCTCGAGGCGTTCGTGGCGGGCTATGAGACTGCATGCCGCGTGGCCGCGGCGCTGGGGCCCGTTCCCTACGCGCGGGGCTGGCATCCGACCGGGACCGTGGGCGCCTTCGGCGCGGCCGCAGGATGCGCCCGGCTGCTCGGCCTCGACGGGGCACAGACGGCGCGCGCGCTCGGGATCGCAGCCAGCCAGGCCGCCGGGCTGAAGCTCAACTTCGGGACGATGACCAAGTCGCTGCACGCCGGCAAGGCCTGCGAGAGCGGGCTGCTCGCGGCGGAGCTGGCGGCGCGAGGCTTCACAGCGGATGCCGCCGCGATCGAGGCCGAGCACGGTTTCGCCGAGCTCGTCGGTGGCGTGGACGCGGCGGGCGCCGCGGCGGCCGAGCCGCCCGGAGGCTGGCACCTGCGGGCCAACCTCTTCAAGCACCACGCCGCCTGCTGGTTCACGCACTCGACGATCGAGGGGATCCGGGCGCTCGCGCGAGAGCACGCCGTGGATCCCGTCCGCGTGCGCCGCGTCGTGCTGCACGTCGGCGAGCTCGAGCTCGGCGCGTGCGCGATCCCGGCCCCGGCCGGCGCGCTGGAGGTGAAGTTCTCGATCGCGCACCTCGCGGCGATGGCGCTGCTCGGGCGCGACACGGGCGTGATCGAAGATGCGGCCGCGGAAGACGGCGAGGTGCTCGCGCTGCGTGAGCGCGTCGAGCTGCTCGGGGACGGGGATGCCGCGGAGCCGACGCGGGTCGAGATCGCGCTCGAGGACGGGACGGTCCTGCGGGCCGCGTTCGACGTCGACAGCCCGGCGAGCGACCTGGCGCTGCAGCGCGAACGCCTCGAAGGCAAGTTCGAGGCGCTCGCGGCGCCGGTGCTCGGCGCGAGGCGAAGCGCGCGGCTGCTCAGCCTGCTCGCCGGCGAGGAGCCTTCCGGCGCGCGGGAGCTGATGAGCGCAGCCGCGCCGGGCTAGCCGGACTTCTTGCCGCCCTTGCGCCCGGCGGCGGCCTTCTGCGCTTTGTTGCCGCCGCTGCCGGTGCCGGAGCTCTTGCGGCTGCGGCTGCTGCCGGAGCTTTCGCCGCCGCGTTTCGAGGACCCCGGCGAGTTGGAGATCGCGGCCGCGCGGGACTTGCTCATGCCCTTCTTGCGCAACCCTTCGTACTGCTTGTCGTTCTTGACGCTGGACCCGTGATCTTTTGCCATCTCGAGGCTCCTTTCTGCGCTTGGGGTCTCGTTACCCCGATCGGCAGACCGGAACCGTCCCGGGCACGCGCTCAGACGTTCGAGGAGATGATGCCGCCGTCCACCTGGTACGCGGCGCCGGTGATGTAGGAGGCGCGCTCGGAGGCCAGGAAAGCCACCAGGTCCCCGAGCTCGGAAGGATCGCCGAGACGGCGCAGCGGGATCCTCTCCGCGACGGGCGCGAGCTGCTCGAGTGCCGCGCGCCGCTCCTCGGGATCGCGGCTGGCGAGGCCGGGATGGATGCGCGCCGTCGCGAAGGTGCCGGGGAGCACGAGGTTGATCGTGATGGCGTCGGGGGCGAGCTGCGGCACGAGGGCTTTGACGAGGCCCGCGATGCCGGGGCGGATCCCGTTGGAGACGTCGATACCGGCCACCGGCTGCTTGACCGAGCTCGACTGGATGGCGACGATGCGACCCCATCCGAGCTCGCGCATGTGCGGCAGCACCAAGCGCACGAAGCGCACGAAGCTGAGCGTCACGAGGTCGAAGCCCTGCCGCCACTGCTCGTCACCGAGGTCGGCGAAGTTGCCCGGCGGCGGGCCGCCGCTGTTGTGCACCAGCACCTCCACGGAGCCGAAGCGCTCGACGGTCGCGGCGACGACGCGCTCGATCTCCTCGGCGCGCGCGAGGTCGGCGGGGACCGCCAGCACCTCCGCGCCGCAGTCGGCGACGATCTCCTCCGCGGCGCGATCGAGCTCCTGCGCCTCGCGGGCGCAGATCGCCACTCGCGCACCCTCCCGCGCGAGCGCCATCGCGGAGGCCTTGCCGAGCCCCTTGCTCGAGGCGGCGACGATCGCGCTCCTGCCGCGCAGCCCGAGGTCCATCCTCCTGATGCTATGTCCAGACGCCGCCGGGCAGCGGTCCGGTCGGTGCCGAGTAACCCTCCCACCCCGGCCGCGCGAGAGGTTGAGACCCGCGTGACGCGCGGCGGGACCGACCGGCGCGACGCGCGGCCGCGCTCGGTCCGTGCGGCCGGTTGGCGATATGGAAGTGCGCCGGGGATCTCCCCAGGCGACCCCGCCCTCGCGGGCCGCCGTCATTGCTCGCCGCGAGCGAGATGGAAGATCTCGTACACGGTCCCGGCGCGTGCATCCACCGCGCTCGCGAAACCGCATACGCGACGCAGCAGGATCTGCTCGACAAGGGCGACGAACTCATCCGCGGTCGACGCCTGGAAGGACAGGCGCGAGGCCCTCACCTGCTCCTCCTGGCCCAGTTCAACCATTCGCAGCTCGGCCGGAAGCAGCGCACCCCTGAGGGCGCACACCAACAGGTCCGGGCCGGCGAAGTGGCTCTGCGCAGCGGTTGGCCCGCGGCCGAACTGCTCGCGGTGGAGCTGCACCATCGCCCGGGACACGGCGGCGAGCACCGACCCCCGCGAACCATTGTGATCCTGGACGCCATCCAGGGTGGAGCGCGTCGGCACAGGGATCGAAGGCTCCTCAGACACGATCGGTCCTTTCGTGATCAAGCGCGACCTGGCTGCGCGATCCGTCCGGCCCTCGTGGTGCCCGACGTCCCGCTGGCGTTGAAGGCCACCGGACCCTGCTCACCGGGCCCGGCGCACACGGCGAATATAGCCCAGCGTTCCGAGCCTCTCAATCCCGCGGCAACCGCTCTGCTGCCGCGTGCGCAGCGTCCAGCGGGCTGCTCGGAACTGCCGCATGGTGCTAGCGTCTGGGGATCAGGTCGGGCGATCCGCCCGACGCCGCAGTGCCCGCGCTCGTAGCCGTTGCTCAGCAATATCCGCGGCCGCCGCACTACAACCGCAGGAGGATTGAGAATGGCTACCGGGACCGTGAAGTGGTTCAGCGACGAGAAGGGCTTCGGGTTCATAACGCCCGACGACCAGTCCAAGGACCTGTTCGTGCATCACACCGCGATCGTGGGAGAGGGATTCCACTCGCTCGCCGAGGGAGCAAGGGTCAGCTATGAGGCTGAACCCGACGCCAAGGGTCCGAAGGCAAAGAACGTTCAACTGGCGTAGCACCGTTGGGCTGCGCGCCGCACGGCCCCTCAGGGCTGTGACTTCGGCGCGCGTGCTCAGGACCTTTCGACGAAGGCGGGGAGCATGAGCTCGAGTGGCAAGAGGAAGACCACGATGGCCAAGCTCGCGCGCGAGAACAGACTCCGCGAGCGAAGGCTTGACAAGCAGGCAAAGAGAGAAGCCCGCAAGAACAGCCCGGCAGACGAGCCCGTGTCGCCGGAGGAGGACGCTCCGGCCGCACCGGACCAGGACGTTTTGCCGGCGACGGTGACGGCGGTCGACGACCCCGGCGAACAAGCAGACGTGATCCCAGGCGAGGCAGTGAGCGCCTTCTTGGACGTCGAGACGCAACCGAGCGATCCGCGCGCGAAGGAACCCGCGCTGAAGCGACTGCGTGGCGCGGGTGACGAGGAGCTCGAGCTCTTCGAGGGCAAGCTCCGCGACGACGCGCTCTCCGCCGGGGCGACCGAGCAGGAGCTGCGGGACGCGCAGCGCCATCACCCCGGACACGGCAGCTGATCCCACCGTCGCCGCGGGCGGCAGGTGGGATCGCCACCGGCCGCTCAGTCTTGGAGACCGCCGCCGTTCTGTTCCTCGGCGCGGCGCAGCCGGGCCTCTGCACCCTCGGCGATCCGCTCCAGCTCCCTGAGCCGGGAGAGGCTCGTCTCGCCCGGCCCGTACACGCGAGCCCTGTAGAGGTCGCAGCGCGCACGCGCATGCCGCGCCTGCGCGCGCAGCTCCTCCAGCCTCACCGTTCCGTCGCTCATCGCGGCGGCCGCTGATCGCCGGGCGGCCACGAGGCCGCCCCAGCGAGCGCTCGGCGCGCGGCGAACTCCTCGAATCCGAAACAACGGAAGCCGACGACGCTCCCTGCCGGCGACGGCGCGGTGGACGCCCCCCCGCTGGTCGGGCGGCTGCCTTCCAGCAGATCCGCGGCTGGAGCCTCAAGGGTTGCGGGGACGGGGATGCGACGGGCGGGACGGCGTGGACGGCGTGGACGGCGGAGCGGCATCCCCGCCCTCGACGCGTGCCGCAGCCGCTCCTCGCTTCCCCGCCGCTCACGACGGGAGAGGGCCGACATCAGGAGCTGCTCGCAGGCGGTGACCATCACCGCGCCTCTCTCTTCGAGAAGAAGATCTCCCGCCGCGAACAAGAGCTGCGCCCGCCGGGCTCCTTCGCACTATATACAGGGTGTTCCTCCGGCCATTCCCCGGGCTGGAGCCTCGCAGGACGTCTCGCTCGTGTGGCTGAGCCGCGACCTAGACGTGCGCGACTCCCCGCGGTAGACTCTCGAAGAGGCACCGCTTTTCGAAGAGGCACCGCTTTTCGAAGAGGCACCGCTTTTCGAAGAGGCACCGCTTTTCGAAGAGGCACCGCTTTTCGAAGAGGCACCGCTTTTCGAAGAGGCACCGCTTTTCGATACCGCGCATCGGGTTTCACTCTTCCTGCCCCCCTGCCGCGTCTTCAAGAGGAGGACAGACAGGGTGGACCATGGATCAGAGCAATGAGCGGACCACGTCCGACATGGCGGCCGTCTCGCGCGCGATGGTGGCGCTGCACAAGCAACAGTTCGGGCGAGGGCCGACCCGCGCCCGCTCGCACTTCTGTGGTCGCGACGCCCTCCTCTGCGTACTAGAAGAGGTTCTGCTGCCCGCCGAGAGGAAGATGGTCGAGCTCGGCGAGGCTGCCCGCGTCCGCGACGCGCGAGTCGAGTTCCAGGTGGCGACCAAAGACGAGTTCATCGCCGCCGTCGAGCAGATCCTCTACCGGAAGGTCAACGCTTTCGCGAGCGGCATCGATGCCGAGAACGGTGTCGCCTTCGAGAACTTCAGGTTCGAGCCCCTTGGTGCCGAGCAAGTCGGCGACGACCTAGCCGCGCCGGAGCCTACGACGAGTTGATCATCCGCAGGTCCCGGCCCGGTGGGACGCGCGTGTCCAAGAAGCGCACGCGCCGGCGATCCTTCCGGCTGTGAGCGGCGAACAACCCGTACGGGATGCTCGCCGGAGGAAAGCTGCTGGCGATGCGCCGGAGGCCACTGCCGGCGACGGCTGACGGAACGCTATCGAGCGCACGGTGGCCGCTACGTCGCGGGAGGAGCACGGCGCCGAGCGCTGCTTCGCTGTGCGTGAGGCAAAAGAACCGGTGTTTCGCTCGAGCCTCGGCGGGCACCTACCGGCCGGTCGACGACCAAACCATGTTGGTGTCGAGCGTGGCGTCGCGCGTGTGATGAGCGGGCGGAGTCACGCCGACACCCGCATTTGCAGCATCCACCGCGCGGCGATATGGTGTGGCGGCAGTCGCGCCGACAACAGAGCGGTCTCGACGGCATCTACTGCACCGACTGGCGTCAGGGGTGATGTGATGTCTGTCTTCGAAGGCGACGTGCTCCGGCTCACCGATCAGTCGCCCGCCCTCCAGCTGCAGGTCCTCGCGGAAGGCCGAGAGCGCACCTTGGTCCTCACCGGCGAACTGGACTTGGCGCACGCGGACGAGCCCGAGGCGACGATACGACGGCTCTGCGCCGGCGAGGTCGACTGCCTGGTGATCGACCTGAGCCGCCTGCAGTTCATCGACTCGAGCGGCATCAGGCTCGTGCTGGTCGCGGCGGACCTGTGCGCGAAGGAAGGCCTCGAGTTCCGGCTCGTGCCAGGGCCGCAGAACGTCCAACGAGTCTTCGAAGTCGCCGGGCTGGATCGGCTGCTGCCCTTCTGCGTGTAGACGCGTCGGGTGCTCTCGGTCGCGGTCGCCGAGGAACTGCCCGACTCTTGGCGGAGCATGCGCTCCACCCCGCCACCCGGCGTTGACGCACGCCGAGTCCGTGCCCGCCGCGTAGCCTCCCCGTGAATGCTTCCCTCTGACGAACTCGGTGACGGCAGACCCGTCGTGCTCCTGCACGCGGGAGTCGCGGACCGAACGATGTGGAGCGAGTATCTAGAGCCGTTTGCCGCCGCGGGACTGCGCGCCGTCGCGCTCGATCTCCCTGGATTTGGCGAGGCGCCGGCAGCGACTGAGCGGGAGGCCCCCTGGCTCGATGTTCTGGCGACATTTGACGCGCTCGGTATCAACCGAGCTTTCGTCGTCGGCAACTCCTTCGGGGGCTCAGTGGCTCTGCGCCTGGCGGTGACAGATCCGGCGCGGGTCCTCGGGCTCGCGCTCATCTCCAGCCTCGGGGCAGACCGTGACCCGTCCCCGGAGCTAGCTGCCGCGTGGGAAGCTGAGGAGGACGCCCTCGAGCGCGAGGACATCGACGCTGCGGTCGAGGCCGTCGTCGATGCCTGGACATTGCCTGATGCACCACAGGCTCTGCGCGATCGGGTGGCGACCATGCAACGACGCGCCTTCGAGATCAAGGCCCAGGCGCCCAACGTGCCCGTCGCGGACGATCCCCTCGCCGAGGAGCTCAGCGGGCTGAGGGCTGTCGACGCACCGGCGTTCGTAGCGGTCGGCGAGCACGACATGCGCGACTTTCACAGCGCCGCCGACGAACTTGTCGAAGCGCTTCCCGATGCCCGCCGGATCGTGATCGCCGGTGCGGGACACCTCGCGCCCCTGGAGACGCCGCACGCAACCCTCGAGCTTGCCCTCGAGTTGACCGGCTGAGGACGAACGACTCGGCGCACTTCATCCACGTCTCCGCGACCACGGAGGCCGCTCGGCCCGTCCGGGGGCAGGTGCGGATCAGCTGCACAGTGGCGCGGGTTGCTTGCGCCAGACGAAGTAGCGGGGGCGGGATTCGAACCCGCGACCTTCGGGTTATGAGCCCGACGAGCTACCAGACTGCTCCACCCCGCGTCGCTAACGCTTGTTCTAGCAGACGGGCTCCCTCCGGTAAACCCGTTTTGCTCGGATTCGGGCGGCTGCGCGAGGCTCCGCAGGACACTCCGGGTCGGCGCTCGCCGGTAGGATCGGCGCGGTGCGCGTGGCCGTTGTCGACATCGGGACGAACTCGACGCGGCTGCTGATCGGCGAGGTCGATCCCGGCACGGGCTCGCTGGATGAGCTGGTGCGCCGCTCGCAGGTGACGCGCCTCGGGCACGGCGTGGACGCCAGCGGCGCCCTCGACGAAGCCGCGATCGAGCGCACGTGGAACGTGCTCGAGGAATACCACGCGGCAATCGAGGAGCACCGTTGCGAGGCGAACCTCGCGGTGCTCACCTCGGCCGTCAGGGACGCCTCCAACGGCGCCGAGTTCGCGGCTCGTGTGCGCGAGGAGCTCTTGCTCGACGCCAAGGTGCTGAGCGGCGAGCAAGAGGCGCAGCTGACGTTCCTCGGCGCGATGTCCGGTCGTCCCCCGGCGGAGCTGCCGACGGTGGTGATCGACATCGGCGGCGGCTCCACGGAGTTCGTCGTCGGCACGGGCCGCTCCGCGGACTTCCACGTCTCGACGCCCTCCGGCGTGGTGCGCATGAGCGAGCGTCACCTGCGTTCCGATCCGCCCGCGGCCGACGAGCTGGCGGCTCTCGCCGAGGACACCCGCGAGGTGTTCCTGGAGCACCTGCCCGAGCGGGAGCGCGCACGCGTGCAACGCGGCATCGCGGTCGCCGGCACGGCGACCTCGGCCGCCTCGATCGAGTGCGAGCTCGAGCCCTATGACCCCACCCAGGTCCACGGGCACCGGCTGCTGCTGGCGACCGTCGAACTGCTGCTGGCGCGCCTGGCGGAGATGGACGAAGAGCAGCGACGCCGGGTGAAGGGGCTGCACCCCGATCGCGCACCGACGATCGTCGCGGGGATGGTGCTGCTGAGCGAGGCGATGATCGCGATGGGCCTGGAGGAGGTCGAGGTCTCCGAGCACGACATCCTCTACGGCGGCGCGCTGCGTCTGGCCGGGCTGGGGTGAGAACGCCGCGCCGCGCGGGGGGGCGTCTACGCCAGGTTCGACTTGCGCGGGTAGACGACGCTGGGGTCGGTCAGGACGTTGACGAGCGCCGGCAGGCCCGCTGCGAATGCCCGTTCGACGGCCGGCGCAACGTCCTCGGGGCGCTCCACCAGCTCGCCGTGGCCGCCGAGCGCCGCGACGACCTCGTCGTAGCGGGTGGCGGGACGCAGCTCGGCTGCGACCGAGTACCCGTAGAGGAACTCCATCGGGTGCTTCTCGAGAGCCCAGATGCCGTTGTTGCCCATCACCCCGACGACGTTGACGCCGTGCCGCGCGAGCGTGTCGAACTCCATGCCGGAGAACCCGAAGGCGCCGTCGCCGAGCATCATCACGACCTGTCGCCCGGGGTTGGCCAGCTTTGCCGCCAGCGCGTAGCCCGGGCCGGTGCCGAGGCAGCCGAACGGTCCCGGGTCGAGCCAGCAGCCGGGGTTGTAGCTGTCGATCACGCGGCCGGCGTAGGAGACGAAGTCGCCGCCGTCGCCGATCACGATCGCGTCGCGGTCGAGCGTCTTGGCGAGCTCGGCGTAGAGGCGCATCGGGTGCAGCGGGGCGCGGTCGTCCTCGAATTCGGGGCGCTCGCCCTCGCGACGCTCGGTCTCGATCGCGCGCAGCTCCTCGATCCAGCCCCCGCTCGGCAGCGCCGCTGCGCCCGCGCCGGAGCGCAGCGCGGCGAGCGTGCCGGGGATCGAGCCGTAGCACTCGGCCGCGACCGGCCGGGCGTGCCTGCGCTCTGGCTCGGTGGCGTCGACCACGACGATCTCGGTGTCCTCGCCGAAGGCCGCACCGAAGGCGAGGCGGAAGTCCATCGGAACGCCCACGACCAGCGCCACGTCGGCGCCCTTCAGCCCGGCGGAGCGGGCGCGCGAGAAGAACAGCTCGTGGTCGGCCGGCACGCACCCGCGCGCGAGGCCGTTCAGGAAGACGGGGATGCGCAGCGTCTCGGCCAGGGCCAGCAGCTCCTGCTCGCCCCGCCCCCAGTACAGGTCGGTCCCGGCCATGATCACCGGCCGTTCGGCGCCGCGCAGGAGCTCGGCCGCGCGTTCCACGGCGGCGCCGTCAGCGGCGGTGGCGTGCGCCGCGCTCCCCTCCTCCTGCGGCGGCTCCGGGGCCTCCGTGAACACGTAGTCGAGCGGGAAGTCCACGAACGCCGGACCGCCGTGGGGCGCGGTCGCGGCCGCGAAGGCGTCGTCGACGAGCGCGGGGATCTCCGCCGGCGACTCGGGGGTGGCGGCGAGCTTGCTCAGCGGCCGCACGAATGGGACGTGATCGATCTCCTGCAGCGAGCCCTGACCCCAGCGCAGCGCCGGCGCACGCCCGCCGAGGACGACGATCGGCGAGTGGTTGGCCTGAGCGGATGCCATCGCGGAGATCCCGTTGGTGACGCCGGGGCCGGCCGTCAGCGCGCAGACCCCCGGCTCGCGCGTGACCTTCGCCCAGCCCTCGGCGGCGAAGGCCGCCGTCGACTCGTGGCGCACGTCGACGATCGCGATGCCCTCCTCGCGGCACCCGTCGTAGATCGAGAACAGATGGCCGCCCGAGAGCGTGAACAGGTGGCTGACGCCGTGGGCCTTCAGGCGACGGGCGATGAGCCGGCCGCCGTGGTAGGTGGCGGCCGCCGGTGGCGCCTCCGTGGACTCGGTCGACATCGGGCGCGACTCTATTCGATCGCTCCCGGCGGGCCCGAGGACCCATGCGGGCCCCCGCGATCCGCTCGGACGCGATGCCCGGGGTGGGATTCGAACCCACACGCCCTTTCAGGCCGTCGATTTTAAAGTCGACTGCGTATAGCCGCTTCCGCCACCCGGGCCCGCCGGGCCAGTCTATGGAAGCCCGAGCGCGACGGGCTCGGCCTTGCGTTTTCTCGCATCTTGTTGGGAGCTTTATTTCGCGCAACTAGCTGCTTGCTACCGTGTTTTCCAGGTCAAGAGGACGGGCAGGAGGACCCGGGCGCCATGGAGGTCTCCGCACTACCACAACCGAGCAGCATCTCCGGCCTGCGCGGGCCGTCGCCCCTGCTGCGCCTGCAGTCGGATGAGCGCCTGATCGCGCTGACCCGCCGCGGCCACCACGCGGCCTTCGAGGTCCTGTGCTCGCGCTACCAGTCGCGCCTGCTCGCTTTCTGCCGGCACATGCTGGCCTCCAAGGAGGACGCCGAGGACGTGATGCAGGAGGTCTTCGCCGCCGCCTTCAACGCCGTGCTGGCCGACGACCGGCCGATCAACGTGCGGCCCTGGCTGTATCGCATCGCGCGCAACCGCTCGCTCAACCACCTGCGCCGCCACACCGCCACCGGCGTGGACTCGATGGATGTCCACTTCGCCGAGAACGGCATCTCCACGAGCGACAAGGTGCTGCGCCGCGAGAGCTTCCGCGAGCTGATCGCCGACGTCCACGAGCTGCCCGAGACGCAGCGCACCGCGCTGCTGCTGCGCGAGATCGACGCGATGTCCTATGAGCAGATCGCCCAGGCGATGGAGACGACGGTGCCGTCGGTGAAGTCGCTGCTCGTACGCGCGCGGATCTCGCTGGCGGAGGCCGCCGAGGCCCGGCGAATGAGCTGCGACGAGGTGCGGCTCGAGCTCGGCGAAGTCGCCGAGGGCCTGGTCAAGCTCAGCCAGCCGGCGCGGCGGCACGTGCGCGGCTGCGACCGCTGCGCCGCCTTCAAGAAAGCGCTGCGCGAGAACAACCACGCGCTCGCCGCGATCATGCCGGTGGCGCCGCTGCTGATGTTCAAGAAGCTGATCCTCACCAAGCTCGGCTCGACCGCCTCTGCAGGCGGCGCCCACGTTGCCGGCGGCTCCGCCGCGACCGTCGGCGCCGGCGCAGGCGCCTCGGTTGGTGCGGCCGCCGGGGGCAGCAGCCTCGCCGGCGGCCTGCTGACCGCCGGTGGCGGCGCGCTCGCCACGAAAGCTGCCGCCGGGCTAGCGGCCGCCGCGCTCGTCACCGCCGGCGCAGTCGCGGCCGACCACGCGGTCGTCGAACCGGTCCATCACAGGCGCCCCGCGGTCACCGCGCAGGCGCCGGCCACCACAGCGGCAGCGACCCCCGTCGCCGAACCCGTCGTTGCCGACGTGCGTTCGCAGCCGGTCAGCGCCGGCAGCGCCGTCCCCGCCGCCACCCACCGCGCGCTCGAGCACCCGGCGAAGCCCGCCGCCACCATCGCCCTCAGCCCGGCGACGGCGACGGCGACCACCCAGCCCGCGACGAGCCCCCCGGCCGGCCCCGAAGCCGTCGCCGCGCCGCCCGTGGCCCTGACCCAGCCGCCCAAGCCCGAAACGCAGCCGGGCGGCGAACAGGTCACCGAGGTGACCACCGAGACGACCGAACTGCCGGCTTCGGCCACGACGACCGAAACGACGACGACGCCGCCCACGGCGACCGCGCCGGTCGAAACGCCGAGTGTGCCGGCCGAAGCTCCGCCTGCCTCCGCGGCAGAAGCGCCCGCCGTGCAGACTCCCCAGGTCCTCACCGGGCACCGGCACCGCGAAGCGACCGCGGGCGGGACGATCAGCGGCGTGGAAACGCCGCTCGAAGGCGTCGCGCGCCTGCGCCGCGCCGAGCGCCGTGCGGCGCACCGCGGCGCCACCGCGGGCTGATCAGCCGAAGCTGAAGGTCTTCAGCGGGCGCAGCAGCACGCCGCCGGAAGCGACTTCGCCGGCTTCCTTGACTTCCGAGGTCGCGCCCACGGCGGTCAGCATCACGATCTCCACGCCGACCCGCGCGCCGGGGCGTTCGGGCAGCAGCAGCACGTTGCGGCCATACATCTCGCGTCCGTCGATCCGGGTTTCGTAGATCACCTGGTAGGCGGGGACCTTGTTGACGCGGGTCTTGCCGTCGCCGCGCAGCACGACGGAGGGAAACCGCCGGGTCAGGCGTTCGGCGTAGCCGGTGGCGTAGACCGGCACGGCACCGGAGGCGCTGCCGGTGTACGGAGGCACGGTCAGCGGGTTGACGGCATAGGAGTACTTCAGCGAGCCGTCGGGATAGCGCGCCACAACCCGCACGTAGCCACCCGGTTCCGGCGAGGTCCGGTAGAGGCCGCGGTAGGTGAAGCTGAAGGACGGGTCGCCGCCGTGCGAGTAGCGAGCCGGCTCGAACGTCAGCACGACGCCGACCGCGAGCACCGCAAGCGCGACGCAGCCGGCGATCACCAGCGCGTGGACCAGCCGCGAAGAGCGCCGCCACCACGGCGTCAGCAGGTTTCCGAGCGTGGGCCCGTACTCAGGCTTCAGGGGCACCGCCGGCGCGAGGCGGCGAGACCCGGAGGGATCAGCCACGGTTCATTCGCCGATCGAGAAGAGCGACTCGAGGTCGTGCCGCGAGTACGCCGCGAACGCGACCATCGTCTGCGTCTTGACGACCCCTTGGAGGCCGCCGATGTGGGTTGTGACCACGTCCGCAAGCTGCTCGTGGTCGGGAACGCGGACGATCGCGACGAAGTCCCACTCGCCGGTGACCGAGTACGCCTCGGCCACGCCCTCGGTGTCGGCCAGCGCTCCGCCGAGGTTCGACAGCGCGTCGCGCTCGGCTTCGATCAGGACGACGGCGTGGGTCATCGTCATACGCGAACAATCATAAGGGCCGGCCCCCGCGGGGCGGCCCAACCAGCAGCGACACGCAGGGCCCCCGCGGGGCGGCCCCACCAGCAGCGACACGCAAGGCCCCCGCAGGGCCGGGGGGCACACCAAGACCGACAGGCTCGGCCCGACGGCGGGCCCACGGGACCCACAGGGCGGCCCCCGGCCGTCGGCCGTCGGGCCGGGCCCACCGCGGCGCCCCGGACTTCAGCGCTCCGGGCGCAGCCCGAAGCCCACGAGCAGCCCCAGCGCGCCACCCACGACGCCACCGAGCCAGCTCGCGCTCGGCAGCGCGAACGGCAGCGCGAGCAGCAGCGCCGCCAGGATGCCCGCGCCGAGCAGGTCGCCTTCGTAGTCGGCGCCGGCGCGCAGCGCCCGCAGGTCCGGCGCGGCCCAGCACGCAAGCAGCGCCAGGGCGCCGGCGTTGGCGCCGAGCACACCCGGGAAGGCGTAAACGGCTTCGGCGACGAGCACGCCGGCGACGCCGGCCGCGAGGAACAGGCACACCACCACGAGCGGCCCGTGGCGGCGCTCGAGCAGCCAGCCGAACAGGCCCGTGACCAGCAGCGCCGTGAAGGCGTAGGCGCCGCCGCTGCCGGTTGCCGGGTAGATGAACTGCGTCGTGAAGATCCTCCACCAGTCGCCCAACGCCGGGGCGATCAGTTTCGAGGTCCACAGCGGTTCGGCGTTCGCGGCGACCCAGCCGGCGACGCCGAGCGCGACCAGCGCGATCGAGGCGTAAGGGCGGCTCGCGAGGACGCGCTCGGAGCGCTCCCGCATGGCGGTCGCACGGCCGCGCCGGGCCGAGCGCCCTGCGGACCGGCCGAGCAGCGCGCCCAACCCCGGGCGCCGGTGCTTCTCCGGCGTCTCGCGTGAGCCCGCGCGGGGAAGCTTCGGGGCCCTCCGGCGCAGCCGGTTGCCGCAGTAGGGG
The DNA here is from genome assembly GCA_963703205.1 of uncultured Solirubrobacteraceae bacterium. Taxonomy (GTDB): domain Bacteria; phylum Actinomycetota; class Thermoleophilia; order Solirubrobacterales; family Solirubrobacteraceae; genus Palsa-744. The sequence continues at coordinate 2,307,678 of OY969799.1, forward strand.
CACTCGGTGATGTAAGGGCTGACCTCGGAACCGCACTGCTTGCAGACCACGAAGAGATCAGCTCCCGAGCTCACCAGCCCATTCTAAGGGCCTCCCGCTCGCCAGCCTACGGCTCCCGTCCTCGCGTCAGTCTCTCGACCGCGGCCGGCGGCCCTTTGGAATACTCAACGACATGAACCTCGGATACGACCACAAGCTCTACATCCTCGCCTTTGACCACCGCGGCTCCTTCCAGAAGAAGTTCTTCGGAATCGAGGGCGATCCCGACGCGGAGCAGACGGCGATCATCGCCGACGCCAAGCACCTGATCTTCGAGGGCGTGCTGCAGGCCGTGAACGCGGGCGCCGACGCCGCCGTCAGCGGAGTGCTCGTCGACGAGCAGTTCGGATCGACCGTCCCGGCCGAGGCCAAGGACGCCGGCCTGAAGCTGGCGATGCCGGCGGAGCGCTCCGGGCAGCCGACGTTCGACTTCCAGTACGGGGAGGACTTCGGGGAGCACATCCTCTCCTTCGACCCCGACTTCACGAAGGTCCTCGTCCGCTACAACCCCGACGGCGACCGGGGCGAGAACGCCGAGCAGCTCGGCAAGCTCAAGCGCCTGTCCGACTGGCTCAAGCAACACGACCGCACGTTCCTGTTCGAGCTGCTCGTGCCCGCGGAGCAGGCCCAGCTCGACTCCGTCGGCGGCGACGAAGAGCGCTACGACGCGGAGCTGCGGCCCGAGCTGATGCGGCGCGCGATCGAGGAGATCCAGGATGCCGGCATCGAGGTCGACATCTGGAAGATCGAGGGGGTGGACGAGCGCTCCGACTGCGAGATGCTGGCGGAGCAGACCCGGCGCGACGGGCGCGACGGCGTCAAGTGCGTGGTGCTCGGCCGCGGCGCCGATGACGAGAAGGTCGACCAGTGGCTGACCGCCGCGGCGCCGGTCGAGGGCTACATCGGCTTCGCGATCGGGCGCTCGATCTGGTGGGACCCGCTGAAGGCCTATGTGGACGGCAAGATCGAGCGCTCCGAGGGTGCCCGCAAGATCGCGGAGAACTTCAACCGCTTCATCTCCGTCTACGAGCGCGCGCAGACCCCGGCCGCGTCCTAGCGGTGAGGCACGAGGAGCCGCTGCCGTGAAAATGAGGCAGAGCTTGACCGAGCTCGAGCAGGCCTTCGTCCGCGAGATTACGCTCGACCGGGACCGCCGGGACACGCTGCGCCGCCAGGCGGAGCGGCGGACGTTCAAGCGGGAAGTGGAGAAGCGTCACAAGCGCGGCTACCTGCGCTTCTGGCTGCTGGTGGTGACGCTGATCCTGACGGCCGTCGTGGTGACGGTCGTGATGTTCCGCACGCTGTATCTGCTGCTGGGCTAGAGCCCTGCGGCGTCAGCTGCCGTCGCCGAGCTCGCGTAGCGACTCGTCGACCTCGGCCACCTGGTCAGGCCCCGCCCCGTCGGCGACGACCGGTGCCACAGCGCTCGCTTCGCGATGGATCTCGAGGTAGATCTCCTTGCGGAACACCGGCACCTTCTGGGGCGCCTGAATGCCGATCCGCACCTTCTCGCCCATCACAGAAAGCACCGAGACCTCGATCTCATCGCCGATCATGATGCTCTGGTTGGACTTTCGCGTCAGAACCAGCATTTCGGGGTGCACCTTCCTGTTTGCCGTGGCCACCCGGGGGAGCCCCTCCAAGGTCTGGCAAGCATAGTGCGACCTCCGGGGGAAAGCGATCCCCCTGCAGCAAACCTTTCCGCTGTCTGCGGCCGCTGCGGAACCTTGCCCGGGCGGCAGCCGTGCGCCGCGTTCGGCCGCAGCTTTGCGCTAGTGTGCCGGACCGTCCATGCCCCGTAAATCGCTGCGCCCGCACCTGAATCAGATCCGAGCCTGGGCTCGCGAGGGCCGCACCGACGCATGGGTGGCCCACCAGCTCGAGGTCAGCGTCAGAGACATCGAGCAGTTCAAGCGCCAGAACGACCTGGCGGCCGACGAGCCGGCGGGCCGGGCGGGGAGCGAGTCCCCGGGCTATCCCGAGGAGATAGACCTGCGGGCCGAGGACGACGCCCTGATCGCCGCCGAGCTGGAAGCGGCCGAAGCGGAGGCCGAGCTGGCGCTCGCGGAGGCGCCCGAGAGCGACGAGGAGGACGACGAGGAGGAGGACTCGGGCGGCCGCAGCCGCCGCCGCAGCCGTCGTGGCGGCAGGCGCCGCTCCGGCGCCCGCAGCGCCCCTCTGGAGGGCACATTCGACCACGGCGAGGAGGGCTTCGGCCTGTGGCTCGACCCGGCGATCCAGGACAACCCGGTCTACGCCGAGCACTGGGCCGGCCATCGCCCGATCGAGGTGGCGGTCGAGGAGGACCGGATCGTGATCCGCCGCGCCGGCGGCGAGGACGAGGACTAGAGGCGCCGGCGGGCCCGCACGGGCCCGCTCGGCGCTGGCGCGGCCGCCGCGGCGAGCCCGCCGCGGAGCCCCGCGCCAGGACCCAGGCTCGCCCCGCCGGCAGCGGCTCCCCGAGGAGCGCTCCGTCAGGCCCTGCCAGGAGCCGGCAGTCCGGCCGGGATCCTGCTCAGGCGCCGATCTCGCGCCGGCCGCCCGCGTAGTCGCTGGCCTCCCGCAGGTAGCGCCCGAACGCGGCGTCCACGACCACGCCGGCGTCCCACGCCCACGGCTCCTCGGGCGCCAACCGCATCGCGGCCTGCAGGCACCAGGAGGTGCCCGCGTCGTAGAGGGCGGCTAGTTCCTCGGCTGTGAAATGGCCGCCGAGGCGCCGGCGCAGCTCCGCCACGAGGCCTTCGGTGACCCGCTCGAGCAGCCGCACGCGCTCCCCGGGGGAGGCCTGGAGGCGACGCTCCCCCTGCTGCCACTGGTAGAGCCCGGTCTCGAAGGACACGCGCGCGAGGCTAGCACCGCCCGGGCCGGCCCTCCCGTCCCGCGCCGGCTAGTTGGAGGGCAGGTTGGAGACGATGTAGGGCTGCTCGTCGGCGCGCTGCATGCCGAGCGCTTTGGCCTGCACTTCAACCGCGACCTGGCTCGAGAGCCGGTTGTGTTCGGCTACCAGGCGGCGGTGTTCGCTTTCCATCGCGGCCACGCGCGCCGAGGCGCGGTGCGACTGGCGCCAGGTCGAGAACATGTGCAAGCCGGTGCTCGCGTACAGGTACACGAGCGCCACGAGCACGCACAGCATCGCGATCCGCCCGACGCGGTCCCAGCGCACCCGGGCCGCCGCCTGCAGCCCGGCGGGGGCGCTGCGCGACCTGCGCGCGCGGGATCTCGATGCGACGGCGGAAGCGGGCACTCCCTCGCCCTTTCGCCGCCGGCAAGCGGAATCCTCCCGCCCGGCGCGGGAAGCGGGACTACGCCTGCCGGAAGGCCGACCAGCCCGGGAACTCGGCCTGCGCGCCGAGCTGCTCCTCGATCCGCAGCAGCTGGTTGTACTTGGCGACACGGTCGCTGCGCGAGGGCGCGCCCGTCTTGATCTGCCCGCAGCCCGTGGCGACGGCGAGATCGGCGATCGTCACGTCCTCGGTCTCGCCCGAGCGGTGGCTCATCACGGCCGTGTAGCCGGCGTCGCGGGCCGTCGCGATCGCCTCCAGCGTCTCGGTGAGCGTGCCGATCTGGTTGACCTTGACGAGGATCGAGTTGGCGACGTCCTGCTCGATGCCGCGCCGCAGCCGCTCGCTGTTCGTGACGAACAGGTCGTCGCCGACGAGCTGGACACGATCGCCGATGCGCTCGGTCAGCGTCCGCCACCCCTGCCAGTCCTCCTCGGCCATCCCGTCCTCGAGCGACACGACCGGGTAGCGAGCCGCGATCTCGGCCCAGTACCCCGACAGCTCGCCTGCGTCGAGCGAGCGCCCCTCGTGCTCGAGCACGTAGGAGCCGTCGCGGAACAGCTCGCTGGTGGCGGGGTCGAGCGCGATCGCGACATCCTCGCCGGGGCGCAGCCCGGCCGCCTCGATGCCCGCCACGAGCATCTCCAGCGCCTCCTCGTTGGAGCCGAGATCGGGCGCGAAGCCGCCCTCGTCGCCGACGGCGGTCGCGAGGCCGCGCTCGTGCAGCGTCGCTTTCAGCGCGTGGAAGACCGCGGCCCCCATCTGCAGGCACGCGGAGAAGCTCTCCGCCCCGCAGGGCACGACCATGAACTCCTGGAAGTCGACCTTGTTGTCCGCATGGGCCCCCCCGTTGAGCACGTTCATCATCGGCACGGGCAGGATCCGCGCCTGCTCGCCGCCGAGATGGCGCCACAGCGGCAGCCCCGCCTCGGCGGCAGCCGCCTTGGCGACCGCCAGCGAGACGCCGAGGATCGCGTTGGCGCCGAGGCGCGACTTGTTCGGGGTGCCGTCGAGCTCGATCAGGGCTCGGTCCAGGGTCTGCTGGTCGTCGCCCTCGAGCCCGCGCACCGCCGCGGCGATCTCGCCGTCGACGTTCGCCACCGCCCTGCCGACGCCCTTGCCGCCCCAGGCTGTGCCGCCGTCACGCAGCTCGGTCGCCTCGAACTCGCCGGTCGACGCGCCCGAGGGCACCGCCGCGCGCCCGTTCGCCCCGGAGGCGAGCAGCGCTTCGACCTCGACGGTGGGGTTGCCGCGGCTATCGAGGATCTGCCGCGCGTGCAGGCTCTCGATCGAGCTCACCGCTCCGGCCTCTCCGCGCGGCGGCCGCCGCCGGGCCGCCCCTCGGCCCCGCTTCTCAAGGACCTAGCCTTCTTCGGTGGCGCCGGTGCTGCCCGTGCCGGTTTTCGTCTTCGGCGCTTTGTACTGCTTGCAGTCCGCGACGACGTAGCCGGCGCGGCAGTCCGTTTTGGCCTGCCACTTCTTTTTGAAGCCTTTGATGAAGTTGCTCAGGTCTTTCTGCTGGCGCTGCGTGGCGAGCGTCTGTTTGATCGTTTTTTCGACGCTGGAGAAGGGCTGCTCGGTGCCGGTGTTGATCTTCAGCACCTGGTAGACGTAGTAGCCGAACTGTGTCTTCAGCGGCCCGCCGAGCTCGCCGACCTTGGCTGAGAACAGAGCGTTGTCGAGGTCCTGCTCCTCGGCGCCCTTGACCGTTTCGGTGAGCAGTCCGCCTTTGGCCTTCGTCGTCGGGTCGATCGAGACCCGTTTCGCGACGCTCGCGAAGCTCTTGCCCGATTCGATTTCCTTCTTCGCCGCCGCGGCCTGGCCTTCGGTCTTCGTGAGGATGATCTGGACGTTGCGCCGTTCTGGGGTGCCGTAGGTCGATTTGTGTTCCCCGTAGTACTTTTCGGCTTCGCTTTTGCTGACCGTGCCCTTCTGCTTGACGATCTTCTGCTGGATTTTCTGCGAGAGCATGTTCAGCTTCACACGCAGCAGCAGGTCGGACACGCTCTGCCCCGAGCTGGAGAGGAATTTTTCGAATTCCGCGGCCTTCGGGAACTGCTGGTGCTTGATGTGCAGAAACTGTTCGCGGACCTGCTTGTCGCTGACCTTCACCCCGAGCGACTTGGCTTCGCCGAGCACCCAGGAGGAGGAGATCAGGAAGCCGAGCACCTCCTGCTGGAGCGACTTGTACTGCGTTTCGCACTGGGTCTTCAGGGCGCTTTCCGTTGGCGCTTTCTGACCTTTGGCCGGTTTCGCCTGTGTCGCTTTCAGGTGCGCGATGCAGGCGGTGTACTTCGGCGGGTCGGGAACGCTCGTCTGTTCGCCCGAGGCGCTGCTCGCCGCAGCCGCCACGCCGAGCCAGTGGCTGTAGGCGGTTTTCGTGATCGTGTTGGCGCCGTCGATGTTGACGACCGCGTCGCCGGGGACGCCGCCACCGCATGCGACGAACGCGAGGCTCACAAACAAAACGGCGCCAAGCGCCGCAAAAGTTCTCATCGACTTCGACACGAGGCGGGCACTTTAGCGGATCGTGCCTATGGCGTGTTTAAGGAGTCGATCAAGGCGAACTAAGGCTCCCTCGAGTCGATCTAAGCGGCCTCACGCACGACCGCGAGCAGCGTGTCGGCGGCCCGCACGACGCTCGGGAAGCGCTCTGCGGCGTCCTTCGGGACGCGCATCGAGACCTGCGAGCGGCCCGATTCGTACAGCGCCTCGGGCAGCTCCTCGCGCAGACGCTTGGCCCGCGCCGAGTCGAGCTCGATCGGCACCACCGCCAGGCGGTCGCCGCGGAAGCTCACGGTCCGCGCACCGGCCTGGCCGAACTTGATGCGCGCCCGCTGCAGCGCGAGCAGGTTCTCGAGCGGTTGCGGCACCGGCCCGAAGCGGTCCTCGAGGTCCTCGCGCAGGCGCTCCACCTCGGCCACCTCGACGGCCGCCGCGATCCGGCGGTGGACCTCGATCTTGGCCTGCTCGTAGGGCACGTAGTCGGCCGGCACGTAGGCGTCGACGTTGACGTCGAGGCGGACCGGCTCCGGCGCCTCGGCGCCCTCGTCCTCGCCGCCGGCGGCGCGCACCGCCTCGTCGAGCATCTGCATGTAGAGCTCGAAGCCGAGCGCCGCGACGTGACCGGACTGCTCGTCGCCGAGCAGGTTGCCCGCGCCCCGGATCTCGAGGTCGCGCATCGCGATCTTGAAGCCGGCGCCCAGCTCGGTGTAGTCGGACAGCGCCGACAGCCGCTGCGCGGCCTCGGCCGTCAGCGCCGCCGCCGAGTCGTAGAGCAGGTAGGCGTAGGCTCGCTCGCGGCTGCGCCCGACGCGCCCGCGGATCTGGTAGAGCTGGGCCAGCCCGAAGGTGTCGGAGCGCTCGATGATCAGCGTGTTGGCCTGCGGGATGTCGATGCCCGACTCGATGATCGAGGTGCAGACGAGCACGTCGGCGCCGCCCCGCAGGTAGTCCATCATCACCCCCTCCAGCTCGCCTTCGGCCATCTGCCCGTGCGCCACGGCGAAGCGCACCCCCGGACACAGCGCGCGCAGCCGCTCGGCCGTCTCGTCGATCGTCTCCACGCGGTTGTGCAGGAAGAAGGCCTGGCCGTCGCGCGCCTTCTCGCGCTCGATCGCGCGCTTGACGAGCTCCTCCTCGTACTCGCCGACGTAAGTGCGCACGGGCCTGCGCCCCTCCGGCGGCGTCTCGATCACCGAGATGTCGCGCAGCCCCGCGAGCGACATCTGCAGCGTGCGCGGGATCGGCGTCGCCGACATCGCGATCACGTCGACCTTCAGCTTCAGCTGGCGCAGGAGCTCCTTCTGCTTGACGCCGAAGCGCTGCTCCTCGTCGACGATCAGCAGGCCGAGGTCCTTGGCTCGCACGTCGCGTGAGAGCACGCGGTGCGTGCCAATCAGGATGTCCACCCTGCCCTCGGCGAAGCCCTTGATCGCCTGTTTCTGCTCGGCCGGGCTTCGGAAACGGGAGACGTGCTCGATCGTGAACGGGTAGTCGGCCAGACGCTCGGCGAAGGTGCCGTAGTGCTGCTGGGCGAGGATCGTCGTCGGCACCAGCATCAGGACCTGCTTGCCCTCGGCCGCGCACTTGAAGGCGGCGCGCAGGGCGACCTCGGTCTTGCCGTAACCCACGTCGCCGCAGATCAGACGGTCCATCGGCCGCGGCGCCTCCATGTCCGCCTTGACCAGCTCGATCGCCTCGCGCTGGTCGGGCGTCTCGGTGAAGGGGAAGCGCTCCTCGAACTCGCGCTGCCAGTCCGAGTCGGCTTCGAAGGCATGACCGCTGCGACGGCGCCGCTCCGCATACAGCGACAGCAGCTCCCCCGCCAGCTCCTGGGCGGCGCGGCGGGCCCGCGCCTTCATCGTCTCCCAGCGCGTGCCGCCGAGTTTCGAGAGCGGCGGATGCTCGCCGCCGGCCCCTACGTAGCGGGAGATCTTGGCGAGCTGGTCGGTCGGGACGAAGACCTTGTCGTCGCCCTGATATTCGAGGTACAGGTAGTCGCGCGTGACGCCGGCCACGGTGCGCGTCTCGAAGCCCGCGAAGCGCGCCACGCCGTGGTCCTCGTGGACCACGATGTCGCCGGTGCGCAGGTCCGTGAAGCTGCGCAGCGCGCCCCGGCGGCGGCGGTGGGAGGGCCCGAGGTCCTCCGGGCGCTCGGCGCGGCGGCGGCGCAGCAGGCGGTGCTCCGGGTAGACCGCCAGTTTCAGCTGGGGGGCGATGAAGCCCTCGCGCAGCGAGGCGGCGGTGAACCGCAGCGCGGCCTCGGCCGGGGCGGCCGCGGCGGCTTCGGTGGCCGCCCCCTCGGCCAGCCAGGACGCTTTCAGGCGCCCGAGGTTGTAGGCGGCACGCTCGCCCTCGCCGCGCCGCGGGAACGCGACCACGGTGCGGTAGCCGGAGCGCACGAGCTTCTCGAGCTCGGGCTCGGCTTCGGCCAGCGAGCGCGCGCCGGTGTCCGCCGACTGCGCGCGCAGCTCCAACTCCTGCCCGGCCGCGTGGGCCGAGAGCCACAGCCGCGCGCGGGCGGCGAGCGTACGTGTTACGTCCTCCGGGCTGACGTACAGGTGGTGGGCGTCGGTGTCCCCGAAGGCCGCGCAGACGTCCTCCCAGTGGTCCCTCAGCGCCGGCTCGATCTCCTCCTCGGCGGCGACCAGCAGCTCGGTCTCGGGCGCGATCGCGTCGAGCAGCGCGCCGAAGCGCTCGACCGGCAGCAGCTCGGCGATGTCCGGCCGCTCCGCGCCGGCGTCGCCTCCGGGCCCGCGCGGGGACATCTCCTCGGCCGCGATCTCGGCCAGCTCCCGGTGCTCGGCGGCGAGCTCCGCGGCCGGCGCGATCTCGACCTCCTCGGCCTCGCCGAGCGAGCGCTGGGTGAAGGTCGAGAACCAGCGCAGCGATTCGATCTCGACGTCGAACATGTCGACCCGCACCGCGCGGTCCTCGGTCGCGGGGAAGACGTCGAGCAGTCCGCCCCGCATCGCGAACTGGCCGCGCTCCTCGACCTGCTCGACCCGCTCGTAGCCGGCCGCGACGAGCTCCGCCGCGCACTCGTCGAGATCGAGCAGCTCCCCCACCCGGAGGCTGAACGACCGCGGGCGCAGCGCCGGGTCGGGCACCTTCTCGGAGAGCGCCACGGCGCTGACCACGACCACCGGCTGCTCCTCCGAGCGGGTGGACGACCCGTCATCGAGCAGCGCGTCGAGCGCCGCCACGCGCAGGCCGACGAGATGGGGCGGCGGCGCCAGGTGCGACTCATAGGCGACGCCGCGCGACGGGTAGTAGCGCACGCGCCGCGGCGCGAGCCAGGCTTTCAGGTCGGCGGCCAGCTCGCGGGCGGCGCGGTCGTCGCCGACCACCACCAGGCAGCGACGGTCCGTGGCGCGGTCGCTGATCGCCGCGATCACGTAGGGCCGAAGGGAAGCGGAGACGAACGCGTGCCCGCCCTGCTCGGCCAGGCGCAGAGCCGTCTCGTCATCCTCGATCAGCCCGAGCAGGCTGCGCAGCGCGCCGGCCATCAGGCGCCGCCCCTTGCGGGGGCCGCCTCGTCGCCGGCCGCCTCGAGTACCGCGCGTTCGACCTGCTCGCGGCCGTGCTCGACGAGCCGCGCCACCTCCTGCTCGCTCTCGCGAAAGCGGCCGAGCACGTAGGCGGCGACGATCTCCGGGTCGGTCGAGTCGGGGCGCCCGACGCCGACGCGCACGCGCGTGAAGTCGGCGCCGCCGAGCTCGCGCTTGATCGACTTCAGCCCGTTGTTGCCGGCGAGACCGCCGCCGAGCCGGGTGCGGACCTCGTCGAACGGCAGGTCGATCTCGTCGTGGACGACCAGCACGCGCTCCAGCGGCAGCTTGAAGGCGCCGCGGGCCGGACCGACCGAGCGACCGGCGTCGTTGTAGAAGGTCTGCGGGCGCAGCACCACGACGCGCGGGCGCTGTGAGGCAGCTCCCCACCCGCCGAGCGTCCCGGCTGGGGGCCGCCCTTCGTGGACGCGCGCCCTGAAGCGGTCCTTCGCGGCCTTCAGCTCCCAGCGCTCGGCCAGGGACTCGGCCACCATGAAGCCGACGTTGTGACGACTGCGAGCATGCTCCGGGCCCGGATTGCCGAGCCCGACGATCAGCCAGTCGACCGGTGCGCCACCGCCGAACGGGTGTCGCAGGGGCAGCTACTCCTCCTCGGAGGAGTCCTCTGACTCGCCGCCCTCGGCGGCTGCATCGCCCTCGCCCACGACCTCGGTCTCGGACTCGATTTCCTCCTCGGCTTCGGCCTGCAGTTTCGGCGGCGAGAGGGTCGCGACGACGGTCTCCTCGGGGTCGTCGAACTTCACGCCCTCGGGCGCGCTCACGGCCGAGAGCACGACCGTGTCGCCGATCTGCATCTCGCCGATCTCGTGCACGATCGACTCGGGGATCGCCGTCGGCAGGGCTTCGACATTGAGCTCGCGCGTGATCTGTTCGAGCACGCCGCCTTCCTTGACGCCGGGAGCGTCGTCGATACCGAGCAGTTCCAGCGGCACGACCGCCGTGATCGCCCGGTCGAGGCGGACGCGCAGCAGGTCGACGTGCACCGTCTCGCCGCGCACCGGGTCGCGCTGCAGCTCCTTGAGCACGACAGGGCTGGCTTGGCCGCCGTCGACGCTCAGCTCCACGACCGCCCCCGAGCCCGCCAGGGCGTGACGCAGTTCGCGCGCGTCCGCCTCGAAGCCGACCGGGTCCTGCCCGCCGCCGTAGAGCACGCCGAGCACGCGCCCGTCGCGGCGCAGGCGCCGGGCGGCGCGCGAGCCGCCGGCGGAGCGGCTGTTGACCGAGAGCTGTGCGTTCGTCGAGGCCATCGTCCGAGCAGCTGACTCTAGCAATCGGCTTCGTTCGGGATCGGCGCGCTCATGCCGGTGAGAGCGACGTGGATGCCGGTCAGGAAGTTGCCGGTGCGCCGCACGGTCACGCACTGCACGACCGGCGGCGTGCCGATCACCGTCCACGCCACGCGGGTCCGGCCACTAGCCCCGGTCAGCGAGTAGGCGGTCGGCGAGACCAGCTGCAGGATCTTGACCGAGCCGTTGCGCAGCAGGCGCGGGTCCGCGGCGTTGCGCCGCACGGTGGCGAGGCAGGCCGGCTTCGAGCTGCACCCGGAGAGCTTGTCGAGCACGCCCTGCACGTCGCCGCGCGCCTGCGACTGGATCAGCGCAAGGTCGGCGTCGCGTTCGACGTTCTCGATCTGCAAGAAGCGCGCGAGCACCACGCTGATCGCGAGGAAGCCGAGGACTCCGAGCACGAGCAGCACGCGCACGCGCCGGCGCTTCGACCAGCCGCCGCGGCCGCTGCCGGGCGCGGGGCCGGCCCACGACGGCAGCGCCGGCGGGCCGGCGGGCTCGGGCCGGGCTGGGGGTTCGGCTGGTCTGGCGGGCATCGTGCGGGTCCTCGGCGGCGGCCTCCGGACACGGTGAGGACGCTGCCCGCGATGCTACTCGGGGGCCCCGGGCCCTCGCGCCGGACCGGCGTCCGCGGCGGGCACCCCGACGAGCGCAGCCGGCTCCGGCTCGAACTGGCTGACGAGCGCGATCGCGCCGGCGACGGCGATCGCGGCGGGGAAGCACAGCAGCGTCGCCGTGGTGCCGAGCGCGCGGTGCAGCAGGCCGGCCCCGGCGGCGCCGATCGCGATCTCGGCTGAGTGCATGCTCGAGGCGGTGGTGAAGATGGCCGCGCGCAGCTGCGGGGGCGCCAGCCTCTGCCGGATCGAGATCAGCCCCACCAGACCGGGCCCGTCGAGCACGCCGGTCAGGAAGATCAGGACGAGCGCCACGGCGAGACCGCCGGCGAGCGGCCAGAAGACGGCCGAGACCGCCATCGCCAGAAAGCAGCCGCCGATGAAGATCCCCGCCGAGCGGGGGTCCCTGCGCTGCCGTATCGCGAAGCCGCCGACCATCGAGCCGGCGGCGACGGCCGCCCACATGTAGCCGGCGGTGTCGGCGCCGGCGCCGAGCGTCAGCCCGAAGGCCGGGAAGCTGACGTTGAGCGTGGCCCATGCGAGCACGTAGAAGAAGTCGATCACGATGTTCCAGCGCAGCGGCGCGATCCGCCAACTCGCGGCGAGACCCTGCCTGACCGCACCGAGCACCCTCTCCGGACGCCCGGACTGGTGCTCGGGGCGCAGCTCGAACGTCGCGTCGAAGGCGATCAGAACGGCGAGCAGCAGGCCGACCGCGATCTGCACCTCGATCGCCGCCGCCGGCCCGGCGGCGGCGGCGATCAATCCCGCGAGCGCCGGCCCGACGATGAACGCCAGGTTGATGCTGGCCCCTTCGAAGGCGTTGGCGACGGACAGCAGCTCGGGTCCGGCGATCTCGGGCAGCACCGCCTGGAACGCGCCCCCGGAGAGCGGCGAGGTGATCCCGAAGGCCAGCGCCCCGAGCACGACCGTCCAGTTCGGCGCGTGGCCCGCGAGGAGCAGGATCGCGCCGAGCGCCGCGGCCGTCACGAGCCTGTCGAGCACCAGCAGCCGCCGCCGACTCTCGGTCACGTCGAGCCAGCCGCCGAGGAACGGCCCCGTGACCGCGCTCGGCAGGGAGTACGCGGCGATCACCACACCCGCGAGCGCGAGGTCGTGTGTGCGCTGCAGGATCAGCAGCACGCCCGCGACGGTGAACATCGTGCCGGTGGCGCGAGCCGCGGCGACCGTCGCGAAGTACCGGATGAAGCCCGGCCGGGCGAGCAGACGCGATGTCTCCGAGCGGGCCATCCGCCCATCGTGGCAGGGCCGCGCCGGCACGCGGTCCGAGCGCGAACATCGGCCATTGACCTCGCCCGGCAGGGTGGTAGCTTCGAGTCAGCAGGCGCGACAAAGCGTGCGACCTGCGTCCACGTGGGTTCGAGCCCGCGCCACGTGCGGGTCGCACCGCAACCTCCGGTCCGAAAGGAGGAGAGATGCAGCAGTACTGCCCGAGCTGCGGCCTGGTGGTCGCGATGCGGGGTCCGCGCATCAGCTACTGCCCGCGGTGTCTGACCCGGCGGCGCAACGTCGTCGAGTTGCTCGAGGCGCCGCGCTCACCGGTCCCGCCGCGCGCCGGCCGGCGGACCGCGCCGCAGCCGGGCGCTCCGCGCCCGCAGCCGCGGGCGCCGGCCCCGGTTCCGAGGCCGCGCCGCACCGTCGGCCCGATCGCTCCACCGGGACGCTGAGCGGCTCCGGCACCGCCGGCTGCCTCCGGCCCTGAGGCGCCCGGCGCGGCGTGGCACCGGCCGCCCGGTGCCGCCGGGCCGGACGCTCCGCATCCGCCGCGGCGCAACGCCACCGGCCCTGGGCGCTTTGTGAGAGAGAGCCCTCCAGCCGGCAACGACGTCAGCGGCTAGGACCGCTCATCGTCACCTCACCGACTAGAACAGCTGGTTCTCGCCCTGGAAGACCTCGCTGACCGAGTCGTCGACGAAGATCCGCCGGATCGAGTCGGTCAGCAGCTCGGCGCAGGGCAGCACGCGCACGTTCTCGGGGACGCCCGCCTGCGCGGGGATCGTGTCGGTGACGACGATCTCCTGGAGGTCGGAGTTGCGCAGGTTCTCGAAGGCGTTGCCGGAGAAGATCGCGTGCGTGGCGGCTGCGTAGACGCGCTCGGCACCGGCTTCCTTGACGGTGCGCGCGGCCGCGCAGAGCGTGCCGGCGGTGTCGATCATGTCGTCGACGATCAACGCGTTCTTCCCTTTCACGTCACCGATCACGTAGCCGATCTCGGCGACCTGCTGGGCCGGACGCTCCTTGTCGAGGATCGCGAGCTCGGCGCCGATCTTGGAGGCGAACTTCTTGTTGAGCTTCACGCGCCCGGCGTCCGGCGCCACGACCACCAGGTCAGGCAGCCCGAGGTCGGTGAAGTACTGGGTGAGCATGAACAGCGCTGTCATGTGGTCGACCGGCTTCTGGAAGAACCCCTGGATCTGGCCGGCGTGGAGGTCCATCGTCAGCACGCGGTCGGCCCCCGCGGCCTCGAGCATCCGCGCCACGAGGCGGGCCGAGATCGGCTCGCGCGGCGCCGACTTCTTGTCCTGGCGCGAGTAGCCGAACCACGGCGTGACCGCGATCACGCGGTGCGCCGACGCGCCGACCGCCGCGTCGATCATGAACAGGAGCTCCATCAGCGAGTCGTTGGCGGTGACGCCGGTCTGGACGTTGCCGCAGGTCGGCTGCACGATGAACACGTCGGCGCCGCGGATCGACTCCTCGTAGCGGCAGTACACCTCTCCATTGGAGAAGGTCTTGCTGATCACCGGCCCGAGATCGACGCCGAGCTTCTGTGCGATGTCTGCGGCCAGCTGCGGGTTCGCGCGGCCGCTGAACAGCATCAGCCGCTTGTTGTAATCGATCGGCAGGCTGGCTCGCGAGGACTCCGCGTGAGTGTCCACCGCGCTCATCTCTCCCCGAAGTGTAAAGAAGGTCTGGGTCGTGCTCATGGCGGAGCCGATCGTCACGCGTCCTCCCGCTCGGCGGGGGGCTCCGCGGGGGAGGCCTGCGCGTCCGCGACGGGCTCCGCGGGGAACGCCTGCGCGGCAGCGGCGGGCTCCGCGGGGGACGCCTGCGCGGCGGCGGCCGGCGGCCCCGCCGGTCCTGCGTAGTCCTCCTTGTTGACCTGCCGGGCCCGTGCGATGCCGAGCGCCCCCGCGGGGACGTCTTCCGTGATCACCGAACCCGCCGCCGTGTGCGCGCCGTCGCCGACAGTGACCGGGGCGACCAGGGTCGTGTCGACGCCCGTCCTGACGCCCTCGCCGACGGTCGTGCGGTGCTTGCGGGCGCCGTCGTAGTTGGCAGTGATCGTCGCCGCGCCGAGGTTCGTGCCGGCGCCGACGTCGGCGTCGCCGATGTAGGAGAGGTGTGGGACTTTGGCGCCGGGACCGATGTCCGAGCCCTTCACCTCGACGTAGGTGCCGACCTTCGCGCCCTCCCGCAGCACGGTGCCGGGCCGCAGGTAGGCGAACGGCCCAACCGTCACCCTGTCCTCCAGCCGGCAGTCGAGCAGGTAGGAGTGGCGCACGATGCAGCCGCGGCCGATCGAGCTCGCGCCGCGGATCGTGGTGAACGGCTCGATCACCGTGTCGGCACCGATCTGCACGTCGACGTCGATCACTGTCGCCTGCGGCTCGACGATCGTCACGCCCGCCAGCATGTGACGCTCGTGGATCGCCTGCTGTGCGAGCCGCCGCACATCTGCCAGGGCGGCGCGGTCGTTGATGTTCAGAACGAGCCGCTCGTCCTCGACCAGGTGCCCGACGATCCGGGCGCCGTCCGCGCGCAGCAGATCCAGCACCTGCGGCAGGTACAGCTCGCGCTGGGCGTTCTCGGCGTCGAGCCGCGGCAGCGCCAGGCGCAGGGGCCCGGCGGCGAAGGCGAAGATCCCGGTGTTGACCTCGCGGATCTCGCGCTCTGCCTGCGTGGAGTCGCCCTCGCGCTTGGTCTCGACGACCCGCACCACCTGTTTCTCGCCGTCTCGGACCACGCGCCCGTAGCCGCTCGGGTCCTCGAGCAGGGTCGTCGCCATCGTCGCCGCGGCACCCTCCGCCACGTGCGCTTCGAGCAGCTCGCCGATCGCCTGCGCCGAGACCAGCGGCACGTCGCCGCTGAGCACCAGCACCGTCTCCGCGTCGGAGATCGCCCCGAGTGCCGCGACCCCGGCCGCGACGGCGCCGCCGGTGCCGTTCGCCTCGGGCTGGACGGCGACCTCGACCCCATCCGGCAGCACGTCCGCGAGGGCGCCGTCAGGGGCATCCACCACGACGATCCGCGCGGCGCCCGCCCCGCGCGCGGCCCGCACGGGCCACAGCAGCATCGGCAGTCCGCAGATCTCGTGCAGGACCTTGGGCGTGCTGGAGCGCATGCGCGTGCCCCTGCCCGCGGCAAGGATCAGGACGATCGGGCCGCTCACCGGACTGATGCTAAACGGTGCCGCTCGCCGCGCCCGCGGCGGGAGGCATGTCTCTCATCAGTTGGGGGGCAGGGACTCGAACCCCGATTCTCAGGACCAAAACCTGATGTCCTGCCATTGGACGACCCCCCAGTGTCGGACGCGCCAAGGATAGTCGCCGCGATCCGCCGCAAGGGACCAGACGCGGCGCGGGCTGTCAAGCACTGCAAGCGTCATCCCATTTTGCTAGCCTGCCGCCCCGAACGCCGAGTCCCTGGCCAGAAGTCAGGGAACGGGGGACCCGAGTTGTTGGGGCGAATCCGCGGCAGGGATCGCGGAAGCGCAGGCTCTTTCAGCGCTAGCCCGTCAGCTAACCCCGCAGGCCCACGAGAGAGGTTCTTCCGCATTGCGGTTGCGTTGCGTCGTTGCAGCCAGTCGTGTCAAGGGACGAAGGTACGGTTCCCGCGCTCTGCGCGCCGGAGCTTCGAGATCCGCCGGCGCGTCGCTGCTCGCGGCTGTCACCATCGCCCTCGCGTCCGTGGGCCTTTGGCCCGCCTCAGCGGCAGCGAGCCCGCGTGCGCGGGCCGCCGCGAGGGCCTGCCCTGGAGCCACACTGCTGCCGACCGGCACCGATGCGCCGATCGTCGAGCGCGCCACCCTCTGTCTGATCAACCAGCTCCGCGCCGTGCACGCGCTGCAGCGGCTGCGGGCCAACCGCTGGCTGCGCAGCGTCGCCGACAGCCAAGTCACGACGATGCTCAGCTGGGACTACTTCGCCGACGTGCGGCCGAGCGGGCAGACGCCGCTCTCGCTCGTCGGCGTGACCCGCTACCCCGCGCACGCCGCGGCGTTCGCCGTCGGCCAGAACATCGCGTGGGGCACGGGCGCGCTCGCCACTCCCGTGAGCATCGTCGCGGAATGGATGGCCTCCCCTCCGCACCGTGCGGTGATCCTCACCGGGGATTACCGCGACGCCGGCGTCGCGGTGATCCCCGCGGTGCCGAGGGTGCTGCAGCCGAGCCGCAGCGGAGCGACGTACGTGATGGAGTTCGGGATGCGCAGGTTCTAGAAGCCGGATCCGCGACCGCAGCCGCACTCGCTGCCGCCCCACGGAAGCCGCCACCTCGCCCCGCCGCAGCGTTGCCGCAAGACCGCAGCCGCTGGGCGCCCCGCCTGGCCCGCTCCGCGGCCGCGGCCGCGCCGCTCCCGCCCGCCAACGACTGACCGGCGGGCGGAGGACCGCCGCAGCGCGGCGGCGCTGCACACGCGTCGGCCTGAAGCGCGTGGCGCCCGGAAGCCCGCCGGCACGGCGGCAACCGGGAACCTCGGGCGTCCGGCCGTCTCGGCTCAGACCGAGCGCCCGCGCCGCCGCGGCACCCGGCCCCCTTCCGCTCCGGCCTCGGAGGCCGGTCCGCCGGGGGAGGCGATCCCCAGCACACGCATCGACTTCAGCCCCAGGCTGAGCTTCTCGCGGCCGTCGCTGGAGCTCACGTCGAGCCCGGAGAGCTCGCGGATCCGCTCGAGCCGGTAGTAGATCGTGTGGCGGTGCGTGAACAGCCGCTGCGCCGTGCCTGCGACGTTGCCGTCGGCTTCGAGGAAGGTCTCGAGCGTCCGCACCAGGTCGGTCTCGTACTGCTCGTCGTAGGCGACCAGCGGCTCCACGGTCTCGGCGTAGAAGCGCTGCAGCTCGGCGGGGTTCTCGCTCATCGCCGACAGCAGCAACCGATAGGCGCCGGTCTGCTCGAAGGCGAGCCCGACCGTTCCGTCCTGGGACCCCTGGGCGACGTTGGCGGCGAGCAACGCCTCGCTGGCGGCCCGCGGCAGCTCGCTCGGATCCTCGGCGACGCGGCTGCGCCCGAGCGCGAACGTGTAGCCGGACAGACCGGCCTCCATCTCGCGCAGGATCGTCTGGGCCGCGCGCGCCGCGGCGGCCTCCTCGCGCCCCGGTACCAGCACCAGCACCTCGGCCGCGAGCGAGCTCGCCTCGCGGTCGGAGAGCGCCGCGATCGCCCGGCTCGCGGCGGCGCGAGCGCCGCGCTCGGCGACCGCCCTGACCCGCCCGCGCCAGCCCTCGTCGGTCGGAGCCTGCGGGTGTGCGCGCGCCACGATCATGCTGGCGCCGTCCTCGAGGTCCAGGGACAGCTCGGCGGCCCGGGCGAGCAGCTCATCGCGGTCGGTCAGCTCGCGGCCGACGATCGCCCGCAGGAACTCGGTGGAGGCCGTTTCCGAGACCCGCTCGGGTGCGCGCACTCGCTCGACCTCCGAGGCGATCATCGTCAGCAGGAGGCGCTGCATCGAAGCGCTCGGCTCGCTCTTGGCGCGCATGTGCAGCGTTCCCACGACGGTGTCGGCCACGCGCAGCGGTGTGCTCGAGACACCGTCGCCGCGGCTCAGCAGCGAGCGCTCCTCGGCCGGCGAGCGGGCCGCCACCGCCAGCGTCGCGCCCCACGGGTCGGTCACCGCGAGGCTCGCCTCGAGCGCCCGCGCCGCAGCCCTCACCACCTCGGGCAGACCCGCGCCGGACTCCACCGCCTCGGTGATCGCGTCGAGCGCCTCGAGGTCGGACATGGCGATCTAGCTCCAGAAGTAGAGGACGGCGACGCCGGCGGCGACGCCGGCGCCCGCGAACAGGGCGAGCACGTAAAGCGACAGGACCGCGGCCGCCACCCGTTCCCACAAACGGGAGTAGGAAGTCCACGCCGGGCGCAGGATCAGCCCTGCGTACAGGGCGATGCCCAGGACCGCGCTGCCGATCGCCACGAGCTCGTTGATCTGTGTCTCGCTCATCCTCTGGCGGAATTGTTACGCACCGACCCGTCGGGCACCGCCCGGCGATCAGGCGTTCGGCGCGAGCGGCTCGGGCCGGCCGAACGCGGACTCCACGGGCCACGCCGCGACTGGTGCGGGCTCGCGCTTCTCGAGTCGGCCCGCCGCCACCCGCGCCATCTCGAGCCCGTCCGCGCCGGGCACGGCGAACAGTCCGAAGACGGTCGGTCCGGAGCCGCTGAGGAGCGCCGGCGAGCCGCCCGCCGCGGCCGCCGCCCTGAGCGTGTCGGCGATCTCCGGCCGCAACGAGACCGCGGCGCGCTGGAGGTCGTTGTGGAGCAGCTCGCCGGCCGCAGGCAGCGGCGCGCCGTGGGCCAGCGCCGAAGCGAGGTCGCGATGGACGAGCGCCACCTCGCGCCGATCGCGAGCGAGCCCGAGACGGTCCGCCTCGACATAGACCTCAGCAGTCGAGAGGGCGAAGTCGGCCGCCAGCAGCAGCAGCCCGAAGCGGCGCGCCGGCGCAGGAAGCGGCGTCAGCCGCTCTCCGGCGCCGCCGGCCAGCCAGCGTCCCGGCGAGACCTGCGCGGGCACGTCGGCGCCGAGCTCGGCCGCGATCGCCAGCAGCAGCCGCTCGTCGCCGAGCCCCGAGGCCGCCCGCGCCAGCCGCAGCGCGGCGGCCGCGTCGGCGGAGCCGCCGCCGAGGCCCGCGGCGACAGGGATCCGCTTCTCGATCGTCAGGCGCAGCGGCCGCGCGCGCCAGCCGGTGCGGGCGCGGAACTCGCGCAGCGCCGCCGCGGCGATGTTCTCGCCGGGCGCCAGGCCCGGGCAGATCACCTCGTCCGCGTCCTGGCCCTCGCCACCCGGCTCCAGCACCAGCCGGTCGGCGAGCGAGACCGACTGCATCACGCTCGACAGCTCGTGGCGCCCGTCGCTGTCCCGCCGGGGGCCCAGGAACAGCCCGAGGTTGACCTTCGCCGGCGCCAGCGCCTGCAGCGGCGCGAACGTCGAGTCAGTCATGTCAGGAGCATTCCCGCCAGCGCCCGGAAATCCTCCGGCGAGAGCCGCTCGGCGCGCGCGTCGGTGGGGAGCCCGAGCGCGACGAGCGCCTCGCGCACACGCTCGCGCCCGCCCTCGGGCAGCGCGCCCGCCAGCGCCAGCGAGCCGGCGAGCGTCTTGCGGCGATGCGCGAACGATCCCGCTACCAGCGCGCGGAGCGCACGTCCCGAGTCGCCGCCGAGGCTCTGCCCGGCCGCGCCGGGGCGGCGGTACAGGCCGAGCAGCACCGAGTCGACATTGGGAACCGGATAGAAGACCGTGCGCGGGACCACGCGCAGCACCGTCACCTCGCAGGCGAGCTGTGCGAGCACCGAGGGCAGCCCGTAGACGCGGCTGGAGGGCGCGGAGGCAAAGCGCTCGCCCACCTCTTTCTGCACCATCGCCACCCACGCCGAGACGAGCGGCAGCTCCTCGATCGTGCGCAGCAGCGAGCCCGCAGCGACGCCGTAGGGCAGGTTCGCGACGACCTTCGTCGGCGCCGGCTCGAGCGACGCCAGCGGCAGCGCCATCGCGTCGCCCCAGTGCACCGTCACGTTGGCGTGTGGCGCGGTGGCGTCGAGCAGCGGCTCGCGCAGCCGCTCGTCGATCTCGATCACGTGGACGTGCGCCGCGCGCGGCGCGAGGTGCTCGCTGAGCACGCCGAGCCCGCCGCCGATCTCCAGCACGGTGTCCTCGCCCCCAAGCCGCGCCGCGCGCTCGATCACGCCGAGGATGTTCGAGTCGATCAGGAAGTTCTGGCCGAGGTCACGGTCGGGGCGCACCGCGAAGCGGCGCAGCCGGCGCAGGCTCGGCTGGACGGGCTCCGGCGAGGAGTTCTCCATCACCGGCGGGTCCGCACGGTCGCTCGCCGCCGCGGCGCCCGCACCGTCGTACGCGACCACATGCCGGCTCACGCCCAGCCGAAGAGGCGCCGCCCGTTCGCCTCCACGGCGGCGCCGAGCCGCTCGGCGGAGACACCGCGCAGCTCGGCGAGGAACCTCAGAGTGTGCGCGACGAAGGCCGGCTGGTTGCGCTCCCTGCGGACCGCCTGCGGCGTCAGGAACGGAGCGTCGGTCTCGACCAGCAACCGCTCCTCCGGCACCGCTCGGGCGGCGGCGGCGAGGTCCCCGGCGCTCTTGTAGGTGACGTTGCCCGCGAACGAGATCGCGTAGCCGCGCTCGAGGCACTCCGGCAGACGCTCGGGCATCGAGAAGCAGTGCAGGATCACGCTGACCCCCTCGGCTTCCGCTGCGAGCTGGTCCAGCGTGGCCTGCTCGGCCGCCCGGGTGTGGATCACGAGCGGCTTGCCGCTCGAGCGCGCGAGCGCGATCTGCGCCGCGAACGCCCGGCGCTGGTCCTCGGGCGGCGCCTCGTCACGGTAGAAGTCCAGGCCGGTCTCCCCGATCGCCACGCAGCGCTCGTGTGCGGCAAGCGCCTCGAGCTCGGCCAGGTCGGCGTCATCGAAGCCGTGCGCGGAGTTGGGATGGCGGCCGATCGCCGCGTAGACCTGGGGGAAGCCCTCCGCCGCGGCGAGCGCCGCGCGGCAGGAGGCGCCGTCGATGCCGACGGTGAGGATCCGCCGCACACCAGCCTGATCGGCGGCGGCGACGAGCGCTGCGTCCGGCGGCTCGCACAGGTCGAGATGGGTGTGCGAGTCGATCATCGCCCGCTGCTCGCGGCGAGCCGGCGGAGCCGTCGCCTCAAGCCGCCGGCTCCTTCGGGAACAGCGCGCCGATCTCGCTGACCCGCTCGATCCGCCCGCTGCCCAGCTCCGCCCCCGCGAGCGAGGTGTCGGGCGCGCCGAGCGCCGCCAGCAGCCGTTCGGCCGAGTT
The DNA here is from genome assembly GCA_963703205.1 of uncultured Solirubrobacteraceae bacterium. Classification (GTDB taxonomy): domain Bacteria; phylum Actinomycetota; class Thermoleophilia; order Solirubrobacterales; family Solirubrobacteraceae; genus Palsa-744. The sequence goes on from OY969799.1 coordinate 2,328,998, forward strand.
CGGCAGGTAGGGCCAGAGCAGCACCGTCACCGCGCGCAGCCCCTCGGCGAGGTTCGCGAGCACCGCGTCGAGCTCCCCGGCCGCCGAGTCGTCTTTGGCCAGGCGGAACGGCGCGCGCTCCTCGACATAGCGGTTCAGCCGCCGCACGCGCTGCCAGATCTCCTCCAGCGCGAGCGTCGTCTCGGCCCGGTCGATCTGCTCCGCGACCTTCTGCGGCAGGCCGGCAAAGTCAGCGGCGAGCACGGGGTCGAGCTCCACCGGGGCGACCGCGCCCTGCCGGTAGCGAAGCAGCATCGCGATGGTGCGGTTGGCGAGGTTCCCGAGCTCGTTGGCCAGCTCCGTCTCGTAGCGCAGCTCGAAGGCCGCGGTCGAGACGGATCCGTCCTGGCCGAAGGGGACGTCGCGCAGCAGGTAGAAGCGCAGGGCATCCGAGCCGAAGCGCTCGATCACCTCGAACGGGTCGAGCACGTTGCCGAGCGACTTGCTCATCTTCTCCCCTTCCATCAGGAGATACCCGTGGACGAAGACGCGCTCGGGCAGCTCGATCCCCGCGGCCATCAGCAGCGCCGGCCAGTAGACGGTGTGGAAGCGCAGGATGTCCTTCCCGATCAGGTGGCAGCTGGCGGGCCACATGCGCTCGACGAGATCCTCTCCGGGCCGGGCGTAGCTCAGCGCGCTGTAGTAGTTGAGCAGCGCGTCGAACCAGACGTAGAAGACGTGCTGCTCGTCCCACGGCACCCGCACCCCCCAGCTGAGCTGGTGGCGTGTCAGCGGCACGTCGCGCAGGCCGGAGCGGATGAACGACAGCGCCTCGTTGTAGCGGGTCCGCGGAGCCACGAAGTCGGCGCGGCCGGTGTAGAGCGCCTCGAGCCGCTGCTGGAAGGCGGACAGCTGGAAGAAGTAGTTCTCCTCCTGCTCGCGCGTCAGCTCGATGTGGTGGATCGGGCAGCGATTGCCCTCGTCGACCTCGTTGTCGGCCTTGAAGTCCGCGCAGCGGGGGCAGTACCAGCCCTCGTAGGTGCCCATGTAGACGTAGCCGTTGTCGCGGACCTTGGAGAGGACCTCCTGGACCTTCGCTTCGTGCTGCGGGTCGGTCGTGCGGATGAAGAAGTCGTTGCTCGCCCCGAGCTGCGGCGCCAGCGCGCGGAAGCGCTCGGCGTTGCGGTCGGCCAGCTCCTGCGGAGAGATGCCGAGCGCGTGGGCGGCGTCGGCGACCGGCTCGCCGTGCTCGTCGGTGCCCGTCAGGAAGAAGACCTCCTCGCCGCGCTGGCGGTGGTGGCGGGCCAGCACGTCGGCCGCGATCGTCGTGTAGGCGTGCCCGAGATGCGGCGCGGCGTTGACGTAGTAGATGGGGGTGGTGACGTAGAAGGACATCGGCGGCGTGGTGTTCCCTGCAGGGATCGGGGCAGGCTATCCGCCCGTGCCCGTCAGCTCCCTGTAGAGCTCGTTGGCGCCGATCCCGGCGAGCCGCCCCACCGCGGCGGCGGCCGCGCGCGGCCTGGCGCCGGCCGCGACGAGCTCGCGCAGCGCCGTCGCCGCCTCGGTGCGCGCGGCGGCCCGTTCCGCCGCGGCGCCGACGACGAGCACGATCTCGCCCCGCGGCGGCTCGGCCGCATAGCGCGCCGCGAGCTCGGCGGCAGGGCCCCGCGCGAGCTCTTCGTGCAGCTTGCTGAGCTCGCGGCAGACGGCGACCGGGCGCTGCGGGTCGAGCTCGGCGAGCAGCGCCAGCGTCGCGGGCAGCCGGCGCGGCGACTCGAAGCACACGAGCGTCGCCTCGGCCCCCTGCAGCAGCGCCGCGAGCTCGCTCCGCTTACGCGGCAGGAAGCCGATGAAGCACCAGCGCGCGGCCGGCAGCCCCGATGCGACGAGTGCCGTCACGACCGCGCTCGGCCCCGGCAGCACCTCCACCGGCAAGCCGGCCCGGATGCACTCGCGCAGCAGCTCGTAGCCGGGGTCGGAGACGAGCGGCGTGCCGGCGTCGGAGACCAGCGCGACGAGCGCGCCGGCGCCGATGCGGGCAGCAAGCGCCCGCGCGCGGGCGCTTTCGTTGTGCTCGTGCAGGCTCACGAGCTCCCTCGGCACGATCGCGTGCCGATCCAGCAGGAGCCGCGTGCGCCGCGTGTCCTCGCAGGCGATCACCTCCGCCCGCCGCAGCTCCTCGAGCGCCCGCAGCGTGATGTCCTCGAGGTTCCCGATCGGCGTCGGGCAGACGACCAGGCGCCCGACCGGCGCTTCCGGTGCGGTCATTCGGCAAATATAGGCTGGAGTCGATGGCGTACGACGACCGCGAGGAACCGGCCGGGGAGGTTCCCTACACCCGCTACCGCGCGCGCCGCCGGCTGTTCGGCGCCGAGCGCTCGTCCGCCGCGGGGGCGGCTGCGCCCGGCGCACCGCCCGCCCCCGGCGAGCCCGCGGGTCCGCGGCGGCCGGTCCCGCCCGACGCCGGGGAACTGCGCGAACGCCGCCGTCGCGCCCGCCGGCCGCCCGGCGCCGGGGTGTCCGGATGGCGCCGCTGGACGACGCGCAAACGGATCGCGCTGACGCTGCTCGCGGTGATCGCCGGCTGGGTGGTGCTGTCGATCCTGCTGTTCCTGATCAGCTCACACTTCGAACGGACGCCGCTGCAGGCCGGCGCCGCCTCGGCGCTCGACTCCGCCGGCAGCCCGCTCACCTCGGCCAACAACCTCCTGCTGCTCGGCTCCGACCGCCGCCAGAAGAACAGCAAGGAACCCGGCGCGGAAACGACCGGCTTCGGCCGCTCGGACTCGATCATGCTGATCCGCACCGGCGGCGGGCACGCGGCGCGGCTCTCGATCCCGCGCGACACGGTTGTGGAAATCCCCGGCCACGGCCTCGAAAAGATCAACGCCGCGCACGAGTACGGCGGTCCCAAGGAGTCGGTGGAAGTCATCAAACGGTGGCTCGGGGTCCCGATCAACCACGTAATAGAAGTCAACTTCGAAAACTTCCCGGCGCTGATCGACGCGATGGGCGGCGTCACCTACACCGGGGGCTGCATCATCTCCAAGCTCGACGGCGGCTTCTCGCAGGGCGGCTACACGCTGCGGCTGCCTGCCGGAACGCACCACATCGACGGCAGGCAGGCGCTGGCGATCGCGCGCACCCGCGAGAACCTGTGCGCCCCGAACGAGACCGACCTGCAACGCGAGGAACACCAGCAGGAGCTGTTCAACGCGCTGAAATCGCGGCTGCTGTCGTTCTCCAGCTTCCTGCGCCTGCCGTTGATCGCTTGGAACGCGCCGCCGGCGATCATCTCCGACATGAGCGGCGAGACGCTGCTGCAGCTGTTCGCCGGGATGGCGATCTCCGGAACCCCTGCGACGCGCGTGCTCAAGCCCACGGGCGCAACCGTGCTGCCCAACGGCGGCGACGGCCTGGTGGTCTCGGAAGCCGCTCGCCGCCGGGCGGTCGAGCAGTTCATGAACGGCTGAGGCCCTGCTCCGCGCCCGGCGCGGCTCAGCTCGTGCCGGCGACCGCTTTCGAGTCCCGGCGCGGCTCAGCTCGTGCCGGCGACCGCTTTCGAGTCCTTCTTCTTGGCGGGGGCGTCCGCCTTCTTCTCCGAGCCGCCGGAGTCCGAGGAGGAGCCCTCTTTGGAGGAGCCCTCTTTGGAGGAGCCCTCCGTGGAGGAGCCCTTCTTGTCCTTCTCCGCAGCCGCCGTCTCGCGGTTGCGCCGGCGCGTGCCGTAGTCGGTGTTGTAGAAGCCTTTGCCCTTGAAGTGGACCGCCGGCGCGTGCAGCACCCGCTCGACGGGAACGCCCGTGTCGGGGTCCACCTTCAGCGACTCGTCGCTGAAGGACTGCTGGATCTCGAACGTGGTGCCATCCGGGCGCCTGTACTCGTAGATCGGCATGCGGACAGCGATTATAGGTAGCGGCCCTGGCGCCGAGCCCGGGCCGCCGGGCGGCTCTCAGTCGGTCAGCAGCGCCCTGACCGCGGTGATGCCGGCCTCGATCGTGGCTGCGAAGTCGCGGTCGGGCTCGCTCAGCATCCGCAGCGCGAAGCCGTCGCCCAGCGAGAACAGGATCTCGGCGATCGCCTCCGGCTCGGCGTGCAGGTGCAGCACGCCCTCGCGCTGGGCGACCTGCAGCATCTCTGCGACCTGGTGGCGCGAGCGCCGCATCAGCGCGCGGTACTCGGAGGCGATCTCCTCGTTGCGCCGTGAAAGGGTGAACAGCTCGAAGACGAGCGTCAGGAAGTCCGGATCCTCGCGGATCGTCTCCTGCAGGTTCTGGGCCATCAGGTCGATGAACGCGTCCGCGGTCTTGGCCGTAGCCAGCTGCTGCTGCAGCCGCTCGATGCGCAGCTCGGAGTCGCGCTTGACGGCCTCGACCAGCAGCTTCTCCTTCGTCCCGAAGTAGTAGTGCAGCAGCCCCCGCGAGACGCCCGCCTCGCGCGAGACGTGATCGAACGTCGAGCCGGTCGTGCCGCGCCGCGCGACGGAGTGGCGCATCGCATCGATGATGCGCTGCGCCTTCTCCCCCGACAGCGGACGCGTGGTCGCGCCGGCGGGGACGCCGAGCTCTCCGGCGTCCTCCTCGGCGTCGACGGTGCTCGCTTCAGCGGTGTTCAAAACCACCGGCCCTCGGGCCAGCTCAGCTTCCGACGCCAGCCGGCTCCGGCGTCGACGGGGCCGTGGTCGAGCTGTAGTCGAACTGCTCCTCGGACCCGAACAGGAGGTCGAGGACCTTCGAACGCAGCCCCTCGTTGAGCGCCACGGTGAGCGCCGCGCCGACCGCCACGAGCAGCAGCATGCGGCCACCGCGCCGGCGCTTGGTCGTGCCGGGCTCTTCGCGCAGCGAGCCCGAAGCCTCGCGCAGCGAGTCGACGGCGCTGCGCAGCTCTGCCTGGAGCTTGCGGTCCTCCATCAGAGCCTTGCCGGCCGGCTTGCCGTTGGTCATGCGCCCATAGGCGCTGCGCGCCGCGCCGTAGGCGGAGATCAGGTTCGACCGCAGTTCGTCGTCTTCGATCAGCCGCTGCACGTAGCGGTTGCCCTGCGCGGCCTTGGCCGCTTCCGCGGCCTTGCCGAGTCTGTTCCTGGATGCCATCTATGCCACCGCCTCTGGGAGAACGCTTGCAGGTCTGCGAGCAATATACCCGCGGGGGCGCCCCCTCATCGCGGTGTCGCGCGAGCCCTATGCGTGCAGCGCGGCCTGCTCTTCGGCCGACGGGAACGCCCAGGCCGCGCGGCTGCGCCGCTCCTGGCGGAAGACGAAGCGCAACTGCTGCGGTGGGCGCAGCTCCGCGGCGCTGGGGCGGAAGGTCGCGCACGGCTCCGCGAGATCGAGCGCGCAGAGCAGGTTGACCTTGAAGAAGCATTCCTCGCAGCTGACCTTCTTCGATGCGCGCGCACCCCGTGACCCCCGCCTGCTCTGCGTCTGCTGCACCGTCTTCGTCTCCTCGTCTTCTCGCTCTAGGACGGAGGCGATCAAAGCACGCAGCGCCGGCGCACTCAAGAGCGCCGGCGACCCCAAGACGCAAATCGCAGAGAAAAGAAACGGGTATCCGGAAATACCCGCCCTGGCGTCACTTACCTGTGACAATCGCGCCGTTTCCTCCGGACTTTGCGCGATCCCCGGGGCGGATCCTCGGGCACGCGATCCCCGGGGCGGATCCTCGGGGCGGACCTCGGTCGCGCGATCCCCGGGGCGGATCCTCGGGCGCGTCATCCCCGGCACGGATCTCGAGCGCGTCATCCCCGGCACGGATCCTCGAGCGCGTCATCATCTAGCGCCGTGGAGATCCTGCTGACCGGCGCGAGCGGCTTCGTCGGCTCGATGCTGCTGCCGGCGCTGTCCGGCGGCGGCCACCGCGTGCGCGCGCTGACGCGCGACCCGCGTCGCCTGCACGGCGAGCCGGCGACGGTCGTGCGCGGCGACGCCGTGACCGGCGAGGGGCTCGAGCGGGCGCTGCGCGGCGTCGAGCTCGCCTACTACCTGATCCATTCGATGGAGGCCTCTCCCGGCGGCGTCAGCTTCGTCGAGCGCGAGCGCCTGGCCGCCACGAACTTCGCCGCCGCGGCGCGCGCCGCGGGCGTCAGGCGGATCGTCTACCTCGGCGGCCTCGTGCCGCGATGGGAGCAGGACGAGCTGACGGCCGGCGCGCGCGTGCGCCGCTCTCGGCATCTCGCCAGCCGCGCCGAAGCCGAGCGGATCCTGCTCGACGGGGTCCCGGATTCGATCGCGCTGCGGGCCTCGATCGTGATCGGCGCGCGGTCGCGGTCCTTTCGCCTGCTCGTGCGCCTCGTTGAGCGCATGCCCGTCCTCGCCCTTCCCGCCTGGCAGCGCTTCCGCACCCAGCCGATCGACCAGCGCGACGTGGTCGCGATGCTGCTCGCCTGCCTTGACAGCGAGCTGTCGGGCTCGGTGCTCGAGATCGGCGGCCCCGACGTGGTGAGCTACGGCGAGATGCTGGAGCGGATCGCCGAGGCGATGCTCGTCGGCCGGCCCCCGGTGCGGCTGCGCCTGTCGCTGACCCCCGTCGCCGGTCGGGTCGCGGCGGCGATCGCCTCGGAGGACCCGGCGCTGGTCGTGCCTCTGATGGAGGGACTGCAGGGCGATCTGATCCCTCGCGCCGACCATGCCGCCGAGCGGCTCGGCGTCTCTCTGCACTCCTTCGAGGCTGCCGTCGAACACGCCTTGGCAGAATGGGAGCGGGCCGAGCCACTGGCCGCACGCTGATGAGCCGCGTAGACGCCTCGATCACGATCGCCGCCGAGCCCGCGAAGGTGTGGGAGACGGTGATGGACCCCAACCGGCTCGGGCACTGGGTGACGATCCACCGCCGCCTGGTTCACGCCGACGCCTCGCAGCCGGCCGTGGGCTTTCACATGGACCAGTGCATCCACCTCCGCGGAGTCACCCTCGAGGTTCACTGGGAACTGGTGGAGTGCGATCCCTGCCGGCGCGCTGTCTGGGAGGGCCGCGGACCCGCCCGCTCACGCGCCCGCACCGAATATCTGTTGGAGCCCGCAGACGGCGGCAAGACCCGCTTTGAGTACAGCAACGAGTTCCGCGCGCCGCTCGGGCCGGTGGGCGCGATCGTCAGCCGCGCGGTCGTCGGCGGGATCCCCCTCCGCGAGGCCAACCGCTCACTCGAGCGGCTCAAGGGACAGATCGAGCACAGCTAGTTAAAAGGGGATACTGTAGGTCGACAATCCCCCCTGGTATGAGATTCCCCATACCGAAATCGAACAGGAAGGTACCGTGACTGACTTCCTCGATGAGAAGCGCAAGGAGATCACCCAGCGGCTCGACGAGCTGAAACCGCTGGTTGATGAGTACCACCGCCTCGAGGCAGCCGCCGGCGCGCTCGCCGGGGTCGGCGGCTCGGCCGTCCGGTCCGCCGCCGCCACCGTGACCCGCAAAAAAGGCCCCGGTCGTCCCCGCGGCTCGGGCGCCAAAGCCGCGGCGAAACCACGCAAAGCCGCCAAACGCCGCGCCGGCCGCCGCAAAGGCAGCGGCACCCGCGCCGCCGAGGCTCTCTCCCTCGTCCAGGGCCAGCCAGGCATCACCATCCCTGAGCTCGCGGCCAAGATGGGCATCAAGCAGAACTACCTGTATCGCGTCCTGCCCGGGCTCGAGCAGGAAAAAAAGGTCAGCAAGCAGGGCAGGGGCTGGCACCCTCGCGGCTAGTCCGGGTCCCTTGGCTCGCAGCCTGAGCTCTCGGTCGCTCTCGCTCCCTGCGCCCTTGGCAGAGAGCAGGATCCCCGGCCGTGACTAGCTGAGCGCTCCGTTCCTACGGACGAGCGCGTGACTTAACGACGAAGGGCGCGGTTTGAACGACGAAGGGCGCGGTTTGTGACACCGCGCCCTTCGTCGTCAACGAGCGAGTCCACTCTCAGATCATTCCGTGCTCGGCTACGGTGTCGCGCTCGCCGACGAGCTCCTCGACCGATGCGTCGATCTTGCCGCGGGAGAAGTCGTCGATCTCGAGACCCTGGACGACCTTCCACTCTCCCCCCTCGCACGTGCAGGGGAAGCCGCAGATCAGGCCCTCGGGGATGCCATACGAGCCGTCCGACGGGACGCCCATCGAAACCCATCCGCCGGCGGTGCCTTTCACCCAGTCGCTGACGTGGTCGACCGCCGCGGAGGCCGCAGAGGCGGCCGAGGAGGCGCCGCGCGCCTCGATGATCGCCGCGCCACGTTTGCCGACATTCGGCAGGAACTCGTTCTCGACCCATTCCTGGTCGTCGACGACGCCGGCGGCGATGTGGCCGTTGACCTTCGCATGAAAGAGGTCCGCGTACATCGTCGGCGAGTGGTTGCCCCACACGCCCATTTCAGTGATCTCGGCGACCGGCGCGTCGACCTTGTTCGCGAGCATCGCGATCGCACGGTTGTGGTCCAGGCGCATCATCGACGTGAAGCGCTCGCGGGGAACGTCGGGCGCGTTGTTCATCGCGATCAGGCAGTTCGTGTTCGCCGGGTTGCCGACGACGAGCACTTTCACGTCCGAGGCTGCGTGGCTGTTCAGCGAGGAGCCCTGCGTCGTGAAGATCTTGCCGTTCTCGGAGAGAAGCTCGGCGCGCTCCATGCCTTTCGTGCGGGGCCGCGAGCCGACGAGCAGCGCGATGTTGCACCCGTCGAACGCCTGGTCGGGGGTGTCGTGCAGGTCGAGGCCCGAGAGGAGCGGGAAGGCGCAGTCGACGAGCTCCATCGCGACGCCGTCGAGCGCCCCCATCGCCTGGGGGATCTCTAGCAGCCGCAGGTCGACCGGCTGGTCGGGGCCCAGCAGCTGGCCGCTGGCGATGCGGAAGAGGAGGCTGTAGCCGATCTGTCCGGCAGCGCCGGTGACGGTCACACGTACGGGGTTGCTCACAGGTTCATCTCCTGGGGAGTGGCGTTTCAGGGTCTGTGCGGCGGGCTCACGCCGCCGCGGTGCGCAGGTTCTCGTCGATCGAGGCGAGGAACTCCTGGGTCGTCTGCCACTGCTGGTCGGGGCCGACCAGCAGCGCGAGGTCCTTGGTCATCTTCCCAGCTTCGACCGTATCGACGCAGACGCGCTCCAATGTCTCGGCGAACTGAGTGACCTCGGGCGTGCTGTCCATCCGCCCGCGCGCCGAGAGCCCGCGCGTCCACGCGAAGATCGAGGCGATCGGGTTGGTCGAGGTCGGTTTGCCCTCCTGGTGCTGGCGGAAGTGGCGAGTCACGGTTCCGTGCGCGGCCTCGGCCTCCACGGTCTTGCCGTCGGCAGTCATCAGCACGCTCGTCATCAGGCCCAGCGAGCCGAAACCCTGGGCGACGGTGTCGGACTGCACGTCGCCGTCGTAGTTCTTGCAGGCCCACACGTAGCCGCCCTCCCACTTCAGCGCAGCGGCGACCATGTCGTCGATCAAGCGGTGTTCGTAGGTGAGCCCGGCGGCGTCGAAATCGCTCTTGAACTCGTTCTCGTACACCTCCGCGAAGATGTCCTTGAAGCGCCCGTCATAGGCTTTGAGGATCGTGTTCTTCGTCGACATGTAGACCGGATATCCCCGCTCGAGGCCATAGCGCAGCGAGGCCCGCGCGAAGCCCCGGATCGAGTCGTCGAGGTTGTACATCGACAGCGCCACCCCAGCGCCGGGGAAGTCGTAGACGTCCAGCTCGATCGGCTGCGTGCCGTCGGCGGGGGTGAAGGTGAGCGTCAGCTTGCCCTCGCCGGGGACGACCATGTCGGTCGCGCGGTACTGGTCGCCGAAGGCGTGGCGGCCGATCACGATCGGCTTCGTCCAGCTCGGCACCAGCCGCGGGATGTTCGAGATCACGATCGGCTCGCGGAAGATCACGCCGCCGAGGATGTTGCGGATCGTCCCGTTCGGTGAGCGGTACATCCGTTTCAGGCCGAACTCCTCGACCCGCGCCTCGTCGGGGGTGATCGTCGCGCACTTCACACCGACGCCGTGACGTTTGATCGCCTCGGCCGCGTCGACGGTGACCTGGTCGTCGGTGGCATCCCGGCTCTCGATCCCGAGGTCGTAGTACTCGAGCTCGACGTCGAGGTAGGGCAGGATCAGCTGCTGCTTGATGAACTCCCAGATGATCCGCGTCATCTCGTCGCCGTCGAGCTCGACGACCGGGTTCTTCACCTTGATCTTCGCCATGTTGGGTCCTTAGGAGTCTCTGTGCGTTGGCGGCCGGCCGCCCGGGGCAGGCGGGGGGCGCACCGGGGCCACCCGGCGGCGCCGATGCTATCGACCGGGCGCCGGCGTCCCGTGCGGGTTACCGGTTCCAGCTCGGCTGGGCGGCGTGCGCGACGAGCAGCGTCGGCGCACCGCCCGCGAACGGGACGCTCACCACGTTGTCGCCCGAGGCGGGTCCCTCGACGCCGCCTTCGTAGACGAGCAGTTGCGACCCGTCGGCGGAGATCCCGCCGCCCACGACCGGGCGCCCGTTCACCCGCACCGGCCGCGCCTTGCCGGAGGGAACGCGGACCGTCCAGGCTTCGCTGGTGTCCTCCCCGACGAACTCAGCGAGCAGCCGGGAGCCGCTCTGCGAGAAGCCGAGCGGGGTCAGGCCGGAGACGAGCGAGCGGACACGGATCGAGGTGAGCCTGCGCTGCGCTGCGCCGCCCGGCGAGCGCAGCCAGATCTCATAAACGGGGGCGTCGTTGCGCCGCAGGTGCTCGCGGTCGTAGGCGATGTACCGGGGCCCCCACACGGGGAACAGGCTGCGCCCGTCGCGTGTGATCCGCCGCGCGGCCGCGCCGCGTGCCGCGACGTACAGGTTCACCGGCGCTTCCAGCCGCTGCGAGGGGGCGAGCGCGAACACGAGCCGGTCGCTGCCGTCGGGCGCGAAGCTCGCGCCGTAGACGATCCCCGTGGCGACATCGGTGAGCCCGCCGGTGGACGTGTCGAGGACCGCCAGGTAGGAGTGCTTCGCGGGCGCGTGGACGGCGGTCGACTGCAGCGCGATCGCGAGGTAGCGCGAGTCGGGCGACCAGGCGAGCGGTGTCGCGCTCTGGAGCGCGAGGCTGCCGGCAGTCGAAAGCGGCGCGCCGGCCAGCGAGTAGAGCGCGAGCGAAGGGCCGTTTTCGGGGCCGGCGCCGAGCAGGGCCGCAGCCACCGTCACACCGTCCGGGGCGGTCAACGGGTCATCGCCAGGGCCGAGCCGCCGCGCCTGGCTCCCGTCGGCGGCAGCCGCCCACACCTGCGGCTCGGGGTTCGCTTCGCTGGAGGTGACGTAGGCCAGCGCCGCCGGCCCCGGGCCACTCGGCGAGGGCTGGCCGCCGCTCGCCGCGGCTGTGCCGAGCAGCGCCGCGGAGGCGGCGAGCGAGACCACGCCTGCACGAACGCTCCGGCTGCCCCCCGGCAACAGCATCGAGACGAGCATAACGGCGCGGCCACACCGGCGGGTGCGCCACCGCGATTGCGCCGATCCCGCCCCCGCGGACTATGCGACACTCATCACATGGCCACCATCTCGCAGCCCGCGGGCGAAGCCGCCACCCCCTTCAAGACACACGAGGTCTTCAACCAGGTGCCGCCGCTGGGCGACATCGACGTCTTCTCCACGAACCGCCCGCTGGTCGAGGCGACCCGCCGCGAGGGCGCGGGGTGGGTGCTCGACCGCGCGGCCGAGCTCGGCCGCTTCGTCGGCGGCGCGCCGATGCAGGAGTGGGGCAGGCTCGCCAACGAGAACAAGCCGGTGCTGCGCAGCTTCGACCGCTACGGCCATCGCATCGACGAGGTCGAGTTCCACCCGTCCTGGCACCAGCTGATGAAGATGGGGGTGGAGAACGAGCTCCACTCGCTGCCCTGGACGAGCAGCGAACCGTTCCCGCACACTGCCCGCGCCGCGCTCTACATGACCGCGATGCAGGCCGAGGCCGGTTACGCATGCCCGATCACGATGACCTTCGCGGTCGTGCCCGCGCTGCGGGCCCAGCCCGAGCTCGCGGCCGAGTGGGAGCCGTTGGTCACCGCCACCAGCTACGACCCGCGCCTCGTCCCCGCCGCCGAGAAGGGCTCTGCGATCTCCGGCATGGCGATGACCGAGAAGCAGGGCGGCTCCGACGTGCGAGCCAACACCACCGTCGCGCGGGCGCTGAACGGCGGCGGCGCGGGGGCGGAGTACGAGATCGTCGGCCACAAGTGGTTCTGCTCGGCGCCGATGTCCGACGTGTTCCTGGTGCTCGCCCAGACCGACGACGGCCTGTCCTGCTTTCTGATGCCGCGGGTCCTGGCCGACGGAACGCGCAACGCCTTTCACATCCAGCGCCTGAAGGACAAGCTCGGCAACCACTCCAACGCCTCCTCAGAGGTGGAGTTCCACGGCACTTGGGCGCGCATGGTCGGCGAGCCCGGCCGAGGCGTACCGACGATCATCGAGATGGTCGGCCACACCCGCCTGGACTGCGTGATCGGCTCGGCCGCGGCGATGCGCACCGGGGTCGTGAACGCGATCTGGCACACGGCCCACCGCAGCGCCTTCGGAAAGGTGCTCGGCGAGCAGCCGCTGATGCGCAACGTGCTGGCCGATCTGTGCCTGGAGTCGGAGGCGACGACCGCGCTGGCGATGCGCCTCGCGCGCGCCTACGACGAGGCCCGGGAGGACGCCGACAGCGGCCGCAACGACAGCGACGCGCAGCTGTTCAAGCGCCTGGCCACGGCGGTCGGCAAGTACTGGACCTGCAAGCGCGCGCCGAACCACGCCTTTGAGTCGCTGGAGTGCCTCGGCGGCGCCGGCTACGTCGAGGAGTCGGGGATGCCGCGCCTGTACCGAGAGGCGCCGCTGGCCTCGATCTGGGAGGGCTCGGGCAACGTGATGAGCCTCGACGTGCTGCGCGCGCTGATGCGCTCGCCCCGCTCGCTGGAGGTGTTCATGGCCGAGGTGGAGCAGGCCCGCGGCGGCGACGAGCGGCTCGACCGCCGCGTCGAGGACCTCAAGGGGCAGTTCGCCGACCCGGGAACGCTCGAGAGCCGCGCGCGCCGCGTCGTCGAAGGCATGGCGCTGTGCCTGCAGGGCTCGCTGCTCGTGCGTCACGGCGACCCGGCGGTGGCCGACGCGTTCTGCGCCTCGCGGCTCGGCGGCGACGGCGGCCTGGAGTACGGGACGCTGCCTGCCGGGACGGATTTCGAGGCGATCGTCTCCCGCTCGCGCCCGGAGCTCTAGCGAGCCCACCGCGCGGCGCTGCGAGCGCCGCGGGCGGCCTACCATCTAGAGGATGCCTGTGCGTCAGCGTCAGAACTTCCAGCTGGCGCGCGTCTTCGGGATCCGGATCGGCGTCTCGCTCAGCTGGTTCTTCGTCCTCTTCCTCCTGATCTGGTGGCTGGGCGACGAATACTTCCCGAGCGTCATCCGCGGCTCCTCGACGACCGCGTTCGTGATCGCGGTGGCCGGCGCGCTCGGGTACTTCGTCTCGCTGATCCTCCACGAGCTCGGGCATGCGCTCGTCGCCCGGCGCCTGGGCATCCCGATCGCCGGCATCGACCTGTGGTTCTTCGGTGGCCTCTCGAAGATGCGCCGCGAGCCCGCGACGCCCGGCGAGGAGTTCAAGATCGCCGCCGCCGGGCCGGCGGTGACGCTGATGATCCTGATCGTCTGCGCGGCCGCGGGCGTCGCGCTGTCCTCCGGGCACCCGTTCACCGAATCGCTCACGAGCGAAGGGTTCACGACCACGCCCGTCCTCGCGCTGGTCGGCTGGCTGGCGTTCGTGAACGCGGTCCTGTTCGTCTTCAACATCCTCCCTGCCTTCCCGCTCGACGGCGGGCGCATCGCCCGCTCGGTGATCTGGCGCACGACCGGCGACCGCAACCGGGCCACCGGCTGGACCGGGCGCGCCGGCCAGGGCCTGGCCCTCGCGCTCGGCGCACTCGGGCTGATCGACCTCTCCCGCGGCAACCCGAGCTTCGGGCTGATCACGATCCTGCTCGCCTTCCTCCTCTACCAGGCGGCGAGTGCGGCGGTCGCGCAGGGCTCGATCGGACGCCGCATCGCGAACATCCGAGTCGCCGACATCATGGACCGCGAGCCCGTCACGATCCCCGCCGAAGTGACCCTGATCGACGCGCAGGAGCAGTACTTCATGCGCTACCGCTGGCCCTGGTTCGCGGTCGTGGACCCGGCCAGGCACTTCCTCGGCGTGATCCGCCTGCAGCGCCTGGAAGCCGAGATCGCGGCGGGGCGGCCGGCGCTCGAGGTCGTCGACGCGCTCGAGACGGACCTGCCTGTGCGGATCGGCGAAGAGGCGCCGCTGGAGACCCTGCTCGGCTCGGAGGGCCTCGGGCGGCTGGGCGCGATGGTCGCGGTCGACGCGGACGGTGTGCTGCAGGGCGTCGTCACGCTCGCCGAGGTGCGCCGGGCGCTGGCGCCGGCGGGCTGAGCCGCGTCGGACCCGCTCGAGGCCGGTGGCGGCGCGTGGACTGGCGCCCGGCACGCAGAGGCCGGGAGGCGGCGCGCGGGCGCCACGGGGAGGCCCCAGCCGGCCGAGACCGCTCCGCGCGCGAGCCGGCGTACGCCGCGGCCGGCGGGGCGCCGCGCGGCAGGGCGAGCGGTGCGGAGCGGGTCCGCTCGCGCAGGCCCGTTCGGGGACGCCGTTATAGAGTCAGCGCCGCAGTCCCCCGATCCGACCCCCCGAAGGAGCCATGCCAGCACACGACGTCCTGATCATCGGCGCCGGCCTCGCCGGCCAGCGCGCCGCCCTCGCGGCCGCGCAGCAGGGCGCGAGCGTCGCGATCATGAGCAAGGTCCACCCGGTGCGTTCGCACTCGGTGGCCGCCGCCGGCGGCATCAATGCGGCGATCAGCGTCGACGACGACTGGCATTCGCACGCCTACGACACCGTCAAGGGCTCCGACTTCCTCGGCGACCAGGACGCGATCGAAGTGATGTGCTCGGAGGCCCCCCACGAGGTGCTGCACCTCGAGCACATCGGGGTCACCTTCCACCGCAACGAGAAGGGCGAGATGGACCTGCGGGCGTTCGGGGGCGCCTCGATGAAGCGCACCGCCTACGTCGCGGACATCACCGGGCAGGCGCTGCTGCACGTGCTCTACGAGCAGCTGATGAAGCACCACGAGACGGTCGATCGCTATGAGGAGTGGTTCACCACCTCGCTGCTGATCGGCGAGAGCGGCGAGTGCGCCGGCGTGATCGCGCGCGACGTGCGCAGCGGGCGCATGGAGGCGTTCACCGCCAAGAACGTGATCCTGGCCTGCGGCGGCGCCGGCCAGGTCTACAAGCCGACCACCAACGGCCTGATCGTCACCGGCGACGGCATCGCGCTGGCCTACCGCGCGGGCGCGCCGCTGATGGACATGGAGATGGTCCAGTACCACCCGACCTGCCTCGTCGAGACCGGCATCCTGATCACCGAGGGCGCCCGCGGCGAGGGCGCCCACCTGCTCAACGCCGACGGCGAGCGTTTCATGGAGAAGACCGCGCCGAACAAGATGGAGCTCGCCTCACGCGACGTCGTCTCCCGCGCCGAGCAGGTCGAGATCAACGAGGGTCGCGGCGTGGGCCCGAACGGTGCGGGCATCTTCCTCGACGTGACCGTGGTGCCGCGGCGGCGTACGCTCGAGGCGCTGCGCGAGATCGTCAACCTCGGCCGCGACTTCGCCGGCGTCGACATCACCCGCGAACCGATCATGATCCGCCCCGGCCAGCACTACATCATGGGCGGCGTCAAGACCGATGTCGACGGGCGCACGCCGATCGACGGCCTCTACGCCGCGGGCGAGGTGGCCTGCGTCTCGGTCCACGGCGGCAACCGTCTCGGCGCCAACTCGCTGCTCGACACGCTGATCTTCGGGCGGCGCTCCGGCGAACACGCCGCCGGCCGGGCGGCCACGATGCCCCCGCCGAAGGCCGACGTCGCCGCGCAGCTGCGCCGCGACGAGCGGATGCTCGAAGACATCATCTCCCGCCCGCACGGGGGGCGCCGGATCTCCGAGATCAAGAGCGAGCTGGGCGAGGCGATGAACTCCTACGCGGCCGTGTTCCGCGACGAGGAGGGGCTGAAGACAGCGCAGGAGACGATCTCCCGCCTCAAAGAGGAGGCCGCGAGCGCCTGGATCGACGACCACGGAACGATCTTCAACCAGGACGTGCTCGGCGCGGTCGAGCTCGGGTACATGATCGACTGCGCCGAGGCGACCGTGGCGGCGGCGCTCGAGCGCAAGGAGTCGCGCGGGGCGCAGTTCCGCACCGACTATCCCGAGCGCAACGACGAGGAGTGGCTGAAGCACATCGACATCTCGCTGAACGGAGACGGCCCGCAGGTCTCCTACTCGCCGGTGACGATCACCAACTGGCAGCCGGAAGAGCGGAAATACTGACGGTGGGCGGGATTACCCGTATGAACCACGACCCGAGAAAGCAGGCACCCCGCTGATGGCTGAAGCGCACGACCGTCCGCCGGAGCAGTTCCACCTCAGACTGCGGCGCTACGACCCCGAGTCCGGCGAGGCGCCCTACTGGGACGAGCACACCGTCGAGCTGGAGCCGCACCGCTCCGTGCTCGAGGCGGTGCTGCAGGCGCGCGACCGCTTCGACGGGTCGATCGGCATCCGCTGCTCCTGCCGCCAGGCGATCTGCGGCTCCTGCGGGGTGCGCGTCAACGGCGAACCGGCGCTCGCCTGCCACACGCACCTCGACGCCGCGCTGAGCAGCGCACCCGACGGCGTGATCGAGATCGAACCGATGGGCAACATGCCGGTGATCAAGGACCTGATCGTCGACATGGACGCGGTCCACTGGAAGAAGATCCAGCGGGTCACCCCGTGGCTGCTGGCCAAGCAGCCGGTGCCCGAGCGCGAGTACATCGTCCCCAAAGAGTCGATGGTCGACGTCACGCAGACGATGGCCTGTATCCAGTGCGGCGCCTGCGTGTCCGACTGCCTGTCGATGGAGGTCGATCCCGGGTTCATCGGCCCGGCGGCGCTGTCGAAGGCCTACCGCTTCGTCGGCGACCCCCGCGACGCCGAGCACCACGACCGGCTCAACGACCTCGCCCAGGACCCGCAGGGGATCTTCGACTGCACGCACTGCTTCAAGTGCGTCGAGGCCTGCCCGAAGGACGTCAACCCGATGGGCCAGATCATGCGGCTGCGCCGGATCGCGACCTCCGACGAGCAGATCGTCGACCAGAACAACGGCGAGCGCCACGAGAAGACGATGGTCGGGCTGATCCGCGATTACGGCCTGCTGCACGAGGCCGAGATGCTGCCCCGCTCCTACGGTGGCTACTCCTGGTTCGCGAAGTTCACTCCGGCGGCCGGCAAGGAGCTGCTCAGCTCGTTCCCGGTTCTCGTCAAGGGCCTGATGCGCCGCAAGCTCAACCCGAAACTCGCGATCTTCGGCCACAAGATCCCGCGCGAGGACCTCAAGGCGGTGCAGTCGATCTACGACCGCGTCGAGGCCCGCGACGAGCGCTACGAGCTGAACCTCTACATCACCGGCACCGACAAGGAGAACGCGCCGGCGCCGGAGGCGGCACAGGGCGCGAGCTCGGCGCCGGGCCCCGAGGGCGCGACCGCCCCCACGGACCCGACCTCCGGCGAGGAAGGTGCCGAACGCTCAGCGCCCGCGGGCGAGAGCACGACCGTCTCCTCGCCGCCCGAGCCGGCCACGCAGGAGGCGGCCGAACCCGAGAGCACCGATGTCGAGGCGGAGCCCGTCGGCCCCGGCGAGGACGAGGGCGAGGCGGTCGCCAGCGACAGCGAGCCCGCGCAGGGCACCGACGACAACGCCGAAGGGAGCGAGAGCCGATGAAGGTCGCCTACTGGCCGGGCTGCGTGAGCCGCGGCTTCACCCCGGAGCTGCACGGTTCGATGGCGAAGGTGGCGCCGCTGCTCGACATCGAGCTGGTCGAACTCGACCGCGCCTGCTGCACCGGCGCGGGCGTGATCGCCGAGCACAACCAGGAGCTCGCCGACACGCTCAACGCCCGGACCTTCGCGCTCGCCCAGCAGGTGCCGGGCGCGGAGCTGATGATGAACATCTGCTCGACCTGCCAGGGAGCGCAGAGCGAGTGCCAGGAACGACTCGACGCGAGCAGCGAGTACCGCGAGCATGTCAACCAGACGCTCGCCTCCGAGGGCCTCAGCTACGAGGCTGGTCTGACCAACAAGAACTTCCTGTGGCTGCTGGTCGAGGAGATCGGCCTCGAGGAGCTGCGCTCGAAAGTGCGCCGCCCGCTGACGAACCTCAAGGTCGGCCCCTTCTACGGCTGCTACATCGTGCGTCCCCGCAAGCGGCTGGGCATCGACGCCGAGCACCGGCGCGACAACTACCTGCACGAGGTCATCGCGGCGCTGGGCGGGACCGTCATCGACTACGCCGGCATGCGCAAGTGCTGCGGCTTCCCGATCATCACGATGAACAAGGAGGCCTCGCTCAAGCAGGCGGGCCGTCACCTGGGCGACGCCGCGGACGCGGAAGCCGACTGCCTCGTCACGCCCTGCCCGCTGTGCCACCTGAACCTCGACCTGCAGCAGCCGCTGGCGGAGCGCACCGTCGGCCGCGAGCTGAACATGCCGGTGCTGCACCTGCCCCAGCTCGTCGGGCTGGCGCTGGGGCTCGATCCCGGTGAGCTCGGCCTCAGCCGCCACGTTGTGCGGCCGACGTCGGTGATCGACTGGTCGACGTCGGTGGTCGGCGCCGCCGCCTGACGGCACCGGTGGCGCAGCTCGGCGCCGCGGCCTGACAGGCCCGGCGAGCGCAGCTCGGCGGGGCTCGGGGCCCGACTGGCCGATCGGGGGGAGCGCCCGCGGCTGGCCCGCCACCTGCTCGCGAACGGGTGCGGGGACGCGGGCGATCCAGGATCTCTCCGGCCGCGCGCGGCCGCGCGCTCAGATCCGCCCGCGGACCAGGTCCAGCAGCCGCCCGAGGACGCGCTCGCCGTCCTTGCGCAGCCCGTCGTGGTCGTACTCGCTCGTCAGCCACACGCGGAGATTCGGGACCTCGGCGGCGGTCAGCTCGGAGAAGCTCCGCTCGACGTAGGGGTCCTCGGCGTAGACGGCGGCCGCGCACGGCACGCTGTTGGCCGCCAGCACCGCCGGGTCGTACAGCGCGGGCCAGTCGTGATCCGCGAGCAGCTCCGCGGCATCACGCAGGCCGGACAGGGACGGAGCCTGGAACATCCACGGGAAGATGTGCTCCGCCGTCAGATACTCGTCGGGCAGGTCGGCCTGCTCGTCGAGCGTGCGCTGCGCCGACCAGCGGGTCGTCTCGCCGTTCGCCCAGCACGCCTCGTGCAGCACCGCGTAGATCGGGTTGCGGGCGAAGCTCGTCGCCTGCTCGGCGTCGTGCCGGAAGCCGGGCGAGTCCGCCGGCAGCTCGAGCAGGTAGTGCAGGCGCTCGTAGCCGTCGCTCATACCGAGCATGTGGCCGAGCTGGCGCACGCGGCCCGGGGTCAGCGGATCGCCCGAGGGCAGCTCCAGCGGTTCTGCGCGTACGCGGTCGAGCAGCGCCAGCAGGCGCTCGCGGTCGTCCGGATAGCGGGCGAAGTAGCGGTCGGTGCGAACACGCATGCGCGCCAGCGTGGCGCGGTAGACGTCGTCGATCGAGGCGTGCAGCGGCGGCACGCCCCCCGTGAAGAGCACCTCGCGCAGCGCCTCGGGGGCGGCTGACAGGTAGCGCATCGCGCAGAAGCCGCCGAAGCTCTGGCCGAGGACGCTCCAGCGCTCGACGCCGAGCTCGCGACGTATCGCCTCGGCGTCGGCGACGATCGAGTCGGCCCGGAAATGCGCGAGGTAGCGCGCCTGCTCCTCGGCGCTGCCGGGCAACGAGGTGCCGACCGGGGTCGAGCGGCCCGTGCCGCGCTGGTCGAGCATCAGCACGCGGAAGTCGGCCAGCAGCCGCTCGAGCCAGGGAGGCGTCGAGTTGGCGCGGATCGGCCGCGGGGCCTCGAAGCCCGGTCCTCCCTCGAAGAACACGAGCAGCGGCCTGTCGAGGCCGTCCGGGTCCGCGAGCTCGCGGCTGAACACCGTGATCCGCGGCCCGCCGGGATCGTGGTGGTCGAGCGGCAGCGAGTGCTCGCGCTCGGTCACGACCAGGTTCGGGATCAGGCGGCGAAGCTCCACGGCGCTGAGATTAGCCCTCGGCCGGCCGGGGCGGGCCCGGCTCGGGCTCGTGCTCCTCCCGGTGCCGGCGGCCTGCGCGCGAGCCGGCCCGCGGCACCGGCGCGCCCACGCGCACGGCCGGCGGCGCCGCGCGGGGGCCATCTAGGCTTACGCGCGTGCGGATCGCGACCGTCGTCGGAAACCGGCCCCAGTTCGTGAAGGCGGCCGCGGTCTCGGGACCGCTGCGCGAGGCGCACGAGGAGGTGCTGATCCACACCGGACAGCATCACGACGAGGCGCTCTCGCGAGTCTTCTTCAGCGAGCTGGGGCTGGCCCGGCCCGACCGCGAGCTGGGCATCGCGGGCGGCACGAACAGCTCCCAGACGGCGCGCATGCTGGCAGCGCTCGAGCCGCTGCTGGCCGAGCTGCAACCAGACGCGGTGCTCGTCTACGGAGACACGAACTCGACGCTGGCCGGGGCGTTGGCGGCCGCGCAGACGGCGCGCCCGGCCATCCACGTCGAGGCGGGGATGCGCTCCTTCGACCGCACGATGCCGGAGGAGCTCAACCGGGTGCTCGCCGACCACTGCTCGGCGCTGCTGCTGTGCGCCTCCGAGACCGCGGCTGAGAACCTCCGCCGCGAGGCGGTGAACGGCCGGGTGGTGGTCGTGGGGGACGTGATGGTCGACGTCGCCGAGCGCTGGCGCCCGCGGGCGCTCGCCGACGGCTTCGTGCGCGAGCGCTTCGCGGTGCGCGACGGCGAGTACCTGCTGCTGACCGCCCACCGTGCCGGCAACGTCGATGACCCGGCACGGCTGACACAGCTGGTCGAGCTCGTCGCGGCGCTGCCCGCGCCGGTCGTGTTCCCGGTGCACCCGCGCACGCTGGCGCGGCTCGAAGCGTCCGGGCTGCTCGCGCGACTCGAGGCGCTCTCCCACGTGCATCTCAGCGAACCGCTGGGCTACGCCGAGTTCACCGCCCTGCTCGTGCGGGCGCGGGCCGTGCTCACCGACTCGGGCGGCGTCCAGAAGGAGGCGTACCTTGCCGGGGTGCCCTGCATCACGCTGCGCGAGAACACGGAGTGGACCGAGACGGTTCAGGCCGGCTGGAACACGCTGGTCGGGCTCGACCCGGCGGCGGCCCTGGCGGCGCTCGGGCGGACGGCGCCGCCGGAGCGACCGCCGCTGTACGGCGACGGCCATGCGGCTGAGCGCTGCGTCGAGGAGATCTCGCGGCTGTGAGCGGGCCCGGCGGCGAACGGCCGGTGAGGGTCGCGGTGGCGGGCCTCGGCTACTGGGGACCCAACATCGCGCGGAACCTCGCGGCGATCGCCGGATGTGAGGTCACATGGCTGATCGACGCCTCCGAGCAGGCGCGCGAGCGGATCGCGAGCTCTTTCCCGGATGCCCGCATCACGGCCGAGCTCGCCGATGCGCTGGGCGACGAGCAACTCGACGCGGTCGCGCTGGCGACGCCTGTGCCAACCCATGCCGAGCTTGCGACGGCGGTGCTCGAGTCGGGCAAGCACTGCTTCGTGGAGAAGCCGCTCGCGACGAACGCGGCCGATGCCGAGGCTGCCGTCGCCGCGGCCGAGCGCAGCGGCCGCGTGCTGATGGTCGGGCACCTGCTCGAGTACCACCCGGCGGTGACTCGGTTGAAGGAGCTGATCGATGCGGATGAGCTCGGCGCCCTCTACTACATCTACGGAACCCGCCTGAACCTCGGCAAGCTGCGGGCCGACGAGAACGCGCTGTGGAGCCTCGGCGCCCATGACGTGTCAGTCGCGCTGCACCTGATCGGCGAGGAGCCCGTGGAGTGCGTCGCCCGCGGCGCCTCCTACGTGCGCAGGCCCGTCGAGGATGTCGCGTTCTGCTTTCTGCGCTTCCCGTCTGGCGTCGTTTCGCACCTGCACCTGTCCTGGCTGGATCCGCACAAGGAGCGGCGCATCACGGTGGTCGGCGCGCGGCGCATGGCGACGTTCGACGACATGCTGATCGAGGGCAAGCTGACGATCTACGACAAGGGCTTCGACGAGGACACGAGCTCCTGGGGGGAGTACATCGCGCGGTCTGGGGACACGTTCTCGCCGCGGATCCCGAACCGCGAGCCGCTGCGCCTGGAGCTCGAGCACTTCCTGGAGTGCGTGCGCAGCGGCAGCACCCCGCGCTCGGATGGCGCCAGCGGGCTGCGCGTCGTGCGTGTTCTCGAGGCGCTGCAGGAGTCGCTGGACCGCGAGCGCGCCTAGGCCGCGGGGCCCTAGGCGGTGCGCGGACCCGAGCTGCGCCGCTCGGGTCCGGCGAAGACGCCCCCGCGGCGACGGTCGGGCCTCAAGACAGGGCCCCATTTCCGGCCTACGAGGCGCAGCACGTAGGCGTCACGGTATTCGCTGTAGCGGAGGAGTGGCCGTCCGATCGTGATCCACTGTCGGGCGACGTAACGGCGTGGCCTTCTTACGGTTCGCATGTGCCTTTCATCCTTGAAAAGTTGCTTTGTGCGAGCTGAGTAGGAATTGTGACAGATGGCTGCCTGCGAGCGCGCCGGTTCGCCGTTGAGGCGCAAGGCGGAGGTTCGCGCAGCGATGCGCGGGCTCGCGGCCGACCGCCGCGTCGGGAGTCAGCTCGACGCGCGGGTGGGCTCTTCGACGACCTTCGTGTCCTCGCCGGAGAGCTCGAACGCGGCGTGCAGCGCCTGCACGGCGGGCTCGACCTGATCGACGTCGATCACGCAGGAGATCTTGATCGGCGAGGTGGAGATCATGTCGATGTTCACGCCCTCTGCGGCGAGCACCCGGAACACCTTCGCCGCAACACCGGGATGCGAGCGCATGCCCGCGCCGACGATCGAGACCTTGCCGGTGCTCTGCTGGGACGTGATCTGCTCGTAGGACCCGCCCTGCAGCGGCTCCAGCGCGCGCTGGGCGACGCGGAAGTCGTCCTGCGGGACGGTGAAGGAGATCTCCGCGCGGCCGCCCGCCGCGACGGGCTCGTTCTGCACGATCATGTCGACGTTGACGTTGGCCCCGGCCATCGCCTCGAAGATGCGGGCGGCAGCGCCGGGCTCGTCGGGCACGCCGGTGAGCGTGATGCGAGCCTCCTTGGCGGAGTGGGTGACGGCTGTGATCAGCGGCTGCTCCATGGTTTCTCCTTCGGCGACCACAAACGTACCGGGCTCCCCGCTGAACGAGGACCGGCAGTGGATGCGCACGCCGTGGTTGCGGGCGTACTCGACCGAGCGCAGCTGCAGCACCCCGGCCCCCGAGGCCGCCATCTCCAGCATCTCCTCGAAGGAGACGGTGTCGAGCTTGCGTGCGTTCGGCACGATGCGGGGATCGGCCGAGTAGACGCCGGCGACGTCGGTGTAGATCTCGCAGACCTCCGCGCCGAGCGCGGCGGCGACGGCCACCGCGCTCGTGTCGGACCCGCCGCGCCCCAGCGTCGTGACGTTCTTCGCGGTCTGCGAGACGCCCTGGAAGCCTGCGACGAGCACGATGTGGTCCTCGTCGAGCGCCGCCCTGATGCGGTCGGCGCGCACGTCGAGGATCAGCGCCTTGGTGTGGGACTCGTCGGTGACGATGCCGGCCTGCGAGCCGGTTAGCGAAATCGCGCGGTGGCCGAGGTCGTTGATCGCCATCGCGCACAGCGCGCACGAGATCCGCTCACCCGAGGAGAGCAGCATGTCCATCTCGCGCGGATCGGGTGCGTCGGAGACCTCTTCGGCCATCGTGATCAGCTCGTCGGTGGTCTTGCCGCGTGCGGAGAGCACGGCGACGACCGAGTGACCTGCTTCGCGCTTCTCGACGATCCGGCGGGCTGCGCGCTTGATCCGCTCGGCGTCGGCGACCGAGGTGCCGCCGAACTTCATGCAGACGAGGCTCGACATGGCCCGAGGATTACACAGCGCGGCGGCCGGCGAAGGCCTTGCCGAGCGTGACCTCGTCTGCGTACTCGAGATCCGAGCCGACGGGCAGGCCGCTCGCGAGTCGCGTGACCGAGACCTCCGGGGCCGTTCGCCGCAGCTCCTCGGCGATGTGCAGCGCTGTGGCCTCCCCGGTCGTCGTCGGGTTGGTCGCGAGCACGACCTCGCGCATCGCCGGACGGGTGGGCCCGGTCCCCTCGGGGGCCGGCCCCTCGCCGCGCACGCGGGCCAGCAGCTCGGCGATCTTCAGGTCCTCCGGGTCGACGCCGTCGATCGGCGAGAGGGCGCCGCCGAGCACGTGGTAGACGCCGTGGTACTCGTGGGTGCGCTCGATCGGGATCACGTCCGATGGCTCCTCCACGACGCAAACGATCGAGGGGTCGCGGCGCGGGTCCTGGCAGATCCGGCAGCGGGACTCGTCGGTGAGGTTGAAGCAGACCTCGCATTGACGGATCCGCTCCTTGACCTCGACGATCGCCTCGGCCAGCGCGGTGGCATCCTCGCTGGAGGCGCGCAGCACGTGGAAGGCGAGGCGCTGGGCCGTGCGGTTGCCGATCCCAGGCAGCTTCGAGAGCTCGGTGACCAGCCGCTGAACCGGCGGCGCGTGCTGGGTGCTCACAGCCCGGGCAGGCCCAGCCCGCCGAGACCGCCGCCGAGCGCGCCGAGGTCGAGCCCGCCCGTCGCCCCGCCCATCTTGCGCTCGGCCAGCTCCTGCGCGGCCCGGAGCGCGTCGTTGACAGCCGCGAGGACCATCTCGCCGAGGATCTCCACATCGTCGGGATCGACGGCCGCCGGGTCGATGCGAACCTCCCGCACCTGGAGGTCGCCGCTGACCTTCACCGTGACGGCGCCGCCGCCGGCCGAGCCCTCGACGACTTCCTCCTTGAGCTCCTCCTGGGCGGCTGCCATGTCCCTCTGCATCTTCTGGACCTGCTGCATCATCTGCTGCATGTTGGGCACGCGGGGCTGCTTGGGCATCAGGCGCCTTTCTCCTTGCCGGTGACCGCGGGCTCGCCGTCGCCGCCGGGCTCGACGGGGACCTCGACCGCTTCGAACTCCTCCATGAACCGCGCGAGCCAGCGCTCTTCGGAATCGCCCTCGCCGCCGGCCGACTCGGACTCGGCCTCGGCCGGCGCCTCGCGCAGCTCGTAGCAGAGCGTGTAGCGCCCGCCCGTGACCGCCCGCAGTGCCTCGGTCACGGTCATGCGGTTCGCGGGATCCTCGGCCTTCTTCTTCAGGAAGGTCGAACCGAAGGCCAGCGTCAGCTCCTGGCCCTGCAGCTGCACCGGCCGGGCCTCCGCGATCAGCGCGCCCAGCAGCGCGTTCTCGCCGCGGACCATGTCGACGACGGCGGGCCACAGCGGCGACAGCGAGTCCAGACCCCCGGGGGGCGGCGCCCCCGCCTCGGCCACGACTGGTTCAGCGACGACGCGATCGGCGGTGGCCGCGGCCGGCGCCTCGGCGGCGCGGGCGGCGGCGGCCGGGCCGCCGGCGACTGCGGTGGAGGGGGCGGCCTGCGCAGCCCCGGCCTGCGGCTGCTCGCTGCGGTCGCGCGGCCCGGAGGCGCTCGCCGCCGCCGGCGTGTCCTCGGTCGCGGCGGCGGGGCCGGCGGCGGCCGGCGGCCCCCCGGACCCCGGCGCGGGCGGGACGGGCACCTCACGCTGTGCGGCGACCGCGGTGACGGGGCCATCGCCCTCCAGCCGCTCGATCCGGGCGAGCAGCGCGCGCAGCGAGCTGTCGACCTCCGGACGGGACGCCTTCACCAGCGCGAGCTCGAGCCGGGTGCGGGGGTCGGCCCCTGCGCGGATCGCCTCCAGCGCCTCGCCGAGCAGCTCCAAGAGCCTCACCACGACCGCGTGGGGCAGACGCGCCGCCTGCTCCGCGAGCGCGGCGTCGATCTCGGGCGTGAGCGAAAGCTCCGCCGGCACCTCATCGAGCGCCTGGACGATCATCAGCTCGCGCAGCCGGCCCTCGAGGTCGCCCGCGAAGGACGCCGCGTCGCGGCCCTGGGCGGCACAGCGCTCGAGCGCGCCGAGCGCCGCGCGCACGTCTCCGGCGGCGACGGCGTCGAGCGCCTCGGCCAGCAGCCGCGAGTCGGCCACGCCGAGCACTGCGAGCACGTCCTCCAGCGAGATCTCGCTGCCCGAGTAGGTGACGAGCTGCTCGAGGGTGCCGAGCGCGTCGCGGAAGCTCCCAGTCGCCGAGCGGGCGATCGCCGACAACGCGGCGGGCGGGATCTCGATCGAGTCAGCATCTGCGGCGCGGGTCAGCACCGAGGCGATCTGCTCGACCGTCGGCCGATGGAAGTCGAAGCGGTGGCAGCGGTCGATGACGGTCGGCGGGACCTTCGAGGCCTCGGTCGTCGCGAGCACGAAGACCGTGTTGGGCGGAGGCTCCTCCAGCGTCTTCAAGAACGCGTTCCAGGCGGCGGTCGAGAGCATGTGGGCCTCGTCGAGGATGTAGACCTTGCGACGCCCGCTGACCGGCGCGTAGGCGACGGACTCGCGCAGCTCGCGGATGTCGTCCACCGAGTTGTTCGAGGCGGCGTCCATCTCGATCACGTCGAGGGAGGTCGCGCGGGCGATCGAAGCGCATGAGTCGCACTGGCCGCAGGGCTCGATCGTGGGGCCGCGCTCGCAGTTCAGGCAGGCGGCGAGGATCTTCGCCATCGAGGTCTTGCCGGTGCCGCGGGAGCCCACGAACAGGTAGGCGTGGTGGACCTTGCCCCGCTCCACGGCGTTGCGCAGCGTGCGCACCACCGGCTCCTGACCGACCACGTCGGCGAAGGTGCGCGGACGGTGCCGGCGATAGAGGGAGCCGACCCGCCCTTCGTGGCCGTCCCCGCCAACGGGGTGCTCTGAATGCTCCTGCTGCGACACCGTGGCTGAGTCTAGATGGTCGTTTCCACGGCCAGGCGTCAGCGCGCCTGGGGCCCGGCTGCACCGCGCTGCGGCCTGCGGGCTGGCCACGGGCAGGGGCCCGTGTACGCCGCGCTCCGCCGTGCAGGCGACTCACGACGGGGGCCCGGGCGGATAGCGTCCGCCGCGTGAGGATCCCGTTCAGGCGCCCGGACCGGGGCCTCGGCGCGCTCTGCCTGATCGTCGCGGGAGCCGTCGTGCTGCGGGTCGTGTACGGCGTCGCGTTCGCCAACTACGACACGCTCTACGCGCTCTCCTGGGGCGGCCAGATCGGCCAGGGGGAAACGCCTGCCTACCGCGTGCCGATCGCGCCCACCCCACACCCGCTGCTCGAGCTGCTCGGCGTGATCCTGCGCCCGCTGAGCGCTCACCTGGAGATCGAGATCGTGGTGGCGATCGGCTTTCTGGCCCTGTCCTGCTGCGCATGGCTGATCTTCGCGCTGGGGCGCCGCTGGTTCGGCCTCGCCGCGGGGGCGCTGGCCGCGGTCGTCTTCCTGACGCGGGTCCCCGTCATCTCCTACGGCGTGCGGGCCTACCTCGACATCCCCTACCTGGCGCTCGTGCTGGGCGCGCTGCTCGTCGCGGTCAAGCGTCCGCGGGCCGGCGCCCCGGTGCTCGCGCTGCTCGCGCTGGCGGGCCTGCTGCGGCCCGAGGCATGGGCGTTCTCCGGTTTGTACTGGCTCTACGTCGTGGGGTTCGTGCCGGCGCGGGTCCGGCGGCTGCTGCCCGAGCACGAGCCGGTGCGGGATCGCCATGCGCTGGTCGGGCTGACGCTGCTGGCGGCCGCCGGGCCGCTGATCTGGCTCGGCAGCGACCTGCTGGTGACGGGTAACCCGCTGTGGTCGCTCACCAACACGCGGCACACGGCCTCGACCCTGGGCCGCAAGACCGGCATCCGCAACGTACCGCTGTACGTGCCCAAACGGATCGGCGAGGTGCTGCAAGCAGCGGGGCTGGCGGGGGCGGTCGTGGGCGGCGTGCTGTCGCTGCTGTGGCTGCGCTCCCGCGCGCTGCCCGGCGCCGCCGCGGGCGTCCTCGCCGTGGTCGTATTCGCGTTGTTCGCCGCGGTCGGGCTGCCGATCAACACCCGCTACGCCTTCGGGGCGGCGGCGATCCTCTGCGTGTTCTGCGGCGCCGGCGCCTTCGGCTGGCTGGAGCTTCGCCCCGGCCCTCGGCGCACAGCGTGGGCGGTGGTCGGGGGATTGATCGTCCTCGGCCTGATCGCCTCGGCGCCGAGCCAGTACAGAACCGCCGAAAAGGAACTCGGCAAACTCGCCAACCAAGAGCGGATCGAAGGCGACCTCGAGGCGCTCGTCAGAGGCGGCTCCGTGAACCTGCGCTGCGGCCCGGTGGGCGTGCCGAACCACGCCCCGATCCCGCTGCTCGCGCTGTACCTGCGGACGAGCCCGGCACGGGTCGTGAGCCCGGAGGCGGGGCACATCGAGCACGGCTCATACCTCGACCCCGCGAGCGCGTGGGTCGAACGGGAATACATCCTCGACGAGCACGACCCGCACGAGCAGGTGAGCGTTCCGCCGGGGTTCGGAGCGGCGGGAGGGAACCGCTCGTGGCTGGTGTTCCGCCGCTGCCCTTAGGCAACGGGACGCGCAGCCGAGGGCGAGCCCCGCACCGGCGAGAAGCGGACCGTGCACCCCTCGTCGAGCGACCGCCTACCGGCGCCTGATCGCCCGTCCACGGCTCCGGCCCGGGAGCTCCCGCTGCGCCCACCGGTTTTCGCTTAAGGCTGCTTCCTTCCGGACCTGACCTGATTCGCGAGCCGGCACCGCACGGGACCCGGACCATCGACGCCCCGGACGGCGGGGCGACCGGAGCGGAATCCCTCGGAGGGGAGTTCAGCCCCGCTAGAGCGGATTGCGGGTGCAGGGCACCGCTACCTCCCCGCCTAGCACGGTCCGACTGCGATCCTAGCGATCGTCGGGTCGCTCGGCTAACGTGAATGCGCGACTGTCGGGTTGCAGCCGTGTTCCTAACTCGGGTGCGAGCTCCCCGCGATCAACCATGAGGGCTGTCATCAAGCGAACTTTTTTCCAGGCGTCGGCGCTTCTGGGCGCCTGTTTGCTGCTGGGCGTGGTCGCCCAGGGGGCTTGGGCCGAAGCGCCGCTTCCAGTGATCGAAAGCGTCACGCCGGCCGAAGAAACGGTCGTCGCCGGGACCGCGATCACACCGGTCGTGATCAAAGGGACGAACCTCAAGACCGTGACCGCGGAAGGGCTTCCGGCAGAACTTTCGCTCAATGAGGTCGGCACCTCGGAAACCGAATGGGAAATCACCGGCACCCCCACCACCGCGAAACCCCAGACGCCGATCACGATCAAGGCTGAAAACAGCGAAGGCAAAGCCGCCGCTGAAACCAAGACCTACAAGCTCACCGTCCAAGAACCGCTGCCAGTGATCGGAACCGTCACGCCGGCCGAAGAAACGGTCGTCGCAGGGACCGCGATCAAACGCGTGGTGATCAAAGGAACGACCCTCAAGACCGTCACCGCGGAAGGGCTTCCGGCAGAACTCTCGCTCAAAGCCGTCGGTGGCACCTCGGAAACCGAATGGGAAATCACCGGCACCCCCACCACCGCGAAACCCCAGACGCCGATCACGATCAAGGCTGAAAACACCGAAGGCAAAGCCGCCGCCAAAACCAAGACCTACAAGCTCACCGTCCAAGAACCGCTGCCAGTGATCGGAACCGTCACGCCGGCCGAAGAAACGGTCGTGGCAGGGACCGCGATCAAACGCGTGGTGATCAAAGGAACGAACCTCAAGACCGTGACCGCGGAAGGGCTTCCGGCAGAACTCTCGCTCAAAGAGGTCTCTGAAACCGAATGGGAAATCACCGGCACCCCCACCACAGCGAAAACCCAGACGACGATCACGATCAAGGCCAAAAACAGCGAAGGCAAAGCCGCCGCTGAAACCAAGACCTACAAGCTCACCGTCCAAGAACCGGTGCCGCTTCCGGTGATCGCAAGCGTCACGCCGGCCGAAGAAACGGTCGTGGCAGGGACCGCGATCAAACGCGTGGTGATCAAAGGAACGAACCTCAAGACCGTGACCGCGGAAGGGCTTCCGGCAGAACTCTCGCTCAAAGAGGTCTCTGAAACCGAATGGGAAATCACCGGCACCCCCACCACAGCGAAAACCCAGACGACGATCACGATCAAGGCCAAAAACAGCGAAGGCAAAGCCGCCGCTGAAACCAAGACCTACAAGCTCACCGCCACGACTCCCGTACCCGCGAGCAACAATCCGACTCCCAAAATCGAAACCCCCTCCGCGCCGCCGCCGTCGACACCCTCCACCCCCACGCCCACGGTCACCAGCGCTGGCCGCCTCGGCACGATCCCGACCCAGAAGCAGGGCAGCGAGCTGTTCGCCTCGTTCCTCTGCGAAGTCCAGACCTGCACGGTCACGATCTCGGCCGTCCTCCACGTCGCCAAGAAGACCCTCAAGCTCCACTCGGCCGCCACCAAGATCGCCAAAGGCAAGAAGGTCAAGATCCTGATCAAGCTGACCAAGAAGGAGCGCCAGCAGATCGCCGAAGCCCTGAAGAAGCACAAGAAGGTCACCGCCGCGCTCAGCGCGGCGATCCACAGCTCGGTCGGCTACCAGGTCACCAGGGCCTTGACGGTCACGGTCAAGCGCTGAAGCGCGACCTTATGTCTCGGTTAGGAACCTTCCGGTAGGCTGCCCGACCGTGAACGACTACACAGAAGCCACCTCCTCCAAGTTCCTGGTGCCCCGGCGCCTGCGCGCGGTCCTGCTGACGGGCCTGCTGCTGCTCGTCGCCGGCGTCGTGATCGCCGGATGCGGCAGCTCCGGCGAATCGAGCACGATCACGATCGGCAACGAGAGCAAGGCCGACACCGCGTTGATCACCGCAGGCGACCCGTCGCTGCCGCAGACGCCGACATCCGGGCCGCTGGCGACCAAGCCCAAGGTCGAAGCCGGCAAAGGTGCCAAGCCCACGAAACTCGTGACGAAGGACCTCGTCACCGGCACCGGCGCGGAAGCCAAGAAGGGCTCCACGGTCTACGTCAACTACGTCGGCGTCCTGTGGAAGAACGGCGAAGAATTCGACTCCTCGTGGAAGCGCAACGAACCGTTCCAGTTCACGATCGGCCAAGGCCAGGTCATCAAGGGCTGGGACAACGGCGTCGTCGGCATGAAGGTCGGCGGCCGCCGCGAACTCCAGATCCCCTCCGAAGAAGGCTACAAACAGGCCGGAAGCCCACCGAAGATCCCGGGCAACGAAGCGCTGATCTTCGTGATCGACCTGTTGAAGGTCTCCTGAGACGGAGCTCCACTCCCCCGCCCGCGCCGGCGGTGAGAGGCGCGGGCGATGAGAGCGGTCAGGCAGGCTGACGCGGCACGGCTCCTCGCGGGCGGTGCCGCGCTGCTGGTGCTCGTGCTCGCCGCGGCCGGCTGCGGCTCGGGCAGCCGCGCCTCCGTCGAGGGACTGCGCCTGCAGCGCGAAGACCTGATCGCCTCAGCCCGTGCGCTCGACCAGGCGTCGGGGGAGGTCCGCTCGGAGACGGCCGCCACGAAGGCCGCATGGCCGCTCGTCGCCAACGGGCTCCCCGCAGCTCCCGCCGCCGCGGCGTCGGCCAGGGTCGCCGCGGCCGCGCGTGCCTCCGCCGAGCTGAAACTGCCCCCGCTGTTCGGCGAGCTGCGTGCCGCCGAGCTGACCGGGCCGGCCTCCTCGCTCGCCGGCATCTTCCGCAGCTTCGCCGGCCTCTCCCAGCACGGCTGGCAGATGATCGGCTACGCCTTTTCGCTCGGCGAGACGAGTGCCGCGGCCCGGTTCGCCCGCGCCAACGCGCCGCTCTACATCGAGTCCGTATACGACGGGCACTTCGGCCTCGCGCAGGTCGGCAAGAAGCTGCTCGCCGGCTGGGAGAAGCTCGGTGGGAGCGCCGCCTTCGGCGCCTCGTTGCCGCGATCGGAAGTCGAGCGGCTCGCCGGTGCCTACTCCGAACAGGAGCTGCGCCTGCATCCCCACGCCGGCGTCAAGCTGGGTTCGTGAGCCGCGGCCCGCGGCGCCGCGGGCTCTGGCGCCGCAGCGCGAGAAGCCGCTCGTGAACGCGTTCGTGACGGCCGGCGCAGGCTTCCTGCTCGCGGTGCTGTGGTTCGACCTGATGTTCGACGTCCAGGCCTGGCCGCCACGCCGGGACCGCGCCCGTGAGCCCTCCGAGCAGGCGCTCGACTCGATCTCGGCGTACTACGCGCGTGTCACGACAGCGGCGCGCCCGATGAACCGCCTGATCGCGGCCGCGATGGCGCTGACGCTTGCGGCGATCGTCGTCGAGATCGCCAAAGCGACAAGCCCGGCCTGGCTGCCGTGGGCCTCGCTCGTACTCGCCGCCGCGCCCGTCGGCCTCGCCGCCACGCGCACGGTCCCCGCCGCGGTCCGCCTCGGCTCGCGCCGCGACCCGGTGGCCGTGCGGCGCGAGCTGGCGAGACGTGTGCTCGCCGAGCACCTCTTCTGCTTCGCCTCGATCGCCGCCCTGATCGGCGTGCAGCTCGGGTGGGGCTGAGATGATGCGGTCGTGCGACGAGGACCGGCAGGACTGATCTGGGCGGCCTGCGCCGCCGCGTTCGTCCTGCTCGCCGCAGCCCCCGCGGCGCTGGGCGCGCAGGAAGCCTTCGTGCGCGTCGACCAAGCCGGCTACCCCTCGGGGGCACCGAAGCGCGCCTACCTGATGTCGAACTTCGACGAGACCGGAGTGCCCTACGCGGTCCTCGACAGCGGCGGTGGGACCGTCGCCTCGGGCACCGTCGGCGCCTCGCGCGGGTCCTGGAGCAAGTCCTTCCCCTACGTCTACGCGATCGACTTCGACGCGGTGACCGCGTCTGGGCGCTACACGGTCTCGTTCGCCGGGCCGGCACCCGCGAGCTCGCCGCCGTTCGAAGTCGCCCCCGCGGCATCGCTGTACTCGACACCGCTCGCCAACGCCCTGTCCTTCTACGAGGACGAGCGCGACGGCCCGGAATACATCCCCTCGGCGCTGCGTACGGCGCCGGGGCACCTCGACGACGAGCACGCGACCACCTACGCCACCCCGAAGGTCAACGCCAACGGCCAGTTCAAGGGTGAGCTGCAGCCGCTCGGGAAGACGATCGACGCGTCCGGGGGCTGGTGGGACGCGGGGGACTATCTGAAGTTCGTCGAGACGACGAGCTACACCGTCTCGCTGCTGGAGGCCGCCGTGCGCGATTTCCCGGACCAGCTCGGCTCAGGCGCCCCGGCCGCCTCGGACTTCCGCGCCGAGTCCCGCTTCGGCGTCGAATGGCTGCTGCGCATGTGGGACGAAGGAACGAGCACGCTCTACTACCAGGTGGGAATCGGCGAGGGCAACAGCAGCACCGTCGGCGATCACGACATCTGGCGGCTGCCGCAGGCCGACGACACGTGGGGCGGCTCGAACCCTGCCGACCGCTACATCCGCGACCGGCCGGTGTTCCGCGCAGGTCGACCCGGATCTCAGATCAGCCCCAACATCGCCGGGCGCGACGCCGCGGCCTTCGGGCTGTGCTTCCAGTTGCAGCGCACAGCCGACCCCGCGCTGGCGGAACGCTGCCTGAAGGCGGGCGAGCGGATCTTCGCGCTCGCCGACACCGGCCACAAGGGCAGGCTGCTGACGGCGATCCCCTACGACTTCTATCCAGAGCGGGAATGGCGCGACGACCTCGAGCTCGGCGCCACCGAGCTGGCGATCGCGCTCGAGGATGCCCGGCCCGGCTCCCTCCCGGACGGCCTGCGCCACCGGGAACCCTCCTTCTATCTCGGCGAAGCGGCGCGCTGGGCGCGCGAATACCTCGAGAAGGCGAAGGGCCGCTCCGACACGCTCAACCTCTACGACGTCAGCGGCCTCGCCGACTACGAGCTGGTCAGGGCGATGCGCGCGGCCGAAGACCCCGCCGGGCTCGACGAGAGCGAGACGCAGCTGATCGCCGCGCTCGGCGCCGAGCTTGAAGGGGCCGCCGCGCAGTCCGCAAGGGACCCGTTCGGCTTCGGTTTCCCCTGGGCGGAAGCCGACACGGCCTCCCACGGCGACGGACTCGCCGCGATGGCCGCCGAGTACGACTGGCTCACCTCCTCGCAGCTCTATGCGAGCGACGAGGTGGACTGGCTCGGCAACGTGCTCGGCGCCAACGCGTGGGGCGTCTCGATGATCATCGGCGATGGCTCGAACTGGGTCCGTTGTCCCTCTCAGCAGGTTGCGAACCTCGTCGGCTCGCACGACGGCTCAGCGCCGGTGCTCGCCGGAGCGGTCGTCGAGGGACCGAGCAACGAACGCAGCTCGGGGCTCGTCGAAGGCATGCGCGAATGCCCGGCCGGCTGGGGCGACGGCGGTTACGGGCGCTTCGACGGCAGCGGCGCGGTCTTCTCCGACGACGCCCAGAGCTACACGACCACCGAGCCTGCGATCGACCTGACCGCGAGCTCGCTGCTCGCGTTCGGCTGGGGCGCGGCGGGCGCGCCGGCGCCGCTCGGCTGAGCGGGGGGGCCAGCGCCCCAGCCGAAGCGGCTCGGGCGATCCGCGTTCGCTGCCGAGGTCGCGTCAGGACCGGCCGCGCCCGGGGCGTCTCGTCTCAGGGCTCCGGGCGCGGCGGCCGTCATGCCTGCATCTCCCTAAACGACGAGGCCGTGGCGCGTGACGTTCTCGGAGAGGACGTGGCTGTCGACGAACTGCAACAGGTAGCCGGGCCCTCCCGCCTTGATCCCGGTGCCCGACAGCCGGTTGCCGCCGAACGGCTGGCGGCCGACCATCGCGCCCGTGATCGGCCGGTTCACGTAGAGGTTGCCGACGGGCGAGCGGGCGGCTACCAGCTCGACCGTACGGGGGTTGCGGCAGAACAGCCCGCCGGTCAGCGCGAAGGGCAGCCGCTGGACACGCGACAGCGCCTCCTCGACACCGCTGACGATCTCGATCGTCAGCACCGGACCGAAGATCTCCTCGTGCAGCAGCGCCGAGTCGGGAGGCAGCCCGGCGAGCACCGAGGGACGGCAGAACCAGCCGCGAGCGGGGAGCTCGCCGCCGGCCTCGCCCGCGACGCGGCCCTCGACGCGTCCGCGCCTCAGGTAGCCCTCGACTCGCCGCTGCGCCTCCTCGTCGATCAGCGGCGGCACGTCGGTGGCAAACGAGTCGGCCTGCCCGACCTGCAGCGTTGCGACCGCGCCCGCGATGCGTTCGACGGCCGTCTCGGCGATCGCCTGGTGGACGAGCACGCGTGCCGCCGCGGAGCACTTCTGCCCGGCGTATGCGAACGCGGATCGCACGATCGCCGGCACGGCCTCGTCGAGATCGGCATCGGAGTCGACGATCACGCAGTTCTTGCCGCCCATCTCCGAGACCACGCGCTTGATGTGGCTCTGTCCCTCGCCGACCTCGGCCGCCGCGGCGATGATCCGCTGGCCCACCTCGGCGGAGCCGGTGAAGGCGATCGTCTGCACGCGCGGATCGGCGACGAGCGCGGCGCCGACATCCCCCTCGCCGTGCAGCAGGCCGACGGCGCCCGCGGGCACGCCTCCCGCGCGCAGCGCCTCGACGACGGCGGCCCCGCAGGCGGGGGCCTGCTCGGCGGGCTTGAGAATCGCCGCGTTGCCGGTGGCAAGCGCCGCGGCGAGCATCCCGCAGGGGATCGCGAACGGGAAGTTCCAGGGCGCGATCACCGCGCAGACGCCCCGTGCCGCCCAGCGCATCGTGTTGCGCTCGCCCGGCACGTCGAGCGTCGTGCGGTCGCTCAGCTCGAGCGCGCCGCGGGCGTAGTACTCGAGGTAGTCGATTGCCTCCGCCACGTCGGCATCGGCCTCGCTCCACGGCTTCGCGCACTCGCGCACGGCGAGCGCGGCGAGCTGCTCGCGCCGCGCCCGCATGTGCTCGGCCGCGGCTTTCAGTGCTGCCGCACGCCGCGCCGCCCCCGCGGACGCCCAGCGGGTCGCGTGCTCCGCCGCGACCTCGATCGCACGGGAGACCGCGGCCGCGTCCGCGGCGGGAGCGAGGGCGACGGCCGTGTCGGGCTCCCCGGGGTCGGTGGAGCGCAGCTCCTCGCCCTCGCGTCGCTCGTCCCCGATCAGCTCGGGGACGAGCAGCGGCAGCCGCTCGGAGAGAGCCGCGCCGGCGGCGAGCAACGAGTCGCGTACCTCGGCGCGGCGCAGCTCGAGCAGCGGCTCGTTGGCGAAGGCGGACGGCGCGGGGTCGGGCTCGGTCACGGTGCCGCCAGCAGCTCCTCGGCCGGACGTCCGTCGGCCTGCAGGCGCAGGAAGCCCTCGTTGGCGGTGTTCTCCAACAGCCGCCGCACGAGGTACGCCATGCCGGCGACGAGGTCGCCGACCGGGCAGTACGCGCGGACACGGAAGCCCTCCCGAGCCAGCGCCGCCATCAGCTCGTCGCCGAGCCCGTAGAGGGCCTGGAACTCGACGTCCCCCGGCGCACCGCCCGCCGCCTCGTTGGCGACGATCGCGTGGGCCACGGAGCGCAGGTTGTGGGTGGCGATCGCGGGACGCACATGCGGGCGAGCGGCGAGCAACCGCCGCGTCAGCGCCTCGAAGTTGCGGTCGCTCTCGGCCTTCTCCGAGAACACCGGCGGTCTCCAGCCGTGCTGTGCGGCGTCGACGACCTCGTGGTCCCAGTAGGCGCCCTTCACGAGCCGCACGACGAGCGGCTGGGTGCGACCGCTCTTCTCGGCCCACGCGACGAGGCGCTCTGCCAGCGCGGGGGAGTCGGTGAGGTAGGCCTGCAGCACCACCCCCGCGCTCGGCCCCTCGCGGAACTCCTCCTCGGCGAGCAGGTCGAGCACCAGCCGGGCGACGGTCTCGCGAGAGTCGTAGGACTCCATGTCGACGTGCAGATGGGCACGGAGGTCGCGGGCCCTGCGCAGCAGCGGGCGCAGCCGCCGCGCCGCGTCCTCGACCCCCAGCTCCGGCGCCTGCGGGCGCAGCAGCGGCGTCAGGCCCGAGACCTTCACGGACAGGTTGGCCCTCGGGATCGGTCCGACGGTGTCGCGCTCGAGCCGCGGCCGGGCGGGCAGCTTCTCGTAGCAGCCCGCCAGTTCCTCCAGCGCCTCGGCGCAGCGTCCGGCGTAGCGGTCGGCCTCCGCCGCGCTGACGGTCGCCTCGCCCAGCAGGTCGACCGACGTGGCGATCTCCTGCTCCCACAGGCGCCGCAGCAACCCCTCCGCGCCGGCCGGGGTCTCGCCCGCGATGAAACGGTGGGCCACGTGGCGCACGCCCGCCGCGACCGCGGCGCCGAGAGCCGCCCGCCCGGCTCTCGTGTCACCCATCCGCATCGCCAGCGACAGCGCCGCGGACCGGTGCTCCACCTCATCGAGGAAGCCCACCAGATGCGTCGCCAGATCCTCGGGCGAGCGGCAGCCGGGCGCCACGTCGACGAGGCGCAGCATCGCCGCGCGCAGCTCGGGGTCCCGGGAGGTGAGGTCGATCGCGCGCTCGTCGACCGCCCGCATCGGGCCACGCGAACGGGACTCGAGCGCGCCGAGCAGACGGCGGCCGACGTCGAGGATCTGCTGGTCGGCCGGCGTGGAGACGGCCACTGGACCTCCTGGGTTGGCTCTCCGGAGTCCGTGATACCACAGCGTTACGGCGCCTCCGCAGTGCCGCGCGCGGTCGCTGTGGCCCCGGTCCAGGCCCCCGCGGCGCAGGAGGCCGCCGTTTCTCCGCCGCGAAAGATCCGGAGCTCTCCGCTGGAGGTCAGCCTGGTATCGCTCCGCGCCGCGGGATGCTTCGAGGGCAGGTTGATCGAGGAAGGGGCACAACGCAGTCAGCGAAGCCGCGAGCTATTGGGAACGCCAATAGAATCGGCCATCCAGGGCGCGTAGCTCAGTGGGAGAGCGCTCGCTTCACACGCGAGAGGTCGCAGGTTCGAAACCCGCCGCGCCCATCCGGTCGAGCTTCGCGCGATCCGCAGATCCCTTCGCCAGAACGACCGGGGTGCAATACTCGATCGACGCTCGAGGTGGGCATGACGGGGGCGATCCGGACAGCATCTGGACACGGGGAGCGCGCTGGCGGCACGAGGCGGGCACGCCTGGCGGTGCTCGCCTCGGCGGGCCTCCTCTGCGCCTGCCTCCCGGCGGGCGCTCTCGCGCTCGGCAACCGCGTCATGGAGAAGGTGTCGAGGAGATCCGTGAAGGTCCACGCGACCTTCACCCTGATGGCGAGCGGCGAAGCCGCGCAGCGCGACGTGCTCTGGCAGTTCCTCGACTACAGGCCCTGTGCGGCCGGCGAGAAGGCGGAGGCAGCACGCCACGACGTCTCAGATCACCAGCCGGTGTCCGGCGTCTTCAGGGTCGGGCCGGTGACGGCGAGCTCGGGCAAGGCCGGCGGCGACCACGCGTGCGCCTATCTCGTGCACCACGGCAGAACCGTCGCGCGCTCTGTCGCGACGTTCAGCGTCGTACGCTGAGCGCCGCGGCTGCGGCGCCGGCACCAGCACCTCAGCGCGGGTAGACCCCGCCGTCGATCCCCACCACCTGGCTGTTGACGAAGCCGTTGCCGAGCACCGCCAGGGCGATCGCCGCGATCTCCTCCGGGCGTCCGACCCGGCCGACGGGGATCCCCTCGGCGAGCCGCGAGGGATCCCCGGGCAGCATCGGCGTCTCCACGAAGCCGGGGGCTATCGCGTTGACGGTCACGCCCGAGCGCCCGACGCGGCTGGCGAGGAAGTGGACGATCCCGTGAAGTCCCGCCTTGGATGCCGCGTAGTCGGGCCCGACGACCCCGCCGCGAAACGCGGCGACGGAGGAGATGAAGAGGATGCGCCCGTAGCCCCGCTCGACCATCCCCGGCAGCGCGGCGCGCGCCAGCAGGAAGGGCGCGCGGAGGTTGATCGCCATCGTGTCATCGAAGGCGGCGGCGTCCACCTGCTCGTAGCTGCGGGTCGTGGCGGTGCCGTGGTTGACGACCAGCACATCGACCGGGCCCAGCTCCTCGCCGACCCGCCGCACGAGCTGCTCCGGCGCGGCGGGGTCTGCCATGTCCGCGCCGAAGGCACGCGCCGCCGGGCCCTCCTCCGCCAGCTCGGCCGCGAGCCGCTCTGCGGGCTCCGCGCTGCGCCCGTAGGCGAGCGCCAGTGCCGGCACCTCCGGTGCGAGCGCCCTGCAGAGGGCGGCGCCGATGCCGCCCGCCGCCCCGGTGACGAGCGCGACGCGGGCGGCGCTGTCGAGGCTCCGGGGCACCCCGGCGACGCTATCAGCACCTCGCCGGCGTCCAGCGCCCGGCCGTGCAGCTAACGCGAGGACGATCTGCGCCGATGCTGAGGCGTGCTTCTCCCGACCTCGAACCGGGCGTATCCCGCCGGCCTCGTCGGCGCCCGCGCCGCCCTGCTCGCAGCCGTGGCGCTGCTCGCTCTGCCGGCCGGCGCCGCGGCCCGCCGGACCGCCGCCAACTGGGACGTTTCCGCACAGCGCGCGGTCGTCGAGGCCGGCGTGATGGGCGAAGTCGCCCCCGGCAACTTCAACGGGGCCGCGCCGATCAGCCCGCAGGCGGAGAAGCAGGCGCTCGCCGCCCTCGCCGCCCGTGTCCCCGGGGAATCAGGCGAAGGCGAAGGAGCGACGACTCCCGCCGCACCGGTGCCGGCGCCGGCGGTGTCGACGATCACGATCACGCGCTTCGACGCGCTGCTGGTCGACCAGCTCGGCCTGGCCCAGACCGCTGCGCACGTCGAGCAGGTCGCCGCCGCCGCGGGCCTGCGGCCGCCGAGCTACTTCGGCTCCGAGGTCGTCGCGCGCTACCTCGGGCTGCGCTACGACCACCCGGCGGGCGAAGACTCGCTCGAGCTGTACCCCTGGAACGCGATCACGCGCGCCGAAGCGGCGCACTCGTTCGCGGCCGTGCTGGAACAGGGCGCTTGGGCCGTGGAAGGCGCGCGCCAGCAACTCGAAGCCTTCGCCCTCCCCCACTACACCGCGGCGCAGCTGACGGTGCTGCGCCTCGCGGTCTCGAAGATCGGCATGCCCTACGTGTGGGGTGGCACGACCGACGGGACCGAAGACGGCCTCGAACACGGCGGCTACGACTGCTCGGGCTTCGCCTGGCGCGTCTACAAGGTCTCCGGCCTGTCCTGGGGCAACCAGATCCAGGGCCGCACGGCGGCCGAACAGGCCGGCGAGATCCCCAAGAGCGCGCGCATCAGGCTCGCGGACGTGCAGCCCGGCGACCTGCTGTTCTTCGGCTCGGCGCACTTCACCTCGAAGGCGACCGAGGCGAACGTGATCCACGAGGGGATCGCGCTCAGCGCCGAATGGGCGATCCACTCCTCCGGCCAGGGCGTCTACGTCCTCCCGCTCACCTCCGGTTGGCTCGCCCAGCAGTTCGCGTGGGCACGACGGGTGCTCTGAGGGCTCCACGAGGAGCCGCGCGAGAGCCCGTCCTGCACGCGCCCCATATAGTCCGCCCATGCGCGTCTACCACCGCGAGCACGCGGGTCGCCCGCTCCGCGCCGCGTGGGTGCTCGAGGAGGCCGGCCAGGAGTACGAAGTCGTGAAGATGACGACCGACGAGGGGAAGTCCGAGCAGCACCGCGCGCGGCACCCGCTCGCGAAGGTGCCGGTGCTCGACGACGGAGATGGCTGCGTGTTCGAATCGGCCGCGATCGTGATGCACGTGGCCGACTCTTTCCCGGAGGCGGAGCTGATCCCGCCGGCACCGAGCCACGAGCGCGCGCTCGTCTACCAGTGGGTCGTGTTCGGCCCCGCCGAGATGGAGCCGCCGCTGATCGAAAGCGCGATGTTCGCCCAGACCGATCCGGAGCGCTCAGCCAAGGCGCGCAAGCGCTTCGACGAGCGCGTCGCCGCGCTCTCGGCTGCGCTGGGCGAGCGTGACTACCTGCTCGGCGAGCGCTTCACGGTGGCGGACATCATGGCCGGCTCGGCGCTGAAATTCACAGCCCGCATCGGCTTCGCCGAGGAGCTCCCGGAGAACCTGCGGGCCTACATGGCGCGGCTCGAGGAGCGCCCCGCGCACCGTCGCGCCCTCGAGCGCACCGCCGGCTGAGCGAGCCCGGCGCAGGACCGCCCCCGGGAGCGCCCGTCGCGCCCACGAGCGCACGGGCCGTTGAGCGAGCCCGGCGCCCCACGCCGAGAGCTTGGCCCGGCGCGCGCGGGGAGGGTGCCGCACGCCGCCCGCGCCTCCACCGAGCTGCTCGAGAAGGCGCCGCTTTTCACCGGCTTGTCCTCGTCAACGACTCCCCGCTGGCGAACCTCCCTTCTCGGGGAGCGGCAGCCGACTCCCCGCTGCCGAACCTCCCTGCTCGGAGAGCGGCAGCCGACTCCCCGCTGCCGAACCTCCCTGCTCGGAGAGCGGCAGCCGACTCCCCGCTGCCGAACCTCCCTGCTCGTAGAGCGGCAGCCGCTCGAGCAGGCCCGCGTGCTCCAGGGTCTCACGCACCGCGTCCGTGAGCCCCTCGACCATGATCCGCATCCCGCGGCGGCGGCACAGGGCGCAGCGCATCGTGATCACGCGCGCGCCGGTGGCGTCGATCGCGCGCAGTTGCGAGAGCTCGAGCACGAGCGTGCCGATGCCGGCCTCGCACAGCGCGTCGATCTCGGCTTCGAGCTGCACCGCGCTGTCGTGGCGCAGCTCGCCGCTGAGTGCCAGCCGGTGCAGCCGGTTCTGGGCGCGCCTGATCGGGACGGCGTGCGGGTCGCGGGCTGCGCCGGCGCGCAGCCGTCCTGCCGGGGGACGCTCGGGCCGGGCGCGGGCCCGACGCGTCTCGGGTGGCATGCCCGAGGCCTGCCCTTGGTCCTCGTGGTTCTTCTCGCGCGCGGGAGCCTGTGGGTCCCGCTGCGCCGGATTGCGGCGAGTCATTGCTGCTCCTTTCGAGTTTCCGTGGCCGTCGCTGAGCGGACCGGCATGAGCCGGCCCCGGGGCAGCGCTAGCCCGGTCTCTCGAGGATCAGCTCGAAGGGAGCCGCAGGCCGATGCACGCGGCGGCGCGCGAGGCGCCGGGCGCTGCGCGGCGGACGCCGGAACAGCAGGCCGAGGAGCACGATCGCCAGGCCGGCGGCTGCGGCAGCGACGGCTCCCGCCGCTGCCGAGGAGGCGCCGGCAGGCGCGCGAGCAGGTGACGTCCCGGCAGCGTGGGGCTGGGGCGAAGAAGAATAAGAGGGGGGGATGGCGACGGACGCGCCGGGGGACACGCCCGCCGCATACGCCTCGGGACCGGCCGGCGCTCTTCCGAGGGACGAGGACGGAGCCCGCGAGCTGCCACCGGCGGCCGTGGCGGCACCGATCGGCGCCGGCACGCGACCGCCGCGCGAGCACGAGGAGCAGCTGGAGGGAAGCGGGGCCGCGGCGGGCGAGACACTCGCGGGGAGGGACGGCGTGAGCGCATGTGCCGCGGCGGGCGAGGCATTCGCGGGGTGGGACGGCACCGTGTCAGCGCGAGGGGGCTGCGCGGCCGCGGGCATGATCGGTGGGCGCGGCGGCGTGCGCGGCCCTCCGCGCGGGGCTTCACCGCCGCTCACGCTGCCTTCCCGCGTGCTGCCGACGACGTGCGCCGGGGGCCCCACGCGGACGAGCGAGCGCAGCGCTTCCGAGGCGCCCCTCACGACTCCTTCGGCAGTCCCGGCGAGCTGGTGCACGGGCGGCGCGCCCGTCGCCGTGTGCAGAGCTGTCTGCAGGG
Source organism: uncultured Solirubrobacteraceae bacterium (assembly GCA_963703205.1). Classification (GTDB taxonomy): domain Bacteria; phylum Actinomycetota; class Thermoleophilia; order Solirubrobacterales; family Solirubrobacteraceae; genus Palsa-744. The sequence continues at coordinate 2,371,497 of OY969799.1, forward strand.
CGTCGGCTCCGGGCTGGGCGGCGTGCAGGACCGTCTGCACGGCCTCCCCCACGGGTTTGGCTGCCTGCGCGACGCCCTCGAGGCTGCGCGCGACCGGATTCTGCGCCTGCGCTGCACCGGTTTCCCGGGGCGTGGCGTCGAGAAGCTGCGCGGCGGGCGCGGCGACCTGCGAGGCGCCGGTGGCGGGCGTGGCCGGCGCCGTCGGCGCCGCTGACGCGACGGCTTTCGTGACGGACCCGAGTAGCTTGCCGACCGCGCCGCCGCTCGCTTCGGCCCCCTGCGCCGGGGAGGCCCACGCGATGCAGAGGACCGCCGTCGCGATCAAGGGGCCGATCCAGGCGACGCGGCTCGGGCGCCTCATCGCCGCGGCGGCCTCCGCGACCGGTGGGGCCATCTGGCGGCGAGGGTCTGCCACGAGTCGGGCCCGAGCGCGGGGAGTCTGACCGCGGCGATCAGCAGCGCCCCGAGCAGGACCAGGAGCGCCCAGCTCGCAACGCCGCTCCCGCCCGCCGCTCCGAGCGACGCCGGCGAGAACGCCGCGAAGATGTCGGATGAGCCGGCCGGCGCGGCGGCGGGCTGTTCCTCTGCCCCGGGGACGAGGAAGAGACCTCGGCTGGGCGGTCCCGTCCGGCCGCGAGGAGGCTGAGCAACGGCGTCGTGGCGCTGGGTACCCGCCGCGACGCGCGCAGCTGAAGGCGCGGGCGTGGCCGGCGTCCCGGCTGATGCCTCGGCCGTGGGCCGCTGCGCCGCGGTGTGGAGGACAGCGGGCGCATGCTTGTCGCGGATCGTCGGCCCCGCACCCGCGTGCGGCGGCGACGGGAGCGAGCCGGAGACAGCGGTGACCGGCCCTGCCTGCGCCGGCGTCGCGCTCGATGCCTGCGGCGCGACAGGGCCGGCGGGCGTCGCAGGCGTGCGGGCAGGCGCGAGCTTCGGGAGCTGGAGCGGCACCGGTGACGGCTGGGGCGCGGCGGGGGCCGACGGCGGCTGCAAACTGGGAAGCGGCGGCGCCTGCGGTCCGCTGCCTGCCGGTGGCGCCGGGGGCGCCGGCTCGAGCAGCGACGTCGCCACGGGGGCGGCGGCCGCGGCAAGCGTCGCCGCGGCGCCGGTCAGCTCACTGCTCGGCAGCGCCGGAGCGGGTGCAAGCGTCGGCGTGGCGGCGTGGGCCGCGACGGAGAGGGTCAAGAGGGAAGTGATCACCGCTCCGCCGCCGCGGCCCACCAGCCGCAGCACTCGGCCCGAGCCGGTTCCAGATCTCGCGCGCCGGGCGCGCTGCGCATCCTTACGCATCATTGTTGAGGTTGATACCCCTATGAGCCCCGGAAATCACGGAGCCTGCGGAAAGCTCGTAACGGCGCCGCGCGGCCCGCGCCGTAGGGTGCGGGGTCGATGGGACCGTTGCGGATCGCCACCTGGAACGTGAACTCGCTCGCGGCGCGGATGCCGCGCGTGTCCGAGTGGCTGCAGGCAGTCGAGCCCGACGTGCTCTGCCTGCAGGAGACGAAGGCGACCGACGCCGCGTTCCCGGCCGCGGACCTCGCGGCGCTCGGCTACGAGACGGCGGCTGCCGGGGACGGCGCCTATAACGGGGTCGCGATCCTCTCCCGCGTGGGCCTCGAGGATGTGACGCGCGGCTTCGTCCGGGAGCCCGGCTTCCCCGGCCCGGAGCGGCGCTCGATCGCCGCCACCTGCGGCGGTGTCCGCGCCTGGTGCGTCTACGTGCCGAACGGGCGCGTACCCGGCAGCGAGCACTACGAGTACAAGCTGGCGTGGCTGGCCGCGCTGGCGGCCGCCGTGCGAGAGCAGCTGGACGCCGGTACCCCGCTCGTCCTGTGCGGCGACTTCAACGTCGCGCCGACCGACGCCGACGTGTGGGATCCGGCGGCGTTCGCCGCATCGACCCACGTCACCGAGCCCGAGCGCGAGGCGATCCGAAGCCTGCTCGCGCTCGGCTTGACCGATGTGATGCCGCGGGCCCTGAAGGGCGAGCCCTACACCTACTGGGACTACCGTGCCGGCATGTTCCACAAAGGCGAAGGGATGCGGATCGACCTGGTGCTTCTGAGCGCACAGCTCGCCGCCGGGGTGCGCGACGCATACGTCGACCGCGACGCCCGCAAGGGGACGAAACCGTCCGACCACGCCCCGGTGGTGGTCGACGTGATGGTGCCCTGAGGCGCTCTGCCGCCATTCGCGGCGTCGCAGGCCCCGCTCGCGATCTGAGGCGGGCGTCGGAGGACCCACACGCGATCGGGGGCGTTTGCGGTGTCCCCGGGGCGGGGAGATTCTCCGAGGAACCTCGAAGCCGAAGGGAGCAGCGATGACCGCGGACTCCGTTCACGAGCAGCTTGTCAAGTACCTCGCGGACGTCCACTCGATCGAGCGACAGGCGCTCGCCCAGATGCGAGCGGCGCCGAGCCTGACGAAGGATCCTGAGATCTCGCAGGCCTTCGCCGACCACCTCGAGGAGACCGAAGAGCACGAGCGGCTCGTCGCTCTCCGCCTCAACGCCCTCGGCGGCCGCCCGGCGCGCGTCAAGGACCTCGCCGGGACCGCGTCCGGCAAGGCGTTTGTGCTGTTCGCCCGTTCCCAGCCCGACACGCCCGGCAAGCTCGTCGCTCACGCCTGCTCATACGAGCACATGGAGCAGGCCGCCTACGAGCTGCTGTCGTTCGCCGCCGAGCAGGACGGGGACGAGCAGACAGGAGAGCTCGCGGCACAGATCGGCGGCCAGGAGGAGGCGATGGGTGCCCGGCTGGAAACGCTCTTCGACCGCGCCGTCGAGGAGTCGCTCGCCGGAGGCCGCGATCCCCGCGAGCGGCTGCTCTCCTACCTCGCCGACGCACACGCGATCGAGCGCCAGGCGATCCTGCTGCTCAGACGCTCGCGCTCGGTCGCGGGACCGGAGAGCCTCGCGCAGGCCTACGACGAGCACCTCGCCGAGACCGAAGAGCACGAGCGGATGCTCGCGGCGCGGCTACAGGCGCTCGACTCGAGCCCCTCCTGGCTGAAGGACGCCGCGTTGCGCCTCGGCGCGCTCAACTGGGACATGTTCTTCCGGCTGCAGCCCGACACAGCCGCGAAGCTCGCGGGTTTCGCCTACGCCTTCGAGCACCTCGAGATCGCCTCCTACGAGCTGCTGCGGCGCGTGGCCACGCGCGCCTCGGACACGGTCACGGAGGCTCTCGCGGGACGCATCCTCCGCGAGGAGCGCCACGCCGCCGAGCGGGTTCACGCGCTGCTCGGGGAGGCGATGGGCGCGACGCTCGCGGAGCTCGGCACGAGCCGCTGAAGGCGGGCCGCGATGAGCTTCACGATCGGCTGAGGCCCCGCGCTCAACCCGAGAGCCGCACCGGCAGCGCCTTCAGCTGGTTGAGGAACATCGATTCGACCGCCTGCGGTCTGCCGGCGAGCGCGATGTCCGGGAACCGCGCGATCGTCTCCTCGATCAGGATCCGCAGCTCCAACCGCGCCAGCGCCGTACCCAGACAGAAGTGCCGGCCCCCGGCGCCGAACGCCTGGTGCTCAGGTTTGCGGGCGATGTCGAAGCGGTCCGGGTCCTCGTAGCGCGTCTCGTCCCGGTTGGAGGAGACGTACCACATGACGACCTTCTCGCCCTCTTTGATCTGCCGGCCGTGCAGTTCCGTGTCGCGCGTGGCCGTGCGGCGGAAGTGCGCGAACGCCGGGAACATGCGCAGCGCCTCCTCGACCGCGTCGGGCACGAGCGACGGGTCCTCGATCAGCTTCTGCTTCTGAGAGGGGTCTTCCATCAGCGCGCGCATCGCCGAGCAGTACGTCGCCTTGGTCGAGTCGTTGCCGGCCGCGATCAACAGGAAGAAGCCCATCACGATCTCGTGTTCCTCGAGTTTCTCGCCGTCGACTTCGGCGTGGATCAACACGCTCGTGAGGTCGTCGGTGGGGTTCTCGCGCCGTGCCGCGATCAGCTTCTGGCAGCGCTCGAAGATCTGCGGCACGTACACCTGCACGGCCTCCTGCAGGCCATGCGGGTTGAGGTCAGGGTCGGCCGCCCCCAGCGTCGCGTTGACGATCTGCGCCCAGATCGCGTCCTCCTCCTCGGAGATGCCCATGAAGCTGCCGATCACGCGAGAGACGACCGGCTGGCCCACGTCGGTGACGAGGTCCGCGATCTCGCGCCCGTCGAGCCTGTCCAGCGCGGCGCGCGTGATCTCGCGGATGCGCTGCTCGTGCTCGGCGATCCGCTTCGGCGTGAAGCCACGCTGGAACAGCGCCTTCAGCCGGTCGTGCTTGGGAGGGTCCATGCCGATGAACATCGCCCGCGCGAGCTCGATCGGGAAGCCGCCGGCGGCCGCGAGCACGCCGCCGCGTTCGGAGGAGTACGCCTCCCAGTCGCGCGAGACCGTGTGGACGTCCTCGGCGGTCGTGACCGACCAGAAGCCGCCCTCCTCGGGGAACTCCTCGAAGCTCTCCGTCCAGTGGATCGGGCACTTCGCGCGCATCTCCTTGAAGAGCGCATGCGGCGGGCCGTCCGCCCACAGCTGCTGCTCGGTCAGTTCCACGTTCTCGATGTCACGTCCGACAGTTGCCATCACGACCTCCGGGATAGACGCCCAGCAGATGATTTGGCCGGCTGGCCAGGATCTTACTGGCCGGGCAGCCAGGACGAGCGCCGCGGCCCCTGGATATGCTCGCGCCCGGCGGGCTCCGGAGCGCTTCGGGCCGGGGCGGCACGAGCGAGAGGAGTGGGCATGGTCGAGCCGGTGAAGTTCCTTCTACCCGAGGACGCGATCCCGCGGCAGTGGATCAACCTCCTGCCCGACCTCCCCGGCGAGCCGCTGCAACCGCTTCACCCCGGCACGCTGCAGCCGGCCGGTCCGCCCGACCTCACCCCGATCTTCCCGATGGCTCTGATCGAACAGGAGGTCTCGCCCGACCCGGAGATCCCGATTCCGGAGCCGGTGCAGCAGGCATACCGGCTGTGGCGCCCGACGCCGCTGTACCGCGCGCGCCGGCTCGAGCGCGAGCTCGACACCCCTGCGCACATCTACTACAAGTACGAGGGCGGCTCGCCGGCGGGCTCGCACAAGCCGAATACCGCGGTCCCGCAGGCCTACGAGAACGCCCAGGCCGGGATCGCGCGCCTGAGCACCGAGACCGGCGCCGGGCAGTGGGGCTCCTCGCTGGCCTTCGCCTGCTCGCTGTTCGGGCTCGAGTGCGAGGTCTTCATGGTCGGCTCCTCTTATGACCAGAAGCCCTACCGCCGTTCGATGATGCAGACGTGGGGCGCGACCGTCCACCGCTCGCCGAGCAAGCTCACCGAGGCGGGCAGCGCGCAGCAGGAGCACCCGACGGGCTCGCTGGGCATCGCGATCTCCGAGGCGGTCGAGATCGCCGCCGCGCGCGAGGACACCAACTACGCGCTCGGCTCAGTGCTCAACCACGTGCTGCTGCACCAGACCGTGATCGGGCAGGAGGCGATCGCCCAGCTGGAAATGGCAGGCGAGGCTCCGGACGTCGTCGTCGCCTGCGTGGGCGGCGGCTCGAACTTCGGCGGGCTCACGTTCCCGTTCCTGCGCGGCGTCCTGCGCGGCGAGCGCAGCATGCGCTTCGTCGCCGCCGAGCCCTCGGCGTGCCCGACGCTGACGCGCGGCGCCTACCGCTACGACTTCGGCGACACCGCCGGCCTGACGCCGCTGATGCCGATGTACACGCTCGGCCACGACTTCGTGCCGCCGCCGGTGCACGCCGGCGGCCTGCGTTATCACGGCGACGCGCCGATGGTCTGCGGCCTCGTCCGCGCCGGTCTCGTCGAGCCGCGCGCCTACCGCCAGAACGAGACGTTCGAGGCCGCCGTTCGCTTTGCGCGCAGCGAGGGGATCATCCCCGCGCCCGAGCCCGCTCATGCGATCCGCGCCGTGATCGAGGAGGCCGAGGCGGCGCGCGAGGCGGGCGAGGCGCGCGTGATCCTGTTCGGGCTCTGCGGGCACGGCCATTTCGATCTGTCCGCCTACGACGCCTACCTCGCCGGCGAGCTCGAGGACCCGGAGTTCTCCGAGCGCGACATGGAGCAGGCGCTCGGGCGCCTGCCCGAGGCGCCCGCGATCGCCTAGCACGCCGTTCACAGCCCGATGAGGAGTCGGACCGCGGCGCCGGTCAGACTCCCACGCGGTGCAGGCCTCCCGCCCCTCCCCCCAGCCGAACGTCCCCGGGCGGGGCATCACCGCCTCCTACGGGCCGCGGTTCTGGCTGCTGGTCGCGCTGATCGGCGCCGGCACGGGTCTGGCCGGCGCGGCGCTGATCGAGCTGCTGCGGGCGATCCAGCACCTCGCTTGGAACTACTCGTCCGGCCCGTCGCTCGACGCCGTCGAACGCGTCTCGGCCGGGCACCGCGTGCTCGTCGTGACGATCGGCGGCGTGCTCGCGGGGGCCAGCGCGCTGCTGCTCGCGCGGCATCCGCCGGGCGAGGTCTCCGAGGCGCTGTGGCTGCGCGGCGCCCGCCTGCCCCTGCTGCCGTCGATCGCCCGGGGCGTGGAGTCGATCTCGATCGTCGCGCTCGGCGCCTCGCTCGGGCGCGAGGCGGCGCCCCAGCAGGTCGGGGCCGCTTGGGCGAGCACGCTGGGCGACTGGGCGCAGCTGCCCGGCTGGCAGCGGCGGCTGCTCGTCGCCTGCGGTGCCGGCGCCGGCATGGCCGCTGTCTACGACGTGCCGCTCGGCGGCGCGCTGTTCGCGCTCGAGGTGCTGCTGGGCACGCTGACGCTGCCGCTCGTGCTCCCCGCGCTGCTCTGCTCGCTGACAGCCACAGCGGTGTCCTGGGTCGCGCTCCCGCATGTGCCCACCTACCTCGTGCGCCACTACGAACCCCACGCCTCGCAGATCGTCTGGGCGCTGCTGGCGGGACCGATCGCCGGCGTCGTGGCGATCGGCTGGGTGCGGCTGGTCGGCGCCGCGAACAACGTACGCCCCCAACGGCCGCTGACGCGCGTGCTCGCCCCGGTGCTCGTGTTCGCGGGGCTTGGGGCCCTCGCGATCCAGTACCCGCAGCTGCTGGGCAACGGCAAACCGGTCGTGCAGCTCACCTTCGACGCGGAGATCGGTGCCGGCCTGCTCGCGATCCTGCTCGTGCTCAAGCCGCTGGTCACCGCCGCGTGCCTCGGCTCGGGCGCGCCCGGCGGGCTGTTCACTCCGACCCTCGCGATCGGCGTGCTCTACGGCGGCCTGCTCGGCAAGGCGTGGTCGCTGCTGTGGGGCGGAGCGCCGCTCGCGACGTACGCGATCATCGGCGGCGCCGCCGTGCTTGCGGCCGCGATGCAGGGGCCCCTCGCTGCGATCGTGCTGGTGCTCGAGCTCACCCACCACGCGGACGCGCTGATGGTCCCGATCCTGCTAGCGGTCGCAGGCGCGACCGTCGTCGCCCGCGTCGCGGGCACGCCCTCGATCTACTCTGCGCGGCTCAGCTCGGCGCTCGGCGAGGACCGCGGCCCCCCGTCCGACCGGGAGCTGCTGCCGCCGAAGCTCGAGCCCGCCTAGAAGCGCTCGAGCGCGAGCTCGATCGCGCGCGTGCCGAACTCGACGGCCTCTGCGGGGATCCGCTCGTCGGGCGCGTGGATCATCTCCATGAAGGGCATGTCTGCGGGCAGCTGCATCGGCAGGAAGCCGTAGGTCTGGATGCCCAGGCGCGAGAAGAAGCGGCCGTCGGTCACGCCGGGCATCAGCAGCGGTACCGGCCTTGCCGCGGGGTCGAGCTCACGGAGGACCTGTGCGAGCCCGTCGAACAGCGTCATGTCCGGCTCCGCTGCGACCGGGTCGTGGCGCACGACCTCGAGCTCCATCTCGACGCCGCTCAGCCTGCGCAGCTCGGTGAACGCCTGCTCGGGACTCGATCCCGGCAGCAGGCGGATGTCGAGCTCCAACGTCACCTCGTCGGGGATCACGTTGATCTTCTCCCCGCCGGCGACGATCGTCGGGCTGACCGTGTTGTGCAGGAGCGGATCGAAGACCCTGCCGCGCTGCCCGAGCACGCTCAGCAGCCGGTCGGTCAGCGCCGGCTGCAGCAGGCCCCGCAGCGGCACCGCCAGCGGCCCGGGCAGCTCGGCTGCGATCGCCTCGATCATCGACCGTGTGACGCTGGGCACGTGCACCGGCAGGCGTCCTCGGTCGAGACGCTCGAGCAGCCTGCCGAGCGAGCCCATCGCGCCGCCGCGCACCGGCATCGAGCCGTGCCCGGCGGGTCCGCGCAGGGTCGCCTTCGACCAGCAGACCTGCTTCTCGGCGACCATCACGGGATAGAAGGAGCGCCCGGCGAGCTCCATGCGGAAGGCGCCGAACTCGCCGATCGAGTGGCGCACGCCCGCGAACAGCTCGGGGTGCTCGCGCACGAGGAACTCCGCGCCGAAGTCGCTGCCGGCCTCCTCGTCGGACATCAGGCACAGGATCACGTCGCCGGGCGGGCGCCGTCCGGCGGCGAGGACGCGCATGAACGCCGCCAGCATCATCGTCACGCCACCCTTCATGTCGAGCGCGCCGCGCCCCCAGATGAAGCCGTCGTGCAGCTCGCCGCCGAACGGCGGGTGCGCCCACTCGCCGCGCGCGGGGACGACGTCGACGTGCCCCTGCAGCAGCAGCGGCGCGCTCCTGCCCTCGCCCGGCAGCCGCGCGAGCAGGTTCGGGCGCTCGGGCTCGAGCGCGACGATCCTGACCTCGCAGCCGAGGCCTTCGAGCAGCTCGGCGATCCACGCGATGCACTCGCGCTCGCCACCGGGAGGGTTGGAGGTGTCGAAGCGCAGCAGCCGCGCGAGCAGCTCGGCTGGGCGCTCCTGCAGATGCGTCTCGCTGCCCGCGGCGCCGGCGCTCATCGCGTCCAAGTCTGCTCGATCCGGCCGGCGCGTGTCCCGCCATGTCGGTTGCAGCATTGTTTCGCGCGGCGCACAGCTGGTAACACTACGAACAATGGCCCGCTCGATCTGGACCGGCGCGATCAGCTTCGGCTTGGTGACCGTGCCCGTCAAGCTGTACAGCGCGATCAACCGCAAGACGGTCCGTTTCCACCAGCTCAACGGCAAGTCCGGCGTGCGCATCGCACAGAAGCGCGTCGATCCCTCGACCGGCGACGAGGTCGCCTACGAGGACATCGTCAAGGGCTATGAGATCGCGCCGGACCGCTACGTCGTGATCGAGCCCGGCGAGCTCGAGGCGATCGCGCCGAAGAAGACCAAGGCGATCGAGATCGAGGAGTTCGTCGAGCTCTCGCAGATCGACCCGATCTACTACGACCACCCCTACTACCTGGCCCCCGGCCCGGGCGGGGCGAAGCCCTACAAACTCCTCGTCGAGGCGATGCGCGAGACCGGCAAGGTCGGGATCGCCCGCGTCGTGATCCGCTCGAAGGAGGCGCTTGTCGCGTTGCGCCCGATCGGTGACGCGCTCGGCATGGCGACGATGATCTTCGCCGACGAAGTGCTGTCCGCCGACCGGATCGACGAGATCAAGGAAGCCGAGGGTCTCAGCACCACCAAACGCGAGCTGGAGATCGCCGAGCAGCTCGTCGAATCGCTGGCCGGCGACTTCGACCCCGACCGCTGGCACGACGCCTACCGCGACCAGGTGCTCGAGATGATCGAGCGCAAGGCGCAGGGCGAGGAGATCGCCGTCCAGCCCGAGCCCGAAGAGGACGCAGCGCCGGCGCCGGACCTGATGGGGGCGCTGAAGGCCAGCCTCGAAGCCGTCCAGGCGCGCGAAGGCGAGGACGGGCGGGCGAAGCCCAAAGCGAAACGTAAAGCTCCCGCGAAAGCCGGCGCGAAAAAAGCGGCTGCGAAGAAAGCGCCGAAATCGGCGGGCCGCAAGGCCGGCTCGTCCGCGAAACGCAGCACCGCGAAAGCCGGCTCGAAAAGCTGAGCGGTGCCTCCCGCGCGCAAGCTCGGCCGCTACGAGCGCAAACGCGACTTCCGCACGACGCCCGAGCCCGCGCCGCGCGGCCGGCGCCGCCGCGAGGCCGAGCGTGAGCTGCCGCGTTTCGTGATCCACCAGCACAGCGCGCGGCGCCTGCACTGGGACCTGCGCCTCGAGCGCGACGGCGTGCTCGCGTCCTGGGCCGTCCCGAAGGGGATGCCGGAGCAACCGGGCGAGAACCGCTTCGCCGCGCACACCGAGGACCACCCGATCGAGTACCTCGACTTCCACGGCGAGATCCCCAAGGGCAACTACGGGGCGGGGCAGATGACGATCTGGGACCACGGCACCTACGAGGCGCTGAAGTGGGAGCCGCGCAAGGTCGAGGTGCACCTGCACGGCGAGCGCCTGAACGCCCGCTACGCGCTGTTCCCGATCGACAAGGAGGATGACCCGAAGGACTGGATGATCCACCGCATGGACCCGCCCGAGGATCCGGGACGGGAAGCGATGCCCCAGCGCATCGTGCCGATGCTCGCCCGCACCGGAGAGCTCCCCCCCGAGGACTCGAGCTGGGGCTTCGAGATCAAGTGGGACGGCGTGCGCGCGATCGCCTACTCGACGCCGGGAGAGCTGCGCCTCGAAAGCCGCAACCTCAACGACATCACCGACAGCTACCCGGAGCTGGCGCGGCTGGGCCGCGACCTCGGATCACACCAGGCAGTGCTCGACGGCGAGATCGTCGTGTTCGGCGAGGACGGCAGGCCGAGCTTCGGCAAGCTGCAGTCGCGCATGCACGTGGCATCGCGCGAGCAGGCGCGCCGCCTCTCGAAGGCCCTGCCCGTCACCTATGTCGTGTTCGACCTGCTGTGGCTCGACGGGCACTCGCTGATGGACGCGCCCTACGCCGAGCGTCGGCTGCGGCTGGCCGAGCTGAAGCTGAGCGGCGAGAACTGGCAGACGCCCGAGCACGTGGTCGGCAACGGAGCCGCGCTGCTGCAGGCGAGCGCCGAGCAGCGGCTCGAGGGCGTCGTCGCAAAGCGTCTGGACTCGGCCTACCAACCCGGGCGGCGGGGTGGCAGCTGGCTGAAGATCAAGACGATGGGACGCCAGGAGTTCGTCGTCGGCGGCTGGCTGCCGGGCAAGGGACGCCGGCGCGAGACGATCGGGGCGCTGCTGCTCGGCGTGCACGAGCCCGGCGGCGCGCTGCGCTACGTCGGGCGAGTCGGCACCGGGTTCAGCGACCGCGAGCTCGCTCGCCTGGGCGGCCTGCTCGCGCCGCTCGAGCGCGAGAGCTCGCCGTTCGAGAGCGGCGAACGGCCACCGCGCGAGGCCGTCTTCGTGGAGCCGCGGCTCGTCGCCGAGGTCGACTTCGCCGAGTGGACATCGGCCGGCAACATCCGCCATCCCTCCTACAAGGGGCTGCGCGACGACAAGGACGCCGCTGCGGTCGTGCGTGAGGACCCGCGCGCCGGGGCGAGCACCGCCGCCGGCGACGGCGCCTCCGAGCGCGCGGCTGCTGCTCGCTCGCTGGCGCGCGCCGGGGCGAGCAGCGGCGCCGGCGAGGGCGCCTCCGAGCGCGCGGCCGCCGCGCCGGCGGCGAAGAAGCGCGCCTCGCGCCCGGCGAAGCGCAGGCCGCTCCCGGCGGGCGGAATCGTCCCGCAGGACCGCGACAGCGCGGTGATCGAGGTCGAGGGCCGCGAGCTGAAGCTCTCGAACCTGCAGAAGCCCCTCTACCCGGAGAGCGGCTTCACCAAGGGCCAGCTGATCGACTACTACCACGCGGTCGCGCCGGTGCTGCTGCCGCATCTCGCCGGCCGCGCGCTGACCGTGACGCGCTGGCCCGACGGTGTCGAGGGCAAAAAATTCTTCCAGAAGCAGTCGCCGCCGCACCGCCCCGAGTGGGTGCGCACCGCGAGCCTGCCGGCGGGCGACAAGACGATCGACTACACGCTCGCCGAGGACCTCCCCACGCTGATCTGGCTCGCCAACCTGGCGGCGATCGAGCTGCACACGCCGCTCGCGCTCGCCGCTTCACACGACCGTCCGACCTCGATGGTCTTCGATCTCGATCCGGGCGCGCCCGCCGACGTGATCGACTGCGCGCGGCTCGCGCTCCAGCTCCGCTCGCTGTTCGAGAACCTCGGCCTGCAGAGCTTCGTCAAGACCTCGGGCTCGAAGGGGCTGCAGCTCTACGTTCCTCTGAACGTGGAGGAGGTCGACTTCGCCGCCACCAAGAGCTTCTCGAAAGCCGTCGCGCAGCTGTTCGAGCAGAACGACCCGAAGCTCTTCATCGCGAGCCAGACGCGGGCGCGGCGCGAGGGCAAGGTGCTGATCGACTGGAGCCAGAACGACCGCAACAAGACGACCGTCTGCGTCTACTCGATGCGAGCGCGGCCGCGGCCGACAGCCTCGACTCCACTCGACTGGGACGAGGTCGAGACGGCGGCGAAGAAGCGCGACCCGAAGCGGCTCGCGTTCGAAGGAGCCGAGGTGCTCGCTCGCGCGCGCGAGCAAGGAGACGTGTTCGCGGAGGTGCTGTCTGTGAAGCAGCGCCTGCCGGAGCTCGAGCCGCGCTAGCCGCCGGCCCGGCGGCGCATCACTCGAATGCCGGCGAGCGCCAGCCCGGCATCACGTCGGGGAGGCCGTCGGAGACCTTGTCGGTGAAGCGGGCCGGGCGCTTCTCGAGGAACGAGGTGACGCCCTCGATCACGTCCGCCGACTGGCCGCGGGCGATCATCCCGCGCGAGTCGGCGCGGTGGGCGATCATCGGGTGCTCGGCGCCGAGCATCCGCCACATCAGCTGGCGCGCGAGGGCAACCGACACCGGCGCGGTGTTCCCGGCGATCTCCAGGGCCAGCGCGCGTGCCGCGCCGAGCAGCTCGTCTTTCGGGTGCAGGCTGCGGATCAGCCCGCCCTCGAGCCCCTCCTCGGCGCCGAAGACGCGGCCGGTCGCGACCCACTCCATCGCGCGGCTGATGCCGACGACCCGCGGCAGGAACCAGCTCGAGCAGGCCTCCGGGATGATCCCGCGGCGCGCGAACACGAAGCCGATACGCGCGTCCTCGGCAGCCATCCGCACATCCATCGCGAGCGTCATCGTCGCGCCGACCCCGACCGCGGGCCCGTTGATCGCCGCGATCACGGGCTTCTTGGAGTCGAACACCCGCAGCGTGAACTCGCCGCCGTTGTCGCGCCCGCCCGAGCCGGCGGTGTCGCGCTTGCTGTAGTCGAAGGTGTCGCCGCCGCTCTCGAGATCGGCGCCCGCGCAGAACGCGCGGCCGGCGCCGGTGACGATCACGGCGCGGACCTCGTCGTTCGCGTCGGACTCGTCGAAGGCGGCGCGCAGCTCCTCTCCCATCCGCCCCGTCCAGGCGTTGAGCCGGTCGGGTCGGTTGAGCGTGATCGTCAGCACGCCGTCGCTGAGCTCGGTGAGGATCTGCTCGTAGTCCATGCGGCTGATCCTTTCAGTTCTCGGGGCCGGAGCGCAGCGTGCCGCCGGACTCGCGACCGTAGGGCCCAGCCCACGTCAGGACCTCGGCGCTGCGCTCAGCCGCCAGCCGCAACGCCTCGTCGAGCTGCATGCCGGCGCCGAGCCCGTAGGTGACGGCCGCGGCGAACGTGTCGCCCGCGCCGTAGGCGTCGACCACGGGACCCGGCAGCGGCGCCGGCTCCCATCGGCCCTCGGCGCCGTCGCGCCGGCGCCAGCGCCCGCCGTGCCCGCCTTCGGTGTAGACGACGAGATCGGCTTCCTCCGAGACCGGCTCGGCGGCGGCCAGCTCGATCGCGTCGTCGGCGCTCAGCACGAGTGCGTCGAGCGCCACGCCGTGCCCGAGCGCGTGACGCGCGCGGGGGCTGGCGACGAGCACCCGGCTGCCCGCGCGGGCGCGCCGCAGCGCCTGCTCGTCCCCGGCGGTGAAGTAGCAGGCGTCGATCTCCCGCAGGAGCTCCCATCCGCACGGGTCACCGCGAGCAGCCGCGCCCGCCGGGTCCAGACGCGGCCCGAAGGTCGTGATCGTGCGCTCGCCCGCGCCGTCGACGATCGTGACCGCGCGGCGCGTGGGGGGACGGCCGGCGTCGGCCGGGTACTCGCCGCCCGCCGGCGGGCCCGGCTGCACGCGCACGCCGAGCTGCGCGAGACGCTCGGCGGCTCGGCGGCCCTGCTCGTCCTCACCCAGCACCGTGTGCAGGGTGCACGCTCCGGCGAGACGGGCGAGCGCCGCCGCTGCGACCGCTCCCCCACCCGCGGGCTCCTCGAAGGCGTCCGCGGCGTGCGCGACCTCGCCCGCTCGCGGCAGGTGATCCACGCGCCCGAACAGCACCCACTCGATGTGGCCGACGACGGCGACGGAGAGGGACGGGGCGCCCACGGCGTGAGTCTCACAGAACCGGTGCGGGCCCGGGCGCACGGCGCGCCGCGCCGATGATCGCGCCGGATGGCTGACCCGCCGCGCACGCTGCGCCACCCACGGCCGACAGCGGCGACTAGGATCCCTGCCGTGTCAGAGCAGCTGGTGATCGACGAGCAGCCCGCGCCGCATGTTCGGCGGCTGACGATGAACCGGCCCGAGCGGCTCAACACGATGACCGCCGAGCTGTGCGAGGCCCTCTACGAGCGGCTGCGCGAGATCGAGCGCGACCGCACCTGCCGCGCGGTGATCCTGACCGGAGCGGGGCGCGGCTTCTGCGCCGGCCTCGACCTCGCCGGCTACGGCCGGGCGCCCGGGAACGACGGCAGCGACGAGTCGCGCGACCGGCTGGCCAACCAGCGGCACATGTCGCGCCTGGTGCTCGCCCTGCGCGCGCTGCCCCAGCCCGTGATCGCCGCGATCAACGGGCCGGCGGCGGGGTTCGGGCTCGCGCTCGCGCTCGGCTGCGACATCCGCTTCGCGGCCGACGAGGCCGTGTTCCGCGTCGCGTTCGTGAACATCGGCGTGTCGAACTGCGACATGGGCACGAGCTGGCTGCTGCCGCGGCTGATCGGCGCCTCACGCTCGCACGAGCTGATGCTCACGGGCCGGCGCGTCGGCGCCGAGGAGGCGATGCGGATCGGTTTGATCGCAGAGGTGGTGGCGTCCGGCGATCTCCCCGGACGTGCGCTCGAGGCCGCCGCGCAGATCTCCGCGCTGGCGCCGTGGGGCGTTCAGCTCACCAAGCAGGGGATGTGGGCGGCGCTGGAGATCCCCTCCGAGCAGGCGGCCGTGGAGTACGAGGACCGCCAGCAGATCATGGCCACATTCGGGAGCGCCCCACCCGAGGCGATCGGCGCCTTCCTCGAGAAGCGCGCAGCCGAGTTCGGCGACTGATGGCGGGCCTGTTCGACGTCGCGGGAAGGACCGCGCTGGTGACCGGCGGCTCGCGCGGGATCGGGCTGATGATCGCCCGTGGCCTGGTAGAGGCGGGGGCCGGCGTCGTGATCTCCTCGCGCAAGCGCGAGGACATCGAGTCGGCCGCCGCGGAGCTCTCGGCGCACGGCAGCTGCGAGGCGATCGTGGGCGACGTGTCCACGCCGGAGGGCGCCGCCGAGCTGGCCCGCGCCGCGCGCGAGGTGCTCCCCTCGCTGGACATCCTCGTCAACAACGCGGGCGCCGTCTGGGGAGCGCCGCTCGAGGAGTTCCCGCAGAGCGGCTGGGACCGCACGATGCACACCAACGTCGAGGGTGTCTTCCACCTCACGGTCGCGTTGCTGGACGCGCTCCGCGCTGCGGCCGGCCCGGACGAACCGGCGCGGGTGATCAACATCGGCTCGATCGACGGGATCCGCACGCCGGGGGTGGACAACTACAGCTACAGCGCCAGCAAGGCCGGGGTGCACATGCTCACCCGGCACCTCGCCAGGAGGCTCGCCGGCGAGCACATCACGGTCAACGCGATCGCGCCCGGCCCATTCGAGAGCAAGATGATGGCCTTCGCGCTCTCGGATCCCGAGGTCCGCTCGGCGATCGAGCAGAGCGTGCCGCTGGGGCGCATCGGGCGCCCCGACGACGTGGCGGGGCTGACGCTGTTCCTCGCCTCGCGCGCCGGCGCCTACATGACGGGCACGGTGATCCCGCTCGACGGCGGCATCACCGGCTGCAACCAGGGCTGAGACCCCGCGGCGAGCGGCCCGTTCGCGGGGCGCGCCAGGTCCCGCAGCGGGCGCGAGCTCCGCGAACGAGCCGGAGTCGAGCTCAGGTAGCATCGCCGTCCGGGGCAAAAGCGAGGCGGGACGGGGCGCATGGTGGGCAGGACGCGTGCACAGAGGCGCAAGATCGTCTCCCTGATCGCTGTCGCCGCCCTCGCCGGCGGGGTCGGCGTGGCGGCGTGGGCGACGCACCTGCTGCGGCGCAGCGAGCTGCAGACCGTCGACGCGCGGTACGCGATCCGGGGCACCCGCGCCCCGTCCTCCGACGTGGTGTTCGTGAAGATCGACTCGCCGACGTTCCAGGCGCTTCACCACAACTTCCCGTTCCCGCGCAGCTGGGACGCGCGGGTCATCGACAACCTGCGCCGGGCCGGAGCGCGGACGATCGCCTTCGACGTCGAATTCGCCCATCCGACGGACGAATCCCAGGACATCGCCCTCTACGAAGCGATCAGCCGCGCCCACGGCAAAACGGTGCTCGCGGCGACCGAAGTGGGGTTGCGTGGGGAGAACGAAATCCTCGGCGGGTTCAACAACCAGGCCGCCGTCGGCACACGCGTGGCCGAGGACCACCTGCTCAGCGACAGCGACGGCGGCGTCCGGCGGATGGCGGTCTCGGCGAGCGGCCTGCGCAGCTTCGGGGTGGTGGCCGCCGAAGTCTTCTCAGGCCGGCCCGTGCCGGCGTCCTGGTTCTCGGGCGGATCGCTGCCGATCGACTACGCGGGGCCGTCCGGGACCTTCCGCTCGATCTCGTTCTCGCGCGTGATGAAAGGCGAATTCTCCGCAAGCCAGGTCGCGGGCAAGCTGATCGTGATCGGCGCCTCGGCGCCGCAGCTGCAGGACCTCCACCCGACCCCCTTCGACGAAGTCATGCCCGGGCCGGAAATCTGGGCGAACTCCGCGGCGACGATGCTGGAAGGGGCCCCGCTGCGCGATGTATCGGGCGTGCTCGACGTGCTGCTGATCGTGCTGCTCGGCCTAGTCGTGCCCCTCGGCAGCCTGCGCGTGCGCCGCTGGCGCTCGCTGCTCGACGCGCTCGCGCTGGCGGCTGTGTACAGCCTCGCCACGCAGGTCGCCTTCGACCACGGCTGGATCCTCAGCTACGTCTACCCGATGCTCGCGATCGTGCTCGGGACGCTCGGCACCCTGCTCGTCCTGTACGTCGGGGAGGCGATCGAGCGCGAACGGGTGCGCGACGTGTTCTCGCGCTTCGTCCCGCCCGACCTGGTCGACGACGTGCTCGCGCACGCGGGGGAGGACCTGCGCCTCGGCGGCGTCGAACGCGACTGCACGGTGCTGTTCAGCGACCTGCGCGGCTTCACCAGCTTCGCCGAGTCGCAGCCGGCGGGGAAAGTCATCGAAGTCGTCAACCACTACCTGAACGAGATGACTGAGGCGATCCTCGACGCCGGCGGAACGCTGATCGCCTACATGGGCGACGGCATCATGGCCGCCTTCGGCACGCCGATCGAGCAGCCCGACCATGCCGACCGCGCGGTCCGCGCCGCCCGCGAGATGGTCGGGCCGCGCCTCGATCGCTTCAACGGGTGGATCGCCGCCCAGGGCTTCGACCATCGCTTTGTGATGGGCGTGGGCCTCAACAGCGGCACGGTGATGGCCGGCAACGTCGGCTCCGAGCAGCGCGTCGAGTACACGGCGATCGGCGACACCACGAACACGGCCTCGCGCCTCGAGGGGATGACGAAGGGCAGCGGGGTGATGCTGCTGATCTCGGAGACCACGCGCGAACGGATGAGCGACGGGGGCGCCGAGCTCGTCCCGGTCGGCGAGGCGGAGATCCGCGGGCGGGTCGGCAAGCTCGCGCTGTGGACGCTGGCCTCGGCGGCGTCCGGGAACGGCGCGCTCGCGGGTGCGCCCGCGGCACCCCCGGCCCCCACGGAGGCAGTCTCCTGACCGGTGGCCATGCGGGTGTGGCAACGCCGCTAGGCTGCCCACGCCGAGAGACGATGCGCCAGACGAGCTCGATCACATCCTCCGCCCGGGGTCCGCTACGGCGCGACCCAGCGGCCACCCACCAGCTCCTTTCAGAGAGCAAGCGCACCGAGCGAGGCTGACGAGCGGTGCGCGTCGACCTCTGCGGCGTGCGGGGCTCGACCCCTGCCCCCGGCCGCGCCTACGAGCGCTTCGGGGGCCACACCTCCTGCGTGGCGATCACTCCCGAGGGCGCCGGAGCCCCCACGCTGATCCTCGACGCGGGCACCGGCCTGCGCGCCGCCACGGAGCTGCTCGGCGGCGCACCCTTCACCGGCACGATGCTGCTCACGCACCTGCACTGGGACCACATCCAGGGGCTCCCCTTCTTCGCCGGCGGGGATTGCGAGGACAGCGAGGTGAGCGTGCACCTTCCGGCCCAGCCCGACGGCCGTGGCCCCCTTGAGACGCTCTCACGTGCGATGTCGCCGCCGTTCTTCCCGGTGGCGCCCGACGAGCTGCGCGGGCGCTGGAGCTTCGCGTCGCTGCAGCCGGAGGAGTCCCGCCACGAGGGTCTTGTGGTGCTCGCCCGCGAGATACCGCACAAGGGCGGGCGCACGTTCGGCTTCCGCATCAGCGACGGGGTCTCGTCGCTTACCTACATGCCCGATCACTGCCCGACCAGCCTCGGGCCCGGGCCCGACGGCTACGGGGAGTACCACGAGGCGGCGCTGGAGCTCGCGGCGGACAGCGACCTGCTGATCCACGACGCGCAGCTGCTCGCTCACGAGCTCCCTGAGCAGGCCGCGCTGGGACACTCGTGCGGGGACTACGCGGTCCGGCTCGCCGGGCTCGCCGCCAGCCGCCGGGTGCTGCTGTTCCACCACCGCCCGAACCGCACCGACGAGGAAGTCGCGGCGCTGGAGGCGAGCTTCGCCTCGCCGAACGTCAGCGCCGCACGGCAGGGGGCCTCGCTGCGGCTGTGAGCCCGGCATCCTCGTGGCGGGCTTTCAGACGTTTCGGGAACGCCGCCGTCCGGGTAGTCCACCCGTGTCGGGGAGGGGGCTACCCGAAGGAGGAGTCTCAGATGCGCATCCGGACGTGGGCGCGCGCCCATCGAATCGGGGCCGGCGCCGCCGTGCTGGCCTGCACGCTGCTCGCGGCCGCGCCCGCGAGCGCCAAGAAGAAGACAGGCGAACCGGCGCCGTTCGGCCACGCCTGCGTCGCGCAGGACGGGGTGCGCTTCTGCCCGACGAACACGCTGGAAGAACGCGTTCCCTCCTTCGACGGCGTCCCGCTCGACGCCGACGTGACGCTTCCCGCGACCGGCAGCGGGCCGTTCCCGACGATCGTGATGATGCACGGGTGGGGCTCCAGCAAGACCGACTTCGAGTCCTCCACCCCGGCCGGCGACGGCAACGAGACGTTCGACTACAACAACGTCTACTTCGCCCAGCACGGCTTCGCCGTCCTGAACTACTCGGCACGCGGCTGGGGCCGCTCCTGCGGCACGCCGGAATCGCGCACCGAACCGGGCTGCAAAGAAGGCTGGATCCGGCTCGCGGACCAGCGCTACGAGGCGCACGACACGCAGTACCTGCTCGGGCTGCTCGCCGACGAAGGCATCGTCAAGCCGAAGGCGATCGGCGTCACCGGCATCTCCTACGGCGGCGGCCAGTCGATCGAGCTCGCCTATCTGAAGAACCGCATCCGGCTGCCGAACGGCGAATTCGAGCCGTGGACGAGCCCTGCCGGCAAGCCGATGGAAGTCAGAGCCTCGTTCCCGCGCTGGCCGTGGTCCGACCTGGTCGACGCGCTGGAGCCCAACGGCCGCTTCCTCGACACCGAAGTCGCGCCGCCCGGACAGAGCTACGAGCCGCTCGGCGTCGAGATCCAGAGCTACGTGTCCGGCCTCTACGCCGAGGGTCAGGCGGACGGCTACGTCGCGCCCCCCGGGACGGATCCCGAAGCCGACCTCACGAAGTGGTTCGCCGCCGTCAACGCAGGCGAGCCGGCCAACGCAGAAGACGAAGAAATCGCCCGCGAGCTCTACGACTACCACGACGGGTACTCGCTCGCGACCGCCTCCCCGCCCGCGCCGATGCTGCTCGAGAGCGGGTGGACCGACGACCTGTTCCCACCCGAGCAGTCGCTGCGCGTCTACAACCAGGTGCGGGCCGAGAAAGGCTACGCCGCTCTGATGTTCGGCGACCTCGGCCACAGCCGCGGCGACAACAAGCAGAACACCGACGAAACCTTCAACGAGGCGGGGGCGGCGTTCTTCCAGTCGCGGCTCGAGCACCACGGAAAGGCTCCGAAGAACGGCTCGGTGACGACCTTCACCCAGACCTGTCCGACCGCGGCTCCGGCCGAAGGCCCGTTCACGGCCAAGACCTGGGCGAAGCTCGCCACGGGAACGGTCACGTTCGGGGCCAGCGCCCCGCAAACGTTCACCTCGGCCGGCGGGAACACGAAGACCGCCGCGGCCTTCGACCCGATCGCCGGCACGAGCGAAGCGTGCAAGACGGTGACCGCCGAAGAAGAGCCCGACACCGCCAACTACACGACGGTGAGCGACGGCTTCACGATGATGGGGCTGCCGACGGTGAAAGCCGACATCGTCGAGACCGGGCTCTACGGCGAGATCGCCGCGCGCCTCTGGGACGTGCTGCCCTCCGGTGAACAGCGGCTGATCAGCCGCGGCGTGTACCGGCTCGAAGAAGGCCAGAACGGGACGATCACCTTCCAGCTGCACGGCAACGGCTACCACTTCGCCGCGGGCGACACGGTCAAGCTGCAGCTGCTCGGGCGCGACGCTCCGTACTACCGGGCGAGCAACGGCGTGTTCTCGATCGAAGCCAGCGACGTGACCGTGACCCTGCCGACGATCGCGGGCGGCTCTCCGGCGCGGCGCCGCTGAGCCCCGGCGCGCAGCGGCTCGTGGCTCGCATACGCCTGCGAGCCACGAGCGCTGCGTGCTGCGAGGCGGCTACTTCTTCGTGACGGTCAGCACAGCCGGGGCCGTCCCGGCCCCGCCCACCGAACCCTCGCCGGCCCACTGGGCGACGAAGCCGGTGGTGGCGGTGACGCCCGGGACGGTCAGCGAGAACGCGCCGTCGGAGGCCGCGGTGACGAGCACGCGATGCCACACGCTGCGGCCCGCGGTGCGGTAGGAGACGACGATCTGCTCGCCGCCCTGTGCCGGGCTGAGCACACCTCTGAGCTTGACCCGGTCGTGCGCGCGCCGCCGCAGCGTGGCGCGGCTGAGGCGGTGCGGTCCGGCCACGCTCAGGGTCAGCGTCGAGGCGGTGGCGTCGATCCCGCCGTCGGTCGTCTCGAACAGCCCGGCGGTGCCGGCGGCGTAGTCGACGCCTTCGCCCGCGGTCACCGCGTCGAGCTTCTGCGGAAGCGACTCGGGTATCCACGTGCGACCTGCATCGGAGGTGTGGAGCAACAGGTTCTGGCGCCCGTCGAAGGGCGCGAGGACGTAGCCGTCGTCGACGTTGGCGAACGACAGGTTGCCCTCACCGCCCACGGCTTCGGTGCCGAGCGAGCCGATCTCGCGCCACTTGCGCCCCGCGTCGGCGGTGAAGAACAGGCGCTGGTGCGAGACGACATAGCCGGTGGTCGCGCTGAGGAACGAGAGCGCTTCGATCGAGCCGTTCTTCAGCGGGCGCGGGATCAGCTTCCAGCTCGCGCCGCCGTTGGTCGACTCGATCGCTTCATCGCCCCAGGCGATCAGCGCCGAGCCCGCCGTCTGCGCGCCCGAGAACAGCGGGAACGCGGAGATCCTGCGGCGCAGGACCCTCTTGTGGCGCCTGCCCAGGACGACCGACCCGGACACCTCCGCGAAGCTCGCGCCCGAGTTGGTCGAGCGGCGGATCCCGGTCGGGCCGACGAGCAGCACGGTGCCTTCGCTCGGCGCGAGCAGCGCCGACGGCGCGCCGCCGCCCGAGGCCTGGATCGACCACGAAAGCCCCGCCGAGGCCGTGCGATAGACCGTCCCGCTCTGGTTCACCGCGTAGCCGACCGCGGCCGTCGGGAACGCCACGTCGAGGATGTTCGCCGAGGTCGGCACCCGCAGCAGCGACCAGCTCTGCCCGCCGTCCTCGGTCGCCGCGATCACGCCGGCGTGGCCTGGCGCATATGCGTCCTGTGCGCCGGCGCCGAGCCGGATCGGGCCTTCCAGCGTCGCGCCGAGCCGGCGCGAGACGGCGGTCGGGAACGTCGCGCCGCCGTCGTTGGAGAGGACCGTCGCTCCCGCCGTGCCGACGCCGACAGCGGTGGTCGCGGTCGAGAACGCGACCGACAGCAGGTTCTGGCCGGAGGGCGTCACGAGTGTGCCCGTCTGGCCGCCGTCGGTCGTGCGGATCAGCGCGTTGGTGCCGCCGGAGGGCGCCGCGGAGGTCGCGATCAGGCAGTGCTCGGTGTCGCTGCAGGAGATCTGCAGCAGCGACGGGCGTGGCGCCCCCGCCGGAAGCGTCAGCGGCTGCCGGGTCCAGGTGGCGCCGCCGTCGGAGCTGCGCAGCAGTTCGCCGGCATCGCCCACCGCGTAGGCGACCGACGCGCTGACGAACGCGAGGTCGTGCAGCGCCGCGGGCGAGGAGCCGACCTGGACCCACGAGCCGGCTCCGTCGGTCGTGCGGTAGATGCGCCCGCCGCCGCTGCCGGAAGCGAGCGCGAAGCCGGTCGTCGGCGAGGTGAACGCGAGATGGCCGGCGGTCGCTCCGTTGAGCGGCACGGCCGTCTTCGGTTCGAGCGTCTGCCCGCCGTCGTGCGTCAGCAGGATCGAGCCGTCTGCCATCTCCACGTAGCCCGTCGAGGCGTCGAGGAACGAGAACGAGGCGACGTTCGTCCCGCAGCCCTGTTCGGCTTCGTCGACCGGCAGGCGCTGGAAGCTCGCGCCGGCGTCGGTCGACTCACGGACCGTGCAGCCGCCCCCCACGACCACCGTGTTCGGATCGACCTCCTGCAGCAGCGTCAGGTTGCTTTCCGTGCCGCTCGGCAGGCCCACCCATGTCTGCCCGCCGTCGTCGGAGCGCAGCACCGTGCCTCCTTCGCCGTCCGCGTAGCCGCGCGAGCCCTGGAAGGCCACGTTCTCGAGCGTTTCGCCCTGCGGCACCGGATCTCCCCAGAGCCATCCCGAACGTCCGACCGAGACCGGCGCCGCGGTCGCGGGCGCGGCTGCCGCCGCCAGCGTCCCCGCCAGCGCCAGGCCGTACGTCATCCTCTGCTTCCAGCAGCGTCGCATCCTGCCCACCCCCCAGTTCGGGTCGTTCCGATTGTCGGTGCGAGTCGATCTGTGTCGAGACTCGCTGCGTGTAGAACAACCCGGGCGGGCGAAGGTTTTGGTGCCGCGGCGAGCGGAGTTCGTTGCCGCCTCGCTCAGAGGCTGTGGCTGGCCCCCGGGTCCAGCACGATCACCTCGCCGTGCCCGGCGCTCTCGACGTCGGCCTTGAAGGCCTGCGCATCGGTCTCGATCGGGGGGAACGTGTCGTAGTGGCAGGGGATGATCTGCTTCGCGCCGACGAGGCGGGCTGCCTCGACGGCGTCGTAGCGATCCATCGTGTAGTGGCCGCCGATGCACATCAGCGCCACGTCGATCGTGCCGCCGTCGCCCTGCGCTGTCTCTCCCGCGGCCCGGGCCGCCGTCGCCCGCACCAGCGAGAGGTCGGAGAACAGCGAGGTGTCCCCGAGGTGGTAGATCGTCTTCCCGCCGAGGTTCACGATCAGCCCGGCGGGCGTGTTGACGGCGCCCTTCGGGGTAGTCGAGGTGTGCCATGCGGGCACCAGCTTGACCCACCCCCAGTCGAACCGGACCGTGCCCCCGAGATTCGGATCGTTGACGTTCTCCAGGCCTTCCTCCGTGAGCTCGTTGGCGATCTCGACGATCGCGACGACGTCGGGCTTCGCGCGCCGGGCGATCGAGACGGTGTCGCCGAAGTGGTCGCCGTGGCCGTGGGTCAGCAGCAGCGCGTCCGGGGTAAGCTCGTCCGCCGCCACCGCAGCCTTGGGATTGCCGGTGAGAAAGGGATCGATCAGCACGCGGGTCGATCCGTCGTTCAGCTCGAAGGCCGAGTGGCCAAGGAAGCGAATCTCCATCGTTACCGCCGTTCGGTCGATTTTCAGGGGGGCCCCTGCGGAGGCCGTCACGATATATGCCCGCATGCGCCGGCTGTCAGTCCCGGCGCTGGTGGGGGTCGCCGCCCTCTGCTCGACGGCGGCGGCCGCCGCGCGCTGGTCGCCGCCGGTCGCCTCCTCCTGCATCGCATCAGGTGCGCCCGAGGTGCTGTTCCCGGCCGACGACCCCTATCGGGCGACCGGTCCCGGCGCCCTCGTCTGGCCGGCGGCTCCGAGCTGCCCCGGTGGCGCGGGGCCCCGCGTGCAGGCGATCGTGACGGGCCAGCCGCCGGGGGTTGCGCAGCCCCCGGGCAGCCCGCTGGAGCCGACCGGGGACCTGTCGGCCGCGGCCGCGACGCTGGGGCGGATCGCGATCGCCGGGCAGGACCCCCGCCGCCCGGGGAGGCTGCTCGTCGTGCAGGGCCGGGCCGGGAGCAGCTTCGCACCGTCGCTGGCCGGCGGAGCGCTGTCGGCGCCGGCGGCGATGTCCACGGCCTACCTCGGCGACCTGGCGCTGCTCGCCCCGTTCCCGGGCGGGGGCCTGGGCGTGCGGATCGAGCGCTGGTTCGGTGGCGGCCTCCAGGCCCAGCGGAACATCGCCACTGCCGGCGGCGGAGCCTGCGACGCGCTGACGGTCGCGCTCGACTTCCGCAGCGACGCGATCGCGGCCTGGTCTCAGTCGGGCTCGGTCTGGGTGGCGGACCTGCCGCAGGACCGGCCCGCGGGCCCTGCGGTGCGGCTCGGCCCGGCGGGGTCGCATCCGCAGATCGCGGCGCTGCTCAGCGACGACGACCGCGCGATGGTGATGTGGAGCCAGACCACCGCCGCGACGACGAGCGTCTGGCTGGACTACTCCGCCGCCGGACCGCGTTTCGGCAAGCCCAGCCTCGTCGCGCGGTTCGCCGATCCCGCGAGATCCCCGCCTCCGGGCGCTCCGCGGCTGATCCGTCTCAGCACCGAGAGCGTGATGGCTGCCTGGCCGGGCACCGCCGGCGGCCATTGGGTCGTGCGGACGGCCCCGATCGACCAGCACGGGCTCCGCACGGTCGCCACGATCGCGGCGCCGGGGGCCGACGTGCGACTCTACGCGCTCGCGCCCGGCCCGGACGGAGAGGCGATCGCGCTCCTCGGCGAGCCCCGCCCGTGGCCTCCGGCGGGCATCACCGCGCTGCCCGGGCAGCCCACCCCGACGGCGCCGGGGGCGGTCTCGCTGCTGGCCGCCCGCGGAACCGAGGTGGCCGGACGCACCGACTTCTCGGCCCCTGAAGCGGTCGGCGAAGCGAGCAGCATCAGCGGCGCGACGCTCGCCGTCGAGCCGGGCACCGACCGCGCCGTCGCCGCCTGGCAGGGCACCGGCGGGCTCGTCTACTGGTCGCTGCGCGACCCCGGCTAGCCCGGGGCGGAGCCGGGCGCGCTGCGAACGACGGCCCTTTAGGAAAAGATGAGTCCGGATGGACCGCGATTACGAGCAGCAGACCTTCCAGGCCGAGGACCGCCACTGGTGGTACCGGGGCCGCCGGACGGTGCTGGAGCGGGTGCTCGACGAGGTCTCGGCGCCCCCCGCGGGCCTCGGAGCGCTGCGGATCCTCGACGCCGGCTGCGGCAGCGGGCGCAACATGGTCGAGCTCTCGCGCCGCGGCACCGTGACGGGAGTGGAGCTCTCGCCGCCGAGCGTCGAGCGCGCGCGGGCCCGCGGCTGCGGCGAGGTGGTCGAAGGCTCGGTGCTGGAGATGCCGTTCGCCGACGACAGCTTCGACCTCGCCGTCTCGCTCGACGTGATCGAGCACCTCGAGGACGACCTCGGTGCGCTGCGCGAGCTGCGGCGCGTGGTCGCCCCCGGCGGGACGCTGCTGATCACGGTGCCCGCGTACAGCTGGCTGTGGAGCGGCCACGACGAGATCAACCACCACCAGCGCCGCTACACCCGGCGCTCGCTGCAGCGCGTCGCCGAGGAGGCGGGCTGGTCGCAGACGCGCACGAGCTACTTCAACTCGCTGCTGCTGCCGGTCGCGATCCTGCTGCGCGTCCTCGACCGGCTGAACCGCAAGACCACCGAGTCGAGCCTCGACCTGTGGGTCCCGCCCGACGCGGTCAACCGCGCCCTCGAGGTGCCGCTGTCGCTCGAGGCGGCGATGATCGGCCGGGGCGGGCGGATCCCGGCGGGGCTGTCGCTGCTCAGCTTGTTCCGCTAGGCGACTGCACGGGCATGTGCTTGAAGGTCCAGGCACGGTTCACGAAGAACGTGCTGATCGTCACAACGACGGTGGCGAGCGCCTGAGCGACCAGCTCGTCGAGTCCGCCGTCGTGGACGAGCAGGTACAGCAGGCCCAGGTTGATGCCCAGGCCGGCCGTCTGCACGATCCCCCAGCGCACGGGGGTCAGCGCGTCGCCGACATGGCCGGCGAAGGTCCAGCGCCGGTTGAGCACGAAACCGTTCGTGGCGCCGACGACGAAGCCGATCGCCGACGCGGCGATGTACCAGACGCCGAACACCTTCAGCAGCAGCGTGTAGACGGCGAACGTGATCAGCGTGTTCGAGATCCCGACGATCCCGAACTTGACGAACTGGACGAGGACGACCGGGACGTGAAGGCGCCGCGCCACGGCGGCGACTTCGGCGCTCTCGCGCTCCTGCTCGGTTCGTTGCACGTCCATGCTCAGCAAGCATGAACGATAGATTGAGGGTCGGCTTAGGGACCTCGTCGAGCATGCTGTGGAGCAGAACGTTCCAAATCGCCTCCACGGGGCAGAATCTGAGAAGAGCACGATGCCGGACACCGCACTGCGAACACCGACGCTGCTGAGCCTGGTCGCGCCCGTCTACGACGAGGAGATGCTGATCGAGGAGTTCGTCGCGCGCGCGACCGCCGCGCTCGCCGACTACGACTTCGAGCTGGTGCTCGTCGACGACGGCAGCAAGGACCGCACGCCCGAGCTGCTCGACAAGCTCGCCGCCGGCGACCCCCGGGTGCGGGTGATCCACCTCTCCCGGAACTTCGGCCACCAGGCCGCGCTGACGGCCGGCCTCGAGCACGCGATCGGCGACGTCGTCGCGATGATCGACGCCGACCTGCAGGACCCGCCGGAGCTGATCCCGGACATGATCGCCCAGTGGAGCCAGGGCGCCGACGTCGTCTACGCGGTGCGCCAGCAGCGCGAGGGCGAGACCGCGTTCAAGCTCGCCACCGCTTCCTGGTTCTACAAGCTGTTCGACAAGCTCGCGCAGGTCGACCTCGAGCCCAACTCCGGCGACTTCAGGCTGCTCGACCGCAGCGCGCTGAACGCGCTGCTCGCGATGACCGAGCGCTCCCGCTTCCTGCGGGGGATGACGGTCTGGATCGGCTTCACGCAGACCGCCGTCTCCTACCACCGCGACGCGCGGCACGCCGGCGAGACGAAGTACACGCTGCGCAAGATGCTGCGCTTCTCGCTCGACGCGATCGCGTCCTTCTCGCACCTGCCGCTGCAGCTCGCGACCTACGTGGGCCTGCTCTCGGCGGGGCTGGCCTTCATCGCGATCCCGGTCGTGATCGCGCTGCGGATCGCCGACTCCTATCTGCCGGGCTTCGGCTCGATCACGATCGCGATCCTGCTGCTCGGCGGCATCCAGCTGATCGCGATCGGGGTGATCGGCGAGTACGTCGGTCGCATCTACGACGAGGTCAAGCACCGGCCGCTCTACATCGTCCGCGAGGAGATCAACCACCCCGCAGCCGCGGGGCGGGCCGCGATCGTGCCCGCCGCGAGGGCCGGGCTGCCCGCACGCGCCCCCGAGCGCATCCTCTAGAGCCCTCCCGCGACCTGTGCCCTGTGCGAGGGGGCAGATCGGCGCGGGCACGCGGCGGGGGGGGGGGGGGGGGTACTGCTCCGGCCCGGGCCGCTCCGCCGGGCGCGCGTCCACGTGCTCACCGGATCATCGCGTCGTGCTGTGACCGCGACACGAGCCGCCGCGGGGTGTTCTCATGCACCGATGCTCCGCATCCGCCTGATCCTCCTCTCGCTGCTGTGCGTGCAGGCTGCCAGCTGGCTGGCGCCCGCGCGCAGCGGCGCGGAAGGCTGCCCGGGGTCCGGCGGCGCCGGCTGTCCCTACCAGGCGGTCCAGGAAATCGGCTCGCGCGCCGGCGGTGTGCTGCGCTTCCCCGAGGCCGTCGCCGTGGGCCCGGCCGGCGACGTGTACGTAGCCGACCAGCTCGGCTACGTCGTCCAGGAGTTCAGCCCGGCCGGCGCGCTGGAGAACGAGTGGGGCTCCTTCGGGGGCGGCCACGGCCAGTTCGGGCCGGTCGGCGGCATCGCCACCGATCCCGCCGGCGACGTCTACGTCGTCGACTCCAGCCACAACAGGATCGAGAAGTTCACGGCGAGCGGCGCCTTCGTCAAGGCCTGGGGCCGCCACGGCAGCGGCGTCGGCGAATTCAGCTTCGGCTCCTCGCAGGACCCGACGAAGCCGCCCGGCGGCGGGATCGCGGTCACCGCGAACTACGTGTTCGTCGCCGACAGCGGCAACGACCGCGTCGAGCGCTTCAACCTCGAAGGCGGCGAAGCGATGGCCTGGGGCACCAGGGGATCGGAACCCGGCGATCTCCTCTATCCGCGCGGCATCGCCGCCAACGGCTCGGAGGTCGTGGTCGCCGACGACGACAACCACCGCGTGGAGGCGTTCACGACCGAAGGCGCGTATGTGACGAGCGCCGGCACGCAGGGCGCCGGCCCGGGCCAGTTCGCCTTCCCCTACGGGGTGGCGCTCGACGCCGCCGGCAACGTGTACGTGGCCGACGACCTCAACCATCGGGTCGTCAAGCTCAGCCCGCAGCTCGCCTTCCTCGGCGCATGGGGCGGCTTCGGCACGAAACCCGGCCAGCTCGCCTACCCCCGCGGGCTCGCCAGCGACCCCGCGGGCGACACGTATGTGGCCGACACGGCCAACGGCCGCATCTCGGTGTTCGACCCGAACGGCAACTTCCTGCGCGCGATCGGCATCGACGCCCGCGGCCCCGGGCAGTTCACCGCGCCGAAGGGGCTCGCGCTCGATCCGACCGGCCGCCTGCTCGTCTCCGACACCGACGGCTCGCGGGTCGAGCTGTTCGCGCCGCTGACCTACGCCTTCGCCGGGCAGTGGACGACGATGCCGGGCCGTCCGGCGGCGCTGAACCGGCCGACCGGGATCGGCGTCGACCCCGCGGGCGCGGTGTACATCGGCGACGCGCAGGGCAACGGACGCATCGAGCGGCTGTGGGGCGACGGCACGCCGCTGAGCGAACTCGGTGGCCCCGGCGCGCTCGGCGGCGCGAGCGTCGCCGACAACGCCGCGGTCGCCGTCTCGCCGGTAAGCCACGACGCCTACGTCGCCGACGCGGGCAACAACCGGATCCTCGTGTTCGGGCCCGAAGGCCGGCTGCTCGCGCGCTGGGGAGCGGAAGGCGGCGGCGGCGCGGCGGGGTCCGGCAGCGGCGCGTTCTCGCACCCCGAGGCGATCGCGGTCGACCGCGCGGGGGACATCGACGTCGCCGACACCGGCAACGACCGCGTGGTCAAGCTCGACCCGGCCGGCAACGCGATCGGTGTCTGGGGCGGCTCCGCGGGCCACTTCCACTCGCCCGACGGGATCGGCGTCGACGGCGCCGGCAACGTGTACGTGCTGGACGGGGAAAACAACCGTGTCGAGATGTTCAGCGAAGCCGGCGGCTTCCTCGGCCGCTTCGGGAACCGCGGGATCGCGGCCGGCCAGTTCTCCCAACCGGGCGCGCTCGCCGTCGGCTGCGAAGGCGACGTCTACGTCGCCGACACCGACAACAACCGCATCGAGCGCTTCGAACCCGTGGGGCGCGCCGGTGCGGGCTGCCTCGCGCCCTCCGCCTGGCCGCCGCCGCTCGACGTGGCACCGGTGCTGACGGTCAGGCTCCAGCGCAGCACCGGCGTGCTCGCGCGGCGCGCCCTCGCGATGACGATCGCCTGCCAGCGCGGCTGCAAGGTGCTCGTAACGGCCTCGCTGGTCCCGCGCGCCGGACGCCGCCGGGCCGTACGGCTGCCGGCCGTCGCGCGGGGGCTGCCGGCGGCACGCACGGGGCACGTCGTCCTGCGGCTGGGAGCAGCCGGGCTGCGACGCCTGCGACGCGAGCTCGGCTCCCGGCGCGGGCTGCGCGCCCAGGTCACGATCGTCGCGGTGGGACCGACCGGGCGGCGCACCGTCCTCCGTCGCAGCTACCTCGTCACGCGCTGAGATAATGCCCTGAGTGGACGAGCAACAGGACAACGCCGAACACCGCCAGGAACGTATCCGGGTCGAGACCGAGCGCCACCGCATCGAGGGTGCCCTGACGCTCCCGCGCGACGGCTACCGCAGCCGCGTCTCGGACCTGCTGAACGCCTCCGAGCGCGACTTCATCACGCTCACCGAGGTGACCGTCGCGCCGCTCGAGGGCGGCCCCGTCGAGCTGCACCCGTATCTGTCGCTCGCGCGGCGCCACATCGTGTTCGCCGTCGCGGTGCCCGAGCCGTCCTAGACGGACGGGCTCCGAGCGCCGGCGGGCTCACTGCCGAAGGCGGCGCGGGCCGACGGCCGGCTCGCTGCCGGGAGACGGACACGGAGCGCCGGCCGACTCACCCGTTCTGAAAGGATGCCGCTGGATGGCGAGTGTGCGCGAGGCCGCCCTGGAGCTGTTCAGGGCGCACGAGATGACGACGATCTTCGGCAATCCGGGCTCGACCGAGCTGCCGATGCTCGCCGAGCTGCCCTCGGACTTCCGCTACGTGCTCGGGCTGCAGGAGCTGGTCGTGGTCGGGATGGCCGACGGCTACGCGCAGGCGACCGGGCGTGTCACGCACGTGAACCTGCACACCGCGCCGGGCGTCGGCAACGCGGTCGGCGGCATCTACAACGCCCAGTCGAACAAGTCGCCGCTGCTGATCACCGCCGGGCAGCAGGTTCGCGCGCAGATCACGATGGAGGCCAACCTCACCAACCGTGAAGCCACCTACGGCCCCCAGCCGTACGTGAAGTGGAGCCACGAACCGCCGCGCGCGCAGGACGTGCCCGCCGCGCTCGCGCGCGCGATCCACCACGCCTCGCTGCCACCCCGTGGTCCGGCGTTCGTGTCGATCCCGATGGACGATTGGGGACAGGAGGCCGACGCCGAGACCCTCTCGCACACGCTCGCACGCCGCGTCGACGGGCGGGCCGTCCCCGACCCGGCCAGGATCGCCGCGCTGGCGGAGCGGATCGCGGCCGCCCGGCGGCCGGTGATGATCGCGGGGCCGGACATCGAAGCGGCCGGCGGACGCGACGCCGCCGTGGAGCTCGCCGAGCGCCAGCGCATGACGGTGCTGGCGACGCCCGCCACCGGCGGCGGCAGGCTCGGCTTCCCGGAGGACCATCCGCTGTTCCTGGGGCTGCTGGCGCCCGCGATCGGCCCGGCCGGGATGCAGCTCGCCGAGTACGACCTCGTGCTCGTCGCCGGCTCGACGGTCTTCCCCTACTACCCCTACATCCCCGGCCCGCTGCTGGGGCCCGATACGCAGCTCGTGCAGATCACCTCGGACCCCTCCGAGGCAGCGCGCGCGCCGATGGGCGAGGCGCTGCTGGGCGACGTCGGTCTCGCGCTGCGGTCGCTGCTCGAGCAGCTCGGCGACTCCGACCGTGAGCCGCCGGCGCCGCGCCCGGAGCCCGGGCCGCCCGCGGAGGCGGAGCCGCTGAGCGGCTCGCAGGCGATGCAGGCGCTCGCCGTGGCGTGGCCCGATGACGGGATCGCGGTCGTCGAGACTCCCTCGAGCACCGCCGCGCTGCGCAACCGCCTGCGGCTCTCGCGGCCCGGCAGCTACTACTTCAGCTCCAGCGGCGGGCTCGGCTTCGGCATCTCGGCGGCGGTCGGCGTGCAGCTCGCGGAGCCGTCGCGGCCGGTCGTGTGCGTGCTCGGCGAGGGCTCGGCGCAGTACGGGATCACCGCGCTGTGGAGCGCCGTCGCCTACAAGCTGCCGGTCACCTTCCTCGTGCTGCGCAACGAGGAGTACATGATCCTCAAGTGGTTTGCGGAATTCGAGCAGGAGGCGGGCCTGCCGGGCCTCGACCTCCCCGGCCTGGACGTGGCGGCCGTCGCGCGGGGCTACGGAGTCCCATCCCGCGACGTGCAGGGCGCCGATCAGCTCACCGACGCTCTCACGGAGGCGATCGCCGCGCAGGACGGGCCGCGCCTGGTGCAGGTGCCGTGCGCAAGCGGCATGTGGCTGGAGTGAGATGCCGCCGAGCGCGGCGACCCTGAAGCGAATCGCCCCCGGCCCGCCCGGCGACCATCCCGTGCCGCGGCCGGCGCCCGACGCCGCGCCCGACTGGGTCGCGGGCGGCACCCCGGCGGCGCTCGCCGCGGAGCTGACGGCCGCGCTCGGCGCCGAGAACGTCGGCACCCGCGCGCTGGACCTGATCCGCTACGCCTCCGACGCCAGCCCCTACCGGTCGATCCCCCGGGCGGTGGCGATCCCGCGCGATCTCGCTGGGGTCACCGCGGCGATGGGCGTCGCCCGGCGGACAGGCACGCCGCTCGTGTTCCGCGCCGGCGGCACCAGCCTGAACGGGCAGTCGCAGACGGACGGGATCCTGCTCGACTGCCGCCGGCACTTCAAGCGCGTCGCCGTCGAGGACGCCGGCGAGCGGGTGCGCGTGCAGCCGGGGGCCGTGCTCGGCCGCGTCAACAGGCTGCTGGCGCGCCACGGCCGGCGCCTCGGCCCGGACCCGGCCAGCCACGAGATCGCGTGCGTCGGCGGCGTGCTCGCAAACAACTCCGGGGGGATGCGATGCGGGGTCCACGCCGACTCCTACCGCACCGTCTCCGCGCTGCGCTTCCTGCTCGCCGACGGCACCGAGATCGACACCGGCGCGCCGGACGCCGCCCGGCGCTTCGCCGCCGCCGCGCCGGAGCTGGCGCGCGGCCTCGAGGAGATACGCGACGAGCTGCGCGCCGACCGCGAGCTGGCCGAGCGCGTGGCGCGAAAGTTCGAGATCAAGAACACGACCGGCTACCGGCTGTGCGCGTTCCTCGACGCGGACGAGCCGCTGGAGATCTTCCGGCGGCTGCTGATCGGCTCGGAGGGGACGCTCGCGTTCATCGGCGAGGCGGTGTTCGAGACCGTGCCGCTGGGCCGCCACACGACGCTGTCGCTGACCTTCTTCGCGGACATCGACGCGGCCGTCGCGTCCGTCCCGGAGCTGGTCGCCGCCGGCGCCAGCGCGACCGAGCTGATGGTCGCGCCGACGCTGATCGCGGCCGCCTGGAACATGCCGGGCACGCCGGAGGCATGGAAGGAGCTGCCACCCGGCTCGGCGGCGCTGCTCGTCGAGTTCCGCGCCGAAGCCGAGGCCGAGCTCGATCGCTGCGAGCGCGCCGCCGGGGAGATCCTCGGCGCCGCAGGGCCGCTCGAGCCCGTGCGCTTCTCGCGCGAGCACGGCGAGGTCGAGATGCTCTGGCGGGTCCGCGAGGGGATGCAGGGGCTGCTCGCCGCGATGCGGGGGCCCGGCGTGAGCCTGGTCATCGAGGACGTGTGCGTGCCCCCGGCGCAGATCGCGCAGGCGGCGAAGGAGCTGCAGGCGCTGCTCA
The DNA here is from genome assembly GCA_963703205.1 of uncultured Solirubrobacteraceae bacterium. Taxonomy (GTDB): domain Bacteria; phylum Actinomycetota; class Thermoleophilia; order Solirubrobacterales; family Solirubrobacteraceae; genus Palsa-744. The sequence goes on from OY969799.1 coordinate 2,405,115, forward strand.
CCGCGCACGGCTTCCTGCCCGGGGTCGCCGGCCACGCATCGGCCGGCAACCTGCACTTCCTGCTCACGCCGAACTTCGGCGAGCCGGCCGACCTCGAGCGCTACGAGGCGTTCATGAGCGAGCTTGTCGAGCTGATCGTCGATCGCTACGACGGCTCGTTGAAGGCCGAGCACGGCACCGGCATCAACATGGCGCCATACGTGGAACGCGAGTGGGGCGCCAAGGCCACCGAGATGATGTGGCGCGTCAAGCGGCTCGCCGACCCCGACGGGATCCTCGCTCCGGGGATCCTGCTGAGCGATCGCCCGGGCGCCCACCTCGAGGGCCTGAAGTCCGCGCCGCAGATCGAGGCCACCGCCAACCAGTGCATCGAGTGCGGCTTCTGCGAGCCGGTCTGCCCGAGCCGCGACCTGACGACGACGCCGCGCCAGCGGATCGTGCTGCGCCGCGAGATGGCGCGCCAGCGCGAGGGCTCGCCGGTGCTCCAGGCGCTGCTCGAGCAGTACCCCTACGACGCGATGGAGACGTGCGCGGCCGACGGCCTGTGCAGCCTCGCCTGCCCGGTCGGCATCGACACCGGCAAGCTCGTCAAGGAGCTTCGAGCGAGCCGTCACGGGCCCGGCGCGCAGCGCGCGGCGCTGCAGGCCGCGAAGCGCTGGGGCACGGTCGAACGCGCCGCACGCGCCGGGCTCCGCGCGGGCCGCGCCGTCGGCGACCGGCCCGCCGCGGCGTTGACCGGGATCGCCCGCGCGGCCGCCGGAAGCGAGCTGATCCCCGCCTGGGGCGGGGAGGCGATGCCCGGGCCGGCGCCGGCGGTCCCGGGGACCTCGCGCGAGGGCGCCGCCGCCGTGTACTTCCCGGCCTGCGTGAACCGCATCTTCGGCAACCCCCGCGAGCTGCCGGGCCGCCCCTCGCTTCCTGAGGCGCTGCTGTCGGTGTCCGCGCGCGCGGGCAAGCCGCTCTGGATCCCGCCGTCGACCGACGGCCTCTGCTGCGGAACGCCCTGGAGCTCGAAGGGCTTCACCGACGGGCACCGCGAGATGGCGCGGCGGATCGCGACCGCGATCCTCGACTGGACCGAGGGCGGGCGGCTGCCGGTCGTCGTCGACGCCAGCTCCTGCACCCTCGGGCTGATCGCCGAGGTGCCCGCCGCGCTCGGCGAGGAGCTTCGCGAGCGCTTCACGGCGGTCGAGGTGCTCGACTCGATCTCGTGGGTTCGAGGCGAGCTGCTCGACGCGCTGCGGATCGGCGAACGGCTCGACTCGGCCGCCGTCCACGCATCCTGCGCGGTCAGCCACATGGGGCTCACGCCACAGCTGACGGAGATCGCCGCCGCGCTCGCCGAACGCGTCGTCGCGCCCGCGGCGCCGGGCTGCTGCGGCACGGCAGGCGATCGCGGGCTGCTGCACCCCGAGCTGCCCGCCGCCTCGGCGCGCAGCGACGCCGTCGAGTTGCAGCCGCCCCCGGCGGCCACGCACCTGTCGAGCAACAGGACCTGCGAGATCGGCCTGACACAGGCGACCGGCGAGTGCCACAGCTCGTTCGTGCTCGCGCTCGAGGCGCTGACACGGCCGCGCACCGCGGGCTCGGCGTAGGATCAGCCTGCAACCGAGGAGAGGGGCACACCCGTGAGCACGGAGAACCGCCGTCTGGTCCTGGCCGAGCGGCCGTCGGGTCTGGTCGACGACACAACCCTGCGGCTGGAGAGCGAGCAGCTCCCCGCCCTGGATGAGGGCGAGGCGCTGGTGCAGGTGCGCTACCTCTCGATCGATCCCACGATCCGCACCTGGATGGACGACGCGCCGGGCTACCTGCCTCCGATCGGCATCGACGAGGTGATCCGCGGCGGCGGCATCGGCGAGGTCGTCGAGTCGCGCAACGAGGCATACCCCGTCGGCCGCCTCGTGTTCGGCATCACCGGCTGGCAGGAGTACGTGATCGCCGACAGCGGGGCGCGCACGATGCAGCTGATCCCGGAGGGCGTCCCGGCGACGACCGCGCTCGGCGTGCTCGGCCTCACCGGCGTGACCGCGTACTTCGGGATGCTCGAAGTGGGCCGGGTGCAGGAGGGCGATGTCGTCGTCGTTTCGGGGGCAGCCGGTGCGACCGGTTCGACGGCGGGCCAGGTCGCGAAGATCAAGGGCGCCGAGAAGGTCGTCGGCATCGCCGGCGGCCCGGAGAAGTGCGCCTACATCGTCGAGCAGCTCGGCTTCGACGAGGCGATCGACTACAAGGGCGAGAACGTCGCGGCGCGCCTGCGCGAGGCGTGTCCCGGGGGCATCGACCTGTACTTCGACAACGTCGGCGGCTCGATCCTCAACGACTGCCTCGGCAACCTCGCGATGCGTGGGAGGGTCGTCCTGTGCGGTGCGATCTCCTCCTACAACAGCGACGGGCCGCCGCCCGGCCCGAGCAACTACATCAACCTCCTGATCCGGCGCGGGCGCATGGAAGGCTTCATCGTGATCGACTTCTTCGACCGCCTGCCGGAGGCGCAGACCGCGCTCGGCGGCTGGCTGACCGAAGGCAAGCTGAAGTCCGCCGAGCACGTCGTCGAGGGTCTCGAGCGCTGCCCCGACGCGCTGAACCTGCTGTTCAGCGGCGGCAACACCGGCAAGGTGATGGTCAAGGTGTAGTGGGAGCCCGCGCATGCGCGGGCTCCGGCGGTATCTACAGCGAGGGCGTCGGCGCCTTCGCGAGCAGGAAGAACCACAGCAGGAAGCAGATCACGGCGAGGTACACGCTGACCATCACGACGCGCTCGAGCGGCGTGACGCCGGCGCCCCAGCCGGGTTGGTCGATGCCCTCCTCGCCGCGCATGCTGCGCATCCACGGCGGCCGGCGTTCGCCCAGTTCGCGTCCGCTCAAGCGGTCGTACTCGTTGCTGAGCCAGGCCAGCACGAGCACCATCGAGAAGACCAGCACACCGAGCACGAGCACGACCACTCCGACCGCGGCCATGCTCAGCACGGTGTTGCCGACGATCTGGGAGCCGACCCACAGCGCGATCAGCGGCGCGCCGGTCCAGAGGTTGACCGACAGGAAGGCGGTCGCCGCGACCATCGCCGTGCGCTTCGCGAGCAGCCAGCGCGTCGGTGGCGGCGGAACGCTCATGGCACGCGCAGGAACTCGGTCGCCCTCCACACCGGGCGGAAGCCGAGCCGTTCGTAGAGCTGCTTGGGCCGGCCCTCGTCGTCGGCGACGATCCACAGATCCTCGACCTCGCCGGCCGCGATGATCGCGGCGCGGGTCATCGCGGTGCCGAAGCCGCGTCCGCGCGCCCGGGGCTCGACGTAGACCTGCGTGATCTCCGCACCGGCCCCCGCCCGCTCGAGCTGCGCGAACGCGATCGGCCGCTCGCCCTCGCGGACCGCCAGCACCGACACGCCGCGGCTCTCGGCGACCTCGCGCGCGGCCGCCTCGAACTCGGCCGACTCGTCGTCGTCGAAGTCCTCGCGGTGCCAACTTCGCCGCAGCTCGATCACGTCCTCGTAGGGAACCGGCTCGACCTCGATCTCAGGACCCTCGGCGGGCGGCAACGGGTGCTCGTGGCGCATCCACAGCAGCGGCATCGTGCGCCACCCGAGTTCCTCGAAGCCCTCGCGCCACGCGCCCGCGGCAACACCGTCCTCGAAGTCCACGCGGCGGTGCGCGACGCCCGCCAGCGCCTCGTCGGCGAACGCCACCAGCTCTATGACGCTCATCCCGGGCTCGTCCTCGACGCGCACGACGTTCAGGTCCCAGTAGCTCGGATAGCGGCTCGCGCGCAGGACCGCGCCGTGGTCCCAGCGCTCGACGCTGTCGCAGACCCCGGCGTGGAACGCGCGCCGCCATGCGCGCGCCCGCTCGACCGGCGGCCCGGCTCCCCTCTGCACGGTGGACATGGCAGGAAGGTTACGCCCGGCGCGCTCGACACAGTGCGAAAGCACCGGCCGGGATCGGCCTGGCCGCAACCGCGCGAGCTGCACAGCCGCGCGTCGCAACCCTCACCTTTTTGAAATTCTCCTCGTGCCGCTGCGTGGCCGCGCGGGCCAATTCCTCACTTATCTTGTACTCTTTTCGCGTGGCGGCGATCGGCCGGGGACCGAACAGCAGACGGGAGCGAGCGATGACGCCGGCCGGGATCCAAGCAGCAGAGCTCGCCGCGAGCGGGAGCTGAGCGGTTCACGAATGTCCGTGCGCCCACCCAACATCCTCTACCTGCACTCGCACGACACGGGCCGCTACGTGCAGCCCTACGGCCATCCCGTGCCGACGCCCAACATCCAGCACCTCGCCGACCAGGGTGTGCTGTTCCGCCGCGCCTTCTGCGCGACCCCCACCTGCTCGACCTCGCGCGCCTGCCTGCTCACGGGCCAGTACGGGCACAACAACGGCATGCTCGGCCTGGCCCACCGGGGCTGGTCGCTCAACGACTACCACCACCACATCGTCCACACGCTGCGCGCTGCGGGTTACTACTCGGTGCTGATCGGCGAGCAGCACATCGCCAAGCGGCCGGAGATCATCGGCTTCGACCGCGTCGAGAAGATCGCGACCACGCACGTCGCGAGCGTCGCGCCGGTCGCCCGGCGAACGCTCTCCGAGGGGCTGCCGGAGCCGTTCTTCCTCTCCGTCGGCTTCTTCGAGACGCACCGCGACTGGCTCGAGCCGCCGTCGCTGCGCGACGCCCTGTACTCGCTGCCGCCCGGCAACCTGCCCGACGCCCCCGAGACCCGTCACGACATGGCGGCCTACCGCGCGAGCGCGCGTTCCCTCGACCAGGGGGTCGGCTCGGTGCTCGAGGCGCTCGACGCCCAGGGCCTGACCGAGAACACGCTGATCTTTCTGACGACCGACCACGGTCTCGCCTTCCCCGGCGCGAAGGCCACCTTGTACGACCGCGGGCTCGGCGTGATGCTGATCATGCGCGGCCCCGGAGGGTTCCACGGGGGGCGCGTCAACGACGCCCTCGTCTCGCACCTCGATGTCTACCCCACGCTGTGCGAGCTGGCCGGCGTCGAGACCCCCGAGTTCGCGCAGGGGTTCTCGCTGCTGCCACTCGTCCGCGGCGAAGTCGGCGCCCTGCGCGAGGAGCTGTTCGCCGAGATGACCTGGCACGCCGCATATGAGCCGCAGCGGGCGGTCCGCACCGAGCGCTTCAAGTACATCCGCCGTTTCGGCGGGCGCGAGACGCCGGTGCTCGCGAACTGCGACGACTCCCCCAGCAAGGACCTGCTGCTGCGCTACGGCTGGGCGCAGCGCAAGATCCCCTTCGAGCAGCTCTACGACCTCGTCTTCGACCCCAACGAGGCTGACAACCTCGCGGAGGACCCCGCCTACGCCGGCGTCGTCGTCGAGCTGAGCGACCACCTCGAGCGCTGGATGACGCAGACCGAGGACCCCCTGCTGCACGGCGATCCCGAGCCGCCCGCCGGCGCAGAGATCAACGATCCCGATCAGCTCTCCGCAAGCGAACCGGTGACGGTGAGCGCATGAGCGGGCCGCTCGAGGGCGACGCCGGAGCGCCCCCGCAGGAGGCCGGCGGGCCCGAGCCCCGCCGCTCCTACCTCGTCTGCGCGACGCCCCGCAGCGGCAGCACGCTGCTCTGCGAGACGCTGCTCTCGACCGGTGTCGCCGGGCGCCCCCGCGAGTACTTCGAGGCCCTCAAGGAGACCGGCCTGCCGCGCCGGCCCCGCGAGTACTTCTGGGGTCTGCGCTCGCCCGAAGTGATCCGCCTGCTGCCCCACGACGCCAACATCGATCATGCCGCCGAACGCAGCCCGACCTGGGAGCGCGAGGACTACCGGCGCCACTTCGACTGGGCCGTCCGCGAGGGCACCACTCCGAACGGCGTGTTCGGCGCGAAGATGATGTGGGGCTACTTCAACGACTTTCTCGAGCTCGCCCGCGGCATCCCCCGCTTCGGCGGCATGGGAGACGGCTCGCTGCTGAACACCGCCTTCCCGGAGCTGCACTACGTGTTCATCTCGCGCAACGACAAGGTCCGGCAGGCCGTCTCGCTGTGGCGCGCGCTGCAGACCTGGAAGTGGCGCGCCGAGACCGGTGCCTCCGGCGAGGAGCCGCCGCCCGCCCAGCGCTCGGTCTACTCCTTCGACGCGATCGACCACCTGCTCCACGGGCTGCGCGGCCAGGAGGACGCCTGGCGGGGGTTCTTCTTCCGGATCGGCCGCCGCCCGCTGTCGATCGTCTACGAGGAGGTCGTGGGGGACCTGGCGGGCGCGCTGGCGCGCGTGCTCACCGAGCTCGACGTCGAGCCGCCGGCCGGTTGGACGCCCCCCGAGCGCAGCCCCCGCAGACAGTCCGACGAACTCTCCGAGAGCTGGGTGCAGAGCTACCTGGAAGACGTCTCGCGGCGCTGACGCCCGGCCGCGCCGCCCCCTCGCGCGCGACCGTCGAGATCTCGGGCACCCCTGCGATACTCGCGGCGTGCCGTACAACAGCCGCCTCGGCCCCAGCCGCTACGTCCCCGCCGAGGACCGCTACGAGCGCATGCCCTACCGGCGCTGCGGGCGCAGCGGGCTGAAGCTGCCGGCGATCTCGCTGGGCCTCTGGCAGAACTTCGGGGACGACCGGCCGCTCGCCGACAGCCGGGCGATCCTGCGGCGCGCGTTCGATCTCGGCATCACCCACTTCGATCTGGCCAACAACTACGGGCCGCCGTACGGCAGCGCGGAGACGAACTTCGGCCGCATCATCGCCGAGGACTTCGGCGGGCTGCGCGAGGAGCTCGTGATCTCCACGAAGGCCGGCTACGACATGTGGCCCGGCCCGTACGGCGAGTGGGGCTCGCGCAAGTACCTGCTGGGGAGCCTCGAGCAGAGCCTGACCCGGATGCGGCTCGACCACGTCGACATCTTCTACTCGCACCGGCTGGATCCGGAGACGCCGCTCGAGGAGACGATGGGCGCGCTCGACGAGGCGCGCCGGCGCGGGCTGACCCGCTACGTCGGCATCTCCTCCTACGGACCGGAACGGACCCGCGAAGCGGCCGCGCTGCTGCGCGAGCTGGGCACGCCGCTGCTGATCCACCAGCCCTCGTACTCGCTGCTGAACCGCTGGATCGAGCACGGCCTGCTCGATGCGCTCGGCGCGGAGGGGATCGGCGCGATCGTCTTCTCGCCGCTCGCCCAGGGGATGCTCACCGACCGCTACCTGCAGGGCGTGCCGGAGGACTCGAGGGTCCGCATCGGCAACTACTTCCCGCAGGAGATGCTCAGCGAGGAGAACCTCTCGCGTGTCCGCGCGCTGAACGAGATCGCCGCCGAGCGCGGCCAGTCGCTCGCCGAGATGGCGATCGCCTGGACCCTGCGCGACGAGCGGGTGTGCTCGGCGCTGCTCGGCGCCAGCTCCGTGCGCCAGCTCGAGCAGAACGTCGCAGCGCTCGAGCGGACCGAGTTCAGCGCGGACGAGCTGGCCGCGATCGATCGCCATGCGGTCGAGGGCTCGGTCAACCTCTGGGCGCCGCCGAAGGAGAGCTGAGCGACCGGCTGCCGCGGCCGCCGCGCGAGCCCGAGGCGGTCGGCACAGGTCCGCCTGCACCGCCACCACGCCGAGCACCAGGCCGCGAAGCCAAGCCGCATTGCTCGTCACCGAGCGGTGACGAGCAGGGCCGCCTCAGCCACATCCGCGAGTAGCGGCCCGATCCCTTTTCGCCCAACCGGACGCTAATCTCGCGGCATGCGGTGCCAGCTCCCCGAGCTCGCAAGCGCCCGGCTGTGAGCGCCGGACGACCCAGCCGCCCCCGGCTCGGCAATCCCCGTCGCGCCGCCGCGATGCTCCTGCTCGCCTTCGCTTCCGCGTACGGGACCGCGACCGCCTACGCCGCCCCGGGGAGCCCATGGCTCGGTCTCAACGGCAACAGCATCAGCAACGTCTTCACCGGCGAATGGCTCGGGCCGGTGAACGAGTTCTCGCGTTACGGCATCGCCTACGACCGCAGCTTCGATCTCACCTCCGGCGAAACGCCGGGCGAAACGGAACGCGACGGGAGAGGCGGCACGTACTTCGAAGACCGCCTCGCGCTCGACTACCAGTACGGGATGATTCCCGTGACGCCGATCGAGTTCAGGGGGTACACCGGCAAGCTGTCCCCCAGCCCGGCCTTTCCTCAGGAACACCGCACTCCACAGGAAGAAGCCGAAGGCGAGACGACGATCTCGGAGTACGTGCAGGGATTCGTGCGCTCGGCCTCGGCCCTGCTGGGTCTCGTGAGCCAGAGATACCCGGGGATGCCCGTCCTGCTCGAACCGATCAACGAGCCATGGGGTTACACCACGCCGCGGTACAACGGCGCCGAGTACGCGCAGGTGATCGCCGCGCTTCTTCCCGCGGCGCGCGCCGCCGGGATACCGCTTAGCGACATCTATGTCTCCGCGTTCGGCGCGGATCAATATCTGAACGCGCAGGGTGAAACCGAGCTTTCTCCGTCCGGCTGGGTGCAGACGATGTACGCAGCTGCCCCGAGTCTCGAAACGGAAGTACAGGGTTGGTACTTCCATCCCTACGGTGCCCCGACGGGCACCGAATTCGATGACAGCTGGGGTATCGAATCCGTCGCTGCGGTCCGCGAACAGATCAAGTCCGGGAGGAACGACATCGTCGTCTCGGAGGACGGCTACTGCGCGCGCAGCGAAGGCGGCGACTGCGACGACACCGGGGGCTCTGAAGTGGAAACGCGCGAGGAAGCCGCCGAACGCCTCACCGCGATGCTCGAACGAGCGCGCGCCTACCACGAAGCGGGCTGGCTGAAGGCGATGATCGTGTACTCGCGCAACGACGGGGGATGGTCGATGGAGGAATACCCCTCGCTGCAGCTGAGCCCGCAGGGCGAAGCGCTGATCGCATTCGCGCAGGCGCACGGACGAAGCGAAGGGGGTGCCGGCGAAGGGGGCGCCGGCGAACCCGAAGGCACCACCGGCGCCCGTCCCGGACCGCTCGGCCTGACGCTCGATTCAGCCGCGTCGCCAGTGGCCACGGCCGGCTCCGCCACGACGACGATTCTCCCCGGCGCCGCAACCGCGCACCCTGCTCGTGTCACGCTCTCCCCCGCGCCGGCCCGACTCCACGGTCATGCAGCTTGGATCGCGCTCAGCTGCGTAGGCGACGGCCGCTGCGCCGGGCGCCTGACACTCGTGCTCGAGGTACCGGCCCGCCGATCTGGCGAGCGCCAGCTCGCGGTCGGCCACGCCTCGTTCGGGCTGAGCGCGCACGCCACGATGCGGGTCCGCGTACCGATCTCGGCCGCGGGGTGGCGGCTGCTGACGGACAAGCGCGCAGCACGCCGACGGATTGGCGCCGTGGTGGACGTCGCCCAGACCTCGCCGCGCGCTTATCCGGTCGACAGACGACACGAGCAGTTCGTCTCGCCCGGATGAGCCGCCCTGCGCCGGGCGAGGAGCTCCGCGACGGCAATGGGTGAGGACGGACCCCGACCCCTTTCTCGGGGCCAGGGTCCAACATCGATCAGATGGCGGAGAGGGCGGGATTCGAACCCGCGATGGAGTTTGATCCCCATACTCGCTTAGCAGGCGAGTGCCTTCAGCCACTCGGCCACCTCTCCCGGGAGGGCGATCCGGCAAGTTTAGAACGGGCGCGCCCGGGATGGGCGACCGCGCTAACGCCCCGGAGCCGCGGCGAGCCGGCCGATCATGCTGCGCGCGGTCTCGACCGCGACCGAGCGATCGTATGTGATCGCGAAGTCGAAGCGGCGGTCGATGTCCGCGCAGCGGTCGCCGAGGTCGCGCGCCGTGAAGGCGGCGGCGAAGTGCGGGCCGATCACGGTCACGTCCCACTCGCCGCGCATCGCGTCGCCCTCCTCGAGGGTGCCTCCGCGAACGCCCACCACCGGGCGGTCGGGCAGCCCCGTGCCGAGCGCGCCGACCAGCGCCGCGCCGGCCGCCAGCTCGCGATAGCGCCCTCCGGTCAAGGCCGTGAAGTACCCCTGGTCCTGGAAGCTGCTGAGCACGAGCGCCGAACGCCCCAGGCTGGTGGCCTGTGACTCGAGCTGCCTGCTCAGCGCCAGCAGCAGCCGCTTGGTGCCCCGGCGCGGGGAGCGATCCGCGGCGACGATCTCGTAAGGCGTCTCGCTGCGGCGCCGTTCCGTGGCCTGCCTGCGGGCCGGCGCCGCGCCCGGCGTGCCCGCGGCGTCACGCAGCGGACCGGGCCGCCCGAACAGGAAGCCCTGGCCGTAGCGGGCGCCGAGCGCGAGCGCCGTCTGGCGGTGCTCCTCGGTCTCGATCCCCTCGGCGAGGACCTCAGCGCCGGTGCGCTCGGCCTCGGCGTTGACAGAGTGCACGACCGAGGCGATCTGGCGCGAAGGCTGCTCCTGGACGAGGCGCAGGTCGAGCTTGATCACATCGGGAGCCAGCACCGGCATCAGCGCCAGCGACCGCGGGTCGGCGCCGACGTCGTCGAGCGCGATCCCGACTCCCTGCGCGCGCAGCCACTCGGCCGCGGACAGCAGCTCGGCGGGGCGGTCGGTGAGCGAGCGCTCCGTGAACTCGACGAAGACCGGGAAGGCGCCCGCTGCGCGCCGGCCGAGCTCGCGCAGCCAATCCGGCCGCTCGACGGAGAGCAGCCGCGGCTCTAGGTTCATGAACAGCGCCTGGCCGTCGGCGAGGCCGGTCTCCAGCGCGCCCTGCAGCGCAGCGCGCTGGCACTCGAACTCGAGCTCCTGCTCGAGGCCGGCCAGCGCCGCCGCCGCGAACAGGCGGTCGGGGCGCTCGAAGGCGCTGCCCCGCGGCCCGCGCGCAAGCGCCTCGAAGGCGATCGTCTCGCCGCTGTCGAGGTCGACCAGCGGCTGGTAGGCCGAGCTGACGCCGTGGTCGCAGACCACGCGCTCGATCGTCCATCGCGGCTGTTCGCCGGCGGGACGTAGGGCCGATGCAGACGTTGCAGACGCCGCCATCCCTAAACAGGTCGACCGCCGCGGCGCCGAGCATGAGCGCTGCAGAATTGCCGCCGGACGCTGCGGCGGTTGTGGGCCGGCGCGCCGGCGCCGCAGCAGGCCGCGAGGCGCAGCGCCCGCTGCCCTACGCTCTGCTTGCCCGGGAAGGGTGGCAGAGCGGTTGAATGCGACGGTCTTGAAAACCGTTAGGCGGGGAAACCCGCCTCGAGGGTTCGAATCCCTCCCCTTCCGCTGATGTGCCGCCTGTTCGGAATGAGCTCCGGAGCGCGCCCCGCGCGGGCGACGTTCTGGCTGCTCGAAGCCCCCGACAGCCTCAGCGCGCAGAGCCACCGAGAGCCGGACGGGACGGGCATCGGCTGGTTCGACGAGCGCGACCTGCCGCACATCGACAAGCAACCCGTGGCCGCGTACGGCGATCGCGAGTTCGCCCGACGCGCGCGCGAGCTCAGCTCCCGCACGTTCGTCGCACACGTCCGCTTCGCCTCGACGGGCGATCTGACGCTGGAGAACACCCACCCCTTCGAGCAGGCCGGCCGAGTGTTCGCGCACAACGGCGTGATCGAGGACCTGCCCGCACTCGAGCGCCGCGCCGGGACCTCGATGCAGCTCGTGCGGGGCGAGACCGACTCCGAGCGCTTCTTCGCCCTGATCACGCACGAGATCGCCGCCCACGGAGGCTCGGTGCACGAGGGCATCGTCTCTGCCTGCGGCTGGGTTGCGGCCCATCTGCCGCTGCTGTCGATCAACTTCGTGCTCGCCACCGCTGAGGAGCTGTGGGCGCTGCGCTACCCGCAGACGCACGAGCTGTACGTGCTGGAGCGCGAGCCGGGGCGGCGGGTCGAGCACCGCAGCAGCCTCGGCACGCGCGTAAGCGCTGCCGGCGAGCACGGGACCGTCACGGTCGCCACCGAGCGCTTGGACGACGATCCCGCCTGGCGCGCGCTCGACCCCGGCGAGCTGCTGCACGTCTCCGCCGCGCTCGAGGTGCGCTCGCAGACCGTGCTGCCCGAGCCGCCGGCGCACCTCCTGACGCTCGCCGAGCTCTCCGGCAAGGCAAGGGAGTCCCAGGCGCCGGGCTCCCACTGAAAGCGCCCTGTCGTTGTGAGCTTGGCCTGAGCCTCGCACGCGGCGCCCGATCCGCCCGTAGCGATGGCCGCAGCTTCGCCTCAGCGGCGGGGCGGGCGCGTTCAGCCGGCGCTCAGCGCCCTCACAGGCGGCGAGCTGCGCATCACCGCTCCGCTCGCGTCGAGCGCCTGGACCTCGAGATACGGGCCGATCGCGCCGCCGGGCAGCGCGATCGCCGTCTCGAAGCCGCTGCGCGGCGCGCTCAGCAGCGGCTTCATCGCGGCGGGTGAGTCGCCGGCGAGTACCAACCAGAAGGAGACGCCGGTGGCGCCGTTCCAGCTCGCGTAGACCGTCCCACCGGCCCCTCTAGGAGAGTAGGCGAGCGCGGGCGCGTGATCGGGCACCCCGCTCCAGGGCAGCTTGAAGCTCCGGTAGGACTGCTCGTGCAGGGGGAAGTGGGCATCGAAGAGCTGCTGCCCGGCCGGGCCGACCTCGGAGAAGAACGGTTCCTGGCCCCAGCCGAGGAACCAGTCACCGCCGGGCAGCGCCTGGAGGTTGCCCTGGCTTTCGACGACCAGCGGGGGCGTGTGGGTGAACTGGGCAAGGAGCTCGACCGTGCCGCTCTGCGGTTCGAGGCGCACCACGATGCCTCGCGACTGCGAGTGCACGGTCGGCGAGGAGCCGTTGTCGAACAGGCTGAGCGTCCCGTCGGCGAGTTCCCGCGGGTCGTGCTGCCACGCGGTGCGCGTCGCGGGCGCGCCCGCGAAGCTCGTGTGCTTGCCGCCGAGCCGCCAGCGGATCTGCCCGCTGGCGGCTTGGAGGTCGTACAGCGCCCACGTGTTGCGGGCGGAGATCAGGATGCTGCCGTCGCGGTCCACGCTCAGCGAGTTGATGTGGAAGAAGTCGTAGGGGTATTCGGTGCTCGCGCTGCGCGGCGAGGAATACGATTCGCTCAGCGCCACGTGGTCGAGGCTCGTCCATTCGTACATCACGAGCCCTGTGCGGACATCGAGCACTTGGAAGACGCCGTCCGTCAGCCCCGCGGAAGCGGGCCCGCCGACCGAGGCGAGGTCGCAGAGCACTGGGAAGTAGGAGGTGATCAGCGCCGTACCCTGCGGCGTCAGCTGGAACTCGTGCAGGTCCGCGCGGTGGCCGTTGCCTGCGCGCACGTGGGCGATCACGTCGTAGGCGCTGTCGGCGATCTCGTCTTCGCCTGTGCCGAAGCCGTGCACGCTGATGTCCCCCTGCCACCACGTCAGCACCTGTTTGCCGGCGTATTCCTGGACCTGGAAGTTGGTCGCCGAGGTGTAACGGGGCAGCGGCTTGAACCAGACCAGCCCGCCGGATGGTTCGAGGATCATCGGCCCCGCCTGGCCCGGACCGCCGTAGGGCGCGAGGAAGATGTCGCCCGGGGCCGCCGCCGGCGAGTCCGCGGTCACGGTCACGGTCGGAGGCCTGATGTCGGACCGCGAGTGGAAGGACTGCACCGCGTTGGAGCTCCCGCCCCAGATCCGCTCGGGCGTCGAGCTGATCGCGTCCGGGTGGGCGACCGCGAAGACGTCGCTCAGCGAACGCCACGTGCCGCCCGCGCGGACCCGGGCCCGTACAGTCACGCGCTCACCGGGCAGGAACGGCCGCGAGGGCACGAAGCTCGCGCCGTCAGCCTGCGAGTAGGCCTCCAGGCGTCCGCCGTGCGGGCCGCTGCGCGAGCCGGCGACGCGCACCACGGTGAGATCCTTCACAGGAAGGCCCAAAAAGCTGATCTGCGTCTGCGGCGAGGCATCCCTGCTGCCCGCCAGGGGCGATACTGTTACGGCACCGGCCTGCAGAGCGGAGACATCGAGGCTCGCGGGGACGCACGCTGGCGCTGACTGCGCCGCGGCGGTGGCGGTCAGGCCGGCAAACCCCAAACCGAGGGCCAGCAACGGCCCCAGGATGAGAGCTCGCACGCGACGCATGGATTCCGAGCAGCATAGGAAAATGGACCGGCGCACGTTCCTGAAGCGGGGAGCGGTCGCCGGGGGGCTGCTGGCGGGGGCCGGCCTCGGCATCAGGGCCCTCGCAGAAGCAGACGGCGACAAGCCGGGCCAGCCGGCGCCGAAGCGCGACAGGACCGCGCACCGCCCGGCCCCGAACAGCCCCAACATCCTCGTCATCGTCGTCGACCAGCTGCGCTACCCGCAGTGGTTCTCGGCGACGCCGATGGGCATGGCGCTGCCGCCCAACCTGCGGCGGCTGCGCGAGGGCGCGGTGTCCTTCGGCCACCACTACACGGCTGCCAACGACTGCTCGCCGGCGCGCTCGACGCTGCTCACCGGCCTCTACACCCACCAGACCGGCTGCATGATCACCGGAGGCAGCACGCTGGACCCGGGCTTCCCGACCTACGGCACCTTTCTGCGCGAGCACGGCTACCACACCCGCTGGTTCGGCAAGTGGCATCTCACCCACGGCGACAACCACTGGACGCCGTCGGCCGGCGAAGAAGCGCTCGAGCGCTACGGCTTCGCCGGCGGCTTCTATCCCTCCCCCGACGGAGGCCCCGGCCAGGGCTGGCACAAGGATCCGCCGATCGCCAGGCGCTTCCACGAGTGGTATCGCCAGGACGCCCGCTCCGCGCCGTGGTGCGCGACGGTCTCGTTCGTGAACCCCCACGACATCGCCTGGTGGTACGTGTGGAGCGACAGGGTCCCGGCCGAGACGACCGCGCCGCGCACCGTGCACAGGCTGCCGCCCAACTTCGAGACGCCGGAACTGCTGGTGGAGCGCAACAAGCCGCGCCTGCAGCGCTCGCTGCAGGACACCGCCGCCGCGTCGTTCGGTCCGGTGCCGTACACGGGGCCCGAAGCGACGCCGATCTGGCTCGACTTCCTCAACCTCTACGCGAAGCTCCAGCGCGAGGTCGACCGCCACATCGGAAGCGTGCTCGCGACGCTGCACAGCCGGCCCGAGGTGGCCGCGAACACGATCGTCGTGTTCACCTCCGACCACGGCGAGTACGGCGCATCGCATGGCCTGCGCGGCAAGGGCGCCGGCGCCTACGAGGAGGCGCTGCGCGTGCCGCTGCTCGTCAAGGACCTGCGCGGCAAGCTGACCGCCTTCCCGCAGACGGTGCGCCAGCAGCTCACCTCGAGCGTCGACGTGGCGCCGCTGCTGCTGACGCTGGCAACCGGCTCCGACGACTGGCGCACCGAGCAGCACTACTCGCACATCGCCGGGCGGGCCGATCTCAGCGCGATGCTCTCCGACCCCCAAGCTCCGGGTCGCGAATACGTGCTGCACGCCACCGACGAGACCGTCACCGAGTTCGCGATCGAGTCGTATGCGGCGAACGCCCCCCTGCACGTGGTCGCGATGCGAACCCCGGAAGCGAAGTTCGCGCTCTACTCGCACTGGCCCGAAGAAGGGATCGAGCCGCTCAGCGAAGGGCAGGAAGCGGAGCTCTACGACTACTCGACCGCCAGCGGCCGCCTCGAGCTGCACAACTCGGCCGAACACACCCCGCTCGAGGCGTCGATACGCGAGCGCTGGCAGAAAGCCTTCGTGCACGAGCTGCGCGAGCCGCTGCCGTCGAACCTCGAGCCTGCACACGGCCGCGGCTTCGCCGACTACTTCTCGACCGCCCGCACCGCCGCGGCAAAGGCCACGGCGAGACGCAAGCAGAAGCTCGAAAGCACGCTCGGCGACGTTGCCGCCGGCCAGGGCGGCCCCGCGCCGCAGGACTCGCTCAGACGCGGGCGGGCGCCGCGGCGCCGATCACCGCGCCGCTCGGGCTGAGCGCCTGCACGCTCAGCCAGCTGCCGTGCGGCGGCGAAGCAGGCAAGGCGATTGCGGTCTCGAAGCCCGAGCGCGCCGCGGTCGCGAGGGGTGTCAGGGCGGACGCCGAGGACCCGGACAGGACCCTCCAGGAGGCGACTTCGGTCGCGCCGTTCCAGCTCGCGTAGAGGGTGGTGCTGCTGCCGGCGCGGCCCAGAGCGAACCGCGGCGGCGTCGGCGGCCGCGCGCTCCAAGCCTCGCGGTACACGCGGTAGGACTCGTACGGGGCCGGCATGCGCGCGTCGAGGAGGACCTGCCCGGCCGGGCCGAATTCGGTCAGGTACGGGGACTGCCCCCAGCCGACCATCCAGTCGCCATCCGGCAGCGCCTGCAGGTTGCCTTGGCTGCCGGCCATGAGCGGCGGCGAGTGCTCCTGGCGGCGCACCAGCGTGGCGGTCATCGCGCTCGTGTTCAGCGCCAGTTCGATCACTCGCGTCTGCGAGTGCACCTTCGGCGTGGCGCCGTTGTCGAAGAAGGTGATGTTCCCGTTCGGCTGCTCGCGCGCATCGTGCTGGTAGGCGGTCGCCGCACCCGCTCCCCTCGCGAAGCTGCTGCGCCGGCCGCCGAGCCGCCACAGCACCTGCCCGGTGCGAGGATCCGTCGCGTAGGCCGCCCATGTGTTGCGCGCATCGATCAGCAGATCGCCGGCCCCCATGATGTCGACGGAGTTGACGTGGAAGAAGTCGAAGGGTTCTTCGGGGGTGCCCGGCCGGGGCGAGACGTAGGAGTCGCTCAGCGGCACGTGGTCGAGGCTGTGCCACTCGTAGCGGACCAGGCCCGTCTTCAGGTCGAGTTCCTGGACGAGCGTGTCGGCGACCGCGCCCCGGGCCGGCCCTGCGACCTTCGAGAGGTTGCAGAGGATGCCGTCGTAGACGGTGATCAGCGCCGTGTCGCGCGGCGTGATCTGGAATTCGTGCAGGTCAGTCTGGTAGCCGTTGCCTGCCCGGACCACCGCGATCTGGCGGTAGGAGCTGTCGTCGATCACGATCCCCGATTCGCGGTCGCCCGGCGTGATCAGCGGGTCCTGCCACCAGCTCAGCACCTGTTTGCCCTCGTAGCTCTGCACCTGCAGGTCGGCGGCGCGGGCGCCCGCGGGCGCGAGCGGCTTGAACCAGATCAGCGAGCCGTCTTCGCCGAGGATCATCGGCCCGTACTGCCCGGGGCCGGAGTAGGGCGCGAGCAGCAGATCGCCGGGTGAGGCCGACGGCGAGCGGGCCGTGACCGAGATCGTCGGCGGCTCGAGGTCGGGCCGCGAGCGGAAGTGCTGGTAGTAGCGCGGTTCGGAAGCCGGCGTGGCGCTGCCGCCGGCTTCGCCGGAGGTGTCGGGAACCGCCGTTTGGAAGGACCAGGACAAGGTCTTCGGCCCACCCGCCGCGGCCACGGTCGCGCGGATGCTGACGCGCTCGCCGGGCTTGAACGGATGCGTGGGGAGGAAGCTCGCGCCGTCGCCCTGCGAATACGCCTCCAGGCGCCCGCGGTGGGCTCCGCTGCGCGAGCCGGTGACCCGGAGCGCCGAGAGCGCGGCGGCCGGCGCCCCGACCATGCTGATCTGCGTCAGCGGGGAGGCGTCGCGGCTGCCGGGCAGCGGCGTGACTGTGAGCTCTCCGGCCAGCAGCGCTGAGCGGTTCAGCCCCGACGGCGTGCAGGACGGCGCCGCGCGGCCGGAGCCCGCGGCCGCGGTGAGGTGCGCAGCGAGCCGGCTGCGGCTCGCGCCCTGCACGACACCCGTCTCGCTCCCGGACGCGATCAGCGCCGCCGCCGCGGCGAGCCCTGCCAGCAGGATCGGCGCCCGCAGCGGGATCAGGCTTTGACCGTCGGGGAGGTGCCGATCACGTTGCCGGCACCGTCGAGTGCCTGCACCTGCACGTAGGGGCCTGCACTCGGCGCCTTGATCGCGGTCTCGAAGCCGCTGCGGGCGGCGCTTGCGACCGGCGCGAGCGTGGTCGCGCTCGCGCCCGCGAGAACCCGCCAGCTCACCACTTCGGTCGCTCCGTTCCAGCTCGCGTAGACCGACAGCGCGGAGCCCGCGGCCTTCGCGGCGACTGACGGGGCGCCGGCCGGGCGCCCGCTCCACTGAGCGAGATAGGTGCGGAAGTCCTGCACGTTCTTGCCGAGCGTGCCGTCGAGCAGCACGTGGCCGGAGGAGTCGTACTCGGTGAAGTCGGGAAGCCCCCCGTAGCCCATCAGCCAGTCACCGCCGGGCAGCGCCAGCGTGTTGCCCTGGCTCGACGCGAGCAGCGTCCGCGACGGGTTCGTGAACTGCCTTCGCAGCGTGACGCTGTGCTTGGAGGTGTTGGCTTCGAGCAGCAGCCCGCGCGACTGCTTCTCCTTCGGCGGATCGGAGCCGTTGTCGAACACCGAGATCAAGCCGTCCGGCTGCCACTCTGCGTCGTGCTGCCAGTAGGTGCGCGTCCCGGCGCCCATCTTGAAGCTCGAGTGCGAGCCGCCGAGCCGCCAGCGGATCGCCCCGCTGCGCAGATCGACGTCGTACAGCGTCCAGGTGTTGCGCGAGGACAGCAGCACGTCACCGGAGCTGCCTGGGCTGATCGAGTTGACGTGCACGTAGTCCCAGGGGTAGTGCGAGCGCGGCGCCGGGTTGTGCGATTCGGAGATCGGGATGTGCCCGAGCGCGTGCCACTCCCACATCACCAGGCCGGTCTTGACGTCGATCTCCTGGACGACCGAGTCGGTGAGCACGCCGTCGGAGAGGCCGTGGTAGGAGGAGAGGTTCATGTGGATCGGGTCGAACTCGTCGATCCAGGCGGTCCCGTCGGGCTCGAGCAGGAACTCGTGGAGATCGGCGTGGTACCCGTTCCCGGCCCGAACGCGTCCGATCTGCCGGTAGCTGGTGTCGTAGATCTCGTCTTCGCCCTGGCCGAAGCCGACTTCGAGGATCCGTCCCTGCCACCAGGTCAGGACAGGCTGGCCGTCGAGCTGCTGGACGCGGAGGTTGGTCGCCGACTCGCCGCTGGGCAGGGGCTTGAACCACACGAGGCTGCCGTTCTGTTCGGCGATCATCGGTCCCGCTGTCCCCTTCCCCTGATACGGCGCAAGCAGGAGGTCGCCGGGCGCGGCGCCGGGCTTGGCGTGCGTCAAGATGCGGACCGTCGAGGGCGTCAGCGACGGAGCCGAGACGTAGTGCTGGACGTCGGCGGAGCTGCCCGGGTTGATCGGGAACTGCTTCTGGCTGGGCGCGTACTGGTGGGCGATCGTGAAGCTCGTGCTAACCGGGCCCGTGCTCGGTCCGGCGGTGATCTGCGCGTGCACCGTGACCTTCTCGCCGGGCGTGAACGGGTGGCTGGGGATGAAGCTCTCCCCGCTGCCGGTCGAGTAGGCGCGAAGCACGCCGCCGTGCGAGCCGCTGCGAGATCCCTTCACGGTGACGGAGGAGACCTGCGTGCCGCTGCCGCCCAGGAAGCTGATCTGCGTGCCAGCCGAGGCGTCCGGCGTGCCCGGCTGGGGGGACACGGCGACCGGGTTGGCGGCAGCCTCGCGCGCGAGTGCGGCGGCGCCGGGCTGGGCGGCGGGGACGCTCGCGGAGGACGTGCTGCCGCAGGCGATCAGCGCGATCGTCGATCCTGCCAGCGCGAGCAGCGGCATCGTGGGGCGAAGTCCGGCCATCGGCCCGGCAGCGTATCGTCCGGCCCACCCGGGACCCGTCGGTTCGGTGGATGAAGCCCGGTTTTGCGGGAACTCTTACGTTCGAAGGGGGTTGATGTGGCAGGCTTCCGGCCCGCGCCGAAAGCGCCCGCCGGCTCCCGCCCGGCCCTTGCGAGAATGCGCCGCCTCCTGCTGATCATCCTGGGTATCGCCGTGCTGGCCTATGCCGTGCTCGCGCTGGTGCTCGGCTCGGCGAGCCTGAACATCGGATCGGGTGCCGGCAAGACCGCATCGGTCTCGCCGCAGTGCCTGCCCGAGCACGTCGACCGCAGCGCTGCGCTGCCCGGCACCCCGCTCGACGTCTCGCCGGCGCCGGAAACGGTCACCGCCGACCCCCACACGCAGATCAGCTTCCTCGGGCTGCCGTCGGGAGAGATCGACACCGTCTCGGCGCGCGGCTCGGTCACCGGCGTGCACGAGGGCACCGTCTCGGGCTACTCGCAGAAAGACGGCGCCAGCTTCATCCCCTTCAAGCCCTTCGCCGAAGGCGAGACGGTCACGGTCAGCGCGACCGTGCGGGGCCGCGCGGTCGCGTGGTCGTTCCGCGTCGACAGCCCGTATCCGACGGCGGCGACGCCCGACTTCCACAACCCGAAGGCCGCCCCCGCCGACTATCAGAGCTTCTACTCGCTGCCGGGGGTGCAGGCGCCGGTGCTGACGGTCACGACGCCGGACCGCGACCCCGGATCGGGCGACATCTTCACTTCCAACGGACCGGGCCCCGGGGATTACGGGCCGCTGATCTACACGCCGCAGGGCCGGCTCGTGTGGTTCGAGGACCTGCCGGGGGCACGGACGGCCGAGGACCTCAACGTCCAGAGCTACGAAGGCAAACGGGCGCTCACCTGGTGGCAGGGCCGCGTGCTCGAGTGGGGATTCGGCCAGGGCGAAGACCTCGTCATGAACGACCGCTACGAAGTGATCAAGCGGCTGCCCGGCGGCAACGGCCTGCACGCCGACCTGCACGACTTCCAGCTGCAGCCGAACGGGATCGCCTACACGACGGCGTTCAACCCGATTCGCTGCGACACGAGCTCGGTCGGAGGCATCGCCGGCGGGACGATCACCGACACCGCGATTCAGGAGATCGACATGCGCACCGGGCTCGTGCGCTGGGAATGGCACAGCCTCGACCACGTCGCCGCGGGCGAGTCCGAAGTCGAAGCCTCGAAGAGCTCCACGCCATGGGACTACTTCCACCTGAACTCGGTCGACCCCGAGCCGAACGGCGATCTGCTGATCTCAGCACGCAGCACCTGGGCGATCTACCAGCTCGAAGCGGGCAGCGGGCGCATCATCTGGCGGCTCGGCGGCAGGAAGAGCTCGTTCAAGATGGGGCCGGGCACCCGCACCGCCTGGCAGCACGACGCGCGGATGCTGCCCGACGGAGTGATCACGGTGTTCGACGACGGCGCGAGCCCGCCGATCCACAGCCAGTCCCGCGGCCTGCGCGTCGGGCTCGACACCGCCACCCACGAAGCTCGTCTGCTCGCCGAATACCGCCACACGCGCCCGACGCTGCTCGCGGCGAGCCAGGGGAACATGCAGACGCTGCCGGACGGCGCGAGCCTCGTCGGCTTCGGCGGACTCCCTCAGATCACCGAGTTCGCGCCCGGCGGCGGCGTGCTGTTCGACGCCCATCTGCCCTACGACTTCTCGTTCTACCGCGCCTTCCGCCACCCGTGGAGCGCCGATCCGGCGATCCCGCCGGCGGTCAGCTCGAGCCAGAACAGCACCGGCGAAGAGACGATCGTCCACGCCAGCTGGAACGGTTCGACCGGCGTCGCAGCGTGGCGGGTGCTGGCGGGCTCCTCGCCGAGCTCGCTCTCCGAACAGACGACCGTCCCCGAGCAGTCCTTCGAGACCGAAGCGACGCTGCCGAAGAGCTTCGCGTACGTGCGGGTGCAGGCGCTCGACGTCAAGGGGCGCGTGCTCGCCTCCTCGAAGCCCGTCAAGACGGTGGGCTTCTACGCGACGCTCATCGAAGCGGGAGCGC
Organism: uncultured Solirubrobacteraceae bacterium; assembly: GCA_963703205.1. Classification (GTDB taxonomy): domain Bacteria; phylum Actinomycetota; class Thermoleophilia; order Solirubrobacterales; family Solirubrobacteraceae; genus Palsa-744. The sequence continues at coordinate 2,426,561 of OY969799.1, forward strand.
GGCGGTGAGACGGCAGGCCTGGAAAGCAGGGAGCAGATCGACGCTCGTCCAAGGCGGGGCGCGGCGATCGAGACAGCGGGTCTGCGAAGCCGGGGGGAGATCCCTCCGGCGGCGGTGGAGCGGGGGGCCTAGTAGCCCGGGCTCGATTTCTTTTTGCCCGGCTGTTCGGTCGTCGTCGTGCTCTTCGTCGTCGAGGTCGAAGTCGAGGAGCCTTTGCCGCCGCAGCCGGCGATCGCCACGCTCGCTGCCAGCACGGCGACGGCGGTTAGCATGGCGGTCAGTGGAGTTCTCTTCATGGCTGCCGGGGGTCTCCTCGTCGCTTGCCTGCTGCGCGGCCCACCCTAACAGCCGTTTTTGTGAGCTCCGTAAGAGCGGGGCACGATGAGCACCGACATCGCTGAGGGCGCCGCGCAGCCGGCGCCGGCAGCCGCGCAGGGGGTCGCCCCGCGCTCGCGCTGGCTGCTCGTGGTCTGCTGCGTGGCGCAGTTTCTGGTCATCCTCGACCTGACGATCGTCAACGTCGCGCTGCCGCGGATCCAGACCGATCTCGGCTTCTCCTCGCCGGCGCTGCAGTGGGTCGTGGACGCGTACACGATCACCTTCGCGGGGTTCTTGATGCTCGCCGGGCGCGGAGCCGACCACTTCGGCCGGCGGCGTATCTTCGCGGCGGCGCTGGCGCTGTTCGGGATCGCCTCGCTGGCCGGGGGCCTTGCGCCGAGCCAGGGCGTGCTGGTCGCCGCGCGGGCCTTGCAGGGGCTGGCGGGCGCCGGCATGGCAGCCTGCTCGCTGGCGATCATCACCGGCTCGTTCCCGCCCGGCCCGCAGCTCAACCGCGCGATCGCGACGTGGGCCGCGATGAACGGCATCGGCGGCGCCGCCGGCTCGCTGTTCGGCGGGATCATCACCGAATTCCTGAGCTGGCGCTGGGTGCTGCTGATCAACCCGCCGATCGCGTTCGGGTTCGCGGCGCTCGCCTGGGCCGTCGTGTCCGAGCGCAAGCGCGCGAAACCCGACGACAGCTTCGACCTGGCCGGCGCGCTGACGCTGACGATCGGTCAGATGGTGCTCGTGTTCGGGGTCGTCGAAGGCGGGCTCAAGGGCTGGGGGACATTTGCCGCGCTCGGCCCGATCGTCCTCGGCGTGGTGCTGCTCGGGGCGTTCGGGCTGATCGAGGCCCGCTTCGCGTCGCACCCGCTGATCCCGTTCAAGGCGCTCACAAAGCCGCTGCAGACCGTCAACGGCATCGTGCTGCTGTTCAGCGCCGCGCTGTTCCCGATGTGGTTCGTGAGCTCGCTTTACATGCAGCAGGTGCTCGGCATCTCGCCCTTCCACGCGGGTCTCGTGTTCCTGCCGATGACGATCACGATCGGCCTGCTGACGACGCGCGCCGGGAAGCTCGTCGGCCACTTCGGCGTCCGCCCGGTGCTCGGCAGCGGGCTGCTGTTGATGACCGTCGGGCTGCTGCTCTTCACGCAGATCGGATCCAGCGGCACGCCGCTGGTGTGGGTCGTGATCCCCGGCGTGCTTACGACGGCGGGGATCGCGCTGTCGATCGTGCCCTCGACGATCGCCGCCACGCAGGGTGCCGGCGAGGGCAAGACGGGCCTCGCCTCGGGACTCGTCAACACCTCGCGCCAGGTCGGAGGCGGGCTCGGCCTCGCGCTGCTGATCACGCTGGCCACCCAGCACAGCACCAACCTGCTCGGCCACGGCTTCCAGGTCGCCGACGCGCTCACCCGCGGCTTCCGCCTGGCCTACCTGATCGCCGCATGCTTCACGGCCGCCGCAGCGCTCGTCACGTTCGTCGGGCTGCCCCGTCCGAAACGCGAGGAGCGGGTCGCCGACCGGCGCCTGGCAGCCGCGGTGCTGGCGGCGATCGCGGTGTTCGTAGCGCTCGCCGCCGTCTTTCACGACACCCGCGGCAAACCGCTCGGCGCGTTCTCCAAGGAGAACACCTTCAGCTTCGCCAGCGCGCCCGAGCTGCACCCGCCCCTGTACAAGGTGATCCACCGCGAGCCCAGGGCCGTGCTGGCGCCCGGCTACATCTTCGCGGCGAACTTCTACAACCTCAACGAACCGCCGATCCACGGGCAGAGCGGGCCGCTGATCCTCGAACGCGACCTGCAGCCGGTGTGGTTCCGGCCGGTTGACGAAAAGCTCGTGGCCTCGAATCTTTCGGTGCAGAGATACGGAGGCCGCCCGGTGCTCGCCTGGTGGCAGGGCAAGGTCACCAACACCGGCGCGACCGAAAGCGGCGAATACGTGATCGTCGACCGCCACTACGACACGGTCGCGCGGCTGCACGCCACCGGCGGCTGGGTCGTGACACTGCACGAGCTCTTGATCCGCGGCCACGACGCGTGGGTGACGGCCAACAAGAACATCCCGCTGAACCTGTCGAGGTACGGCGGTGCCTACAACGGCGCGCTGATCGACTCCGCCGTGCAGGAGTACGACCTGCGGAGCGGGAAGCTGCTGCGGAGCTGGGACGCGCTGGACCACATCCCGCTGAGCCAGGTGCAGGCGACGCTGCCGACCAACGGCTTCCCCTGGGACGCCTACCACGTCAACTCGATCGACCTCTCGCCGGACGGCCGCAGCTTCCTGGTCTCGATGCGGGACACCTGGGCGATCTATCTGGTCGACATCGCGACCGGACGGATCAAGTGGACGCTGGGCGGCAACGGCTCTGATTTCAAGCTCGCTGCCGAAGCGGAGTTCCGCTGGCAGCACGACGTGCGACTCGGCCCCGACTCGACGATCACGATGTTCGACGACCACTGCTGCCAGCTCACCGGGGGCGGCACCTACATCAGCGCCAAAGCGTCCTCGCGCGGGCTGGTGCTGAAGCTCGATCAGAGCGCCCGCACGGCGAGCCTGGTGCACGAGTACGGCCGCAGCTACGGGCTCGAATCCGAGTACATGGGCGACATCCAGCCGCAGCCGGACGGCAACGTGTTCGTCGGCTGGGGCTCGGAACCGTACATCTCGGAGTTCAGCGCCTCCGGCAAGGCGCTGTGGGACGTCGCGCTGCCCGGCCCGAACCTCAGCTACCGCGCGGAGCTCGGCAGCTGGGTGGGCGAACCGGCGACGCCGCCGGCGGGCGCCGCCCGCCACGGCGGCTCCGGCACGACTGTCTACGCGAGCTGGAACGGCGCCACGCAGGTCGCCTCCTGGCGCGTGCTCGCCAGCTCGGCGGGCGGCACGATGAGGACGCTCGCCCGCGCCCCGCGACGCGGTTTCGAGACCGCGATCCCGGTGGCAGCCTCCGCTTCGCGGTTCGAGGTGCAGGCACTCGACGCCCGCGGGCGCGTGCTGGGCACCTCCTCGCCCTTCGCGGCCAAGACCTGAGCGCTGCGTCGAGCGCGCGCTCGCGGCTGTGATGCCGCGCTGCGACGTGCTCTACGCCGCCCTGGCGGACGGGCCCGGTCAGCGCCAACCGGGGACCGGCGCTGCCGCGATCCCGTAGGCTCTCGGCGATGCGGAGGCGGCTGCTCACGACCTGCTGCACGGTCCTCGCGCTCGCGCTGATCCCGGCCGTCGCGCAGGCCTCCGACCGGTCCTCAGCCGAAGCGTACCTTCGCGCCAACTACCAGCTCGTGCGGGCCGGGCACGCGAACCTCGGGATCTCGATCGCCGGCTACAAGAGCGTGCTGTCGAAAGTCAGGCGGGAATGCCCGCGGGCGGCCGCCGGCTCGCCCCAGGACCCGGAATCCACCGAGCTCAGCAACGAGGTGATCGGCACGATGGTGCTGACCGCGGGAAAGCCCGACCGGCCCGCGATCCAGGCCTACCTGCGGGCGGTATCCGGCCTGCGCTGGAGCAGCGGCTCGCTGACCCGCGCCGTGTCCTCCTACGCGACGAAGCTCCGCAGGCTGTACGGGCTGGCTGTTCCCGACCTCTGCGGCGACGTGAGGGCTTGGGCGGCGAGCGGCTACAAGGCGCTGCCGGCGAGCACGGTCGCCTTCGACAAGGTCTTCTACCCGAACTGGGTCGCGCTCGGCCTCGTGCCGTCCGGGCTGGCGCGCCTCGCGAGCGGCCAGAGCCGCGCGCTCGCCCGCGGCGCCGGCCGCTTCGAATACCAGCTCACGAACGTCGAAGCCCAGGCGGTCGAAACCTGGGGCGACGTGATGGACGAGCTCGAACTGAACCCCTGAGGCGGCACGCCGGACGCTCGCCCGGCGGCCCGCGCAGGAGTCAGGCGACCGCGCGCAGGTGCCGGTAGGGCTCGCCGCGCAGCTCGCGAACGAGCGCATCGACCACGCCCTCCTCGTCCTCCTCGAGACCATCGGTGACGGCGCCGATCACCGAGCGCTTGCGCTCGAGCAGTGCGGCGATCGTCTCGTCCACGCTCTCCGCGGCGAGCAGGTAGTAGGCGTTCACCGCATCCTGCTGCCCGATGCGATGACAGCGGTCCTCGGCCTGGTCGTGGCGGGCCGGCGTCCAGTCGAGCTCGAGGAAGGCGACGTTCGAGGCGCGGGTCAGCGTCAGCCCCTGGCCGGCGACCTCCATCGAGCACACGATCAGGCCCCCGCCGGGCCCGCCCGGCGCCTGGAAGGCTCGCACTGCCTCGTCGCGTTGCACGGGCGTGTCCTCGCCGAGCACGTGCAGCGCGGCGGCGAAGCGCTGGGCGATCGCCCGCTGGATCTCGCGGTGATAGGCGAACACGACGAGCGGCTCGCCGGAGGAGCGGAAGTCGTGGATCCACGCGAGCGCAGCGGCGAGCTTGCCGCGCGCAGCCAGCAGCTTCAGCGCGTTCAGCCGCACGAGCCGTTCCGCGCGCAGAGCCGCGGCGACCTTCGCGTCGAGCTCGCGCAGGTCGAGCGGCTGCGTGCGAAGCCAGGCGACCAGGTCGCTCTCGGCGAGCCGGTACTCCGCGGCGTTGTCGAGCTCGATCGGCACGACCGCGCGCGTCTTCGGCGGGAGCTGCGGAAGCACGTCGCGCTTCAGGCGCCTCACGAAGCAGCGAGCGCGCAGGTGCCAGTGCAGCCGCCGGTGCGCGTCGGCGCCGCGGAAGCGCGTGCCGAACTCGGCGCCCGAGCCGAAGTCGGCGAGCCTGCCGATGATCCGCAGTTGCGCGATCAGCTCGGCGGGACGGTTGACGATCGGCGTGCCGCTCAGCGCGAGTACGAGGCCGTCCGCGGTCACGCTGTCGCTGAGGCGCTGCACGGCCTGCGTGCGCTTCGCGGCCGCGTTCTTGCAGTAGTGCGCCTCGTCGATCACGACCGCGCGCGGCGCCTGCGCCGTGAGCTGGGCGAGGCGGGCGCCCAGCACCTCGTAGTTGACGATCGTCACGTCTGCCGGCTCGCCCCGCTCCTCACCGGCGCCGAGTCCGCTCAGCACCTCCACGGTCCTGCCGGGCAGCCACGCCTCCGCCTCGCGCCGCCAGTTGAGCTTGAGGTTGGCGGGGCACACGACGACCGCGGGGAACGCGTCGGCCGCCTGCAGCGCGGCGAGCGCCTCGATCGTCTTGCCGAGCCCCTGCTCGTCGGCGAGGAACGCGCGTCGGCGTGCGAGCAGGTACGCGACGCCGGCGCGCTGGAACGGCTTCAGCTCCCCGCCCAGCCCCGGCACCTCGAGCTCGGCATCCTCTGCGGCGGACAGCGAGACGAGCCCGGCCGCGCGAGCATGCTGCTCACGAGCCTCCTGTAACAGCGCGAGCGCCTCCTGCTGCACCCAGGCGCCGCCGGCCGTCAGGAACTCGTCGAGCTCGGGGACGCAGAAGGGATCGGCGCGCAGCGCCGGCAGCAGCGCGTGTTCGGCCGCGGCGCCGCCGGCAGGCGCGTAGCCGCGGCGCGTAGCGCGGGGCAGGAGCGCACCGGGCAGCGCTGCGAAGCGCGCCTGCAGCGCCGGGTCGTGCCCGGGCGCCAGCACGAGCGTCGGCTCCTCGTGCGCGGTCGAGCGCTCGAGCACCGCGGGGGGCGCGGGACGGCCGTCCTCGAGGGCCTCGCCGCAGCGCCGGGCGGCGGGGCTGACCCAAGCGTCGAGGTGCGCGCGGACCAGCCGCCAGGAGTCGAGCGTCAGCGGCAGGCTTGCGCCCCCGGGCGCCGCGGTGGCGCGCCCGCGCACCGCGCGCGGGAGCCGCTCGGCGTCACCGAGCAGCAACAGCACCGGAGCGCCGCGCGGACCGTCGACGTCGACGTTGCCGCGCCAGCTCGTGACCCGCTCCAGCCACGAGCTCACGCGAGGCTCGACGTCCGCGTCCTCGAGCTGGGCGAGCAGCTCCTTCAACGCCTCGCCGTCGCGCTCGCGCGCCGCCAGGCCGATCGTCGCTCCGGGTCCCTCGCGCGGATCGAGTCCCGCACGGCTCGCGAGCACCCGCGCCAGCCCCACGGCCGGGCCGCCGATCAGGATCCAGTGCTCACCGCGCCGATCGCGGCGGAACTCGACGTCGTGGCGCACGGCTGCGACTGCGCCGGAGGAGTGCGCCGCGCCCGCGACACCCGCGCCGCGCGCCGCGTGCTCTTCGAGCGCCCGCTGCGCGGCGGCCGTGAGGCGCACGGAGCCACCGTCGGCACGGGTTCGCTGCTCGGCGACGAGCGAGGCCGCTCGCTCATCGAGCGGGATCTGCCCGCGGCCGATCGCTTCGACCTCCCGCGCGTCGGGATGGCCGAGCAGCGCCGTGAGCGGCTCGGCGGGCCCGTCCAGGGCGAAGCTCAGCCACCACTCGCTGTCCGGGCGCACCACGTCGAGCAGCAGCTCACCGCGCCGGCGCCGCGCGCGGCGGCGGCGGATCGCGCTCCTCAGCTGCTCCTCGACATCGGTCTCGCAAGGCAGGCCGTCGATCAGCCGCGCCAGCGCCTCCGCCTGCTCCTCACCCAGCGGCAGGCACCAGCTGCGCTCGACGGGATCCCAGCGCCGCCCAGGGATCGCGCGCAGCAGCAGTCGCACCTCCTCGTCGTAGGGGAAGCGCAGCACCGCCTCGTCGCGGCGCAGCGAAGCTGTCAGGAAGCGGATCGGCACCGGGACGAGGACGATACGGGCGGCCGGGGATGCCGCCGCGGGCGCGCCTCAGGCGTCCTGGTCGACGCGGTGGAGGTTGGCCTCGACCGAGCGCGTGAGCGCGGCACGCACGATCGCCGCGACCCCGGGCAGCGGCGAGGCGAGGCGGATGTCGTAGTGGAAGCGCGTGCCCTGGCCCTCGGGCGCGAACGTCATGGTCCCGACGTGGCCGCGCAGCGGGCTGCCCTTCGTGATCCGGTAGACGATCCGGCGGGGCTCCTCGTACTCGGTGACCGTCTCCTCGAAGGCGGGCAGCGGGCCGATGCGCAGGCTGCGAACCGAGCCGACGCCGTTGCGGTGGTCGTCGTCGCCGTCCTTCAAACGCGTGACCTTCGCCCCGAACAGCTCAGCGAGGTTCTCGTGCTCGGCGAGATAGGCGAACACGCGCTCGGGCGGCTTGGCGAAGATGTGGTCGACGATCACGTGGTGGGCGCGCACGGGGGGAAGCCTAGTGGGGACCGGGCCGCGCTGCGTCGGCTGCGCGCGGTGCCCGATGACGACCCGGTCGGGCCGATCTCGCGATCCGTTGGACGCGCGGGTCGGGCGCCTTCCGTGCCGGCCGCCCGGGCGTCCGAAGATCGGACATGCACGAGATTTTCGAACAGACGGTTGACATCTATAGACCCGGTATGCGAGATTCGCTGGGCCGGGGATGGCGCCGCGACGCAAGAGCGCCGCGGTTCATAGGCATGGAGCCAGTTCCCAACTGCAACGAACGGGGGAGACCATGAGACGCCTTCTGCGCGTCCTTGTTTGCACGTCTGTGGTCGTGTCGGTGTGCGCCGTGGGGGTGACCGCGGCGAGTGCTGCGGCACCTGAATTCGGGCGCTGCGTCAAGAAAGAAAAAGCTGGTGGCAGCGGGTTCTCCAGCGCGAAATGCACAACGGAAGCATCCGGCAGCGAAGCGAAATACATCTGGGAAGCAGGACCCGGTCCGAAAAACAAATTCACGTCGGTGGCACGTGAAGTGCTCACGCCGCTCGGCCGCAAATGCACACGCTGGCACGAAGAAGTCGAAAAGGGCAATACGAAACACGCCGAAGAACTTCTCGCAGAATGGGGCCTGACGGAAGAAACCTGTCAGAAAGCCTATGAAGAAGGCCTGACGAGGACGCCTGTCGTGCTGGAAACAGTCGAAGGTCTGAAGGTCGAATGCGGCGGCGAGTCCGCGAGCGGTGAATACACAACAGCGAAAACCGTGGGGAACGTCCACGTGACGTTTACCTCGTGCGAAACGACCGCGCTCCGGACCCCCTGCGGGACCGGAACCGCGTCCAGCGGCGAAATCACCAGCTCGACCCTTCAGGGGCAACTCGGGATAATCAAGACCGCGACGAACGAACCAGCCAACGACGAAGCGGGGCTTCGCCTCGAAGCGGCTCCGGGAAACGATGTCGCTGATTTCGAATGCGCGGGGATCTTCGGCAACGTGCATGTGAAAATCACAGGCTCGGTGATCCACAAAGTCAGCACCAACCACATGGTCCTGACAGAAAACGAAAAATTCATCCAGCACAAAGGTTTTCAGAAGCCTGAAAACTTTGAGGAATCCAGTAACGAAGTGCTCTACAGCAACGGCGTGCAGGCCGGCGAGGGCCTGCTGACCGAACTCATCAACGAAGAAAAGATCGAGGTCAACACGGTCGTCTGACGCCCCGTCGTCTGACTTCTCGGCGAGGGGCGCGCCCGCGCGGCGCGCCCCTCCCGCCGGGCGGGCCCGCGGCGCGCTAGATTGCCCGCGTGGGGGATCTGCGCGAGTGGTGGCAGCGCGGCGAGCGGCTGACGCTGGAGCTCTCCGGGGAGCCGCGCGAGGTGTTCGCGGCCCGAGCCGGTGCGGGGCCGGCGGTGACGCTGCTGCACGGGTTTCCGAGCTCCTCGCACGACTGGGCAAAGGTGCTTCCGGCGCTCACCGCCGGGCACGAAACGCTCGCCCCGGACTTCCTCGGCTTCGGAGCCTCGGAGAAGCCGCGCGAGCACCGCTACTCGCTGCTCGAGCAGGCCGACCTGGTCGAAGGCGTTTGGGCATGCGCCTCCGTCGCCGGCACGGACCTCGTCGCCCACGACTACGGGGTCTCGGTCGCCCAGGAGCTGCTGGCCCGCGCCGCCGAGGGACGGCTGAAGGTCGAGCTGCGGTCCGTCTCGCTCCTGAACGGCGGCCTCTACCCCGACCTGCACCGCGCCCAGCCGGTGCAGAGCGCGCTGCTCGACCCCGAGCAGGGACCGCGCATCTCCGAGCTCGTCACCGAGGAGCTGTTCGTGGCCGGGCTGCGCCCGACGTTCGCAGAGGGCTACGACGAGGCGGGGGACAGCGCCGACATCTGGGCCGCGACGAGCCGCGGCGGCGGTGAGCGAATCGGGCATCTGCTGATCCGCTACATCGCCGACCGCCGCGAGCACGAAGCTCGCTGGACGGGCGCGCTCGAGGGCGCGGCGGTGCCGCTGCGCTTCATCTGGGGCATGCTCGACCCGGTCTCCGGCGCGCACATGGCGGGCCGGATCCTCGAACGGCTCCCGCAGGCGCCGTTCCTCGCGCTGGAGGACGTCGCGCACTGGCCGCCGCTGGAAGCGCCCGAGCGGGTCGCGGCGGCGCTCGTGGCCGGGATCCGATGAGGAGTCGCGCCCCTTCAGCGAGATCGAGACACCCGGCGGCGCGGACAACCGACGCGGCTCACCGTCGCGTCGGCGAGCCGGGCGGTCGGGTCCTCACGCGGTCCTCTCCATCCCTGCGGCCCAGGCCCCTCCGACCCACACGGCGCGGTGCGTCAGAGCGGTAACGAGCTGTCAGCCCGGCCGGGTGCCAGAGCGTTACCGGAGTGTCAACCGCTCGCTTCGGCGTCGAGCAGCATGTCGCCGATCTCGGCCAGGCTCGCCGCGGTGCGCGCTCCCGCCTCACGCAGCGCGGGCTCATCGCTGTCGGCGCAGAACCCGTAGACGCTCATGCCGGCCGCGACCGCGGCTGCGACACCCGACGGCGTGTCCTCGACCACCGCGCAGGATCCCGGGTCGGCGCCGGACGACACCGCTGCGTGCAGGAAGAGGTCGGGCTGGGGCTTGCCGCGCGGGACGTCATCGGCGGAGAAGCGCGAGCCCGGCGGGAACCATCGCTCGAGCCCGGTCAGGGCGAGTGAGCGGGCGATCTTCGCCAGGCTGCCCTGGGAGGCGATGCAGACCGGCAGCCCGGCATCGACGACGCGCTCGACGAGCTGCGCTGCGCCCGGCACCGGCCGCAGCTCCGCGTCGAACACCGCGGCCCTTCTCGCGACGTACTCCTCGAGCCAGCCGGTGGGCAGCGGCCGCGCGAGCTCGCGCTGGGCCTCCGGCCCGATCTCCGAGAGCAGCATCCCCTGGAAGCGCGCCCGGGTCTCGGCGACGGTGAGCTTCCACCCCTGCTCGCCGAGCATCTCTGCCAGCACCGCGTTGGAGATCGGCTCGCTGTCGACCAGCACGCCGTCGCAGTCGAAGATCACCAGCCTCGGCCGCGTCGCGGAGCCCCGCTCGCGCTCGAGCGCGCTCACGAGGCCGCCTCCAGCTCGCGACCCATCCACACGTGGGGGATCCCCGCGTCCTCGAAGACGCCGGATTCGACGGCGAAGCCGGCGCGCTCGTAAAGCGGCACGACCGCGAGCTGCGAGGCCAGGCGGGCGCGGCTGGCTCCCCGCGCGCGGGCCTCCGCAAGAGCCGCCTCGACCATCCGCGCCGCGATCCCCTGCCCGCGCCACTCGCGATCCACGGCGACGCGCCCGACTTTGACGAGCTCGCCGTCGAACAGCAGCCGCAGCGTGCCGATCGCCTCGCCGCCGCCCGGCGCGAGCGCGAGCAGGTGCAGGGCCTCGCCGTCACGACCGTCGAGCTCCTCCTCGAGCGGAACGCGCTGCTCGCGGACGAACACGCGCTCGCGGACGGCGACCGCCCGCTCGACGTCGGCGGCGTCGCGCGCCCAGCGGATCTGCGCCTCGGGCACCGGCTACCCGCCCGCGGCGCCCGTGAAGGTGAGCTCCTCGGCCACCGTCCGGCTGCGGGTCAGCTCGAAGGGGATCGCAAGGGGTCGCGGGCGGCGGGCGGCTGGCACGGCCATCCAATCTAGCCCCGCAACCGACGCGCCCGGGCTCGCGGCGCTGCTCAGAAGGCTGTTCGTGGAGACCGACGCGCCGGCAGCCCGCTCGGCGGGACAGCCGTCTAGGCGGTCGTCGGCTGCTCCTGACCGGCGCGGTCGTCGAATTCGCGAACCAGCTGCAACGCCGCGTCGTCGCGCTCGGCGCGCGCGTCAGAGAGCGGGTTGAGGATGCCGCGCAGCACCGAGAAGACCGCCCAGCGGCGCGGGCGGATCACGCGCGGGCGGCGGTTCTCGATCGCCTCGACGATCGCCTCGCCGGCCGCGTCCGGGGACAGCCGCTTGTGCAGCGGCCGCGGCAGCGCCCGCAGCATGCGGTCCGCGAGCGGGTCGGCGTCGATCGCGCGGTGGACCATCTCGGTGTCGATGAACCCGAAGTAGGCGACGGTGGCGCTCGCGCCGTGCGGAGTGAGCTCGATGCGCAGCGCGCGGCCGAACTGCTCGACGCCGGCCTTCGCCATCGCGTAGGGAGTCGCGCCGAGGCCGTTGATGAAGGCGTAGACCGATGAGATCACGACGACGTGCCCGCGCCGTGGCACGATCTGCGGCAGCGCCGCCTCGACCGTCTTGCAGACGCCGAGCAGGTTCACGTCGATGACGCGTTCGAAGGACTCCGAGCTCATCGCCCGGAAACTCGCCACGCGGCTCGCCACGCCGGCGTTCGCGACGACGACGTCGAGGCCCCCGAAGCGCTCGACCGCGTCCGCGACCGCGCGCTGAAGCGCGCCGCGATCGGTGACGTCGGCGGCGATGCCGAGCGCGCGCGTGTCGTGCAGCTCGCCGGCGGCGCGCTCCGACGCCTGCTGGTCGAGGTCCACCACGACGACCGAGGCGCCGCGCGCGATCAGCGCACGGCAGGTCGCGAAGCCGATGCCTCGGGCGCCTCCGGTGACGAGCGCGACCTTGCCCGCGAGGTCGTAGGTGGGCACGGACACAGTCTGTCACTCAGCGCCTCCTGAAGCGCGCGCTCCTGAGCCGCCGCTCGGGCTCGTGCTCGGGGTGCGGCGGTGACTGCTCGGCGCGTTCCTCTCGCCTGCGCCCGTAGAGGGCACGGGCGAGGAAGCCCGCGACCAGCAGCGCGTACACCGCGGCGACCCACCAGTCGCCCTTGAGCGCGGCGCCGACGACGATCACGAGCGAGAGGACGCCGGCACTCAGCGCGAAAGCGATGTTCGCGGTCATGCGCCCGGGACGAGCGGCCGCCGGCTCAGCCCGTCGGCACCTCGAAAACGCGCGTGCCCCAGTCGTGCTTTCCGTCGGCGGTCCGACTCGCCGCCGGCGGGACGTACTCGGTTGCGAGCCAGACGGCCTTCGCGTTGGGGGCCAGGATCGCCCACGAGTAGTCGCCCCACCGTTCGCCTGTCGGGTCGTAGTTGGTAGCCCCTTCAGCGGCCACTTGGACCGGGCCCCACCCCGGGCCCGGCGAGAACAGCGAGTAGGCGGCGCTCGGGTAGCGCTTGGAGCCTGAGAGCGTCCCCACCATCGCCCCTTTGCCCGACGGGGCGATCTGGAGCGCGGGATAGATGAAGTCTTCCCCGGGCGCCGTCACGTAGCCCTGGTCGACGATGCGGGTCGCGGGGGCGAGCTGGCCTTTGCGCAGCGACGGTTCGACCTCGAACCACGCGGCGCCGTCGTGCAGCTTGTTTTCGCCCGGCGGCACGACGCTCGTGTCGAGCTCGCCCCACAGCTCGCCGCCGATGAACTGCGTCTGCTGCATGCGGTCGTCGCCGGCTTCGAGCTTCGAGCGCGAGCCCTTCTGGGCCGCCGGCTGGGGCATCACGAAGCGCTCGGACGAGAGCACGGCGCTCGACAGCGTCGGCACGCCTCCTTTGGCGAGGTTCTTCGCGCCGGTGAGCGCCCACACGCCGATGCTGTCGCCTTCGGTTTCGGTCGGATCGATCGAGTTCATGAAGTACTCGGCGCCCGCTTCGCCGGTCGTGATCGCGGGCTGGATCGTGTTCGCCGGTTCGCCTTCGACCTTCAGCTTGGAGAAGCGAGCGAAGTGCAGGGCGGGCATGCCCGCGACGAGGTCCTTGAGCGCGAACGCGTAGATCTCGTCGCCGTCGAACGTTTCCTGGCGGATCGAGTACTCGTCGCTGGCGACGTAGAGGTTGTAGGCATCGATGCCGAGCTTCGGCTGATCGCCGAAGCAGGGGCACCCGTTGCCGTGCGGGTCGGTGGTGTCGAGCTTGTACGCGGTCCACGGCGTGCGCGGGTCGCCGGAGCTGTTGACGGCGATGTCGAGGCTCGAGCTTTCTTCGCTCGGGCCGATCGCGAGGATGGTCGCGAGCCACGTGTGGTCCGCCGCGTCGTAGTAGCAGCGCGGATCGCTGGTGAATTCACGCAGCCCTTCGTCGAAGGGCCCGTTGACGTTGGAGGGCCCGGCCACCAGGCGCCCGGATTCGTCGTAGACGCTGTAGGCCGAGTTGACCGGCTCCATCACGAAGCCGTTGCCGACACACAGCCCTTGGTCGGGTGGTTCGAACTCCTGGCCGAAGTTCGTTTCGGCGCTGTCGCGCGAGCTGACGCCGTTGAAGTTCACCAGGGGTGCCGCCGCGGCCCCGGGGGCGGGCGACGCGGCGGCCGGACCGCTCGCGTTCGCGCCGGGCGCGCCGTGCTGGTGGCGCCGGCGCGCTCCGCGCGGTCGCGCGGCGAGGCCCAGCGCGGCGAGCGGGACGGTCGTGGGCGCGCCGGCCTGCACGCGTGGGACGAGGCCCGTTTCGACGCTCGGCTGGCTGCTCGCGGCGGCAGCGGCGGGCAGCGCGCCGATCGCGGCCAGCGCCAGGCTCAGCGCGAGGGCCGGTCGTGACCTGCGGAACATGGCGGACTCCCTCCCGATCGTTTTGCAACGCCTGGCCTCAGGCGAGGATACGCCCCGCGCGGCCGAACCGGCGTCGGTCGGAGCCGCGGCCGAGCCGGCGGGCGATCGAGCGCGCGGGCGAGCCGGCGGGGGGGTCGACCGCGACTCCCCGCGCGCGGGGAGTCGCGCGCGCGGCCGAGCCGGCGCGCAGCCCGGCCGGCGGGCAGTCGACCTCACGGCCGCACCGGGCAGCCGGAGGGTGGATGCCCTAGCCGCTGTCCTCGGCCCCGCGCGCGCTGACGCGGAAGCGCACGGTCCGCGACGGCTCGCGCTCGAGCGCGACCACGTGCACGTGCAGGTGCGCCACGCTGCCGCCGTTGAAGCGCATGTCGCCGCTTCGCTCCACGGTCGCGTAGGCGACCGCGTCGAGCTCCCGCGCCAGCTCGCGCCGGATCGCCCACAGCTCGGCGCCCGCCTCGTCGGGGAGCTCCGCGAAGGACGTCACGTGACGGCGGGCGACGATCAGGTAATGGGCGGCCGTGCCCTCGTAGGGGAAGTCGTTGCGCGTCACGTACCAGTGCTCGCCGCCGTGCTCGACCGGCTCGCGCTGGAGCGCCGCGGCCTGCTCGGGGCAGAAGATGCAGATCCCCTGCTGCTCGAGGCGGCGCATCCGCTGGAGCTGCGGCCCGCCGCGTGCCGCGTCGAGGCTATAGAGAGCTTCGCTCATAGACCTTGAAGGCATACGCCAGCTCGTCCTCGACGAACGGCTCGGAGTTCTCGACCAGCCGCCACTGCGCGGTGTCGATCTCCGGGAAGTACGCGTCGCCGTCGGGCTCGGCGTCGACCTCGGTCGCGTACACGCGCTCGCAGCGGGGCAGCGCCGCCCTGTAGGTGACCTCGCCCCCGATCACGAAGCACTCGCCTCCGCACGCCGCGAGCGCCGCGTCGAGCGAGGCGAACACCTCGGCGCCGGGCGCGCGGTAGGCGGGATCGGTGCTCAGCACGAGGTTGCGCCGCTCGGGCAGCGGCCGAAAGGCGTCCGGAAGCGACTCGAAGGTGCGCCGGCCCATCAGCACCGTCGAGCCGCGGGTGAGCTCGCGGAAACGGCGCAGGTCCCCCGGCAGCCGCCAGGGCAGCGCGCCGGAGCTGCCGATCACCCTGTTGCGGGCGTGGGCGACGACGATCGTGATCACGTCGCCACCGGGATCCCGCCGATCGCCGGATGCGGGTCGTAGTCGAGCAGCTCGAAATGCTCGGCCCGGAAGTCGTGGATGTCGGTGACGCGGCGACCGGCGTCGGTCAGCCGCAGCGTCGGCAGCCGGCGCGGCTCGCGGCCGAGCATCTCCTCGACCGCCGGCAGCTGGTTGACGTAGATGTGGGCGTACTGGATCCAGTGCACGTACTCCGCGAAGCGATAGCCGGTCAGCTGCTCGAGCATCAGCCCGAGCGCCGTGTACTGGGCCATGTTCGAAGGCACGCCGATCGGCGTGTCGCCGGAGCGCTGGTTGTGGATCAGATGCAGCTCCTCGCCGAACACGAGCGCGTGCAGCCAGCCGTGACAGGGCGCGATCGTGTTGCGCGAGCGCACGCCGGCCTCGCGGTGGTTGGCGTTGGGGATCCACGGGCTGACCACGGCGGTGCGGTCGAGCGGCAGGTCGCGCAGCTTGCGCAGGAGGTGCTCGAACTGGTCGAAGCCCTGATCGCCGCCGTCGAGGTTCGTCGTGAAGTTGCGGAACGCATGGCCGTAGGAGCCGGGCCCGAGGTCTCCCGGCTCGAGGCCGCGCGCCGCGCACTTCTCCGGCGTCGCCCATGCGTCCCACCAGTCACAGCCGAACGCGGCGAGCTCCTGCAGCGTGCGCGCGCCGTTGATGAAGGCGCAGAGCTCGCCGATCGCCTTGCTCGCGAAGCCCTTGATCGAGCGCTCGGTGATGACCGCCGCGCCGTGCTCCATCGGGAAGCGCATGCACTGCCCGGCCAGCGCGAGCGCCTCCTCGCCCTGCTTGGTCTGGACGCGCGCGCCGCTCTCGCGGATCGCGGCGAGCATCTCGCGGTAGGCCGTGCTGGGGGTTCGCTGCTCGAAGGGGAGGTAGTCGGGCAAGGTGACGGGGCGGTCGGTGGGCGAGCCAGTCTGAGCACTGGCGCGGACGGCTGGCGGGGATCGTCGCCGCAAGCGCTTATATGGTGGGCCGAGGGCTCGGTCCGAGCCCGGAAACTGCGGAGAAACCTTGGTGGCAAGCACCGGCATCCTCAGCCCCAACGTGAACTTCCGGGAGCGGCTGATCCCCTCGCTGGAGGAGATGACGCGCACCGTCAACCATCTCAAGGGGCTCGGCTTCGCGGTCGTGCTGACCTCGGGCTCCTTCGACCTGATCCACCTCGGCCACGTGAAGTACCTGGAAGCCGCCAAGCAGCAGGGCGACGTGCTGGTGGTCGGCGTCGACAGCGACGCGAAGATCAGACGGCGCAAGGGTGAGGACCGGCCGATGGTGCCGGAGCTGGAGCGGCTCGAGCTGCTCGCCTTCCAGCGTCCGGTCGATCTGATCTTCAAGAAGGACGAGGGCGAAGCGCGCTGGGGCCTGATCAAGGCGGTGCAGCCGGACGTGCTGGTGCTGACGGCCGACCACTCCTACAGCGATCAGGAGCTTCAGGAGCTGGAGGAGATCGTGGGCCGCATCGAGGTGCTGCCGCGTCAGGCCTCGGTGACGACCAGCGAGCGGATCCGTCAGATGTACATGAACCTCGGCGAGCGGCTCGGCCCGAAGCTCGCAGAGGTGCTGCCGGGGCTGATCGACTCGATCCTGCGCCGGGGATGACCGACGCCGTCCTCGCATACGTGCCGGTCCTGCACGAGGGCTACCGGCGCTTCCTGGAGTCGCACGGGCGCGGGCGCCCGCTCCACCTGATCGGCCCCGAGCTGCACGCCGAGTCGCGGCCGCTGGCCAAGGACGTCCGGGCGCTCGCCGCCGCCGACGCGGCGCGGGCGATCGCGGGCTGGGAGATCTGCTCGGCGGTGGAGGTGCTCGACGCCGCCGGAGCACGCGCGCTGGCGGCTTCGGAGCCGGCCCTGATCGCGCCCGCGGAGGACGTCAGCTATGCGGTGGTCGAGCGGTTCTTCGCGAGGTGCGAGGTCCTCTACGACACGGTTTTCCTGCGCTGGGACAAGACCCGCACCGTTGCGCTGCTGCGCCCCGAGGCGCCGAGCGCCGAGCACGACGACCCGCAGCTCGCGGAGCTCGCCGCGGCAGCGGCCGAGCAGGCGGCGCGCAGCATCGACTGGTGGCGGCGGGTCGGCGCCGCGATCCGCTTCGCCGACGGCACCCTGCGCGCGGCTGGCAACGAGCACCTCCCCCACCCGCTCGCCGCCTACGCGGCCGGCGACCCGCGGGCGAACTTCTACAAAGGCGTCGCGCTCGAGCTCTCGACGGCGCAGCACGCCGAGGCGCGGCTGATCGCGGCCGCGGCACGCGAAGGACGCTCGACCGCGGGGGCGATCGTGTACGTGACCGACTTTCCCTGCCCGCCCTGCGCGAAGCTGATCGCGGCAGCGGGGGTCTCGCGCGTGTACTTCCGCAGCGGCTACGCCGTGCTCGACGGGCAGGACGTCCTGCGCGAGGCCGGCGTGGAGCTGCTGCAGGTCGCATGAGCGTTGGTGGCGGCAGCGCGCAGCAGCGCGTGCGCGAGACGATGATCGCGGCAGGCGGCTACTGGCGGCCGCTGGCGGCGGTCGCGCGGCTGCTCGAGGAGCTCGGCGAGCTCGCCGAGCTGCTCCCGCAGCGGCCGGACGGCCCGCCCCGCAGGAGCTCGGCGGCGAGCTCGCCGACCTGTGGATCATCAGCGCCGCGCTCGGCGACCAGTTCCTCGCCGAGCTGGCCGAGCCTGGCGAGGGCGCGGCCGGTCCGGACCCCGGCCTCGACGCGCTGGTCCTCGCCGCCGGGCCGATCGCGCGCGTCGTGAACCACTACGACGGACCGAAGGTGCCGCGTGCGGGGACCGCGATGCCGACGCTGCACGGCGCGGTGGCGGAGTTCCAGGCGACGCTCGCGTCGCTCGCTCTGGTGCGCGGCGTCGATCTCGCCGCCGCTGTGAGGACCAAGCTCGAGCACCTCCGCGAGCGCGGGGACATCGAGCGCTTCGGCCGCGACGGGTTCGATCCGAGCGCCGCGGCGATCCTCGGCCGCGTCGCGCGCGCCGACCTGCCGCCGCGCCTGTGGGGCGCGCCGGAGCCGCGGCCGGGCGAAGACGGCGACGCCCACGCGCGCGAGATCGCGGCACCGCTGGCGATGTTCGCGAAGGCGGCGCGCGCCGAGCGGCTCGAAGGGTTCCTGGTCGCAGGCCCCGAGCCGCCCGGCGTCGCCGGTCGCACGGCCTGGCTCCGCGCCCTCGTCGCGCGCTTCGACGCCGACGGCGTTCCGCGCCGGTTCGAGATCGCCGGCGAGCCGCTCACGGCCGCGCTCGCCGGCCCGCTGCACGGCCCGGCGCTCGCGCTGATCGCCCCCTTCGCGTAGACCCGGCTCAGCGCGAGCGAAGACCCCGGTCGAGAAGCTCGACCAGTGCCGCGAAGCTCTCCTCGATGTCGAGCGGCAGGCCGAACCCGTGCGCCGCCTCGAGCGAGACGAAGCCGTGCAGCGCCGAGCGCACGGCGCGCGCCGCATGCAGGGACGCGTCCCGCTCCAAGCCGTAGCCGGCGAGCACCGCCAGCACGACCGCGACGGCGCGTCCCGCCGCCTCGGCCGCGCGTGGGTCCTCTCCGGGAAGCCGCTGCAGGGCCTCGTAGCTGCCGGGACGCGCGCGCGCGTAGTCCCGGTAGGCGCCGGCAACGGCGGCCAGCGCCTGCCTGCCGGAACGGCCGGCGGCCGCCGTGGAGAGCGCGTCGACGAGCTGCTCGGCGCCCCGCGCGGCGAGACGCCCGCGGAGGTCCTCCAGCCCCCGCACGTGGGCGTACAACGACGGCGCCCGCACCCCCAACCTGCTCGCCAGCAGCGCCAGCGTGACGTTCTGCAGTCCACGCTCGTCGGCAAGCTCCGCCGCAGCGGCGACGACCGCGTCGGCGCTGAGGCCGGCGCGCGGCATCAGGCGTCCGCCGCCGCCTGACCGAGCGCGCGCTCGGAGCGGGCGATCGCCGCGTCGATCGCGCCCGCCGGGGCCTTCACGGCCGGCCCGTGGCCCGCCGCCAGCAGCGTCGGCCCGAGCTCGCGCAGCCGCCGCGCCGAGCGGAGATCCTCGCCGCGGTCGAGCGTGGCGCCGTAGGCGAGCGGGAAGCGCCAGTAGAAGTGGTTGCTGACCGACACGCGCCCGTAGGTCGTGAAGACGTCGCCGCAGATCAGCGCGCGGTCGCGGGTGTCGAGGAACGCGACGTGGCCCGGGGTGTGACCGGGAGTGGCCACTGCTTCGAGGCTGCCGATGCGCTCCCCGCCGTGCAGGCGCACGTCTGGCACGGTCTGCATGTCGCGCCAGTAGCCGCGCATCTTGCCGTCGGTGACCTTCTCCCCGGCCCAGTAGCGCGCGTCGGCGTCGCCGAGGTGCACGCTCACACCCTGGCCGAGCCGGCTCACGATCGCGTCGAGCCCGCCGGCGTGATCGCCATGGCCATGCGTCAGCGCGATGCGCCGGATCTCGCCGCCGGCTGCGCGCGCCGCGCCGAGCAGGTCGCCGGCGGCGCCGCCGCCGAGCGTGGTGTCGACGAGCGTGAAGCCGTCGGGCTCGCGCACCAGGTAGGCGTTCACGAAGCCGAGCCTGGTGAGCTGGATCAGATCGGGCGTGATCTGCGTGGTCTTCATCGGGTGCTCCTCTCGATCTCCGACAGGGCTTGCCTAGTAAGACTAGGAATTTACCTACGCTCCTTAGCTTGTCAACTGAGGGCGAGTTTGTTTCCGGGCGGACTGCAACGGGCATCAACAGAGACAGCGGCGGGGCCCTGTCACGCTTCCCGGCGGCAGTCGGCGTGGTCTGCGCCACGGCCGGCAGCACGCGGGAAGGCGGTCGAGGAGGCTGCAGTGGGGGCGCGCAGGACACCAGGACCTCCCGTCCGATCGCAGACCACTGAAAGGGAAAGGAAACCGAATGGCTCGGTTGAGGAAGCTCATGCTGCTTGGGCTCGCGACGCTCGCGAGCTGCTTCATGCTGGCGGGTGCCGGCGCACAGGTCGCGGCGGCGGAAGAAGGCGAACATCCGCGCGTCGAAGAAGCGGAAAAAGTCAACGAAGAAAAGCTCGAACAGGTCAAAGAAAAGAACCAAGAACACAGGGAACACACCAAAGAAGCGAACAAAGAACGCGCCGAACGGGCGCACGAAAAAAACAGGGAACGCAACGAACGGCTGAAGGAACGCGACGAAGGCCGCGTCGCGAAGGTCAAAGAACAGAACAAAAAGCGCATCGAACGAGCCGAAGCGAAGGAACGCGCGGAAGCCGAAAAAGCTGAAAAGAAGAAACTGCAGGAAGAAGCAAAGAAAAAACACGAAGAAGAAAAAGCCAAAGAAGAAGAACCGCCTGTTGAAGAACCGCCTGTCGAATAACGGCCGGTGATCTGAGCGCCGAGAGCGTGGCGCGGGCCCAGCCGCCCGCGCCACGCTCCGGCTCGGAACGGGTTCTAGGCGGTGGCGGCGCTCCGGTGGGCGACCGCGGCGGCCTCGGTACGGGTGGCTACGCCGAGCTTGCCGAGGATGTTGGAGACGTGGACGCTCGCGGTTTTACGCGTGATGAACAGCCGCTCGGCGATCTGCCCGTTCGACTCGCCCTCGGCCACGAGCATCAGCACTTCCCGCTCGCGGTCGGTGAGGCCGAAGCGGCGCAGCTCGTCGCCGCCCGTCGCGGACTCGTCCAAAGGAGCGCGGACAGCCGCGAGGCAGCTGTCCGTTCCCAAAATCCGGGCCGCGCAGGTAGTGTGCGCATCAGCGCGGCGCCCGGGGCGGAGCCGGCCGCGCCATCTGCAAGTCCTCGCGAAAGGGCCGGAGCTCATGGATCCCGATCACCTGAAGACAATCCCGCTGTTCTCCTCGCTGTCGGAGAAGGCCCTCAACACGGTGGCGGTGTTCGCCACCGAGACCTCGGTCTCGGCAGGCAAGCGCCTCGTGCACGAAGGCGACTACTCCTACGACCTGATCGTGATCGAAGACGGCACCGCCGACGTCATCAAGGACGGCGAGGTCGTCGCCTCGCTCGGCCGCGGGGACGTCTTCGGGGAGATGGGGATGCTGGAGGGCGCACGGCGCAGCGCCGATGTCGTCGCGACCTCGCCGATGCGGCTGATCACGCTCAGCAAATGGGACGTCAGGCGAATCTCAGACGAGATCAGCGAGCAGCTGCAGCAGCTCGTCGCACAGCGCCAGCGCAGCGACGAGCAGCGCTCGCCCGGCTCCTGAGCCGGCGCTTGCGCGAACCCAGGACGCGGCGGCGGAGCGGGAGCTGCCCGGGCTCCCGGCGGGACCTCAGCGGACCCGCCGCGACGGCGCGCGCAGCGCGCGTCGCACCAGCGCGTACACGACCAGCGCGCCGACGACGCCGCCGACTATCCAGCCGATCTCGCTGGAGAATTCCGTCGTCACCCGGGATCCCAGGTAGTACGCGCCGAGGCCGAGGGCGGCCGCCCAGACCAGCGCCGAGCAGAGGTTGAGCCACAGGAACTTCCCCCACCGGACGGCATGGATGCCGGCCGCCCAAGGGGGCGTCACGAGGATCGCGACGGTGTCGTGGTGCAGGTAGATCTCCTCGCTCTGCGCGAGCATCTTGCGGCGGACGCGAGACAGCGGGCCGGGCGCTGTCAGGATCGTCCGCCCCCCGTGCCTGCCGAGCAGGAACCCCCCGAGGCCGCCGAGGAAGCCGCCGGCGGTGGCGATCAGGATGATCGGCGCCACCGGCAGGTGGTGGTTGGCGACGTAGACGCCCGCGGCGATCAGCGCCGCCTCGCCGAAGCCGTTGACGCCGAGTCCGCTGAGCCCGGCGAGCAGGAACAGGGCGAGGTAGTTGATCGCGGGGCCGTGCACACGGATGTGGGAGAGGATCGGGAGATGGATGTAGCGCGCATGCCGATGCCTGTGAGCGAGAGTGGGGCGTCGGAGATATTCCGGCAGCCGCGCGTGCAGGACGTGCGCGTGGTGGATCAGCTGCGGGGCGGTGCGGACGGTTGCGGCGAGCTGGCTCAGATCGACCGCGATGCTAGTGCCCCGCGCGCGCCGGGCAGCCGGTCCTACGGCGCGGGGAGCTTGACCGGGTCTGATCTTCGACCTCCTCAAGGAAACCCCGATAGGGTGCGAGCCGATGGATGCGAGCCAGCTCCTGCGGACGCGAGGCCTGCGCGTGACGGCGCAGAGGCTCGCGGTGCTGCGGGCGGTCTCGGCGCAGCCGCACGCGACGGCCGACGGTGTCGCCGATGCGGTCCGGGGAGAGATCGGCACGATCTCCCACCAAGCGGTCTACGACGCGCTCGGCGCGCTCACCGAGAACGGGCTGCTGCGCCGCATCCAGCCGGCCGGCTCGCCCGCGCGCTACGAGGACCGGGTGGCCGACAACCATCACCACCTGATCTGCCGGTCCTGCGGGCAGATGGTCGACGTCGACTGCGCGGTCGGCGAGACGCCCTGCCTGACCGCCGGCGAGGACTCGGGATACGAGATCGACGAGGCCGAGGTCATCTACTGGGGCCGCTGCCCCACCTGTGCCGCCACGGCACGTGCCAACCAATAGACAAGACGAGGACAGGAGCGATTACACGATGAGCGTCAGCGAGAGCGAGAACCCTGCGATCCCCAGCCCGACTCCGGCGACGCACGCTCCCAGGAGCAATCGCGATTGGTGGCCCGACCAGCTGGACCTCAGCGTCCTGCACCGCCACTCGCCGCTGCGCGACCCGATGGGCGACGGCTTCGACTATCGCAAGGAGTTCGCGAAGCTCGACGTCGAGGCGCTGCGTCGCGACCTGATCGAGCTGATGAGCGACTCACAGGAATGGTGGCCCGCCGACTACGGCCACTACGGGCCGCTGTTCATCCGCATGAGCTGGCACGCAGCCGGCACCTACCGGATCGCCGACGGCCGCGGCGGCGGCGGGCAGGGCGCACAGCGCTTCGCACCGCTCAACAGCTGGCCCGACAACGCGAGCCTCGACAAGGCGCGCCGGCTGCTGTGGCCGATCAAGAAGAAGTACGGCCGCGCGCTGTCCTGGGCCGACCTGCTCGTCTTCACGGGCAACGTGGCGATGGAATCGATGGGCTTCGAGACCTTCGGCTTCGGCTTCGGCCGCGAGGACATCTGGGAGCCCGACGAGATCTTCTGGGGGCCCGAGGACACGTGGCTCGGCGACGAGCGCTACAGCGGCGAGCGCAAGCTCACGGGACCGCTCGGCGCCGTGCAGATGGGCCTGATCTACGTCAACCCCGAGGGCCCGAACGGCAACCCCGACCCGCTCGCCGCGGCCCGGGACATCCGCGAGACCTTCAGCCGGATGGCGATGAACGACGAAGAGACGGCGGCACTGATCATCGGCGGTCACACCTTCGGCAAGACCCACGGCGCGGTCGACCCCGCCGGCGTCGGGCCCGAGCCCGAGGGCGCGCCGCTGGAGCAGCAGGGGCTCGGCTGGAAGGGCAGCCTGCAGCGCAACGGCAGCGTGCGGATGCTCACCGGTGGCCCCGAGGGCCCGTGGACCAACGAGCCGACCAGGTGGGACAACGGCTTCCTCGAGAACCTGTTCTCCTACGAGTGGGAGCTCACCGAGAGCCCGGCGGGCGCCAAGCAGTGGAAGCCGAAGAACCCGGAGGCCGAGGGCACGGTCCCCGACGCCCACGACCCCGCCAAGCGGGTCGCGCCGATGATGCTGACGACGGACCTGGCGCTGCGGATGGATCCGGTCTACGAGCCGATCTGCAGACGCTTCTACGAGAACCCGGAGGAGCTCGCGGATGCGTTCGCGAGGGCCTGGTACAAGCTCCTGCACCGCGACATGGGCCCGGTATCGCGCTACCTCGGGCCATGGGTCCCGGAGGAGCAGATCTGGCAGGATCCCGTGCCGGCCGTCGACCACGAGCTGATCGACCGGGCCGACCAGGCGACGCTGAAGCAGCGGCTGCTCGCCTCCGGCCTCTCGATCCAGCGCCTCCTCGCAACCGCGTGGTCCTCGGCGGCGTCGTTCCGCGGCACCGACAAGCGCGGCGGCGCCAACGGCGCCCGGCTGCGCCTCGCGCCGCAGAAGGACTGGGCGTGGAACGAGCCGCAGGAGCTGGCTCCCGCGCTGCAGGCGCTCGAAGCGATCCAGCGCGAGTTCAACGACTCGCAGAGCGCCGACAAGCGCGTCTCGCTCGCCGACCTGATCGTGCTCGGCGGCTGCGCCGCGATCGAGCAGGCGGCGAGGAACGCCGGGCACGAGATCGAGGTGCCGTTCGCACCAGGCCGCACGGACGCCTCGCAGGAGCAGACCGACACCGAGTCCTTCGCGGTGCTCGAGCCGACGGTGGACGCCTTCCGCAACTACATCCGCCCCGGCGAACCGCTCGTGCTCGAGCACGGCCTACTCGACCGCGCCTTCATGCTGCGGCTGACGGCGCCCGAGACAACGGTGCTGATCGGTGGCATGCGCGCGATGGGCGCCAATCACGGCGGCTCCGCGCACGGCGTGCTCACCGACCGCCCGGGCACGCTCACGAACGACTTCTTCGTGAACCTGCTGGACATGGGCACGGCGTGGGAGCCGTCGTCCTCCGAGCAGAACGTCTTCGAGGGGCGCGACCGTGCGAGCGGCGAGCTGCGGTGGACCGCCAGCCCGGCGGATCTCGTGTTCGGCGCGAACTCGCAGCTGCGCGCGCTCGCGGAGGTGTATGCAGCCGAGGACGCAGGGCAGAAGTTCGTGGAGGACTTTGTGGCCGCGTGGGCGAAGGTCATGAACCTCGACCGGTTCGAGCTGCGCTGAGCAGCGCGGCATCCATGCCGCGCCCCGAGGCTCGGGCCGCGGCCCCGCGGGTCCAGCCTCGGGCCGGGCCGCGTCGGGGGGTCAAAGCCTCAGGCCGGGCCCCGGCCCGCGGGTCCAGCCTCAGGCCGGGCCCCGGCCCGCGGGTCCAGCCTCAGGCCGGGCCCCGGCCCGCGGGTCCAGCCTCAGGCCGGGCCCCGGCCCGCGGGTCCAGCCTCAGGCCGGGCCGCGGTCCCGCGGGTCAAAGCCTCAGGCCGGAACCCTGCGCGGTCAAACATGCGTCTGCGGATCCATCCCGTTACTTGGAACCCCGTCGTGATAGCCGATGAGCGGGCATGGCCAAACGCAACCGATACGACGGCTCCTGCACCCGCTGCGCCGCTGAGGTGCGCGCCGGGGAGGGTGTCCTCGAGGCGGCCGGCGGCCCCTTCGGCTACCTGATCCTCTGTGTGGAGTGCGCTGCGCCGGGGACACTTGATCCGCCGCGCCCGATCGAGGCCTCGCAACTCTCGTCGATCCATACAGACGAGCTGCCGCGTCGCCCGCGCCGGCGCTGACGGCGGCACGGCGGGACGCCGCTCGCAGCCTCACCCGGCGACGCGCAGCATCACGGTGGCATACGCCGGCACGTGCGCGGCGATCGCCCCGGCGGTGGTGCTCTGCGCGTGGCTCCAGAGGTTGCGCACGGTGTAGCGGCCGGCGCGCGGGAGCCCGAGCGCAGCGGCGCTCGTGTGCAGCGTGATCGGCGCCGAGCCGCGGTTCAGCAGCGCGACCGCGCGCGCTTCGCCGACCAGCGGGCGAGCCCAGACCTCGCCCTGCCCCGCGGCCGAGATCAGTCGCGCCTGGACGCCGAGGGCGTCCTGGTCGACCGCGAGCACTTCGCCGTCCTGCAGCGCCTGCAGGCTGGTCTTGCCGATCCTGCGGAGGTCGTCGCTGACCATCAGCGGCGCCGCGAGCATCGACCACATGCTCAGCTGCGTGCGGAACTGCGCCGCGTTCATACCCTGGTCGGGAGCCAGGTAGTCGGGGTCGTTCCAGTGCCCCGGACCCGCCGCCTGGGGGGACGCTGCGTCGGCGTCCATGTTGCGCAGCACGTTCGCGAACGAGACGTCACCGGGCGTGCCGACGTCGATGTCGGTGCGCCAGCTGTTGCCGGCGCTCGGGCCGAACGAGTACGAGCCGAACGCCGAGTCGGCGACGCTGGGACCCTGCGCTTCCTGCTCCCCGGGAAGCACGAAGTTGCAGATCGACAGCAGCATCGGCCGGTGGCTCGCGTTGGCGGCCAGGGCGGAGTGGAAGGCGGAGTAAGCCGACTGCGGATCCAGCTGGTATTCCGAGCCGCCGCAGAAGTCGACCTTGACAGCGTCGAAGCCCCACGCCGCGAACGTGTCCGCGTCCTGCTGGTAGTGGCCGTAGCTGCCCTGGCCGCCACCGCCGCAGCCGTTCGGGCCGGCGTCGGTGTAGAGCCCGACCCGGAAGCCGGCGGCGTGCAGCGTCGCCGCCAGCCAGCGCATCCCGTGCGGCCACTGCCGGGGGCTGACCTCGATCTGGCCGTCCGCGCTGCGCGCCCCGTGCCACCAGCCGACGTCGAGCCACACGTAGCGGAAACCGCGGCTCTGCAGCCCGAGCGTGAGCATCTCGGACGCCTCTTCGAGCACCGTCGACTCGCTGTAGCGCCCGCCGAGCGCGAAGTAGGTGTCCCAGCCCATGTAGGGCGTCGCGGCCAGCACGCGGGCGGCATGTGCTCCCCCGCCGCCCGGCGCCGACGCGGCGAGCGCGAGACGGCTTGCCCTCGCGGAGCTGCCACGGACGATCGTCAGCTGCTCGCGCGCGAGCTGGGCCTGGATCACCCCGATCACCGTGCCCGTGACCGTCACCTGCGCGGAGGTGCGCCTGCGGGCGCCGAGCAGCCGGCGGGAGACCTTGCCGAGGACGAGCACGATCGTG
This sequence comes from uncultured Solirubrobacteraceae bacterium, assembly GCA_963703205.1. Taxonomy (GTDB): domain Bacteria; phylum Actinomycetota; class Thermoleophilia; order Solirubrobacterales; family Solirubrobacteraceae; genus Palsa-744. The sequence continues at coordinate 2,453,316 of OY969799.1, forward strand.
CTGCGCGCTCCGGCTCCGAGCCTCGCCCGCCTCGTGGCGAGCGCGACGCTGCGCCGGCCCGACGAGGAGGTGAGGCGCACGACGATCGTGCAGCCGCCGCCGGCGTGAGCCGAGCAGGTGATTGGGACGGAAAGGCGACCGTTGCGATAGGCCGCGGCCCCGACGATCGTCTCCCCCGAGGAGACGGGGGCGCCGCCGGCGGGGACCGTGACGAAGGCGCTGCGCGCGGTGGCGCTGCCGCCGCCGTCGCTCGCGGTGACCTGACACTGCAGGTGATGGCCGCTGTCACGTCCGGCAACCGAGTAGCTCGACAGGTCCGCTCCGGCGATCGGCACCTGATCGCGCACCCAGGCGTAGGCGAGCGTCGCGGCGCCTTCGGTTCCGGGATGGCAGGTCAGCTTCTGGCCTGGGGCCGGGGTGCCGGTGATCGACGGGTGCGGATGGACGACCGGCACCGAGCTGGAGACGCCGGTCGTGAGAGTTGCGTCGGCCCCCGCGCGTTCGCCCGAGGCGCTGGAGGCGACCACGCGGTAGTGATAGGCGGTGTTCGGTTCGAGGCCGCTGACCGCGGCCGAGACGGGCTGCGAGCCGCCGGCCGCGGCGGGAATCGCCGCGCATGGGACGGTGTTGGTGTAGGCCGCGCTGGTGCCGTATTCGAAGCGGCACGAGAGCAGGGCCGCGTCGCGGGGATCGACGACGCCGGCGAGGGTGGCGCTGGTCGCGGTGACCTGCGCGGGAGCGAGCGTTTCGACGCGGGGCGCAGGCGGGCGGGCGGAGACCGAGTCGCCGGAGCCGCCGACCGCGAGGCACAGGCCTCCGGGCAGACAGGAGACGCCGGCGAGTGCGCCCGCGCCCGTCGCGGCGCCGGCCCAGTCGGGGGATGGCGATGCCGCGTCATCGCCCGCGAGGGCGCCGCCCGCCGAGTCGACGGCGGCACACAGCCCGGAGGCGGCGCAGGAGACGGCGGTGAGAGCGTTCGGCGAGTCGAGCTGCGTGAGGCTCCAGGTCGGGCTCCCCGCACCCGGGTCCGAGCTCGCGAGGGCCTGCCCGCGGTCGTCTACAGCCACGCACTCGCCCGCCACGCAGGAGATCGCATCCAGGGCCGCGTAGTCGACCGTGTGCGCGGACCACGCTCCGCCGGCGGGCGCGGTGCTGGCGAGGACGCGGCCTTCTTCGTCGACCGCCACGCAGAGCGACGCCGACGCGCAGGAGACCCCGCGCAGCGGAGCGCTGTCGATGGTTCTGGCGGCGGACCAGGCCCCGGACCGCGGGGAGGTGCTCCACAGCACGGATCCGGCTGCGTCGACGGCGACGCACAGCGACGCGGACGGGCAGGACACGCCGGTGATCGAGCCGGCGTCGATCGTGCTCGCCGACCAGCCCGACCCGCCGGGCTGTGGCTCGGTCAGTGCGCGCCCGTGTTTGTCGACGGCGACGCAGGGGCCTTCCGGCGCGCAGGAGACGGCTTGCAGCGGCGCCCCGCTGGCGTCGATCGAGGTGCCGCTCCAGTGCGGCGACGCGGAGCCGGGATCCGATGTGAAGAACGCGTTGCCCGCCGAGTCGACCGCGACGCACAGCGATTCGCTCGTGCAGGAGACCGCCGTCGGCGTGTTGCCGGCGTCGAAGCCCGAGGGGCTCGACCAGGCCAGTTCGGGGCTGGCCTGGGCGGGCGGGGCGAGGGCGAGCAGCACGGGCAGCACCGTGCAGGCGAGCAGCCGGTTGCGGGTTCGCTTCAGTCCTGGCATCAGACGCTGGGGGTTGAAACCCAGGGGTTCCGGCCGGGTTGCGGCGGGCGCGAGAATGCTAGATGCTCCGCGGCGGCGTGCCGCGAAACCGGCCCGCCCCTCTGCCGGCTAGCGCATCAGGCTCGTTTCGAGCGGCTGCCCTGCGAGGCCTTCCGGCAGCAGCTCCAGGGTGAACGAGACCCGGAAGCCCGGCAGGCTGCAGAGCTTCGATGGTTTCGCGGAGGTGGTCCCCGTCACGACGGCCGCGCCCGAGGTCGGGAACGTGCCCTTCAGCTTCTTTGGCAGCGGGTAGAAGCATTCCCACTTCTGCACGGCAAGGGCGGACGGCGGGGGCGGTCCCACCGGTTTCGTGCCTTCGGTTTCGTCGTCGGCGATCGCCTCACCGCTGAGCGAGACCATGGCTCTGCCATCGGCCGCGAGCGCGATCGCTTCGACCGTCCCGTGCACAGCCCAGCTGCCCGTGCCATCGCCGCCCTGGTAAGCGGTGAAGCCGTCCACCGCGGCTTCGTTGACGAGCGGGCCCCCGGCGATCTGCAGCGCGGAGCCGGAGAACCCTTCGGGCCGCAACGTCAGGAGCGCCCCGACCTCGGTGCCCTGCGCGACCGGGACGCCGCCCTCGCTCAGGCGCAGCAACGCCTTCGCGGCGGACGCCTGGGTCGGCATGGCGGATGCCGTCAGCGACGCCAGGACAACGACCAGCCCCACCCACGGTGACCTTCGCATCACGTCTCCCCCTCCTCGCCTGCGCTCAGGCTATCGGAACAGCAGCCCTTCTCGCTCGGGAGGATCGACGCATTCGCGCTCTCGCACGATTGCGGCCCGCTGAGGCCGCGGGCCTTCAGTCTTCGAGCGAGAGGCGCACGTATCTGAGCACGTGCGCGTCGGGCGCGACGCCCTCGGCGCGCAGCGCCTCCTCGAGGTCGGCCAGCACGGCCGCGCGCGCCGCTCCGTCCTCCCGCCACTGCTCGACCAGCGGCTCGAGATCGCGCTCGAGATCCGGCAGCGACTGCGCCGCCTCGACCCACGCCGCCGGCGCCGGACGCAGCAGCGCGACCAGCTCCGCGATCTCCTCGATGCTCATGTCTCTCTTCTCTTGCGACAAATCAGACTCCGGGTTCGCCTACACGACGGCCGAGCGGCCGGAATTCTTCCCCTCGAGCTCCTCGCGCAGCTTCTTCATGCAGCGAGCGAGACGGCTCGCGATCGTCCCCATCGGCAGGTCGAGGGCCGCCGCGATCGTGCGGTAGCTCTCGTCGCGCGCGAAGAAGCGGTCGAGGATCTCCTGGCAGCTGTCGGACAGCGCGCTCATCGCCAGGCGCAGGTCGATCGCCGCGTCGATCTGCTCGATCGAGTCCTCGCTCTCATCACCGATGAGGTGCACGTTCTGATCGGGTCGGACGCGAGCGCGGGCGCGGATCCGGTCGATCGCCAGCCGCCGCGTCACCTGTGCGAGCCATGGACGGATCGCGACGTCCTCGCGCAGGGTCGAGAGGTGGACGTAGGTCCTCGTGAAGACTTCCTGGAAGACGTCTTCGGCCTCGTCCGGCGTCAGGCCGAAGGCGCGTGTGGCGATCGCGTAGACGTAGCGAGAGTGGCGCTCGACCAGCTCCCGCCACGCATCGGCGTCCCCGGCCCGGCAGCGGGCCACGAGAGCGGCGTCCTCGAGCCCGCCAACCACACGGGCAACGTAGCGGATCGTTTCAGCATCCGAGCGCGCCGCCGCGACTACGATCTCGGCGGGATGGGTGCGAGCGACACGCCCGGCGCCGGCGCGGCGCACGCGCAGGCTCTCGTCGGGGAGGCCCTCGACACGCTGGCGCGCGGCGAGGTCGACTCGCCGGCCGGCAGCAGCGCGGCGCTGGCGGCCGCGCTCGCAGCCTCGCTCGTGGCGGCGAGCGCGCGCAGCATGAGCCCAGGGAACGCCGACGCGGCCGTCGTCCAGGCGAAGCTGCTGCGCGAGCGGCTGGGCGCGCTCGCGCAGCGCAGCAGCGGCGCGCACCGGCGTGCCGTCGAGCTGCTCGATCGCGCCGCGACCGACGGCGCGCAAGCCCGGTCGCCTCGGCGCGACCAGGCCCTCGCCGACGCGCTGCTGGAGGCGGCCGACGTGCCGCTCGCGATCTGCGAGGCGGCCGCGGACGTGGTGGCGCTGGCGGCGTGGGTGGCGGAGGACTGCTCGCGCGCGGTGCGGGCGGACGCAGTTGTCGCCGCGACGCTGGCGGAGGCTGCGGTCGCCGGCGCCGCGGAGCTGGTGGCGGTCAACCTCGCGGTACAGCCGGCCGACGCCCGCGCCGAACGCGCCCGCGCCTGCGCGGAGGGCGCCGCGGCGACGCGCAGGGCTCTGCGCGAGGGATAGCGCCGCGTGCCGAGCAGCTAGCTCGCGGCTTCGAGCAGCGCGCGCAGCGATCCGAGCGCCGCGTGCCGAGCAGCTAGCTCGCGGCTTCGAGCAGCGCGCGCAGCGATCCGAGCAGAGCGAGGCCGTGCTCTCGGGCTGCTCCCGGCGAGCGTTCGAGCAGCTCGGCGAGGGCCGCGAGATCCTCGAGCGGCGTCCCGGAGCGCTCCAGCGCGGCGCGAGCGCGGTGTGCCGAGGCCGAGATGTCGATCGCGATCGCCGCCTGGTAGGCGAAGAGCCCCAGCAGCTCCATCTCCGAGAGGCTGAAGTTCGACTGCTCGGGGCGGTCGAGGACCGAGAGGACACCGAGAACCCGTTCGTCGAACAGCAGCGGCGCGGCCATCAGCCCCTGCGGGACGTACCCGGTCGAGCTCGCGACGTCGCGCGCGAAGCGCGGGTCGGTGGCGAGGTCCTCGATCACCACGGAGTCGCGCGAGGCCAGCACCCAGCCGGCGATGCCGCTCGTGTCGGGGAAGCGCCGGCCGACCAGACCCTCGGAGCCCTCTCCGGAGACGGCTGCGAACTCGAGCTCCCTCGTCTCGCTGACGTGGGTGACGATCGAGGAGGCGCGCGCCCGGAAGATCGCGCGCGCGACATCGACGATCGACTGCAGCAGCGCGCCGCGCGCCTGCTCTCCCGCCAGCGCTCCGGCGGCGACGACGGCACGCAGGTCCCGAGGATCGCTCATCGCGCTCCTCGGGCCGCTTCCGCGCCGGCGAGAAGTGGTTGCACGTTGGTCGCGGTCGCGTGCAGGATCGACTTCACCTGAAAGGGCGTCAGGCCCGGATGCTTGCCGAGCACGAGCGCGCACAGGGCGCTGACGTGGGGCGTGGCGAACGAGTTCCCCGTGACGCGGATGTGCCCGCCGCCGGGCCACGCCACGTCGATGTCGGCGCCGCGCGCGAAGAACTCGACGGGCGGCTCGGGGTTGTAGTGAAACTCGAAGGGGTCGGAGCGATCGTGGCAGGCGACGGAGATCACCGACGAGAACCGCCACGGCCAGCTCGCGACGGGCATGTTGTGCGCGGAGGCGACGATCAGCGAGCTGTTGAAGTACGCCTCGTCGGCGAGGTCGCGCATCGCGTCGGCGAACTCCCGGCGGGTCGTCGCGAGGCTGAGGTTCACGACGTCGCAGCCTCGTTCCAGCGCCCAGCGCAGGCCCGCGACCAGGTCCCGGCCGGTGCCGGTGAAGTCGGCGCCGAGCACACGCACGCTGGTCAGCTCGCACTCGGGAGCGAGCGAGCGGATCACCCCGGCGCAGCCTGTGCCGTGCCCGCTGACATCGGGCTCCTCGTCGGTCTCGACAACGGGCTCGCCGTCCTCGCCCGCTTTGATCACCACGGCGTCGATGACGCCGCCGCCCACGTCCGGGTGGTCACGGTCGATCCCCGAGTCGACGACGCCCACCTTCACGCCCTTCCCCGTCGAGCCGCCCCACGCCCACTCGCGCGTGATCGGACCGTCCCACGGGGCGCCGGCGACCATGACGTCGCCGGATCTCATGCTCCAGGCGGGGAGGTCGATCGCCATCCTGGCGCCACGATATACCGGGGCCAGCCGGCGGATGCGTCCGGTGCATGCACCGGACGGGGGAGCCGCACAAGGCGCACCGGCGGCAGCAGGCGCCCGCACGCTGAACGCCGAACGACCGTAGGGGGATGTGGGCTCCCTGGGAGGGCCGCATGCGGCCCTCCCGACCCCCCACATGCGGCGGGGTCAGCGGACCGTGCATGCACGGTCCGCCGGCTCGGCGCATTGCGCCGAGCCGCACAGCTTGCTGCTGTGGGAAGCTGGCGCACATGGGGGCGCAGGTCGGGCGGATGGTGAGGGATCGCGTGGCGGCGGCTCGCACTGTGCTCGGGCAGCGGGACCTGCGGCGCCTGACGGTCTCCTACGCGGTCGTGCAGCTCGGCTCGTGGGCGGGCTTCGTCGCGGTCAGCCTGTTCGCGTTCCGCCAAGGCGGCGCGCGTGAGGTCGGGGTGATGACAGCGGTGCGGCTGGCGCCCACGGTCATCGCCTCGCCGTTCGCCGGCCTACTTGCCGACCGCCTGCGGCGCAAGCTCGTGATCGCAGGCGTGGCGGCGATCCGCACCTGCACCCAGCTCGCGGCGGCGCTGCTGGTGCTAGAGCACGGTGCCGCCGGCGCGGTGTTCGCGGTAGTCGCGCTCGCCGCGGTCGCCGAGACCGCGCTCGATCCGGCGCGCGCCGCGCTGCTGCCCGCGCTGGCGCGAACGCCCGAGCAGCTGACGGCCGCCAACGCGCTCGACGCGACCGTCGACGGCGGGGCGCTGATGCTGGGCCCGGCGCTCGGCGGAGTCCTGCTGGCTGCCTTCAGCATCCAGCTGGTGCTCGCGCTGGACGGCACGGCCGCGGCGCTAGCCGCGATGCTGGCGCTCACGATCGCCGAGCCGAGCAGGCCGCGGCAGAAGCTCGAGCCGCACGGGATCGTTCGCGAATCGCTCGCCGGCTTCGGGGCGATCCTGGGCGACCGCACGCTGCGCGTCGTGGTCGGCCTGTTCGCGGCGCAGATGCTCGCCTTCGGGCTGCTGCTCGTCTTCATCGTCGCGGTCCCCCTGCAGGAGCTGCACGCCGGCGCGCGCGGCCTGGGCTGGCTCAACGCCGCCGCGGGCATCGGCGCGATCGGCGGCGGCGTGCTGACGATGACCTTGAAGGGCGGGCGCCTGGCACCGCCGCTGCTCGCCGGAATGGCGCTGATCGCGCTCGGCTACGCGACGCTCGCCGCGATCGCGAACCTGGCGGCGGCGATCGCGGGCCTGCTCGTCATGAACCTCGGCGCCTGCTACGTCGATGTCGCGACCTTCACGCTGCTGCAGCGGGCAGTCGATGAGGACCTGCTCGCCCGCGCGTTCAGCGTGATCGGCACGGTCGTCTTCGCTGCGCTGCTGTGCGGCGGCGTGCTCGCACCGGCGCTGATCTCGGCTCTCGGGCTGCGCGCGGCGCTGGGCGTGACGGCGGCCGGCGCGCTCGGGTCGATCGCTCTCGCCTACCCCGCGTTGAGGCGCATCGACGCGTCCGCACCGGGCGCCGCCGAACGCGTCGCGCTGCTGGGGGCGGTGCCGATGTTCGAGATGCTGCCGGTGCCCGTGCTCGAGCGACTCGCCGCGGCCACGCGCGAGGGCCGCGCCGAGCCCGGCGAGGAGATAGTCAGGCAGGGGGAGCCGGGAGACGCCTACTACGTCCTCGCCGAGGGACAGGTCGAGGTGCTCGTCGACGGCATCTCCGTCTCCCGGCTCGGACCGGGCACCGGCTTCGGCGAGATCGCCCTCCTCGCGGACCGGCCGCGGACGGCGACTGTTCGCGCGCTCGAGCAAGCGCGGTTCGAGCGACTCGACCGCGAGGCCTTCCTCGAGGTAGTTGCGGGGAACGCGGAGAGCCACGCAGCGGGCCAGTCGATCTCTCGCGTCCTGCTCACGAGAGCCAGCCCTGGACTGATCGCATGACGAATGAGTAGTTTTGACGAGCGTTGGAAGAAAATGACGCAGTCGACCGTCCTGTATCCGTAGTCAGACACACGATCATCGAAGGGAGCACAGACATGGGCGATGAGGGCACACGGAAGGACACCGGCGAGGAGCGCTTTCGGCCGGGGCCGGAGGTCGAGGCGCAGCGCTACCGCAAGGGGGTGGAGCAACTCGGCGAGGAGCAGGACCGCTACCGGAAAGGAATCGAGGAGCGGGACGACTCCGATCCCGAGGTCGAAGCTCAGCGTTACCGCACGAAAAGCCCGGAGGCCTGACGCGTAAACCACAGCCCGCGGCGCTCCAGCACGCCGCTTCCTGGGGGCAGGATGTCTGACCTTCGTTGATCGGAGCGAGCTCGCCCGGCACCACGGACGGTGCCGGGCTTGTTTGCCCAGGGCGTGTGCCGCTGCCGGCTTTCTTCAACGCGCGCGATCGCGCGCCAATGCTTGCGACGCCGGCTCTCGCGCAGCGACGCGGCCCCTCTCGCCCAGCGACGGCTATCGCCTAGTGACGCGGGCCGACGCCGAACGTGTGGCTCACGCTCATCTGCGTGCGTCCGCCAGGCAGGCGTTCGACCGTCCAACCTCTGCGCTCGTACTCCCGCAGGCGCGCTTGCTGGATCTCGCGGGTACTCGTTGCGAACCCGCCGAGGTCCGTGTTCCCCGCGGCGATCCGCAGGTAGGCGAGCACGACCTGGTGCGCCGCTCGCGTGCGCAGCAGCGGTGCAGCGTCAGCGGCGTGGCTGCCGACGTACGGCCGCGCACGGGCGGTTTCCGCTTTGAACCAATCCACCTGCTCGAGCTCGTCCGGCGGGTATGGCCTGACCGTCTCGGCCAGCCGCCTGAGCACCCGCGAGAACGACGCGAGATGATCGAAGGCCTCGCGCACGGGTTTGGAGTGCAGGTCGCGAAGCTGCTCGAACAGCTCGAGGCGCCGCGGGTCGGCTGGAAGTACAGGTTCGCGTCTCGTCGCCGCGACCATCAGCCGGTGGGCGCGGTCGGCGACGCTGCTCTCGCTCCCTTTCGCGAGTCCTTCCAACGCGTACTGCGGCCCCGTCGGGCACGCGGCCTCGATCGCCCGTTCGAGCTCGCGGCGGGCGGGGTCGTCCTCGGCGTCCGAGGCCGCGAGCTCGAAGGCGGCGTTCGTCAGCTCCTGCGAGTCCCGTAAGCCCTGCTGGTCGACGGTCTGGCGGAGCTGCTTCAGGGCGCTCCGCAGGCCTGCGGAGAGGCGCCGCCGCGCTCGCGAGGCGCGAGCCCCGTCGTCGCCGGGCTCTGACACCCAGCGAGCGTAGCTTGCAGGCGCCCGAGCCGACGGTGGATGCGAGCGCGCGTATTGGTTGGTGTGCGCGCTGCACCGGCTCCTCGAGGCAAGACTCGCGCGGGACATCGATTTGCGAGGGCGTGTCGCCCCGGCGCTCGCTCCTCAGATCACGCTTTGTACGGCACGATCTTGACGTGCGCGCAACCGACCAGGGTCCAGGGCCGGTTCTGCGGCAGATAGCGCATGACGAGCGTCTTCAGGCCTGGGCCGTTGCAGTGGACGGTGCCATGCCCGTAGACGAGCGCGACGTGGTCGTCGCCGGCGCCGGTCCAGATTTCGTTGAAGCCGTGGCTGGCGTAGATCCAGTCTGTGCCGGGGCCGCCGTGCAGGTAGTCGCGCTGTGATTCCGGCTGATTGCCCGGATGCGAGTCGCCCCAGATCACGTCGCCCTCATCGCCGGCCCAGATCGTGTCGTTGCCGCCCCCGCCGAGCAGGTAGTTGTGCACGTGCTTGGCGCCGTGCATCACCCCGCTTTCGTTGTTGGGGTGTCCCTGGTGGTGTTCTTCCGGCGGCCAGCCTTCGTGACTCGCCAGACCTGACGCTGCGCTCGACAGCGACCAGCACGCCGACACCGCGACGAGCGTCCCCACAAACAGCCGCCTGCGCTTCTTCGCCACGTCTCCCCCATCGCTCGCAAGAAAGGTCGCGCGTCGCGTATTCCGGACACGCGGCGCCAGACTAAGAGGAGGCCGTCCCGCGTGTCAACCATTGGTCCACCCGCGACCGGCCCGTCCGCGTTCGGACGCATGCCGTAGCAGTATGGGTCCGGCGAGATCTTGCGGATACGATCACTGGAAACTTTCACATGAGGAGGGGGCGCATGAGGATCGACGGAGGGCGCCGAGCGCTCTGTGTGCTGCTGTTGGCGCTGCTCGCCGTACTCGCATCCGGCGGTTGCCTCGCCGGTTCGGCGAATGCGTACAGCGCGGGATGCGGCGAAGTCCCGATTGTGCCCGGCATCCCGCCGTGGGGCTTCCACACCGGCTCTCCCGACTTCGGGAGCTCCGGTAGCTTCGCCCGCGGCCACGGCGAAATCAGTCTCGGAGCCAAAACCCTCTCGGGCATCATCTGCCAGGAACGACGCTTCGGCGGGCCGACCCGCGCGATCACGATGACCGTCGCGCATCACCTCGACTACTACTCGCACGTCGCTGTGATGTGGGGCTATCCCGGCAACGAGATCAAGTTCCACGTACGCGTCGTCGCAAGCAGCGACCCCCAGTGCAAGATCGGCACTGTAGGCCTCGCGACGGTCTTCGGGAGCTATAACGGCGTGCGCAGCGACAGCGTGCAGTTCTCGTTCCCGAAGGCGTGCACGAGGCAGAACCACCTGTACCACGGAACGCAGGTCAACGTTCAGGTGCCGCCTGCGTAGCCGCGTCACCCACCACCGCGGTTGATCGTCACGTTCGTGAGCGGCCGAGTCACGGGCGGGACGCGCGTCGTGCTTAGATTGCGGCGATGGCGACGCTGCGCCTGCGCCCGATGACGGACACGGAGTTCGAGGTCTTCCGGGCACGAGCGGTCCACGACTACGCGATCGAAAAGGTCGCCGCGGGCGAATGGTCTCAGGAGCGCGCAGCCGCCCTCGCCGAGGAGCAGACCCGCTCCCTGCTTCCCGACGGCAAGGGCACAGCTGGGATGTTCATCGTATCGCCGATGCCGAAGAGATCGGCCCGGTCGGCTATGCCTGGCTCGCGCTCGAGGGACCGAACGCGTCATCCGCATGGATCTACGACATCGCGATCGACGAGGAGCATCGCGGCAAGGGCTACGGGCGTGCGCTGCTGAACGGTCTCGAACAGGTGGCTCGCGAACACGGCCACGAGTCGATCGGATTGAATGTGTCCGCCGGCAACGACTACGCGCGGCGGCTCTACGAGCGAGCCGGCTTCCAGCCCACCTCGATCCACATGTCCAAGCGCCTCGACGACGAGACGGACTGAGCAACCTGGGCTCACCGTCGAGCGGGACCCTCCGTCGTGGTCGGCAGCGCTGAGCCATGGTCAGCGGCCGTGGTCAATCTGGCGGGATCGTGACAGCCAGGGCTTGCGCTCAGGCCCCGGTCGCGACCGTCAGGCGGGCCGGTCGCTGGAGGGGTCGATGAGATACTTCGAGCCCGTGCTGCGACGTGCGAAGGCCGCGAGGTTCTCCGGGTCGAGGACCTCGCTCAGCCCGATCGTCCGCGCGTAGCGTGAGGCGAACGTCGTCGTGGCCTCGGCGAGAACCCGAGCCCGCATCCGGCCGAGCGCCTCGACGCCGAGACGACCCAGCGCCGTTGTAAGCAGATATCCGCTGATGCTCCAGGTCAGGCCGAAACGGCGTTCGATGACCGTCGGGGAGAAATCGAGCGAACCGTAGATGTAGACCTGCTTGAGCACCGTCGTTCCGTACGGCGTATAGGACGAGAGCGGCGGCTGCGCGCGCTCCATCGCCGTCAGGATGTCACTCGCCAACGACCCTCCGCCGACCGCATCGAAGGCCAGCGTCGCACCCGTCTCACGAACAGCGTCGGTGAGCCGGGCTGCGAAGTCCGGCTGCGATGAGTCCACGACGTGGACCGCACCGAGCTCGCGCAGAGCCTCGGCCTGCTCGGGGCGCCGCACGACGTTCACGAGGCCGATTCCGTCCGCGGCACAGATCCGCACGAGCATGTGTCCGAGGTTGGACGCCGCGGCCGTGTGGACGAGCGCGCTGTGACCCTCGGCGCGCATCGTCTCGACCATCGACAGCGCGGTCAGCGGGTTGACGAACAGAGCGGCCCCCTCGACGGTGCTCACGTTCTCGGGCAGCTCCACGACCGCGGCGGCATCGGCGACGCGGTAGTCGGCCCACATCGAGCCGCCGAACGTGGCGACGCGACGGCCGACCATCGCGGCCGCCTCCGGTCCGGCGGCGACGACGGTGCCCGCACCCTCGTTGCCGACCGGCAACGGCTTGTCGAGACGATCGCGATACAGCGACAGCGCCCCCTCCGGCACAGCGCCGACGAGATCCGGCCCGTCCGGGCTGAGCGCATCAGGGGAAACCGCACCGAGCAGCACGCCGAGATCCGATGGGTTGATCGGGGACGCTTCGACGGCAACCAGCACCTCGTTGCCCCCGAGCTCTGGAGAACCGCCCTCAGCCAGCTGCAGGCGAAGCTCGCCACCGGAGGAGATGGTGGATCGCAGACTGCGGCCGCGAGGTGGGATGTCGCTGGGAGGCATCGTGATGGCTTTCGCGTCGGGACGCACCCTACCGGCAACGCACGGGAAGCCGACGCGGGAAGTCGAACCCCCGGACCCCTTCATTACGAGAGGCTCCGCGCGGAGTGGCTTTCCCTTGCTACAGCGGAATCTAGTCGAGCGAAATGGACCCCGGCTGGCCCGTTTCTGCCGCGTTCGGGACCAATTCCGGGACCAGGCTTGCGCGAGCTCCAGCTGAGATGGGACGCAAGGCTAGGCTCGCACGATCTAGCCGCGGCATCCGTTCGCGCCGGCCGGCTGCTCCGGCGGCACCCCTCGAGAACCCCGCCGACGAGCCCATGTGGCCGGTCCTCTTGCCGTTGAACGAGGAGCCGCGTAGCTATTCCCCCCAGGTCCGGCCTGCCCGCGCGCAAACCCGCATGCAACCGGCGCGGGTGTCCGCCAGGTTCCTCCACGAGAAGGCCTTTGCGGCACCCCGGCGGGGGCAGCATCCTTTCGCACACTCGGGGCGCCATGAGCGCCGCCGAGACGTCGCCGGCTCGACCTGCCTCACGGTGACAGGTATCGGGTTCGCTTCCGGCAACGGTACCCTTCAGCTGGGCTGCTTGGTGGGCTCGGGGCGTGGAGGGCGGAGACCTCTTGGGCGGAGGCTTGATGGAGTTGCGGGGGCTATCAACACGATCAGCCGGCGAGCAGACCGGTCGGTGGTCGTCGGCCCACCGCGAGACCTCCATGCAGAGTGCCCTGGTGTGGCTTTACGCAAGGCTCGGACCACGGTATTTCGAGACGCTGCTCCTGTTGCTGGCCGCGGTGATCCTGCTCCTGGTCGTGCCCGGCTACACGGCGCTCACGCTTCCATACTTTCGTGCCACCGGCAGCCAGTATCTCGAATTCCTGTGGATCTTTGAGATAGCGATGCTGTTCGCCACTGCGGGCATGTTCGTGATCGTGCTGCTGCGCCACGCACCCATGACTCTGTGGCTCCGTGGAGAAAAGACGGCCGAGGCCGCGCCCGCGGCGTGGGACTCGGCAGTCGCGGCCCTGCCTCGCACGGTGCTGATCGTGCTTCCGTGGTACGCCCTCTGCTGCGTCCCGCCGGCGATCATCGCGGGTTCCAAAGTCGACCTCGCTGCCCTCGGCATAGCCCTTTACATGGTGGCGTTGGCACTGCTGATCATGGGCATTGGAGTATTGGCCTACCTGCTCCTCGAGCAGGCATTACGTCCAGTGGTCAGGGAGATCGCTGCGTTGCTTTCCCCGGCCTTCGTGGCGCGGAGCACGACGCCATCACTCGGGGTCAAGCTCCTAGCGCTGTTACCCGCGATCAACATCTTCACCGGAATGCTCGTCGCCATCGTCTCAACGAACTCCCTCGGGGTGGAAGGACGCATGGCCCTTACGATTGGCGCAACTCTGCTGGTGAGCCTGACCCTCTCGCTCATGCTGACGCTGCTATTTCGCCAGTCACTGCTGAGCCGACTATCCGAGCTGCAGGATGCGATTGCTCGTGTCGACACGGGCGACTATCGCGCGCGCGTTCAATACCTCGCCGGTGACGAGCTTGACGAAGTCGGCGTCAAGTTCAACACGATGGTCAACGGCTTAGCCGAGCGCGAGGTGCTGCACAGTGCGCTGGGCAGCTACGTCGACGCAGGCATCACCACTCGAGTGCTCTCTGAGGGGGCCATCCTTCACGGACGCGAGGTCGAGGTCACCGTGTTGTTCCTCGACATCCGGGAATTCACGCGGCTCGCCGACCGCTCCGCGCCGGCAGAAATCGTCGCATATCTCAATCGATTCTTCGAGCTCGTCATCCCAATTGTACGAACGCACCGCGGACACACCAACAAGCTCCTGGGGGACGGGCTGCTCGCCGTGTTCGGCGCCCCGACCCAACTCGACAATCATGCCGACCACGCCCTCTCCGCGGCACGAGAGATCCTGCGCGCGGTACGGCGACGCTACGAGGGCGAGCTTCGCATCGGCCTGGGCCTGAATAGTGGTGACGTCGTCGCCGGGACAATCGGCGGCGGAGGCAAGCTCGACTACACGCTCATAGGCGACACGGTCAACGTCGCAGCACGCGTCGAGGCCCTAACGAAGGAGATCGGCGACCCATTGCTGATCACTGAGTCGACACGCCGACTGCTCACCGGCCCGCAGGACGGAATCGCAGAACGCGGGAGCCACCGCTTGAAGGGAAAGGCTAGCGACGTACCTATCTATGCGGTCCAAGCCACACCCCCGACTTGATGAACGAGCCATCGCAGCCTCGACACCGAGCGGACACCTGCGCCGCAGCCAACGATCCCTGCGGTGCCTCCGCCGCCGCATCGGATCGCCGCTTCGAAGGCTGGCGGCTATTCAATCGTCTGTTGCTTCGCGCGCAGAGGCCCGCGTTCGGCGAATTTTTCCGATCCGTTGGCGTTTGCTTCGAAGTAGAAGCCACCCTGCCGCTCGCTGAGCTTGAAATTCAGCTGTGCCTTCTTGCGGGTGATGCCTTCGCCTTCGAACACCCTGGCTTCGTCGGGTTCTCCCGCGTTGGTGATCGTGCACGTGGCAGCCGTGAGGCGCTTCAGACGGAACCGGATTGCGCCGCTTTCGTACGCGACCCAGAGCTGCTGGTGCGCTGACAGATCGGTGCTGAGCTGGTCCACGACCCTCAGCCGTTCTGCCGAGTGCTGCTTTGCGTAGGTGCCCTGACCGGCCGCGGTCGTGCAGGAGGTGGCCATCTTCGCCTGCACTTCGTAAGACACGCTCCGTTCGGATCTCAGCCCGTCGCCGCCGAGCGCATCCACGGTGAAGGTGTGCTTGCCGGGCGTCGACGCGAGCTTCGAGCCGGTCGGCTGCGTCCCTTCGCAGCTCGCGACCGTTTCTTCGCTGCCGATGCCTTCGCTGCATTCGAAGCTCACCGTCGGCTCTTCGCCTTCGGTGTACACCGCGCCTTGCGCGGGACCGGAGATCGTGATCGACGGCGGTTCCGCGTAGAACACCTTCACACAGTGGCTCTTCGACGGCGCGTCCAGAGCCGAGCCCTGGTAACCCGCGAAGGCGCTGTATACGCCGGGTGAGCCGGGCTGGAAGCTGAACTGGCCACCGGGGGTCGTGTCCATCGCCATCGGCAGGTCATCGGCGCATTCGAGGCTCACCAACCCCAGGCCTTCGACCACCCCCGCGGTCACCGGCGCGTGCGTCGACGCGTCTTCGACGGTCGTCGTGCAGACGATCGGACCTGAGCCGAATTCGACCACCGGCGGGCATGACACCTTGGTTTCGGTCGCCGCCTTCGAGGTGACTTCGTAGGAGACGGTCTTTTCGGATTTCAATCCGTCGCCGCCCACCGCATGCACTGTGAACGTGTGAGTGCCGCCCGCGCCGAGGTTCAGTTTTGCGCCGTTGCCGACCGGGCCTTCGCATTTCGCGATCGAGTCTTCGGTGCCGTAACCTTCGCCGCATCCGAAGCTCGCAGCCGGTTCTTCGCCTTCGGTGTACACGTGGCCCGACACGGGGGAGTTGATCGTGATCGACGGTGGTTCCGCGTAGGAGACCTTGGTGCAGGAGCTGGTCGAGGGTTCCTCTTCACCGGATCCCTTGAAGTGGGCATACGCCGTGCGCACCCCCGGTTCGTGCGGGTTCCATTCGAAGTTCCCGGGCGCCGAGCCCTGGACGGCCGTGGGGAGGTGATCGGCGCAGTCGGTGTTCACTTCCCAGACATCTTCGACGGGTCCGCTGACCTGTTCATGCGTGACCGTGTCTTCGACGTTGACTTGGCATTTGATGGCACCTCCCGTGTCTTCCACGACGGCCGGACACGTGAGCGTCGTACGAGTCGGGTGCGCCGGTTCCTGATAGGAGATCACGAGCTCCTCGGGTTCGCCGGACCCAGCCGTCCCGATCGTCCCCTGGAATCCCGGCGCGAGGTAGCTCGACCCGGCGCCACCACCGGCGCCCCCGAGGACCGAGCCCTGGCCCGCGCCGCCGCCGAAGAAGCCGGCCCCGCCGCCGCCGCCCGAGCCGCAGATTTCCGAGATGCCGGTGAGCGGGTTCTTCTGGGACCACTGCTGCGTGGCCGATCCCCCCGATGCTTCGGCGCCGGCCCCACCCGCACAGCCGAAAGGGGCCACGCCCAGGGATTCGTACTGCCTCTTGAGCCCTTCCCATTCTCTGACTTCCTGTTCCAGCCTCGCGCGTTCCCCGTGTTCTTCCTCTTCCTGAATTTTTTTCAGCAAGCTGTCTTCGTTGATGAATTCGACGTTGCCTCCCGCGCCTCCGGATGAGAGGCTTCCGGGCTCGCCGGGCCCGGCAAAGTCGATAACGACGTCGGTGCCGGGAGGCAGCGCGTAGGTCGGGTTGCCCTCCTGCGGCCGCTGTCCCGCATCGCCGCCATTGGCGGAGGGACCCTTGGCGAGAGAGCCGCCGCCGCCCCCGCCGCCGCCGGCCACGACCAATGAGGCGCCGACGCTGCTGTGCGAAACCCCGCCCAGGATCACGGCCCCGCCTCCTTGCCCCCCCGCAGGTGCCAGGGGCGTGAACTGGTTCTTCTTGTAGGCGTTGCTGACCGGGTTGCAGATCGCTTCGACGGCTGGGCTCGGATGTTCTTTGCATCTGACGAGGAATTCGGGGTTGGTGAAGATCTCTTCCCCCAAGGAGGCTATCTCGTGTCCCGTTCCGGTGCCGGTGCAGAACCCGCCAGCCGGAGCGAGTTGTTCCAGCCCGAGTTCGTTGCACGCTTGGGTGAAGCCGCTCGATTTGAGAGTTTCTTGGACGAGTCCTTCGAAGTTGATCGAGGTGAACAGTTCGAGCTCTTCTTCAAACTCGTTCTCGCCGACAAAGACAGCGGTGGACTTGCCGCCGGCCCCGCCAGGCACGAACTGCACGTACAGGTTGCCGCCAGGGTTGACTTTCAACGTTGAGGTGACCTTGGCCCCCAAGCCCCCCTGACCGGTGTAGACGTTTTTCACCGTCTGGCCCGCGCCGCCGATCGCCGTGACGTGGAGTTCGGTGACGCCGCTGGGAACCTGGAACTGCTCTTCGACAATGCCGGTCGCGGGGTTCGGGGTGCCGCCGGAAGGCGCGAAGGTCCGGGTCGTTTCCGCCCGGGCGTCGGCGCCCAAGGCGAGCACCAGGAGGGCCGTGGCGAGGGTCACGCCGACAGCGCGCCGGGATCTCGATGCTCCGGGTACGCGAGGCGCACCCGCCCGTGATGCGGTGGTTCCAAGACAATGCCGTCGCATTGCGACTCCCCTCCGGAGCGGCACGACCGGGCCCCATCCCGACCGTCCGAATCCCCCTGGCTTGGGGCGCAAGCTAGCACAACAGGGCGACAGGAATGCGTCACCGACCAGACCGCGCTTTCTGCGGCACGGAGCCCGGGACGGGCGCGACCCAGAGCCGACGCGGGGACTCGAACCCCGGACCCCTTCATTACGAGTTCTAGTCGCAGCGTTCAGCGAGTTTCGGGGGCGTTCGGAAACCCGCTCTCCTGCTGGATCGAAGTTCGGTTCGCTTCGGTCCGATTCGGGTGCGGTGTTGACCCCCGCGTTGACCCGTCACGAACCTTGAGCCAAGGAAACATCGATGAACTCGGGGGCAGTGATCGTCTCGGGGTGGACGTAGGACTTCATCGCGAGGACCCCGCCGTCCGCGTGACCGAGGTGCGCCGCGATCTGCGCGGGCGTAAAGCCTTGACTGTCCATCAACGTGGCCAAGCCGTGACGCAGGTCATGTGGCGTAGCCCAGGCGAGCCCGGCCCGCTCGGTCGTCGGATTGAAGACGCGTTGGCGGAAGTTGTGGGCGTCCGTCGGCTTTCCGAAGCGGTTAGCGAAGATGGGGTCGCCATCCGAGCGGAAAGCAGTCGCTGCCCGCCGACGCATCAGCCGACGCGCCGTTTCGGGCGTCAACGAGATCACTCGGACACCGGCGGGGGTCTTCGACCTCGGGATCGCCAGTATCGGCCGTCCCTCGTCGGTCTGCCCTAGGTCGCCCCAAGTCGCTGAGAACGCTTCGCCGATGCGGAGGCCCGTTGCGGCGAGAAGATAGGCGAAGTCCGCATGGTCGGCCGGCATCTCCGCCAATAGCGCGCGAGTCTGCACGGCCGTGAGCCTCGGTCTTGCTTCCTTCGTCTGTTGCACGATCACACGGACACCTTGAGCGGGGTTGGTCCGAATCAGCCCGTCCTCATAGGCCGTCGCGAGCAACGCTCGCACAGGCGCGTAGTAGCGCCGCACGGTAGATGCCGAGAGCCCCTTGGCAGCCAGCGAGGCGATGAACTCGCGCAGCGTGGGCGCGTCGATCTCGTCCATCCGGGTCGTCCCGAAGAAGGGCATGGCAACCCGCGTAAGTGCATCCTCATAGCTCGCGCGTGTGCGGCTGCCCACGCCACCTGCCGTGCGCCCGGTGTACGAGTCGATCCAGCGCTCCGCATATCGCTTGAACGGCTCCCGAGACGTAGGCTGCGTGTCGCCAGCCGCCACTTTGCCCTTAAAGCGGATCGCCTCGGAGAGCGTGCGGAAACTTCGTGCCTTTTGCCGCCCCTTGTGGCGGTAACGGACTTGGTAGCGGCTCCCCTTCTTGTAGACGCCCGGATGTCCGGGTACCGGGATGGGTCGACGGTGCTCCGGGGTGGCCGGTGCCTTAGGCTCCTGCTGCATCTCGACTCCTTGGGTCGTGGTGCCAGCGCCCCGGTAGATTGCCTCTACGCGGGGCGCACTTGATTGTGCTGCCTGGATCGTACTTCTTGGCGCACAGTCGAATCAAGGCGTAGTCGCTCCGCCCGCTCGAATGAACTCATCTAGCCGTTCTCGGTGATAGAGAACGCGCCGACCGTCGTGCTCGTGAGGAAGTTCGCCCGTCATCGTCAACTTGCGGACGCGAGACAGCGGGCAGCGCAGGTACGCCGCGGCCTCCTCGGCCGTCATCCAGGGCGATGAGTTCTGACGTGCCAGGAACTCGGCCATCTGCTTAGCAACGACCGCCAGGTCGGAGGGATGTAGGCGGAGGGGCTCACGTAGATCCGCCATCACGCGAGACCCTTTGCGCCCAGACGCGCAAGTTCCGCATCGAGATCCGCCGAGCCTTCCCAGGACTCGGGAACAGCGACGGCGCGCGTGTCCGAACTGTCCAGATTCGGCGTGCTGTCCGGACAGTCCGACCTGCTGTCTGAGTCCGTCACGGTCCCAGTTCGGACAGGGCGGACAGAGCGGTCTGCGCTCTCAGCAGGGTCGGCGCGAGGAGCGAGGCGCCATCGCCAGGTGGCGGGGTAAGCGCCCGGCAAGGGCTCGCGCTCTGCACCGAGATCGTCCGCTGCACGTCGCGTCGCTCGCTCGTAGATCCCGCGCGCAGCGCACGCCTCGAACACGGCTGTTGCGTCATGCCACTCGCGATCAGCGAGCAGAGCCGCAATTACCTCCCGAGCCGCGCTACGCGCCGCCCCGGCTCGCGGGGCCGCAGACGATCCCATGAGATCGCCGACGGTGAGATCGCTCGTGGCGAATTCCACCGCTTGCGGCACGTCGAACGGGTAGCCGTTCGCCTCAAAGCGGCTCGTGGCGATCTCGAACTCCACCGCCGGTGGGGTGTCGGACATATTTCCCTTTCCGCGCACCACCGCCCGACGGCCACCGCCCGCCGGGTGCTCCGCCAACAAGAGGCTTGACCTGCTGAGAGCATTGAATGCGGTGGAGCCCGAGACGATCTCCCTGAACGAATCGCCGCGCTTGTTGGGATGAAGCGCTCCTGTGACGGCAACGTCGAGTTCTCGCGCGAGCAAACGAAGTGGAACCAGCGCCTCCCTGACCGCCTTGCCGCGCCAGTCATCGACACCGCGTCCGAGGTTGTCAAGAAGCTGGTCGAAGAACAGGAATCGGATTTGCTCTATCTCGACCGCACGCGCCAACTGGTCGCGGTCGTCACGGATTGCGATGACGCCACCGTCCGGCTTGTCTAGCACCATTACCCGCGCGAGGTCGGCACCGGCGGCGTGCAGTCGCGGTGTCCACACGTCCGAGAAGCTGTCCTCGTCGCCGACCACACCCACGACGACGGGCTTGCCGTGCAAATCGCCGACCAACTCACCGCGCGTCAGCCGCGCGATCACCCATGCGGCGAGGGTTCCCTTGCCGACGCCCTCGTTTCCAATGAGCAGACTCAGGCACCCGAGTGGCAACCGATCCTGCCACGCCCACCTCGGCGGGCGAGACATGCTCAGATCGGCTGTCTGAACACGCAGACCGGAAGGATGGCCCGTCTTGCCGCTCGCCCTCATCGCCGCGACCTCCCGCAGTCGAGCGCCTGCTCCCGGATGTGATCCGTGCCCCGTTCTCCGGGGTCGACTAAATCAGGGTCGCCGCCTCCTGCAGACCTTGAGGGCGAGCGGGTCGAGCGCCGTCCGCCAGGACGGCGACGACCGGCGAGCGTGGAGCGAGCGCGGGGGAGTCGAAACCGCGTGGGCCGCAGCAGGGCGCACCGGTTCACCTTGGTCGATTCGCGCACGGCTCGGCGATGAACCGCGCTGTCGTACTCGTCGAGCGCTTCCCTCTGCCAGTCCTCTAGGGCGTCGCTGAACTCGGCAGATCCCGACTCGGCGCCAAACGCGGGAGCTTCATGCTCGCATAGGAACACTTCTGCCTCCACTAGGAAGAAGAACAATCACGGTCGCTGCGATTGTCGCTTGCCGACCGGACGTAGAGAAAACGGCAACGGCGCAAGCGAGTGCTCGCGCCGCTGCCTGACCGTGAAGCCCTAGTGGAAGCTTCCCGGCGAATACTCGCATCGAAGCCGGATGTTCAGCGCCCACCCCCGCCGCCGTAAGAAACCTGCACCGCCGATCATGAAGCCATAGTGAACCGACGGGCGAGGGACCGCATGCGGGACATGACAGTTACGGCCTGCGCCGAAACGTTTTGGTCACGCCCCGACTTCTCAGGAAGCTGTGATTGCTGGGCCGATGCGTCAAAGACCCCGCGCTGAATCCGCCCCGGGACCCCGGCAACCGCCACGCAGGCGAAGTCCGCGCACGGGGGTGCCTCTGGCACCCCACCCCGAACGCTACGTTGCGGCCAAGATGCCCGTGGGTCGGGCCGAGCCTGGGTGCATCCATGTGCCGACCGCAAGCACCGCTTTAGCAGCGGTTTCTGACGCGCCGAGCCCCGTACAGCCGTGACAACGCAGAACCCCGAACCAAGGTGCGGATCGCTGAGCGACCCGTTCCTTGCGCGTTGGCGCTCGATGCCGAATCCTTGTCCTCGTCCTTGCGCGTGATGCATAGCCCCGCTCCCAGCAAGCGGTCGCCTTGTCGCTACCCAAGCAGGCCCCCGGCCCTAGGAGACGCTTACGGTGACTCCTCCAATTCGAGTTGAGCCGTGGATTCTGCTTGCGTCGGCTCGATCTCCGCGACGGCTCCTCGGTCGGCGTTGTAGGTAGCCTCGTCGACGGTAGGCAGGCCCTGGTTTCGACTCTCAACAACCGACATCGCGAGCTTCAGCCTCTTGTACTCGATTGCGTCCTCCGCGTAGATCCCCGTACACCGTGACGCGATCCAGCGCTGCATCACCTTAGTTCCGACTGGATCCCCGAGCTTCCGGACGATTGTTGTCAGGAAGGTCCAGGTCTGCGCGAGAAACTCCTCGTCGATTCTGACGACCTTCTCGCTCAGCGCATGCGCACGCATCCTGTACGAGTCGTGGTTGGTCACGAAGCCAGCGTTATGAACAACCGAGTGGCGCAGCAACCACAGCCTATCGAGCGTTTCCACATCCTCGTTGGAGACAGGTGCCATTTCGAAAAACGTGCCGTATCGCTGCCTAACGGTTTCGGTGTCGTGCCAGCCCTGCGTCGGGTGGATCAAGATTGCTCCTACGCTCGCGCTCGCCGCACGCTGGGCGAGCACGCGGGACTTCTCAACCTCGATCCACTTGGCTGATTCGAGGGCACCGTCAAACAGGTCCGTTGCGTCCACGACCTGTGCAAAGTAGTCCTTGAGACACCACTCGAAGGCCGCCATTATCTGCCCGAACGTCGCCCGCCTTATCCGATGTCTGTGCTTGGCTGCTACCGCGCTATACCCACCGGCTAGCCGTTCATCCGTGAAGTAATTGGCTGCGAGCACCAAACCCCAACTTTGACTGAAGAAGAACGAGGGCGGACTCGCCTGACGCTTTTCCTCATCCCGAGCAATGTCAGCGGCCTCAGACTTGTAGGACTCTGGAATGGGGAAGGACACGCTCGACTCTAGTTCTCAGGCCACGTGAAACAACTAGTCATGCGGCTAGGCGCTCGTCTGTGCGATCACGAGCATCGCTGATGGTGTCGGAGGTCAACAGCAGATCGAGTGCCGCCCACACTCTCAAAGCTCTCCTTACGTTCCCGTTCCTTACGGGACTCATTGGCCGAATAGGAGGTCCCAGGGTGTAAAGGTAGTGGGGCACATCGAAGTCGTACTTGTCGGTGAAGCCTGGAAGGACGTCCCTAGGCGTTTGCGTGATGTCGACGCTCTCCACGTGCCGGACTTGCTGAAGCTCCCCGTCAAACCTAAACCCGAAGTAGTTTGGCGGCTCCTTCGGCCAACGGCCGGGTCCCCCTATCGGATGAAAATAGCGACCGTGGACAAGAACAATGTCTCGCGGGGATATCGGCGACCAGCCCGTTGGCTCCCGAGCCAGCGAGACGACGTAGACCATGTTGTCGCGCAGATTTTGCATGTTCACCAGTCCTTGTAGATATCGCCCAACCTCCGCGACCAGTCGGCTCTCGGCGCCACCGCCACTCGCAACAGCGCGGGCCAGTTTTGTCATCTGCTCCCAAGACCGATACACCACCGGGACGGCCAGGCCCTCTGCGCCCGTAACGGTCTCAGGGTACCTTCCCTTCGCAAAGCCCGGCGAGCCCTCTGCGAGCACCAGGAGCGCACCGACTAGGCCGGGCGTGAGCGACGGCGCGTACTTCGATAGCTGCTCTTCCGAGGGCAGAATCCAGCCGCGCTTTGCCTCGACAATGACGTGCAGCGCGCTCGTTCGCACCTCCACGTCCGTGTAGCCGCTGCCCTTGACGTACTCCTGCAAGCGGACCTCGGGATCGTCGCCCACCGGCACGCTGCCGAGCTCGTACGCGACGTCATCCAGCAAGGCGCGCGTGAGACGCGTGGAGTTCGCAAGTCCCCACCCCAGCGCGTAGGTGAGATCATTCTCCTTTTGACCTAAGAGGTCATAGACAGTCGCGACAGTCCGTCCATGAAGAGTCAAAGCAGGCACGGTTTCTCCTTTTGGGCGAGCGAGCGCGCGTCGCCTTCAGCGGGCAGGCGGCAATCAGTTCGTCTCGTCATCTTCCTCGACCTCCACGTCCGCGTCCGTGATCTCAGGCTCAAGGTCTGCGACAGTTCTAAGCACGGCTGCGGGCAGTTCCTCCCGTGTCAGCCTGAATGGGCGCCACTTGTCCTCGGAATCCGGCTTGATTGACGCCACGATCCGGACTTGAGGTTTTCCGTTCGGTCGGACCACGATCCCTTGCTCCGAGAGATGCTCGCTAGGAACGAGCCAAGCCGTCTCGATCTCCGCCCGATCTGCGTCTACAGCGAGGTACAGCATGAAGAGATCCGGTCGCGGCCGAAACGTCTCCTCGCGTACATCAGCGGTGAAACGACCTTCCTCGCGGAGGGCGCGTGAACCGTGCTCGTCTGTGAAGCGCGCCTTAACCTGCATATCGAGTGTGCGCGTGCCGTTTCGACGCTTGAAGCTGAGGTCCACGCCCTCGTCATCTACCAAAGCAGTTAGGGCGTTTAGCTCCCCTCGGCTCGCGAGGACACACACGGCCGCGACAAGATGCTCCACCGCCTTGCCCTTACGCGCGGACGACGCGTTCTTGGACTGCGTGGCCATACCTTGGGACCATATACGCGGTAACGCGCTCGTACTGGCATTCGAAGCATCCGCGGGCTGCGAATTTGATCGTCGTCCCCTAGTCGTGCAGACGGGCCGCAGCTACCCGCCTCCACCATCGGGGCGCCTCGGTGCGCGATGCAACGCATTGTCCTAGCGCCTCGACGACGCGCGTCACGCACTCGTCGCGCGCTTTGCCCACCTCAAAGTCCCACACGCGGACGACGCGCCAGCCGTGAGCCATCAGAGCCTCGTCAACCCGCCGATCCCGAGAGACGTTGTTGGCGATCTTGTCGTCCCAGTACTTCCCCGACCGGCCCGGCTGGTGTCGCGACGGATGCCCGTGCCAGAAGGCCCCGTCGACGAACACGGCCAATTGCAGCGCGGGCCACGCGAGATCGGGCGTGCCTGCCGCCTTGCGGTAATGGCACCGCCAGCCGCGGACGCCAGCATCGAACAAAGCTCGTCGCAGCGCGAGCTCAGGACTCGTGTTTCTGGCCTTGACGGCGGCCATGATCCGGCTTCGCTGCTCGGCCGTTCTTGTGTCCATGCAGGCAGATCGTAGGCTCCAGGCCGCCTATCCGACGCGCGCCATACACTCGCCATTCGATGAGCAGCTACGTGCCGACAGAAACCGCGCACGCCCCTAACGGCGCTCGGCGACCGGTCGCCGTGGACCTGTTCGCGGGCGCCGGGGGTTTGTCCCTCGGACTAGAGCAGGCAGGCTTCGATGTCGCCGCCGCCGTGGAGTACGACCCCGTCCATGCAGCAACCCACGAGTTCAACTTCCCCGCGACGAAGGTGCTGTGCGCAGACGTCTCCGCGCCGCTAGAGGCCGAGGCGCTCAGTACCGCCGTTCGCGAAGGACTTGCGCTACACGGGAGGGGAGCAGCCTGGGACGGCACGCTTGACCTGATCGCCGGGGGCCCTCCCTGTCAAGGGTTTTCATTCATTGGGAAGCGACTGGTCGACGATAGCCGCAACCAACTTGTCTTTCACTTCTTGCGGCTCGTCTCTGAACTGCGCCCTCGATACTTCATCATGGAGAACGTACCGGGGATGGCGAGGGGTGGACATCGAAGCATCTTGGATGAGTTGATCCGGGAGTTCGAGGAGCGCGGCTACCGGTTCCCGGAGCGGCAGAAGTTCGGGATCCTCAACGCGGCTGACTTTGGCGTTCCTCAGGAGCGCTACCGCCTCTTCCTACTCGGATCTCGTGACGATCAGCCCGCAACGGCCGCTCCCCCGTCTCCGACCGTGGCTCCTGTCGCAAAGCGCGCATCGGCTGGTACCGCTGCCCGAAACAACGACCTTCCGCTTGGGCCGACCGTGGGCGAAGCGCTGCGGGACCTCCCGAACTTGAATCGCTACGGTCGTCTTCGCGACTCGGACGCGGTTCGGCTTGCGCCGTCTGCGGTGGCTGAGATGGAACAAACCGCGAGCCCCTACGTTCGCCATTTGCGGGACGTTGACCGAGGCGAGGGCAACTACTCTTATCGGCGCCAATGGGATCCCGCAGTTCTAACGGGATCGATGAGGACCGAGCACACGGATAAGTCCATACGCCGGTTTCGCGCGACCCCCCATGGCGCCACCGAGGCGGTGAGCCGGTTCTACAAGCTAGATCCGGACGGTCTCTGCAACACCCTGAGAGCGGGGAGCGGGAGCGAGCGGGGCGCATTCACGTCTCCGCGCCCGATCCACCCGTTCCTCCCGCGGGTCCTCTCGAATCGCGAGGCGGCACGCCTTCACTCTTTCCCCGATTGGTTTCGCGTCCACTCAACAAAGTGGCACGGCTTTCGCCAGATTGGCAACGCCGTCGCTCCCCTGGTGGGACGGGCGGTTGGAACGAGCGTGATGTCCGCCCTAGACGCCGAACCCTCGGCGCCGGACCGCGCTTTGTCGCAGGGCGACGAGTCACTCCTCAGGCTCACGATGATGCAGGCGGCCGCGTACTACGGGGTCGAGGCGTCCGCGATCCCGGCAAAGCGTACCCGTGGCGCTACGCCGATGGCGGCCGTTGACGCAGTTGCAGCATGAGCGCCCCAAAGCGCGCAGCGAATCGCTACGAGCAAATAATCGAGCGGGTCTTTTTTGACAACTACTCGCCGGGGGATTCCGAAGTTCGCTTCACCAGGAGCGAATTCGCGACGGTTGCGACGCACCTGCGGATAGAGCTTCCCAAGAACCTCGGGGACGTGGTGTACTCGTTTCGTTACCGTCGCGAACTTCCTGAGTCGGTGCGCGACACCGCCACGACCGGGAAGGAGTGGGTTATCCAGGGAGCGGGACGAGCGGCGTACCGATTTGTATGTGTGGCCCTAGCGACCATCGAGCCCACGAGCAACCTTGCAGAGACAAAGGTCCCCGATGCAACGCCAGGGATTATCGACATGTATGCGCTTACCGACGAGCAGTCGCTTCTAGCGAAGGTTCGGTACAACCGACTGGTCGACGTATTCCTAGCGGTCACGTGCTATTCCCTCCAGAATCATCTTCGGACCTCTGTGCCGGACCTCGGGCAGGTTGAGACGGACGAGGTCTATATTGGGATCGATAAGCGCGGCGCCCAGTACGTGATTCCGGTACAAGCTAAGGGGGGCACGGACAAGTTGAGCACGGTGCAAATCGCGCAGGACTTTGCGCTGTGCGAGCACATATTTCCTGACCTGATCCCTCTTCCTGTTGCTGCTCAGTTTATGGGGGACGATCTAATCGCGTTGTTCGCTTTCGAGCTACAAGGCGGGCACCCGGCGATCACGTCCGAGAAGCATTACCAGCTTGCCTACGAGATCTCGGACGAGGAGTTAGCTGCTTATCGTTCGCGACCGCTCGATTAACGCGAATTCGTTTGCTCGCTAGGCAAAGAGTTCGGTACCGACGCGGCTCCAGGCGGAGGCTCAGCCGATCCCGGGGACAGGGGGGACGAGTTCGTAGACCCCCTCGGTCACCTTCTTCACCGGCGGGAAGCTGCCGTCAAACTCCACGATCCATACGAGTCCTCCGCGCAGGATCTTGACACCCATCGGCACGACGGAAATAGGGCCTGGCGCCGTTGCGAGAACCCGTTCGGCCCCCCGCTCGATCTGGTGTTCGTCCAGCACCTCTGCCGTGCCCTTCATCTCGCAACAGACCAATGCTTTCGATCCGTCGTCAAGTGCGCCGAGATACAGCGCGTCGACCTCGGCCTCTCCGAGACCCACGTTGGTCTGAAGGAGTTCCAGCGAGAGAAATGGAATCCGCGAATGCAACGCGAGGTGCGTGTGGATGAGCCCTAGCTGGGTCGCGACATGCGTGAGCCACGTCTCGTGTCGTTTTCCGAACAACCTGGAAGCTGCTGGCAAGCTGATGCTCTGGACGGGATGCGGGGCCTGAAGGAGTGCCGCGTTGGGCTCGCTCGTAAGGAACGCTGTTGTCTGTCCTGGCGGGAGGGGGAGGAATCGGAAACACCTGCCCTGTCCGGTGTCCTGCCGCACCGTCCATCCCGCCGCGACAACAGAATTCGGGAACACCGCGTTTCTCGTCGGCCCCCGGACGATGTCCTTGAGGAAGTTCGCGGCGTTGCGAGTAGAAAGGCCGTTGCCCCACTTTGCGATTGCTTCAGAAACCTGTTGGAGCGTTACGACCGGGTTCGCGACCAGCGACGTAGTGGCGTCGTAACGTTCGAAGAAGATTCCTTCGATCACCGCGGTCTTTTGGCTCGCCACGCATGATGCTTTCTACTTCGAGTCGGCAGGTCCTCTGCGTTGCCGAGTCCCTCGACTAAAACAGCGTGAATTCATCGAAGCCCGAACGAGGCTTCGTCGGCACAATCTCTCCGCGACGGTCCATGAAGAGGCTCTTGCAGCCGAGGCACCGAAACCACTTCGCAAATTCGACCATCCGCTCCCCCTGGCCCACGAGGCGGAGGTCGCCTCCGCAATTGGGGCACCCCCCCTCACGTTCGAGCGCATGAACGGTGTCGTCCTTGAGGAGCTTTCCACAGTCGGGGCAGTCAAACCGAACGCCGCTTCGCCAAACCCGAGTCGATGCCGAATTAGAGGACGCCACGGTCGGCCAGACTACCAGCGCCGCGGCTGCTCGCGCTCGAATCGATTTCTGCGCACGTCACAAGCCGTGCGCCTTGGCGTACCCGATGACAACGCCCTTAAGCGCGCCCTTCAACAGGCCCGGCCCGAAGCGCCTTACAATCGATGCCGCACCTCGGAGGTTCGACGCCTCCTCCTCAGTAGGTGCGTCGGCGGCGAGTCGTTCGAGGAGAGCAGCGAGTTCTGTCGGATCCCCAAGCGCGTCGAAGAGCGGCCATTCGCCGAGGGCTTGCTTACCGCGACCGGTCACAAAGAATCCCATCCAATAGACGCCGCCGGAGCCCTCCCACTCCCACCGCTCGTAGCTGACGTACCCCGCGTCGTGCAGGCGCTCGACTGCCAGATGAAAGTCTTGCTCCGAGACACCGATGCCGTGGCGCTCGGTGTCGACCAGCCAGTTGGTCTGGAGCATCCCGTGCTCGGGCGGTGAGGCGTCGAGCGCAGCGAGTACAGGCCCGTCGATGTCGGTCCAGACGGTCATCTAGCAAAGTCCTCCCCGGCTTCCGCCAACTCGTCGGCGGCAGCATCTACGACGGTACCCGCCGTGAATCGCGCCAGAGTACCCGCCGCCCGACGCAGGGTTCCCTGCTCCCCCTCATCAGATGAACCCTCAACGCCTGCGAGGCGCCGAAGCACATCCGCGAGCGCGTGATTGATCTGAACCTCTGGGACCGGCGGCCACTCACCGAGAACGCGGTAGCCGTCGGCTGTTACGCGGAGCCGTGTGAAGTACCAGCCGCCGATGGTCTCCTGCACGTGGGCCCTCGAAAGGAGGCCGTGCTCGATCAGCCGCAGTACGGCTTCGACGATGTCGTCGTCGCTCCGATCGGGGAGAGGATTCTCGCCCGCGACGACACCTCGTTCGAATTTGACCTGCATCTCATACGGCACCTCCTCCGCCACCCAACGCAGTACTGGCGCCTCGACCTCATCCCATGAAGACGAGGCCATCTCAGGCGCCCTCACGGGCGATAGCCTCGTCGTCTACTACCGAGATGCGGGCGGCCTCGTACTCGCGGACCGGCACCGGCACCTCGTAATGGCGGCGCTCCTTCGCATTGACTAGCAGCCGCCGAAGCTGCTCCCCTCCATACACCTTGAGTCGAAACTGTCCCGAGTCTCCCTGGCGGACGTTCTCGACGACGTAGACGTAGAAGTTCGTGTTGCGACGGGCCTCATCCACCTGCCGAGTCTCAAGCCACAGGTCTTCTCCGCGACACGAATCCTTACCGACCGCCTTGATCTCGATCAGCCTCGGCGGGCTCTCGATGTCAGCGGGCGCGCCCCCATAACGGGTGTCGCGAGGCTGACGGCCCACCGCGCGCTCAAGCTGGATGACCCACGCGATGGCGGCATCCTCTGTGGCCCTATTGCCCCGAAGCTCTGGCACAGGCCGCGATGTTAGGCGAAGCGAGACCCGGCGGAGAGTCGGGCGCCGTACCGTTGGGAGCCTGGTGTTAGAGGACCGAGGGGCGACCCTAGGGCGAGAGCCCGAGGTGCGGGACAAAACAACTTGAGTCACGCCATAACGCCGGGGCGGGAGTAACCGTAGCCGCGTGTCAGATGAGGATGTGCTCTGGAGCGGGCGATCCCCGTCGAAAGGGGGGCGTGGGATCAGCCCGAGCCACCAGCCTCTGGTGCTGCGTTCCCGTGATGTTGACCCCCGCGTTGACCCCGTCGTGCCGGGCGGGCGGATTGTTCAGAGCCGACGCGGGGACTCGAACCCCGGACCCCTTCATTACGAGTGAAGTGCTCTACCAGCTGAGCTACGTCGGCGCTCGACGGATGCTAGCGAGCGCGGGTCCCTCGCCGGTCCCGCCGGCGGTCCGCTCCGAGGGCCCGCTCCGGAGGCCCGCAGGCTGAGGATGGCGCAAGCATCTTGGTCAGAACCGATACGCCCCGCCTATACCTCGCGGTGCGGACCTTCAGGATCTCCGGCCGCGTGCCGAGAAGAACGGGGAACCCGATCTCGGAGGAGCACTCAGTCCATGGCCACACCCACGATCGACAAGTGCCGTCTCGTCACCCGCAGCGATTTCGACGGGCTGGTCTGTGCCGCGCTTCTGAAGGAGCTCGGGATCCTCGACGAGATCAAGTTCGTCCACCCGAAGGACATGCAGGACGGGCTCGTCGAGATCACCGACCGGGATATCACGACCAACCTCCCCTACGTTCCCTCTGCGCGCCTCGCCTTCGACCACCACGAGAGCGAGGTTCTGCGCCTCGGCGAGCCCGCGGAGAACCACGTGATCGACCCGGGCGCCCTGTCCGCCGCGCGCGTCGTCTACGACTACTTCGGCGGCGCCGAGCGCTTCGCGAGCGTCTCGGAGGAGCTGATGGAGGCCGTTGACAAGGCCGACAGCGCGCTGTTCTTGCTGGAGGAGATCCTCGCGCCGAAGGGCTGGATCCTGCTGAGCTTCCTGATGGACCCCCGTACCGGGCTCGGCCGCTTCCGCGACTTCCGAATCTCCAACTACGAACTGATGATGGAGCTGATCGACGCCTGCACCGAGAAGAGCGCCGAGGAGGTCCTGGCGATGCCCGACGTGGCCGAACGCGTCGCGCTCTATGAGCGGCACGCGCCCGCTGCACGCGAGCAGCTGCTCTCGTGCGCCGCCGTCCACGGGAACGTCGTCGTGCTCGACCTGCGCGGTGAGGAGGTCATCCATCCCACGAACCGCTTCATGGTCTACGCGCTGCACCCCGAGTGCAACATCTCGGTGCACGTTCTCTCGGGTCTGAAGGGCCAGAACACGGTCTTCGCGATGGGCAAGTCGATCGTCAACCGCACGAGTCGCACCGACGTCGGTGAGCTGATGCTCGCCTACGGCGGCGGTGGGCACGACGCAGCCGGCACCTGCCAGGTCTCTCACGAGGAAGCCGAGCAGGTGCTCGGCGAGCTCCTCGCGCGGGTCAACGCCGACGGCTGAGCGCGCGGGCAGCAGCCGTTCGCGTCGGCGCCTGCGGCTCCGATCGAGCCGCTCACGCCTCCGAACGCGCCGCCTCGATGCGCGCCTTCGCCAGCTCAAGCGCCGCGTCCAGCGGCGTGATCTCCGCGGCCTGCGCATGCTCGAGGATCGCGGCGAGCACCTCCTCGATGTGCGCGACGCGGGCGCTCGCCGCCTCGCGGTCGTAGCCCGTAAGCTCCATCGAGACGTTGATCAGCCCGCCCGAGTTGACGATGAAGTCCGGCGCGTAGAGCACGCCGCGGGCCGCCAGCACGTCGGCGAGGCGCTCTTCGGCGAGCTGGTTGTTCGCCGAGCCGCAGACCACCTCCGCCCGCATCTCGACGCTGACGGCCTCGTCGATCGCGCCTCCCAGCGCGCACGGGGCGAGCACGTCGACCTCGGCTCGCAGCGCCTCCCCGGGATCGAGCCACGCTGGCGCCGAGCTCCTCAGCCAGCGCGCGCTTCTCCGGGGTCGAGGTCGGCGAGGACGAGCCTCGCGCCCTGCGCGGCCAAGCTCCGCGCGAGCGGCTCGCCGACGTGGCCCGAGTCCGACGATCGCGACGCTCCGCCCCTCGAGCACCGGCGAGCCGAAACGCGCGCGGCAGCAGGCCCGCATCGCGGCGAGGACGCCGGCGGCCGTGAAGGCGCCCGGGTCGCCGCTGCCGCCGCGTGCCGTGGGCACGCCGACGACGTGCGCCGAGCAGCCCGAGAGCACGGCCATGTCGGCGGAGCTCGTGCCCACGTCCTCCGCCGTGATGTACATGCCGTCGAGCAGGTTCAGCACGTCGGCGAAGTCGCGCAGCAGATCCTGCGCGCTCGGGAGCTTCCACGTCGAAGTCCTCGGGAGGGCAGATCACCGACTTGCCGCCGCCGAGCGGCAGCTGCGCCGCCGCCGCCTTCAAGCGTCATCGCAGCGGAGAGCCGCAGCGCGTCGTCGACCGCGGCCTGCCCAGTCCTCGTAGCGCCGCAGTCGGCAGCCGCCGAGCGCCGGTCCGAGCACCGTCGAGTGCACGGCGACGACGATGTGCGCGCCGCTGCGGCGGCCCCTGCGCACGAGCACGAGCTCGTGCTCGGAGGTGTCCGGCGCGCTGCGCGCGCTCCTGCTCGTGATCGGTTGCGACGGTGGTTGCCATCAGATGCTTCCAGTCGCTCGATGTGGTCGCGCACGCTGCCGAGGAACTGCGCGGCGAGCGCCCCGTCGAGCGCCCGGTGGTCCCAGGACAGGCAGAGGTTCGTGATCGGGCGGATCGCGAGCGACTCGCCCCCGTCGGCGTCGGCGACCACCACCGGCCGCTTCACGACCGCCTCGAGGTCGAGGATCGCGACCTGCGGCTGGTTGATGATCGGCGTCGAGGCGATCGTCCCGTAGCCGCCCGGGTTGGTGATCGTGAAGGTCCCGCCGCGCACGTCGTCGGCGCCCAGCTCGCCCGCGCGGGCGCGCCGCGCCAGCTCGCGCGATCCGCTTGGCGAGCCCCTCGTGTGAGAGCTCCTGGGCGTCGTGGATCACCGGCACGATCAGGCCGTCCCGGCTCCGAGCGAGACGGCGATGCCGAGGTGGACCGCGCGATGCAGCGTCAGCGTCTCGCCCTCGAGCGTCGCGTTCAGCTCGGGGTGCGCGCGCAGCGCCTCGATCACGCAGCGCGCGACGAAGCGGCAGGTAGCTGAGCCCGAGCCCGGCGCGCGCCGCCTCGATTCGCGACATGTCCGCTTCCGTGATCGAGGTGCAGTGCGCGGCCGTCCGCAGCGACTCGACCATGTGCGCGGCGATCGACCGGCGCATCCGCGAGAGCCGCCGCCCGCCCTCCGCCGCGCCGGGGCCAGGCGCGCCCTCGCGCGGGGCGTCTGTCGCTGCTCCGCGACCGCAGCCGGCACCGCGGCGGCGGGCTCGTCGTCGCGGTATGGGCTGTCGATGTGCAGCGGCGCGCTGCCGTTCGCGTGCTCGGTCGCGCCCGCGCCTGCGGTGCGGTCCTCGAGGAACGCGAGCACGTCCTGCTTTCGCACCCGTCCGCCGCGGCCGGTGCCGTGCACGCGTCCGAGGTCGACGCCCTCGCGCCGCGCGATGCGCTGCACGACCGGCGAGTAGTGGCGGAGATGCGGCGCGCCGGCAGGCGCGCCCAGGTCCGCCGGCTTCGACGAATCATGCGCGTGGTCCGCCCGCCGCGGCGCCGTTCGAAGCGCCCAGCGCGCGATCGACCAGCCGCCGTGGCGTCGTCTGCAGCGGCCGGAGCACCGTCGAGGCGATCGGCAGCGTCCGCCCGCCTGCCCGGTGGCGATCCGCGCGAGCGGCGTCCCGACCGGCACCGTCTGCTCGAGGCCACGAGGAGCTCGACGACGCCGCCCGGTGGCCGGCGCCGGCACCTCGCTGTCGATCTTGTCGGTCGTGATCTCGCAGATCGTCTCGTCGGCCTCGACCCAGTCGCCGGGCTGCTTGTGCCAGATCACGACCGTGCCCTCGGCGACCGAGACGCCCATCTGCGGCATCGTCACCTCGACGGTCGGGGCTCGCCGCTGCGTGGTCAGTACGCGAGGAGCTCACGGCACGCCTCCCTGATGTCGTCGACCTGCGGCAGCACCGCGCGTTCGAGCGGCGGCGAGAACGGGATCGGCACGTCCGGCTGTGGCGACGCGCACGACCGGCCCGTCGAGGTCCTCGAAGCCGCGCTCGGCGATCAGCGCCGCGACCTGCGCGCCGGCGGCGCAGGTCGCGTTCGCCTCGTCGACGATCACGACCTTCGAGCAGCGCGCGACCGAGTCGAGGATCGCCTGCTCGTCGAGCGGCACGAGCGAGCGCAGGTCGAGGACCTCGATGCTCGCGCCGTCGAGATCCTCGGTCGCCTCCAGCGCCGACCACACCATCGCGCCGTAGGCGATCACGACCAGCTCGCTGCCCGGCGCGCGCGATCCGCGCGCGTCATCGGCGTCTGGAAGCGCCCCGCCGGGACCTCGCCCTTGATGCGCCGGTAGAGGTGCTTGTGCTCGAGGAAGCAGACCGGGTTGGGGTCGCGGATCGCCGCGCTCAGCAGGCCCTTCGCGTCCTCGGCGGTCGCCGGGCGCGAGCACCTTGATGCCGGGCGCGTGCATGAACCACGCCTCCGGGTTCTGCGAGTGGAACGGCCCGCCGGAGAAGCCGCCGCCCGAGGGCAGGCGGACCGTGATCGGCACGGCCAGCCCCTGCCGGTAGTGCATCTTGCCGGCGACGTTCACGAGCTGGTCGAAGCCGCAGGAGATGAAGTCCGAGAACTGCATCTCGCAGACCGGCCGCAGGCCGACGACGGCCGCGCCGACGGCGGTGCCGACGATCCCCGACTCGGCCAGCGGCGTGTCCATCACGCGGTCTGCGCCGAACTCCTCCTGGAAGCCGTCGGTGACCTTGAACGCGCCGCCGAACGCGCCGATGTCCTCGCCCATCAGCAACACGCGCTCGTCGGCGCGCATCTCCTCGCGCAGCGCGTCGGAGATCGCCTGCAGGTAGGTCATCTCAGGCATCGCGCAACACCTCCGCGAAGCCGCTCCACGGCGCCGCGCCGTCGCCGAGCGGCTCCGGCTCGCCCTCGCAGAAGACGCCCTCGCGCGCGTCGCGCGGGGTCGGGCATCGGCAGCGCGCAGCGCCTCGCTCGCCGCCTGCTCGATCTCCGCGGCGATCTGCCTCGCGCAGCGCCGCGACGTCGACGCCGAGCGCGGCCACGCTGCGCTCCTGGCGGTCGATCGGGTCGCGCTCGCGCCAGCGCTCGACGAGCTCGGCGGGCACGTAGCGCATGTCGTCGTGCGCGGCGTGGCCGTGCATCCGCATCGTCACGGCCTCGATCAGCGTCGGGCCGGCGCCCGCCAGCGCGCGCTCGCGCGCGCGGCGGGTCGCTTCGAACACCGCCTCGACGTCGTTGCCGTCGACGCGCTCGCCGGGGAAGCCGTAGGTGCGGGCGCGCTCGACCGGGTCGACCGCGAACTGCAGGCTCAGCGGCGTCGAGTAGGCGTACTGGTTGTTCTCGAGCACGAAGATCACCGGCAGCCGCTGCACCGCCGCCCAGTTCATCGCCTCGTGGAAGTCGCCGCGCGAGGTCGCGCCGTCGCCCACCCAGGTGAGCGCGCAGCGCTGCTCGCCGCGCAGCTTGAAGGCCATCGCCATGCCCGCCGCCACGAGCATCATGTCGGGCAGCATCGAGACCATCCCGACGCAGCCGAGCGCGCGGTCGCCGAAGTGGACGTTGCCCTCGCGGCCCTCGGTGACGCCGCCCGCCCGGCCCATGTACTGCGCGAGGATCCGCTTCGGATCGACGCCGCGCACGAGATGCGCGGCGAGGTCGCGGTGCAGGATGCAAAGCCGGTCGCGCGGGCCCATCGCGAAGGCCGCGCCGGCCGACACCGCCTCCTGGCCGTAGCCGTCGTAGAAGGAGCCCGGCACCTTGCCCTGCCGGTAGAGCGTCATCGCCCGCTCCTCGATGCCCCTCATCAGGAGCATGAACCGCAGCAGCGCGAACGCGGTCCTCGCTGCTCAGTTGCTCGCCATCCGACGGGATCGCCGCCGGCAGCGCCTCAGCGTTCACTTCAGTCGCCATAGGCCTTCGCCCTTTCTGGGCCCGTCGGGATCATCCGCCCGGACCCTTCCGGCGCCCCCGGAGTACCCGGCGACACCGCTGACAACCAGCTATTCGATTGTGGCGGTTATTACATACCCCGCATCGAACATCGTAGCCACGGCCGCGACGGTTGAGGCCGGCAATGGGTCATCCGCCGACGTCAGCCCTTCAGCTCGGCCGGCCGCGACGGTTGAGGCCGGCAATGGGTCATTCGCCGACGTCAGCCCTTCAGCTCGGCCGGCCGCGACGGTTGAGGCCGGCAATGGGTCATTCGCCGACGGCGAGCCCGTCCAGCTCGGCCAGCAGCGACTTGCCGTGCTTCTCGCAGAACGACTGCCCGATCCCGCGGACCGCCAGCAGCTCGCCGCTCGTGCGAGGGCGGCGGTGAAGCAGCTCCCTGAGGGTCGCGTCGGTGGCGACCGTGAACGCCGGCTTGCCCTCGGAGCGCTCCAGCCGCCAGGCCCGCAGCGCCTCGAACTGATCCGCCGGCACCTCGTACTCGGGCAGCTCGCGCGCGGCGCCGCCCGCGCGCGAACCGCCTGCGGCGCCGGCCGCGCCGCGGCGCCCGCGCCCGGCGCGCGCCGGGGTCTCGGCCGCCGCGATCGCCGCCGCCAGCCCTGGGTCGGGGTCGCACACGTCGCAGCAGCGCCCGCTCGGCCGCGTCTGCTCCGCGTCGCCGAAGTGGTCGAGGATCTGTCGCCGCCGGCAGCGCTCGCCGCTCGAGCTGTAGCGCTCGATCGAACGGTATGACTCCCAGCCGCGCTCGCGCGCCGCGCGGATCGCCGCCGCGGCGAGCCGCGGGCTGCCCCGTCCGGTCAGCCGCACCAGCAGCCCCTGCCCACCGGCGGGCTCCAGCTCGGCCGCGCCGGCGCGCTCGGCGATCGACAGCAGCACGCGCTCGCGCTCGGACAGCGCGCCGTGTGCGACCGTCGCGACAGCGTCCTCGCCGGCGCCGGCACGCAGCCGCGAGACGAACGCGCGCACGTCGGCCACGCTCGTCTCCCGCTCCTTGATGAAACGGATCAGCCGGCCGAGGTCCATGCGCGAGGCCAGCAGCAGCGCCCGCGCCGCCTGGCCGTCGCGTCCGCCCCGCCCGGCCTCCTGGTAGTAGGACTCGAGGCTCGTCGGCAGCGCCCAGTGCGCGACGGTGCGCACGTCGGCCTTGTCCACGCCCATGCCGAACGCGTTGGTCGCGACGACGACCTCGGCGGCGCCGGACATGAAGGCCTCCTGCGCAGCGCGCCGGCGCTCGGGCGAGAGCCCGGCGTGATAGGCGACGGTGGAGTGCCCCGCGCCGCGGAGCTCCTCGCAGAGCTTCTCGGTGTCCTTGCGCGTCCCGGCGTAGACGATCGCCGGCAGCGCCCGCTCGCCCGCGAGGACCCCCAGCAGCGCGGCCCGCTTGCGCGACACCGCGCCCTTGCCCTCGACGCTGACGACGTCGAAGACGAGGTTGGGGCGGTCGAAGCCGGAGCGCACCCGCACCGGCTCGCGCAGCCCGAGCCGTCGCTCGATCTCGGCCGCCACGCGGGGTGTCGCCGTGGCGGTGGCCGCCATCACCGCGGGCCTCGAGGACCCGGCTGCGAGTTCCTCGATCGCATCGTCGAGCCGCAGGTAGTCGGGGCGGAAATCGTGGCCCCACTCGGCGACGCAGTGCGCCTCGTCGACGACGAACAGCCCGACCCGCCGCCCGGCGAGCGCCCGCCGGAAGGCGCCGGAGGCGAAGCGCTCCGGCGCGGCCAGCACGAGCTGCGTCTCACCCGCGGCGATCTCGTGCAGGCGCGCCTCGTTGTGCCCCTCGGCCATGCCGGAGGCGAGCATCGCCGCCCGCACCCCGGCGTCCTGCAGCCGCCGCAGCTGGTCGGCCATCAGCGCGATCAGCGGGCTGACGACGACCACCAGCGGGGGCTGCGGATCCCCCTGCCCCCATGCCAGCGCCGGGAGCTGATAGCAGAGCGACTTGCCGCCGCCGGTCGGCATCACCACGAGACTGTCGCGTCCCGACAGGGCCGCCTCGACCGCCTCCGCCTGGCCCGGGCGGAAGCTCGAGAGACCGAACGCGCCCAGCAGCTCCTCCGGCGCGGGCGCGCCGCCACCGCCGCCGAGACCGATCGTGCTCGTCGCGCTGCTCATCTGCTTCTGAAGCTACTCGCGACCTCGGCGGTCAACAGCCGGCGACGGCCGTGGACGAGGACCCACTCGCGCCCGCCCGGCCCCTCCTGGCCGCCGCAGGCGGCCCTCTCTCTCCTAGACGTTCCTCTGCTCCCAGATCACGCGCGCGCCCGACCAGGGGACCAGCGTGATCCCGCGCCGGCGCACCGGCTCGCCACGCCGCATCAGCCTCCCCGCCGGGCGCGGCGTGAGCTCCCCGAGGGCTGTGCGCAGCATCGCCTTCAGCTCGAACTGCGCGAACGCCGCGCCGATGCAGCGACGGATCCCGCCGCCGAAGGGGATCCACGAGAACGTGTCCGGGGACTGTCCGAGGAAGCGCTCGGGCATGAACTCGGCCGGGCGCTCGTAGGCGCGCGGGTTGCGGTTCGTCAGGTAGATCGACGGCGCCAGCGCCGTCCCGGCCGCCAGCCGCCGGCCGCCGAGCGTCATCTCCTCCTGCAGCGCCCGCACGACGATCGGCACGACCGGCCGCACCCGCAGCGTCTCGTTGACGACCGCGTTCAGGTACTCCTCGCCGCCGTCGTCGATCTCCGCCTGCAGCCGAGTGAGCTTCTCGGGGTGGCGCGCGAGACGCTCCACCGCCCATGCGAACGACGTCGCCGTCGTCTCGTGACCGGCCAGCAGCAGCGTCACCAGCTCGTCGCGCAGCTCCACGTCGGTCATCGGCTCGCCCTGCTCGTCGCGCGCGAGCAGCAGCAGCGAGAGGATGTCGCGCCCGTCCTCGGCGCTGCCCGCGACGCGGCGCGCGGCGATCTCCTCGTACAGGACCCGGTCGAGCGCGTCGAGAGACTCGCCGAGCCTGCCCTCCGGCCGGCGCCCCGTCGGCCGGCTGAGCGCGAGCCGCAGCCCCCTCAGCAGGTTCACCGGCGCCATCAGCGCGCCGATCGCGCGCCGCAGCGGCTCGCGGCGCGAGTCGGCGACGCCGAACACCGCGGTCAGGATCACCTCGAGCGTGATCGCCCGCGAGCGTGGCGCCACGCGCATCGGCCGCCCGCGCGGCCAGCCCGCCATGTCGGCGCGCGTGGCGGCGACGATCGTCTGCTCGTACTCGCGCATCCGCTCGCCGTGGAACGGGGGCAGCAGCAGCTTGCGCTGGCGCAGGTGCTCCGGTCCGACCGTCACCAGCACCGAGCTCGACCCGACCACGGGCCGCACCGGGGAGTCCCCCGCCGCCGACGGGAGCAGCTCCGGCGGCGCCGTGAACACCTCCTTCACCACGGCGGGATCGGCGAGCATCACGAACTGCCGCCCGCTGGGGAAGAACGTGATCGTGAACGCCTCGCCGAGACGCGCCATGCAGCGATCCATGAACCAGGTCGGCGCGAGCGTCCAGGCGAGCGTCTGCGCCAGCGCCGACATCCGGGGTCCCGGCGGCGGGCCGACGGGGATCGGCTGGGCCGGCGCGCCGGCCGGCGGGTCGCTGCTCCGAGGGAATCGCTCGGCGACTGCCATCGCGTGAAGGCTACTGCCATGCCGATCGCGAAAGACAGGAGTCGCTGCACCTCGCGCGCGGCCGGGCGCGCCGGCGCAGCTGAGCGCTCCTGCGCGGCCTCTACAGCCTGATCGACCAGCGATCCCCGAGCAGGCGCGCGCGCCCGTGATGCTCGAGCAGCGCGTCCGAGAGCGCCCGGTGCGCGGCGGCCACCTCGTCGGCGCTCATCGTGCTCGGGCGCCGGGTCAGGTGGCCGAGCAGCATCCGCGCGGGCAGCACCCGCACACCCTTGCGCCGCGCGCCCGGACGGTCGACCCAGGCGCGGCTGAACACGACGAGCGGCTCCACCTCGCAGCCGGTGACCCATGCGATCGCCCGGCCCTGGGCCTTGGCCTGGGCGACCGTCTGGCCGTGCAGCCGCCCGGCCTTGATCGGGCCGGGATGGCTCTTGGTCTCGATCGTGAACACGCCCGGCGGCCCGATCACGATGTGATCGACGTTGCCGCGGCCGAGCGTCGCGTCGTGCACGACCCGCCAGCTCTCCTCCGGCAGCGAGTCGAGCAGGCCGCCGACGTGCTCCTCGGCGAGCGCGCCGCGGTCCTGGCGCTCGACGAGGGGCAGCACGTAGCGGATGATCATGAAGATCGTCACGAGCAGGCCGACCTCGCCGACCGTGTAGCGCCAGTCCTGCAGGCCGAAGCTGCTGCCGGCCAGCGCGGTCGCGGTCGCGAGCACGCCGAGCATCACGAGGGCGCGCATCCGCATCCGCCGCCAGGCGGAGCGGGCGTACTGGCCGGGGATGTGGCCGGCGGGGTCCCTGTGGGCTGCGAGCATCTTGCCTTTTCGGCCTCCGCGTCTCTCATCGGCGCCGCCGCTGCCGGCCCTTGAATCCGGGCGTCACGCGTCTGCGCTCCGACGATGCGTGGAGAGCTCCGGCAAGTTCCTAAAGCAGCCGTTCCGGCCGGTCGAATCGAAAGGCACAGCAAGCCCCTCTCACCCCCCGCCGCGCCCCCCGACCGAACCCACTCCCCCACCGAGCAACGGCGATGCCCCAGCCGACGATAAACGACGCCCGCGAGACCCAGGATCCGCCCGACATCTGCCTGCTGCTGCGCGTCCACGCCGAGCAGCGCTGGCTCGTCTCGAGGGTGATTCCGCTGCTGCGCCAGCTCGAGCAGCCGGGGGCGATAGCCCCCGGCGAGCAGGGCCCGGCGCTCTCCTACCTCGAGGTGCTCTGGCTGGAAGCCGGGCTGCGCGCGGCGGAGACCGACGCGGCCGCGGCACGGCTGCAGAGCACCCCCGAGGGAACCTGCGCGCTCGCCTACAAGGCCGCCCGCTACCACGCGGGCGTCGGGCGTCTGCGGCGGGCCGTCGACAGGCGCGTGCGTGCGCTGACCGCGCCGCCCGCGAGCGTTCCCGTGCGCGAGGCCGCAGGCGGCTAAGAGACCGCGCGGCCCGGCCGCAGCGGTCCGATCGCGTACGCTTCCGCGCGTGCCGCTCCGCTTCGATCTGCAGTCGCACTCCACCAGCTCCGACGGCGTGCTCGCCCCCGAGGCGGTGGTGGCGCTCGCGGCCGACGCCGGCGTCGAGCTGCTGGCCCTGTCCGACCACGACACGATCGGGGGAGTCGCGGACGCGATCGCGGCGGGCGCCGAGCACGGCGTGAGGATCGTCCCCGCGGTCGAGATCTCGGCGATCGACGACGGCGCCTCCGAGCCGCGCGAACTGCACATCCTCGGCTACGACATCGACCACACCGGGTTGCCGATGACGACACGTCTGGACGAGTTCCTGGCCGACCGCGAGAAGCGCACGCTGCGCATGCGCGACGCGCTGCGGGAGGTCGGCTTCGACCTCGACGAAGCCGAGCTCGAACGGCGCATCGCCGAAGGAAAACCGATCGGCCGCCCGCACCTGGCCGAAGCCGTGCTGCGCGCCCCCGCCAACGAGCAGCGGCTCGCCGCCGAGCAGATCGACGACATCGGGTCGCTGATCCGGGCCTACCTGATCGAGGGCAAGCCGGCGTTCCGTCTGCGCCAGACGCCGACGGTCGCGGAGGCGCTCGCCGCGATCCACGACGCCGGTGGCGTCGCGGTCTGGGCGCACCCGTTCTGGGACATCGCCGATCCGGACGAGGTGCTCGACAGCCTCGAGCGCTTCCGCGCGCTCGGCATCGACGGCGTCGAGGCCTTTTACATCACCCACGACGAGACGCAGACCCGCCTGCTGGCCGCCCGCGCGGCCGAGTTGGGGATGCTCACGACCGGCTCGGCCGATTTCCACGGTCCCGAGAACCGCCAGTTC
This sequence comes from uncultured Solirubrobacteraceae bacterium, assembly GCA_963703205.1. GTDB lineage: Bacteria > Actinomycetota > Thermoleophilia > Solirubrobacterales > Solirubrobacteraceae > Palsa-744. Next base: position 2,494,825 of record OY969799.1, read on the forward strand.
CACAGCTTCATGGCGTTCGAGACCTACGGCCTGGAGCCGAACCTCGGGACGATCGGCGCCTGAGGCGCCCGCCGCGAGGACGACGTCCGCTGCGCAACGGCCGCCCGGCGCGAGGACCACGCCCGGGGGCGCGTGCGCAACAGGGGCGCCACCGCCTCCCGCCCGTCAGGTGACGGCGAGCAGCTCCTGCAGCTCGTAGCCGAGGGCGTCGAGCGCGAGCTCCTCCGAGACGTTGAGCGAGAGGCTGAGACGGGTCGCGCCGATCAGCTCGATGCCCCTCGCCAGCGCCTCCGTGCTGCTCGCCGCCGCGCCGCGCTCGAGCTCCGCGAGCATGTCGGTCGAGAACACGAGCTCCGGGACGCGCTCGGCCACGCAGAGGATGTCGCGCAGCCACAGCTCGGCAAGGCGCAGGCCCAGTTCCAGCGTGGCGGTGCGGGCCCGGCGCTCGCCGCGGCGCCGCGCCTCTTGGGCTTCCCGCTCATAGCGTTTGCGCTCTCGGCTCGGCAGCAGCTCGAGCTCGCCGCTGAGCTGCTCGCCGGCACGCTCGCCCGCGTTCTCGCCCGCCGCGCGAGCGGCGTCGAGCAGCGCCAGCCACGGGCGGCCCTCGGTCTCTCCGGCGAGCGCCGCCGCCGCGAAGCCCTGGGCTGCGGCGCGCAGGGCGCGGCCCTCCGGCGAGGCGAGCCGGGCGGCGAGGGCCGCGTCGCCCGCGGCCAGGCGCGAGCAGGCCCGCGCCTCGCCCGGCTCCACGCCCGCACCCGCGAGCGAGCGCTCGATCTGCTCCGGCGCCAGCGGGTCGAAGCGCACCAGCTGGCAGCGCGAGACGATCGTCGGCAGCACGTCGGCGAGGCGGTCGCTGAGCAGCACGAGGTGGGCGAACTCGGCGGGCTCCTCGAGCGTCTTCAGCAGCCGGTTGGCGGCCTGGTCGTTCATCGTCTCGGCGGCCTCGATCACGAACACGCGGCGGCGCGACTCGAACGGCGTCATGGCCGCCGCCGCGACCACGGGCTGCTCGATGTCGGCGACGAGCATTTCGGTCGCGCCGGAGGGGCGCACCCAGGTCAGGTCGGGATGCGTTCCGCGTGCGACGCGCTCGGCGACGGTGTCGGCGCTGGCCGCTCCGTCCGCGAGCAGCGCGGCGGCGAGGGCGCGGGCGACCGCGCGCTTGCCCGAGCCGGGCGGACCGTGGAAGAGGTAGGCGTGCGAGGCGCGCCCGCCGGGCGCCAGGGCCGGGCCGAGCACGGCCGCGGCGTGGGGGTGGCGCGCCGGATCCGGCAGCGCGACGGGATCGTGCTCTGCGTCGGAGACCATTCGCGCGGGATGCTAGAGGGAGATCGATTGGGGCTACGCGCGGCGGCGCCGGTTCGCCGCCCCGGAGGAGTCCCGCGGCGGGCTGGTTAGGTTGCAGACGTGGGCGAGGGCAGGCTGATCACGATCGAGGGCATCGACGGTGCGGGCAAGACGACGCTCGCGGCGGCGCTGCGCGGCGAGCTGGCGGCGCGCGGGGTGCCGGTCGTGCTGGTCAGGGAGCCGGGCGGAGCCGAGCTCTCCGAGCGCCTGCGTTCGCTCGTCGCCGACCCGGCGCTGCACGTCGACCCGCGTGCCGAAGCGCTGATCTACCTCGCCGCGCGCGCGCAGCTCGTCGCCGAGGCGCTGCTGCCGTCGCTGGGAGAAGGTGCGGTGCTGCTGCTCGACCGCTTCTCTGACTCCACGCTCGCCTACCAGGGCGCGGGCCGAGGCCTCGGCGTCGAGCAGATGCGCGCGCTCGACGCCTTCGCGACCTCCGGCCTGAGGCCGGATCGCACGCTGCTGCTGCGACTCGAGCCCGAGCTGGCCGCCCGGCGCCTCGGCGCGCGCCCGCGCGAGCGGCTGGAGACGCAGCCCGCCTCGTTCTTCGCGGCCGTCGCCCGCGGCTACGAGCAGCTCGCCGAAGCCGAGCCCGAGCGCTTCAGGGTGCTCGACGCGACGCAGCCGCCCGGGGAGGTCCTGGCGGCGGCGCGGGCGGCGATCGAGGACCTGCTCGAGCCCGGGTGAGCCGTCATCTAGCATCAGCGCGATGCTGCGCAGAGACGGAGCGCTCCTGGCGATCCTGACGGCGGCGGCGCTGGCTCTCCCCGTGGCGCCGGGCCGCGCCGCCGGCACGAGCACCAAGTCCGCCGCCGCCGGTCAGGCGACGACCGGCGGTGCCGCGGCGCTACCGCCCGCCTCGACTCCCGTCACCGGCGTCACGACGCCCGCGACACCGGCGGCGCCGACGAGCACCGGCAGCGTGACGAGCACCCCGGCGACCACGACCACGGCGGGAGCGCCGCCGCGCACGGCCTCAGCGTCGAAGGGCTCCTCCGGTGTCTCGGCGGCCGCCGTGGTGGCCGCCGTGATCGCCGCGCTGATGGCGCTCGCGTGCCTCGTGTGGGGCGTCTTCCGGTGGGGCGCGTTCGAGCCGCACTGGCTGCTCTCGGCGCGCCACTCGCTGTCCGAGGCGGGGTTCCGCGTCTCGGCCACCTGGGCCGAATTCGGCGACTGGCTGCGGCTCGGGCGCTAGCCGGCGCGGCCCGCATCGTGCGGTCGCCGCCGACACCCGCACAATGCGGGGAAAGCCCCGTTTTACGGGGCTTTCCGCCCCCGTTCCAGGCCTCGCAGCGACTAGAATGAGGGAGGGAGACGGTCGCTGATTCCAACCCTCTGCACCCCCTCGCTTCCGTCCGGCCCGCGAGAGAGCATGGTCGACCCGTCAACAGCTCCCAGTGGGTAGGTCCCACGCAGGCGCAGCAGAGGAGGAAGGTCCGATGAACGAAGCTCCGCACACGACAGTCTCGCCGGCAACGGCCCCCGGCAGGGCGATGCAGATCAGGCGCCTGCTGACGACGCCGGGGACCCATCCGTTCGAGTCCGTGGAGTGGGAGCTGAGAGACGCGCGGATCGGCCACGGGGACCAGGTCGCGTTCGAGCAGCAGGGCGTCGAGTTCCCGCAGAGCTGGTCGCAGAACGCCACGAACATCGTCGCTCAGAAGTACTTCCGCGGCCAGCTCGGCAGCCCCGCCCGTGAGAGCTCGGTCAAGCAGATGATCGGCCGCGTCGCGGGCACGATCGCCGCCTGGGGGCGCGACGGCGGCTACTTCGCCTCCGAGCAGGACGCGATCGCGTTCGAGCACGAGCTGGCCCACATCCTGCTGCACCAGATGGCGGCGTTCAACTCGCCGGTGTGGTTCAACGTCGGCTTCGAGGAGCACCCGCAGTGCAGCGCCTGCTTCATCCTCTCCGTCGACGACACGATGGAGTCGATCCTGGCCTGGAACACCAAGGAGGGCCAGATCTTCCGCGGCGGCTCCGGCTCGGGCATCAACCTCTCGAACATCCGCGGCTCGATGGAGCCGCTGGCGAAGGGCGGCACGGCCTCGGGCCCGGTCTCGTTCATGCGCGGCGCGGACTCCTGGGCGGGCACGATCAAGTCGGGCGGCAAGACCCGGCGCGCAGCGAAGATGGTCGTGCTCGACATCGACCACCCGGACATCCGCGAGTTCATCTGGTGCAAGGCCAAGGAGGAGGACAAGGCCGCCGCGCTGCGCGACGCCGGGTTCGACATGTCGATCGACGGCGACGGCTTCTTCTCGATCCAGTACCAGAACGCGAACAACTCGGTGCGGATCACCGATGAGTTCATGAGGGCGGTCGAGAACGACGAGGACTGGCATCTGACGGCCCGCACCACCGGCGAGCGGGTCGGCGAGCCGGTTCCCGCGCGGCAGCTGATGCAGGAGATCGCGGAAGCCGCCTGGCGCTGCGCCGACCCGGGCGTGCAGTACGACACGACGATCAACGACTGGCACACCTGCCCGGCGAGCGGGCGGATCAACGCGTCCAACCCCTGCAGCGAGTACATGCACGTCGACGACTCGGCCTGCAACCTCGCGTCGCTGAACCTCATGAAGTTCCGCCGCGCCGACGGCAGCTTCGACGTCGAGACCTTCGAGCACGCGGTCGACATCGTGCTGCTCGCCCAGGAGATCGTCGTCGCGCCGTCCAGCTACCCGACGCAGGAGATCGGCGAGAACGCCAGGGCGTTCCGCCAGCTCGGCCTCGGCTACGCCAACCTCGGCGCCTACCTGATGAGCAACGGCATGCCCTACGACTCCGAGGCGGGCCGCGCCACCGCGGCGGCGATCACGGCGCTGATGACGGGCCGCGCCTACCGGCGCTCGGCCGAGACCGCCGGCGCGATGGGCCCCTACGACCGCTACGCGGAGAACCGCGAGGCGCACAACCACGTGATTCGGATGCACCGTGACGCGGCCCACGTGATCCCCGAGGCGATGAGCCGGGACAGCGAGCTGCTGGCTGCCGCGCAGCGCTCGTGGGACGAGGCGGTCGAGCTCGGCGAGCGGCTCGGCTACCGCAACGCGCAGGCGACGGTGCTGGCGCCGACGGGCACGATCTCGTTCCTGATGGACTGCGACACGACCGGCGTCGAGCCCGACTTCTCGCTGGTCAAGTTCAAGGAGCTGGTCGGCGGCGGGCAGATGACGATCGTCAACCGAACCGTGCCGCTGGCGCTGGAGACGCTCGGCTACTCCGAGCCCCAGATCGAGCAGATCGAGGCGCACCTCGCCGAGCACGGAACGATCGTCGGCGCCCCCGGGCTCGACGAGGGGCACCTGCCCGTGTTCGACGTGGCGGTCGGCGAGCGGGCGATCTCGCACATGGGCCACATCAAGATGATGGGCGCGGTGCAGCCGTTCATCTCCGGCGCGATCTCCAAGACCGTCAACATGCCGCAGGACTCGACGGTCGAGGACATCGCCGACGCCTACATCCAGGCGTGGCGCCAGGGAGTGAAGGCGCTGGCGATCTACCGCGACGGCTCGAAGACGGCCCAGGCGCTGCGCACCGACGCGCAGGACCGCTCCGACGCGGCGGGCGACGTCGATCAGATCGTCGAGCAGGCGGTCGCCAAGGCGCTGGCCGAGGCCGGCCCGCGGCGCAAGCGGATGCCGCGCGAGCGCCAGTCGATCACGCACAAGTTCTCGATCGGCGGCCACGAGGGCTACATCACCGCGGGCATGTACGAGGACGGCTCGGTCGGGGAGATCTTCCTGACCGACATCGGCAAGGAGGGCTCGACGCTGCGCGGGATGATGAACTCGTTCGCGACCGCGATCTCGATCGCGCTGCAGTACGGGGTCCCGCTCGAGACGCTGGTTCAGAAGTTCAGCTACATGCGCTTCGAGCCGGAGGGCATCACGGGCAACCCGGAGATCCCCTTCGCGAAGTCGATGCCCGACTACATCATGCGGTGGCTCGCCTCGCGCTTCCTCGACACCGACGCACAGGAGGAGCTCGGTATCCTCACGCCGGAGGTGCGCGCGCGCAAAGCCGCCCAGGACGCGCTCGGCGCAGGCGACACCGCGGGCCCGGTGGCAGAGCAGCTCCCCGCAGCCGATGCATCCGCGGGCGGCGGCGCGAGCGCGCCGACCAGCGCACTGACCGAAACCCCGCCGGTCGTCCCGGCGCGGCTGCAGGGACTCGACCTCGGCCCGGCCTGCGGCCAGTGCGGCGGCATGATGCAGCGTACCGGCTCCTGCTACACGTGTTCTTCCTGCGGCAACAACACCGGCTGCGGTTGAGGCGCGGCAGGCGGCGCGAGACTTTGTCCTCAGTCGCTCATGTGCGGAGCACATCTCTCTCCCTGCGTCCGCGGCTCGCTTGCCTCTCGCGCCTCAACTCGGTGCACTGACGAACGCGACCCCGCAGGGGCCCGGCTGACCGCCGGGCGAAGGGGCCCGGTTTGACCGCCGGGGCCCTTCGTTTGGCGGGGGCCTAGGATCAGCGCGATGAGCGAGCTTCCCCAGCCCTCCCCCGGCCGGCCCGTCACCGGGTCCTGCCTGTGCGGCGCCGTCCGCTTCCAGATCACCGCCCCGTTCCTGAACGCCGGCTACTGCCACTGCACGCACTGCCAGAAGCGCACCGGCACGGGATCATCGGCCAACGGCCGCGTCCCGCAGGCTGGGTTCACGCTGCTGGCAGGCGAGGATCGGCTGCGCGCCTTCCAGCCCGAGAGCGGCGTCCCGAAGCTGTTCTGCTCGAGCTGCGGCGGCCACCTGTTCAGCGGCGACCCGCTGCACGACGAGGAGGTCGCGGTGCGGCTCGGCGCACTCGATGGCGAGGCGGGCATCCGCCCCGAATACCGCCAGTTCCTTCGCTCGGCAGTCGGCTGGGAGAAGATCCCCGATGACGCGCTGACGCGCTACGAGGCATCCCGCAGCGCCGCGCAATAGGCGAACGGCGGCGCGTGCGCGTTCGCCCGCGGCTCAGGCGGCGGCGCCGGCCGGCGCGTGAGGCCGCGGTCGCGCCTCGCGCGGCGGGCGGCGCGGCAGCACCGCCAGCGCGCTGCGGGAGCGCAGCCAGCGCAGCGAATGTGGGCCGCCGCAGCGCTCCCGCCAGCCGTCGAGCATCCGCTTCAGCCGCTCGGCGTCGGCGACGCGGGCGAGCACCTCGACGCCGCCTCCGCCCTCGGCGGCGGGCCCGAGTCGCACGAGGTAGAGCTCGCCGGTCTGCTCGATCCAGGCGGCGCGGTGCAGCGGCCCGTCGGCGCCATCTCGCCACCACAGACCCACGTCGCGCTCGCGCGAGGCGAGCCGTTCCGGCCTGGCGTTGTAGAAGGCCGCGAGCGACCGGTAGCTCGGCCTGCGGGAACTGCTCTGCTGCGTCGGCGGCTTCATCTCGGGACCACCCGTCGTCGGGGAGGGGATGACCGCCACCTTCGCGCTCCAGACTTAAGGACCGGTTACCAACTCGTAAGGATTCGCCGAAACCGAGCGCGATCGCGAGAGCCCCTTGCTGCGCCGCGGGCCCCGCCGGGGCCGCTCGTGCCGGCGCCGGTCGTGTCACCGGCTCGCGCGGAGCCGGTGACACTCGAGACGCCTAGGGGTTCAGACGCTTCTTCAGCGCGCTGGCCGCGGAGAATTTCGCGGCTTTCGAGGCCGCGATCTGGATCGTCTCCCCGGTGGAGGGGTTGCGCCCCTGCCGCGCGGCCCGCTGGCTGACGCTGAACTTGCCAAAGCCGGCCAGCGAGACCTCTCCCCCGGAGGCAAGCTCGTCGGAGATCGAGTCGATCACCGTCTCCACGGCCTGCCGAGCCTGGCTGCCGCTAACACCGGTTTTCGAGGCGACCGCCTCAGCTAGCTCGTTCTTGGTCATGCCACTCCCTTCTCGAGTGTCTTTGCTCGCAAAGAGGCTAATGGCTGATTCGGACGACGGAACCCGAGAACACGGGGTTTCGGGCCGGAAAACGCCCTAATTTCCGGGGAACTCGAGCGGCGCGGCGCCGCGCAGCCCGTCGCGGGCACGACTGCGGCCGCGGGCCGAGCCCAGCACGTGGCGCAGCGCGCCCGCCTCGCAGGCAGCCCACAGCACCGCGATCCAGGCGCAGCAGGCGAGCGCGACGTGCACCCACACGAGCTCCGCCGGCAGGTGCGTCTCGTACTGGTCGAGGCCGACAGCGCCCTGCAGCGCGAGCAGCCAGCAGAGCGCGGTCAGCGGGCGCCTGACGCGCTCGGGTGCCTCGCGGCGGCGCGCGAGGAACCAGGCAGCCACCGCGCAGAGGCTGAACACGAACGCGATCTCCGCGTGGCGGTGGATCACGAAGTCCATCGTGCCGCGGCCGTCGAAGTCCAAGCGGTTGATCTTCTGCCCGGGTGAGCCGCCGGCGTGGGGCCCGGCCGCGGTCGCGGCGGTGCCGGCGAAAATCGTCACGGCTCCCAGGAACGCGAGGCCGATCAGCCCCCGCAGCAGCCCGCGGTCGCCGATCGGCGCGGGCTCGGCAGGGCGCTGCGCCGCCTGCGCCAGCGCCTCCGGCTCATAGGAGGCGCGCCACACCAGCGCCACGGCCGCCAGCACGATCAGCATCGAGAGCGCGAAGTGGCCCATCACCCAGCCGTAGTCGAGCGCGCCTTTGACCGTGAAGCCGCCGAGCACCGCCTGGGCGACCACGCCGAGCGGCAGCAGCCCGCCCAGCCAGACGAGATCGCGCCGGTAGGGCCGCCGGCGCAGCGCGCCGACCCACGCCAGGCCGGCGGCGATCACGACCGGCACCGAGACGACCCGGTTGGAGAACTCGATCACCGCGTGCGTGTTCAGCGGCGGGTAGTAGCTGCCGTAGCACTTCGGCCAGGTGGGGCAGCCGAGGCCCGAGCCGGTCAGCCGCACGGCGGCGCCGGTCAGCACGATCAGCGTCAGCGCGACCAGCGCGGCGCGGGCCAGCAGCAGGTACTGCCGCGGCGTGACGGTGTAGGCGGCGGTGCGCTCGCGCAGCTCGCTCAGCATCGCCGTCAAGGATGCCACTGTCGCGGCAGTTCGGCGGCGATCTCAGCGAGCCGAGGCGCCGCCGCGTCGCGCTCGGACACCTGCAGCTCGGCGGCCGGCAGCGGCCACTCGACCGCGATCTCCGGATCGTCGTAGGCGATGCCGCGCTCGAGCTGCGGGTCGTAGTAGCCGGTCTGCTTGTAGATCACGTCGGCGGTCTCGCTGAGCACGCAGAAACCGTGGGCGAAGCCGACCGGCACGTAGAGCATCCGCATCGAGGCGTCATCGAGCTCCGCGCGGTCCCACTGGCCGTAGGTCGGCGAGCCGGGCCGCACGTCCACCGCCACGTCGAGGATCCGCCCGCGCCCGCAGCGCACGAGCTTGCCGATCCCATCGCCCAGCTGGAAGTGCATGCCCCGCAGCACGCCGCGGCCCGAACGCGAGTGGTTGTCCTGCACGAAGCTCGCCGCGGGCGGGATGCCGGCCTCGGCATGCCACTCCTGGCGGTAGGTCTCGACGAAGAAGCCCCGCTCGTCACCGTGGACCTCGGGCTCGATCGCAACCAGGCCGGGGAGGCGGAGCGGGACGACGCGCACCGCGCGCAGGTTAGCGGCAGCCCCGATCGGCTGCGGCTGCTAGCCGTGGTGGTGACTGCGCCGGTTCGGGCGCGTGTGCACGATCGTGATGCGGCGCTCAGAGACGTTGTTCTGCTTGTCGTAGGCGACGACCGTGATCGTGTGGCGGCCGAAGCTGATGTGCTTGGCCCCTTGCCAGGTCAGCCGCCCCGAGAGCACCGGCGGGTCGCCGCTGCCGTCGTAGTTGCGGATCAGCCTGCCGTCGATCAGCAGCCTGATCCGCCAGACGCCGTGGCTGCTGGAGGCGGTGACCCGGATCGGCAGCGGGCCGCTGTAGCGGACGTGGTTGCGGGGCGAGGAGACAGCGAGCTTCGGGCCCGTGAAGTTGCCACACGCTCCCTTGAGCCGATCGCCCTTGTGCAGGTAGCGCTGCATCGCCGCGAACGACGGCTTGTGCGTGCCGTTGGTGCGCTCGAGCCCGGAGAGGACGGATCCTTCGTCCTGCAGCGGGAACCACAGCGCGACCTGCACATAGGGGTCGGCGGCCATGCAGTGGTAGGCCTGCTCGAGGAAGGTCGACTGCTGAGCTTCGCTCACGCCCTCCGCCTTCTTCCCCGCCCAGGCGCCTTCGGGGCAGACGGCGCTGGTCGTGCGCCAGCTCAGCTCGGTCATCCAGATCGGCTTGTTGTCGCCGTTCGCCTCCATCACGGCGTGGACTTCGCGGTAGGCCAGGAACGAGTCCGGGATCATCCGGTTGTCGGCGCCGCGCAGGTATTCGTAGGGCGAGAGCACGTTGCAGGCCGTGTCCGCGTGCACGCCGACGGCGTCGAAGTAGCCCTTGCCGCCGTTCGCGTAGATCGCTTCGAGGAAGGGGTAGTCGCTGCCGGTGAGCCCGCCGAGCACCACCGTCGCGCGGGGGTCCGCCGCCTTGACCGCCGGGTAGGCGGCCTGCAGCAGTCGCACGTAGGCGGCAGGGTCCGGGGCGCCGGTCCAGAACGCCGGCGCGTCCTCCTCGTTCCAGATCTCATAGGCGCTGACCCACGGCGCCAGGCGCTGCGCCAGCTGCCCGATGAACCATGCGTAGTCCTGAGGGTTCGCCGGCGGTGCCTGCCGATCCGCAGATCCCGACTCCCAGGAGGGCGTGTAGACGACGTCGAGGATCACCTTCGTGCCGTGCGGCAGCGCCCGGAAGCCCTGTTCGTAGTCTTCCAGCATGCGGGTGTTCAGCTCGCCGCGGGCGGGCTCGAGCGCCGCCCAGTTGAAGAACATGCGCACCCAGCCCGCACCGAGCGCGTGGACCCCCTCGACCTGCCCGGGCGTGATCCCCGAGATGTTCACGCCGCCCGTGGCGCCGTGCGCGGGGACGGCGAGCGCGAGCGCGGCGAGCAGCGCCGAGGCAGCGATCAGTGCGCGCGGGCGGCGCCGGGGTTCGGTGTTGCGGTCTGCGGTCATCGGCTCCTTCTGAAGATCGGCGATCGTAGTGGCCGTCTTTCCCTCACACACCGGTTATCGACCGTGAGTGGACGAAGTTTGAGGGTCCGGGCCGGAGTCGGGTCCGCACGCAGACCGGCAGGCCCGGCGCGGCGCGGCACCGGGTCCGCAGGCGGACCTGACGGGTGATCGCCCGGATACCCTTGAAGTTCGAGATGACCTCTGAGCGACCGCCGGCGGTGCTCGTGGACGCCGTCCACAAGCGCTTCGAGATTCCGCGCGAGCAGGTGAGCACGCTCAAGGAGCGGGCGCTTCACCCCTTCCGGCGCAACCGCACCAACATCCTGCAGGCGCTGCGTGGCGTGTCCTTCGGCGTGGTCCCCGGGGAGTTCTTCGGGATCGTCGGCCGCAACGGTTCCGGCAAGTCGACACTGCTGAAGTGCCTTGCCGGGATCTACGCGGTGGACAGCGGCGCGATCTACGTGAACGGGCGCATGTCGACGTTCATCGAGCTCGGCGTCGGCTTCAACCCGGACCTGCCCGCCCGCGACAACGCGCTGCTCAACGCGACGATGCTGGGGCTGAGCCCGCGCGAGGCGCGGCGGCGCTTCGACAGCGTGATCGACTTCGCCGAGCTCGGCGAGTTCGTCGACCTGAAGATGAAGAACTACTCCTCCGGGATGCTCGTGCGGCTGGCGTTCTCGGTGATGATCCACGTCGACGCGGAGATTCTGCTGATCGACGAGGTGCTCGCCGTCGGCGACGCCGCCTTCCAGCAGAAGTGCTACGACGAGTTCGAGCGGATCCGCCGCAGCGGCGCGACCGTGCTGCTCGTCACCCATGACATGTCGGCGGTGCAGCGCTTCTGCGACCGCGCGCTGCTGCTGGAGAAGGGCCGCCCGGTGGAGCTCGGCGACCCGGAGCACGTCGGCAACCGCTATCTCGAGCTCAACTTCTCAGAGCAGGCGCGCGAGCAGGAGCGCGCCGCGGCGAGCGCCGAAGACGGCAGCGGCGCCGTCTCGCCGGCGCCGGAGCCCGTCGAGGACGCCGGGCACGAAGACGGCGAGGGACTGCGCTACGGCGACGGGCGGGCCGAGATCGTCTCGGCGTGGTTCGAGGACGAGCACGGCGAGCGGGCCGAGGTGCTCCAGACGGGGCGGCCGTGCGTGTTCGCCGCGACGGTGCGATTCCGCTCCGATGTCGAGGATCCGCTGTTCGGTATCAACGTGCAGAACTCTCGCCGCGACCACGTCCTGTCCGCCTCGAACCTCTTCTCGGAGCCGCACAGCGGGCGCTTCGCGGCCGGCGAGGAGGTCACGTTCCGGATCGGCTTCGAGAACCTGCTGGCGCCCGACCGCTACCACGTCACCCCCGCCGTGGCCCGCCACGGCGGGGAGTGGATCGACCGCCGCGAGCGGATGATCTCGGTCGTCGTGACCGGCACCCGCAGCACAGACGCGCTGCTCGAGCTGCCCTACCGCGTGGTGATCGAGCGCGCCTCCGGGCAGCGCGCGGGAGCGGAGCTGATCGGTTGAGCGCCCCCACGCTCCCGAGCGCGCCGGCCGAGCAGCCGGCGCTCGCAGGCCTGGGCGTGCTCGGCAGCCCGATCAAGGGCCCCTCGGCCCTCGGCAGCGATCCGCGGCGGCTGTGGCAGCTGACCTGGACGCTTGCGCGCACCGAGTTCAAGCTGGCCTTCTTCGGATCCGCCCTCGGCTACCTCTGGCAGGTGATGCGCCCGCTGCTGCTGTTCGGCGTGATCTACCTGGTGCTGAGCCGCTCGGTGCTCGCATCGACCAGCAAACAGCCGTTCTTCCCGGCGGCGCTGCTGCTCGGGATCGTGCTGTTCGGGTTCTTCAGCGAAGCCAGCGGCGGCGCGGTCAGCTCGCTCGTCAATCGCGAGAACCTGGTGCGCAAGATCGAGTTCCCGCGCCTCGCCGTGCCGATGTCGATCGTGCTCACGGGGCTGATGAACCTCGCGCTGAACCTGATCCCGGTCCTGATCTTCCTGTTCGCGGCCGGCGGCAGGGTGATGCTCGCGTGGCTCGAGCTGCCGCTGCTGGTGCTGATCCTCGCCGCGTTCACGGCCGGCCTGGGGATGCTCCTGTCGGTCTCCTACGTGCGCTACCGCGACGTGCGGCCGATCTGGGACGTGATCCTGCAGATGACCTTCTACGCATCGGGGATCTTCATCATGATCATCAACCTCAAGCCCGTCGCCGTGTTCGGCACGAAGGTCTACATCTCCCGGATCCTGCTCGCGAACCCGTTCGCGGCGATCCTCGAGCAGGCGCGCCACGTGTTCATCGACCCCAGCTACCCGAGTGCCGCCAGGGCGATGGGCGGCACCGGGCTGCTGATGATCCCGGTCGGCGTCACGCTCGCCGCGATCGTGATCGGCTTTCTCGCCTTCTACCGGCAGGCGCCGCAGGTCGCCGAGCGCCTGTGAGGAGCACAGCCGTCGCGGAGGCGGAGCAACCGGGGAAGCGGGCGCTGCGGGTCGCCTTCGTCGGGCAGAGCGTGTACTTCGCGCAGTGCGCGCTGCAGGAGCCGGCCGACGGCATCGAGCCGAGCTTCGTCGACTTCCGCGCGGCGGCGGCGCCCGAGCCGATGCTCGCGCGCGTGCAGGAGCTGCAACCGGATGTCGTGCTCGTGTTCCGGCCCGAGATCGTGCCACCGGGGCTGTTCGCCGATCTGGACGCGGTGCGAATCGGCTACCTGACCGAGCCCCTGCCGCGCACGGACGCGGGCGCGCACCCGGACCTGCACGGACGGCTGTGGTGGCTGGAACAGGTCGATCCGGGGAACTTCGACCGGGTGATCTCGTTCGACCCGCTGATCGAGCAGACGGCCTCGCGCACGATCCCCGTCTGGCGCTCGCTGCCGATTCCGGTGGCCGACAGCCTGTTCATGCCCGTGCGCCCGCGCTCCTCGCCGGCGCGGCTGCTGTTCCTCGGGCGTTCCACCGAGCACCGCGAGACGATGCTCGAGCCGGTCAAGTCGCGCCACCGGCTCGTGCACATCGGCCACGGCCTCTTCGGGGAGCCTCTGCGCCGCACGCTGGCGGGGGCCGACGTCCAGCTCAACCTCCACAACAACCCCTACCCGTCCTTCGAGAACCGTGTCTGCATCGCGCTCGCGGCCGGACACCTGGTGATCTCCGAGGCGCTCAGCCCCGAGCACGGCCTGGCGCCGGGGCGCGACTTCTTGCAGGCGGACAGCCCCGAGCAGCTGCTCGAGCTCGTCGAGCGCGCCAGCGCGGACCCCGCGGCCTTCGCCGACGTGCAGGCCGCCGGGCGTGAGCAGGCCGAGCGCTTCCGGGCCTCGCGCGTGTACCCGCAGCTGTTGAGGGATGCGGTGGGCGAGGTACGAGGCGAGAGCCCCGTGCGGGCCCGGTAGCCAGGCGTATGGAGACGAGCGTCGCACGCCGCCGCCGTGAGCTCGCGGTTCCCCGCGTCCCGGGCCTGACCCTGCTCGCGCTGTGTCTGCTGGTCGCGGCCGCGACCGTCCTCTACCTGCACTTCGCGCTGCGCGTGGCGCTGTTCCAAAACGACGAACAGCTGTACCTGGAAGAGGCGCGCTATGTGGCCGCGCACTTCCCCGCGGGCCTGTTCCAGAGCGGCGTGTGGCCGCGAGGCCCGCAGCGGCTCGATGCGTGGCTGATGGCGATCCCCTTCGCCCTGACGCGCGGCCCGAGGGCGTTCGAACTCGCGCACGTCCTGCAGGCCGCGCTGTTCGCCTCGACCGCGTTCCCGGCGTTCCTGCTGGCGCGGCGGACCGGCCTCGGGACCGCGGGGAGCCTGTTCGCAGCGGCGCTGTCGGTGGCCGTGCCGTGGGCGAGCGTCAGCACGTCCTACCTCGCCGAGTGCGCCGCCTATCCCGCCTACGCATGGGTGCTCTACGCGAGCTGGGTGGCGATCGAGCGGCCCTCGCTGCGCGTGGAACTGCTGCTCGTCGTCGCGCTCGCGGCGGCGGTGCTGTCCCGTACCGCGATGCTCACGCTGATCCCGCTGGCACCGCTGGCGGCCCTCTGGCAGGAGTGGCGGTATGGACTGCCGGGTGCCTCGCTCCGGGTGCGGGCGCGCGAGCTCGCGCCGCGGATGTGGGCGCGCCACCGCGTGCTCTCGATCTTGATCGTGCTCGGCTTGCTGGCGCTCGTACTCGATGGGCTCGGCGCGCTGCCGGGACGCGGGCTCGGCGCCGCGACCGGCGGTTACGGCGTCCCGCACCTCGCCGGCGCGGGGCTGCTCGTGCGCTACCGCGAATACCTCTCGCGCATGGCGGTGGGGACCGGGTTCCTCGCGTTGATGCTGGCGCTGCCCTGGCTCGTCACGACGCTGCTGCGCCCGGCGCGGCGCGGCGCTCACGCGACGGCCGTCGTCTGCCTGCTCGGGCTGCTCGCGATGCTCGTCGCGCTGCTCAACGCCGGGCCCGACGAACGCTATCTCGTGTACGCCGCCGTGCCGCTGGCGGTGCTGACGAGCGCGAGCCTCTTCGACGCCTTCCGGGGCGCGCGTTGGACCCTCGGCCACTCGGTGGCCACGCTGCTGTGCGCGGCGGGCGTGATCGCGCTGATCCTCGCCGCGGTGTGGCCGCCGACGAGCAACCCCTACGACTTCTTCGCCTACCCCGCAGCGATCTTCTACCAGCGCGTCGTGCTCGAGCACTTCGGCTCGGGCAACGTGCCGCTGCTGCACAGCTCGACGTTGCTGGTGGTGCTCGTGCTGGGCGCGATCGCGGTCGCCTGGACCGCGGTGCGGGCGAGCGGCGTCGGCGTCCGCCCCGCGGCCGGCGCCCTCGCGGTCGTGATCCTCGCCGCCTGCCTGATCGAGCTCCTCTACGGCCTGCGCAAGTTCACCGACCAGGTCGGCGCCAAGGGCCCCTACGCCGCCCAGCGCTCCTGGGTGGACGCGCGCGTGCCCGCCGGGGCGCAGGTCGGCGCCCTCGCGCTGTCGCTGGGCGAAACGCCGGCTTACACGCCGGTCTGGCGGGAGACCGAGTTCTGGAACACGTCGGTCAGCAAGGATGTGCTCGTGCCCTCCGCCGGGGCGCTGCCGCTGCCTCTCGGCAGCGAAGTCCTGCAGTTGCACATCGCGCCGAACGGGCTGCTGCGAGCGCGCCGCGGCGTCGAAGGATCGATGCAGCGGCCGGTGCCCCGCTACCTGCTCGTGCCCCAGCAGGGGACCAACAGCCTCGCCCTGAACGGCAGGATGATCGGGGTCAGCAGCTACCTGCCGCTCGAGCTCGTGCAGCTCTACTCTCCGCCTTCGGTCCGCTGGAGCATGAGCGGGGAGAGCCCCGAAGGGTTCATCGCCCCGGGCCAGCCTGTCGTCGCGACCGCGTACCCCGTCGCGCTGCGCGCGGGAGGCGCCAGCTGCGCCTCGTTCTCGCTGTTCGCGCCCCCCGGCTACGCGGGTCGGCTCCCCTATCGGATCGCCAGCGGCCCCCACGTCGCCCAGGGAGGCCTCCTCGCGGGGCAGACGCTGCCGGTGAAGGAGCCGCTGGACGTGATCTCGGGGACGGGCGGCCCGACCGCGAAGATCACGGTGCTTTTCGGCAGCGCGCGCTCGGCGGCGCCCGGCGCACCGCCCCCCGAGGCAAGGCTCGCGTTCTTCGAAGCCGGGCCCTGCCGCTAGGGACATCGGCAGCGCGCTGTGGCGCGGTGGTGCGCGGCGCGACTGCCGCTGCGCGGAGTTGCACGCTCGCTTCCCGGAACTCCGCGGTCGCTTCGCGGGGAACGCGGCCGGGCGCTCAGGCTCCGTCGGCGCCGAACGCGGCGATGTCGGCGAGCAGGTCCTCGAGGATCCGCGCGAACAGGCGCGATGCGCGAAACCACTCGGCCTTCATCCGTCCTCGCACGCGCACGGACTGGTGCATCTCCGGGAACCGTCCGATCCGGTCGAGGATCCAGACGAGCTCATCGGCGCTGTGGAACTGCACGTAGTCGATGCCTCGCTCGAGGCCGTGCAGCGGCGACAGCGGCTGGCTCAGGAGCAGCTGGCCGGCCGCCAGGTGGACGCCCGCCTGCTGCCCGAAGCCCGGCCCCGGCCAGGGCGGCACGTAGACGCCGACATCGTGCTCGCCGAGCAGCGCGCGGAGCTCCTCGCCTTCGAGCCCGTGCACCGCCTGCAGCAGGTCGTGATGGTGCTTGGCCGGGGTCAGCAGCTCTTCGCGGTGGCGCGTCGCGCGTCCGATCGTCATCGCCCGCGGCGGGTGGTGCAGCGCCCGCACCGGGGCGAACAGCTCATCGGCGACGGGCGGCGGGAAGGCGCGCCAAAGGCGCATCCCGCCGGCCGTCTCGCCGGTCAGGACCGGGCGGAAGGAGGCGAGCCGGTGCAGGCCGGTCGCGCTCCACCCCTCCGGCTCCTCGGAGGCATCGGCGAGGATCACGCCGAGGCGAGCGCCCGGCAGCTCCTCGAGCAGGCCGTCCGGCAGCGCGGCCGGGCCGAGCGCCACGCAGACATCCGGCCGCCAGCCCGCCACTGCCTGCGCGAGGGCGAGCGCATCCTCCCCGCCCAGGTGGGCGAAGCGCTCGGCCACCAGGCCGTGGGCGCGCCGCGGCGGGCAGCAGCACGAGAGCCAGGCCGGCGGGCCGAGGAAGGCCGCTCGCAGCGGGCGCCCCAGGGGCCGTCTGGCGAGGAGGGCACCAGTACCAGCCGCTTCGAGCCCCATGAACGGGGATACGATAGCGTCGCCGTCCGGCTCCGGACGGGGCCCGGCCCATGTCCGACTGGCAAGAGCGCATCACGCACGAGACGCCCCCGGCGATCGCCTCCGAGCACAAGCTCCGCTACGCCACCGCCGGGCCCCTGATCGCGAGCTCCGCCGCCTGGGCCGACCTGGGCTGCGGCACCGGGATCGCCGCGGCCCAGGCGCTCGGCGGCCGGCGCCCGCCGAACGTGGTGCTGGTCGATCTCGACGAGACGGCGGTCGCGACGGCCGCCGCCGAGCTCGAGATCGCGGATGCGACGCTGCTGGCCTGCGATCTCTCCGCCGGCGCCGACCTCGAGCGGATCGGCACGGTCCTGCTCACCGGCGACGGGCCGCGCGTCATCACGTGCTTCGAGGTGGTCGAGCACCTCCCGACCTTCCTGCCGCTGCTCGAATGGGCGCTGGGGCTCGCGGCGGCGCGCGACTGCACGTTCCTGCTGAGCGTCCCCAACGACGAGTTCTGGGGGATCGAGAACCCGCACCACCTCGGGAGCTGGGGGGAGGGCGCGCTCCGGGAGCTGATGACGCTGCTTCCGGCCGAGCGAACCATGCTGCGCCAGGTCGCGCTGTCGGGCTCGGCGCTGCTCGACTGGCAGGCGACGCCGGAGCGCCACTCGCTCGAGCTCGACGTCGGCGGCGCGCCGTCGGTGGCCTCGCATTTCCTCGTCGCGTTCGGCCCGCGCCACGCCGAGCTGCGACGCGGCGCGGTCGCGGTCGAGACCGAGATGCTCGAGCAGCGGCGCTGGGAGCGCACGCGCGAGGCCAATCTCGCTTTCGCGCAGCGGCGCGTGCTCGAGCAGCAGCAGGAGCTCGAGGTGCGCAACAGGTGGTTCGAGGAGTGGCGCGCCTACATCCACGAGCTCGAGCGCGAACTCGGCAGGCCGCTCTCGGGAGTCTCCGAGGACGAGCTGCCGGATCGGTCGAGCCCGCAAGGAGATGCAGCGGAGGGCGCCGCGCAGCCGGGCGCCGCGCAGCCGGGCGCCGCGCAGCCGGGCGCCGCGCACGGTGACGAGGGCGCGGCGTCCCCGGAGCCGCCCGCGTGAAGGTCGCGTTCCTGGTCAACGATCTGCAGTTGTCGGGTGGCGTCGGGGTGGTCGCCCAGCACGCACGCCGGCTGGCGGCGATCGAGGGATGGGAGGCGACGCTCGTGCTCGCGCGCGAGCAGGACCAGCCGACGTGGCAGGGCTTCGAGCAGCTCGCGCCGGTGCGGCTGCGCACGCGCGAGGAGGCACTGCTCGAGAGCTACGACGTGGTGGTCGCGACCTGGTGGGAGACCACCTTCACGCTGTTCGAGCTGCGCGCGGAGCGCTACGCGTACTTCCTTCAGAGCCTCGAGGACCGCTTCTACAAGCACGACGAGGCCGAGCGCCTCGGGGCGGCCCTGACTCGTGGCCTGCCCGTCTCGTTCATCACCGAGGCGGGGTGGATCGCGGACACACTTGCGGCGCTGCGGCCCGACGCGAGCTGTCACCTCGTCCGCAACGGCATCGACAAGGCCCTGTTCGCGCCGCCGCGCGAGGCACCCGCCAACGACGACGGGCCGCTGCGGATCCTCATCGAGGGGTCGCCGAGCGCCTGGTTCAAGCACGTTCGCGAGGCGACTGAGGCGGCGGCCGCGATGCGCGAGGCGCGCCACGTGACCGTCGTCACCGGCGAACGCGAGGCGCTGGGCGATGTCGTCGCCGACGAGGTCGTGGGGCCGCTGACCCATGCGCAGATGTCCGACCTGTACGGCCGCAGCGACGTGTTGTTGAAGCTGTCGAGCGTCGAGGGGATGTTCGGACCTCCACTGGAGGCGTTCCACCGCGGCGCGACCTGCGTGGTCACGCCGGTGACCGGCCACGAGGAGTACGTCGAGCACGGCTGGAACGGCCTGCTCGCCGACTGGGAGGACCTGCGTGGCACAGCACGCCAGCTCGACCTGCTCGCGCGCGACAGAGGGCTGCTGGCGTTCCTGCGCGCCAACGCGCTGGAGACGGCCAGGGCGTGGCCCTCCTGGGACCAGTCGAGCCAGTTCATGGCCGCGGCGCTGCTGGCGATCCGCCGTGCTCCCGCGCCGGCCGGCGGCGACGGCGCCTCGCGGCTGATGGCCGATCTGCGCGGCGGATTGGAGGCCTACCACCTGCACCTGCGCGAGCGGGCCGTCAGCGCATACCGCCTGCAGCGGATCCAGGCGCGCGTGCGCGCCGTGCTCGCGCTGGCGCCGCTGCGCTGGGCGCTGTCGCTGCGCCGCTTCCGCGCCGTCCAGCGCATTGCCCGTCCGTTGCACCCGCTCACCAGCCGCCTGCGGCGGCTGCTCGCGTGATGCGCGAGCGCCTGCGGGGACTGCTGCGCGGCCGGAGCCGCGCGGACGCAGCGGCGGCCCCGCCCGGCCACGCGATGCTCGAGCTCGCGCGGCGGGGGCCGGCGCCGCTGCGTGCCTCCGAGGATGCGATCACCAGCCTGAGCGTGGCTGTCGTGATCCCGTCCTTCAGGCGCGGCAGCGGCGGTCACGGCACGATCGTGCGCCTGCTGCTCGGGCTGGCCGGCCGCGGCCATCGCGTCTCGATCTGGCTGGAGGACAACGAGGGCCGGCACGCGCGCGAGGACGCGACGCTGACGCGGCGCGCGTTCGGCGAGTTCTTCGGCGCGGGCGGGCTCGAGCTGCAGACCGACTACTCCGCCTGGGAGGGCGCCGACGTGGTGCTCGCGACCGGTTGGCAGACGGTGGCGCGCACGCTGCTGCTGGAGGGGGCCGGCGCGCGTGCGTACCTCGTCCAGGACCACGAGCCGGAGTTCTACGGCACCTCGGCCGAGGCGCTGTGGGCGAGTGAGAGCTACCGCATGGGCTTGCGCTGCATCGCGGCGAGCGCGTGGCTCGCGGCGCTGCTGCGCGATCGCTATGGCGCGCGCGCGACGCACTTCGACCTCGCCCCCGACCACGCGATCTACCGTCCGGACGACGCTTCGCGGCGCGAGGATCTCGTCGTCTTCTACGCGCGCTCGGCGACGGCCCGCCGCGCGGTTCCGCTCGGCCTGCTCGCGCTCGAGGAGCTCGCGCGGCGCCGTCCGCGGACGCAGATCGCGCTGTTCGGCGAAGCGGCACCCGTCGGCGCGTCGTTCCCCCACGACGATCTCGGGGTGCTGCCACCGCCTCGCCTGGCGCAGCTCTACGCGCGCGCGCAGGCCGGTGTGGTGCTGTCGATGACGAACCCGTCGCTGGTGGGGCTGGAGATGATGGCCTGCGGGCTGCCGTGCGTGGAGCTCGCGAGCGAGTCGATGCTCGCGAGCTTCGGCACCGACGGGCCGCTGGCGCTCGCGGCGCCCGATCCGCTGGCGCTCTGCGATGCCGTCGAGCACCTGCTCGACGACGACGCGGCGCGCGAGCGGGCGCGAACGGCCGGCCTCGCGCTGTGCGCGGCGCGAAGCTGGGACACCGCCGCCGCCCAGGTCGAGGAGGGGCTGCGGGCGGCGCTGCTGGACGCCCGCGCGGATGCCGGCGCCGGCCGGCACGGCGCCTCGCCGCGCACCGTCGCAGCGGCGCCGGGGATCCCCGCCCCCGGGCCTGACGGTCCCGCCTGAGGCCTATCATTGCCCGTTCCGCGCAGGCGCTCACCCCCGATGGCCACGGAGACAACCTCGACACACGCCCGCGTGCGGCGCGCCCGGACGGGGCTGCACCGGCAGTCCGCACGCGCGCTCGCGAGGCTGCGCGCGCGCGTGCGCGCCACGCCCGCGCCGCTGGCGTTGCTGCTCGGTGTCGCGGCCGTGCTCGCGGTCGCGTGGAACATCGCGCTGCCCGCCTTCCAGGGGCCCGACGAAGCCGGTCACTTCGCCTACGTGCAGCACCTGGCCGAGAGCGGCAGCCTGCCGAGCTCGAGCGCCGGCAACGCTCCCAACTCCACGGCCGAGCACGAACTGCTGATCGCGCTGGGCCTGCAGCCCCTGATCGGAGACCTCTCGGCGCGGCCGGCGTGGAGCAGGGCCGACCTCGAACGATGGGAGCGGATCGAACGTTCGCTGCCGCCGGGCGCCAGCGCCAACGGCGAAGGGCCCAACCCGCTGGCGAAGAACCCGCCCCTGTACTACGCGGTGATGTCCGTCCCCTACCGCGTGTTCGCGTGGCTCCCGCTGCTCAGGCGGATCTTCGTGCTGCGCCTGTTCAACGCGCTCTGCTACCTGGCGACGGTGCTGCTGACGTGGCTGCTGGCCGGCGAGGTGTTCGGGGCCGTGCGCTGGAAGCAGACACTCGCGGCGGGAGTCGTGGCACTGCAGCCGCAGCTGTCCTACATGAGCGCGGTGATCAACGCCGACAACCTGCTGATCGCGCTGACGAGCGGCTTCCTGCTGGCGGCGGTGAGGCTCGTGCGGCGCGGCCCGTCGATCGGCCGCGTGCTGGCGGCGAGCCTGCTCGCCGCCGCAGCGGTGCTGACCCACGGCCGCGGCCTGGTCACGCTGCCGGTACTGGCCGTCGCGCTGGTGATCTGCGCGATCCGCTTCCGCCCGCCCCTGCGCGAGGTGCTCACGAGGGGCGCGATCGCGCTCGGCACCGTCTGCGCCGCGTTCGTCGCCTACCTCGCGCTCGGCCGGGCTGCGGGCGGCGGCTCGCTCTACGGCGGGCAGGTCAGCGAGCTCAACGGCGCGAGCTTCAACCTGCGCCAGTTCTTCTCCTCGATCTACCAGTTCTACTTCCCGAAGCTGCCGAGCCTGGAGCCGCGGATCGGCCCCGCCTACGGCTACCGCCAGGTGTTCATCAACACCTTCTACGGCACGTTCGGCTCGCTCGAGGTCAACTTCCGGGCCCGCATCTACGACCTGCTGCAGGTCTTCTCGGCGATCGGCCTGGCCGCCCTGTACACGGCGATCGTCGTGTGCTGGCGGACGCTGCTACGGGCCTGGCCGACCGTCCTGGTGCTGCTCACGCTGCTCGTCACCAACGTGGTCTTCCTGCACTACGTCTCATATCGCGCACTGCTTGGCAACAGCGGCACCGACCCGCTGATCGTGGGGCGCTACCTGCTGCCGATGATCTCGCTGTTCGGGCTCGCGATCGCCTTCACGCTCAGCAAGCTGCGCCGCGCCGGTCCCTTTCTCGGCGCGGTCGTGCTGACGGCCGGCGTGCTGCTGTGCGTCGGCGGAATCGGCATGACCCTGGAGCGCTTCTATGCCTAGTCTCGGCGAGCGGCGGTATCCGCTGGCGGTGTGCGTCTTCGCAGTGGTGCTGCTGCTGCTCGCCGGGCTGCTGTGGTTCCGCCCCTACATCACCGAACGACGGCGGCCGATCGCGAGCGTGCCGACGCCGCCGGCGCTGTTCGCGCTGGCCGAGTTCGCGGTCGCACCCGGCTCGCAGGTCTGCATGAGCCCGATCACGTTCGAACCCGATATGGGCTTCGCCGAGTTCGACCTCCGCCCGCTGAAGCCCGGCCGCGCCGACGGCCCGCCGGTGGAAGTCGTGCTGAGCGGGCCGGGATACCGCGCCGTCGCGCACGTCCCCGGCGGGTATCCCGGCGGCTCGGTCGCGTTGCCGGTGACGGCCCCGCCCCGCACGGAGAGCGGGACGGTGTGCATGTTCGACCGCGGCCGCACGACGGTGCTGTTCGACGGCACCAACGAACCCCGGACCGCCGCCGCGCGCACCGGCACCTTGATCGGCGGGCGCTCGGTCGTGGGCGACATCGCGCTGACGTTCCTCGTCGCCAAGCCAAGCTCCCCGCTCGACGATCTCGGGCGCACCTTCAGCCACGCCTCGAACCTGACCGACCGGCTCGTGCCGGTCTGGCTGATCTGGGTCGTCACCGTGCTGTGCGCCCTGGGCGTGCCGCTGGGCGTGCTGGCAGCGCTGTACCTGTCGCTGCGCCCGCAGCCGGCGGCGCCGCGGCGCGGGTCGGCTGCGGCCTAGACGCCGGCGCGCGGACCGCCGGTCGGCTCCAGCCTGGGGCGGGGCCGGGCGGGCTCGGTCCGGGGCGGAGGAGAGCCGAGCGGGATCAGGACCGGCCGCCGGGCTCAGCGCCGGCGCAGGCCGAGGATCGACAGCAGGAACGAGGAGAAGAAGATCTGGATGCCGACGATCAGCACGGCCGCGGCGACCACCGCGAGCCGTTCGTAGGAGAGCGAGCCGAAGCCGTGCCCGATCCAGCTGACGAGGATCACGACGCACAGACCGATCCCGACGAGCATGAACGCCCCGCCCAGCAGCAGCCCGTGCTCGAGCCTGAAGCGCGCCCGCATGCGGTCGAACCACGGGTCGCGCTCGCCCATGAAGTAGGTGCCGTAGGCGTGGGCGCAGAGGCCGAGCGCCAGCACCTGCGTGCCGACGATCATCAGCAGCGCCCCGCCGATGATCGCGTGCACCCCCCAGGCGCGGCCGAACAAGTCGATGCCAGCCTCGACGATGAACACGAACAGCGCGCCGAGCGCGGCCATCACCGCCCCGGGGAGGATGAACAGGTGGTTCGGGCTGTGCACCAGCAGGAAGCGCAGGTGCCGCCAGCCGTCGCGGAAGCTCGACAGTTTGCTCTCGCCGCCGCGCGGGTGGTATTCGATCGGGAACTCCGCGATCCGCAGTTTCTCCTTGGCGGCGCGGATCACCATCTCCGAGGCGAACTCCATCCCGGTCGTGCGCAGGTCGAGCCGGGGAAGGACGTCGCGCCGCACGGCGCGCATGCCGCAGTGGGCGTCGCTGATGCCTGTGCGGAAGAACAGGTTCAGCAGTCCCGTGAGGACAGGGTTGCCGACGTAACGGTGCAGCCACGGCATCGCGCCCGGCTGGATGTTGTCCATGCGGTCGCCGATCACCATCTCCGCGCCCTTCTCCATCTCCTTGACGAAGCGCGGGATCTCGTTGAAGTCGTAGGTCAGGTCGGCGTCGGCCATCACGATGTAACGACCGCGTGAGGCGGCGAAGCCGGCCAGGTAGGCGCTGCCGTAGCCGCGTCGGCGCTCCAGCACGACGCGCGCGCCCACGCCTTCGGCCAAGCGCGCCGAATCGTCTTCGGAGTCGTTGTCGGCGACGACGACCTCGCCGGCAACGCCCATCTTCTCGATCGCGGCGCGGGCGGCCAGCACGCATCGCTCGATGTTCTCGGCCTCGTTGAGACAGGGGATCACGACCGACACGAGCGGCGTCGGCTCGGGTTCGGACTGCTCGGGCCTGTGGGTTTCTATCTGGCCTAGGGCGCTCATGATGAGGGAGCGCAGCCGCCTGCGACGGCCTGCACCTGTCTAACACAGCGGCGCGGCAAAAGTGCCGCGAGACCGCGCGAATGATAGCCCCCGCCGGCCCCGGAACCCGGCCGGGCTGCAGATGCCCGATTCAGCTCAGTGGAAATCGCGCCTCGAGCCGCGCCGTGTCGGTCGCGAAGCGCAGGTCGAAGGACTCGGGGGCCGGGTTGAACGGCTCGCGGGTCTCGAAGCAGATGACATCGATGCGCGCGAGCAGCTCCGGGCGGATCGCGGCGACCGTGCGGTTCTCCAAACCCTCGGTGTCGATCTTCAGCAGGTCGATGCGCCCCTCGCGTTCGAGCACGGGCTCGAGCACTTCGTCGATGTGCAGGCAGCGCACCTCGATCGTCTCGGCGTGCGGCACGTCGATGCCGCCGTAGCGTCCGCTCGGCTCGCGGCCGAACTGCGCCGTCCCGGCGCGGTCCGCGACCGCCGCCTCGGTCAGCGTGTAGCGATCCTCATAGCCCGCGAGGTTGGTCCGCAACCGTTCGAGGTTGCGGGGGTCGGGCTCGTAGAGCCGGCAGCGGACCTCCGGCGAGCGCGTCAGGAAGTACAGCGCGCTCACACCGATGTTGGAACCGATGTCGACGACGCAGCGCGCACCGGGCGCGAGCCGGTAGTCGAGCCGGCAGAAGACCTCGTTGACCGTCATCACGTCGTGCGGGCTGTAGACCGTGGGGGCGACAACGCCCGAGGGGGTGCGCATCTCGCACCGCGCCGGGTAGCCGCCGCGGCCGAGGAAGTAGCGCGCGGCGAAGTCGAGCGGGTGCACGGCGGTCCGCGGCATCCGCGCGAGCGCGCGCCAGTTGCCGGGTTCGGCCACCTGCTCGAGGACGAAGCGGGGCGAGCGGCCGGCGAGCACGGGGCCAGTCTGTCAAACGGGCGCCCCCGAGGCCGCCGTTCTGCAAGGCTGCTGCGCCGTTGCGCATCTGCATCGTCTACGACTGCCTGTTCCCCCACACCGTCGGCGGTGCCGAGCGCTGGTACCGCAACCTGGCCGAGCGACTCGCCGGCGAGGGCCACGACGTCACCTACCTGACCCTGCGGCAGTGGCCGCGCGGCGAGCGCGCCCAGATCGACCCCCGCGTCCGGGTGGTCCTCGCCGGTCCCCGGATGGCGCTCTACACCGCGGGGGGACGGCGCCGGACGCTGCCGCCGATCGTCTTCGGCGCCGGCGTGCTCTGGCACCTGCTGCGCCACGGCCGGCGATACGAGGTCGTGCACACGGCCTCCTTCCCCTATTTCTCGATGCTGGCGGCGGGCGCCGCGCGTCGGCTCGGCGGATACGCGCTCGTCGCCGACTGGCACGAGGTGTGGAGCAGGGACTACTGGCGCGAGTACCTGGGCGGCATCGGCGGGGCGATCGGGTACGGCGTTCAGCTGCTGTGCGCGCGGCTTCGCCAGCGCGCATTCTGCTTCTCCCGCCTGCACGCCGCACGGCTGCGGACGGAGGGGCTGCGCGGCGAGGTGACGGTGCTCGAGGGGGAGTACGCGGGGTCGCTGCAGCCGCCGACCGCGCGGCCGGCGGAGCCGCTGGTCGTGTTCGCGGGACGGATGATCCCGGAGAAGCGCGCACCGGCCGGGGTCGCCGGGGTCGCCGCCGCGATCGGGCGGATGCCCGAGCTGCGCGGCGTGTTCTTCGGCGACGGCCCGGAGCGCGGGCTGGTGTTGCAGGCGATCGCCGAGAGCCCCTACGCGGAGCGCATCGAGGCGCCGGGCTTCGTGGCTGCCGAGGTCGTCGACGACGCGCTGGCGCGCGCGCTTTGCATGCTGCTGCCCTCGCGCCGCGAGGGCTACGGCATGGTCGTGGTCGAGGCGGCGGCGCGGGGCACGCCGAGCATCGTCGTGGCGGCCGAGGACAACGCCGCCACCGAGCTGATCGCCGACGGGATCAACGGCTTCGTCGTGCCGGGCGCCGAGGCAGCGGCGATCGGCGAGGCGATCGAGCGCGTCGCCGCCGCCGGCATGGCGCTGCGGGAGAGCACCGCGCGCTGGTTCGCGGAGAACGCCCGGCGCCTCTCGCTGGAGTCCTCTCTGGAGACGGTGCTCGCCGGCTACGGCCCGGCGAGCGCCGCGAGCGCGGCGGGTGCCCGCGACCCGAGCGCCCGCGCGTAGGTCTCGAGCGTCAACCGCGCGGTGCGCTCCCAGGTGAACTGCGCGGCCTGCTCACGCCCGAGCTCGCGCAGGCGAACGGCCAGCGCCCCGTCCTCCAGCAGGCGCGAGATCGCCTCGCCGATCTCGCGCTCGTCGGTTGGATCGAACAGCAGCGCGGCGTCGTCTGCGACCTCGGGCAACGAGGAGGCGGCCGAGCACGCCACCGGCACGCCGCGGGCCATCGCCTCGAGCACCGGCAGACCGAAGCCCTCGTAGAGCGAGGGGAACACGAATGCGCTCGTGATCGCCCACAGCCCCTCCAGCTCGGCGTCGGAGATCCAGGCCGGAAAGCGCACGTCGCCGGCAACCCCGAGCTCCGCGGCACGAGCGCGCAGCTCGGTCTCGTGCGCCGTCGGGTAGCCGGGCAGCACGAGCTGCGGGCGCTTCTCGGCCGGGAGCAGTGCGAGCGCGCCGATCAGCGCGGGCAGGTTCTTGTGCGGGCGCTTGGCCGAGAGGCTGAGCAGGACCGGCCGGTCGTCGAGCCCGAGCCGCTGGCGCACCTGCGCCTCGGGGGCGGGCGCGTGCCGCGCCGGCGTGCCGAGCCCGAGCGGGACCACGTCGACCCGCTCGGGTGCCAGCCCCAGCATCTCGAGCAGGTCGCGCCGCGTGCACTCGGAGTCGGCGATCACGCGATCCGCCCGCCGCGCGCCGGCGGGCACCAGCAGGCGCATGCCCTTGTCGCGGATGCCCTCGTGGGCCTCGGGGAAGCGCGCGTAGATCAGGTCGTGGACCGTGACGACACGCCGGAAGCGCCCCCACACCGGCGCCGTCGAGGCGAGGCTGTGGACGAGGTCGACGCGATGCAGCGCGGCCAGCGGCGGCAACAGCGCCTGCTCGCCCAGCACCCACTGCACGCGGTTGCGCGCCGCGACCGGAACCGTCACCGCCGGCAGCAGCTCGCCCCACGGGCCGCCCGCCGCCGCAGCCTCGCGATTGACGAAAGCGGTGAAGCGGACGCCCGGCGGCGCCACCTCGATCAGCGGCGGGATCAGCTCTCGCGCCGCGATCTCCATTCCTCCCGTCTCGCCCGGCACCAGGAAGATCAGGTTCAGCCCGATGTGCACGCCGGGCCCGCTCACGCCGGCGCCGCTCGCCCTCGCTCGGCACGCCACCAGGCGAGGGCGTCGGCGAGCCCCTCGCGGAGCGTGAAGCGCGGCGTGAAGCCGACCTCCGCGCGGAGCCTGTGCACGTCGGCCGCGAGCAGCTCCGGCTCACCGCCGCGGTCGGGCAGCGCGCCCAGGCGCACGAGCTCCGGCCGTCCGGCGAGCTGCGCGATCGTCGCCACGACCTCGCTGATCGGCACGGCCTCGCCGGAGGCGACGTTGACGGGGCCGGTCACCTCGCTGTCGAGCAGTGCAGCGAGCGCACCGCCCACGTCGGCGACGTGCATGAAGTCGCGCCGCTGGGTCCCGGAGCTCGTCTCGGCGGGGGATCCGTCGAGCAGCGAGTTGATGACCGAGGGCACCAGCCGGCCCGGCGCCTCGCGCGGCCCGTACAGGAGGAACAGGCGTCCCCATGCGAGCTGCAGGCCCTCCTGCTCGGCGTAGCCGGCGGCGAGCCGGCGCAGCGCGTCCTTCGCGGTCCCGTACAGCGTCGCCGGCCCCAGCGGCGAGCGCAGCTCGTCGAAGGGCTCCGCGCTGTGCCGCCAGTCGTACTCGGCGCAGGTCCCGGCGAGCAGCGCCCGCTGCCCGCCGGTCTCGGCGAACGCCATCAGCAGATCGAGGCTGCGCCGCACCCAGGCGACGTTCTCCGGCGAGGTCCAGAAGCGGCCGTGCTCGACGTACCAGGCGAGGTGCACCAGCCGCTCGGGCCGAAGCTCGGCCAGCAGCGCGCGGACGGCATCTGCGTCATCGAGGTCGCGCCGCCACCAGCGCACGCCGCCCTCGCTCGTCTCCTCGCGCAGGTCGAGCGCGTGGACCTCGTGGCCGCGCTCAACGAGCTCGTCGAGCAGCGGCTGCCCGACGAAGCCGCCCGCGCCTGTTACGAGCACGCGCGCCACGCGCGCTCAGGCGGACCCGGCGGCGGGCATGGCCCACTCCGGCCATTCGCTGCCGTGGCGCGGGGCTTCGAACTGCGGCGGGCGCCAGGCCGGCGTCTCGATCACCGTCAGCAGCGGGTAGCGGTGCACGGAGGCGACGTGGCGGTGCAGCGCGTTGGGCGGGTTCTCGCGGTCCGGAAGACCGATGTCGCTGAGCGGCCTGGTGAGCCCGTCGACGAACGAGTGGAAGCCGTGGAAGGACCCGTGGATGTCCTCGCACATGTACACACCGCCGGGCGAGATCCGCGGCAGCAGGCATTCGAGCGTGACGGTCTGCTGCTCGGCGGAGTGCCCGCCGTCGTCGAGCACGATGTCGATCGTCGGGTCGCTCGCGAGGAAGCGTTCCCAGAACGAGCGGTCGGCCTGGTCGCCGATCAGCACGTCGATCCCCTCTCCCTCCAGCTGCTTGCACGCCGGATCGATGTCGACGCCGTAGATGTGCGAGTCGGGGCCCAGGTACTCGCGCCACATGCGCATGCTGCCGCCCCCGAACACGCCGATCTCGACCATCGTGACCGGCCTGCCGCGGAAGCCCGCGAGATGGCGCTCGTAGATCTCGAAGTAGTGGCGCCACTTGAACAGCCCCGGCCCGACGGTGTGGGCGTCGAAATAGGCCTCGAGCGCGCCGGGCGGGTCGGGCCGCTGCTCCGGCTGCGGGCGGGCGGGCGATCCGAGGCGCGCGGCGTAGCGGTATCCGCGCACGAAGTAATGCAGCGAGCGCCCGAGTGCAGCAAGCGGCCGCAGGCCCTCGCTCAGCGGCGGTCTCGACGGCGGCATCGCTGGCAATATACCGGCGGCCCAAGGTCCTCCCGACGCAGGCTGAGGGGCCTCTCCGATCTGGCATACTGCGCCGCCGTGGCGGCAGAGCTCGAGCACGTCCATGCGACCCGGCCGACCGAGAAGGTGCTGGCCGCCGCGGCCTCGGCAGTGATGCGCTCGGGCGCGGACAGGTGGATCCGCGGAGCGATGCTGCGCACGACCCGGCCCAGCTACAGCCGGACGCTGCGGATGGTTCCCAGCCGGCTCGAGCTGCCGTTCCTGCTGAACGCGCGCGGCCTGCTCGGCACCGCCGTGGAGGTGGGAGTGGACGAAGGCGCCTACTCGGACTACCTGCTGAGCTGGTGGAAGGGCCAGAAGCTGATCTCGATCGATGCCTGGATGGAGATGCCGGCCGACGAGTACACCGACACCTGCAACACCTCGCAGCGCTCGATGGAGGAGAAGTACCAGAGCACGCGGGAGCTGCTGGCGCCGCACGGCGAGCGCAGCGAGATCCGCCGGGAGCTGAGCGTGGACGCGGCCGCGCGCTTCGAGCCGCGCTCGCTCGACTTCGTCTACCTCGACGCGCGGCACGACTTCGAGGGCGTCAGCGAGGACCTCGGCGCGTGGTTCGAGAAGGTCCGTCCCGGCGGCCTGATGGCGGGCCACGACTACAACGACGGCGTCTTCGTCGAGGGCGTCCACGGCGTGCGCTCCGCGGTCGACGGCTTCTTCGCCGCGCGCTCGATCCCGGTACGGCACACCTACACCGACGTGCCGGCTGCATCCTGGATCGTCGCGATCCCCGCCGGCTGAAGCGCCCACCCGCGCGGCCGACCGGGCCGGTCGATCCGCTATGAAGAACGACGGGTGATGGCGCCACCGCCGAGCGACAGCGAGCAGTTCGACGTCGAGGCCGCCGCGGCCGCGGCCGAAATCGACGTGCTCGACACGAGCGCCGCCGGTCCTGCCGCGGTGCGCGGCGGCGCGCTGCGCATCGTCTCCTACGGGGCCGGCTCGCTGGTCAGCGCAGGCGCCGCGGCGCTGCTGTTCAGGCAGCTCGGCCTGCACGACGTCGGCCGCTACGTGACGGCGCTCTCGATCGTCGCGATCGTCGGCGGGTTCTCCGATCTGGGGCTGAACGCGGTCGGCCTGCGCGACGGTGCGACGCTCGACGCGCAGGGACGCGCGGAGCTGTTCGCGAACCTGCTCGGTTTGCGCCTCACGCTCACGACGCTCGGCCTCGGAGTCGGACTGCTGATCGTCGCCTTCGCCTACCCCGCTGTGATGGTGCCCGCTGTCGCGCTCGCGGGTGCCGGGCTGATCGCGCAGACGGCGGCTGACAACCTCGGCCTGATGCTCCAGGTGCAGATGCGGGTGGGGACGATCGCGGCCCTCGAACTCCTGCGCCAGGTGCTGACGGCAGCCGTGATGCTGGTGCTGTTCCTCCTCGGCGCCGGGCTGCTGCCCTTCGTCTCGGTCTCGATCCCCGTCGGCCTGGTGGTGCTCGTGATCCTCGCGCGCCTGGTCCGCCACGAACGGAGGCTGATGCCGAGCTTCTCGTTCTCGCGGTGGCGGCCGATGCTCGTGCGGGTCGGCATCTACGCCGCCGCCACCACAGCCTCGATCCTCTACTTCCGTGTCGCGATCGTGATGGTCTCCCAGCTCGCGGACCGCCACCAGGAAGGCCTGTTCGGCGCCTCTTATCGCGTGATCGACTTCCTCACGCTCGTACCCGGAATCCTCGCGGGCACGGCGCTGCCGATCTTCGCGCGCTCGGCGACCGGCGACCACGAGCGCTTCTCCTACGCGCTGGGCAGGGTCTTCGAGGTCTCGCTGATCGTCGGCGCGGGTACGGCGCTCGTGATCGCCGCGGGAGCCCCGTTCATCATGGAACTGCTCGGCGGCGCGCAGTTCTCGGGAGCCGCCGGCGTGCTCAGCCTGCAAGCGGTCGGGCTCGGCGCGACCTTCGTCGGCGCCGTCTGGGCGAACGGGATGCTGAGCCTCGCGCTCTTCAGGCAGATCCTCGCCGTGAACATCGTCGCGCTGGTCGGGATCATCGTGCTGCTCGCGTTCCTGGTGCCTGCCGACGGCGCGCACGGCGCCGCGATCGCGACCGCGAGTGGCGAGTTCTTCGGGGCAGTCGCGTGCGGGGTCGTTCTCGTGCGCCGCCACCCGGCGCTGCTGGGCTCGCTGCGTATGCTGCCGCTGGTGGCGCTGGCGCTCGGCACCGCCGCGGCGTCGCTCGCGATCCCAGGGCTCGGCTCGCTCGCGCACGCCGTGATCGCGGGCGCGATCTACCTGCTCGTGCTCGCGCTGCTGCGGGCCTACCCGGCCGAGCTCGACGCGCTGGTGCCGGCGCGGCTGCGGGCGCTGCGCGGATGAGCGCGCGCCTCGCCGTGGTCCACCTCGTGTGGGGGCCGCTCGGGCCGGCGCCGCTCGCCGCCTTCCTCGACTGCTACGCGGCTCGCGACGCGGGCGAGGCGCACGAGCTCGTCGTCCTCTTCAACGGCGTCGACGCGGCGAACCGTGAGCCGCTGCTCGAGCTGCTCGGCGGAGTCGAGCACAAGCTGGTCGAGCTGAAGCGGCCGGTACTCGACCTGGCGGCGTACTTCGAGGCCGCCAAAGGCCTCGAGTCCGCGCGTTTGTGCTTCCTGAACTCCTATTCTGAACCGCTCGTCGACGGCTGGCTGGCGATGCTCGACGACGCGCTCGCGCAGCCCCCCCTGAAGATGGCCGCGGCGAGCGGCTCCTGGGCCAGCCACGCCGACCACGTTCGCTACCTGCTCGGCCTCGGCGGACCCTACGCCGGTCCCTACGGCGCCCGCTCCGGCGCGGCCGCCGCGTTCCAGCCGCCGAGCACGGCCGCCGGCGAGCCCGGTCAGTCAAGCGCGCCGCAGCAACGCTCGCGCTGGCGGAAGCCGCCCCAGGAGCTGGTGCGTGCGGCCTCGCTGGCGGTCCGCCAGCTCACCCAGTTCCCGCGCTTCCCGAACCCGCACCTGCGCACGAACGGCTTCGTCGCCGACCGGGAGACGATGCTCGGCCTCGCGCCGGGGCGGATCGGCGACAAGACCGACACCTACGCGCTCGAGAGCGGGCGGCGCAGCCTCACGCGCCAGTTGCAGCGCGCCGGCGGCGAGGTCGCGATCGTCGCGCGCGACGGCCGCGCGTACGCGCCCACGGAGTGGGCGGACAGCAACACGTTCTGGCAGAACAGGCAGGAGAACCTGCTGATCGCCGACAACCAGACGCGAGCCTACGCCGAGGGCGATGCGGAGCAGCGGCGGATGATGTCGGCGCACGCCTGGGGCGGGCAGGCACGCCCCGGCTGACGGACGCGCGCGCCCGGTCGAGGGCCGGGCGCCTGGGGCGGGCGATGCCAGGCCAGGACGCGTCAGGCGCGGGGGGTGATGCGGCGCGCCAGGCCTCCCGGGGGCGCAGGTGAGGGCCGGGGTCAGGCGCGGGGGTGCGCTGCGCGCCAGGCCTCCCGTGCGCGCAGGTCAGGGCCGGGTCAGGCGCGGGGGTGCGCTGCGCGCCAGGCCTCCAGGGCGCGCAGGTCAGGGCCGGGTCAGGCGCGGGGGTGCGCTGCGCGCCAGGCGTCCAGGGCCGGCCGCGTCAGGCGCTCCACACGCGGGTGCAGCACGATCGGCCCGAAGGTGTCCCAGACCACGTCGAGCGGGTGCCCGGCGAGGATCGCGGCGAAGCCGGCGATGCCGAGCAGCAGCCGCCTCACGCGCCCCAGGCGCGCGTACGCCGGCGAGGCGAAGGCGACCTCGCGGAACTGTCCGTAGGCGATCGCGAGGTGCGGATGGCGAGCTTCCCACGGGGCCAGACGCGAGACCTCCGCGATGCGGCGGAAGCTCGCGCTCGCCCCGCCCTGCTCGCGGTTGAGGTGCGTGCGCTCGGTCGTGACGGCGCGTCCGCCGAAAGCGACGGCGGCGATGAAGATCCAGTCGGCGCCCATCACGTTGGGGATCGGCAGCGCAGGCTTCACGGCGCTGGTTCGCAGCAGCCCGTAGAAGGCGGTGCTCGACCAGCGGCCCTTCAGGTAGCGCAGCATGCGGCGCGCGGGCGAGACGTCTTCGAGATAGAGGTTGCGGGCCAGCCGGTGGCGCGAGTCGCTGACCTCGTAGCGGTTGATGCCGGTGACGATCGCGAGCCCCGGGTCGGCGTCCATCACTTCCAGACACCGCTCGATGTAGTCGTGCGCGAGCCAGTCGTCGTCGGCCACCATCAGCGTGAACTCGGTGTCCGAGCGTTCGAGCAGCCAGTTGAAGTTCGGCACCGGAGTGATGTTGTGCGGCTGGCGGTGGTAGGTGACACGGGCATCGGAGCGTGCGTACTGCTCGCAAACCTCCCGCGTGTCGTCGGGAGAGTCGTTGTCCGAGATCAGCACGCGGATGTCGCTGAACGTCTGTGCGAGCACCGAGTCGAGCGCGCGCCGCAGCCGCGCCGAGCGGTTGTAGGTCGGCACGAGGACCGTCACGCGGGGGGAGCCGGGCACGGTCAGGCAGCATAGCCAGCGGCCTGGCGCGCTCTCACGCCGCTGCTAGGGTTCCGCGCGGCTTGAAGGTCGGACTGAACCTCGTCTACCTGGTTGAGGACTCGGGCGGCTCGGGCACCTACGCGCGGCACCTCACGGCGAGCCTCCTGGAGGTCGACCCCAAGGTGGAGCTGACAGCGTGGATCGGCTCGAGCGCGCCCGAGTCGCTGCTGCGCGAGCCGTGGGCCGAGAGGGTGCGCTGGGTGCGGCTGCCGGTCGTCGGCATCGGCAGCCCCTGGCACCTCTGGCACGAGCTCCTCGCGATCGGCTTCGACGCTCGCCGTCGTGGGATCGAAGTGGTCCACGGGCTCGCCAACATCAACCCGGTCGTGCACCCGGGCGTCGCGACCGTGACGACGATCCTCGACGTGATCTGGGCGCACCACCCGGAGGCCGCCACGTTGCGCTTCCGCGCGATGGGCAAGCTCGTCACGCCCGTCGTCGGCCGCGCCTCGGACCGGATCATCGCGATCTCACAGGCCGCTGGAGACGATGTCGCGCAGACGCTGGGGCTCGATCGCGCCAAGTTCGACGTCACGCCGCTTGGAATCGAGGCGCCGCCTCCGCGCCCGCCGGTCGATCCGGCGGCCGTGGCCGCGCGGCTCGGGCTCTCCGCCGATCCGGTTGTCCTGTGTGTGGCGGCCAAGCGCTCACACAAGAACCTGCACGGCCTGATCCGGGCCTGGGCGTTGCTGCCGGCGCCGCGCCCGCAGCTGGTGCTCCCAGGGTCGCCGAACGCCTACGAGGCCGAGCTTCGCGAGCTCGCCGCGGAGCTGGGGGTCCAGGACAGTGTGCGCTTCCTCGGCTGGCTGTCCCGGGAGGACGTCGAGGATCTGTACGCGATCGCGCGCTGCTTCGTGCTCGCGACCTTCCTGGAGGGCTTCGGGCTGCCGGTGCTCGAGGCGATGGCGCGAGGCGTCCCGGTCGCCTGCTCGGACATCGCCGTGCTGCGGGAGGTGGCGGGCGACGCCGCGCTGCTGTTCGACCCGGACTCGCCGCAGTCGATCGCGGCCACGCTGCAGCGGATGCTCGCCGACGAGCCGCTGCGCAACGCGCTCGTCGAGCGGGGCAGGGAACGCTGCCGGATGTTCACGTGGCGGCGTACCGCGGAGGAGACGCTCGCGAGCTACAGGCGGGCGGTCGGCGGCGCGAAGTCGGGGTAGCCGGCGTCGCGCTCGGAGATCACCCTGCCGCCGTGCGGCGCGGGGGGCCACTCGATGCCGAACGCGGGATCGTCCCAGCGCACGCCGCGAGCTGCCTCACCGACGTAGGGCGCGCCCATCAGATAGTGGACCTCGCTGTCGGCGGCGAGCGTCTGGAAGCCGTGCGCGAGGCCCGCAGGGATGTAGAAGCCGAACCCGTTCTGCTCGCTGAGCTCGACGCCGTACCAGCGGAGGTAGGCCGGAGAGTCGGGGCGCAGGTCGACCGCCACGTCGAAGATCGCCCCGCGCCCGCACCGCACCAGCTTCGACTCGCCGTGCGGGTCGGCCTGGTAGTGCATGCCGCGAAGCGTGCCGGCGCGGGCGTTGAACGACGCGTTCGCCTGCACGACCTCCGGGTTCATGCCGCGGCTGGCGAACTCCTCGCGGTCGAAGCTGCGGGCGAACCAGCCGCGATCGTCGGAGATGCGCTCGGGCTCGAGCACGAACACGCCCGGCAGCGGGGTCTCGAGGAAGCGCATCTACGGCAGCAGCGTCAGCTCCGGCGTGCGGGCGGCGAAGCGCCCGCCCCACTCGCGCACGAAGTCGAGCTGCCCGACGATCTCGTCCTTGAGGTTCCAGGGCAGGATCACCACGACGTCGGGGCGGTCCTCGCGGATCTGCTCGGGCGAGCGGATCGGGATGTGGCTGCCGGGCAGGAAATGGCCTTGCTTGTGCGGGTTCAGATCGCAGGTGTAGTCGATGAAGTCCGGGCCGATCCCGCAGTAGTTGAGCAACGTGTTGCCCTTCGCCGGAGCGCCGTAGCCGACGACGCGCAGCCCTTCGCGCTTGAGCGAGATCAGGAAGCTGAGGATCTGGCGCTTGTCCTCCTGCACGCGGCCGCCATAGCCGAGGTAGGTGTCGAGCTGCTCGTAGCCGGCGGCGCGCTCGCGCTCGCGCAGCTCGCGGGCGGCCTCGGTGTCGGGCTTCCCGTCGTCGTCGGCATGCGCCCCGTAGATCCGCAGCGAGCCGCCGTGCGTCGGCAGCTCCTCGACATCGAACAGGCGCAGCCCGTGAGCCTCGAAGACACGGCTGACGGTGAGGAAGGAGAGGTAGGAGAAGTGCTCGTGGTAGATCGTGTCCCACTGGTTCTCCTCCACCAGGCGCATCAGGTGCGGGAACTCCATCGTGATCACGCCGCCCGGCTTGAGCAGGACCTTCATGCCGGCGACGAAGTCGTTGAGGTCCGGCACGTGAGCGAGCACGTTGTTGCCCAGCAGCAGATCGGCGGCGGACTCCGTGGCCAGCGAGGTCGCGGTCTGCACGCCGAAGAACTCGACGAGCGTCGGGATGCCCTTCTGCACAGCGACCTCGGCGACGTTCGCGGCCGGCTCGATGCCCAGCACCGGGACTTGGCGCTCTTGGAAGAACTGCAGCAGGTAGCCGTCGTTGGAGGCGATCTCGACGACGTGGCTGGCGCCGTCCAGCGCGAAGCGCTCGATCATCTGCTCGGTGTAGCGGCGGCTGTGCTCGAGCCAGCTCGAGGAGTAGCTGGAGAAGTAGGCGTAGTCGGAGAAGATCCGCTCGGGACTCTCGAACTCCTCGAGCTGCACCAGGAAGCAGTTGCCGCAGACCAGCGCGCGCAGCGGATAGAACGGCTCCATCGCGTTGACGCGATCGGGGGCAAGGTAGGAGTTGGCCAGCGGCGACATGCCGAGATCGGCGAAGACGGCGTCGACGGGCGCTCCGCAGAATCTGCAGGCGGTCCTGGTCATGGCGCCCGGTCAGGGTATTGCAGCGACTCGATCTGCCCGAGCGTCACCGCGCGCATGTCCCGGCCGGCCGTGAGCGCGCGATACCAGTCGATGATGCTGCGGAGCGTGGCCTCCAGCCCCGAGAGCGGCCGCCAGCCGAGGCGCATCCGCGCCAGGGAGGAGTCGAGCTGCAGGAAGCGCGCCTCGTGGGGGTGGGGTCCCTCGTCGAGGCGCCAGCGGACGCCGTCCGGCCACAGCTCGGCGAGCCGCTCGACGACCGCGCCGACGGGGCGAGCGTCCTCGAGCACGGGGCCGAAGTTGAAGCCGCCCGGCAGCTCGGCGTCCTCCCACAGCGCCTGCGCGAGCACGAGGTAGCCCGACAGCGGACTCAGCACGTGCTGCCAGGGGCGGATCGAGTTGGGATTGCGGATCAACGCCTGCTCGCCGGCGAGCGCGGCGCGCATCAGGTCCGGCACGAGACGGTCCTCACCCCAGTCGCCGCCGCCGATCACGTTGCCGGCACGCGCCGAGGCCAGGCGGGTGCCGGCCGCATCGTCGAAGAACGAGCGCCGGTAGGCGGCTGCGACGAGCTCGGCACAGCCCTTCGAGCTCGAGTAGGGGTCGTGGCCGCCCATCGGGTCGACCTCGCGGTAGCCCCACTCCCACTCGCGGTTCTCATAGCACTTGTCCGAGGTGACGTTGACGACGACGCGCGCGCCCGACGCGCGCACCGCCTCGAGCAGGTTGACCGTGCCCATCACGTTGGTGGCGTAGGTTTCCTGCGGCTCGGCGAAGGAGCGCCTGACAAGCGACTGCGCAGCCATGTGGATGACGACCTCCGGCGCCGCCGCCGCGACTGCCGCGGCCAGCGCCCCGGGGTCGCGCACGTCGGCCTCGACCGAGCTCATGCCCTCGCCGACGCGGGCCAGCTCGTACAGCGAGGGGTCTGTCGGCACCCCCAGCGAGATGCCGCTCAGCTCCGCGCCGAGGCTCTGCAGCCACAGCGAGAGCCAGGCGCCCTTGAAGCCCGTGTGGCCGGTGACGAGCACGCGGCGCCCTTGCCAGAAGGACGGCTCGACGGTCCGTGGGGGACTCAGCTCCCGCGGGCTCATGCAGCCGTCAGGACCACTGCCGCCAGGGGGCGCCCGTGCTCCACAGCTCATCCAGGTGGTTGCGGTCGCGCAGCGTGTCCATCGCCTGCCAGAAGCCTTCGTG
Source organism: uncultured Solirubrobacteraceae bacterium (assembly GCA_963703205.1). Classification (GTDB taxonomy): domain Bacteria; phylum Actinomycetota; class Thermoleophilia; order Solirubrobacterales; family Solirubrobacteraceae; genus Palsa-744. The sequence goes on from OY969799.1 coordinate 2,532,636, forward strand.
CCGGTAGCAGGCGAGCTGCCCGTCGGCCGCGAGCTCGCGCATCGGCTCCTGCTCCCAGACCGTGTCGTCGCCCCCGAGGTAGCGCTCGACCTGCGGAGAGAGGACGAAGAAGCCGCCGTTCATCCAGCCGCCGTCGCCGCGCGGTTTCTCCTCGAACCCCGCGACGCGCTCGCCCTCGATGTCGAGCGCGCCGAAGCGGCCCGGCGGCTGCACGCCGGTGACGGTGGCGAGCAGCCCCTGTTTGCGGTGGAACTCGATCAGCGCGGTGATGTCGATGTCGGAGACGCCGTCGCCGTAGGTGAAGCAGAACTCCTCGTCACCGACATAGGGGAGCACCTGACGCAGGCGCCCGCCCGTCATCGTCGCTTCGCCGGTGTCGACGAGGGTGACCCGCCAGGGCTCTGTTTCGGAGCGGTGCACCTGCATCTCGCCGCGGGCCAGGTCGAAGCTCACGTCGCACGTGTGCAGGTAGTAGTTGGCGAAGTACTCCTTGATCAGGTAGCCGCGGTAGCCGAGGCAGATGATGAAGTCGTCGATGCCGTGGGCGGCATAGATCTTCATGATGTGCCACAGCATCGGTTTGCCGCCGATCTCGACCATCGGCTTGGGACGGATCGAGGTCTCCTCGCTCAGTCGCGAGCCATATCCGCCCGCCAGGATCACGGCCTTCATCCGTCGGCAGCCTAGCGATCCGCCGGGCGGCGCTCAGCGCCCAACCGAGTGCGAGGTCCCCAGCACCTGGCCTTCGGCGCCGAGCGCCTGAACGGCGAAGGTCGAGGCTTCGCTCGCTACCGGCAGCGCGGTCTCGAAGCCGCTGCGCGGAACCCGGGAGATCGGCGTGAGGCTGGAGGCCGAGGACCCGGCGAGCAGTCGCCAGGCCGCGACGCCGGTCGCGCCGTTCCAGCTGGCATAGACGGTGACGGACGAGCCGGCGCCGGGCTTCACCGCGAGCGCAGGCGGGGAGGCGGGAGTGGCGCTCCAGGGAAAGCGATAGGCGCGGTAGGACTGGCCGGGAGCGGGGAACTGCCCGCTGAAGACGACCTGCCCGGCGGGCGAGAATTCGGTCAGATAGGGCTCTTCGCCCCAGCCCACGAACGAGTTGCCGTTCGGGAGCACCTGGTCGTTGCCCTGGCTGCCGGAGGTGATCCTGCCGATGTAGCGGGAGACGAGCGACACCGAGCGCTTCGACCAGTCGATCCGCTCGCGCAGGATCCGCGATTCGGAATGGACCTTGGGCGTGGCGCCGTTGTCGAAGACCGTCAGCGTGCGGTCGGGCTGCCAGCGCACGTCGTGCTGCCAGGCGGTGCCGGTGCCCGCGCCCATCTCGAAGCTCGAGTGCTTGCCGCCAAGGCGCCAGGAGATCGCCCCGGTCACGTGGTTGATCTCGTAGGCCGCCCAGGTGTTGCGCGAGGAGATCAGGAAGTTCCCGTCGCCCCAGGGGTCGGGAGAGATCGAGTTGACGTGGAAGTAGTCGTAGGGCTGGTTCGAGTGGCGGGGCACCGCGGAGAACGAATCGCTGAACGAGACGTGGCCGTAGGCGTGCCACTCGAACATGACGAGCCCGGTCGCGGCGTCCACCTCCTGCACGATCGCGTCCTGGACGATCCCGTTGCTCGAGCCGCCGTAGGGCGAGAGGTTGGCCGAGACGAGCGCGTATGCCGTGAGCCAGGCCGCGCCGGACGGGGTCAGCTGGAAGTCGTGCAGGTCGGCCTGGTAGCCGTTGCCGGCGTCGACGCTGGCGATCGGCCGGTAGGAGCTGTCGACGATCTCGTCGCGGCCGAAGCCGACGCCGAGCGCGGCCGGCACCAGTCCCTCCCACCACACCAGCACCGGCTGCCCGCGGTAGTCCTCGACCTGGAAGTCGGTCGCGTCGTCGGCCTTCGGCACCGGGTGGAACCACAGCAGCTGGCCCTGCGGGTCGACGATCATCGGACCGGTCTGGCCGTACCCGTGCGTGGGCGTCAGGAAGATGTCGCCGGGTGACGAGCCGGCGGAGTTGTTAGCCGTGACGGCGAACGCCGGCGGGCGCAGACTCGGCTGGGATTGGAAGACCTGTTCACCGCCGTGGCCGCTGAGCTGGAAGGGCTTGGAGGAGGCGAGCCGGTAGTCGCCGTAGCGCTCGACGGTGAAGCTGGTGCGGACCGTGCTCTGATGACCCCTCGGCCCGACCTGCGCGGAGGCGGTGACGGTCTCCCCCTGCGTGAACGGGTGGGAGAGGACGAAGCTTGCGCCGGGCGCGCTCGCGTAGGGCTCGAGCTTGCCGCTGTGGCGTCCCGTGCTCGAGCCCGTGACGGTCACGCCGGAGATCTCGCCCGGCGCGACGCCGAGAATGCTTATCTGGCTGTCCGGCGACGCATCAGGGGTCCCGTTCAGCGGCGAGATCGAGACCGCAGGCGCCGCGCCCGCGGCGGCGGGGATGGACAGCAGCAGGATGCACAAGGCGCCGAAGAGCGCGGTCGGCCGCCTCGACCGCACCCGCCTCGATTCCATGCGCTCCCTTTCCGCTGGCGATCCGGCGGCGGCCGCTCGGCCGCCACCCCGACACAACTGATGCCCCCAACACGCGATTTCGACGCAGGTAGCGCGCGCGGAACGGCGTCGTAAGAATTCCGCGCGCCACGGCGGAAGCCTTGCCCGGGTTCTCAGCGCTCGGCGACGGCGACCGGACTGGACGCACCGCCGGCGTAGGGGTAGTCCGCCTCCTGTTCGCACACGGCGCGGAAGCTGTACCGCGCCGGCCCCGGGAACCTGAACCGGTAGCTGGAGTGGAAGCGTCCGCGCGAGTCAGTGCGGACGACGTGGAACTCGATCCAAGCGCCGCGGCCCGAGCGAGCCTCGAGGATCACAGGCTTCCCGCCGCGGGGAATCGGCCCCGCCTGCAGGCGGCCACGGAAGCGGATCGTGCCGCGCGAGCCGACCGTTCGCGGCGTCACGCTCATCGCGACCGGCGCAGTGACCGCGAGCTGCAGCGTGACCACCGCCGCGGGTCGCGGATCGCCGGCGTGGGCGGTGTAGGAGAGCGCCACCGCGCGCGAGGAGAGACCTCGGGGCAGGTGGACCGTGAAGGCGCCACCGGCACCGGTCACGACGCCGAGCGTCTGCGAGCTGGACGCTCCTGCCATCGCAGGCGTCGAGGACACAGCGATCTGCGCCCCGGTGATCAGGCCGTCCGCGCCGGTGAGCCGTCCCGTGATCGCCGCTGCGCGGCCGAACGGGAGCGTCAGCCGCTGCTTGGAGGTGTTCTGCCAGCGCGCGGTGAGCACGGCCGCGGACGTGGCGCCGCCGCCATTACGCGTGCCGGGGGCGTAGATGCCGGCCGCGGACCCCGCGAGGGGCGAGAGCGCGGGTGCGGGCACCGAGATCGTCCGGTCGAGGACCGGAGCGGAGTTGCCCGCGGCGTCGAGCACGCTCACGACCAGGTGATGCGGCCCGGGAGCCAGTCCGGCGGCATCGAACGGCACGTCCGCGCTCACCGACGCGGGGCACGGCTGGAGATACAGGAAGGCCGGCAGCCCGTCGACCGTCTGGCCGACGTCCCGGCAGCGCCCGCCCGCTTCGTCCGGCACGGTCGTCTGGACAACGTCCCCGTCGACTGTGAAGACGAGCTCGTAGATACCCGAGCCGGGATCGGCGGCGGACACCGTCAGGTCGGCCGTGCCCGAGATGGAGGGCGCAGTGGCGAGTTCTCCGCCGACCGCCGTGACCGTGGGGCCGGAGGTCTGTTCGAGCGTCAGGTCGGCGGCGTAGAGGTAGAGGGCCGCGGCGTAGTTGTTGGGGTCGCCTTGGCCGGAGGGACATTCGAATTCGGCTTGGCCGCCGCACGAAGCATGCAGATAAACGTGGCGGACCGCTTCCGCCGTCGGGACGGCGACGCGGTTCCCGTTAGCGAAGGGTTCGCCAATTGCACCTTCGTGAGAACATCCGAGACCGTTTACACACTGATCGAAGACTTCGCGTTCGCCAGGGCCCGCGAGCCAGAATTGATAAGAGGCATTAAGTGCGCTCCCACCGAATGCGTCTCCTGCGCGCCACAGCGTTCCCGACGCCAGCCTCTCCCCGGCCGGCGCGCTGAAGGTCCAAGTTGCAATGTCGGTGTTCGCGCTTCGCGTTCCCTGGTCACCGAGCGCAGCGACGAGCGCTCCGCCGGTTTCGCATGTGTCGGTCGCATAGCTGAAGGTGCCTGTCTTGCTCCCGCTCCACCCGTCCGTCGGTGCGACCTCCCCGTCCGGCATCCGGCATGAGTACACGTGGTATCGACCGGCCTGGGACGCAGTGGAGGTCGCGAGAAGCAGCAGCGCCGTCACGAGGCAGGTCTTGAGAATCCTTTCTGTCATACCTGTTGGTCGTGCTGCGGGGCGGGATCCCTCCCCCCTCAGATTGCTCCAGCGGACAGGCGTTCGACGAAATGGTGTTTCTGACTAATGGAAAGAACGAAGCTTCGCCCCTCGGCGGCCGAAGAGACCCGTCAGCGGAGGGTTCGTCCCAGTCACCGAGTGCGGCCGGATAGCTGATGCCGCAGTGCATCCCCCTCGCTCCACCAACGTCGGGCGAGCATCCTCTGCCCACGCCTGGGCGCCGAGCCGAGCCCTCGCCTGCGCTCGGCTCTCAGAGCCTGAGCCGGACCGGCAGCTCGTCCAGCCCGTAGATTCCCGAAACGGTCCCGTACACGGGCTCGCCGTCGAGCGCGATCTCCTCCACCCGCTCTGCCAGGAACGTCAGGCCCTCCTGCAACTCGAGGCGCGCGAGGTTCGCCCCCAGGCAGTAGTGCACGCCGGCGCCGAAGGTGAGGGGTCGGGCCCTCCCGCGCTCCGCTGAGATGTCGAACTCCTCGGCACTCCCGCGCGCATCCTCGCCGAGGTCACGGTTGCCGGTGAAGGCGCACACCATCACAACCGTGTCCTGCGGGAACAGCACGTCCCGGTAGGCGAGCTCCGCGGTCGTGATGCGGGCCGTGAAGGGCGTGATCGGCTCGTAGCGCAGCGCCTCCTCGACGGCTGCCGCGGCCAGCCCGGGGCGCTCCTTCAGCAGCCCCCACTGGTCAGGATGCTCGGCCAGCAGACGCACGGTGTGCGCCATCTGGCTCTGGGTCGTGTCGACGCCGCCGGCGAGGATGTTGAAGACGAGGTTGATGCACTCAACGTCGGAGAGCTTCTCCCCTTCCTCTTCGGCCTCGATGAACCGCGACATCAGGTCATCGCCCGGGTCGGCCCGCCGGGCCCGCAGCAGGCCGCCGGCGTACTCGTAGAACTCCGCCACGGCCCGCTCGATCCCGTCCTTCTCGCTCGCCATGCTGCCCGCATCGAACTGACGCTGGATCCAGTTCGACCAGTGGTGCAGGCGCGGCGCGTCCTCGAGCGGGGCCCCCATCACCCACGCGATGACCTGCGAGGGATAGGGCTTCGCGAAGGCCTCGACGAAGTCGCAGCGCACCTCACCTGCGGCGTCCGCGAGGAGATGATCGAGCAGCCCCTCCAAGAAGTCCCGCATCCGCGGCCGGTAACGCTCGACTGCCCGCGGCGAGAGCGCGGGGTTGACCAGCGAGCGAAGCCGCGAGTGATCGGCGCCGTTGACGTGCAGGATGTTGCGCTTCATCTGCTCGTACAGCGGACCCTCGGTGACGCCGAAGATCTCGGCGATCTTCATCCCGGGGAAGATCGCCGAGCGCGTCCTCAGGAAGTGCTCGCCGGCGTCGCGGTCGAGCACCATGTATCCGAACGGCGCGCGGGCCAGCCAGCCCTGCTCCCGCACCTCCGCCATCGCCGCGTGGAAGCGCTCTCCGCGCAGCGAGGGGTCGGTGTAGTCGAACTCCGGGAGGTCGAGCTCGCTGACCGGCGACGCCATCCGGATCGTTCTATTTCTTCTTCGGCGAGACGGCCTGCTTGAGGCTCGCGCCTGCGGTGAACTTCGGCGCCTTGGAGGCTTTGATCTTCACGCGCTCACCCGTCCGCGGGTTGACGCCCTGACGGGCGGCTCTTTTCACGACGGAGAACTTGCCGAAGCCGGTGATGGAGACCTCGTCGCCTTTCTTGAGGGACTTCGTGACGGTGGCGAGGACGGATTCGAGCGCCCGGGCCGAGTCGGCTTTGCTCAGGCCGCTGTCGGAGGCGACCGTGTCGACCAGCTGGGACTTGTTCATGTGGGGGGTGTCCTTTCGGTGGGTTGTCGCTTTGGCGAGGCGGCACCCTACCGGGCGAGCTTCTTGCCGGGGTTCAGCAGGTTCTTGGGATCGAAGGCCCGCTTGATCTGCTCGTGCAGCTCGAGCGCGCGCGGCGCCCACTGGCGGGCGAGCTGCCCGCTCTTGAGCAAGCCGACGCCGTGCTCTCCCGCGATCGAGCCCCCCAGCTCGGCCACGACGCCGTAGAGCTCCTCCATCGTCCGCTCGGCGGCGTCGAGCTCCCGCTCGGAGGAAGGATCGACGAGCACCGTGGCGTGCACGTTGCCCTCGCCCGCGTGCCCCCATGCGCACGAGCGCAGCTCCCGGGCGGCGGCGATCGTCCCGAAGCGGACGAGCGCGTCGCGCAGGCACTCGATCGGCACGACCACATCGGCGCTGACCTTGGCGCCGCGTGCCCCCGTGACGGCCGGGTTGACGCCGTCGCGCCAGCGCCACAGGGCGCCGTCCTCGATCGGCTCGTGCACAGCGACGGCGTTCGCCAGCAGTCCGGCCGCCTCAGCCCGCTGCGACGCGATGCCTGCCGCGCTGCCGTCGAGCTCGACGATCAGCGCGAAGCCGGCGCCGTCGGGCACCGCGGCCGTCTGCTCCCCGCGCGGACCGTCCACGCCGCTGGCGCGAGCGGGCGGGTACGCGGCCCCCGCGATCCCCAGCGTCTCGCCGTCGAGGAAGTCGAGCACCGACGGGCGCAGGCCCGCCGCGAGCAGTTCCAGCGCCGCGGCACAACCCTCGTCACGGTCCGCGAGGAAGAACATCATCGTCACCGTCGACTCCGGGGCGGGCAGCAGCCGCAGCCGCACTGCGGTGACGATGCCGAGCGTCCCCTCGGAGCCGATCAGCAGGTCCTTCAGGTCGTAGCCGGAGACGTCCTTGCGGATCCAGCCGCCGAGAGCTGCCAGCTCCCCTGGGGCCAGCGCGGCCTCGAGTCCCGTCACCCAGGCCCCCGTGACGCCGTACTTCAGCGCGTGCGGCCCGCCCGCGTTGGTGGCCACGTTGCCGCCGATCTGCGCCTGGTCGGCGCCGCCGGGGTCGGGGCCGAAGAACAGCCCGTTCTCGCGGGCCAGGCGCTGCACGTGACGGGTCGTGACGCCCGCCTCGACGCTCAGCCGCCACAGTCCCGGCTCGAGCTCGCGCACTTGCCGCAGCCGCTCCAGCGAGCACACCACGCCGCCCTCGCTGGGGACCGCTCCGCCGACGAGCCCGGTACCGCCGCCGCGCGCGACGATCGGCACGTCGTGCTCGTAGCACCAGCCGAGCACCGCCGCGACCTCCTCGGCGCTGCCCGGCAGCACGACGGCGTCGGCGCGCCCGATGAGACCTCGCCGCCCGCTGGCGTCGCTGTTGTAGAGCGAGCCGGGCTGCGGGCGCAGCACGTGCTCGCTCCCGACGATGCGGCTCAGCTCTGCCTGCATGCGCTGTTCATAGCGCCTGACGCGACCGGGCGCGCCGAGGGTGGGGCGCGCGTCCCGGGCCGCACCCTCCCCCGGTGTGAGGTCCACTGGGAGCAGCGGTTGCCGGCGCACCCTGCCGGCTTCCGGTCCGCGGCCCGGCTGCACGCCGTGACCCCCCTCGGATGCGCCCGTCAGTGCGGGAGCGACCCCGGCCGTCGCGGACGCCTCGCAGAGGCGCGCGGGTACGGCTCGGGCGCGATGATCTCCTCGGCCGGCCGCGGGTCGAGCGTGCCTGCGTTCTCCGCCGCGTCCGCCCCGGCGCTCGCGCTCCACAGCGCGAGCAGCGCGACGACTGCGCCGACGATCACGTCGTTGATCCATTCCGTCGGATTCAGGTCGATCGTGAACGTCGCGACGATCAGCCAGATGCCGATCATGCAGTTCAGCCAGCTCGCCCAGATCAGCCTCGACGCACCGCTCAGGCGGGCGAGCGCGAGCAGGGTGATCGCGACGCCGCAGGCGACGTCGTTCCACTGGGCCGTGATGCTCGTGTAGCCGAGCACCCACGGGGCGATCACGAGCCAGATCCCCGCGACCAGGTTGATCATCGTGGCGACGGCCGCGGAGCCCCCGAGCGCTGCGCCGGGCGCGAGCGCCTGCGGGCGCGGCACGCGCCGCGGCTCGACCGGCCGCTCCGCGTGCGGCCTGACGCTGCCGACGAGCTGCTCGGAGCCCGTGCTGCGGCGTGCCGCCCGCGCGGTGCGAGAGCTTCTCGATGTCTTGGTGTTCATGGTGGTCTCCTTCCTTTCGCTTCATCGGTGACCTACCCGGCGCCGGGGCGCGCGCACGGCCGCTGTCGCCCGCCTTACAGCGGCCGGTCCGCCTCCCCGTCCGGGCGGAGAGGGGGCTGCCGGTAGCATTTCCGGCAGCGATGGCGGTCAGCGCGAAGCCCACCCCTCCGGGCACCGAGCCGGATTTCAAGACACTCTCCGGCGAGCCGATCGCCGAGCTCTACACGGCCGGCGACCTGCAGCCGGGGGCCGGCAGCGAGCGCGAGGGCGATCCGATCGGCCGGCCGGGCGCGTACCCCTACACGCGCGGCATCCACGCCTCGATGTACCGGGGGCGGCTTTGGACGATGCGCCAGTTCGCCGGTTTCGGCACCAGCGAGGAGACGAACGAGCGCTTCCGTTATCTGCTCGAGCACGGCCAGACCGGCCTCTCCACGGCCTTCGACATGCCCTCGCTGATGGGCCACGACTCCGACCACACGCGCTCCCTGGGCGAGGTCGGGCGCGAGGGCGTCGCGGTCGACACGCTCGACGACATGCAGACGTTGTTCGCGGGAATCGACCTCGGCGAGGTCAGCGTGTCGATGACGATCAACGCGCCGGCGGCGATCATGCTCGCCTTCTACGTGGTCGCCGCGGAGCAGCCCGCCGGTGGCGGCGAGGGGGTGGGTCCAGATCGTCTCTCGGGAACGATCCAGGCGGACATCCTCAAGGAGTACATCGCCCAGAAGGAGTGGTGCTTCCCGATCGACCCGGCGATGCGGCTGTGCGGCGACATGATCGAGTGGTGCTCGCGCCAGATGCCTCGCTGGCACCCGATCTCGATCTCCGGCTACCACATCCGCGAGGCCGGCTCGACGGCCCAGCAGGAGCTCGCCTTCACGCTCAAGGACGGCCTGACGTATGTCGAGCAGGCGATCGCTCGCGGCCTCGACGTGGACGATTTCGCACCGCGCCTGTCGTTCTTCTTCAACGCCCAGATCGACTTCTTCGAGGAGATCGCCAAGTACCGGGCGGCACGCCGGATCTGGGCACGGGAGCTGCGCGACACCTATGGCGCGAAGAACGAGAGGTCCTGGCAGATGCGCTTCCACACGCAGACGGCCGGGGTCAGCCTGACCGCGCAGCAGCCGCTCAACAACGTCGTGCGCACGGCGGTGGAGGCGCTGGCCGCGGTGCTGGGTGGCACGCAGTCACTGCACACCAACTCCTACGACGAGGCGCTGGCGCTGCCGACCGAGGACGCCGTGCGGGTGGCGCTGCGCACCCAGCAGATGATCGCCCACGAGACCGGGGTGACGAACACGGTCGACCCGCTCGGCGGCTCGTACTTCGTGGAGGCCCTGACGGATCGCATGGAGCAATCCGCCTACGACTACTTCGCGAAGATCGACGAACTCGGGGGCATGGTCGAGGCAGTCAAGTCGAACTACCCACAGCGCGAGATCGCCGACGCGTCTTTCGCGCTGCAGCAGGAGATCGACTCCGGCCGGCGGCTCGTGGTGGGTGTCAACAGCTTCGTGGCCGAGGACGAAGAGCCGATCCCGACGCTGCGGATCGACCCCGGGCTCGAACGCAAGCAGGTCGAGCGACTGCAGGCCTCGCGCGGCCGGCGCGACGGCGCCGCCGTGGAGCGCGCGCTGGCGCAGCTGCGGGAGGACGCGGCGCATCCGGATCGAAACCTTATGGACCCGCTGATCGCCTGCGCCAGGGCGCACGCCAGCGAGGGCGAGATCGTCGAGGCGCTGCAGCAGGTCTTCGGCGACTACACCGAGACCCCCGTTTTCTGACGTTTTTGTTATTCGCCTGGCGGCGCGCGCAGCAACCTTCCGGACCGGCTGGTGTCCTTTGGACAGGCCCACTCGACCCACTTGAAACACATCCCCGCCCCCCATCTCCGTACGCACCGGCGGCTGCTGCTCGCGGCCTCGCTGCTGGTCGTGCTGTGCAGCGCGACGACGCTCGCCGTGGCCTCGCACCGCATCGCCGCCGAGCAGGCCGCCTTCGCGGCGCCCGCCTCGGGCCGCTGCACGCCCACCACGCTCAACCGCTCGGCGGTGCTGCCGGGGACGAGCCTCGCGGTCTCGCCGCTGCCGGACTCCTACGACGCGCTGCCGCAGACCCAGATCAGCCTGCTCGGCGTCCCGGCGGGGGCGCTCTCGCACGTCGAGGTGAGAGGCTCGGCAACCGGCTCGCACGGGGGCGAGCTGCGCGCGTACTCCCAGGGCGACGGCGCGAGCTTCGTCCCCTCGATCCCGTTCCTCTCGGGCGAGACGGTGACGGTCAAGGGGCGCCTCGCCGCGAACGGCCACACGCAGCCGTTCGCCTTCCACTTCGTCGTTGCGCGAGCGGACACGCTCCCGCACGTGCCCTCGCTGCACCCCTCCAAAGACCCCGGCGAGAAGATGCACTTCCGCTCGGCGCCGTCGCTCGAACCGCCGAGCGTCGTCCTGGCGAAGACCTCGCCCTCGGCCGAACGCGGCTACATCCTCACCGCCCCCTACAACGGCCCGGGACAGGCCGGGCCGATGATCTTCGACGAAGCCGGCAACCTCGTCTGGTTCGACCCGCTCGGCAAGGAAGAGGCCGCAGCCAACCTCCAGGTCCAGCAGCTCGACGGCCAGCCGGTGCTGACCTGGTGGCAGGGCTACATCCCGCCGCAGGGCTTCGGCGTCGGCGAAGAGGTGATCGCGAACTCCGCCTACCAGGTGATCGCGCGCGTCCGTGCCGGCAACGGCCACAAAGCCGACCTCCACGACTTCCACATCACGCCGCAGGACACCGCCGTGTTGACCGCCTTCCAGCCGCTGCGCTGCGACCTCTCCTCGCTGGGAGGCCCCCACGGCGGCGCGGTCACCGACAGCCTCTTCCAGGAAGTGGACCTCAGGACCGGGCTCGTTCGCCGCGAATGGAACAGCGTCGACCACATCCCGCTGGCGGACTCCTACAGCAGCGCCGTGACGACGAGCCTGGAAACGCCGTTCGACTACTTCCACCTGAACTCCGTCGATCAGCTCTCGGCGGGAAGGACGCTGATCTCCGCTCGCAACACATGGGGGCTCTATGAACTGAACAGCCAGACCGGGCAGGTGCTGGTCAACATCGGCGGCAAGCGCTCCAACGTGAAACTCGCCGGCGGCGCCAACACCGCCTACCAGCACGACGCGACGGTGCTCGGCAACGGCGAGATCAGCATCTTCGACAACGGCGGCGTGCCGATGGTCCACCCGCAGTCGCGCGCGCTGATCGAGTCGATCACGGCCGGCACGGCGAACGTCGTGTCGGTCTTCGAGCACCCGCAGCCGCTGAAGTCGGGCAGCCAGGGCAACGTCCAGGCGCTGGCGAACGGCGACTTCTTCGTCGGCTGGGGCGCCGAGCCCTACTTCTCGGAGTTCTCCCCGTCCGGCGAACTCCTCTACGACTCCCACTTCCACGGCTCCTACCAGGCCTACCGCGCATACCGCTCCGCCTGGGCGGGTGCACCCGCAACGAGACCGGCCGCGGTCCTCAGCGGCTCGCCCTCGCACCAGAGGATCTACGTGAGCTGGAACGGGGACACGCGCACGGCCACCTGGCGGCTGCTCGACGGCACGAGCTCCCAGACGCTCACACCGGTGGCCAACGCGACCCGCACCGGCTTCGAGACGACGCTGACACCACCCTCGCCGGCGCCGTACTTCGCGGTGCAGGCGCTGGACGCCTCGGGCGCGGTGATCGGCACCTCCGCCACGATCCACGGGTAGCTGCTCCGCTAGGTTCAAAGGGTGTCCCGGCCCATGCCCATCTCGCGATCGTCGACACGTTCGCGGCGAGCCCGGACGCGATCTCGATCCGTGACGGCGCGCTGAGCGCCTTCGCGAGGTACCTGTCACCCGGCTTCGGCCGCGGGGGGCTGCCGCAGGAGCTGCCCGCGACGCTGGCCGCCGAGGGCGTCGTCGGCGGTCTCTGGCAGGCGCTGCACGACTACATCGAGCGCGGCGGCGCCGGAGCGCTGCCCGCGGCGGCGCCGCAGCTCGCGTACTTCGCGCTGGCGCCCTTCATCGGCGCCGAGCAGGCCGCCGCGGCCGCGCCGGCGGCGCGGTAGCGGCGTCAAGCTCGCAGCTACTGGGCGGCGTGCTCGGTGAGCGGCGTTCCGTGAAGCCCTTCCTCGGACTTCTCGCGGCTGTCCCACCAGTCGGAGACGGCATCGATCGCGCCGCCGATGATGCCCTCGCGGAAGGCCTGCGTGTCGTTCAGCCGCGGCAGCTCCTCCTCGGGGAGCTCGACTTCGAGGAACTCGGCGATCGGCTCGACGCCTTCCTCCGGTTTCCACACGAGCAGGCGCTCCGCGGGGACGTCGTCCTGGACCTGCGTGTTCCAGCGCTCCATCGCGGCGATCAGCTTGGTCATGTCGTCGGCGCCGGCGAACGCGCCGCCCTCGTCGAAGTTCAGGCGCGACATCAGCGCGATGTAGCCCTTCCAGAGCGGGTCGACGACGGTGCGGGCCTCGTTGAGGTAGTGCAGCACCGAGTCGCCGTGCCACATCCCCCAGATCGTCTTCTCCATCGAGCGCGACCATTCCTCGGCGCCGCGCACGCTGAGCAGCACCTTCGCGTCGGGGTAGTAGTCCATCAGCTCGCGGTAGAAGTACGCGGACGGCCAGTCGCACGTCGAGCGCGCGTCGCCGAAGATCGTCTCCCAGTCGGGGTTCCCCTCGGCGACCGCCTCCCACAGGGGCAGACCGGACTCGAGGTCGAGGAGCAGGTCGCGCATGTGGTAGCAGGGCGCGAACCCGAGCTGCTCGAGGGCGAACATCTGCGTCGTCGTGGCGGTTCGGGGTAGTCCAGCGCCGATGACCTTCATGTGGCTGCCTCCTGTTCTGCCCAGCCGTCGCGTCCGGCGCTGATGCGCGGGAGAACGGGGCCGGCTTCTGGCGAGGGGGTCCTCTACCCTCGCCACGAAGTTAACCCGCCGACCGTCTGAAACCTGCGAGAACAAGGGAAGAATTCCTTAAAAACAAAAAGGGTGAGAAAAGGGGGGTGCCTCTCTCACTTCGCCCCCGCGGCCGTTGCGCCCATGGCGACGGAGCGGGTTTCAGACGCTGCGGACGTTGAGCACGACCTTGCCGAGGGCGCGCCGCTCGTCGAGCGTGTGCAGCGCCGCAGCGGCGTCCTCGAGCCCGAAGCGCTGTCCGATGATCGGGCGCACGAACCCGGTCTCGATCAGGCGGCCGATCGCCGCGCCGGTCTCGCGGTTCATCTCCGGCTTTCCCATCACGTAGGCGCCCCAGCCGGCGCCGATCACCTCGGTGTTCTTCAGCAGCAGGCGGTTGACGCGCACCTCCGGGATCGAGCCGCCGGTGAAGCCGACGACGACCAGCCGGCCGCCCTCGCGCAGCGAGCGCAGGCTGTCGAGGAAACGGTCGCCGCCGACCGGGTCGAGCACCAGCCCGACGCCGCCGCCGGACAGCTCGACGACCTCGTCCTTCCAGCCCTCGCGCACCATCACCACGTGGTCGGCGCCGGCCTGTTCGGCGATCAGCTTCTTCTCGTCGCTTGAGACGGTCGCGATCGTCCTCGCGCCGAGCCCCTTGGCGACCTGCAGCGAGGCGGTGCCGACGCCGCCCGCGGCACCGTGCACGAGCACCGTCTCGCCCTCCTGGAGGCGGCCCCGCACGCGCAGCGAGAAGTACGCGGTGTGGTAGTTGAGCACCAGCCCGGCGCCCTGCTCGAAGTCGAGCTCGGGGCCGAGCGGGAAGGTCAAGAAGTCCGGAGCCACCGCTGTCTCGGCCCAGCCGCCGAGCGCGCAGAAGGCGGCCACGCGCTCGCCCGGCTGCAGCGAGGAACCCGCCGGCGCGCTGATCACGACCCCGCCGACCTCGCTGCCGGGTACGAACGGCAGCGGCGGTTTCATCTGGTATTCGCCGCGGGTCTGCAGCAGCTCGGGGAAGGAGACGCCGGCGGCGTGGACCTCGACGAGCACGCCCTCGCCCGGCGTCAGCATGTGCGAGGGCTCGGGATCGGGAAGCTCGACGAGCTTCAGCGCGCTGTCGGGCCCCGTCTCCTCGATGATCTGCACGGCGCGCATCGGGCGGGGATTATGTCCGAACGCGGCTCGCGCCGGCTCGCCGCCCGGAACAGCCGGTGGGACCCCGGGCGCTGCGCCCGGTCTGAGGCTCACGGCAGAATGAGCCCGTTGACGGGGCTGAGACGCAACATCGAGCTGAAGGCGGTCGACCGCGAGCCGGCGCGCTCGCTGCAGACGTGCCACGCGCTCGGCGCACGGGACGAGGGGGTGCTCTGGCAGCGCGACACCTATTTCGGTGTCGCCGCCGGCGGGCTCAAGCTCCGCGAGCAGGACCCCGGGAAGGCGCACCTGATCCAGTTCGAGAGAGCCGGCGAAGCGCGACAACGCGAGAGCCGCTACCGGATCGTCGAGCTCGACGACGCTGCGACGCTGCGCGCAGCCCTGGCCGCGGCCATCGGCGTCAGCGCGACCGTCACCAAGCGCCGGCACGTCTTCCTGTGGCAGACGGTGCGAATCCACCTCGACGAGGTCGAGCGCCTCGGAACCTTCATCGAGCTGGAGGCTGTGGCGCCACCAGACTCGGATCTGGATCGGGAGCGCCAGCTCGTCGAGCAGCTACGCGGCGCGTTCTCGATCACCGACGAGCGCCTCCTCGCCGCGGGATACGCCGCGCAGCTGAAGACGATGCCCGCGAGCATCGCGTGATGCAGGAGCATGCGGCCGTGAGGAGCCGCCGCCACCGGCTCACGAGGCTGGGCGCGGTCGCGCTGGCGGCAGGCGCAGCGGCCTCGGTCGCGCTCGCCGGCCGTGGATCCGGGGGTCCTGCGGCGAAGGACGTGAGCGCGGCGCGACCGCTCCCCGCCCACACGAGCGCCGTCACCGCCGGCAACGTCGCGCCCCGCCCGCTCGCGGGACGCACGATCACGATCGACCCGGGGCACGACGGCGGCAACTTCACGCACGCGCGCCAGATCGCGCGGCTCGTGCCCGACGGCAACGGGGTCAAGGAATGCGACACGACCGGCACGGCCGCGCCGGACGGCTACCGCGAGACCGACTTCAACTGGAGCGTCGCGCTGCGGCTGCGGGCGCTGTTGCAGGCCGAAGGGGCCCGCGTCGTGATGACCCGCCGCTCGAACGACGGCGTCGGACCGTGCGTGAACGAACGCGCCGCGATCGGCAACCGCGCGCACAGCGACGCCGCGATCTCGATCCACGCCGACGGCGGCCCGCCCGGGGGCTCCGGCTTCGCGATCCTCGTCCCCGCCCCGATCCCGAGTGGCTCGGACCGCGCGATCATCCTCCCATCGCGACGGCTCGCGGTCGACCTGCGCGGGGCGTTGGAGTCCGTCGGCCTGCACCCTTCCACCTACGACGGGCGCGACGGGATCGCGCCGCGGACGGACCTCGGCGGCCTCAACCTCTCGCGCGTTCCGAAGGTCTTCGTCGAGGTCGCCAACATGCAGGACCCCGCCGACGAGGCGCCGATGGAGCGTCCCGCATATCGCCTGCGGGTGGCCCGTGCGCTGCGCGACGGTCTCGAGCGGTTCCTGCCTCCGCGCGGCTGAGGCGCGTCGGCATCAGTCCACGAGCAGCACGGCCTTCCCGGAGATGCGCCGGTCGAGCAGAGCCGCGATCACCTCCGCCGCCTGCCGCCAGGAGGCTTCGCGGTCGATCGAGCAGTCGAGCCGGCCCGCGGCGACCAGCGCTGCCAGGCGGGCCAGATCCTCGGCGGCCGTGTTTTCGCGGTTCAGGATCCCGAACAGGTAGAAGCCGTGCAGGCTCGCGCCCGGCGCGCGGGCGAAGAACTCGCGCGCCGGGAAGCACACCGGGCTCGCGTCGCTCGATGCGAAGGAGACGATCGCCCCGAACGGCGCGACCCGCTGGATCGCGGCGGCGAGGCTCTGGCCCCCGACCCCCTCGACGATCGCGTCGAACTCGGGCCCCGAGTCCTCGAGCTCGTGGACGACCTCGTCCGCGCCGAGCTCGAGCAGGCCGCGTGCCCGCTCGGGGCTCGCCGAGACCGCTGTGACATGGGCTCCGGCGAGATGCGCGAGCTGCACCGCGAAGCGACCGACGCCGCCGCTCGCGCCGGTCACCAGCACCCGCCGGCGGAGGACCGCTCCGACCGTGTCGAGCGCCTTCAGTGCGGTCAGCCCGGCGACCGGCAGGGTCGCGGCCTGCGGGCGGGTGATCCCCTCGGGCAGGGCCGCGAGCCGCGAGGACTCGACGCCTGCCAGCTGCGCCCATGCGCCGCGCTCCATCAGCCCGACGACCGCTGTGCCGGCGGGCGGACCGCTCCCGTCGGCCGCCTGGCGCTCGACGACGCCGGCGAGGTCCCAGCCGGTGACCGCGCCCTCGTCCATGTTCTCGAGCCGGCGCAGCTCGCCGCGGTTCAGCGAGAAGGCGGAGACGCTGACCAGCGCCTGTGAGCTGTGCGGCTCGGGATCCGCCACCTCGCGCAGCTCGACGTTGCCTGGCCGTCCCGGTGCGGCGGTGAGCGCGAGCATGGGCGTCACCTACCCGCGCCCGCCGAGTGGGACACCGGGCCTCAGTGGCCGGCGCGCAGCGCCGCGACCGCCGGCGCGTCCGAGCGCGTCCAGACGACCGCGCCGGTGATCGCCGAGACCGTCAGAACCGACGGCCACGGCCCGATCGCGAGCGCGAGCACGTGCGAGACCGCGAACGCTGCGAGCCCGACACCGCCGAGCGCGACCGCGGTCGGCATTCCGTCGCGCCGGCGCCAGACCTCGACGCAGCACAGCCCGCCCGCTGCCATCACGGCGCCGCCGAGCGGCCGCGAGCCGCTGCCGGCGGCGACCGCGTAGCCGGCGATCAGCGAGCCGGCAGCGAGCGCTGCCGTGGGCATGCGTGTCGCGACTGACATCGCCGCCAGACTAGCGCGGCGCCGCGCGCTCCAGGCGGCCGTCTGCTCAGAGCGCGAAGCCGACCGGCGCCCCGGGGGGATAGCTTCTGGCGATGGCTGCGAGCTACGAGCGGGGCCTGGCAGAGATCGCCGCGGGGGTGTTCGCCTACCTGCAGCCCGACGGCGGCTGGGGCTGGTCGAACGCCGGGCTGGTCAGCGACGGGGAGGCGACGCTGCTGATCGACACGCTGTTCGACCTGGCGCTGACCGAGCGGATGCTCGACGAGATGCGCCGGGCGGTGCCCGCCGCGGAGCGGATCGGAACGCTCGTCAACACCCACGCCAACGGCGACCACTGCTACGGCAACCAGCTCGTGCCGGGGGCGCACATCGTCGCCTCCGCCGCCACCGCCGGGGAGATGAGCGAGCTGCCGCCGGCGGCGATGGCGGCACTCGTCGCGCAGGCGCCGCAGATGGGCAGACTGGGCGAGTTCTTCCTGCGCTGCTTCGGGGGCTTCGAGTTCGAGGGGATCGAGCTCGTGCCGCCGCAGGAGACCTTCGGCGGCGAGCTCGAGCTGCGCGTGGGCGAGCGCACCGTGAGGCTGCTCGAGGTCGGCCCCGCGCACACCCGGGGAGACACGATCGCGTGGCTGCCCGCCGAGCGGGTGCTGTTCACGGGTGACATCCTGTTCAACGGCGCGCACCCGATCGCCTGGGCGGGGCCGGTCTCGAACTGGATCGCCGCCTGCGAGCGGATCGAGGCGCTGGCCCCCGAGACGATCGTCCCCGGCCACGGCCCCCTCGCCACCGGCGCGGACGTGCGCGAGACCCGCGCCTACTTCGAGTACCTCTACGAGCAGGCGCGCGGGGCGCACGGCGAAGGGCTGACGCCGCTGCAGGCCGCGCGGCAGATCGCCCTCGACCGCTGGGCGCACTGGGGCGAGCGCGAGCGGCTCGTCGTCAACATCGCGACGATCTACGGCGAGCTCTCCGGAGACGGGCCGCCGGACGCGCTCGTGGCCTTCCAGCAGATGGCGGAGTTCGCGCTCGGCTAGTCGACCGAGACGCTGTGGTTGCTCGTCGCCGCTCCGGCGAGGAGGATCTTCAGCGCCTCGGTGCGCGGATGGCGCCTGGCCGACGCAAGCAGCCGCCGGCCGGCTGCCGTGAGGTGGATCCTCGCCTTGCCGCCGGCGCCCTGGGCGAGCGTGAAGCTGCCGCTGCCCAGCACGACCGTCACGTGCCGCGTGACGGTGTGGCCGTGGACCTTGACTCGCCGGGTGATCTTGCCCAGCAGCTGGAGCGTGCCGTGACAGGGGCCGAGCGCGCAACGCAGCTTCACCGTCGCGTTCGCTCCCGTCACAGTCGCACGTCCCAGCACGGCGAGTGAGGGCACAACGGTTTTGGCCGGCAGCACAGCAACGGTCGGCGCCGGGGCCGCGGGCGGAGTCACGACGGGCGCCGGCACCGGGACGCGGTAGCCGACGCGGATCCAGAACCCGCCCGCCCGGTTTGTGGCGGTGACTTCGCACCAGAGCACGTGTCCCGCATCGAGGGGCTGGATCGTGTAGCTGGTGCCCGTCGCGCCTTCGATCGGAACCAGTTCGCGCAGCCACTTGAAGCCGAATTCGATCGGCGCGGTGCCCGTCCACGTCCCCGCCGAGCAGCTCACGGTCGAACCGACCGCGACCGTTCCGGTGATCGTGGGACGGACCGTGTTTTCCGGCCGCGTCGCCGCCGGTTTGAGCTTGGCGTCGATCCCAGGCGTCACTTTGTCCGTCGTGACCGGGACCTTCGAGGCCTGTGCGGGGGTGGAGGCTTCGTCGTAGAACTCGGTTTCGTAGGGGAAATCGAAGTATTCGACGGTGTAGTCGCCTCCCGCGAGACCGGTCAGCTCGTATTCGCCGTCTGCTTCGGTTTCGGTGCAGGAGGACGATTCGCCTTCGGCCTCCCAGGCGCAGACCAGCGCGTCGGCGACGGGCGCGCCGCCTGCGGCCACCGTCACGACGCCGGAGATGCCCCCGCCGTGGGCCATCGCGGCGTCGATTTCTTTGACCGTCTTTCCGGCTTCGACCACCACCGGCCGCGCTTCTTCCCAGCCGGGGACGTCCTCCCAGTATTGGGAGACGTAGTCCAGTTTGCTCATGAACGGTTTTGTGAATTCGACCTTGTTTTCGCCGACTGGCACGGACGCCAGCGCGTACGCGCCTCCCGCCCCGCTTTCGCCGCAGACGTAGGACGGTACTTCGCTTTCGCGTTCTTCCAGCGACCACGCGCAGACTTCGATGCCTTCGATGCCTTCTTTCGTGACGGCGTCGGTCACCGTTCCTTCCACCGTGCCGACCGCCGTCACGGCGGCCGAGGCCCGGCGCCGCGCGTTCGCACGGCCGCTTCCGAGATCGCGCAGCCGAGCCGCACGTGCCTCGTGCGCGCTCAGAGCGGCACCTGACGGGTTCCACGATCCACCGGATCCCGCGGCGCGCGCAGCCGAAGAGGCCACGAGCCCCGAGACCAGCACTGTGATCGCCGCGAGCGCGGCGATCCTCCCCCGCACCGAACTCTCGAATGCCCGGCAGCCACCCCTGCGCGACGTCCCCACGGCGACCCCTCCTGATCCCTTGCCTTCCCCCTACGAGCGGCGGCAAAACTACCAGGAATCGGAACTTCCGCCAAACCCTGGTCGGGAGGATGCGGGATCGGCCCGTCTGCGTCGGAGCGTCAGAAATCGCCCAGCGGTCGCGATCGGCTGAAAATCGCCCTATCCTCACGGCATGGCGTCAGAGCCCCTGCTCGCAGGGGCCGCGGTACCGGCTCGCGCGCTGCGGCGCGTGCTGATCGGGATCGCCGCGGCCGTGCTGCTCGTCCTCATACTCCTCGTCGTCGCCGCGCTCACGCTCTCCGGCGCGAGCCTCGCGGGCGACGCGAGCGCGCTCGCCAAGGTTTCGACGCAGCCGCTCGGCGGGAGCGTCGAGCGCGTCGAAGCGTTCGCGCCCGACGGCAGCCCGGTACCGATCGCCGAGCACGCCGGCCGGATCCTGCCGAAGATCCGCTTGCACCCCGGCGAGCGCATCTCGGTCGCGGTGCGCGTGAAGCGCCCCGGCTGGATCGGCTGGGCGCTCGGCTCCGAACACACCGAGCACCTGACGATCACCGCGCCCGTCGCCTACCTGAAGGAACGCTGGCTCACGGTGGCGCACGGCGCGCCGGTCCGGGTCGCTTTCGTCAACCCGGTCAGCGCAATCCGTTACGAAAGCTCGACCGGCACGCACACGCACGCGCTTGCGCTGCCTGCGAGCAGCGTCTCGCTCGGCATGCGCCCGCCGACCGGGACGGTCACGATCGCCGCCGCCGCGCGCCCCTGGGAGACGGTCGGCGTCGCCACGCACCTCAGCTGGTTCCCCCCGTCGCGAATTCCGGTGCTCGCGGCGAGCCCCGCGCCGGGCGGGCGAATCGCGCCCGCCTCCCCGCTCTACCTCACCTTCTCCAAGCCCGTCGACGAAGTGCTCGGCTCAGCGCGCCCGCAGCTCTCGCCCGCGACCTCCGGACACTGGTCGAAGCCGAACAGCCACACGCTCGAGTTCCGTGCCTCCGGCTTCGGCCTGCCGCTCGGTTCGAAGCTGACCTTCACGCTTCCCCACCAGGTCGCGATCACGCCGAACGGCTCCGCGACGCTGCAGAACACGAGCCGGCTCTCCTGGACCGTCCCGCCCGGCTCGACGGTCCGCCTGCACCAGCTGCTCGCGCAGGCCGGCTACCTGCCCGTGGTCTGGAAGGACGAAGGCGCGAGCGTGGCGCGGACCCCCAGTGCCGAGGCGGCCGCCGCCGTCGACCCGCCGCCGGGCAGCTTCCCCTGGCGCTACGGCAACACCCCGCACCAGCTCGTCGAGAGGTGGAGCCCGACGCAGCAGACCGTGATCACCAAGGGCGCGGTCATGAAGTTCGAGAACGAAAACGGGATGCCGGTGGACGGCGTCGCGGGGCCGGCCGTGTGGCGCAGGATGATGGCCGACGCGATCGCCGGCAAGCGGCTGAACGAAGGCTACAGCTACGTCTACGTGCATCGTGAAGTCCCCGAGACCGCGACGCTTTGGAGCGCGGGGCGCACGATCATCTCCGCGCCGGCGAACACCGGCATCTCAGGCGCGGAAACCGAACTCGGCTCCTTCCCCGTCTTCGAGCACATCCCCGAAGGGACGATGAGCGGAACCAACCCCGACGGCTCGCATTACGACGATCCGGGGATCAAGTGGATCAGCTACTTCAACGGCGGCGACGCGCTCCACAACTTCAATCGCTCCTCGTTCGGGACGCCGCAGAGCCTCGGCTGCGTCGAGCTGCCGCTCGCGGCCTCCGCCGAGATCTGGAAATACACGCCGATCGGGACCGTCGTCACGATCGAAGCCTGACCGCGGTGGCGGGGGCGCTCAAGCGCGCCCGAGCAGGTGCAGCGTCGCCGCGTCGCGCTCGCCCCCGTAGAAGCGATCGATCACCTCGCCGAACACGGGCTCCTCGGTGCCGGCGAGCTCGAACAGCGTCATCGAGGAGCGAAGCTTCAGCGCGTCGACGGATCCGAGGATCTCCTCGGCGTCCGTGTGCTCGTGCTCGAGCAGGACGCCCGCGCTCTCGCGCAGCCGCGCGCCGAGCACCGCGTCGGCGAGGTACTCGCGGGCTTCGCCGAGTGAACGGATCGCGTAGCGCCGCGCCGTCTCGCTGCGCCCGAGACCGTCGAGCTGCGGGAAAACGAACCACATCCAGTGGCTGCGCTTGCTCCCCGCACGCAGCTCCGCGAGGGCGCGCTCGTAGGTCTCGCCCGCGTCCTGGGCGGCGCGGAACCGCTCGAGCGAGGAGCCGCTCACGCGCTGCCCGCCGTGGCGGCGGGCCGCTTCGCGCTCAGGAAGCGCTCGGTCGCGTCAGCGACGAGCGCGCCGATCTGCTCGGAGGAGACGATGCCGCCGGTGACGAGCGCGGCGATGCCCTGGATCGTCGCGAACAGGACCAGCCCGACGCGCTCGGGATCGCCCTCCTCCAAGGCGCCCTCGCGTTGACCCTGCGCGATCAGCTCGAGCATCACCGCGAACGCGCGGTCGGCGGCGTCGTGCAGGGGGCCGCTCTGCTCGTGCTTCTTGCCCGCGAACATCAGCTCGAGCAGCGCGGCGTCCTCCGTCGCGAAGCGGATGTACCCCGCGGCGACGGCGCGAAGGCGCTCGTCGAAGTCCTCACCGGCGCCGTCCAGGGCAGCCCGCAGCTCGGCGCCGAGACGGGCGAAACCGGACTCCGCCAGCGCGTCGAGCAGTGCACGGCGGTCGGGGTAGTGCCGGCGCGGCGCGGCGTGGCTGACGCCGACGGCCCGGGCGAGCTCGCGCAGCGAGAGCTGCTCGACGCCGCGCTCGCGGACGGTCCGCTCTGCCGCTCCGAGCAAGGCGGAGCGGAGATTGCCGTGGTGATACGGGCGTGCGCTCATCACGGAGAGGCTAGCGCGTGATGTAGTCGTTGACATCTTTGTAGTCATCGACTACATTGTTGCCCATGACAACTTCACGCAGCTCCTCCCTCCCCGACATGACCGGCTATTCCGTGATCGTGACCGGCGCCAACAGCGGCATCGGTCGCGCCGCCGCGAGCGTCCTCGCCGGCGCCGGCGCCCGCGTCGTGCTCGCCGTGCGTTCCACCGAGAAGGGCAGCGAGGCTGCCGCGGCGATGCCCGGGGAGACGGAGGTCCGCGCGCTCGACCTCGCGAGCCTCGACTCGGTGCGCGAGTTCGCCTCCGGCTGGGAGGGGGAGATCGAGTTGCTGATCAACAACGCGGGCGTGATGGTGCCACCGCTGAGCCGCACCGCCGAGGGCTTCGAGCTCCAGTTCGGGACCAACCACCTCGGGCACTTCGCGCTCACGAACCTGCTGCTCGAGCGCGTCACCGGCCGCGTCGTGACCGTCTCATCGGGAGCGCACCGGCTCGGCCGGATCGACTTCGACGACCTGAACTGGGAGCGCAGGCGTTACAGCCCGTGGCCCGCCTACGGCCAGTCGAAGCTCGCCAACCTGCTGTTCACGGCGGAGCTCCAGCGGCGCCTGGAGGAGGCCGGCTCGCGCGTGATCGCGACCGCTGCGCACCCCGGCTACGCCGCCACCAACCTGCAGTTCCACAGCGGCAAACGCTGGCAGGACCTCGTCAGCCACGCCGGCAACGCGCTGCTCGGACAGAGCGCCGAGGACGGCGCGCGGCCGACGCTCTTCGCCGCGACCGCGGAGGTGCCGGGAAGCAGCTATGCCGGCCCCGGCGGCCCGGGCGAACTCCGCGGAGCGCCCAAGCTCGTGGGCCGCAGCCGAGCGGCCAAGGATGCCGACGTCGCACGCCGGCTCTGGGAGGTCTCCGAGCAGCTCACCGGGACGCGCTTCCCGCTCGGCGCCGCCGTCGGCAGCTGAATCGGGCGCGGGCCCGTCCGGACGCCCGGGGGGCACGCCCGAAGTGACGTCCTCGCGCCCGCAGCCGACGACGAGCGCTGACGACGGGCACGCCCTCAGCTCGGTGCATCAGCCCGAGCCCTCTGCGGCTGATGCGGGCGGCGAGGACTGCGGCTCGCGAGAGCGGGTATCGCACCTTCAGAGCAACCAAGGGGGTGCACGCGGATGGCGACGGTCGCCGGCGGAAGACCCAAGCGCAGGAGCAGGCAGTCCGGGCTGATCGGCTCGGGCGGCGCGCTGCATCGCGAGTTCGGCCGGATCGGCGTGCTGTTCGCCTCGATCGGTTCTGTGATCGGCTCGGGCTGGCTTCTCGGAGCGCTCAACGCGACGAAGATCGCAGGCCCGGCAGCGATCATCTCCTGGGTGATCGGGGCGCTGGCGGTGATGCTGCTGGCGCTGATACACGCAGAGCTCGGGGGCATGCACCCGGTCGCCGGCGGCGTCGCACGCTTCCCCCACTACGCGTTCGGCAGCCTTGTCGGCTACGGCATGGGCTGGATCTACTGGCTGGGCTCGGTGACGCTCGCGCCCGTCGAGACCGAGGCGGCCCTGCAGTACGCCGACAAGTACATAAACGAAGGACTCGGGTTCCACCTCGTGCACGAAACGGGCGGGCAGATCGTGCTGAGCGGCGCGGGATACGGCGTCGCGGCTGTGCTGATGCTGCTCTTCACCGTCATCAACTTGGCCGGCGCGCGCCGCCTGAGCCAGGCGAACACGACGATCGTCTGGTGGAAGATCGCGATCCCGGTGGTGACGATCGTGGCGCTGCTCGTCACGACGTTCAGGGGCGCCAACTTCAGCGCCGGCGACGGCTTCGCCCCGGCGGGCGCGAAAGGGATCTTCAGCGCGGTGGCCACGGGCGGCGTGATCTTCGCCTACCAGGGGTTCGAGCAGGCGATCCAGTTCGGAGGCGAGACGTCGAACCCGCGGCGCAACATCCCGTTCGCCGTGATCGGCGCGATGCTCGTCGGCTCGGTCGTCTACATCCTGCTCGAGCTCGCGTTCGTCGGCGCGCTCCAGCCCTCGGCCGCCGGCCATGGGTGGGCCAATCTCTCCTTCACCAACCACTTCGGCCCGTTCGCGGCCTTGGCGAGCGCTGCGGGGCTCGGCTGGCTTGCGGTCGTTCTGTACGTCGACGCGTTCCTCTCTCCTGCCGGGACGGGCCTGATCTACTCGGGCTCGAGCGCGCGCATTGCCTACGCGCTCGGCCGCAACGGCTACATCCCGCGGGCGTTCGACACCCTCAGTGAGCGGGGCATCCCGTGGGTCAGCGTCCTGTTCAGCTTCATCGTCGGCATGATCGTGTTCCTGCCGTTCCCGGGCTGGCAGAAGCTGGTCGCGTTCGTGACCTCGGCGACCGTCGTCATCTACGGCGCCCAGTGCCTGTCGATGGCGGCGATGCGCAAGCAGATGCCCGATGCCCAGCGACCGTTCCGGCTGCCGGCTGCCGGCGTACTGGTACCGGTCGGCTTCGTGATCGCCAACCTGATCGTGCTGTTCGCAGGCTGGAGCACCGACTGGAAGCTGCTGGTCGCGGTCGCGATCGGGCTCGTGCTGCTGGCGGCGTCGCAGGGCGCCAGGCCGGCCGCTCAGCGCGTCTCGCTCGACTGGCGCTCGTCGGTGTGGTTGTGGCCGTGGCTCGCCGGGCTGGGCGTGATCAGCTGGCTGAGCAGCTTCGAAGGCGGCCTGGACGATCTCCCGTTTGGGGTCGACATGGCCGTCACCGCGGTGTTCGCGTTGGCGGTCTACGTGTTTGCGCTGCGGTGCCGGCTGACGCCAGAGCAGGCGCAGGAACGCCTGCGTGGCGGCGCAGAGGACGATGAGCTGCCCGAGGAGCCCGTCTGAGGGCGCTCGACGTCCGCGCGGTCCTCGAGCCTGACGGGCAGGACCCCTACAGCAGGCCGACCTGGCGGAGGATCGAGACCGAGTCGGAGTAGACGTCCTTGCGCTTGACGAGCCCGTTCTCGAACGGGATCACGTCGGCGCCGTCCCATTCGACCCGGCTGCCCGTCGGCTCGGCGACGAGCTCGCCGCGGCGCATCGTGTGGCTGTGGGTCGCCCGCGCGATCCACTCCTGCGCGACGATCCCGTCGCGAACGTAGAGCCGCGTCGTCTCGAAGCTGATGTCGGGCCAGGTCGCGAAGATCGAGGCGATGTGCGCACGAACCTCCTCGCCGCGCGCCGACTCGCCCGCGGTGTGGTTCGCGAACACCATGTCCGGCGCGTGCATCGAGACGATCGTCTCGACGTCGTGTGCGTTCCAGGCGTCGTTGTAGCGCGCAATCGCGAGCTCCAGCTCTGCCCGCGAGTCGTGCGCAGCGGTGGCGCTCATGACCAGAACCCGTCCTGCCTGCCCAGCGGCGGCTCCGCGCGGCGCTCGGAGAAGATCAGCATCTGGGCCTCCTCGTCGCTGTCGTTGTGCACCGAGCGCAGCGACTCGCCCGCGATCCGCACCGCGGTCTGCGGCCCGGCCTCGAAGACGTCCTCGCCGACCTTGAACGTGACCGTGCCGGAGATCACGAAGTAGACCTCCTCCTGGCCCGGGTGGCAGTGCCCATAGCTGCCGCGTCCGCCGGTGGCGGGCGACATCCGCCGCCAGCTGAACGAGACCTGCTCGGTCCCGAGCGCATCGCTGTACCACCGCATCTCGCCGTGCTCCGGGTACTCGGCCATGAAGTCGAGCGCCTGCGAGCGGGTCGCGATGCTGTAGGGGGCCGTCCGCTCGGCGGCGTCCCCGGCGGCTCCGATCGGTGGCGTGTCCGTTGAGCTCATCGCTTCGCCTCAGTCGGCCTTGGCGTAGTTGCTCGCGCCGTAGAAGTCGACCACGACGACGGGCTCCTCGCCGAGGACCCACGCGTCGTGGCCGCTCGGCAGCGAGGTGACATCGCCGGGCCCGGCGACGATCTCCTGGCCGTCGTCCATCCGGATCGCCAGCCGGCCGCTCACGTGGTACTGAAAGTGCGGAGCCTCGCAGCTCTCAGTGCCGGCGATCGGCCGCACGTCGCTGGACCACCGCCACCCCGGCTCGAAGGTCATCCGTCCCACTTCGGCGCCCCCCACCGAGATGATCTCGGCCCTGCCGTTGGGGAACTCCCGCGTCTGCTCTGCCTGCCCGAAGCTCTTGTGCTCGGTCCTGTGCCGCGACGCCATCGCTGTCATCGGAGCCTCCTCGTGTCGTACCCCCGTACCCGGATAAACTAACCTACTAGTAGGTAGACTGTCAACCGGTCGAGCAGGCAAGGATGTGCAGATGGCGGACGGCAAGGCGGCGAGCAACGGCGACACGGCCAGCAGGATCCTCGACAGCGCCGAACGGCTCGTGCAGAGCCGCGGATTCAACGGCTTCAGCTACGCCGACGTCGCGGCCGAGCTGGGGATCACGAAGGCGAGCCTCCACTACCACTTCGCGAGCAAGGCCGAGCTCGGCGAGGCGCTGATCGAGCGCTACTCCAGCCGCTTCGCCGAAGCGCTCGCACGGATCGACGCCGGCACCGAGCGCGCCGACGGGAAGCTGCTCGCCTACGCGCGCATCTACGCCGACGTGCTGCGCCAGAAGCGGATGTGCCTGTGCGGCATGCTCGCCGCCGAATACGAAACGCTCCCGGAGCCGATGCGCACGGCGGTCCGGCGCTTCTTCGACGCCAACGAGGACTGGCTGTCGGCGGTGCTCGCCGATGGCCAGACGAGCGGAGCCGTCCACCTGCACGGCTCGACGCGCGACGCGGCCCAGGCGCTGGTCGGCGGCCTGGAGGGCGCGATGCTCGTCGGCCGACCGTACGGCGAGGTCGGGCGTTTCGAGACCGCCGCCGTGCGGCTGCTCTCGAGCCTCGCCGGCGTCAGCGAGCAGCTACCGGGGCTTGAGCCCGCATAGCCCGTCGCTGAGCTCGCGCAGCCGCTCGCGCGCCCCCCGATCGAGCGCCTGCGGATGCGGGTCGGCCTCGCGCAGGCCGTTGAAGTAGCGCCCGCTCACGCCGTCGAGGGCCGGATCCTCGATCAGCCTCAGCGTCGCCTCGGTCCCCTGCTCGAGCGAGCTGACCGGCTCGACCCCGGCGGCGCGGACCATGTTCGTCGGCATGTAGGTCGCCGGGTGCAGGCAGTTCGCGGTCACCCCCGCGTCGCGGAGGCGCTCGGCGAGGTCGATCGTGAACATGACCTGCGCGAGCTTGCTCTGGCAGTACGCCTGCACGCCGCTGTAGCGGCCGCTCAGCATCACGTCGTCGAAGTCGATCGGGGACTGGCCGGCTGAGCTGACGTTGACGATGCGCGCCGGAGCCGAGCCCGCCAGCAGATCGAGCAGCAGGTGCGTGAGCAGGTAGCCGGCGAGGTAGTTGACCGCGAAGCGCAGCTCGAACCCGTCGCGGCTCTGCTCGCGCTCTTCTCGACCGCCGCTGGTCGTTCCGATGCCGGCGTTGTTGACGAGCACGTCGAGCCGGTCGGTCTCCCCGAGCACGAGCTCGCCGAGGCCGCGCACCTCCTCGAGCGAGGCGAGATCGGCGCGCACGAAGTGCACGCGCTCGTTGCCGCTCGCCGCGCGGATCTCGGTGAGCAGGCGGGCGCCCTTCTGCTCGTCGCGGCCGTGCAGCAGCAGCGTCGCGTCCTCGGCGGCGAGGCGCCGCGCGATCGCGCGCCCGAGGCCGTCGGTCGCGCCGGTGATCAGGATCGTCTGCTCGGGAAGCGGGCGCACCGGCCCAGCCTACGCCCGCGCGGCCGTCGCCGCCGGAGCCGGACCCTGCAGCTCAGCCCACGCCCGCGACGGCCGTCGCCGCCGGAGCCGGACCGTGTGACGGCCGCGAGCTCGAACGGCAGGGCGGCCGGCGCAGGGGGAGATACGGGAGTGACGGGACTCGAACCCGCGACCTCTGCCGTGACAGGGCAGCGCTCTAACCTGCTGAGCTACACCCCCGCGATCGCTGCGGGCTCACGGAGACCGCGCGCGGGAGCAACAGTATGCCAAGGCCCGGGCGCGCTCCGGCCGAGAGCGACACTGGCCACGCGGCCAGTCGGTGCTCTAGGCTTCCCGGCGTGGCGCTCGTCAGCCCGCCCCCGATGCTGGACCGGAGCCCGGTGCGGGTGCTGCTCGACGACCTGCGCGACGAGCGGCGCGCGGGCGTGCCGTTCCCGCCGGGGGAGACCTCGCCGTCGCTGCCGCGCACGCGCCGCTTCGCCGAGGAACCGCTCGAGATGCTGCTCGAGGGCTACGAGCGCTACGGGCCGATCTTCACGTTGCGGCTGTTCCACAGCAACGTCGTGTTCATGCTCGGCCCGGCGGCCAACCGCTTCATCCTCGTCTCGCACGCCGCCGCGTTCCAGTGGCGAGAAGGACACTTCCGCGACCTGATCGGGCTGATGGGCGATGGTCTGCTGACGATCGACGGCGACTTCCACCGGCAGTCGCGGCGGATCATGCTGCCGGCCTTCCACCGCGAGAACCTCGCCGCCTCGGTCGAGGCGATCCGCGAGGAGACCGCGCGTGCGATCGAGCAGCTCGAGCCCGGCACGAGCGCCGACCTCTACGACTGGACCCGCCACCTCGCGATGCGCGTGGCGCTGCGCGCGCTGTTCGGCCTGGATCCCGACCGCGGTCGCGCCGCCGAGATCGACGCGGCCCGGCTGTTCGAGGAGGCGCTCGCCTTCTACGCCAGCGACTACCTGCTGCGCGTGTTCCGGGGCAGACGCTCGCCGTGGGGGCGCATGCAGCACGCGGCGCGCAAGCTCGACGCGCTGATCTACGAGGAGATCGCGGGCCGCCGCGCCTCGGGCCGACGCGGCAGCGACATCCTCAGCCTGCTGCTCGACGCCTGCGACGAGGACGGCAACCGCCTCGACGACCGTCAGGTTCGCGACGAGGTGATGACGCTGCTGTTCGCGGGCCACGACACCACGACCTCGACGATCTCGTTCATGTTCTACGAGCTGGCGCGCCAACCGCAGATCGCCGAGCGCCTTCGTGCGGAGCAGAGCCGGCTGCTCGCCGGCGGCGAGCCCACCGCGGCCCAGCTGCTCGGCGGCGAGCTGCCGGAGCTGGAGATGGCGATCGACGAGACGCTGCGCAAGTACCCGCCGGCCTGGGTCGGGCCGCGGCGGACGCTGCGCGATGTCGAGTTCGAAGGCGTGCCGATCCCCGAGCGCGCGTTCGTCAACTACAGCTCGTGGGCCTCGCACCACCTCCCCGACGTGTGGCCCGAGCCGGAGCAGTTCCGCCCCGAGCGCTTCGCGCCGGAGGCGAAGGCGGCGCTCGAGAAGGGCGCCTACGTGCCCTTCGGCGGCGGCTCGCGCACGTGCATCGGCATGCGCTTCGGACAGCTCGAGGTGCGCACGATCGCGACGATGCTGCTCGCCGCCCGCACGCTCACGCTGCACGAGGACTTCACGCTGACGATCCGCCAGATGCCGACGATCAGCCCGAAGCAGGGACTGCCGATGCGCGTCGGCACGCCCGCCGCGAACGACGGCGCGCGGCCGCTGAGCGCCGCCGCCTAGCGGAGCAGCGCCGTCATCTGCAGGCTGTAGGCCGAGGGCCCCGCCGGCTTCGCGGCGACACCGACGACGTGCACGTGGCGGTCGGAGAAGAGCGTCAGCCTGAAGCCTTCGAGCAGGCCTTCGGGGTGCGCCACGAGCGCGCCTTCGCGCGCTTCCGCCACCGCCGGCACAGACGCGCCGGCGCCGAACAGGCTGCCCGACACCAGCACGCGCACGCGGCCGTCTTCGCTGCCGAGCAGGTGCACGCCGACGCCCGGACCGAGCGCGGACTGGGCTGCCGCCTGCGTGGTCAGCGCCGAGGCTTCGAGCTGGGCGCCGCGCTTGTGCAACGTCGCCCGGCGCAGCGCCAGCGAGCCGAGCTGCACGGCGCCGGCTTGCACGTCGAGCGTCGTGACGCCGCGGCCTTCCCACAGCAGCGAGGCGGCCTCGGCCGGCGACAGCGAGACGCGGCGGGCATGCACGGTGACGGAATCGGCATCGCCCCACAGCAGCTCGACGGCGGGCCACGCCGAGACCGAGACCGATTCGACGTGCCCGTAGCGGCCGACCCGCGAGGAGATCCGCGAGGCCGCGACCCGCGGCAGCACAAGCTGGGCGATCGCGAGCAGCACGACGGCGGCCACCGCGGCAACGGCCGCGAGCCTCGCCGCCCTGTGGTGGCCGCGGCGCCGCATCCCGCAGAGCTTCGCAGGCCGATCGAGGAGCGGACGCGCTCCCCGATCGGCCCGCGACCAGCGGCGCGGCTAGAGGCCGTTCGCGCTCAAGAACTGCTTGGCGACGGCCGCCGGCTGCTGCTTTTCGATGCTGACGGCCTTGTTCATCTGCTGGATCGCAGAGGTCGACAGCAGCGAGGTGACCTTGTTGAGCGTTTCTTCGAAGGCCGGCCCCTCTTCGCTGACGAGGCTCTTCTTGACGACCGGCGCGACGTTCTGGAAGCCGAACAGGTGCTTGTCGTCTTCGAGCACGGTGAACTTGCCACCGAGCAGCTGGCCGTCGGTGGTGAACACGACCTGCGCGTTCGATTCACCGCTTTCGAGTGCCTTGTAGGAGAGTTCGATCGCGAACGGCTTGAACGTCGGCGCGACGCCGTAGACCTTCTCGAGCCCTTTGAGACCCTCGTAGCGCGTGGCGAATTCCGCCGGGCCGCCGAGGATCAGCTTCTTGCCGAGCGGCTTGAGGTCGCCGATCTTCGCGAGTTTGTTCTTTTCGGCGTAGGCCTTGGTCGTGGCGATCGCGTCCTGATCGGAGAATTCGGAGGCGGCGAGCAGCGTGAAGCCGTTCTGTTCGGCGAAGGCCTTCGCTTTCTCATAGGCCTGGTTGCCGTTTTCGCCTTCGCTGGTCTGTTCTGCGACGGCGGTCAGCAGCGTGCCGGTGTACTCCGGGTACATCTCGATACGCCCGGACTTCGCGGCCTTCCAGATGATCTCCGAGGAGCCGACGTTTTCGACGAGGTTGACCGTGTAGCCCTTGTCTTTCAGCGCCTGCGCGTAGAGGTTGCCGAGGATGTTCTCCTCGGCGAAGTTCTTGTCTCCGATCGTGATCGCCGGCTTGCCCTTGCCGGGGCCCGAGGCGGCGGTCGAGGCGCTGGCGCCCGACGTGGTGCTCGTGGTCGACGTTTTCTTGCTGCTGCTGCCGCATGCCGCCAAAACGACTGCGAGCAGGAGCGTGGCCGCCAGCCCGGTCGCGATCTTCACTGCGGCCCGGCCCCCGCCGGCACCTGCTCGACTTGCCCTCATGTGTGCTCCGCCTCCATGTTGTTGATTTTTTTTATGAAGATTATGAAGAAGAATCAGACGGCGATCATCGCCGCCTCGGTCGTGGCGCCTGCCGCCTGCCGCTCCAGGCGCACCCCCTTCGGGGTGAGCAACCGCTGGACGAGCGCCAGCGCCCCCTCGACCGCCAACGCCAGCGCCGCGACGCAGATCGCGGCGCCGAGCACGCCCGAGAAGTGGTAGCTGGTCTCGTTGGCGATGATGTCGCCGAGCGTGCCGCTGAAGCCGGCGAGCGAGGCGATCGTGGCGGTCGAGATCACGAACAGCGCCGCCGTGCGGATGCCGGCGAACAGCAGCGGCACGGCGAGCGGCAGCTCGATGCGGCGCAGGACTTCGAGCTCGCTCATCCCCATCCCGCGGGCCGCGTCGACCAGCTCGGGGTCGACCTCGACCACCGCCAGATAGGCGTTCGTCACGATCGGAGCGAACGCGAGCACGACCAGCGCGAGCTCGACGACGGTCAGGCCCAGCCCGAGGAACGCGTCGCCGATCGCCAGCACGGCCAGGCTCGGCAGCGCGCGCCCGATGTTGCCGATGTTGATCGCGAAGAACGAGCCACGGTGGATGTGACCGAGCCAGATCCCGAGCGGGGCCGCGAGCACGATCGAGATGCCGACGCCGATCGCGCCGATCTTGAGCGTCTCGAGGGCGAGGTGGAGCAGGCTGGGCAGGTTCGGGTTGCCGGCGACCGCGCCGTTTTCGAAGATGAATTCGAAGGCCTTGCCGAATTCGCTCATCGGATCCGCGCCCACGGTGTCATCAGCCGCTGCACGCCGACCAGCACCGCGTCGGCGAGCAGCGCCAGCGTGATCGCCATCCCGCCCGCGACGATCAGCTCGGTCTTGAACGGACCCTCGCCGAGCGCCGCGTGGATCGGCACGCCGAGCCCGCTGTCATAGATCGTGTAGACGATCGTGGCCAGCGCGATGATCGTCACGACGGCGATCCGCAGCCCGGCGACGATCGCCGGCAGCGCCAGCGGCAGCTCGACGCGCAGCAGCGTCTGGCGAGGCGTCATGCCCATCCCTTCCGCCGCGTCGATCACCTCGGCGGGCACCGAGCGCAGGCCCGTGAGGATGTTGCGGAACAGGATCAGCAGCGTGTAGGAGACGAGCGCGATCTCCGCCGCGACCACGTTCGGCCCGACCGGCGCGACCAGCAGCTCGAACAGCGCGAGCGAGGGGATCGTGTAGAGCACCGTCGTGATCAGCAGCACCGGGCGCTCCAGCCAGCGGCGGTGATGCGCGAGCAGCGCCAGAGCCATCGAGATCGCGAAGCCGATCGCCACCGCGACCGCGGTCAGCACGATGTGCTGGCGCAGCGCCGGCCACAGCACCGCGCCCCAGTTGTGTTCCACCCAGCCCAGGCAGAAGAACCCGTTGTGGACGGCGCAGCTCGAGCTGTGCGCCGAGAAGTTCGGGATCACCGGCCCGGCAGCCGCGAGCCGCGCGGCGCCGGTCAAGAGCCTTCGCTCCCGACGCCCTGCGCGGCCGGCGCCGTATCGCGGTCGCCGTCGGCTTCCTCCGCGATCAGGCGCTCGAGGTGAGAGAGCGTGAGCAGCCCCAGGACCTCGCCGTCGCCCTGCGCGCCGTCGACGACGGCCAGCGGCTTGCCGTGCGCGGTCAGCAGGATCGACAGCGCGTCCCGCACGGACGCGCTCGCGGGAACGCGCCGCGCCTGCGCTCCGTGCCCGTTCGGCTCGAGCAGCCGGATGTCCGCGAGCGTCGTCAGCGACAGGCGCTTGATGCCACGGTCGGTGCCGACGAACTGCGCGACGAACTCATCGGCCGGGCGCGCGAGGATCTGCTTCGGCGTGTCGTACTGGGCGAGCACGCCGCCCTCGCGCAGGATCGCGATCCGGTCGCCCATCTTGATCGCCTCGTCGATGTCGTGGGTGACGAACACGACCGTCTTTCGGACCTTGGCCTGTAGGGCGAGGAACTCGTCCTGCAACTTCGTACGGTTGATCGGATCGATCGCCCCGAAGGGCTCGTCCATCAGCATCAGCGGCGGGTCCGCGGCCAGCGCCCTGGCGACGCCGACGCGCTGGCGCTGCCCGCCCGAGAGCTGGGCCGGGTAGCGCTCGCCCAGCTCGCCATCGTCGAGGCCGACCAGCGTCAGCAGCTCGGCGACGCGCTCGGCGGCCCGCTCCTTCGACCAGCCGAGCAGACGCGGAACGGTTGCGACGTTCTCCGCGACCGTCTGGTGCGGGAACAGCCCGATCTGCTGGATCACATAGCCGATCTCGCGCCGCAGCCCGCGCGGGTCGCGGTCGAGCACGCTGCGCCCGCCGAGCAGGATCTCGCCGGAGCTGAGCGGCACCATGCGGTTGATCAGGCGCATCGCCGTCGTCTTGCCGGAGCCCGAGGGCCCGACCAGCACGCACACCTCCCCCGCGGGCACGGTCAAGGAGAGCTCGGCGATCGCGGGCTCGCGCCGGCCGGGGTAGCGCTTGCTGACATGGCGCAGCTCCAGCTCGGCCGCCTGGGGGTAGGCGGACGGCCCCTCGAGGTGGGCGGTGTTCTCGCTGTTCAAGGAAGCTCCCAGCCGCTTGCGGCCCACGAAGCCTACCCCTTACCGCGGGCCGCCCGCCTGATCGGCGGTCAGGGCAGCTTCGCGGGGCTCGCCGCGGCCGCCGCGTTCACCGAGCTGAACGAGCTGTTCGCCACGAGCTGGGTGCCCGGCATCCAGCCGCCCCGCCCCAGGAAGGTCCCAACGAGGGTCGCTAGCCTTCATGGCGATCGACCGTGGGCGCGTAGCTCAGCTGGCTAGAGCACCTCGCTTACACCGAGGGGGTCGCCCGTTCGAGTCGGGCCGCGCCCATTATCCCGCGGACCTCCAGGAGCATTCAGTTGAACGACGCAGCCGCTACTCGCATCGCCGTGATCGGTTCCGGTCCGGCAGGCTTCTACGCCGCCGGCCACCTGCTGAAGGACAGCGACGCGGCGCTCGAGGTCGACATGTTCGAGCGGCTGCCGACACCGTGGGGGCTGGTGCGCTCCGGGGTGGCGCCCGACCACCCCAAGATCAAGTCCGTGACGCGGGTGTATGAGAAGACCGCCGCGCACCCGCGTTTTCGCTATTTCGGCAACGTCACGTTCGGAGAGCACATCTCCCGTGAGGAGCTGCTGCGCCACTACCACGCGATCGTCTACGCGACCGGCTCGCCCTCCGACCGGCCGCTCGGCATCCCCGGCGAAGCGCTGCCCGGATCCCATGCCGCCACCGAGTTCGTCGGCTGGTACAACGGCCACCCGGACCACACCGAGCTGGAGGTCGATCTCCTGCGGGCCCGGCGCGCGGTCGTGATCGGCAACGGCAACGTCGCGATCGACGTCGCGCGGATGCTCGTGCTCGCCCCGGAGGAGCTGGCGCCGACCGACACCGCCGATCACGCGCTCGAGGTGCTCGCCGCAAGTCGCGTCGAGGAGGTCGTCGTGGTCGGCCGCCGCGGCCCCGCGCAGGCAGCCTTCACCAATCCGGAGCTGCTCGAGCTCGGCGAGCTGGCCGACGCGGACGTGATCGTCGACGCCGAGGAACTCGAGCGCGGGCTCGCGACGCACGACGAGCAGGCCGAGCAGGACGCGACGGCGCGGCGCAACGTCGAGATCCTGCGCGAATACGCGGCGCGCGAGCCACAGGACCGCCCGAAGCGGATCGCGCTCCGCTTCCTGCTCTCTCCGACCGAGCTGCTGGCGGGCGAGGACGGCCACCTCGCGGCCGTGAAGCTCGTCCGCAACGAGCTCGTCGCCGATCAATCGGATCCCACCCGCCCCGCCCTGCGGGCGCGCTCGACCGAGGAGACCGAGACGATCGAGGCGGGGCTGCTGTTCCGCGCGATCGGCTACCGCGGCATCCCGCTGCCGCGTGTCCCCTTCGACGAGCGCTCGGGGGTGATCCCCAACGCGGGCGGACGGGTGACCGATACGGACTCGGGTGAGCCGCTCGCCGGCGAGTACGTCGTCGGCTGGATCAAGCGCGGCCCGTCGGGCGTGATCGGCACCAACAAGAAGGACGCGCAGGAGACGGTCGACGCGATCTTCGCGGACCTCTCCGCCGCCAACGGCGCCCGGCACAGCCCCGCGCGTCCGGATGCCGCGGCCGTCGAGGCGCTGCTGCGCGAGCGCCAGCCGCAGCTCGTCAGCTACGAGGGCTGGGAAGCGATCGACCGCCACGAGCGCGCCGCCGGCGAGGCCTCCGGGCGCCCGCGGGTGAAGGTGACCAGCATCGGAGAGATGCTGCAGATCGCCGCTGACGAGCAGCCCTAGCCGAATCCCGACATCCGTCTAGTTCGGTTCTCGGCATCCGGGCCGCGGGAAAACACCTCCTCGCAACGCCCCTAGACGACCCAGGAAGGAACCGATGCGCTCCCTCGAAACTCGCACATCGGCCGGCGGGCGCCTGCGACTGCCGGCCATCGCATTTCTCGCAGCGACGACGATCGTCCTGCTCTCGCTGCTCCCGACCGCCCGCGCCCGGGCAGCCACGCCGACGGTCACGGTGCCACCCACCGAACAGGTCGAAGCGGCGCTCGGCCAGACGCCGGTCGGCACCCTCAACCCGACCGAGCTGGCCGAAACGTTGTCCCACGCCAAAGGGTTCGAAGGCCTGCCCCCCGTGCAGCTGCGGGAAGCCCTCGAAAGGGTGATCGCCGACCTGAGCGGCGAAGGCGGCGTGCTCTCGCAGCTGCTCGGCCACGAAAAGGCGTCCGAACTCGAGACGAAGCTCGACGAAACACTCGGATCGCTGGCAACCAAACTGGAAGAAATGCTCCACGGCAACCCGACGCAGAAGATCGGAGAAGCGCTCGGCTCGGCGGGACCCGGCGAAGTCATCGGCAAACTGCTGAACGGCTCCTCCGAACCGCAGAAGCTGATCGAACAGATCCTGCAGGCGCTCGGGCCCGAAAAGCTGAAAGAACTGCTCGGCACCGTCCTCTCCGGCGAACCGTTCTCGAAGACGACTGTCGAAGACCTCGCCCGCGAGCTCGGCACGACCGGCGAAACGCTGGCGGCCGAGGCCGGCAAGAGCCCCCAGGAACTGCCGGGAACGGCGATGGCCCTGGTCGCGCCGCTCGCCAACGGCGAAACGCTCGGCGTGCTGAACGCCGCCAAGGGCGCGACCGTCACGGTGCTCAAATCCGCGGAACAGGCTGCGGGTGGCAACGGCGGGACCGGTGCACCGGGAGGCATCGGCGGAGCGGGCGGCAGCGGCAGCGGCACGCCGGGCGCGACCGTGACCGTCACCGGCCCTGCTCCCACGTCTTCGCCCAACGGCAGCGTCGCCGGCACGAAGGCGGGCAAGCTGCGCGCGCTCAGTCACCGCGTGAAGGGCTCGAAGGCGACGATCGTGATCGAAGTGCCCTCGGCCGGATATCTCACGGTGACCGGCCGCGGCGTGCACAAGATCACGCGCGAGACCGCGAAGGCCGAGCGGGTCACGATCCACCCCGCGCTGACGCGGGCCGGAAGCGCCTCGCTGCGCAAGCACCACCGGCGCCTGAAGGTGCCGCTCAAGGTGAGCTTCAAGCCGGTGAGCGGCTCCACCTCCTCGTTCAGCGTGCCGTTGACCTACCGCTGACCCCTCGCACCCCGCGCCCTCCGAGCCAAACGGGGGCGGGCCCTTCGGGACCCGCCCCCGCGGAGGGCCTGCGCCGGGTCGCGGACGCCATCGCGACCGGCCTCCGGAGGGGCATACGCCGGGTCGCGGACGCGATCGCGGAGCGGGCCGATCGAACGGGTCAGCGTCGATGCAGATGCGGTCCCCGCGCGGCACTGGCGCCCGGGACCATCTGCGACACTGTCGCGCGCAGGCCCCGTTAGCTCATCTGGTAGAGCGCCGGACTTTTAATCCGGTGGGGCGGGTTCGAGTCCCGCACGGGGCATCCTCAGGCGCGCCGATCGAGCATGTACGGGACCGCAGCCCGAACGAAATCACTGTCCGGCCCCGGCCGCGCGGCTGCGAACGCCGTCTCGAACGTCTCCATCGCAGCCCCGGCGATGCCGCGCCCGTAGGCCGCGGCGAACTCGATGCTGCCGTATGTGTCGAGCAGCCCGCGAACCTCGGATACCAGCGCCGGCGTGCGCTGCTCGCGCTCGAGGCGCAGGTAGCGGTCGAGCAGCAGCCGGTCGCCCCCGCGCGCGTGGCGCAGCAGGTGGATCAGGGGCAGCGTGCGCTTGCCCTCGAACAGGTCGCCGTCGATCTCCTTGCCGTACTCGAGCTCGGTGCCCCGGAGGTTCAGCAGGTCGTCCTGGATCTGGAACGCGGCGCCGAGATAGAAGCCGAAGCGCGCCATCGGCCGCAGGTCGGCCTCCCCGGCCGTGCCGAGGAGCGTGCCGACGCGTAGCGGATGCACGGTCGTGTACCAGCAGGTCTTGTGCATGATCAGATCCAGGTAGTCCTCGGGATCGAGCTGCTCGACCCCGTCGCGGCGCCACCCGAGCTCGGTGGCCTGCCCCTCGAGCGTGCGCA
This sequence comes from uncultured Solirubrobacteraceae bacterium, assembly GCA_963703205.1. Classification (GTDB taxonomy): domain Bacteria; phylum Actinomycetota; class Thermoleophilia; order Solirubrobacterales; family Solirubrobacteraceae; genus Palsa-744. Next base: position 2,571,047 of record OY969799.1, read on the forward strand.
GCGCCATCGCGTCGAACTCGTGCAGCAGGCGCTCCGCGAGCGCGGCGTCCATGCAGGCCGCGTGGCGGCGAAGGATCTGGTTGGCAAGCACCGCCAGGGCGTCCCCCGCGTTGAGCGCGAGACCGAGACCGAACTCCGCGGGCAGCGTCGGGCGCCCGCGGCGACGCTCGCTGCCGTCGACGATGTCGTCGTGGACGAGGAAGGCGTTGTGCAGCAGCTCTATCGCCACCGCGACCGGGACGATCTGGCTGTCCGCTCCGCCGAACGCGCGGCAGCTCGCCACGCACAGCGCCGGGCGCAGCGCCTTGCCCGGCCGGCTCGGGTACACGCGCGCGACGCGGTAAAGCCAGCGGTGCGGCTCGCCGTCGGGGATCGCGTCGAGCATCGCGCGACGCACCAACCGGCTCACGTCCTCGCAGTAGGTCTCGACCAGCTCGGCGCCCGCGGTCAGCATCAGACGATCACCACCTCGAGCGGCAGCCACAGCGCCGGCGCGCCGGCCGCCTGGATCGTGCCGCGGTAGCTGCCGGGGCGCAGCATCCCGTCGGGGCGCAGCGAGACGAGGACACCGCGGCTCGAGCGCGCCGGGAGCTGCTCGACCGCGCGCGGCTCGAACTGCACCAGGGCGCCGTCGAGCTCGCTGCCGTCGGGGGTGCTGAGCGTGCCGCAGCGGAGCACCAGCGGCCCGGCCGGCGACGACTTGCCGTTGTGAAGCCAGATCTCGGCCACGGTGCTCTCGCCGCCGCGGATCTCGATCCGCACCGGCGGCCCGACCGCACCGGAGTCGAGCGCCACCGTGGTCGACTCCCCCGCACCCGGGCCGGAGAGCGCGGCGGCGTAGCGCTGCAGCAACATCGCCCAGGCGTCGAGCAGTGTCGTGTAGTCGCGCCCGGCCGCGGGCTCACGAGGCGCAGCGCCGTCGCCGTCACGCTCGAGCACGCGCTCCAGCAGCTCCCCGGCCGCGCGCAGCCCCTCGGCCTGGATGTCGGCCATCGCACGCATTCCTGCGACCGGATCCCACAGGGGTGAGCCTGCTTGCCGCCTGCGCGCGCCGTCCGCCTCGTCGTCCATTTCCGCCAGCCCCTATCCGGTAGCGCCCCTCGGCAGTAGAGTAGGGATAGCCAACGCGTATCGACCTGGGGGCAGGTTATGAACGAGACAGCCGCAATCCTCGGCATCTACGGCGCGGTGGACCAAGCCGTACAGAGGGGCGCGCGGCGCGAAGCGGTGGCGAGACTGCTTCCGCAGTACGCAGATCCCCGATTCAGCTGGTACGGCGAGTTCGAGCGCTGGCTCGCCTCCAGACACGCGGGCGCGCCCCGCGAAGCGCTTCCCGGGCTCGCGCCCGCGCTCGCGGTCCTCAGCGAACACACCCCGCAATGCCGCATGCGCCCACGGCGGCTGTTCGCGATCGCCGTCGCCACACGCGCGTTCCCGGAGATGATGGACGCCGAGAGCGAACTGGGAAAGCTCGCCGAGGCGGCGCTCGCCTCGGAGAGCATCGCCTCCCGTGCGGAGAAGGGGCGCGAGCTGCTCGACCTGCTCGGGGAGGAAACGATGCTCTCAGGCTCGCCCACCGGCTCGCGCCCGGATCTCGCGCAGTGGTGGGACAGGGTCGTCGAAACGGCGTTGACGCACAGCCTGATCCCAGACGACACCGGGATGCGCCCGCGTCCCTGCTCCGGAAAACTGGTCCCGGTTCCCGGGCGCGGCAGCGCGGTCGCTTTCGTCACCGAAACGCTCACCAGCGAAGTCGACTTCGACGACGCGGTCCGCTTCCTGAACCCGATCGTCTGGAAGAAATGCATGCCCGACTTCTGGTGCGTGATGAAGGAGCTCAGCTCGCCCCACCACTCAGATGCGTTCCTCTACCACGAGGTGGTCAGCAGCAACTGCGAAGACCGCGCCGGCGCGGCCTTCAACGCCGAAGCAGAACTGGAATTCACGTTCTGGACGCTGCCCGAAGCGAGCTCCCCGGAAGTCGCCGTCAGCAACTACCAGCTCGCCGAGGGCCGGCCGAGGGAGGGGGACGCGATCCTCGTCGACGAGGGCTCGCTGGTCGTGGCGAAGACCGGCGGCGGTCAGCGGCCGCTGCTGATCACCACCACGAAGCGCATCGAGTGGGACTGCCCCTTCAGCTCAGAGGTGCTCGCGATGATCATGTGCGCCCTCGGCTACGCGGACGTCACCGGCAACCTGCTGTGCTGCGCCGCCTCGAGCGTCGCGACGGCGAAAAAGGGCAAGAAGATCGGCGCCGACTTCCCGGGTCTGTCACCAGCGCCGCCTCCGGCGCGCAGCGCGCGCGCCGGCGCCGAGACGTCCGCCGGCGCTCGCCGCTCGGAGGCTCGCGCATCCACCGTCACGGGGGCGGCTCAGAGCTCGGCCGCCGAGCTCGTCGAGGCGAGCGCGAAGGTGTGGGCGCAGATGCTCACCGAGAGCGCAAGGGCGATCGAACGGGGTGCCGCCGAGCTCGGCTCCTCGAGCGCGCCGCCACCCCGAGACCGACCGGAGGACTGAGATGGGTTCGCGCATGAGCGACGTCGTCAACAGCTACAACGCCCGCGTCGCGTCGCTCTTGGAACGCTGGAGCGAGCACACGGCGAAGTTCGCCGGCAAGCTCGACGAGGGGCCGCTCGACGCTCCCACGATGAGCTCCGAGCTGGTCTCCTGCGCGACGCTCGCGACCCGCACCGGGGTCGAGCTGCTGGAAGAGGCGATGGACGCGGCGACGCGCCTGGGCGCGACGCGGGCCGGCGGCGAGACCGTCATCTCCAAGCCGTTCCATGCGCCCGCGGGGGCGTTGCTGAAACTCGCCGGGCCGCTGCAGAAAGGCGCCGGGCTCGGCGAACTGCCGGTCGACACGGTCGCGCTCGACCCCGAGCAGCTTGCCGCCGGCGAGACCGAGTTCACCCTCCGCGTCGATGCCCGCAACCGCCGCGGCGCCACCTACGTGGGGACCGTGGAGGCCGTGACCGATCAGCGCGTGCAGATCGTCGTTTGGATCACGGTTCCGTGAGCGGGGCAGCGGGCGAGGATCTGCACGCCCGCGTTGGTGAGCTGCGACGGCTCACCATCATGTTCTGCGACCTCGTCGGATCCACCGAGCTCTCGGCGCAGTCCGAGCCCGAGGCCTACCGCGAGCTGATGCGCGACTACCGCGCGGCGGCGCGCGAGGTGATCGAGTCCCACTACGAGGGCCACATCGTGCAGCTGATCGGCGACGGGGTGCTCGCCGTGTTCGGCTTCCCGCGCGCGCACGAGAACGACGCCGAGCGCGGCGTGCGCGCCGCGCTCGCCTTGGTGCGGGCGGTCCGCAACCTCTCGGCGCGCGAGCCGGCCTCGGGGGGCGCGCTCGACGTGCGCGTGGCCGTCCACCACGGCCCGCTGTACCTCGACATCGACGAGGACGACGTCTACGGCCTGGCGACGAACGTCGGCGCCCGCCTGCAGTCGATCGCGCCGGCGGGGACGGTGGTGATATCCGAGCAGGTGCGCGAGCTCGTGGCCGACCGCTTCGAGATCGTCGCCGGCGAGGCGCAGATGGTCAAAGGGGTGGCGGAGCCGCTCCAGCCGTTCCGGGTGCTCGGCGAGCGGCGCCGACCGGTGCAGCGCGCCTTCCCGACGCCGCTGATCGAGCGCGACGGCGAGCTCGCGAGCCTCCGCCGCGCCTGGGAGCGGGCCGGAGCCGGCAGCGCCTCGACCGGGGTGCTGGTGTGCGCCGAGCCGGGGGTCGGCAAGTCGCGCCTGCTCGCGGCCTTCCTGGAAGACCCCTGCTGCGCCGAGGCTCAGGTGATCGAGCTGCGGGGCTCGCCGTTCCACGCCGACGCCGGCTTCCACCCCGTTCGCGCGCTGATCGAGCATCGCTGTGGGATCGCCGCCGACACGGCGCCCGCAGCGAGGCTGGAGCAGCTCGCCGCGGAGCTGACGAGGCTCGGACTGGAGGCCGCGACGATGCTGCCGCTGCTCGCCCCGCTCGCCGGCATCACCGCGCAGGCGGGATACGAGCCCGTGGCCGCCGAAGGGCCGAAGCTCGAGCAGCAGATCGTCGAAGCCGCGCAGTCCTACATCCTCGCCTGCGCCGGGGGTGAGCGGGCGCTGATCGTGGCCGAGGACCTGCACTGGCACGACATGGCGACGCGGCGCGTGCTGGCGGGGCTGATCACGGCCGGGGCGGACGGCGTGCTCGTCCTCGCCGCCTGTCGCGAACGCGACGACGGGCCCTGGGAGACGATCGAGCTCGCGCCGCTCAGCGACGGCGCGCGCCTCGATCTGATCGATGCCCTCCAGGACGTCGCCGACGAGGACGAGCGGCGGGCCCTGGCGGCCCGCAGCGGCGGGATCCCGCTGTATCTCGAGGAGCTCGTGCGCGCGCGCTCCACGGGGCGCCCGGCCGCGGTCGCCGACGCGCCGCCGATCCCGGGATCGGTGCCGGAAGCCCTGTACGAGCCGCTCGTCGCCCGGCTGTACGCGACGCCGAGCGCGCTCCCGGTCGCAGCCGCGCTCGCCGCCGCCGGCCAGGAGGTCGACCGCTCGCTGCTGACGGCGACGATCGAGCTCCCCGGCCGGCAGCTCGATGCGACGCTCGGCAGCCTGCTCGAGGCCGGCATCCTCGAACGGGTCGCCGGGTACGAGGAGCGTTACCGCTTCCGGCACGAGCTTCTGCGCGAGGTCGCATACGACCTGCAGCCGCCGTCCTGGCGGCGCAAGATCCACGGCCGGCTGTGCGACCTCCTCGCCGGCCGGGAGCCGGGGGACTCGCGGATGCTGGCCTCGCATTTCGAGCGCGCCGAGCGCTTCGAGGAGGCGGCCAGGGCGTACGGCGTCACCTCCGAAGACGCCCGCCGGCGCGGGGCGCTGCAGGAGGCGCGGTCGCATCTGACACGGGCGATCGAGCTGGTAGCCGCGCTCGACGGGGATCCCGCCGGCCTGGAGGTCGACCTGCGCCTGCGCAGAGGCTTCCTCGCGATGTCGCTGGAGGGGGCGGCCAGCGCGGATGCGGCCGCGGACTACGAGCGCTGTCTGGAGCTCGCAGCGGGGGAGCCGGGAAGCCTCGCGATGATCGGCACGCTGATCTCGCTGTGGTCCTACCACCTGTCCCGCGCCGAACTCGGGCGCGTGCGCCAGACCTCGACGACGCTCCGCGCCCAGATGCCGGACGTTGGAGGCGTCTTCCGCCCGCAGAACCTCGCGGGCTTCGGCATGGTCGACTGGTTCGAGGGCCGCTTCGCAAACGCCCTGGAGACGCTCACGACCGCGACCGAGGAGTTCGAGCAGCTCGAGCGGCCCGGCGACCTCTCGAACGTCTGGTTCGTGCCGATCGACGCAACGGCGGCGATGTACGTCTACCTCTCCGTCGCGCGCTTCATGGCATCCGACGTGGCGGGAGCCGACGCCGCTCTCGCACGCGCACAGGCGATCGGCGCGCCGCTCGATTTCCCGCAGGGCGCCTGGACGATCGACTACAGCCATTGGTTCGGCTCCTGGATGTGGCTGGAATCGGGTCGGACCGACGAGGCGGCCATAGCCCTCGAGGAGCTGCGCAGGACGAGCGAGCTGCACGGCTTCGACACCTGGCAGCTGATCGGGGCGACCCAGGCCGCGGCGCATGGAGGCCTCCTCGCGCTGCGCGGGGGGGAGGCCGACGCTGCCGCCCTTGCCGAGCACGAGGCGACGCTGAGCGGCATGGTCGAGTTCTGGAAGGCGCTCGAGCTGCGGATCTTCCTGCCCTTCTATCTGACCACCTGCGGAGCGCTGCTGGCTGCCTGCGGCGACGCCGAGGGGGCGCGCCGGCGCTATCAGGAGTCGCTGCAGCTGGCGGCCGGCACCGGCATGCGCTTCTACGACGCCGAGACCTCGCGGCTGAGCGCCCATCTCGCCCTCGACGAACAGTCGAAGACAGCGGGGCTGCGCGACGCGCTGGCGCTCGCACGCGCGCAGGCGGCGGGCCCGTTCGAGCTGCGCAGCGCGCTGGACCTCTACGAGCTGCTCGGTGAGCCGGCGCGCGGGCCACTGGAACGCGCGCTGGCGCGGTTCCCGCGGGACGCGGCGATGAGCGAGCTCGATGCGGCTCGCTCGCGCGTCTCGGCCGCGCCGTGAGGACCGGCCGTCCCCGCGTCGCGATCCTCGGCGCCGGGATGGGCGGGCTCGCCGCCGCCTGGCGGCTCAGCGAGCCGGGCTGGCGGGAGGGGATCGAGTCGATAACCGTCTACCAGCGCGGGTGGCGGCTCGGAGGCAAGGGCGCCAGCAGCCGCGGGCCGAACGGCCGCATCGAGGAGCACGGCCTGCACCTCTGGCTGGGCTATTACGAGAACTCGTTCCGGCTGCTGCGTGAGGTCTACGGCGAGCTGGACAGGCCGAACACGGATCGGCGGGCACCGATCCGGACCTGGCGGGAGGCGATGCTGCCGATGCAGACGGTCGGGCTCGAGGACCGGCGCGCCGACGGCTGGCACCACTGGCTCGGTCAGTTCACAGCGAACGACGAGCTGCCGGGCGAGCCCGTGGAGAGCGAGCGCCCGTTCAGCATGGCGAGGACCCTGCGCCGCGCGCTGCAGCTGGTCGCGGACTTCCTCGACTCGCTGCCCGACACGGCCGATCTCGAGCTGAGCGGCTCGCCCGACCCGAGCGCGGGCGCGACCAGGGCCGCCGACGCGATCCGCGTCGGCGTGCTCGCCGCGGTCATGGAGGCCTCGGCGCAGCTGCGCGGCGCGCTCGACGCCGGCGGCGTCGCCTCGTCGGTCGCGGCGCTCGATCGCGCGCTCGCCGCGAGCGCCGAGGCGCTGCGGGAGCTGGTCGACGAGGACCCAGACCTGCGGCGCACGTGGCATCTGATCGCGTTGCTGACGGCTGTCGCCCGCGGCATGCTCGCCGAGGGCATCGTCACCGGGCAACGCGGCTTCCGGGCGCTGAACGAAGAGGACTTCCTCGACTGGATCGCCCGTCACGGGGCTCCTGCCAAGGTGGCCGACTTCGCCTTCATGCGCGGGCTCTACGACCTCGGCTTCGCCGAGTGGGGCGCCGGGCGCAGCAGCCGCGGCATGAGCGCCGGCGTGGCGCTGTTCCTGACGACGAAGATGTTCCTGGAGTACCGCGGCGCGATCTTCTGGAAGATGGCCGCGGGAATGGGCGACATCGTGTTCGCGCCGCTCTACCAGGCGCTGAGCCGCCGGGGCGTGCGGTTCGAGTTCTTCCACCGCGTGGACAGCCTCCACATCTCGGCCGACGGCTCGAGCATCGAGGCTGTCACGATCGGTCGCCAGGCGCACCTGCGCCCCGGCGTCGAGGGCTACGAGCCGCTCGTGCGGCTCGCGGGCCTGCCGTGCTTCCCCGCCGCGCCGCAGGGCGATCAGCTCGACGCCGCCGGCGAGATCGAGCGCCAGCCGCTGGAATCGCAGTTCTGCGAGTGGCCGGACGCCGAGCGGCGCGTGCTGCGCGATGGCGAGGACTACGACGTGATCGTCTTCGGAATCGCGCTGGGGATGGTCCCCGCGGTGTGCGCTGAGCTGATCGAGCGCCGCCGCCCGTGGCGCGCGATGGTCGAGAACGTGACGACGACCGCAACCCAGGCGCTGCAGCTGTGGCTGCGCGAGGACGAGCGCACGCTCGGCTGGCCGCATGCGGGCACCGCCGTCAGCGCTTACGAGCAGCCACTGCACACGTGGGCCTCGATGGCGCAGCTGATCGAGGTCGAGTGCTGGCCGGCGGCGGACCGGCCCGAGACGATCGCGTACTTCTGCGGCGCCTTCGACGCGCCGTGGCCACCGCCGGGCGACGCGCGCGCCTACGTGCAGGCTCAGCGCACGCGCGTCCGCGAGAACGCGATCGAGCTGCTGGAGCGCCACCTCCCCCATCTGCTTCCAGGCGTCGCGAGCGACGGCGCGTTCCGCTGGGAGCTGCTGTGCGGGCGCAACGGCCACCGCGGGCGCGATGCGATCGACACACAGTTCTGGCTGGCCAACGTCGACGCCTCCGACCGCTACGTGCAGTGCTCGCCCGGCAGCGACCGGCACAGGCTGCGCCCCGATGAGAGCGGCTTCGAGAACCTCGTGCTCGCCGGGGACTGGACAGACAACGGTCTCAACGCCGGCTGCATCGAGGCGGCGACGATCTCCGGGCTGCAGGCCGCCAACGCGGTGCTGGGCCGCTCGCGCCGATACCGGATCACGGGCAGCCTGCTGGGCTGAACGGCGCGGGCGCCCACGCCGGCTGCCGGCCGCCGGTTCTCAGCGCGATCGCCCCGCCACCGCCAGCACCGGCTCCACGTCCACCCGCTCGCCGGTCACGTGGACGCAAGCCGCTGCTCGAGCGCAGCGCTCAGTACCTGACGGCGAGCACCGTGTTGGCCGGCAGCATCACCCTCTCGCTGCCGCCGGGCAGCGCGTGGAGCGAAGGCGGCGCACCGCTCGCGCTGAAGAACTGCGTCTGGGCCCCGGCGGCGCCGCGCAGCACGAGCGCGGCGGCCTTGCGCGCGGGGTTGTCGATCAGCGCCAGCGGCTGTGCCCCCGGCGCCGCGATCGCGGTCACCGTGAAGCCGTGCAGGCGCGAGATCGAGCGCAGCGTCGCTCCCACCGGCAGCCACTGGTTGAGCGCCACCATCGCACCCTCGATCGGACGCCGCACGACCTCCCCGGAGCGCAGGTAGAAGGGGTCGTAGGGGTCTCCGCTGAAGTGGATGCGGACCTCCGCGAAGCCGGTCTCGAGCGCGGAGATCACGAAGCGCAGCGCCCATACCGCGGCGGCGGGCGTGTCGGAGACGCCCGCCTTGCCGCCGCACGAGACCGAGTTGGCCTCGGTGATGACCGGCTGCGCGCCGGCCGCGCGCGCGTCCGCGACCACCCAGGCCAGACGCGCAGGCTCGCTGCCGACGCTCGGCTCCAGCAGCCCGTTGACGGTCGCCGCACGGGGCGTGCGGCAGACCGACAGCGGGTAGGCGTGGATGCCGAGCGTCTTGATGCCCAGCGTGGAGATCAGCCCCGGCAGCTCGGACTGCCAGTGGGCCGGGACGGACATTTCGGGCCCCACCAACGGCGCCGAGCCCAGCGCCGGGCGGATCGCCTCGACGGCTCTCAGGTAGGTGCCGACCTCGGCGGCTTCTTCGCCGGCGAGCGGCTTGCCGAGCGAGTAGTAGTTCGGCAGGTAGTAGAGGTCCGGCTCGTTCCCGAGCGAGAACGCGAGGCCGTTGCTGGCCGCCGCGCTTGCTCCCGCGACCATCTGTTCGGCCCAGCGAAGAGTGCCGATGCGCAGGTTCAGACCCGCCGTGAGCGGATCGTGGGCTGCGCCGAGCAGGCAGTGGAGCGTCGTCCAGAAGCTCGCGGGAAGCCGGTAGAGGGCGAGTTCTTCCCAGTTCTGCGGCGAGGCCGGAGCGGAGGCCGCCGGCACGGTGAAGTCCTGGCTCTGGCCGCCGATCTGCAACGGCGGCGAGCCGAGCCGCTCGAGCTCCGCGGTCATCGCCGGCGGCGGGCATTCTCCCTGCCCGAGGTCGGCGGCCATCAGCGGGTACTCGAGCGAGACCCCCACCGGGGGCATCGAGACCGTGACTCCCGGCGCCGCGGTCAGCGACGGAGTCAATGCGAGCGTCGGCGGCGCGGCCTTGTGCTTCTTGCCGTGCGTCTTCGCATGCGGCGCCGCGGCCGCCTGCGCGTCGGACGCGAGCAGGCCCAGCAGCGCGAGCGCGAGTGCGAGGATCGTAGGGAGTCGTCTCATCGGCAGCTGTGTTCGACGTGACCGGCCTCTCACCCCCCGGACCGCGGCGCCGCGTCCTGCGCGGGGAGCGGCTGCGCGCCCGCCGTCCGCGTCCGCCGTCCGCCGTGGCGGGTGGGGTGCCCTTCAGAATATGTCCACTTTGCCCGAAGGCGACAAGTTCACCGAGCGGGAGCGCGCACGGCTCGCACCGTTCGTCTCCGATCTCGACGCGCCCGTGTTCGCGCTGCTTCGCCTGCCGCCGGCGACGTGCGGCGCGCTGTTCGCCCGCTACTCCCGCTACCCCGGCACGCTCCGCCGGCTGCTGCTCGAGGAGTTCGGTGAGGAGCTGGAGCGGGAACCCGAGGCCGCGCGCGCGGGCGGCGGGGCCCGCGCACGGGCGCTCTACGAGCGCGTGCTCGGCGAATACGGCGACGACTCGGTCGCCCAGCTCGGTGGCGTGCACATCGCCTGCGAGTGGGTCTCCAACGTCCTCACGAAGGTGCTCCAGCGCCCACGCCTGGGCGCCTACCTCGAGCAGTCGACTCGCTACATCGCCTACGACCGCCCGCTGCCCGGCGGCGGCTGGCGCTATCACCGCGACCCGCAGCTGGGGCCCGGCTACGAGCGGGCGATGGACGAGCTGTTCTCCACGTACTCGCAGCTGCTCGGCGAGCTCGGCGCTCTGCTCTCCGTGCGCTTCGCGCGGGACCCCGCCATCCCCGCGGCCGCGCACGAGCGGGCGCTCCGCGCGAAGGCGCTGGACCTGCTGCGCGGCCTGCTGCCGGCGGCGACCCTCTCCCATGTCGGGATCTTCGCCAGCGGGCAGACCTTCGAGCGCCTGATCCTGCACCTGCGCGCCCACCCCCTGCCCGAGGCGCGCCGCTGCGGCGAGGAAATGCTGGCCGCGATGCGCGCGGCCGCCCCCAGCTTCGTCACGCGCGTGGAGCGGCCCGAGCGGGGCGGCGAGTGGGTCGCGTTCCTGCGCCGGCGTGAGCAGGCACAGTTGCAGGCTGCCCGCCGTCTCGGCCTGGCCGGCACCGGCGCGGAGGCCGGGACCGAGCAGCCCGCGGGCGCGCGGCTGCTGCACGCCGAGGGCGATGAGCCGGCGCTGCTGGCAGCGCTCGTCTTCGAGCAGTCCGGGCGCGGCGAGCAGGAGGCGCGCGAGGCCGTGGCCGCGCTCGCCCCGGAGGAGCGGACGCGGCTGCTGGCGGAGCTGCTCGGCGGCCGCGAGAACCGCCGCCACCTCCCCGGCCGCGGCCTGGAGGCGCTCCGCTACCGCTTCGAGATCGTCTCGGACTACGGCGCGTTCCGCGACCTCCAGCGGCATCGCATGCTGAGCGCGCAGTGGCAGCCGCTGACGCCGCACCTCGGCGCCGAGATCCCGGTCGAGATCGAGGAGCTCGGACTCGGCGAGCGTTTCCGCGGGGCGCTCGAGCGCTCGCGGGGCGCCTGGCAGCAGCTGCGCGACGCGGGCCTCGAGGACCACGCCCCCTATGCGCTGTGCCTCGCCCACCGCGTCCGCTACGTGCTGGACCTCGACGCCCGCGAGGCGATGCACCTGATCGAGCTGCGCTCAGGGCGTGAGGGCCACGCCTCCTACCGTGCGATCGCGCTGCAGATGCACGAGCAGATCGCCGCCGTGCACCCCGCGGTCGCAGCCGCGATGAGCTTCGTGGACCGCAGCGAGGAGCCGCGCTTGGAGCGTCTCGCCGCCGAGACACGCCGGGCCGGGGGCCCCGGGAGCTGAGCGCGGCCGGCCCGCGCGCCGCGCAGCGAGGGCGCCTCGTGCCTCTACGATGGCGAGGGACGGGGGCTGAGCGCGGCTGGCCTGCGCGCGCCGCGCAGCGAGGCCGCCTGGTGCCTCTACGATGGCGCGATGGACGTGCCGGCCCGCCTGCTGACCGACACGGCGCGGCTGCCCTCGCGCGCGCACGAGGACGACGCGGCGTTCGACCTGCACGCCGACGAGCCGGTCGAGCTCGCGCCGGGGGCGCGCGCGACCGTCGCCACCGGCGTCGCGCTCGCGCTGCCCGAGGGCTCGTGCGGGCTGGTGCTGCCCCGCTCGGGGCTGGCCTCCCGCCACGGCATCACGGTGCTCAACGCGCCCGGCCTGATCGATTCGGGCTACCGCGGCGAGGTGAAGGTGGTCCTGCTCAACACCGATCCGGCCGAGCCCTTCCGGGTGCAGCCGGGCGACCGGATTGCGCAGCTGCTGGTACTCGCAGCGGGCCCCGCGGCCCTGTCGCTCGCCACCGAGGAGCTAGGCGTCACGGGCCGCGGCGCCGGCGGGTTCGGCTCAACCGGCCGCTGAGGGCACGGCGCCGGCGTGCCCGCATCGCGAGACCGAGCGCGCCGCCCGTCAGCCGCTGGGCGTTGAGCAGCCCCGAGGCGATGCCGCTCTGGACACCCGGCGGGCACTGCATCGCGACGACGCGCGGGGGCTCGAGCTAGCCCTCGGCGTGACGCAGCGCGAGTCGCTGCGGGCTCCAGCCGGCACGCCGCAGCACGAGCAGGCCGAGCAGCGCCGCGAGCAGGCACGTCACCGCGCCGAGCCCCAGCCCCGCGCGGGCTCCCGCCGCCTCGATCACCCAGCCCACGATCGGGCCGCCGATCGGCGTCGAGCCCTGGAAGGCGACGAACCACAGCGACATCACCCGCCCGCGCATCCCCGGAGCAGCGCCGAGCTGCAACGTCGAGTTTCCACTCGACATGAATGCGATGCTTGCGCCCCCGGCGAGCGCGAGCGCGAGCAGCTCCAGACCGAGGCTCGGCGCCCACGCCGCGAATGCCAGCAGCACCCCGAACGCGACGGAGGCCGCGACGAGCATCGGCACGCCGGTGCGGCCGCGCGCGGCGACGAACAGCCCGCCGAGCACCGCGCCGACGCCCATCGCGGCGGTCATGAAGCCGTAGCCCGAGGCACCGGCGTGGAGCGCCCGCTCGGCCATCACGGGCAGCGTCACCTGGAACTCGTAGGCGAGCGCGCCGACCAGTGCCATCATCACGAGCGGCACCGCCAGCTCCGGGGTGTCGCGTACGTAGCGCAGGCCCTCGCGCAGCTGTCCCGGCTCGCGCCCGCTCGGTGTGCTCGGTGTGATCTGGGTCGTGTCGAGGCGCAGCAGCGAGGCGATCACGGCGACGAAGCTCAATGCGTTGAGCGCGAAGCACCAGCCCTCGCCGGCCGAGGCGATCAGCAAGCCGGCGACCGCCGGCCCGATCGTGCGCGCCACGTTGACGAGCACCGAGTTGAGGCTGACCGCATTGCGCAGCACACGGGGGCCGACCATCTCCAGCATGAACGCCTGACGGGCCGGGTTCTCGAAGGCGTTGTTGAGCCCTAGCAGCAGCGCCAGCAGCCCGATCTCCCACAGCTGCACGCCCCCGCGGAGCGTGAGCACGGCCAGCGCCGCTGCCTGCAGGCCCATCGCCGACTGCAGCGCGATCATCATCCGCCGCTTGTCGACGCGGTCGGCGACGACGCCGCCGTAGGGGCCGAGCAGCAGCACCGGCAGCGTCTGCAGCGCGACGATCACGCCCAGCGCGCCGGCCGAGTGGCTGATCGTCAGCACGAGCCAGGCCTGCGCGGCCATCTGCATCCAGGTGCCGATCAGCGAGATCGCCTGACCGCCGATGTACGTGCGGTAGTTCGGCACGGCGAGCGCGGCGAAGGTGGTGCGGCCGGCGCCGCGGATCCGGCTCACCGGCGGCCCTCCGCGAGCGTCTCGGCGAGCTGCTCGAGCGCCGGCAGCGCCTCCCAGACCACCTGCTGCTCGTCGGCATCGAGCGCGGCTACGTGCTGGGCGAGCTCACGGCTGCGTGCGCGCTGGATCCGCTCGCGCATGCGGCGTCCGGCAGCGGTCGCCTCGACCACCGCAGCGCGGCGGTCCTCGCTGTCGGCGCGGCGCCGGATCAGGCCCTGCTCGGCGAGCTGCGCGGTGATCCGCGAGAGCATCGTCGGGTTCAGGCGCTCGATCTCGACGACCTCCGAGAGCTTCAGCGGCCCGCGGCGGACGATCGTGAACAGGACCGACACCTGCGATGGGGTCAGGCCGGTGGCCCCCGGGCTGAGTCGCAGGCCACGGCTGAGTTTGCCGATCGCAGCGCGCAGGCGGTCGACGGGGTCGAGCTCGCCGTGCTCCTCCTTCGTCGCCGGGCGCCGGGGTGCCGCCGTTGCCACCGTGACCTCCAAGTAGTTGCTTACCGGCAAGCATTATATCGCGCCGAAGAGACCCCGCCGGTGGCGCGCCGCAGAAAAGGTCCGCCCGCCGGCGGCGTCGGAGTAGGTGAGGAGGCTTCCATCGACCACTCACGGAGGTGAGTACGTTGGCAAGTCGCACAGTTCCCATCACCCCCCGCCACCCGCGACGCTCGCGGCGGCGAGGAGCCCTGCTGGCGCTGCGGGGATGCGGCGCGCTCGCGCTGATCGCAATGGGCGCGCTGCACCTGCAGCAGTACGAGACGGCGGGCTACTCGGCGCTGCCCACGATCGGCACGCTCTTCCTTGCGAACTTCGCGGGCGGCGTCGCGCTCGGGCTGGCGCTGCTGGCGCCGGTCGAGCAGCTACCGGGACGGGCCGGGGCGGTCGCCGTTGCGCTGCTCGCGGTGACCGGTGCCGCGATGGCAGCGACATCGATCGTGTTCCTGCTGATCAGCGAGCAGACGCCGCTGTTCGGCTTCCTCGAGACGAGCTCGAGCCCGGCGCTCACGGCTGCGCTGGTCAGTGAGTCGGTCGCGGCCGCCGCGCTGGGCGCGCTCGGTGCGTTGAGCGCGGCCGGCGCGGCACGAGCGGCCCGGTCCGGGTCGCGGCTCGCCTCCCACTGACGGCGACTCCCGCTCCGGCACGGAGGGAAGACGTGCCGGAGCGGGGAGGTGCCGCGCCTCAGGCTGAGGCGAGCACCGCTTCGTCGCTGTAGATCTCGCCGCGCTCGGCCTTCTCGACCAGCGAGGCGGGCGGATCGAAGCGCTCGCCGTACTTCTCTGCGAGCTCACGTGCGCGTGCTACGAAGCCGGCGACCCCTGTGGTTTGGGGGAGGTGGCCGGGACCTTGATAGCCGTTGATGTACTGCAGCACCCCTCCGGTCCAGCCGGGGAAGCCGATCCCGAAGATCGAGCCGATGTTGGCGTCGGCGACCGACTCGATCACGCCCTCGTCGAGGCACTTGACCGTCTCCAGCGCCTCGGCGAAGAGCATCCGCTCCTCGAGGTCCCTCAGCGAGATCGAGAACGGGTCGTCGGTCTCGGGGAAGAGGTCTTTCAATCCCTTCCAGAGCCCCGTGCGCTTGCCGTCCTCGTACTCGTAGTAGCCGGCGCCCTCGAGCTTGCCGGGGCGGCCCGCCTCGAGCATCTTCTCGATCACCTGCGAGGAGGGACGGTCCTCGAAGCTCGCGCCTTCCGCTTCGGCAGCGGCCTTCGCCGCGTCGCGGATCTTCTTCTGCAGCTTCAGGTTGAGCTCGTCGGAGAGCTGCAACA
This sequence comes from uncultured Solirubrobacteraceae bacterium, assembly GCA_963703205.1. GTDB lineage: Bacteria > Actinomycetota > Thermoleophilia > Solirubrobacterales > Solirubrobacteraceae > Palsa-744. Next base: position 2,586,197 of record OY969799.1, read on the forward strand.
CCGGCGCCGGATAGCCGGCCTGGCCGGAGGCCTGCTCGATCGACGCCGCCGGGATGCCCTCCAGCAGCATGCCGACGCCCTCGTTGATGAAGGTGCCGATCACGCGGCTGGTGAAGAAGCCGCGGCTGTCGTTGACGACGATCGGCGTCTTGGAGATCTGCTTCGCCAGGTCGAGCGCGCGGTAGAGCGTCTCCTGGCTGGTCTTCTCGCCCTTGATGATCTCCAGCAGCGGCATCTTGTCCACCGGGCTGAAGAAGTGCAGGCCGATGAATTCCTCGGGCCGGCTGACGCCCTCGGCGAGCTCTGTGATCGGCAGCGTCGAGGTGTTCGAGCCGAGCAGCGCGCCATCGGCGAGATGCGGCTCGATCTCGGCGAAGACCTCCGCCTTGACCTTCGGGTCCTCGAAGACCGCCTCGATCACGAGGTCGGCGCCCGCCGCGGCGGCCGGGTCGTCGGTCGCGGTGATGCGAGCGAGCAGCTGATCCGCCTGCTCCTGCGTCGAGCGTCCTCGCGAGATCGCCTTCTCGAGCAGCCCTGCCGAGTAGGACCTGCCCCGGTCGGCCGCTTCCTGCGAGACGTCCTTCAACACGACCTCGATGCCCGCTTTCGCGCACACGTAGGCGATCGCGGCGCCCATCATGCCGGCGCCGAGGACGACCGCCTTCTTGGCCTCGAAGCGCTCGAGGCCCTCGGGCCGGTCGCGGTCGCCGTTGACACGCTGCAGGTCGAAGAAGAACGCCTGGATCATGTTCTTCGCGACCTGGCTCGTGACGAGGTCGACGAAGTAGCGCCCCTCGATCTCGATCGCGGTGTCGAAGTCGACCTGGGCGCCCTCGACCGCGGCGGCCATGATGTGGTGCGGCGCCGGGTAGTTGGCACCCTTCAGCTGCTTGCGCAGGTTCGCCGGGAACGCCGGCAGGTTCTGCGCGAGCTTCGGGTTCGACGGGGTCCCACCGGGGAGCTTGTAGCCCTTCGCGTCCCACGGCTGCACCGTCGGCTCGTCGCTCGGCTGGGCCTTGATCCAGGCCTTCGCCGCGGGCACCAGCTGCTCGCGCGTGGAGACGAGCTCGTCGACCAGACCCATCTCCTTGGCCTTGGCGGGCCTCACTTCCTGGCCCTGCATCAGCAGGTTCATCAGCGCGTCGACGATGCCGAACATGCGCACCGAGCGCACGACCCCGCCCGCGCCCGGCAGCAGGCCGAGCTTGACCTCGGGGAAGCCGAGCTTGACCTTCGGGTCCTCGAGCGCCACCCGGTGGTGGCAGGCCAGGCAGATCTCCAGGCCGCCGCCGAGCGCGGCACCGTTGATCGCCGCGGCGACAGGCTTGCCGAGCGTCTCCAGCCGCCGCAGCTGCGCCTTGCCCGCACGGACCATCTCCGCGATCTGCGGCGCATCGTCCTTGCCGACCGCGCGCAGGTCGCCCAGGTCGCCACCGGCGAAGAAGGTCTTCTTCGCTGAGGTGATCACCACGCCGGTGATCGTGTCCTTCTCCTCCTGGAGGCGCTCGACCGTCGCCGCCATCGAGGCGGCGTAGTCGGCGTTCATCGTGTTCGCCGACTGCTTGGGGTCGTCGAGGGTCAGCACGACGATCCCGTCCTCGTCCTGCTCCCAGCGGATGGTGTTGCTCCGCGGCCCATCCGGGCCCGCGTCCTCGTGGTGCCTCGCGGCCTGCGGCCTCTCGTCGTCCTGCTCGCCCGTGATCCTCGCGCGCCCGTTCGATCCGGCCTCGTTGCCCGCCGCCATCTAGATCGCCTCCACGACGGTCGCGATTCCCATGCCGCCGCCGACGCACAGCGTCGCCAGCCCATAACGGCCGCCGGTGCGGTGCAGCTCGTCGATCAGCGTGCCGAGGATCATGCCCCCGGTCGCGCCGAGGGGGTGCCCCATCGCGATCGCGCCGCCGTTGACGTTGACCTTCTCCATGTCGAGGCCCATGTCGCGCACGAACCGCAGCACGACGGCCGCGAAGGCCTCGTTGATCTCGACGAGGTCGAGATCCTCGACCGTCAGCCCCGCCTTCTCGAGCGCCTTGCGGCTGGCCGGCGCCGGGCCGGTCAGCATGATCGTCGGGTCGGCCCCGGAGAGCGCCGTGGCGAGGATCCGCGCGCGCGGCTTCATGCCCATCTCCTCGCCCGTCTTCTCGTTGCCGATCGTCAGCAGCGAGGCGCCGTCGACGATCCCCGAGGAGTTGCCGGGGGTGTGGACGTGCTCGATTCTCTCGACCCAGTGGTACTTCTGCAGCGCCACCGCGTCGAAGCCGCCCATCTCGCCGATCGCCTGGAAGGAGGGCTTCAGGCCACCGAGCGTCTCGACCGTTGTGCCGGGACGGATGAACTCGTCGTTGTCGAGCACGACGTTCTCGTTGATGTCCTTGACGGGGACCACGCTTTCGGCGAAGCGGCCCTCCTGCTGGGCTTTCCAGGCCCGCGCCTGCGACTGCGCGGCGTAGGCGTCGACGTCCTCACGGGAGAACTCCTCGACCGTCGCGATCAGGTCCGCGCTGACTCCCTGGGGGATGAAGGAGGTGTCGTAGTTGGTCTGCGGATCCATCGCCCAGGCGCCGCCGTCGGAGCCCATCGGCACGCGCGACATCGACTCCACGCCGCCCGCGAGAACGAGGTCCTCCCAGCCGGAGGCGACCTTCTGGGCGGCGACGTTGACGGCCTCCAGGCCCGAGGCGCAGAAGCGGTTGAGCTGGACCCCGGCGACCGTGTCGGGCAGCCCGGCCTTGATCGCAGCGGTCTTGGCGATGTCGGCGCCCTGGTCGCCGACCGGCGATACGCAGCCGAGCACGACGTCGTCGATGCGCCCGGGGTCGAGTTTCTCGTTGCGCACGAGCGTCTCGTGCATCAGGCCGACCACCAGGTCGACCGGCTTGGTGGCGTGCAACGAGCCGTTGGACTTGCCCTTGCCCCGCGGCGTGCGGATCGCGTCGAACACCAGCGCCTCTGCGGCTGCCATCTGTGCCTCCTGGAGTCACCCCCGGCGCGCGCCGCGCGCGGAGTCTGAAGTGGATGCGCGGGACGCTACCACAAACGTTCATGCATGAACGCAAATATGATGGGGTTCGGAACATGAGCAGCCCCGGCCGGATCCCACCCGTGCGCCGCAGCCAGGCCGAGCGCAGTGCCTCCACGCGCGAGGCCCTCCTCGACGCGACGATCGCCTGCCTGGTCGAGGACGGGTACGCGAACACCACGACGAGCCGCGTGTCCGAGCGGGCGGGTCTCTCGCGCGGTGCTCACCTGCACCACTTCCAGACGCGCCAGGCCCTGCTCGCGGCGGCGATGGAGTACCTCGCCGCGCGGCGCGGCGAGCACCTGCTCGAGGGGGCCGAGCGTCTCGCCGCCGGACCCGGCAGCATCGCCGAGCGCCTCGATCTGCTCTGGGAGGGCTACGCCAGCCCGCTCTACCAGGCGGCGCTCGACCTGTGGACGCACGCGCGCACCGACCAGGAGCTGCGCGAGCGCCTCGAGCCCGTGGAGCGCGAACTCGACCGCCAGACGCTGCGCGTCAGCCGGATGCTGTTCGGCGAGCTCGCCGAACGCCCCGGCTTCGACCGGCTGATCGAGATGGCGCACGCGACGATGCGCGGGCTGGCGCTGCTCGACACACTGCACCCCGGCGGCGGGCGCAACCGCCGCCAGTGGCAGAACTGCCGCGAACGCCTCGTCGAGATGTTCGAGACCGATCCGCCCTGCGGCTGAGCCGCTCTCCCCGGGGGATGCCCGCGCCAGCCGTCCGCGAGCTCGGCGGGATGCGGGCCGCGCGGCAGACCGTCGGCGCGGCCGCCGGCCGTCCGCGGATCCAGCTCCGCGGACGGCCCGGGCCTTGCTCTCTCGCGCTAGATCGCGCCGTTCACCAGAGTGGTGAACTCCGCCTGGCCTTTGACGTTCGGGTGGTAGCTTTCGGAGATCGGAAGCGACTGCCCGTTCAGCCATTCTTCTGAAGCGCACACCTCATGCGATTCGAAGGCGCCCGTCGGGTTGACGAACTTGAAGCCCCTCGCTTCGGCCTGTTTCTTGATGACGGCGTCGAGTTTTTCGGCCGATTCGTTCATTTTCTTCTCGTTGCCCGAGGTCAAGAAGTTGACGTTGCACGTCGCGCCTTCTTTGGTGAACAGCTTCGGGTAGCCGAGCACGATGACCTCAGCGGCCGTCGCCTTGGCCCGGATGTCCTTGTAGGTCGTTTCCAGCTTGCCTGGGAGCGTGTTGGCGATGTATGAGTTCGCTTCGCTGATCGCGCTGCCGCACGTGAAGTAGTACAGAGCGCAGTTGACCATCACGTTGCTGAAGCCGGAGTCGTTGCCGCCGATAGTGATAGTCACCAGCGCCGTGCTGCTCGACAGCTTGCCGAGCTGTTTTTCGATCACTTCCGGCGTCTTCGCGCCGCTGCACGCTTCGAAGTTCAGCGTGTAGCCGCGTTTTGCGGCGATCTTCGGACCGTACGCGTCCGGGCTGCGGTCACATTCACCGCTTTCTTCGTAGAACACGCGCGTGCCGACACCCGACGAGTACGAGTCCCCCAGCGCGACATACTGCGACGCCGCGGCCGACGCGGCCGGTATCAGCAAGCCGGCCGCGAACGCGGCGAGGCAGACGACGCGAGTCACTTTCCCCATGCGATTCTCTCTCCTTGTAGGCCCCGGAGCCCCCTCGCCTGGGCGGCGGGCTCCCCCTCGGGCGGTTTCCAGACAAACCTAACCGGGGATGTTCCGAGGCGTCAACCCTTTTTGGCGGGATTTACCGAATTGTTGCCCGGAGCGTGTTAATCGTTGTTCCGAGGGGACAAGATCCGAGCTGCGCGAAGGCGGCGCAGTTGTCCTCGGGTTACAGTTCCAAAAAGGCGCGCCGGGCGTGCCTTCAAGCTGCGTGCGCGGTGGCGAGCGGCGCGGTGGCGGGGCTCAGGTGCCGCGTCAGGAAGTGCAGCTGGTCGGAGACGCTGCGCTCGAACCGCTCGCCGGTGTACACGTCGAAGTGCCCGACCGGGTAGGTGCGCACCTCGCCGCGCCCGGTGGCGCGCCACGCCGCATCCTGGGCGGCGGCGGGCGGCGCGACCGCGTCGCGGTCGGCGATCTGCACCAGCATCGGGCACGGCAGCCGGTCGGCCTGGCGGCCCGGCCGGTAGCGCGCCGCGCTCAGGCCGTAGCGCGCCGCGAACTCGTTGCGCCAGGTGGGCCCGGCGATCGCGCGGTAGCCAGGCTCGGCGTCGGGTGTGCTCATCGCGGCGAGCGTGCCGGGCGGCCCGACCACCGGCAGCAGCAGCGGCGGGCGACCGCGCATCGCGCCGAGCGCGTCGCGGATCGCCGCGAGCGTGAAGCGGTTGAGTGTCCCCGGGCCCGCGTAGCGCAGGGCGTTCAGCATCGTCGCGACGCCGTCCATCGCCGGCGACTGCGCGATCACGGCCGCGACGCGCCCGTCGGCGACCGCGGCTGCGACGACGTGCCCGCCCGAGAACGAGGTCCCCCACAGCGCGATCCGCGCGGGATCGACGCCCTGCAGACCGCGCGCGAAGGCGATCGCGGCAGCGTAGTCCTCGAGCTGGCGCGGGATCGAGACGACCTGCCGTGGCTCGCCGCCGCTGGCGCCGAAGTGGCGGTAGTCGAAGGCGAGCGCGTCGAGGCCCGCCGCGGCGAAGCGCTCGGCGTAGGGCAGCAGCCCGGAGTCGACGGTGCCCGCGAAGCCGTGGGCGAGCACGACGCACGGCCTGCCGCCCTGGGCGTCGGCGAAGGCCGCACCCTCGCCGCGGAGGTGGACGCCGGCGATCGTCTCGCCGCCGCTGGGGAACTCGACGGCGCTCATGCCGGCTGCGCGGAGAGGGCGTCGGTGCGGCCGGCCGCCTGCAGCCCGGTCGGCGCACCCGCCCGCGCGCGCTGCCGGCCGGCCGGGATCGTGCGCTTTTCGAGCTCGCGCTTGTAGGAGTACCACTCGAGCTGCATCGTGTGGCGCGGCTTGGCGACGAAGTGCGCGGTGTGGAAGGCCTCGTCCTGCACGATCTCGCGCTCCATCTGGTCGACCGGCGGCGGCGCCCAGTCACCGCTCAGCCAGCGCGCGGCGAGCTTCGACTGCAGCTCCGAGAACGGGAAGATCGTCGGGATCGGCTGGCCCAGGCCGATGAAGGCGAGGTCGTCGACCCCGGGTTTCATCATCCGCTTGTACAGCGGCAGCACGTTGTCCGGTGCGCTGAGGAAGTCCGGATCGAAGAACGGGAAGCTGACGTTGTAGCCGGTCGCGTAGATGATCGCGTCGACGCGCTCGACGCTGCCGTCGGCGAAGCGCACCGAGTCCCCGAGCAGCTCGGCGACGTCGCCCTTGGCCTGCGCGTCTCCGGCCCCGAGCCGCCCGAGCAGCTCGCTGGAGACGGTCGGGTGGGCGTCGAGGAAGTTGTGGTTGGGCGTCGGCAGGCCGAAGTCCTCCATGCGCCCGGAGAAGATCCGCGGTAGCAGCCGCGCCATGCGGCGCTGCAGCTTGACCGGGATCAGCGGGTTGGTCTTGACGACCTGGTCGGCCGGCTTGCCGAACAGGTACTTCGGGACCACGAACGCACCCGAGCGCGTCGAGAGGAACACCATCTCGCAGACGGTCTTGCGACCGAGCTCGGAGACGATGTCGACCGCGCTGTTGCCGATCCCCACGACGAGCACCCGCTTGCCCCTCAGGTCGAGGGGATCGGTCGGATCGACGTAGTCGTGGGAGTGGATCTCCGGCCCCTCGAAGGAACCCGGGAACGACGGCCGGCGCGGATCCCAGTGGTGGCCGTTGCAGACCAGCAGGGCGTCGAAGGCGTGCGTGGAGCCGTCGTCGAGCGTGACCGCCCAGCCCCCGCCGGGACCCCGCTCGGCGCGCGTCACGCGCGTGTTGAAGCGGATGTTGCGGCGCACGCCGAAGGCGTCGGCGTAGTCGCCCAGCCACTCGAAGATGTGCGAGTGGTGGGGGTAGTCCGGATAGCGGTCCGGCATCGGGAAGTCGCGGAAGGAGATCGACGGCTTGGAGATGTCGATGTGCAGCGAGCGGTACGCCGAGGACACGCCGTTCGGGTTTTTGAAGTACCAGTTGCCGCCGACCTCGTCGGAGGCCTCGAAGCAGGTGTGCGGAATGCCGAAGTCCCCGAGCGCCTTGCAGGCGGTGAGGCCGCTGACCCCCGCGCCGATGATGCAGACGTTGGGCGGCGAGTCGGGCATGGCCGAATGCTAGATGGTTCTCGACGTCGAGCCGCGCTCGCTCAAGGAGGCGGCGCGCATCGCCGGGCGCCGCTCAGCCCAGGGGATCGAGTGCGCGCGCTCAGGAGGCGGCGCGCATCGCCGGGGGCCGCTCGGCCCAGGGGATCGATTGCGCGCGCTCAGGAGGCGGCGCGCATCGCCGGGCGCCGCTCGGCCCAGGCGATCGCGCCTTCGACCTGCGCCGCCAGCGCGAGCAGCCGTCCGTCCTGCCACGGGCCGGCGAGCAGCTGCGCTCCGACCGGCACGTCCTGCTCGGTCCAGTGAACCGGCAGCGAGACCCCGGGCAGCCCGGTGACGTTGCCGAAGGCCGTGAACGAGACGCTCGAGACCACGTCGAGCACGGGCTGATCGGGCGCCGCGTGCTGGGCCTCGAGGATCGAGCCCGCCTTCGGCGGCAGGATCGCCGAGGTCGGCGTCAGCAGCACGTCGAAGTCCCGGCCCCAGCGCGCAAGCTCGCGGCGGCTGAGCAGCTCCAGCGTGCGGGCCGCCAGCACGTAGTCGTACGCGCCGCTCTCACCGGCCTGCGCGCGCGTGTGCTGGATGTGCGGCTCGGTCGCCGCCCAGTCGACGCCCTCGTAGTCGGCGAGCCCGCCCTGCGTGAGGGCGATGAAGGGAGGAACCATCTCTTCGGAGATCGTCGGCACCTCGACCTCCTCGATCGTGTGCCCGAGCTCCTCGAGCACGCCGGCGGCGGCGCGCGCCGCCGCCATGCACTGCTCGTCGGTGGGGATGCCCAGCGGCGCCTGTGACATCAGGCCTATGCGCAGCCGCCCGGGCGAGGCCGACTGCGCCTCGGCGGCGAAGGGGCGCTCCGGGACGGGCGCGTTGTACCAGGCGAGTGGGTCGGGCCCGCTGGTCGCGTCGAGCACGGCCGCCGCCTCGGGCACCGTGCGGCACTCGACGCCCTCGACGACGGCGCCGAGCCAGCTCTGGGCCAGCCGCGGCACGCGTCCGCGGCTCGGCTTGAAGCCGACCAGCCCGCAGTAGGAGGCGGGGATCCGGATCGAGCCGCCGCCGTCGTTGGCGTGGGCGATCGGGAACATCCCGCCGGCGACTGCCGCCGCGGCACCGCCGCTGGAGCCGCCGGGCGTGCGGTCGGTGTCCCAGGGGTTGCGGCTCGCCCCGAAGCGCAGGTTCTCGGCTGCCGTGATCACGCCGAACTCGGGGGTGTTGGTGCGTGCGCAGAGCACGAAGCCGGCGTCCACGAGCTTCTCGACGACGATCTCGCTCTCCTCGCTGGGGCCATCGGGTGCGCCGTTCGAGCCGAAGGTGACCGGCCAGCCCGCGACGGGAGTCAGGTCCTTGATCGGGATCGGGACACCCAGGAACGGCGGGAGGTCCTCGCCGCCGTCGGCGAGACGGCGGTCGGCCGCTTCGGCGGCTGCGCGCGCGTCGGCGTCGTTGCGCCAGGTGATCGCGTTGAGGGCCGGGTTGCGCTCCTCGACCGCCGCCAGGCAGGCGTCGAGGAGCTCGACGGCGGAGAGCTCGCGGCGGCGCAGCGCCGCGGCCAGCTCGAGTGCGGACGAGGCGGGTCCGAGGTCGGCCACCGGCCGACCCTATAGCAATCCGGGCCTCCCCGCCCGACCTGCGTCGCGCCGTCCGCGCGTCGGCCGGCGCCGGCTCGGAGGCTCCAGCCGATCGCCCCGGCGCATAGACTCCCGCCGATGCCCGACCTCGACCTCGCCAACAGGACCGCCTTCGTCACCGGCGCGGCTCGCGGCATCGGCGCAGCCACAGCCGAGCGCCTGTACGCCCGTGGCGCGAACGTCGCGCTCGTCGGCCTCGAGCCCGGTCGGCTTCAGGAGAACGCCGCGCGGCTCGGCGAGCGCGCGCTCGCGCTGGAGGCCGACGTCACCGACCTCGCCGCGCTGGAAGGCTGCGTCGCCCAGACCGTCGAGCGCTTCGGCGGGATCGACGTCGCGGTCGCCAACGCCGGCATCGCGTTCACGGGAACGCTTGCCACGGCCCCCGTCGATCAGGTCGAGCGCACGCTCGCGGTGAACCTGCTCGGCGTCTGGCGCACCGACCGCGCGGTCGCGGCGGAGATCATCCGCAGCCGCGGTTACCTGCTGAACATCTCCTCGCTGTCGGCCGTCAGCCACGCGCCGATGATGGGCCCCTACACCGCAGCCAAGGCGGGCGTCGAGGCGCTCAGCGATGCGCTGCGACTGGAGCTGGCGGCCCACGGCGCGGCTGTCGGCTGCGCCTACTTCGGGTTCCTCGACACCGATCTGGTCAAAGCGGGCTTCGCCCAGCCCTCGGCCGCCGGGCTGCAGGAGCGGCTGCCGCGTTTCATGGCAAGGCCCGCGCCGGTGTCGATTGCCGTCGATGCGATCGAGCGCGGCGTCGCCAGGCGCTCGGCGCGGGTCTGGGCGCCGCGCTGGATCGGCCCGATGCTGGTGCTGCGCGGGGTGCTCCAGCTGCTGACCGAGCGACAGGCCTTCGCCGACATGGACAGGCTGCGGGAGAGCGTGCTGCAGAGCGAGAGCTCCACCGAGGCCCGCGAGATGGACCCGGTGCTGGGTGTCGCCGCGAGCGTGCTCCCGGACCGCGGCAGCAGCGACGCCCGAACAGCGGACGCGCCGACCGCCGCCGGGGCGCCGGACGCGCCGACACGCGGCCCACGCGAGGCCTAGCTCTCAGGCGAGGGCCCGCGACCGCGCCGGCCGGCGAGCCGCAGCCCGGACCCGCCGCAGCGCGCGAGCGAGCGGGACCACCCGCCGGCCCCTACTCCGCGCGGCTGAACTGGAAGATCGCGATCCCCAACATCGCGAGCCCGAGCAGCGCGATCACCGCCGCCTCCAGCACGCCCGGCACGCGCCAGCCCCACCAGGTGACGCCCGGCGCGAGCGCGCGCTTGGCTGCCTGGGAGATGTCCAGGTGCGAGAAGACGATCCGCCGGATCGGGTCGACCGCGTAGGTGAGCGGGTCGAGGCGGTTGAGGATCTCCAGCCACCGCGGCAGCCCCGAGACCGGGAACAGCGCGCCGGAGAGGAAGTACATCGGCATCATCACCATCTGCATCAGCGCCATGAACGACTGCATCTGCTCGATGCGCGCGGCGAACATCACGCCGAACGAAGTGATCGCGAACGCGAGCAGCAGCTGGATGGCGAACACCCCGGCCAGCAGACCCGGCGCGTAGGGCACGCCGACGAGCCCGGCGATGCAGAGCACGATCACGCCCTGGAAGCCCGCGACGGTGGCGCCGCCCAGGCACTTTCCCAACACCAGCGAGCTGCGGCGCACCGGCGCGACCATCATCTCCCGCAGGAACCCGAACTCGCGGTCCCACACCAGCGAGGCAGCCGAGAACATCGCGGTGAACAGAACCGCGAGGCACAGCACGCCCGGGTAGACGAACATGCGGAAGTTGACGCCGTGAGTCCCCGCCTCGGCCAGTTTCGAGAGCCCGGTGCCGAGCACGAACAGGAACAGGAACGGCTGCACGAGCGAGGTCACGATCCGCAGCCGGTCGCGGCTGAAGCGAATCAGCTCGCGCTTCCAGACGACCTTGATCGCGCGCAGCTCACCGCGCAGGCTGCGCTCGGGCACGCGCACCGCGACGGTGCGCGGCGGCGGCGCGGCCGGCGGAGCCGCCTCGGCGGCGCTCTGCGCGGTCGCGGGCCGCGGCATCAGCGCCGCCCCATCATCTGCGCCGTTTTGCGGCGCCGGTCGGAGTCGCCTGAGCCCTCGGCGTCACGGATCGTCGTGCCCGTGTAGGACATGAAGACGTCGTCCAGCGAAGGACGCGAGACGTTGACCGAGCTGATCGGCCGCTGCAGCTCGGCGAACAGCCGCGGCACGAAGTGCTCTCCCTCGGGAACCCCGAAGGTGACCGCGCCCTCGGCGACGGTCGCGTCAAGTCCGAAGTGCTCGCGGAGCTCCTCGATCGTCGCCTGCGCGTCGTCGGTCTGGATCTGCACGCGGTCGTGCCCGATGCTCGCCTTCAGCGCCGCCGGCGTGTCGAGCGCGATGATCCGGCCGCGGTCCATGATCGCGATCCGGTCGCAGTACTCGGCCTCGTCCATGTAGTGGGTGGTGAGGAAGATCGTGATGTCCTCCGCCGCCTTCAGCTCGGAGATGTAGCTCCAGATCGAGCTGCGTGTCTGCGGGTCCAAGCCGACCGTCGGCTCGTCGAGGAACAGCACGCGCGGCGAGTGCAGCAGGCCGCGGGCGATCTCCAGGCGGCGCTTCATCCCGCCCGAGTAGGTGCTGACGAGGCTGCCGCGGCGCTCCCACAGTCCGACCATCTCCATCACCTGCTCCATGCGCGGGCGCACCGCCTCGCGGGGCACGCCGTAGAGCTCTGCATGCAGGCTCAGGTTCTGCTCGGCCGTCAGGTAGCTGTCGAGCGTCGTGTCCTGGAAGACCAGGCCGATGTTGCGACGCACCGCGTCGCGTTCGCGCACGACGTCGTGCCCGGCGACCCGAGCCTCGCCCCCGCTCGGCCGCACCAGCGTGCAGAGGATGCTGATCGTGGTCGACTTGCCGGCGCCGTTCGGGCCGAGGAAGCCGAAGGTCTCGCCGGCTCCGACCTCGAAGTCGATGCCGCGCACGGCCTCGACCTCGTCATAGCTCTTGACGAGGCCGCTGACCGTTATCGCTGGCGTCTGGGTGTCGTGCATCCCCGGTGAGCCCCAAAGGGCCCTCAGGAGCCCTCACTCACCGTAGCGTCACCCTCGTCGCCATCGGCGAGGATCGTGTAGAGATCGCGCCGCGCGGTTGCGAGCACCTCGCGCGCGCGCGCCACCTGCTCTTCGCTGCCGGTGCGCACCACCTGGGCGAACGCGAAGGCGACCTCGCGCATCAGCTTGCCGAGCTCGCGCGCGCCCGCGCCGAGCTCCTCGCTCATCTGCTCCCAGGGCGCCGGCCGGCTCGCGTCGCGCTCCTCGACCGTCTTGCGTCCGGCCTCGGTGAGCGCGAAGACCTTGCGACCGTCGCTCTCCTCCGTGCGGATCAGGCCCTCGTCCTCGAGCTGCGCGAGCGCCGGGTAGACCGAGCCGGGGCTCGGGCTCCAGGCTCCGTCGCTGCGCTCCTGGACCTCCTGCATGATCTGGTAGCCGTTGCGCGGCTCCTCCGCGAGCAGCAGCAGCGCGGCGGTGCGGATGTCGCCGCGACGCGCCTGGCGTCCGCGTCCGCGTCCGCGCGGCCCGCGGCCGGGGCCGCCGAACTCGAAGAACGAAGGCCCGCCGATCCCTCCGGGGCCGTAACCGTGTCGGCGGTGACGCCCGCGGCCTGATCCCTCTGTCTCAAATGAATATCTGTGCATCATTTACTCCTATCGTGAACTATCTTGTGAACATCACGATATATCGTTATAGAACTTCTGTCAAGCCCCCTATCGGAGGCAACGCGGGTCGGGGCCGGCTCTCTCAGCCGCGGATCGCGCTGAGAAGGCTCACGCCGACGAGCAGCACGCAGACTCCCGCGAGCTGCACGCGCCAGAGCCGCTCGCCGAACGCGAAGAACGCGACCAGCGCCGCGATCGCGGCGAACTGGCAGGAGACCACGGCCGCGACCGCGATCCCGTGGCGCGCGCCGAGCGCGTAGGAGGCGATGCCGAGCACCTCGCACAAGCCCGCCACCGCCACGAGGGGCACGGCCCGCGCCGCGATCCGCAGCCGTCGCGCCGCGAGCAGCGGGATCGCAACCAGCGCGGTGCCGACGAGGCGGGCCGGCAGCACGAGCCAGGCGACGGGGAGATCTGAGCTGACGCGGCCGGTCGCGTACAGGCTGAGCCCGAAGCACACCGCCGCGGCTGCGGCCAGTGCGAGCACGCGGGGCTCGTGGACGGCCGTGCTGAGCGACCCCCCGCGGGGCGGCGCCGCGGCGAGCGACACGCCCAGCGCGATCACGATCAGCGCGACGGCGCTGCCCGCGCTCACACCCTCTCCGCCCGCGATCGCCAGCAGCGCGGCGATCGCGCCCTCGGTGGCGATCAGCGGGGCGATCAGCACGACCGTGCCGGAGCGATAGGCGAAGTAGGCGACGATCAGGCCGGCGATGTTGCCCGCGCCGGCCACCGCCAGCCACGCGACGTCGGATCCGTTCATCGCCGCCGGCACGCCTTCGGCGATCACGAACGGAGCGATCAGCACGAGCCCGATCAGCGAGATCCAGGCGACGACCGAGAACGGATCGATGACGCGGCTGGCGCGGGAGGAGCAGAGCGTCGAGATCGCCCAGGCGAGCGCGGCGCCGAACCCGCCCACGATCGCGAGCAAGCGCTCAGCCCTTGATCTGCAGCCGCTCGCCGCTCACCGGATCGAACAGGTGGATCCGGCCGGTGTCGAGCCACAGCCGCGCCTGGTCGCCTTCGCGCAGCCGGCTCGAGGCGTCGAGCCTGGCGATCACGTCGTGGCTGAGCGGCGAGTCCTCCTCCTGCGGCGCGGTGAGGCGCGCGCCGTTCAGGGAGATGTGCGCGAACACGTCGGAGCCGGTTGGCTCGAGCACGTCCACCGCAGCGTTCAGTGTGAAGCCGCTGCGCTGGGAGCCGACGAGCTCCGCGTCCTCGAAGTCCTCCGGGCGGATGCCGACGATCACCTCGCCGCCGTGCCCGCCCAGCTTCGCTCGCAGCTCCGCGGTGAGCGGGATCTCGGCGAGCGGCGTCTGCAGCGCCTCGGCCGTGACCGTCCCTTTCAGCAGGTTCATCGACGGTGCCCCGATGAACGCCGCGACGAACAGGTTGCGCGGGCGCGAGTAGAGCTCCTCGGGCGTGCCGCGCTGCTGGATCAGGCCGTCGGACATCACGACGATCGTGTCGCCGAGCGTCATCGCCTCGGTCTGGTCATGCGTGACGTAGACGGTCGTGGCGCCGACGCGGCGCTGGATCCGCGTGATCTCCGCGCGCATCTGCACGCGCAGCTTCGCGTCGAGGTTCGACAGCGGCTCGTCCATCAGGAACGCCTTCGGCTCGCGAACGATCGCGCGACCCATCGCGACCCGCTGACGCTGCCCGCCCGAGAGCTGGCCCGGCTTGCGCGCGAGCAACTCGTCGAGACCGAGCAGCCGCGCCGCGTCGTGCACCTTCTCGCGCACCTGCTGCTTCGGCATGCCGGCGCGGCGCAGCGCGAAGCCGATGTTCTTCTCGACGGTCATGTGCGGGTACAGCGCGTAGCTCTGGAAGACCATCGCGATGTCGCGCTGGCGTGGCTGCAGGTCGTTCGCGAGCACGCCACCGATCCACAGCTCTCCGGCCGTGATGGCCTCGAGCCCAGCCAGCATCCTCAGCACGCTCGTCTTGCCGCAGCCGGACGGCCCGACCAGGATCAGGAACTCGCCGTCGGCGATCTTCAAGTCGAAGTCGTGCACCGCGACGGTCCCGTCGGGGTAGCGCTTCGCGAGCCCGCGGCACTCGATCTCGGCCATCAGGCCACCTTCGCCGTGGGCCGGCCCGCGCGCAGCCCGGAGGAGAACACCTGACCGCGCGCGCGGCGCAGCGCGATCGCGACCGCCCCGTACAGGGACGCGTTGGCGCCGAGCCGACTCGTCTCGATCCGCACGGCGAGCGGCAGCAGCGCCGCGGCCGTCGCGCGCACCGGCCCGACCAGCGAGGGGTTGGCGCCGATCCCGCCGCCGAGCACGACGAGCTCCGGATCGATCACCGCACAGACCGCGGCGATCGTCATGCCGATCCGCCGCGCGACCTCCTCGACGACTGTGTGGGCGCGCTCGTTGCCCGCCTCGGCCAGCTCGAACACCTCCTGCGCGGAGCGTGGCACATCGCCGTGCGCACCGTCGCGGACGAGCGATTCGAGAATCCCGGCGGCGCCGATTTCGTCCTCGAGGCCGCCGTGGAGGCGGTGGCTCTCGTCGAAGGGATTGACGTGGCTCGGCATGTAGCCGATCTCACCGGCGGCGCCGTGCGCACCGCGCACGAGCTCGTCGTCGATCACGACCCCCATCCCGACGCCGGCCCCGATCGAGATGAACGCGAACGTGGAGACGCCGCGGGCGGCTCCCGCCCAGCGCTCGCCGACGGCCGCCAGGTTGACGTTGTTCTCGAGCAGCACCGGCACCCCGAAGCGCTCGCCGACTACGGCCAGCGAGTCGAAGTCCCCGGCCGCGCTGATGTTGTACGCGAGCGTGACGCGGCGGCTCACCTGGTCCACCACGCCCGGCGTCGAGACGCCGATCGCGAGCGGGCGCTCGTGCTCGGCGCTGGCGACGGCGACGACGCGATCGACCATGCGCAGGATCTGCGCCTGGAGCTTGCGCGGCGAATCCTTTTCGGTCGGCTCGCGCTCGTCGCAGATCATCTCGCCGAAGATGTTGGCGGCGCCGGCGCGCATGTTCGAGCCGCCGATGTCGACGCCGACGACGAACCCGGCGCGGTCGCTCACGACGTAGGACATCGGCTTGCGACCGCGGCGGCCGTCGCGCGCTCCCGCGGCCCCGACCAGACCCGCCTGTTCGAGGTGCCTGACGGCGGCCGCGACGGCGGGCCGGGACAGTCCGGTGCGAGTCGCCAGCTCGGGTCTCGTGACGGGGCCCTCGCGGAAGATCGTCTCGAGCACGGCCTGCTCGTTGAGCTCGCGCAGCAGTGTCGAGCGGGTGATCGGCCCGGCTGCTCCATCCGCCCCGGTGTCAGACCCTCGCGCCACTCGCTCCTCTTTACGTAGCGTCGCTACCAATCAACATTGAGGTTGACCCCCGTCCAAACAGGGGTATATGCTCACATTCGGCAAGAAACATACCAAATGCCTGTACGACCCGATCGAGCAGAGCGGGGGCGTCCAGCCGGCGGCGAGGAGGACTGTAGGCGATGGACTCAGACGAGCAGCGGACGGTGACCCGGCGCGGCTTTCTCAGCAGCGGGGCCGCGGCCAGCGCGGCCTTCTACCTGAGCGCCTGCGGCGGCAGCAGTAGCAGCAGCAGCACCAAAGGCTCCGGCGGCTCGTCGGGCGGCAAGGTCACCCTCAACAACCTCTTCCAGCAGCAGGCCGGCTACAGCGCCGAAGACTTGGAAGGGATGACCAAGGAATTCGAAAAGGCCTATCCGAACATCAAGGTCAACAACACCCTCGTCGCTTATGAAGCGCTGCACGACAAGATCGTCGCCGCGGCACCCGCCGGCACCTACGACGTCGTGCTCGGCGACTGCATCTGGCCGGCCGAGTTCGGGTCGAAGGGAATCGTCCAGGACCTGACCTCGAAAGTGAAGCAGCTGCCGACCAGCCAGATCTTCCCGGGCGCGATCCAGATGGCGCTCTACCAGGGCAAGTACTACGGCATGCCGTGGATCCTCGACACGAAGTACCTGTACGCGAACAAGAAAATGCTGCTCCAGGCGGGCAAGACGACCGCTGATCTGACGACGCTCACGGGCATGGTCTCCACGCTCGAAGCGCTCAAGAACCACGGCGTCCTGAAGTACCCCTTCATGGGCAGCTGGAAGCAGGCCGAGGCCGTGGTCTGCGATTACGCGACGCTCGTCGGCGCCTTCGGCGGCAAGTTCCTCGACGCCTCGGGCAAGCCGGCGTTCAACAGCGGCGGCGGCGTGCAGGCGCTCGAATTCATGAAGATGCTGCTCGACAAGGGCCTCGCCAACCCGTCCTCGACGACCTCGGCCGAGGAAGAAGTGCTGAAGGGCTTCGCCGCCGAGCAGGTCGCCGTCAACTGGAACTGGACCTTCCAGCTCGCCGGCGCGAGCGACCCGACGAAGAGCAAAGTCGCGAAGGCCGACGTTGCGATCATGCACACCCCGAAAGGCACCGCGCCGACCGCGCCGGGCGTCAACGGCGGGCAGCCGGTGATGATCGCCTCCGGGACGCAGCACCCCGAAGAGGCCTGGGAGTTCGTGAAGTTCATCACCAGCCAGCCGGTGCAGAACAAGTACGTCGCTGACTCGCTGCCGATCTGGAGCTCCTCCTACAGCGACCCGGCGGTGATCAAGACGGCGGGCTCGCAGCTCGTGTCGGTCGCCAAGACGCAGCTGCCCGACATGATCCTGCGCCCGCAGGTGACCAACTACAACGCCGCCTCGCAGGAACTGCAGGTCCAGATCCAGAACGCTCTGCTCGGCAAAGCGAGCGTGCAGTCGGCGCTCAACACCGCCGCCGGCGCGTTCAAGTCGGGAGAATGAGGCCGGGCGGGCGGCCGAAGTGAGCAGCATGGTGAGCACCGCCTCGGGGTCTGCCCGGGGCGGCACCAGCTGGCGGGCCCGCACGCGCGAAGCGCGCTTCGCGCTGTTGCTGCTGGTCCCCAGCGTGATCGTCGTCTTCGGGATCGTCATCTACCCGATCATCAAGACGCTGATCACGTCCTTCTACGCGGTCGACTCGCCGTTCCCGAAAGCCTGGCCGGGCGTCGGCCTCGGCAACTACTCGAGAGCGCTGTCGAGCCCGCAGTTCTGGTCCTCGGTTGAGCGGACCGCGTATTTCACCTTCGTCTCGACGGGCCTCGAGCTGCTGTTCGGGATGGGGATCGCGTTGCTGCTCTACGCGCCGCTGCGGATGCGCTGGCTGTTCCGCACGATCGTCGTGCTTCCGTGGGCGCTGCCCACGATCGTCAACGGCGCGCTGTGGCGGTACATGTTCAACGCCAACTACGGGGTGGTGAACGCGGCGCTGACGCAGCTGCACCTGATCGGCAGCTACGAAGCCTGGTTCTCCTCGCCTTTCCGGGCGCTCAACATCGTGGTCTTCGCAGACGTCTGGAAGAACACCTCGCTCGTCGCGTTCTTCCTGCTCGCAGGCCTGACCACGATCCCCCGCGACCTGTACGAGGCCGCGCGGATCGACGGCGTGAGCGCCGTCCAGGCGTTCCTGCGCATCACCCTGCCGCTGCTGCGGCCGGTGATCGTGATCGTGCTCGTGCTGCGCACGATCGAGGCCTTCAAGGTCTTCGACATCATCTACGTGATGACCGACGGCGGGCCGGCGAACGGCACGCAGAGCGTCGCCTTCTACACCTATCAGCGTGCGTTCTCCGACGAGTTGTTCGGCTACGGCTCGGCGCTGGCGTACCTGGTCGTGATCTTCATCCTGGTGCTCGCGGCCCTCTACATCAGGGCTCTGCGCAGCGAGAACTACGCGACCGCCTGACGATGCGTGAATCGCGCCGCTACAGAGTCACCATCCACCTCGCCGCGCTGCTCGTCGCGCTGATCTTCCTGGCGCCCTTCGCGTGGCTGCTGATCGCCAGCCTCACCTCGCCCGTCGAACTGCTGAGCGTGCCGCTGAAATGGATCCCTTCGCACATATCCTTCAGCCGCTACGAACAGATCTTCTCGGCGAGCGGCGAAAACATCTTCGCCAACTTCCGCGCTGCCTGGGTGAACAGCATCATCGTCGCCAGCGCGACGGTGGCGATCTCGATGTCGATCGGCGTGTTCGGCGCCTACGCCTTCGCGCGGCTGCGCTTCAAAGGCGCGCGGGCTGCGCTGCTGCTGTTCCTCTCGACGTACATGGTGCCGCCGATCGCGCTCGTGATTCCGATGTACCTGATCATGGTGAAACTGCACCTGCTCGACAACAAGCTGGGGCTGATCATCGTCTACTGCTCGTTCGCGACGCCGTTCGTGCTGTGGATCATGGGCAACTACTTCCAGACGATCCCGCGCGAGCTCGAGGACGCCGCACGCGTCGACGGCTGCACCCGCATCGGCGCGCTGTTCCGCGTGATCCTCCCGCTCGCGCGGCCGGGGCTGCTCTCGACGATGCTGTTCGCGTTCCTGATCGCCTGGGACGAGTTCCTGTACGCGCTCGTGTTCACCTCGACGAACGCGTCGAAAACGATCCCGGTCGCGATCGCCGAGTTCACCGGCCGCTACACGACCGACTTCGGCCTGCAGTCCGCCGGCGGCATCCTCGCGGCGCTGCCGCCGGTGCTGATCGCGGTGGCCTTCCAGCGCTCGATCGTCGGCGGGCTGTCCGCGGGCGCGGTGAAGGGTTGAGGCCATGATCTCGTTCTCGGAGGGCGTGCAGGCGCAGCCGCAGAACCTCCACGACGGGGCCGCCGCGATGCGCGAGGCGCTCGAGGGCAGCGACCTGGAGCCGCTGCGCTCGGGCACCGTCGTGCTCAGCGGGATCGGCGCCAGCTGGCACGCGCTGCTGCCCGCGACGCGCGCGCTGCGCCGAGCCGGCCGGCGCGCGTTCGCGGTGCCGGCGCCGGAACTGTCGGCGGCGCGGGAGCTGGCCGACGCCTACGTGGTGATCTCGCAGTCGGGCGCCAGCACCGAGATCCTCGCCGCGCTCGAGACGGTCGAGGGGCAGCCGGTCTACGTCGTGAGCGCGCACGGCGACAGCCCCGTAGCCGCCGCGGGCCGCTGGCTGCCGCTCGGACCGCGCCCGGACACCCCGCTCTCGACGCTCTCCTACACGGCGACGCTGCAGGCGCTCGGCATGCTCTGCGAGGCGGTCGCGCCGGCGGTCGCGCCGGTCGAGTGGAGCGCGGTCGCAGAGCTCGCGGCAGAGTCGCTCGAGAGCCATCGCGCCGACGCCGAACTGCTCGCGGCCCAGCTCGCGGCGGCCGGCACGCTCGACGCCGTGGCGAGCGCGCCGTCGCTCGCCTCGGCCGGCGAGACCGCGCTGCTCGCCCGCGAGGGTCTGCACCTGCCTGCCGGCTCCGAGGAGACGCGCCAATACCTGCACGGCCCCCTCGAGTCCGTGCGGTCAGGCTTCTGCTGCGTGCTGTTCGGCGCTGTGCGCGAGCTCGAGCTCGCCGCCTCGCTGGCCGAGTTCGGCGCCGCCGCGGCCGTCGTCACCGCGCACGAGGGCGCGACGCCGTTCGGCGCACAGGCGATCCGCATCGCCCGGGTCGCCGAGCTGGCAGCCCCGATCCTCGAGATCCTCCCCGTGCAGCTCGCGGTTGCGAAAGCCGCCGATACGCTGGGGCTGCCGCTGCGCGAGCTGACCCGCCAGCAACCGGACACGAAGATCGCCGCGGCGTGAGCACGGCGATCACGGTCATCGGCGGCGTCCAGGTCGACGTCGTGCTGACGCCGGTCGAGGAGCTTCCCGCGCCCGGGCAGACGCTGCTCGCCGAGCAGATGAGCTTCCGGGCCGGCGGCGCCGGGGCGAACACCGCGCTGGCGCTGGCGGGCGCCGGGCGCCGGGCGCGCCTGATCGGCTGCGTCGCCGAGGACGACCTCGGCCGCTGGCTGGTCTCCGACCTCGGCCGCTTCGGCCTCGACGGCGACATCGCGATGCTGCCCGGCGAGACCACCGGCCTCACGGTCGCCTGCGAGGCGCCGGGCCGCGATCGCTCGTTCCTGACCTTCCTCGGCGTCAACACCGCGTGGAGCCGCGCGCAGATCCCCGCCGACGCTACGCGCTGCGAGAGCCTGCTGATGTGCGACTACTTCTGTGCGCCCTCGCTTCGCGGCGAGCCGACCGCGGAGCTGCTGGCGGGCGCACGCGCGGCCGGAGCGCGCACCTTCTTCGACACCGCCTGGGACTCCGGCGGGTGGAACACCGGCACCCGCGAGGAGGTGCTCGCCCTGCTCAGGCACGTCGACGTGTTCCTCCCGAACGAGGCCGAGGCCCGCGCGCTGCTCGGCCAGGACGCCGCGCCCGAGCGGCTGGCGCGCGCGCTGCAGGAGGTCTCCGGCGGCTGGGTGGCCGTCAAGCTCGGCGCGCGCGGCGCGATCGCGGCCGGGCCTGACGGCGCGGCTCTCGCCGTCGCGGCGGAGCGGGTCGACGTGCTCGATTCGACGGGGGCGGGAGACGCTTTCAACGCCGGCCTGATCGCCGCGCTCGGCGACGGCGAAGACTGGCCGGACGCGCTGCGCGCGGGCAGCGCGCTGGCCGCGTCGATCATCTCGCGGCCCGCTCGCGAGGGCGGGATGCCGAGCATCGCCGGCGGCTGAGAGGCAGCGCGCGGCACGCATCGCGCTGGTAGCGTCGGCCGGGTGGGAGCCTCTCTCTTCCGGCGGCGCCGGGGTAGCGCCGACAGCCGTGCCTCGCGTTCGCTGCGGAGGGCCGCCGTCGAGCTGCTGCTGACGGTGGCGCTCGCTCTCGGCGTCGCCTACTCCGCGGAGGCCTACGTCGTCAAGCCCTACAAGATCCCGTCTGGTTCGATGGAGCCCACGCTCGACATCGGCCAGCGCGTGCTGGTCGACCGCATCGGCATGCGCTTCGGCGCTCCGGAGGTCGGATCGATCGTCGTCTTCCACCCCCCGAAGGGGGCCGCGGAAGGGGTGTGCGGCGCCCGCGCGAAGCAGTTGCGCGCGGGCGGCGCCGCATGCAGCCTGACCGGCACGATCGATACGGGCACGAACTTCATCAAGCGGATCGTCGCGGGCCCCGGCGATCAGCTCTTCGTCGAGGGCGGCCACGTCTTCCGCAGGGCGCGCGGCACCACGGCGTTCCTGCGCGAGAAGGACGGCTACATCAAAGCGTGCGGCGAGACGCCCGAGTGCGACCTGCCGGTGCCGGTCACGGTTCCCCCGGGGGAGTGGTTCATGATGGGCGACAACCGCGGCGACTCGGAGGACAGCCGCTTCTGGGGGTTCGTGCCGACGAGCTGGATCGTCGGCGAAGCGTTCCTCAGCTACTGGCCGGTGGGGCGGATCGGGACGCTCTAGCTGCGCGCTGCTACGGGGCGCCTACGTCGCTGCTCGGAACGTTGAATCCCGACAGCGAGACGACCGGCGATTCGCCCTGCAGCGCCGAGCTGCGATAGGAGGCCGTGAGCGTCTCAGATTCACCCGGCCACAGGGTCGTGTCGTTGTTGTTCCAGAACACCGGCAGCACCTCGCTGTCGCCGGAGGCCGGTGTGCCGCCGCTGCTGCCGCGCCGCACGTCGGCGCGCAGGAAGAAGGCGACCGCCGGGGTCTTCGAGACGTTCGTGATCGTCACTTCGGTCGCGGTGTCGCTGCCGTCGAGCCCGCTCTGCGGATGGGTGTGCGCGGTCGCCGTGACTTCCGCGGGGGGCAGCGAGTTCAGTTCGGAGAGGTTGGCGTACTGGGTCATCGTCGCCTGCGGAAGGCCCATCGTCTTGGGCCAGTTCACGATGTCGGGCTGGGTCGAGAGCCAGTACACGTTGCGGTCGATCTGTTCGCCACCGCGGCTCACCAGCAGCTCGACGAAGTATGCCTTGGCGGGCTGCGGCGGCGCCGTCGCAGCCGGCACCTTCGGCGTCAGCACGTTGCCCGCGACTCCGCCTGGCCCCACCGACAGGCCGGAGGCGCTCTGTTCGTCGAGCAGCTTGCCCTTGACGTCGTACACGCGCGAGGTCACGGAAAGGCCTTCAGCGGCGCTGCCGCTGAGGTTGTCGACGGAGACGGCACCGTTGTCGTAGCCGTAGATCGCGTGCAGCTGCGAGTTCGCCTCCTTCGCGCCGAAGAAGCTGCCGGCCTCGTCGTATTCGTAGTTGTAGAGGTCCCACAGCAGCGTCGGCCAGCCCTTGTTGAGCTGCCAGTAGACGATGCCGCTCGAAGGCGTCGTAGAGGTGGAGTGGGAGTGGGCGATGTAGGCCTCGAACTCGGCGCGCTGAGTCTCGTAGTTGGCCAGTTGCGCGTCCTCGACGTAGCCGCCGAGGCTCGACCACTGCCCGTAGCGGGCAGCGATCGCTTTGTCGAGATCGTGCAGCGTCCCAAACGCGTATCCGTAGTTCGCTTCTTCGCTGGGCAGTTCGGCCTCGTAGTTGAGGTGGTACTGGTTGTAGTCGGGCGCCTGCCAGAGCTGCGCCTGTTCATAGGGAGACATGAACCGTTCGATCGAGGCGAGCGTCGGGATCGTCGCGCCGGCGCTGGCCTCGCTGTCGAAGCCCCACGCGCCGCCGACGTTGGTGCGCGTCGGGTCTTCCGGTTCGTAGTGGCTGGTGTCGTACCAGTAGCTCGGCGGCACCCAGTCGTACGGCCCCTCCTTCTCGCCCGAGGGGCCGAGGTTGGGCGCGCTCTTGTACTCGGCAGAGGCGATCAGCGGGTCCTGGAAGTCGGCCGCGGCGAAGTTCTTCAGCGACACGGCTTCCTGCTTGGGCGTCGGCGCGTTGTCGCTCCAGCTGTAATTGATGACGCTCGGGTGGTTGCGCAGGCGTTCCCCGATCCTCAGCGCGGAGAGGCCGAGGATCTTCACTTCGTGGGCGGTGTATTCCTTTTCGCCTTCTTCGCGCTGCCAGTTGTCACAGCACTGGAAGCCGGCGTCGATCAGGATCCCCGCCCGGTCCATCTGCTGGTAGAAGTCGGCGGGCATCTCCTTGCCCTCGGTGCGGATCCCGTTCAGGCCGAGGTTCTCGATCAGCGCGATCTCGTCTTCGATGCGAGCCGCGGAGTAGCGCAGGAACAGGTCCTCGGCCCAGCCGCCGCCGCGGAACAGGATCGGCCGACCGTTGACTGCGAACTGGCGCCCGCCGTCCGGGGCCTCGGGCGAAGGGGTCGTGAGCGAGGTGGTGATCGTGCGGATGCCGAACGTCTCCGATTCGGCATCGGCGCTCTGGTGGGGCTGCTGCACCGACATCGTCAGCCCGTACAGCGGCTGGCCGCCCATCCCGTGCGGCCACCAGACGGCGGGGTGGGAGATGTCGAGCGAGGGAGCTTCGCCGGGCCCGATCGCGATCGTGCGCGTCTTGCCGGCCGGCACCTTCACGTTCTCGCCGACGGTGATCGGCGCGCCACCTTCGGGGGGCGTGACGATCGCGGTGACGGTGCCGCGCTGGACTTCGTCGCTGTTGTTGGTGACCTGCGCCTTGACGGTCAGCGCAGCGCTCGAGAGGTCGGCGGCGTCGTCTTGGACGACGTGCACGTCGGCGATCGACAGCGGACCCGATTCGTGCAGTTCGACGGGAAACTGGATGCCGGTGTTGTTGTCGGGCGGGATCTGCGTCCAGTCGACGTTGTCCAGCGTGAACATCCGCGTCGGGTCGTTCGGGTAGACCTCGATCGCAAGCGCGTTTTCGCCGCCGTGCACGAGGCTCGTGACGGGGAAGGTGAAGCGCGTGTAGTCGCCCTGGACGGTCGCATGCGTCGCGAGCTCGGTCCCGTTCAGCCAGACGTCCGCTTCGCCGATCACGCCGTTGACGATCAGCGACTCGTAGCGGCCTGCGTGTCCCGTCGCGTGGAAGGTCGTGCGATACCACCACGGCACCGCGAACTGCGGGATCGTGTCCTGCCCGATCCGGCTCATGTAGCCGAAGCAGTTGGCCATGTTCGTCGAGTAGAAGACGGCGGGGCAGCGGTGGTTCTGCAGCAGCACAGCGATCTCGGTGCCGGGCGCGTCGCCTTCGTCGGGCTGGTCGCGCAGCCACGAGCTCGTCGCGAAGCCGGGCGTGGAGACCTGTTCGCCGCCCGCCGCCGTGGCGGCGCTGCTGAGCACGCGCCACCCGCCGTCGAGGACGTGGGTGCGCGCCTGAGCAGCCGCGGGCGCGCACGCGAGCAAGATCAGCGACAGCACCACGAGCAGTCCGGCCGGCCTGCGCCGAGAGGGGGAGAAAACGTCCCTGTTAAAAGACTCCGACCCTTCCATAAAGCGGAAACTACCCAATTCTGCGGCCTGTGTCTACATCTTTTTTAGTAAAGGCGCTTACCGAATTCCCCCTGGCGCCGGCACTTGCGGCCGGTCGGACACCGGGCTCGAGCGGCCGACGCACCGCCGCGGGCAGGGCTCAGGCGATGCGGCCGCGGCGAGCGTGCAGAGCTGCTGCTGCGTACGCCGACGCAGCGCTCATCGCCGTAGGAGCGCGGGGCTCAAGCCCCGGCGCTGCGGCTCAAGCCCCGGCGCTGCGGCTCAAGCCCCGGCGCTGCGGCTCAGGCCGCGGCGCTGGTGCCGTACCGCTCCGCGGAGCGGGCGCGGGCCTTGGCCGCCTCGGCCTCGCGGTCTTTCGGGGGAGCGTTGGTGACGAGGTGGCCGAGCAGGTGCCGCGAGACCGCTGCGACCTCCTCGATGGCCTGCTCGAAGGCCTCGCTGTTGGCGGCCGACGGCTTGTTGAAGCCGCTGATCTTGCGCACGTACTGCAGGGCCGCGGCGCGAACCTCGTCGTCGGTGGCTGCCGGCTCGAAGTTGTAGAGGGTGCGGATGTTTCGGCACATGCCGTGATCGTAGCGCCGTGCCTGGCCGGCGTGATGCGCGGCCGGGCGGCGGGCGCTAGTGGCGGAAGTGCCGCCGGCCGGACGCGACCATCGTCGCACCGGCGGCGTCGACGGCTGCGACGACGTCCTCGTCGCGGACCGAGCCGCCGGGCTGGATCAGCGCGGCGATGCCGGCGCGCATCGCCAGCTCGGGGCCATCGGCGAAGGGGAAGAACGCGTCGGAGGCGAGCGCCGCGCCGTCGAGCAGCGCCGGCTGGGCATCCTGCGCCTTCTCGACCGCGATCCGCACCGCGTCGACGCGGCTCATCTGTCCTGCCCCGATCCCGATCGTCGCGCCGTCGCGGGCGAGCACGATCGCATTCGAGCGCACGTGCCGGCACACGGTCCAGGCGAACAGCATGTCGGTCCACTCCTGCTCGGTGGGCTCGCGCGAGCCCATCACCTGCATCTGCGCGCGGGTCTCCTCGACGGCGTCGCGATCCTGCACGAGCCGCCCGCCGAGCACCGGCTTGCCTTCCGGCTCGCGCGTCGGCGCCGGCCAGTGCGCGAGCTCGAGCAGGCGCACGTTCTTCTTGGCCTGCAGGACCTGCAGGGCTCCCGGCTCATAGCCCGGCGCGAGCAGCACCTCGATGAACTGCTTGCCGAGCTGCTCCGCGCACGCCTCGTCGATGCGGCGGTTGACGGCGATCACGCCGCCGTAGGCGCTCTGCGGGTCGCAGGCGAAGGCTCGCTCGTAGGCCTGCTGGACGCCCTGCCCGATCGCGCAGCCACATGGGTTGTTGTGCTTGACGATCACGCAGGCGGGGCTGTCGAACTCCTCGACCAGCTCGCGCGCCGAGGCGAGGTCGAGCAGGTTGTTGAAGGACAGCTCCTTGCCGTGCAGCTGCTCGACGCCGGCGAGCAGGTGGGTCGGCGCGCCGACGCGAGCGTAGAAGGCGGCCTGCTGGTGCGGGTTCTCCCCGTAGCGCAGGTCCGCGACCTTCTCGAAGGCCTCGGCGAAGGTACCCGGCAGGCCCTGCTCCGAGCGCGCGAACCATGCGGAGATCGCGGCGTCGTAACGGGCGGTGGTGGCGAAGGCGCGGGCCGCCAAGCGCCGGCGGGTCTGCAGCGAGAGCAGCCCGCCGAGCTCTGCGAGCTCGGCGAGCACCGCCTCGTAGTCGGCGGGGTCGGTCAGCACGGCCGCGAAGTCGCTGTTCTTGGCGGCCGCGCGGATCATCGTCGGACCGCCGATGTCGATGTTCTCGATCGCCTCGGCCTCGCTCGCGTCGCTGCGCGCGACGGTCTGCTCGAACGGATACAGGTTCACGCACACGAGGTCGACCTGCTCGATGCCCTGCTCGGCGGCCGCGTCGAGATGCGCGGGCATGTCGCGCCGCGCCAGCAGGCCGGCATAGAGCCGCGGATGAAGCGTCTTGACACGGCCGTCCATGATCTCCGGGAAGCCGGTGAAGTCCTCGATCGACCGCACCTCGAGGTCCGCCTCGGCCAGCTCGCGGGCGGTGCCGCCGGTGGAGACGATCTCGACTTCGAGCTCGCGCAGACCGCGGGCGAGCTCGACGATGCCGCGCTTGTCCGAGACCGAGAGCAGCGCCCGGCGGATGCGCACCTCTCCGGCTTTGGCCTTCTGCATGCCGGCGGCTCGAGAGCTCATCAGCTCGCCTTCGGAGGCCATGCTCCCAGCCTATCCGTCACGGTCGTGGATCGCGATCCGCCGCGGGTTCGCGGGGTCCGCGCGCAGCCGGCCGGCGGCGAGGAGCCGCACCGCCTGCGGCAGCAGCTCGTGCTCGAGCGGGCGCAGCGCTGCGAGAACCTCCTCCGGGCTCGCCGGATCCTCCAGCGCCACGGAGGCCTGCAGGATCACCGGCCCGGTGTCGACCCCGGCGTCGACGAAGTGCACGGTGACGCCGAAAACCTTCACGCCGTACGCCAGCGCCTGCTCGATCGCATGCAGGCCCGGGAAGGCCGGCAGCAGCGAGGGGTGGACGTTGATCACGGCCTGCGGGAACCGCGCGAGGAACTCCTCGCCGAGCAGCTCCATGTAGCCCGCGAGGACGACGAGCCGCGCGCCCTGCGCCGCCACCCAGTCCGCGAGGTCCAGGTCGCGCGCCCCCCGATCCGGGTACTCGCCGCGGGGGAAGGCCCGCGCCGGCACGCCCCGGGCCGAGGCGCGCTGCAGCGCCGGCGCCTCGGCGTTGCTCGAGACCACCGCGACGATCTCCGCCTCGTTGCCGTGGACGCTGTCGAGCAGCGCCTGCAGGTTCGTGCCGGCACCGGAGACGAGCACGGCGATGGGAAGCTGATCGGGCAAGGCGCCGGACGATATCTGTGCGTCGAGCCGCGAGAGCTCGCCCCGGTGCGCCGCTGGGATGCGCGCAACGTCACAGTGCTGCGGCCGGGTCGGGCGGCGGGATGTGCGCAACGTCACAGAGCTTCGGCCGGTCGCGGCCCTTAATGATCGTGGGAGCAGGGGGCTGCTGCGGACTTCCCCCCACCGCAAAGGAAGGATCCCCATGGCTCTCGGCATCCTCATCGCCCTGCTCTTGACGGCCGGTCTCGCCGGCGCGCTGCGCCGCGACGCGCGGATGATCGGCCGCCGGCCGTACAACAACCGCTACAACGACGCCTCCGGCGCGCGCGAGGATCACCTCGGCTGATCGCGGGTGCTAGGCGCCGCTCAGCGAGGCCTCGACCAGGTCGAGATGCTCCTCGCCCTGCTCCAGCGCGTACTTCCCGCCGGCCTCGTCGGAGCCGGCGAGCGGGTAGCGGCCGCTGAAGCAGGCGTCGCAGTGCGTGTCGCGCGTCCCGCGGACGGCCTCGTAGACGCCGTCCAGGGAGAGGTAGTGCAGCGAATCGCAGCCGAGCTCGGCGGCGACCTCCTCGGTGGTGCGCCCGTGCGCGATCATCTCCTCACGCGTGGACATGTCGATGCCGTAATGGCAGGGATGCTTGATCGGCGGCGCGGAGATCCGCATGTGGATCTCCGCCGCGCCGGAGTCGCGCAGCATCTGCACGATCTGTCGGGTCGTGTTGCCGCGCACGATCGAGTCGTCCACCACGACCAGGCGCTTGCCCTCGATCACCTCCGGCAGCGGGTTGAACTTCAGCCGCAGGCCGTGCTTGCGCAGCTCCTGCCCGGGCTGGATGAACGTGCGCGCCACGTAGCGGTTCTTCACGAAACCATCGTCCTGGGGCAGGCCGGCGGCGCGGGCGAGCCCGCGGGCGGCGGGGTTGCCGGAGTCCGGCACGGCGATCACGACGTCGGCCTGCACCGGGGACTCTCGCCACAGGATCTCGCCCATGCGGCCGCGTGCCACCTGCAGCACCTGCTCGTTCATGCGCGAATCGGGCCGCGCGAAGTAGATGTACTCGAACACGCAGAAGGCGTGGCGCTGGCCGCCGGCGACGATCCGGCTCTGCAGCCCGTTCTCGCCGAGTGTGACGACCTCTCCCGGCTCGACGTCGCGCAGGTAGCGGGCGCCGATGATGTCGAAGGCGCAGGACTCGCTGGCGACGCAGTAGCGCAGCTCGCCGCCCGGCTCGGCCGGCTCGATCGTGCCGATCGCGAGGGGCCGCAGGCCGTGGGGGTCCCGGAACGCGACGACCCGGTCCTTGGTCATCGCGACGATCGAGAAGGCGCCGCGCAGCCGCGGCAGCACGTCGGCGATCGCGTCCTCCACCTCCTCGGCGGGATGGGTGGCGATCATCGCGGCGATGATCTCCGAGTCGGAGGTGGAGCTGAAGGACGCGCCGCCGTCGCTCAGCTCCTGGTGCAGCTCCAGCGCGTTGATCAGGTTCCCGTTGTGCCCGAGCGCCACCTCGCGGCGGGAGCCGCCCATGCCCTCCGAGCGCTGCACGGGCTGGGAGTTCTCCCAGGCGTTGGAGCCGGTCGTCGAGTAGCGGACGTGGCCGATCGCCAGCTCGCCGGCGAGCGTGCGCAGGTCGTTCTCGCTGAAGACCTGGTTGACGAGCCCCAGCTCGCGGCGGGTGACGATGTGCCCGCCGCGATCGGCCGCCGCGATGCCGGCCGACTCCTGCCCGCGGTGCTGCAGCGCGTACAGGGCGAAGTAGGACAAGCGGGCCACCTCGTGGCCGGGCGCGTACAAGCCAAATACGCCGCACTCGTCGCGCGGTCCGTCACGCATCGTCTTCACAAGCTAGCAACCCCCTCCACTCAATCGAAGTAGCGCGTCAACCCGCCGGCGTGCGCGGCCGCGAGCTCCTGCACCGGCTCGTCGATCACCAGCTGCCCGTCGAGGACGACGCGCAGGGTCTCGCCGCCCACGTGGCCGATCAACCGGACGTTGGTCTGCTCGGCGAGCGCGCGCAGACCGGCCTCGGGCCCGCTGACCACGAAGCCGCACGGCGCCTCGCCGAACAGCGCCGCGTCGGCGGCGCCCTCGGGCCAGTTCGGCGCCGCGCCGTGCCCGGCCGGTCCCAGCGCCTCCCAGAAACCCTCGCCGAGCTGGGCGGCGGCACCGACCCGCCCGGCGATCGCACACTCGGCGAGTGCGACCGCGACGCCGCCCTCGGCGATGTCGTGGGCGCTGCTGAGCACACCGGCTCGAACCGCCTCGCGCACCGCCGCGAGCGCCGCGGCCGCCGCCTTCAGGTCGACGACCGGCAGCCCGTCGGGCAGCGCCTGCCCCCGCAGCTTCGCGAGCTCCGAGGCCGGCGAGGCCGGGGCGAAGGGCCCGACCAGCGCGAGCGCGTCGCCGGCGTTCAGGAAGCCGAGCCGCCCGGCGCGGCGCGCGTCGGGGAGCCGCCCGACCATGCCGATCACGGGGGTCGGGTAGATCGGGCCGGCGGCGCCCTCGTTGTAGAGGGAGACGTTGCCGCCGACGATCGGCGCCGCCAGCGCGCGGCAGGCCTCACCGAGTCCTGCCACCGCCTCGGTGAGCTGCCAGGCGATGTGTGGCTTCTCGGGGTTGGCGAAGTTGAGGTTGTTGGTCGTGCCGAGCGGCTCGGCGCCCGCGCAGGCGAGGTTGGCGGCGCACTCCAGCACGGCGCCGATCGTCCCGTTTCGCGGGTCGGCGGCGACGCGGCGCCCGTTGCCGTCGATCGAGACGCCGAGCGCGCTGCCGTCCGGCAGCGCGAGCACAGCCGCGTCGGCCTGCTCCGGGCGGCGGACCGTGCGCGAGCCGACGATCGAGTCGTATTGCTCGAAGAGCGGGCGGCGCGAGGCGATGTTGGCGCTGGCGAGCAGCGCGCGCAGCGTCTCGCCGGGCGGCGATGAGGCGGGCAGCAGCGCCCGCGGCGGCGGGTACAGCGGCTCGGCCGGCTTGGACGGCTCGAGGTCGTAGAGCGGGCAGTCGTCGACCAGCGCCTCCACGGGCATGTCGCCGAGCAGCTCTTCCTCGCGCAGCACGCGCATGCGGCGCGTGTCGGTGACGGCACCGATCGCCGCGCCCGCGACCTCCCACTTCTCGCACACCTCGAGCACGGCGCCGACATTGCGGGGCTCGACCACGCACAGCATCCGCTCCTGCGACTCGGAGACCATCACCTCGAAGGGCTCCATGCCCGGCTCGCGCAGGGGCACCGCCGCGATGTCGATGTCGATCCCCACGCCGCCCTTCGATGCCATCTCCGAGGCCGAGGAGGTCAGCCCGGCGGCGCCGAGGTCCTGGAGAGCGACGATCAGGCCGAGCTCGAGCAGCTCCAGCGAGCACTCCAGCAGCTTGCTCTCCTCGAACGGGTCGCCGACCTGCACAGTGGGCCGCTTGTCCTCGTCCTCGCCGAGCTCGGCCGAGGCGAGCACCGACGCGCCGCCGATGCCGTCCCGCCCGGTCGAGGCGCCGAACAGGACCACCAGGTTGCCGGGCCCGGTGGCGGCGCTGCGGACCAGGTTCTCGCGCGGCGCGAGCCCGAGGGCCATCGCGTTGACGAGGCAGTTCTGCTCGTAGGCCGCCTCGAAGTAGACCTCGCCGCCGACCGTCGGGATGCCGATCGAGTTGCCGTAGTGGCCGATCCCGGCGACGGCGCCGTCGAGCAGGTAGCGCGAGCGCGCGCTCTCCCCGGGCTCGCCGAAGCGCAGCGAGTCGAGCACCGCGACCGGGCGCGCGCCGATCGCGAAGATGTCCCGCAGGATCCCGCCGACGCCGGTCGCCGCGCCCTGGAAGGGCTCGACGGCGCTTGGGTGGTTGTGCGACTCGACCTTGAAGGCGCAGACGAGCCCGCTGCCGACGTCGACGGCCCCTGCGTTCTCGCCCGGGCCCATCACGACGTGCGGGCCCTCGGTGGGCAGCGTGCGCAGCAGCCGCCTGGAGTGCTTGTAGGCGCAGTGCTCGCTCCACAGCAGCGAGTACATGGCCAGCTCGACCTGGTTCGGAGGGCGGTTCTGCTTCTCGCAGATCAGCTCGTACTCGGCCTCGGTGAGCCCGAGCGCGACAGCGTCCTCGACGCCGGGCAGGGTGGCCGCCGCACTCACGCAGGCACGCTCTCGGCGGCCATGCTGATCGAGCGGAAGATGCACAGGCCGTCGGTCGAGCCGCCGGTCAGCTCCTGCACGGCGTGCTCGGGATGGGGCATCAGGCCCATCACGTTGCCGCGCTCGTTCATCACCCCGGCGATGTCGTTGAGCGAGCCGTTGAAGTTCTCGCCGGCGGCGTAGCGCAGCACGACCTGGCCGGCGTCCTCGAGGTGAGTGAGCGTCTCCGGGTCCG
The DNA here is from genome assembly GCA_963703205.1 of uncultured Solirubrobacteraceae bacterium. Classification (GTDB taxonomy): domain Bacteria; phylum Actinomycetota; class Thermoleophilia; order Solirubrobacterales; family Solirubrobacteraceae; genus Palsa-744. The sequence continues at coordinate 2,618,050 of OY969799.1, forward strand.
CGTGGTAGCGCCCCCAGGAGTGCTTCGCGGGGATGCTCAGCTGCCGCCCCGCAGGACACCCCCGGGTGAAGACGGTGTCGGCGGCGACCACGTCGAGCCGGACCTGCCGCGAGGTGAAGCGGAGGTTGACGTTCGGCAGCAGCGCGCCCGGCAGCAGCTGGGCCTCGCACAGCACCTGGAAGCCGTTGCAGATGCCGAGCACGAGCCCCCCTTCGGCGGCGAACTCGACGACCGACTCCATCGACGGGGAGAAACGGGCGATCGCCCCGGCGCGTAGATAGTCGCCGTATGAGAAGCCACCGGGCACGATGATCGCATCAGCGCCCTGGAGGTCGCGGTCGCGATGCCAGATCAGCTCGGCGTCGCCGACGAGGCGGCATGCCTCGAGCGCGTCCACCTCGTCGCAGGAGCCGGGGAACTGCAGGACTCCGAACTTCACCTCAGGTCCCGACGATCTCGATCTCGTAATCCTCGACCAGCGGGTTGGCGAGGAGCTTCTCGCACAGCGGCTGCAGCTGGTTCTCTGCGGTCACGTCGAGCTCGACGAGGCGGCCGACGTGGACGTTCTCGACGCCCTCGAAGCCGAGCGCGGGGAGCGCTCGCTCGACCGCGACGCCCTGGGGGTCGAGGATCCCCGCCTTCGGGCGGATCAGGACGCGCGCCCTCACTCCGCGCCGGTCTCGGCGAGCCAGTCGGAGAAAGACCGGCCGGTGATGCGCTCGTACGCCTCGATGTACCGCTCGCGCGTGCCGGCGACGACGTCCTCGGGGATCGCCGGCGCGGGCGGAAGCTTGTCCCAGCCGCTGCCCGACGCCCAGTCGCGGACGTACTGCTTGTCGAAGCTCGGCTGGCCATGACCGACCTCGTAGCCGTCGGCGGGCCAGTAGCGGGAGGAGTCGGGCGTCAGGACCTCGTCGCCCACCACGAGCCGGCCGTCGCCGTCGAGCCCGAACTCGAACTTCGTGTCGGCGAGGATCACGCCGTGGTCACGCGCGTGCTCGGCCGCGAACGTGTACAGCTGCAGCGAGGCGTCGCGGACGCGCGCCATCAGGCCGCTGTCGCCGACCAGCCCGGCCGCCCGCTCGAAGTCGATCGTCTCGTCGTGACCCTCCTCGGCCTTCGTCGAGGGGGTGAAGATCGGCTCGGGCAGCTGCTGGGACTCCTGCAGGCCCGGCGGCAGCTCGATACCGGAGACGGTCCCCGTCGCCTGGTAGTCCTTCCAGCCCGACCCCGTGATGTAGCCCCGCACGATGCACTCGACCGGGAGCATCTCGAGCTTGCGCACGACGAGCGCGCGGCCGCGGGCCTCCGCGGGCACGCCCTCGGTCGCCGAGACGAGGTGGTTATCGACGATCTGACCGGTCTTCTCGAACCAGAACACCGACAGGGCGGTGAGCACCCGTCCCTTGTCGGGGATCGGCGTTGGATGAACCGCGTCGTAGGTGGAGATACGGTCGCTCGCGACCATCAGCAAGCGGCCATCGTCGAGCGAGTACATCTCGCGGACCTTCCCGCTGGCGATCAAGGGGAGGTCGGCGAGGCTCGTCACGTGGGCCGATGCTACCAGCGCCGGCGGCGAACGCAGGTGCACGCTTCAGGCCGGTGGGTACGTCGCGAAACCTGCGCTAGGCGATCTCCTCGAGGCGGCCGACGATCTCCTCGGCGTGGCGGATGAAGTGCCCGAAGGAGAAGATCTCGTCGAGGTTCAGAGCCGCTGCGCGCTCGTCGGCTTCGAGCAGCTCGCGCAGCGGAATGCCCTCGTCCCAGGCCCGTTGGGCCAGCTCCTGGACGAGCCGGTAGGCCTCGTCCCGGCTCGAACCGGCCTCGACCAGGGCCAGCAGCACGCGCTGCGAGAACAGCGCCCCGTGCGTCAGCGAGAGGTTGTCGAGCATCCGGTTCTCGTCGATCTTCATTCCCGAGACAAGAGCGATCGCGCGGTGCTGCAGGTAGTCGAGCAGGATCGTCGAGTCGGGCAGGATCACTCGCTCGACCGAGGAGTGCGAGATGTCGCGCTCGTGCCAGAGCGCGATGTCCTCGAGCGCCGCCTGGGCGTTGCCGCGGAGCACCCGCGCGAGTCCGGAGATCTGCTCGGCCTTGATCGGGTTGCGCTTGTGCGGCATCGCCGAGGAGCCCTTCTGCCCCTCCCGGAAGGGCTCCTGCGCCTCGCGCACCTCGGTGCGCTGCAGGTGGCGCACCTCGACGGCGAGACGCTCCAGCCCGGCGCCCGCGAGGGCGATCGCGGCGAGCAGATCAGCGTGCCGATCGCGGGCGACGACCTGGGTGGAGACGTCCTCGCGGCCGAGACCGAGCCGCGTGAGCACGCGCGCCTCGAAGGCGGGGTCGGTGGCGGCGTAGGTTCCGACCGCGCCGGAGATCGCTCCGACCCGCGCCTGCGCGAAGGTGCGCTCCAGGCGCAGCAGGTTGCGGTGCGCCTCGAAGGCGAAGCCCGCGAGCTTGACGCCGAAGGTGGTGGGCTCGGCGTGCACCCCGTGGGTGCGCCCGACGCAGAGCGTGCCCGCGTGCTCGCGGGCGCGCCGCGCGAGCACCGCGACGAGCTCGCGGGAGCCGTCGAGCGCGACCTCGCCGACGGCGGCGAGCTGCAGCGCCAGCGCCGTGTCGAGCACGTCGGAGGAGGTCAGGCCGAAGTGGATCCAGCGACCGGCCTCGCCCGCCGAGGCGCCGAGCACGTCGACGAAGGCCGCCATGTCGTGGTCGGTGACCTTCTCGCGCGCGTCCACGGCCTCGACGGTGAAGGTCGCGCTGCGAACAGCCTCCAGCTCGGCCTCGCTCGGGCCGGCGTCGCCGAGCAGCCCGGGCAGCTCCTCGCAGGCGGCGACCTCGACCCGCCGCCACGTCTCCATGCGCGCTTGGTCGGTCCACAGCTCGCCGAGGGCCGGCCGCGTGTAACGGGGGATCACGCGCCGATTATCTCAGCGGCCGCGTCAGGCGTCGGTCGCCGGGCCGCGCTCAGGCGCCGAGGATGCGCGCCGCGAGCACCGCGGCGTTTCGCGCGTTGTCGAGGCCCACGCAGGCGACGGGGACGCCGGGAGGCATCTGCACGATCGAGAGGATCGCGTCGAGGCCCCCGGCCGCGCTCAGGCGCCCTGACAGCGGCACGCCGACCACCGGTATCTCGGTGTGGGCGGCGACCGCGCCCGGCAGCGCGGCGGAGATGCCCGCGCCGGCGATGATCACGCGCAGCCCTCGGCCGCGAGCGGACTTCGCGTACTCCGCCACCAGATCGGGCTGGCGGTGCGCGGACATCACGCGGACCTCGTTGGCGATACCGCGCTTGTCGAGCTCGTCGGCCGCCTTCTGCATCTGCTCCATGTCGCTCTCGGAGCCCATCACGATGCCAACCACTGCCTCGCCGACGTCGAACTCCTCGAGCTGGGCGCGGACCTCCTCGCCCGCGGTGGGCTCGGGCACGAGCGATATCCCCGGCGAGCCGCCGGGGAGGTCCTGCTCGCCGTGCGGCCCCTCGCCTCTGATCTCCTGGTCGGTCATGTCGCGCGCAGCATACGCGCTCGGACCGCGGCACACCGGGTCGTGCAAGCCGGCGCTTGCCGCGTGACAGGCTGCCGGGCGTCGTCTAGCCTTGAAAGCCGGATGTTTCGTCGGCTCAGGGCACGGATGACCTACGCGAACGTCGTGGCGACCTTCGCGCTCGTATTCGCGATGGGCGGCAGCGCGGTGGCAGCGAGCCATTACCTGATCACCTCCAAGAAGCAGATCAGCCCGAAGGCGCTCAAGGAAATCGCCGCCTCGGGGAAGACCGGACCCGCCGGCGGCACGGGTGCGACCGGTGCGGCGGGCGCTCAGGGACCGCAAGGGCCGCAGGGGGCGCCGGGCGTCAACGGGACGAACGGGACGAACGGGGCGAACGGCGAAAGAGGCCAGACCGGGCTCCCCGGGCCCGAAGGTCCCGAACACGCCGGCGCCGGAGAACGCGCGACCGTCCTGCACTGGCGCTCGACCTCGGAAGCCGGCCCCAGCAAGGAAGAAGCGGTCAGGACGACGCTGCGCGAAGAAGCTCCCTTCAAGCTCGTCGGTCACTGCTGGCAGGTGGGAACCAGCACGTACGCCCAGACCTACCTCGAGACGGGCGAAGCGGGATCTTGGGCCGGCACCACGGAAGACGACGAATCCGCCGCGTTCAAAGCGGCGGGCGAAGAAGTCGCGCTGGGCGAAGAAGCCGAAGGGGAAACCGAAGGCACCAAAGTCGAAGAATCGAATCTGATCGGCTCCGAAGGCCTGTTCGCCGCCGAGTCGAAGACCGGCGTGGTCGCGCTCGACGGCGCCGCCAAAGACGGCGTTTTCCTCGAAGGCAAAAAGAAACCGGCCTGCTACTTCTCGGGCTACTTCGTCTCCGAGTAGGCGGGCCGCCCGCCGCTACAGCGACGCGATGAAGTCGTCCACCGGGATCGCCGCAAGCGTCTCGTAGCGCCCGGTCCCCCGCGAGCCGAGCTCCAACGAGACGCGCGCCATCGTGCCCTCGTCGGGCGCCTCGATGATCGAGATGAAGTCGACGTGCCCGAGCGTCGCCCACTGCGCCTTGACCTTGGCGCCGAGCTGCTCGACCTCGTTGTTGACCTCGCGGATCCGCTGGGGGTTGTTCTTGACCGTCTGGACCCCGTCGGGGGTGAGGGTCGAGAGCATGATGTAGGTGGGCAAGTTGACTCCTCTTCCTCAATGGCCTGTGGCGGTCCCGCCGCCCTCGGCCTCGTTGTACCCGATCCGTGCGGCGCGCGCCAGCGTTCCCGCCGATCGGGCCGATCGACTGCAGCTGCGCCTACGGAGGGAGACAGTCGATCGTCAGCCTGCCGACGGCCGCCCGGGGCGCGACCTTGCCTTGGCGTCGAGCGGCAGGCCGACTCGCTCCGGGCAGACCGGACCAAGAGCCTCGAAGGGCAACGAATGCGCAGACGCATCACCTACGCCCCCGTCGGCGGCGGAGCCGCGGCGTGGCGGCGCGCTGTTGGCGCCGCTACGCAGCCCCCGGCTGCCCTCCACCCGGAGCCGCGGCGTGGCGGCGCGCAGTTGGCGCCGCTACGCAGCCCCCGGCTGCCCTCCACCCGGAGCCGCGGCGTGGCGGCGCGCTTTGGCGCCGCTACGCCGCCGCAGGCTCCTGTGTCCTCGACTTCTCCAGCGCCAGCTCGCCGTCCGCGACGTCGACGCGCACGTGCTCGCCCTCCCTGATCTCGCCCTGCAGCAGCGCCAGCGCGAGTTTGTCGGTGAGCTGCTTCTGGATCACGCGGCGCAGCGGTCGGGCGCCGTAGGTCGGGTCGTAGCCCATGTTCCCCAGCAGCGTCTTGGCGTCCTCGGTCAGCGTCACCTCGACACCGCGCTCGGCGAGGCGCGCCAGCACCCGGTCGACCTGCAGCTCGACGATCTCGGAGAGCTGCTCGCGGCTCAGCGGTTCGAAGCGCACTATGTCGTCGAGGCGGTTGACGAACTCGGGTTTGAAGTGCTCGAGCAGCGCGTTGCGTACGGCCGTGTCCGAGAGCCCCCTGAACCGGTCCCGTCCCCGACCCTGATGTTCGAGGTCATGATCAGCACGACGTTCTTGAAGTCGACCGTGCGGCCCTGGCCGTCGGTCAGGCGGCCATCGTCCATCACCTGCAGCAGCGTGTTGAACACGTCGCCGTGGGCCTTCTCGATCTCGTCGAGCAGCACCACCGAGTAGGGCCGGCGGCGCACGGCCTCGGTGAGCTGCCCGCCCTCCTCGTAGCCGACGTATCCCGGGGGGGCGCCGACCAGCCGCGACACCGAGTGTTTCTCCATGTACTCGGACATGTCGATGCGGATCATCGCCTCCTGTGAGTCGAACATGAACTCCGCCAGCGCCCGCGCCAGCTCGGTCTTGCCGACGCCGGTCGGGCCGAGGAACAGGAACGAGCCGATCGGACGGTCGGGGTCCTGCAGCCCGGCGCGCGAGCGCCGCAGCGCCGTCGCCACGGCCTCCACCGCCTCGTCCTGGCCGATCACCCGTTCGTGCAGCCGGTCCTCCATGTGGATCAGCTTCTCGGTCTCGCCCTCCAGCAGACGGCTGACGGGGATCCGCGTCCAGCGCGCGACCACCTCGGCGACGTCGTCCGCGTCGACCTCCTCCTTGAGGAAAACAGGCCCACCGGCCCCGTGGCGCTCCTTATCGGCCGACTCGTCGCCCTCGCGCTCGCCCAGCTCCCGTTCGAGCTCCGGGATGTCCTTGTAGAGCAGTTCCGAGGCGCGGGCGAGATCCGCTTCCCGCTGCGCCTTCTCAGCGTCGAGCTTCGCCTGCTCGAGACGGTCTTTGAGCGAGGAGATCTGATCGATCGCCTGCTTCTCGTTCTGCCAGCGCGCCTTCATCTCCGCCGAGCGCTCCTTCAGCTCGGCGAGCTCGCGCTCGAGCGCCTCACGCCGCTGGGCCGAGGCCGCGTCGGTCTCCTTCTCCAGCGAGGTCAGCTCGATCTCGAGCTGCATCACGCGGCGGTCGACCTCGTCGATCTCGACAGGCACCGAGTCGATCTCGATGCGGATCCCGCACGCCGCCTCGTCGACGAGGTCGATCGCCTTGTCGGGCAGGAAGCGGTCGGCGATGTAGCGGTCCGAGAGCGTCGCGGCGGCGATCAGCGCGCTGTCCTGGATGCGCACTTTGTGGTGCTCTTCGTAGCGGCCCTTCAGGCCGCGCAGGATCGCGATCGTGTCCGCCACCGACGGCTCGCCGACCATCACCGGCTGGAAGCGGCGCTCGAGCGCGGCGTCCTTCTCGATGTGCTTGCGGTACTCGTCGAGCGTCGTCGCTCCGACCGCGCGCAGTTCGCCGCGCGCGAGCATCGGCTTCAGCAGGTTGGCGGCGTCGACCGCGCCTTCGGCGGCGCCGGCGCCGACGATCGTGTGCAGCTCGTCGAGGAACAGGATCACGGTCCCCTGCGCCTCGCCCACCTCTTTGAGCACGGCCTTCAGGCGGTCCTCGAACTCGCCGCGGTACTTGGCGCCGGCGATCAGCGAGCCGATGTCGAGCGCGATCACGCGCCGCTCGCGCAGCGACTCCGGCACGTCACCGGAGACGATCCGCTGCGCCAGCCCCTCGACGATCGCGGTCTTGCCGACGCCCGGCTCGCCGATCAGCACCGGGTTGTTCTTGGTGCGGCGGGAGAGCACCTGGATCACACGGCGGATCTCCTCGTCGCGGCCGATCACCGGGTCGAGCTTGCCCTCTCGGCGACCTGCGTGAGGTCGCGGCCGTAGCGCTCGAGCGCCTCGTACTTCTCCTCGGGGGACTGGTCGGTCGACGCGGTTGGAGCCGCGCACCTCCTTGATCGCCTGCAGCAGCAGCCGCGCGGTCCGCGCCGTAGGCGCGCAGCTCCTCGCCCGGCGTCCCCTTCGTGACCGCGAGCGCGAGCAGCAGGTGCTCGGTCGAGACGTAGTCGTCGCCGAGCTCCTTCGCCTCGCGCTCGGCATCTTGGAAGACCTTCGTCAGCTCCGCCGAGGGCTGCGTGCCCTCGCCGGGCACGCCCTCGCTGAACTTCGGCAGCTCGCCGATCGCGGTCGCTGAGCTGATCGCGTCAGCGCTTTGACGTTCACGCCGAGGCGCTCGAGCACGGCCGGCACCAGGCCGCCCGGCGAGCGGCCGCGGTGGCCTGGCCGTCGCCGAGCAGCACCCTCATCAGGTGCGCCGGGACGACCTGCGGGTTGCGCGCCTCCTGGGCGAGGCGCGCGGAGGAGGCGATCGCCTCCTGGGACTTGATGGTGAAACGGTCAGGCTGCATCTTTTCCTCCGGGGGAAGTCTTGTTCGGGGCGTTTCTGCGCAGCAGCGGGAACGGCGAGCGCGCGTCGGCGGCGCGGACCAGCTCGAGGTTGCGCGCGCGATGGGCACGAGCTCCGCGCGGAACGAGCGGCGCACCTCCTCGAGCTGCTCGGCGAGCCGCACCTGGGCCTTCAGCGCCTCCGTCTCGATCTCCTCGATGCGGGCGTGCATCGCGTCGATCTCGCGCTCGAGGTCGAGCACCCGCTCGACGCCCGCGAGGTTGAGGCCGAGCTCGGCCGTCATCTCCTGGATGCGGCGCAGCCTCTCGACGTCCTCCTGCGAGTACAGGCGTGTGCCCTTCGGCGAGCGCTTGCGGCTCGATCAGCCCGCGTGCCTCGTACATCCGCAGCGTCTGCGGGTGCATGTTCGCGAGCTGCGCCGCGACGGAGATCATGAACACGCCGCGGTCGGTCTCGACTTCGACGCGTGTGACCGTCGGGATCCGCGAGCCGCCTCCGCGCGGGCCTGTTGCCGTCGCCGATCGCGCTCACCGCTCGCTGCCCGCCTTCGCGTCGCCGGCGGACTGCGCCGAGCCGCCCGAGCCGTTGGCGAACAGCCCCGCGCGCGGGTCGCCGCCGAGCGTCTTTTCGAGCTCCTCGACCGCCTTCTGCTGCTCGTCGCTGAGGTGCTCGGGCACGTCGATCACGAAGCGGTAGTGGATGTCGCCTCGCTGCGGAGCACCCGCCGACCCGGCCGAGCTTCGGCGGGCCCTCGCCGCGCAGCCGCTGGACGGTGCCGCTCGGCGGTGCCCGGCGGCACGCGCAGCGTCTTCGTGCCGTTCAGCGTCGGCACCTTCACGTCGGCGCCGCGCAGCGCCTCGGGGATCGTCAGCGGCACCTCGACCTCGAGGTTCTCGCCCTTGCGCTTGAAGGTCGGCGAGGGCGACGACCTTCGTGATCAGGTACAGGTCGCCGGGCGCGGCCGCCGCCGCGACCCGGCTCGCCCTTGCCGGCGAGCCGGATGCGGCTGCCGTCCTTGACGCCCGCGGGGATGTTCACGCGCAGCTTCTTGACGGTCCGCACCGCGCCGCGTGCCCTGGCAGGTCGGGCACGGGTCCTCGATGATCGTGCCCGCGCCGCCGCACGCGCGAGCACGGCTGGGAGATCGAGAACATGCCCTGGCCCTGCGTCTCGATGCCGCGACCCTCGCAGTTGCGGGCACACGACCGGCGTCGTGCCGGGCTTGGCGCCGGTGCCGCGGCAGGTCGGGCAGGTCGCGCGCATCGGCACCTGCAGCGGAACCTGCGCGCCGGAGATCGCCTGGTCGAAGGTGATCGACACCTGCGCCTCGAGGTCCGGGCCCTTCTCCGGGCGCGGCCTGGTGCGCACCCGCCGGCCGCTCGTCGAGCCGCCGAACAGGTTCGAGAGGATGTCCCCCATCGAGGAGCCGTCGAAGTCGAAGTTGCCGAAGCCGCCGAAGCCGCCGCCGGGACCGGCGCCGGTGCTGAACGCACCCGTGCCGCTGTCGTACTGCTTGCGCTTCTCGGGATCGCCGAGCACGTCGTGGGCCTGGGAGATCTCCTTGAAGCGCGCCTCGGCGTCCTTGTCGCCGGGGTTGCGGTCGGGGTGGTACTGGCGCGCCAGCTTGCGGTAGGCCTTCTTGATCTCGTCGGCGCTCGCGCGCTTCTCGACGCCGAGCGTCTTGTAGTAGTCGGGTCTCGCGGCCATCTGGCCTCCGCCTCGCTCAGGCGGACACGACGACCCGTGCGGGGCGCAGGATGCTCTCGCCCAGGCGGTAGCCGTCCTGGTAGACCTCGAGCACCGCGCCGCCGGCGCCGCCCTCGCGCTGCGGGGGCCGTCGCGACGGCCTCGTGCAGCGACGGGTCGAACGGCTCGCCCTGCGGGTCGAAGGGCTCGATGCCCGCCCGCGCCAGCGCGGCGCGCAGCTCGGAGCGAACGAGCCCCACGCCCTTCAGCAGCGGGTCGTCCTCGTCTGCGCCGTCGAGCGCGCGGTCGAGGTTGTCGAGCGCGGGCAGCAGCTCCTTGGCGAGCGCGGCCGCGCCGCGCTCCTGCGCGGCGGCGGCCTCTCGCGCGACACGCTTGCGGTAGTTCTCGAAGTCGGCCTGCGTGCGCTGCGCGAGCGCGAGGTACTCGTCGCGCTGTGCCGCGACCTCGACGAGCTCGTCGAGGTCGCCCTGCGAGCGGTCCTCGCCCACGCCGGCGCCGTTCTGCTCCGGCACGGTCTCAGCGGCCGCAGACGGCTCGACAGCGGACGAAGCGACGGGCCCCTCCCCCGCGTCCGCGGAGGAGGGGTTCTCGTTCCTTCGCCTCTTGCTGGTGCTGCGAACTCCGTCATACGCCTCGCCTACGCCTTCGGCTCGTCGACTACCTCGGCGTCGACCACGTCCTCCTCCTCGGAGGAGGAGTCGGCGGTCTCGCCGCTGCCGTTGCCGTTCGCGGAACCGGCCTGCTCCTGGGCGCGCTGGTACATCGCCTCGGAGACGGCGTGGAACGCGCTCTGCAGCTCCTCGGCCTTGGCGTTGATCGCCGCGGCGTCCTCGGACTCGAGCACCTCGCGGACGCCCTTGATGGCCTCCTCGATGCGGGTCTTGGAGTCCGCGTCGACCTGGTCGCCCAGCTCGCCGAGCTGTTTCTCGGCCTGGTAGGCGGCGTTCTCGCCGTTGTTCCGGGCCTCCGCCAGCTCGCGGGCGCGGCGGTCCTCCTCGGCGTGCGACTCGGCGTCGGAGACCATGTTCTTGATTTCGTCGTCGGAGAGGCCGGAGCCCGCCTTGATCTCGATCTTCTGCTCCTTGCCCGTCCCCAGGTCCTTCGCCGAGACGTTGAGGATGCCGTTCGCGTCGATGTCGAACGCGACCTCGATCTGCGGGATGCCGCGCGGCGCCGGCGGGATGCCGGTCAGCTGGAACTTGCCGAGCGACTTGTTGTACTGAGCCATCTCGCGCTCGCCCTGCAGGACGTGGATCTCGACCGAGGGCTGGTTGTCCTCGGCGGTCGAGAAGACCTCGCCCTTGCGGGTCGGGATCGTCGTGTTGCGCTCGATCAGCTTCGTCATCACGCCGCCCTTGGTCTCGATGCCGAGCGTCAGCGGGGTCACGTCGAGCAGCAGCACGTCCTTGACGTCGCCGGCCAGCACGCCGGCCTGGATCGCCGCGCCGACGGCGACGACCTCGTCCGGGTTGACGCCGCGGTGCGGCTCCTTGCCGGTGAGCTCTTTGACCTTCTCCTGCACCGCCGGCGAGCGCGTCATGCCGCCGACGAGCACGATGTGGTCGATCTCCTTGACGCCCTTCGCTTTGGCGTCGTCCATCGCCTGGCGAACCGGCGCGACGACCCGGTCGAGCAGCTCGGAGGTGAGCTCGGCGAGCTTCGCGCGGGTGAGGCGCGTGTCGAGGTGCTTCGGCCCGGAGGCGTCGGCGGTGATGAACGGCAGGTTGATCTGCGTCTCCTGCGTGGTCGAGAGCTCGATCTTCGCCTTCTCGGCGGCCTCGTAGAGCCGCTGCAGCGCCATCGGGTCGGCCGCCAGGTCGATCGCCTGGGACTTCTTGAACTCGGCGACCAGCCAGTCGACGATCGCCTTGTCGAAGTTGTCGCCGCCGAGGTGGTTGTCACCCGCCGTCGACTTCACCTCGAACACGCCGTCGCCGATCTCCAGCACCGACACGTCGAAGGTGCCGCCGCCGAGGTCGAAGACGAGGATCGTCTGGTCGGACTCCTTGTCGAGCCCGTAGGCCAGCGAGGCCGCGGTCGGCTCGTTGATGATGCGCTTGACGTCGAGACCGGCGATCGTGCCGGCGTCCTTCGTCGCCTGGCGCTGGTCGTCGTTGAAGTACGCCGGGACGGTGATCACGGCGGAGTCGACGGGCTCGCCCAAATACGCTTCCGCATCGGACTTCAGCTTCTGCAGGATCATCGCCGAGATCTCCGGCGGCGAGTGCTGCTCACCGCCGGCTTCGACGCGGGCGTCGCCGTTGGGTCCGGAGACGACCTTGTAGGGGACGATCGACTCCTCCTCGCGGACTTCGGCCTCCTTGCGGCCCATGAAGCGCTTGATCGAGAAGATCGGTGTTCTGGGGGTTGGTGACGGCCTGGCGCTTGGCGACGGTGCCGACGAGGCGCTCGCCAGAGCCGGCGAAGGCCACGACCGACGGGGTCGTGCGGCCGCCCTCGGCGTTCTCGATGACGGTCGGCTCGCCGCCCTCGAGCACCGCCATGCACGAGTTCGTCGTGCCGAGGTCGATGCCTATGGTCTTGGCCATGTGATTGATGCTCCTTGGGTTGGCTTCACAAATCTAAGTGACAGTATGGCAGATTTGATGAGCGACCTTAAGCAGGCTTTTCCCCTGCAAATACGGGGTAGGACGGGATCTCGCCGCTTAATTCCGGTCGGATCTGCGTCACGCACGGGGGCGCTGCGCGCCACCCCGGGGGCGAGGGGCGCGGCAGCCTAGTGGACGCGGTCGGCCGCGCCGGGGGCTGCGCCGGGCGCGGCGCCGCGATGCCTGCCGGGGCCGGGGACGGCCGCGCCGCCGGCTGCGCCGGGGACGGCGCCGCGATGCCTCCCGGGGCGCTACCTTCTGCGCATGAACGTGCCGGCGGCGATACCGGTCAAGCCGAGACTGCGCGGCGTCTCGCACGAGTATGCGTTCTTCGTCTCGATCGCGACCGGGGTCGCCCTGATCGTCGCGGCCTCCGATGCGAGGGCGCGCCTCGCCGCCTCCGTCTACGCCGGCGCCGTCACGGCCCTGCTCGGCACCAGCGCGCTGTACCACCGCGTCACCTGGCGCCCGCGGGCGCGGCGCTGGATGCGCCGGCTGGACCACTCGATGATCTTCGTGCTGATCGCCGGCACCTACACACCCGTGTGCCTGCTCGCCCTGAAGGGCTCGCTGGCGCACACGATCCTGATCGTGGTCTGGGCGGGGGCGCTCGGCGGCGTGATCTTCAAGCTTCTCTGGATCGACGCTCCGAAGTGGGTGTTCGCAGCCGTCTACCTCGCCCTCGGCTGGGTATCGGCGGTGATCCTCGGCGAGCTGCCCGCGGCCGTCGGCTGGCTCGGCGTCGCCGGCCTGGCGGGCGGCGGGCTGCTCTACACGGTCGGAGCCTTCGTCTACGCCTCGGGGCGACCGAACCCGTGGCCACGCACCTTCGGCTACCACGAGATCTTCCACGCGCTGGTGCTGGCGGCGGCGGCGATGCACTACGCGGTGATCGCCTTCGTGGTGCTGCCGCACGCGCACGGCTGAGCAGAGAACGCCCGCTCTCGCGGCGGCCGGTCTGCGCAGCTCGCCGCCACAGCTGCGAGACCGCCAGGGTGCATCGACGCCTCCTGCCCGCCCTCAGACGAGGGTGCTAGGCGCCCGCCATGAAGACCTTCGCGCTCGGGCACATCCGCGCGAGCGCGCACCGCGCGCACTCCGGGCGGCGCGCGTGACACGTGCGGCGCCCGTGGCGCAGCAGGTTCACGTGGAGCTCGAGCTCCTCCCCGGGCGGGGTCAGCGCGAGCATCGCGTCGTGGAGCTGCTCGAAGGGCGCGCCCTCGCGCAGCAGGTGCAGGCGCCCCCCGACGCGCGAGACGTGGGTGTCGACCGGCACGTCGCGCAGCCCGTAGGTGAACAGCAGCACGCAAGCCGCCGTCTTGCGGCCGACGCCGGGCAGCGAGACGAGGTAGTCGCGCGCCGTGTCGAGCGCGACCCGCGGCAGCCACTCCAGCGAGAGCTCGCCCGGTTCCTGGTCCTCGGGCCGCCGGTCGTCGCTGATCGAGCGCAGGATCGCCTGGATGCGCGCCGACTTGACCTTCGAGATGCCGCCGGGGCGGATCGCCTCCTCGACCTCGGCCAGCGGGGCGTCGCGCACGTGCTCCCAGCGCGGCAGCCGCGTGCGCAGCCGCAGGAAGGCGACGTCGCGGTTGCGATCGTTCGTCGACTGCGAGAGCACCGTCAGGACCAGCTCCGCGATCGGATCGCCGTGCGGGGCCATCAGCGGGATCCCGTAGACGTCCCTCAGCCGGTCGCGGATCCGCAGCACACGGGCGGGTTCCGGCGCGCGCCACGCGGGCGGCCGGGCGCGGCGCTTGCGGGAGGGGACGCTCGGGGCCGTCACGCCGCCCACCGTACTGCCTGTATTTTTGCCGCGTGCCCGAGGTCATCGACCACCACGGGGAGATCGACGGGCTGCCGGTGTTCTGGCGCAGCGCCGAGACCCCGCCCGGAGCCGCGCCACGCCGCTCTACGTCCACGGCGTGCCGACGAGCTCCGACGACTGGATCGAGTTCCTCGCGCGCACCGGCGGCGTCGCGCCCGACCTGCCGGGCTTCGGCCGCTCGGGCAAGCCCGGCTACCTGAGCTACACGATGGAGGAGCTCGAGCGCTTCCTGGAGCGGTTCCTCGACGAGCTCGGCCTCAGCGCGTCAGCCTCGTCGTGCACGACTGGGGCGCGGTCGGCCTGCTCACGGCGCAGCGGCTGCCCGAGCGCGTGGAGCGCGTGGCGATCATCAACGCGGTGCCGCTGCTGGCGGGCTACCGCTGGCACCGCACGGCGCGGATCTGGCGCACGCCCGGACTCGGCGAGCTGGCGATGGGCACGACCTACGCGCTTCACGACCCGGCTGCTGACGCCGCGAGTCCAACGTCACCCCCGGGCCGCTGCCCGAGGAGTGGATCGAGCGCACGATCGCGACGTTCGACGAGGGCACGCAGCGAGCGATCCTGCGGCTGTACCGCAGCTCGCCTCCGGAGCGGCTCGCGGCCGCCGGGCGGGGGTTGTCGGGCCTGGAGGTCCCGGCGCTGGTCCTGTGGGGCACGCAGGACCCCTACATCCCCGCGCGCTTCGGCCGCGAGTACGCGAGCGCGCTGCCGGGCGCGGAGCTGCAGGAGTACGCCGACGCGGGCCACTGGGCCTGGCTGGACCGCCCCGACATGGTCGACCGCCTGGCCGGCTTCCTGCGCGGCGGGTGAGCGCCGCCGGCCTGGCCGGGGGCCCGCGCCCGTCCCGCGCCCGCGCGGCGCTGCGGCGTGCTCCGCACTGCACGGCGGCGACGCTGGCTGCGGCGCTCGGCGCGCTCGCGTACCTGCTGATCGCCCCGCAGAGCCCCGACCTCGCGGCGGCCTCCTACCGCAGTCACCTGTTCTCGCTCGAAGGCCTGACGCTGTGGGACAACTCCTGGTACGGCGGGCATCACCTGCTCGCCTACTCGCTGCTGGCGCCCGCGCTGGGGGCTGCGATCGGGCCGTCGCTGCTCGCGGCGCTGTCGATGGTCGCGGCCACCGCGCTGTTCTCGGTGGCGCTGCGCGGGCGTGTTCGGACCCGCGCAGCGACGCTCGCTTCGCTGTGGTTCGCCTTCGGCGCGGCCGTGGCGCTGCTCTCGAGCCGTGTGCCCTTCGACCTCGGCTTGGCGCTCGGGCTCGGGGCCGTGGTCCTCGCGCAGCGGGGCCGCGCCGCCGGCGCCTGCCTGCTCGCGGTGCTGGCGTCGCTGGGGAGCCCGGTTGCCGGAGCGTTCCTGGCGATGGCGATGCTCGCGTGGGCCCTGGCCGCTGATCGCGCCCGCCGCGGGCTGGCGCTGGCGCTGTGCGTGCTCGCGCTCGCGCCGATCGTCCTGCTCGCCGTCGCTCTTCCCGGAAGGCGGCAGCCAGCCGTTCGTGGCCTCGGCGTTCTGGCCGGCGCTCGCCGGTGTGGTGGTGGTCGGCGCGCTGATCCCCTCCGGGCAGCGAGCGCTGCGGATCGGGGCGCTGCTCTACGCGCTCGTGCTGATCGGCTCGTTCTTCGTGCCCAGTGCGGTCGGCGGCAACGCCGACCGTCTCGGCGCGCTGGCGACCGGGCCGATCGCCGCCGCGGCGTTGCTGGACGGCGACCGGCGCCGGCGGCTGGCGCTGCTCGCGCTGGTGGCGCCGCTCGTCTACTGGCAGGTCAACGCGCCGATCACGGACTTCGTCTCGACGCTCGGCAACCCCGCCACCGAGGCGTCCTACTACGCGCCGCTGCTCGCCGAGCTGAAGCGCCTCGGCGTCGGCTACGGACGGCGCGCGGCCCGCATCGAGGTGGTGCCGACCGTCGACCACTGGGAGGCCCGCTACGTCGCGCCCGCGGTGATGATCGCGCGCGGCTGGGAGCGCCAGCTCGACCGCCACCGCAACGGCCTGTTCTACGGCTCGACGCCGCTCACCGCGTGGCGCTACAGGGACTGGCTGAGAGAACAGGGGATCGACTTCGTGGCGCTGCCCGACGCCTCGCTGGACTACTCGGGCAAGGCCGAGGCGCGGCTCTTGGAGGACCCGGCGAACAGCTCGCGCCAGCCGGCGGGCTTCCTGCGCCAGATCTGGCGCTCGCCTCACTGGCGGCTGTTCGCTGTGCGCAGACCCCGCCCCCTCGCGCAGGGCTTTCCCGAAGACCTCGCACCTGCCGGTGTCGACAAGTTCCTGCACATCGGCCGGGCCTCGTTCTCGCTGCGCTCACCCGACGCCCGGCCCGTACGTCGTGCTGGTGCGCTTCTCCCCCTACTGGGCGGTGACGAGCGGAGCAGGCTGCGTCGCCGAAGCCGCCGGCGGCTGGACGGCGGTACGCGCGAAGCGGCCCGGCATGCTCGCGCGTCTCGATCGACTTCTCGCTCGCGCGAGTCTTCTCCCGCGGCGAACGCTGCGGCTGAGCATCGTCTAGGCTTGGGCGCGATGGTCGCTCGCGCTCTCCGCCTGCAGGAGCGCGTCCTGCCCCACGGCTGGCTCGATGCTCTCCGGCAGGTCTCCCTGTTCGGCCTCGCCTACCTCGGCTACCGGGTCGTGCGCGGGATCGTGGAGGGCAACGCGAACGAGGCCTTCGCCCACGCACGCGACCTGATCTCCCTCGAGCGCGGCATGCACCTGTTCGTCGAGCCCTCGATCCAGGCGTGGGCATCGGGCAGCCACCTCGTGATGGTCGTGTCGAGCTGGGTCTACGTGAACGCGCAGACCTCGGTGACCGTCGCGCGCGCTCGTCTACCTCTACCTGCGCCACAACAAGCAACTTCTACTTCGTGCGCAACATGTTCATGATCGCGATGGCGATCGCGCTGGTCGGCTACATCGTGTTCCCGACCGCGCCGCCGCGCTTCATGCCGGAGTGGGGCTTCGTCGACAGCGTCTCCGACCTCACGCACGTCTCGATCAACGAACACAGCTCCTCGATCAGCGCGATCACGAACATGTACGCCGCGGTGCCCTCGATGCACGTCGCCTTCGCGCTGATGATCGGCTGGACGCTGGCGCGGCTGGTGCGCCTGCCCGCTCGCGCGCGTCGCGTGGGCGGTGTACCCGTTCATGATCGCGTTCGTGATCATCGTCACGGCCAACCACTTCATCCTCGACGCGATGCTCGGCGCACTGACCGCCGGCGCCTCCGCCTACGGCGCGAGCTGGCTGGCGCGAGCGCGACCGGCGGTGTGGCGCTTCTCGGCCGTCCGCAGCCCCGGGCTGACGGCGAGCAGTTAGATGCCGCCACGCCAGCACGCTCCGTCGCGCCGGGCGCGGCGCGCGCGCGCGCGCGCGCGCGCACGCCGATCGGGCAGGGCGAGCGCCGCGAGCTCGTCCGCAACAGGCTGATCGAGTCGCGGCTGACGCCGAACGCGATCTCGCTGACGGGCCTCGCGCTGAACGTGGTGGCGGCAGTGCTCGTGTGGGAGCGGCTGTTCTTCCTCGGCGGCGTGGCGTTCATCGTCGGCTCGATCATGGACACGCTCGACGGCCGGTACTCGAGGATGTCCGGCAAGGGCACGCCGTTCGGGGCCTTCCTCGACTCGACGCTCGACCGCATCGAGGAGGGCATCGTGCTGACCGCGGTGGCCGGCTACTTCGCGCTGCGCCACAACCAGGCGGCGGCCGCCGGCGTCGTCGTCGCGGTGCTGGCCTCGCTGATGGTCAGCTACACGCGGGCTCGCGCGGAGGCGCTGGGTGTGGAGTGCAAGGTCGGCATCGCGACGCGGCCGGTGCGCGTCGTGATCCTCTCGATCGGGCTGGTGTTCGCGAAGGGCGCCTCGCTCGGCAGCTTCGAACTGCTCGAGCCGGCGGTGTACGTCCTCGCCGCGCTCAGCGTGTTCACGGTCGGCCAGCGGATCTGGCACGTGCGCCAGGCGCTCACGGCCTGAGACGCTCCGCGCGCGCCCCTGCCGCCGCCGCCCGGCGTGAAATCGCGACCGGACTGTGACCTTCCCGCCGCCGCGGAGTAGTTTGTCTCTCAGACGGCGCTGTCCCTCGGCGGCCGTCGCCACCTTCCAGAGCAGGGCGCCCGCGCGAGCGGGCACCCTCGAACGGGCCTTCGCGGCCCCGGCAAAAGGACATCGCACTCGTGATCAAGCAGCACAGCAACGGCGCCAGCGGAAACGGCGCCGCCTCCACCAACGGCGCCGCCCGCTACCAGTCCGAGAAGGTCCGGGTCGCGATCGTCGGCGTCGGCAACTGCGCGTCGGCCTTCGTGCAGGGCGTGCAGTACTACAAGGACGCAGACCCCCCGAGCAGCGCGTACCCGGGCCTGATGCACGTCGACCTCGGCGGCTACCACGTGCGCGACATCGAGTTCACGGCGGCCTTCGACATCGACGCGACCAAGGTCGGCAAGGACCTCGGCGAAGCGATCTGGGCCGGCCAGAACAACACGATCAAGTTCGCCAAGGTGCCGAAGAAGCTCGGCGTCCCCGTCTACCGCGGCATGACCCACGACGGGCTCGGCAAGTACCTCAAAGAGAAGATCAGGAAGGCTCCCGGAGAGACCGCGGACATCGTCCGGATCCTCAAGGAGACGCACACCGACGTGGTCGTGTCCTACCTGCCGGTCGGCTCCGAGCAGGCGACCAAGTGGTACGTCGAGCAGGTGCTCGAGGCCGGCTGCGGCTTCGTCAACTGCATCCCGGTGTTCATCGCGCGCGAGGACTACTGGGACAGGCGCTTCAAAAAGGCGAACCTGCCGATCGTCGGCGACGACATCAAGTCGCAGGTCGGCGCGACGATCGTGCACCGCACGCTGGCGCGGCTGTTCGCCGACCGCGGCGTCGAAGATCGAGCGCACCTCGCAGCTGAACGTCGGCGGCAACATGGACTTCTACAACATGCTCGAGCGCGAGCGGCTGGAGTCCAAGAAGATCTCCAAGACCAACGCCGTGACCTCGATCATGGACCACGAGCTGCCGGCAACCGACGTCTACATCGGCCCCTCGGACTACGTGCCGTGGCTGACCGACCGCAAGTGGGCGCACATCCGCGTCGAGGGACAGGCCTTCGGCGACGTGCCGCTCAACCTCGAGCTGAAGCTCGAGGTGTGGGACTCGCCGAACTCGGCGGGGATCGTGATCGACGCCGTGCGCTGCTGCAAGCTCGCGCTGAACCACGGCGTCGGCGGGCAGCTCGACGGTCCGTCCTCCTACCTGATGAAGTCGCCGCACAAGCAGCGTCCCGACGATCAGGCGCGGCGCGACACCGAGACGTTCATCGCCAAGTACGCGAAGCAGGGCGGGCTGGGACCGTCCAAAGGCCGCAAAGCGCCGGCGCGCGCGAAAGCCAAAGGCCGCGCGAAAGCATCCTCGGCACGCTAGAGCGCAGCACGCCGCGCGCCCGGCCACTGGCGTCGGGCGCGCGGCCCGGATAACCTCGGATGCGATGAGCGCGTCGTTCTCGATCGCCCACGTGACGCCCTATCCGTGGGAGGCCGAGGAGAATCCGGTCAACGCGCACGTCGCCGCCGTCGCGGGCGAGCTCTCGCGGCGCGGCCATCGGGTGCTGATCGTCGCGCCCTCGCGCTCGCAGGAGCGCGTGCGGGAGTCGCGTCGCGCGCTGCGTTCCGCACGCGTGACGAACGGTGGCCATCCACCCCACCCATCCGCGACGTCGCTGCTCGCCGGCACCGACGTGGGCGAGCCCCGTTTCTTCGCCGTCGGCGAGGTGGTCGACTTCGTCCCCAGCGCACGCAGGCGGCCGGCCGCGCTGCCGATCGACGTGGCGCGCACGGTCGAGGAACTGCTCGCGACGGTCGAGCTCGACTTCGTGCACGTGCACGAGCCGTTCGCGCCGAGCACCTCGGCGGCGGCGCTGCGCCACTCGCGGGCCCTGAACGTCGGGTCGTTCCACTCCTCCGAGGAGCGGCTGCTCTCGACGCTGCTGGCGCGCCGCTTCGTGGAGAGCTTCTTCGGGCGGCTCGACGCGCGGATCGCCGGCACGGCGGCCACCGCAGAGCTGATGAACAGGCACTTCCCGGGCGAGTACCGGCTGATCAGCGGAGACGGCGTCGATCAGCTGGAGAGCATCTACCGCTCGCTCGCCGCCCGCCGCCACGACCCGCCGGTGAACACGGCCGTGCGCGACGTCCTGGCCGGCAGGCCGCTGATCGAGGTCGACCTGCACATGCACACCGATCACTCCCCCGACTGCGTGACGCCGGTCGAGGTGCTGCTCGCGACGGCGCGCGAGCGCGGGCTCGGCGCGATCGCCGTGACCGACCACAACGAGATCTCAGGCGCGCTGGAGGCGCGCTCGCAAGCGGCGAAGCTGAGCCCCCACGCACCGAAGGTGATCGTCGGCGAGGAGATCAAGACGGCGCGCGAAGGCGAGGTGATCGGCCTTTTCATCGAGGAGAAGATCCCGCGCGGGATGACGCTGCCGGACACGATCGCGGCGATCCGCGAGCAGGGCGGGGTCGTGTACGTGCCGCACCCCTTCGACCGGATGCACTCCGTCCCCGACTATGAGCACCTGCTCCCCAACCTCGCGGAGATCGACGCGATCGAGGTCTTCAACCCGCGCGTGGCGATCAGCGCCTTCAACGACGAGGCGGCGCGTTTCGCGGCGAAGTACCGCATCACCGCGGGCGCCGGGTCCGACTCGCACGTCGCCCAGGGACTCGGCTCGGTGCGGATCAGGATGCGGGACTTCGAGGGCCCCGAGGAGTTCCTGGCGTCGCTGCGCGACGCGGACATCCTCACGCGGCCCTCATCGCTGCTCTACGTGCAGGCGCTGAAGTTCCTGCAGACCAAGGCCACGCCGCGCTCGGCGCGCCGGGCGAGCAGGGCGCGGCGGCTGCGGCGCGCCCGGAGCCGCCGCTGAGCAGGCGCGGGGCGCCGCCGCGGGCGAGCGCCACGCAACTACTGATGCACCGTCAAGGACAAGGCGAGGCACCGTCAAATCCCTCGGCACCGATGCCGGTGACCGACGACGAGATCCGCGAGAAGTACCTCGAGCGGGCGATCCGCGAGCTCAACTCGCTGACGCGCGACGTGCAGGCCTGCCCGCACTGCCCGCGCGGGAACCTGATGCCGGTGCTCGGCTCCGGCCACCCGCAGGCCGACATCATGCTGCTGAAGTACTCCGCGGTGCCCTCGGAGGTCGAGGAGGGCGTCGCCTTCTACGGCCGCGCGGGCGGCGCGATCATGAAGTCGCTGAAGCGCCTGCAGATCGACCCGCTCGCGGTGTACGGCACGCTGTGCGTGAAGTGCCCGCTGAGCGATGCCTCGCTGGCCGACTTCGCCTGCATCTCGCGGGTCGTCGAGGAGATCGCGATCGTCCAGCCGAAGATCGTCGTGGTGATGGGAGCGGAGGCGCTGGCGGCGCTGGGCGAGATGGACATACCGCTGGCGCGCGAGCTGCAGCCGGCCAGCGGGCAGATCCAGCAGCTGACGCCGACGATCGACGCGGTGTACGTGCCCGACATCGACGACTCGCTCGACGAGCAGGCCGCCAAGAGCGAGTTCTGGGCCGCCTTCAGGGTGCTCGGCGACTGGTGGGCGGCGCAGCCGCCGTACTAGGCGCGCGCCGGAACCTCGCCCGCCCAGACCCGGAGTGAAAGCCGAGCGGCTCGAACGGCGGTCGCCTGTCGCGTTTGGAGGTCGGCGTCGAGAGCGGCTCGATGGCGCAGGGGAAGGACGGGCTGCAGTAGGGGCCGTCGGTCGCCGTCCACGACTCGGCGGGCAGAGGAGCCAGGGCCTCGGAGGGCGCCGCCACGAGTCCGTAGAGCTGTCCTTCGTCTGAGGCCACGTTCAGCGTCACCCCTTCGAGCTTGCCGCGACTGGTGGGCCCGGGCGTGGCGCCGTGCGCCGCCAGCACGCCCGCGAAGCCGGTGAAGCACCCGAAGTCATAGAGCTCCCCGAACGACGCTGTCGCCCCGGAGACGAACGGCGGCTCGAACGTGACCCGTTCGAGCACGTGCTCACCCGCAGACGCGCGTGTGCAGGCCTCGTTTCCCAGCTCGCCGTCGGCGATCGTGGGGCGACGCCCGTTCACACGGTCGACGCGCAGTTCCTGAGCGCCGTCGAGGCCGGCACCTCCGCCGTAGACCCTCCAGTCGAACGCGACGATCGAGCCGTCGCTCGCGAGCCCGCTCACCTCTGCTTCCAGCGGAAGTTCCGTGCAGCGCTGTTCGCTGTGCGGGCATGGCGGGACGACCCCGTGCGGCAGCGTGCGGAGCCGGCGCGGCGCGCGCGCAGACCACGAGAGCACCTGCATGACCTTGCCATGCGCAGGCGCGTGACGCGCGAAGGTGACGACGCCGCGCCAGATCGACGGTGTCGTGTCCGAGACCTTCGCCGGTGCAGGAACAGGCAGCGCGCGCTCCGGCCCGCCATTCAGCGGCAGCAGGTGGATGCGGCAGCCGACAGCCGTCAGGGAATCGAACAGCTCACCGCCGAGGGCGCCGCCCGGCGCTTCACCGCCGGCGCTGCTCATCGTCGGCGCCTTCACACAGCGCGAGAACACGACGACCGGCGCGCCCGAAGCGTCGGTGCCGACGCTCGCGTCGAACGCTTGTTGCCCGGGGGCCGCCGGCAGCCGCGTGACGCTCCCGCCGTGGTAGCCCATCAGCGCCCATCCGCCCGCCACCGGGGAGCTCCAGACGAGCCAGCCCTCGCCCCCCGACAGCGGTGTGGCCGCTGTCAGCTCGGCGATCGGCGCCGGGGCAGCGTGCGCGCTCGCTTCGAGCACGCCGATCGCCGCGACCAGCACGAGCGCTGCCACGACCGACCGGACCCGTGCTCTGCTCCGCATGTTCCCTCAACGTATTCCGGATATAGGAAGTTGCGCCGTCGGACGCTACCCGCACCTCAGGACGACCTTGCCCAGCTTCACACCGCCCGCGAACCGCTCGTAGGCATCCGCCGCGCGCTCCAGCGGGAACTCGTCGGCCACCGGCACGCGCAGCTCGCCGCGCTCGAACAGCGGCAGCACCTCGTGTTCGACCAGCCGCGCGGTGAGGGCTTTCTCCTCCAGCGATCGTGACCGCAGCGTCGAACCGTGGATACGGGCCCGCTTGCCCATCAGCGCGAGCAGGTTGACCTCGCTCTTCGCGCCTGCGCCCACCCCGATCACGGTGATCCGCCCGCCCGTCGACAGCGCCTGCAGGTTCTCCGGCATGTTCGGCGCCCCGACCAGCTCGAGGATCACGTCGAACGGCCCCCGCGCCGCGAACTCCTCGCAGGGCACGGCCGTCGCTCCCAGCTCCGACACCTGCTCGCGCAGCTGCTCGTTGCGGACCGTGGCCGTCACGCGCGCACCGGCGGTCCGGGCGAGCTGGATCGCCGCCGTCCCCACCCCGCCGGCACCGCCGTGCACGAGCAGGTGCTCGCCGGGGCGCAGCTGCGCCTGTGAGAACAGCGCGTCGTGGGCGGTCGTGAACACCTCGGGCAGCCCCCCGGCCTCGGCCCAGCCGAGCCCCTCCGGGACCCCCATCAGCACCCGCTCGTGGGCGACCAAGAGCTCTGCCTGGGCGCCGCCGCCGACGATGCCCATCACCCGCTCGCCCTCGGCGCGGCCTTCGACGCCCGCTCCGAGCGCGGCGATCTCGCCGGCGAACTCCATGCCGGGGACATCCTGCGGCGAGCCCGCAGGCGCCGGGTACATGCCGCGGCGCTGCATCATGTCGGCGCCGTTCAGGCCCGCGCCGCGCACGCGGATGAGCACCTCTCCTGCGCCGGGCTCGGGATCGGGGTGCTCCTCGACGACGATCTCCTGCTCGCGGATCGTGGCGGCGCGCACGGGCGCAAGCCTAGACGGTGGCTCCTCGCCGGGGCTCGGTGCCCTCCGGCAGCAGCGCGAGCAGGTCTGAGGCGACCCGCCGCGCCGCGCTCGACACCGCGATCTGCTCAACGGTCCCTGTCGGCGCCGGCGCGGCTAGGAGGCGCTCCGCATCGCGGCGCGCGCCGACCAGCGCGAGCGTGCTCCAGGGCCGTTCCGCCGCGAGCAGGGTCCGCACCGCGCGCGCCAGGGAATCCACCTGCTCCCCCGCGGGCGGCCCGTGCGCCTCGGCCTTCCCCGCGGAGGCCGCTGCCTGCGGCGTGGAGGAACCGCCCTGCTCCGCCTCCCCCGCGGCGCGCGCCAGCGTCAGGGCACCGCCGGCGAGCAGGTACAGCCGCGAGACGCGCCGCTCCTCCGCGTCGACCCGCGCGCGCAGCCTCATCCGCCTCGGCGCGACCCGCACCGACGCGCGGGCGGTGTTGCGCGCGGCGGTCAGGCCCGAGAGCCGGCGGTGGATCTCGTGGCTCGCCGCGAGCGGCCAGGCCGCGTCGGCGCCGCCGCCTCGCGCGCCCGGCAGGGGCTCGCGCTGCAGCACCGCCAGCACCGCGCGCAGCACTCCGTCCTCGGCGCGCCACAGCACGGTCAGCGGCTGTGCCGGGAACAGCACCACGCCGATCGCGAGCGCGACCCCGCCGCCGACGAGCGCGTCGATCGCGCGCTCTGAGCCCGTCCCCGCTTTGTGCAGCGCCACGACCAGGATCGCCGACGCGGCAGCCTGGTTGACGAACATCATCCCTTCCCCGAAGAAGCCGACGCCGAGCGCCACCGCGATCACGAGCGTCACGGCGACCACGACCGTGATCGAGGCCCATCCGGTGCCGAGCAGCGGGTGCACGAGCTCGCTGACGCCGATCCCCAGCAGCACGCCGACGACCATCTGCGCGCTGCGGCGTGCCCGCTGGACCTGGCTCGTGCTGAGCGAGACGGCGGCGGCGATCGGGGCGAAGAACGGTTGCGGGTGGCCGAGCCAGTCGTGGGCGATCAGCCAGGCGATGCCCGCGGCGAACGCGGTCTGGATGATCGCGAAGGCGACCGAACGGACGCGGCGGGTCGCCGTGGTGAGGGTCTGGAGCCACAAACCGCGACGGAGTTACCCGCGCCGGCGGCTACCCCGACGCGCGCTCGAGCACCGCGACGCACTCGACGTGGTGGGTCTGCGGGAACATGTCGACGGGCCGCACCCGCTTCAGCTCCCAGCCCGCCTGCCCCAGTTCCGCGGCGTTCGGCGCGAGCGTCGTGGGATTGCACGAGACGTAGACGATCCGCCTCGGCGCGGCCTCGACGATGCGGTGCACGACCTTCTTCGAGAGCCCCGCGCGGGGCGGGTCGACGACGATCACGTCGGGCCGTCCGGCCCGCTGGAGCAGCTCGGGCAGCGCCAGCCGCGTGTCGCCTGCGAAGAAGCGCGCCTTCTCGATCTCGTTGCGGGCGGCGCCCTCGATCGCGTCCGCGACCGCCTGCTCGACGAGCTCGACGCCCCACAGCTCACCCGCTCGCGGCGCCAGCGTCAACGCGATCGACCCGATCCCGCAGTAGAGATCGTAGACCCGCTCCCAGCCCTCCAGCGCCGCGTAATCGACCGCGATCCCGTAAAGCACCTCCGCCATCTCGGTGTTGGTCTGGAAGAACGCCTCGGGGGAGATCCGGAGGTCGAGCTCGCCGAGCCGCTCGGGCAGCTCCTCCTCGCCCCACACGAGCTCGGTCTCACCGCCCTGGGTCGTCTCGGCGGGACGGTCCGAGCGCGTCCAGAGCACGCCGCTGAGCGTCTCGCCGAGCTCGTCCGCGAGCGCCGCGGCCAGACCGTCGCGATCGAGCTCGCCGTCGCTGCTGACGAGCCGCACCTGCAGGCGACCGGTTCGCCTGCCCTCGCGCACCACGAGGTTGCGCAGCCGCACCCGCCCGTCGGGCGCAGGCCCCACCGGCTCGCCGCGCTCGCGGCCCGCCCCGCGTCGGCGCTCCCAGGCGCTCAGCCCCTGCGCGCGGCACCAAGCAGCCGCTACCTCGCGGGCGCGGTTGCCGGCCTCCGATGCGAGCAGGCAGTCCTCCATCTCCACGACCGCGTTGCCGCCGGCCGGCGCGTGGAAGCCGCACAGCAGCGTTTTCTCGGTCGCACCCTCTCCGTTGCCGAACGAGTACTCGAGCTTGTTGCGATAGCGCCACTGCTGGAGCGCCGGCACGATCTCCTCGAGCTCGAAGCCGCTCAGGCCTCCGAGCCGCTCCAGCGCCTCGCGGACCTGTTCCTGCTTGATCTCCAGCTGGCGCTCGTAGGGCAGCACCTGCCAGGGCACGCCGGGATGCGCGGCCCGCGGCGCGATCCGCTCGGGGCTCGGCACCAGCACCTCCAGGGTGCGCGCGTGCGCGTAGCTGCGCTTGCGCTTGTGCACCACGGCGCGCACGCGATCGCCGGGGATCGCCCCGGCCACGAACACCACGTAGCCCGACTCTCCAAGCCTCGCGACACCCTCGCCACCGAAGGCGAGCGAGTCGATCTGCAGCTCCAGCTCGTCTCCGCGCTGAGGCCGCGCCTGCGCCGGCGCCGCGCTCATGCCGGCCCGTTCCGCTCGGGCGCGACGAGGAACTCGAGCAGCGCCTTCTGGGCGTGGCGGCGGTTCTCCGCCTGGTCCCAGATCCGCTGGCGCCCGCCGTAGAGGACCTCGGCCGAGATCTCCTCGCCGGGATGCGCGGGCAGGTCGTGCATCGCAAAGGCGCCGGGCGCCGCCGCGTCGAGCAGCTCGTCGTCGAGGCGGTAGCCCGCCAGCTCGCGCCGGCGCGCCTCGGCGGTCTCCTCGTCGCCCATGCTGACCCACACGTCGGTGTAGACGGCATCCGCTGCGGCGACCGCCTCCAGCGGATCGGTGTGCAGCGTGATCGCCCCCGTCGCCCCCGGCGGCGGCGAGATGTCCTGCTCGAGCTGGTAGCCGGGCGGCGAGGCCACCGCCACGTCCAGCCCCGCGAGCGAGCCGAGGATCGCGAGCGAGCGAGCCACGTTGTTGCCGTCGCCGACGTAGGCCAGCCGCGCGCCCGCCAGGGTGCCGCGGGCCTGCCTGATCGTCAGCAGGTCCGCGAGCGCCTGGCAGGGGTGGTGCCCGGCCGTCAGCATGTTCACGATCGGCACGGACGAGTGCCGGGCCAGCTCGGTGAGCATCTCGTCGGGTCCCGTGCGCACGCCGACCGCGGCGACGTGGCGCGAGAGCACCAGCGCGGTGTCCTGCAGCGCCTCACCGCGCGAGAGCTGCATCTCGTCCGAGCGCAGCACGACCGGGTGGCCTCCCAGCTCGTGGATCCCGACCTCGAAGGAGACCCGCGTGCGCGTCGAGGGCTTCTGGAAGAGCAGGGCGACACTGCGCCCCGCGAGCGCGCGGCTCGACAGCGGCGCTTCGGCGAGCTGCTGGGCGCGCTCGAGCAGGTCCTGCAGCTCCGCCGCGGACAGCTCGGCGCCGGTCAGGAAATGGCGTACGGGCATCGGAGCGGTGAGTCTAGGCCCTGTGCGCCGGGCTCCCGGCGCGGCCGCGCCCGCGCACGGCTGCGCCGCCGGGCGGATTCAGTCGAGCTCGGCGAGGCCCTCGTCGCTGGTCGAGGCGCGGGCGTAGCGCCGGCGCGGAATCCGTCCGGCGCCGTGCGCGAGCCGCCCGGCCTCGACCGCCCGGCGCATCGCCAGCGCCATCGCGGCCGGATCCTGGGCACGGGCGACCGCCGAGGCGGCCATCACCGCGTCGCAGCCCAGCTCCATCGCGAGCGCCGCGTCCGAGGCCGTGCCGATGCCGGCGTCGAGCACGACCGGGACCGCCACCGCCTCGCGGATCAGCGCGATGTTGTACGGGTTCCGGATCCCCATGCCGCTCCCGATCGGCGAGCCGAGCGGCATCACCGCCGCGCAGCCCAGATCGGCGAGGCGGCGTGCGAGCACCGGGTCGTCGGTCGTGTATGGCAGCACCGTGAAGCCGTCGGCGACCAGCTCCTCGGCGGCGCGCAGCAGCTCCGGCGCGTCCGGCAGCAACGTGTCCTCGTCGCCGATCACCTCGAGCTTGATCCAGTCGGTCGCAAAGGCCTCCCGCGAGAGCTTTGCGGTCAGCACCGCGTCGCGCGCGGTGTAGCAGCCGGCGGTGTTCGGCAGCAGCTCCACCCCCGCCGCCTCCAGCACCTCGATCAGCGCGTTCGGGCCCGCTGCCTGCACGCGGCGCAGCGCCACGGTCACCAGTTCGCTGCCGCTCAGCGAGATCGCCTCTGCGAGCAGCTCCAGCGACGGGAAGCCGCCGGTGCCGAGCAGCAGCCGCGAGCGCAGCTCCCGCCCGGCGATCCGCAGCGGGTCCTCCACGGGTGAGCGCTCGGGCGGCGCCTGGGGTCGGGTGTCGGCCATCGTCAGATCATCCTCCCTGCATCGCCGTGAGCACCTCCACCCGCGCGCCGTCGGTGAGCGCCCGCGAGCCCCATTCGGCGCGGGGCACAACCTCGCCGTCGACTGCCACCGCCACCCCGCGGGCGCCCGGCTCGAGCCCGAGCTCGACCAGCGCCGCCGCCGGGGTGCCGGAGGGCGGCAGCTCGCACCGCCGGCCGTTCAGCGTGATCGTCACGGCGCCGCCACCTCGGCACGGGGTTGCACGGCGGCCGTCAGCCGCGCCGGGTCGCACGCCCCGAGCAGCTCCGCGTGCTCGCCCTCCTCGCCGGTGAGCAGCGCCACCACCAGCTGCGCCGTCAGCGGCGCGAGCATGATCCCGTTGCGGTGGTGCCCGGACGCCCACAGCAGCCCGCCGAGCGCGCCGCGGCCGATCGCGGGCAGGTTGTCGGGCGTCCCCGGGCGCAGGCCCGTGGCCAGCTCCTCGATCTCCAGCTCGCCGATGCCGGGCAGCAGCTGGTGCGCGTCGCGCAGCAGCTCGTACACGCCGCCGGCGGTCGGGCCCAACTCGAAGCCGTGCTCCTCCACCGTCGCGCCGAGCACGTAGCGCCCGTCGCCCCGCGGCACGACGTATCCGCCGCTGTAGCGGATCACCCGTTCCAGCAGGCCAGGGCCGGCCGGGTCGCGCAGCCGCAGGATCTGGCCCTTGACCGGGCGCACCGGAACCCGGGCCGGCTCGGGAATGCCCGCGATCGTCGCGCTCCACGGCCCCGCCGCGACCACGACCGTCTCGCCGTCCACCCGCTCGCCCCCCGCCAGCCTCACGCCGGTCACGCGCCCGCC
The DNA here is from genome assembly GCA_963703205.1 of uncultured Solirubrobacteraceae bacterium. Classification (GTDB taxonomy): domain Bacteria; phylum Actinomycetota; class Thermoleophilia; order Solirubrobacterales; family Solirubrobacteraceae; genus Palsa-744. Next base: position 2,646,986 of record OY969799.1, read on the forward strand.
GTCGCTCGCGATCGACTCCACGGCCGCGCCCTCGCGGAGCCTCGCACCCGCCGTCTCGCACGCCTGCCGCAGCGCCCGGAGCACCTTCCGCGGGTCGACCGAGTGATCGCCGGTCACCTCCAGCGCCATCCTCAGCACCGGTGCCAGCGCGGGCTCGAGCGCGCGCGCGGCGCTCGGCGTCAGGCGCCGCACGTCGAGCCCCAGCGAGCGGCGGAACTCGAGCTGGCGCTCGAGCTCGGCGGCATCGTCGGCGTCGGCTGCGAGCAGCAGCGTGCCGCTCCTGAGCAGGCCCACGTCCAGGCCGGTGCCGGCGCTCAGCTCCTCGGCGAATGCCGGCCACTGCGCGGCGGAGCGCAAGCCGAGCTCGAGCAGCCTTCGGCCCGCATCGCCGAACTCGACCTCGGCGACCGGCGCCACCATCCCCGCGGCGACGCGCGAGGTGCCCTCGCCGAGCCGCCCGCGCTCGAGCACGGTCACGCCGAAGCCGCGCTGCCGGGCGCGCCACGCGACGCTCAGGCCGATCACCCCGCCGCCCACGACCAGCAGCTGATTCGACGCGCTCTCGGACATGGCGTTGATGCTAGTCCCGCCGTGCCGCCGCGCAGGAAGCGCTGTCAGCAGCCGGTCAGGCGGCCTGCGGCGGAGGTCGCGGCCGAATGCCCGGGGAGCGCTCCCCAGCCGCCTGCGAGACTTCGCGCATGAGCTCCGCTCAGGACCGTCGCCGGGCGCAGCTGCGCGACGCGCGGCTCTACCTCGTCTGCGGGGTTCCGGGTACGCCGCCGGACCCCGCGCTCCTGCCCGACCTCGTGCGAGCGGCCGCCGCGGGCGGCGTCGAGGTCTTCCAGCTGCGCGAGAAGCGCCTCGGCGACGACGAGCTGACCCCCGTCGCGCATGCGCTGCGCGCGCTGTGCGAGCAGCTCGGCGTGCTGCTGATCGTCAACGACCGCCCGACGGTGGCCGTCGACGCGGGGGCGGACGGCGTCCACGTCGGCCAGGAAGACATGCCCGTAGAGCAGGTGCGCGAGCTGGTCGGGGCAGAGCTGCTCGTGGGGCTCTCGACCCACACGCCCGAGGAGGTGGATCGCGCCGACCCGGCGCTCGTCGACTACATCGGCGTCGGCCCGGTCCACGAGACGCCGACCAAGGAGGGGCGTCGCCCGGTGGGCACGGAGCTGGTGCGCCACGCCGCCGCGCACGCCCGGCTGCCCTTCTTCGCGATCGGCGGGCTGAACGCGTCGAACCTCGGCGAGGTGCTCGATGCGGGCGCCGAGCGGGTCGTCGTGCTGCGCGCGATCGCCGACGCCGCGGATCCCGAGGGGGCGGCCCGCGAGCTGAGCGGGCTGCTGCGGGGAACCCGCCCCGGATGAGCACGGCCGCGCCGGAGAACGGCGGGGGGAAGCCGGCGCCGCCCCAGGTGTCGCCACAGGCGGGCGGCCGCGTGCCCTCCGCGGAGCGCGACCGGATCGCGCGGGAGGCGCTGAGCCCGCTCGCCCCCGACGAGTGGCCGCGCGCCCTCGTCGTCGCGATCGTTGTGTGCGCGGTGCTTGCGATCGGCGTGATCGTCGGCGCCGTCACCGCGCACGATCTGCGTGGCCATGGCGGCTCGCTGCCGGGCGGGCTGGCGATCGCGCTGGTGCTCGCGGCGCTCGGCCATGGGATGTACAGGCATCGCTACTGGGCGGTGCTGGGCTTCGAGGCGCTGCTCGCCTTCCAGGTCGTCGTCACCTCACTCGCGCTGGTCGTGGCCTCGACCGTCACGGCCGCGGTGGTGTGCGCGGCGGCCATCGGCCTCGGCGGCTGGCTGTTCTGGAAGCTGGTCCGGGTGATGGGACGCATCCAGGCGGGCGAAGGCCGGCCGGCCGGCTGACGCGGCCGGCATCTGACAGATCCGCGCGGAGGTCCCAAACTTTTCGCCCGCGCCCGCGTTCAGGGGGTTTGGAGGGGCGCCCGACCGGGGCCGTACACAGTCCGGGACGGCGTTTGCAGACCGCCGATTCGGAGGCCCGATGCGTCAGCTTGCTGACAATGCTGTCCCCAGCGAGCTACGTCCTCGCCCGCAGCCCCCGCTTCATCCGGCCGGACGCGCGGACCCGACGCCCGACCCCGGGCCGCGCCCGCACGTTCACGGCAAGTCGCTGTGGCTCGCCGAGCGCAAGCTCCACGTGAGAGGAGTCACATACGGTCCGTTCGGCTCGGATCGCGCCGGCGGCTTCGACCCTGCCACCGCCGAGCACGACTTCGCCGAGATGGCGCGGCACGGCATCAACGCGATCCGGCTCTACGTGCCGCCCGAGCGATGGCTGCTGAACCTCGCGCACGAGCACGGTCTCCACGCGATGGTCGGCATCCCCTGGGAGCAGCACATCGCGTTCCTCGACACCGGCGCCGACGATCGCATCGAGCGCTCGCTGCGCGAGGCGCTCGCCGCCGTCGCCGGGCACCCCGCGATCCTCTGCTACGCGATCGGCAACGAGATCCCCGCCTCGATCGTGCGCTGGCACGGCCGGCGGCGCGTCGAGCGCTTCCTGGCGCGGCTGAACGACGCCGCCAAGCAGACGGACCCCGGTGCCCTGACGACCTACGTCAACTTCCCGCCGACCGAGTACCTGCGGCTGCCGAGCTTCGACATCGTCGCCTTCAACGTCTACCTGGAGCGTCGCGAGATGCTCGAGCGCTACCTGGCGAGGCTCCAGAACCTCGCCGACGACCGGCCGCTGATCCTCGCCGAGCTCGGGCTCGACAGCCGCCGCAACGGGGAGATCGAGCAGGCGCGGTCGCTGGGCTGGCAGCTCGACGTCTGTGCGAAGGCGGGTTGCGCCGGCAGCTTCGTGTTCGCGTGGACCGACCAGTGGCATCGCGGCGGCCACGACATCCTCGACTGGGACTTCGGCTTGACGAGCCGCGAGCGCCGCGCCAAGCCGGCGCTCGCCGCCGTCGCCGACGCCTACCGCGATCCGGCGCCGCCGCTCGAGCGCGAGGCGGTGCCCCGCGTCTCGATCGTCATCTGCACGCACAACGGCGCGGCGACGCTCGAGGCCTGCCTGCGCGGCGCCGTCTCCCAGACACATCCGGACTTCGAGGTGATCGTCGTCGACGACGGCTCGACCGACGGCACCGCCGAGGTCGCCCGCGCCCACGAGGAGGTGCGAGTGATCTCGACCCCCAACCGCGGCCTGTCGGCCGCGCGCAACACCGGCATGGAGGCGGCCAGCGGGTCGATCGTCGCCTACACCGACGACGACGCGGTGCCGGACCCCGACTGGCTGCGCGCGATCGTCGCCGGCTTCGAGCTCGATGGCTGCGTGGCCGTCGGCGGCCCGAACATGCCGCCTCCCGACTCGAACGCCGTCGCCCAGTGCGTCGCCAACGCGCCCGGAGGACCCACGCACGTCCTCACGAGCGACCGCGAGGCCGAGCACATCCCCGGTTGCAACATGGCGATCGCGAAGGACGCGCTCGTCGCGATCGGCGGCTTCGACCCGCGCTTCCGCGCCGCCGGAGACGACGTCGACGTGTGCTGGCGGCTGCTCGAGGCGGGCGGGCGGATCGCGTTCAGCCCCGGGGCGGTGGTGATGCACCGCCGCCGCGACTCGGTGCGGGGATACCTGCGCCAGCAGCGCTCCTACGGCCAGGCCGAGGCGCTGCTCGAGCGCAAGCACCCCGAGCGCTACAGCCCGGCCGGTCATGTCACCTGGCGCGGGCGGCTCTACGGCAACGGCGCCGCCCAGCACCGCGGCGGCTGGCGCTGGCACGTCTACTACGGCGGCTGGGGCACCGCCTTCTACCAGTCGCTCTACGGCCCGCGCAACGGGCTGCTCGAGTCGCTGCCGCTGATGCCGGAGTGGTACCTGACGATCGCCTTCCTCGCCGTCCTGTCGGCGCTCGGCGCCCTGTGGGCGCCGCTGCTGGGCGCGCTGCCGCTGCTCCTCGCCGCGACCGTCGCGCTGGTCGCCGACGCCGGGCTCGGCGCCGCGCGGGCCCGCTTCCTGGTGCCGGGGCGGACCTGGCGGCTGCGCGCGCTGACGGCCTTCCTGTACCTGGCCCAGCCGCTCGCGCGCCTGCGCGGCAGACTCGGGCACGGCCTGACGCCGTGGCGCCGGCGCGGGGCGCGCACACCGGCCCCGCCGCTTCCCCGCCGTTGGGAGTTCTGGTGCGAAAGCTGGCAGGGCACCGAGGAACGGATGCGAGCGATCATCGACCGCCTGCACATGCGCGGCGCCTCGGTTCACTCCGGCGGCGATTGGGACCGCTGGGACCTGCAGGTGCTCGGGGGGCTGCTCGGCGTCGCGCGCCTGCGCATGGGCATCGAGGAGCATGGCGCGGGGCACCAGCTCGTCAGGCTGCGCGTCTGGCCGCGGCCACGGATCGGCGCCTGGATCGCGCTCGCGCTGCTGGCGGCGCTGGCGGCGCTGGCGGCGATCAGCGACGCCGGCGCGGCGGCGGTGCTGCTCGCGCTGGCCGCCGCCGTGCTCCTGCGCACGCTGTACGAGTGCGGGCTCGCGACCAGCGCGATCCGCCAGGTGCTGACGTCGGCGATCGCCGGCGATTCGATCGAGAGCCCCGAGGCGAGCGTCGCCGAAGACACCGAGCACCCGGGCGCCGACGCCGCGCAGGCCATCCCCGAGCTGCCGGTGCGCCCGCCGGCGCGCGAGCCGCGTTCGTGGCTGCCCGGCTCGGCCTCGCGCAAAAAGCACCCGCCGGCGGCGCCGCGTCCGCGCGAGCGCACCGGCGCGAGCAGCGGCGGCGCGTCCGCCGGCACGGGGGCCGACGGCGGGTGAGCGCGGCCGCGAGCGCAAACGGGGCGCCCCGCGAGCAGCCCGGAACCGAGCCGTCTCTGCGCCGTCAGCTGCGGCTGCTGCGCTACGCGCGGCCCTACCGCGGCGGGCTCACGGCGATGCTCGGCGCGATGCTGCTCGACGTCCTGCTCAACCTCGCGCGGCCGTGGCCTCTGAAGGTGCTGATCGACAACGTGATCGGCTCGCACCGTACGCCGGCTTGGCTGGCGGCGCTGCCGGGCGCCTCCGGCAAGCACGGGCTGCTCGCGTGGGTCGTCGCGGCAGAGGTCGCGATCTTCCTGTTCGGGACCGTCACCGGCATGGTCTCGACGCTGCTCTCGCTGAAGCTCGGGCAGCGCATGACGTGGGCGCTCGCGCAGGACCTGTTCCGCCATCTGCAGCGGCTCTCGCTGCTGTTCCACGCGCGGCGCGCGGTCGGCGACCTGATCGAGCGCGTCACGACCGACACCTACTCGGTCGACACGCTGCTGACGGGCGCGCTGCTGCCCGTCGTGCAGGCGATCTTCACGCTCGCCACGGTGTTCGCGATCATGTGGGCGCTGGAGTGGCGCCTGACGCTGCTGGCGCTGGCGGTGGTACCGCTGATCGTCGTCACCGTCCGCTTTCTCGGCCGTCCGATCAAGGACCGCTCGCGCGAGCAGCGCGACGCCGAGGGCCGCATGGCCGCGGTCGTCGAGCAGACGCTGGGCGCGATCCCGGCGGTGCAGGCCTACACCCGCGAGCGGGTGCAGGAGCAGCGCTTCCAGCGGCACGCCGAGGAGACGATCGGCGCCTACGTGCGCGCGACCTTCGCCGGCATGTGGTTCCAGCTCTTCACGGGATTGGCGCTCGCGCTGGGCACCGCCGCCGTTCTCTACGTCGGCGGCGCGCTCGCGCTCGAAGGCTCTCTGACGGCCGGCACGATCGTCGTCTTCCTGTCCTACCTCGGCTCCCTCTACGAGCCGATCGAGGCGCTCTCACAGACTGTCCAGACCGTCCAGAACGCGGCCGCCGAGACCGACCGCGTGATGGAGATCCTCGAGATCGAGCCGGCCGTGCGCGACGCGCCGGGAGCGATCGCCGCGCCGCTCGACGGCACGGTGAGCTACGAGCAGGTGACGTTCGGCTACGAGCGGGGGGTCCCGGTGCTCAGCGACGTCTCGCTCAGCGTCTCGCCCGGCGAGGTGCTGGCGATCGTCGGCCCCACGGGGGCCGGCAAGACGACGCTCGCCGGGCTGCTCGTGCGCTTCTTCGACCCGTGGGCGGGCCGCGTCACGATCGGAGGGCGCGACATCCGCGGGCTGACGCTGCAGTCGCTGCGCAGCCAGATCGCGCTGGTGCTGCAGGACGCCTTCATCTTCCCGACGACGATCGCCGAGAACATCGCCCTCGGTCGCCCGGGAGCCCGGCCCGAGGAGATCGAGCAGGCGGCACGCGACGCGCGGGCGCACGAGTTCATCGAGCGGCTGCCCGGCGGCTACGAGTCGGTCGTCGGCGAGCGCGGCGCGACGCTGTCCGGCGGCGAGAGACAGCGCCTCGCGATCGCGAGGGCGTTCCTGAAGGACGCGCCGCTGCTGATCCTCGACGAGCCGACCTCGGCGCTCGACGCGCGCACCGAGGGGATGCTGGTCGAGGCGCTCGAGCGTCTGATGCAGGGGCGGATCGCGATCGTGATCGCGCACCGGCTCTCGACGATCCGGCGCGCCGCGAAGATCCTCGTGCTCGACCGCGGCCGCGTCGTCGAGCAGGGCAACCACGACGAGCTGCTCTCGACGGGCGGCCTTTACGGCTCGCTCTACAGGCAGCAGATGCAGTTCGCGGTGCACGACGAGCTGTCGACGCCGGTCGGAGCCGATGAGGGCGGCTGAGGCGCGTCCGCGGAGCCGCTCGGAGCTGCGCCTGCTGAGCGGCTTCGAGGCGCTTCGCGACGAGGAGCAGCGGTGGCGATCGGCGCTCGCCGGCTCCTGGGCGGCACCCTTCCTCCTCCCCGGCTGGCAGCAGGAGTGGTGGAAGGCCTTCGGCGGCGAGCAGCTGCTGCTGGCGGCGGCGCTGCGCGACGGGCGCCTCCACGCGCTCGTGCCGATGTTCGCCCAGGAGCAGATGCTGTTCCTGGTCGGCTCCGGCGGCTCGGACTACCTCGACGTGGTGGGATCGCCCGACGCGGACGAGCTCGCCGGCATGATCGCCGCCGCTCGCGAGCAACTGGAGGGCTTCGCGGGCATCCGCTTCTACCACCTGCCCGACAGCTCGCCGACGGTCGCGCTGCTGCCCGCGGCCGCGGAGCGCCTCGATCTCGAGCTCTACCGCGAGGAGACGGCGGCGGGGCGCTGGGCGGACCTGCGCGACGCCGCACAGCTCGCGCACCTGCTCGACCGCCGCAGCGTTCGCAAAGAGGAGGCGCGGATGCGCCGCGCGGGGAAGCTCGCGCTGCGCGCCGCACGGGCGGATCAGCTCGACAGCTGGCTCGAGACGTTCTTCTCGATGCACTCCGCGCGCTGGTCGCCGGAGCGGGAGGGGGCCGCGGTCGATCGTCGCGGCCGGCTGTTCGTCCGGGCCATCGCGCACCGCGGGCTGGCGGAGGGCTGGCTGCGGATGACGATGCTCGAATGGCGCGGGGCGCCCGCCGCCTTCGACATCGGCCTGCTGCACGGCGAGCGCCGCATCAGCTATCTGGTCGCGCGCGACCCCGCGATCCGCGAGCACTCGCCCGGGAGGGTCCTGATCCGGCTGCTCGCCGCGGCAGCGCTCGAGGAGGGCGCGAGCGTGCTCGACTTCGGCCTCGGCGAGGAGGACTACAAGCTGCGCAACGCCCCCGAAGCCGCGCCCGTGGCCAACTGGGGGCTGTATCCCCGCGAGGAGCCGGGCCGGTGACCCCGTCGGTCAGCATCGTCATCTCCTCCTTCGAATACGCGCGGTTCCTCCGCGCGGCGATCGACAGCGCCCTCGCCCAGCTGGACGCGGAGGTGATCGTCGTCGACGACGGCTCGCGCGACAGCTCGCCGGAGCTGATCGGCGGCTACGGCGACCGCCTGCTGGCGACCCACAAGCAGAACGGCGGCCAGGCATCCGCGCTCAACGCCGGCTTCGCCCGCAGCCGCGGCGAGACGATCCTGTTCCTCGACGCCGACGACGTGCTGCTGCCGGGCGCGGCCGAGGCGGTCGCGGCCGCGCTGGGCGACGGCGCGTGGGCCAAGGCGCACTGGCCGATGCCGGTGATCGACGCGGCGGGTGAGCGCACCGGCGCCGTCCAGGACGCGGAGCTCCCCGCCGGCGAGCTGCGCGAGGCGATCGTCGCCGGCGGCCCGCTCGGCGAGGCCGCGATCGGCAGCCCGCCGATGTCCGGCAACGCGTTCCCGCGGCGGCTGCTCGAACGGCTGATGCCGATCCCGGAGGACCCCTACAGGACGGGCGCCGACGAGTACCTGTTCGCGCTCGCGCCCGTGTTCGGGCCGGTCCGGCTGCTGGCGCCGCAGTCGCTCTACCGCCTGCACGGCGGCAACGACCATCTCGGGCGCGACTTCGAGGCGATGCTCGCGTTCCAGCGCCGGCACGATGAGATCGTCTCGGCGCGCGCCGCAGGCATCCTCGGCGAACAGGGGCTGCGAGCCGATCCCGCCGCATGGCGCCGCGCGGCGTGGTGGGCCCGCGCCGAGCGGACCGCGGAGACGATCGCCCGCGCGGTTCCCGAGCGCGCGACGGTGGCGCTGCTCGACGAGGAAGCTCTCGGCGTCGGCGCGCAGCTGCGCGGCCGGACGATCGTGCCGTTCCCGGAGCGCGGCGGCGTGTTCGCCGGTCCGCCGGCGGACGACGCCGAGGCGGGAGCGGCCCTCGAGCGCCTCCGGGCCGGGCACATCGCGGTCGCCTGGACGGCCTTCTGGTGGCTCGAGGAGTACCCGTCGCTCGCGCGCGGGCTGGCCGCGCGCTGGCGGCGCGTCGCCGAGGAGCCGGACGTGATCGTGCTCGCGCGCGAGGAGGCCGCATAGCCGTGCGCGCATGCCTCGTCTCCCAGGAGTATCCCGGCGGCGGCTACACGGGTGGGATCGGCACGCAGACCCGGGTCAAGGCTGCCGGCCTGGCGGCACTCGGCCACGAGGTCGACGTGCTGACCGCGGCCGCGCACGCCGAGGACGGGACGCCGCTGCCGGGGATGACCGTGCATCGCCTCCGCGAGGAGGCACTGGAGGACGTGCGCACCACCGAGTCCTACTGGCTGGGGCACAGCTGGTCGGTGCTGCGCGCGCTGCGCCGGCTCGCGGGTGCGCGCGGCTACGACGTCGTCGACTTCCCCGATTACGGCGCCGAGGGCTTCGCCTACGCCCTGGACCGCGAGCAGGAGGACCCGACCGCGATCGTCGTGCACCTGCACGGCTCGCTCGGGATGTTCGCCGAGCAGATCGGCTGGCCCGAGCACGGCAGCCGCTTCCACCGCGCCGGCACGTTCATGGAGGATCTCGTGATCGAGGACGCCGACGGCGTGATCGCCGCGAGCGCGAGCATCGCCGAGCTGACCGGGACGCGCCTGCCGGAGGCGGCGGCGCAGATCGAGCTGGTCGAGGGCGCCGTCGACACGGGGCTGTTCTCGCCGCCGCGCGAGCGCCGGGACGCCGGTGAGCGGCTGCTGTTCGTCGGGAGCCTGGCGGCGAACAAGGGCGCCGGAACCGTGCTCGACGCGTTCATCGCGCTGTCGGCGCGGCGCCCCGCGCTGACGCTGACGATCGCCGGCAGCGGCGACGAGGATCACGAGCGGCTGCTGCGCGAGCGGATCGAGGAGCACGGTCTCGCCGCCCGCGTCGAGATGCTCGGCTTCGTCGAGCACGAGCGGCTGCCCGAGCTGTACCGCGCCGCGGATGTGTTCGCGGCACCCTCGCAGTACGAGGGAGGGCTGGGCATGGTCTACCTGGAGGCGATGGCCTGCGGGCTGCCGGTGCTCGCGCGCGCGAGCGGCGGCGCCCGCGAGACGGTCGCCGACGGCGAGACCGGGCTGCTGCTCGCCCGCGGCGACAGCGCGGAGACGATCGCGGCGCTCGAGCGCCTGCTCGCCGACGCGGAGCTGCGCGGGCGGATGGGCGCCGCCGCCCGCGCACGCGTGCTCGAGCGCTTCGGCGCGGCGGCCTACGCGGAGCGCGTGGCGGCGGCCTACGAGCGGGCCGTGCAGCGGCGGCGGGCGGCGGTGCTGGTGGCATGAGCGCCGGGCGGCCGCTGCGACTCGTCGTGCTCGGCATGATGGGACGTGTTCCCTTCGCCGGGCAGACGTGGCTGTACCTGAACTGGCTCAGCGGGCTGCGCGCGCTCGGCCACGAGGTCTACTACGTCGAGGACGACACGGTGTGGCCCTACGACCCCGCGGCCGAAACGGTCACCGACGACTGCGCCTACGCCGTCGAGCACGTGCGGCGCAGCGTCGAGGCGATCGGCCTCGGCGGGCGCTGGGCGTTCCGGCTGGCCGACCGCCGCGGCGCCTGCTGGGGCCGCACCGAACGCGAGCTGGACGAGCTCTACCGCGACTGCGACGCGCTGCTCAACATCGTCGGCGCGACCGACCTCCGCGAGCAGCAGCTGCAGGCGCCGCTGCGCGTCTACCTCGAGACCGACCCGGTCACCGCCGAGCTGCGCCTGGCCGAAGGCGACGGCCACACGCGCGAGGCCTTCGCCAACCACCACGTGATCGCGACCTACGGCGAGAACTACGGCGCCGAGGACTGCGGCGTGCCGCTGAACGGTCACCGCTACGTGCCGACCCGCCAAGCCGTCGACCTCGAGCTGTGGCCGCTCAGCTACACCCCCGCGGCCGATCGCTTCACGACGATCGGCAACTACCGCCAGGAGGGCGCGGACGTGAGCTGGCGGGGATCGGTCTACCGCTGGTCCAAGCACCACGAGTGGGAGCGCTTCCTGGAGCTGCCCACGCGCAGCGGCCAGCGCTTCGAGCTGGCGCTCGCGCAGACGACCGAGGACGACGCCGAGCGCCTGCGCGGCGCCGGCTTCGAGCTCGTCTCGCCGCTGCGTATGTCACTCGACGCGTTCGGCGCCTATCGCCGCTACATCGCCGGCTCGCGCGCTGAGTTCACGGTCGCCAAGGACCAGAACGTGCGGCTGCGCAGCGGCTGGTTCAGCGAGCGCGCGGCCTGCTACCTGGCGGCCGGCAAGCCGGTCGTCACGCAGGACACCGGCTTCTCGAACGTGCTGCCGACCGGCGAGGGGCTGTTCGCGGTCGACGACATCGATGCTGCCGTCGCGGCGGTCGAGCAGATCGGGCGCGACTACGAGCGACACTGCCGTGCGGCGCGCGCGATCGCCCAGGAGCACTTCGAGGCGCGAGCGGTCGCGGAGCGGCTGCTGGCGCAGGTGGGTCTCGTGTGAGCCGCAACCTGATCGTCAACGCGGACGACCTGGGCGCCTCCGAGGGCGTCAACAGCGGCATCGAGCGCTGCCACGTCGAGGGCGTGCTGACCAGCGCGAGCCTGATGGTCGCCGGCGCCGCCGTCGAGCAGGCGGTGGCGCTCAGCGCCGAGCACCCGGCGATGTCGGTGGGCCTGCACTGGGACGTGGTCGGCGAGGACGAACGCGACTTCGACCTCGGCGACGAGCACGCCGTGCGCGAGGAGTTCGCCGAGCAGCTGGGCCGCTTCCGCGAGCTGATGGGGCGGGGACCCACGCACGTCGACTCGCACCGCCACACGCATCTCGAGCCCGAGGTCCGGGAGCTGTTCGCGGAGCTGGCGGCGCCGCTCGGGGTGCCGCTGCGGGGCGACGGCCGCGTCACCTTCATCGGCGGCTTCTACGCGCAGTGGGAGTGGGAAGTGACCGACCTGCGCCACGTCAGCGTCGAGGCCTTCGCACGGATCGTCCACGAGGAGGTCGGCGAGGGCTGGACCGAGCTGTCGTGCCACCCCGGCTTCGTCACCCCCGACTACAGACCCGTCTACCGCGAGGAGCGCGTCGAGGAGGTTCGCACGCTCACCGACCCGCGGACGCGGCGCATGCTGGAGCAGGAGGGCGTGCGGCTGCACAGCTACCGGGAGGTCCCGCGCGAGAGCTCGGCGGCGTCGAGATGAGCGAGGTGCTGGTGGTCGGGGCGCATCCCGACGACGAGGCCGTCGGCTGCGCCGGCACGTTGCGCCGGCACGTGCTCGACGGCGACACCGTCCGCTCGCTGTTCCTGACCTCCGGCGAGGCGGGCGGCCACGGGATCGAGGACGCGGGCGCGGTCCGCGAGCGCGAGGCGCTCGCGGCGGCGGAGATCCTCGGCACGACGCAGCCCGAGTTCTGGCGCGAGCCCGACGGGCGCCTGCGGGCACGCGCGCCGCTCGTCGAGCGCCTCGCCACGCTGCTCGCGAGCCGCCCGCCCATGCTGCTCTACGCGCCGCATCCGAGCGACGACCACGCGGACCATCGCGCCGCCGCGCGGATCGTGCGCCTGGCGCTGCGCGCGGCGGGTGTCACCACCGTACTGCGCCAGTTCGAGATCTGGACGCCGCTTGCGCAGATCGACCACGTGATCGACATCAGCGAGCAGATCGAGGCCAAGCGCAGCGCGATCCGCGCGTATCGCAGCCAGTGCGACGTGATGGCCTTCGACGAGGCCTTCACCGGGCTCGCCCGCTATCGCGGCGAGATGCACAGCTGGCCCGGCGGCCCCTACGCGGAGGTCTTCTCCGAGGGCTGAGCGCTGCTCCGCTCGTCGATGCCCGGGCTGGGCAGCGGGCTTCGATAGGCTCACGCCGCGATGGCCGAGCAGTCCTACGACACGATCGTGATCGGCTCCGGCCCGGGCGGCTACGTCGCCGCGATCCGGGCCGCCCAGCTCGGCCGCAGGACGGCGGTCCTCGAGCGCGACAAGGTCGGCGGGCGCTGCCTGAACTACGCGTGCATCCCCGCCAAGGCCGTACTGCGCTCGGCAGACCTGCTGACGGAGGTACGCGAGGCGGGCGAGTTCGGCGTGAACGTGGGGTCTGTCGAGGTCGACTACGCCGCGATCCAGGCGCGGCGCGAGAAGGTCGTGGGCACGCTCACCTCCGGCGTCGGCGGCCTCTTCAAGAAAAACGGCATCGACCTGATCGAGGGCGACGCCGCGCTGACCGCCGAGGGCGACGTGCGCGTCGGCGAGAGCTCCTACGGCGCCGGCAGCGGTGATCCTCGCGACCGGCTCGGTGCCGCGGGCGATCCCCGGCGTCGAGCTCGGCGGCCGGGTCCTGGGCACCGAGGAGGCGTGGGCGCTGCAGGAGCTGCCGGCGCGCCTGGCCGTCGTCGGCGCCGGCGCGTCCGGCTCGGAGATCGCCTCGGCGCTTCGCCCGGCTCGGCAGCGAGGTGATCCTCCTCGAGGCGCTCGACCGGGTGCTTCCGACTCGAGGACGCGGACATCTCGCGCCTCGTCGAGCGCGGCCTGAAGCGCCAGGGGATCACGGTCCGCACGGGCACGCCGATCAGCGACGTGCAGGCCGGCGAGGACAGCGTCGCGTTCTCCGTCGGCGAGGAGCGCTCCGAGGTCGACTACCTGGTGATCGCCGCCGGGCGCGGCGCCGACATCGAGGGGCTGGGCATCGCCGAGGCCGGGATCGAGCTCGAGCGCGGGCTGATCCGCGTCGACGGCGCGATGCGCAGCTCACGCGCCGGCGTGTACGCGATCGGCGACCTCGTGCCGGGACCCGCGCTCGCTCACAAGGCCTCCGACGAGGGGATCATCGCCGCCGAGGACAGCGCCGGTCAGAGGACCCACCCGATCTCCTACGTCGACATCCCCCGCGCGACCTTCTGCACGCCCAACGTCGGCTCCTTCGGCCTGACCGAGGCAGCAGGCGCGCGAGCAGGGCTACGACGTGGTCGTCGGCAAGGTCCCCTACGGCGCGGTCGGCGGCGGCACCGTCTACGGCGACCGCACGGGCCTGGTCAAGATCGTCGGCGAGTCCAAGTACGGCGAGCTGCTGGGCGGCCACATCGTCGGCTCGCGCGCGACCGAGCTGATCCAGGAGCTGGTCAACGTGAGGCTGCTCGAGGGCGGCTTCCCGGAGGTCGGGCGCATCATCCACGGCCACCCGACGCTGTCGGAGGCCGTGATGGAGGCAGGCCGCGCGGCCGACGGCTGGCTGATCCACGGCTAGGTGTCCCGCAGTGGGCGGTGACCGCGACGAGCGCCTTCTACTTCGACCTCGCGAGCCCGCTCGCCTACCTCGCCGCCGAGCAGGCGCTGCAGGCCTTCTCGGCGGCAGCGGAGCCCGTGCCGTGGATCCCCGTGCGGGCAGCGGAGCTGCCGGGCGCGGAGTCCTTCGCGGCGTTCCGCTGCGAGAGCGAGCGCGAAGCGATGGTCGAGGACGTCACGCGCCGTGCGGCAGAGCTCGGCCTGCAGCCGCTGCGCTGGCCGCAGCCGTTTCCGTTCGACAGCGAGCTGGCGATGCGCGTGGCGACCTACGCCCGCTCGATCGGCCGCGCCGTGCCCTTCGCCCAGGCCGCGTTCCGCCAGGCCTTCGCGGGCGGCCGCGCGCTCGACGACGAGGACTCGGTCGTGATCGCCGCCGCGGCCTGTGAGATGCATCCCGCCGCCGTGCTGAAGGGCGCCGCGCTGCGCTCGACCGCCGAGCAGCTCGGGCAGGCGACCGCCGAGGCCCGCGCGGCCGGCGTCCGCGACGTGCCGGCCGTGCTGGCGCGTGGACGCGTGTTCCACGGCGAGCGCGAGCTGGCGGCGGCCGCACTCGCCGGCGCTGGCACGGCGCTGATGCGACGACGGAGCGGCCGGATGAGGGCCAAGGACGCCTACCGCGCTGATCGTGACCCGCGGCGGGCGCGCGCCGGCGCTGCTCGCGGACCCCTCCCGGGTCGATCACATCGAGGTCGTCGAGATCGAGAGCGGCGAAGCCGTGCTGTTCTGGGACCGCACCCCACACGCCGCCTCGCGGCTGGCGCGCGCGGTGCGCGCCGACCTCAACAGCATGGACGCGGAGGAGTTCCACGCACGCTGGGGTACGGTGGAGTCCTGATGTCCGACTCCCCCCGCGTCTCCCTCCCGCCTGCGGAGCAGGCGCGCGAGTGGCTGGAGACGATGACGCTGATCCGCCGCTTCGAGGAGCGTGCGGGCGAGATGTACGCGCGCGCCAAGATCGGCGGCTTCCTGCACCTGTCGATCGGCGAGGAGGCGACGATCGTCGGCAGCGCGCGGGCGCTGCGCGACGAGCGACTACCTGATCTCCACCTACCGCTCCCACGGCCACGCGCTCGCCCGCGGCACGCCGCCGGAGGCGGTGATGGCGGAGCTGTTCGGCCGCGTCGACGGCTGCTGCCGGGGCCGCGGCGGCTCGATGCACATGTTCGACGCCGCGCGGCGCTTCATGGGCGGCTACGGGATCGTCGGCGGCAACCTGCCGATCGCGGCGGGCATCGCGCTCGCGAGCGACTACGCTCGGGCGCGACGAGGTGACGCTCTGCACGTTCGGCGACGGCGCCTCCAACCAGGGCACCTTCGGCGAGACGCTGAACCTCGCGGCGCTGTGGCGGCTGCCGGTGGTGTTCATGGTCACCAACAACCAGTTCGGCATGGGCACCTCGCTGAGCCGCCACTCGGCGGTCACCGACCTGCGCCGCAAGGGCGAGGGGCTCGGGCGTGCCGGGCATGCGCTGCGACGGCATGGACGTGCTGGACACCCACCGCGTGGTCTGCGACGCGGTCGAGCAGGTCCGCGCCGAGCGCCGGCCGGTGCTGATCGAGGCGCTCACGTACCGCTTCCGCGGCCACTCGATGGCCGACCCCGAGAGCTACCGCAGCAAGGACGAGGTGGCGGCCTGGCGCGAGCGCGACCCGCTCCCCGCGTTCGGCGCGCAGCTCGTCGCGCGCCGGCCTGCTCGACGCGAGCGAGCCCGCCGAGATCGACGCGGCGGCCGTCGGCCCGCGTCGACGCCGCGGTGGAGTTCGCCGACGCCTCCCCGTTTCCCCCGCCGGAGTCGCTCTACAAGGACATCTACGTGCTCGGCGACACCTCGCACGGCTGGTACTCGGTCGAGACCACCGACGAGCGCGCGGCCGGCAGCGGTGGCGGCGAGGGCGCGACCAACGACGAGATCCCGCAGCAGCTGACGAGCGCGCTCGCCGCCGGCGAGGACGAAGATGCCGAGCGGGGGGAGCGAAGGCTGATGGCGCGAGATGCGCTACCGCGAGGCGCTC
Source organism: uncultured Solirubrobacteraceae bacterium (assembly GCA_963703205.1). Classification (GTDB taxonomy): domain Bacteria; phylum Actinomycetota; class Thermoleophilia; order Solirubrobacterales; family Solirubrobacteraceae; genus Palsa-744. The sequence goes on from OY969799.1 coordinate 2,662,910, forward strand.
GGCTCCGCGTTGCGCGAGGAGCTGCGTCGCGACGAGCGCGTGGTCCTGATGGGCGAGGACATCGGCGTGTTCGGAGGCGCCTTCAAGGTCACCGACGGGCTGCTCGAGGAGTTCGGCGAGCGGCGCGTGCGCGACACGCCGATCTCCGAGAACACGATCGTCGGCGTCGGCGTCGGCGCGGCGATGACGGGGCTGCGCCCGGTCGTCGAGCTGATGACGATCAACTTCGCGCTGCTCGCCTTCGACCAGATCGTCAACCACGCCGCGCACATCCACTACATGTTCGGCGGCCAGGCGCGTGTGCCGCTGGTGGTGCGGATGCCGCAGGGCGCGGGCCACCAGCTCGGCCCGACCCACTCTCACTGCCTGGAGGCGATGTTCCTCCAGGTTCCGGGGCTGCTCGTCGCCGTACCCTCGACGCCGGCCGACGCCAAGGGCATGCTGAAGACCGCGATCCGCGACGAGAACCCGGTGATCTTCATCGAGCACGAGTCCCTCTACGGCGTCCGCGGGGAGGTCCCCGACGGCGAGGACGAGCTCGTGCGCTTCGGCGTCGCACGGATCGCGCGCGAGGGCTCCGACGTGACGATCGTCGGCATCTCGAGGATGGCGCAGACAGCCGAGCGGGCGGCACAGATGCTCGCCGCCGATCACGGCGTCGAGGCCGAGGTGATCGATCCGCGCACGCTGCGGCCGCTGGACCTCGACACGATCCTCGCCTCGGTGCGCCGCACGAACCGCTGCGTGATCGTCGAGGAGGGCTGGCCGCACGGCGGCGTCGGCGCGAACCTCGCCGCGCTGATCGGCGAACAGGCCTTCGACGACCTCGACGCGCCCGTGCAGCGCGTCACCGGAGCCGACCTGCCGATGCCCTACTCCAAGCCGCTGGAGGACATCGCCTACCCGCACGAGGCGCAGGTCGTGGCGGGCGCGCTCGCCACGCTCGGCCGCAAGCTCTCCGCCCAGGAGCTGGCGCGATGAGCGCGCAGGCGCACCGAACGGCGGGCGAGATCGTGATGCCGCGGCTCTCCGACACGATGGAGGAGGGCACGATCCTGCGCTGGCTGAAGTCCGACGGCGAGACCGTCGAGCGCGGCGAGGAGCTGGTCGAGATCGAGACCGACAAGGCGACGATGGTCTACGAGTCCGACGTCGCGGGAACCCTGACGCTGCTCGCCGCGGAGGGCGAGACGCTTGCCGTCGGTCAGCCGATCGCGCGCGTCTCCGCGGATGCCGGCGCGAGCGCGGGCGCCGCAGGCGCCGGGCCCTCGGCCGCGGAGACCGCCGGCGACGCGGGAGCTGCGCCGGGCGAGTCCACTTCCGCGGCGGCGGGCGCCGCAGGCGCCGGGCCGCCAGCCGCGGAGACCGCCGGCGGCGCGGGAGCTGCGCCGCGCGCGTCCGCTCCCGCGGGGGGCGGGTCCGCTCCCGCGGCGGCCGCGACCGGCGGCGCCACGGGGGAACCCAACGGGGCGGCGGGCCGGCCTGCGCCCGCGCCGCCGGCGAGCGCCCAGCCGACAGAGCAGGACGGCAGCCGCCTGAAGGCCTCGCCGCTCGCGCGGCGGATCGCGCGGCTGCGCGGCATCGACCTCGGCACGATCGCCGGAACCGGGCCGGGCGGGCGCATCGTCAAGGCCGACCTCGGCGGCGGCGAGGCGGCGGGCCCGACGGCAGCCCCCGCAGCCGCCCCACCTGCGGCCACAGCGCCCGCAGCGACCTCGGCCCAAGCGTCCGCGCCGGCGACTGCCGGTACCGACGCGGTGGCCACCGCGAAGGGTGAGACGACCGAGGTCGAGCTCAACCGGCTGCAGCAATCGGTGGCGCGGCGGATGGCCGAGTCCAGAGCGACGATCCCGGACTTCACGATCGCGCTCGACGTCGACATGGAGGATTGCGTCGCGCTGCGGGCCGAGCTCAAGCAGCTCGCGGCCGGTGGCGCCGGGTCCGCGCCGACCTACAACGACATGGTCGTCAAGGCCTGCGCGCTGGCGCTGCGCGAGCACCCGAAGGCGAACAGCAGCTACCGCGACGGAAAGCTGCTGCTGCACTCGCGGGTCAACGTCGGGGTCGCCGTCGCCGCCGAGGGGGCGCTGGTCGTGCCGACCGTGTTCGACGCCGACACGAAGGCGCTCGGCGAGATCTCGCGCGAGACGCGCGCGCTGGCCGAGCGCGTGCGGGCGGGCACGATCACGCCGCCGGAGCTGGGCGGCGGCACCTTCACGGTCTCGAACCTCGGCATGTTCGGGATCCGCAGCTTCTCGCCGATCATCAACCCGCCACAGGCCGCGATCCTCTCCGTCGGGGCCCTCGAAGGGCGCGCCGCCGTGGGCGCTGACGGGGGCGTCAAGGCCGTGCGAATGCTCACGCTGACGCTCGTCTGCGACCACCGGATCCTGTTCGGGGCGGAAGCCGCGCAGTTTCTCGCGCGGGTGCGCGAGCTGCTCGCGGCGCCGGCCGCGCTGACGCTCTAGCGCTGCGAGGCGCGCGTCCGTCGTCAGGTCGCCCCCGCGCCGAGCGGGGCGTGCACGTCGCGCACCGCCCCGTGGGACCGTCGCACGGCTGTCGATAGGCTGGGTGCAGGCATGAGCAAGCGCGATCGGAGCTCTGAGATCTGGGTGTGCCAGCTCGGCCTGGTGCCCTACTCCGAGGGGCTCGCGCTGCAGGAGACGGTCCGCGCCCGCCGCCAGGGCGGCGAGATCCCCGACACGCTGCTGCTGCTCGAGCACCCGCCGACCTACACCGTCGGCCGCCGCACCGCGGCCGAGGAGCTCCCGTTCCCCGAGTCCTTCTACGCGGCGAAAGGCATCGAGGTCCACCCCACCGACCGCGGCGGGCGCATCACCTACCACGGCCCGGGGCAGCTCGTCGGCTATCCGATCCTGGCCGTGCAGGACGTGATCGAGCACCTCAGGTCGATCGAGCGGGCGATCGTCGCCGCGCTCGGCGAGCTCGGCGTCGAGGCGCGCGGGCGCGTCGAGGACGGGCCGGACTACACCGGCGTGTGGGTCCAGGAGCGCAAGATCGCCTCGATCGGAGTGCACGTCTCCCGCGGCGTCTCCACGCACGGCTTCGCCGTCAACGTCGAGAACGACCTCGAGCCGTTCTCGTGGGTCGTGGCCTGCGGACTGCCGGACGTCGTTATGAGCTCGCTCGCCGCCGAGACCGCCGGTGCGCGGCGAGGGGCTGCGCTGCTTCCGCAAGCGCATCGCCCACGCGTTCTGTGAGGAGCGCGGCGCGCGCCAGCGCATCGTCACCCCGGCGCGGCTCGGCCTCGCCACTGCGCCAACCCCCGGCGCAGGCCCGGCAGGGCCGGAGCCACTTGAAAAAACTCCTCACGAGGTGGCGGCATGAGCGCGACGCGCTCGCGCGCCAATCCAGGCGGCATGGATGTGCTGAAGGTGCTCGGGCCCGACGTGCGGCCGATCCGCGAGCGCAAGCCGCCGTGGTTCAAGGTGCCGCCGCCCGGCGGCGAGCGCTACCGCGAGCTGACCGACCTGATCCGCGCGGAGAACCTGCACACGGTCTGCCAGGAGGCGGCGTGCCCGAACGTCGGCGAGTGCTGGGAGCGCGGCACCGCGACCTTCATGATCCTCGGCGACACCTGCACCCGTCGTTGCGGGTTCTGCAACGTCAAGACCGGCAAGCCCACCTGGAACGACCCGCTCGAGCCGGCCCGCGTGGCGCGCTCGATCGCGCGCATGGGCCTGCGCCACGCGGTCATCACCTCGGTCGACCGCGACGACCTGCCGGACAAGGGCGCCTCGGCCTTCGTCGGCGTGATCCGCCAGGTGCGCCGCCAGGCGCCCGGCTGCAAGGTCGAGGTGCTGACACCCGACTTCCAGGGCCAGGAGATGCCGCTGGCGAAGGTTCTCGCCGAGCGCCCCGACGTCTTCAACCACAACGTCGAGGTCGTGCCGCGCCTGTATCCGATCGCGCGTCGTGGCTCGGAGTTCACGCGCTCCTGCCGCGTGCTGCGGCTCGCCGGGGAGCTGGGCGAGGGCGAGGTCGTCACCAAGTCGGGCCTGATGGTGGGGCTCGGCGAGACCCACGAGGAGATGGTCGAGACCTTCGCGGCGCTGCGCGAGAACGGCGTGAAGGTGCTGACCGTGGGGCAGTACCTGCGCCCCTCCGAGCGCCACCTGCCGGTCGTCCGCTACTGGCATCCGGACGAGTTCGAGGCGCTCGCGCAGGCCGCCTACGAGCTCGGCTTCGATCACGTCGCGGCGGGCCCGCTGGTCCGCTCCTCCTACCACGCCGACCAGCACGTCCCCCAGTCCCAGCCCGGCGAGGGCCCGCTCGCTGCCACGCTCCAGCCCTCCGCCGCCCCGCCCGGCGAGGGCCCGCTCGCCGCCGCGCTCCAGCCCTCCGCCACCCCGCCCGGCGAGGGCCCGCTCGCCGCCGCGCTCCAGCCCTCCGCCACGCAGCCCGGGGAGGGCCCGCTCGCCGCCGCGCTCTAGCCGGCGCGCACCGCGTCCGGCTCGCCCTCGACCGCGTCCTGCCCGGCGCGGCCCTCGCGCGAGAGCAGGAAGGCTCCGCAGACGACGGCGCCGAAGGCGACGGCGCGCGCGGCGCCGAGCAGGCCGTGCGGCACCGGCTCTCCGAGCAGCAGCGCCCCGGCGGCGATCGGCAGGGCGTTCGTGCAGAGCGTCGCCAGCCCCGCTACGCGCACGACCTCGCCGCCCGCCGCCTGATAGCCGCGCTGCAGCAGCGCCGTACCGGCCAGGTACCCGCCGACCACCGTCACGAGGAACACGAGGCGGATCCCGCCGCCGGTTGCGACCTTCGTCGAGATGTCGCCGATCGAGAACATCAGGCCGCCGGCGAGCCCGTGCGTGGTGGCGGGCGCGAGCCGCAGCCGCCCGCCGGCCAGCACCAGCGACACCGCGAGCACGGCGGTCACCCCGAGCCACACGGCGATCGCCGCGCTCTCGCCGCCCGCGCCCTCGCCGCTGGCGCGGAGCAGCGAGACACCGAGCAGCAGCAGGCCGAGGAAGGAGATCGCCACGCCGGTCGTCTCACGCCGCGCGAGTGGCCGGCCCGCCGCCCGTGCGGACGCCCACGCGAGTACGCCGATGCCGCCGGCGGCGACGCTCTGCACGAGCGCCAGCGAGCCGAGCGCGAGCGCGCCCGCGTAGAACGCGAAGCCGCCGGCCTCGAGGGAGAACCCCGCCATCCAGGCACGGTCCTCGAGCAGCAGCCGCAGCGAGCCGAGAGGGTCGCGCAGCGTCAGCGCGGGCAGCCGCGCGGCCGCGTCGTGCTCGCGTGCGTAGGCCAGGTTCGCGAGCACCGCCGAGGCGAGCGCGAGGAGCATCGCGGCGATCGTGTGCGCGTGCATCCGCCAGCAGCTACCCGCCAGGCGCCTCGACGAAGTGCAACGGCGCTGCGCGAGCCCTGGATAAGCTCGCCCGATCCTCCCGGTCAAAGACAACATCCCGCTTTCGCGGGTGCCGCTCGTCACGATCGCGCTGGTCCTCGCCAACATCGCCGTCTACCTGCTCGAGATCCGCCATGGCGGGAGCTTCTTCGGCGGCCCCTCGGAGCGGACCGCGGTGCGCTACGGCGCGATCCCCTACGAGCTGACCCATCCGGGCAGGCACTGCGAGCTCGTCACGCAGCTCAACTCGGACGGGCCCGCCGGGCATCTCGCCTGCCAGGGCCGTCCCGGGCTGAGCGGCGCGCCCGCGCCGCAGCCGGCGACGGCGTTCACCGTGCTGAGCTCGATGTTCCTGCACGCGAGCTTCCTGCACATCTTCGCCAACATGCTGTTCCTGGCGATCTTCGGTCCCACCGTCGAGGACGCGATGAGCCGCCCGCGGTTCCTCGCCTTCTACCTCCTCGGCGGGCTGGTCGCGCTCGGCGCCCTCGTCGCGGTCGACCCGAGCTCGACGGCCCCCGCGCTGGGCGCCTCCGGCGCGATCGCGGCCGTCCTCGGCGGCTACATCCTGATGTTCCCGCGCGCCCGGTTCCTGACGCTCGTTTTCATCGTCTTCTTCTTCACGATCGTCGAGCTGCCCGCGCTCGTGGTGCTCGGGCTGTGGTTCCTCACGCAGCTGTGGCTCGAGCTCTCGGGCCTCGCCAGCGCGGTCGGCAGCTCCGAAGTCGTCGCGTACCTCGCGCATGTCGGGGGGTTCCTGTTCGGGCTGCTCGCGATCCGGTTGCTCGTACGGCGCAACCCCCTGCCCGGCGCGAGCGCCGGCCGGGGCGGGGCGGCGTTCTCGTGAGCGCAGCGAGAAGGCCCGCGGCGTGAGGCGCCAGGCGGTGCTGGCGGCCGCGCTGGCGTTCATCGCCTTCTTCGCGTTCCTGACGGTCGCGGCGGCGTTCGAACAGGGGGTGACGGCGGCGACACTGATCTCGGCCTTGATCCTCGTGCTGCTGGCAATCGGCATCGTCGGCGCGCTGCGCAATCCTCCATCGCGGTGAGCACCTCCCCGTTCATGACCCCCAGCCAGAGCCGGCTGCGGCGCACCCGGGCCGCCGAACGCCGGCGCAGGCGGCGGATGATCGTCTTCGGCGTGGTGTTCGTCGCGGCTCTTGCGGCGGCTGGGCTGCTGCTCGCGCGCGGCACCTCCGGCGGCCGCCACCGGGCACTGCACGCGTCCGTGCACGCCCCCCGGCTCACACCGCCCTCGCCACGGCTCTCGGCGGCCGGCCTGCCCCTCGCCGCTCCGGCACTGAAGCTGAGTGGGCTCGGCTCCCCGTCGAGCGACCCGATCCGGCTCGCGTTCCGACACCCGCCTCGCGAGGGCCTGCTGTTCAACCTGAAGACCGGCCAGGTGCTCTGGCAGCACGATCCGGATGCGCGCGTGCGGATCGCCTCGCTGACGAAGATGATGACCGCGCTGCTGACCGTGAAGGCCGCGCCCGCTGACGCGAAGGTCCTGGTGACGAAGGCGGCCGTCGAGACGGCGGGATCGAAGGTCGGGGTGCTGCCGCTGCACAAGCACGTGCGACTGGAGACGATGCTCTACGGGCTGCTGCTCCCGTCGGGCAACGACGCCGCGGTCGCGCTCGCGCAGCACGTCGCCGGCTCCGTGAGCGCGTTCGTGAAGCGCATGAACGCCGAAGCCGCCCGCCTTGGCATGGGCTGCACCCGTTACTCCTCGCCCTCCGGGTACTTCAACCAGGGCAACTTCTCGTGCGCAGCCGACCTCGCGGTGCTCGCCCACACCGACATGGAGCAGCCCCGCATCGCCAGCATCGTCCACACCTACACCGCGGTGCTGCCGTTCCCGATCAAGGGCGGCAAGCTCTACCTCTACAACAACAACCCGCTGTTGATCTACGGCTACCCGGGCGCGACCGGGATGAAGACCGGATACACCGAAGAAGCCGGGCGCTGCCTGGTCGCCACGGCCGAGCGCGACGGCGTCGAGCTGGGCGCGATCGTGCTCAACTCCGGCGCGCCGGGCACACAAGCCAAACAGCTGCTCGACCGCGGCTTCGAGGACGTCTACCACCTGCCGCGCGTCGCCGAGCCGCCGATGCCGCCCGGCGCGTAGAGGCCGACCGGGACCCGAGCGGGCGCGGGTACGACGGGCGCGGCTCGTGGAGTAACGTGCCCGTGCGAGGATCGACTGGCTGGTCAGCCAAAGGAGGAACCGTGGATCTCGACGACACGCCCGAGCAGGGCGCATACCGCACGCAGGTGCGCAGCTGGCTCGACGAGCACGGGCACGAAGCTCCCGTCATCAGCGGACCGGACGCGATCCAGGACGAGGACGAGCTGATCGCCGCCCGTCGCGCCTGGCAGGGCAAGCTCGCCGAGGGCGGGCTCGCCGGTGTGACCTGGCCCAAGGAGTACGGCGGCCAGGGCCTCGGCCCGATCGAGCAGGTGATCGTCAACCAGGAGATCGCTCGCGCGAAAGTGCCCGGGATCCTCGACGCGATCGGCGTCGGGATGCTCGGGCCGACGATCATCGCCCACGGCGCCGACGAGCAGAAGAGCCGCTACCTGGCGCCGCTGCTGCACGGCGACGAGGTCTGGTGCCAGCTGTTCTCCGAGCCCGCCGCGGGCTCCGACCTGGCGGCGGTGCAGACGCGCGCCCGCCAGCAGGAGGACGGCAGCTGGCGCCTGTCGGGCCAGAAGGTCTGGACGACCAACGCGCAGTTCGCCTCCTACGGGCTGCTGCTCGCCAGGACCGACCCGGACGTGCCGAAGCACAAAGGGCCTGACGATGTTCATCGTGCCGATGGACGCCGAGGGCGTGACCGTGCGGGGGCTGCGCCAGATCTCCGGCGAGGCCGAGTTCAACGAGGTCTTCTTCGACGACCTCGCGCTCGACGAGGGCGCCGTCGTCGGCGGCGTCGGCAACGGCTGGGGCACGGCGCTGACCACGCTGATGTTCGAGCGCGTGACGATCGGGCTCGGCAGCGAGGGCATGGGCTACAACTCGACGCGCTTCGCCTCGGCGCTGGCGGCGGACGAGCACGCGCGCCGCGACCCGCGAGGTGCGCCACCAGCTGGGCGAGATCGCGGCCGAACTGCTCGCGATCCGCTTCACCGGCTACCGCACGCTCACCGCCCTGCAGAAAGGGCAGGTGCCCGGGCCCGAGGCCGGTCTCGCCAAGGTCACGCTGGTCAACGGCGCGATCAAAGCCGGCGAGCTGATCGCCGACGTGCTCGGCCCCGATGCGCTGCAGGAGGACAGCGAGTGGGCGTACATGATCTCCTTCCTGCCCGGCCTGAAGTCCGCGGGTGGGACCGAGGAGATCCTGCGCAACACGATCGGCGAGCGCGTTCTCGGGCCTGCCGCCCGAGCCGCGCCTGGACAAGGGGATCCCGTTCTCGGAGCTGCGCAGCAAGGAAGGGGCGGCGGCATGAACCTGGCACTGTCCGACGAGCAGGTGTTCCTGCGCGAGGCCGCCCGCGGCGCGCTCTCGCGCTTCAAGACGCTGGAGGCCGCCCGCGCTGCCCTCGACGGCGACGAGCAGGCGCTGCCGGACCTCTGGCCGATGGCCTGCGAGGCCGGCTGGCCCGGCCTGCTGATCGGCGAGGAGCGCGGCGGCGCCGGGCTCGACGTTTTCGACGCGATGCTCGTGCTCGGCGAGTGCGGGCGCGTGATCGCGGGCATCCCGCTGCTCGGGCACCTGCCGGCGACCGCGATCCTCGAGGGGGCTTCGCAGGCGCCGATGATCGAAGAGCTGGCGACCGGCGCCAAGCGGGCCGCCTACCTGCCGGTCAGCCCGCCCGGCGACGTGCAGGATGCCTGGACGGTCGATCCCGCACTCGGGGATCGAGCGGGGCCCGGCGCCCCAGCTCAGCGGCGGCCAGGTCACCGGCAGGCTGCACTTCGTGCCCGACGCGCCAGGCGCCGAGGTGCTGGTCGGGGTGGCGATCGACGGCGGCAAGCCCGTCGGCGTCGCGATCGAGGCCTCCGCCCAGGGCGTCGCGATCGAGGCGGTCGAGCGCTACGACGCGACCCGCTCGCTCGGCCACGTGACGCTCGACGGGGCCGCGGCGACCGTGCTCGACGCGCCCGAGGAGACGCTGTCGGGGGCCTGGTACCTGGCCCAGTCGCTGATCGCGGCGGAGTCGCTCGGGAGCGTCGAGACGGCGCTGGACATCTCGGTCGCCTACGCCAAGGACCGCTTCACGTTCGGGCGGGCGATCGGCTCCTACCAGGCCGTCAAGCACTCGCTGACCGAGGTGCTGCGCAATCTCGAGAACGGCCGCTCGCTGCTCTACTACGCGGGCTGGGCCCGCAACGGCGCGCCCGGCGAGTTCCCGCTCGCGGCGAGTGCCATGCGCTCGGTCGCGGGCCGCGCCCTCGACGGCGCCGCGCGAACGATGATCTCCGTGCACGGCGGCATCGGCGCGACATGGGAGCACGACGCCCCGCTGTACTTCCGCCGCGCACAGCTCTCGCGGCGACTGCTCGGCGGGACCGCGCGGCGCGAGCGACCGCGTGGCGGGGGAGCTGCTCGCCCAGGCATAGGACTTGGCTGCGCGGCGGCTGGACGCCCGCGGACCAGTCGAGGACCCGTCGCCGGGTTGCTGGACCCGGCGGCGGGCCCGACTACGAGCGGTGGCGTCCGGCCCGGCGGCGGCGCGCGGAGGCGGCGGCGGCCGCTTCCGCTTCCAGCTGCGACAGCACCGGCGCCCCGTAGGCGGCCTGCGACGGCGTCGACGAGGCGTTGCTGCACGCCGCAGTTGATGCAGAAGCCGCGCTGCGACCAGCCGATCGCGCGCGCCAGCACCTGATCGGCGTAGAGCACGCCGGTCGCGTCGTGCCCGTAGTAGTCGTAGGCGGCGGCCCATGCCGTGCCGTCAGGGCGTCGCCGGCGCCGTCGGCGGAGAGCAGGTGCGCCGCCGCCATGATCGCGTCGAAGTCGTCGTAGATCGACGGGTGGCGCGCCGTCATGTGGTCGTAGGAGGCGGGACGACGCCCGTAGACGTAGGAGTCGCTGACGAGATCCCAGGTCGTGCGTCCGTGCCGTTGGTGACGTTGAACTGCATCGGGCCGCCGCAGCAGTGCGCGAAGTTGAGGCCGTCGTAGGTGCCGGGCGCCGTCGAGAACGCCGACTCCTGCATGTGGATCGAGGCGATCAGCAGCCAGTTGACCCCGAACGTCGCCTGCGCGGTGGCGTAGATCGGATAGAAGCCTTCCATCCAGCGCCGCGAGATGTGCACGACGGGCGCGCCTTCGAGCCGGCGCCGCTCGAGCTGCTGCTCGGCGGCGGTGGGGCGCGCGACGATCGACCCGCCCGCCGCGCCGGATCGCAACGGCCCGAGCGCGCCGGAGGCGGAGCTTCCCGGCAGCGGCGTGGCGGCGCGGACGAGCACGGCCGGCGGCGCCGTGGTGGCGGTGCGCCCGACGGCGCCGGTCAGCACGGCGATCAGCACGGCGACGCCCGCCGCCGCGAGCAGGCCGGCGATCAGCCAGGCCCGGCGTTCGGAGGGCTGCGCCGGCAGGTGCGGGTGGGCATCGGCCTGCGTCGTGCGTCGGACTGCGGACATCCGTCCGATAACGGTAGCCGCGACCGCGACGGACGCCCCCCAGTCGGGTTCTAGCCGGAGATGACGAGCCATGCGCCCAGCGATCCTCACGCACCGCCGCCGCCGCGCCGGCGGCGGGGCCCTCCGCTGCCCTTTCGCTCGCGCTCGTGCTCGCAGCGGCCCTCGCGCTCGCGGCGCCGCAGCCGGCCGGCGCCGCGACGCCCGCCCTGAGCGCCGCCCAGCGCGGTACCTCGCGCTCGCCGAAGCGGGCGTGGCCCGCGCCGAGAGCGACTGGCGCGACAGCCGGCTCGGCTGGTACGACTCGCGCCTCGGCGACCACGCGCGCTACCCGCTGGCGACGATCTGGGACATCGTGCCGCTGTTCGAGTCGCGTCGACGCGATCGCGATCGCCGCGCCGACGCCCGCCCACCGCGGCGCGGTGACGCGCTTCGCCGCAGGCGCGGAGCGCTACCTGAACCGCGGCCTGCGACCCGTGCCGGGCTACTCGCCCTACCCGGGCGACCGCACGGCTGGGACCGAGACGTGGTTCGACGACAACGGCTGGTGGGGATCTCGCCTTCGTCGAACGCCTACCGCGCAACCGGCAACCGGCGCTGGCTCGCGAGACGCACAGCGTGCGCTGAGCTACATCGCCCGCGCCGGCTGGGACCCCTCCGGCGGCGGCATCTGGTGGAACACCGAGCACCCGTACAAGTCGGGTCCCGCGCTCGCGTCCGACACGCTGCTCGCGACGCTCCTCTACGAGGACACGCACTCGAGCTTCGCGCTCGCGCAGGCGCGCCGCTTCCTCGCCTACGGCAACGGCGCGGGCTTCAGCGCCGCCGACGGGCTGTACGCCGACAGCTCGGTCAACTCCACGCCCGTCGACTACATCGAGGGGCCGCTGATCTACGCCCAGGCCACGCTGTGCCGCCTGACCGGCGATCAGGCGGAATGCGAAACGGCCCGGCGGCTGAAGGCGCGCGCGCTCGCCGCTTCGGCTACCTGCTCGACTTCTCGCCGCAGTACGACGCCATCTACCTGCAGTGGATGCTCGCCGTCTACGCGCTCGAAGGCGACTCCACGCTCTACCGCATGGCCGCCGACAACGCCCGCGACGCGCAGACCCGCGCCGCGAACCCCCAGGGGCTCTACCTGCTCTCGTGGAACGGCGAAGCGCTGCCGGCCGCCGACGCCGAACCGGGAATGCTGCAGACGCAGGCCGCGACCACCAGCCTGTTCGCCTGGCTCGCGGTCTACCCGCCGCCGGCATAGGCGCGAGGGAGCGGCGGCTAGACGCCGATGCGGCTGCGGACGATGCGGTCGAACAGGCGGTCCGGGAGCAGGCTGCGGAGGAGCAGCATCACCTTCGCGTCGCGCCCGACCAGCACGCGCGCCGGCATCCGCGGGGCGCCGAGCGCCTTCTCGATCGCCTCCGCGACCGCCTCCGGCGGGATGCCGCGGCTGGCGGTGTCGGCGAGCACACGGTCGATCTTCTCGACGACGCCGCGGTAGTGCGCGCTCGAGCTCGGGCGGGATCGCGAGCGCGCTCGGCCTCGCCGCGGCTCTTGTCCCAGATCGGCGTCGCGATCGAACCGGGCTCGATCAGGCAGACCTGGATGCCGAAGCCGTGCAGCTCGACGCGCAGCGCGTCGCCGATCGCCTCGATCGCGTGCTTGGAGGCGGCGTACGGGCCGTTGTAGGCGAGCGCCACGCGGCCGCCGATCGAGGAGACGAGGACGACGCGTCCCCGCGCACGGCGCAGTGCGGGAAGCATCGCGCGGGTGACGGCGACCTGGCCGAAGAAGTTGACGTCGAACTGGCGGCGCCACTGCTCGTCGGTGATCACCTCCAGCGGCCCGCCGATCCCGATCCCGGCGTTGTTGAGCAGCGCGTCGAGACCACCGGCGACCGAGGCCCCCGCGGCCTCGGCGACCGTTGCCGCGGCGGCGCGCACCTGCGCGTCGTCGGTGACATCGAGTGACACCGGAGACGATCCGCCCGCCGGCCGGCGGCCAGCTCCTGGCCCGCCTGCTCTGAGCGCACCCCTGCGAGCACGTGCCAGCCGTCGGCGGCGAGCCTCAGCGCGGTCGCGCGGCCGATGCCCGTCGACGCCCCCGTGATCAGAGCCAGCGGCACGCCGGCGACGTTACCGCACTGCTGCGAGCCGGCGACGCCCGCCCACACGCGAGGCGCCGCGGCGAGCGTCTCGGCCCTGCCCTGCCCTGCCTTCGCAGCCGGGCGCCGCCCCGCCCTAGGATTCACCTCCATGCGAACCCGCCCGCGGCTGCGTAGCGCAGCCAACCGCATCGTCTTGCTGCTCTGCCTCGCCGGCGCGCTGGCGTCGCTCGCTGGCTGCGGCTCGGAGCTCGCTCGCGGCGAGGAGGCTCGGGCGGGCGCGGGTCCGTCCACGCTCTGCGCGCGAACGGTGATGGGCACGCTCGGCGACGTGCTGCAGCGCGTCTACGAGGAGGGCGTGTCGAGCGAACGGACGCTCAGCGCGGCGCATTTGATCGAGCGCAACGTGCCGCTGCGCGAAGCGATCGAGGCCCACGACGCGGCCGCCGCGCGGAGGGCCGCCACGGCGCTGCTGCACACCGGGCACATGACGAACCTCGAGGTGACCGTCGCGGGCCGGAGGCTCGTCTCGCTCGGCGCAGGAGCGCTGGCTCCCCTCCGCGGCACGATCGCCGGCGCGGCCGGCCGCAAGATCGCGACCTACCTGACGAGCGTGTGGTCCGACAGCGGCTTCTCCTCCGAGGCCTCCGGTGTCGCAGAAGGTCTCGTGTCACTGCGTGCGGGCAGCCGCTCGGCCGGCGGGACGCTGCCGCTGCCCGAGGGGAAGCTGCCTCCGCAGGGCTCGCTCAGCCACGGCGGCATCGCCTACGAGTACACCTCGTTCCTCGGCAGCGCCTACCCGTCGGGCGACCTGCGCATCTACCTGCTCAAGCCGGTGAGCGCGGTCGAATCGCTGTGCAGGGACAGCGAAGCGGACACGCAGGCGGCAACGCTACGGCGCGTCGCCGAACTGATCTACGAAGGCGAGGCCGGGCCGCGCACGCTCGTGCAGGTACACCGCGTCCAGCACGACGGCGCGCTGCTCGAAGCGGTTGCGCGCCGCGACCCCGTGAGCACGCGCGCAGCCGTCGAAGCGCTGCTGCACCACCACCTCGTGCGGCTGCGGGTCGCCGCGGGCGGCTCACTCCTGGCAGACGTCGGCGGCCCCTGCGTGCTCGCCCCGGTGCGGGCGAACCTGCGCCTGCACGGTCGCAAGATCGGCAGCATCGTGGTCTCGATCCAGGACGACGAAGGCTACCTGCGCCTCACACACCGGCTCGCGGGTCTCGACGTCTTGATGTACATGAGAGCCCCGGGCGCGCCCGCGTCGTCGAAGCCGCAGCTCGTCAAGAACAGCCTCGGACCCGGCAGGCCCGGATCGCTCGCGCTGGAATCGGTGCCGGCCAGCGGCGCGTACAGCTACCGAGGCAGAGCCTTCCGCGTCTTCACCCTGCGCGCGGAGGCCTTCCCCTCGGGGCCTCTGACGATCCGCGTGCTCGTCCCGCAGCCGTACTCCTAGCGGGACTCACGAGGCGTCGCCGCAGGGGCGCGAGCGGCGAGCATCCGCGTGATCGCGCCTCGATCGCCGGGGCGCTATCCGCCTCGCAGGCCGAGGGTCGACCCGCCGGGCGCGCTACGCCGCCACGAGCGAGCGGTGCTCTCCTCCGGGGCGGAGCTCTCCGCCCCGCGCGTACGCCGCCACCAGCGAAGGGTGCTTCTTCCAGGGCAGAGGGCCGGGCGCGCTGCGCCGCCACGAGCGAGCGGTGCTTCTCCTCCAGGGCGGAGTTCTCCGCCCGGCGCGTACGCCGCCACCAGCGAGCGGTGCTTCTCCTCCGGGCGGAGTTCTCGGCCCGGCGCGCTACGCCGCCACCAGCGAGCGGTGCTTCTCCTCCAGGGCGGAGAGCAGCTCGTCGAAGGAGTCGGAGAATTTTTCCACGCCCTCGCGCTCGAGCGTGTCGGTCACGTCCTTGTAGTCGACGCCCGCCTGCTCGAGCTGCTCGAACAGCCGCCGCGCGCCGTCGAGGTCTCGCTCGAGGCGCGCCTCGGGCTGCCCGTGGTCCTGGTAGGCCTTGATCGTCTCCTCGGGCATCGTGTCGACCGTGTCCGGGCCGAGCAGCTCTTCGACGTAGAGCACGTCGAGGTAGTCCGGGTTCTTTGTCGAGGTGGAGGCCCAGAGCACGCGCTGGGGCGTGGCGCCCTTGCCCGCCAGGAACTCCCAGCGCGGCCCCGAGAAGGTCTGCTGGTAGTGGTCGTAGGCGAGCTTGGCGTTCGCGATCGCGAGCTTGCCCTGCAGCTCCTTCGGCGCGCCGGCCTCCTCCAGGCGGCGGTCGGCCTCGGTGTCGATCCGCGAGACGAAGAAGCTCGCCACGGACGCGACCTTCGAGGGATCGCCACCCTCGGCGACGAGGCGCTCGATGCCGCGCAGGTAGGACTCGGCGACCTCGGCGTAGCGCTGCAGCGAGAAGATCAGCGTGACGTTGATCGAGCGGCCCTTGGCGAGCACGTCCTCGATCGCCGCCGAGACCCGGCTTCGTGCCGGGGATCTTCACCATCAGGTTCTCCTTGTCGACCTCCTCGTGAAGGCGCATCGCCTCGCGGAAGGTCTCGCAGCGTGTCGTAGGCGAGCCGTGGGTCGACCTCGAGCGAGACGTAGCCGTCACGATGCTCGCTGCCCCTCCCACACCGGCCGGAAGAGGTCGCAGGCCTCGCGGATGTCCTGCTCGGCCAGCTCCCAGAAGCAATCCTCGACGCTCAGCGTCGCGCTCGACCAGCTCGCCGAGCTGCTCGTCGTAGGCGTCCCCTTCGGCCATCGCCTTCTGGAAGATCGTCGGGTTGGAGGTCGCTCCGACGACGGAGAAGTCGTCGATCAGCTCCTGCAGGTGGCCGCCGCGGATCGACTCGCGGGAGAGGAAGTCGACCCAGACGCTCTGGCCGAGCGCCGAGAGGCTCTGCAGCGGCTGAGATGAATCGGAGGGCATCGCGTCTCCTTGTTAGTCGTGTCTACAGCAGGGCGCGCGCGCGGGCGGCGATGTTCTCGGCCGTGAAGCCGAGCTCCTCGAGCACCGTCGTGCCCGGTGCCGAGGCGCCGAAGCGGTCGAGGCCGAGCACGTCGCCGTGCGTGCCGACCCAGCGCCACCAGCTCATCCGCGCGCCCGGCTCGACCGCGAGACGGGCGGTGATCGCGGCGGGCAGGACCTGCTCGCGGTAGTCCTCGCCCTGCGCTTCGAACAGCTCCATGCAGGGCATCGAGACGACCCGTGCGCGCACACCCTCCTCCGCCAGGGCCTTCGCGGCCTTGAAGCGTTTCGCCGACCTCGGCGCCGGTCGAGATCAGGATCAGCTGCGGGCTCGCCGCCGGGCGCGTCCCACAGCACGTAGCCGCCGCGCAGCACGCCCTCCGCCGGCGCGACCTCGTCGCGGTCGAGCGTCTCGATCCCCTGGCGCGAGAGCGCGAAGCGCGACCGGCCCGTCCTCGCGTTCGAGCGCCACGCGCCAGGCGAGGGACGTCTCGTTTGCGTCGGCGGGTCGCATGAACCACAGGTGCGGGATCGCGCGCAGCGCCGTGTAGTGCTCGATCGGCTGGTGCGTCGGGCCGTCCTCGCCGAGGCCGACGGAGTCGTGGGTGTAGACCCACAGCACCGGCAGCCCCATCAGCGCCGACAGGCGTATCGCCCCGCGCATGTAGTCGGAGAAGACCAGGAACGTCGAGCCGTAGGGCTTGACGATGCCGCCGTGCGCCGCGGCGCCGTTGACGATCGCGCCCATCCCGTGCTCGCGGATCCCGAACGGCACGTTGCGCCCGGCGTGCACCCTGGAGAACTCTCCGGCGCCCTCGAAGATCGTCTTCGTCGACTCGACCAGGTCGGCGGCGCCGCCGATCATCGTCGGCGCGTACTCGCCGAAGCCCTCCATCACCTTCTGCCCGGCGGCGCGCGTGGCGAGCTTCTCGCCGGCGTCGAACGTGGGCAGCGACTCGCGCCAGCCGTCGCGCAGCCGCCCCGACCACGCCAGGTCCCAGTCGGCCGCCATCTCGGGGTGGGCCTCGCGCCAGGCGCGGAAGCGCTCGGTCCAGCGCTCCTGCTCGGCTCCGCCCTTCTCCGCCAGCGACATGTGCGCGTACACGCTCTCGTCGACCCAGAAGTGCCTGTCGGGGTCGAAGCCCATCACTTCCTTGGTACGGCGCACTTCCTCCTCGCCGAGCGCGGATCCGTGCGACTTGGCGGTGTCGATCGCTTTCGGCGCCGGATAGGCGATGTGCGAGCGGATCGCGATGAACGACGGCCGCTCGGTTTCCTCACGCGCCGCCTGCAGCGCCGCCTCGATCGCATCGAGGTCCTCGCTGTCCTCGACGCGCTGCGTGTGCCACCCGTCCGCCGCCATCCGGGCGGCGTGGTTCTCGCCGTCGAAGGAGATCGAGGTCGTGCCGTCGATCGTAATGTGGTTGTCGTCGTAGCAGACGATCAGCTTGCCGAGCGCGAACTGCCCGGCGATCGAGGAGGCTTCCTGGCTGACGCCCTCCATCATGTCGCCGTCGGAGCAGATCACGTAGGTGTGGTGGTCGACGATCTCGTCGCCGGGCCGGTTGAAGCGCTCGGCCAGGAAGCGCTCGGCCATCGCCATGCCGACGGCGTTCGAGACGCCCTGGCCGAGCGGGCCGGTGGCGACCTCGATGCCAGGCGTGTGCCCCCGCTCGGGGTGTCCCGGCGTGCGCGAGCCCCACTGGCGGAACTGCTGGAGATCCTCGATCGAGAGGTCGTAGCCGACGAGATGGAGCAGCGCGTACTGCAGCATGCAGGCGTGGCCCGCGCTCAGCACGAAGCGATCGCGGTCATGCCAGTCCGGGTCGTTCGGGTTGGCGCGCAGGAAGCGCTCGAAGATCGTGTAGCCGAGCGGCGCCAGCGCCATCGCGGTGCCGGGGTGGCCGGCGTTCGCCTTCTGAACCCCGTCCATCGCCAGCGCGCGGATCGTGTCGATCGACAGGCGGCGGACCTGATCCTCGGAGGAGCCCGCCCCTCCGGAGGCGCCGCGCTGCTGCTGGGTGCTCGCAGCCATCGTCTCGATCCTACCCAGATGCGCGCGCCGTACCCGCCGTTGAACCGATCACGGCCTCTGAGCAGTGCCGGCCCCGGCTAGACTCCCGCGATCATGTCTGAGCAGTTCTGCGACGTCGGCCGGGGCATCACGCTCTGCTACGAGACCTTCGGCGAGCCCGCCGACCCGCCGGCGCTGCTGATCATGGGCCTCGGCACGCAGATGATCGCCTGGCACGAGGACTTCTGCGGAGAGCTGGCCGCGCACGGGCTGTACGTGATCCGCTTCGACAACCGCGACGCCGGGCGCTCGACCCACCTGAGCGGAGCCCCACCGACGATCGCGCAGCTGCTCACCCGCTCGCGCCACGCGGCCCGCTATTCGCTGGCGGACATGGCCGAGGACGCCGCCGGGCTGCTGGACGGCCTCTCGCTCGGCCCGGCGCACGTGATCGGCGCATCGATGGGCGGGATGATCGCCCAGACGCTCGCCGCGCGACACCCGGCGGCGGTGCGCTCGCTGGTGTCGATCATGTCCAACACCGGCAGCATGCTCAGCGGCCAGCCCTCGCTGAGGGTCTACTCCACGTTCCTGCGCACGGCGCCTCCGCAGCGCGAGGCGTTCATCGAGCACATGACGAACGTCTTCCGGGCGATCGGCTCGCCGGGGGAGCTGCGCGACCTCGAGGAGATCCGTGAGCTGATCGGCGCGAGCTACGACCGCGACCGCGACCCGGCGGCACCGGGCCGGCAGCTCGCCGCGATCATCGCCGGCGGCAACCGCACACCCGAACTGCGGCGCATCGAGGCTCCTACGCTCGTGATCCACGGCACCGCCGACCCGCTCGTCCGCCCCTCCGGCGGCGCAGCCACCGCGCGCGCGATCCCCGGCGCGCGGCTGATGAGGGTCAGGGGATGGGACACGACCTTCCGCGGGCGCTGTGGCCGGAGCTGATCGACGCGATCGCGGCCCACGTGCTCGGAGCGGGCAGCGGAGAGCCGGCGGACGGCGGCCGCGGCGCGGCGCGCGACCCGTCCCTGCAGACCCGCGGATGGGCGCCGCTCACCCGATAGGGGTCCGCAGGGACAGGTTCCCCTCGCGCGCCCCCTAAGGGCGGCGGTGGCAGCTGCGCAGTCCGGAGAGCGAGTGGCCGCGATCGCTCGCGCACCAGATCTCACGCGGTTTGACCCGTGCGAGCCAGTGGTGGTCGTGCCTGCAGTGGGCACGTCGGTATGGCCAGCGGCCGTGCAGCGAACGGACCATGCGCCGCTCGTGGCACCCGGAAAGCCTCACCTCCATGTCGACCCTCGCGCTCCACTCAGGCGCAACGGGCACAAGCACGACACCATCGACCAGCCCCTCCTCTGCGCTGCCGCGGTTCCGTCCGCGGACATATAAATCACGTCTTACGCAGATTGTCAACAGCGCCCGAACGCGCGATCTGAAAACGAGTTCGGGTTCTAACCGGTTCGGGTCAGGGGACGGTGCGAGCGGGGCCGGCCGGGCCGCCGGCGGCGTCGCGGAGGCCGGCTCCGTCGGCTTCCACGCACCCGCTGGGGCCGCTCTCGAGGACGCCGATTCAGTAGCCGGACTGACGCGCGAGGAACGTGTCGGGGACCCGGCCGCCGTGTCCTCCACTCGGGCGGCGGGGGCGGGGGAGAGTGCGCCCGGCGGGAATCGAACCCGCGGCCTGCGGCTTGAAAGACCGCTGCTCTTCTCGGACCCGAGGGTCCGATTTGACCACTGAGCTACGGGCGCGCGCTGTCTCTCCATGCGGATCGGCAGCACCGACCGCGGGCTTAATCTAAGCAGGCCCGCGCCGGGCGTGTGTGCAGGCGCGCGGAGCGCACGCTCCGGCCGCTTGACCGGCCGCGCGCGGTGGCCTACCGTGGCTGCTCGCGCTTCGAGAGAGCGCCTTGTCGGAGGGAGCGAGGACGTTGCGCACGATGCGAGAGACAGAGGGCGGAGACCGCGGGCGCCTGGCATCCACCCGCATCCGGGTGTGCGCGCTGCTCGCCCTGCTCGCGACGCTTGCGCTCGGCGGGGGCTCGGCGCGGGCCTTCCCGGCCCACCGCTCTTGCTCCGAACGCGCGCCGGGACGCGCGGAATGTCTGGCGATGCGGCTGCAGCCGAGCGGTGGGGCCACGCCCGCGGCGCGTTCGCTGGCGGCCGGCCCCGCAAAGGAACGGAGCGAACCGTACCCCGGCTTCCTGACGCCCGCCCTGCTCCACTCCGCCTACGAACTGCCCGCCGAAACCTCACAGGGCGCCGCCCAGACGATCGCGGTGGTGGACGCCTTCGACGATCCGACGGCCGAAGCCGACCTCGCCGTGTACGACAGACACTGGGGGCTGCCCTCCTGCACGACCGAAAACGGGTGCTTCCGGAAGGTCGACCAGAAAGGGGACACTGCGCCGCTGCCGGCCCCTGATGGCGAATGGGCCACGGAGATCTCGATCGACGTGCAGATGGCCCACGCGGTCTGCCAGAACTGCAAAGTGCTGCTGGTCGAGACCGACAACGAAGACTTCGCCGACCTCGGCGCGGGCGTGAACGCGGCGGTGAAACTCGGAGCGACGGACATCAGCAACTCCTACGGCGGCGTCGAGGAAGCCGGCGACCCCGCCCTCGCCTCGGGCGACTACAACCACCCCGGCGTCGTCGTGACGGTCAGCTCCGGCGACTGCGGCTACATCGACTCCGCCTGCCGCGGCAAACAGGGGACCGAGTTCCCGGCAGACGTGCCGGAAGTGGTGGCCGTCGGCGGCACGTCGCTGACCCAGAGCGGCACGACGTGGCAAAGCGAAGCCTGGTCGGAAGGCGGCAGCGGCTGCAGCGAACTGTTCAGCGCGCAACTCTGGCAGTCGGCCGTCGCCAACTTCGCCGCCACGGGCTGCGGAAGCAGCCGGGCCGTGGCAGACGTGGCCGCGATCGGCGATCCGAACACGGGCATCGACGTCTACGACTCGACACCGGAATTCGCCGGCGCGGAAACGGGCTGGGGCGTGTGGGGCGGCACCTCGGTGGCCTCCCCGATCGTCGCCGCGGAGTTCGCGCTCGCCGGCGGCGCGCACGGCGTCGCCTACCCGGCCGCCACGCTCTACCAGCACGCGGGCGAAGCCTCGAACCTCTACGACGTGAGCAGCGGCACCAACGGCCGATGCGGCACGCGCACGATCTGCAACGCCGCCGAAGGCTTCGACGGGCCGACGGGTCTGGGCAGTCCGGTTGGGCTGGGGGCCTTCGCCCCCTCGGGCGCGCCCCAGAGCAGCTCGGCGCCCACGGTCTCCGGGTACGCGGAGGAAGGCGACCAGCTCGCCGAGCACCCCGGCGCGTGGAAGGGGGAACCCACGGAACGCGCTGTCCAGTGGGAACGCTGCGGCCCGTCCGGCAGCTGCCAGGCGATCGCCGGCGCGACCTCCGGGACGCTGGTCGTGCCGGCGGGCAGCGCCGGCTACACGATCCGGGCGCGCGAAACCGCGACCAACGCCGCGGGGCCGGCCACGGCGCTGTCCTCCGCGCTCGGCCCGGTCGCCTCGTCCGCGCCCACGATCACGGCCATCTCCCCCCTCTCGGCGCCCACCGGCTCGGCGCTGACCGTGACCGGAACCGCGCTCGACCAGGTGAGCTCGGTGACGGTCGGCGGGCTCGCCGCGTCGTTCACCGACGTCTCCCCGACCGAACTGAGCGTCGATGTGCCGAACGGCGCGTGGAAGGGGACGGTCGCCGTGAGCGCGCCGCACGGCAGCGCCACGTTCAAGAAGAGGTTCGTCGCGAGCTTGGCGATCCGCTCGTTCAACCCGTCCTCGGGCGCCGCCGGCGCGGCCGTGGCGATCAAGGGCGTCGGCTTCAACGGCTCCTCGCAGGTGAGCTTCGACGGCGCCGCCGCGACCGTGCTGTCGGCTTCGAGCAAGAAGCTCGAGGTGCGCGTGCCCGCCGGCGCGGCCGCCGGCCCGATCAGCGTCACGAACGCGACGGCGCCGGCCGGCACCGTCTACTCGGCGGGCGCCTACACCCCCTGACCGGCCGTCACGGCGCCGCGCCGGAGCGCACGACGATCGCTCCTGCGGGGAGCTTCGAGCGCGGTACGCCGATCCCGTCGCAGAGCTTGATGCACGGCTCGTAGACCGGCCTGTAGCCGAGCAGTTCCAGCACCGTCACGATGCGGTAGCCGCGCGCGCGGAGCTTGCGGATGATCCCGGGATAGGCGGCCAGGGTCTGGCCGCGAGGGCCGCCGCCGTCATGGGAGATGATGATCGAGCCGGGCCGCACCTGCGCGAGCACACGGGCTTCGATCGCCGCTGTGCCCGGCAACGTGTAGTCGGCCGGATCGACGTTCCAGAGCACCGTCGAGAGACCGAGCGAGCGGGCGGTGCGCAGCACCGATTCGTCGTAGTCGCCGTAGGGCGGGCGGAACACGCACGGCGTGTAGCCGCTCACTGCGCGGATCGCCGCGATCGTCCGCAGCAGCTCGCCCCGCACGTCGTGGCTCCGCGTCAGGGCCGGGTGGTCCCACGTGTGGTCGCCGAGCACGTCGCCGTTGCGCAGCTCGCGCAGCAGCGTCGAACGGAACCCGCTCGTGACCTGACGGCCGATCATGAAGAACGTCGCGCGGGCGCCGCTTCGTTCGAGCATCGTCACGAACGCCGGCGTGTCGACCCACGGGCCGTCGTCGAAGCCGATCGCGACCTCCTTGCGCGCCGGGCCCTCACGGTGCGCCGCCGTGCCGAAGCTGCGGCAGCCGGCGACCCGGTAACGGAGCGCGGCGGGGGACTGCGGCGGCGGCTGGGCCCCCGCGTTCGCGGCGGCGAGCGGGTGGCGCGGCCCGCTCCCCCGATCGCCAGCACGATCGCGAGCACAGCCACGGCACCGATGCCGAGCAGCGGCGAGCGGGAGGCGAGGCGGCGCCGCGCACGGGAGCCGGTGCTCCCGGACCCGGCCCCTCGAGTTCGATCGTCGCGCTCCTGCACCTCTGCGGCGGAAGATACTCCGCCGCGGCGGCGCGGCGCGCATGGGTCTGGACGCCGGTCGCGAGCGTCACGCACGACCCGTGCGGGCAGGGCGCGGGCGCCGATCGCGCCGGCCCGCACGACCCGTGCGGGCAGGGCGCGGACGCCGATCGCGCGGGCCCCGGCGAGCACGTAGGGTGCAGCCGTGGGCGAGTACGTCGCGGCGATCGACCAGGGCACGACCAGCACGCGCGCGATCCTGTTCGACCGCGACGGGCGCATCGTCTGCGCCGACCAGCGCGAGCACCGCCAGATCCATCCGCGCGCCGGCTGGGTCGAGCACGACCCGGGCGAGATCTGGCAGCGCACCCGTGAGGTGATCGGCGGTGCCCTGGCGAGCGCGGGCGTCGAGCCCGGCGAGGTCGCGGCGATCGGCATCACCAACCAGCGCGAGACGACGGTGGTCTGGGACCGCGAGACCGGCGAGCCGATCGCCAACGCGATCGTCTGGCAGGACACGCGAACGGCGGGGCTGGTGCGGGAGCTGGCGGGCGAGGCCGGCCCGGACCGGCTGCGTGAGGCGGTCGGCCTGCCGCTCTCGACGTACTTCTCCGGACCGAAGATCGCGTGGATGCTCGACACGGTGCCCGGCGCCCGCGCCCGCGCCGAGGGCGGCGAGCTGGCGTTCGGCACGATCGACACCTGGCTGCTGTGGAAGCTCACGAACGGCGCGCGTCCACGCGACCGACGTCACCAACGCCAGCCGCACGATGCTGATGGACCTGCAGACGCTCGCCTGGCATCGGCCGAGCCTCGAGCTGATGGGCGTGCCGGCGGCGATGCTGCCCGAGATCCGCTCCTCCAGCGAGCGCTTCGGCGAGGCCGCAGGCACCGCGCTTGGCGGCCGGCCCGTCGCCGGGATGATCGGCGACCAGCAGGCAGCGCTGTTCGGCCAGACCTGCTTCCGCGCCGGGGAGGCGAAGAACACCTACGGCACCGGCTCGTTCCTGCTGCTCAACACGGGCGATCAGATCGTGCGCTGCAGCGAGCTGCTGACCAGCGTCGCCGGGAAGGTCGGCGAGGGCCCCACCAGCTACGTGCTGGAGGGTTCGATCGCCGTCACCGGCGCGGCCGTGCAGTGGCTGCGCGACCAGCTCGGCCTGATCGGCACGGCGGCCGAGGTCGAGCAGCTCGCAGCGTCGGTCCCGGACAACGGCGGCGTCTACTTCGTGCCCGCCTTCTCCGGGCTGTTCGCGCCGCGCTGGCGCGAAGACGCTCGCGGCGTGATCGTCGGGCTGACCGCCTACGCCCGCGCCGGGCACCTCGCACGCGCCGTGCTGGAGGCGGCCGCGTGGCAGACCTACGAAGTGCTGGAGGCGGCGCGCCGCGTTTGGAGCCCCACCGGCCGGGCGCTCGGCGCGCTGAAGGTCGACGGCGGCATGACCGCCAACGAGCTGCTCATGCAGTTCCAGGCGGACGTGCTCGGGCTGCCGGTGGTGCGCCCGGCGGTGACCGAGACGACGGCTCTGGGCGCGGCCTTCGCGGCGGGGCTCGCGGTCGGCTTCTGGAGCGACGAGCAGGAGCTGTGCGAGCGCTGGCGGGAGGACCGCCGCTGGGAGCCGCGGATCGAGCCCGGGCGACGCGAGCGCGAGCTCGGCCGCTGGCAGCAGGCGGTCGAGCGCTCGCTCGGCTGGGCCGATCAGTAGCGCCGCGCCGTCCGCCGCTGCGCCCGCGCCTCAGGGCGTGAGGATGATCTTCAGGGCCTCACGGCGGTCGTAGACGCGGTAGGCCTCGGCCGCATCGTCGAGCGGCATGTGGCGGGTCACCAGCGGCGAGGGGTCGACGCGCCCGGCGGCGAGCATCGCGAGCACCGGGTCGACGTGGGCGATCACGTTCGCCTGGCCGCCGCGCAGGTTGATCGCCTTCAGCCACAGCAGGCCCATGTGCACCTCGGTGCGTTCCGCGTAGACGCCGATGCACTGCACGGTGCCGCAGGCTCGCGTCAGGCGGATCGCGCTCTCCAGCGCGCGGGGATCGCCGACCGCGTCGATGCAGACGTCCGCGCCGCGGCGTTCGGTGGCCGCCGCGATCTCGGCTTTGGCGTCCTGCTCGACGAGGTGAACGGGCACGGCGCCGAACGCGCGCGCGACCTCAAGGCGCTCGGCCACGGTGTCGATCGCGAACACCTTGGCGGCGCCCGCGGCGAGCGCCACCTGCACCGCGCACAGCCCCACCGGGCCGAGACCGAGCACCGCGACGACGTCGCCGAGCTGCATGCCGCTTTCCTTGACCGCGTGGAACCCGGTACCCATCACGTCGCCGGCGAACAGCGCCACCTCGCTGCTCATCCCCTCCGGCACCTTGCGCAGCACGAGGTCCGCGTTCGGCACCAGCGCCATCTCGGCCTGGGTCCCCGGCAGCGAGCCGAGGGTTGCGCCGTGCCCGAAGGTGCGCGAGCTCAGGCAGCGGTGGAACAGGCCGCGCCGGCAGAACCAGCAGCGCCCGCAGGCGGTCTGGAAGCAGCCGAGCACGCGGTCGCCGGGCGCCACCCGTGTGACCTGCTCGCCGGCCGCGAGGACCGTGCCGACGTACTCGTGGCCGATCGTGAAGCCCTGCTCGATCTGCACCCGGCCGTGATAGATGTGCAGGTCCGAGCCGCACACACCGGTCGCCTCGATGCGCAGGACGGCGTCGGTCTGCTCGAGAAGCTCGGGCTCGGGCCGCTCCTCGACGGACACCTCGCCGGGGGCCTGGAAGGTGACAGCGCGCATCGACGCGGGAGCCTAGATGATCGCCGGCGCGCGGGCCCGCCGCCGCACGCCGGGCGGAGCGCCGCCGGGGGGCGCACCACTAGAGGCTCAGCGCGCGCTCGGCGCCGGCGGCGAGCACCATCCGCACGACCTCCTCACGGATCTGTGCGGCGCCGAGCCTGAGCCGGGAGCTCATGCCGAGCGTGGTCAGCCCGGTCAGCAGGGCGTCGATCCGCCATGCCCAGGGGGCCGAGCCCGGGGGCGCGGGGTCCTCGACGAGCCCCTCGAGCGCCCGGTCGACGAGCGCGAACCAGTCGCTCAGGCGCTCCTCGATCGTCCGCTGCAACGACGAGCTGTGGATCGCCTCGCTGGAGGCGGCGATCCACACGCGCCAGGTCTCGGTCGCCTCCGCGTCCGACGCCAGCACGCTGTCGAGCAGCGCCTCGAGCCGCTCACGGCCCGCCGGGACACCGTCGATCGCCGCCTCGTAGCGGCGACGGCTGCGTTCGGCGACGTGCGTGAGCGCGTGGTTGAGGAGCTGCTCGCGGTTGGCGAAGTAGTGGTTGAGCATCCCGGTGCTCACCCCGGCCTCCTCGGCCACGATCCGCATCGTGGTTCCCGCGAACCCGCTGCGCGCGATCACCGCTGCCGCCGCACGGCAGATCTGATCCCGCCGTATCGGTCCCATCCCGACCTTCGGCACAATCCCTCTCTCGTTGCTCTCCCAGGGCGATCGTCGCATGGCGGCGGGGCCGATTTCAAGCCTTCGCGCGCGCAGAGCGCTTGAGGCGGGCCTTTCGATCTACTTTCATGGGGGCGATGGCGAGCGAGATCCCGGTTCTGGAGCCGCACGACGACGGCTCTCCCCACCTGGCGGCGCTGGACGAGCTGCAGCGCCGGGTGCTGTGGCTGGCGACCAGCATGGTCCACCACGCCAACCGCGTGCGGTCCACGGAGTCGGGCGTGAAGGTCGGCGGCCACCAGGCCTCCTCGGCCTCGATGGTGAGCATCATGTCGGCGCTGTGGTTCGCGCACCTGCGCGCTCCCGACCGCGTCTCGGTCAAGCCCCACGCCGGGCCCGTGCTGCACGCGATCAACTACCTGCTCGGCCGGCTCGATCGCCGCTGGCTGAGCGAGCTGCGCGCCTTCGGCGGCCTGCAGAGCTACCCGAGCCGCGCCAAGGATCCCGACCCGGTCGACTTCTCCACCGGCTCGGTCGGAATCGGTGCGACCGCGACGCTGTGGAGCGCGCTCGCCCACCGCTACGTCGCGGGACACTTCGAGGTGCCGCGGGGCGGTCGGCAGATCGCGCTGCTCGGCGACGCCGAGCTCGACGAGGGAGCGGTCTGGGAAGCACTGATCGACCCGGCCGCCTCGCACCTCGGCGAGGTGCTGTGGATCGTCGACGTCAACCGCCAGTCGCTCGACCGCGTCGTGCCGGAGATGGCGATCGCACGCAACATCGCGATGTTCCGCGCGGCCAGGCTGGGAGACGATCACTGTCAAGTACGGGCGCCGCCTGCGCGAGCTGTTCGCCCGGCCCGGCGGCGAGCTGCTGCAGGCGCGGATCGACGAGATGTCCAACGAGGAGTACCAGCGGCTGCTGCGCGCACCGGCGGGCGAGCTGCGCGAGCGGCTGCCCGGCGAGGGGGCGGCGCCAAAGCTGCGCCGGCTGCTGGGCGACCTCGCCGACGGCGAGCTGCACGCCGCGATCCGCGACCTCGGCGGCCACGACCTGGCCGATCTGCTCGACGCCTACGCGCGCGCAGACGCTGTCACCGACCGTCCAGCCGTGATCTTCGCGTACACGATCAAGGCCTGGAGCCTGCCGACGGAGGGCCATCCGGCGAACCACTCCGCGCTGCTCAGCGACGCTCAGTGGCGCGAGCTGGCGGCGCGCCTTCAAGCCGACGCGCAGAACCCGTGGGCGCCGCTGCCGCAGGGCAGCCCGGCGGCGGAGCTGTGCGCGGCCGCCGCCCGGCGGCTCGAGCGCGAGCAGACCGTCCGCCACGAGCCTCCCGCGATCCCGGCCGAGCTGGCCCGCGAGCACAGCGGCCGCGTCTCCACCCAGCAGGCCTTCGGCCGCTTCTTGATGGACCTCGCGCACGACGCGCCCGAGGCCGCCGCCTCGGTCGTGACCGTCAGCCCGGACGTGGCCTCCTCGACGAACCTCGGCGGCTGGATCAACCGCGCGGGCGTGTGGAACGTCGGCGAGCGGATCGACTGGTTCGCCGACGACAGCGACACGCTGGTGCGCTGGCGCGAGTCCGAGCACGGGCGTCACATCGAGCTCGGGATCGCCGAGGGCAACTGCGTCGGCCTGCTCGGCGAGCTGGGCGCCACCTTCTCCCGCGACGGGCGGCCGCTGCTGCCGATCGGCACGTTGTACGACCCGTTCGTGGCACGCGCGCTGGAGCAGTGGTCGTTCGGCATCTACGCCGGCGGCCAGTCGATCCTCGTCGGCACCCCGGCCGGGGTCACGCTCGCCCCGGAGGGTGGGGCTCACCAGTCGGTGATCACGCCCTCGATCGGCCTCGAGCAGCCACGCTGCGTGGCCTGGGAGCCGGCCTTCGGGCAGGACCTTGAGTGGATCCTGCTGGCGGCGCTGGCGCGGCTGGGACGTCCGGACGGGACATCCGCCTACCTGCGCCTCAGCACGCGCCCGCTCGAGCAGTCGCTGGCGGCGCTGCCGCAGCCCGGTCCCGAGCGCGAGCGCCGCCGCGGCCAGGCGCTGCGCGGCGGCTATCGCGTGCGCACCGCCGAGCGCCGACCGGCAGTGACGATCGCGGCCCTCGGCGTGCTCGTCGCCGAGGCGCTCGACGCCGCGGCCGAGCTGACCGCCGCGGGGATCGCTGCCGACGTGGTGTGTCTGACCTCGCCGGACCTGCTGTTCCGCGCCGTGCAGTCCCGCGCAGGGCTGTACGAGGCCGACGACGCGATCCTCGACGAGCTGTTCGCAGCGGAGCGGGCCGCCCCGATCGTGAGCGTGCTCGACGGTCACCCGCACACGCTCGCGTTCCTCGGCGCCGCGGCGGGCGTGGCGCAGAGCTGCCTCGGCGTCCAGGACTTCGGCCAGTCCGGCGACGTCCAGGACCTCTACCGCCACTTCGGCATCGACGCCGAGACGATCGCCGGGGCGGCGCTGGACCTGATCGGCTGAGCGGCCGGTGCGCCGCCGTCAGCGCGGAGCGCTGCCCCCGGCCTCGGGCTCGCGCAGCGTGCCGGACCCGGGATCGAACACGAAGCCGCGAATGCGCTCGCGTTCGCTCAGCTCGGGTGCCGAGCGTAGGCGCGCGAGGCTGTCGCGCAGCGCGGCCTCGACGTCCTCGAAGGCGCCCAGGCGCCAGCTCGGGCGCGCACCGTCGGCGGCGAGGGTCCGCGCCCACTCGTCCTCGGAGGCGCCCTGAAGGCCGCATTTGTCGTGCATCACGACGATCACCTCACGCGTGCCGAGCAGTCGCTGCGAGGCGCTCAGCGAGCGGATCGCGTCGTCTGTGGCAAGGCCTCCCGCGTTGCGGATTATGTGTGCGTCGCCACGCTCGATCCCGAGCATCGGGAACAGGTCGATGCGCGTGTCCATGCAGGACAGCACGGCGACGCCCCTGCGCGGGCGTGGACTGAGGTCCGGCGCGGCGAGCTCGTCGGAGCGGGCGGCGGCGGCCAGCATCTGCTCTGCGTTCGTGTCGCTCATCGGCGCACAGGCTAGCGGCGACCGCTCCGGGCCTTCCGGGTCGTGCGCCTGCGCGCCGGCGCCGGCTCGGCGGCCTCGAGCGCCTCGCGCACGGACGCGGCCGCCGCCGCGCCGGCGACCTGCAGCGGCTCGCTGCTGCGCCACGCGCGTGCCAGCACGAAGGCGCCCTCGAGCGCGCAGATCAGCTCGATCGCCAGCGCGCGGGCGCGCGCCGCCGGCAGCCCCGCGTCGGTCAGGCGCCTGCCCGCGGAGGTCGTCCAGCTGTCGAACACCTCGGCGCAGGCCTCACGCATCGGCTCGCTGCTGCTCGAGATCTCCAGGGCGACCGTGGCGATCGGGCAGGCGTCGGCGTAGCCGGTCTCGACCAGCGTGGCGGCGGCGCCCGCGAAGAACGCCTCGGTCGCGGCCACGGGGTCTGCGCCGGGCACGAAGAACAGGTCGAGCAGCCGCCCGTAGATCTCGCCCGAGTGGCGGATCGCCTCCGCTCCCAGCTGCTCCTTGCCGCCCGGGAAGAAGTGGTAGATCGAGCCGAACGGAGCGCTCGCCTCCGCCACGATCTGCTTGACGCCGGTGGCCGTGTAGCCCTGGCGGCGGAACAGCTCGGAGCTCGCCTCAACGATCCGCTCCCTGGTTGCGCCGGCCATCGCGGAGATGATACCTTCGCGAGTTACTAGAGCGATCTATCTAATGGAGGCGACGATGCCCGAGCTCGAGCTTTCCGCAGGCACGATCGACTACGAGGACACCGGCGGCGAGGGGCCGGTGCTGGTGCTGCTCGGCGGGCTCGTGATGGACGGCACGGTGTGGGATCCGGTCGTCGAGCTGCTGCGAGCGCGCCACCGCTGCGTGATCCCGACGCTGCCGCTCGGCGCACACCGGCGGCCGATGCGAGCCGACGCGGACCTCACCCTGGAGGGCTTCGGCGCACTCGCGGAGGAGCTGCTCGAGCGCCTCGACCTGCGCGAGGTGACGGTCGTCGGCAACGACCACGCCGCCGCGCTCGCGCTCGCCGGCCGGCGGCCCGAGCGGGTCGCGCGCCTGGTGCTGTCCTCCTGCGAGGCATTCGAGAACTACCCGCCGGGCCTGCCCGGCAAGAACATCCGTGTCACGGCGCTGCTGCCGGGAGGCCTGTTCGTGGCGATGCAGTCACTGCGCCTGCGGGCGCTGCGGCGACTGCCGATCGCCTTCGGCTGGATGTCCAAGCGCCCGCTTCCCGACGCGCTGCTGGACCGCTGGCTGGAGCCCCTGCAGACGCAGCGCGGCGTGCCGCGCGACCTGCGCCGCTACGTGCTCTCCGCGCGCCGCGCGCAGATGCTCGCGGCCTGCGAGCGCCTGCGCGGATTCGAGCGGCCGGCCCTGGTCGTGTGGACCCCGGAGGACCGCGTGCAGCGCCCCGAGCACGGCCGCCGCCTGGCCGCGATGCTGCCCGACGCGCGGCTGATCGAGATCGAGGACAGCTACACGCTGATCATGCGCGACCAGCCGCAGGCATTCGCACGGGCGGTCGAGGAGTTCGTCGCCGAGACGCCGAGCGCGGCGGCAGCGCCGCGCGGCTGAGCCGTCATGCCCGCGACGCGCTTCGCATAGAGTCCGCGGGCATGGAGCTGACCGGTAGGAACATCGTGATCACGGGCGGGGCGGGCGGGATCGGCCGCGCGCTCGCGCGGCGCTTCGCCGAGGAGCAGCCGCGGCATCTGGTCCTCGCCGACCGCGACCTGCAGGGAGCCCGGGCCGTCGCCGAGCCGCTCGGCGCACAGGCCGTCGAGCTCGATGCCGGGCGCGAGGACAGCGTCGCCGCGCTCGTCGAAGCGGCGCGGTCGGAGGGCGGCCCCGTGGACATCTTCATCTCCAACGCGGGCGTGCCCGGCGGGGGCGGCGGCCCGGAGGTCGCCGACGAGGCCTGGGACGAAGCCTGGCGGGTCAACGTGATGGCGCACGTATGGGCCTCGCGGGCGCTGCTCCCCGAGATGCTCGAGCGCGGCGACGGATATCTGATCAACACCGCCTCGGCGGCGGGGCTGCTCACGCAGGTCTCCGCGCTCGTCTACAGCGTCACCAAGCACGCAGCGGTGGCGCTGGCGGAGTGGATGGCGATCGAATACCTCGAGCGCGGCGTGAAGGTCTCCTGCATCTGCCCGCAGGGCGTGCGCACGCCGATGCTCGAAGGGGCGATGGACGACCCGGTCAGCGCGGCCGCGCTGAACTCGGGCGGGGTGATCGAACCCGAGGACGCCGCCGACGCGGTCGTCGAGGGGATCCGCGCCGAGCGGATGCTGATCCTCACCCATGAGAACGTCGCCGGGTTCATGGCCTTCAAGGGCGCAGACCACGAGCGCTGGCTGCGCGGCATGCGCCGCTTGGTGCACGGCGCTCGCGAGGGCGGAGCCTCCTGAAAACACACCGACACGGCCGCACCCCCCGGAGGGAGCGCGGCCGGCCGAGCACCAACCTCCTCGTGCGGGACGGGAGCCTTGCACCTCCCGCTGCCGCGCGCAAGCGCGGCAGCGAGCGCGAGGCACGGCGCGCGCCGCCGAGGGCCGCGGGCGCCGCGGGCGTCGGTGGCTCGGCGGCAGTCGCTAGGAAGGGAGCTGCTGGGCCGGGCGGCGCCTCGGGCCGCCCTTGCCCTTCGGGGCCTTGGTCTTCTTCGGCGGCCGCGGCTCTGCCAGCTCGAGCAGCCGCTGCATGCCTGCGGCGATGCCTCGCGTGAGGACCTCGATGTCGGGCGCCCCGTCGTAGTCGCCGGTGACTCCGAAGTAGAGACCGCCGTCGTAGGAGAAGATCGCGACCACGATCCGCACCGAGCCGACGACCGGCACGAACGGGTAGGACTCGAGCATGCGCCGGCCGAGCGTCTGCACGGGCTGCTGCGGGCCGGGCACGTTGGTCGTGGCGGTGTGCATGTTCAGCCGCGGCGAGGCGGTGACCAGGCGGCTGCCCAGCGCCAGCAGCAGCGGCGGCGCGAAGCCGGAGAGCGAGGCGAGCACGTCGCCCGCCACGGCCTGCTTGCTGTCCTTGATGCCGTCCATCTCGGTGCGGATCAGATCGAGCCGGGCGCGGGGGCTGTCGAGGCCCACGGGCAGTCCCGCGAAGACCGCCGAGACACGGTTGTTGTAGACGCCGCGCTCGCCGCGGCGGCGCACCGAGACGGGCACCATCGTGCGGACCACGTCGTCCGGGGCGGGCGGCTCGCCGCGCGAGTCGAGCAGGTCGCGGAAGCCGGCGGTGATGATCGTCAGGACGACGTCGTTGACGGTGCCGCCGAGGGCGACGCGAACGGACTTGACATCGGTCAGGCGCACGTCGGCCCAGGCCCAGCGGCGGTGCGGGCCGATCGGGCCGGTCAGCGAGTTGGCGCCGACCGGCCGCATCCTGGAGCCGGCAGCGGCAGCCGCGCGGGTCGCTTCGGCGAACGTCTGCAGGGTCTGGCGGGGCGCCTGGGCGGCGCGGCGCAGCGACTGCATCTGTCCGGCCGGGCTGACTTTGTGCGCGACCGTCCGCGCCAGCAGCTCGACGCCGGAGGGTTCAGGCGGCGGCGAGAAGCGTGGAGCGGGCCCGCCGCTCCGGCTGGTGTCGGAGAACATCACCGACATCAGGTCGGTCGCGGCGACGCCGTCGACCATGCAGTGGTGGACCTTCGAGAGCAGCGCCCAGCGGCCGTCGGCGAGGCCCTCGACCGACCACAGCTCCCACAGCGGCTTGTTGCGGTCGAGATGCTGGGAGAAGACGCGCGCGGCCATGTTGCGGAGCTGCTCCTCGCTGCCGGGCGCCGGGATCGCGGTGTGGCGCACGTGGTAGTCGAGGCTGAAGTGCGGGTCCTCCACCCAGGCGGGCGCGCCGGCGCCGAACGGCATGAAGCGGACCTTCTGCCTGTAGCGCGGGACGAGCTCGAGCTTGCCCGCCACCATCCGCTCGAGCTCCCGGAAGTCCGGCGGCGGGCCCTCGAACAGGCTGACGCCGCCGATGTGCATCGGCGTCACGTCGTTCTCGATGTGCAGGAACGACGAGTCGACCGCGCTCATCCATTCCACGCGGGCGCCTCCTCGCGGCCCAGCATCTCGTCGAGCACGCCGTAGACGGCGGGGTGCACCGACATCCCGCAGTGGCTCGAGCGCACCTCGACGTGTCGGGCGCAAGGGTCCAGGCACGCGCGCCAGTCGACGATCGCGTCGCTGCGCGAGTAGACCGCGACCGCCTCGATGTGATCGGCGAGCGGCGCGGCCATGTCCTCCCAGAAGCCCTCGCAGCACTCGCCCTCGGCGCAGCCGCTGGAGAACACACGCGAGACCCCGAGGTCGCCGAGCTTCGCCATCAGCTTGACGGTACGCAGCACGCGCGGCGAGACGGCGAACGGGTCGACGATCGGCGATCCGAGCGTCACCAGGCTCGCGACGCTGTCCGGCTCGCGCACGGCCAGCGAGCGCGCCAGCGTCCCGCCGCGGCTCTGCCCGATCAGCACGACGGGCTGATCGTGGATCTCGGCGAAGGCGACGAGCTGCTCCTGCAGGCGGCTGACGATTCGCTCGGCGCAGCCGGCGTTGATGCGCATACCGCTCGTCAGCACCTCGTGGCCGCGGCGGCGCAGCCAGCCGCGCATCACCGTCAGCGAGCTGTCGCCGGCCATGAAGCCGGGGATCAGCATCACCGGCTGGTCGGTCCCGCGCCGGCGCAGGATCAGCTCGCCCGAGAGCGCCTGGCCGGCCAGCAGCCTTGCCAGCTCGCCTCCGTAACGCAGCTCGCCCCACAGGGGACCGACGAGCGCCTCCACTCCTCCCTCGACTCCCATCCTGTGATGAATGTTACGAGAAACACTGGCTGGACGGCTAGGAGGCATCGCCGGGAGCTTCCCCGGGTAGCTGATTCCTAACGTCAGCGAGCCGAAAGGGAATGACATGGGTGACCGCTCACAGCGCGTACAGGGCAAGGCGAAAGAGCTGAAAGGCCGGCTCGAGCGCGACTCGGGCGCGGCGGCGGGACGCCCGACGACCGAGGCCCACGGCGCGGCCGAGGAAGCCAAGGGCAAAGCCAAGAACGCCGTCGGCAAAGCGCGCAGCGCGGTGAAGAAGGCGACCCGCTAGCCGTCCAGCCCGGCGGGGTCGTGCGAGCAGAGCAGCTCGACCTCCCCGCCGTGGCCGGCCGCCAGCTCGCGCAGACGTTCGATGTTCTCGCGGCGGCGCGTGTTGTCGAGCGCGGTGAGAGCGTGGTAGGCGGCGAGTCCCGCCGGGCAGCGCGGCGGCGTCTCGATCTGCCCGTGATGGAAGTAGGCGTCGCCGCAGTGCAGCAGCCAGCCCTCGCCGCGGCGGATCGCCACCCCCGTGTGGCCCGCTGTGTGCCCGGCCAGCGGGATCAGCAGGATCTCCGCTCCGGCACCGGGCAGGATCCGCACGCCCTGGAAGCCGAACCAGTCCTCACCGCCTGCCTCGCCGTGCTCCGAGAAGCGCGGCTGGTGCGCCCACTGCGCGGCCACGTAGCGCAGCCGCTCGCGCGCGCTCGGGTGACGCGCGGCGTGCAGCTCGGCGGCGGTCACGTGCACCTCCGCCTCCGGGAAGTCGGCCAGGCCGCCGGCGTGATCGAGGTCGAGGTGGGTGGCGACGATCTGCCGCACGTCGCCGCCCTGGAAGCCGAGCGCGCGCACGCGCGCGGCCGCCGTCTCCTCGGCGCGCAGCACGGGCCTCACGATCGTGTTGAACGGCGCTCCGAGACGGCCCCGCTCGGCGACTTCGGCGGCGCCGAAGCCGGTGTCGACCAGCACCAGGCCCTCGGCGCCCTCGATCAGCAGGCAGTGGCAGACCAGCCGCGCGGGCTCGAGCAGGCCGCCGCGCCCGGCGAGCAGGCGGGCGCCGCGCGGGCACATCGTGCCGCAGTTGAGGTGGTGGATCGCCCGGGGGGAGATGTCCACTTGCGGGCGGAGCCTAGCGGGTAGCATCGCGTCCGTGGCCGGGCAGGGGGAGATCGGTGTGCGCTGCGGCGAGAAGTTCGTCACCTATCCGCAGCTGTTCGACGCCGCGCTTCGCGCGAGCCGCGGCCTGGCGGATCTCGGCGTCGGCCCAGGCGACCGCGTGGCGCTGCTGCTGCGGAACTCGATCGAGTTCCTGGAGGCCTCGATCGCGACCGTGCCCCTGGGCGCCGCCGCGGTGCCGATCAACTGGCACTGGCGCAGCGAGGAGATCGCCCACGTGCTCGCCGACAGCGGCGCGAAGGTGCTCGTGATGCACGCCGGCCTCGCACCGTCGATCGAGGGCGCCGTGGCCGACGGCGTCGCGGTCGTGGCCGTCGACGACGGCTCGGGCTCGGCGCCGCTGGGGGCCCACAGCTGGCAGGCCTGGACATCGATGCTCGAGCCGTGGGAGCGGGCGCCGGAGAGCGCACCGGTGAGCATCATCTACACGTCGGGTACGACGGGCAAGCCGAAGGGCGTGGTGCGCGTGCCCTCCGACGAGGGGAAGCGCGAGCGGACCCGCGCGATGATCGCCGAGATCTTCCAGCTCGGCGCGGGCGAGCGCACGGTGATCCCGGCGCCGATGTACCACACCGCCCCGAACGTCTACGCGCTCGCGGCCGCGCTGCTCGGCATGGACATGACGATCATGGAGCGCTTCGACGCCGAGGAGATGCTGCGGATCGTGGCGGAGCGGCAGATCACGGTCGTGCAGATGGTGCCGACGATGTTCGTGCGGATGCTCGCGCTGGCGCCCGAGCTGCGCGGCGCCTACGACGTCTCGTCGCTTCGCCGGATCGTCCACGCCGCCGCACCCTGCCCGGTCGACGTCAAGCGGGAGATGATCGAGTGGCTCGGCCCGATCGTGACCGAGTACTACGGCGGGACCGAGACCGGCCCCGTCACCTTCTGCACCAGCGAGGAATGGCTGGAGCATCCGGGCACGGTGGGACGTCCGCTGCAAGAGGCGCAGATCCGCATCCTCGACGAGGACGGTCGCGAGCTGCCGGCCGGCGAGTCCGGCGAGGTCTACATGTGGCTCGACGTGTGGCCCGACTTCACCTACGCCAACGACGAGGAGAAGCGGCGCTCGGTGGAGCGCGACGGCCTGATCTCCTGCGGTGACATCGGCTACCTCGACGAGCAGGGGTTCCTGTACCTCAACGACCGCCGCTCGGACATGGTGATCAGCGGCGGCGTGAACATCTACCCGGCGGAGATCGAGGCCTGCCTGCTCGGCCTCGACGGCGTCCGCGACTGCGCCGTGTTCGGGATTCCAGACGAGGAGTTCGGCGAGGCGCTGGCCGCCCATGTGGAACTCGAGGAGGGGGCCGGGCTCGACGAGGAGGAGGTGCGCGATCACCTCCGCAGCCGCCTCGCCTCCTACAAGACGCCGCGCCTGGTTCGTTTCGAGGACTCGCTGCCGCGCGAGGACTCGGGCAAGATCTTCAAGCGGCGCCTGCGCGAGCCCTACTGGGCGGGACGGGAGCGCGCGATATGAGCGTGGCGGGTGAGCCGCTGCCCGCCCCGCGCAGGATCGCGGTAGGGGAGGGCATCGAGCTGAGCGTGATCGAGGCGGGCGAGGGGCCGCTCGTCGTGCTGTGCCACGGCTTCCCGGAGCTTGCGTTCTCCTGGCGCCACCAGATCCCGGCCCTCGTGCAGGCCGGCTACCGGGTGCTCGCGCCGGACATGCGGGGCTACGGTGCCAGCTCCGCCCCGCGGGAGGTGGAAGCGTACGACGTGCTCGCGCTGTGCGGCGACATGTGCGGGCTGCTCGACGCGCTCGGCGAGGAGCGCGCGATCTTCGTCGGACACGACTGGGGCGCGAATGTCGTCTGGTGGCTCGCGGCGACCCACCCGGAGCGGGTCGGCGCCGTCGCCGGGATGAGCGTGCCGTTCGTGCCGCGCGCTCCGGCGGCGCCGATCCCGATCATGCGCTCGCACCTCGGCGAGG
Source organism: uncultured Solirubrobacteraceae bacterium (assembly GCA_963703205.1). GTDB lineage: Bacteria > Actinomycetota > Thermoleophilia > Solirubrobacterales > Solirubrobacteraceae > Palsa-744. The sequence goes on from OY969799.1 coordinate 2,700,212, forward strand.
ACTTCTACATGGTCTGGTTCCAAGAGCCCGGCGTCGCGGACGAGGCGCTCTCGCGCGACGTGCGGCGCACGCTCACGACCTCCCGCCAGTGGACCTCCGACTGGGCCGAGCAGGACGGCGCCGAGCCGCGCCGTCCGGACTGGCTCTCCGAGCAGGAGCTGCAGGTCTACATCGACGCCTTCGAGCGCACCGGGTTCACCGGCGGGCTCAACTGGTACCGCAACATCGACCGCAACTGGGAGGTGACCGCGCCCTACGACGGACGGCGCATCGAGCAGCCCTCGATGTTCCTCACGGGCGAGCTCGACCCGGTGCGCACGTTCATGCCCGTCGAGGCGATGGACGGGTTGGTCACCGGCATGCGCGCGCGGATCGTCGTCCCCGGCGCCGGCCACTGGGTCCAGCAGCAGGCGCCGGAGGCCGTCAACGAGGCGCTGCTCGGGTTCCTGGCGGAGCTCTAGCCCGCCCCTCCCCAGCGAGATCCCAGCGCCCCGACAGGGTGCTCTCACGGCGGTCCTCCACGTTGGGGTCATGCGCGGGCTCCTCCGCGCCCCCCACCGAAGGAGAGACCGATGAAGAGCAACAAATGGGTCGCTGCCGTGTCGCTGGCCGCGACCTGCGCACTGGCCGGCGCGGCCGCGGGCATCAGCCAGAGCTCGGCCACGAACACGAAATCGACGGCCAAGGCGACGCACGGGCTGCTGCGCCACGGCGCGGCCGGCGTTCCCGGCTTCGGCCACGGCGGCGGCGCCGTGCACGCGGTCGAGGAGGTGCTGGACAAAGCCGGCACGGCTTACATCAGCCAGACCGTCGACGACGGCGAGATCACCGCCGTCGACTCCTCCGCGGGCACGGTCACGCTCAAGGAGGGAACCTCCTCGGTGACCTACGGGACGCCGACGATCACGATCCCCTCCGGCGCCACCGTGACGCTGGACGGCGAGAGCAGCTCGCTCGGGAAGCTCGAGGCGGGAGACCACGCGACGATCGCCTCCTCATCGGAGGGCACGACCGTGTTCGCGACCGACGCCTCCTTCCAGCCGGGCCCGGGCAGCAAGATGGCGGGCCCACCCGCCGGGCCCGGCAACGGACAGGCGCCGCCGTCCGCCCGGACGCCCCCGAGCGGGCAGCTGCCGCCGACGGAAGGCTCCAGCGCGGGCTGATCAGGAGAGCCGGGCCGCGGTCGTGATGGCCGCGGCCCGGAGCCCTGCGCCGCCGTGTGTGATCGCCGCGGCGCGGAGCCCTGCGCCGCCGTGTGTGATCGCCGCGGCCCGGAGCAGGCAGCCCGCGGTGCGTCATCGCCCACGGCCCGACGCAGGCCGTCCGCGGTGCGGGATCGCCACGACCGGTTCGGGGACAGCCGCGAAGTGTGACGCAGATCACCCTTCTTAGTTATTAGTAACTGCTAAGTTGCTCCCAAGCCCAGGAAAAAGGAGCAGCCATGCAGACCCAGCCCCAGCAGCAGCGACGCAACGGATGGACCCTGGCGATCGTCTCGGTCGCCCTGTTCATGGTCGTCCTCGACAACCTCGTCGTCAGCGTCGCGCTGCCGACGATCCACCGCGACCTCGGCGCCTCGATCCAGTCGCTGGAGTGGACCGTCAACGCCTACGTGCTCTCCTACGCCGCGCTGCTGCTCACCGGCGCGGCGCTCGGCGACCGCTTCGGGCGGCGTCGCATGTTCCTGGTCGGCCTCACGCTGTTCACGATCGCCTCGGCGGCCGCAGCGGTCGCGCCCACCACCGCTGCGCTGATCGCGGCGCGCGCGACGCAGGGGGTCGGCGCCGCAATCGTCACGCCGCTGACGCTGACGCTGCTGGCCGAGGCCTTCCCCGGCGAGCGCCGTGGCATGGCGATCGGCGTGTGGTCGGGCGTCAGCGGGGTCGCGGTCGCGCTCGGGCCGCTGGTCGGCGGCGCGGTCGTGCAGAGCCTCTCCTGGCACTGGATCTTCTGGATCAACGTCCCGATCGGGATCGCGCTGCTCGGGCCCGCGGCGCGGATGCTCGGCGAGAGCCAAGGCCCCTACGGCAACCTCGACCTGCGCGGCCTCGTACTCGGCTCCGGCGGCGCGTTCGCGGTCGTCTTCGGGCTGATCCGCGCGCAGTCGCTCGGCTGGGCGGCTCCGAGCGTGCTCGGGGCGCTGGCCGGCGGACTCGTCCTGCTCGCCACGTTCGTCGCCTGGGAGCGGCGCGCGCCGGAGCCGATGCTGCCGATGTCGTTCTTCGCCGAGCGCTCGTTCGCCGTGACCAACGTGGTCTCGCTGAGCATGTACTTCGGCATGTTCGGTTCGATCTTCTTCCTCTCGCAGTTCATGCAGAACGTGCTCGGCAACTCGCCGCTTCAGGCGGGGCTGAAGCTGCTCGTGTGGACGGGCGCGACGATGATCGTGGCGCCCCTGGCGGGCGTATTCTCCGAGCGGGTCGGCAGCCGCCCGTTCATGGCCGCGGGGCTCGCCCTGCAGGGCGGCGCGCTGGCGTGGCTGGCGGCGACCGCCTCGACGCACATGCACTACGCCCAGATGATCATCCCCTTCGTGATGGCAGGCGCCGGGATGGCGCTCGTGTTCGCGCCCTCGGCGAACGCGGTGCTCGCTTCGGTGCGCGACGACCAGGCCGGCCAGGCCTCCGGCGCCAACAACGCGATCCGCGAGATCGGCGGCGTGCTCGGCGTCGCCGTCCTGGCTTCGGTGTTCACAGGCTCGGGCGGCTACACCAGCCCGCAGGCCTTCGTGAACGGGCTCACGCCGGCCCTGTGGGTCGGGGTCGCGGTGCTGGGCTTCGGGGCGGTGGTGGTGCTGGCGCTGCCGTTCGGGAAGGCGCAGAGAGCCCTCCCGAAGGGCGATCGCGCCACGCGCTCGGCGCGGCTGGCGGGCGAGGCGGCGTGAGCGCCGGCAGCGCCGCGGGCGGCCGGACCCGCGTGCCCGCCTCGCAGCGGCGCGAGGAACTCGTCGAGGCCGCAGTCGCGGAGTTCGCCCGCGGCGGCCTGCACGGAACCCCCGTCGGCGACGTCGCGCGCCGCGTCGGCGTGGCCCAGCCGTACGTGTTCAGCCTCTTCCCCGGCAAGCGCGAGCTGTTCCTGGCCGCCGTCGAGCGCAGCTTCGCCCGCGTCGAGGACACGTTCCGAGCGGCCGTCGCCGCCTACGAGCGCGGCGAGGCGCCGGCGGAGGTCGGCGGTCCGCTCGAAGCGATGGGGCTCGCCTACGTGGAGATGGTGCGCACCGACCGCAACAGCCTGATGCTCCAGCACCAGGCTTACGCCGCCTGCGGCGAGGAGCCGGTGCGCGAGCGTGTGCGGAGCCTGTTCGCCGGGCTCGTCGAGGCGGCTCGGGATCTCTCCGGCGCCTGCGAGGAGGATCTCGACCAGTTCGTGCGGCAGGGCATGGCCTGCAACGTCGCGGCGGCGCTCGGCGTCGAGAACCTCTCGACGGGCAGCGAGTGGGTCCGCGAGCTGCTCGCTGGCGCCCAGCGCTGAACACGCCGCGGCTTCGGCTGCGTTGCGCCGGGTATACATCGCGCGGATGCACGCGGAACACGAGCGGAGGAGGCCGGCGTGGAGTACGTGAACCTCGGTGCGACGGGCCTGCGCGTCTCGCGCGTGTGCCTGGGGATGATGAGCTACGGCAACGACTCGGACCGCGCCTGGGTGCTCGACGAGCAGGCTGCCGAGCCGATCGTGCGCGCGGCCGTCGAGGGCGGCATCACCTTCTTCGACACCGCCGACACCTACTCGCAGGGCGCGAGCGAGGTGGCGACGGGGCGGCTGCTCTCGAAGCTGCTCGGGCGCGAGGAGGTCGTCGTGGCGACGAAGGTCTTCATGCCGATGACCCCGGGCGAGAACGGCCGGGGGCTGTCGCGCAAGCACATCCTCGCCGCGATCGACGCCTCGCTTGCAGCGGCTCGGCATGGACTACGTCGACCTCTACCAGATCCACCGCTGGGACGAGCGCACTCCGATCGAGGAGACGATGGAGGCGCTGCACGACGTGGTGCGCGCCGGCAAGGCCCGCTACATCGGCGCCAGCAGCATGTTCGCCTGGCAGTTCGCGAAGGCGCAGCGAGCCGCCGAGCGCCGCGGCCAGACCAGGTTCGTCTCGATGCAGAACCACTACAACCTGATCTACCGCGAGGAGGAGCGGGAGATGATCCCGCAGTGCATCGACCAGGGCGTCGGCGTGATCCCCTGGTAGCCCGCTGGCGCGGGGCGTGCTCGCCGGCAACCGCACCCGCGAGGGCGGCCGGCTGACCACGCGCTCGGACTCCGACGCCTTCACAGACCACCTCTACGACCAGCCGACCGACTTCGACGTCGTCGAGCGCGTCGTCGAGGTTGCGTCCGGGCGCGGCGTGCCCCCCGCGCAGGTAGCGCTCGCCTGGCTGCTGCACAAGCCTGGCGTGACCGCGCCGATCGTCGGTGCGACCAAGCCCGAGCACCTCGCGGACGCGCTCGCGGCCGAGCGGCTCGCGCTCTCCGAGCAGGAGATCGCGCGGCTCGAGGAGCCCTACGTGCCACACCCGGTGCTGGGCCACGGCTGACCGGCCGCGGATCCGTCCCGGCGGCGCCTCGCAAGCGGGGAGCGCGAGCCCGCGTATGTGCCGCGCAGCCGGGTAGACCCCGGGAATGACGCCACGACACGAGCAGGACATGCCCGAGCAGGAGCCCGCGAGCGGCATCGAGGAGCCGCCCGGCCGCGACCCCGGCGACGCGCGCGGAGGACCCGGGCCGCACCACGTGCTCAACAACCCGGTCGGCGAGCCGGACCCGACGGAGTGGCCGGATCCCTATGAGCGCCGCCCCGACCCGCGCTTCACCCCCGACGATGACGAGCAGCGTCACACGCCCGAGGGAGCAGTCAGCACCAGCGAGCCCCACCCCGACGCGGACCCCAAAGCCTCCGACCGCGACCCCCCGAAGCGCGAACAGCTCGACGAGTGAGAGCGCCGGCGATGACGCCCCCCGAGAACCGTGCCGCGATCGTCCTCGCGATCCTCGCGGTGATAGCGGGCGTCGTCGCGCTGGTCGTCCTCAGCGGCCTGACGAGCGTGATCGCCGCGAGCATCCTCTTCGGCCTCGCCGCCGTCGCGCTCGTGTCGCTCGCGTTCCTGCTCGTCGGGCAGAGCGAAGAACGCGACCGCCGCAGGCGCCCCTTCGGCTGACTCGCGCGTCCGGGGTCCCGCGCGCCGGCCCGCCGCCGAGCGCAGCCCCCGGACCGCGACCAGGAGCAGCTGCACGCACTCGGCGAGCGGCTTGGCCGACTCAGGAGCCCGGCCGCGGCCTGCGAGACGGTCCGGTACGCGCCACGCGTTTCGGCGCGCCCTCGCGGCGGCAGCCACCCGGCCCGCCGCGGGCAAACAGGAGAGACGCTGTCACAAGCGCGACAGGCGCTGGCTCAGGCCGACATGTCGACCGCGAACACCTTCTCTGGCTCGATCGTGACGAGAACCCGGCTCTCACCGGGGGCATCGTGCTCCCGCAGGTCGGACTCGTACTTCTCCCCCACGCGCCGAGCGAACGAGTAGTCCTCGTCGGCCTCGATCCGCGCCCGGCCGCGCACGTCGACGTAGCGGTAGGGGTTCTCCAGGTCGAGGATGAACAGGCTGCACTGCGGCCGGGCCTGCAGGTTCTTCGTCTTCAGCCGGCTCGTGTTCAGCGAGAGCTTCAACTCGCCCTCCTCGGCGAGGAACCAGACCTCGGTCAGCTGCGGATCGCCGTCGGCCCCGATCGTCGCGAGCGTCGCGAAACGCGCGTCGAGCAGGTCCGGGTGGGACGGCGGGATCTCGGTGCCTGCCATGCCCTGTGAGCTACCCGCTCGACGCGTTCTCGATCTCGCCTCAGCCTTTCGCGAGGGCAGCGATCAGGCCGCTGCTCGGCGTGCCGATCCCCGTCATCGAGTCGAAGCCGGGCGCCGTGCTCAGGCTGATCTTCTGCGAGTGGCATTTTTCGTTCTTCGTTGCAGTACTGCTCCTTGCCCTCGTATTCGAGCGTGCGCACCGAGGTGATGATCCCTTCTTCGGGGTCGACGCCGTCGACGTAGTCCTCGCGGACCAGCGCCTGCAACGGCTGCGGGGTCACGTCGAAGTAGACGCCCGAGTCAGCCCGCGCGAGCTCGTAGAGCAGCGGGTTCGCGAAGCCGAGCGGGCCGCCCGCCGCCTGGTCGGCGTCGGCCATCACTCCGGCGAACAGCGGCGAGGAGAGGCTCGTGCCGCCGATCCGGTACTGGTCGTAGTAGACGCCGTCGGGGAACGTCTGGGTCTCGCCGACGAGCATGCCGGTCGTCGGGTCGGCGTCCATCGAGATGTCCGGCAGAACCCGGTTGCGGACGTGGGTGATCGCCGAGTTGCGCTCCGCGAGCGCGCGCGGCACGACCCCTTCCTGGTATTCGGGCTCTTCGTAGACGTAGCTGGTGGCGCCGCCGCTGCCGTAGAGGTATTCGCCCGGCGGCTTCGGGATGTACTGGCCGACCTTGCCCTTCGGGCAGATCTTCTCGGCTGCCAGTTCGGCGGTGCAGAGCGTGCCCTTGGAGGTCGACCAGCCGAGCTCGCCGAGGCGTTCGCCGCCGGGACCGACCTGCAGGCTCGTACCGCCGACCGCAGTGACGAAGGGGCTGGTGGTCGGGTAGTCGCCGACGTCGATGCCGAAGTTGATGTATTCGTCGCCTTCATCGCCGGAGGAGTACTGCACGCCGACGCCGGTCCCCGCCGCCATCAGCAGCACGTTGTCGAACGAGCGGCGGGCGCCCGGCGCTTCGAACAGATCGCCGCCGTCTTCGCTCCACGAGTCCGTGACGACTTGGGCGAGGTGGCCGTCGACCACCTGCTGGACGGACTTGTAGAGCCCGTTCGCGCAGTTCTTGGCGCCGACGTAGAGGATGTTGGCGCCGGGCGCAGTGGCGTGCACGGCCTCGATGTCGAGCGTCTGCTCGCCGTACCATTCGTTGGCTTCGCAGAGTTCGATCTGGTTGAACTTCGGGCTGAGCAGCTCGCTGAACTGCCCGCCGGGCAGCGGCTGTCCCGGCTGGTTCTTGCCCGCGTAGGTCTGCGCGTCGCTGAGCAGCGTCGGCGACGCGTAGGCGTCGACGACCGCGACCGTCACCCCGTTGCCGTCGCACTCCTTCGGAGATCGGCCCGGCCAGCGAGTACGCGCTCTGGAGCTGCGGCGGCGTGTAGCCGCACGGCGCGTACGGCAGCGGCGTGGGATATTCGCCGAAGGCGGGGTCGGTGCTGTCGAGCTTTTCGCCGTAGTAGCTCGAGCACGGGCGGGCGTTGCGGAAGCCTTCGGGCTGCGGGGGTTCTTCCTTGCCCTTCTTCGCCGGCGCGGCGCCCTTGCCCGCGGGCGCGCCTTCACGCACGTGGTCGGGCGTGGCCAGACGCTGGTCGACGCCGCTGATGCCGGAGATCAGGCCCGCGACGGAGGCGGGCACGCTCAGCGCAGCGGAGGCGAGCCGCACGCTGCGGCCGTGGCGCCGGTACTGGTCGCAGCGAAGTGCCGAAGGCGCGTTCGATCGTCGCGGCGTCGGCCGAGGCTTCGATCGAGAGGCGGTCCGCAGAAACCGATTCCACCGCGATGCCCTGTTCGCGCAGCCACTTCTTCACCGCGCTCACAGCCGAGGTCTTGGGCGAGAAGCGCTTCTCCCATTCGGCCGGCGTGAGGAAGTGGCGATAGGAGGGGTTGCCGGGTGTCGAGACCGCGATCGCGAACGCTTCGGCACCCGCCAGGTTGGAAGGGACGAGCCCGACCGTGAATTCGACCGGCGTGGAGGCGGGCGTGGCGGCTTCCGGACTCGATTCACGGACCAGCGGCGAGGCCGCCTGCACGACCGAGCGCCCGGCGGCCGCGGCGAGCGGCGCCTGCGTCAGGATCGCCACCGCCGCAGTCGAAGCGAGAGCGGTGACAGCCGCGAACAAGCGAAAACGGGACATGGGGCCTCCTTGCCACGCGCGGCGGCTGTCGTCTCTCTCTGGATGCTGCGAGCTTCCGTGACGATCCTACCCCTCAGGGCGCCTTCTGCAAAGCACCTTCAGGCGTCGAGCACGCCCTCGCGCCGGCGCCGAAGCCAGGCGGCGCGCAGCAGCCCGAGCGCGATCGCCACGAGGGCGAGCGGCACGAGCACCGCGAGCGCGATCAGCGCCACGGCGCCCGCTCCGGCGAGGACGTGGCCGGCGTCGCGCAGTCCCCGGCGCAGAGTCAGTCCTTCGTGGATGCTCCCAGCCGCGCGGGCGCCGGCGCCCGCGATCGTCACTTCGAGCTTCGAGGTCGCGGCACGGTGCTCCTCGCCGTGGACCTGCGAGCGGTATTCCGCGATCTGCGAGCGGTTGGAGGCGAGCTGTTCGCGCAGCGAGTCGATTTGCCCTTGCGTGGTGGCCGCTTCGAGCGCTCGGAGCAGCGCGCGGCGCACGGCTTCGGCGTCCCCGAGCCGGCGCTTGGCGCTGTCGTAGGCGGAGGTGATGTCTTCGGATTCCTGGTTGACCGCGCGCTCGGGTGCGATCCGGCCGAGCGCGGCGATCGCCGAGGAGAGCCGCGCGCTGGGGATCACGAGGTGAAGCTCGGCTTCGCTCGCGCCCCCGGTGCGGACCTGGACGTGGGAGCTTTCGACGTAGCCGCCGTCGGACACCGCCAGGCGCGTGGTTGCTTCGGCGGCGGACTGGACATTGGCCGGCTCGGTCGCGAGCGCGACGGAGGCGGCGAGCTGCTGGAGGCGGTTCTTCGCGAGCCCTTCGCCGTAGGTGGTGGAGAACTTTTCGGTGGGAGCAGCCAGCGCCGGGCCTGCAGACGCTGACGAGCCCGCGTTGGCGTCGGACTGCGACGTTTTTGCGACGTGGCTCTGCGTGCGAGCCGTGCCGGCGTTCACATGAGCGCGCATCTCTAGCGTCCCGTGGGAGCTGAAGCCACCGCTCGCGGCGATCAGCCCCGCGACGACGGCGACGATCACCGCGGCGGCAGCGCCGCCTGCCCCCAGCAGCCGCGCGGGCGAGTCGGTGAGCCGGCCGCGCGCACGAGCAAGACGCGCGTTGAACGTCGGCCCCGCACCGCCCGTCCGCGGATCCCGCGCGAGTCGCCGAACCGGCCGGGCGCGACCCGCGCGCCCCCACTCCGCCACGCGCGCCTGCAGCTCCGCCTCGAACTCCGCCGAGATCGGCGCCGCGAGCCCCCGCACGTCCTCGCGCAGCGCCCGCACAGCCAACGACTCGGCGCCGCCGACCTCGCCGGCGAGCATCGCGTCGATCTCCTCGCCGGCGAGGAGGCCCGCGCGGTCGGACTGCGAGGGCCCCGGCAAACGGATCACCTTCATCACGCCACCTCCTCGGCGCCGAGCGAGCCTGCTCGCAGCTTCGCGAGCGCCCTGCTCAGGCGCGTGCCCGCGTTGGACTCGCTGATCCCGAGCGCCTGCGCGAGCTCGGAGTTGGTGAGCTGTCCGTGGAACTTCAGCAGCACGATCTCGCGGTCACGCGCGGACAGCTCCGCGAGCGCGCGGCGCACCGTCTCGCGCCGCTCCACGTCCTCGCTCTCGAGGATGACCGCGGCCGGCTCCGCAGCGAGCCGCTCGGACGCCGAGGCCTCCGCCAGCGGCCGGCGGCGGCACCGGCGCAGTTCGTCCAGCGCTGCGTTTCGCGCGATCGTGAACAGCAGCGTCCGCGGCGTGCCGCGCCGCGGGTCGAGCCGCCGCCGCGAGCGGAACAGCCGCTCGAACGACTGCGCGGTGACGTCCTCCGCGGCCGCGCGCTCGCCGAGCAGCGACAGCGCGTAGGCGTGCACGTCGGCCGCGCAATCGCGGAACAGCGCGTCGAACGACGCTGCTTCGGATCGCGCATCGCGCGTGGCACTGAAGGGACGCAGCCCGCTCATCATCATGTCTATCCCTTAATACGTGCGGGCGGTCCCCGCGTCACACACCCGGCGATCGGGGAAGAGGTTTCCCGCGCGCAGATCTCGAGGACGACCTTCCTCGCGGCCCGTTCGAGGCCTCCCCGCCCAGCTTCGATGCCGGTGCCTGCGCCTCGCCCGGGTCGTCGCGGCGACCCGCATCCGCCGACTCGGACATCAGCCGGGCTCGGGCCGGGCCGGCGTCCCGTGACGTGGACCTCGGCGCGCGCGCCGGACGTCGCGGACGTGGCGTCGAGGAGAGGCGGGCGCGGGCCGCCGGAGTCCCGGCGCGTGCGTCATGCTTGCGGCGATGCGCGAGATCCGCTCGTGGCTGATGGACATGGACGGGGTGCTCGTCCGCGAGGAGCAGGCGATCCCCGGCGCCGACGCGTTCCTCGCGCGCCTGCGCGAGCGCGGGATCCCGTTCCTCCTGCTGACCAAGAACTCGATCTACTCGCCGCGCGACCTCGTCGCGCGCCTGGCGGCGAGCGGTCTCGAGGTGCCGGAGGAGGCGATCTGGACCTCGGCGCTGGCGACCGCGCGGTTCCTGGAGGACCAGCGGCCCGGCGGCAGCGCCTACGTGATCGGCGAGTCGGGGCTGACCACTGCGCTTCACGCCGCGGGCTACACGCTCGACGACCGCGCGCCCGACTACGTGGTCCTGGGCGAGACGCGCACGTACTCCTTCGAGCGAATCACACGCGCGGTCCGTCTGATCGGCGGGGGCGCGCGGTTCATCGCGACGAATCCCGACCCGACCGGCCCGAGCAACGCCGGCCCGCTGCCGGCGACCGGGTCGGTGGCCGCGCTGATCAGCCGCGCGACCGGCGTCGATCCGTACTTCGTGGGCAAGCCCAACCCGCTGATGATGCGCTCGGCGCTGAACGCGATCGAGGCCCACTCCGAGAGCTCGGCGATGATCGGCGACCGCATGGACACCGACATCGTCTCCGGCCTCGAGGCCGGGATGGAGACGATCCTCGTGCTGAGCGGCGTGACGAGCCGCGAGCAGGCCGAGCGCTTCCCGTTCCGCGCCTCGCAGGTGGTCGACTCGGTGGCGGAGCTCCTCCAGACAATTTGAAGAGATAGAGGGGGCGGTCCCGGGCGGGGCCGCCCGGCCGCAGGCGCGATCCGCCCCCTTGCACAGCGGCCCGGAGGTGTTCGCGTCTCCTCGAACACCTGTCCACTCCCGGGCTCCACCTCTCAAGCATCGGCGCGCGGGCGCCGAGGGGGCGCCGATGGGGGACGGGTCTCGATGAGCTCAGCGGGCGCTGCGGGCGGCCGGGGCCACGCTTTCCGTTGCACGAGCCCCGGCGGCGGGTAGTGACCAGACGACCCCGACCGAGGAGGAAGACCTGTGTCACGGCTCAAGCGGATGATCGGCATCAAGACCGCGAAGGCGACGGCCCGCCACAGCGCCCACGGCCTCGTCTCCAAGGCGCAGCGCAAGCCCCTGCGGAGCGCGAGCCTGGTGAGCGTCGGGCTCGCTGTCGGCCTCGGCGCCGGCTTCGCCGCGGGCCGCGGCTTGGCCAACGGCTGATCGGCACACGGGGGACGGCGCCCCCGCGAACGGTTACGAGGAGGAGCGAGATGACAGCTGCCGCACGCAGGTTTCTGGTCGCGATCGGGCTCTGCGTCGTGGTGTGCGCGGCTGCCGCGACGGTCGCGGCACCGGCCGGCGCGGCGGGTCCGACCCGCTACGCGCTGATCGTCTACCACGAACCGGGTGGCGCGCCGGCGGGTGAATACACCGCGTACCTGCTCGGGGCGACCCATACCTGGAGCGTGGAAGGCCGCTGCGACGGCGGCTCCTACACGAAGGTCGGGCGCGAACTGACGCTGCAGGACGAATGCCAGTCCGAAACGATCTACCTGCTGAAGGCGAAGGGCAGGCCGGGGGTCTGGGAAGGCTTCGGCTCCTACGCCTTCTTCGAACTGATCAAGCAGTGACGCGACCGCGCCGGCCGGGGCTGGTGCCCCGGCTGTGCGATTCCCCGTGCGGCGAGGTGCAAGGATGCCCCCGCCGCGCATGTTCGTCGCGACGACCCTCCTCTATTCGCTCGTGCTCGCGTGCCTGTGCCTGGGCGCGGGGCTGCTCGCCGACCGCGCCTGCGGCGGCTGGCTGCCGGCGGTGCTGCTCGCTCCGGTCGGCGCCGCGCTGCTGATCGCGGTCTCGCAGCTCGCGACGCTCGGCTCCTTCTCGGCCCCGGCGACGCCGTGGCTGCTGCTGGCCGTCGGCCTCGGCGGGGTGCTCGCCGGCCGCGAGCGCGCCGCCGCGCTGCCGGGCGCGGTGCGGCGCCGGCCCGCGCCGCTCGTGGCGGGGCTCGTCGTCTACCTCGTGGCGATGGCGCCGGTGCTCCTCGCCGGGCGCACGACGTTCACCTTCGGGCTGTCCGATCCCGCGGTGCACATGCTCGGCGCCGACTACCTGCTGCACCACGGCCAGAGCTACGGCGGCCTGGACCTCTCGAACTCCTACGGGCTGTTCGTCAAGAACTACTACGGCACGAGCTACCCCTCGGGCGCCGACACGCTGTTCGGCGCGAGCGCGCTGCTGCTGGGGCTGCCGCTGATCTGGACGCTCGAGCCGTTCGCCGCGTTCGCGCTGGCGCTCGCTTGCGGCCCGGCGTGGCTGCTCGCGCGGCGGCTCGGGCTGCGCGGCTGGTGGGCCGGCGCGGCGGCGGCGACGATGCTGCTGCCCTCGCTCGTCTACGCCTACGTGCTGCAGGGCGCGGTCAAGGAAATCGTCACGCTGCCGCTGCTGCTGGCCTGCGGCTGCCTGGTCGCCGAGCCACGCGCCTGGGTGCCGCGCGGCCCCCGCGCCGCTGTCCCGCTGGCGCTGCTGTTCGCCGGCGGCATCTCGGCGCTCGGGATCGCGTTCGGCGCCTGGGCGGTGGCGAGCCTGCTCGCGCTCGCGGCGGTGCTCGCCGCCGCCGGCCTGCGCCCGCCGCGTACGTGGGCGGCGCTCGCCGCGGGCGCGGCCACGCTCGCCGTCGCGGCGCTGCCGACGTGGCGCCACCTCGGCGGCGCGGTGCAGGTCGCGGGCAGCATCGCGACGACGAGCAACCCCGGCAACCTGCGCGCGCCGCTGCGCGCCTGGCAGCTGCTCGGCGTCTGGCTCGACGGCAGCTACAAGCTCGAACCCGGGGGCCTCGGCGGAACGCTCACGCACGTGCTCGGCGCGATCGTGCTCGCCGCCGCGGTGCTCGGCGCGATCGCCTGCCTGCGACCGCGCGCACGCCCCGCCGGCACCTGGATCGCGCTGATCCTCGCGACCTGGCTCGCGGTCAGCCACTGGGTGACGACGTGGGCGGACGCGAAGACGCTCGTGCTGACCGCGCCCGTCGTGATCGCACTCGCCTGGGCGGGCATCTGGCTCGTGCGCGAGCGGCTGCCGCGCGTGCTCGGCCCCGCCGCGGCCGCGCTGGTCGCGCTCGCGCTCGCCGGGGGGGCGCTCGCCTCCGATGAGCTGCAGGACAACAGCGTCACGCTCGCGACGACGGCGCGCTACGAAGAGCTCGCGACGATCGACCGCACGTTCGCGGGCCGCGGACCGGCGCTGTTCGCCGATTTCGACGAATTCGCGCTGTACGCGCTGCGCGACCTCGACATCGGCAGCCCCAACTTCGTCTTCTCCTCGCCTGCGCTGGACTCGGCCGCGGGCGGCTACGGGCGGCCCTTCGCGCTCGACTCGATCGCGCCCGCGACGCTCGCCCGCTACCCGCTGATCGTGACGCGGCGCGACCCCTCCGCGCCGCGCCCGCCGGCGGCCTACGCGCTCGCCTGGCACGGCGCCTACTACCTCGTGTGGCATCGGGGCGCGCACGCCCGGCTGCCGGTGCTGCGCCGGACGCTCGGCGGTTTCGACCGGAGCGGGCGCTGCGCGGTCCTTGCCACGGCCGCGCGCCGCGCCGGCGCCGGCGGGTCGCTGGCGGCGGCGCTCGCCCCGCGCGTCGTCGAGGTCGCGCTGAAGCGCAGCCGCCGGCCCCGCTCGTGGCGCGACGTGCGCGGGTCGATCACGATGAAACGGCCTGGCACGCTTCGTGCGAGCTTCTCGGTGCCCTCCGCGGGGTGGTGGGAGCTGTCGCTGCGCGGCCGGCTGATGCCCCCGATCGGGGTGGATGTGGACGGCCGCCGCGTCGGCGCGATCGCGGATCAGACCGGGGGCAACTCGCTGATCACCGGCCTCGCGCCACCGCTGCGCCTGCGGCTGGGCGCCGGCGCGCACACGCTGCTGCTGCGCCGCTCGCCGCCGACGCTCGCCCCCGGCGAACGTGCCTCGTCAGTGCTCACGGGCGTCCTGCTGAGCCCGGCCGCCGAACCGCCCGGTGGCCGCCTCGCAGCGCGCGCCGCGAGCGCTTGGCCGCGCTTGTGCCGGCAGCCGCTGCAGTGGGTCGAAGCGTTCCAGCGGGGCTGAGGGCCCACCGGGCGGCCGGCGCGGTCCGCCGGTGCGCGCGCCAAGCGGGCCCGGCTCAGTACAGGGCGCTCGCCAGCCGTCCGCGCGCGCTGCGCGCCAGCGGGTCGCCGGGCCCGAGCACGTCCAGCTCGCCGACGATCACGCGTCGCAGGTCCTCGCGGTGCGCCTCCTCGGGGCCGAGCGCGGCAATCAGCTGATCGAGCCCATGCTCGACCTCGCCTCGGTCGAGCGCGGCGAACGCCTCCGCGAACAGACCCGCGTCCTCCAGCTTCAGCCGCGCCACCAGCCCGTCCGCCTGGAAGCTGCCGAGGACGGCATCTAGCACCCGCCCCGCCTCCTCGCGCTCGCCGCGCGCGATCAGCATCCGCGCCAGCGGCACCGCCGCGTCGGAGCGTCCGGGCTCCAGCTCCAGCGCCCTGCGCAGCTCTGCCTCGCCGCCACCCGCGACGAGCCGGTCGGACTCGGAGGGCAGCAGCGAGTCGAAGAACTCTTCCACGGCCGCGGGCGGCTGAGCGCCGACGAACTCCGCGACCACGCGCCGGCCGGAGAAGGCCTTCACCGCGGGGATCCCGCGGATCTGGAAAGACTGCGCGAGCATCGGGTTGGCGTCGGTTTCGACCTTCGCCAGCACCACCTGCCCCTCGCGCGCCGCCGCGGCCGACTCGAGCGCCGGCGAGAGCTGGCGGCAGGGCCCGCACCACTCGGCCCAGAAGTCCACGACCACCGGGAGCTGCGCCGAGCGGTCGATCACCTCCCGCTCGAAGTCCGCTTCGCTGACGTCGAGGACGCTCATCGCGCCCATGATGGCATTCCCCGGCGGCCCTCCGCCGGAGCCCGAGCCGCGGCATCAAAGGCGACGGTGCGGACGGCCTCGCGGCCGAGCCGGGCCTAGACCTCGACGTGCAGGGCCGGAAGCCGCTCGGGCCCGACCCCCGCCGCCAGGCAGGAGAGATAGGCGATCGCGCGGTGGATGCCGTCGATCACCAGCACCGAGCCGTCGAACACCCCGATCCTCACGACGACGCTCGAGCGCCACCTCGCGCCCGCCATCTCGCGCGCGAAGCGCTCGACGCGCAGGTCGTCGTCGCGGTCCTCCTCGGCGCTCAGGCTGCGCCGCCGCTCGCGGTAGATCTCGAGCAGCTGGCCGACGGTCTTGTAGCGCGTCTCACCGCGGCCCATGAAGCTCGCGAGGACCGTCGAGGTGCCCGCCAGGTCCTCCGCGGAGAGGGGTTGCAAAGCCACGGACAGAAGGCTTCCGCCGCGGCCCCACGGGCCATATGGACAGATGGCCAAAGATCTCCGGGGCGACTTGCACGCGAGTCCGAGCGGCCCACGGAAAGGGCCTGCAAAACCGCCCTGAAACGGTCACAGGCGTTCGAGCAGGGCGAGCCCGTCCTCGCCGAGCAGCGCCGACAGCTCCGGCGTGGCGGCGGGCTCGAGCTCGCGCCCGCTCAGCACGTCGCGCCAGCGCCCGCCGGGGGCGTCCGCGAGGCGCTCTCCGCCACCGGGGCGCACGGCGATCAGGCTGAGCACATCGCCGCCGCGCAGGAAGGCGCAGACCCCGTCGCCGGCGTCGATCGGCTCGTAGGCGCCCGCGAAGCAGGCGGGCCTGCGGCGGCGAAGCTCGAGCGCCCGCACGATCAGCTCCAGCTTGCGCAGCGGGCGGGCTCCGGTCTCGCCCGAGCGCACGCGGTCGAGCGCCGCGCGGCGCCGATCCCAGTCGACCGGCCGGCGGTTGTCGGGATCCACGAACGACAGGCGCCACAGCTCATCGCCCTGGTAGACGTCCGGCACGCCCGGGCTCGTCAGCTTCAGCAGCAGCTGGCCGAGCGCGCTGCGCTCGCCGGCGGCCGCGAGGCGCTGCTCGAACGGCTCGAAGTCCGCGAGGAACGCAGGGCTCGCCGTGAGCGCCCGTGCGAACTCGATCGCCGCGCCCTCGAACTCCTCGTCGACCGCCGCCCACGAGGTCTCGAGCTTGGCCTCGCGCAGCGCCTTGCGCAGGTACTCCTCGACGCGCGCGAACTCGACCGGCCACACGCCCGCGAGGCTCTGGTGCAGCAGGTACTGGACGTGCGGCGGCGGGGCGGGCACGTCCAGCTCGGCGCCGATCTCGATCCAGCGCGCGACGTGCTCGGCCCACTCGCCCGCCATCTCGCTGAGCGCGCCGATCCGCGCACGCGAATCGCCGGAGCGCTTCGTGTCGTGCGTCTGCGTGACCAGCAGCCCCTGCGGGAAACGCTCGGCGCGTTCGGCGTTGGCGGCGTGGAAGCTCCGCCACGGTGATGCCGAAGCGGTCGGGATCGCCGCCGACCTCGTTCAGCGCGAGCAGCCGCAGGTAGCGGTAGAAGGCGGTGTCCTCGATCCCCTTCGCGGCGATCGGCGGCGAGGTCTGCTGAAAGCGCGTCACGAGCTCCGGGTCCTCGGGCGGCTCGATCAGCAGCAGCGCGTCCGCCAGCGCCTGATCGAATCCCGCCTCGCGCACGGCGCGACGGTCCTCCTCGGTCACCAGGCCGCTCCACGGCTCGACGTAGGTGCGGTAGACGGGCAGCGCCGCGAGCGCGCGGGCGAGCGTGCGCGCGTCGAACGGGCCGAGCCGCTCCAGGCGCGCGAGCTCTCGGGCGAAGGTGCCTGTCGCCTGCTGGAGCTGCGCCTCGAGCGCGATCTCGTCGAACCCGCGTCGCTCGCCCGTGACCTCGGCGAGCAGCCGTGTGAGCGGCTCGCGCCCGGCCGGGTCGACGAACAGCGCACAGGCGTCGTTGAGGAACTCGTAGCCGACCGTGCCCGTCACCGGCCAGTCGCGCAGGGGCTCGGGTGGGTGGGCGCTGCTCAGGATCTTCTCCACCCACACCTTCTCGACGCCCTCGGCCGCGAGCCTGCGCAGGTAGCCCGCGGGGTCGGCGAGGCCATCGGGATGGTCGACGCGCAGGCCGCTCGAGCAGCCCCTCGCGGTACAGCTCGAGCACCTTGCGGTGGGATACCTCGAAGACCTCCTCATCCTCCTGGCGGATCGCGGCCATGTCGTCGATGTCGAAGAAGCGCCTGTAGCCACCGGCCGGATCGAGGTCGAACCAGCGCCGCGAAGCTCCGGGTCCGACCACCAGCGGTTCTCCTCGCCGGTGCCCATGTGGTTCGGGACGATGTCGAGGATCACGCCGAGCCCGGCCGAGGCGAGCTCGCGGAACTGCCGCCTCGCCGCCCAGCTCCTCGCTGATCCGGGTCGGGTCGACGACGTCGTAGCCGTGCGTCGAGCCCGCACGCGCCTGCAGCGAGGGGGACAGGTAGAGGTGGCTGACGCCGAGCTCGCGCAGGTAGGGGACGAGCTCGCGCGCCTGCGCGAAGCCGAGGCCCGGGCCGAGCTGCAGGCGGTAGGTGGCGAGCAGCTCGCCGCTCACGGTGCGCCGCTCTCCGGCACCGCGTCTGGGCTCTCCATACCGATCGCGTGGCTCACGGTGCGCCGCTCGCCGGCTCCGCGTCGGGGCTCTCCAGAACGAGCATCGAGCGCGCCGTCATCGTGACCGGCTCGCGCGGGCCGCGCGTCCACGCGCCACGCTCGAGCTGCGGGCTCGGCGGTCGACAGGCACAGCGACCAGCGCCGGCCGTAGGAGGCGCTCGGAAGCCGGAACTCGACGTCCTCGTAGTGGGCGTTGAAGATCACCAGGAACGAGCGGTCGACGAGCGGCCGGCCTTCGCGGGTCGCTCTCCTCGAGCTTCGCGCCGTTCAGGAACACGCCGAGCGCGTGCGCGTCGGCACGGCGCCAGTCGCGCTGGGTCATGCGCCGTCCGTCGGGCGCGGAACCACCACACGTCGGGCAGCCCCTCGCCCGTCGCCCGTCCCCCGCGAAGAAGCGTGAGCGGCGGAAGGCCGGGTGCTCGCGGCGCAGCGCGATCGCGCGCTGCGCGAACTCGCGCAGCCGGCGCTGGCCGTCCTCGTGCTCCCAGTGCAGCCAGGAGATCTCGTTGTCCTGGCACCAGGCGTTGTTGTTGCCGCCCTGGGTGCGGCCGAACTCGTCGCCGGCCGAGCATCATCGGCACGCCCTGCGAGAGCAGCAGCGTGGCGAGCAGGTTGCGCTGCTGGCGGAACCGCAGCGTGAGCACCTCCGGGTCGTCGGTCTCGCCCTCGACGCCGCAGTTCCAGGAGCGGTTGTCGTCGGTGCCGTCCTGGTTGTCCTCGCCGTTGGCCTCGTTGTGCTTGTGGTCGTAGCTGACGAGGTCGCGCAGCGTGAAGCCGTCGTGGGCGGTGATGAAGTTGACCGAGGCGAACGGGTCGCGGCCGTCGGACTGGTAGAGGTCGCTCGAGCCGGTGAAGCGCGAGGCGAACTCGGCGACGCTCATCTGGCCGCGCCAGAAGTCGCGGATCGTGTCGCGGTAGCGGCCGTTCCACTCCGACCACGGCGGCGGGAAGTTGCCGACCTGGTAGCCGCCCGGCTCGACGTCCCACGGCTCGGCGATCAGCTTGACCTGGGAGAGCACCGGGTCCTGGCCGATCACGTCGAAGAAACCCGAGCGGCGGTCGAAGTCGTAGTGCTCGCGCGCGAGCACCGTCGCGAGGTCGAAGCGGAAGCCGTCGACGTGGCACTCGGTGACCCAGTAGCGCAGCGAGTCCATGATCAGCCGCAGCACGACCGGAGTGGTCGGGTCGAGGCTGTTGCCGGTGCCCGTGAAGTCGAGGTAGTGGCGGCGGTCGTCCGGCATCAGCCGGTAGTAGGCGAAGTTGTCGACGCCCTTGAAGCCCAGCATCGGCCCGAGGTGGTTGCCCTCGGCGGTGTGGTTGTAGACGACGTCGAGGATCACCTCGATCCCCGCCGCGTGCAGCGCCTTGACCATCCCCTTGAACTCGCTGACCTGCTCGCCGCGCCGCGCCGGTCGCGGCGTAGCCGCGCGTGCGGCGCGAGGTAGCCGATCGAGCTGTAGCCCCAGTAGTTGGACAGGCCGCGGTCGACGAGGAAGCTCTCGTCGATGATGTGGTGGACCGGCAGCAGCTCGACGGCGGTCACGCCGAGGTCGCGCAGGTAGTCGACCGCCGCCTCGCTGGCGAGGCCCGCGTAGGTCCCGCGCAGGTCCTCGCGCACGTCGCGGGTGCAGCTGCGTGAAGCCCTTGACGTGCGTCTCGTAGATCACCGTCTCGCTCCACGGGCGGCGCGGGTGGCGGTCATCGCCCCAGTCGAAGCGGTCGTCGATCACGACGCAGCGCGGCATCGCCGGCGCGGAGTCCTCGTCGTCGGGCTCGAGGTCGGCGTCCTCGTTGTCGGGGTCGGGGACGTAGGGCAGCGTGTTGGCCGCGGCCCAGTCGACGCCGCCGCTCGATCGCCTTCGCGTAGGGGTCGATCAGCAGCTTGGCCGGGTTGAAGCGCAGCCCCTCCTCGGGCGCCCAGCGGCCGAACACGCGGTAGCCGTAGCGCTGGCCGGGGCCGACGCCCGGCAGGTAGCAGTGCCAGTTGTGCAGCGTGCACTCGCTCAGGCGGATCCGCTCTTCGTGCATCCTCGCTCGTCGAACAGGCACAGCTCGACCCCCTCGGCGCCGGCCGAGTACAGCGAGAAGTTCGTGCCCTGCCCGTCCCAGGTCGCCCCGAGCGGGAAGGGCGTCGCCCGCGCCAGATCTCCCTCACCCGAGCAGCACCCCGCTGACCGGCGCGAGCCGCAGCTCACGGCCGGCTTTGCGGCTGTCGCCGGAGCGGTGGCGAGCAGCGATCGCGCGCGCCGGTCACCGCGAAGCGTGCGCGTGCGGTCGGAGAAGTTGCAGATCATCTCGTGGCGGCCGCGGCGCACGCGCAGCCAGCGGCCCTGCTCGTCGAACCCGACCACCTCGGCCTCGCCGCTGACAGGGAGCCGCAGCGCACGATCAGCTCGGCGTACAGCGATTCGAGCTCCGATCGCTCTCGGCGGCGCGAGAGCTTGGAGCGCTCGAAGGTGCGCGCGCTCTGCGGGTCGGGGATGTCCTCAGCCGAGAACCCCGAGAAGGAGGCGAACTCCTCGCGGCGGCCCTTGCGCGTCGCCTCGGCGATGCTCTTGTCGATGTGGTCGGTGAAGAACTGGAACGGGGTTCTCCTCGCCGTACTCCTCGCCCATGAACAGCATCGGCGTGAACGGCGAGAGCAGCACGCAGAAGGCGGCGAGCGCGCCGCGCCCGCGCGGGCAGGCGGTCGCCGAGCGCGCGGTTGCCGACCTGGTCGTGGTTCTGGGAGAAGACGACGAACTGGTCGGGGCGGGCGGTCCTCGGCGGGCGCGCCGAAGCGCCGTCGGCGGAAGCTCGAGTACTGCCCGTCGTGCACGAACGGCCGGTGCATCGCCTTCGCGAGGTCCGCGACCGTGCCGAACTCGGCGTAGTAGCCCTCGCGGTCGTCGGTCAGCAGCGTGCGCAGCGCGTGGTGGAAGTCGTCGGCCCACTGCGCGTGGCAGCCCCAGCCTCCGCGCGAGGGCGGGCGGATCACCTTCGGGTCGTTCAGGCCGGACTCGGCGATCACGATCGCGCGCCGGCTGCGCGGCGCGTCACGCGCTCGGCGATCTCGGCGACGATGTGCTTCGGGCTCTGATCGAAGATCGCATGGATCGCGTCGAGCCGCAGCCCGTCGACGTGGAAGTCGCGCACCCAGCCGGCCGCGCTCTGCAGCACCCACTCGCGCACGGGGTCGCAGTACTCGTCGTCGTAGTTGATCGCCTTGCCCCAGAACGTCTGGTAGCGCTCGGTGAAGTACGGGCCGAAGGATTCGATCGCGCGCACGCCGGAGGCGCCGAGGTGGTTGTAGACGACGTCGAGGATCACCGCGATGCCGTGCTGCGTGCGCGGCGTCGACGAGCCGCTGCAGCGCGCGCGGGGCCGCCGTAGGCGTGGTGCGCCGCGGAGATGTAGACGCCGTCGTAGCCCCAGCCGCGCTTCCCGGGCCCCTCCGCGACCGGCATCAGCTCGATCGCGGTGATGCCGAGCCTTGCGAGCCGCGCGAGCTCGGCGGATCGCCGCGTCGAAGGTCCCCGCCTCGGTGAAGGTGCCGACGTGCAGCTCGTAGAGCACGGCCTCGCGCAGTGGCCGGGGCCGAAACCCGCGGTCTCCCCAGTCGTGCTCGATCGCGTCGAACACGCGCGAGGGCCCGCGCAGGCCGCGCGGCTGCTCGCGCGAGCACGGGTCCGGCAGCCGCCGCGCGCGGCCCTGCTCGGGGGTGAGCTCGTAGGAGTAGTCGCCGCCGGGCGGCACGTCGGTGTGGGCCTCCCAGACGCCGAGCCCCGCGTCCTGCATCGGCGTGGCGCGCGCCGCGGTGGACGACCGCCACCTCGCGCGCCCGCGGCGCCCACACGCGGAAGCCCGTGCCCTCGCCCGCGGGCGTGGCACCCAGCGGCCGCTGCCAGGGATAGCCGACCGGCAGTGTGCCGCTCACCGGCGCCTGCCGCCCGAGCCCGGGTGCTTCTGGCCCGCCGCCCCATCGCCGGCCGGCGCCGAGCGCTCGGGGACCAGCCACAGCACGCCCAGCGGCGGCAGCGTCAGCGGCGCCGAGTGGCTCTGCTCGTGCCACGGCACCTCCTCGGCGTGCAGGCCGCGGCCGTTGCCGACATCCGAGCCGCCGTAGTAGCTGGAATCGCTGTTCAGTACCTCGCGCCAGGCGCCGCCGCGCGGCAGGCCGACGCGGTAGCCGCTGCGCACGATCGGCGAGAGGTTGCACACGCAGACCAGCGGCTCCCCGGAGCGGTCGGCGCGGGCGAAGGCGACCACGTTGGCGTCGGCGTCGTTGGGCTCAAGCCACCAGAAGCCATCCTGTTCGGAGTCGCGCTCCCACAGCGCGGGCTGCTCGCGGTAGACGCGATTGAGGTCGCGCACCAGCGACTGCAGCCCGGCGTGGTCGGCGTGCTCGAGCAGGTGCCAGTCGAGCGAGCGCTCGTGGCTCCACTCGCGCTCCTGGCCGAACTCCTGGCCCATGAACAGCAGCTTCTTGCCGGGGTGCGCCCACATGTACGCGTACAGCGCGCGCAGGTTGGCGAACTTCTGCCAGCGGTCGCCGGGCATCTTCTCCAGCAGCGAGCGCTTGCCGTGCACGACCTCGTCGTGGCTCAGCGGCAGGATGAAGTTCTCGCTGAACGCGTACATCAGGCTGAACGTGAGCTGGTGGTGTGAGTAGCGCCGGTAGACGGGGTCCTTGGAGAAGTACTCGAGCGTGTCGTGCATCCAGCCCATGTTCCACTTGAAGCCGAAGCCGAGCCCGCCGACATAGGTGGGACGAGATACCCCGGGCCAGGCAGTCGACTCCTCGGCCGCCGAGATCACACCCGGGACGCGGTCGTGGATCAGCTCGTTGAGCTCCTTCAGGAATGAGATCGCCTCCATGTCCTCGCGGCCGCCGAACTCGTTGGGCACCCACTCGCCGCCCTTGCGCGAGTAGTCGCGGTAGAGCATCGAGGCGACCGCGTCGACGCGCAGCCCGTCGGCGTGGTACTCGCGCAGCCAGAACAGCGCGTCCGCGAGCAGGAAGTTGCGCACCTCGCGGCGCCCGAGGTTGAACACCAGCGTGCCCCAGTCGGGGTGCGCGCCGCGGCGCGGGTCGGCGTGCTCGTAGAGGTGCGTGCCGTCGAAGCGCGCGAGCGCCCAGTCGTCGCGCGGGAAGTGGGCGGGCACCCAGTCGAGGATCACGCCGATGCCCTCCTGGTGCAGCCGGTCGATCATCGCCTTGACGTCGTCGGGGCTGCCGCGGCGCGCGTCCGGGGCGTAGTAGCCGGTGACCTGGTAGCCCCACGAGCCGGTGAACGGGTGCGCCATGATCGGCAGCAGCTCGACGTGGGTGAAGCCGAGGTCGCGCGCGTAGGCGGCGAGCTCGCCGCCCAGCTCGCCGGCGCTGATTTCCTCGTTCTCCGGCGTCCGCCGCCACGAGCCGAGATGCACCTCGTAGATCGACATCGGCCGGTCGAGCGGGACCTCGGGGTCGCGCGCGGCGAGCCAGTCCTCGATCTCGCCAGACGTGCGAGGAGCGGTCGACGATCGAAGCGGTCCCGGGGGCGCGCTCGGCGCGGCGGGCCATCGGGTCGGCCTTCAGGCGCAGCTCGCCCTCGCCGGTGCGGATCTCGAACTTGTAGCGGGCGCCCTCCTGCACGTCGGGCAGGAACAGCTCCCAGATGCCGCTGCCGCCGAGCGAGCGCATCGGGTGCACGCGACCGTCCCAGAGGTTGAAGTCGCCGACGACGCTGACCGCGCGGGCGTTCGGCGCCCACACGGCGAAGCGCGCGCCGGTCACGCCGTCGAGCTCCAGTATGTGCGCGCCGAGCCGGTCGGCGAGGTCCTGGTGGCGGCCCTCGCCCGCGAGGTGCAGGTCGAGCTCGCCGAGCGTCGGCGCGAACGAGTAGGGGTCGCGCAGCTGCACGGTGGCGCCGTCCGGGTAGGCGACCGTCAGCTCGTAGCGCAGCGGCATCGCCGCGCCGGGCACGGTCGCCTCGAACAGGCCCGCGGGGTCGGTGCGCTCCAGCTCGAGCAGCTCGGCCGAGCCGTTCGCGCCGGGCGGGATACGCGCCTGCACGGACTCGGCCGACGGGCGCCAGGCGACGGATGTGGACGCCGTCGCCCGCGGAGTGGGCGCCGAGCAGGCGGTGGGGGTCGGGGTGCTCGCCGGCGAGCAGCAGCTCGACCTCGCGCCGCGCGGCCATCACGGCGCCTCCGCCATCAGCCGCTCGATCCCGGTCACCGGCACGACCACCCAATCGGGGCGGTTTTCGAGCTCGTAGCGCAGCTCGTAGAGCACCTTCTCGAGCTCGAACATCGCGAGCTGCTTGGCGATCGCCTGACGCCCGGCGGGCAGCAGCGCGGGGTCGATCTCCTCCATGTAGCCGCGCAGGAAGCCCGTCGCGGGCGACGCATCTCCCAGTCGCGCGCGGGCGGCGTGCCGCGCATCACCTCGCCGGCGAGCGCAGGCGTAGGAGATCGAGCGCAGCATCCCGGCGACGTCGCGCAGCGGCGAGCGCTTGCGGCGCCGTTCGCGCAGCGGCCGGCCCGGCTCGCCCTCGAAGTCGATCACGCGCCAGCCGTCGGGGCCGAGCAGCGCCTGGCCGAGGTGGTAGTCGCCGTGGGCGCGGATCAGCCGCCCGCCGACGCCGGTGTGCGAGAGCAGCGACAGGCGGTCGCGCAGCTCCTCGCCGCGACCCGCGATCGGCGCCAGCTCGGGGCGGCTCGGCAGCTCCACGAACAGCCGCTCGATCTGCTCGTCGATCGTCGCGGTCAGCAGCGCGACGTGCTCGTCGGAGGGCTCCTCCGGCGCGAACTCGGGGTCGTCGGCGTCGCTGGCGAGCACCGCGTGCATGCGCCCCGTGACCGCGCCGAGCCGCGTGATCGGCTCGATCAGCTCGCGCCCGTCGCCGCGCTGCAGGGACTCCAGCGCGAGCTCCCAGCCGTCGCGCGCGTCGGGCACGAAGCACTGCATGATGCCGAGGCTGGCGTCGAGCAGCTCGCCGCGGTAGGCCGTACGAGCCCTCGACCCGGGCGACGTTCTCGAACCCGTGGCCGGCGAGGAAGCGCAGCATCTCGAGCTCCGGGTTGATGCCTGCTTCGATCCGCCGGAAGGCCTTGACGATGAAGCGCTCGTCGAGCACGACCGAGCTGTTGGACTGCTCGCCGGAGAGCCGCCGCGCGCTCACGGCGGTCCGTCAGCTCGACCTCGCCGCCGTGGAAGGAGACGGTGCTCGTACCGTGCTCGATCGTCTGCTCCGAGGCGATCAGCCGCCCCAGCGCCGCGGTCTGGCGCTCGTCGAGCAGCGCGTCGTAGAGGACGGTGGCGCCCTCGCCGCAGATCCGCTGCTGCTCGGGGACCTCGCGGCCGCGCGCCACGCCGGCGAGCACCTGGTAGAGGTCGTGGGTGCCGGCCGAGGCGCGGACCTCGACGATCAGCAACGCCAGCGGCTCGGGGTGGGCGGGCGCGGAGTCCTCGAGCAGGACCGCGTCGAGCACCGAGACCGTCCCCAGCTCGCGGGCCTTGCCGGCGAACCAGCGCCGGCCGACGAGCCAGGCGGCGAGCTGCTCCGCCGAAACGGCCGGGATCCCGGCTTCCGTGAGCGCCGCCGTGGCAGCCTCAGCCATCTTCGTCCTCCCCTTCCTCCTCCTCCTGTTCCAACAGGAACCAGAAGAAGCCGCGTGGCGGCAGCGTGAGCAGATAGGGCAGCTCGCCGATGCGCGGAAAGCGCGTGCGGCCGAACATCTCCACCGGGTAGCGGCCCTTGTACTCGCCGAGATCGAGCTCGACCGCCTGGGCGCTGCGTGCGAGGTTGTGCACGCACAGCGCGACGTCGTCCTCGTTGCAGCGCAGGTGCGCGTAGATGTGGTTGTTGCTGGGGCGCAGCGCGCGCGTAGGAGCCGAGGCCGAACACCGGGTGCTCGCGGCGCAGGCCGATGAAACGCCGCAGCCAGCGCAGCAGCGAGGTCGGCGTGCGCAGCTGGGCCTCGACGTTGACCGCCTGGTAGCCGTAGACGGGGTCCATCAGCGGCGGCGAGTACAGCTGCGCGAAGTCGGCACGCGAGAAGCCGCCGTTGCGGTCGCCGGTCCACTGCATCGGCGTGCGCACCCCGTCGCGGTCGCCGAGATAGATGTTGTCGCCCATCGCGATCTCGTCGCCGTAGTAGAGGACGGGGCTGCCGGGCAGCGAGAACATGATCGCGGTCAGCAGCTGGATCTCCTCGCGGCCGTTGTCGAGCAGCGGCGCCAGCCGGCGGCGGATGCCGACGTTGGATTTCATGCGGATGTCGCGCGCGTACTCGCTGTACATGTAGTCGCGCTCCTCGTCGGTGACCATCTCCAGCGTCAGCTCGTCGTGGTTGCGCAGGAACAGCCCCCACTGGCAGCTCTCCGGGATCTCGGGGGTGCGCTCGAGGATCTCGACGATCGGCGTGGAGTCCTCGCGGCGCAGCGCCATGAACATCCGCGGCATCACCGGGAAGTGGAAGGCCATGTGGCACTCGTCGCCGTCGCCGAAGTACTCGACGACGTCCTCGGGCCACTGGTTGGCCTCGGCCAGCAGGACGCTGTCGGGGTACTCGGCGTCGACCGTCGCGCGCACGCGCTTGAGGAACTCGTGCGTCTCCGGCAGGTTCTCGCAGTTGGTGCCCTCGCGCTCGAACAGGTAGGGGACGGCGTCGAGGCGGAAGCCGTCGAGCCCGAGGTCCAGCCAGAAGCGCAGCACCTCGAGCATCGCCTCCTGGACTTCGGGCTCGTCGTAGTTGAGGTCCGGCTGGTGGCTGGAAGAAGCGGTGCCAGTAGTAGGCGCCGGCCTGCTCGTCCCAGCTCCAGTTGGAGGTTTCGGTGTCGACGAAGATGACCCGCGCCTCCTTGTAGCGCTCGGAGGTGTCCGACCACACGTACCAGTTGCGCTTCGGCGAGTCCGGCCCGGAGCGCGACTCCTGGAACCACGGGTGGTCGCTCGAGGTGTGGTTCATGACGAGGTCGGCGATCACGCGGATGCCGCGCTTGTGGGCGGCATCGATGAACGTCTGCACGTCGCGCACGTCGCCGTAGTCGGGGTGCACGGACTTGAAGTCGGCGATGTCGTAGCCGCCGTCGCGCAGCGGCGAGTCGTACATCGGCAGCAGCCAGATGCAGTCGATGCCGAGCCACTCCAGGTAGTCGAGCTTTTCGGTCAGGCCGCGGAAGTCGCCCGAGCCGTCGGCGTTGCCGTCGTAGAAGCCGCGCAGGTGGATCTCGTAGAAGGTCGCCGTCTTGAACCACAGCGGGTTGCTCTCGAACCACTGCCGCGTGCCGGACGGCTGGGGCGGGTGCACGGGGTCGGGGATGCGCTCGGCGCTGACGGTCGCCTCGCCGCCGCCGGCCGGGGAGCGGACTGCCATCAGGCGTTCCCCACCGCGAGCAGGTGACCGGGGCGCTCGGCCGGGTCGAGCCGGACGTAGTTGCGGCCGAGCCGCCAGTCGTAGCGCCTCCCGTCGAGCAGGTCCTCACACGCGAAGACCGGCGGCAGCCCGAGTCTCGCCGGGGACGACGACGATCCCCTCCTGGGGGTTGCGGGGATCGAGGTTCGCGACCGTGATCAGCGTTTCGCCTCCGGCCCGCTTGGCGTAGGCGAGCAGCGCATCGTTCTCGGTCGGCAGGAAGGCGAGGTTGTCGATCCGCTGCAGCGCCGGCTGTTCGCGGCGGATCCGGTTGAGCTGCGCGACCCGCGGCAGCAGCGGCCCGTCGAAGGCAGCGCTCGCGCAGCTGGTACTTCTCGGAGTCGAGGTACTCCTCCGAGCCGGGGTGGCGGGGCGTCGGCTTCGTATGCACTCGAAACCCGAGTAGATGCCGTAGCTCGGGGAGAGCGTGCCGGCGAGCAGCAGCCGCACCGCGAACGCGCCGGGGCCGCCGTCCTGCAGGTACTCGCTGAGGATGTCGGGCGTGTTGACGAACAGGTTGCCGCGCAGGTAGTCGCGAGAGCGGCGGACGCGACAGCTCCTCGAAGTACTCGCGCAGCTCCCAGCTCGCGTTCTTCCAGGTGAAGTAGGTGTAGGACTGGCTGAAGCCGGCCTTCGCGAGCGCGGCCATCATCGCCTGGCGGGTGAAGGCCTCCGAGAGGAAGATCGTCTCGGGCGCGACGGCTCTGACGGACTCGATCAGCCACTCCCAGAACGGCGAGCGGCTTGGTGTGGGGGTTGTCGACGCGGAAGGCGCGCACGCCGCGCTGCGACCCAGAACAGCATCGCGTCGCGCAGCGCCTCCCACAGCGTCCTGCCAGTCCTCGCAGTCGAAGTCGAAGTTGTAGATGTCCATGTAGCGCTTGGGCGGGTTCTCGGCGTACTTCAAGCGTCCCGTCGGGGCGGCGGAAGAACCACTCCGGGTGCTCGTGCAGCCAGGGATGGTCGGCCGAGCACTGCAGGGCGTAGTCCATCGCGATCTCCATGCCGTGCGCGCGCGCCTCCTGCACGAGCCGCTCGAACTCGGCGAGCGTGCCGAGCTCGGGATGGACGGCGGTGTGCCCGCCCTCCTTGCCGCCGATCGCCCACGGGCTGCCGGGATCGCCGGGCGCGGCTTGCAGCGCGTCGTTGCGGCCCTTGCGGTTCGTCACACCGATCGGGTGGATCGGCGGCAGGTAGATCGACGTCGAAGCCCGCCTGCGGCGATCTCCGGCAGCACCGCGCGGACGCCCTCGAAGCCGCCCCACGAGCGGGGGAAGAGCTCATACCAGGAGCCGAAGCGGGCGCGCTCGCGCTCGACGTCGATCTCCTGCGTGGCGCTGGTCGCGCAGTCATGGCGCTCCTGCCCGGCAGCGGCGGCCTCCAGCACGTCCGCGCCGAGCGCGGTCTCGCGACGGCGCTCCTCCGGCTGGGAGGTCGTCGCGCAGCGCCCGCAGCGCCCCCTGCAGCAGCGCCCGCTGCCGCGTCGGTCGCACGCTCGCAGACGTCCTCGAGCAGCATCGCGCCCTCCGCGAGCTCGGAGTCGAGCCCGTGCTGCCCGGCCGCGACCTTGCGCAGCAGCTCCTCGCGCCAGCTCGCGAAACGGTCGCTCCAGGCGATCACGCGCCACCGCCAGCGGCCGATCGAATCGAGCTCCGATCTCCCCGCTCCAGCGGTCGCCGTCGACGGCGGCGTCGACGCGGCGCATCTGCGCCTCGCGCCAGCGCGTCGCTCCGGGCGCGCGCCACTGCACCGCCGCGCGCAGCACGTCGTGGCCGTCGCGGACGATCGTCGCGCTCACCGTCGGGCGGTCGCCGGCGACCCGCTTCGGGCGGTAGCGGCCACAGTCCACGACCGGATACAGGTCCTCGATCAGGATCCGCGAGGGACGGCGCTTCGGCGGCGGCGACGGCGGGGTCGCCGCGGCTTCGCCGGAGGCGCTGTTGGACTGCCGGCGCACGGGGGTAGCCTGCTCCATGTGGCTTCAGTTCCCCCGCCGCACCCGCACCTCAATCCGGTTCGGACAGGCCGGGGGCGTGAAGGCTCTGTGAAGCCGGGCGAGCGGGCCGCGGGCGTGCAGCTGCACGTCACCTCGCTGCCGGGCGGTCGGCTGGGCGGCGAGGCGCGGCGCTTCGTCGACTGGCTGGCGGCGGCTGGGCAGAGCTACTGGCAGGTGCTGCCGCTCGGGCCCCCCGACCGGCACGGCTCGCCATACAAGTCGCGCTCGGCCTTCGCCTGCTGGCCCGCCCTGCTGGAGGATCCGGGCGCGCGGGTCAGCACCGACGAGGAGGATGAGTTCCGCTCCCGCCAGGCGTTCTGGATCGGCGACTGGGAGCGCGCCGCGGGCGGGCGCCGCGCGGTGCGCGAGCAGGTGCGCTTCGAGCGCGAGTGGCTCGCGCTGCGCCGCTACGCGCGCGAGCGCGGAATCTCGATGATCGGCGACATGCCGCTGTACGTGGCGCCGCGGCAGCGTCGACGAACGCGCCTGGCCGGAGCTGTTCCGCGACGGCTTCGTCGCGGGAGCCCCGCCGGATCAGTTCACCGCCGCCGGCCAGCTGTGGGGCAACCCGGTCTACGACTGGCCGGCGATGAGGCGCCGGCGCTACCGCTGGTGGGTCGAGCGGATGCGGCGCGCGAGCGAGCTGTTCGACGTCGTGCGAATCGACCACTTCCGCGGCCTCGTCGCGTACTGGGCCGTGCCCGCCGGCGCGCGCTCGGCGGCCGCGGGCAAGTGGCGCCGGGGTCCGGGTGGCGCGCCGCTGGCAGCCGCGCGGCGCGAGGTGCGGGGCCTGCAGGTGATCGCCGAGGACCTCGGCGTGATCACGCCGCCGGTGGAGCAGCTGCGGCGGCGGCTGCGGATCCCCGGGATGGCCGTGCTGCAGTTCCTGTTCGACCGCGACGAAGACGCGTCTTCGGGAGACGCCGCGGGCCCGGCGGGCGGCGGCGGCTCCGGGAGCCGAGGCTCGCGCGCGGCTGCGGCAGGGGGTTCGAGCGCGGCTGCGGCAGGTGCTTCGCGCGGCCGCGCGGCGCCGGGCGCGACTGCGGCCGGTGCTTCGCGCGGCCGCACGGCGCCGGGCGCGTCGGAGATCGCAGATCCCGTCGGCGAAGTCGGCCGGGACCGGCTGCTCTACACCGGCACGCACGACCAGGACACGCTGATGGGCTGGTGGGGCTCGCTCGACCACCGGGCGCGCGCCCCGGTCGAGCAGACGCTCCGGGCGCGAGGGCTTCGCGGCGGCGGGCCGTGGCCGCTCGTGCGGCTCGCCGCGTCCGCTCCGGCGGCAGTGATGATGGTGCAGATGCAGGACCTGCTCGGGCTCGGGTCCGAGGCGCGGATGAACACGCCCGGGCGCGCGGCGGGTAACTGGAGCTGGCGGATGCCGGCCGGCGCGGCGGACGCGCGGCTCGCGCGGCGGCTGCGCGAAGCGTGCGAGGAGGCGGGGCGCGCCGGCGGGCAGCCGCGTTGAGCCCGGGCCGGGGGCTGGTCGCAGTCGGGGACAGCATCACGCGCGGGAGCGGGGACGCGATGCTGGGGCTGCGCATGCAGTCCTGGGCGCTGTGGCTGGCGGAGGCGCTGGAGATGCCGTACACGTGCCTGGCGCGCGACGGGGCACGGGCGACCGACGCGCTCGCCGAGCAGGTGCCGCGGCTGCGCGGCCCCTACGACCTCGGCTGCCTGTACCTCGGCGTAAACGACGTGCGCACGCCCGGCTTCGAGCCGGCGAGCTACACCGCTGCGCTGCGCGAGGTGGCCGCGGCTCTGGCGGCCTGCTGCGGGCGGCTGCTGATCGTCTCGCTGCCGCCGGCGATCGGGGTCCCGCCGGCGCCCGCGGCGGCGATTGCGGCAGCGAACCGGGAGATCGAGGAGCTCGTGCGCGAGCACGGCGCGGCGGCGGTGACGCTCGAGACGCTGAGCGGGCCGGAGCTGGTGCAGCCCGACGCGGTGCATCTGACCTCGCGAGGCGAGGCGCATCTCGCGCTGCTCGCCTGCAGGGCGCTCGCGCGCGAGGATGTGGCCGTGCACGACGAGGATCTGCTGAAGGCGCTCGAGCCGCTGCGGCCGCTCGCCCGGGCGAGGTGGATGCTGCTTGCCCGCCCGCCGGCGGTCGCGCGCGACTGGCGGCGGCGCGCGGCCGAGCGTGCGCCGGAGCTCGCGCGCGACTGGCTCCGGCGCGTGGTCGAGCGTGCGCCGGCGTGGCTGGAGCGGCCGCGGTGAGCGCGCTGCTCAGCTTCATGCGGCAGCGGATCGCGGCCTGGAAGAGCGCCGGCACGGTGCGGATCGCGCGATCGGTGCGGATCGGACACGGCGCGGTGATCAAGGTCGACCGGGGCGGCATGCTGGAGATCGGGCCAGGGGCGCGCGTCGGAGCGGGCGCGCGGATCCTCGTGCGCTCGGGGCGGGTGTCGATCGGCGCGCGGGCGCAGCTGCGCGAACGGGCGTCGCTGGTCGCGCTTCAGGAGATCGCAGTCGGCGCCGGCGCCTCGCTGGAGGAGATGTCGGTGGTGATGGATTTCGCCCCGCCATCGGGCGGGGCGGTGGACGTGCCGCTGCGGCGGCAGGGGGTCGTTACGGCGCCTGTGTCCGTCGGAGCCGGGGCCGTGATCGGGGCGAAAGCGGTGCTGGAAGCCGGGGCCAGCGTCGCGGAGGGCGGTCACGTGATGGCGGGAGCCACGCTCTCGACGTCGGCCTGAGGGGGATCGCTCAGCCGCTCTTCTCCGGCGGAGGGTGAGCGAGCTCCTCGGCGAGCGCCCGCCTGAGGGGGTCGCTCAGCCACACTTGTTCGCCGGCCGGGGACGGAGCGAGGCCTCGTGTGCCAGCGTCCGTGTGAGGCGACCGCTCAGCCGCTCTCGCCCGGCGGGGGCGGAGCGAGCTCCTCGGCCAGCGGCCGCCCGAGGCGGTCGCTCAGTCGCTCTCGCCGGCCGGGGACGGCGCGAGCTCCTCGGCCAGCGTCTGCCTGAGGTCCCGTTCATCGCCGCGCGGACGTGTGAGCGAGACGAGCAGGGCGGCGACGGCTTGCGCGTAGAGGCCCCGGCGCCCCTGCTCCGGCACCTCGAGCGCCGCCGGCTCGACCCTTGCGCGCATGCCGAAGCCCTCGACCAGCGCTTGGAGGGCGATGCCGATCTGCTCCCAGCTCAGGGGCGCGCGCGGCTCGCGGCCGGCGCGCTCGAGCACCAGCCGGTAGGTCTGCCCGGTCAGGGCGTCGATCGCGCGGTAGCCGCGCACCGCGGCGTCGCCGTGGGTCGTGCGGGCGAT
The DNA here is from genome assembly GCA_963703205.1 of uncultured Solirubrobacteraceae bacterium. Taxonomy (GTDB): domain Bacteria; phylum Actinomycetota; class Thermoleophilia; order Solirubrobacterales; family Solirubrobacteraceae; genus Palsa-744. Next base: position 2,732,573 of record OY969799.1, read on the forward strand.
CGTCAGGTTGAGCAGCTCGACCGCGTCCCAGTGGGGGTTCTTGAGCAGCAACTCGAGGTCCTCTTCGGCGAGGTCGAGCACGGCGCCCGCTCCTCCCCGCCTCGCGCCGGCCTCGGCGCGTTCCTGCAGCTCCTCGAAGTCGCCGGCGAGCACTTCGCCCATGAAGTGGTCGGAGAGCTCGCGGAAGAAGGCCTCGGCGTTCGGCCAGTGCGCGTAGAAGGCGCCGGTGGAGTACTCGGCGCGCTCGCACAGCTCGCGGATGCGGATGCCCGCAAACGGATTGGCGGTCTCGGTGAGCATCTCGGCCCCCGCGCGGAACAGCGCCTCGCGTGTCCGTTCGCGCGCCTGCTCGTGGGTCTTTCCGGCCTTTCGCGACACCACCCCGCCGCCAGCGTACAGGAGGAGCTGTCGAATAACGCACGTTCGATATTCTGGAATCGCTCGCTGAGGGGCGGACGCGTTCCTCGATGGTGGAGCGGGCGACACCTGATGCGCCGAGAGAGAGCCCTCGAGAACCCGCCGTTCAGCCTGCGCGAGCTGCGGTGCTTCATCGCCGTCGCCGAGGAGGGGCAGGTGACCGGCGCCGCCGCACGGCTGCAGTGGACGCAGCCGGCGGTCTCGCAGTGCCTCGACCGCCTCGCGGTGCGCGTGGGCACGCCGCTCGTCGTGCGCCACGCACGCGGCGTGACGCTGACCGCCGCGGGGCGCGTCCTGTACGAGAAGGCAGGAGCGGTCGTCGCCGCCGCCGAAGAGGCCGTGGCGGCGGTGGGGCCCTGGGCGCGCGGAGAGCGGCGCCTGCTGCTCGGCCTGCCCCCGGGGGCGCAGGCGTTTGCACGACCGCTGCGCCGCGAGCTCGCCTCACGCCACCCCGACATTGACCTGGCGGTGGTCGAGCTGGCCTTCGCCGAGCGGCTGTCGCGGCTTCGCGCCGGCAGGATCGACGTCGAGGTCGCCTATCCGCCTCCGAAGGAGCCTGAGCTCGCGGCGCGGACGATCCTGCGCTCGCCGCGCTACGCGGTGCTGGCCGAGGGGCACGCGCTGGCCGGGGCCGAGCGCCTGCGCCTCGCGCAGGTCGCCGAGCAGCTGGGCTGCCCCCCGCAGGAGGCGGCGGAGCAGCTCGCCGAGTGCGGTTGGATCGCGCGCCGCAGCGGCTTGGGTGCGGACTCCGGCGAGGGGCAGGCCGCGCTCGCGGGAGACGAGCTGTGGCCGCTAATCTGTGCCGGGCGGGCGGCCGCTGTGCTGCCGCGCTTCATGCTCGCGGCGGTCGTCGGCGATGGCGTCAGAGCCGTCGCGCTGGAGGACGTCGCGCCGCTGGAAGTCGTCCTCGTGCGCCGTGCCGAGGACGCGCGCGAGGCGGTGACGGCCCTGTTCGAACTGGCCGAGGGGATGGCCTGATCGCACCGGCCACAGGCTGAGGGACGACCGTACGCCCGGGCCGGGAAACGAGGCGGGATAAGCGCGCGCGATGCCTCTGCCTGCCGATCCCGTGCAGCCATGCGGCCTGCGTCCGGTATGCCATAAGGGTTGCCGATGGCGGAAGGCGAAACGGCTATTGGAAGCAGCGGGATCGCTCGGCTAGCTTGCGGCGATCGTGCGGCGGCGAACGAGCTGATCGAGTGAGCGAGAGGGCCATCCACCCCTCTATCGACTTGCGCCATCTCCGCTATCTGGTGGTGGCGATCGAAGAGGGACAGATCACGCGGGCCGCAGAGCGCCTGCACCTCGCCCAACCCGCTCTCTCGCAGGCGATCGCGAAACTCGAGGCGCAGCTCGGCGTGCAGTTGCTCGAGCGTCTGCCGCGCGGCATCCAGCCGACGCCTGCGGGCGCCGCGTTCTTCGCGAAGGCGCAGCTGGCGCTGAGGGCGGTCGAGGAAGCGGCCGATGCGATCGCGCCGTGGCTGCGCACCGAGACGGTCCTGCGCGTCGGGTTCCTGCCGATCCTCGGCCAGGTGGTGCGCCCGTGGCTGCGCCGGCTGATCGGCTCCTATCCGGAAGTGGACGTCGAGACCCGCCACCTCACCCTCAACGAGCGCCTGTCGGAGCTCAAGCGCGGCCACGTCGACGTCGAGCTGCTGTTCCCGCCGCCGCGCGACCCGGAGATCTCCCACACGGTGGTGCTGCGCTCGACGCGCTACGTGCTGATGCACGACGCCCACCCACTCGCCGGTGAGGAGTCGCTGCTCTACGACCAGATCGCCGACGAGACGGTGCCGGGCCGGCACCCGAGCGTGCCGGCGGAGTGGGCGGAAGAGGCCTGGCTGATGAACTACCGCGGCTCGCGCACGGGGTTCACCAAGGAGCGCCCGGCGAGCGTCGATGAGGTCTGGGCGCTCGTCTCCTCAGGAAAGGCGATCTCGATCCTGCCCGAGTTCATGGTTCGGCCCGCGCAGGGTCACGGGGTCCGCGCAGTGCCGTTGAGCGACGTCGAGCCGCTGGAGGTGGCGCTGGCGCGCCGGCGCGATGACAGGCGTCAGATCGTCGCGGCGCTGTTCGAGGCCGCGGCCACGGAGTAGCCCGGGGCGACCCCCTGGGCCGGGGCATCCCTGCCCCGGCCCAAGTGGGATGGAGCAGCAGCGCGGCTCACGAGGCAGCGGATTCGTCGGGAAGGAACGGGAGCAGGTCGTAGAGGCCCGTGACTTCGAAGACCTGCTGCACGCGCATGGGCCCCGGCCGCAGGCGCAGCGGGATGCGGCGCTCGCGGCAGGCGCTGTGCGCGAGGGTGATGGCCCAGAGAGCCGAGGAGTCGACGAAGGTGGTGGCACGCAGGTCGATCTCGATCGGGCGCCCGATCGAGAGTGCCTCGGCGAGCGACTGCTCGAGCTCGGCGATGGTGACGCCGTCGAGCTCCCCGGCGGGCGCCACCACGGTGACACGACCCCCGCGGGTGGTGCTGATGCGCAGTCCCTGTTCGGAGGGACGCACTTTCGAGAGCGGAAGAGTCCCCGTCGCGCGGTCGGCGAGATCCCCGTCGCGCGGATCCTGAGGCGAGGCGGATTTGCGCCGCAGCAGGCGCCAGCGGCGCGTCGAGGCGCCGCCCGGGGAGACATCTGGGAAGACCCTTGCTTGCAAGAGTTGAAACTTTGCGGATGCGCAGGGTGCTTGTCCAATACGGGTTTGAGGGCTCGCATAGCGCTTGCTTATGGCTGCTCGCGGGCTCGTGGCGCACGCCCGCCCGAGCGCCTGTGAAGATGGGGCGCGACGGCCGCCGTGGCGCCAGCCGCTGCGGGGTAGGGCTGCGTCTGCACGGCGGGCGCAGCGTTCCCGGCCGGGAGCCGGAGCGAGAGCCGGGAGCCGTGAGACCAGACAACTTCGTCAGGAGGCAGCCGATGAGCGGAGACCGAATCGAGATCGAGACAGCCGACGGGGTAGCCGACGCCTATCTGGCACGGCCCGCGGAGCGCGGGCCGCGGCCGGGAGTGCTGTTCCTGATGGACGCCTTCGGCCTGCGCGGAGCGATCGAGGAAATGGCCGACCGGATCGCGGCGCGCGGCTACGTGGTGCTCGCGCCCAACCTCTTCTACCGGGCCGGGCGCGACCCGGTCGGTCCGCTGCCCGACATGTCAGAGCCCGACGCGCGCGGCAAATTCTTCGAGAAGCTGCGACCGCTGATGGACGAGCTGACGCCGCAACGGGTGAGCAGCGACGGGGACGCGTACCTGACGATGCTCGAAGCGGAGTGCGAAGGGCCGATCGTGATCTCCGGCTACTGCATGGGCGTGCGGGTCGGCTGGCGGATCGCCGCGGCGCACCCTGAGCGGGTGCGGGCGCTGGCCGGCTTCCACGGCGGCGGGTTGGTGACCGACGCCCCCGACAGCCCGCACCGGGTCGCCGACCAGCTGCGGGCGGAGCTGTATCTCGGCTTCGCCGACAACGACCAGACGATGACACCCGAGGCGATCGCCGCGCTGGAACGGGCGCTCGACGAGGCCGGGGTCGAGTACAGGTCGGAGGTCTACGAGGGAGCCGGGCACGGATACACGATGCGCGACACGCCGGTCTATGACGAGGGCGCCGCCGAGCGGCACTTCGACGAGCTGTTCGCGGTGCTCGAGCGGGTCGGCGGGGAGCGGGTGGCCGCCGGCTGAGCCGGGCTGGGTCCGCGCCGCGACGGGCCTCGCGGGCCGAGGCCGCGCGACTCGCGTCAGAGGGGGCCAAGCGCGCGAGGCGCGAGGCCTCGCGGGGCGAGGCCCCGCGCGACTCGCGTCCGAATGGCGTTCGGCTAGGGCAGTTTTGTGTTCGCCAGCCCGCAGAAGAGGGTGCCGAGCACGCCGCCGGTCGGGTTTGCGGTGATCGTCAGGTGAACCTTGTTGAGGTCGACGACGAGGCCGAGCAGGTCGAGGTTCAGCGGGCCGAGCACCAGGTCGAGCACGCTGCATTCGCCGGCCGCTGCGGTCGTGGCGTGGATGTCGACGTCGAAGCTGATCGGCGTGACGACGCCCGCGCGGCGGATCGCGTGGTTGAGTCTTGTCGCGGCGGCCACGCGCGCCGCTTTGACCTTGGCGTGTGCCAGCGAGCAGAAGAGCGAGCCGAGCACGCCTCCGTTCGGTCGCCCGGTGACGTTGAGCACGACTTTTTCGAGGTGGACGTTGAGACCGAGGAGGTTGAGGTTGAGTTCTTCGAGGTTCAGCGTGAGCACCGTGCAGGAGCCGGATCTGGTCGCGGCGAGAGTGACGGTCTTGCTGATCGTCGTCGGGTGCTGGCCGACCGGCGTGAGGGTCGCGGTGGCCGTGCCCGATGCCTTCGTGCCGGCGGCCGTGGCGTAGAAGCGGTTGACCTTGACGGCAACGGCGAGGCGGCCGTTGGGCGTCTGGGCGGTCGCCGTGATCGCCGTGTCGGCCGAGGCGACTGCGGTGTCGGCGGCGAGGGCTGCCGCCGCGATCAGGGCTATCAGCAGTGCTGCTCTGCGCATCCGGACTCCTTCGGTTTTGAGTGCTGTTCGGGCGCGCGCGTTCGGCCGCGCGGCCGGGCCGCGATGAGGGCGGCGAGGTTCTACCCGGCGCCCGCGGCCGATCAAACCCGGATCGGCAAGCGGGCGAGCGGGATGTCCGGCGCGGGCCCAGTCGAGCGCGGACCGTCGGCCTGCGCGGTGTCCGCTTCGGCCTCGAGCTGGTACTCGTGCACTGAGAAGGATCAGCGGCGGCTGGCGGTACCCTTGCGGGGCTAGGGGCCATAGCTCAGCTGGGAGAGCGCCTGCTTTGCAAGCAGGAGGTCACCGGTTCGATCCCGGTTGGCTCCATCGCGATTGGCTCTGTAGAGCCGTTTTCTCCGGGCGGGTGCGCCCTTCGATTTGGCCGTTCGACCGCCTGCTCGAGGCGCAGGCGATCAAGTCAAGCGACTCGCTGGTCGCGCGCCCGGGATCGCTTGCGATGTGGCCGTGCCGCAGAGGAAGGAGAGAGCGTCCTTCACTGCCGGGCCAAGGTGCGACTCGACAGTCCTTCCGCACATCGGCTCTCTCTTGCGACGCGGAGAAGATGAAGGCAGATAGGCGCGTTGCCGCTTGCCGAACCCGAAGCCACTTGATGCTCTCGGCGAACGGTACCCCGAGGCGCGATGCCCGCCGCCTACGTCGAAGCAGATGCCGGCTCCTGCCCTGCCGGCGGGGTGTATAAGCGTCGGAATGCGCGCCACGACGAAGCTGACCAGGCCGCTGCTCTGTGCGCTTTGCCTGTTGCTGATCCTGTGCGCACCGCAGGCGTTCGGTGCATCGCCTCCTCCGGCGGTCTCGGTGGCGGTGAGCGGGAACAAGCTCGTCAGCTGGGACGGCAACCCGCTCGTGCTGCGCGGAGCGGACACCTCCGGCACCGAGTACGCGTGCGTGAGCGAGAAAAGCATCTTCGACGGCAGCGAAGAGGCCAGTCCCGGCTCGATCGCCGCGATGCAGGCCTGGGGTTTCAACGCCGCGCGTGTGGAGCTCAACGAGTCCTGCTGGCTCGGCATACAGGGAGTCAAGCCCGCCTACTCGGGTGCTGAGTACCAGCATGCGATCGAGCAGTACGTGCACGAACTCAACGAAGCGGGAATGTATGTGATCGTCGACATGCACTTCTCCTCCTCGGGCCGGCGCAAGAAGGCGACCGGCCAGCTGCCGATGCCCGACGAGCGCTACGCCCCCGCGTTCTGGAGCTCTGTCGCGGGCGCTTTCAAGGACGATCCAGCGGTGATCTTCGACCTCTTCAACGAGCCCTACCCGAACCACGAAACGGATTCCGAAGCGGCCTGGAACTGCGTGCTCGACGGCAGCGCCGGAAATACATGCAAGGGCTTCGGCTACCAGGCAGCCGGGATGCAGCAGCTGCTGGACGCAGTCCGTGCCACCGGCGCGAGCAATGTCGTGATGGTCGGGGGACCGCAATACGCGGGCGACCTCGACAGATGGCTTGAGTATGAGCCGGTGGATCCGCTGCACCAGCTCGCCGCGAGTATCCACATTTACTGGAAAAGCGCCTCCCATCCGGAATACTCGCCGTGCTTCAGCTCGTCCTGTTGGAACGAAGTGCTTGGGCCCCTCTCGGCTCGCGTCCCGATCGTCGCCGGCGAGTTCGGCGAGCTGGACTGTGGCGACACGCTCGACCAGCCGTTCTTGCAGTTCGCCGACGAACATGGCATCTCGTACCTGGCGTGGGCCTGGTTCGTGGGCAGTTGCGCGCACGGACCGTCCCTGATCAGCAGCTACTCGGGAACGCCCACCCCCTACGGCATCGGCTACCGGGAGCATCTGCGAGCGCTAGGCGGCGCCGCCGTCGGCACCGGTGCGCTCTGAGCAATCACTCGAGCGCGTTAGCAGGGCTTCCAGGCTTCGCGAAGGGTTGAACTGGTGTCCCGTTAGGTCTATTTTCCGTGGTCAGCCGTCGGTAGCAGTTCTGCTACCATGCCGTCATGACGACCATCCCTCAGAAGGAACTGCGGAACAACGTGGGCGACGTGCTGCGTCGAGCCGAGACTGGTGAGCGGTTCACGATCACCGTTTCCGGCCGTCCAGTCGCTGAGCTCGGACCAGTCGCGAAGCGGCGCTGGGTCGACGCGGCAGCGCTGAGGGCACTCGCTCGGGCGCCCGCGCCCCGCACATTGCTCGAGGATCTCGAAGGATTCGCCGCCGGAATCGCGGACCCCTTCGGATGAGGCGCCTTCTTCTCGACACCTCGGTACTGATCGCCGACGAGGCACCGATCGAAGTGGAGGCGGCGATCAGCGCCGCCTCAATCGCCGAGTTGCATTATGGGCTGCTGGTAGCGAGCGACCCGGACGAGGCGGCGCGCCGTGCCCAGCGCCTCGGTGCCGTCGAGGCGACATTCGAGCCCGTACCAGTTGACGCCGCGGTCGCCCGGGAGTGGGGGCGTCTCGCCGCAGCTGTCACCCGGCGCGGCGGTCAGCCGCGCCGGCGCGCGATAGATCTGGTGATCGCTGCGACCGCAAACGTCGAGAGAGTCCCGCTGCTGACCGCCGACACCAGCGACTTCACGATCATCGAGGACCTCGTGGAGCTGGAGCTGTTCGATTCGTCGTAGGTGGACTTCGGCGGCACTCCTTTGCGCTGCGCGCGGTGCAGAAAGGTCCACCAACTCGGGCTCGTTCTGTGATCCCCTGCTGCGCTAGCAGGCGTTCACATGGATGCTTGCGGGTCTTCTCTGGTGAGCGTCGAGCGCACGTAAGACCGCAGCCTGGCGCCAGGGCCGGGCCTCATGTGACGAGAGGAACCGACTCACGGCGTCGGCGCAGAACTGCAGTCCAGGCTGCTCGGCTTGTTGCGGGGTAGGGTCCGCCTCAGCAGGAAGAGCAGCGCCAACAGCAGCGCGGGGGCAAGAGTGAGACTGGGAATCACGTCGCCATGGCCGATCCCCGATGAGGCGATCGCGACTAGCATCGTCACAGCCAGTATGGCCGCCGTTGGCGCTACCAGCACGCGCCGCACGAGCAGCACTCCGCCAAGGGTCTCGACGACACCGGCAAGAATCTCCAGAGCCGCAGGCCACGGGAGACCGAACTCGCGGAAGGCATGAAGCTCCCAATGATGGAACACGAACTTCACGAGGCCGGCGAAGACGAAGATGACACCGGTGACGACGGCGACGTTCGTTGCGCGCTGATCATCGCGGAGCGCTCTGTCGGGACCCCCACAGATTCGAGCGGCGATCGCTGCGACGGTCATCGTGGCGCCACACGAGCAAGCACGGACTCTAGTTACCGGCGACGGCCGGGACGATGCCGGCGAGACGGTGGTAGCGCAGCTCGCGTGGGGGGTCACCGTGGAGAACCCAGTGCCCGTTCTCGCGGCGGCTCAGCGAGCCCGCGTGCGTAAGCTTGCCGAGCGCGGTCGTGACGGCCGGACGGTGGGCACCGACGAGGTCGGCGAGGCGTTGGTGTGAGAGCGGCAGCGGCACGACAATCCCATCGGGATGGACCCGGCCCCACCGCTCAGCAAGGTGCCAGAGCGTCAGCAGGAGTCGGTCATCGACGCGCTGGCGGTAGGAGATGGCTAGCGAGACGGCAAGCGCATGGGCGCGTCGAGTGGCGCGGTTGAACAGCTCTACGCCAAGCTGCGGGAATGGCGAGATGCGCGTCACGAGCCGTTGGTCCAGAACTGCCATGCACGTCGGCTCGAGCACCGTCCAGCCGATCTCGGCGTGGACGTGAGAGCCCTCCCCATCCCAGCTCCAGGGCCGCAGGACGTCGCCGTGGCCAAGCAGCTCGACGCACTGACGCCCGATCACGTGGACGTCTCGCGAGAGCAATCCGTCGGTGATCAGAAAGCCGCGATGGTGACGCTCGGGCGTCTCAGCGTGCGTCGCATCCCAATCGCCGGGGGGTAGACGCAGTACCGCGGCGCGGGTCTCGCGCCGCGCGCGCTCCAGCTGGTCAGGGGCAAGCAGATCGGCGAGGTCTGGGTCTGCCTCGACGAGCGCGATGCTCTCTGGCGCTCCTCCAGACACGGGGCGCCTTTACCGCGTACGCACGCGGACGTCCGCGTGCGTACGCGCTGCCTTCGGTGGCCGCCGAGAGGCTCTTACGGTGGGAATCCAATAGAGGGCTTGGTCCGCCGAGCCGATAACAAGGGAGGGCCACATGGGTCTCGTGGAGCTGCTTTTGATCGTGCTGGTTATCGCCGCCGTCGCGGGGGGCCTGGCTGTCAGCCCTCTGCTTTGGATACTACTGCTCGTCGCACTGGTGCTGTTCCTGACAGGCGGCGGATTCGGGTATCGCCGCGGCCGGCGCCTGTAGCAGCGACTTGCGCTCCAGGGCGGCCCTCGGCCGCCCTGGAAATGGCATGCTGCGCGGCCGCGGCTGCACAACGAATCGCCCTGGGCGGGGATCCCAGGCACGAGATGCAATGGCCCCTTGCTCAGGGAGCAGACGGCCACAGGGTTCAGATCCGGTCTCTCCCAACTAGAAGTAAGGCCTCCAGGACCAGAGCGATCAGGTCCGGGAAACCACGGTCGGCGAGATTCTGCGTCAAACGGAGGCCGGGCTCACGGGGTCGGCAAAGCCTCGCGCGCGCCGTCGAAGGAGATGCGACGGGGCGCGATGCGGCGCGGTCTGACTGCGCCAGGGTGACCGAAAGCAGTCGCCGCTGTTGCGGCGACGCCTCTCTGCATGCGTAAGTGCATGCTAAGCTGCAGACGTGCCCAAGACGATCCAGATTCGCGACGTCGACGATCAGGTCTACGCCGGCCTGCGCAGGCGAGCCGCGGAGGAGGGCGTAAGCGTCCCGGAGCTCTTGCGCGCCGAGGCGACACGTTTAGCCGCGCGCCCCAGCATCGCCGCATGGCTGGCATCCACACGCCGGCGCTCTTCCGGTGTTGGAGCGAACGATGTCGTAGAGGCTCTCGACGAGCTCCGCGATGCTCGTCGTTGACGCGTCGTGCGTCGCTGAGGTGGTTCTGGCGGGCCCCGACGCCGAACCGGTGCGGAGACGACTGGCTGCGGACCGGGACCAGGCCGCGCCCCATCTTGTCGATGTCGAGGTCCTCGGCGTGGTCCGTCGCGCTTATCTGCGTGGCGAGCTAGACGGGACCGCTGCCGACCAAGCCATCGACGACCTTGGATCCTGGCCCGCAGCACGTGTGGACCACAGACCGCTGCTCGAGCGCGCTTGGGAGCTTCGCCACTCCCTCAGCGCACCGGATGCTCTCTACGTCGCCCTTGCGGAGGCGTTGGATGTCCCGCTGCTCACGCTGGACAAGCGCCTCGCGCGAGCCGGGGAGCCGCACTGCCCGGTGGAGACTCCCTAGTCCGTTCCGTCCCGGGCACGGTTCAGCCGAACGGAGTAGGTTTGTGCGGTGGGGCGGACGAGGCCATTCTTGGTTTCATTCGGGTGCGCTGTCGCGATCTCCGCGTCCGCCCTGGCCGCAACGGTGATACCGCCCGCCTCACTGTTGGCACATCCGGATGAGATGCCCGGCTTTGCCACCGCCAAGGTCAAGGTCCAGTCAGCAACGTCTGCGACGCGCTATGTCAGGACCGTGCTCGACGAGAGCGGACATGAAGGGCGTGTTGAAGTCACCAGGCTCGAGCACAAAGGCTTCAAGGAGGGTGCTCAGGAGATGCTGACGGGCCAACAGGGAGTAGCCCTGTCTACCGCCGTCGTCTACGGCTCGGCTCGCGTTGCCGAGCAGGAACTCAAGGCCAGTATCTCTGAAGACCTCAAAGCCCAGGGCAAGGCAACGATCAAGCGGTTCACGGTCGACGCGATTCCCGGGTCACTTGGATTCAGCGCGCGCGAACCCGGCCATCCCGGTGGCGCCGCCAACGTGTCGTTCGCCACGGGTCGTTGCTTGGTGCTGGTCGGGGACAGCCTTCGAACCTCGAAACAGGGGGTCAGCATTGCTCCGACCGCGGGTGCGGTGGCCGTCTATCAGCGCGTCAAGAAACTCTGCGCCTGACGTTGAGTCCGCGCAGGAGGCGCGCCCCGCGCACCGGTCCTCCAGGCGGGCAGGCATTACTGCCCAATCAGGCGCCGGCACGGACGCAGGGCACGCGCTCGACTGAGTCGCATCGGCTCTCCCGGACGCCGCTGTGTGGGCTGTGTCCAGATGCACGGCGGTCGTCTCTTGTGCCGGGGCATTCGACGGCGAGTCTGGCCACGTACACTCCGCACCAGTGGGCCGAACGTACTCGTAGCCGATCACGATGTCGTAACGCCGGCGGGCAGCACCGAGAGCCCTTACGCTCCCGAAATATTCTTACCCCCGCAGCCTCGTCAAAAGGGCGGCCGGGAACGACCAACCCACGAGGCGCCGACCAGAAACGAACCCGGTGTAGACGGCTTCCCAGTTGTGGGTGCCCTCATGCCGAAAAACGGCGCCTGCGCGGGACTCCGCGGATGATGTACCCTCGACCTCTGGGGGGCGATTCTTTGGGGGGCCGTTGAAGGGCTACGTTGCGGGGTTCTCGGCGGTAAGGAGGCGGCTGCTGGTCGTCTGTTCCGCGGTGGGATGCGCGATCGGGTCAGCTGCCGCCGTTGCCCCCGCGTTCGCAGCTCATGATCTCGGGCGTTCTCAGCGCCTTTTTGGACCCGGGCTGGTCTCGCCGCGGGCACGAGTTCCCCGGGCCACGCCCGCGGGGCACATTCCCTTGTACTGCCGCAGGCGGACAGCCAGGTTCATCTGCCTCACCCCACGGGAGGTCAGTCGCGCGTACGGGATCGTGCCGTTGATTCGCCACGATGAGAACGGCAGCGGCGAGACGATCGCAATTATCGACTGGACCGAAGACCCCACGATCGCGGGCGACCTCGCTGAATTCGACTCTCGATTCAAGCTTCCGGCGCCTCCGAGCTTTGAAGTGATCGCTCCCTACAGCGTTGCGCCCTTCGAAGCATCCAACCCCGAAGATGTCGAAGGCACATTCGAGATCTCGATCGACGTCGAGCTGGCGCACGCGATCGCGCCCGGCGCGAAGATCGCGCTGGTGCTCGCCCACTCGAGCGAAAACGCGGACGTCGTTGCCGCTGAGCGCTACGTCGTAGAACATCACACGGGCGACGTTGTCTCGATGAGCTACACAGAAACCGAGGGATGCGAGGCCACGTCCCTGCAGGAAGAAGAAGCAAACATCTTCAAGGCGGGTGTCGAAGACGGCATCACGTTCCTAGCAGGCTCCGGTGACGAAGGCGTCGCCGCTCCGAACTGCGAATTCACCGCGCCGCTGCCTGAACCCGCAACGAACGTCCCGGCCGCCGACCCCAACGTCACCGCCGTCGGGGGCACGCAACTGAACGCGAAGTTCGGCTCGGGCAGGTACGTCAGCGAGTCAGTCTGGAACGAAACCGCCCCGACCAGCGAATGGCCGGAACACCTGGCGAGCGGCGGCGGTTACAGCAAGCTCTTCAGCGCGCCCGAGTACCAGGCGGGAGTTCCGGCCATTACGACACAGCGAGGCGTCCCGGACGTCTCCGACAGTGCAGCGGCGCACGATGGCATGGTGATCGTCTGGGGCAGCAGTGGCCAAAGCAAAGAAGAAGAAGAAATGTACGGCAACTACTACATCTCCGGAGGGACCAGCGCCGCGGCGCCGCAGTGGGCCGGGCTGGTCGCGATCGCGGATCAGATTGCCGGCCACGGGCTCGGAAACATCAACCCTGCCTTCTACGCGATCGCCGAGAGCAGCCGATACCACGAAGCCTTCCACGACATCACCGAAGGCAACAACAGCTACCCACCCCTAACCGGCTACGTCGCCGAATCAGGCTGGGACGCGGCAACCGGCTGGGGCTCACCGATTGCCGACAAGCTCATACCCGTGCTCTCGGCAAGCCACGCCGAGACCGTTGTCCGCCCGGCAACCGGTGCGAGCCCCGGTACTCGCGTCACACCAAGCAAGTCCGGCGCCAGGCACAGGTTCAGGTTCGCACTTCGCCGTTAGCGCGGGCTCGGCGAGGCGAGAACCCGCGCGCCTTCCGAGGCGCCGTCACCACAGCGTGAGCGTCAGGTCGGACCGTACTCTGGTTGAGCGGACCGCCACCCCCTGCGTCGCTGTCAGCAGGGCACCCGCTCGATCCCGGTTGCATCGCGGGATGGCTTTGATAACCGCCGCGTGGGCACGTACCTAGCTCTGGTTCGGCCCTCTGACCGCCGCTCGACGCACCGCCGATCATCGGTGCCCTCCGCCTGGCGTGGCGTTGGCAGGCGTTCAGCTCGACTGATCGACGGTCTCCACGGCGAAGCCCTCACGGCGCGCGGCGGTCGCGAGACGCTCATCGAGCGTGACGATCTCCAGTGACCTCGGTTGGCCCTCGGCGGCGACGACTGCGGCGCCGAGTTGGAGCGCGTCCGCGGCTCGCAGCGGGTGCACGCGAAGGAGGCGGCGTGCGGCGCCGCGCACTGCAGCGACGGGCTGCACCTCGTTCCAACTTTCGGCCAGCACGTCGAGGCGCTCGATCGCCGTCATCGTTGCCGGCTCCGTCAACGCTCCCTCGCGTTCCAGCCTCGCTAGCGCCGACACGCACTCGACCTCGGTTGCCCACCAGACACACATCACTGGGTCCGTCTGTGCGATGGCCCGGACCGCGTCAGTGCTCGTCTCGGCGACGACCAGCGGGACGATCGCCGAGCTGTCCCAGAATTTCAACGGCCGTGGCGCCTCTCGTCGAGGATCGCCGCCACAGCGCTAGCACCGGGTCGCAGGCCCGGAGGGTCCGTCGAGAGCACATCGATCGCTGGCGGCTTGCGCGCGCCTTGGATGCTGCCTGCCCGTTCGAGCCTTGCAACCCTCCCGTCACCGTCGGGAGCGCCGCTCACAGCTGACTCGAGCCGCGCGACCGGAGTTCCACGGTCCACGATCAGCACTGACTCTCCGCTCCGAACCTGGTCGATGAGGGCGCTGAGGCGGTTCTTGGCCTCGGTGATCGTTGCTACTACCACAGTGCTAGAATAGCTTACCTGCCGCAGCTATTCAAGCGCCCAAAGCTTGGGCCGTCCGGAACGCCTCGCCTGGCTCCAGTGTTCCTGCCATGCCGGGCGGGGCTCCGACGCGCTAGCCGCCGGCACCCGCACTCGCTGCACATGTACGCTTTGCGTCGTGCCGCAGAGCGATCGAGCCATCCCAGAGAAGGAGAAGTGCCCCGCTTGCTCAGGCTCGGGCTGGACCTGGTTCGAGGCCGATCCCGAGGGCCGATGGATCGTGTGCCGCGAGTGCATCGGCACTGGCCGCCTCGACCAGAAGGGCCGTAAGAGAGTGAGACCGGACGAGGTCGCTTAGGCGTTCCCGAAGTCCTCACGCCGCGCCGAAACGCAGGATCCATCGCCAGCGACTGACCCAGCGTTCGGATCAACCAGCAATGGCGAATCTGTTTCAGATGGACGGATGCTGACCCGGGCGATGTTCAGATCGTCGACGACCACTGAAACACGAACACGGAATCCATTGTGACCGCCAATTCGCGCTGCTCCCCAATCCACCCAGGCGAGATTCTGATGCTCGAGTACCTAGAGCCGCTCGAGGTCACTCAGCACCGCTTGGCAGTGTCCATCGGCGTCCCTCCGCGACGGATCAACGAGATCATCCACGGAAAGCGGCGCATCACGACCAACACGGCTCTCAGACTCGCCCGGTACTTCGGCACCAGCGAGCGATTCTGGCTAAACCTCCAGGATCGTTACGACATCGAGGTCGAACGGGACCGGCTCGGGCCGGCACTGGACGAGATTCAACCGCTCGCCGTCGCCTGAGCGATTAGCCGGCGCCGGCGTCCGCGTGTGACCCTGCGAGTTGACAAGCGGTCGGAGCAAAACCGTCCCCAGAAGTCCCCAGGTAGGGCGCTTTGCAAGCAGGAGGTCACCGGTTCGATCCCGGTTGGCTCCGTTAATAAGTGCCTGCAAACGCGGGGGACTTGGAATTTGGTGCGTTTGCCAATCGCAGCACCGTTGCTACTTGAGCTCGTACTCAAGTTTTGCTCAAATTGCCCACCGGAGAGCCCGTGCGCGACCCGTCCGGGAAGGTCGCGGTGGTGCTGGGCAGGAGCAGCCGGAGCTGCACGTTAGCCCGCCTGTGCCTGACGGCAGCCCTACGATCCAATCCTCGTGCTGGAACCCGGGGTGACGAAGCGCGTCTCGTATGCGAGAACGACCGCCTGGACGCGGTCGCGGACGCCAAGCTTCATCAGGATGCGGGTGACATGCGTCTTAACCGTCGTCTCACCGACGATCAGCTCGGCGGCGATCTCGGCGTTTGTCTTGCCGGTCGCGAGCAGCCGGAACACCTCGAGCTCTCGGGGGGTGAGCTCATCCAGTCCGAAGGCGTTGTCGACGGGGGCTCTCGAGGCGGCGAACTCCTCGATCAGGCGGCGCGTGATGCTCGGTGAGAGCAGTGCGTCGCCCTCCCCCACGGTCCGTATTGCGGCAGAGAGCTGTCGGGCCGGCACGTCCTTGAGGAGGAACCCGCTCGCTCCGGCGCGCAGGGCGTCGTAGACGTACTCGTCGAGATCGAAGGTCGTGAGGATCAGCACGCTCGTCCTAGGCTCGTGGCCCTGCGCGAGGATCCGGCGGGTGGCTTCGATGCCGTCGAGCTCGGGCATGCGGATGTCCATCAGCACGACGTTCGGGTGCAGCCCACGGGTCATACTCACCGCCTCAGCACCGTTGGCCGCCTCGCCGACGATCTCGATATCAGGGTCCGCGGCGAGGATCATGCGAAAGCCGTCGCGGATCAGCTGCTGGTCATCGGCAATCAGGACCCGCACGCTCACCGGAAGGCTCCTTGAATACCGCACGGCATACGGGCGATGAAGTGCCAGCAGTCCCCGTCGAGGTCCTCGTCGTCGAGCGCCCCGTCGCACAAAGCGATGCGCTCACGCATCGCGTTGGTCGGCCAAGCGTTCGGGCCCTCGCAGCTGGCAGTGACGCGCAGCTCGAGATCTTCCGCACGGAATCGCAACGCGACGCCGACGGTAGGCTCGGGTTGGCGGCGCGCGGTCTCCAGCGCGTCCTCAAGGATCCGGTAAACCCCGAGGTCCACCCCCGCCGGCAACGTTCCGGGCTCACCGTCGACGCTCAGCACGACCGCCTGCCCGCGCTCACGCGCGCGCTGGATCAAGGCATAGACCTGAGCTACGCCTGGCTGCGGTTCGAGCTCGCCTCGGTCACCGTTGTGGCGCAGGACTCCGAGGATACGGCGCATGTCCGCAAGGGTACGGCGACCGGTGTCCTCGATCGCGCCCATCGCCGCGTCCGCTCGCGCCGGATCGTGGACGAGAATGCTCCGGGCGCCCTCGGCCTGAACCACCATCGCCGCTACGCGGTGCGCGACAAGCGCGTGCAGCTCACTCGCGATCCGCGAGCGCTCGCCGGCGACCGCCAGCTGCGCACGATCCTCGTGCTCGGCCGCCAGCTGGGCAGCCGTGGTCTGCAGCTGCGCCGCCAGCGACCGGCGCGCACGGATCGCCCGGCCAGCGGCCCACGCCGCGCCGATCGTGAATCCCGCGCCGACGAGGTTGCCGACCGGCTGATGCTGCGCGATCAGCTCGCTGATCGCAGCGCTCGCGAGCAGGAATGCGAGCCCGAGCGCGGCCTCGCGGCGGGCGCCCCATGCAGCCACTGTATATGCCGGCACCAGCAGGAAGTACGCCGCCAGCAGCGGCGAATCGTCCAGCGGGGTGAGGTAGGCGTTCATCCCGGCCGCGAGTGCCCCAACCGCGAGGAGGAAGCCGACACGGGACCGACGGCGCCAGATCGCCGCCAGCGCGATTGCCGCCACAGCGAGCATGTTGAGGCCGAGTGACCCCTGAAGGCGGCCACTGGTCAGTACCTCGATCTCGAGCACGACGAACACAACCCCCGCGCATACCGGGTCAAGCCGGCGCCAGGCCACGCCGGCGCCGGCGGCGCCGGCCGCAATCGGACGCTCCTCGGGAGCCGGTGTGGGCACGACTCTGGGGGACGGCACGACGCTGTCGAGCGGGATCCGGGCATGAACCTCGAAGCCGCTGGTATCTGAACGTCGTCGCGCCCGCAGCTCGCCGCCATACAACCTCACCCGCTCGCTCATCCCGAGCAGCCCGTGCCGAGGTTCGCGGCCGTTGTCGCGACCCGGCGCCGGTGCGTGCCCGTCGTCCGATACTTCGAGCTCGAGGCAGCGCGAGTCGACGATTAGCTTCACACAGGCGTGCGCGGGACCGGCATGCTTGATCGCGTTGGTCAGCGCCTCCTGCACGATGCGGTAGGCGACGAGGTCCAGCCCCGGCGACAGCGCGCCCAGCTGACCCTCGACGTGCACTTGTACCGGTAGTCCGGCGGCGCGAGCGCGCTCCACGAGCGCGTCCAGCTGCGACAGGCCCGGCGCAGGTGAGGCCACGAGCGGCTCGCCGTCGCGATGGAGCACGCCGACGATTCGTCGCAGCTCGACCAGCGCGTCGCGACCCGCGCTCTCGACCACGGCCAACGCTGCCTGTGCCCGCTCACGGTCGCCCTTCGCCACGCCGCGAGCACCGCTGGTCTGGAGCACCATCACGCTGACGTCGTGTGCGATCACGTCATGAAGCTCGCGCGCCATCCGACTTCGCTCCTCCGTGGCGGCACGACGCGCGCGGTCCTCCTGCGCGTCTTCCAGCTGCGCCGTGCTCGCCTCGAGCTCGAGCGTCAGCGCCCTGCGGTTCTCGAGTGTCCGCCCAACCGCGAACGGCAGACCACCCAACAGCGCCCACGAGCCGAGCACCGCGCCGATTGACCCGTGTGGCTGGTCGTATGTGATCACGACGACTCCAGCCAGCCAGTAGCCAAACACAGCTCCCGAGCCGAGCGTGCGCTCACGGCCCTTCGTGCGACGGCCGAGCAGATAGAAGTTCAAAGCGATCGCTGCCACCTCGAACGCACCGCCACCGGTGTAGCCGCTCGCAAGCTGGAATGCCATAAACGCGCTGACCGCGGCGACCGTCGTCGCCCAGGGGTTTGATCGGCGCCAGGCGACGCTGCCCGTGAGCACCACGAGTGACACGATCGCTACTGCGTGCAGCCCTCGTTGGGCCTGCGAGGAGGCGTCCGCAATCGCGCCGACCGTGAGCAACACGCCCAGCACCCAGTCGATCACCCGCTGATGGATCATGCCTCCACGTGCGACGTGCATGCGTTCAGTCGCCACACGCGCACGCTAGCGCCACGATCAGGACCGCGCGTCCCACCAGGCGAGGACTCGGGTCCTACTTGAGGACGACCCGGCACGCGTCAAGCCGCCGCCCAGGCCACGCGAAGTCCTACCTGCGGCCGACGAAAACGGCGCCAGCGACTGAAACGCTAGCTCCATCCAAATCAGGAGGCCAGCATGTCGAGGACCGTAGATTCATTGACAGCGCTAAGTCGCCGCAGCTGGATCGGCTTGGCGGGACTTGACGTTGCGCTGTTTGCGCTCGCAAACCTCACCGCCAAGAACAGCAGCCACCCCGGCGCCGTCAGCAACGTCTTCTTCGTCGCCTTCGTGATCGGGGCCGTGCTGCTCATCACCCTGGCGGTCGTCTCGGTGGTCAAGTCACGCCGGCGACCCGCACGCTGAACCGTCGTGCCCCACCGCCGCCCACCTTTCACGCAAAAACCCAACAGGAGGCACCGTGACGAGCCGCGTTAGTGCAATTGCCGGAGCAGCCGCATGCGCCGCCGCTCTGGCATCGATTCTCACCATCGCGATGACCGCGATCACCAGCGCGGCCAGCCCCGGCCTGCCAACACTGACACTCGCTCTAAACGGACGGTCAGTCACCGTCGGCGGCCAGCTCCAGTCCGGCGCCGTGAACGTCGTCTCGACCGTGAGCGCGGTACACACCGAGCCGGTCCTCATCCGTCTAAACGCCGGGATACCGTTTTCCGCGTTTGCGCAGGCAGGCGCCGCAATCAGCGCGCATCGCGGGGATCTCAACTACCTCGACCCATACGGTTCGATCGTCTTCGACGTCAGCGCCGACAAGGGCACCAACACCACGCAGACAACTCTGCAGCCAGGCAACTACCTGGCGGTCGACCTGAGCTCGAGCAGTCCCGACCCGCCACACGCCGCGTTCGTGGTCGGTCAAGCGCCGCACCCTGTCTCGCTTCCCAAACCGGGCGCGACGGTCACGGCGATCGACTTCGGCTTCCGAGGCCCGGGCAAGCTCCACGACGGCGAGCTCGTGCGGTTCCAGAACAGCGGCTTCCTCGTCCACCAGATCCAAGGGATCGGCGTCAAGAACACCAACGCCGCGAAGCAGCTGACGATCCTGCTGCGCACCGCCAAGGACAAGCAGGCGCCGAAGCTCGGGACGAGCTTCCCCGAGTTCTCCGGCCCACTCTCCCAGGGCGGAGTTCAGCAGGAGCGCATCGCCGAGCCGCCCGGCACCTACGTCCTCGCCTGCATCATGCGCACCCAGGACGGTCGCGAGCAGACCCAGCTCGGAATGGAGCGCACGATCCAGATCGTCAGATGAACCGCACCATTCCGGTTCGGTCCGCGCGCGGCGCCGCCCGGCCCTCGTGAGGAACTCCTCGCGGCCCCGCTACACCGGGCTCGTGCGCTCCCCCTTCCGGCGTCGTGCCCGTGCAGCGATCCTATGAACTACGGTCCGGTACTCAGCGTCCACAGAATGTTGACGCGGTAGACCTCTTCGTTTTTCAGCGCGCGGAGCGTCGTAGGGGCCGCCAAGGCGAGGCTCGTCGCCGTGAAACCCGTCGTCGTCCAGGTCTCTTCACCGGCGCCGCCTGTCGCCGCGGAGGCGATCTTGACCGCCGTCGCGGAGTCCACTTTGCAGCCTGCCGAGCACTGCAGGGTCGGCGCGGTTCCCGTTCCGCCCGTGAATTTCGCCCCGGTGCTGTTGAACGTCAGCGAGCCCGCGACCATTTTCTGGCCGCTGGTGACGTAGCCTTCGGAGTCTGTTCCGCACAGGGCTTTCGGGCAGTACTGAGCGAAGACCGCGCTCTTGCCGGTACCGGACTGTCCCATGACGGTGACATCCCATCCGGATTTGGTGCCCCTCGTGTCGATGACCGAAAAGTTCGTCATCGTCGTGTTGACCGTCTGCGACTTGGCGTTGAGCGTCACGGTCGTGAGGGTCGGCAGTTTCGGAGCCGTGGCGAATTCAAACGCCCCATGTACCGTTTCCGCGCCGAGCCCAAGCGTGAGTGCGGCCGCGATCAACCAGGCTGCCGCTGCGCGACGCATGTCCTCATGCCAGCCCGCGCGGGCTTCGCCGCGCGTTCAGGGCTACGTCGGCTTGTGCGATCCGTGCATCCGGCGTCGAAGTAGCAGGGTTGTCGTACCAAGCGCATAGAGAATCACCGCGACGCCACCCGCGATCTTCCACCAGGCCGTTCCTCCGCTCGACGCTTGTGGTCCGCCGTATTGCTGTTGAACGACTGCCGCACGATGGCCGAAGACCACTGTCGTGTTCAGACGCGCGATCCCACCCACGTAGCCCATCCACGCCGAGACTCGATAGTGCGTGCCCTCCGGCGGAGTCTCACGGAAAGCGTGCACGGGGTAGGCGATGCTGGTGTTGGCGAGGAAGGTCCCGGCTTCGATCGGCTGCGAGACCACGGTGTGCCCGGCGCGTGTGATGCGGACCTCGCCGTGGACTCCCTGGAGGATCACGTTCCCCGAGTTGCGTGCCGTCAGCGCGAAGGCCAGCCCCGAGGGTTCGCGCCGGATGCTCGCCCCGGTGAACTGGATCAGCGGGTGGCGCGGACCCGGTATCGAGACCTCTGCGCCGATTGCATAGCGCGCGACGCTGGCGATTGCGACGCCCTTCCGCTTGACGGTCTGCGAGCGCTGATCGAGCGCTTCGACGCTTACGCCGCTGAGGTAATCGCCCGGTCGGGCTGCCCGTGGCACGACCGCTGTGACAGGGACCACGAGGCCCGCGCCCGGCAGCAGCGTCGCGGCGCGGGAGCCCAGGCGGAGCCAGAGCGTCGATCCATGGGGACGTGAGCCGGGCGGGGCATAGGATGACCCGAGCGTGCTGAGCGTTTCCCCGTCCACGGCAGCGAGCACTACCCGCAGGCGTCTGGCGGTGGGGTTTCGTAGTTCGATCGTGCCCGCCCGCGCCGTAGAGCCGGGTACGACCGAAAGCTTGAAGTAGCTCAGCCCCGGCGCCGACGCGGTGTGCGGCACCACGACCAGACCGGACGGGGCAGCCGAAAGGGCGGGTTGCGCACCGCATAGGCCCGCCGCGGCGAGCGTCACGGCGAGGAGAACACCGAAGCCCCACGCTACCCGGCCTGGGCGCGGCGGTCGAAGCATCACGGGGATCATCGTCCCGCCTTTCGGCGCGCTTCAGCCGTTTCCTGCGTGCTCCGCGAGGCTACGGGCCGGTCCCGAGCGTCCACAGAAGGTTGACGCGGTACACCTCTCCGTTGGAGAGCGCTTTCAAGGTCGAGGGCGTGCTCAACGCGAGACTCGTCGCGCTGAAGCCCGTCGTCAGCCAAGTGCCCATGCCGGCGCCCACCGCTGCCGAGGCGACCTTCACGGCGCTCGCGCTGTCCACGTTGCAGGCGCTGGAGCATTGGAGAGTCGGCGCCGTGCCGGTCGTGCCGCTCTGCGCTGCAAAGCTCGCCCCCGTGCTGTTCAGGGTAAGCGAGTTCGCTGCAAGCGTCGCTCCACTCGTCACGTAGCCTTCGGGGTCGGACCCGCACGTAGCTGCCGGGCAGTACTGCTTGAAGACCGCGCTTTTGCCGGTGCCTGCCTGTCCGGCGACGGTCGTGTTCCAGCCCGAGCCGCTGCCGGTGGCGTCGGCGATGCCGAAGTTGGTCATCGTCGAGTTCGTCGTCTGTGCCGCGCCGTTGAGCGTGATCGAGCCGAGCGCGGGCATCGCTGGTGCAGTCGAGAACGACAGCGATCCCGCCGTGACGGAGAACTGCGTTTTGTCTTCAGCCGTCGCGGCGGCAGCCGTCGCGGGCACCACAGCGGAGACGACCGTCGTGAGGGCGGCAGCGAGCACAGCAGCCTTGCGCCCGATGTGCGACATCTTGTTCCCAGCATGGGTGAAATGCATTTGTGTTCCTAGCCTTTGCAAGCACGCGGCATGCGGCCCACGCGGGCGGACGAGATATTGTTGCGGCGCTGCGACGCGCCCCCTGGGACCCCATCGGCAGCGAGGTGTCAACCCTTGAGACCGAAAGCGGTCCGGCGGAAGGGCGCCCGGGCTGCGTCCTCATCGAAACGCCGCCCACCATGTGCTCGTCGGGCTCTACAAACCGAGCTGAGGAACCGACAACCGACGAGCAGCATGGAAGACGAGCGACCAGGTCGAGCTCGCCGCGCTGGAATCGGTCGACTGGTACAACCACAGACGGCTGCACAGAGCCTGCGAATGACTCCCACCAGCCGAGTTCGAGCAGACCTGAAAGTGTTAGGCAGACCATAGAAAGCGCCTCCAAGAGTCTCGGAGCAGTCCGCGCCTTCCGGCGGTCGAGCGCAAGGGCGACCAGCGGTACCCGCGCGGCCACAAGCACCGTTCCTGGCTCTGAAGCCAAGACGGACCGAGCGCGGAGCCTACGCCGCAGTCCGGCCTTCGCCTACAAACCCGCGGGCCTGGCGGAGTAGCCGATGTCGCAGGAGAACGTGGAGATCGTCAAGCGGTCGATAGACGCAGTGAACAGGCGTGATCTCGATGCCTATGCCGCGCTGATAACGCCGGACTTCGAGTTGATCCCCGCGATGACGGGCTTCACAGGTGTCAACTTCCGAGGCCGCGAGGGATTCGGACGGTATCTCGAAGAGCTGGGCGACACCTGGGAGGAGTTCCGGGTGGCAGTCGAGGAGTTCCGCGATCTTGATGCGATGGTGCTCGTGTTCATGCGACTGGAAGCGCGTGGCAAAGGCAGCGGCGTCCCGGTCACGGCGCGACAGGCGTTCATCTGCGACTTTCGCCGAGACAAGATCTCGCGCGTCCGCTCATATCTCGATCACGACGAGGCGCTGCGCGCGGCAGGGCTGGCCGAGTAGTAACCGCCGGACCTCGACGTGCCACCGGGGGTCTTCGCTCCTGATGCTGGCTATGACTTGGCTGAGTAGGGATCAGCTGCCGGGCTTGGGGGCGGCGTCGCGGCCGGGCAGGCCGACGGTCCCGGCGAGCTCTCGCGCTCGTGCTGCCAGGTGCGCGACGGCCAGCCTGTCGTACTCGGCTGCGGCGCGCTCCAGCGATGCGAGAGCCTCTCGATCGTCGTGCTCGAGCAGCCGTTGGCCGCGGAGCAGTTCGCAGCGGGCGGCGTCCAGCGGCCGGTGCAGTGCCTTCCATGCGTCGCGGGCGTGCTCCAGGTCTATGGCGCAGTCCGGGGCGCTCCCGGCGATGCCCCTGGCTTCGGTGACCGCCGCTTTTCCGACGGGGTAGGGGACGCGTTCGGCCAGTTGCTGGGCCGTGGTGGCCGCCTGGCTCGCGTCCTCCTCGCGCGCTGCCATGCGGAGCACGAGGGCGCGTGCTGAGTTCGCCTGGATCGACTGTGCGATCAGGCCGGCGCGGTCGCATACCTCGAGTGCTTGGACGAGTGCCGCATCGGCCTTGTCCAGCTCGCCCTGGTCGCGGAGCGTGTTCGAGAGTCCGTACAGGGCGTCGAAGCTGACCTCTGACCAGCCGATCTGCTCGGAGAGCTCCCGGGCACGCTCGTAGGAGGCGGCCGAGTCCTCCCACTGACCGCTGCGCCAGTGAAGCCGTCCGCGGACGGCATAGGTCAGGCAGAGCTTGCCGATCAGCCCCTCGCGCTCAGCCAGCTCCGCGCTCGCGTCGCTGCAGCGGATCACCTCATCCCAGTCGGCGGTGTAGAGGGCGAGTTGGGCCAGAGCCGCGTGCAGCTCTATCTCTGCCGGCACGTCGCCGACGTGCTGCGCCAGCGCGAGCGCCTCGTCGTACGCGTTGCCCGCCCCGGTGTAGTCGCCGTCGGAGCTCTCGAAGTGGTGGCCCAAGGCCATCAGCGCCAGGACGGTCTCGTGCGCGTCTGAATCGCGGGCCAGTTGAACCGCCTTCTCGAGGTTCTCACGCGCCTTGACGGAGTCGCCGATGCGTCCGAAGACCCTGCCGAAGATCCCGTGGGCGCGGCTCGCTGCTCTGACCTCGCCCAGGCGCTCGGCCAGCCGCAGGGCCTTCTCCGAGGCATAGATCGCGAGCATGTTGTCGCCCGTCTGCATGTACAGCCAGGCCGCCTCCTCGTACAGCCGAACAAGCGCCAGCGAGGGCTCGCCGTCCTTGATCAGGTTGATGCCGAGCTGGTGATGCTCGATCGCGCGCTTGCGCTCGCCGCGGTGTGCGAGCCCGGCACCGATCTTGCGGTGAAGCTCGGCCATGTGCTCGAGCTCACCGTGGGTCGACTGAAACTCGAGCGCCTGCTCCCAAACCTCGATCGCCGTGTCCACGCGTCCGAGGCGCAGTGCGACATCGCCGCGCTTCTCCAGCAGCCGCGCGGTCGTCTCCGGGTCCTCAACGGTGAGCTCGGCCGCCTCCGCGTAGCTGGAGAACGCTTCCGCGTTCGAGTGCACCGCGGTAGCGGCATCCCCGGCCGCCTCCAAGAAGTGCGCCGCCCTCGATCGGTAGACGCTCAGCTCGCCGCCGGCGATCCCCAGCTCGCCGCCCAGCGCGGCGGCCGTCGAGTAGTGCTCGGCCAGCAGCGCGACGACCTCCTCGACGCGCTCGCCCGCACGGAGCTCGATGAAGCTCGCGACCTCGAAGTGCTTCTGTGCCCGCACCGCCTTGGGCAGCATCTCGTAGGCCGCGTCGCGGATCAGCGCGTGATTGAACGCAAGCTCCTGCTGGCGTGTCACGGAGTCGCCGTCGCCGGCGACGATGATGTCCTTTTCTCGCAACGCCCGCAGCGCCTCGTGCAGATCGCCGCCCTCGGCCTCGGCGAGGGGCAGTAGCGCGTCCTCGCCGAACGTACGGCCGATGACCGACGCATGGGCGAGCAGGCGCCGCTGAAACGGCTCGAGTGAGTCAAGACGCGCCGCGAGCAGCGCCTGCACCGTCGCCGGAAGCTCCTCTACCGTTGCGCTCTCCTGCTCGGCCAGGCGACGGACCATCTCCTCCGCGAACAGGGGGTTGCCTCCGGCGCGCGCGGCCACCGCCTCCGCGACACCGCTGTTCGAGGGGTCCCCTCGCAACAGCGCGGTGATCAGCTCCAGGCTCTCACCTTCCGCGAGTGGCTCGAGGAAGGCCGTGGTCGCATTGCGCCGTATGTGGCCCCACCCGTTGCGGCGCTCGAGCAGCTGTTCGCGTGCGAGGCAGATCTGCAGGACCGGTGCCCGCACCCACTGCAGCAGATACTCGATCAGGTCGAGCATCCCGTCATCCGCCCAGTGGATGTCCTCCCAAACCAGCACGAGGGGGCGCTCGCGCGCCATCCCCTCGACGCACGAGCGGACCGCCGCGAAAAACATTTCGCGGGCCTGCGTGGGGTCCTGCTCCTCGGTCGAGATGCTCTCGTCCTGCGCCTCGATGCCGAGCAGACGTCCGATCACGGCCACCCTGGCTGAGATCGAGCGGGCATCGCCGTCCGGGGCGGCCAGCAGCGCGCCGATGCGCTCGGAGAGCTTCGCCCAAGCGAGGGCCGGCGGGTCGCTCTCGACGATTCCGCACTCGCTGCGGATCACCTCGCCGAGCGGCCAGTAAACGATGCTCGACCCGTAGGGCAGGCAGCGCCCGCGGCGCACCACCTCACCCGAGAGCTCCGACTCGAACTGGCGCAGCAGCCTGGACTTCCCCACGCCCGGTTCGCCGACCATCGTCACCATGTGAGCCGCGTTCGTGCCCGCGACACGCCCTAGCAGCGCATGCATCTGCGCGAGCTCGCCGGCTCGACCGACAAACGGCGCCTGTGCGGAGTTCGCGGGTGAGAGCTCGGCGTGGGTGCTCTCGCGGCCGTCAAGCGCCTCCCACGCCCGGACCGGCTCCCGCTTGCCCTTCAGCGTCAGCGGCTCGGCGACGGCGGCGTAGTCGACTGCCTCGCGCGTCGCGCGGTAGGTCTCTTCACCGACCGTCACCGTCCCCGGCCGCGCCGCGGCCTGCAGCCTCGCGGCGACGTTCACAGAATCACCGATCACCGTGTAGCCCTCGCCGACGTGGCCGGCCAGCACCTCGCCCGTATTCACACCCACACAGAGCTCGAACGCGACACCAAACTGGGCGGACAGCGGCTCGTTGATCTCGCCCATCGCGCCCTGCATACCCAGCCCCGCGCGCACCGCGCGGACCGCGTCATCACCATGGGCGACCGGCGCACCGAAGATCGCCATGACGTTGTCGCCGATGAACTTGTCGACGTGGCCGCCGTACTTGAGGACCTCCTCGCCGAGACGCCCCAGGATCCGATCGAGCTGGCGCTTGACGGACTCAGGATCCATCCGCTCGGTGATCGCCGTGTATCCCGAGAGATCAGCAAACAAAACCGTGACGGTCCGACGCTCATCGAGCGATGGAGCGCTCGAGGGGACCGCATCCCCGGCGTCGGCCGAGGTCGCTCGATCAGCGGCCGGATCGGAGCTGCCCGCCAGCGCTGCACCGCACGCCATGCAGAAGCGGGCCCCGTCGGGCGCGGGCTCCCCGCACGATTCGCAGCGACGCTCGAGCTCGGCACCGCACGCCATGCAGAACCTCGCAGTGCTGGGACTCTCGGCATCACACGCCGCGCATCTACCCATCCCGCGAGTATCACCTATCGCACGAAGCCACGAGATACGGCCGCAAACACCTACACCGGGCTGTGACGACAGCGCGTAATAGGCGCCGGGAGATCCCCATACGGCGTCGGCGCTCGAGAGCGAAGGCCCTCGTCCGCGACACCCCTGGGTCGGCCGCCTCGGGCTGGGCTTTGTCGACCGGACGAGCGTCCGACCGAGCAGCGACGGCCGCCTCGCACAAAGCCTGCCTCGAGGAGAGCCGTGACCGTAGGGCGCGTGCCAGCTTCTGGGAGACGCGCCGGCGGCCCATGAGCAGGCGCATCCAACCGCTCTCGTCGGAGAACTCCGACTCGGGCCGGTGCCGGGCAGCGCCCGATGTGGTATGCAGCTTGCGTCATGGCCGCCGAGAGGCTCAACATCGAGCAGCTAGCGGACGCGTTTGAGGCGTTCAACCGGCACGATGTAGAGGCATACATCGCTGCGATCGACGTGCCGGACGATTACGAGTGGCGGCCGTTTCTGACGGCGGGCACCGAGGGAGGTGTGTATCGCGGTCCGGCGGGAACACGCGAATGGTTTGCGAACCTCGGCGAGGTGTTCGAGAGCTTCTCGGTTGAGACTTCCGAGACGCGTGATCTCGGCGATCAGCTGCTGTTTCTCGGAACACTCCACGGCCGAGGCCGCGGCAGTGGCGTGCCCGTGGAGTCGCCCGTCGGAGTGGTCGTGGAGCTGGACGCCGACGGCATACCTAGGCGCGGCATCGCATTCGCGAGTCACGCCCAGGCACTGGCACACGCCGGCGCCGAGACCTAGTCAAACTCGTCAGGGAGCAGCGTGGCCGAGCAGAGCGGAGGGGATGTCCGAGGAGCCCACGACTGCCGACCTGCGAACGATGTGCGCGTCCATGGGGCGCGTACCTCTCCAGAATGGGAGACCGTCCTGACCGTTTATGTTCCTTACGCTGTCCGGGTGTCACCGTTCGAGGGCGACTCCGAAGGCCACGCTGCGCGGCCGGGGAGCGAGGCCGACTCGCCGCCGGCGGCGGGGAGGGCGAGAGAACACGGTCTGGGCCTACGATTCGTAGCTGGAAGGATCTACGGGTGCTCGACTGCCGCGACATCGACGAGGCCCGTGCTGCTGCCGAAACGCCTTGCCCGGGAACGCGCTGATGGCTGAGGAGCCTGCGGTGCGCGACCTGGTGGAGGTGATTCGTGGTGCGAACGATGCGTTCAACCGCCGTGACATTGCTGCGTGGCTGAGCTTCTTCTCGCCCGACGTCGTGTACCGCCCGGTCCCGACGTTCACCGACAGCCAGGAGCGCCAGGGACTCGGCGCGATGCGTCGCTTCATTGAGGAGTGGCACGACGCGTGGGCGGACGATTACACCACTCAGGCCGAGAGCATCCGGGAGTACGGCGATGTCGTAATCGCTCTTCTGAAATTCACAGGCCACGCAAAGGCGAGCGGCGTCGAGATCGAAGGCGGCATCTTCGAGGTCTACAGGTTCCGCGACGGGAAGATCGCCTCGGTGGAGGACTTCACAGACCGCGCCGAGGCTCTCAGAGCCGCAGGGCTCGAGGGGTAGAGGATCTCGGCGCAGAGCGTGAAAACGATCCGGTGTCACGTCCACATTCCCAAGGACGCAGAACGTTCATGCCCGGACGTTTGCGGACATCGGACGGCCTCTTGTAGCCATCGGCCACGGAATAGGTGATGTCGACGAACCTCGACCTCGTGCGCTCGATCTTCGCTTCATGGGCGCGTGGTGACTTCAGCTCGGCGGATTGGGCCGACCCTGAGATCGAGTTCGTCAGTGCCGACGGACCGGACCCCGGCCGCTGGAGCGGCGTGGCGAGCATGGCCGATGTCAACCGCGACTTCCTGAGCGCCTGGCGTGACTGGCGCCTCGACGCGGAGGAGTTTCGTGAGCTGGACAATGAGCGGGTACTGGTTCTCACTCGGCGCGGTGGACGCGGCAAGCGGAGCGGACTGGAGGTCTCGGAGCCGGCTGCAAACCTGTTCCACCTCCAGGGCGGCAGGGTCACGAAGCTCCTCTTCTACTGGGATCGCGAGCGTGCGCTAGCCGACCTCGGCCTCGCAACGGAATCCGGCTCCTGACCCGTTCTCCGTCAGGCCTGCTCCCCGCACGCCTCCTCGGGACGCCAGCCGCCGCCGGGCGACATCTTTCCGGTGCGAAACTCGAGGACCATTCCCGCTGACGCTGCGGGACCCACTCGAGTCCGGAATGTAGAACTTGTCGTAGCTGTCGAGGGCGCGTTTGAAGGGCCGAAGCTGCCGACTACCGCCACGTTCGCCTGCGAGATCGCCTACTCCTCCAGGCCGACCGCTTTGAGGGCATCCGTACGGGTCAGGTACGCGCGGACCTCAGCGGCCCTGCCGTCTCGCATCGTCCAGACCTGCGTCTCCTCGACTTCGACTTGATGGCCGCTACCCCGCAGACAGCCGCATATCCGTGTAAAGGCGACGACCTGGTCTCCCGCGTCGATCAGCTCGTCAAGATCGAGGTGGAGATCGTCAAACGCCTCGGCCCATTCCGCTCCGAGACGAGCGAGACCCTCATACCCTCTGCGTACACCAGCATCGGGCAGATCCTCTCGAGTGTGCCACTCGAAGTCGGGTGCGTACAACTCACGCAACTCGGGCTCGCGGTCGAGGAAACTGAAGTCCCCGCATTCCGTTTTCGCATAGAGCGAGCGGATATGGTCAAGGTTCTCCGACATCACCCCGCCTCCGTGGCTGGGCGAGGGCGTCCGGCGGCAGCACAGGGCGCGCCGAAGCCGGGGCAATCCCTTATCCGCACGATCTCGCCCCGCGCGAGACGCCGCTTGGCTCCGGGGAAAGCGGCAGGCTGAGCCCGGTCGCGCCGGGCTCCTCGAGTTTCGTCCTGGCCAGTCATCTGCAATAGCGCTCTACGGGCACCCGCCTGGGCTCGAAGCGTCGTCGCGCGCTCACGCGGGCACGCCCGTGCGAAGGGGCGGTCACGGGTCGCCCCGCGACGCGAGGCCGAGGTCGAGGAGTGCCTGCTCGCGGTCCCAATAGAAGACTGCTCTGGTCACCTTTCCACGGCGGATGTGGAAGAGGTTGGCGCGCGGCTGGTCGATCTCCAGACCGCTGATCTTGCCACGCCCGCTGGATCGGGCGAGGACCAGGATGCGCTCGCTGTCCAGCTCTCGGTACTCCTCTGCCTCGGTGCGATAGTCATCCCACACGCGTAGGAAGCTGCGAAGGAGCTGGGTGTCGGCCACAGAGCTGCCCGGCTCTGGTCCGCCCACGGTTGAGTATTCGATCTCCGGATCCGCCCACTCGGCCGAACTGAAGTCGCCGTGTTCCCAGGCCTGGAAAATCGAACGCACAAGGTCCAGGTTCTCGGACCGGTCCGCATCAGCTGTGAGGCCGAGGTCGGCGAGCGCGTGCTCTCGGTCGAAGTAGTTGACGATCCTCGTCACCTTGCCATCGTGAATCTCGAAGACTTCCGCGGTCCTGTTTGCGACCTCGGCGCCGCTCCTCTTTCCGCGTCCACTGCCCTTGGCGAGCACGAGAACTCGCACAGCATCCAGCTCACGATATTCCTCGGCCTCCGTGCTGACGCTCGTCAAGGCGCTGAAGATGCTCCTCATGGCTTGGGCCATTCCGTCCGGGCCCGCAAAGCTGCCAGGCTCCGGCCCGTCAGCCACCACGTACTCGATTTGAGGGTGGGCCCACTCAGCCGACCTATAGTCGCCGCGCTCGATGTCCGCGTAGATCGAGCGCACGAGGTCAAGGTTCGCTGACATCGCCTACAGCGGCCCCACGGCCTCGAGGGCCTGTTGGCGGCTCATGGACCTCCGCGTCGAGACCGGGCGGACGACCGGCGATCTGCTCGGCGATCGCGCCTACGGGGTCGCAACGCTCTTGCCGCCCCACAAGCCGAATCTTCCCGGTTCCGGTTCGCCCGGAGCAGTCGTGGGATAGGAGCTGTAGATGATCGCCCTACGGGCCCGCGTCATCACGGGGGGCAGCATCCGGCTCGTCCGCCGGTCTCCGTACCGAGTCCGGCTCCTGCCAGCGCCGGCGCCTGAGGCTCCAGCGGTTGCCCGTCACGCCCGGGCGGTGCGGGCGTAGGCGGTTCGGCCTCGACATCCCATACGCCAGCAGCGCCAGAAGGCCGACCACCAGCAGGACGAGCACGACGATGACCGTTGTCGAGCTCGCACTGGCGACGACATAACCGAGCATAGACACCGAGTACCCGGCTTGGGCAGGAGCTAACGCACCTCGCGTATCCCGTGGACTGCACTGGCTGCCGGGGACGCCCTTTGCTCTGCTGCGCCGGCACGTGCGGAGGACGGGGCCAAGAGAGGATCAGCCGAGATCGTCCGCGCAGCGCATCACGACCGACGCGGCTCTCACGCCTTGCGCAGCTACTTCCGAGGACCGGCTGACGTTTCGCTGACGGCGCGGGCTGCGCCGTCGAGATCGCCTCGGCCCTTGAAGGGATCCGATTACGCGCAGCGGCTTGAGCGACTCCCTCGACCTGCGCGCGCTGAGCAGGCAGAGGCAGACGTTCTCGGAGCTGCTGCTAGCCGCCCCGGGGATAGTGAAGCGCGGCTCGCTACCTGGGTGACCGGACCGGGGGACGATCCCCGTCGCGGCGTGCGTCTTTGGCCCTATTCATCCCCGCGCCCGACGCTATCCCGACACGCGCCGGTAGAGACTCTGCGCCGCCGCGATCAGGGGGGCTCGCGCCGAGGCTTCGCCGCTGGCCTCGCCAACGACGTAGTAGTAACGCCCCTTCGCGAACGCCACGTTGCTGCCCGAGCCTTCTTTTCCGCTGAGCTCAAAGCCCTTCGCCGTTGGGATCCCGGGAACCCGGAACAGCGTGAGGGTCCCGCCGGGCGGCGCGGGCTGTCCAGGCGCGTACGCGACCTCCGCGCGCGCTGCCTTGGCGGATCCGAGCTGCTCGACGACTGAAACTCCTTCCACGCCGCTGTTGGTGCCGTACAGCGGCTGCTGGCCGCCCGCCACGAAGCCGAGGGTGTTCAGTCGCGCCAACACCTTGCCTTCTTCACTTTTGTGGGGCGTCGTTTCCGCAGCCCAGGTCTGCACGCTTGTGACGAATTTCGGTTCACCGCGCGGTGCGAACCCGGAGAGCTCGCCTGCGACGATGAAACGACCTGCCATGCCCGCCGGGGTCGCGCTGCCTGCCGAGGACGGGGTGGCGGTGGCAGCGGTCGTAGAGGAGGACGAGGTACTGGACTTGTGGCTGGAGCCACAAGCGGCGATCGTCGCGGTGCACAGGATTGCGAGCGGCACGAAGCGTCGCACTTGGCGATCCTTCCAGAGCCGATCTTCGCTGTCAACAGGAGGCCGGCTGCATAGAGTCGTCGGGGGTCGATCATCGGGGCGGCACCCCGCCGTGGCCGCGCCATCCCCTGGCTGTGTTGCCGCGCGTGCCCACGGCACGAGGCGATCGCCTCGGGCCCCATCTCGGTCCTCAGCGCGTGCCGCTCGGTCGGCTGCCGGGAGCTACCTGTGGCTCACCGCGCTCATGCAGACAGGCGGTTGTGCCGATCCGCTTCCCATGAAGGTTTCCGGGCTCGCCAGCGGGCAGGAGCCCTCCGGCTCGATACACGACACGCGGCTGATGGCGCGTTCTCTCGGCGCGCTGTATCTCGCCGGAGCGACGATCGGCCTCATATCGCTCGCGCTTCCGCAGGCACCGGGGACCAACCAGGGGGCGTTGCTGGTGAACGTCGGGTTGGCGTACCTGGGTGGCGGGGTTGTGCTTCTGTCCCTTGCGCGCCTGCCTGAATGGACACTGCATGTAGCTTTGCTCGCGGGTACCGCGCTGATCACTCGCGCGGTCTACTACAGCGGCAACGGTGCCAGCTACTACGGGATCTGGTACCTGTGGGCGGCTCTCGTCGCGTTCTCGTTCTTCTCTCGGCCGTACGCCCTGGCGCACATCGCGGTGGTCGGTGTGGCCTACGGTGCGGTTCTTTCGGCGAAGGACGAGCCGGCATCGGCGGCCAGGTGGCTGACGACGGTCGCCTCGCTGCTGATTGCCGGAGTTTTCATCGACGCGCTCGTGCGCCGCGTCCGTCGCCAACGCGAACGAGCCGCTGAGCACGCGACGAGCCTGAGGACGGTCGTCGAGGCGATGCAGCGGACCCTGCTGGCCTCGTCGTGGGATGAGATCCGTGATGACCTTTGCGCCACCGCCGCGCAGGTCGCACGCGCCGATCATGCGGTGCTCTGGGAGCCTCGAGCGACGGAGGCGTTTCGCGCCACGGCTTGGACCGGCGACGGTCTGGACGGTGCAGAGCTCTCGCCGCCCGTACAGGGTGCGACTCTTGGCCACGACGGCGACGCGTGGTTCGAGCGCCTTGACGTGAGCGACGGCGCTCAGGGCGTCTCCGGCCGGTCTCACGGGATCACATCCGTGTTCTGGCAGCCGATCTCACGCGACGTGGTACCGATCGGGGTGCTCGCGCTCTATTGGCGTGAGGCGGTGGAGGAGCCCGACGAGAGACTTCGCGCAGCGGTGATGCTGCTCTGCGCCCAGGCCGCGATGGCGATGGACCGTGCCGAGCTGCTGGCGAACCTCGAACGTGTAGCACGGACCGACACGCTGACGGGACTGCCCAACCGGCGCGCCTGGCAAGAGGCGCTGCCGCGGGAGATGAACCGCGCCGCGCACGAGGACCAGCCGCTGACGATCGTGATGCTCGACCTGGACGGCCTGAAGCAGGTCAACGACCGGCACGGCCACCACGCCGGGGACCTCTTGCTCAAGCAGAGCGCCGCCGCGTGGAACGCTGTGCTGCGGCCCTCGGATCTCCTCACCCGCTACGGCGGAGACGAGTTCGCGATCGTCCTGAGCGGCTGTCGTCATGCCGACGCGGAAGCTCTCCTTGCGCGGCTGCGCACAACAGCCGACAGTCACTTCTGCGCCGGCGTCGCCGAATGGGACGGCGAACAAGGCCCTCATGAGCTGGTGGCCGCAGCCGACGCTCGCCTCTACGAAGCGAAGGCGCAACGAACCGACAGCCGAGCCGGATCCGCTTCCCCCCTGGTTAGCGCTGCGTACCCGCACCTCACGCGCAACCCCGGGGCCGAGCGGGACGTCTCCCCGCTAGGCCCCGGGTCCAGCGCCCTACGGCTCGAACGTCAGTTTCTGGTAGTCGTGCCAGTAGATCTCAACCTGATCCGTGGCAGCGTCCCAGTTGGGAACGTCGAGTTCTTCGAGCGTTTT
This sequence comes from uncultured Solirubrobacteraceae bacterium, assembly GCA_963703205.1. Taxonomy (GTDB): domain Bacteria; phylum Actinomycetota; class Thermoleophilia; order Solirubrobacterales; family Solirubrobacteraceae; genus Palsa-744. The sequence continues at coordinate 2,766,375 of OY969799.1, forward strand.
TTCCTTCGCCTCTGCGCTGCCCGTCGGCCCTTCCCCGCGCGAGTTGAGCTGGACCTTCACCGATTCGGTTGGTTCATCCGCCGTCAGGCTCTTTGAGCTGGCCGGGATGTACACTTCCGCGCCGGTGATGAACGGGATGCCGCTGTACAGCGGGTTCGGTTCTTCGAGGTTAGTTTCTTTCGGGTGCTTGGGGCCTTCACCGACCAGGTCGGCGTTCACCAGCTTCGTCAGCGGGCAGATCGTCGCACCGCATACGTTCAACCCGTTGACTTTGAGTTCGTCGTCTTCTTCCGGGCTCGAACCCGGTAGTTCGCCGGCGTTGCCCCACATCTCCTTGAACCTGAGATTCAGCAGGCCCACGCTGCTTGGATGGACAGCCGAAGCCTCAATCGCCGGGCTCGCGAGCAGTCCGATCTGGTAGTCGTTGCGCGGGAACGGCGCGGGATAGATGTGGAGCGTCGGCTCGCCCGGTTGTTCGAGCTCGAACTCGTAGCGCTGGTTCGCCTGAACCGTGACCGGCCCCCATTCTCCTTCGCCCGTGCCGCCTTTGGTGATCGGGATCGTCGCCACCGGTTTCGCTAGTGGCCCCGAGCTGTAGCGGAACCCTTCGTGGTCGACTGGCCAGATCGCCAGCGTGTCACCAATCAGGCCTGTGTTGACCGGGAAGTCCAGCGCGTGACCCGCGATTTCGATCTTCTTTTTCATCGGCTTGATGTCGCGCCGTGGTTCTTTGCCTCGCAGGAACTTGTACATCTGGACGAACGAGGTGGCCGACGTCGAGGTCTGCACATGCGTCTCGTTCGGAATCAAGATGTTCGTCGCGCCCGGGATTTCCCGGTTCGCAGCAACGGTGCCCATGCTCTTTTCTGCCCACAGCGCGAGCGTCCGTACGGGCGGCAGCTTTTCCTGGCCGTCGATGTTCACGTAAGCAGCCACGCTCGCCCTGCGTTCGGCGGCTTGCGGACCTTCGGTCAGGTAGTGGTACATCACGAACGTCCCCTCGGAGTGCGCGATCACGTCGACCTGGGACTTCCCTGAGACCTTCTTCAGCTTCGCGACCGCCTGTTCGATCTGCTGGTCGACTTGCGTGCAGCATGCATCTTCGTTGTCTTCGATGCTGGTCGCGGCTGCCAGCGAGTCGTAGGAGATCGTTTCGACCCAGCCCTTCGGATAGCCGTTGCTTTCGAACCGCATCGCCTGCGATTCGAAGTTGCCGCCGTTGCTCAAAACCCCGTGCACGAACAAGATCGGACGCTGTTCGTAGGACGCCTTCGACGTCTTGGCGGCGCCGGCGGCTGGCGCGCCGGCGAGCAGAGCGCTCCCGACGACAAGCGCCGCGCAGAGCCAAGTGCGCGCGCGCGGCGTCCCTCTCGCCGACATCGACGCACGTTGCGAGTCATGCATGTGTTGCTCTCCTCTCTTCGATCCCCTAGATCCCGTAGATCCCCCTGACGAGAGCAGCAGTCGCCGCCCCGGAGCCAGAAGTACCCGCTGTTACCTCAGCTAAACAACGGCGGGCCGGGGTGTCAACTTGTGCGACACGCGGCGTCTGCCTGTCATGTCACGGACAGCGAGGTCGATCGAACCCGACTCGGCCCAGCACGGCTGGCGCGACAGGTGTTCGAGCCAGTGCGCTCCGCGCCGCGGCCGTCCACCCAGCGCCGCCTCGCGACCGGTCCGAGCTCAACCCTCGAGCGGGCCCGGAGAGGGATCTCCTCGACGCGCAGGTGATCGCCAAAAACGACCACCATACGAGCTGGCTACGCCACGACCCTGACTTCGCATGCGACTCCGGGTGCACGTGCGAGCCGCCGATCGGCTGTGACCAGCGCGATGCCGAGCGCCTCGGCGAGAGCGACGTAGGCCGCGTCATACGGGGTGAGGTTGTGCCGCAGCTCCCAGCAGCGGGGGATGAGCGGCAGGTGCGGCGCTCGGGCGAGCGGGAGATCTTCGAGGTCGGACAGCGCGAGGGCTGCTCGGCGCTCGTCTGTCAGGGTCCGGCGCCAGACGGATGCGACCTCGAGGTCGATGATCTCGGGCGCCGCGAGCTGCTCGCCGACGAGCGCCTGCCGCATCCGGTCACCGTCGTTGCCGTCGTCGCCGAGTGCGGTCGCGAGCACGCTCGCGTCTATCACGATCACGCCGCGTCGCGGTCGGCGCGTACGGCGCCGGTAGCGACCTGAAGCTTTACTGCACCCCCGGCGCGCCCCCCCGCGCGGCTGAGTACTTCGTCGACCGTCGGACGGCTCGCCTCAGCGACCAGGCGCCCGAGTAGGTACTCCTGAAGCGACTGGCCGGCATCCGCGGCACGCCTGCGGAGAACCGCATGCACCTCGGGCGGCACGTCCTTGATCTGAACGCTTGGCACGCGCTGATGTTAGCGCCATTATGGCGCCACAACAAGTAGATCAGCGCTGGACTCGGTGCGGAGCGCCTGTTGTGCGCTTGGATCGCATCGCGGCGTGCTTGACGACGGCCCAGCGCGATGATCGCCGAGCCGTCCCAGACACATCAACGGCCGTGGCACCTCTCGTCGAGGATCGCCGTTGGAACGCTGCGAGCGCTGGGGCCGGGCTGCCGGGCTCGGCGGATCCGTCGAGGAGGAGGTCGGCGCCGGCGGGTTGCGGGCAGCATCGGGCCCTGCCTGACCGGTCGAGCCTTGCGAACCTGCCGCCAGCGCCAGGGCGGCGCTGACGGCGGATCCGCGAGCGGGGTGCCCTGCTCGCCCTTCTGACGCAACTGGCTCAGTCCCGCTGCAGCCCCGTGCGGACCCGTTCAGAGACCCTTGCCTGTCCGGCTCAGAGACCTACGCCTTTCACGCCTTCTTCGAGTTTCTTTTTGGCTTCTTCGGCCGCCTTGGCCGCAGCTTCTTCGGCCGCTTTCTTTGCCGCGGCTTCTTCGGCGGCTTTCTTTGCCGCGGCTTCTTCGGCGGCTTTCTTTGCTGCGGCTTCTTCGGCCTTCTTCTTTGCGAGGAGTTCTTCTTCGGCCTTCTTGAGCGCTTTGGCTTCTTCTTCGGCCTTTTTCTTCAAGGCCGCGGCTTCTTCTTCGACTTTCCTCGTCGCCGCTTCTTCAGCCGCCTTTTTTGCAGCGGCGGCTTCTTCTTCGACCTTCTTCTTGGCGGCGGCGACTTCTTCTTCCGCCTTCCTGGTAGCCGCTTCTTCTGCGGCTTTCCTGGCCGCGGCTTCTTCGGCCCTCTTCTTCGCGAGGAGTTCTTCTTCGGCCTTTTTCAGCGCCCTGGCTTCTTCTTCGGCCTTTTTCTTCAAGGCCGCGGCTTCTTCTTCGGCTTTCTTCGTCACCGCTTCTTCAGCCGCCTTTTTTGCAGCGGCGGCTTCTTCTTCGACCTTCTTCTTGGCGGCGGCGACTTCTTCTTCCGCCTTCTTCGTCGCCGCTTCTTCAGCCGCCTTTTTGGCAGCCGCGGCTTCTTCTTCGACCTTCTTCTTGGCGGCGGCGACTTCTTCTGCCGCCTTCTTCGTCGCCGCTTCTTCTGCCGCTTTTGTGGCGGCGGCTTCTTCGGCCTTCTTCTTGGCGAGGACTTCTTCTTCGACGGCTTTGAGCGCCTTGGTTTCTTCTTCGGCCTTCTGCTTCAGCGCCGCGACTTCTTCTTCAGCTCTCTTCGTGGCTACTTCTTCGGCAGCTTTCCGCGCCGCGGCGATTTCTTCCTCGGCTTTCGCGACAGCGAGTTCTTCGGCCACTTTCTTGGCGGCGGCGGCTTCTTCTTCGGCTTTCCGGATCGCCACTTCTTCGGCGGTCTTTTCGGCCGCGGCGAGTTCTTCCTGCGCTTTCCGGATCGCCACTTCTTCGGCGGTCTTTTCGGCCGCGGCGAGTTCTTCCTTGGCTTTCCGGATCGCCACTTCTTCGGCGGCCTTTTCGGCCGCCTTCAGTTCCTGTTCGGCTTTCAGGGACGCGGCTTCTTCGGCAGCTTTTTTGGCCGCGAGCGCTTCTTCTTCGACCTTGTGGGCGGCGGTTTCTTCTTCGGCTTTCTTCTTTGCCGCCGCTTCTTCTTCCTGGTGCTTCTTTTCCGCGGCTTCCTGTTCGGCCTTGCTCAGTTCTTCGCACCGCTTCGTGGCCGGCCGCTTCTTTTCGGCGCGATGTTTGCATCGGAGCCGTTCGCGTTCGAGTTTGGCTCGTTCTCGTTCCTTGCGGCGTTCTTCTTTCTGCTTCAGATGTTCGGTGTGATTGATCGCCTTTTGCTGTTCGCGAGCTTCACTTTTGGAGACGCTGGGCCCGGTAGCACCAGCAGTCGAAGGCTGAGCCCCAGCCTGGGCCGCGCCGGCCAGCGCCATCACGGCGGCGCATGCGAACAGCGCCGCGAGCAGATGCCTCGCGCGCCTCATCGCGCAGCTCCTACACGGAACGGGCCTGCCGCGATGACAGCACCAGATCCCATCGCCGTCGCGGACCGATCAACTGAAACTCTCACCGCATCTCCCTCGCCACACGCGGCCCCTCCACCCGCGCGCGAGGAACCTTTCCATGGTCCTCCGGTCATGTCAAGCGAACAGCTGTGCGCCGAGCGGCGCCTGATGCGTGTCGGCGGCCGGCTCCACGCGTGCATCGGCGAGCCCTTTGCGGCCTCCGCCACTGCAACTGCGATCTGGATGTCCGAGCACGGAGAGCCTGGCCCGGCGAGCTCCTTGCAGATCGCGGCGGAGACCTCGCACCCCGCTATGCCGCAGCGCGGGCGCCCCTGGTGCGTGGACGCGCTTCGCAGCGACCCCCACGGGGTAGCGTGCACGAGGTGGCGGAACACCCTCACGAGATCGAGGTTCGACGCCGGGCCGGCTGGCTGCCGGCTGAGCAGGAGGATCTCGAGTCCTGGTTGGGCGGGCATCGCGAGCGCGTCGAGGCCCGCGGCGAGCAGATCGTGCTGCACCCGGTCCTCGTCGAGTTCCAGGAACTGATCGAGCGCGATCCCGTGATCCGCATGTACATGGAGGAGATGATCACTCAGGTACCGCCTGCCAAGCCTTACTCCGAACGTCACCTGAAGAGCGTGGACCAGTTGCTGCGCCTCATCAACGAGGTGCTGACGATGGCGCCTGAGTTCGGGCCCCAGCGGACGATGGTCGCCACACCGCTGGGGGCGATCCTCGACTGGCCCATGGGCACGCCTGCCGGGTTCGCCGCGTTCCGCGACCCGCGCATCAACGCGATGCTCAGGAAGGTCCTCGGCGTCTGGTGCGAGTTCCTGAGCAGCAGCGACTCCCTCTACGTCCTGAACGACTCACCGTCAGGGTGGAAGAGCGAAGAGGCGCAGCAGACCGTCGGGATCGAGCAGTTCGAGTACGACCCCGATGACGAGCACTGGGGATTCTCCTCGTGGAACGACTTCTTCACCCGTCGCTTCAAGGACGGCGAACGTCCGGTGGCGTCACCCGACGATGACAAGGTCATCGTCAGCGCGTGCGAGTCGACGCCGTACGGGATCAGCCTCGACGTGCAGCGCCAGGACCGCTTCTGGATCAAGAGCCAGCCCTATTCGTTGGCGGACATGCTCGCCAACGACGACGCCGTCGAGGAGTTCATCGGCGGCACCGTGTACCAGGCGTTCCTGAGCGCGACCAACTACCACCGCTGGCACAGCCCCGTCGCCGGGAAGATCGTCCGTGCGTTCGTTCAGGAGGGGACCTACTACTCGGAGGCGGACTCAGAGGGGAAGGACGCGATCGAGCCGACCAACTCGCAGTCCTATCTGGCCCATGTCGCTGCGCGCGCGATCGTCCTGATCGACGCCGACGACCCCGTCATCGGGCTCGTCGCGTTCGTGGCGGTGGGCATGTCCGAGGTCTCCTCCTGCCTGCTCGCTTCTACGTCGAAGCCCGGATACCACCTCGAGAAGGGGGAGGAGCTCGGCCACTTCCAGTTCGGTGGCTCGACCCACTGCCTCGTGTTCCGTCCGGGCGCGATCGCGGAGTTCAACGTCGCCGCGATTCCCCAGCCCCACGACCCGGAGGCGCCGCTCGTCCGGGTGCGGACGAGACTCGCCACCGCGAACAGCGCCTAGCCGTCACCGCTGTCCCACCGTGGGTGGGGAGCGCAGGATCACTCGCCGAGCGCACCGGCGGAGCCGTCGCTCAGACCGCGCACCCCAGGCGCCCTCACCCCGGGTTCGGTACCACGGCCGAATCACAGACCCCACACATCGCCCGCCGGCCGCGCGACCTGGGCCCCCCGCGGACGGATACGCGGGTCAGCCGGCGGGTTCCGGCGAGCCACCGGTCGCGCTGCGCTCGGAGCGCCAGCGCAGCCTGTCCATCAGCCCGGTGCTCTTCAGCACCTGGCGCACCGGCCTCTGAGCAGGGGTGAGCAGCAGCGCGCATCCGCGTTCCTCGCACGTCTTTCGGCTGCGCAGGATCGCTCGCAGGCCCTCGGAGTCCATGAACTCGATCTCGGCCATGTCGAGGACGATCTCACGCGCATCCCGCTCGCATGCCTCCACGATCAGCGCGTCGAGCAGCTGCGCCGAGCCGACGTCCAGTTCGCCTTGGAGCCGGATCCAGTGGCAGTCGTCCGTGACCTTCGTATGCGTGCGCAGCGAGCCCATCGTGCCGCGCGACGCGGGCGAGGGGTCGTCGCTGCACATCACGAGGCTCACGGCCTTGTGCTCGCGTACGAGACAGCGCGGGCACGTGTCCGAGCCGGACCGTTTGTAGCTGGTCACCAGCCCGCACTCGAGACACTTGAGCCTGATCATCTCTCCCCTGCCGCACGCGCGGCACTTCTGCGTGTACCCGCCGCGGGGCGGAGCGGAAACGCGGTTTGGACATGCGCACCGCAGGACCTTCTCGCTCGCGGGCAGGGGGCACGAGGCAGCCGCGAGTGCCCGCGAGTCCCGCGGCCGCCCTCGCTCCGGCTCGCGCCGCCTGCCGCTCTGCCGGAAAGCTGCGCTCGGCGGGGTCCCCGATCCTCGGCGGCGGGCTGGTCTGGATGATGGATCAGAGCGCCCATCCAGACAGCCTCGACGCGGCGGGGGTGGCCGTCACCCAGCGCTGTCGACCGAGCCGGTCTGAGCCACATCCCGACGCCGTCCGTGGGCGGCGGGCTGCAACTTCGGGCTCGTTCGCGAGGATTCGCATCCTTCCCCCGCGTGCATCCCCTCACGGACCGAACCTGCTCACCAGGAGGCTCGACACGTCGTGGCGGTGGCGTGCGCTGCCGCCGGCCCCCTGCCAAGCGGATCCGGCGCTCCCGGAAGCTCGTTGGCGCGCGCCAACCCGGCCTTTGCGGCGCCGCCCGCCGCTGCAGCCGACAGCGCAGCAAGAACCCAGCGCCTATCCCCTCGCCTCAGGCTTTGCTTCTGCCTTTCGCGGACGATTTCGCTCGGCCTTTCGCCGCCGATTTGGTTTTGCCCCTGGCCGTCGTCGCTTTGCCTTTCGCTTTCGTCGCCGCTTTGGCTTTGGTCAACCGATTGGCTTTCGTGGGCGTTTTGGCTTTCGTCGCCGCTTTGGCTTTGGTCAACCGTTTGGCTTTGGAGGGCGCTTTGGCTTTCGTCGCCGCTTTCCCTTTGGACGACCCTCTCGCTCTCGTCGCGGCTTTGGCTTTCGCCGTCACTTTGGCTTTGGTCGAGGTTTTCGCTTTCGACGACGCTTTCGGTTTCGAGATCGTCGTCGTGGCCGCTTTGGCCGCGGCGTTCACCGCGCGGCCGAGGGATTTGACGGCGCCGCCTCCTGCGCTCGCCGCCCGTTTGGCCGCCCCTTTCGCCTCGTCCGCTGCGCTGGTCGCCGCCCGGCGCTGACGCGTGGCGGCGGCTTTTTTGGCCGATGCCGAGCGCTCAGATTTCGTCTGTTTCGCCATGCCGAGGTCTCCTGTCGTTAGCGGTGTCCGACGTTTATACCGTCTGGGGGCGCGGGCCACGCGGTGGTGCGTCTCGCTCGAGCCGAGCCCCTCGCGACACCGGTCATGGCAAGCACGCGGTCATGGGCGCGCGCGGCCATGGGGACGGCTGGTTCAGCTGCTGAGTCGCTCGGTAGGGTCCCGGCATGCGAACAAGACCGTTGCCGAGGGCGACGCGTTTGTACCGCTCGGCCACAGCCGGGCAGAGGAAGATGACGTGAAGCGCCTCCACGGGGAGGCAACCGCCTCGGTCGGCGCGACGACCGAACGATGCGTGGCGGTTCTGGCGGACATAGCTCGTTACCCAGCCTGCTATCCGGACGTCGTGAAGGAGGCGGAGGTGCTGGCGAGAGCGCAGGACGGCCGGCCCACGCGGGCGCACCTGACGCTGCACGTCTCACGGGGCCCACTCGAGAGGGACTTCGCGCTGCTGATGGACGTTCACGTCGCACCCGGCAGGGTGACGCTCACGCGGGTCCCGCACGATGCCTCCGACGAGGAAGCGTTCGAGGTGGCGTGGGATGTCGAGGAGCAGGGCGAGAGCCGGCGCGTTCGTCTTGCGATCGAGGCGAACCTCGCGGTGCCCCGGTTCCTGCCGCTCGGCACGATCGGCGACGAACTCGCTGCTGACTTCGCCTCGGCGATGGCTCGGGCGCTTCGAGCCGACGGCTGAGCCCGACACGCACCGGCGCTCGACCTCGCGGGGATCGAGCCGAGGCTGTGTGAGAGGTTCGGCCTCACGACGCGGGAACGTCGCTCCGGGTCCGCCGGAGCTTGAGCTCAGGGACGAGCAGGACGTTCAGCGTCTGACACTTTGCTCGCGGTCTGTTGACAGCAGGCCGCGCGCTCCGGTAGACAGACTCAAAGCAAGGGGGAAGACAATGGGGACCAGAAGACGCGCTCACAGCGTGCTCGCGACCGCGACCGTCGTGCTGCTGACAATGGCGGGTCACAGCGCCGTCGCGCGTGCCGAGCCGAGCTGGACCACCTACCACCGCGACCCGGGCCGGTCGGGCTTCGACCCCGAAGCTGTCGAAGGCGTCGCACCGACGCAGGATTGGCAGTCGCCGACGCTCGACGCTCCGCTGTGGAACCAGCCCCTCGTCCTGGGCTCTCGTGTCTACGTCGCGACGCCGGGCGATGAGGTCTACGCCCTGGAAGCGGCGACCGGCAGGGTGATCTGGGAAAAAAGCGCCGGCGTTCCGGTCCCCGACAGCGAAGTCTGCAGCGCGGATGTCGCGCCGACGATCGGGATCGTCGGCACCCCGGTGATCGACCCCGCCCGCAACACGATCTACGTCGTCGCCGACACCTGGAACGCCTCGACGAAAGAAGCCCGTCACGTGCTCGACGGCTACGACCTCACGACCGGCGAACAGGTGCTGAGCACTGCGGTCGACCCGCCCGGCGAGAAGGGCCTGACGCTGCTGCAACGTCCGGCGCTCGCCCTCGATCAGGGCGAGGTGCTGATCGGCTTCGGCGGGAACCCGGGCGATTGCCCCACCTACCGCGGCGCCGTGGTGGCTGCGCCCGAGGACGGCGGCGCGCCCAGATCATGGGAGTACGCGCCGGCCTCGCCGGCGACCGGAGGCGGTGCCGTGTGGGGACCCAGCGGTCCGGCCGTGGACAGCGAAGGCCATGTCTACGTCACCACCGGGAACCCGAACTTCCCGAAAGGGAAAGAAGTGAAAACCTATGACGACTCCGACAGCGTGATCGAGCTCAACCCCGCGATGGAACTGGTCGGTCACTTCGCTCCCGAATCGTGGCTCTATGACAGCAACCACGACCTCGACCTCAGCTCCGCCGGACCCGAGCTGCTGCCCGGCGGGCTCCTCTTCCAAGCGGGGAAGAACAGCATCGGCTATCTCGTCAGCGAGAGCGCGATGGGCTCGGGCGCATCGGCGGTTTTCTCGCTGAAAGTCTGCACCGAACCCAAAGGCGAAAACGACGGTGAAGGCAGCTTCGGCGGCGACGCGTTCGCGAACGACACGATCTACGTGCCGTGCATGGACGGCACCCGGGCCTTGGCGTACAACCAGGCTGGTCAGTCCTTCTCGATCCTCTGGCACGGGCCCTCCGATGCGATCGGGCCGCCGATCGTCTCGGCAGGCCTCGTCTGGGTGGTGAACGGCAAGTTCCTCTCCGGTGGCGGCACGAAGCTCTACGGCCTCGACCCCGCCACGGGCCTGCCGAGGTACACGGAGACGTTGCCGGCCCCGGTCGCCGACCACTTCCCGTCACCGAGCGCTGCGGGCGGCCGCGTGTTCGTGGCGACGGGCAGCAGCGTCACCGCATACCGTGTCGCCGACGTCCTTCCCGAACTGGGGCGCTGCAACCTGGCGCCATCCACCGGTGAAGGGAAACAGAGGACCTACGACGGAAAGTTCACCGACAAGGCCTGTACCGAGGTCAGCGAATCGCGGACCGGCAAATACGAATGGGCGCAGGGGCCCGGCTCCTCGCGACATTTCACCAGCACGGCGACCAAGACCACGCTCGAGACGACGGCCAAGACCAAGATCACGTGCACCGGATCGCGCGCCGCGGGCGAATACACCGGTCCCCAAACGGAGACGAGCACGCTCACGCTGAGCGGATGCCGGCTCTCGCCGCCGGGCGCCTCCTGTCACAGCGAAGGGCTCGCCGAAGGCGAAGTCGCGAGCTCGATGCTCGAAGGGGAACTCGGGTTCGTGAGCAAAACCGCGGGGACCGTCGCGTGGGATCTAAGACCCCGCACGGCGAGCCTCTTCGCGAAGCTCAGCTGCGGCGGGACCCCGGTTGAAGTGGCCGGCTCGGTCGTCGCGCCCGTCGCGCCGCTCGAGAAGATGACCTCGTCGTTCAAGGAGACGCTCAAGGCGAGCGGCGGCCGACAGGACCCCGAAAGCCTGGAAGGCGCGAGCCCGGACGTGCTGACGGCGGCGATCAACGGCGGCCCCTTCGAAGCTGTGGGCGCTGCGCAGGCCGCGAACGCAAAAGGCGAAGAAGCGCTCGAGATCAAAGCGACTCAGTGAAGCCGCCGCGCCGGGGCGAGAGGAGCGCGCCGACCGCGTCTCCTCCGGCCGGGCCGGATCGCCCGACCGCTCCGCGCGCCTTCGTCGATCCGTAAGGGCCGCTGGACACCGCTCGCCCGACCGCTCCGCGCGCCTTCGTCGATCCGTAAGGCCCGCTGGACACCGCTCGCCCGACAGCTGCGCGCCGTCGTCGATCCGAAAGGGCCGCTAGGCCCGGCTCGCCCGAGAACTGCGCGCGCCTTCCTCGATCCGAAAGCGCCGCTGGGCCCGGCTCGGAGCCGGGCCCAGGGTCACTTCCTCGGCGCGCGCAGCGCGGACGCCGCCGGCCTTTACTTCGCGTCGGCGTGCTTGAGGCCGTTCTCCACTTCTTCGGCGAGCTTGATCGGGTTGCCCGTCTTGAACTGGTGGGAGAAGTAGAGCTGGGGGTGCTCGTCGGTCTCCTGGTTGTAGAGGCAGCCGATGTCCCAGCCCTGCCCGCGCATCACCCGCATCAACGGGTCGACGTCCTGGGCTTCCATCGCGAAGTCGGGAACAACGGCTACTTCCGTGCCCGCTTCGTTGAGGGGCTCGAAGCCGATGTTGGTCGCGATGTTGTTCCCGGGCTTGACGGTGACCCCTTCGATCTTCACCGGATTGCGCTCGGCGACGAAGAAGGTCACGATGCCGTCTTCGCCCACGGTCGCTTCGTACGCGTGCAGGATGCCTTTGATCTTCGCCACGGGCAGCGGCGTCTTCGGGTGTTCCGGCGGCGCCTGCGGCAGGGGCATCGAAGTTGCCGCGATCACGCCACGGAGCGCGCTTGCCAGCGCCTGCGGCGTCCCCCTGCCACGGATGTGGATGAACCAGACGATCGGTTCGAAGTCATACATGTGCTGGTGCTCGGCTTGGAAGACCAGCCCGCTGCTGACGATCCTTTCAACCACCGGATCGATCTCGTTCGGCTTCACCGGGATGTCACCGTTCTCGAGGTACTCACCTTTCCGATCGGTTGGAAATCGAACTCCCCGTTGATCTCGAAGCCCGGCTTGATCGGCACGCCGTGGAGCGTCACGCCTGTGATGTCGCTGCGATCGAACGGGAAGCTGAGCACGCCGCTGCTCGAGCTGCCCTTGATCTGCAGGATCGATTCGATTTCCTTGAGCGGGCTCCCGCTGTTGCTGCTCTGCTTGTGGTGGCTTGCGTTCTTGTGGTGCCGGTTGCGGGCGGTCGAGCTGCCGTGTCGTGCGTGAGCGCGGCTGGGTGCCGCGGCGGCCGCCGTGGGCAGCGTCAGAGCGGCGAGAGCGAGCGGCACAGCGGCGCGCAGGCGAAAGATGTGCATGCACTTATCCTTTTCTCTCTTGGGGCGAAGGTGGGCCGCCGACAGTTACCCCATGGCAATGCACGCAAACTTTCTCAGCCACCCGAATCGTACTGATTGACAGCGGCCGTCCTGCTGGCAGCGGGGCACGCGATCGCGACGGCCTCGGAGCCGTCCGGCCGGCCGGCAGAATGGCCCCGGCCGGCTCGGGCTCTCCGCCGCCAGCACGACCACCCCTCCCGCCGGCCCCTCCCTTATCCGTCGACGAGCAGACTGTCGAGCGGGCCTCGCAGGGCCCGTGCCCGACGCGAAACCCCAGGCAGCTCCCGCAACCTGTGCGTGACCGGCGAGCCATGCTCCTGGCGCTCCCGCTGCTCCCGCGCGATCGGACGCCAGAGCTCGTCGATCACGTCTGAGGGCTCGCCGCCGATCTCCTCGGCTGGCCGCTCCAAGTGCTCTGACCAAAGCCGCAAACGGGTCTCCCGCGCAACGTTCGGGTCAAGGCTGAGCACGTTCATCTCGGTGTCGTTGAAGAGCGAGTGCTCGTTGAGGTTGGCCGAGCCGAGCGTCAGCCATGCGTCGTCGACGATGCCGACCTTCGCGTGCACGTACAGCGGGCCTCGGAGCGCCCCCGTGCGGGCCGAGATCGTCGCCGCCAGAAACCGGCCGGCGCCGTCGTCCGCGCGCACGAGCACCGCCAGCTGCCCGCGCGTGTCGTCCTGACCGTTGTTGGCCTTCGCCGGGAGCAGGACCACGACCCGGAAGCGCTCGCTCGGCGGCTCACGCAGCTTCGCCGCGATGATCTCCACGATCTGGGGCGACCACAGGAACTGGCTCTCGAGGTATATGAAGCGGCGGGCGGAGCGCAGCGCCCGCGTGTACGCCTCGAGTATGCGGAAGTCGCCCCCGTCGAGCGAGCGGTAGACCTTCTCCGGAACGGTGCGGACGACCTGCAGCGTCGTCGGGCCCGCGGGCGCCGGAGCTGTGCACTCCGGGAGCCGCTCGCCGGTTGTCTCCTGCCAGCGCATCGCGAAGTGCCCGGCCACGTCGGCGACGGCGGGGCCGCGCAGGCGGCTGGAGGCGTCGTGCCACCCGAGTCGTCCGCGCATCGGGTGCTCGGAGGTGTCGAAGCGGTCGCCGCCCAGCGAGGTGATGTCGATGCCGCCGACGAAGGCCACCTCGTCATCGACGATCACGAGCTTCTCGTGATGGCAGTGCATCGGGCGCTCGCGCGAGTCGAGTGCGCACCGGACCCTCGAGCCGCGCACGAGCTCCTCGCGCACCGCGCGGACGGCGCGCCGATCCGGGGTGAAGAGCGGCAGCGGCGATCCGGCCCACAGCAGCACCCTGACCTCGACGCGCTCGGCGAGCTCCGCAAGAAGGTCGCGAAGCCGTTTCGCCGAGTCGCCGCGCGTCAGGCCGAAGTCGGCGGTCACGTGCCAACCCGCGATGTGGACGTGGGAGCGTGCCGCGGTCAGCGCCTCGTAGATGCCGGGCAGAGCCTCAGCCCCGTCGACGAGCAGCTCGAAGGAGTTGCCCGCTCGCGGCGGCGGATCGTCCGCCGTCCACAGGCTCCCGTCGTCAGGAGGCGCCAACTGATCGAGGCGGCCGGCCCGCTTCAGGCGGCGGTGATGATGGACGCCGACGAGGCTCTCGACGACCTCGCCGGCCCAGCCGTCAACTCGGTCCACAGGGCTCTTCCTCACGGGCCGGAGCCTAGCTTCGTCGTTCGAGTTCGTGGTTCCCGGCCGCCGGCGCGCGCAGCCTCCGGCATCTCGGCCGACCGTCAGCGGGGGCAACCTCCGGCATCTTGCCCGGCCGTCAGCGCGTCCAGCCTCCGGCACGTCGCGCAGCTCAACCTCCTCTTGCACCTGAGCCTGCGCACGGCGGCGATCCCGTTCGGCCGCCATCCGAACGCCACGAACACCCTCCCGCCCCTTAGTCTTGACCAACCGACGTCTCGCCTCGCCACGGTGCGGCGCCGAGCGCGACCAACGAAGGGGGCCCCGCATGACCGAGACAGCCCACGTCACCTGCCCGTTGTGCGAGGCCACCTGCGGCCTGCAGGTGACGCTCGAAGACGACCGCGTGACGCGGGTCGGGGGCGACGCCGACGACGTCTTCTCGCAGGGCTTCCTCTGCCCCAAGGGCGGCTCGCTCGGCGCCCTGCACCACGACCCCGACCGGCTCCGGAGCCCCCTCGTCCGCCGCAACGGGCAGCTCGAGGAGGCCACGTGGGAGCAAGCCTACGAGGAGATCGACCGCCGCCTCCTGCCGATTCTCGAGCAGCACGGGCGCGACGCCGTCGGCGTCTATCTCGGCAACCCCTCCGCCCACAACCTCTCGGCCCAGCTTTACGGGCGCGCCCTCCTGAAGTCGATCGGCACCCGCAACGTGTTCAGCGCGTCGAGCGTCGATCAGATGCCGAAGCACCTCTCGGCGGGCCACATGTTCGGCGGCGCGCTCACGATCCCGGTTCCCGACCTGGACCGCACGATGCACCTGCTGGTGCTCGGCGCCAACCCGCTCGCGTCCAACGGCTCGCTGATGACGGCACCCGATGCCCGCGGCCGCCTGCGTGCGATTCGCGAGCGCGGTGGCAAGATCGTGGTCATCGACCCCCGCCGCTCGCGCACGGCCGAGAACGCCGACGAGCACCACTTCATCCGCCCCGGGACCGACGCGCTGCTGCTGTTCGCGATCGCGCACGTCCTCTTCGAGGAGGGTCTGACGAGGCCGGGGGAGCACCTGAACGGCGTCGAGGAGGTCGGGCGCCTCGCAAAGCCGTTCAGCCCCGAGGCGGTCTCTGCCGCGACGAGTATTTCCGCAACCGAGATTCGCCGAATCGCCCGCGAGCTGGCAGCCGCGCCGAAAGCCGCGGTCTACGGCCGCATCGGCACGACGACTGCCGCCTTCGGCACGCTCGCCAGCTGGCTGGTGGACGTCCTGAACGCGATCACCGGCAACCTCGACCGTGAGGGCGGGGCGATGCTCCCGCTCGCCGCGGCCGGGCAGGCGAACTCCGGGCCTTCCAAGCCACGTCAGTTCGCCCACGGCCGATGGAGCAGCCGGGTGCGCGGCCTCCCCGAGGCCCTCGGTGAGCTGCCCACCGCGACCCTCGCCGACGAGATCGAGACGCCCGGCGAAGGACAGATCCGTGCGCTCATCACGCTCGCCGGCAACCCGTGCGTCTCGAGTCCGAACGCGGGGCGGCTCTCGCAGGCGCTCACGCGCCTCGACCTCCTCGTCGCGCTCGACGTCTACGTGAACGAGACCACTCGTCACGCCGACGTGATCCTGCCGGGTCCGACGCCGCTGGAACGCCCGCACTACGACCTCGCGCTCTACCAGCTCGCGGTCCGCAACGTCGCCAACTGGACGCCGGCCGCGCTCGACACCGACCTGCCGCAGGAGTGGGAGACGATGCTGCGGGTGGCGAGCATCGCGGCCGGTCAGGGTCCGCAGGCCGACGTCGCGGCATTCGACGACTTGATCGCCGCCGAGCTCGCGCGCGGCGCCGGACTCGATCTCACGCTCGCGGGGGATCGCGTGGGTCCCGAGCGACTGGTCGACCTGCTGCTTCGTGCCGGCCCCTACGACCTCACCCTCGCCGACCTCGAGGCGGCTCCTCACGGCATCGACCTCGGCCCGCTGGAGCCGCGGCTGCCAGAGGCGCTGCGCACCCCGAGCGGGCGGGTCGAGCTCGCACCCGGGGCGATCGTCGCCGACGTGCCGCGCCTGCGCCAAGAGCTCGCCCGAAGCTGGTCCGACGGCCTCGTCTTGATCGGCCGCCGTCAGCTGCGCTCGAACAACTCCTGGATGCACAACCTGACGCCGCTCGTGAAGGGCAAGGATCGCTGCACGGCCTGGATGAACCCGGCCGACGCCGAGCGGCTCAGCATCGCCGATGGGTCGCCCGTGAGCGTTCGCTCGCGCACCGGCGGGGTCGAGATCGCAGTCGAGGTGACACCGAACATCATGCCGGGCGTCGTGTCCATCCCCCACGGCTGGGGCCACGACGTGGACGGGGTGCGCCAGTCGGTCGCCTCCGCGCACCCCGGCGTCAACTCGAACATCCTCGCGGACGAGACGCTCGTCGATCCGCTCTCGGGCAACGCCGTCTTCAACGGCATCCCGGTCGAGGTGGCTCCGCTGGGCTGAGCCGGGCGCGGACCGGGAACTGCTCGCGTCGCGAGCATGCGCACAGCAGCCATATCCCTCGCATCACTGCCGTCGATGGCTCCGCCTGGCGGACGCGCCCTCCCTACCCCCGGCTGAAAACCCCGCGCCTTCCCCCCGAGGGCCGCAGCTGCTCGAAGTGCCCGAGCGCCTGCCCGGACCCTGTGGCGACACAGGTGAGCGGCGAGGTCGCGCGCTCGACGGGCAACCCCGTCTCGCTGGACAGCAGCTCCGGGAACCCCCGCAGGAGCGTGCCCCCACCCGCAAGCAGGATCCCGTCGCGCGAGATGTCCCCCGTCAGCTCCGGAGGCGTTTCCTCGAGCGCATCCTTGATCGCCTGCACGATTTCCCGGAGCGGAACGTCGATCGCGGCCCTGATCTCGGCGCCCTGGAGCAGCACCTCCGTCGGCAGCCCGGTCGTCAGGTGGCGCCCGCGCACCTCGCTCACCTCATCGGCTCCTCCCGGCATCGCCGAGCCGATCCCGATCTTGATCGCCTCGGCTGTCTTCGAGCCGATCGCCAGCGAGTGCTCGAAGCGCAGGTATCGGGTGATCGCTTCGTCGAGCTCGTACCCACCGACCCGCAGCGAGCGCGACAGCACGATCGACCCGAGCGAGATCACCGCGACCTCGCTCGTCCCTCCGCCGATGTCGACGACCATCCGCCCGATCGGCTCGGCGATGTCCAGCCCGGCGCCGATCGCGGCAGCAATCGGCTCCTCGATCAGATGGACGCGCCGGGCTCCGGCGGCCAGCGAAGCCTCCTCGACCGCGCGCTTCTCGACCTCTGTGATCCCGGAGGGCGCGCACACGATCAGCCGGGGGTGGGCGCGGTGGCGGTCGAGGACCTTGCGGATGAAGTACCGCAGCATCTGTTCGGTCACCTCGAAGTCGGCGATCACGCCGTGACGGAGCGGGCGCGTCGCCGAGATGGTCGCGGGGGTGCGGCCGATCATCCGCTCGGCGTCGGCGCCGACGGCGTGGACCTCGCCGGTGCGCGCGTCGCTCGCGACGACCGACGGCTCGGAGACGACGATCCCGTGCCCCTCCACGTAGACGAGCGTGTTGGCGGTCCCGAGGTCGATCGCCATGTCCCGCACCCCGAAGGTGGGGGCGATGTGCCGGCGCGCGACGTCTCGCCCCGTCCCGTCCCGGCGGAAACGCATCGGCCCAGCTTCGCAGACGCGTCAGGCCGCGTCCACCTGCCAACGGCGGCCCGGCGCGTCACACGGTCCGCAGCGCTTCGGTCGGCGACAGCCGCGCCGCCCGTAGCGCCGGCACGAGCCCCGCCACCGCCCCGATCGCCAACGCCGCGCCGAATCCCCCGGCCCAGGCAACGGTCGGGACGACGACCGTCCACCCCTTCGCGGCGGCGTATATCGCCGTGGCGAGCGCCCCGGCGCCGACCCCGACGGCGCCGCCTCCGAGCGCCAGCAGGATCGCTTCGGAGAGGAACTGGCCCCGGATCTGCCCGCGGGTCGCGCCGAGCGCCCTGCGCAGCCCGATCTCCGAGCGCCGTTCCAGCACGGAGATGACCATGATGTTCGCCACGCCGACCGCCCCGACGAGCAGCGCGACCGCGCCGAGGCCGAGGAACAACCCGTTGAGCGCGCTCTGCGCCTCGGCCCGCGCGGTCAGCGTGGCCGACGGCTGGCTGACGTTCACTTCGTTGGGGGCTTCCGGGTCGGCCGTCGCGGCGAGCACCGACTGGACCGCCGCGACCTGGCTGTTCTGCGCGCGCACGTAGATCGTGTTCGGGTGCCTGTCGAAGTGCAGGTAGCGCTCGGCGGCGCCGAAGCCGACGAGCACCGAGCTTTCGATGTCCTGCGCGAGCACGGAGGGACCGAGGATGCCGACCAGGTACAGCCATTGGTCGGCGACCCAGATCCGCTCGCCGGGATAGATGCCGTCGACGCCGAGCCGCCGCGCGGCGGCCGGCCCCAGCACCGCCACCGGCTCCCGGGCGGTCGCAGCGTTGAGGTACCGGCCCTCGGCGATGCGGAGGTTGAGCGTGTGCAGCAGGCCGAGGCTCGCCGCCTCTACGCCGATCGCGTTGGTGTCGACGCTCGGCACCAGCGGCGTGCGGTAGACGTCGCCTTCGACCTTGCCGGTCTCTGCGACGCTTTCGACCGGGTAGATGCGGCCGATCATCGCCGGCGCCGGCAGCGGCAGCTCGGCGGTCTTGCCGCTGAAGCTCTGGCCGTTGGTCACGGTCAGCAGGTTCGTGCCGAGGCGGTCGATCTCGTCGAGCAATCCGGCCTGGCTGGACGCGGACAGCCCGAGCACCGCGACGATCGCCGCGACGCCGATCGCGATGCCCAGCGCCGAGAGCCCCGCACGAAGCCTGCGCGTGCGCAGGCCCACGCTCGCGACACGGGCGAGATCGGAGACCCGCAGCCTGCGCGGCGTGAGGTTCGGAGGCCCGGCCTGACCCCGGGGCGGGTCGGCGACGGCGCTCACCGCTTCACCTTGCTTCGTTGACGAGCGCGAACGCCGCCGGCCTCGCGTGCCCGGCGCCGGCTCGCACGACGTAGCCGCCCGCGACGGCGTCCGCGGTGAAGCGCGGTGCAACGGCGATCCCGCAGGCTCCTGTCCTGACCGCGACCCTGCGCCGCTCCGACACCCGGCCGCGCCGGCGATGCGAGCCGTGCGCGCGCACTGCGAAGCGCCCGCCGGCGCCGGACGGCGGAGCGGAGAACGTCACCAGCGCCCCCGGGACGGCGTTGTGCTCGGTGTCGGTGACGGTCACGGCGAGCCGGATCGGGAACACGTTCCCGGCGGCCGCCGTCTGCCTCGCGCCGACGCCGGGCGTGATCGTGCGCGGCGCGCCCGCGAGATCGACGAGCTCGAACACGGCCGGCCTCGCGACGGACGCGGATGTCGCCCCTCTGCCGGCGCCTTCGGCCCCACCGGCCCCTTCCGCGCCGCCGCCGGAGACCGCCGCGGTCGCGGTGAACGAGCCGGCGGCGGAACCGGCCACGAACGCGGGGGAGACGGCGATGCCGTTCGCGTCCGTGCTCGCCGTGGCCTGCGTGCCGCCGCCGCCCGCGAAGCTCGCACCGGGCGCGGCTGTGCTGCCGCATCGCCCGGCCCCGCCGGAGCCGAGCGTGAACGTGACGGCGGCGTCGGCGACCGGGGCGCCGCCGGCATCCAGCACGCGCGCCCGCAGCGGCGCCGGGAAGCGCTGCGTGACCGTTGCCCTGGCGGCGCCGGGGACGGCGAGTACCCGCGCCGGCACACCGGCGGCCGTGTTGGTCAAGGAGAACGAGACGGTTCCGTACCGGGAGGCGGCGGTCACCACGTAGCTCCCGGTCGCGCCGTTCGCGACGAACGCCGGGGCGGCCACGGCGCCCGCTGCGTCGGCGCCGACGATGACCGTGTTCGAGTTGCTCGCCGCGAAGCGCCCGCTCGCGCCCGCGGCCGGAGCGCTGAACGTGACGGGGACGCCGGCGGCGCCGGTGACCGCGCAGCCGTCGCTGCTCGTCAGCGCGACCTGCAGGTTGCCGGCGAACGCCGAGTTCAGCGGCGCGGTCTGCGGCGTGCCCGCGACCAGCGCGAGCTCGTTCGCCGGGTTCGGCGAAGGGCAGTTGACTTCGCGGGCTTCGCCGGGCGAGCCGCCCGCTTCGCCCGACGCGACGGCCGGAGCGCCCGCAAGCGCACCCGCGAGCAGGATCAGCGCGACCGGGCAGCGACGCAGCACGCTCATCCGAGCACCGGCCGCGGCGAGGCCGTGTCCGCCACGACCTGCCCGTCGAGCACCTGAATCTGCCGCGGCAGCCGCGCGGCGAGCTCGTTGTCGTGGGTGATCACGAGGATCGTCGCCCCCTGCGCGTTGAGCTCCTCGAGCAGCTCGAGCAGCGCGCCGCCGGCGGCGCTGTCGAGGTTTCCGGTCGGCTCATCGGCGAGCACGATCGCGGGGCGCCCGACCAGCGCCCTGGCGATCGCCACGCGCTGGCGCTCGCCGCCGGAGAGCTTGCTCGGGCGGAACCCCACGCGCCCGGCGAGCCCAACGCGCGCGAGCGCCGCGCCCGCGCGCTCGCGCCGCTCTGCCACGGGCACGCCCGCATAGAGCAGCCCGTCGGCGACGTTCTCCAGCGCCGTCGAGTGCTCGGCAAGGAAGAACTGCTGGAACACGAAGCCGATACGCGTCGCTCGCAGCGTCGCCAGCTCGCGGTCGGACAGGAGCGCCGCATCGAGCCCCGTGATCGAGACGACGCCGCTCGTGGGGCGCTCGAGCGTACCCATCACGTGCAGCAGCGTGGTCTTGCCCGAACCGGACGGGCCGACGATTGCGACCAGCTCACCCTCGCCGATCGCGAGGCTTACCTCGCGCAGTGCGTACACGGGAGGCTCGGCGCCGTAGACCTTGTTGACGTCGCGCAGCGCGAGCACCGCCGGCGGGCCGGCAGGGCTCGCCGGCACGGCGCTCGCCGGACCCGGGGCGTCGCTCATGGCGCCGGCACCACCACGCGCTCGCCCGGGGAGAGCCTGCCGGTGACCTGCACCAGGCCTTCGGCGTCGTCGAACAGCCCGACGCTGACAGCGACGAGACGGTGCACGCGGCTTTCGTCGACCTCGACCGCATAGCCGCCGCCGGCGAGGGCGAGCAGCGCGTCGACCGGCACAGCGAGCACGTTCGGAGCGCTCTCGGTCGTGATCTCCACGTTCACGGGCGCCTGGTCGAGCTGGCCGGTCGCGGCCGGATCGACCGGCACGGCCCGGACTTCGATCGTCGGAGAGCCTTCTTCTTCGCTGCCGGCGCCGCCGTGCCCGGACCCGCCGGTCGCCGGGGCGGTCGCGACGCTGGAGACGTAGCTGATCCTGCCCGGCGTCGTCGAGTTGTCCGGGAGCGTGATCGTGACCGCATCCCCGACCTTGACGCTGCCCTGCTCGGAGGCGTCGAGCGCGAGCTTGACCTCGCGGGCGGTCGAGGTGATCGCGAGCACCGGCCCGGGCGTCACGGGCGAGCCGACCGCCGGGGTCACGCTCGTGACGCGAACGGCCCCCGGCTCGAACACGACCGAGCCGAGCAGCAGCTCGCCGGTCGCCGTCGCGCCCCGCGCGGACTGCAGGGCGCGGATCGCGGCTTCGGTGGCGGCGGTGAACACGTCGCCGCCGAGCCCCGTCCCGTACCCGAGCGCCCGGAGGTTCGCGTTGAGCTCCGCGACGTCGCCTCCCGCGGCCATGCCCGCGACGAAGGCGCGCGTCGGCGGCACGCTGCCGTACAGCAGCAGCACGGGCTGGCCGCCGATCGCGTACAGGCTCTGTCCCCGGGTGATGATCCGCCCGACCGGCGGCAGCGCGGTGAACGCCGAGCCCTGGCCGTACAGCGCGGCCGAGGAGCGCCCGGTGGACAATCCCGAGCGGGCGCTCGCCAGCTGCGCTTCAGCCGAGGAAAGCTGCGCGCGGTCGGCCGCGACCTTCGCGGTCGCGCCGCTCTCGCCCTGCTCGGCCGACGCGACGGCCTGCGAGTCTCCGGCGCACGGCCCTGCGCCGCCGCCCCCGCCGCTTTCGCTGGCGGCGGCGGTGGTTTCGGCGGCGCCTGCTCCCGCGCAGTCGACCTGCTCCTTGGCGCGCGCAGCCGCGAGAGCTCCCTGGCTGCCGGCGACGGTCTGCTCGTCGGCAGCCAGCGTTTCCCGCGCCCGCGCGAGCATCGCTTCGGCGCTCGCGACCTGGCGCCCGGCCTGTTCGACGGCGGACGGCGCCGTGCCGGGCGGCACGCGGATACTCGATGGGCCCCCGTAGCCGAGCGTGCCGCTGACCTGCGTCTGCTGCGAGAGCGTCTGGCGCTTGACGCTTGCCAGCGACGTGGCGGCTGCGTTGTCGGCGACGCCGCCGGTCGGCTTCCCGGAGCCGGCGAACGGGTCGGTGACGGTCAGGACCACGATGATCACGGGCAATGCCAGGCCGATCACCGCGAGCGTCCGGCGGGGGGTGCGGCCGACGGGCAAGACACCGCGCGTGCGTCCGACGGGAACGCGGGGCGTGATCGGCGGCTCGGCCGCCGCCGGCGGCTGCGCGACGGCACTCGCCTCGCCAGGGACCGGATCGCTCACCGCGCACCACCCATCGGGTCGTGTCTACGGCACCGCCGGTTTCGGGAAGGTATCGCCGATTTCACGGCCCGTCTCCGCGGATCGCGTTCATGCGGCTCGGTTGTACGTACGCGGCGGTTACAGCGTGGTGACACGAGAGACCGCTTGCGCGTAACCGCTGCCTGCCAGCGACGACGACGCGCCTCACGCGCGCCCGCGGGCAGCGCCGCACACGTGGGCCCGTGTAGGAGCTGAGCGCCGGCCCGATCCGCAGCCGCGCCCGGCTGCGCCGATCGCCGGGGGGTGTCCACCGCGCCGAGCTCCGGTCGTCGCATCGGCGGCCCGAGCTTCAGTGCCCGGCTACGAATCGTGCGATCACGGCCCTCGTGATCAGCCCGTGGGTGACGCCGGCGCACGCGTCGGCCGCGTTCCGCACCGCCGGCTCGCGGACGTCGATGCCGGCCCGGGAGAGCATCTCGTGGCTCAGTTCGCCGCCGCCGCTCGGATCGGGGAAGTTCGGCGCGCCTCGGCCGCGGACGCACCGAGCGAAGGCCAGGATCTCGGCGATCTGCGCTTGGCTGCGCGCGGGGCTCGGGCCCGACTGGCCGCCACGCGGCAGCAGGTTTCGGCAGGACGACTGGGCCGAGCGGAAGGCGGCGGTGTGCACTTTGCTCGGGTCCAGCGACTCCTTGAACCCGCGCGGGGAGGTCGTGGGGTCGGGGAACCCGGGAACGCCGTGCGAGCGCATGCAGCCGGCGAAGGCGACCGCGGCCCGTTCCAGCTGGGACTCGCTCTGAGCAGCCGGTACACCGGCCGTCGCGCTCGCGGTGGACGCGGCGTTGGACCGGATCGAAGCGACGGACGAGGGCGAGGAGCCCGAGCCGCAGCCGGCGGCGAGCAGTGCGGGCACGGCGAGCGCGAGCAGTGCGGCACGGATGTGGCGAGGAGCCACGGTCAGCTCGCCTCGCTCCACGGCGGTGGCCGCAGCCGTCGCACCGCGGCGCTGCGGGCGAGCGACCGGCTGCTTGCCTCGTCCCCCTCACGCCGCTCCACGGCGGCAGGGCGGAGCTCCGCCACGGGCACCGGCTCGTGCGGCCCGATGCCCCCGTCGCCCGGGGCGGCCATCGCTGGCCGGCGGCGGCGCGGCCCGACCCGCCAGGCGGCGAGAGCGATCAGGGCGAGACCGGCGATCAGGAAGATCGCGCCCTCGAGCGCCTGCATCGGCCAGTAGTGACTCGGCGGCTGATAGGAGACGAGCAGCTGCAGGCGACGCGAGAGCGCGTTCAGGCATGTGTTGAAGACTTGTTCCGGCAGGGCCGCCCCCTTACCGCCTGGGCTCAGGCCCGTGGCGATCGCCGGACACTCGCGGAGCAGCACGGTGTGAAGCTGGGCGGTGCTGAGCACGTGGTGAGAACGTCCGACGAAGTTCGCGGAGAGCGCCCATCCGTTCGGGATCCTCGGCAGCTGCGCTCGGACGCTGACGCCCGAGGGTTCGGCGAGGAAGCCGGCGCCCTGCCCGAACGCGAGCGGCAGCAGCGCATGCCTGGCCGGCAGAAGGCGCGGGCGGATCCACTGAAGGAAGGCGATCCGTGCGACGACGAAGCCGAGCAGCGTCGCGCCCATCGCGGGCAGCGTGCGCCGCGCCAGTGCGCCCGCGAGCACGCCGAGCCCGAACGCGAACCCGGCGTAGCCGATCGCGACGACCCCGCGCTCGCTGAAGGTGTTGTGGTCGAAACGATTCATGTTGAGGTGGTCGAGGGGCACGAACCACCAGGTCACGAGCCAGCTCGCCAGGCCGGCGACGGCCAGCGCCGCGAGGCCGACGAGCGCGACCTTGACCAGCAGCCAGCGCCGCCGCGTGACGCTCTGCGTCCAGGCAAGGCGGGACGTGCCGCTCTCGAGCTCGCGTGCCACCAGCGGCGCGCCCCAGAACATGCCGAGCACCGCCGGTAGCGCCAGCATCAGCGGAGCGAGCAGCGCGACGACCGGCGGGTCGTGCCCGGCGACGGCCGTGCAGTCGCCGCGCACGCTGCAGTTCGCGCCGCCGGCCGCGTCGTAGATGCCGCGCAGGTGCAGGCCCGTCGCGAGCACCAGCATGGCGAGCGCACCGAGCAGGCCGAGCGTGACGAGCGCCTGCGTGCGGAACTGCCGCCAGGCGACCCAGGTCATTGTCGGACACCCGCTTCGCGGTCGGGGCGCATGTACGCGAGCACGATGTCCTCGAGGCCGACTTCGGCGACCTCCCAGGCGGGGTCGATCACCGGCTCGTCGGTGCGCACGAGCAGCGTGCTCTGACGCTCGGTGTGGGACTCCTCGACGACCTGCTGGCTCGACGGCAGCCGCGTGCTCTCACGGCGCGGCCCGCTCAGGCGGCGGTGCGTGGCCAGCAGCTCGTCGACCTCACCGGCGAGCCGGACGCGGCCGTCGGCGAGCAGGATCACGTAGTCGCAGACGCGTTCGAGGTCGGCGATCAGGTGCGAGGAGAGCACGACGCTGACCGCGTCCTCGGCGGTGAACTCCATCAGCCCTTGAAGGAACTCGCGGCGAGCGAGCGGGTCGAGGCTCGCAGCGGGCTCGTCGAGCAGGAGCAGCTCGGGCCGCTTGGCGGTCGCGAGCGTCAGCGCGAGCTGGGCGCGCTCGCCGCCGGAGAGCGTGCCGGCGCGCTGCTCGTGATCGAGCCCGAGCCGCTCGATCCGCCCGCGCGCGAGGCCGTCGTCCCAGCCGGGGTTCATCGAGGCGCCCAGCCGCAGGTGATCGGCGACCGACATCGAGGCGTACAGCGGCGTGCCCTGCGCCACGAAGCCGACGCGCGCGAGCTGCTCGGCGGTGCCGCGGACCTCCTCCCCGAGCACGGCGACCGCTCCCGCGCTCGGCTCTATCAGGCCTACCGCGAGGTGGAGCAGGGTCGTCTTGCCGGCGCCGTTCGGTCCGACGAGGCCGACAACGTGGCCGGCGGGGACCTCGAGCGTGCAGTGCGAGAGCGCCCAGCGGCGCCCGTAGCGCCTGCCGAGGCCGGTGGTGGCGAGCGCGAAGTTCACGCTACCCCCTCGATCCGCGCGGAGCGGACAGCGTCGCGAAACAGGGCCTCGATCGACTCCTCGTCGAGGCCGGCGCGCCGCGCCTTGACGACCCAGCCGCGCAGCTCGCGGCGCAGGGGTGCATGCGCGGCGATCGCCGGGTCGGCGAGCGAGTCCGTCACGAATGTGCCGACGCCGGGGCGCGCGGCTACGAGCCCGGCGTGCTCGAGCTCGCGGTAGGCCTTGAGCACGGTGTTGGGGTTGATCGCGATCTGCGCGACGACCTCCTTGACCGTCGGCAGCTGGTCACCCTCGCGCAGCATGCCGAGCCGCAGCGCGTGGCGCACCTGCTGGACGATCTGCATGTACGGCGAGACCCCTGTCTGCACGTCGAGGTGAAACTCGATCACGAATGCTCCCTCTATATATCTAGGTTCCTAGCACTTTAGATATATAGGTAGAGCTTGTCAAGCGCTGTTCCCCAGCCTCACGCGCCTTCACGGACGGCCGGCGGTCAGTGGTTGTGCAGCGGGAAGCCGCACTCGGCCGCCGCGCGCGTGAAGGCGGGCGACTGCATTTCGAGCGCGCTCGGGAAGACGAGGATCACGCCTTCGATGTCGCTGAGCACGCCGACCTTGCCGGAGCCGAAAGGGTTGGCCGGGGCCCGGGTCATCGGGTCGGGGAAGCGCGGTGCGCCGTGAGCGCGCATGCACTGCGCGATCCGCAGGAAGCGCGCGAGCGTCTGCGCCGACGGGGGCGGTCCCGAGCCGGGGCCGGGCGGCAGGACGCCCTTGCACTCCGCCCGTGCCCTCTGGAACGCCGGCGAGGAGGGTTCGTCCCCGGAGCCCTTGCGGATCTCGAAGCCCCCGCCCGGGCTCGGGTCGGGGAAGTTCGGCACGCCGTGAACGCGCATGCACTTGGCGAACGCCAGCTCTTGGCTTTCCGGCGAGCCCGATTCGGAACCGGCGGTCGCCCCGGTCGAAGCGCCGCCCGTGCCGGTGGACGCCACCGTCGTGGCGAGGTGTGCGACGCCCGTGTCCGATGAAGCGCCGCCGCCGCCGCAGCCTGCGAGCAGCGCGGCCACCGCCACCGGCGTGATCCACCGCGCGTGTTCACGTATGAGCTTCACACGAGCCGTTTTACGACCAAGGGGGTTACACCGCGGTGACACGAATATCTGTCACCTGTCTGTAACCGCGCCTGCTGCAACCTGGCAGCATGGGAGACGGCCTATGAGGGTGCTGCTGGTCGAGGATCAGGTCGAGCTGGCGAAGACGCTCGCGGTCGGGCTGCGCCGCGAAGGCCTCGCGGTCGATGTCGCCCACGACGGGCGCGGGGCGCTCGCGCACGTGGCCATGACCGACTACGACGTGCTCGTGCTCGACCGCGACCTGCCGGACATCAGCGGCGACGAGGTCTGCCACACGCTCGTCGAGGACGGTCGCGAGAGCAGGATCCTGATGCTCACCGCGGCGGGCTCGGTCGAGGACCGCGTCGGCGGCCTCGGCATCGGGGCCGACGACTACATGGCAAAGCCGTTCGCCTTCGCCGAGCTGGTCGCGCGCATCCGCGCGCTCGGCCGGCGCTCGGGTTTGCCGCTGGCGCCGGTGCTCGAGCGCGGCGACCTGCGCGTCGACCCCGCCCACCGCGTCGCCTCGCGCGGCGGCGAGCCGCTCGCGCTCACACCCAAGGAGCTCGCGCTGCTCGAGTACCTGCTCTCGGCCCGGGGCCGCGTGGTCTCCGCCGAGGAGCTGCTCGAACGAGTCTGGGACGAGAACGCGAACCCGTTCACGACGACCGTCAAGGTCACGGTCCGCCGCCTGCGCGCGAAGCTCGGCGAACCGCCGGTGATCGAGACCGTGCCCCGCGGCGGATACAGGATCTGAGATGGGCCGGCCCGCGCGACCCGGCGCTCGCCGGCTCCGGCTCCCCCGCCGCACCGTGCGGCTGCGCCTGACGGTGCTCTACGGCGGCGTCTTCCTGCTCTCGGGAGCGGCGCTGCTCGGCCTCACTTATCTGCTCGTCGGGCAGACGACCAGCGGCCCGAACTACTCGGCCGGAATCACCGCCAAGGGGGTGATCGTCAAAGGTCCGAGCGGCCGCGTCAGCCTCGGCCCGCTTGGGGGCGCCCGGCCGCCGGCGTTCGCCGTCCGGACGCCGAGCGGTTCCTCGGAGGGCAACGGCGGCTCCCTGACGCCGCTCTACCCGACCGGCGGCCCGGCTCCCTCGACCCACGGCCAGTTCCCCGGCGGGGGGCTGGAGACCGTCGACCAGGCCCGCGAACAGGAGCGCCGGCTCCAGCTGCGGACGCTCGGCCAGGCCCGCGCCCAGGCGCGCAAACTCGAAGCGCTCGGGCGCCAGCAGCACAAAGAAGAAATGCGCCGGCTGCTCGCCGACCTCGGCATCGCGCTGCTGGTCGTCGCGGTCGTCTCGCTGCTTCTCGGCTGGCTCCTCGCAGGGCGCCTGCTGCGCCCGCTGCAGACGATCACGTCGGCGGTGCGGGAGATCTCCGCGAAGAGCCTGCACCGGCGCTTGGCGCTGCGCGGCCCACGCGACGAGCTGCGGGAGGTCGGCGACACCTTCGATGAGCTGCTCGAGCGCCTCGAGCGCTCGTTCGAGGCCCAGCGCCAGTTCGTCGCCAACGCCTCGCACGAGCTGCGCACGCCGCTGACGCTCGAGCGGACCGTCGTCGAGGTCGCGCTCGCCGACCCGCAGGCCGCCAGCGAGACCTTGCGCGCGACCTGCGAGCGCGTGCTGGCGATCGGCGAGCAACAGGAGCGGATCATCGACGCGCTGCTCGCGCTCGCGCGCAGCGAGCGCGGCCTCGAGCACGCCGAGCGGCTCGACCTCAGCCGGCTGGCGGCGGACGTGCTCGCCGCACGCGAGCCCGAGTTCGCCGAGCGCGGCCTGCGCCTGAAAAGCGATCTGCGCCCGGCGCACACGATCGGCGACGCGCGGCTCGTGGAGCGGCTCATGGCCAACCTGATCGACAACGCGCTTCGTTACAACGTCGCGGACGGTCGCGTGAGCGTGGCGACCCTCACCGCGGACGGCCGCGCCACCCTCACGGTCGCCAACAGCGGCCCGGTCGTGCCGGAGGACCAGGTCGAGCGGCTGTTCCAGCCGTTCCGGCGGCTCGGCGCCGCGCGCGCGAGCCGGGGCGAGGGGCACGGGCTCGGCCTGTCGATCGTCAGCGCGATCGCCGCCGCCCACGACGCGGAGCTGCAGGCTCGCCCGCCGGCCGATGGTGGTCTGCTGATCAGCGTCGTCTTCGCGGCCTCACCGCGTCCGGCGCGGCACGCCGCCCCTGCGGCCGAGGCGCCCGCGCCCGCCGGGGACGGGACGCCGAGCCCGGTCTAGCCTTGGCCGCGGCCGGTCTCCCCGGTCAGCCGCCGTGCGCGCCTCCCGGGATCAGCGATTCGCAGTCGTGGACCGCCGCCTTGAACGCCGGCGAGCGCTCGTTGAGCTTCTGGTGCTCGATGTGGACGCCGCCGCCTGAGAAGGTGGGATCGGGGAAGGTCGGCACGCCGTGGGAGCGGATGCACGCCGCCGCCTTCAGGTACTGCTCCTGCTGCGCGGGCGTCAGCGGCGCCGTGTGGCCGGGTTCCCCGCCGGGAAGCAGCTTGCGGCAGGCCTGCTGCGCGGATTTGAACTTCGGGCTCTGCCCGACGCTGGCCGGTACCGCCATCTTGATGCTGGTCGAGCCGGCGTGTTCGCTGACCTGCGGCTCCGGAAAGCCGGGCACGCCGTGCTCGCGGATGCAGGTGGTGTAGGCGACCGCCTGGCTGCTGGCCGACGCTTCGGGGCCTGCGCCCGCGGCGGCCGAGCTGCTCGCGGTCTGCGTGCTCGAGGTGTGCGAGCCGATATTCGCCACGCCCCCCTTCGCCGGCCCACCGCCGCCGCAGCCGGCGATCAGCGCCGCGGCCGTGAGCAGCGCCGCGGCGGCGCCCGCCGCACGCGCGGCGCCTCGACTCTGGATGGGGGGTATGACCTGGCCTCGCATGTCGTCTCCTTCGCAGCTCGTCGTGGTGCGCTGGGCCGCTTGTACGGGATGGGGGGTTTCGGGGACGTTTCGCCGCCTGCGCGTGGCAGCTCGCGCGGCGACCGGCGAAACCACGCCGAAACCGCTGCGGGGTAGCCTCGTGGGCATGCGGGTGCTGGTCGTCGAGGACGACGTGGAGATGGCCGAGGCGGTCGCGTTCGGGCTGCGCCAGACCGGCATCGCGGTGGACGTCGCTCTCGACGGCCCCGCCGGCCTCGCGCGTGCGCGCGTAAACGAGTACGACGTGATCGTGCTCGACCGTGACCTGCCGGGGATGCACGGCGACGAGCTTTGCGCGCAGCTGGTATACGACCAGGCACGCAGTCGCGTGCTGATGCTGACGGCCGCCGGGATGGCCGAGGACGTAGTCGACGGGCTCGCGCGCGGCGCCGACGACTACCTGCCGAAGCCGTTCGACTTCCCGGTGCTGGTGGCGCGGATCGGCGCGCTGGCGCGGCGCGCCCAGCCGACGCTGCCACCGCTGCTGCGCCACGGCGACCTCGTGCTCGACTCCGCGCAGCATCGCGTCGCCAGGGCGGGCAGGAAGATCGAGCTCGCGCCCAAGGAGTTCGGCGTGCTCGAGCTGCTGCTCGCCTCGGCGGGCCGCTGCGTCTCGGCCGAGGAGCTGCTCGCGCGGGTCTGGGACGAGGCGGCGGACCCGTTCACCAACGCCGTCAAGATCACCGTCAGCCGCCTGCGCGCCAAGCTCGGCGAGCCGCCGCTGATCGAGACGGTCGCCAAGGCCGGCTACCGGATCTGAACGACGGCGTGCCCCCCGGCGAGCGCCCACCCCAGCTCGCGCGGCGGCTGCGCCTGCCGCGGCGCACCGTCCGCCTGCGCCTGGCCCTGCTCTACGGCGGCATGTTCTTCATCTCCGGCGCGGCGCTGCTCGGGATCACCTACGCCGCAGTCGCGCGCAGCCACGGCTCGTTCGCGCAGGCCTCGGCGATCCCGTTCCGCCGCTCACAGTCGCAGGCGGCCCCGGCGCAGGGCCCCGGCGAACGGTCGCCCGACGTTGCTCCCGACGGGACCGTGCAGGTGTTCGACTCGCGCCAGCACGGCGCCGACGTCCATGTGCTCGCGGTCGTGTCGGCGTTCGCGCTCGTCGTGATGGCGGCGATCTCGATGGGGCTGGGCTGGCTGCTGGCGGGGCGGGTGCTGCGCCCGCTGAGCACGATCACGAGCGCGGCACGGGAGATCTCGGCCACCGACCTGCACCGCCGACTGGCGCTGGGCGGACCGGACGACGAGTTCAAGGAGCTCGGCGACACCTTCGACGGGCTCTTGGGCCGGCTCGAGACCTCGTTCCGGGCCCAGCGGCAGTTCGTCGCCAACGCCTCCCACGAGCTGCGCACCCCGCTCGCGCGGCTGAAGACCCTGGCGCAGGTGGCTCTCTCCGATCCGAACGCCGACGCGAGCTCGCTGCGCGAGGCCCACGAGCGCGTGCTCGCCTCCGAGCAGCAGCTCGAGGAGCTGATCGACGCGCTGCTCGGCCTCGCGGCCGGCGAGCGCGCGCTGCAGCGCCGCGAGCCGGTGGACCTGGCGGGCGTCGTGCGCGACGTGCTCTCTGCTCGCGCGCCGGATGTCGAGCGCCGCGGGCTCGACCTCCAGACGGCGCTCGCGGCAGCGGACGTGCTGGGGAACCCGCAGCTCGTCGAGCGCCTGGTCGCGAACCTGATCGACAACGCGATCCGCCACAACACAGCAGGCGGGCGGCTCGAGGTCCGCACCGGGACGACCTCCACGGCGGCCGTCCTCTCGGTGAGCAACGACGGCCCTGCGGTCCCGGAGCGGGAGCTCGAACGCCTGCGACGCCCGTTCGAGCGGCTCGGCGCGCCCCGCACCGGCGGCGAAGTCGGACACGGCCTCGGGCTCTCGATCGTCAGTGCGATCGCCGGGGCCCACGAAGCCGGCCTCGGCATCGAGGCCCGGGCGCAGGGAGGGCTGACGGTTGAGGTGCGGTTTCCCTGCGCGGACGACCCCGAGCCACGATAGTGGCCGCGCTCCTGGCCTGAACCAGCGACAACGCGTTCGCCCGATCACCGCTCTCGATCCGGTTCGGGGCATCACGGCAAGTGCTTCCGCCGTCGAGCCGATGTCCGGTCGCTTGATCGCCTGACAAGACACCGACCGATCTCGCCTTGGTCGAGCGGGCGCCCTCCGCCCCGGCCCGCAGGCCGGAGCGGAGAGCCCTGCGCATCGACGCCGGGGACTACCTGTGCGTCAACTCGTAAGCCGCGCCCTGCAGGCCGGCAGCGATGACGAGGTTCCCGAGCTGCGCGTTGACATCGACCAGGTGCTGGCCCCAGGTCGGGCCGAGCGTGTTCACGAGCACCGTTTCGGTCCTCGTGTCTCTCGGGTCGTTGGGAGTCAGCTGCAGCCAGCTCGCGCCGTTGCGCGCTTCGCACCTGGCGGAGTACTGCGCCGGCGTTGCCACCCACGGCGTCGGCGCTTTCGGCGCCTGCGTGACCGGACCCAGGAACGGGCTCGGGTATTTGCCGCCGTAGGCGTTGAACGTCGGGTAGTACGACAGCGAGGGTCCGGCGTGTGGACCCTGCACGAGCACCGTCGGGTTCACGCACAGCACCTGCGGGTGTTCGACTTCCGGCACGCCGCCGCCGAGGATCGAGGTCGGCCGACCGAACAGCGCGTTTGCCGGCGGTTCTTCGAGGAAGCTCGAATAGGCGATCACGCATCCGGTCTGACCGCCGTAGGAGCAGCCCGGGACCGTCTTGAAGGTCCCACCGACTTTCTTTCCTTCGGGCACGATCACCTGCCCGCCCAGAACGATCGCGCCGACCAGCTGCCTGCGCAGCGTGGGGTTCGGTTCGATCTGTTCCTTGATCAGCTGCTCGAGCATCGCCGAGCCCTGCGAGTGGCCGATCAGCTCGAAGCCGCGGCCGTCGTTGTAGCGGGCGATGTATTCGAGGAAGCCCTTGGCCACGCCGGCGTATGCCTCGGCCGAGTTTTCCGGCTTCACTTCACCGATCAGGCCGTTGATCGCCGGGATCGTCAGCTGCGGATAGATCGGCGCGTAGACGCTGCAGACCTGCGAGAACCGCGATGCCTGGCTTTCGGCGATCGCGAGCTCTTCGGGACCGACTTCTTCGTTTGCGTTGATCGTGAACTGGCTGCTCACCGTCGGATAGACGTAGAAGCAGTCGATGCCCGGCCTCTTGGCCGGCTTCGGATCTTCGACGAACTTCCCGCCGCCGTCCAACTCGACCGTCGTCTGCTCGCTGCTCAGACACGGGTTGCCGGCAAGCCCCGGCCGGCACAGCCAGGTCGTTTCAGCGGCAGAAGCGGACGATGCGATCCCGGCGCACATCGCCAGCGCGGCCGCGCTCAGCGCAGCCACGACGAGCACGCGCCACCGCGCCGCCCGTAACAGGGACCTCGTTGCGTTGCCCATCTCTCCCTCCTTCGTCTAGCGCGACGGCGCCGAACCCGGAGGCGCCGCCGACGGATTGCGGCAATTCTAGTCATAAAGACGAAAGTGACGCAAACCCTTAACCGGTCAGAGACATGGCCCTCCACGCTCGAGCAGACGCTTGCGGAGCGGCGCTCTTATCCTGGGTTGGGCGGAGAACGACGGAAGGCTTCAGACCGTGCCACCACTGAAGGATCTCGTGAGCAGACGCTTCGCGCGAAGCCTGCGCAGCAAACGCCTCGCGCCGGTCCCCGAACGCTTCGCGCGACCTCCGCGCCGCCTCGGTGCGGCGGGGCTCGTCGCGGCAGTCTCGGCGCTCGCACTCGCCCACCCCGGCGCCGCGCCGGCGCGAAGCGCGGCCCCGCATCGTCCCCGCCACGATCCGCCGGGCGCGACGCGCGACGCCGCTCGGAGCCAGCCCGGCGCCTCCGGCGTCACCTACTCCGCCGGCCCGATCCAGGAGATCAGCAGCGGCTGCCCGGGCACCGGTGACACCTCCGAGGCGACCGACCCGGCGGCCGGCTACGTCTACGTCGGCTTCGAAGGCTGCGACCACGACGACGGGATCGGCTTCGTGCGCTCGCTCGACGGCGGCGGTTCCTACTCGGCGCCGGTGGCGCTGCCCGAATCGCACGGGGCCTGGGACCCGTCGCTGGCGGTCGCCCCGAACGGCACGCTCTACGTCGCCTTCATGAGGACCGTCGGCGGCAAGGAATATCCGATCATCGACGTCTCCCGCGACCACGGACAGACCTTCACCGTCGAGACCGGTCTGGAACCGGAGCAGAGCCACGACTGGGGCGATGCCGAGTACCTCGCGGTGGCCCCAAATGGCACGCTGTACGTGGCGTGGGCCTACGGTCCGACGAAGCGCAAGTCGCGCGAACGCTGCGCGCACTTCGGAAGCTGCTGGGCGACGAACGGCGGCCTGAACGTGGTCGTCCAGAGCTCGACCGACGAAGCGCGGTCCTTCAGCCCCATCTCCGTCGTCACCCCGGGCTACCCGGACGCGGGTGCGGACGAGGGAGCGATCGCAGTCGAGCCGGATGGCGCCGTCGGCGTCCTCTATCAGGACTACGAAGTCGTCGACGAGAGGACGCTGAAGCTCGCGCACGGGCACGAGTTCTTCGTCTCCTCGGCCGACGGCGGCCGCACCTGGAGCTCCCCCGTCGAGGTCGGCGCCGCCGCCGGGCAGATCACGATCGACGAGTGGTGGAACGACGGCTCGATCGGCGTCGATCCGGCCGGCGACCTCTACGCCGCGTGGGACACGCAGAGCGGATCGAGGGCCCGGCGCACGGACACCGGGTGGCTTTCGTTCTCGACGGACGGCGGGCGGGAATGGTCGGCACCGGTGCGGGCCACCCACGACAGCGCCGACGCCCCGCACATCATGCAGGTGATCGGCGGCCCGCCCGGCGAGGCGTACGCCGGCTGGCTGTCGGACAGCGACCCGCGCGGCTACGCCGAGTACCTGCGGACCTTCTCCGTCGCCGGCGGCTGGTTGTCGCCCGCCGAGCGCATCTCGCCGCAGTTCGGGGAGCCGGCCGCGTTCCCGGGCGACACCTTCGGACTCGCCGCCCTCTCCCCGACCGAGCTCGCGCTCGCGTGGGGCAGCGGCACCGCCGCCACGGGCGGCGAAGCAGCGGTGTTCGCCGCCTCGGTCGCGGTGGAACCGCTCAGCTAGCCGCGACCGCCGCCCGACGCCAGCAGCCGCTTCGGCGCCTTGCCCTCCCAGGCATCGGTCAGCAGCTCGCGCAGGAGCCTCTCGTCCGCGCGCTCGAGGTCGACCTGCACGGCCCGCAGGCGGCTGCCCCAGCGAAAGCCCGAGCACGCATCCGGCTCGGCCTGCACGTAGGTCCTGATCCCGTCCTCGTCGAGCATCACGTTCATGTGCCGCTCGTCCCAGAGCGTCGCGAAGATGCGCCTTCCGACACGGAACGAGGGCCGGCCGTGATGGTCTGCCTCGTATGCCTCGGGCAGCGAGCAGGCCAGGCGCCGTGGCAGATCGTGCAGCGGCATCTGCGCCAGCCAGCCTAGTCGCCGCAGGGGCGAGCAGCTCCCCCGGGGGAACGACAGGCCCCGGCGTGGGCTCGTGTTCGCAGAAAACGACGTCGATCCGCTCTGCGAGACTCCGAGCGTGCTCGCTCGGCCCTTTCTGGCGCGGCTGTCGGAGACCGAGCAGGCGGCGGTGCAGGCACTCGGCGTCAGGCGCAGCTTCCCGAGCGGCGCGGTGCTGATGTTCCAGGACGAGCGGGACGATCGTCTGATGCTGCTGCTCGGCGGCCGCGTGAAGGTCAGCCGCGCGGCGGGCGGCGAGCACGAGCTGCTGCTCGCGATTCGCGATCACGGCGAGCTGCTCGGGGAGCTCGCCTTCATCGACGGGCAGCCGCGGGTCGCGACCGTCGAGGCACTCGAGGCGGTGGAGACCGCCGTGATCGGCAGCGGCGAGTTCCGCTCCTACCTGCAGGCGCAGCCGGCGGTGGCGCTGGCGCTGCTGGAATCGATGTCGGCCCGCTTCCGGGAAGCGACCGTCAAGCGCGTGCAGTTCGCCACCTCCGACACGCTCGGCAGGCTCGCCTCGCGCCTGCTGGAGCTCGCCGAGCTCTACGGCGAGCAGACCGCCGACGGGCTGGCGGTCGAGATGCCGATCTCCCAGGAAGAGCTCGCCGGCTGGACGGGCGCGTCGCGGGCCGGTGTCGCGCAGGCCCTGCAGACGATGCGCGGGCTCGGCTGGCTCTCGACCGAGCGGGGCAGCGTGGTGATCCACGACCTCGACGCGCTCGCAGGGCGATCTGCCTAGCGCTTCCAGAACTGGAGGCGCCGGCGTCCAACAGTGGGTGGACGCGCGCGCCCGGATCGCCGATGTTGAAGCCCCGGATTCCCTCTGGCGCGCGGCGCACACAGTGCGCCGCGCGCTCCGGGACTGCCGAGACCGTGCCGGGTGTCAGCTTCCCGACGCAGCTCTGCGCGGGGGCGGCACTCTCTACGTGCCGCCTTTCATGCGGCAGTCCGCCCCGGCCCTCAGCGCCTTCAGCGGATCGCGACGTTCACGCCGGCCTCACGCCAGATGTAGCCGCCGAGGGTCGCCGTCGCGTGCAACGTGACGTTCTCTTCCGGCGCCCAGCTCGGCACGGTGACGCTGAAGCGGACGACCGGCGCCTGGCCCGGACGCACGTAGCGCAGCAGCGTCCGGCCCAGGGGTCGAGCGGTGAGACCGCCGGGCAGCTGCAGCGCGAGACGAAGGCCCCGCAGCGGGGCGCTGCCGCCGCGGGCGAGGCGGACGGTAACCCGCGCCGTGCCCGGCCCGATCCTCGCCGGCGCGGCGATGCTCAGGCGTCGCGGTCCCGGGGTGGCGCCGATCCTGAAGTGGCCGCGCAGCGGCAGGTTGCCGAGAGCGGAGGAGTCTCCGACGTAGACGCCGTAGGTCCCGCGGGCCTGCACCCACCCGTCCGCGCCCTGCTCCCAGAAGGACCGCTCGCGCGGGGTGATCGCGAAGACGATCCGCCGGGTTGCGCCGGGGCCGAGGGTGACGCGCCGGAAGCCGACGAGCTGGCGTGGCGGCTCGCCGGCGGGACGCGGGTCGGCCAGGTAGAGCTGCGCGACGTCGCTGCCGGCGCGTGAGCCGGTGTTCTTCACGGTTGCCGAGACGCTCACCACTCCCTCCGCAGAAGGCCGGCCGACGCGCAGGCCGCCGTAGGCGAAGCGCGTGTAGGAGAGCCCGAAGCCGAACGGGAACAGCGGCGTGATGTTGCGTGCCTGGTAGGCGCGGTAGCCGACATCCAGACCTTCGGAGTACTGGACCATGTTGTTCGTGCCCGGGAACCGTTCGGGGCTCGCGGACGGGACCTGCGAGAGGCTCGCCGGGAAGGTCACCGGCAGGTGCCCGCTGGGGTCGACGCGCCCGAACAGCAGGTCCGCCAGTGAGGTGCCGCTCGTTTCGCCGGGGTACCAGGCGTCGAGCACGGCGCCGACAGAGCCGAGCCAGGGCATTTCGACCGGCGCCCCGGCGTCGAGCACCACCGCGGTACGCGGGTTGGCCGCGGCGACGGCCGAGACCAGCTCGTCCTGGGCCGACGGCAGGCTCAGGCCGGGACGGTCGGCGGCCTCAGACTCGGTGTCGTCGGAGACCACCACGACCGCGCTGGAGGCGGACTTCGCCGCGGCCACGGCCTGCGCGACGCCCGGGGCGAGCGCGGCCGGCGTCGCCCAGGAGAGGTTCGACGAGGCGCCGCCCGGGTTCCCGCCGGAGCCGAGCCCGCCCGTGATCGAGAGCGTGTAGTGCTGTCCCGCGGTCAGGGTCACGGCCGCGGAGTAGATGCTCACGGGCGGCGTGCCCGGGTTGTCGATCAGCTCGCGGCCGTCGAGGGAGAGGTAGGTGGGCGCATAGCAGCCGCACGGATTGCGGATCGCCAGGACGTAGGTGCCGGTTTCCGGCGCGGTCAGCGTCGCCGTGTAGCCCCCGCCCGCCGAGGTGGGTTTGTAGTTCGGGCTCAGCGCCGAGTTCGGGATCGCCGGCAGGGAGGTGTCGGCCGGCAGACCCTGCGCGTAGACGATGTGCGTGCCCGCCCCGGCGGCCGCCTGCAGGCCTGCGAGCGGCGAGACGGGCGTCGAGGGGAGCACGGCGGCGCTGCCGCCGCCCCCGTAGGTGGGCGATGCCGAGGCGGCCGGCCCGATCACGGCGACCGTGCCCGGCGACAGCGGCAGCGTGCGCCGCACGTTCTTCAGCAGCGTGGTCCCCGTGTCGGCCACCGCGGTCGCGACGGCTTTGTCGGCGCCGCTGGTCACCGGAGTCGTGACGCTGCCGCCCGGCGGCGCCTTGAAGAGGTTGAAGCGGAACATCTGGCCGAGCATCCGCGAGACCATCGTGTTCAGCACGGCGCGCGGGATCGCTCCGTTTGCGAGCGCCTGTTCGAGCGGGGCGCCGAAGTAGGTGCTCTCCGGCTGCTCCTGGTCGGTCCCCTGGGTTGCCCCGGCGGTCGCGTGCAGCGCTCCGTAGTCGGAGGTCACGAACCCGGTGAAGCCCCATTCCTGGCGAAGAGTGCGTTCGAGCAGGGTCGCGTTGTCGCAGCTGAAGGCGCCGTTGACAGCGGAGTAGGCGCACATCAGCGAGGCGACGCCGGCTCGTTCGACAGCCGCTTCGAAGGCCGGCATGTAGATCTCGTGCAGCGTCCGCTGGCTGACGAGCGCGTTGTCCGGCGGCAGGTTGCGGTTGGTCTCCTGGTTGTAGGCATCGAAGTGCTTCACCTGGGACATCTCGCCCTGGCCCTGCACACCGCGGATCTCGGAGACGGCCAGCGCGGCGTTCAGGAACGGGTCCTCGGTGAAGGACTCGAAGGAGCGCCCCCAGCGCGGGTCGCGGTCGATGTTGACGGTCGGCCCCAGGTTGACCGCGGCGCCCTTGCCGCGCTCCTCGGCGCCGATCACGGCGCCGTAGCGGCTCGCGAGCTGTGGGTCCCAGGTCGCGGCCAGTGCCACGCCGGCCGGCAGCTGCGTGACAGCGGTCAGGCCATCGGCCACACCGTTGGGCCCGTCCTCCTCGCCGAGCTGGGGGATGCACAGCGACGGGATCGACGGCATGTAGAAGACGTAGGGGTTGCTCGACCCGTGGCCCTCGACCATCGCGATCTCCTGCTGCAGGGACATGTGGGAGATGACTTCGGCGACGCGCCTGGCGACCGGCGCGCGGGAGGTGACCCAGGGGCAGGAGGAGCTCGGCGGCGCCACGGGAGCCGCCGCGCGGCCCGCCGGCGCGAACGCCAGGAGACACACGACCGGAGCGCAGAGAGCGAGACAGCGGGACAGCTTCGGGCGGGGACGCCCGGGGCATCGGCGGGACATCTTTCCTCCTCGGTTCGTAGCGGATGGCATCTACCCGGCTGAGCGAGCCCCAACAGGCCGGCGACGGACCGAGGCGGGGGAGCAGAACCGAGCGCGCCGGTCGCGGGGATGGATGGCCGCGAGCAAAGCTCAGCAAAGTTGCCTGCGCGGCGGGTGATCTGTGGGGGAGCCGCGGCATCACCCCGTTCGCGACGGCGGGCCCGCGACGAGCCGCCAGCGGGCTGACGTGCGTCACCCGAAGCGCGAAAAACGGGTGAGAAACCCCCGCAAACGGCCTGATTTCGCGCGTTGACAGCCGTCTCCAGGCGTGGCAAGACTGCCCGTCCACAATCCCAGGGGGCTTGAAAAATGAAGAGACTCTCGCTGCTTGCCGTGCTCGGCGCCATGGCCATCGTGCCTGCCAGCGCCAGCGCCGCCACGACTTACAACGTGACCACACACGCAGACCAGACGGGTGCCGGGTTCGAATGCGGCACGGGCGAAGAATGCAGCCTGCGCGGCGCGATCGATCTCGCCGACGAAAAGTCTGAAGAAGCGACGATCAACGTACCCGCTGGCGAATACACCTCCAGCCAGGACGAATGGGTGATCGGTCAGGGTGCCGAGGTCACGATCAAGGGCGCCGGGGCCGGCAGCACGACCCTCGTCGGCGATGGCGCGAGTGAAGACTTCTGGGTCGAGGCGCCCTCCGGCCTCACGCTCGAGGGCGTGAGCGTGACCGGCGGGAGCTCGAGCTACGGCGCGGGCGTGTACGTGGAGGGCGGAGCCTCCCTGCTCGTCGAGAACTCGGCGATCACGAAGAACCAGGCCAAAGAGATGGGCGGCGCGATCTTCGGCGAAGCCGGCGCGTCCGTGGCTGTGCGCGAATCGACCGTCACCGAAAACGAAGCGCGCGACGGCGGCGGGATCGCGATGGCGAACGAAGAGATCTGCGGCGAGGCGTCCGCGGCTCATCACACCGCCAAGCCGCACGTCAAGCGGGCGTTGGTTGACGCGATCACCTCCGGGCTCACCGTCTCGCGCTCCACGATCGAAGGCAACACCGCGGAGGACGGCGCCGGCGGAGGTATCTACAACGGCCCGGTCTCCTCCGGATGCGATCTCGTCAAGCAGGCTTCGGCACACGCGGACACGCTCGAAGTACTCTCCGAAGAAGAAGGCGGACTCACGATCGAGCAGTCGACGATCGCCGGCAACCACGCAACGATGGTCCAGATAGAGACCAAGCCGGCGACGTCAGGCTTCGAACGCGAGGGCTTCGGGGGCGGCATCTACGAGGAAAGCCGTCTCGAGGAGAACCCGATCGTGAACTCGACGCTCGCCGGTAACACGGCGGCCGTCACCGGAGGAGGCATCGTCGACGGGGAAGGTCCGGTACTGCTCGTCAACGACACCGTCGCTGACAACCGTGCCGAAGGCCTCGACCTGGGAGCGCGCTCCGCATGGCGCGGGAGCTCCAAGCCGGCGGCCATCGCCGACGCGCCTGCCGGGAACCTCGCGACGAACGTGGATGCGTTCATCGAACTGCGCAACACGATCCTCGCCGAGACCACGGGCGGCGAGGGCGAAAACTGCGAAGGCGACGTGGAATCGTACTTCCACGGTCCCGGACACAACCTCGACTACCCCTCGGCGACGCCGGAAGAAGGCGGAACCGACAACTGCGGCCTGAGCGCCGAAGACGACGATCTGGTCGACGTCAACCCGCAGCTCAGCTCGCAAGGTCTGCACGCCAACGGTGGGCCGACTGACACGATCGCGATTCCCGCGAGCAGCCCCGCGATCGGCCAGGTGCCGGTTTCCGGCGACTGCGAAGAAGGCGAAGGTTTCGGTCCGGCGCTGGTCGACCAGCGTGGGGAACCGCGTCCGGGCATCGCGGGCGATGGGTGCGACATCGGCGCCTACGAGTACCAGCAGGGGCCGGCGAAGCCGGCGCCCATGCCGGAACCCAAAACGACCACGAGCTCGCCGCCGGCCGCTGCCGTCCTGGGCGTGAAAATCGCAAGCCCCGTCTGCGCCAGCAAACGGGACATCACGATCCACATCCAGAACGTCAAGCAGTTCGGGGTGGTCTCTGCGGTCATCTCGGTCGACGGCAGGGCCAGGCGCACGCTCACCGGCAAGCACCTGACCACCGCCATCAACCTCAAGGGTCTGCCGAAAGGCACCTTCACCGTGTCCATCGTCGCCCACACCAGGTCCGGGCTGACGCTCCACGGCAAGCGCACGTACCACACGTGCCACGCGCACTTGCCGGGACACGTATACCTGCGCCTCTAGCGCGGGTGCTGCCTGCCGGCCGCCGGCGCGATCCCACTGGTCGGGATCGCGCCGGTGAGGCGCCGGCCGGCTTCTGGACCGAACCCCGTTCAGGCCATCAAACGCCCTGCTCCGAGGCCGCCCAGCCCGACCATCGCTGCACGTCGACGGCCAGCACCTCACCCCTCGCGCGCTGCTGCGGGTAGCGCGCCGAGAGCAGCTCGACGGCCCGCGCCGCCTCAGCCTCGCCGTCGCCAAGCACGCGCGCGAGGCCGTCCGCGCGCACCCACCACAGGCGGCTCCAGTCGGCGTCGTACTGATCGGCGAGCACCGCGGCCGCGGGGTTCGCGCGCAGGTTCTCCACCCGCTGCAACCGCGTCCCCTGCTTCGGCTTGTCGTCGACGACGCTGTAGATCGTCTCGTTGTCGAGCCAGAACACGATCGGCACGATGTGCGGGCGCCCGTCCGGCCCGACGCTGGCCAGCCGCGCCACTTCGGCGCGAGCGAACCGCTCCCGCGCCTCGGCCGCGGTCAACGCGCGGTCACTCTCCGTGCAGCTCCGCGACGACCGACTCCCAGCGGTCGAGCGCGGCTTCGAGCGGGCCGAGCGCCGAGGACGGGACCCATCTGACGACGCGCCGCACCCCCGCCCTCTCGAGCTCCTCCAGCACCGCCGCCTTGGCAGGCGCGCCCATCACCATCAGCTCGATCGGCCGCTCCGCGCGCTCGCGCAGCTCGCGGAAGCGAGGGAGCAGGTCTTCGCCCGTGAAGTTGGGGATCCAGGCGTCGCCGAAACGCAGCACGCGGTCGATCACGGTCGGGCCGTTGCCGCCGACGAGCACCGGCGGATGGGGCCACTGCGCGGGCTTCGGCCACGACCAGATGCGCTCGAAATCGACGTGCTCGCCGTGGTAGCTGGCCTCGTCCTCGGTCCAGATCGCCTTCATCGCCTCGATCCGCTCGGCCATCACGGCCATTCGCTGTCGGGGGTCGGTGCCGTGGTTGGCCATCTCCTCGCGGTTCCAGCCGGCCCCGACCCCGAACTCGAAGCGCCCGCCGGAGACGCGGTCGATGCTCGCCACCTCCTTGGCCGTCGTGATCGGGTCGCGCTCGATCACCAGGCAGATGCCGCTGCCGATGCGCAGGTGGCTCGTCGCCTCGGCGGCGCAGGCCAGCGCCACGAACAGGTCATAGGTGTGGCTGTATTTGCGCGGCAGCTCGCCGCCGGCCGGATATGGGGTCTCGCGACTGGCGGGGATGTGCGTGTGCTCGGGGAGGAACAGCGACTCGTGTCCGCGCTCCTCGACGACGCGCGCCAGCGCCCCCGGCTGGACACCGTCGTGGGTGGCGAAGCAGCCGATCCCGAACTCCACGGTGGCGAGACTACCCGTTGTGCGCCGGGCGCACCGCGCGAGCACCCCGCCCGCGCGCCGCGTCCCGTGGTCAGCTCTGCGCCTGCGAGCGCACCTGCTCGGCGGACTCCTTCGCTGAATCTGCGAGCTCACTGGCGTGCTCCTGCGCGCTCTCCTGGGTGCGCTCGCGCACCGCACCGAGGGCCTCCTGCGCCTGCTCGGCGACGGCGCCCGCCGCGTCCTGGGCGACCTGCCTGCCGTGCTCGACGGCCTCCTGGCCGGTCGCCTGTACCTGCTGCTTCACCTCGTCGGCGACGGGGCCGAGCTTTTCGTCCTCGACCTTCGTGTGCGGCAGCGCGATGCCCGCGAGGAAGCCGAGGGCGAGCGATCCCAGCGCGAGCCCGAGCGGGTTCTCCTGGACGACACCGACGGCCTGCTTGGCTCCGCGCGTGACGTCATCGGCTTCGGGCATCGCCTCGCTCGCACGCGCACTTGCACCGGTGATCCGGCTCCTGATGCTCTCGACTTTGTCGCTCACCGCCTCCTTGGTGCGGGTCGGCACGTCGGCTTTGTACCCGAGGGCGTCGACGGTGTCGCCCATGTGCT
Organism: uncultured Solirubrobacteraceae bacterium; assembly: GCA_963703205.1. Taxonomy (GTDB): domain Bacteria; phylum Actinomycetota; class Thermoleophilia; order Solirubrobacterales; family Solirubrobacteraceae; genus Palsa-744. Next base: position 2,809,279 of record OY969799.1, read on the forward strand.
CGCGGGTCTGCTCTATCTGCCTCCTGATGACAGCTGGGTCTTGGCCCATTGCACGTCCTCCTTCACGGTTTCGACGGTCTGCTCGGGAGTCGGCGGCGCCGCCTCGCCGACACGGTTCTTGCCGCTCAGCGCGAGCACGCCCGCGCCGGCGCCGTACAAGGCCGCGACGATCAGCGCCGCGAGCCAGGTCTGCATCGCGGTCGCAAGCGCCGCGATCAGGCAGGCGGTGATGCTGCCCAGCGCGAGCAGCGCGGCGATGCCAGCGGCGCCCATCAGCCCGGCGCCGAGACCCGCGCGCTTGCCCTTCTGCGTGAGCTCGGCCTGCGCGAGCGTGAGCTCTTGGCGAATCAGCGTCGAGAGGTCCGCGGAGAGCTGCTTGAACAGATCTCCCATCGGCTGCTCGCGCAGCCCCTCGCGATCGGGTGCGGCCGCCACTCAGACCACCGCCCCGGTGCCGGCTCCCGCCGGCGAAGCGGCGGGCGGCTCGGCCGGCGCAGGAGGCCACGCGTCCGCACCGGATGGCGTGACGGCCGGGGCGGCGGCGTCGGGGCCGGCATAGACGCCGGCGGGCCTCGCGGTCGTGAGCCGCGCCGGTCCGCCCTCCGTGCGCGCACGGTAGCGGCGGCGGCTCGAGGCCTTCAAGAAGCGCGACGCGGCGAATCCCGCCGCGAGCCCGGCGGCGGCAAGCGCCCACGGCTGCCGGCGCCCGAGGTCCTCCGCATCGGCGAGCAGGCCGTCCGCGTTGTGGGACTGCAGGTAGCCGCCCGCCTGCTCGGCGTAGCCGGCGAGCCGCTCGGCCACCTGTGCGGGCCCCTCCTTTCCCTCCTCGCGAAGCGTGCTCCCGACCGTACGCAGGTCGTCTGCCTGCTCTGTGATCCGCTGCGCCGCGGCGGAGGCGCGCTCGTCGATCTGCTCTCGCAGCCTGTCCTGCAGCTGGCCCGCGGCCTGCTGCGCCTTCTCCTGCGCCTGCGAGGCCGCGGCCGCGGCCTTCTCCTGTGCCTGGCCCGCGAGGTCCCCGGCACCGCCGGAGGCTCCGTCCGAAGCGGATGGGGTCGGTTGCGACATGCCCTGCTCCCTTCTGAAGTCGAGGTCGTCCCGCTCGGGCGCCGTGAGAGGGGCGCCACCTGCGGTCCGAGGTTGCGCTCCCAACTGCCCGCTCGCGCACGGCCCTAACGGCGGCCACGGGTTCTGGACAGCCTTCGGACCAACTGCGGCCGGCAGCGCTCGCGCCGCCGGCGCCCGACTGCCTTCGGACGGCGCCGGACCGCCTTCGGACGGCGCCCGACTGCCTTCGGACGGCGCCGGACGCACGGCGGCGAGCGCCAAGCCGCCCACCGCCTGCCGCGGTCAGCCCTGCGCCTGCGAGCGCACCTGCCCGGCGGACGTGCGCCCGCCTAGACCCAGCCCATGCGCACGGCCTGCACCGCCGCCTCGACGCGATTTCTCGTCCCCGACCGCCGCAGGATCTCGCGCACGTGCGTCTTCACCGTGTTCTCGCTGAGGTGCACCCGTGCCGCGATCTCGCCGTTGGAGAGCCCCTCGACGAGCAGCCGCAGGATCTCGGTCTGGCTGGGGCTGAACGAGGGACGCGGGGACGCCGCGCCCGGGAGCTCGCGCCCGCCATGCGCCGATCCGCTGCCCTCGCCCGCCATCGCCTGCTCAGCCCCTCTCGCCGTCTGCTGCGGCGAAGAACTCGAGCGCCGCCGCGAGCACCTCGCGCGGCGCCTCCTCGGGCAGGAAGTGCCCGGCGCCGGCGACGCGCCTGACCTCGAGAAGGCCATGCGATTCCGGTGCGAGCACCCGATCGATCGCGCTCGCCTGGCCCATCAGCAGCAGCGCCGGCACCGTCAGCTCTCCGGCGCGATCGCCGCCGGCGAGCGCCGCCGGCATCTCGTGCAGCAGGAACGTGCGGTAGTAGAGCGCGCTCGCTTTCGCGCGCGCCGGCTCCGACAGCGGCCGCGCGTAGGTCTCGATCTCCTGCTCGCTCCAGCGCTTCTGCCGCCCGCTCGCGAGGCGGATGATCGAGCGCACGAGACCGGGGCCTCGCATCAGCAGTCGGTCGCCGACCCCGGGCGTCGCGAGCAGCACCTGGTAGGAGGCGAGCAAGGGGATCGCGAGCTGGCGGGGGTGGGGCTTCCCTCGCCAGGGAGGCGGGATGTCGAGCGCCATCAGGCGCGCGACGCGCTGCGGGTGCTCGATCGCGAGCAGGAAGCCGATAAAGCCGCCCCAATCGTGGCCCAGCACGAACGCCCGCTCGATCCCTTCGGCGTCGAGCAGCTCGCGCACGTCCTCGGCGAGCCGGCGCTTCTCGTAGCCCTGCGGGGGCGCATCTGACCAGCCGAGGCCTCTCAGGTCGGGAGCGATCACGCGGTAGCTCGCCGCCAGCTCGCCGATCAGCTCGCGGAAGCTCCACCAGTGCTGCGGCCAGCCGTGAAGCAGCAGCAGCACGTCCGGGCCGCTGCCCGCTTCGGCGACGTGCATCGAGATCTCCGACAGCTGCACCCAGCGATGGGTGACGCCGGGCAGCTCGGGGGGTCCGCTCGCGAGTGACACGTCGCTCACCTACCCGCTCACGAGGGTTTGGCCCTCGCCTGCCTGCGGCGTTTCGCGACGGAGGCCGAGGGTAGGCGCTCCACAGGACGGCGGGACGCTCGTGCCCGGCGCCTTCTCAGACCCGCGCTGGAGCCCGCGACGAGCAGGTCGCGTGAGCAGCAGGGACCGCTCACGGCACCGAGGAGGAGCCATGTTCAGGCACACCAAGCAGCTTGCGTACACCGTCCGCGTCGACAAGCCCAATCCCGTTTTCGCGAAGTACCTCCAGCAGGCGATCGGCGGCGTCGAGGGCGAGATCCGCGTGATGATGCAGTACCTCTTCCAGGGCTCCGGCTTCCGCGGCCCCACCCGCTACCGCGACATGCTGATGAACACCGCGACCGAGGAGATCGGCCACATCGAGATGCTCGCGACAGCGGTCGCGTTGAACCTCGAGGGCGCGCCGGCGCGCATCCAGGAGCAGGTCGCCGACGGCGACGGCGCGCTGCAGGCGATCCTCGGCGGGCAGGACCCGCGACACGTGATCTCCTCCGGCCTCGCCGCGATGCCGGTGGACGCGAACGGCAACCCCTTCAACGGCTCGTGGGTCATCGCCACCGGGAACCTCGCCGCCGACATGCACGCGAACGTGACCGCGGAGGGCGGCGGCCGGCTGCTCGCGACGCGCCTGTACGAGCTGACCGACGACCCGGGCATGAAGGACATGCTCTCGTTCCTGATCGCACGCGACACGATGCACCAGAACCAGTGGATGGCCGTGCTCGAGGAGCTGAAGGACATGGGTATGCCCGTGCCATCCGATTTCCCCCAGGACCTCGAGAACGAGCAGTTCAGCTACACGTTCCTCGTCCACTCCGACGGGGAGGTGCCCGAGAACGCTCGCTGGACGACGGGCAGCTCAGTCGACAGCCACGGCTCCTTCTCGGTGCGCGAGGCCGAGCCTCTCGGGCAGGTTCCGGAGCTCGCGCCGCCCGAGGCGCGGCCCGAGCTGCACAGCACGATCGAGCCGGCCAAAGGCGGCATCCTGCGGCAGATGAAGGACGCCGTGACGCCCTGACCGGGGAGAGCGCGGGTGCGGCCCGGGCGGTCCTGGGCCGCCCGCGCCGCACACACCGCTCGCCGGACCGGCACAACGGCTGCGGTCGCCGGTTTTCGGCTGCGGCCGGGGGGTAGATTCTGCGCTGTGAGCCGTCCGCGCCTGCTCCCGCCGTTCCTCGATCAACTGCGTGGAGACCCGCTCGGCCTCGGCCGTGCGGCGCGCTCACAGCGCTCGAAGGAGCTGACGCCCCGCACGAAGACAGCCGACCGCATCGTGCAGTCGGTCTGCCCCTACTGCGCGGTCGGCTGCGGGCAGAAGGTCTACGTGAAGGACGAGAAGGTCGTGCAGATCGAGGGCGATCCCGACTCGCCGATCTCGCGCGGGCGGCTGTGCCCGAAGGGGTCGGCCTCAGAGGCGTACGTGAACTCGCCGATCCGCGAGTACAAAGTCAAATACCGCCGCCCTCACGGCACCGAGTGGGAGGAGCTCGAGCTGGAGAAGGCGATGGACATGATCGCCGAGCGCTTCGTCAAGACCCGGGCCGAGACCTGGGAAGAGGAGGATGAGGAGGGACGGCCGCTACGGCGCACGCTCGGCATGCACATCCTCGGCGGCGCGACCCTCGACACCGAGGAGAACTACCTGATGAAGAAGTTCTTCTCCGCCGCGGGCGCGGTGTCGATCGAGAACCAGGCGCGAATATGACACTCCTCCACGGTCCCCGGTCTGGGGACCTCGTTCGGGCGCGGCGGCGCCACCACCTTCCAGCAGGACCTCCAGAACGCTGACGCGATCCTGATCATGGGGTCGAACATGGCCGAGCAGCACCCGGTGGGGTTCCAGTGGGTGATCGAGGCCAAGGAGAAAGGGGCGACGGTCATGCACGTCGACCCCCGCTACACGCGCACGAGCGCGATGGCCGACTTCCACGTGCCGCTGCGCGGTGGCACCGACATCGCGTTCCTCGGGGGCGTGATCAACTACATCCTCGAGAACCGACGCGAGTTCATCGACTACGTGCGCAGCTTCACCAACGCGCGCGTGATCATCAAGGACGAGTTCCGCGACGCCGCCGAGCTCGACGGCCTGTTCTCCGGCTGGGCCGGGGACGAGCACGTCTACGACCCGGACAGCTGGGGCTACGCCGAAACCGAAGGTGAACTCCCGGCCGGCGAGGAGAAGCAGACGGGTGACGTCTCCGGCGACATCGCCCACGGCGCGCACGGGATGAACCTCGAACACGGCGAGCCGCCGGCCGAGGACTACGCGCTGGAGCATCCGAACTGCGTCTTCCAGATCCTCAAACGGCATTTCGCGCCCTACACGCCGGAGGTCGTCGAACAGGTCTGCGGCGTGCCGAAGGAGAAGCTGATCCAGGTCGCCGAGACGCTGTGCCGCAACTCCGGGCGCGAGCGCACCAGCGCGATCTGCTACGCGGTCGGCTGGACCCAGCACACGCACGGCGTGCAGAACATCCGCGCCGCCGCGATCATCCAGTTGCTGCTCGGCAACATCGGCCGGCCCGGCGGAGGCATCCTGGCGCTGCGCGGGCACGCCAACATCCAGGGCTCGACCGACATCCCGACCCTCTACGACATCCTGCCGGGCTACATCCCGATGCCGCACCCCAACTCCGCGGACAGCCTCGAGGAATACATCGAAAAAAACGGGCCCGACACCGGCGCGTGGGGATCGCTGAAGAGCTACTTCGTGAGCCTGATGAAGGCCTGGTGGGGAGAGGCCGCCAACGAGGAGACGGACTTCGGCCTCGACTTCCTGCCGCGCATCAACGGCGACCACTCGCACTACCCGATGATGATGCGAATGATCGACGGCGAGACGAAAGGCTTCATCGTGATCGGGCAGAACCCCGCCGTCGGCTCGGCCAACGCGGGCCTGCAGCTGAAAGCGCTCGAAAACCTCGACTGGCTGGTCGTCCGCGACACCAACGAGATCGAGACCGCGTCCTTCTGGTACGACTCGAAGGAAATCGAGATGGGCAACTCGCGCCCGCAGGACATCGGCACCGAGGTGTTCTTCATGCCGGCTGCCGCCCACACCGAGAAGGACGGCACCTTCACCAACACGCAGCGGCTGCTGCAGTGGCACTTCAAGGCCGTCGAGCCGCGGGAGGACTGCCGCTCGGACACCTGGTTCACCTACCAGCTCGGGCAGCGTGTCCGCAGGCTGCTCGCCGACTCCACCGACCCGAAAGACCGGGGGATCCGCGAGCTCAACTGGGACTACCCGACGCAGGGCCCGCAGGACGAGCCCGACGCGGAGACGATCCTCCAGGAGATCAGCGGCCGCAAGGCAGACGGCAGCTTCATCTCCAAATACCAGGAACTGAAGGACGACGGCTCGACCACCTGCGGGTCGTGGATACACGCCGGGATCTACGCCGACGGGGTCAACCAGGCCGCGCGCAAGAAGCCGCACACCGAGCAGAACTGGGTCGCGGCCGAGTGGGGCTGGGCGTGGCCGGCGAACCGCCACATCCTCTACAACCGCGCCTCGGCGGACGCGGAGGGCAGACCGTGGTCGGAGCGCAAGCGCTACGTCTGGTGGGACGCCGGGGAAGGAGAATGGACGGGGCTGGACGACCCCGACTTCGTGCCCGACAAGGCGCCGGACTACAAGGCCCCCGAAGACGCGAAGGGGATGGACGCGATCAACGGAGACGCGCCGTTCATCCTGCACGCCGACGGCCTCGGCTGGCTGTACGCCCCGCAGGGCCTGGTCGACGGCCCCCTTCCCACGCACTACGAGCCCCACGAGTCACCGTTCGCGAATCTCATGTACGCGCAGCGCTCGAACCCGACGCGCCAGACGTTCGACCGTCGCGAGAACCCTTACAACCCGGCCGACGTGCAGCCCGGCGCGGAGGTGTTCCCGTACGTGCTCGCCACCTATCGCCTGACCGAGCACCACACCGCCGGTGGCATGTCCCGCAGCGTGCCCTACCTCGCCGAGCTTCAACCGGAGCTCTTCTGCGAGGTCAGCCCGGCGCTCGCGGCCGAGCGGGGCCTCGAGCACGGCGGCTGGGCGACGATCGCCTCGACGCGCGCGCTCGTCGAGGCGCGCGTGATGGTGACCGACCGCGTGAAACCGCTGCAGGTCCAGGGCAAGACCGTCCATCAGGTCGGCATGCCCTACCACTGGGGCAGGAAGGGGCTGGTCAAGGGAGACGCGGTCAACGAGCTGCTGCCGCTGGTGCTCGACCGCAACGTGCACATCTCCGAGTACAAGGTCTCGACATGCGACATCCGCCCCGGCCGCCGCCCGCGCGGTGCGGCGATGAAGGAGCTGCTCGAGGACTACCGCTGCCGCGCCGGGGTGAAGCCGTGAAGCTCCAGACACACGCGTGGCCGGGGACCTACGACGGCGAGGCTCAGCCGCGCAAGGGCTTCTTCACGGACACCAGCATCTGCATCGGCTGCAAGGCGTGCGAGGTCGCATGCAAGGAGTGGAACCGGGTCCCAGAGTCGCCGCAGGGCTTCACCGGCCACTCCTACGACAACACGATCGACCTCGGCGCGGACACGTGGCGGCACGTCGCGTTCATCGAGCAGCGCAAGGAGCACGACCTCGAGTCGGCCGGCGGCGAGCTCGTGCAGTACGCCTCGCTCGAGGAGCTGATGGGCCAGTCCGGCCTCGACACCTATCAGGACGGGGACGGGGTGCGCTGGCTGATGGCCTCCGACGTCTGCAAGCACTGCACCGACGCCGCCTGCCTGGAGGTCTGCCCGACCGGCGCGCTGTTCCGCACCGAGTTCGGCACGGTCGTCGTTCAGGAGGACGTGTGCAACGGCTGCGGCTACTGCGTGCCCGCGTGCCCATTCGGTGTGCTCGACCAGCGCGAGGGCGACGGGCGCGTGTGGAAGTGCACGCTCTGCTACGACCGGCTGAAGGACGACAAGGAACCGGCGTGCGCGCACGCATGCCCGACCAAGTCGATCAAATTCGGCGAGCTCGACGACCTGCGCGTCCTCGCCGAGAAACGTCTGGAGCAGCTGACGGCGGCGGGCGCCGAGAAGGCCCAGCTCTACCTGCACGACTCCGACGACGGCATCGGCGGCGCCGGCGCGTTCTTCCTGCTGCTCGACGAGCCCGAGGTCTACGGGCTGCCGCCCGACCCGGTGGACACGACCCGCGACCTGGGCTCCACCTGGGCGGCGACCGGGCTCGCCGCGCTCGCTCTCGGCGCCGCGGTCGCAGCGGCCGTGCTCGGAGCAGGCGACACCCCATGAAGGGGCACGAGTGAGCGGGGCAGCGGGCGGCACGGCGAGCACCACGGCCCAGCCCGCGCCGCCGAGCGACTCCTACTACGGCCAGCCCGTCATCAAGGAGCCGATCTGGCACCCGGAGATCCCCTGGTACTTCTTCACGGGTGGGCTCGGAGGCGCTTCGGCGACGCTGGCGTTGCTGTGCGAGCGAAGCCACCCGCAGCTGGCGCGGCGCGCGTGGTGGACCGCGATGGCAGGCGTGAGTGTCAGCCCGGTGCTGCTGATCTCCGACCTCGGGCGCCCCGCGCGCTTCCTGAACATGCTGAGGATGTTCAAGGTCACCTCGCCGATGAGCGTCGGCTCCTGGGTGCTGATGGGCAGCGGCGCCAGCACCGGGCTCGTCTGCCTGAACCTCCTGAGCGGGCGGGTGCGCGGGCTTGCACGGCTGTCGAAGGGCGTGGCCGCGCTGTTCGGCCTGCCGCTCTCGACCTACACCGGCGCGCTGCTCGCTCAGACGGCCGTCCCGGTATGGCACGAGGCGCGCAAGGAGCTGCCCGCGCTGTTCGCGGCGGGCGCGGCCGCCAGCGCCGGCGCCGCCGCAACCGTGCTGGCTCCCGTCGAGGAGGCCGGCCCGGCGCGCCGGCTGATGCTGATCGGCGCGAGCACCGAGCTGGTGCTCGTCGCCGTCATGGAGCATCACCTCGATGAGCTCGCCGAGGTCTACCACGAGGGCGCATCGTCGGCCTACAGCGAGCTGGCACGAGGGTTGACAGCCGCCGGCGCGATCGTGGTCGCCGCTGCGGGCCGGCGCAGCCGTGCCGCCGCGGTGATCGGCGGCGCGATGGTCCTGGGAGGCGCCGTGTGCGAGCGCTGGAGCGTCTTCAAGGCAGGCTTCCAGTCCGCTTCGGACCCGAAGTACACCGTCGCGACGCAGCGCAAGCGGATCCGCGGCGGGCGCGGCCACGGTGCCAGCCGCCGTGCCGGGGAGCCGGGCACGTGAAGCCGACCGATGTGGAGATCAGCCGCTCGCTCAACGCGCTCTCGACGACGCTGCGCGACCAGCGCCCCCCCGGCTTCGACCCCGAGCGCGTCGAGCAGATCGTCACCGGCGCGATGTCGGGCGAGCCGAAGATGCGAGCGCTGGCGACGGGCGCTGACAGCGGCGAGCTGCTGCTCCGCGAGGACAACACGCTGGTGGCCGTCGTGAAGCGCAGCGAAGGGCAGTGGACGGTGGACCGCAAGCTGCGCGCGCACGGCTCGAGCTGGGCGCTGCCACAGCCGGCGCACGCCGAGGAGAGCAGCTGATGCTCCTGACCACTGCCGATCTGCGCGGCTGGATCGGCCGTGCCGCAATGGATCCGTACGGTGAGCCGCTCGGCGAGGTCGCGGCGGTCCTCTCCGACAAGCACTCCGGAGCGCCCGAGTGGCTGCTGCTCGCCGATCCCTCCGCACAGCAGGGGCGGCTGGTGCCGCTGACCGGCGCCGTGCCGACCGGCAGGCAGATACGGGTGGTGCCGACCGCCGAGCAGGTGAGCGGCGCGCCGGCGGCGCGCGAGGGAGAGGACGTCGACGCGGACACGAAGGCTCGCGCCGCGGCGCACTACGGGCTGCGGCTCGACAACGAGAGCTCGCCGACCGGCATCCTCAGCGACCCGCGCGCCCGGCCGGGCGCAGCCGCTCCGCGGCCGGGGCCGCCGGCGCCGCCTGCGCGTGAGGTGATCGACGGCCTGCGCGCCGCGCACGCGATGGAGCAGGCCTCGCTGAAGCTGCTGAACGCGATGCGCTGGCGCACCCGCGACGAGGAGCTCGTGCACGACATCGCCTTTCACCACAAGGCGACGAACGATCACGCCGAACGAATCCGCGTCCGGCTCGACGAGCTCGAGGCCTCGCGCGCACGGCCGCTGGACTGGCTCGGCAAGACGCTCGCCTACTTCGAGGCGCAGCGCGGACGGCTGCGTGTGCTCCGTCGCGGCGTGCGCAAGACGCCGGAGTCGGCGGATCTCGAGGAGGCCTGCCGCGTCGCGCAGGCCGAGGCAGAGGCCTACCGCCGGCTCGCGCGGCTGGCGAGCGACGCCGGCGACGAGCCGACAGAACAGATCTGCGAGCAGAACCTCGCGGACGAGGTGGCGATGCTCCAGACGCTCCGCAGCTTCCGCCTGCGCGCCGATCCCGGGTTCCGCAGCGGCGAGGAGTCGCCGTTCGAGACGCCTGAGGATCTCGCCGAGATCGCTCCGCGCAGCTGATCCTCAGCCAGCGAGCTTGCGCACGGCCGCGGCCGCCGCCAGGGCCACCTGCTCCAGCTCGTCCGCTGCCAGCGTCCGCGGATCGAGGATCAGGCGTCCGTCGGCGATCCGCGCCACGACCGGCGGCTCGCCCTCGCGCAGCGTGCGCGCCAGCTCTTCGACCTCGCCGCCGGGCGCGTCGAGCCCCACCGCCGCGCCATGCAGCTCGAGCAGCGGCAGCGCACCGCCGCCGACGCGCGCGACGGCCTCGACGACCTCGCCGCCGCACGCCGCAGCGATCAGCTCCGCGCGGCGGGTGAGCTCCGCCGGCTCCGCGGTCAGCATCGCCAGCACGGGGACCTCGCGCAGCGCCCGCTCGGGATCGCGATACAGCGCGAGCGTCGCCTCGAGCGCCGCGAGCGGCAGCCGCCCGATACGCAGTGCCCGGGCCAGCGGGTGGCGCCGCGCCCGTGCGAGGGCCGCGCCCTCCCCGACGAGGATGCCCCCCTGAGGCCCCCCGAGCAGCTTGTCCGCGCTGAAGCAGACGACCGCAGCGCCGGCCTTCACCGAGCGCCTCACCGGCGGCTCGCCGGCGAGCACCGCCGGCCCTTCGAGCAGGGCCCCCGAGCCGAGGTCGTCGATGACGGGCGCGCCGAGCGAGCACAGCTCCTCCACCGGCACGTCCTCCACGAAGCCCCTGATCCGGAAGTTCGACTGGTGCACGCGCAGGATCAGCCCGCGCTCGCAGCCCGCCAGCGCCCGCTCGTAGTCGGCGAGCCGCGTGCGGTTGGTGGTGCCGACCTCGATCATCGCCGGCCCCGCCTGGGCGATCACGTCCGGGATCCGGAAGCCGCCGCCGATCTCCACCAGCTGCCCGCGCGAGACGATCACCGAGCGCCCCTCGCCGAGCGCGGCGACCGCCAGCAGCACAGCACCGGCCCCGTTGTTGACCACGATCGCGTCCTGCGCGCCCGTCAGCTCGCACAGCAGGCTGCGCAGATGCGCGTCGCGACTGCCGCGACGGCCGCTCGGCAGATCCATCTCGAGGTTGCCGTAGCCGGCTGCCGCATCCCGCAGCGCTCGTGCCGCCGCCTCGGCCAGCGGCGCGCGGCCGAGGTTCGTGTGGATCACTACCCCGGTCGCGTTGAGCACCCGGCGCAGCGAGGGGCGCAGCCGCTCGCGCGCCATCGCGAGCAGGTCCGCCTCGTCGGCAGCACCGGCGAGCAGCTCGCCGCGCCGCTGGGCGATCGCCGCGCGCGCGGCCGCGACCGACTCCGCGGCGCTCGGCGCGGCCCCGCCGGCCGCGTCCCGCAGCTCCCCCGCCAGCCGCTCGACGGACGGCAGGGCGCGCAGCCGCGCGCTCGGGTCGAGCGTGCTCACCGCGCCTGCTCCGCCGCCTCGCCGTCGCCTGCGAGCACGCGGCGGTCGTCCTCGAGCCTGCGCGTCACCCGCGCCTGATCGAGATGCTCGAGGAAGGCCTGGGCCGACTTGCGTGAGATGCCGAGCGCGTCGCGCACACCCGCCAGCGTCACCGACGGCTCGCGGCGCAGCAGCGAGACGATCTGCTCGCGCACGCGCTCGGCCACCTCCGCGTGGGCGTAGAGCCGCCCGCTGACCCGCACGGCCGAGCCGCGGCTGCGCAGCTCGGCCAGCAGCGGCCGCCGCCCGTCGAGCTGGGCCTCGGAGAGCATTCCCGCTCCCGCCTCCAGCAGTTCTCGCTCCAGCGAGAGCAGCTCCTCCTCCTCGGCAGGCGGATGCACTAGCGCCGGCGCGGCCGCAGTGGCCTCGGCACCGGCCAGTGCGGCGGGCACAGGCGCGCCGTCGCGCAGCGCGCGCAGGCGCGCGAGCTGCTCCTCGCGGCGGCCGTGCCGCCGCGCCTGCGGGTCGAGGACCTCGCCACCGCCGAGCGTGTCGGGAGGGGCCTGCCTGCGGATCACCACGCGATCGCCGCCGCGCGCCAGCACCGGCCGCTCCAGCCGAAGCTGCCAGAGGCCCTCGCCGAGATCGGCAAGCCGTCCGGCGACCGAGCGCGTGCCGTGGTGCACCTGGACCCGCTGCCCGTGCCCGGCCTCGCCGAGCTCCAGCGCGCAGTCCAGCACGCGCGACTCGGCCACGGCCCCCGGCGCCGCGAGCACGTCGCCGGGAGCGAGCTCGCGCGCACTCGCGCCGATGATGTTGACGGCGACGCGCTGCCCGGCGTGCGCGCGGCCGCTGCTCTCGCCGTGCACCTCCACGCCCCGCACTCGGACCTCGCGGCCCGAGGGCGCGAGCACGAGCGCTTCGCCGGCGGCCACCGCGCCGGACCACAGCGTGCCGGTGAGCACCGTGCCGCGGCCGCGCACGCTGAACACGCGGTCGATGTGCAGCAGCACCGGACCCGCCGCCGCGGCGCGGCTCGGCGCGTCCCCGGCCAGCCGCTGCAGCACATCGCGCAGCTCATCGAGGCCTTCGCCGGTGCGCACCGAGCATGTGACGACGGGCGCGCCAGGCAGCAGCTCCGCGGCTTCCCGCCCGGCACGGGCGGGATCGGCGAGGTCGCACTTGGTGACCGCGATCACGCCGCGGCCGACGTCGAGCGCCCGCAGCACCGCCGCGTGCTCGACGGTCTGCGGCATCACGCCGTCGTCGGCTGCGACAACCATCAGGTACATGTCGATGCCGGTCGCGCCGGAGACCATCGTGCGCACGAAGCGCTCGTGGCCGGGCACATCGACCAGCGACAGGCGCCGCCCCGAGGGCAGCTCCAGCGGCGCGTAGCCGAGCGCGATGGTCAGCCCGCGCGCCTTCTCCTCGGGCAGCCGGTCGGTGTCGACGCCGGTCAGCGCCGCGACCAGGCTGGTCTTGCCGTGGTCGACGTGGCCGGCGGTGCCGAGCGTCAGCGGCTCGTCGCTCATCGGAGCGCCGGGACGACTACGGGGCACCCCGGTCGCAGGGGGTGTGCATGCGCTGGACGGAGCGGCGAAGGAGTCGAACCTTCCCGGCGCGCGAAGCGCGCCGCCGACGGCTTTGAAGGCCGTTCGGGGCACCGGCCCCGGGCCGCTCCAGGGTGGTTGCTGTGCCCACGTTCACGGCTAGAGGACGCGGATCGTGCCGGGCCGGCCCTCGAGCAGGCGACCGATGGGCACGGAGGTCCACCGCGCCCCATGCCACCCGGCAGGAACGGGGTCGGCCGGCGCCCCATGCCGCCCCGCAGGGTCGGGGTCGGCCGGCGCTCGGTGCCGGGCGATTGCGGAGCCGGACGCGCCGGCCGCTCCCGCCGGCAGCGCGACGAGCAGCCCGCCGGAGGTCGTCGGGTCGCACAGCAGCCGCCGCGTGGCGAGTGGAACGGACTCCGCGAACTCGGCGAAGCCCTCCGCCCAGGCGGCGTTGCGGCGACCCCCGCCCGAGAGGCCCTCGCCGCTGTCGAGCAGCTCCCGCACCCCCTCGAGCGCCGGCACGGCCGCGGCGTCGAGCTCGGCGGCGAGACCGCTCTCGCGGCACATGTGGTGCAGGTGTCCGAGCAGGCCGAAGCCGGTGACGTCGGTGGCCGCGTGCGCGCCGGCGGCGAGCGCGAGCTCCGAGGCCTCGTCGTTGAGCTCGACCATCGTCGCCACGGCTCGCTCCAGCTCCGCGTCCTCGCCGCGCCCATGCTTGCGGGCCGCCATCACCGCACCGACGCCCAGCGGCTTGCTCAGGACGAGCTCATCGCCCGCCCGGGCGCCCGCGTTCGTGAGCATCCGCCGCGGGTCGACGAGGCCCGTCACGGCCAGGCCGTACTTCGGCTCGGCATCGTCGATCGAGTGGCCGCCGACGATCGCGGCGCCGGCGCGGGCCGCAACCGCCGCGCCGCCTTCGAGGATCGCGCCGAGCACCTCCGCGCCGAGCCGCTCGAGCGGGAAGGCGACGATGTTCAGGGCGGTCAGCGGCCTTCCTCCCATCGCGTACACGTCGGAGAGCGCGTTGGCGGCGGCGATGCGCCCGAAGTCGAACGGGTCGTCCACGGGCGGCGTGAAGAAATCGACGGTCTGCACCAGCGCGAGGTCCTCGCCGAGCTGGTAGACGGCCGCGTCGTCGCTGGTCGCGGAGCCGACGAGCACGCGCTCGTCGGGCGGTCCGCCGGTGCGGGCGAGCAATCCGAGCAGCTCCGCGGCCGGGAGCTTGCAGCCGCAGCCCGCTCCCGCCGAGAGGCTCGTGAGCGGCGGCGAGGCGGCCGCTGCTGCGATCACACCGTCAGCCATCGGACCGGATGCTACCCCCGCCGCGCGGCCGTGAAGCGGACGCCCGGCGCACCTGGCGAGTCGGCCCCCCTCCGGTTTCGTGTCCTCCCCGGGGGGTATGCCAGACGGGAGATGACCGGCGACGAGACTGATGTCGTGTCCCCCACTGCGCTCGCCTACCAGATGACCGAGGAGGCGAGGCTGCTGCTGGGGAGCGCTCCGCCCGGCGAGCTGCAGAGCGCCCGCACGGCCGTCGCGGAGGCGGCCTACTACCTCAGCGACTCGCTCGAGCCGGACGCACGGATCTCGCTGCTGGCGCTGGCCGAGCGGCGGTCACCGGCCGGCGAGGACGGGGAGTGCGCGGAGGCGATGACGCTGCTCGTGCAGGTCGCCGACGAGGTCGAGGAGATGCTGGCCGGCCGCGGTGCGAGCGCTGAGCTGCGCAGTGCGCTGCGCGCGCTGCGGCGCGCGATCGGCGCCCTCGCGCGCGAGCTCGGACTCCACCCGACCGAGCGCCCGCCGCAGCCGCCCGGCGCGCGCGGCAGGCTGCAGTCGCGTCACGGCTGAACGAGCCAGGCGCTCCTCGCCGGCGCCGCGCGTTGCCCGCAGCGGCTCGCGGCGCTCCAGTTCAGCCGCGGCGTCGCTCGCAGCCGCTCGCAGCCCGGCCGCGGCGGTTCCCGCCGCGACCCGCAGCGGCTCACAGCTCAGCCACCGACCGCGAGCTGCTCGCGCACCGGTTCCGGGCCGGCGATTTGCGGCTCGCTGCCGTCCCACAGCGCGACGCGCCTGCGCCCTGCCGCCTTCGCGGCATAGAGCGCCCGATCGGCGGCCAGGAGCAGCGCGGGAGGCTCGTGGTCCTCGCCGAGCACGGCGACCCCGGCGCTGGTGCTGAGCGCCAGCTCGCGTCCGGCCGTCTGCTCGCGCAACCGCGCGGCGATCCGGTGCGCGTAGGCGACGCCCTCCTCGAGGTCGACGTCGAACAGGACGACCGCGAACTCCTCGCCGCCGATGCGGGCGACCGTGTCGCCGCCGCGCTGCTCCTCTGCGAGCAGCGCCGCGAACTCACAGAGCACGACGTCGCCCTGCGGATGGCCGTAGTGGTCGTTTACCTGCTTGAAGTGGTCCAGGTCGAACAGCGCCAGGGCGAGCGGCGTGCCGCTGCGGTGCGCCCTCATCACGTGCGCGCTCAGCTCGCGGTCGAACGCGCGCCTGTTGGGCAGCCCGGTCAGGTGGTCGGTGTTCGAGGCACGCTCCAGCGCCGCGATCAGGTCGCTCTGGCGCTCGCGCAACAGCCGCACGACCCCGACCGTCAGCGAGACGGAGACGGCGACCCCCATGAACATCACGCCCTTCATCGGGTCGATCGAGAACGCGAACAGGGCGACGCCCATCGAGACCCACATCACGACCAGGTCGACGACCAGCTCGAGGCGCGTCAGGAAGTACGCCGAGAAGATCATCGGCCACAGGTAGAAGAAAGGGGTCGCCTCGATCGGCCGGGTGATGCCCATCAGCACGCTGATCAGCAGCAGCCCGTACAGCACCCAGACGTGGTCGAGCCGGCTTCGCCCGCCGCGCAGGCAGGCCACGAAGACCGCGCCTGCCGCGAGCAGCGCGGCCACGATCTCGATGCCGGCGTGGTCGGAGGTGTTCGGGTCCGGCAGCGGCAGCGTGCCCAGCAGCGTCAGGCAGCCGACGACGAACATCGCGACGCCGAGCCGGCGCATGAAGCGGGCGTCGCCGTCGGAGGGCACGGGCTCTTCACCCGGCGGCCTCCCTGCGGGCAGCGGTTCGCGTCCGTGCAAAGCCATCGATCTGAACGTCGGCCGCCGCCGTGCGCAACTTGAGCGTTAGGCCGCCGTCCGGACGCCGGGTCCCGGCCCGTGGCGAAGCGCCATCTCCAGTGCGAAGCGCTGCTCGGGGTCGTCGAGCGCGGCGCCCATCAGCTCGCGCAGGCGGCGGATCCTGTAGCGCACCGTCTGCGGATGGATCGAGAGCTCGGCGGCGATCGCGTTCTGCGAGCCGCGGTGGCGCAGCCACTGCAGCAGCGTCGCCTCCAGGCGTATCCGGCTCGCGGGGGTCTCTCCCCGCAGCGGGGCGAGCAGCCGCTCGCGCAGCACGCCGAGGACCTCCGGCGCAGAGCCGAGCACGATCCGCGGCAGGCAGCGCTCTGCGACCGCGAACGGCTCCTCCGGGGAGGTCAGCTCGAGCGCGCGGCCGGCGAGCTGCATCGAGCTGCGCGCCTCGGCCAGCGGCACCGCGGGACCGAGCCCGGCGGTCAGCCCCAGCCGCTCGGTCAGGAGCGCCGCCTCCCGCTCGAGCGAGCCGGGATGCGGCACGACGATGGCGGTCGACTCTCCGAGACTCAGGCTCAGTGTCTCTCCGCTCAGCCGCCTTCCCGCGCGCTCGGCGCGCTCGCCGGCGACCGCGAGGCAGGCGACGGTGCGTGGCAGCGGCCATCTCGCGGCCTCGGCGGCGCGCGCGATTTCCGGCTCCGCCGCGATGCCTGAGACGAGCGCCTCGGCCAGCTCCGAGCGGCGCCTCCCGAGGTCGCCCGCTTCACGCAGCTGCGCCTCCGCGTAACCCTCGACAGACTCGCCCGCGAGGCGGTCGATGTAGGCGAACATCGCCTCGGCGAGATTGCGCTGAGCGCGGGGCGAGGCGCCGGCTGCGGCCGCCTCGTCGCTGAGACGCCGCCACGCCACACGCGCGCCGATGCGGTAGGCGGATTGCAGCGCGTCGAGGCTGCGGCCGGCCCGGTACTCGCCCGCGCCGAGCCGGCGGTAGACGTCGTCGGCCGAGGCGTCGCGCTGCTCGCCGACGAACCGGCGCAGCGCCAACTCGGTGCCGGTCCTGATCGCGCTGCCGAAGCCGCCCTCCAGGGGGCGTGCGTACTCCGGCACCTCGTGCTGGATCGCGGCGACGACCTCCTCGGCGATCGTGCCAAGCCCGGCGCGGATCTGCGCCAGCACCTCGGGAGCGAGCCACTCATCTGTGCCCGCGACATAGTTTTCCCAACCGAGATTGACTGCCACGGCGCAAGAAACATACCCCCCGAGCGCATACCGTCGCTCTCGTGACCGGCGTTCCCCCCACGGCCGTGCCCACTGCGGCGCAGCGCACGACCCGCGGCGAGATCCGCTTCCCGGAGGTGCAGGGACGCCGCTCGACGACCGCCACGTGCCGCGCGATCCTGGCCGACGCGGCGCGCGCCGTCGACGAGCCGCTCGCTACGCGGATCGAGGCCGCCCCGCGCTGGCGCAGCGAATACATGCGCTTCCTGCCGGAGCTGACGGCGCTCGCCGCCGAGCCCGCCCGCGCGCTAGCAATCGCCGGCGCCGGCCTCGCCTCGATGCGCGCGCGCCTGGTGCTCGGCGAAGGGGAGCGCGAGGTGCCGCTCGAGGGCGCCCTCGGGGCCGGCCGGGGCGCACCGCCGAGCGGCAGTGGCGAGATCAGGGGAACGGGCGCTCCCAGGCGGCGGTTGGAGGTCCCATACCGGGGCCGCACGCTGCACGGCGCGGCCCTCGCCGAGCAGCTCGACGCCTGGGCGCGGGCGGGGACGGTCGAGCCCTCCTTCGCGAGGGCTGTGACGCTCGTCGCCGAGCACCCGGAGTGGCTGTCGATGCCCGGTCGCACAGCGGTCCTGATCGGTGCGGGCGCCGAGATCGGCCCGCTGCGCCCGCTGCTGTCGTGGGGCGCCCAGGTGCTCGCGGTGGACCTGCCGGTGCCGCGCGTGTGGGCGCGGATCGGCGAGATCGCGCGGGGCGCAGCAGGAACGCTGCGAATCCCGCTCGGCGCGGACGGCTCGCCGGGCCTCGACGTGGTGGCCGACCCCGCCGCCGCGCGCGACTGGATCGAGGCGAGCCTCGGCGAGCCGCCGCTGCTCGGCATGTACGGCTACGCCGACGGGGGGGCGCACGTGCTGCTGACGGCCGCCTTCGACGCGATCGCCGACTCGCTCTCGGCGCCGGACCGCGCGCTCGCCTACCTGGCGACACCGACCGACGCGTACCTGGTGCCGGCGCCGACCGCCGAGCGGGCCCGCGCCGCGTACCGGGGGCGCCGGCTGCGCGCGGTTGCACAGGCGCCGCTGAAGGCGGTCTCGCGCGGGCGCCTGTACCGCCCCGCCTACGCCGCCGGCGAGCCGGTCGCCGACGCGCTGGTCGAGCAGCAGGGTCCGAACTACGCGCTGGCCAAGCGGCTGCAGCGCTGGCGCGGCCTGCGCGCGGCCGCGGATGGAGAGCGTGTGTCGTTCAACGTCGCGCCCGCGACGTGGACCCGTTCGGTGACCAGGAACCGCATTCTCGCCGCCGCATACGCGGGAGCAGGACGGTTCGGCATCGAGATCTTCGAACCGGCTACGACGCGCGCGCTGATGGCGGCGATGCTCGTCCACGATCTCTACGCGCCTGCGGAGCCGCGCGCGGACGAGTCGCTGTTCAGCGAGGGTGCCGCCCACGGCGGGCTCTGGACGGCGGCCTATGAGCCACGTTCGGCGCTGGGCGTGGCAGCCGTCGCCGGACTCCCGCGCACGCTGCTCGGCGGCCGGCGGCGGCGCGAGCCCGCCGAGCGAGGTGTGGCGTGAGCCGCCTCGAACGCTCCGTGAACATTGCCGCCGTCGTGCTCCCGTTCGTGGCGACGATCGCTGCCGGCATCGTGCTGTGGCACCACTTCCTCGGCGCGCGTGACCTGGCGATCCTTGCCGTGATGTACGTGGCGAGCGCGGGTGGCGTCACGGTCGGCTTCCACCGCCTGCTCACGCACCGCGCCTTCCAGACGCGCCCGTGGCTGCGTTACACGCTGGCGGTGCTCGGCTCGCTCTCGGTGCAGGGGCCCGTGATCGACTGGGTCGCCGACCACCGCAAGCACCATGCCTTCACCGACGAGGAGGGGGACCCGCACAGCCCGCACGCGGGAGCCGGCTCCGGCCTGCGCGGCATGGCCGGCGGGCTCTGGCACGCCCACGTCGGCTGGCTGTTCCGCACCCACGGCCAGACCTCCTTCAGGCGCTTCGCCCCCGACCTCCTCGAGGACAGCACGATGCGCTCGATCAACCGCAGCTTCCCGCTGATCGCGCTCGCGAGCCTGCTGGTGCCGTTCCTCGCGGGACTCGCCCTCAGCGGCGGCTCGCTCGTCGCCGGCGGGCTCTCGGCGCTGCTGTGGGGCGGGCTCGTCCGGATCTTCCTCGTGCATCACGTCACCTGGTCGATCAACTCGATCTGCCACTTCTTCGGCCGTCGCCGCTTCGCGACCGATGACCACTCGACGAACGTGTTCTGGCTCGCGCTGCCCTCGCTCGGGGAGGCCTGGCACCACAACCACCACGCCTTCCCGCGCTCGGCCGTCCACGGTCTGCGCTGGTACGAGCTCGATCCCTCGGGCTGGCTGATCCTCGCCCTCGAGCGCCTCGGGCTCGCCTGGGACGTGGTCAGGGTCAGCCCGGAGCGCGCAAGGACGCGTCTCGAGACGCCCCTGCGCTCGCGCCCCTGAGCCGGGTCCCGCTCTTCGCCGCGGAATCAGGACCCGGGCCGAACGCCGCGGGGCGCGCCTACCCGGCCCGGGCGACGGGCAGCAGCTCGAAGCGCAGCGTGAGCGGCGGCGCGGCGTCGAGCGCACGCTGCATCTCGGCCTCCTCGCCGTAGCTCGCAGCGAGCCTGCGCGCCTCGCAACGCACCTCGAGCCGCGACGCAGTGAACGGCCAGGGATCGAGCACGAAGGTCTCCCCGTGCGCGCGCAGCTCGAGCTCGGCGGGACCGCCGGCCGAAGGCACGTCCTTCGCGGTGAAGGGGTTCCAGCCGTTGCAGAGGGCGAGGGAGAGCCCGTCCCAGGTCCACATCAGCCGCTGGATCCTCGACGTCGCCTCCTCGTCGAGGCCGAGCGCCGCGCGCAGGCGTTCCTGGCGCTCGCACTCCGCGGCCACGTGCGCCTGCAGCGGCTCGGCGCCCTCGTCACCGCGGTTGTGCATGCGCAGCTCCGAGAGCGAGCGGCCGTGCAGCGACACTGCCAGCGCGGCGAGGCGGCTGGCCGACAGCAGCCGCGCTGGAGCGTCGCGCCAGATCGCGAGGTGCTCCTCGACGCGCAGCTCGGTGAAGCTGCGCGGCAGGCCGCCCTCCTCGCTCAGCCCCGGATGCAGGTCGAACTCCGCCCAGCCGAGGTCGTGCTGCTCGGCGCCGAGCGCGAGCTCCTCCTGGGGCGCGGGCAACGGGAAGCTCTCGTTGCCCCAGGCGCGGGCGAGCTGGCCCGAGATCCAGGAGTGCGAGAGCTGGCCGATCGCGAGCGCGCCGGCCGCGTCGCGACGGACGAGCATCCCGCGAGCCTAACGCGGGCCGCGCCGGCGGCCGGCGCCTACCGCGGCAGCGTCCTGGTCAGTTCGACGACCTGCTGGAAGGTGGGCCGGTTCTGGAACGGGAACGGCGGCACTTCGATCGCGCTCGCGCTCACGAAGCGGTTCATGTCGAAGCAGCTCGCCTGCGGGTCTTCGGCACATGCGCCGTGTCCGTAGATCTGCTGCGGCGTCTCGGCCAGCGCTTCGCCGAGCGAGCTTTCCAGCGCGGCCCTGCACGAGCTCAGCGAGCCCGCGCCGCAGTACTCGCGCGAGTACGGAGCGGTGGGCTCGGCGCCCTGCCCGCTCGCTGCCAGGACATCGCGCAGGTCCTTGCTCACCTGCCCGTACCACCCGTCCGCGAAGTCCGGCGCTTCCGGTTCCTCGCCGGGGTCGGCGCCGCCGATTTCGAGCATCGCGTGCTCGGCTTGGAAGCCTTCCGCGCCGAGCACGGGCTCGAAGATCGCTTCGACCAGCTTCGGCCACCAGGCGTCCATGATCGTGATCGCTTCGTTGTGTTCATAGGTCCCGGGGGAGGAGATGCTCGAATTGGCGAGATCGCGTCGGTGCCCGCCGGCCGCGTACCACGATTCGAGGGCTTCGACGGCGTGCGCGAGCGACGGGTTCGACGGCGTGCCGAGCACCTGCCTGATCGTCGGCCACAGCTCGACGCTGCGAATGTCCTGCGTGGCCGCTTCGTCCATCGCGCTGATCAGCTGTTCGGTGCCCATCCGGTGGCCGCCGGCGAGGTCGGCTTCGATGAAGTTGCGGATCAGCTGCATGCGGTACACGTCGCCGAACGCGTACTTGTCATCGGCTGCGGCGAACCTGGGCGCCTGCTTGTTGTTCCAGGAGACCAGGAACGGAGGGTCGAGCGCCTGCGGATGCTTCTTGAAGGGCAGCGTGTCCATCGTGTGCAGCGTCGGATCGAAGCCCTGCCAGTCGTATTCGCCCGTGCCGAGAACCGGGAAGTCCGGCGAGGTGCCCTTGGCGCGTTCCGGCAGCCAGCCCGAGAGGAAGTACGCGATGTGGTTGGCGTCGACGTAGGCCCAGTTGAATCCGAAGTTGATGTTCTCGGCTGCTTCCTGGAAGCGCTTCGGGGACGTCATGAAGCCGGGTTCGTTGAACTCGGCGAAGCCGACCGCCGAGTCGGCCTCGTGGAAGTACGTCGTCCGCGCGCTTGCGAAAGCGACCGCTTGGCCGCCGACGGTGCCGCGCGCGTAGACGATGCCGTGGACCGTGCGGTACACCGTCAGCGTTTCCGAGCCGGGTGCCGTTTCGGGTTCGCTCGCGGTCGGGGTCCACGTGTTGGTCCGTTCGAGCTTTTCCATCGGCAGGCACTGCCCCTTGTAGAGGTAGTGGTATTCGTCCTGGCAGAGGACCTCGGCGAAGGTGTCGACGTTGTCGGCCGTCGAGGTCGTGGCGCTCCACGCGTAATCGCGTCCGTGGCCGAGCTCGACGTAGAGGTTGACGCCGGGGAAGGCGGCGCCGCGGGCGTCGATCCCGGGTCCGTGCAGGTCCTCCTCCATCAGGATCTGCGGGTTGTAGTAGCCGACCTGGGGGCCCATCACCGCGATCGGGTGACCGTCCGTCGAGCCTTCCTTGTTGACGAGCTCCCAGTTGGAGTCGAGCGGTGGGCCGGCCAGCGCATCGCGCAGCAACCCGGACCCGATCGAGCCGTCGTCGGGGATCGGCTGCGGCGAGGGCGTGTCGGTGACGGGCGCGCCGGAGGTGTCCGCGAGCGTCCCGCCGGAGCCGTCGGAGACGAACTGGACCGAGCCGGGATCCGGCATCGCCAGGCCCTTGCCGGCGAACGGCGAGGTCGTCTCGTACGGGAACGCCTTGGAGACGGTCGTCGGCGCTTCCGGATCGTCGGCCTCGCGCAGGTCGCTCCACGCCTTGCGCCCGGCCTTGCGCCCGAGCTTCGCTTCGAGCGCCTCGAGCGCGAGCGCCGAACGGACCTCGGCGCCCCCGCCCTTGCCGAAGATGCCGCCGATCAACGAGGCCTCGGCGATCACGTCGGTCGGCTTCCATTCGGTCGGCACTTTGCCGAGCGCCGCGTACTCGGCGGGGAGCTTGTTCGGGTCGAGCAGCGCTTCGTGGATGTAGGCGTTGATGCCGGCGACGAATTCCCCCACGTCCGCGACGACCTGTTCGCCGCGCGCGCCGTACAGCTTGGGGGCGTTTTCGAGCTGCGACTGGAGGTCGGCTTCGGTGTACGGCGCGATCATCCACTGCGTGCGGTCCATCGCGCGGTCGCCGGCCGAGCCGCCCGCGAACGACGACAGTTCGGCTTTCGCGGTGTGGCGCAGCACGTCCATCAGGAACAGCCTGTCGGCGGCTGCCGCGTAGCCGGCGCCGAACATCACGCCGCCCCGGGTGGTGGCGTATACGTGCGGCACGCCGTAGGCCTTGTCGCGCTCGATCGTGACGTCTTCGCGCGGGCTTTCGGTCGAGGCGAGGTCGCCTTCCGCCACCCCGAACGTGGCGTCCTTGAAGTAGTCGCCGATCTGTTCGTGGGTGAGTGTCGGCGAGCCGTGCAGCAGGCCCGCGTACAGCGGCAGCTGGTCGGTGAAGTGCGGCGGATAGGTGCCGTTGAGCTTGAATTCCGCGAGCTGGACCGCGTTGTCGAGGCCGTTCTCCCCCGAGGGAAGCACGTTGCGGAAGCCGCCCGCGTCGTTCGTGCCGTAGGGCTGGACGGGCGCGGCAGCCTGCGCGGCAGCCGCGCCCGGCAGCGCGCAAGCGCCCGCGCACAGCAGCGCGCAGCCCAGACGCCGGGCGCGGATCACTTCTTCGGCGCCTCGTACTTGACGACGGCCGGCAGGCCGATGTTGCCTTCGCCGTCGACGGCACGGATCGCGATGTAGCGCTGCGCGCCCGCCGGGATCGCGTATGACTGCGTGGTCCCGGCTTCGGTCGGCACCGGCGCGCCGGCCAGCGGCGTGGCCTGCGCGAAGCTCGCCGGGGTGATCTTCTTCTTCGAGGTGACGATCTCATACCGCGTCGCCGTGCCGCACATCGTGTCGTTCCCCGGTGCCGTCCAGGACAGCGTGCCGCCGCTGACCGACGCGTTCAGCGGCACACCCGGGGGCACGGCGTCGCGCGTGTAGTCGCCGGAGTTGGCGATGTCGTGGTGGAAGTTCGGCCACGAGCTCGGCGAGCACGCGGCGGCGGGCGTGCCGTAGACGATCAGTTCGCCTTCGCGGGTGATCGAGACGACGTCCTTGTGGGCGCTCGGCGAGGTGTCGAGCGTGCCCAGCGAGCCGAGCGTCGGCGTGGCGACCGTCCAGCCGCCGGTGAGCTTCGGCCACGAGGCGCTCGCGGGCACGCCGCCGGCGCCGTAGGCCTCGAGGTCGAGCGAGGCCGTGCCCGCCACGACCTCCTGCTTGGGGGCCCCGCCGGTGACGTCGCCGACGGTCTCGCCGGTGATGAAAGAGAGGTCGTTGTCGACCGCCGGGAAGCCCGGTTCGAACTGGCTCGTCTCGGGGTTCCAGCCGGCGATGAAGTCCTGGCTGCCCTTCTGGTAGTCGGGGGCGGCGATGTCGAGGGCGCGCAGCAGGCCGGCGGCGGGGGCGAACAACGAGGTGGTCGTGCCGTTGAGCGTGCCGAACGCCGGCTCGCCGACCGCCGGGAACGCCGGCGTGTCGGTCTTCCCGTTACCGGCCGCGAAGTCCGTCTCCAGGGCGTTGTCGGATTCGCCGGTCGAGCCGTAGCAGGAGGTGCCGTCGGCGTTCAGCACGTACCCCGGGCCCGCGTCGGGCGTGACCGCGATCTTCTCGCCTTCGCCGCCGCTCGGGCAGTCGAGCGGTGCCACCACCGGCGAGCCGTTGATGCCCTCGCCGACGTCGGGGAGCAGCCCGGCGTCGATGATGCCGATCTTCGCGGGCCAGCCTTCGCGGTAGGCCGAGGAGGTGCAGTGCGCTTCGCTGCACGTGAAGCCGCCCGTCGCGCACGAGGAGGGTTCAGAGCTGCAGCCGCTCGCGTTGATCGCGTAAACGCGGCCGTTGGCGAACTTCAGCAGGCCCGTCTCTCCGAGCGCGCCGAGCGTGGTCGTGGTCACGGCGCCGGCGTCGATCGAGCCCTCGTCGCCCTGTCCTGTCAGGTACTCCTCGTTGGAGCCGACGACGATCGACGGCGGCTTCTGCGGCCCGTCGAGGTAGGCGACCGCGGGCGTGTCGACGATCTTCCCCTGGTCTTCTTCGATGCCCGGGTCGGCCGGCGCGTTGCCGTTGAACGTGATCTGGTTGCTCGTGGCGTCGACAGCGGCGACCTTGTCGGGATCCTCGATCAGAACCGGGAAGCCCTTGACCGGCTGCCCGTCGGGCCGCCACGCGTAGAGGTGGTGATCCTCGCCCGCGGCGATGATGTCGAGGCCGTGGCCCTTGCCTTCTAGTTCGCCGAGCACCGGTGAGGTGACGAAGCCGGCCTCGGTGCGCTGGCGAGGCCCGGCACGCTGGGCCTCCCAGGCGGGATCGCCGCTGAGCGGCGCCCCCGAGTAGGCGGGGTTCGAGGTCTCGTGGAAGATCAGCTTGCCCTGCGGGTTCCAGGCGTAGACGTTGCCCTGCATGTCGTCGGCGACGACGTCGAGTTCTCCACTGCCGGTGAGGTCTCCGACGGCCGGAGCCTCGAGCACCGCCGCGTAGTGGGCGGTCGAGAGACCGCCGCCGGAGAAGGCCGGCTCGCCGGAGTGCAGCGGCAGCGCTTCGGTGTGCACCGGCCAGCCCTTCATGTCCTTCAGTGACCCGGAGGAGGGGTCGTAGGTGTACGCGTGGATCCAGCCGTCGGAGTTGGCCAGGATCAGCTGGTTGGTGTCGTTGCCTGCCAGGTCCGCGAGCACCGGGCTTGCGTCGCCGTCGCCGTGGATCTGCACCGGGAAGCCCTTCGCGGCTTCGGCGTCGCGGTGCAGGAACATCTGCCGGCGGTCCTCGCCGCTCATCGCCGGACCGGGTGAGCCCGGGGCCGTGGTGACGACGATGCGCACGGTGAACGCGTACGGGAGCGTGTTCGGACGGCCGTTCGAGCTCTGCGCGAGCCCGCCGTTCTCGTTCCCCGTGAACGAGCTCGGGTCGCCCGCCGGGAACATCTTCTCGAGCGCCGCGGTTTCGATCGTCGCGAGCAGCCCGCTGTGGTCGCCCGAGCGGACCGTCGCGCCGTCGCACCAGCTCGAAGGAACGGGGGCGAAGTCGCCCTGCGCGGAGCTCGGCTGGTTGTTGGGCTGCGCGCCGGGCGCGACTTCGACCCTGCACGTGTATTTCGAGCGCGCGTTTGTGCGGCCTTCGACGCCGACCGTGGGATTCGATGGATCGACTTGCTGGAACCATTCAGGTGAGCTCACTTCGGCTTCGGGCGGGATCCAGCCTTGCGCGGCCGCGTCGACGGACTTGAAGGCGTCGAGCCGGCCGTAGCCGAAGAACTCGTCCCAGCCCTTGCGCGACGGGAAGCGGAACGTGTCGGGAAGGGTGCCGATCACCCCGCCGTTCTCATCGGGCGCGAACTGCGTGTTCGTGTTCGGATCGGTGCAGCCCGCGATCGAGGCGAGCGTGCACGACGTTTCGGGCGACAGCGCCGTGTTGACGTCGTCGGCCTGGCCGCCTTCGCCGCGATCCGCCGACGGCGAGCCGGTGCTCGGCGCCAGCCCTTCGATCGGGGAGGAGCCGTCGACGGTGGTGCCGGCGATGTTGCCCGAGGCGAGCAGCTGCTGGACCTCGTCCGGGGTGATCACGCACGGCGAGCCGTCGGGGCGGGTGCAGTGCTTGGCGTCGGTCAGCTTCGCGTTCTTGGCGTTGGTGCATTCCCCGTAGAGCGAGGCGCCGCAGGCGTTCAGCGCGGCGCTGTAGATCAGCCCGACGACCCCGGAGCTCTTGCCCGTCGCCTCCGAGGAGCAGGAGTCGCTCTCGACCGAGAGGTCGACGCGGGTGCCGTAGTTGGTGCAGCCGTTCAGCTGCAGCCACGAGGGCGGCGTGCTGGTGTTGATCGAGGCCCCGCCGCTGCCGGCGATCGAGTCCGGCCCGCGCACCGAGTTGACGACGATCGTGTGCGGCAGCGCGCCCGGCATGTTGTGGTGTTCGGCGGCCTCGTCGGCGGCCGAGGCCATCACGGTCGTGCCGTGGTCGTATGCGTAGTTGATCGCTTCGGCGGTGAAATGCGAGTCGTTGTAGGTGCCGAGCGGCTCCTGGATCACGTCGGCGCCGCGGTCGGTGGCGTAGATCGTCGCCTCGGCGAAGCGGTTCGCGTCGGCGACGAACGACTCGCCGACCCGCAGCTCCATCACCTCGCAGTTCGGGCAGGTGCCGCTGTCGCCGGCGCTGTTTTCGGCTTCTGCTCCGGAGTCCTCGAGCTCGCCGGTGCCGTGCCCGTAGTGGACCTCGTCGTAGGGGTCGTTGTTGTTGTCGACGAAGTTCCAGCCGGCGATGTCGTTCGCGTAGCCGTCGTGGTCGTGGTCGACGCCGTCGGAGAACGCGATGATCAGGTCCTCCGGCGTGAGCGTGCCGGGCGGGCCGTTGCGGCAGTCGCTCGTCGTCGGCGGGTTCGTGCACTGGGGATAGTTCTCGACGACGTTCGCGACCCGCGAGTCGCATGCGTAGTCGAGCACGTTGAAGGCTCCCTGTTCGAGCACGTCATAGGGGATCGGACCGCTGCCGCCGGGCTTGCCGCCGGGCATCGCCCCGTCGAGGTCGTAGTCGCCGCCGGTCGCGGGGCGTGCCGTCGCGCAGTCGACGTGGGTCGAGGGGTCGAACGTGCTCGACATGTCGACCTCGGGGGCGGGCAGCTCGCCGGGGTTGATCCAGTACTTGCCGCGCAGCTGCAGCATGTCCGAGCGGCTGCTCCAGATCACGCCGGAGTCGAGCTCGGCGAGCCTCACGTCGGGACGGCCGAGCGTGACCGCGAACGCCGTGTGGATCGGAGTCCCCGCTGCGATGCACGATCCCGTGCCGGCGGGCATCGTCGCGTGCGGATCGGTGATCGACATGCCCCTCACGCCGCACAGCTCGTCGGTCTGCGAGTTCAGTTTCGTGATCTCGGCCGCTTCGACGGGTTCGCTCGAAGGCGGTTCCGCCGGCGTCGCGCCGAACCTGGCAACGAGGTCGGAGCCGAGATTCGAGACCGTCTGGCCCGGTTCCAGATGCCAGCTGGAGGGCTGCGAGGCGGTGCCGTCGCCGTAGTCGGGGAAAGCCGCACGCGCGACGGGCACCCCGAGCGCGAGCACGGCGAGTGCCGCTGCCGCGGGTACGGACAGCGCTGCGCGCCATCCCCTCCTGCACTTCGCCCCCTGTTGAGACACCGCAGATCCTCCTGGTGTGCCCCCTCCCTCGGCGCTCGCTACCCGGCCTCCGCCGCGACTAAACGCGCACGTTCCCAAGGGTCAGCGCTCGAACCGCGGCGCCGCCGCGGGCAGGCGCCCGTCCGCGCCGGCCGCTGCGAGCGGCGCCTGCACAACGGCGCCGGTCCCCGGCGCGTACGCTGCCGCCGTGGAGGAACGCGCGTGACCTCGTCGGCGGCGGACGGCAGCCCGGCGATCGGGACGAGGGAGCCCGGGCGGCGCGCCCCGCCGCTGTCGCGGGTGCGCGGAGTGGTGCACGTGCTCGGCTCCAACGCCCCGCTCAGCCGGCTGCTCGCGGCGTTCCTGGCGATGACGATCGCCGAGTACGGCCAATGGATCACGATTCTCGTGTACGCCTACAAGCAGGGGGGCGCCTCCGCCGCCGGGCTCGTCGCGCTCGCCCAGCTGATCCCTTCGGTGCTGCTCGCGCCGCTGATCGGGGCGCACCTCTCGCGGATCGGCGTCGCCCGGCTGCTGGCCGGCTGCTACGCGACCTCGGCGCTGATGCTCGGAGCGAGCGGCGCCGCGATCCTCCTGCACGCCCCGCCGGCGGCGGTCTACGCCGGTGCCGTGCTGTTCACGGTGTCGCTGGGCGTCAGCATCCCTTTGCACAACGTGCTGATCCCGCTCGTCGTGCGCCATCCGGACGAGCTGACGGCCGCGAATGTGGCGACCGGATGGTGCAAAGGCGCCGGTGCGCTGATCGGTCCCGTGCTGGCGGCCGCGATGATCGGGCTCCAGGGGGCCGGCCTGGCCTGCGTCGTCCTCGCGGCTCTCGCCGTGGCCACTCCCGCGCTGGTGACCGTCGGTGCGACGCGCGCCCGCGCCGAGCAGGAGGAGGGCGGGCTCGGCGAGCTGCTGGCCGCGGCGCGCACGATCGCCTCGCGGCCGAACACTCGCGCGCTCGTCGCCTACCGGGCTGGCTCCGCGGCGATCGAGGGCGCGATCGACCTGCTCGTCGTGCTGCTCGCGATCCGGATCCTCGCGATCGGATCCGCGGCCGCCGGCTACCTCAGCGCGGCGTTCGGAGCCGGCAGCCTGCTGGGCGCTAGCGCCGGCGTGATGCTCGTCGGCCGGCGCCTGGCCGTGCCGCTTGCGGGCGCGGCGCTCGCGGCGGTGGCCTCGCTCGCGGCGCTGAGCACGGTCTCCTCGACCGGCGTCGCGGTGGCGCTGCTGGTCGCGGTCGGAGCTTGCCGCGCGGTGCAGTCGATCTCGGCGCAGACCCTGCTGCAGCGCTCCACCCCGCTGGAGGTGATCGTCTGCGCGTTCGTGCTGTTCGAGTCGATCCGCGACGTCGGCCTGGCCTTCGGCTCGCTCGCCGTGCCGGTGCTGGTCGGGATCGGCGGCCCCAAGGCGGCGTTCCTGGGCATGGCCGCAGTGGTCCTGCTCACGGTGCTCGCCACGCTGCCGAGGATCCGGCGGATGGACCACGAGGCCGACGTGCCGGTCGTCGAGATGGGTGTGCTGCGCAACATCGGCATCTTCGCCGCGCTCCCCGCGGCGCCGCTGGAGACGCTCGCGCGCGAAGCCGCGTACCTCGAGGCGCTGCCGGGCGAGCCGGTGATCAGCGAGGGCGAGGAGGGCGACCGCTACTACATGATCACCGACGGCGAGGTGCGGGTCAGCAAAGGCGCGCGGGAGATCCGCCGGTTGGGCCGCGGCGAGGGCTTCGGCGAGATCGCGCTGCTCTACCCGGTGAAGCGCACGGCCACGGTCGTGCCGCTGCGCCCGACGACGCTGCTGACGGTCGGGCGGGAGCCGTTCCTCGCCGCGCTCGGCGCGAGCCCGCACGTCCACCGCGCCGCCGAGGGCCTCGCCGCGGGGCTGCTCGCCGACACTCCCTGAGGGCAGGCCCCGCGTCTAGCTCTCGAGCGCCCGCGCCTCGTAGGTCTGCCCCGCCGCGCGCAGCCGCTCGGCGATGAGCTCCCCGAGCGCGGTGGCGGGAGTCAGCACGCCGGCGGCGTCGGGCAGGCGCTCCTGATCGAGCGCGAGCGCCAGCGCGCTCTCGCCGAGCATCACCGCGGTCGCCTTGTAGCCGGGGTCGCCCTCGGCCTCGATCCGGCAGCGGTAGCGCGCGCCCTGCGCGGTGCGCGCGAGCGTCTCGATGCGGAAGTGCCCGCGGTCGCGGGTGCGCTCGCTCGGCCCCTCGCCCGGAGACGGCAGCACGCGGTCCAGCAGCGAGCGCGAGGGCGGGAACTGCATGCCGGCGAGCACCGCGCCGATGCCCGCGGCGGTGCCGCCCGCCAGCAGCGGCGCGAGCGGCCCGCCGAAGCCCATCACCTCGCGGTAGCGCAGGCGCCTGCCGTAGCTCCATCCGAGCAGCGCGTTGCTGCGGCGCACGACCCGCGTGTTGACCGGGGCCATCACGAACGGCCCGACCCACCCCCCCGCGAGATCGTCGCGCGCGAGCGCGATCAGGTCGCGCTCGGCTCCGAGTTCCGGCTCGGCGGGGCGGTCCGGGCTCAGAGCGTAGGGGTCGTCCATCAGCCGCCGCAGCGACGGGTCGTGCCGGCGGTCCTCGATCATCCCCTTCATCGAGGCGAGCGTGCCGCCGCTGAGTCCTCCGCGCATCGCCCGCACGACCAGCGTCGCGCGCTCCAGCTCGCCGGCGCCGTCCTGCTCCGCCGCCCGGTGCACCAGCAGCATGCCGATGTCCGAGGGGATCGAGTCGAAGCCGCAGCTGTGCACGATGCGCGCGCCGCTCCTGCGGGCGGTCTGGTCGAACGCGTCGATCGACTCGCGCATGAACACGACCTCGCCGGTCAGGTCGGCGTAGTGCGTGCCGGCTCGCGCGCACGCCTCGACGACCGGGATCCCGTAGCTGCGGTAGGGACCGACGGTGGTGAGGAGCACGCGCGTCGCCGACGCCAGGGCGGTGAGCGAGTCCGGCTCGCCGACATCGGCGACGAGCACCGGCCATCCGGTCCCGAGGCCGGCGGCCAGCTCCTCCAGGCGCGCCCGGGAGCGGCCCGCGAGCGCGATGCGCGCACTCGGCGGCGCCGCGCCGCGCAGGTACTCGGCGGTCAGCCGCCCGGCGAAGCTGCTCGCGCCGAACAGGACGATGTCGTAGTCGCGCGCCGCCACGCGAGCACCCTAACGCCGCCGTGCGGGCCGCGTGGCCTACCCTCCGCTCAGCTCGCGGGGCAGGCCGAAGCTCTCGAACACGCCGTGCAGGGCCGTGGCGTCGACCGGCTCGTCCGGGTAGCGCTCGAACACCTCGGGGTCGCGCGGCTCGGGCGACCTCGCGATGAACGCCGTGACCGCGCTCACCCGCGCGCCCTCGAAGCTCAGCACGTTGAGCGCGAACGGGCGAAATGCGCCGTCCTCCTCGCTCCAGGCGTAGAAGCCGAGCGCAGGCTGCGCGTTGGCGAGGACCCGTACGGCGCGCCAGCGCCACGCGCCGGACAGCGGCCAGCTGCGCGCCCAGGCGGCGATCGCCTCGCGGCCGGCGTACCAGCTTGCCAGCGGCGGCATCGCGAACGTCGCCTCCTCGGCGAGCATCGCCGTGAAGGCCTCCACGTCGTCGCGCTCCCACGCGTCGACGTAGCGGTCGAGCAGCTCGCGCAGGCGCGGCTCGCCGAGCTCGCGCAGGGTCGCCTGCTGGCTGGGCTGCGGGCAGCGCTCGGCGACGGTTGCGCGGGCCCGCTGCAGGGCGCTGTTGACCGAGGCGGTGCTGGTGCCAAGCGTCTCGGCGACCTCCTTCGCCGCGTAGCCGAGAACCTCGCGCATGATCAGCACGGCGCGCTGGTTGGCGGGCAGGTGCTGCAGCGCGGCCACGAACGCGAGCTCGATCGCCTCGCGCTGCTCGTAGCTCGCCTCGGGGGACGCCGGTCCCTCGGCGACGCCGACGATCTCACCCGGGTAGGGCTCGATCCAGACCGACTCGACGACGGGTTCGCCGGGCGCCATGTGAGGGTCGGTCGGCGGGCCGTAGTCGATCGGCAGCACGCGCTTCGG
Source organism: uncultured Solirubrobacteraceae bacterium (assembly GCA_963703205.1). Taxonomy (GTDB): domain Bacteria; phylum Actinomycetota; class Thermoleophilia; order Solirubrobacterales; family Solirubrobacteraceae; genus Palsa-744. The sequence goes on from OY969799.1 coordinate 2,841,118, forward strand.
GCGGCGGCCGATCTGGTCCAGGCAGGCGTTGGTCGCGATCGTGTAGAGCCATGAGCGCAGCGAGCTGCGACCCTCGAAGCGGGCGATGCCCCGCCAGGCCCGCAGCAGCGCGTCCTGCAGCGCGTCCTCGGCGTCGTGTACCGAGCCGAGCATCCGGTAGCAGTGAGCGTGAAGCTCGCGCCGGTACGGCTCGACGAGCTGCTCGAAGGCGCTCCCGTCACCGCCGCGAGCAGCCTCCAGCGCGCGCGCAGCGCCTGCCTCGTCGGTCCTGGGCGCCCCTGCCACAGTCGCCCAGGTTAGACCTTGGGGGCCGCAAGAGCTCACGGTCGCGATGAGTTCTCGCGTCGGCGGCAGTCGAAACAGTCGATGGCGATCACTCCGTTCCGCGCCGTGGTGCATCTCGAGCTGCACTCGGGCGATCTGCCGGCCGCGTGCGAGTTCTACGAGCGTCTGCTCGGCTGGCGTCGCGAACGGCTCGACACCGCCCACGGCTCCTACATGGCAATCGAGCTCGCGGAGACGATCGGCGGCGGCTTCGTGCAGTGCCCGGGTGGGCGCTCGCTGTGGCTCCCGTATGTGGAGGTCTCCGACGCGCGGCGCGCGTGTGAGGATGCAGACCGGCTCGGCGCGTCGGTGCTGCTGGCCCCCCGCGAGGGTCCGGCCGGATGGCGCAGCGTGATCGGCACCCCCGCCGGCGGAGAGATCGCGCTCTGGCAGCCGAAGCGATGAGTTTCACGGCGAGCAGCGGTCATAGTCCTCGAAGCACCAACAGACAGAACCCCAAAGGGAGGAGCCCGAAATGACAGCCGCAACCGGAACCGCGATCGACAAAGTCGGCACGATCGTCGTCACCGTCGGCGACCAGGACGCCGCGATCGCGTTCTACACCGACAAGCTCGGCTTCGAGAAGCGCACCGACGTGCCGATGGGCAACGGCTATCGCTGGGTCGAAGTCGCTCCCGCGGGGGCGGAGACGACGATCGCGGTCGTGCCGCCGCGGCCAGGTGACAGCGCGGGCGGCGCGCAGACCGGCGTCGCCCTGTCGACCAACGACATCGAGGGCGACCACGCGGTGCTGCGCGAGCGCGGCGTCGACGTGGACGAGGAGGTCTCGCGCATGGGTGGCCCCGTGCCCCCGATGTTCTGGTTCCGCGACCTCGACGGCAACAGCATGCTGGTCGTCCAGAGCCAGGGCTGACCGGCCTGCCGGAGCACGGGCGCCCCGTCGACGGCGCGGGCGGAGCACGGGCGCCCGTCCGCGCCGCGCAGGCGCGGGCGGCGGCCCATCTAATGGACCGGCACGATCGGCGCGGGCTTCTCGCTGCCCAGCCCGTTGAGTTCGCGAACCGCACCGATCACGTCGCCGCTGTTGTAGAAGTCGGTCATCACGAGGTTCGGCAGCCGGTGCCGTTCGCGCTCGCAGCGGCGGGCCCGCGCGACGATGAAGGGGCGCGTCAGCAGCGGCAGGTTCGGGCTGCGGCGGGGCGGGAACACATCGGCCCAGTTGTTCATCATCAGCAGCGGGTTGTCCTCGTTCCCGCGATAGGGCGCGCAGGTGAAATCGGCGGGCTTGACAGCGCCGAGCGGCGTGTCCTGGATCCAGTGGCCGTACGCGAACATGTTCCACGGATGCGTTCCGCTCACCGGCTCCTGCGTGAAGACCGCGACGTTGTGCTGAGAGCGGATCATCTGCCCGAGCGTCGGCAGCTCCTGCCCGACCCGGAACACGGCGAGGCGCGGGTACAGCCCTGAGCGCTTGAATTCGTCTTCCAGCGACTGCTCCGAGACGTAGTCCTCGTCGAAGAAGACGAGCACCTGATCGGGGTTCAGCCGCAGGAAGCGGTCCACGGTGTCGAGGAACGAGGACATGCTGGTCGCGCCGAGTTCACACAGCGTGTGGCAGAGCCAGACCGCCCGCTTGCCTTTGCCGCGGCCGAAGCCGAGCGAGCCGCTGAAGCGTTGCAGGGCCTTGCGCGCCTGCTCGCTCAGGTTCTCCGAGACGCGGTTCAGCTTCTCCCCGGCCCCTTTGATGTCGGTCAGCACGTTGGTCGGCGACGAGCCGATCCCGTAGTGGGTCGAGATCTTGAAGGCGCGGACCCCGTCGTCGAGCTGCCTGGCGATCGCCCGTTCCTGATTGGGGATCAGCCAGCCGGGGGATTCGGAGGCCGACATCGAGTTGTGGGTGCCGGCGAACACGACCTGGTCCAGGCGCTTTTCGCAGAGCTGCGCGTAGCCGTCGCACGTCAGCCCGCTCGCGAGGGCCGCGGGAGGACGCGAATGGCGCGGCGCCGCGGCCGCCAGAGCGATCGCCGGGCCGCCGATGAAGACCGCCAGTCCGGCGGCGCCCGCCGCCCCCGCGGACAGGACGCTGCGCGCGCTCGGCACCCCGGCGGGAGCCAGCCCGAGCGTCTCCGCCAGCTCCCCCAGGCCGAAGGCCAGCAGGCCGATCCCGGCGCCGACGGCGAGCACCGCGAGCGACAGCGACGGCTCGGCGAGCAGCGCCACCCCGGCCAGCAGCGCCAGCGCGGCGCCCGCCGCGTGCCAGGGCCGGCGGCGCAGGGACGCGTCCCGCACGGAGCCCGGCACCCCGCGCAGCCGCGACGCGGCCGCCGCGAGCGAGGCCGGGCGCAGCACCGCGGATGCGACGAGCGCGAGCACCGCGCCGGCCGCCGCCAGCGCGAGCGCCCAGGTCGCCAGCCCTCCGAGCCAGGCGTCCCACAGCGCGACGGCGGCTTCGCGCAGTTCGCCGTCGCTGAGGCCCTCGCCTCCCAACAGGGCGGTGACCATGCTGTGCCTGAGCAGGAGCAGGTCGACCCACGCGGCAAGTGAGAGGACCGCCAGCACGAGCCCGGCGCGGAACGCGGCCTCCCGGCGCCGTCGCGCGAGCGCTACCGAGCCGCTCAGCAGCAGCAGCGCGAGCACGGGCAGGATCACCGCCAGCGCGCGCACGCGCGCTGCCGCCCGCAGCGTCTTGACCGCGAAGGTCTGGCGGCGCAGGTCCAGGAGCCTGGCGTCGACCGACGTCGGGATTTTCTGCGCGACCGACGGCGCGAGCGTGCGCAGCGCGGATATCACGACCGTGCCGGCGTCGGCGATGCTGAACACGACGTTGCCGCCGCGAGCGAACAGCACCCCGTGGGCCTGCGCAGTGGCGGTCCGCACGATCCCGCGGAACTGCGGGGTCGAGACGACCGTTTCGATGAGCGAGCTCAGCAGCGGCCGGGCGGCGAGCAGGTCGGGCCGCGCGCCCTCCAGGACCTGCGCGACCACCTCCCGCGCGACGATGCGCCGGACCGGAGGCCGGTTGAGCGCCGCCGCCGTGCGGTCGGCGAACCGCTGGTTGTCGAGCAGCTCGGCACGCACGTAGATGCATCCGACCGCCGCGACCGCCAGCAGCGCGGCGAGGACCGCGAGCGCGAAGCTGATGCGCTCGCGCCACCCGCCGTGCCGCGCTGCCACGCCGATCGGCTCCCCGTGGTCCGCCACCGCGCCTTCATCATGCCTCAAGGGTCTGCCTCGTGCCGCGCCGCCGCGTCGATCGGCTCCGCGTGAGCCGCCGCCGCGTTCGGTGTGGCTCGCGGGCCCGCCCCGCCGGACCCGCGCGAGGGTCGTTGCGCCGGCGCGCTCGCGTCAGCCGAGGCCGGGCTGTGGCCTCAGCCCGCTTCCGCCTTGCGCAGTTCTTCGTTTTCTTTGTCGAGCTTTTTGGCTTCGGCTTCGGCTTCGACCCGCCGCTGTTCGTTGGCGGCGTTCGGCGGCGCCTGCGTCACTGTCTTCGAGGTGACCGTCTGGGTGCGTACCTCGACTCTCGCCGGCTGCGTGACGGTCGTCGTGCTCGACACGGTGTGAGCGCCTTCAGAGCTGCGGCCGCTGTGCCCGATCGCATAGCCGACGACGCCGCCGAGCAGCAGCACGACGAGGCAGACGAGCAACGCAGCCCCCGGGTTGCCCCACCAGGGGTCTTCCGGCGGCAGCGGCGGCGGCACCCGTTCGACGACCGGGGGTGCCACTGGACGAACGGGCTGCCGCGGCGGAACCGGCCCCCGCAGCGGCCTGGTCGGCTCGGTCGGTTCGTTGCCGGGGTATCCCGGCGGTTCGGGCCCACCGGGGCTCATGCCGCGGGACGTCCTGCCTGTCTGCGGACTGCCACGCGCAGGGGTTACCCGCGACGCGCGCGGCCCAAGCCCGCACCGGAGGGACCTTCCGCGCTCGCCGGCCCGCGAGCGCGCGCCTCCCCTCCGTGACTACAGGGCCTGCCCGAAAGGGCCGACAGGCACGTCGGCCCGCCGTCGCGAAACGTAGTGCGAACGTTGAGTTCTACGCGAGCGCCGGTGCGGCGGCGCATGCTCTGCCCATCGGCACTTACACCCGCGACAGCGGAGGGGGCACATGGGAATCTTGCGAGGGAACAGACACTCAGGACGGGGCGCAGGAGCCCCGCAGCGGCTGGGCACCGGTCCGATCGAGCGCCTCGGCCGCGACCTCGACGAGGGGACCCTGGGGCGCTGCGAAGCGCAGGCGATCGTGACACGCGCCGTCGCCACCGACCCCTACGCCGCATGGCTCGAGCGGCGGGAGGCGGAGCAGCGGCAGCGTGAGCGCCCGGAGATCCGCTGGGTCTACCGGCACCCGCACCCGGCCGGGGCCCCCGGCGGGACGGGGGGCGCAGACAAGAGGGATGCGTGCGTTCACGGTCGTGGTCCCGGCTCACCCGAGGGCGGGCTGGTCGGCGTCGCCTAGACGCCGCCGCCTCGCTCTCGGCGCCAACCCGACGCGGCTGGTCCCGGCTCCCGGTCCCCGCCTGGCCGGGACCGGCCGCACGGGTCGCCCGTTCACGGCCGCACGGGTGGCCTGCCGGCCGCCGCACGGGTAGCCTGCCGCCCGTGCAGATCCGCGACGCGCGGCCAGGTGACGAGGCGCAGGTCGCCGACGTGCACGTGCGCGCCTGGAAGACCGCCTACCGCGGGCTGCTGCCCGACGACTACCTCGAGGCGCTGACGCCGGAGCAGCGCGTCCCGGGCTATCGCTTCGCGGCATCCCGGCCCCGCGACCCGCAGACGCTGCTGGCGATCGCGGGCGACGCGCTGCTCGGCTTCGCGACGTTCGGGCCCTCGCGCGACGCCGACGCGCCCGACGCCGGCGAGCTGTTCGCTCTCTACGTCGACCCAGCGCGATGGCGCACGGGCGCCGGCCGCGCGCTGCTGCAGGCGAGCCGGGACCGCATGTACGCGCAGGGCCACGTAGAGGCGATCCTGTGGGTACTCGACGGCAACCAGCCTGCCGAGCGCTTCTACGTGGCCGACGGCTGGAGCCGCGACGGAGCAAGCCGCTGGGAGGACCCGTGGGGCGTGCGCTCGCGCGTCTTCCGCTTCAGGCGCCGCCTGCCTTGAGCCGCGCCCACCCCCGGCGCCGCCGCCGCGCGAGTTCGGGCGGAGGTTTATGATCCCTCAAGCGAGGTAGACGTAACCTCGCCTTCGCGTAAGCACGAGCATCGAGGAACCATGCTCGCGAGAGCTCAGAGCCGCTCGACAAGGACCGTCATCACCGCCCTCCTGCGAGGGCTCGTCGTGGTGCCGGTGCTCGTCCTGTCGCTGGCGCTCGTGGGCCCGGCCTGGGGCGAGTCCTCCGGAGAAACGGGCACCTCAGGGTCCGGCGGCTCGATGAGCAGTGGCGAAGGCGCACAGACGAGCGGTACCGGCTCTCCCGAACCCGCCGCGCCGGTGGAACAGCCCGCGGAATCGCCACCGCCCGAATCGACAGGGCCCCCCGAAGCCACCCATCAGGAAGTGCCCGCCGAAGCGGTCACGCCCCCCGCCGAAGCGGTCACGCCCCCCGCCGAAGCGGTCACGCCCCCCGCCGAAGCGGTCACGCCCCCCGCCGAAGCGGTCCAGGCCCCGGGCGAAAACGCCTCGTCGGGTGAAGAGGTGACGAAAACCGAAGGCTCGACGAGCGAAACCAAGCACAGCAGCGAAGGTCTTGCGCCGAAGCTCGCAGAATCGCAGAGCCACGCCGGCGAACACGGCCGTTCCGGCGAAGGCGCTACCCCGATCCAGCAGCCGGCGGGCCCGGGCGTCGCGGAAATCTTCCCACCGGGTCCGCTGCCGCCCACCGGCAGCGAGATCGTGAGGCTCGGCACTGCCGCGACCGCGCGGGCGGCCGCCGCGCCGCTGTCGCAGTCGCGCGCGCAGGTGGAACCGCGCACACAGGCCGAGCGGCGGGTCCAGCAGCGCACGTGCGAACTCTCGCTGCCTGGCGCTCCCGGCACCGAAGGTTGCGCCGGCAGCTGGAGGCAGCCGCCGAGCGCCGGCGCCGCGGCGCCGGTCCTCGCCCCGATTTCGGCGCCGTTGGGCGAGGTGGTCGAGAGCCCTGTCAAGGACGGCGCGGCGGGCAGCGGCGACAGCGGCCATCCCGTCGCGCCCGAACCCGGCCCCGCGCCCGGCGGCGCAGGGGTCGGCGTCGCCGCCGGCGGCGGCGGCGCAGCGGCCGGCCTCGCCGGGTTTCTGGCCTTCACAGGACTGCTGCTGCTGGCGGCGCCCCGCGCCCTGCGACGCATGCGGCACTCCTGCCGTCCCTACCGGACGGCCTTCTTCGTGCTCATTCCCGAGCGCCCCGGCTAGACCCGCAGGGCCGCATCAGCGGCGCCGGCGAGACCGGCGCGAACCCTGCAATCCCGAGGCTGCTTGGAAGGAGCCCAGATGAAGCGTCATCTGACGACGTCGGCAGTGAACACAGGAGCGCACCGCCGCAGCGGCGCTGCGCTCGAGGAACCGGAGACGGTGCGGATCGAGCCCGATCCGCCGCCCGGGCACGAGGCCGAGCCGGGCCTCGTGCTGACCAGCGTCAGCACGTGGACCCACAAGCTGATCCTGACCGGGGACCTCACCCACCGCTCGGCCCAGGCGCTCGAGGTCGAGATCGAGCGGTTGTGCGAGGAAGGGGTGACCGAGATCACGCTGGACCTGCGCGAGCTGACCGCGATCGATCCGGTGGGGGTCGCCGTGATCGCCTTCCGCTGCGGGCTGTGCGAGAAGCGCGGCTACGGCTTCAGGCTGATCCCGGGCCCGCAGCCCGTGCAGCACGCCTTCGAAAAGGCGGGCGTGCTCTCGATGCTCCCCTTCGAGCACGGCCACGAGGCCGGCGATGGGCTCGACGGGCTCGGTCGTCCCCCGCTCGACACCTGCGAGGCGGGGAGCACTTCGTGAGGCGCTAGGGGCAACCAGGCGCTCCCGCGGCGCGCGGCATATGATCGTCGCCGCGGAGGTGAGCAGGTGCCCGCCCCGCGGAGAGGGGGCCCGATGGCCTTCAAGACCGATCAGCTGCGCTATTTCGTGACCGTCGCCGAGGAGGGGCAGATCACGCGCGCGGCCGAGAAGCTCTACATCGCCCAGCCGGCGCTCTCGCAGGCGATCTCGCAACTGGAGAGCGACCTCGGCCTGAGGCTGCTGGACCGCCACCCTCGCGGCGTGCGGCTGACCGCCGCCGGCGAGGCGTTCCTCGACAAGGCACGTGCGGTGGTCGAGACCGAGCACGAGGTCCAGATGACCGCGCAGTCGCTGTCACGCGCCGCTCGTGGAGCGATCGAAGTCGGCTTCATCGGCCCACCGCCGGCGATGACCGCGCCCGCGCTGTTCACCGCGTTCGCCGAAGCCCACCCCGAGGCCGACGTCTGCTTCCGGGAGCTGCCTTTCCCGCGTGGGTCCACGCGCACCTGGCTCGAGCACGTCGACGTCGCCTTCTGTCAACCGCCGGACCCCGACGAGCACATCGCCGTCCACCACGTCCGCGTCGAGCCGCGCGCGCTGATGGTGCCCTCCGGTCATCCGCTCGCGAGCCTGCGCGAGGCTCCCGTCGAGAGGGCGCTCGGGGAGCGCTTCATCAGCTACCACCCGTCTGTGCAGCGGGCGTGGGCCGGCTTCCACAGCCTCGACGACCATCGCGGCGGACCGCCCGAGCAGGTCACCGTCGACGAGGTCTCGACCTCGCTGGAGATGCTCGGACGGCTCGGCACGCTCGCCGCGGCGGGCGCCGTCACGGCGCTGCCCGAGGCCGACGCGCGGCTCGTCGCACACGTGCTGCCGGACGTGCACGCGGTGCCGCTGATCGATGCCGCGCCGGCGACGGTCTCGCTGCTCTGGCACACGAGCGGCACGCACCCCCTCGTGCCGGCGCTCGTCGGCTGCGCGGGCGAGCCGGATTAGGGTTTCGCCCCGTCGCCGAAGACCCGCGCGGGCGGCTGACCCCGGGGGCGACGACCGCGCGGGCGAGCCGCGCCGGCGGCTCGCGCCGGGGACGGACGGCTGCGCGGGCGAGCGGTTCACCCCGGGCGCGAACGGGTATGCCTGTAGCGCGAAGAAAGGAGGCTCAGGTGTTCAGGAAACTGTTCGAGCTGCTCACGCTGAAATGGCTCTGGGACCGTCGGTAGCTCCCGGCGGATGAGGCGCCTGGCTCGCCGCCTCGAGAACGAGCACTGCGAGCTGTGCCTGCTGCCCGCCCCGCGCTGGAATTCGCGCGGGTACGAGCGCTGGCATCTCCTGATCGTCCCTTCCGGCGATCTTCTGGGGCTGCTCTGCCCCGGCTGCGCCAGCGATGCGGATCTCACGCTCGAGCTGGTGTCGGATGCCGGCCCGGACCGCGACTCGTAGGCTTGCGCGTCACCCACGCCGCGTCCCGCACGGAGCGCCGGCCGGCCTCGGCGGGGCGGCCGGGACCATCGCTGCAGCGCCCACTCACCCGTCTGAGCCGGTGGCCTCCCGCTGCGCGGAGATCCAGCCGAGGATCGCGCGAGAGTGCGCGAGCACCGTGCCGTCCGCGAGCTTGAGCGCCGGCAGACCCTCCTGCCCCGTCGCCGCGCGCAGCTGCTCGCGCGAGCCTTTGCGCAGGAAAGGGATCGGGCTGCCATGCGCAGCGAGCACCTTCTCGTACCCGATCCCGGCGGCTCGCAGCGCTTCCTGCACGCGCCGGCACGGGTGAATCCGCGGCCCTCCATCGTCGCCGTGGCAGACGTACAGCGTGGGTTTCGCGTCCATCCCCTGCTCCCTGTTCGCGGCCGCTCCCGGTGAGCGTAACCGGTCGTCCCGCGCGCGGGCTCAGGGCGCGGCGATGCGCGGCGTGCGGTAGTGCATCGGCACGACCCAGCGCGGGCGCAGCGCCTCGACCTGCATCAGCTCGTCCTTTCGGTCTGTACTTCGCTCTCGGCCCCCGCGGGCGCGGCAGCGTGGTGATAGCGCCCGCCACGCATCGCCGACGCGGCGGCAGCCACCAGGCAGGCAAGGATCGCGAACAGGAACGCCTCGTGCAGCCCCGAGCGGAACGGCGCCGAGATCAGGTGGGGGAAGAAGGAGCGCCCGGTGAGGATCGCCTGCTGGCGGGCGCCGAGCGAGGCGAGCACGTGCGCCCCGAGCAAATGCTGGATCGGGTTGTAGCCGAGGAACGCCGCGAACAGGATCGAGACCGGCGGCAGCTGCGCGGCGCGGTGCGCTGCGGCGGCCGAGACACCGTGCGCGTGCAGCCCCGAGGACAGGGCGACGGGCAGCGTCGAGGCGAGCCCGGCGATCATCAGCGTGAAGAAGACGCCGATCGAGATCACCTGCGCGGAGTTCTGGAACGTCTGGTTCATACCGCCGCCGGCGCCGCGGTCGGACGGCGGCAGGCTGTTCATCACCGCCGCGCGGTTGGGCGATGCGAACATCCCGAACGAGATGCCGGTGAGAAGCAGCACGAGCGCGAAGACCGGATAGGGGAAGTTGGTCGGCAGCAGCAGCAGCAGCATGAAGCTGAGCGCCGTGCCGAGCATCCCGGCGGTTGCGAACGGCCGCGCACCGAAGCGGTCGGAGAGGAACCCCGAGGCGGGTCCGGCGAGCAGCATCCCGAACGTCAGCGGAAGGATGTAGATCCCCGCCCACAGCGGCGTGTCGGTGAAGTCGTAGCCGTGCAGCGGCAGCCAGATGCCCTGCAGCCAGATGATCAGCATGAACATCAGCCCGCCCCGTGCCACCGCTGAGAGGAAGGTCGAAAGCGTGCCGAAGCTGAACGCCCGGATGCGGAACAGCGGCAGCCTGAACATCGGGTTGACGACGCGGCGCTCGACGACCGCGAACGCCGCCAGGCAGGCGACGCCCGCGGCGAGCAGCGCGATCACGCGCGGGCTGCCCCAGCCGGTGCTGTGCGAGCCGTAGGGGCGGATCCCGTACGTGACGGAGACCATCAGCAGCACCAGCCCGACGCCGAAGGTGACGTTTCCCGCCCAGTCGATCGGCGCCCGCCGAGGCTCGCTGCGCTCCTCCAGCTTCAGGTACGCCCAGACGGTGCCGAACAGCCCGACCGGGACCGAGATCAGGAACACCAGGCGCCAGTCGACCGGCGCCAGCAGCCCGCCCAGCACGAGCCCGATGAACATCCCGCTGACGCCCACGATGTTGTTGATGCCGAGCGCCATGCCCCGCTGGTTCGCGGGGAACGCGTCGGTGATGATCGCGGCCGCGTTCGCGAGCAGGCAGGCGGCGCCGACCCCCTGCACGATGCGGAACACGATCAGGAACATCGCGCCGCTCCTGCCGGTCAGCCAGTCGACTGTCAGGAACAGCGACGCGACCGTGTAGATCAGGAAGCCGAGGTTGTAGATCCGCACGCGGCCATACATGTCGCCGAGCCGGCCGAGGCTCACGATCAGCACGCTCGAGACAACCAGGAAGCCGAGGATCATCCACAACAGGTAGAAGCTGTTGGCGGGCTCCAGCGGGTCGAGGTGGATGCCGCGGAAGATGTCCGGCATCGCGATCAGCGTGATCGACGCGTCGAGCGTCGCCAGCAGCACGCCGAGCGTCACGTTGGAGAGCGCGATCCACTTGTAGCGGTCGGGGTCCGTCCGCGCCCGCACCCGGTCGCGCGTGGGGGTGGAGGTCGCGGCCGCCGGCATCCGGCAGAATTATACAGGCTAACTGTACAGTCTCCCTGTCCTTTATAGTCTGGCCCATGACCTCCGATCCGGACACCGGCGCGCTCGCCAGCGAGCTGCGGGTCGTGCTCGGTCAGCTGACGAGGCGGCTGCGCGCCGAGCATCGCTTCCCGCTCTCGCACGGGGCGGTGCTGGGGCGACTCGATCGCGAGGAGACCTCCAGCATCGGCCGCCTTGCCGAAGCCGAGCGCGTGCGGCCACAGTCGATGGCGCAGACGATCGCCGACCTCGAGGCGTCAGGGCTGATCAGCCGCCGACGCGACCCCTCCGACGCCCGACGCTCGCTGGTCGAGCTCACACCGCGGGGACGGGCGACGCTGGAAGAGGACCGGCGCGACCGGGCCGGCTGGCTGGCCGAGGCGATCGAGGCCGGGCTCACCCCTGCCGAGCGCCGGCGCCTGGCGGCCAGCGTCGAGCTGCTGCGGAGGATCGCGGAGACGTAAGCCGGGAGCGCGCCAGGGGCGGCGGGGGAGCGGTGCTCAGCTCTCCGGCTCGGGGCGCGTCTCGCCCGGCCAGCGGCCGGTGACGCGGCTGAACGCGAGGCGCGCGCCGTGGTCGGTGAGGCCGCGCACGGCGCGGAAGATCGCGCCCTCCAGCGCCAGCGCCGCGAGCAGCTTCGGGACCGAGATCAGACGCTGCTCGGGCTCGGGGGGCTCCTCGCGATCGACGAGCCCCCACACCTTCTCGAACAGGCTTTTCGCCGTGATGCCCGCGAGCAGCCCGCCCGCGAGCCTGAAGGGGATGAACATCAGCTTGAGCATCGCCTGCACCCTAGCTTCCCGCGCGCCCGAGCGATCAACCGCGGTCGACGGTCAGCAGCTCGAAGCACAGCGCTCCGCTCCGCTCCCGCAGCAGTCCCATCGTGTGACGCGGCTGGCGACGGCGCGCGGTCGGGCTGCCCGGGTTGAAGATCTGAAAGCCGCCGTCGCTCTCGTGGAGCGGGATGTGCGAGTGGCCGAAGATCACCGCCGCGCACTCCGGGAAGGCGGCGCGCAGCCGCTGCAGGCGCCCGCGCGCCGGTCCCGCGTCGTGGATCAGGCCACAGCGCACCCCGTCCAGCGCGAGCTCGAGACGCTCGGGGAGCTGTGAGGCGAGCTCCGGCTCATCGACGTTGCCACGCACGGCGCAGACCGGCGGCCCGAGCCCGCGAAGCTCTTCCAGGACCGCCAGGCTGACGATGTCGCCGGCGTGCAGGATCAGCTGCGCGCGGGCCAGCCGGCGCAGGCACGCCTGCGGCAGCCGACCCGGTGCTCGCAGGTGCGTGTCCGCGATCACCGCCACCTCGCCCGCCGTCGCGAGCGCCGACTCCAGCGCCGCCATCCGCCCGAGATTAGCCGGCGGGGCGCCCCGGGCGGGTAGAGACCGGCCATGCGCGTCAAGCGCGAGCGGCTCGGGCTGACGCGGCGCCTCGAGGGCCGGCCGCTGCTGCTCGGCTGCGCGGCGCTCGTGATCTCGCTCGCCGCGGCCACCGCGATGGCGAGCGTGGCCGGTTTCGGGGCCGCACGAGATGCCCTCGAACGGATCGAGCCCCAGTGGCTCGGGCTGGCGGTCGCCGCCCGCCTGGCCTCCTACCTCGGCTACGCGATCGCCCACCACCACGTGATGAGCGCCGGCGAGGACAACGAGCTGCAGGCAGACACGGCCGCACGCGTCGTCGCCTTCGGCGCCGGAGCCACCTCCCTGAAGGGCGGCTTCTCGATCGATGCCCGGGCGCTGCGCGCCGCGGGGGCGAGCGTGCCGCGCGCCCGGGCGCAGGTGGCGGCGCTGGCGATGTTCGAGTACGCGGTGCTCGCGGCCGCGGCCTGGATCGGGGCGCTGCTGCTGATCGGCAGGCCGCGGACACAGGCCGCGGTCGTCTGGCCCTGGGTGATCGGCGTGCCGGCCGGAGTGCTGGCCGCGTCGACGGCCTTTCTCGCCGCCTCGCGCCTGCTTCGCAAGCCCGGGTCGCGGCTCGGCAGCCTGATGCAGGCGGGCGAGATCCTCGCCGGCCAGTCGCGGCAGCCGCTGCGCGCGCTCGTCGCCGCCGGCGGCATGGCGCTCTACTGGGCGGCCGAGATCGGGGCGCTGTGGGCGTCGCTGCGGGCCTTCGGCGTGGCGGCATCGCCGCCGGTGGCGATCGTCGGGTACGCGACCGGCTACGTGCTCACGCCGCGCGGGCTGCCGCTCGCCGGCGCCGGCATCGCCGAGGTGCTCGTGCCGCTCTCGCTGCACTGGCTGGGCGTCTCGCTCGCGGTCGCCGTCGTCGCGGCGTTCGCGGCCGAGCTGACGCGCCTGCTGGTCTCGGTGCCGTTCGTGCTCGGCGCCCACCGCGAGGTGCGTGAGCTGGTCGCGGAGGAGCCGTGACGCGGCGATCCGGGCGCCGGCTCGTACATACGTCGAGTTTCATTGCGCGGAACGGGCGCGTCCGTACACTCGCTTTTCACATTGAGATAAACCACTGAAAAGGGCAAACCCGTCGCGAGACGGGGGCGCAAAGTCAGAGGTCTCGGCCCCCGAGACAGCTCGACCGCCAGGTGATCGCCAGGGAGGATCGAGTTGTTCGTGACAAGACTTGTCACCCAGGGGGCCGCCACCGGTTCAGTAAGACCGGAGAGCTCCCGCAGGGCCGCCGACGAGCACGGTTTCACGCTCATCGAGCTGCTGGTCGTCTGCCTCGTGATCGCTGCGCTGTGCGCGATCGCGATCCCTCAGTTCCTCAGCCAGAGCGGCAAGGCCAAGGACGCCTCCGCGAAGGAAGTCGTCCACGGCGCGCAGCTCGCCGCCGAGACGATTGCCACGGACAGCGACGGCTCCTACGAAAAGGTGACCAAGGGAGAAATCCACGCCATCGACCAGAACCTCCCGATCGAAGCGAGCGAAAGCCATGCTTATCTCAGCTCGATCGAATCGAGCAGCGCCGGCTACTCGATCACGGCGACGTCGACCGACGGCGACGAACTCACGCTCACCAAGGGCTCCTCGGGCGACGTCACGCGCACCTGCCGCAGCCCGATCGCGAAGAACGGCTGCGCAGGAGGAGAAACCGGAAGCTGGTGATGGGGGCCCTCCTGCCGGGTCAGGGGAACCCGGCCAGGACATCCGGAGCGGTAGGCCGGCCGCCGCGGGCAATCGGGGGATAGCCCGCCGAAGCGACCGCGGCCGGTCAACCGCTTCGGAGAACCGCGCGGCGCCTTCGGGGGAGGGCGCCGCCGGAGGCGGGGAGCAGGGCCTCTTTACAGGGCGGCCCGGCTCCCCGCCTCGCTTTTTTCCGCCCGCGGACGCCGTGGGCCGTTAGCCTTCTGCGCCGTGAGCGAGGCAGAGCCAGGGGATCGAGACGTCGCCGCGGGCGTGGCGCTGGTGACGGGGGCCGCGTCGGGGATCGGCGCGGCCACCACACGCCGGCTGGCGGCGGGCGGCATGACCGTCGCGGCCGCCGACCTCGACGCCGAAGCCGTGGAGCAGGCGGGGCCGGTGCGGGCCTTCGCAGCCGACGTCGCGGACGAGGACTCGGTCGCGACGCTCGCCGAGCAGGTGTCGCGGGAGTGCGGCGTTCCGGACGTGATCGTCAACTGCGCCGGCTGGGACGAGACACGCCGCTTCACCGACACCGACCGCCCGTTCTGGGAGCGCGTCCTGGCGATCAACCTGCTCGGCGTGGTGGCCGTGACGCACGCCTTCCTGGCCGCGATGATCGAGCGCGGAAGCGGCGGCCGGATCATCAACGTCGCCAGCGACGCCGGGCGCGTCGGCTCGAGCGGCGAGGCGGTGTACGCCGGCGCCAAGGGCGGGGTGATCGCATTCACAAAGTCGCTGGCCCGCGAGACGGCGCGGCACGGCATCACGGCGAACGCGGTCTGCCCGGGTCCGACCGACACGCCCTTGTTCCGCGCCCAGCCCGAGAAGCTTCAACGCGCGCTCGAGCGCGCGATCCCGATGGGCCGGCTGGGAACTCCGGCCGATGTCGCGGCGGCGATCGCTTTCTTCGCCTCCGATGGAGCATCGTTCGTGACCGGACAGGTGCTGAGCGTCAGCGGCGGGCTGACGATGGCGGGATGAGCGCGAGCGTGTTCGACGGTTACGCCCATCTGCGCTTCGAGCGGCGCGAGCATGGCGTGCTGCTGATCACGATCGACCGTCCGGAGCGCATGAACGCGACCAACGACGTGCTGCACCGCGAGCTGTACCGGGTGTGGCGCGACGTCGGCGACGACGAGCAGACGCGGGTCGCGGTGGTGACCGGCGCGGGAGAGAAGGCGTTCTCCGCGGGCGGCGACCTCGAGATGATCGCCCGCATGACCGGCGACTACAGCCGCGTGGCGGCGATGGCGAGCGAGGCAGCCGGGCTGGTCACGAACATGCTCGACTGCGAGAAGCCGATCGTCTCCGCGATCAACGGCACCGCGGTTGGCGCCGGCCTCGCGGTCGCGCTCATGGCCGACATCAGCATCATCGCCGAGGACGCACGCCTGACCGACGGCCACCTGCGCCTCGGCGTCGTCGCGGGGGACCACGCCGCGATCCTCTGGCCGCTGCTGTGCGGGATGGCCAAGGCCAAGTACTACCTGCTGACCGCCGAGTTCATCGACGGCCGCGAGGCCGAGCGGATCGGGCTGGTCAGCCGCTGCGTCCCGCGCGATCAGGTGCTCGGCGCCGCGCTCGAGGTGGCCGAGCGGATCGCCACCGGACCGCAGCACGCGGCGCGCTGGACCAAGCGCACGCTGAACCACTGGCTGCGCCAGGCGATCCCGGCCTTCGACGCGAGCGTCGCCTACGAGATGCTCACGTTCCTCGGCACCGACGTCGCCGAGGGCACCCAGGCGATCCGCGAGCGGCGAGCACCGAACTTCGAGGGCTGAAGGCCGGGCCTCGGCGGTGCGGCACGCGCGCCGTGAGGCGAGGCCGCAACTCGCTACGAACGCGCGGTCAGGGAGCAGCCGCCGGTCGGGGCGCCCCCGCGCAGCTCGCTACGAGCGCGCGGTCAGGGAGCAGCCGCCGGTCCCGGCGCCCCGCGCAGCTCGCTCGGCGCGCGGTCAGGGAGCAGCCGCCGGTCCCGGCGCCCCGCGCAGCTCGCTCGGCGCGCCGTCAGGGAGCAGCTGCCGGTCCGGGCGCCCCCGCGGAGCCCGGACCGGTGCGCGCACCCCTTCCCCCCTACTGGACCCTCGAGCGGCCTTCGGCCGCGTTCGGGCTGTCGACCACGGTCCCGCTGGTGCCCTTGACGGTCAGCGAGCCGTCGACGGTGTTGTTGCGCAGGGTCGTGCCGGCCGCGTTGGACGCGACCACCAGCGTGCCGTGGAACATGTTTTCGGTCATCGACGTGCCTTCGATCATCCACATCACCCTGTACGGTCTCGCACTTTGTGTACGAGACCGTACTCCTCCGTGTACGAGCGCGTATCCTTATCGATCGGATGGACGATGTCAAGATCAACGACGACCTTTTGATCCCTGCGGGCCGGCACACGCTCGGCCCGGAGGAGGTCCAGGCGCGCCAGCACGAGCGGCTGCTGAGGGCGATGGGGCTGTGCGTGAGCGAGCGCGGCTACGTCGAGACGACGATCGCTGACGTGGTGCGGGTGGCGCGGACGTCGCGAACCGTCTTCTACAGGCACTTCCCCGACAAGGAAACTTGTTTCCTGCGGACCTTCGAGCAGATGACGCGGGCTCGGATCGGCGCGTCGCTGGAAGCCGCGGCTGCCGTCGGGGCCTGGCGCGAGAAGCTGCAGGCCGGCATCGCCGCGTACTTCCAGTGGATGGCCGAGCATCCTGAGGTCGCGATGACGACAGTCGTCGAGGTTCACCGTGCGGGACGGCGGGCGCTCGAGGCGCGTCAGCAGGCGCTCGAGGACTGGACGCTGACGCTGCGCGGGGTCGCGGTGCTGGCCGGGCGCGAAGGCGAGCGGGTCGAGCTCGACGACGCGGTCTTTACGGCGATCCTGCTGACCGCCGAGGCCTACGTGCACGACTACGCCTGCAGGGGCGCGCTCGAGGGCGTGGTCGAGCGGACGGCCGCGGTGCAGGAGCTCGCCCGGCTGCTGTTCGAGCGCCCCGCCGAGGCGCGCTAGCCGCCGATCGGCGCCGCGCGCTGCCGGCGGCTGCGCCCGCTGCCGGTACGGGTTTCCCGCGACGCCCGCCGGGCGCGGCACGCGGTCACTCGAAGGAGAGGCTTTCCTGCCCGGGAAGCGGTGGGGACGGGGGCTCGGGCGCGCCGCCCGGCGTCTCCCACTCGAGCAGGTCGTCCTCGAGGCCGGCGCGGCGCTCGTCGGGCAGCACTGTGGGAGCCGCGGCCTGCTCGGCGAGCCGCGCGTCCTGCGCGAGCACCGCCTCCATGTCGAGCTCCGCCGTCTCCTGGCCGACCGCGAGCCGGTCCTGCGCCGCGGGCTGTGACGCTGCCGGCACGGGCGCGGCAGGAGCCGGCGCAGCATCGATCAGCGGGTCGCCGTGAGGCGGCTCCTCGTCGAGCACCGGCCCCGGTTGAGGCTCCGCCTCGAACGCCGCGGGCCGCGGCTCGTCCGGGAACACCGGCTCGAGCGCCTCGCGCTCCTCCCTGGCGATCTCGCCCGGGTCGGCGCCGCGGCGGCGCTTGAGCTCCAAGTGGTCGCGGATGGCCTCGTCGAGCAATCCCATGCGCCCCCAAACCATACCTGCCCGGCCCGAGCGCGTTCGGGCAACTAAACTGCGTGGTCGTCCGGCCGCCGCATCGCGGCGACGCGGGGCTATAGCTCAGTTGGGAGAGCGCCTGGATCGCACCCAGGAGGTCGCCGGTTCGAGCCCGGCTAGCTCCATCTAGGAGTTCCGTGAGCGTTGCGGATCGGTTGCACTGCCGCTGCACGGCGACGCGGCGCCGCGTGTCACTAGGGTTCGATCCGACTTGCGACTCGGCCTCCACGCTCTCGGGATCGGCAATGGCGCCCGCCGCGAGGTGATCGACGCCGTCGCAGTGGCGGCCGAGACGGCAGGGTTCGCCACCCTCTGGGCGGGGGAGCACGTCGTGATGGTCGATCACAGCTCCTCGCGGTACCCGTACGCGGACGATGGCCGGATCGCAGTTCCCCCGGATGCCGATTGGCTTGATCCGATTGTGGCGCTGAGTTTCGCCGCGGCCGCCACACGCTCGATCCGATTGGCCACCGGCGTTCTGCTGCTCCCCGAGCACAATCCCGTGATGCTCGCCAAGCAGGCGGCGAGCCTCGACCGCCTCGCCGGCGGCCGGCTCGCGCTCGGCATCGGGGTGGGCTGGTCACGCGAGGAGTTCCTCGCTCTGGGCGTTCCATTCGAGCGGCGCGGTGCCCGCGCCGAGGAGTACCTGGAGTCGATGCGCACGCTGTGGCGTGAGGACCCTGCTTCGTTTACGGGCGAGTTCGTGAACTTCGTCGACATCCGCGTAAATCCAAAGCCCGATCGTGGTGGCCACATTCCGATCATCGTCGGCGGGAACAGCGACGCCGCGCTTCGGCGCGCTGCCCGCTCGGGGGACGGTTGGTACGGCTTCGCTCTCAGCGGCCCCACCGAGGTCGCTGAGCGCATCGCTCGGCTGCGCGCCACCTGCGATCTCGCGGGACGGGATCCTGCCGAGCTCGAGATCGCCGTCGCCCTCGATCACCATCCGCGCGCGCAGGACCACCGCGAGCTGGCTGAGCTGGGCGTCGATGAGCTCGTCATCGTGGCGAGCCCGCCGGGCGACCCCGCCGAAGCGCAGACCTGGATCACGACCCTGCGTCCTTCTTGACAGGCGACGGCCCCCGTTTGCGCATCCGGCCGTTCACGGGCCCGGGTGGCGGAACGGCGAAGCACGGCCGGTCTGCTTCACATCACCTGTCTACTTGACCGTGACCTCGCCCTCCATGCCGGCCATCCTGTGGCGGCGGCACCCAGCATCAGAACTCATAGGTGCCCGGCGCGGGGATGCAGGATGTTCAGCGTGTTTTCGCCGTCGTCCACGTAGTAGATGCCGTTGCCGCTGGGGCTGATCGCCAGGCCGAACAGGGACCCCGCTCCCGTCTTCTTGTCCGCGGCCTGGACCGCAACCTGCTGACCCGACGGAGTGGTTTCCACCATGTTGCCGTCGCCGCCGTTCGTGGTGATCAGGTTGCCGTTCGGCGCCAGCACCATCCCGAGTGGTTCCTTCAGGTGGCCGCCTTCGGTGAGCACGGCGCCGCCGTGGGGGAGCGATGTCGTACGTGTCGCCGCGTCGGGGATCGCGAGGATCTTGTTGTTCTGGGTGGAGGCGACGTACAGCGTGCCGTTGCCGGCGAGTGCGAGCCCCGTCGGCCCGAGCACCAGCGCTTCGGGCGAGTTCACCCACGGGATCCCTTCGGCGATGACCTGTTCGCTCGTGACCTTCGGTTCCTGCCCTTCGCCGGATTCGAGGTCGATCCGCACCACCGTCGAGTTGTCGATCGGTTTGACCCCCTTCGCCGCGCCGCCGTTCAGCGCGTTGCTGACGAACAGCGTGGTTTTCGCCCCTTCGCTCGCGGCCGTCGAGTCCCACGGCCCCTGGATGTTCTTGCCGGCGATCGTTTTGATCACTTCGCCCTCGCTGTCGAGCACGATCAGACACCCGTACTTGGCGGTCGCCGTCTTGCCGTCGGTGGTCGGCAGGCTGCCCACGACCACGTAGCCGCCGGGGAGGATGTTCAGCGCGGTGCTCAGGCCGACGCCTCCCGGGCAGGGGCCGGGCAGAGCTTTCGCGTCGATCGTCGCGAAGGGTGTGAGCTTGCCGGAGGTCGAGACCTCCACGATCGTCGTGCCCGTGCCCTGGCCGCTCTCCTTGGCGCCTTCCCTCGCGTTGAAGTTGCTGATCAGCAGCTGACCCGCTTTGAGCTTGCCGACGCTGGCGGGAACGGGAACGATCCCGTAGGGGTTGACGTCCCCGTTGGCGGGGACGGTCGAACCGACGGAGGAGAAGGCGTTCAGCGGAGCCAGGAACGCGGCGGCGCTCGCCGCCGTCTTCTCGGCTGCGGCCGAGCTCGGCTTCGAGCTCGATGAGCCGGAGCCGCCGCAGCCGGCGAGGACGAGGAGTATGAGCGCCACGGCGGCGAGAGCGGGAATCGACGTTCTGGACAAGGTGGGTCGGTCTCCTGTCGGTCTGGGAAGTGGACCGGTGAAGCCGCCGAAGAGGGCGGCCCACCGCGAGCCGGTGCTGCTAGGGACCCCACCGGTCCCGGAACCTTCCCCGGGCGCGCGGGGCGTGGTTCACGGATCTCGCCGTCGGCGAGCGGCACGGCGGCGGCGAGCAGTCCGCAGTTCGCAGCGGCCGCGCCGCGCCAGCGAGGAGGAAGCTCTCGAAGTGCCGCTACCGCGGAGCCGCCCCGTGGGCGGTCGCGGCCGAGCACCCTACCCCGGCGGGCAGGGCACCTTCAGCGTCTGCGTGACCGTCGTCTGCGTCAGCCCGCCGAGCCCGGCGAAGGTCAGTTCGGCCTTGCCCGGGAAACCGCCCTTGGGACACGTCTTCGGCACGCGGCCGTAGTAGATCGGCCTGCCGTTCTTGCGGATCGCCGAGCCGACCTTGACCGAGATCGTTTTGACCGACGCATCCTGCGCGCCCGGCACGGTTTCAACGAGCGGCACCTCGGCGATCAGCTCCTTGCTGTAGAGGCCGCTCGCGCCGACGAAGTGCGCCTTGGAGAGCACTTCCAAGAGCACCGGCGCGTGCCCGAACGTGAAGAACTCGAGGCCTCCGCCCGGTGCGTAGAAGGGTTCGATCGTCGCCGTCTCGGGGACGACTTCCGTGCCGAACGCGACGTAGCCGGTGGCCTCGCCGGCCGGACCCGCCGCCGATCCCTTCGGGCAGCCCCTCGGGCCTTTTCCCGCCGGTTCGAGCGTCGACGGCGGACACACCGGGAAGCCGCTCGGATGCAGCACCGTGCCTTTCGGCAGGAACACGTTGACGCCGATCAGGGGCGGCGGGAAGCCGCCGTATTCGGTTCCCGAGATCGTGACCTGGCTTTCGACGGCAGCACCGGCCCCGAGTTTGTTCCCTGTGCCGGGGAAGCCCTTGATCGGCACGATCTTCGCTTTCACCGCCACGGTCGGGACGGCTGCCGCCAGGGCAGGCAGCGCCAGCGAGGCGAGGCCGAGGACCACGAGACACCCGACAAACGCCCTGCGCATTCGTTCTCCCTCCCGCGTTGCGCTCGCCGCGGCGAGCGGATGCGTTCGCACCATCTGCTTCCTAACACAAACGAGCAAGCCGCGACGCGGTCCGTTGCTCACGCAGGCGCGCACTGGAGCGCCGGCGGCGCTGCGGTCACGATCCCGCAGCGCCGCCGGAGCCGGTCATCCTTACGAGCCTTCGTTGACCAGCGGCTGGTAGGTCCGGCAGGGCTCGTTGCGCAGGCTCGGGCACGGCGGCAGTTCGCTCGGCACGCTGACGCCCGGCACGACCGGCAGCGTCAGATGCGAGGGCATGCTCGGCGAGAACGCGACCGACTCGCTCGCCGTGGTGCCTTCGGGTTCCGTGTGCGCGAACGACCAGATCGGCTGTGTGCCGTTTGGCGCCGCGATCGTCACCCTGACCCGCGAGCCCGCCCGGTAAGCGTGGCCCTCGAAGTACAGCGGGATCGTGACCGGGACGTATTCGTTCGCCGGCATCGGCTGCAGGTCGGCCGCCCGCATCGTCGGGATCGGCTGCAGCACCGTCGGCTTCTGCGCGAGGATGTTCTTCTTGCTCTTCGCCAGCTTGCGCTCGCTGGCCCGCTCCCAGCCGTTCTGCACGAACGTCTCGATGCCGTCCGGGCGCACCTCGCTGATGGTCGTCTGCAGGTCCACGTCCGGCGTCGAGGACTTCAGCCAGACGGTGACGGCGCCCCCGCCGATCGCGGTGGTGTCCGTGCTCAGCGGAGCCGACACGTAGGACACGGCGTCGCCCTGGGGCGGCTGCTGCCAGTTCCACTGCCACTGCGTGGCGTCGCCCCACAGCCCGCCCGAGCCCGTGCTGGGACCGAAGTCGGTCGGCGGCAGCGCGCTCGCGTCCGAGGTGTAGTCGTCGACCCCTTCGCTCGTCGGCTTCTTTTCACTCAACGTGCCGCCCGGGCCGAAGTACCACGTCTTGGCTTGGGTGCCGGGGATCGGGAACGACGCGAAGGACTGTTCGAAGGCCGGATACGGCTCGCCGGCGGTTTTCGTGCCGGACGGCGAGGACCCCGCGCCGTTGTCGAACAGCACCCGGATCGAGGGGAGTTCTTCGAATTCCTTCAGCGCCGGTTCGTACAGCGGATCGAGCTGGATCGGATCGCTCGGGAGCGTCACGACGTCGGTCTTGGGCAGCCCCATCGCTTCGTCGTAGATGACCGGGGCGGCGGCTTGAACGACCGCGGCGTTCTCCGCCGGCGCCTGTTTGGCCACGTACAGCGACAGGAAGTCGTACAACCGATCGTAGGTATATGGATCGAGCGAGTCGATGTGGGCCCCGTTCGTGAACGTGAACCACTTCTTGTCGGTGCCCGTGAAGTGCTGGGCGAGATCGGCGCAGTGGCCGCCGGTCTGCTCGTCCTCCCACTGGCAGGCCATGAACGTCGGCACGTTGATCTTCTTGACGAACGTGACGGGATCGAGCGGATCGGCAACCTTCGGGTTGTAGGTGGAGTTCGCTTTGATCTTTTCCATCAGGTCGGCGGCCTCGCCGTGCAGCGCCTGGTTGGCCTTGCACTTCGCGTCCCCTTCGGAGATCCGTTCGTTGGCCCATTCCTGGCCGTGCCCGGGGCCTGTGGCCGGTTCGGCGTTCTGCTGGCGCTCCTTCGCCCATTCGACGGCGAAGCCCGTATTGAGGATGCCGCCGGGGTACAGCGTCGTCGCCGTCGCATCGATCACCGACAGCGGCGCGATCGCCGCGAGGCCCTTGGGGTCGGTCTGCGCCGTGAACAGCTGGCTGATGCCGCCGTAGGAGATGCCCAGCATGCCGACTTTGTTGCCCTTCACCCACGACTGTTTGGCGATCGTTTCGATCACGTCGTAGCCGTCGAGGTTCTGCATCGTTTCGAAGAAGTCATAGGCGCCGCCCGAGCATCCGGTGCCGCGCATGTTCACGTCGACCACGGCGAAGCCCATCAGGTTGGCGAGCACCGCGATGCCGTTTTCCGGACCTTTCGGGTTCGCGTAGCCATAGCCGGAGTACTCGATCAGCGTCGGGTACGGCGCCGTGTAGCTGGGCGTCGGCACGCCGGGGATCGGCAGCGTCGGCATGTGGAATTCCGAGGGCACGCCGGGCTCGCCCGCGGGGCTCGACGGCGGGTGGACGTCGATCGCGAGTTCGGTGCCGTCGCGCGTCTTCAGGTAGGTGTAGCCGTTGTCGGGGATTTCCTGGTTGTAGACTTCCGGATCCCACGGTTCGTCGGTGTTCTTGTGGACCGTGACCGGTTCCGAGGTTTCGCCGGAGGATGCGAGACGGACGCGGTACTTGTTGGCCGGCTTCACGTTCCGGAACAGCAGCCCGCCTTGTTCGTCGGCGTTCTGCGTGGCGATCGTCGCGCCTTTGGCGTTCAGCAGCGACGCTTCGGCGTTCGCCGGCAGCCCCGTGACGTCGACCTGTTCGACGCTGCCACGCGTTTCGAACGCGTAGGCGCTCGCGGCCGCCGACAGGCAGACGGCGAGGGCGAGGAGCGCCACGGCGAAGATGCGCCGCGCGCGATGACCGTGCCGCGCAGGCGCAAGCGCCGCGCCCGCCACTCGACTGACTGGTCTGCTGCTGCTGTTCTGCACGCTGTACCCCCTGCTCTGCGCCCGCGCAGGGCGATCGGTCCCTTGTCCCCGGGCAGGTCCCCCCGCGACATCTCCCGGACTGCGCGCTCTTTACCCAGACACGCGCGTTCTAATCGTCAACCTGGTTGACTCCCCGCGATCGCGGGTACGGCCAGGCGAGATGGGGGCATCGCGCAGCACGGGGATCGTGATCCGCGCTCAGCGGAGGCGGCGCTCCCTGCCCGCCGCGGGCAGCCGACCGCTCGCGGCTTTCAAGCGAACGAAAGGACCCTCGTGAGCGGAGACACCGACCGCCGCTTCTCCCGCCGCACCCTGATCGGGACGGCCGCCGCCGGCGCGGCGGCAGCCGCCCTGCCCTCCGCCGCGCGCGCGGAAGCCGCCGCGGAAACCGCCGGCTCTGCGGCGAGCTCGGGGAGCCCGAAGAAGGCCGACGTCGCGGTCGTCGGCGCGGGGCTCGCAGGCCTCACGGCGGCGCGCACGATCGCCCGCGCCGGGCACTCGGTGATCGTGCTCGAGGCCCGTGAACGCGTCGGCGGGCGCACCTGGAACCGGCCGATCACGGGCGGCTCCTACATCGACGCGGGCGCCGAGTTCGTCGGCCCCACCCAGGACCGGATCAAGGCGCTGGCCAAGGAAGTCGGCGTCGAGACGTTTCCGACCTACAACACCGGCAACAACGTGTACTGGAAGGACGGCAAACGCGAAACCTACGCGTCGAACGGGCCGACCGGCGTCGCGCCGCCGGACCCGACGATGCTGCCGGACCTGCTGCAGATCGTCCAGCGCCTCAACCTGATGGCCAAGGAAGTCAACGTGGAGGCTCCCTGGGAGACCAAGGAAGCAGAAGAATGGGACAGCCAGACATTCTGGTCGTGGATCAAGGCCAACGAGGTCAACCCCGAATTCCAGCGGCTCGTCGGAACCGCGGTCGAGGCGATCTTCGGACAGGAGTCGCGCGACCTGTCGCTGCTCTACGTCCTCTTCTACCTCGCCGCCTCGGGCGATGAAAGCAACCCGGGCACCTTCGAACGCAACTTCCAGACTGCCGAAGGCGCACAGGAAGAACGCTTCGTCGGCGGCAGCCAGACCGTCTCCCTGAACGTCGCCGCGGAACTCGGCAGCGCGATCAAGCTCGGCGCGCGCGTGCGGCGGATCGTCCAGGAAGCCAAGGGCGTCACCGTCGAACTCGAAAAGGGGCACGTCAAGGCGCAGCAGGTGATCGTCGCGATGCCGCCGGCCTTGACCGGGCGGATCGACTACGAACCGCTGCTGCCGGTGCTGCGCGACCAGCTCACGCAACGCGCGCCGATGGGCTCCTACGCGAAGGTCGACGTGGTCTACCCCGAGCCGTTCTGGCGCGAAGAAGGGCTGACCGGCCAGACCGTGAGCCTCAACGGGCCGGTCCGGGTGACTTTCGACAGCACCCCCGTCGGCGGCAGCCCCGGGGTGCTGCTCGGCTTCATCGGCGGCGCCCCCGCGCGCAGCTGGTACGGCCTCACCCACGAACAGCGCCGCGCCGTGGTGATCGAAAACTTCGTCGACTACTTCGGTTCGAAGGCCGCCGATCCGCTCGAATACGTCGAGAACGCGTGGGCCGAAGAACGCTTCAGCCGCGGCGACCCCGTCGCCGGCCTCGGCCCCGGGACGCTGCTGGACTTCGGCCCCTCGCTGCGCGCGCCGTGCGGGCGCATTCACTGGGCGGGCACCGAGACCTCCGACTACTGGGTCGGATACATGGACGGCGCGGTGCGCTCGGGCGAACGGGCGGCTGCCGAGGTGCTGGCGGAACTCTGAGCGCTGCCGGGGCGCGGCCTCGCGCCGCGCCCCCGAGCGCAGCGGTGATCTCAGGCGAGGGCGCCGCTCCCCCGAGCTCAGCGGTGCTCTCAGGCGAGGGCGCCGCTCCTCCGCGCGCAGCGGTGCTCGCAGGCGGCGGGGCGCCGCTCCTCCGCGCGGCGCGCTTACCCGGAGGAGACGCTCGCCGGGTGCCTAGTCCAGCTGGAACTCGCCGTCGCGGTAGATGACCTTCTCGCCGCCGCCGCGGAGCTGCGCCGTGACCTGCCGGTCGGTCGTCGAGACGACGTCGGTGTGGACGCTCGAGTTGTTGAAGCCGAGCCGCTCCCACTCGTCCTCGGCGACCGCCGCCGGGTCGCCCGTGTAGGCGTCCTGATAGGCGCGCCCGACCGCGATGTGCGTGTTGCCGTAGGGGCCGCCGACGTTCTCGTCGTAGAGCGTGTTGGCCATGAAGCGGGTGATCCGCGAGAAGCGTTTGTCGGTCAGCGAGAACTCGCCGACGCGATCCGCTCCCTTGGTGGCGATCATCTGCTTGAGCACCTGCTCGTTCTCCTCGGCGCTGGCGTCGATCACGCGGCCCCCGGCGAACTCGAGCCGGATGCCCTTGACGAGGTTGCCGTATCGGTAGAGGGGCTGGTCGAAGCGGATCCAGCCCTCGGTGCCGCGCCAGTCGGGGCTCGTGAACAGCTCGAAGCTGGGGATGTTGCGCCCGCGGCCGCCGAGCCAGCGCCGGCCCTCGCCGATCGTCACCCACAGGTCCGCGTCCGCACCCTCTATGTGCACGCGCTCGATCCCCAGGGCGTCGAGACGCTCGCGTGTCTCGTCGAGCCGGCGGCCGACCTCGCGCCAGCGCGCGATCGGGTCCTGCTCGTCGAGGAAGCATGCGTGGATGATCTGCTCCCAGTACTCCTCCAGGGAGAGGCCGGCCTCGGCCGCCATCGCCTCGGTCCCGTACAGGCCCAGCGTCCAGCTGAAGCGGCCTTCGTTCTCCTTCTCGCCGCGCCAGTCCAGCAGCGTCCGCATCGCCTCGCCGCGCCGCATGATCTTGCCGGGATCGACGCCCTCGAGCGCGTGCGGATCGGCTTCCGCGATCACCGAGACCTGGTGGTCGAGCTCGTCGACGAGCCCGCGCGCCCACTGCGCCGGGAAGTGCTCGATCTGCTGCTCGGAGGCGATCTCGAAGAACGAGCGCATGCCGCCGCCGCGCTCTTCCTCGTCGGGCTGGTAGCCCGCGATCACGTGGCCCCCCGCTCGCCAGACGGCTCGGCACAGCGCGAGGTACAGGGGCTTGGCGCTCTCGGGAGAGGTGACCCGTACCGTCTCGTCCGGCTTGACGCCCTCGCCGCCGCCGAGGGCGAACTCGACGAGCACGGCGGCGTAGCGCTCGATGATCTCCTGGGGAGGGGTGTATGCCATGGCGCGCACTCTAGACACCCTCGCCCACGAGGTCGGGCCCGGGCAGGTTGCGCACCTCGCGAACCGCCAGCACAGCTAGCGTCAGCGCCGCGTTGATCGCGGCCGCGGCGTAGAGAGTCGCCGAGTAGCCCAGGGCGGCCGCCAGGGGCCCGACGGCGATGAGGCCGACGGGCCCGAGCACGAGCGTGCCGAGGTGGTCCCACGAGCTGACGCGCGAGAGGTCGCCGGGCGGGACCCGCGTCTGCATCGCCGTGAACCAGAAGGCGTTGAACATGCTGCCGCTGGCGCCGTCGAGCACCGCCAGCACGATCAGCGTCCAGAGCGTCGCGTGCAGCCCGAGCAGCACGAACATCAGCGAGGCCCACAGGAACATCAGGATGCTCGAGCGCAGCGGGCGCGCGGGCCGCCAGCGCAGCCCGACGAGGCCGCCGAGCACGGCGCCGACCCCGAGTGCGGCGCTGATCGCCGCCCACGCTCCTGCGCCGCCGAGCGAGCTGCGGGCGATCGCCGGACCGAGCACCTGGAACGGCGGGTAGACGATGCCCATGTAGAGCGTGAAGTAGAGCACGGTCGTCCAGAGCCACCGCATCGAGCGAAACACCCCCCAGCCGTCGCGCAGCTCGGCGATCACGCTCGGCCGTCGCGCGGACGCGGCGGGGACGCTGCGCGCCGCCTTCACGCCCAGCAGCAGCACGCCGCCGGCGAGGAAGCTCGCCGCATCTGCCGCAAGACCCCAGCCAGGGCTCGTCGTCGCAACGATCACACCAGCGATCGCCGGGCCGAGCACGGTCGTGGCGCTTTCGCTGAGGCCGAGTAGCGCGTTGGCCGGCTGCAGGTCCTCCGGCGCCGCCACCTCCGGCACGATCCCGACCGAGGCAGGCGCCCAGAACCCCCACGCCGCGCCGTAGGCCGCCTGCAGCAGCGCCAGCTCCCACACGTGCGCCGCGCCTGCGATCAGCAGCGCGGCGCTGATGCCCTGGGCGGTCATGCGCACCGTGTCGGCGAGCAGCATCACGGTCCGGCGCGGCAGCCGGTCCGACCACACGCCGCCGAGCAGCACGAACACGACGAGCGCAGCCGACTGCGCGCCCATCACCAGGCCCAGGTCGGTGACCGATCCCGTCAGGTCCAGGATCGCGAAGGCCAGCGCGACCAGGACGAGGCCGTCGCCGAAGGAGGAGACGGCGCGCGCGGCGAACAGCAGCCTGAACGGGCCGCTGCGCAGCGGCCCGGCCGACCAGGGGCGCGCCGGCGGCGCCTGGCCTTCGTCGTTGTCCGCCCGTCCCGGACCCTCCGGCATCGCGCGAGTCTAGATTCCGGGCGCCGGGACCCGCGGCTCGACCGGCAGGGCTACGCTGCGCGCATGCCGCTCGCCGACGGCGACATCGTCCTGCGCCCGTTGCGAGCGGGAGACGAGGCGGCCCTCGAGCGCATCCTCGCCGAACCCGAGGTGCGCGAGTGGTGGCCGGCGGCGGACTACGTGCCGGAGCGCGGCTGGGTGATCGAGGTCGCGGCCGAGCCCGGCGGCTGGCTCGAGTACCACGAGGAGGACCACCACTGGTTCCCGAGCGTGTCGTTCGACATCTTCATCACCGCACGGCTGCACGGCCGCGGCATCGGGCGACGCGCGCTGCGGCTGGGCATCGATCACTTCGTCGCGAAGGGCCACCACCGCTTCACGCTCGACCCGAACGCCCGCAACGAGCGGGCGATCCGCTCGTACCGCTCGCTGGGCTTCGAGCCGGTCGGCGTGATGCGCGCCTACGAGCGTCGCCCCGAGGGCGGCTTCGACGACGCGCTGCTGATGGAGCTGATCCTCCACGATGCGCTCGAGCGCGACGAGCTGCAGGGCGCGGCTCGGCGGCCGTGAGCGTGGCGCCGAGCGCCACCCTGCTCGTGCTCCAGCACGCCGGCTGCGAACCGCCCGGCGTCTACGAGCACGAGCTGCGCGACCGCGGGATCGGCTTCGAGCGGGTCGTGTCGAGCGAGGCGGCTGAGCTGCCCGATTGGCGCAGCCACGCGGGGATCGTCGTGATGGGCGGCGCGACCGGCGCCTACGAGCAGGACGCGCACCCCTGGCTCGCCGCCGAGAGGCGGCTGATCGCCGAGGCGGTCGGGGCGGGCAGGCCTTATTGGGGCGTGTGCCTCGGCGCGCAGCTGCTGGCGTCCGTGCTCGGGGCGCGCGTGATGCCGGGGCCCGCGCCGGAGATCGGCGTGCTCGAGGTCGAGCTGACCTCCGCGGCGGCAGCCGATCCGGTGTTCGCCGCCGTGCCGCGCGCGTTCCGCTCGCTGCAGTGGCACCGTGACACCTATGAGCTGCCGCCGCACGCGACCCAGCTGGCGCGCTCGGCGACCTACGAGCAGCAGGCGTTCGTGCTGGGCAGCGCCTATGGCGTGCAGTTCCACCTCGAGGTGGACGGGGCCCTTGCGGAGCTCTGGGCGGGCGTTCCCGGCTACGCGGCCGAACTGCGCGAGCACGGGGGCGAGCGAGCTCCGCAGCGCATGGTCGAGGAAGTGCGAGCGGCAGAGGCGCAGACGGTGCCGGTCGCGCGCGGTCTGTTCGCGCGCTGGCTGACCGAGATCGCGGGCCTCTAGATCCTGATGATGCTGTTCGTCTGCCCTGTCGAGATCCGGGCCTGCCCGCTCCGGGCACTTCGCGGCGAGGGCCTCCCGGCTCGTACTCGGCTACTCGACGACCACGCGGACGGTGCGCAGCAGCCGGTCGCTCGCGCCGCGGATCGAGCCGCCGACCTCGAGCGTGCCGCGGATGTAGGCGAGCGTCTCGGCCGTGAGACGCTCCCCGGGCAGCACGTTCGGGATCCCCGGCGGGTACGTCGCCAGCGACTCGGCGGCGATCCGCCCCACGGCCTGCTCGGCGGGAACCACCTCCTGCGCCCCGAGGTAGGCCTCGCGCGGGGTCATCGCCAGCTCGCCCCACGGCGGCGCGGCCGCGAACGATGCGCTCCCGCCGGCAGGATCCAGCCCAACCCTCTCGACCGCCTCTCGCAGCGCCTCGACGAGCCGGCGCGCCTCGGGCAGGCGCCGCTCGCCCATGCCGAACACCGCGACGATCACGTTCTGCCCGTAGAGCTCGAGGTTGATGTCGTCGATATCCCTGAGCAGCACCGCGAGCTCGTAGCCGTTCGCGCCGATCCCGCGCACGTCCACCGCGAGCCGCAGCGGGTCGTAGCCGAACACGCCCGGGCGGCCCGTCAGCCGGGCGTCGAGCACGTCGAGTCCGTCGATCGCCCTGATCTGCGCGCGCGCCTCGGCCAGCGCCGCCATCGTGTACTCGAGCAGCTCGTGGCCGTGCACTGCCGCCTGGCGGCGGGCCGCGTCCAGCGAGGCGAACAGCAGCGAGTTCGGGCTCGTCGACTCGGTCAACGTGACCGCGCGATCGACCGTGTCCTCGCCGATCAGGCCCGCTCCATGGCCGAGGTGCAGCATCGCCGACTGCGTGAGGCTGCCGACGATCTTGTGCGTGCTCGAGATCACCAGGTCCGCGCCGCACGACAGCGCGTGCTCGGGGAGATCCTCGTGGAAGGCCATGTGCGCTCCCCATGCCTCGTCGACGATCAGCGCGACGCCACGCCGGTGGGCCACCTCCGCGAGCGCGCGCACGTCGGCGGTTGCGCCGAAGTAGGTCGGCGAGATCGCCCAGGCGGCGACCGCGTTCGGCGTCGCCGCAAGCGCGGCGTCGAGCGTCTCGGGGGTCAGGCAGTGCGCGATCCCGAGCTCCGGGTCGATCTCCGGGGAGACGAACGTCGGGCGCATCCCGCTCAGCACCAGCGCGTCGATCGTCGAGGAGTGGGCGTTGCGCTGCACGACGACCTCCTCGCCCTGGTGCGCGAGCGCCAACCCCGCCGCGAGGTTCCCCTGCGAGGCGCCGTTGACCAGGAACCACGCGCGGCGCGCCCCCCAGGCCCGCGCCGCGAGCAGCTGCGCCTCTTCGAAAGGCGTCGGGTCGACGCCGACGTCGATTCCGTGCGTCAGCGCCGGAACGTCCATCGCCAGCGCGCGCTCGCCGATCGCGCCCATCAGCTGCGGATCGGCGCCCGGGCCGCCCTTGTGTCCCGGCACGTGCAGCCGCGCCGGGATCCGGTCGGCGTAGGCGGCGAGGGCTTCGAGGTAGGGCGCGCGGCGCTGGTCGGGGTCGTTCACGGCGCCCAGCTTGCCACGCCTGGGCCCGGCGCCCGGTAACGCACGCGTCGTGCGCCTGCCCAGCAGCTCACAGCGCCGCGGCGGTGGACGGCGCCGCGCTGCGCCGCAGCACCACGGTCTCGGGGATCCCGGTCAGCCGCACAGCGGGCAGCGCCGCGGCCGTGGACGGCGCGGGATGCCCGCTCGAGGCATCGATACTCGTACCGCCGCCGGACGCCATCCGCCGCGAGTCTAGTGCTCGCCCTGGACCCCGGCAATCGTCCCGCGGACAATCTCCCCGGTGCGGCTGCTCCGTCTGGGCCGGCCGTCTTTGTGACCGTTTTTGGCGCCCGAGGAGCGAATCTGTGTCAGGGGCGTGTCGGCTTCGTGGCGACCCTGCAACGTTCCCGCAGCAGCGCTTGCCGTCCCCGCAAGCCGCATCTAGCGTCTACGAAGAACTCATCCAAGGGCCGGTCGGGCCTCGGGCAGAGGAGGCGAGCGATGGACGGCGCAGGCACGGCCCCTTGCGGGCCATCGGAGCTGGCGGTGCTGGCCGCGGTGCGGCGGGCGGCCCTGCACGAGGACGTCCCGGCGGACGGGGGCGTGACGCTGCGCGCGCTGGGCGCGCACCTCTCGATCCCCGCGCGTGGCAGCGCGGCGCGCTCGCTGCGCGGCACTCTCGCGAAGCTGACCGAGGACGGCGCGCTGCGCCGTCGCCGTGCTCGCGGCGTCGAGCTCTGGCAGCTCGCGCCGGCCGGCCGCCGCGCGCTCGAGGGCGCCGCGCGGGCCGGACGCCGGCCGGCGCTCCCGGAGTCGCCGCTGCACCGCGAATGGCGCGAGGCGCGCCTCGCAGGCGGCAGGGAGCTGCCGCGGCTCGCCGCGCGGCTAGCCGCTGAGCTCGCGGACGCCGAGCGGATGCTGGTGCGCCTGCGCCGGGCCGAGACGCCTCCCTCCTCGGACGCATGGCTGGCGCTGGGGCCGAGGCTGCTCGACGGATGCCGGCGGCTGGGGTCGGCCTGGCACTGCCTGCACGAGTGGCCGGAGCCGCGAGACGAGCAGCCGCAGCGAGACGGGCCGCGCCCGCGCGATCCGCTCCCGCGGGACGCAGCGGTCGTGCTGAGGGCGGGCAGGCGCAACGTCGCGCTGTGGGCGGAGGAGGACGCGGGCGCCTAGAGGATCTCGGCGGCGGGGGCGGGACCTCGCTCCTCGGCCACCATGCGCAGCGCGAAGGCGCCTGCGGGGTGCGCCCGCGCGCGCTCGATCAGCGCCGACGTGGGCGCATCCAACTGCTCCTTGGGCGGCAGGCGGACGCCGTAGCGGGACGGCAGCACGACCGGTGCCGCGAGGGCGGCGAAGGTCAGGTCGGCTGCCGTGAACCGCTCGCCGAGCAGGTAGCGGCGCCCGTCGGCGAGCATGCTCGCGACCCAGTCCAGCTCCGCGAAGACCATCGCTTCGTCCTCGCGCTCGATGCCCGGCGAGATCCCCAGCGCACGGGAGATGAAGCTCTGCGCCGCCGGCAGCATCGCGCGCAGCACGCGCCCCTCCCAGCGGGGCACCCCCTGGTTGTTGAAGCGCAGCATCAGCTCGGGGTGCTCGAACATGCGGATGTAGATCAGCCGCCTGCCGCGCGGGCCGAGGACCTCGTCGAGGCGCCGGCAGACGCTTGCCAGCTCCGCGGCGTCGGGGCCCTCGGCCAGCCGGCGCTCCGGCTCCAGCCGACGATCCACCCAGGCCACGATCTCCGCCGACTCGCCGATCGCGCCGTCCGGGGTGATCAGGACGGGGACCGTCCCGTGCCCGCCGGCGCGACGCGAGTAGAGCCGGTGAAGGCCCTGCACGTGACGCTCCTCCCGGTAGGGCAGGCCGGCGCGGTCGAGCGCCCAGCGGGCCTTCTCGCAGTAGTGGCTGATCGGGATCGTGACGAGCCTCAGCATGCGCGAAGGGGAGTATCCCCTCTGGTAGCGTCAGTCGCGGTGGCCGAGTTCGAGGAGTGGGAGATCGCCCTGCACGGGCGGCGCGCGGTCTACAGGATCGCCGGGGAGGGTCCGCCGATCGTGCTGATCCACGGCATGCTCAACTCGTCGAGCCACTGGCAGCCGGTGGCGCGTCGCCTGGCCGAGGAACACCTCGTGGTGGCGCCAGACCTGATCGGCCACGGCGACTCGGCGGCGCCGCGCGGCGACTACTCGCTGGGGGCCCACGCGGCCAGCATCCGCGACCTGCTGGCCGCGATCGGCATCGAGCGCGCCACCGTCGTCGGGCACTCGCTCGGCGGCGGCGTGGCGATGCAGTTCTTCTACCAGTTCCCCCAGCGCGTCGAACGACTGGCGCTGGTCTCCAGCGGCGGCCTCGGACACAAGGTCTCGCCGATGCTCCGCACCGCGGCGCTGCCCGGGACCTCGGCGCTGCTCTCGCTGACGATCCATCCGCGCGTGCTGGCGGCGCTGCGCTCGGCGGGAGCGCACATGCGCGAGCGGGGGATGCACAGCGGCGCCTACCTGCAGGCCGTCGCCCGCGCGCTGCGCCCGCTGCAGAGCGCGCCGGCGCGAGAGGCGTTCCTGCAGACGCTGCGTTCGGTGATCGACGCGCACGGCCAACGCGTCAGCGCCACCGACCGGCTCTACCTGCTCGAGGCGATCCCGACGCTGATCGTCTGGGGCGAGCGCGACCACACGATCCCGCTCGCGCACGGGCGCGAAGCGCACGAGCAGATCCCCCACAGCTACTTCCGCACCCTCCCGGCCGCGGCGCATTTCCCCAACCTCGAAGATCCCGAGGGACTGGCCGACGCGCTGCTGGAGTTCATCGCCGCAACCGAGCCGGCGGCGCCGGACGCGCTCGCCGACTGGGGCGCGGTGCTCGCGCACCGCTCGCCGCGGACCCGCCGGCCGGACCGCGCGCTCGCCTAGGCCGTGCCGGCCTGCGTGTCGCGCCAGGACGGCGGGTAGGGCAGCGGCCGCAGCGTGCGCTCGAGCTGCTCGCGCATCGGCTCGAACGGCGCGGGCAGCGAGAGCCGCTCGCCGAGGTGCCCCGGATCCTCGTCGATCGCGAAGCCCGGCCCGATCGTCGCGACCTCGAACAGCACCCCGCTGGGCTCGAGGAAGTACACCGATTTGAAGTAGAAGCGTTCGATCACGGGCGTCGGACGCGCGCCGGAGCCGGCAATGCGCTCCCGCCACTGCTCGATCTCCTCGAACTGGGCTGCGAACGCCACGTGGTGGACGGTCCCTGCTCCCTGGCGGCGGTTGATCTCCGGGGGCGAGGGGTCGTACGCGTAGGTGCCGCCGCGCTGCTCGCCGCGCACCTCCCAGGTCTCTCCCCCGCGCCGCTGGAAGCCGAGCGTCTCGGAGAGCAGCTGCTCGCTGCGCGGCGGCGCCGCGCTGTAGGCGCGGACGCCGTCGAAGCCGAGCAGGGCGTGCTCGGCCGGGATCTCCGGGGACGCCGCGACGAGCCGCTCGTCGTCGCTGGAGTCGACAACCAGCTCGTGACCGAGCCCCTCGGGATCCGAGAACAGCAGCGAGTCCGCGACGAGCTCGGCGCCGACGCCGCGGGCGTCGAGGTGCTCCTTCCAGAACTGAAGCGAGGCGGCCGAGGCGACACGCCAGACGATGCGGTGCACCATCCCCGCGCCGGCCACGCCCGGCGCCGCCCCCGGGTACTCGAAGAACGTCAGGTCCATCCCCGGCGAGCCCCGCTCGTCGCCGTAGAACAGGTGGTAGACGTTCGGTTCGTCCTGGTTGACCGTGCGCTTGACCATCCGCATGCCGAGCACGCCGGTGTAGAACTCGACGTTGCCGGGCGCGTCGCCGGTGATCGCGCTGATGTGGTGGATGCCCTCGAGCTGCAAGCCGATCGGCGAACAGGCTAGCGCGCATGCGATCATCGGCGCGGTGCGCGACGGCTCGCTGATCCCGCGCTTCCGCCGCGCCCGGCGCGATCCCGCGATCGCGGTGCTCGAAGGCTTCCACGCGGTCAAGCACGCGCTGCGCTTCGGCGCCGATCTGCGGGAGCTGGTGACGAGCGATGCCTCTGCGCTGGCGCAGCTGACCGCCCGGCTCGCGCCCGAGCTCGCCGCGGAGATGACCGCGGCGCGAGAGATCGACGCGGCCGCCTTCGCGCAGCTCGCTCCGCTGCCGCCGTCGACCGGCGTGATCGCGCTGGCCGCCCGCCCGGCCGTCGACGTCGCGGCGCTGCTGGCCCGCCCCGCGGCGGCGCCGCTCGTGCTGCTCGAGAACCCGCGCGACCTCGGCAACATCGGCGCCTGCGTCCGCGTCGCGGCAGCCGCCGGCGCCGCGGGCCTGCTCACCACGGGCAGCCACGACCCCTGGCATCCCGACGCGCTTCGCGGTGCTGCCGGCCTGCACTTCGCGCTGCCCGTCGCGCGGCTGCGCGACGCCGGCGAGGCGGCGGGCGCGAACGGCCCCCGCCCGCTGCTCGCGCTCGATCCCGAGGGCGAGGAGCTCGAACCGGCACTGCTCCCGGCCGATGCGGTCCTGGCCTTCGGCACCGAGCGAGACGGGCTCAGCGACGAGCTGCTGGCGCACGCCGTCGGGCGCCTGCGCATCCCGATGCGCCCCGGCGTCTCGAGCCTCAACCTCGCGACCTCCGTGGCGGCGGTGCTGTTCGCATGGCGCCTGACGCCGCGGGCCGGCGGCGAGCGCTGAGGCGCCTGCGCGGGAAGGAGAACGCGCCCCTCGCGCAGAACTCCACTCACCTAGAGCCGACCGCACCTCCTGCCGCTCGGGCCGTCCGCCCGGTGTGGGACGGTGCGCACGGGAGACAGGTGGAGAGGTCGCTTGGTGTGATGACAGTCATCGTCATCTGCGGGGTAGCCGTTTTCTGCGCGAGCGCGATCATGACGCTCGCGATGAGCCGCGCTGCCGCGCGAGCCGACAAGGAGCTCGACGATCTGCTCTCGCGACGCCTCGGAGCCGCGGCCGCGCGCGAGCTGCGCGAGAGCTACGCCGGGTTGGCCTTCGCCCAGCCGACGATCTCCTGCGAGCCGTCGACCACGGTGCCGTCGTCCAACACCAGCGTCGGAACCCAGCGGTTGCCCGTCAGCTCCTGCACCTCGCGGCGGCCGGGCGTGTTGTTCAGGAAGCGCGGCAGCGGCGCGAAGCCGTAGGAGCGCACCAGCTCGGGATCGTGCCCGGCGTCCTTCAGCGCGTGGTAGGCGTTCGCGCAGGGATGCCCGCCGGGTCGCGGCGTCGGGAACGTGCCCCAGCACACGTAGAGCCTCATGAGGTGACCGTGAGCTTGCCTTCCATCCCGGCCTGGCGGTGCCCCGGGACCGAGCAGTAGAACGTGTAGGTGCCGGGTTTCAGTTTCAGCGTCAGCGTCTTCGAACCGCCGGCGAAGGTGGGCGTTGCGCCGAGCACCTTGCTGCCTTCCGCCACCGTGACGTTGTGTTCGAGCGGCGAGGAGTTGCTCATCACGATCGAGACCGTCCCCGCCTTCGCAGTCAGCGTCTTGGTGTTGTAGGCGAGCTGCCCGCCCGGTTCGGCGGACAGCGAGAGCTTGCTGGCGGCGGCGGGCGAGGAGGGCGGTGCCGGGGTGCCCGTGGTCGCCGCCGGGCTAGAGGCCGAGCCCGATTCGGATTGCGATTCGACCTTTTCCGAGGGGCTCGTCGAGGCGCCCTGTCCTTCGGCCTTGGTCGAGGAGGTGGTCTCAGTCGACTGCGTGCTCGCGGCGTTCGCACTCCCGCTCTTCTCGCCGCCCGAGACGACCACGGCCATCGAGACAGCCAGCAGGACGAGCACCGCGGTCACCGCCATCACCGCGCGCTGCTGTCCCTGGCCGGCAGGGAAACTCGGCCGGCGCATGCCGATCGCCATCGAGACGAACAGGGCCCAGACGACGAGCAGGCCCCCGGCCACGTAGAAGGGCGTCTTGCTCTTCGTTGCGAGGACAGGAGCGAGCTGCAGGGCGGTGTGCACGGCCGCGAGCCTAGCTGATGACGAAGTCGGCCGGCGCTTCGGGAGAAGGGCGGGCGCCGGGCGCTCCGTGCCGGCCTCGCCGGGTCCTGTCGGCGCTCGGTGACGGCCGGGCTACGGTGGGTCGCCGGCGCTCGGTGGCGGCCGCGCTGCGGTGGGTCGCCGGCGCTCGGCGACGGTCTCGCGGGGTCCGGCCGGCGTGCCGTGACGGCCGGACTGCGTGCCGGCCGGCTCTCCATGCCGGCCTCCATCGGCTGCGGGTATGCTCCGCGCGATGACCGACGCCGTGCGGACGCCGGAGGGGGCGCTCGAGGGGTTGCCGGATTTCCCCTTCGAGTCCCACTACCGCGAAGTGGAAGGTCTGCGCCTCGCCCACCTCGACGAGGGAGAGGGGCCGCCGGTCGTCTTCTTCCACGGCGAGCCGACGTGGTCCTACCTCTGGCGCAAGGTGCTGGCGCCCGTGCGCGATGCCGGATACCGCTGCATCGCGCCGGACCTTGCGGGCTTCGGGCGCTCGGACAAGCCGACCGACATCTCCTGGTACAGCTACGACCGCCACGCCGCGCTGGCAGGCGAGCTGCTCGAGCAGCTCGACGTGAGCGGGGCGACCCTCGTCGTCCACGACTGGGGCGGGCCGATCGGGCTGCGGGTCGCAGTCGAACTGCGCGAGCGCGTCGAGCGCCTGGTGATCCTCGACACCGGACTGTTCACCGGAAAGCAGCGCATGTCAGACGCTTGGATGGCCTTCCGGGACTTCGTGGAGCGCACCGAGGATCTGCCCGTCGGGTTCCTCGTCAGGGGCGCCTGCAAGACCGACCCGGGGAACGAGGTGATCGCCGCCTATGACGCACCGTTCCCCGACGCCGCCTCGAAGGCCGGCGCACGCGCGTTTCCGCTGATGATCCCGCTGACCCCCGACGCGCCCGGCGCAGCCGCGGGGCAGCGCGTGCTCGAGGGCCTGCAGGGCGACCGCCGGCCGACGCTGATGCTGTGGGCCGACTCCGACCCGATCCTGCCGCCGGCGACCGGCGAGCGCTTCGCGCAGGCGATCGGCAGCCCGCCGCCGCGAACGATCCCCGACGCGAGCCACTTCCTGCAGGAGGACCAGGGACCGCTGATCGGCTCGCTGATCGCCGAGTGGCTCGGCGCCGGCTGAGCGCCGGGCCGGCGCGCCTAACCCTGCTCCTCGGCCCCGGCTGCGACCTCGGCCTGCGTCTCGAAGGCCGGTGCACCGTGTCCGGGCGCAGCGCCCGCTCCCGCCGCGATCTGCGGCGTCGCGGCGCCCGGCTCGAGCCCCGGCTCGGAGTGGGAGGCGCGCAGCTCGTAATCGCGGCGGCGGTTGAGGTCGGCGCCCGCCAGCACCCGGTCGGCCTTCATCATCCGCACCATCCCCTCCGAGAGCGAGCGCGGCAGCAGCGTCCCGAGCTGGTTGCTGCGCTTCGCGCGCTTGGGCACCCAGACATCGACGATCCCGTGCTGGAGCGCCTCGACGATCGAATCGGCGACTTCGGAGGGCTCGAGGCTGGTCATCCCCCGTGCCTCGCCGAGCCCGGAGCCGAGTTCGGTGTTGACGACGAAGGGCATCACGTAGCTGACGTCGATGTGGGCGCCCATCAGGCGCAGCTCGCCGCGGATCGCCTCCGTCAGCCCGACGACCGCGTGCTTGGTCGCGGAGTACGTGGCTCCGCCGGGCGCCCCGAACTTGCCGGCCTGCGAGGAGATGTTGACGATGTGGCCGCTGTCCCGCGGGATCATCCGTTCGAGCGCGAGCTTGCAGCCGAGGATCACGCCGTGCAGGTTGATGTCGATCATGCGCCGCGCCGTCAGGTCGTCCTCGTCGATGAAGCGCCCGACCTGCATGATCCCGGCGTTGTTCACGAGCACGTCGAGCGGGCCGAGCCGCTCCGCCGCCGAGTCGAGGAACGTCGCGAAGGAGTCCCGTTCGGTGACGTCGAGCGGCAGCGCGATCGCGGTCCGGCCGAGCTCCTCCGCGGCCTGGCGGGCGGCCCGCTCATCGAGGTCGCCGATCGCGACCTTCATTCCCTGGCGTGTGAGGGCCTGCGCGGTGGCACGTCCGATTCCGCGCCCTCCGCCGGTGATCGCTGCGACCTGCCCGGCGAGGATGCGGGGCTGCTTTGCCATCGGGTTTCCCTCCTCCTCGAAGAAAGCTGCGGACCCCCGCAACGCTAGCGCTCGGCGCATCGGCGTGACGGGTCGCGTGCCGGGCCCCCGGGCATCGCGGTAGTAGTCTGGCGCGCTATGCCGTACTTCAAGGTCGATGGAAAGCGGCTCGCATATACCGAGTTCGGGGGCGGGCCGGCAGCCGTGACGGCGACGGGCACGCGCGGCCGTACGGCGCGCAGCGGCCCCGCGCAGGACCGGCCCGTGATCCTGCTCCACGGCCTGCTGCTCTCGCAGGAGATGGACCGCCCGCTGGCCGAAGACCTCGCGGCGCGCGGCAACCGCGCGATCACGCTCGACCTGCTCGGCCACGGCCGCTCGGACCGCCCACGGGACATGTGGCGCTACTCGATGGGCACCTACGGCCGTGAGGTCGTGGCGCTGATGGACCACCTCGGGATCGAGGAAGCCGTCGTGATGGGCACCTCGCTGGGCGCCAACGCCGCGCTCGAGGTCGCGGCTCAGAGCCCGGAGCGGCTGCGCGGCCTGGTGATCGAGATGCCGGTGCTCGACAACGGCCTGCTCGCGAGCGCGCTCGCGTTCACGCCGCTGCTCGTGGCGCTGACGTTCGGCGAGCCGGTGATGAAGGCCCTTGCCCGCGCGGCGCGCGCTGTGCCGCGTCGCCTGCTGCCGCACTACGGAAACGTCGTGCTCGACCTCGTCCGCCAGGAACCCGGCCCCGGCGGGGCGCTGATGCAGGGGCTGTTCTTCGGCCGCATCGCGCCGCCGCG
Source organism: uncultured Solirubrobacteraceae bacterium (assembly GCA_963703205.1). Taxonomy (GTDB): domain Bacteria; phylum Actinomycetota; class Thermoleophilia; order Solirubrobacterales; family Solirubrobacteraceae; genus Palsa-744. Next base: position 2,880,936 of record OY969799.1, read on the forward strand.
AGACGAGCGCTGCACCTTCACCGTGCCGAGCCTGATCCTCGGCCACGGCCGCGACCCCGTGCACCCGTTCTCGGACGCCGGGATGCTGGCGCGGGAGATGCCGAACGCGCGGCTGATCGAAGCCGAGTCGTTCGTCGAGCTGCGGCTGCGGCCGGAGCGTCTGACGAACGAGATCGCCGGGTTCCTCGACGAGGTCTGGAGCGGGGCCCGCGGGTCACGCTCCCGAGGCGCGGGGCGGGGCCGCAAAGCGCCGGCGCGGCGGCAGACGGCGCGACGCTAGGCCTCGGCGGGACGCTAGGCCTCGGCGACGCTAGGCCTCGGCGACGCTAGGCCTCGGCGGGACGCTAGGCCTCGGCGGGGCCGGCGCTCAGCGCGGCGGCAGCAGTTCGACTTCGTCGATCGCGACCTTGCCCGGTGCAGTGGGCGTGCCGAGAGCCGATTCCGGGGCCTTGCTGATCCACAGCGTCACGAACCTGTAGGCCTTCTTGCGGTTGCGCAGGTTGATGCGCGCGCGGTGCTTGGCGACCACGGTCGAGCGGCTCAGCGCAACCCACGCCGGGTCCGTGATCGAGGCCGGCGGGGTCTTCGCCTGGGTCCCGTAGACCTGCACGGTCAGCCCGGGCGTGCTCGTCACGAGCTCGAGCACAGCGAGCCGCTGCTTGGACTTGAGATCGATCTGCAGGCCGGCGGCCATCTTCGGCGCGGTCGCCGGGTTGACCTCGGCGGTCCAGCCCGTTGTCGTGTCGCCGTCGATCGTGAGGCTGGGGTCGCCGAACCATTCGGCCGGGTAGTTGTAGGGGTTGTAGGTGGAGGCGGCGTCGGTGTCGAGCAGCAGCGCTTCGCTCTGCGGTTCTTCCACCGGCTGCGCGCCGGCACCGCCCGTGCTCGGCGTGGTGCTCTTGCCGGTGTTCGTCTTCGGCGTCGGCGTCGGCGTCGGCGTGGTCGACGGCGAGGCGGGGATGCTCACCGCGGGTGCCGGCGTGGCGGCTTTCAGGGGGATCTTCGGCGCTGCGGCGGGGGTGCCGACAACCGGCGGCGCGGGCGTGGTCGTGGCCGGCGCGGGAGTCGCAGGCGTCGGCGCCTGGGCGACGGTCGCGGTCACGACGGGCGCGTGGCGCGCCTTCTTGCTCAGCGCGGCCCAGCCTGCCGCGGCAGCGCCGAGCACCAGCAGCACCGCCAGCGCCACCGCGACTGCAGGCACCCGCCAGCCGTGGCCGGAGACGCTGCCGGGGGCGCCTGCTCCGCACTGCAGGCACCAGTCCTGCCCGGGCGCGAGTGGCGCGCCGCACTTCCCGCAGCGCGCCGCGACGGGCTCGGCCTGCGGCGGTGCGGGCACCGGGCCGGGAGCCGCGCCGGGCTGGGCCGCGGGTGACGCCTCGGCGGCCGGCGCTGAGTCGAGGAGCTGCGTCGCCACGAACACGAAGTCTAGTCGCAGCGCTGGCGCGACCCCACCGGTTGGGATCGGCCTGCGGATGTCCGCGGCGAATGGGCTGCGCGGCGGACCGCGTGCCTCGGCGCCCGCACCGGCCGCGCGCCTGCGCGCAGTCCGCGTCAGCGCGGCTTAGGCGGCCCGCCCGGCACGATCTCGCGGCCGGTCGGGTTCATCAGCTCGTCGAGCTCGAGCTGCCAGTAGTAGCGCGTGAAGGTGGAGCCGGCCCTGAACTCGCCGACGTGCGGCTCGACTCGCAGTCCCGCCGCCATCGCCACGATCAGCTCCGGGTAGCTGCGTCCCGGCAGCGCCGCGTATATCGGCGCCGGGAACGCCCCGCCGAAGCGGGTGTTCACGTCGGTGATGCCGAGGCCCGCGTCGGGGTCGCGGAACACCTGGATCGTCGCCGGGCCGCGCACGCCGAGGGCCTCGACCACGAGCCTGCCCAGCCCGACCATCTCCGGGTCCTCGAGCACCGTGCCCTTGATCGACTCGCCGCCCCGGGACTCGAGCATCGAGCGCGGGATCGCGTTCAGGCAGCGGCCCTCGGTGTCGCCGAGGCAGTCGATCGAGATCTCGGGTCCCCGCATCGCCCGCTGCACCATCACCGGCTCCTGCACGTAGTCGACGAAGAAGCGGGCCTCGCGCTCGTCGCGCGCGAGGTGGATCGAGCGTGCTCCCGAGCCGCGGCGCGGCTTGACCATCACTGGGTAGCCGATCGCCCCGAGGTCGTCCTCCGGCAGCACCGTCGGCGGCGAGGGCAGGCCGAGCGCGCCGAGCAGCCGGTGCGTCTCGTACTTGTCGTAACAGGCCGCGGCGACCGCTGCCGGCGGCACCAGCGCCGGCAGCACGCCGTCCTCCCTGGCCCTGGCGAGGATCTCGATGTCGAGGTCGGTGAGCGGCAGCACGGCGCCGACGCTGTGCCGCTCGCAGAGCTCGGCGAGCGCCGGTACGTAGGCCGGGTCGTCCATCCGCGGCACGGTCGCGCGCACGCCGGCGGCGTACTGCGCGGGCGCCAGCGGCGAGGCGTCGGCGACGATCGTCCTGGTCAGCCGCTGGAAGCAGGAGACGATGTCGTAGCGCTTGCCCGCCGCCGTGAGCAGGATCGCCGGCGCCGCCTGTCCCGCACCGGCGCTCACAGCTCGCCCTCCCAGCCGCCGGCGGGGCCCTTGTAGAGGCCGTGGCCGCCGAGCACCATCCCCAGCGTGCGAGCCAGGATCCGCGCGTCGAGCGCCAGCGAGCGGTGCTCGATGTAGTAGAGGTCGAGCTCGATCCGCTCCGACCACGGCAGCGAGGCGCGGCCGTTGACCTGCGCCCAGCCGGTGATGCCGGGCTTGACGGCGAGCCGGCCGCGCTGGCGCTCGGTGTACTGCTCGACCTGGACGGGCAGCGTCGGCCGCGGCCCGATCAGCGACATCTCGCCGCGGAGCACGTTGACGAGGTTCGGCAGCTCGTCGATCGACATGCGCCGCAGCAGCGCTCCGACGCGCGTAACCCGCGCGTCTCCGGCGTCGATCGCCAGGCCGGCGCCGACGTGCTCGGCGCCGGCGATCATCGTGCGCAGTTTCAGCACGTCGAAGGGCTCGCCGCCGCGGCCGGCCCGGCGCTGGCGGTAGAGAACCGGCCCGCGGCTGTCGAGCTTGATCGCGAGCGCCGCGAGCGCGAGCAGCGGCGAGGCGAGCAGGAGCGCCGTCGCCGAGACGGCTATGTCGGTCGCGCGCCTGAGCACGGCCGGGATTCTCTCAGGCCGCAGACTGCTAGCGGGTGCCCTCGGCGACCTGCCAGGAGGCCTCGGTGCCATGGCGCAGCCAGTCCCACAGGCCCGCGGCGGGCGATGCGGTCGTGAGGACGTAGTAGCGCGCTATCAGCAGCACCCGCAGCGGCAGGACCCGGGCCAGCGCCGCCGCGGCGAGAACCAGCAGCTGCACGGCCAGCGTCGCGACATACAGCTCCTGCGCGGCGCCGGAGGCGAGCGCGACCAGGGCCACGTTCGCCGCGAGCGCGAGCGCGTGCAGGAACGGCGTCGAGTAGCGCAGCAGCCGGTGCGAGAAGATCATCGCCGCGTAGCCGGGCGGGTAGCCGCGCGGCGAGAGGATGCCGCCGCGCAGCAGGATCGGCCACGTGTGGCTCATCATCCGCCGCTTGCGGGCGAACTCCCCCTCGATCGTCGGCACCATCTTCTCGCTCGCCCTGGCTGCCGGCACGTACACGGCCCGCAGGCCGCGCTTGACCATGTTGAAGGGCAGCGACAGATCGTGTCCCATGATCGGGTCGACGACGATGTAGGCGTCGCGGCGCGTCGCGTAGATCGCGCCGTTGCCGGCCGTGATCGACGACAGGCGCGACTCGAGACCCCGCACGGCCAGCTCGTATCGCCAGTACACCCCGTCCTGGTTGCCGCCCTGGCGGCCGGCCGCCGCCTGCACGAAGGACACCGCCCCGCACGCGTAGCCGACGCGCGGGTCCGCGAACGCCTCGGCGAGCTTCCGCGCCGCGTCGGGCTGCCACGAGGAGTTGGCGTCCGAGAACGCCACGAGCTCGCCCCGGGCACGCTCGACCGCGGCGTCCTGGGCGCGGATCTTCCCTCCCCGCGGCAGCTCGAGTACGAGGTCCGCGCCGGCAGCGCGGGCACGCTCCGCGGTGCGGTCGCCGCAGCCGTCGCAGGCGACGATCACCTCGAGCAGCTCGCGCGGGTAGTCGAGCCCGAGCGCGTTCCGGACCTTCGCCTCGATCACCGCCTCCTCGTCGTGCGCCGCGACGATCAGCGACAGCGACGGCGGCACGGATCCCGGCTCGGGCGAGGGCTCCGGGGCGCGCCCGCGCAGGCGGGCGAGCGCCGCGAGCGCCGCGGCGTAGCCGGCCTGGGTCCACACGATCGACCCCGCGCACAGCCAGAAGATCACAGCGAGAGCGCTCACCATCGGAGCATTCTCGCCGCTGGGCCGCGGGTAATAGAGTCGACGCCATGAGCTACACGATCACGAACCTGGATGAGACGAAGGACAGCGCGGCGGAGTTCGGCCTCGGGGAGCTGGGCGAGGCTCACTTCCCGCGCGAGGAGCTCGGCTGCGAGACGGTCGGTCTTGCCTACCACGTGCTCAGACCCGGCAAGCGCCAGGCCTTCGGGCACCGGCACGAGAACGCCGAGGAGGTCTACGTCGTGCTCGACGGCGGCGGGCGCATACGGCTCGAGGACGAGGTGCGCGAGATCTCCCGCCACGATGCGATCCGTGTCGCGCCGCCGGTGGCACGGGCGTTCGAAGCGGGAGAGCAGGGCCTGACGCTGCTGGTGTTCGGGCCGCGCCACGAGGCCGACGGCGAGCTGCTCCACGACTTCTGGACGGAGTAGCAGTCACGTCCTCGCCGGGACCTCTGGTCCGACCTACCCCGGCCCGAGGGAGCGGTAGAGGGCGAGGGTCTGCTCGGCGACGCGCGCCCAGGAGTACCTGCCGGTGCCGGCCGAAGCGGCGCGCTCGGCCATCGCCGCAAGCCCCTCGGGATCGGCGAGCAGATCCGTCAGGGCCTCGTGCAGAGCGCCCGCGTCCCCGGCGGGCACGATCCGCGCGGCGCCCGTCCGCGCGAGCTCCGGGAAGCCGCCGACGTCGCTCAGCAGCAGCGGCTTGCCGAACGCCAGGGCGGTGAACAGCACGCCGGACTGGTCGGCCTCGCGGTAGGGCAGCACGACGAGGCTGGCCGCACGGAAGAAAGCCGGCAGCTCCGCGTCGCGGATGAAGCGCGGCACGAACCGCACGCCCGGCGGCGCCGCGGCGCGCAGCGGCGCGATGTCCATGCGCGGCATCCCGGCGATCCACAGCTCGCCACCCTCGATCCCCCGCCACGCCTCGAGCAGCACGTCGATGCCCTTGTAGGGCCGCATCAGCCCGAAGCAGAGCACCACCGGCAGCTCGGTCTCGAATGGCGCCCGGGCGGTCGTGCCCTCCACGGCCGGCTGCTCGGCGAGATGCGCGAGCACGCCGTGGGGGATCACGTGGACGCGCTCCCCCTCGACGCCGAGCTCCTCCACGAGCCGCCGACGGCCGTGCTCGGAGTGCACCACGACCGCGTCGAAGTGCGCGTACAGGCGCCGCTGGGCCTGGCGCTGCCCGGGCCGGGCCTCGCGGGGGAGGATGTCGTGCGCGGTCAGCACGAGCGGCCGGGCGGGCGCGGCGCGGCGCGGACGCGGCAGCAGCAGGCCGTCGAGGTGCTGCACCGTCAGCCACTGGAAGTGCACGACGTCCGCGGACCGCGCGCGTCGGCGGTAGCGGAGCATGTCGGGCACGTGCTCGGCGAGCTTCGCGAGCCGTCTCGCGCGAGCGTCGCCGATGCGCGCGGCGAGCGGGTAGAACAGCTCCTCGCGCCGGTAGCCGGCGGCGGGCATCACCGGCCCGTATGCGAAGCGGCTGGTGAACAGCTCGACATCGGCGCCGGCCGCCGCGAGCGCGGCGGACAGCGCATGATCGTAGGGGGGCGTGAAGGCCGAGGGATCGACGATGTGCACGCGCACGCCGACGGACAATAGGCGCGCAGGCGAGAATCCCGTGCATGGGCGACGGCGACGCGGGCGACGGCGAGATCGAGATCAGCTTCTGCGTCGTGAACACCGCGCAGCGCGAGCTGCTGCTGCGCGGCCTCGACGCGATCGCGCGCGAGCGGGCTGCCCTGCCCTTCGCGAGCGAGGTGCTGGTGCTCGACAACGCCTCGGGGGACGGCTCGGCCGAGGCGGCCGAGGCACACGCCGGGGTCGACCGCACGATCGCGCTGCGCGCCCGACGCGGCAAGGCCGAGAACGACAGCGAGCTGCTGCGCACGGCACGGGGCCGGTTCGCGCTGCTGCTCAACGAGGACTCCGAGCTGCTGCCGGGCGCGACGCGGGCGCTCTGGCAGGCCCTGCGCGAGGATCCGCGGGCGGCGCTCGCGGGGGCACAGCTGCTGCGGCCGGATCGGACCCCGCAACACTGCGCCTGGCGGTTCCCGTCTCCCGCGACGGCGCTCGCGGGGGCGCTTTTCCTGCACCGCCTCTACACGGTGCAGAGCCGCGGCTCGAAGACGCGAGAGGTCGACTGGTGCCAGTCCTCGGCGCTGCTCGTCCGCCGCGAGGCGGCGGCCGCCGTCGGCTGGCTCGACCCCGACTTCTTCGTCTACTCGGACGAGGTCGACTTCGCCTGGCGGCTGCGCCGCGCCGGCTGGAGCAGCCTGTTCGTGCCGGCGGCGCGGGCGATCCATCACGAGCAGCTGGCCACCGGCGGCGTACCCGAGCGGCGGATCGTCGAGCTGTCGCGCAACCGCGACCTCTACATGCGAAAGCACCACTCGCCCGCCGCCGCGCGCGCGGTGCGGTGGCTGACGGCGTGGAGCTACTCGCTGCGGGCGCTCGCCGCGCTGCTGGCGCCGGGTCCCGGCCACTCCCGCGACCCGCGACGCCAGTGGCGCCACGTGACCGCGACGTTGCGGCCGGGACGCGGCGAGGGGCTGCGCGAGGCCGCTGAGCGCTACAACCGCGAACACAACGCGGGCTGAGCTGCCCGCTGCGCAGCCCCGCGCCCGTCTAGAGGTCGCGCAGCGGGTCCTCGGCGTAGGCCTCTACCTCGCCGTGGCGCGAGCGGAACGCCCTCGCGCGCCGGCGCCCGTCGGCGAGCAGGCGCAGCGCCTGCTCGCGCTCGTGCGGGTGGAAGAAGCGCGTCGCGAGCAGGGCGACGGGGACCAGCGCCAGCCAGGCGGCGCGCGCCAAGAAGCCGGCGAGACCGCGATCGGGCAGGAGCAGCTCGCCGGAGACCGCGACGCCGGCGAGGATCGCCGCGAGCTTCCCGAGCCGTCCCCATTCGAAGCCGACCCTGAACAGGCCGCGCGTCAGGGCGTACATCACGACCAGCATCGCGACGTACGCGCCGCACAGCGCGATCCCGGCGCCGGCGACGCCGAGCCCGGCGCCGCTCGCCGGCACGAGCACGAGCAGCAGCATGACGTTCACAGCCAGGCCGGCCGCGGCGGCCGGCAGGTTCCTGCTCGTCACGCGGGCCCTCCCCGCGATCGCGAGGAACACCAGGTAGAGGCCGTAGAGCGCCCAGCCGAGCGCCAGCCACGGCAGTGCGCGGTGCGCGCCGAAGAAGCTGGGCGCCGCCAGCAGCCGCACCATCCAGCGGCCGAGCAGCGCGACGCCGCAGACGACCGCTCCGGTCGCCAGGGCGTAGTAGGTGGTGACGAGCGAGTACAGGCGCGCGGCCTGCTCGTCGTCCTCGATCGAGTAGGCCAGCGGCGGCCACGCGTACTGGAAGCCCCGTACCGCCACGAACACCACGGTCGCGAGCTTGATCGCGACCGAGTACTCGCCCGCGGCTCCGCGCGAGAAGACCCGGAACAGGTAGAAGCGGTCGACGACCTGCAGCGCGTAGACGCTGGCATCGGCCGGCACCGTCGGCAGCCCGAACGCGAGCATCGCGCGCAGATCCGCGCCGTGGACGCGCAGCGAGACCCGCCCGCGCAGCGTCCACCAGAGGGCGAGCACGACCAGCGCCGAGGCGCCGAAGTTGCCGAGCAGCAGTCCGCGGGCGCCCTGGCCGGCGAAGACGACGAGCAGCACGGTGAAGGTCACGGTCAGCGCGACGTTGGCACCGGAGGCGTAGATGTAGGCGCGCGCCCGTTCGTCGACGCGCAACTGCGCGTAGGCCATCTCCAGGTTGGTGAAGGCCCACAGGCCGAGCACCGCCGCGTCGAGCAGCAGCGGGTCGCGGAAGGACAGCAGCAGTTCCGAGAGCTCCCCCGAGAAGATCACGGCGGGGATCGCCGCGATCGTCGTCGTCCAAGCGACGGTGGCGGTCGCCGTACGCGCGATGCGGGCGCGCCGCTGCTCGTCGTCGTCGTCGAAGTAGAAGCGGATGAAGGACTCGCCGACGCCGACGCGCAGGAAGATGCTGAGGAGGATGACCGCGGTCAGCAGGGATTCGGCCGCGCCGTAGGCCTCGGTGCTCAGGTGGTGGGTGTAGAGGGGCAGCGTGACGAGCGCGAGCCCCTTCGCGACGATGTCCCCGAACTGGTAGGCCGCGCCTGTCGTCACCAGGCGCTTGAGGTAGCCGAGCATCTAGCTCGGCGCCGGTGCCTGCGGGATCTCCGGCGGCGGCGGCGCGGCCGCGTCGCGCTCTCCGGCCGGCCGCCGCGAGGGCTGCGAGCCGGCACGGGCCAGCGCCACGCCGAGCGCCAGCAGAGCCCAGGTGAAGGGGTCCTCGAGGAAGTCCGCGTAGGTCCAGGTGTGCAGCACCAGGGCAGCGAAGCACGCGGCCACGGCGATCCGCGGCGGCGAGCGGCCGGCACCTTCGAACAGCACCAGGAAGGCGGCGATGAGCAGCGCCACGTACACCGCGAGCCCGAGCAGGCCCTGCTCGGCGGCGATCGTCACCGGGATCGTGTGCGAGGCCGACGTGGCGTCCTGGGTGTTCGCCTGGCCGGAAGCGGCGTGGCGCTTGTACTCGGTTTCGAACGAGCCGGACCCGTACCCCTGGATCGGCCGCTGGGCGAACAGTTCGACACCCTCTTCGATCAGGCTCGCGCGCCCCGTGGTGGCGTTGTTCGCGGAGCCGCTCTTGCCCTTCAGGCCGAGATGCCAGCTCGCCGGCGCCAGCTCGACGATCGCCACCGCGACCACGACCACCCCTGCCAGGGCGAGCGCCGCGCGTCGCCAGCCCCAGCACCATCCGGCCAGCACCGCCAGGCCGAGCACGAGCGCCGCGATGCTCGACTGCGAGAAGCTCGTGACGAGCCCGGCCAGCAGCCACACGAGCACCGCCGCGCCGATCTTCGCCTCGCGCCGGCCGCCCCACAGCACCCCTGTCATCACGCACAGCATCACCAGCATCAAGAATCGTCCGTAGATGCTCGGGTCGAAGAACAGGGAGTTGACCCGGAAGAAGTTGTCGTAGTCGTTCGCCGCGACGAGCTTCGGGTTCAGAAAAAGGCTCTTGCGGGAGTACTCGACGAAGCCGACGCCGGCGAGCACGACGGCGATCGCGGCGAGCAGCGCCAGGCACCTGACGAGCAGCTCGCGCGTCCAGCGCACGTCGCGCAGCATCACGAACAGCAGGCCGAAGGGCAGGTAGAAGAACACGACGTTCTCGGCCGCCTTGGCGCGGTCCGGCGAGTAGGCGATCTGCACGATGTAGAGCGCGACGGCGCCGAGCAGCAGCCACTGCATCCAGCGAACCGCCTGCTCGGTCGCCCTTCCTCCGCGCGGCGTCTGCGCGACGGCGGCGCCGCGGGCCAGCATCCGCGGCGCCAACAGCGCGATCGCGGCCGCGGCAATCACCACGTACAGCGGAATCAGCAGGTTGACAGTGCGGCCCGAGGCGGAGATCGGCACGCGGAACGGCAGCGCCAGCACGGTCAGCAGGGGGAAGCTGTCGGGGCGCCGGCGCATCAGCACCACGAGCAGCGCGACCGCGATCGCGCAGGCGGCGAGCAGCGCGGCGATCGTTCCCGCCGACGGCAGGGTCGTCGCGGGGAGCGAGCTCACCCGCGGGCCCTCATCTCGCCACCAGCGTGAAGCTGTGCGGGGAGAGGATCGGGTTGCGCTGGCGGCTCAACGCCAGGCGCACGCGGTATTCGCCGCCCGGCGCGGGCCTGCCGCCGTTCAGCGGGACCACGTAGCTCCTGCCGCTCGCGGTGCTGGCGGTGCGGTAGCCGCGGGCGGTGCCGCGCCGCCCGTTCCAGCGCAGCGAGAAGGATTTGTAACGGGGGATCGCGTAGCGGCGCAGCAGCGTCGCTACGACGTCGCCGCGCGCGTCGATCACCTCGACCGTCACGCGTTCGGCGTGGGAGAGCTTGAAGGAGATCAGCTCTTGTTTGTGGTGCCCGGCCGGCGTCGGTGAGAAGTACGGCGTCAGCTTGAAGTCCTGCACGGCGGTCGGCGTGTGCTTCAGCCGCTGCGTGAGGAAGAACGCCAAGAAGCAGGCGAGCACCAGTCCTGCGAAGACGAGCCGCGCGAGCGGCTCGCGCCCGCCGCGCGCGGGCGCACCGGGCTCCCCCGCGGCGCCGGCAGCCGCCGCGCTCAACCCTCCCCGCCCAGCGCGAAGCGCTCGACCGTGTCGGAGCGCAGCCCGAGCCGCAGCGTCTCCAGCGAGAGCACGTCGGAGGGGGCGATGTTGCCGAGGTTGCACTCCGTGCCGAAGTGCTTGAGCAGCCACACCTGCTGTGCCTGGCGGGGTGCATCGAAGATCAGCCGCTGGGGGTCGATCGAGTGGGCGATCTCGGTGATCAGTCCGGTGCGGGGTTCGCCGTTGGCGCGGTAGATGCCCGCGGTCCCCGACTCGCGCGCCTCCGCGATCACCTTCCAGGCGCCGGCCTCGAGATCCGCTTCGATCTGCTCGACCCACACGTAGGGCGGCATGATCGTCTCGACGTCCTTGCTGCCGACCTCGGAGAAGACGGTGAACTCCTGCGAGAGGCTCTCGATCAGCTCGTGCTTGACACGCGGATCGAGCTCGATCGTGCCGTCGGAGATCTCGATGTGGCCCAGCCCCAGCTCGCGCAGCCAGGAGACGAGGCCCTCCACCCGGCCCTGGCGGATCGCGATCTCGGTGAGCGTGCCCCCGAGCACGACGGGGATGTCGCGCTCGGCGTAGCGCGCGAGCTTCTCGCGCAGGTTCGCCGCGACGAGCGCCGTGCCCCAGCCGAGCTTGACGATGTCGACGCTCGGCCCGGCCACCTCCAGCAGCCCGTCAACCTCCGCGACCGACAGGCCGCGGTCGATCACGTGCGTGATGCCCCGCTCGCGCGGCTTGACCGACCGATCCGGGATGTCGAGAAAGCCGGCTATGGCGTCGCGGTGGCCTTGTCGGCGCCCACCACGACCACGACGCTGGCCGATCCGGCGAGGGCGGCGACGTCCTGTTCGATCGGCTCGACGTGGCTCACCGAGATCGAGTGGGCCAGCTTCTCCGCGTCGGCCTGGTGCCCCGCGGCGTACTCGACGACCGTGACTTCGTTCGCCCCCGGGGGGGTCCCATAGTGCGCCGCGGCCTGGGAGTAGCCGATCTGCTGCAGTTCGGTCGAGACGCGCCTGGCGAGCCCGGTGGTCTGCGTGCCGTTGAGCACCAGGACGCTCGTTTCCGACGGCGCCGCGGCTTTCGGGAGGTGAGCCGGCGCTTTTGAGGAGTGCGGGTGATGCTTGACGCGGCTCGCCGCAGTGGTCGTCGTGGAGCCGGCGCCCGCGCTCGTGCGAGCTCCCTTGCTCGAGCCGCCGCCTTTGGTTGCGAACGCCACCGCGAGCGCGGCGACGACCGCGACCACGACCACCAGCAGCGCGATCCGGCCGAGACCGGTTCTCTTCTCTCCGTCGCCGGCGCGCCCGCCGCGCGGCGCGCCCTCGGCCGCGCGGGCGGACCGGGCGGACCCGCCGGGCGCTCGAGAGGCGGTCGCAGCGGCGCCGGCCGCCTCGGCGGGCGCAGCGGCGCGGCGCGGCGCGGCGGGGGCCGGCGGAAGCGGCGGCCGCGCGACCGGCGGCGCCTGCTGCTGGGGAGGGACGGGCGAGCGCGGCGGAGCGGCAACCGGTGACTCCGTAGCCGCCGCCGCAGCAGGGGCCGCCGCGGCCCGCGAGACGCCGGCAGCGGCAGCGGTGGCGGGCGCGGGCGCCGCCGCGGGCGCGGGCGCGGGCGCGGGCGGAGCGCCGTTCTGCTCGCCCGGCGTCTGCGGACGCCGGCTGGCCGCCGCCGAGGCCGGGGCACCCAGCGGCTGCGGCGGGGCGGGGCGGGGCGGGGCGGGCTGCTGCCACGGGATCGACTGCGGGCCCTGCGCGGGCGAAGGCGCGGGCGCCCCGGGGGACGACGGAGCCCCGGGGCCGGATGTGCCGGGGTTCGACGGAGCCCCGGGGGTGGGCGCCGCGGGGGAGGACGGAGTCCCAGGGGTGGGCGCGCCGGGGGAAGACGGAGCCGTGGGGGAAGACGGAGTCCCGGGGGGCGGGGGAGCCCCCGCCGTGCCCGGCGCGGGGACGGTCGGCTTGCCCGGCGTCGCCGCGGTGCCCGGCACGGGGACGACCGGCTTGCCCGGCGTCGCCGCAATGCCCGGCGCGGCATTCGGCGACGCGGCCGGGGGATTCGCCGACACGGCAGGAGCCGGAGAGGAAGGCGGCGCGGCATGCGGCGGCGGCGGCGGTACGGCGCCGGGGGCCTGCGAGGCCGCAGCCGCGGCGGTCGCGGGAGCCGCGGCGCCGCCGGCCGGCGCGGGCAGGGGCGGCGCGTGGGCGGGGGCGCCCGCGGCCTGCCCGGCGGCGAGCGGTGCCGCGGCGCGCGCCTGGATCGGCTGGCCACGCGGCACGGCGCGCACCGAGGGCGTCGCAGCCCCCTGCTGCATCCGCGCGGCGGCGGCCGCGGAGACGCGCTGCTCCGTGTCGGCGGCGCGCTCCGGCGCCCTGCCGGCCCAGTCACGGAGGCGTTTGATCTCCCGCGCCTGCGAGAAGACGAGCAACGAGAGCACCGCGATCCCGAGCAGCGCAGCGAAGGCCGCGACCGCTCCGATCTTCGTGAAGGTGCTCGAGACCGAGAACGCGAGCAGCGAAACGCTCATGAATCCGGGGAGTGTACGAGGGGCTCAGGCGCACCGCGCTGTGCGGCGGGCGTCGTCGCGGCCCCACCGGGGCCTGCGGCCTCCGTGTTGGGCGCCGAAACAGCCGGCGGCACCGGTCCGCTCTCGCCGCGCAGCTCGCGCGAGAGCTCGGTGACGCGCGCCGCGAGCCCGGCGGTGTCGCCCTCGAGCACCAGCAGGCGGATCTCCGCGAACATCGACTCGACGGCCTGCAGCCCGAGCGGCTGGCGCTCGGCGCGCAGGATCTTCTCGGCCTCCGTCGAGCAGGCGCGCTCGTAGCTGTTGAAGAGCTGCTCGTGGAGCTTCTCGCCGGGTCGCGAGCCGACGATCTCGATGTCGATGTCGCGCTCGGGGTCCAGCCCGGAGAGCTCGATCATCGCCCGCGCGAGCTCGATGATGCGGACGGGCTCGCCCATGTCCAGCACGTACACGTCGGCGCCGGCAGGGCTCTCGGAGATCCGCGGCCGCGCCGCGTCGGGTGCCGTGGCGCGCGCGGCGGCGAGCGAGCCCGAGCGGATGATCAGCTGTACCGCCTCCGGGATCGTCATGAAGTACCTCGTCATGCGATCGTCGGTCACGGTGACCGGGCCGCCGCGCTCGATCTGGCGGCGGAAGATCGGCACCACGCTGCCCGAGGACCCGAGCACGTTGCCGAAGCGCACCGCCGCGTAGCGGGTGAGCTGGAAGCGCGCGGCCGCAGCCTCCAGGGCGAACTCGGCGAGAGCCTTGGATGCGCCCATCACGGTCGCGGGAGCGACCGCCTTGTCGGTCGAGACGAGCACGAAGCGCCCGACGCCGCTGCCTCCCGCCACGTGGGCGACCACCTGGGTGGCGATCGCGTTGTTGCGGACCGCCTCGACCGGGTTCGCCTCCATCAGGCCGACGTGCTTGTAGGCGGCGGCGTGGAACACGACCGTCGGCCGGTGCTCGGCGAACACCTCCCTCATGCGCTCCTCTTCCTTGCAGTCGGCCAGGACCGCGGCCAGCATCGACTCCGGCACGTGGCGCTCGTCCTGCAGCTCGCGGAGGATCGAGAAGAGGTTGTCCTCGGCGTGGTCGAGCAGCACGATGCGGTGGGGCTCCACGCGCGCGATCTGCCGGCACAGCTCGGACCCGATCGAGCCGCCGGCGCCCGTCACGAGGACCACCTGCCCGGCGAGGTAGGAGCCGACCCGCTCGAGCTCCATGTGCACCGGCTCGCGGCCGAGCACGTCCTCGACGCGCACCTCGCGCACCTGGCGAGCCAGCGCGCCGCGCGTCTGCAGCAGCTCGAAGACCGTCGGCAGCGTCCGCACCGGTATCCCGCGCGCGCGGCACTCTTTGACGATCCGGGCGCGTGTCGATCCGGGCGCGGAGGGGATCGCGATGATCACTTCGTCGGGCCCGACGTCGTCGAGGACCCGCGGCAGATCGCCTTCGGTGTTCCCGCGCACCCGCACGCCCTCGATGCGCAGGCGGCGCTTGGCGGGGTCGTCGTCGACGAAGCCGAGCGGGGCGAGTCCGAGCTCGCGGTTGCGCAGGATCTCGCGCAGCACCATCCGCCCGCCCTCCCCGGCTCCCGCGATCACCACTGTGCGATCGCCCTTGCGGGAGGAGCGGAACGCGGCCAGCGGCCGGCGCTCGTAGACCGTGCGGGACAGCCCCCTGACGCCGACCAGGAACACGAGGGCGAGCAGCGCGTAGAGGAAGATCACGCCGTTCGGCAGGACCACGGCGACGGTCGCGTGATGGCGTCCGCCGTCTTCGAGCGGGTAGGCGTGCGTCGGCCTGAAGATCTCGATCGCGGCGACCGTGAGCAGCACGATCATCACCACGGCGCGCACCACGGCCTCATAATCGCGCTGCCCGGCGTAGCGCCAGCGGCGCTGGTAGACCCCCGCGAGCACCAGCACGGGAAGGCTGCCCGCCAGCACCCACCACCACGTGGCCGAGCGCAGCTCTTCGTAGTGCTTCGGCGGCCCGCTGTTGAAGCGGAGCTGGAAGGCGAGATAGTACGCGAGGGCGACCAGAGCCCCGTCCACTGCGAGCTGGGGCAGCGAGTGGCGATGGATCGGGAGGGCCGCCGAGCGGATCCGTCGGCGCATTCTCGGGATTGTAAGGGCCGCGGGGCCCGTTACACGGTCATTCGGCTGCGGCAGCCCGGCTCGTGCCCGGACGAAGCGGCGAGAGCAGCAGCTCGACGAGCGCCCCGGGATCGCGCCGCACCGACGGTCTGCGCCCCACGGCGGGCGCAGCGGGGATCTCCAGCTCCGCGGCGTCCCGCAGCGGGCGCAACCTGCCTTCGGCGATCAGGCGTTCGTCGACGCCGCCGAGCCGTCCCTGGAAGGTGGTGTAGACGGGCGTGCCCAGCGCCACCGCCTCGCGGTTCATCGTCCCGCCCGCGGAGATCGCGAGCGAGGCTGCGGCGAGCAGCGACTGCGCGTCGACCGCGCCCTCCGGGACCACGAAGCCGGGAACGGCCGCGAGCTGCTCGCGCTGGGAGGCGACGCGCGGAAGCACCACGACCTGGACCCCGTCCTCGCCCGCGGCCGACCCGAGGCGCTCCAGCACGTCGGCGAAGACGTCGCTCGAGAAGCGGTGGTAGAGGGCGAGCTCCGGCGGCGTGCGCACGACCACCAGCGGCCGCGACGGATCGATCCCGAGCGCCGCCGGCACGGCCGGGTCCGGCTCGAAGTCCGCCAGGTAGTACTCCTCCTTGAGCCCCGCAAAGCGACGCAGCTTCCGCGCCGCTCCGTAGCGGCGCAGCCGCTCCGGCGGGATCGACTCCGGCACCACCACCGCCGCCGCGAGACGGCAGTTGACGTTGTGCTGGATCGTCGCCCACTCGTAGTCGAACATCGTCGAGCTCGGGATCCGCAGCAGCGCCGCGGCGACCGTGACGTCGTTCGAGCCGTGCCCGAGCGCGAGGTCGAAGCCGCCGCGCGAGCGACGTGCCCAGCGCACCAGCTCCGCGGTGCGCGAGGCGAGCCCGCCGGCCTTGGCCACGATACGGCCGCCGCGGTGGCGGCCGACGGCGGTGTGCTCGATGCCGAGCCGCTCGCACAGCTCCAGCGTCTGCGCGAAGTCGCGCGCGGTCACGGAGACCTCGTGGCCGTCGCGCCGCAGGCGCTCGATCACGGGACGCATGACGAGCACGTGGGGGCTGTTCGTTAGGTCGATCCAGACCCGCATCGGCGACGCAGACTACGGGACCCCTCCCCGCCCCCGGGGAAGCCGCCGGCTCCGGGACGAGCGCCGGCTCCCGCAGGCAGATTCTCATCTCCCCGCCAGGACCTGCCGCTATCGTTGGCGCGCCGTGGTCCTCGCCTCGATCTCGGAATCGCTCGTCAACGATCTCTCGCACTTCGTGCGCGAAGCCGGCTACCCGGGCATCTTCGCGCTGATGGCGGCCTCCTGCGCCTGCATCCCGATCCCCTCCGAGGTGGTGATGCTGTTCGCGGGCTTCGCGGTCGCCGATCCCGGCCAGAGCGCCTCGCAGCACCACCTGACGATGGTCGGCATCGTCCTCGCCGGGCTCCTCGGCACGATGGTCGGCTCGTGGGTCGCCTACGGCGTCGGGCGCGGCGGGCGCCTCGAGCTGCTCGAACGACACGGGGCGCGGTTCCACATGGGACCTGCGCAGGTGCAGAGGGCAGACCGGTGGTTCCAGCGCCACGGCGAGCTCGCCGTCCTGTTCGGCCGCGTGATCCCGGTGGTGCGCGCGTTCGTGTCGCTGCCCGCGGGCATCGCGAAGATGCCGCTCGGGCGGTTCACCGTGTTCTCGCTGATCGGCGCGGTGCCGTGGGTGCTCGGCCTGGCAGTCGCCGGCCACGCGCTCGGCACCGACTGGAGGACCGTGCGCCGCGTCTTCGAGTATCTCGACTACGTCGTGCTCGCCCTGATCGTGCTGGGCGCCTGCTACTGGATCGCCAGGCGACGGCGCGAACGCCGCGAGCCGGCGGGGGACACCGCCGGCTGAGGGGTGCCGTACGCAACCCGCGCCTCGCCGCGGCTGCACCCCGCGGCGCGGACACGCGCCGCTTCCGCGGCCACGACCGCGCACAATAGGAGCCGATGGCAGCGGTCGGCACCCTGATCGGCGGACGCTACCGGCTCGATGCGGTGATCGGCCGGGGCGGCATGTCGACCGTCTACAAGGCCTTCGACACCGTGCTCGAACGGCCGGTGGCGATCAAGCTGATGCACCGCGAGATCGCGACCGACTCCGACCAGCTCGAGCGCTTCCGGCGGGAGGCGCGGGCCGTCGCCCAGCTCAACCACCCGAACGTGGTGTCGGTGATCGACGCCGGCGAGGAGCCGGTCGCCGAGGAGGACCTCGTACCGGGGGCCGGGACGGCCGGCGGGACGCCCTACATCGTGCTCGAGTACGTCGACGGGGAGACGCTGAAGACGCTGATCCGCCGCGACGGGCCGCTCGAGGTGCCCCAGGCGCTCGCCTACGCGATCGAGATCTCGCGCGCACTCGCCGCTGCGCACGAACGGCAGATCGTGCACCGCGACGTCAAGCCCCAAAACGTCCTTCTCGACCCCGAGGGAGGCGCCAAGATCACCGACTTCGGGATCGCCCGCTCGCTCAGCGAGGAGGGGCTGACGATCGCGGGACGGGTGCTCGGGACGACCGACTACGTCTCGCCCGAGCAGGCGCTAGGACAGCCGGTGACGCCGCAGTCCGATCTCTACTCGTTGGGGATCGTGCTCTACGAGATGCTGACGGGCGACGTGCCGTTCCACGGCGAGACGCCGGTCGCGGTGGCGATGAAGCACGTGCGCGAGGCGGTACCCGACGTGCAGGCCCGCCGCCCGCAGATCTCCGCTGCGACGGCCTCGGTCGTCGACCGCGCGGTCGCCAAGGACCTGAACCGGCGATATCCGGACGCGGCCTCGATGACCTCCGACCTCGAAAACGTGCTGGCGATCGAGGCCACACGGACCGGCCAGACGACCGGCGAGGTGACGACCGTGCTGCGCAGCCTGCGCGGGCGCGCGCGGCGGCGCCTGCCGTGGCGCACTCGCCATCCCTTGCGCTGGCTCGGCAGCCTCGCGCTGCTCGTCGCGATCCTCGCCTTGTTCCTGTTCCTGGCGGGCGAAAACGCACATCGCGGCACCGGCACGGCGCCGGGGGCCTCCTCGCGCGGCGGGCTCGTCGCGGTGCAGCTGGGGGAGTCCGCCGCCCACGACTACAACCCGTTCGGCACCGGCCCGGAAAACCGCGACCAGATCAGCAACGTCGTCGACAGCGATCCGACGACAACGTGGAGCACAGAGCGCTACTACGAAGGAAACCTGCGCAAGCCGGGCGGCACCGGCCTCGGGATCTACCTCGACGCCTCGCCGGGCGTCATCGCGCGCGGCCTGGAGATCCAGACGCCGACCCCGGGGTTCGCCGTGCAGATCTACTACGCCGACCGCATCGACGAATCGCTGGCCTACGGCGATCCGGCCTCGCTGGCCTCGCGCGGCTGGAAAGGGCCGGTCGGGGGCACGACGCACGTGCGCGACGGAGAACGGATCCGCCTCAGCGCCGTGAGCGGCCCGCACCGCTTCTGGCTGGTTTGGATGACGACGCTGCCGCCGCACATGGAGTCGGCCACGATCGCCGACCTCACGCTCTTCAAGTAGCCCCGGCGGGCGGCCTGGAGCCGCGCCTGCCCGATTCGCGCTCGTGGCGCTCGAGCGCGCGGCGGCAGAGCGCGTCCACGAGCGACGGGTAGGCGACCCCGCTCGCCTCGAGCAGCTTCGCGTACACGCTCGTCGGCGTGAACCCGGGCATCGTGTTCAGCTCGTTGACGAGCACCTGCTCGCCCTCGACGAAGAAGTCGACCCTCGCCAGGCCCTCGCAGCCGACCGCGGCGAACGTCTCGAAGGCCAGCGCGCGGACGCGCTCGCGCGCGCGGGGCGGGACGCGGGCGGGGATCACGAGCTCCATGCCCCCGGGCGTGTACTTCGCCTCGTAGTCGTAGAACTCGCCCCGGTAGACGATCTCTCCCGGCTCGGAGGCCAGCGCAGGCCCGGCCTCCCCGGGCGCCAGCTCGAGCACGCCACACTCGACCTCGATGCCGGCGGCGGCCGCCTCGACGATCGCCAGCGCATCGTGGGCGAAGGCGTCCTCGAGGGCCGTCTCGAGCTGCTCGCGGCCGGCCACCTTCGCGATCCCCACCGAGGAGCCGAGATGGGCGGGCTTGACGAAAGCCGGCAGGCCGACCGACTCGGCGCGTGCCAGCTCGCGGCCGCGGTCGGCGAAGAAGCGGCGCTCGTGGATTCCCGCGTAGCGGACCTGCGGGATGCCGAGGGCCCGCATCAGATCTTTGAACAGCACCTTGTCCATGCACACGGCGGACGCCGCCACGCCGGCCCCGACGTAGGGGGCTCCCAGCGTCTCGAGCATCCCCTGGACGGAGCCGTCCTCGCCATAGGGCCCGTGCAGCGCCGGGAACACCACGTCGGCACCGGGCATACCCGCGCCAGGGACCACCTCCAGCGGCTCGCCGTCCCGGCGCCAGACGCCGTCGCGACCGACCACGACCTCGCTCGTCTCGTGCCCGGCCGCGCGCAGCCCCGCGCCGACGGCGGCGGCCGAGGAGAGCGAGACGTCGTGCTCGGAGGAACGTCCGCCCGCGAGCACCGCCACGCGCAGCGGCGCTCCCGGCGCGGAGCCGGCGTCCGGCTCAGCCACCGGGACCCGCCGGAGGCGGCGTCGTCGTCGTCGTGCTGTTGGGCGTGCTCGTCGTCTGTGGAGCGGATTCCCCGAGCGTGATCGTCACGGTCGAGCCCTTCGGCGCTTTCGTCCCCGGCGAGGGCGACTGGCGCAGCACCAGATCGACCTGGCTCGGTTCAGTCGCCGGCGCGTGCGCCGTCTTGACCCTGAACCCCGAGGCGCGCAGATCGCTGGAGGCGAGCGTCGAGCTCTCGCCGAGGACGTCGGGCACCGTCGCTTCCTTCGACGCTTCCGCGACGGTGAGAACGACCGCGCTACCGGCCTTCACCGAGGTGCCGGTCGCGGGGGACTGCGTGAGCACGGTGCCCGGCGTGTCGGTCGAGGAGGTCCGCTTCGTGATCGTGCCTACTTCGAGCCCGGCGTTCGTCAGCGTCGCTTCCGCGGCGGAGAGCTGCTGCCCCTTCACATCCGGCACCTTCACGGGGGCCGGACCGGTCGAGACGACCACGACGACCGTGCTGCCGAACTGCTTCTCGGTGCCCGCCGGGGGTTCGGTCCCGATCACCTGCCCCGTCCCCACGGTCGAGCTGGCTTCGCTTTTGGTCCGCGCTTTGAACCCTGCCCGGCGGAGCTTCGCGAGCGCCTCCTCGGCGGTCAGGCCTTCGACGTCGGTCACGAACGCGGTGGCGGGGCCGCCGGAGACGACGATCGCGACGTTGGCGCCCTTTTCGACCCGCGCGCCGGCGGACGGGGACTGGCTGATCACCCTGCCGCTCGGCACCGTCGGACTCGTCTGCAGCCTCGGCACCGGGGCCAGCCCGGCGCGGCGCAGCGTCGCGTCCGCCGTGCGTTCGCTCTGGCCGCTGACTTCGGGAACCGTGACCCTCGACGCCGGCGCGAGCAGCAGCAGCACGGCGGCGGCGATCGCCGCCGCGGCCAGCAGCGCGGCGAGGCTCCACCACAGGATCCGGCGTTTGCGGCGCCTGCGCTGCTCGTCCTCCGGCGGGGGATGATCCTCGAGGGCCGGCCAGGCCGCGGCGGGCGGGGCGGCGAGCATGATGCCCGTGTGCGGCTCGTAGGCGGTCGGCAGGTCCGCTGCGAGGTGCCCGTCCCCGCCCGCGAGAAGCGCGGGAAGGCGCTCGCGCTCGGCCTGCAGCGCCGCGATCAGCTCGTCGTCGTCGGCGTAGCGTTCGATCGGGTCCTTGGCGAGAGCGCGCAGCACGAGCGCGTCGAGCGCCGGCGGCAGCGCCGGGTTGAGCTCGCTCGGCGGCCGCGGCGTGGCCGACACCTGCTTGAAGGCGATCGCGACCGCGGTCTCGCCCTCGAAGGGGACGACGCCGGTGAGCAGCTCGTAGAGGATCACGCCGACCGAGTAGATGTCCGACGCGGCGCTGACCGCGTAGCCCTGCGCCTGCTCGGGGGAGAGGTACTGGGCGGTGCCCATGATCGAGCCGGTCAGCGTCATGTCCGAGGCACCGGCGCGGGCGATGCCGAAGTCGGTGACGCGAGCGCGACCGTCCTCGTCGAGCATCACGTTGTGGGGCTTGAGGTCGCGGTGGATGACCCCGCGCCGATGGGCGAAGCGCGCCGCTCGCAGGATCTGGATCACGGTGTCGATCGCCATCGCCGGGTCGAGCGGCCCGTTCTCGCGGACGATCGACTTCAGCGAGCGCCCGGCCACGTACTCCATCGCGATGTAGTAGGTGCCGTTCCACTCGCCTCGATCGAAGATGCCGACGATGTTCGGGTGCGAGAGCGCCGCTGCACTCGAGGCCTCGCGCTTGAAGCGCTCGACGAACTCCTGATCTTCGGCGAAGTGGTGGTGCAGCACCTTCACCGCGACCTCGCGCCCCAGCAGCTGATCGTGCGCGAGGTACACGTCGGCCATCCCGCCGGATCCGAGCCGGGAGAGGACGCGGTAGCGCCCGTCGATGATCGTGTCGGGGTCAATCATGGAGCAGCTGTTCGAGCACGCGCTTGGCGACCGGGGCGGCGAACGCCGCGCCCTGCCCGGGCACGCCCGCGAGCGTGACGGCGATCGCGGCGCGCGGGTCCTGGGCGGGGGCGAAGGCGATGAACCAGACGTTGTTGATCGCCGCTCCGATCTGAGTCTCCGCGGTGCCGGTCTTGCCTGCCACCTGGACGCCCGGGATCTGCGCCGAGGTGCCGGTGCCTTCGTTGACCACGGCTTCCATCATCGACGTGACGGAGGCCGCGGTGGAGGGCTTCATCACCGTCGACTGGACACGCGGCGCGACGCGCAGCACCGTCTGGCCTTCGGAGTTGACGATGCGCGAGGTGAGGTGGGGGACCATCAGCGTGCCGTGGTCGGCGACCGCCGAGGCGACCTGCGCCATCTGCAGCGGCGTCACCGACAGTTTGTCCTGGCCGATACCGAGCCGTCCCAGGTCGACGCGTTCGCTGGTCGGCGCGACGATCCGTTCGTGTTCTTCCTCCCCGCTCGCCGACATTTCGCTTGCGGGGTAGTCGAGCTGCGGCTTGGCTCCGAAGCCGAAGCGCGCCATGTAGCGCCCCAGCGTCTGCTTGCCGACGTGCTCGGCGACCTGAGCCCAGACGGTGTTGACGGACTTCGCGAGCGCCTCCGTCAGTGTGATCTGGCCGAAGCTCTCGTTGTCGTCGTTTTTCAGCGCCACGCCGGAGACGGGGATGTCGTTGCGGCCGCTCAGCGTCGAGGAGTCGGCGAACTTGCCGGTATCGATCGCCGCGGTCGCGGTGACGATCTTGAAGGTCGAGCCGGGCGCGTAACCGAACTGCGTCGCGCGGTTGATCAGCGGCGCTGAGCTGTCGCGGGCCAGACGGGCGAATCCCGGCGCGCTGCGCACGGAGTTCGGGTCGTAGCTCGGCGAGGAGGCCATCACGGTGACGGCGCCGCTGCGCGGATCGAGCGCGACGACCGCACCCTTGGCCTGCCCCAGCGCTTCGACCGCGACGCGCTGCGCCTTGGGGTCGAGCGTCGTCACGACCTTCTGGCCGGTCGGCCTGTGACCCTGCAGCTGGTCGAGGATCGCCTGCAGCCCGGTATCGCTCTGTCCGTTCAGAGCCGAGCTGCGAAAGCGCTCGATCCCGGTGCTGCCTCGGTTCGTGAAGTAGTAGCCGACGGTGTTGCCGAACAGGCTGCCGGTCGGATAGGTGCGTTCGAATACGCCTTCACCGGTCCCGCGGCTGCGCGCGAGCACGGTGCCGTCGGCCGCGACGATCTCCCCGCGATGGATGCGCTCCTGCTCGAGCAGCGTGCGGGCGTTGAGCTTGTTTTCGCGCAGCGACGCCGCTTCGAAGATCGTCCACCGCGAGGTGAACGCGACCAGCAGCGCGAACAGCAGCACGACCAGGCCGTAGAGGCGGACGATCGGGCGGTTCACCTGACTCGCACCCCGGGGGTCATTCGAGCTGTTCCAGTTCGAGACTGCGGATCAGCGAGGCGGCCTTGCCTTCCGAGCGCAGCGAGTGGTCGAGCAGGCTGTGGCGCTGGCGGGGGGTCATCGACGAGGCGCTGACGCCGGAGACGTACTGGCTGCTGAAGAGATCGATGTTGCCCGGCAGCGTGAAGGGCAGGCCCTGGTAGAGCGTGACCAGACCGCGGGGGTTGGTGCCGATGAAGTACACGGACTGCAGCGCCAGGAACAGGCCGCAGCCGAGCAGCGCGAGCACGACGACCGCGACCGCGACCGCCCCGAGCCGCCCGCTGCCGATCCGTCGCCGGCCCCGCCCGGCGCGCACCGGCGCGCGCGGGACACGGGCCGCCACCGCCGCGGCCGCTGGCGCGTCCTGGGTCGCCGGGCCACCGCCCGCGCGCGCCACCGCCGGGATCCCGGTCAGCGTGGACTGCTCCACCCCGGCACCGTCACCGACCTCCTCCAGGCGCATCAGGATCACCGTGATGTTGTCGCGGCCTCCGGCCTCGTTGGCGGCGGCGATCAGCGCCTCGCCCGCGTCGCGCAGGCGCGGCGTTGCGCGCAGCACCTGGGCGATCCGCTGCTCGGGCACCATGTCCGTGAGGCCGTCGCTGCAGAGCAGGTAGACGTCCCCCGCCGACCCCTTGAAGGAGCGGGTGTCGACCTCGACCGTGCCCTCGATGCCGAGCGCCCGGGTGATCACCGACCGCTGCGGGTGCCCGACGGCTTCCTCGGGGGTGAGGCGGCCCTGTCGCAGCAGCTCGTCGACGAGCGAGTGGTCGTCTGTGAGGCGCAGCAGCTCGCCCTCGCGCAGGCAGTAGGCGCGGCTGTCGCCGACGTGCGCGATCGCCACCTCGAGCTCGCCGACATAGACCGCGGTCAGCGTCGTGCCCATTCCCGCCTGCTCGGCGTTGGCGTGCGAGAGCTCGTGGATCCGCGCGTTCGCCTGCTGGGCGAGGCGGGCCAGCGCCTCCTCCGGCGCGGCGCTCTCGGGAAGCCCGCTGCGGAACGTCTCCGCGGCGAGATGTGAGGCGACCTCGCCCGCCTGCGCGCCGCCCATGCCGTCGGCGAGCACGAACAGCGGCGAGCGGACCATGATCGCGTCCTCGTTGCCGCGGCGCTGGCGACCGGTGTCGCTGCCGGCGTACTGTTCGGCGACGCGGAGCATCTAGATCGTGGGCCCGGCCATCTAGTCGACCTCGAAGGCGAATTCGCTGTCGCCGATCCGCACGCGATCGCCGGGGTGCAGCGGCCTCGGCGTCTCCAGCAGCTCCTCGTTCAGGTACGTGCCGTTCGTCGAGCCGAGGTCTTCGACGACGACGCTGCCCGCCTGCTCGTAGATGCGGGCGTGCCGCGCCGAGGCGAACGGGTCCTCGAGCCGGATCGCCGCGTTCTCACCGCGCCCGAGCACGAGGTCTTCGTCGAGGTCGTAGATCATCCCGGGCTCGTGGCCCGGCGCGCGCTCGACGACGAGCCGCGGCCCGCGCGCCGAGTAGTCGACGGGTCCGAGCACCGAGGCCGAGTACATCCCGGTCGCATCCGGCGGCAGCTCGGCGTGCGCGCCCGCCTGCGGGGCTGCGCCGCGCAGGTCGCGGCGCGCGCTGCGGGCGACCCACAGCAGGAACAGGTACAGCACGATCAGGAACCCGAACTTCAGCGCGACGGATGCCGGGTCGAGCGAGTTCATGCGAGCTCGAAGCGGGCGTCGGTGGAGCCGAACTCGATCCGGTCTCCGGAGCGCAGCAGCTGGCGAGCGGTCACGGCGACGCCGTTGACGAGCACGCCGTTGGTGGATCCGAGGTCTTCGATCTCCCAGCCGGCGCCGCCCGGCCTGATCTGGGCGTGGCGGCGCGAGATGCCGGTGTCCTCGAGCACCACGTCGCAGTCGCGGCTGCGCCCGATCGTGCCGCCGCCGGGCGGCAGCAGCAGGCGGCGGGCGGGCGGGCCGGACACAATCAGCAGCGCCCGAGGCGAGCGTTGTGCGTGCGCCTCCTCGACCGGTCCGCGCACGCGAGCGGAGGTGCTGTAGATCATCGTCTTGCCGTGCTCGTCCTCGGCGACCGGCGCCGCCTGCGGGACGGGGCCGGGCGCGTCCGCACCACTGTGACCGTCGGGGCGGACCAACCGCGCCTGGATCCCGAACTCCCCGAGCGACAGGCGCTCGTCGGTGTCGAAGGCGACCCGTACCGGCCCCGCCAGGATCAGGTCCTCGCGACGGGCGTGCTCGAGCAGGTACGAGCAGAGCTCGCCAATCACCTCAGCTTCGACGCCCTCGTAGCGCTCGCGGTCCTCCGGGGAGAGCCAGACCACGTACTCGCTGGGCGCGTAGACGCGGGAGACCGAGACGGTCCGGTGGGCGTCCATCTCGCGCGCGAGCTTGTGCGCGAGTTCGATCGGGCGGACCTCCGAGCGGAACGCCCGGCCGAACGAGCCCTCGACGAGTCTCGCGATGGTGTTCTCGACGCTTTTGAGCAGGTTCATCGGCGGGGGCTCCTCGGCCGCGGGGGGACTCCGGCGGCCGGCCTCCGAATGGCCATCATCACGGCCATGCTACGCACACCGGGGCCCGGAGAGACGGCTACACCGGACCGCGTAGCGCCCGCGCGCCGATCGCGGCGAGCGCGCCGAGGGCCGCGCCCAACACCGCACCCCGGGGCGTGGGGTGGGCCACACCGGCCCGCAGGCCCGCGTCGAGCACCGGGGCGGCGGCGCAGAGCGCGCCCGACCAGACGGCCGCGGCGATCACGTCGAGGGCCACGTGCGTACCGCGGACGATCCACGGCAGCAGCAGCGCGCCGGCGCCCCACAGCAGCGCGCCGAGCAGCACGCCCGTGCTGAGCAGCGGCGCGACCACGTGGGTGGCAGCGCTCGAGATCGAGCTCTCCCAGACCGCGCGGGCAGGCACGTGCCCGGGCGCACCGAGCCACAGGCGGCGTCCGAGCAGGGGCTCGGCGAGACGCAGCCACCAGAAGCCGAGAGCGCCGAGCACGACGCGTCCGCGCCAGCGCCGCGCCTGCCCGGCGAGGGCCGGATACGCCGCAGCGAGCCCGGCTGCCCCGAGCGCCGGCGCGAGCAGCGCGGCGAGCCACAGCGACGAGACGCGCCGCGAGTAGGGCTCGGCGGGCATCGCGGCGAGCGGCGCCAGGGCGACGGCGAGCAACAGCGACACGCCCGGCCGCCCGGTGACCGCCAGCCACACGGCGGCGGCAGCAGCGAGCGCGATCCACAGCGTGCGCGGCAGGCCGCCGTGGTCGGGGAGCGGACCCGCGGTGGCCCGCGGGCCCTGCTCCCCCGCGGGGTGCGCGCGCTCGGGGACCGTTGCGACGGGCCGTTGCAGGGGTGAGGCCCCCTGCACGCCGCGGCGACCTGCGGGCGCGGGATCCCAGCGCGGCGCAGACCCGGCGAAGCGGCGCTCGGTCGGTGCCGGCAGCGCCCGGCGCCGGGGCACGATGCGCCGACGGGGAGGCGCGAGACCACTGTCGAGCGCCTCCTGCAGGCCCTCGGCGAGGTCCGTCAGCGTCCCGCGCTCGTGCGGGTCGGGAGCCAGGGCGTCGTCGAGCGCGCAAGCGAGCTCGTCGGGCAGGTCGGGACGGCGGTCCCGCAGCGGGGGCAGGACGGTGCCGATGCGCCGCGCGGTCGCCGCGGGCGTGGCGCCGCGCACCGGGTTCTCGCCGCACAGCGCCTCGTAGAGCACCAGCGCCAGCGAGTAGAGGTCGGCCTCCTCGCCGACGTCGCGGCCCTCGCTCTGCTCGGGCGCCATGTATGCGAGCGTGCCGAGCACGTGGCCGCTGCGGGTCAGCGCGTCCTCCTCGGCGATGCTGGCGCCCCCGAAGTCGGTCAGCTTCGCCGCCACCGGACGCCCGCCCGCGTCCGGCTGGTCCGGCACCAGGACGTTCTGCGGCTTGATGTCGCGGTGGATCACGCCGCGGGCGTGGGCATGCCCGAGCGCATCGGCCAGATCGAGGCCGATCTCGACGATCTGCTCGTCGTCCAGCGCCTGTTCGGCGATCAGCCGTCCCAGCGTCTGGCCCCGCACGAGCTCGGAGATCAGATAGAAGGCGTCGCCCTGCGGGCACGCCTCGTAGAGCGCGACGATCGCCGGGTGGGCAAGCCGCGCGGCCGCCTGCGCCTCGCGCGCGGCGCGCTCGGCGTCGACGTCGGGCCCGAGCCAGATCCGCTTGACGGCCACCTCGCGGTGCAGCAGCTCGTCGTGCGCACGCCACACGACCCCGAACCCGCCGGCCCCAAGCTTCGCGAGCAGCTGGTAACGGCCGAGCACCAGCTGCCCGCCCGCCGGCTCGCGCGGCGAGGGGGCCTGCTGCAGAAGGGTGTGCGGCGACTCCACCGCCTCCCAGCGTTCGCCGCTGCCGACCCTTCTCCTGCGGCGGGCGTGCAGGAGGATCGCGCTTGAGCGAGAAGTTGCAAGAACACCGGGAGACGAGGCCCCACCCGCCCCGCAAGTCATACTGAGGCCCTCTTAAGGATCGCTGCAAAAGGAGTGGAGGCTGTTGTCGTTCTTTGACGATGGCGAGGAGACGGCTCCCCGCCCGGCGGCCCGAACGCCGCGTTCGCGCCCGATGGGCGGCGGCTCGGGCGGTCGCGGACCCCGTCGCCCGCGGCCGCGTCGGCCGGCCGGACCGCGCGGCCCCTCCGGCTACGACCAGCACACGCTGATGGTGCGCCGCCGGGTGGCGGCGGGCGTCGCCGTGGTGCTGCTGATCATCATCGTCATCGCGATCAACAGCTGCGTGAAATCGCAGGCCAGCCAGGCCCTCAAGGACTACAACCGGCAGGTCGGCGAAATCGCCCGCGAATACGACTCGCAGGTCGCCAAACCGCTGTTCACGACGCTCGCCGGCGCGGCCGGCAAGTCGGGGATCAACGTGCAGGTCCAGGTCAACCAGCTGCGGATGGAAGCGCAGAAGGTCGCCTCGCGAGCGAAGTCGCTGAGCGTGCCCGGGAAGATGACCGAAGCCCAGCGCAACCTGCTGCTCGCGCTCGACCTGCGCGTAGAAGGGATCACGAAGATCGGCGCGCTGCTGCCGACCGCGCTCGGTGGGCAGAACGCGCAGGCGGCACAGAAGATCGCCGGCGACATGGAGATGTTCCTCGCCTCCGACGTGGTCTACTCGCAGCGGGTGGCGCCGCTGATCCAGCAGGCGCTGGGCGAAAGCTCGATCCAGGCTGCCACCGCGCCGTCGCGCTCACTGCCGAACATCGGCTGGCTCGAAACCAACACCGTCGTCGAACGGCTGACCGGCCAGAGCAAATCGGGCGCTTCGTCCTCGGTGACGCCCGGCACGCACGGCAGCGCGCTGGTCAGCGTCGCCGTCGGCACCAACAAGCTCGCGCCCGAACCGACGCTGAACCACATCGTCGGCGGCGCCAGCCCGACCTTCACGGTGACGGTCGAAAACACCGGCGAAAGCGCGGAGAGCAACGTCAAGGTCGAAGTCGAAGTGACGACGGCCGGGAAAGCCCGGAAGGCCTCCCACACGATCAACTCGACGCAGCCGGGCACCAAGGTCAACGTCGAAATCCCGCTCAGCGGGGTGCCGCTCGGGGTCGCCTCGAAGATCCAGGTCGACGTCGCCGCGGTCCCGGGCGAGACGAACACCGAAAACAACAAGAACACCTACCTGGCGATCTTCGGCGAATAACGCGGCGCGCAGGCCGCGGGGATCCCGGTGCGGGCGGCGGCCGCCCTGACGGCTACCTTTTGGCGGATGCCCGCAACGGTCACCGACACGCAGGGGATCATCGCGATCGCGGCCGCCGCGGCCGCCGTGATAGCGCTGCTCTCGTGCCTGGTCCTGAGCGTTCGCCTGCGGCGGCTGCGCCAGGCGCAGCGGCTGGTGATGGGCGACGGGCCGGCGCAGGACCTCGTCGCCCACGCGGCGACGATGCAGGAGGCCTTCGAAGCCCTGCGCGAGTACGTGGAGGAGACGGCGGTGCGGCTCGACGCACGGCTCGGCGCGGCGGAGGCGACGCTCCGCGGCACGATCTCCCATCGTGCGCTCGTGCGCTACGACGCCTACAACGAGCACTCCGGCCAGCAGTCGATGTCGATCGCGCTGCTCGACGACGAGCGCTCAGGCATCGTGCTGTCTTGCATCCACCACCGCGACCAGGCGCGCGTTTACGGCAAGCGCGTGCTCGGCGGGCGGGGGGAACTGGAGCTCTCGCCCGAGGAGGCCGAGGCTGTGCGGGTGGCGCTGGCGGGTTCGGCCGGTTCGGACCCCGGGTCACCCGCTCCGCAGGGGGAGGGCGCGCCCGCGGCCGCAGCCGCCGATGAGCGATAGGGCCGGCCGGCCGCGTGCGCCGCGTGCCGGCTTCCTGGGCCCCGCCGGAACCTTCAGCGAGGAGGCGCTGCTCGCGGGCGCGGCGCCGGATGCGGTCGAGCCGGTCCCGATGACGAGCATCCGCGACGCGGTCGAGTCGGTCCGTTGCGGCGAGACCGAGCTCGCGATCGTGCCGATCGAGAACTCGCTGGAGGGGTCGATCGACGTCACGCTGGATCTGCTCGCCGAGCAGTCTCCGGACGTGCAGATCGTCGGCGAGACCCTGCTGCGGGTCCGGCACGCGCTGATCGCCACGGGCCCGGTTGCGCTGGAGCGGATCTCCACCGTCGTCTCGCACCCGGCGGTTCCGGGCCAGTGCACGCGCTTCCTGCGCGAGGAGCTGCCACGTGCGCAGGTCCGTCCCGCCTCCTCGACGGCGGAGGCGGTGCGGGTGGTCGTGTCGGGGGGGGAGGAGTCCGTCGCCGCGCTCGGCACGGCGCTGGCCGCCGAGATCTACGGCGGCCGGGTCCTGCGTGACGGCGTCGAGGACCGGCCCGACAACGAAACGCGGTTCGTGTGGGTGGCGCGGCCCGGCACGCCGCCGCCGCCGCTGCGCGACGCGGGGGCCGAGCCGAGCCGGCGCTGCTCGATCGTGTTCTGGGGGGCCGGCGCGGAGCGGCCGGGCTGGCTCGTGCGGTGTCTGGACGAGTTCGCCTCGCGCGAGATCAACCTCACGAAGATCGAGTCCCGTCCGCGGCGGCGGAGGATGGGCTCCTACATGTTCTTCGCCGACCTCGACCAGGGCGTCGAGCAGCCGGAGGTCGCCGCCGCGCTCGACGCGCTGAGGGCGGTCTGCGAGGAGGTGCGCGTGCTCGGCTCCTACGCGGCCGCCTCGGCGCCGCGATGAGGGCGATCCTCGTCGCGCGCGGGCGCGCGGGGAGGCGGTGTGGCCCGCTACACTCCGCGCGAAGATGGAGAGCGCGATCCCACCCGAGCCGGTGGGGTCCGTGCCGTCGTCAGAGCACCAGCGGCACGGGCCTGAATCCTCGCCGTACACGGCGATCGGTGGCAGGGTGCTCGTTCTCAACGCGACCTACGAGCCGATCAACGTCTGCACGGTGCGTCGTGCGGTCGTGCTGCTGCTCAAGGAGAAGGCGGAGCTGATCGAGCGGGGGCGCTGGGAGCTGCACTCCGAGAGCGCCACGCTGGCCAGGCCGGTGGTGATCCGGCTCGTCTCCTACGTGAGGGTGCCGCGCGACGCGCACCGCCGCAAGATCACACGGCGGGCCGTGTTCGCCCGCGACAGCTGGACCTGCCAGTACTGCGGCTCGCGATCCAACCTGACCGTCGACCACGTGATCCCGCGCTCGAAGGGCGGCTCCTCGAGCTGGGAGAACATCGTCGCCTCGTGCGCGCCGTGCAACCGCCGCAAGGGCGACCGGCTGCCGCGTCAGGCCGGCATGCATCCGCGCCGGGCACCGCGCACGCCGCGGGCCGAGATCTTCATCCACGTCGCCAGCCCGACGATCCCCCAGGCCTGGCTGCAGTACCTGCCGCAGGCCGCCTAGGAGGGCTGTGACGGACCGCCCCGTGCGGCTGCGCAGAGCCGGCGAGGATGATGCCGTCCGCGTCGCGGAGCTGTGGCTGGACGCGCGGCGAGCCGCGCCCGGCGTGCCCGCCCCCGTGCACAGCGACCGGCAGGTGCGTGCCTGGCTGCGCGAGCGTCTGGCCTCGGCCGACGCGTGGGTGACGACCGACGAGGCGGATCGGCCGAGCGCGGTGATGGTGCTCGACGGAGAATGGATCGAGCAGCTCTACGTGCTGCCCGAGAGGCAGCGCCAGGGGCTGGGCTCCGCGCTGCTCGAGCTGGCTCAGGCCGAACGCGGTTCGCTGGCGCTGTGGACCTTCGAGGCGAACACGGCTGCCAGGAGCTTCTACGAGCGGCACGGGTTCTGGCCGTGCGGCGAGCCGAGCGCCGAAAACGAGGAGCGCACGCCGGCGATCTGCTACCGCTGGTCGCGCTCGGCGGCAGAGGCACCGGCAGGCGGGACCCGAGCCCGGAAAACGACGAAGGGCGCCTCGACGGGCGCCCTTCGCCTGCTGCTCTGACTGGAAAGGCCGAGATCGACGTCACTGCTGCCGGGGGGACCAGCTCCGGCTGCCGTCTCGGGGTGTCCCGGGTTGGTTTCCGCTAGGCGGACCAGCCTGCCGACCTACCGGCCGGTCACCTCCAGGGTCCCGCAAATACGTTCAGACGACGTTTGGACCACCTCCTTTCTCTGGTCTCGCCAGAGTAGCGGAAGGGGACGACGGGCGGGGTCGCTCGAACGGAGGATCTCGCGGCGCGGGATGCGGCCGCGGCCACGGCCGCCGCGATGCCCCGTGGACGCGTCCGGCGCGCCCGGGCTATTCGACGATGACCCCGAACTCCTGCGCGTAGGTCGCGCCGGGGCTGCCTTCGCCGAGCGACGCGGGCACGGCGGAAACGATGCCGATGCCGGTTTCGGTGTAGCGGGATTCGAGGATGTTGGCGAGGTGCCCGGGCGAGGCGATCCAGGCTTCGACGATCGCCTTCGGCGTGGCCAGCGAGTAGGTCCCCCATGCGAGGTTCTCGCCGATCACGTAGCCCTCGCTTTCGCCGGCGATGTAACCGGTCTTCTCGATCCGTTCGACCGGCGTCTCGCCATCGGGGGCGACGTGGGCGAAGTAGTCGACCTGGAGCATTTCCGCGTTGTGTTCTTCCGCTGCCGTTTCGAGATGGGCGTTGGTCTTCAGCGGCGCCAGCGAGTGTTCGGCGCGCTCACGGTTGACCAGGCAGAGCACGGCTTCCCTCGCCAGTGCGAGGTTCGCGGCTTCCGGCGTGCCTTCGGTGTTCTGGCAGGGGGTGGCGAGCACGTCGGCGATCGTCGCCGCCGTCGCGACCGCGGCGGCGTTCCGCCTGGAGGCGCGGCGTTCGCCGCGTTCGCGGGCCTTCGTGGCGGGCGCGGGGGCCGGCGCCTTGGCGCGGGGGTGCACCCGCGCGGCGTGCTTGCGCCCGGGGTGGGGGCGGCGCGCGGCGTGCTTGGCGCGGCCGCCGTGGCGGGGCTTCCCGCCGTGGTGGGCGGCGGCGCTCGCGGGGAACGCGGCGCAGAGGATCAGCAACAGGCTGAGAAGGGGGGCTCGGAGCAGCTTGGGGGTATCGGGCACCCCCACGCTTTCGGCCGCAGCTCGCGCCTATCTGAGTCGAGTGCCGAATTCTGGACGGTTGGGAGAGAGACGGCCCCGAGGAGGCTCAGGACGGCGCCGGACCGGCGCCGTCCTCGCCCTCTGCGCCCGTCGGCAGACCCGCCTCGGCGACATCGGGGCTCTCCTCGCCGGTGTCCACGACGAGCGCGACGGCGCTCACCAGGTCGTCATCCTTGAGGTTCATCACCCGCACCCCGGTGGCCGAGCGTCCCTGCTGGGAGATGCCTCCCGCGGCGGTGCGCTGCACCATGCCGCCGACGCTGATGAAGACCAGCTCCTGGTGCTCGCGCACGACCAGCGCGCCGGCCAGGCCGCCCTTTTTCTCGGTCAGCCCGATCGTCTTCACGCCTTTGGCGCCGCGGTTGGTCTTGCGGTACTGGTCGATGCGCGTGCGCTTGCCGTAGCCGTTCTCGGTCACGACGAGCAGGTCCATGTCGTCGCGGGCCACGTCCATTGCGATGACCTCGCCGCCCCTGCCGACGTCCATACCGCGCACACCGGTGGTGTCGCGGCCCATCGCCCGGGCGTCGGACTCCGCGAAGCGGACGGTCAGGCCGGCCTTCGAGACCATGATGATCTCGTCGTCGGGATCGACCGCGCGTACGGCGAGCAGCTCGTCGTCGTCGCGGATGTTGATGGCGATGATGCCGTCGGCTTTGATCGGCGTGTTGTACGTCGCGAGCTCTGTCTTCTTGACCGTGCCGTTGCGTGTCGCGAACACGAGGTACTTCGTCTCCCCGAAGTCGCGCGTCGAGACGACGGCCTGGATCCGCTCGCCCTCGCGTAGCGGCAGGATGTTGACGAGCGCGCGCCCCTTCGCGGTACGCGCCGCCTCCGGCAGCTCGTAGACCTTCGAGCGGTACACCTTCCCGCGGTTGGAGAAGAACAGCAGATAGTCGTGCGAGGAGGTGACGAACAGGTGCTCGATGAAGTCCCCGTCCTTCATGTCCATCCCGGTCACGCCCCGGCCGCCGCGCTGCTGCTGGCGGTAGGTGGCGAGCGGCAGCGACTTGACATATCCGCTCTGCGTGATCGTGATCACCATCTGCTGGTCGGCGATCAGGTCCTCGATGTCGATTTCGTCCTCGGAGTGGCTGATCTCGGTACGGCGCTCGTCGCCGAAGCGCTCGGCGATCTCGGTGAGCTCCTCCTTGATCACGCTGAGCACCCGTGACTCGTCGCCGAGGATCGCGCGCAGCTCGGCGATGCGCTCGGTCACGTCGGCGTGCTCCTGTTTGATGCTGTCGGCCTCGAGCGCCGTGAGCTGCGAGAGGCGCAGGTCGAGGATCGCGGTCGCCTGGACGACGGTCAGCTCGAAGCGGGCGACCAGCTGCTCGCGCGCGGCTTCCCGGTCGCGGGAGGCCCTGATCAGTTCGATGATCGCGTCGAGGTGCTCGAGCGCGGTCAGCAGCCCTTCGAGGATGTGTGCGCGGTCCTCCTTTTCGCTGAGCTCGTGCTTGGTGCGGCGCACGATCACTTCGCGCTGGTGGGCGACGTAGTTGTGGATCACCGCGCGCAGGTCGAGCGTGCGCGGCACGTTGTCGACGAGCGCGACCATGTTGACGCCGAACGTGGTCTGCATCGACGTGTGCTTGTAGAGCTTGTTGAGCGCGACCTTGGGGATCACGTCGCGCTTGAGCTCGATCACGAGCCGCATGCCACGCTTGTCCGAGTGGTCCTCGATGTTCGCGACCTCGGTGATGCGGCCCTCTTTGACGAGGTCGGCGATCTTCTGGATCAGCCCGCCGTCGCCGCCCTTCTTGACCTGGAACGGCAGCTCGGTGACGACGATCGCCTCTTTGCCCTGTTTGAGCGGCTCGACGTGTGCCCGGGCCTGCACGCGGACGCGTCCGCGACCGGTCTCGTAGGCGTCGCGGATGCCGGCGCGGCCGAGGATCACGCCGCCGGTCGGGAAGTCGGGCCCCTTGACGTGCTTCATCAGGCCGTCGACGTCGATCTCGGGGTCGTCGAGGTAGGCGATCGTCGCGGCGATCACCTCGCGCAGGTTGTGCGGCGGGATGTTGGTCGCCATGCCCACGGCGATCCCCGAGGAGCCGTTGACGAGCAGGTTCGGGAAGCGCGACGGCAGCACCAGCGGTTCCTGCTTTTTGCCGTCGTAGTTCGGCGCGAAGTCGACGGTGTCCATGTCGAGGTCGCGCAGCATCTCGGTGGCGATGCGGGCGAGGCGCGCCTCGGTGTAGCGCATCGCGGCCGCCGGGTCGTCGTCGATCGAGCCGAAGTTCCCTTGGCCGTCGACGAGCGGGTTGCGCATCGAGAACTCCTGCGCGAGCCGCACCAGCGTGTCGTAGATCGCGGAGTCGCCGTGCGGGTGGTACTTGCCCATCACCTCGCCGACGATCAGCGCGCACTTCGAGTAGGAGCGCGTCGGGCCGAGCCCGAGCTCGTTCATCGCGTAGAGCACGCGACGGTGCACGGGCTTCAGGCCGTCGCGCACGTCGGGCAGCGCGCGCCCGACGATCACCGACATCGCGTAGTCGAGGTAGGCGGTGCGCATCTCGTCCTCGAGCGCGCGCGGTTCGATGTTCCCGCCGCCGATCACGTCAGCAGATGCCATTGCTCACCTCCTCCCTAGACATCGAGGTTGGCGACCGCCCTGGCGTTCTCTTCGATGAATTCGCGCCGCGGCTCGACCTGGTCGCCCATCAGCTTCGAGAAGATCCGGTCGGCGGCGACGGCGTCCTCGAGCGTCACCTGGGCGAGGACCCGGGTCGACGGCGACATCGTCGTTTCGCCGAGCTGGTCGGCGTTCATCTCGCCGAGCCCCTTGAAGCGCTGCACGTTCGCACCTTTGCGGGCGACCGTCATCACAGCCTCGTGAAGCGCCTCGAAGGAGAGCGCCGACTCGTGCGCATCCCCCAGCGAGACATCGAACGGAGGCGTGCCGGCGAGCTCGATCAGCTGCCCGTGCACCTTCGCGAGCTGCCGGTACTCCGGCGAGTCGAACAGCGCGCGACTGATCCGGTGCGTGCGGGCGAAGCCGGTGCTCGCCTCGACGGCCTTGACGCGGATCTCCCCCGGTCCCTCGTCGACCATCGCGGTGGTGTGCGAGGCGCCGTCGCCGTCGGCGCGGCTCAGCACCTGGACGGCCTGCGCGGCGCTCGTGACCTGCTCGCTGAGGAGGGAGGACTCCTCGAGGAACTGGACGACGTCGTGACCGTGTTGGCCGCGCAGCGCCAGGGCCCAGCCTTCGTACTGCTTGAGCAGCCGCGTGAAGCGCTGCCAGCGGGCCTCCGTCAGCTTGAACTGCGTGCCGTGACGGTCGAAGACCGTGATCTTCTCCCACTTCTCGGCGAGCAGGATCTCTTCGAGTTCGGCCTCCTTCTCGATGTAGCGCTCGCGGGAGCCCTGCTTGAGCTTGTAGAGCGGCGGCTTGGCGATGTAGACGTAGCCTTCCTCGATCAGCTCTTTCATCTCCCGGAACAGGAGCGTCAGGGCGAGCGTGCGGATGTGGGCGCCGTCGACGTCGGCATCCGTCATCAGGATCACCTTGTGGTAGCGGGCGTTCTCGATGTTGAACTCGTCGCGTACGCCGGTGCCGATCGCGGTGATCAGCGCCTGGATCTCCACGTTCTGGAGGACCTTGTCGATGCGGGACTTCTCGACGTTGAGGATCTTGCCGCGTAGCGGCAGCACCGCCTGGGTGTTACGGTCGCGACCCTGCTTGGCGGAGCCGCCGGCCGAGTCGCCCTCGACCACGAACAGCTCGGCGAGCGCCGGGTCCTTGACCGAGCAGTCGGCGAGCTTGCCCGGCAGGGTCGAGTTCTCCAGCGCCGACTTGCGCCGCGTCAGGTCGCGCGCCTTGCGCGCCGCCTCGCGGGCGCGCTGGGCCTGCACGGCCTTGCCGATCACCGCCCGCGCCTCGGACGGGTTCTCCTCGAGGAACTCGGACAGGCCGGTGTTGACGATCGACTCGACGAAGCCGGCCATCCCGGGGTTGCCGAGCTTGGTCTTGGTCTGCCCCTCGAATTGGGGGTCGGAGAGCTTGACCGAGACGACCGCCGTCAGACCCTCGCGGACGTCCTCGCCGGTGAGGTTGTCCTCTTTCTCCTTGAGCAGGCCGTGGTCACGCGCGTACTTGTTGAGCGTTCGGGTCAGGGCCGAGCGGAAGCCGGAGAGGTGGGAGCCGCCCTCGCGCGTGTTGATGTTGTTGGCGAAGGAGTGGACAGACTCCTGGTAGGAGGAGTTCCACTGCATCGCGACCTCGGCCGCGCCTTCCTCCGACTCGCCTTCGAAGAAGATCACCTTGCGGTGCACGGTTTCCTTGTTCTCGTTCAGGTAGCCGACGAAGTCCTCGATGCCGCCCTCGTACTGGAAGGACGCGGAGTGACCTTCGCCCCGCTCGTCGACGATCGTGATCTTCAGCCCGCGGGTCAGGAAGGCCGTCTCGCGCAGACGCTCCTCGAGCGTCGAGAAGTCGAAGTCGAGCGACTCGAAGATGTCGGCGTCCGGAAGGAACGTGACCTCGGTGCCCGTCGGCTCGCCCTTGGCGAGCTTCTCGCCCTTGGCGAGCGGCGCGAGCGGCGCGCCACGCGAGTACTCCTGGGAGAACACGTGGCCATCGCGGCGGACCTCCACGCGCAGATGTTCGGAGAGCGCGTTCACGACCGACACGCCGACGCCGTGCAGGCCTCCCGACACCTTGTAGCCACCGCCCTCGCCGAACTTGCCGCCAGAGTGAAGGACGGTGAGGACGACTTCGACCGCCGGTTTGCCCTCCTTCTCCATCATCCCCACGGGGATGCCCCGCCCGTTGTCGACCTCGGTCACCGAGTTGTCGGGGTGGATCGTCACGCCGAGCTCGGTGCAGAAGCCCGCGATGGCCTCGTCGACCGAGTTGTCGACGAGCTCGTAGACGAGGTGGTGCAGGCCCATGACGCCGGTCGAGCCGATGTACATGCCGGGACGCTTGCGGACCGCCTCGAGTCCCTCGAGCACGCTGATGTCCTGGGCGCCGTAGTCGGCCGAGCCGCTCGTCTTGGCGGAATCCGCCGCGCCCTTGCCGGGGCTGTCGCTACCTGTTGCCAATGACCCTCCGGTGACGTGGAAACGCCCCGGATTCCGGGGCGCGAAGACCACGGCCAGGGCTGACTCGAATACTTCCTGAAGGATAGCATCAGACGGGGTTGGATACGCCCCGTCCGGGCCCCGAAATACCTGCAAATTCCAGGCAAAAGCAGGTTATGGCGAGGACCGTGCGCGCGGCCGCCCCTCAGCCCGTCCGGCAGCGCATCCCACGCACCTCCGCGGCGCCGAGCAGCTCGTTGATGCGCGCCACGATCTGCTCGCTCATCAGCTCCAGCTCGGCCGCCCACACCGCGGCCTCGCAGAGCACCGTGACGACGCCCTCGTGCTCGCTCACCGGGCGCGCCGCGGCGGCGATCGCGGGTCCGGCGGCGGCCGCCCACACTCCCTGGACCCGCGCGAGCGGCGTCGCCGGGGCGAGGCGCGGAGCCAGGCGCCCGAGCGCCACCGCGATCGGCCTGGGGGCTCGCCTGCTCACGCCGCGGCGGCGGGAGGGAGCGACTCCATCTCGATCGTCCCCGGCGTGACCGCCAGGCGTGTGACCGCCGGCGCGCAGGCGCCGGGGACATGGTCGAGATCGGTCGTGGCGATCACGCTCTGCCCGGCGGTGGCGAGCTCGCCGGCGAGCAGCTCCCGGCGGCGGCCGTCGAGCTCGCTCATGACGTCGTCGAGCAGCATCAGCGGCGTGGAGCCTCGCTGTCCGGCCAGCAGCGAGCGCTCGCCGAGCAGGAGCGCCAGCAGGGCCAGGCGCTGCTCGCCCTGCGAGCCGTAGGCGCGCAGCTCCCGGCCGTCGCGCAACAGCGCCAGCTCGTCGCGATGGGGCCCGTGTCCCGAGAAGCCGCGCTCGAGATCGCTCTCGAGTCGCTCGCGCAGCTCCTCCACGAAGCCGTCCGTGTCGACGGCCCTCGACCTGGCCCTGTACTCGAGGGTCACTGTTCCGCTGAGACCGAGCTCGCCGGCACGCTGCGCGAACGGCTCCGCCAGCAGCGCGCACGCCTGCTCGCGGTCCGCGCGCAGCGCAAGCGCCTTCGCGGCGAGCTCGCGATCCCAGGCGCCGAGGCCGCTCTGCGAGGCGCGGCCCGCGCGGATCCGAGCGAGCAGCGCGTTGCGCTGTGCCAAGGCGAGCGAGTACTCACGCCGCGTCGCAGCGCGCGCGGGCCAGAGCGCGACGACGAGCTGATCCACGTGCGCTCGGCGGATGGCCGGCGGGCCCTTCACGAGCTCGAGGCGGTCTGGCATGAAGACGCTGATCAGCGGGCGCACGGGCACGTCGACGAGGCGCTCGACGATCGCGCCGTCGCAGCTCATGCGCTTCACCGCCGGCTCGCCCGGCGCCGGCGCCGAGTAGCCGACCGTGAGCTCGTGCTCGCGCCCCTCGTCCTCGACGCTCACGCTGACCCGCGCGGCGCGCGAGCCGAAGCGCACCAGCTCGCGCTCGGTCCGGGTTCGCGGCGAGCGCCCGGTGCATCCGAAGTACACCGCCTCCAGCAGGTTCGACTTGCCGGCCCCGTTCGGGCCGTGCACCACCGTCAGGCCGGGACCGAGCCGCGCGCGCGCCCGCTCGTAGGTGCGGAAGTCGCGCAGCTCGATGGTGGTGACGCGCATCGCCTAGAGCCGTACCACGAAGACCGGCCCTGTGGCATGAGGCTCGAGCAGACCGGCAACGCGGGGAGCGAGATGTGACGGACGCGGAGACACGCGCTGACGCTCGAATCCGAGACCGGCGAGAGCCTCAGCGGGCGCTGTCCTGTGGCGCGTGGGCCAAGCAGATCAAGGACGCGACCGAACCGGGAGACACTCGCTGCGCTCGCATCCCCGAACCGGCCGGCGAATGTGCTCTACACATGAGCGATCGAGGACGCCGAGCTGCGCCGGCCCCCGCGCCACAGGACTCACACGTTCAGCCGGATCGGCATGATCAGGTACACGAAGTCTCCCGTGTCGGGGGATTCGATCAGGCCGGGACGCAGCGGGCTGATCAGCTTCAGCACCAGCTCATCGGTGTCGACGCTATCGAGCCCGTCGCGCAGGAACTCGGGGTTGAAGCCGATCTCGAACAGCTCGCCGTGGTAGGGCACCGGGATCGCCTCGCTCGCCTCGCCGACATCGGGCGTCTGCGCCGAGACCGACAGCGTGCCCTCCGTGAAGCTCAGCCGCAGCGGCGCGTTCTTCTGCGCCAGCAGGCTGATCCTTCGCACCACGTCCCGCAGCTCGCTGCTGGACAGGCGCAGCTCGTGCTCGACCGACTCCGGCAGCAGCTGCCTGTAGTTCGGGAACTGCCCGTCGATCAGCCGCGAGGAGAGCACCACCTCGCCGAGCTCGAAGACCGCCTGGTTCTGCCCCACGCTCACCGCTAGGCTCGCCCCCTCCGACTGCTGCTCGATGCGCGCGAGCTCCTGCAGCGCCCGTGCCGGCACGTTCGCCTCGAGGGGTCCCTGCAAGGGCGTCTCCAGCGGCGTCTCCTTGACGCTCAGGCGGTAGGAGTCGGTGGCGACCATACGTAGCTCGCGCTCGGAAGCCGAGATCAGGATCCCGGTCAGCACCGGGCGCGTCTCGTCGCGGGAGGCCGAGCGCGCCACGCGTGAGATCGTCTCGACGAACGCCTGCGCGGGGAGCTCGACACGGCTCTCCGGGGAGGGTTCGGGCAGCGTCGGGAAGTCCTCGGCGCGCAGTGTCCGCAGGTGGAACGTGGTCGCGCCGCAGATCAGCTCGACGTCCTGCTCGGCGGCGCGGAGCTCCATCGTGAGCTGCTCCGCCGGCAGCGCGCGGGCCACGTCGAGCAGCAGCCGTGCAGGCAGCACCGCCGAGCCCGGCCGCGAGACCTCGGCGGCGAGCGGCATCCGCAGCCCCATCTCCATGTCGGTGGCGAGCAGCTCGCAGCGGCCCTCCTGCGCCGAGACCATCACGCCTGACAGGGCCTGGACGGCGCTGCGTGTGGACGCGACGCGGGTCGCCGTCTGCAGTTGCGTCAACAGCTCGGATGAGGAAAGGGAGATCTTCATGTTCCTGCTTCTGAGAAGAGATAGTCGGAAGTAGTAGCTGTGGACATGTGGAGCGCGAGCGTGTCAGCCCGCCGCCCGGGGCTCGCGGGCTGTGGAGCGGCTGTGGAGGGAAGTGTGGAAGTCTCTCAGGCTCGCCGGTCGGGCGAGCGCCGCCCGGCTCATCTGGTCTGCAGGCCGAGGTCTGTGAGCAGCTTCTCCACAGCCTCACGGGAGCCGTCGCCGGAGGCGAGACGGGCCGAGGCGCGGCGGCAGGCGTGCAGCACGGTCGTGTGGTCGCGCCCGCCGAACTCTCTTCCGATCGCCGGCAGCGACGCGCCGGTGAGCTCCCTCGCCAGGTACATCGCCAGCTGGCGGGGCCAGGCCAGGCGCGAGGTGCGCCCGGCAGAGAGAAGCTCCTCGGCAGACAGGCCGAAGTGGGCGCAGATCGCCTCCTGGATGTCGGCGATCGTCCTCGGCCTTCCGGCGCCTGGCCAGGCGGGCTGGGGGTAGAGGTTGTCCAGCACCTCGGCGGCGAGCTCGGCGGTGAGAGGCCGGCCGGTCAGCGAGCTGTAGGCGACGACACGGATCAGCGCGCCCTCGAGCGCCCGGACGTTCGTGCAGACGCGCTCGGCGATCAGCTCGAGCGGGGCCCCCTCCGCGAGCTCGATGCCGTCGTGGTGGGCGCGCTTGCGCAGGATCGCGAGCCGGGTCGGCAGATCGGGCGGCGCGATGTCGGCGACGAGGCCCGCCTCGAAGCGCTCGCGCAGCCGGTCCTCGAGCGCTTGGAGGTCGCGCGGCGGCCGGTCGGAGGTCAGCACCATCTGCCGGCCGCCATCGTGCAGGGCGTTGAAGGTGTGGAAGAACTCCTCCTCGGTGCGGGTCTTGCGCTCGAGGAACTGGACGTCGTCGACGAGCAGCACGTCGATCTCGCGGAAGCGGCTCTTGAAGACCTCGGTGTTGCGCTCGCCGAGGGCGCCGAGGAACTCGTTGGTGAACGCCTCTCCGGTCGTGACGCGGACCGCCAGCGACGGGTCGTGCGCGATCAGCAGGTTCGCGATCGCGCTCATCAGGTGGGTCTTGCCGACGCCGGGGGGGCCGCACATGAACAGAGGGTTGTAGGCCTGCCCCGGCATCTCGGCGACGGTCAGGGCGGCGGCGTGAGCGAGGCGGTTCGAGTCCCCGATGACGAACTGGTCGAACGTGAGCTTGGGGTTGCCGAGCGGGCCCGAGCGCTGCTGTGGGCCCGTCGGCTGGGCTGTGTGCAGAGGCTGCGGATGCGGTGCGGCCGGGCGGCGCCTGCGCACCGGCTGGGCGGACTGGTCCTCAGCAGGACGCAGCTCGACGCCCGCGTGCGGGCCCAGCACGAGCTCGACGCCGGCCTCGATCACGCGGCCGAACCTGCCCTGGATCCAGCGGCACGTCTGCTGCGGCGCGGCGAGCACGAGAACCTCGCCGGCCAGCTCGAGGGGCTCGAGCGTGGTCAGCCAGATGCGGTAGGTGGGCTCGTCGACGAGCAGCTGCAACTGCGCTTGGACCCGCGACCATATGTGCTCGAGCTCGGGGCTCACGGCAGCGTCTATCGGCCCCTCCCAGGGAGTCTCGTCTTCTATCGAAAGGGTT
Organism: uncultured Solirubrobacteraceae bacterium; assembly: GCA_963703205.1. Classification (GTDB taxonomy): domain Bacteria; phylum Actinomycetota; class Thermoleophilia; order Solirubrobacterales; family Solirubrobacteraceae; genus Palsa-744. Next base: position 2,923,148 of record OY969799.1, read on the forward strand.
CCCGTCGATCGCCCGCGGTGTGGAGCCGACCTGCCCGGCGATGCGGTCGAGCGAATATACCCAACGCGATCCGCCGCCCGGATCGGCTGCCCGCATTTGGCGAGAAAAATCAGGCGGCCCCGGCCGCGCCGCCCGACGCACGCTGACACGGTGGCACGCCGCCTATACTGGGCGACCGACGCGGCGGCTGTGGCGCGGGCAGGCAGGCCCATGGCGATCCGCCGAGAAGGAGACTTCCGCAGATGAAGCGCACCTACCAGCCAAAGAAGCGCAAGCGCGCACGCGCGCACGGCTTCCGTGCACGGATGCGGACGCGCGCGGGGCGCGTCACGCTCAAGCGCCGGCGCGACAAGGGACGCAAGCGGCTCTCCGCGTGACGGAGCGCCCGCGGCGGACGCGCTGAGATGGCCCCCACCCGCCCCCCTGGAAGCGGTCGCAGGGGGCGCCTGTCGCGCAGCGCCGAGTTCGATCGCGTCTACCGCCAGGGCCGCTCCACGGCCAACCGCGAGCTGGTCCTGTACGCCTTCCCGAACCCGGCGGCCGACGGGACGGACGGCCCCCGGGTCGGGCTCTCCGTCTCGCGCAAGGTCGGCGGCGCGGTGCAGCGCAACAAGGTCAAGCGGCTGCTGCGCGAGGCGCTCGCACAGCACGAGGAGCAGCTCCCGAGCGGGCACGACCTGGTCGTGGTCGCGCGCCCTGACGCGCTGGAGCTGGCCGAGCGCGCGGGCCTGGACGGGATCGGCGCCTCGCTCGAGCAGCTGCTGGCCCGCGCCGGCGCGCCGGGCCATCAAGCCGCGGCGGCTGCCGGCTCCGCGGAGCGGACTGCGTGAGCGCGGCTGCGCAGAGGGAGCACGGCCTCGGAGCGGCGGCGCTGGGCAGGAAGGCGAGCCGCGCGCTCGTCGTGGCGCCGATCGTCGTCTACCAGCGCCTGATCTCGCCCGCGATCCCCAGGCGCTGCAAGTACGAGCCGACGTGCTCCCGCTACGCCGTAGAAGCGGTCAAGGAGTACGGCATACTTAGGGGGCTGGTGCTCGCGGGGTGGCGCCTGCTGAGGTGCAACCCGTGGAGCTACGGCGGGTACGATCCCGTCGAGGCCCAGCGAGTGTTCAGGACCCACCCGGGCTGACGCCGCTCGCGACGCGGACGCGCATCGCGCGCACGCCGCCCAACCGCGAAGGCCTCCCGTCCGCCGCAACAGCCCGCATGCCGACGCCGACAACCACAGCCCTCACCCGCTAGAGCATGCTCCCTCTCGCAAACGTGATCGAGAGCGCGTTCTCGCCGCTGATCACGCTGTTCGAACACATCATGGTGTTCATCCACGCCCACATCACGGGCGGCAGCTGGGGGCTCGCGATCGTGGGCTTGACGATTCTGATCAGGGCGATCCTCGTGCCGCTGACGTTCCGCCAGATGAAGGGCATGCAGGAGATGCAGCGCCTGGCTCCGCAGATCAACGCGCTGAAAGAGAAGTACAAGGAGGACAAGCAGCGCCAGCAGCAGGAGCTGATGAAATTCTACCAAGAGAACAAAATCAATCCTTTGGCATCTTGCCTGCCGCTACTGCTGCAGCTGCCGGTCTTCATCTCGCTGTTCTACATGCTGCGGACGGACCTCAAGAAGCACATCTGCGGCACGCAGCTGGTCGAATACTGGAACGCCCACTCCTCGACGCTCGCGAGCAAGTTCAAAGGCGTCTCCCACGCCGCGACCGTCTCGCATCTGCCGGGCAAGTTCATCGAAGAAACGAGCTGCAACACCGTCGCCCCGCACTCGGCGAAGTTCCTGTTCCTGCCCGACATCACCAACAAGGCGACGGGCGTAGCGCTCGTCGTGCTGATCGTCGTCTACGTCGGCTCGCAGCTCGCCTCCACGCTGATCGCCACTGCCACGGCCGATCCCAACCAGCGGCGCCTGATGCTGCTGATCCCGATCGTGTTCGTCGTGATTCTCTACCGCTATCCCGCCGGCCTGCTCGTGTACTGGATCACCACAAACCTTTGGACGATCGGCCAGCAGTACCTGATCAAACGGCACATGGGCCCGGTGGTGAAGCCCGGCCAGGACGCGCCCTCCAAGGCGGGCGAGCCGCCGCCGAACGGCAAGGCGAGCGGCCCGTCGCTGAAGCCCGCGCCCGTCGCGGCGGTGGCCGGAGGGGCGGAGAAGTCGGCGGCTGCCGCGTCGCGCTCGGCGCCGCCGCCCAGGTCGCCGCGTAAGAAGAAGAAACGATCCGGGAGGCGAAGGTGAGCGACGGGGACGACCGCGACGACGAGCTCGGGCCTGCGGAGCTGCTCGAGGAGCTGCTCGAGGAGATCGCGGACGATCTGCAGCTCGACGCGGACATCGAGGTCGACGAGGGCGACGGGGTCCTGACCGGCCGGCTCGAGGGCGAGAACGTCGGCCTGTTCATCGGCCGCCACGGGCAGACGATCGACGCCGTGCAGCACTTGGCCCAGCGCATCGTGTTCCCCGAGGGGCCGTCTTCGGTTCGCGTCGTGATCGACGCCAACGGCTATCGGGAGCGGCGCGCCGAGACGCTGCGCAGCGACGCCGACGACGCGGCGGATGAAGCCGTCGCCACCGGGCGCCGCATCGAGCTCGACCCGCTGCCGCCCTCGGAGCGCAGGATCGTCCACGAACACCTTCGCGACCGCGAGGACGTCGAGACGCACAGCGAAGGGGACGAGCCCGAGCGTCACCTCGTGATCTCGCCCTTGCGCGAGCACGCCGACTGACTCCGCGAAAGTGGGTGCGTGGGTGCGCAGGCCTTTGCGCCCGCTGCGGCGCCGGCTTCGGGCCACAGCGGCTGGGACCACTCCGGCCCCTCCGCCCGCTCCTATCGACTTCTCCACCGCGTTTCACGTGAAACACACCGAGGCCGGAGCGCCGGACTTGAATCGCTGCGCCCGGGCGACGGCGGTCGGGGGTCGTCGGTGTTTCACGTGAAACGGTCCCGCGTGCGCTTCCGGCGCAGCCGTCCGTCCATTCCGAGACCGCGGGAGACCTCCCGCGGCGGCCTGTTTCACGTGAAACCTCAGGCTCGGGTAGAGCCTGATTCAGGTGACTGAGGGACCTCAGGCTGACGAGTTGGCGGCGCTTGCGGCCCGCTGGGGCCTACCCGCGGCCGCGGCCCGCCCCCTAGGGATCCTCCTGGACCGGCTCGCCGGCGACGAGCACGCGCCGACGGCGGTGCGAGGTCGCAGCGAAGTGCTCGCTCGCCATATCGCCGACTCGCTCGCCGGTCTTGAGATCGACCAGGTCCGGGCGGCGCGCCGGGTGGCGGATCTCGGCGCGGGCGCGGGTCTGCCCGGCGCGGTGCTAGCCGTGGCGCTCCCGGCGGCGCAGATCCACGCTCTCGAGAGCCAGCGCAGCAAGTGCGCCTACATCGTGTCTCTGGCGAGCGCCGCGGCCCTGTCGAACCTGCGGGTCGCCTGCTCGCGCGCCGAGGACTGGCGCGAGGGGCTGGGGCGCCAAGACCTCGTCGTGGCCCGCGCCCTCGCCGCGCAGCCCGTCGTGCTGGAGTACGCGGCCCCCCTGCTGGCCGAGGGCGGGCACGTCGTCGAGTGGCGGGGCCGCCGCGACGCAGAGGACGAGCGCGCGGGCGATGCCGCGGCGCGCGAGCTCGGGCTCGAGCGCGTCGAGGTCCGCCGCGTCGAGCCGTTCCAGGGGGCGAGCGACCGCCACCTGCACGTGTTCGCGAAGCTCGCTCCGACGCCGCCGAGGTTCCCCCGCCGGACCGGTGTCGCGGCCAAGCGCCCGCTCGGCTCCTGACCGCCGCCCCCGCTAGCTTGCGGGTGTGGGCACCGTGTACGCGATCGCCAACCAGAAGGGCGGGGTCGGCAAGACGACCACCGCCGTGAACGTCGCCGCCTGCATCGCCGAGGCCGGCTACCGGACGCTCCTGGTCGACGGCGACCCGCAGGCGAACGCGACGGTGGGACTCGGGATCGAGCGCTCGCGGACGCCGGGCTTGTACGAGGTCCTGAGCGGCGAGGCCGCCGCACACGAGGCGCTGGTGGCGACGCCGGTCCCGGGGCTGCTGGCTCTGCCCGCAGGCCCGGGGCTGGCCGGCGCCAACGTCGAGCTGCCGCGCATCGAGGGCTTCGAGCAGAAGCTCGACGAGGCGCTGGAGCCGGTGCGTGGGGACTTCCAGTACATCCTGCTCGACTGCCCGCCGTCGCTCGGGCCTCTGACCGTCTGCGCGCTGGTGGCTGCCGACAGGGTGATCGTCCCCGTCCAGACGGAGTACTTCGCGCTCGAGGGCCTCGCCGGCCTGCTCGAGACGCTGACTCTGGTGCAGCGCGAGCTGAACCCGCGGCTGACGATCGCCGGCATGCTGCTGACGATGCACGACGGCCGCACACGGCTCGGGCAGGACGTCGAGCACGAGGTCCGCTCGCATTTCCCCGAGCTCGTGTTCGACACCGTGATCCCGCGCAACGTGCGCGTCGGCGAGGCTCCGAGCCATGGTTTGCCCGTGACACATCACGATCCCCACAGCGCGGGGGCGGAGGCGTATTTCCAACTCGCCAAGGAGGTGGCTGCGCGTGGCTAGACCGACGCCCGGCATGGGCCGGGGACTCAGCGCGATCCTGTCGGTGTCCGGCGAGAGCGCCGAGAGCGCGGGCGACGAGCTGCGGGAGCTCCCGCTGGAGCTGGTCGTTCCCAATCCGAGCCAGCCGCGGCGAGAGTTCGACGCCGAGGCGTTGGAGGCGCTCGCCGGCTCGCTCGGCGAGCAGGGTGTGCTGCAACCCGTGCTCGTGCGCCCCCGCGCCGGGGGCACATACGAGCTCGTCGCAGGGGAGCGCCGCTGGCGCGCCGCTCGCCTGGCAGGCCTGGCGACGATCCCGGCGATTGTGCGCGAGCGCGAAGACGCCGCGTCGCTCGAAGCCGCGCTCGTCGAGAACATGGTTCGCGAGGACCTCAACCCGATCGAGGAGGCCCGGGCCTGCTCGGCGCTCGTCGAGGAGCTCGGCCTCTCACGCAAGGAGATCGGCCGCCGCGTCGGCCGCAGCAGGGTCGCCATCAGCAACCTCGTGCGCCTGCTCGAGCTGCCCGACGAGGTGATCGCGCTGCTCCAGGAAGGGGCGCTGAGCGAGGGACACGGGCGGGCGCTGCTACTCGCCGAGGACCATGGCGCGCGCCGTGCGCTCGCGCGCCAAGCCGCCGAGCGCGGCTGGTCGGTGCGCCACACCGAGGAGCGAGCCCGCGAGAGCAACCTGGCCGCCCCACCAGGCGCGCGCGGCCCGCGCCGGATTCATCCCGACCAGCAGCAGACGGCCGAGGACATCGCCGAGGCGCTCGGCAGCGCGCTCGGAGCAGAGGTGCGGGTGCGTCCCGGCACGCAGGGGTACCGTGCCGAGCTCGTGTTCGGCTCGGCCGAGGAGGCGCTGGAGCTCGCCCGGCGGATCCGGCCCCAGGCCGTCGTCTGAGGGCGCCCCGCGCCCCCGCCGCGCAGCGCTAGGATGACCCGACGCAGGATGGTTCACGGGTCCGGGCGGGGGCCCCGCGCCGGCCCCGCCGGCACCGCGTGGCACGGGCGATTAGCTCAGTCGGTTAGAGCGCTTCTCTGATAAGGAAGAGGTCCCTGGTTCGAGTCCAGGATCGCCCATCGGCCACCGCCTGTGGCTCGATGTGAAGCGAGGGGTCGGTTGAGAGCGGCGGTCTCCTGCGAGGGTCAGATCACTGTCCCTGATGACCCAATGCCCGCAAATTGCGGAGCTTTCCGGCCCGCGCAGTCTGTTTAGCTGATACAAGCTGCCTCGGGCTACGCGGAGATTCTCTCCCGGAAGCCATTGGCAGCGCCGTGCTAGGCCGCGAGGGGGCTCGTAGGCTGCGCGTGACAATCCCAATTCACCAGCCAGTCGCAATAGGGGGGCAAGATGAGGCATCCGTGTGTACGGAGCAAGAGAAGGCTGTTGGCGCTCGCCATGGCCGTGACGATCGTCGTCACGTGCGGTTTGACAGCGGGCGCGGCCGGAGCAGAAACGCTGAGCAATGCCGGTAAGGAATTCTGGCTCGGATTCCCGACCAACTGCGGAGAGTGCGGCGGAGCACAGCAAAGCCTGTATCTGACGGGCTCCACGGCTACGACGGGAACGGTATCCGTGCCGGGCGAGGCTTTCAGTGAAGCGTTCTCCGTCACGCCGGGCAAAGTGACGCGCGTCGTGCTGCCCAGCGGCACCGAGATGAGCGGTGCTGCAACGAACGGGAGCGAAGAAAAGGCGGTGCACGTCACGGCAGGCGCGCCCGTGGTGGTTTACGGCCTGAATGACTTCGAATTCACAACCGACGCCTACACCGGCCTGCCCACCGCCGTCGATGGCACGAGTTACACCGTGCTCGCCTACGGCAGCGGAGCTGGCGGAAACTCCGTGTTCAGCGTGGTCGCCACCCAGGACGACACGAAGGTCACGATCACGCCCTCGGTGAGCGGCGGGGCCGAAGGAGAACGGGCCGCGGGCGTCCCGTACACGATCGAACTGAGCCGGGGCCAGGAGTACCAGCTCGTCGCGACGACCAACCCCGACGATCTCACCGGCACAAAGATCACGTCCTCGGCTCCGGTCTCCGTGTACGGCGGGCAGGAGTGTGCGAACATCCCCACCGAGGAATACACCGCTTGCGACTATGTCGTCGAGCAGAACACGCCTGAGGACGCGTGGGGTACGTCCTTCCTCTCCGTGCCGTTGAAGACGCGCTCGCACGGCGATCTTTTCCAGCTCGTCGCCGACCAGAACGAAACGCACGTGAAGCTCAACGGTGCGCTCGTCGCGACACTCGCCGCCGGGCAGCACTACAGCCAAGAGGTCGAAGGCTCCGCCGAATGGACGTCGGACAAGGCGATCCAACTCGCTCAGTACTCGAACAGCTCGTCCTACGACGAAACCACGGGCGATCCGTTCATGATCACGATCCCGCCCTACCAGCAGTTCGAGACCGAATACACGATCACCACGCCGGAAGGCTCGACGACGAGCTTTGAAAATTACGTCAACATCGTGGCGCCGGCGAGTGCCGTGGGGACCATCAAGATCGACGGCACGGCGGTGCCGGCTGCCGAATTCAGCCCGATCGGGAGCAGCGGGTTCGACGGTGCCGAGGTCGACCTTCCTTCCGGCAGCCACGTGGTGACCGGCAACGGCCAGCCCTTCGGTGTGTTCTCGTACGGGTTCTCGGCGTACAACGGTTACGGTTATCCTGGCGGTTTGTCGCTGGCGCCGGTGGCAACTGTGGCGAAAGTGACGCTCGCTCCGGCGACAGAAACTGCACCCGTCGGCAGCGAACGGTGCGTCACGGCTACGGTGACCGACCAGGAAGAACACGCCGTGCCAGGCGTGCGAGTCGACTTCGAAGTGACCGGAGCGAACTCCGCGAAAGGCTCGGTATTCGCCAATGAAGCCGGCGAAGCAAAGTTCTGCTACACCGGCACCAAAGCCGGGGAAGACAAGATCACAGGCGCGGTGGGCCTGGTCAGCGGCACCGCGCACAAGCAATGGACCGAAGGCCCGCCACCGCCGCCCACGTCACTCACGACGTCGTTGTCCGGCGGAGGCCAGTCGGGTCCTAAGATCACAGTGAACGAAGGAGCGTCGGCGACCGACCAGGCGACATTGAGCGGGACGAACGCGGGAACTGCCACGGGAACGGTCTCCTACTCCGTCTACTCCGATCTGGAGTGCACGAAACTGGTCGCCTCGGCGGGTAGCAGGCCTGTAACCGGCGGAACCGTGACGGCATCGAATGCCGAGACGCTCGCGCCCGGCACGTACTACTGGCAGGCTGTTTACAGTGGAGACGCCGAGAACGCCGGCTCGAGCAGCGAATGCGGTACGGAGGTCGAGAAGGTGGAACACGAAGCGCCGCCGGCCGAATGCACCGCCTCCGGGAGTGGCCGGTTCCGGGTAAAGCGCGAAATACAGACGCTCACCGACAAGCTCTCAACGAACCTGACCGGCAAGGAGAGCCTGAAGTTCAAGTGGAACAAAGAAGGAAAGCACGAACTGGTGCTGACCAGCCTCACGGCCGCGTCATGCTCGGTGAAGAAGCACACGACGACCTTCGGCGGCGCAGGCATCGCAAGCCTCAACGGGGTCGAAGGGTACAAAGTCTCGTTCAAGATCGGCGTGACCGACCGGAAAAAGCTCGTGCTGATCCTGAAATACTCGCGCGGACATGAACACATGTCCTTCCACGATGCGGCCGCGGCCAACGAGGTCATTGCGCCGTCCTGAAGGCTGTCCGTAGTCTCGGTTCCGGCGTTGACTCGTCGGCGCCGGAACCGAGATGCGGGACAGCTCCCGCGGGACCCGAGGGGAGCAATGGGTCTCGCGCCGGCTGAAGCAGGATCGGCAGCGTCATCGCCGATGCCGTGGCGGCGGACTCGAATGAAGTACCGGCGGTAGCTGCGGCTGGCCGGCGCGCCGTCGGGTCGACCGCCGCTCCTCTCCGGATCGCTCCGCCGATCGGACGCGCGCGGCGGCTCCGGGCAAACGTTTGTCCTAGCCGTGGCGAGCCGCGCTCAACCTGCGCCGCAACGCTGGCGATGTCGTGCTTGTGAGAGTGAGATCCCTCCTGGCGCCGATTTCGCTGACCGCCACGATCCTGCTGATCGGCACCGCTCCCGCGGCGATCGCCCACCGCGTTGCGGTCGTGGTTCCGCCGAGCGAAGGGACCGAAGGGCCGAAGGTCCGCGGCGCGGAAACGCCCAAGGTCCGCACCATCGCGCCGCACGTGAAGCTCACCCTCGCGCGCCCGGAAGCGACGCCGAACGGCCAGTCCGGGTCCTCCGCCTCGCCTCAGGGCGTGGCCGTCTCCGGCGAACCGTTGCAGGCCGAACCCGGAGGGGTGGCCGCTTGGGGCGAAAACTTCCACGGCCAGCTCGGGCAGGTCTTCCGCGACTCGTGGGAGCTCAGCCCGGTCGGCGTCGAAGGGGTGGCGAGCGCCGTCCAGCTGGCCGGCACCGGCTCCTTCAACCTGGCTCTGCTCAGCAACGGCACCGTCTTGTCGTGGGGCGGCAACGCCTACGGCCAGCTTGGTGACGACCTGCACCGTGCGAGCTGGGAACAGGGCACCGGGCACGTGCTCGTCGAGGAAGAAGACCCGCACAGCCATGCCGTGGTCGGCGCCCTGCACGGCGTGAAGCAGATCGCGGCCGGCACCCGGCATGCGATGGCGCTGATGCAGAACGGCACCGTGATGACGTGGGGCGGGGACCTGTTCGGCGAGATGGGCAACGGCACGCACGGCTGGGAACGAGAACTGAACGTGAACATGCGACTGCCGAAAACCGTGCCGGGACTGACGGGGATCAGGGCGATCGCAGCAGGCGGCGGCGCCGACTTCGCGCTCACGGAAGCGGGCACCGTGCTCGCCTGGGGCAGCAACACCGAGGGCCAGCTCGGTATCGGCGAGCCGGGGCCCGAACACTGCGAAACGGAAACGGCGCACTACCCGCGCTACCAGCTCTGCAGCTCGCATCCGCTGCCGGTCGTGTGGCGCAACCCGCAGACGGGACAGCAGGAAGAACTCCGCGAAGTCGCTGCGATCGCCGCGTCGGGATTCGCCACGTACGCGATCCTGCGCGACGGGCGCGTCGTCTCCTGGGGCAGCAACGCCCACGGCCAGCTCGGCACCGGCGCGGCGACCTGGGGGTCCCGCGAAAGCCCGCCCGCGGAATTGCGCCTGCCGAACGGCGCGCCGCTGACCGGCGTGGCCGAACTCGCGCCCGGGATCGGCTTCGCGCTGGCGCGAATGCAGAACGGCGCCGTGCTCGGGTGGGGCTCTGCCGAACACGGGGCGCTGGCCGGAGCCGGCGGCGAATACTGCGGGCGCGAAGTCACGTCTCCGCGCGGCCCCCGCCACGAACCGAAACCTTGCCTCAAGCGCCCGACGCCGGTGCCCGCGCTCGAAGCGCTCCATCCCGAAGCGCTCTCGGCCGGCCACTTCTTCGGTCTGGCGCTCGTGCACGGCGCCGTCTACGCGTGGGGCGAAGATGCCCGCGGCCAGCTCGGCAGTGGCAGCCCGCGGACGAAGGACTCCGAACCGGACCCGGCGGGCTACCCGCAGCCCACGCGGGTGGCTGGCATCGGGCCGGCGAGCGCGATCGACGCCGCCGTCAACCACTCTCTAGCGCTGCTGGCCCCCGGCGTCTCACCGCCGCCGCCGCTCGTGACGGCGCAGCCGGCACCGCTGGCGCTCGATCTCTCCTGGCAGAGCGCGACGTCGAACGGGGCAGAACAGATCGTCGCCGAACGCCTCCTCTTCAGGGCGCGGCGGATCGAAAACGAAGGCGAACCGGCCGAACAGGGCCGCGACGAAGACGAACAGGGCCCGCCGGTCAACCTCGAAGGCGAAGCGGCCTACATCGTGATGAACAACGAACGCCTCGAAGGGCAGCCGATCGTCGCGGGCGCGGTGCTGGCCCCCGAGCCGGGCGGCTGGAGCGGCGCCCGCCCGATCACCTTCGCCTACGCCTGGCAGCGCTGCTCGGCCTCCGGTGAAGCGTGCGTGAACGTGCCCGCCAGGAAGTTCGGCCGCTATCAGACGACTGCGGCGGACGTCGGGCACACGCTGCGGGCCGTGATCACCGCGACCGGGCCGGAAGGCTCGGAAGTCGCCTACACCGCGCCGACCGGGCTCGTGCTCGCGCCGCCGGAAGAAGAAGCCGGCCGCTCGGCAGCGAGCCACGTGCGTCTCGCCGGGGCCTCCTTCTACGCGATCCTCGGCACGCTCGAAAAAATTCCCAACGGCCGCAAAGCTCCGCTGGAAGTGCTCCAGCCGCTTCAGGCGATCCCCTACGAAGTCAGGCTCCAGGCCAGCGGCCGGACTCGCCTGATGGTCCTCACACCGCAGCCCTGAGGCCGCCCTCGCGCGGCGCTACCGGGACGCGAGCCCGGCGGGCTGCTCGCCTGGCCGCCCGGGCGCCACGTACAGCGCGGAGGAGTCGAGCTCGTCCACCGAGGTGTTGCCGGTCAGCGCGAGCGCGACGTCGATGTCGGCCCGGATCACATCGAGCATGTTCCGCACTCCGACCTCGCCCTGGGCAGCTACTGCCCACGCCCAGGCCCGCCCGAGCAGCACGGCGCGGGCGCCGAGGGCGAGCAGCTTCACGACGTCGAGACCGCTGCGGACCCCGCCGTCGGCCAGCACCTCGGCCTCCCCGCCCACCGCGTCTGCCACCGCCGGCAGCGCCCTGGCGGTCGAGGGCACGGAGTCGAGCTGGCGGCCGCCGTGGTTGGAGACGACGATGCCGTCCACGCCCGCGTCGAGCGCCCGCCGCCCGTCGGCCGGGTCGAGCACGCCCTTCACGAACAGCTTGCCGTCCCAATGCTCGCGCACCCACGCGATGTCCTCCCACGTCACGCTCGGGTCGAACTGCTCGTCGACCCACTCGCGGAACGCGTCGGGTGTGCTCGCGCCTGGCACGGCCCGCTCGAGGTTGCCGAACGTCAGCGGTTTGCCGCCGAGTGCCACCCCCCGCACCCAGCCCGGGTGCGAGACGAGATCGATCCCGCGCCGCAGCCGCGCCCAGCCGCCGGTGGCGCCACCGAGCCCGTTGCGGGTGTCGCGGTGGCGCGCTCCGACCACCGCGAGGTCGATCGTCAACACCAGCACCGGCGCCCCGACAGCCCGTGCGCGCGACATCAGCTCCTCTGCATAGCCGCGGTCGCGCATCACGTAGAGCTGGAACCACGGGGGCTCGGGCGCGGCGGCGGCGACCTCCTCGACCGAGCAGATCGAGACCGTCGACTCGACGAACGGGATGCCGGCGGCCGCGGCGGCTCGTGCCGCCTGCGCCTCCGCACGCCTCGCGAACATGCCGCAGAGCCCGACCGGCCCGAGTATCACCGGCATCGCCAGCCGCTGACCCGCCACCTCCACCGACTGCTCGCGCCGCGAGACGTCCCTGAGCACGATCTGGCGCAGCAGCAGGCGCTCGAGGTCGCGCACGTTGGCGCGCATCGTCGCCTCTTCGTAGGCGCCGCCGTCGATGTAGTCGAAGAGCTGCCGCGGCAGCCGCCGTCGCGCCAGCTCGCGGTAGTCCAGCGGCGTGGCCGCGGCGAGGCCGAGCGGCCGGTCGGGCGAGTACCGCACGACCGCCAGCCTACACCGCGGGGGCGCTGCCGATCAGTGTGTGGGGATCGCGCGGTTGCGGCGTTCGAAGCGCACGCCGCTTCGGCCGATGCCCGCGATCAGGCGGGCGATCAGCGCGCCGACGATCAGGTACACGACGGCCGCGATGCCCCAGTTCACCGAGATCGCACGCTTCGGATGGCCCGCGAAGGTGATCAGGCCCGTGAAGGCGCCCGCGAAGAAGTTCGCCCCTTCGTGGATCCCTTTCACGACCGAGTTGGACGCGTTCGCGTCGACGTCGCGCAGGACGATCGCGAGCACGATCAGGACCGCGATCAGGACCGCTGCGAGCATCACCAGGCGCGCCAGCGCGATCACGCCGGCGCCGACCGCGCCAGCCGTGGCGCCCGCCGCATCGCGGGTGCGCCCCACGCGCCGACGGCGCGGAGCCGCTTCGCCGCCGACGCCGCGGCGCCCGAGGCCTTCGGGAGCCGCTTCGCCGCCGACGCCGCGGCGCCCGAGGCCTTCGCGAGGCGCCTCCGTGCGTGTCGCGGGACCCGCCGCGGCGGGCGCTTCGGCCCGGCCGGTGGCCGGCTCGGCCAAAGCGGTCCTTCGGCCCGGCGCGGCTTCGCCGCCGGCCATCGTCGTCGTGCCTGCCGCCGGTTCAGCGGCGGGTTCGCTTGCTCTACGGCGCCAGAGTCCCATTCGACACCATCCTTCGGGTCGCTCGCATGCCCGGCAGCAACCCTGCTGCGGCCGGGCCTTGGTCAATGGCTTACCCGGCCGCCTGCGGCGCTAAGCCGTCAGAGGACGGAGAGCAGCCGGCGCCGGGCGCGGAGCCCCGCGCCGGCGGCCTGCCCTCAGCTCTTCGCCGGCTGCGGCACGATGCGGATGTAGGGACGCGGCGACTCCCACCCGTCCGGGTAGATCTCTTTGGCTTCGTCGTCAGAAACCGAGCCGGAGATGATCACGTCGTCGCCCGCTTTCCACTGCGCCGGCGTGGAGACCTTGTGGCTGGCGGTCAGCTGCAGCGAGTCGATCACCCGCAGCACCTCATCGAAGTTGCGCCCGGTCGACATCGGGTACACGAGGATCAGCTTGATCTTCTTGTCCGGGCCGACCACGAACACGTTGCGCACGGTCTGGTTGTCGGCCGGCGTGCGGGACAGCGGGTCGCCCTCGGTGCCGCCGGGCAGCATCCCGTACAGCTTCGAGACGTTGAAGTCCGAGTCGGCGATCAAGGGATAGTTGGGGGCGGTTCCCTGCGTCTCCTCGATGTCCTTCGCCCACTCCGCGTGCCGGTCGGTGGGGTCGACCGAGAGGCCGATGATCTTCACGCCGCGGCGGTCGAACTCGGGCTTGATCGACGCCATGTAGCCGAGCTCCGTCGTGCACACCGGGGTGAAGTCCTTCGGGTGGCTGAAGAGCACCGCCCACGAGTCGCCGATCCAGTCGTGGAATTTGATCCGGCCCTCGGTGGTGTCGGCTTCGAAGTCGGGGGCCGTGTCGTTTATCTGTAGGGCCATTGGATCTCCTTCGTCGTGCCCGGTGGGTGCGCGTGGCGGCACCCGAAATCCCCACAAGCCTATCCACTTTCGGGAGTTTCCCGGATGGGCCCCCGGAGCTAGGCTGGTCGCGTGATCGTCGTCACCGCCCGCGCGCAGATCCCGGAGCAGGGCAGATCCCGTTTCCTGGAGATCGCAGGCGCGATGTGCCGCGCCTCCCGCACCGACGACGGTTGCATCGGCTACCGCTTCTACGAGGACGCCGAGCAGCCGGGCCGCTTCGTGTTCATCGAGGAATGGCGCGACGACGAGGCGCTGCAGGCGCACTTCGGCCGGCCGCACACGGGAGCGTTCATGAGCGAGCTGCCGGGGCTGCTGGGAGAGGCGCCGGACGCGCTCTTCCACACCGTCGCCTCGACGCGCCGGCTGGATCCTGACCGCGGTCTCCTCGACGCGCCCGCCTGACGCGGGCGGACTCAGGCCCTGACCCGTTCGCCCTGCGGGTCGAACAGCGGCTCGCGGGCGACGATGCCCCCGATCCAGCGGCCGAAGATGTCGACCTCGACCGCGCTCCCGATCTCGACGGCGGCGGGAAGGTACGCGTAGGCGATCGAACGCTCGACCGTGTACCCGTAGCCGCCGCTGGTGACGCGCCCGAGCACGTCGCCTTGCAGGCGCACGGGCTCGTTGCCGAGCGCGACCGAGCGCGGATCGTCGAGCACGAGGCAGCGCAGCCGCCGCTGCGGGGCGCGCACGTCGCGTCGCTCGCTGCCCTGGGGATCGAGGCCGAGCGCGCCGGCGCCGAGAAAGCCGCCCTCGCGCTTCACGCAGAAGCCGAGCCCGGCCTCCAGCGGCGTCTCGTCCGGTGTGATGTCGGCGCCCCATACGCGGTAGCCCTTCTCGAGGCGCAGCGAGTCGATCGCGCGGTAGCCGCCGGCGACGAGGCCGTGCGCGCGGCCCTGCTCCCAGAGGGTGCGCCAGAGGCCGGCTCCGTACTCGGTGGGGCAGTACAGCTCCCAACCGAGCTCGCCCACGAAGGTCACGCGCAGCGCCCGCACGGGCACGTCGCCGACGGTCAGCTCGCGCATCGACATGTACGGGAAGTCCAGGGGGTCGGGGCTGAGCGGCGCGAGGATCTCGCGCGCCCGCGGGCCCCACAGCGCGAAGCACGCCCAGCGTGCCGTGACGTCGGCGCAGCGGACACTCCCGTCATGCGGCGCACGACGCCGGATCCAGCTGAGGTCGTGGTTGCCGAAGGCGGTTCCCGTGACGATCGAGAAGAGCTCCTCCTCGACCCGCGTGACGGTGAAGTCGCACTCGATCCCGCCGCGCCGGTTGAGCATCTGGGTGTAGCTGATCGTTCCCACCTCGCGGGCGACCCGGTTGTCGCAGAGCCCTTCCAGGAACGCCGCGGCGCCGGGACCCGCGACCTCGAGCTTCGAGAAGGAGGACTCGTCGAACAGGCCGGCGCGCTCTCGGGTGCCGGCGTGCTCGGCGCCGATCGCGGGCGACCAGTGCATCCCTGCCCAGCCGCGCGGGCGCAGCGACTCCTCGCCCGCGGGCGCGTTCGACTCGTACCAGTTCACCCGCTCCCACCCGGACTTCTCGCCGAACGCCGCGCCGTGCTCGGCGTGCCAGGGGTAGGCGCTCGAGGTGCGCAGCGGCCGTCCCGCGAGCCGCTCGTGACCGGGGTAGCGGATGTCGTAGTAGGTCTCGTAGACCTCCTTCGCCCGCTTCAGCGTGTACGAGGGCGAGGCGTAGTGCCCTCCGAAGCGGCGGATGTCCATCTCCCACATGTCCTGCCCGGGCTCGCCGGCCATGATCCACTCGGCCATCGCCTTGCCGATGCCGCCGGCGCCGGCGAGACCGTGCGCGCAGAAGCCGGCGGCGACGAAGAAGCCGGAGACCTCGCTCTCGCCGAGGCAGAACTCGTTGTCCGGCGTGAACGCCTCGGGCCCGTTGATCAGCCGCGTGACCGTGATCTCGTCCATCGCGGGCACCCGGCGCCTGCGAGTTCGCGGCGATCTCCTCGAAACGCGGCCAGTCCTCTTCGAGCAGCCTGCCGTTGAAGTCCGGGGGAATCGCATCGAGCAGGTCGCTCGTCGAGCGCCCACGGCGCCGAGCGGCGCTCATAGCCGCCCATCACCAGGCCGCCGCCCTCCTCGCGGAAGTAGATCAGCAGGTCCGGGTCGCGCAGCGTCGGCAGGTGGACGATCCCGTCGGGACCGCCGACGCGCTCGCGGAACGGCTGGGTAACGAGGTACTCGTGAGCGAACGGCACGATCGGGACGCGCACGCCGGCCATGCGCGCGATCTCGGCGGCGAACATCCCGCCTGCGTCGACGACCACCTCGGCCTCGATCGGACCCCACTCGGTCTGCACGCCGCGCACGCGGCGCCGGTCGCGCCCGGCCTGCTCGACGTCGATGCCGGTCACGCGGCGTGTGCGTGAAGATCCGCGCCCCGCCCGCCCGTGCGCCATCGGCCAGCGCGCTCGTCAGCAGCGAGGGGTCGAGGTAGCCGTCGGTCGCCAGGTAGGAGCCGCAGCGCACGCCCTCGCTCGCTCATCAGCGGGAACAGCTCGCAGGCCTGCTCGGCGGAGACGAGCTCGAGCGGCAGCCCGAAGGTTCGCGCCCACGCGACCTGTCGCAGCACCTCCTGCTCGCGCTCCTCGGTGCACGCGAGACGGATCCCGCCGCACTCGACCCAGCCGCAGTCGAGCTGCCGGTAGAGCTCGACGGAGTCCATCATCATCCGCGTCAGCGGCAGGCTCGAGCGCAGCTGCCCGACGAGGCCGGCCGAGTGGAAGGTCGAGCCGCTGGTGAGCTCGTTGCGGTCGAGCAGCACGACGTCGCGCTCGCCGAGCTGCGCGAGGTGGTAGGCGATCGAGGCGCCGCCGACGCCGCCGCCGATGATCACGACACGAGCGCGCGAGGGCAGATCGCGAGGCGCGGACCACGCGTCACGCCACCGCCGCGACGCAGCTCGAGCCAGCCTCGAGCCGCCGCGCGAGCGCGCCGCGCAGCCGTCGCGAAGTGGCGCTCGGCGTACCCGTCGAAGTCGAAGTCGAGGTCGGACACGCAACCCTGCATGACACCCCACGCCGCCTCGCGCGCGTCCGAGAGCACGCGCATCAGCTTCAGCGTCGCCCGCTGCGCGCGCGAGGGCTCGTCGCCGTGGTAGGCGCCCAGCAGCCGCTCGTCGGCGTCCTCGTCGAAGTCGTTGTTGACCGACAGGTTGCCGAGGTCGAAACAGGGGTGGCCCATGCCCGCGTACTCCCAGTCGACGATCATCACGCGCGTCCTCCGAGCGCTCTCTCACGAGGTTGCCCGGCGAGCAGGTCGTTGTGGCACGGTCGCGCCCGCTGCGCGGGCAGCGCGTCGGCGACACGGACGGCGAGCTCGCGCGCCTGCGCGTACTGCGGCGCGGCACGCTGCCGCGGCGCGCCGAGACGATCGCGGCGTAGTCGTCGAGCAGGTCGGGCACCCGGAAGGCGCACGGGCAGCACGACGCCGGCGTCGTGGAAGGCGCGCAGCGAGCGGGCGATCTCCTCCGCGCGCGCGGCGACCTCGGCCGGGTCCAGCGGCGGCGCAGTGGACGAAGCGCGTGAGCAGGCCGCCCTCGAACGCTCGCCGCGACGGCGGGCGCGATGCCGAGCTCGGCGGCCGCCGCGTTCGCGAGCGCGCTCCGCCTCGCGGTCGATCCCCAGCAGGTCCGTGTCCTTGCCGTGCAGGCGCAGCACGTACTCGCTGCTC
This sequence comes from uncultured Solirubrobacteraceae bacterium, assembly GCA_963703205.1. Taxonomy (GTDB): domain Bacteria; phylum Actinomycetota; class Thermoleophilia; order Solirubrobacterales; family Solirubrobacteraceae; genus Palsa-744. The sequence continues at coordinate 2,940,483 of OY969799.1, forward strand.
GCCGAGCCGAACCCGGTAGTTGCGGTTGGTGATGCCACCCTCAAGCGGGAGATGGCCCTGCGCCGAGTGGACCCAGCGAGGGTTCGAGACCGTGCAGGATGTCGTTCAGCTCGCCCACGCTCCCCACTCCACCGTGCTCGATAAGGCACACAACCTATACCTTCAAGTCCGATGACCGTGCCGTGGAGACTCCGCGCGGAGACGAGCGACGCAGGCGCGGGAGCTGATCGAGGCGGCCGATCTCGAGGCCGCGCGCGCCGCGGTCGCGGCCGACGCCGTGCGCACGCCGACGCTCGCCTGCGCCCGAGCTGTCGGCGAGCGCTCGGCAGCACCGTCGCGCTGAAGGCCGAGTGCCTGCAGGGCACGGGCTCGTTCAAGCTGCGCGGCGTGCTCAGCCGCGTCGCCGCGCTCGGCCCCGCGGCTGAGCGCGGCCTCGTCACGGCCAGCGCCGGCAACCACGCCCGCGCCGTCGCACAGGCCGCGCGCCTGCGCGGGCGTCGGCTGTGACGTGTTCATGCCGCGCGATGCGCCCGTCTCCAAGGTCGCTGGCCGTCGCAGGCGCTCGGCGCGCGCGTGCGTCTCGAGGGCTCCTCGGTCGACGACACGATCGAGCAGGCGCTGCTGCTCGCGAGGAACACCGGCGCCGAGTTCATCCACCCGTTCGACGACCTCGACGTGATCGCCGGCCAGGCGACGGTCGGCCTCGAGCTGCTCGACGACGTCCCGGACCTCGCCCGCGTGATCGTGCCGCTCGGCGGCGGCGGGCTGGCGTCGCGGCATCGGGATCGCGCTGCGGCGCGCGGGAAGATCGGGGCAGAGCCCGGCGGAACCGGGGTCGGTGACGGTGGAACCGGGGATCGGCCGGCGCCCGATGCCGGCCGTGTGCGCCTCGTCGGCGTCCAGGCGGCATCGTGCGCGCCCTATGCCGCGGCGCTCGCCGGCAACGGCCGCCTCCGCGCGCCGAGCGCGATGACGATCGCCGACGGGATCGCGGTCAAGCGCCCCGGAGCGCTGACGCTGCCGCTGCTGCGCGAGCTGCTCGACGAGGTCGTGACGGTCGAGGAGGACCAGATCGCCGACGCGATGGTGTTCCTCGCGGAACGTGCGAAGCTCGTCGCGGAGGGTGCCGGCGCGATCGCGGTGGCTGCGCTGAGCTCGGCGGCGCGCTCGAGCCGGTCGCCGGCACGACCGTCGCGATCGTCTCCGGGGGCAACGTCGACAGCGGCCTGCTCGCGTCGCTGCTGCTGCGCCACGAAACCGAGGAGGGTCGCCGCGTGCGCATCTTCACGCGCGTGCCCGACCGGCCGGGCGGGCTCGCCGAGCTGCTCGGGCTGATCGCGGGGATGCGCGCGAACGTCGTCAGCGTCGAGCACCTGCGCGAGGCCGTGCCGCTGCACGTCCGCGAGACGGCGGTCGAGCTGATGCTCGAGACGCGCGGCCCCGGACACACCGAGGAGGTGCTCGGCGCGCTTGCGGCCGGCGGATACGAGGCGCGCATCGACTGACTCGCCGCAGGGGCGTCAACCCGTGCTATGCATCGCCGCATGAGGATCGACCCGTTCGAGATCGAGCGCTACTACGAGCGGTGGGAGTTCAGCGCCGAGCTGATGCTCTCGAGCAGCGACTGCGAGTCGCGCACGGTGGCCGAGCTGCTCGCGCTCGAGCCGGGCACGGCGGAGCGGCTCGCCGCGCTGCGCCTCGGCTACACCGAAGTGGCGGGCTCGGCCGAGCTGCGCGAGGCCGCCGCCGCGCTGTATGCCCGCGCCGAGCCGGACGACGTGCTGACGCTCGCCGCCGCCGAGGAGGGGATCTTCCTCGCATTCCACGCGCTGCTCGGTGCAGGCGATCACGCCGTCATCGAGGCGCCCTCCTACGGCTCGGCGGTCAACCTCGCGCGCAGCACCGGCGCCGACGTCTCGCTGTGGCAGCGGCGCCACTCGGACGGCTGGGCCTACGACCTCGACGAGCTCGAGCAGCTGCTGCGGCCCGGCACACGGCTGATCTACCTCAACAGCCCGCACAACCCGACGGGCAGCCAGATGACAGCTGCCGAGCAGGAGCGCCTCGTCGCGCTCGCCGCAGAGCGCGGCGCGGTGCTGCTCAGCGACGAGGTGTACCGCGGCCTGGAGCACGACGAGGCGCGGCGGCTGCCGGCTGCCTGCGACCTGTACGAGCGCGCGCTGTCGCTCAACACCGTCTCCAAGTCCTACGGGCTGCCCGGGCTGAGGATCGGCTGGCTCGCTTGCCGCGACCGCGACGTGCTGGCGCAGCTGCGTGAGCTGAAGCTGTACACGACGATCTGCTCGAGCGCGCCGAGCGAACTGCTCGTGGCGCTGGCGCTGCGCAACTCCGAGCTGCTGATCGGCGAGGCCCGCGCGCTGGTGCTCGAGAACCTGCCGCTCGTGGGCGACTTCATCGCGCGCCACGGCGAGCTGCTCGAGTGGGCGCCGCCGGTCGCGGGCCCGATCGGCTTCCCGCTCGTGCGAGACGGCCGCGACGTGCGCGAGTTCTGCGAACGGACCGCGGCCGAGGCCGGGGTGCTGCTGCTGCCCGGCTACGTCTACGGCGAGCCGCAGCACGTTCGTGTCGGGTTCGGGCGGCTGCGCGTCGGCGAGGCGCTCGCGCGCCTGGAGGCGCACCTCGCGACCGGCGGCAGGGTGGCGGCGATCGCAGACGGAGCCCCCTGACACGGAGAGGGAGACGACATGTTCCGCAACATCCTGGCCGCAATCGACGGCTCGACGGACGCCGAGCGGGCCCTCGGTCACGCGATCGACCTCGCTTCTGCGCTGCACGCGAGGCTGACCGTGTTCAGCGCGATCGCCTCGCCGCCCCCCTACGCGTATGCCGCGCCGGGCGCCGCCGCGCTCGGCGACCTCGCCCAGCAGGCGCGTGCGGAAATCGAGCAGATCGTCTCCGACGCGGTCGAGCGCGTTCCCCAGGACGTCTCGGTTACCAGCGTGATCAAGGACGAGCCGCCGAAGCGCGCGCTGCTCGAGCAGATCGCGGACGGGCAGCACGACCTGGTCGTGATGGGTTCGCGCGGGCGCGGCGCGGTGCGCTCGGCGCTGCTCGGCAGCGTCAGCCACCACGTGCTGCACCACTCCGACGTGCCGGTGCTGATCGTGCACGGCTCGCACGAGGCGGAGGGTCCCGAGGCCGCGGCGGAGCACGCCCTCCCCGGCTGAGCCCGACCCCTACAGGACCTTCGAGAGGAACGCCCGCGTGCGCTCGTGACGGGGGTTGCCCAGCACCTCGGCGGGCGGCCCGGACTCGACGACCACGCCGGCGTCCATGAACACGACGGTGTCGGCGACCTCGCGGGCGAAGCCCATCTCGTGGGTGACCACGATCATCGTCATGCCAAGCTCGGTGGCGAGCGCGCGCATCACGTCCAGCACCTCGCCGACCAGCTCGGGGTCGAGCGCCGAGGTCGGCTCGTCGAACAGCATCAGCTTCGGCTCCATCGCCAGCGCGCGGGCGATCGCGACGCGCTGCTGCTGGCCGCCCGAGAGCTGCGCCGGGTAGGCGTCGAGCTTGTCGGCGAGCCCGACGCGCTCGAGCACCTCGCGGCCCCGTGACCGCGCCTGCTCGCGCGAGACTCGCTTGACGCGGATCGGCGCGCAGGTGACGTTCTCGAGCGCCGTCATGTGCCCGAACAGGTTGAAGTGCTGGAAGACCATGCCGATCTCGGCGCGCTTGCGCGCGACCTCCGATTCGCGCAGCTCGTGGAGCTTGTCGCCGACCTGGCGGTAGCCGACGAGCTCGCCGTCGACCGAGAGCCGGCCCGCGTTGATCTTCTCGAGGTGGTTGATGCAGCGCAGGAAGGTCGACTTGCCCGAGCCCGGAGGGGCCGAGCAGGCAGAGCACTTCGCCCGGCGCGACGCTCAGGTCGATCCCCCGCAGCACCTCGTTGCGGCCGAAGCGCTTGTGCACCCCCTCGGCCTGCACCATCGGCTCGCTCATATCCCGCCGCCCCCCTCGTGGCGGATCAGCAGGAGCTGGCGCATCCGCTGCAGCGGCGTCAGCGGCCTGCTCGTGCGCCGTGCCGCGCCCGTAGTGGCGCTCGAGGTAGTACTGGCCGACGTAGAGCACGCTGGTGCAGACCAGGTACCAGATGCTCGCGACGATCAGCAGCGGGATCGTCTTGAAGTTCACCGCGTAGATCGACTGGGCCGCGTAGAGGAGGTCGGCGACGGCGATCACGCTGACCAGCGAGGTCGTCTTGAGCATCGAGATCGTCTCGTTGCCGGTCGGCGGGATGATCACCCGCATCGCCTGCGGGAGCACGATCCGCCGCATCGTCTGCAGCCGCGTCATGCCGAGCGAGCGCGCCGCGTCGGACTGGCCCTCGTCGACCGAGATGATGCCGGCGCGGACGATCTCCGCCATGTAGGCGCCCTCGTTGAGCCCGAGCGCGAGGATCGCGGCCGTGAAGGCGTGGATCAGCGTGTTCGCGTCGCCGTGCACGAACGCCGGGCCGAACGGGATGCCGATGTCGATTTTCGGATAGAGCGCCGAGATGAAGTACCAGAAGATGATCTGGACGAGCACCGGCGTGCCGCGGAAGAACCAGATGTAGAGCCAGCTCGCTCCGGAGACGAGCGGGTTCGGCGAGAGCCGCATGACCGCGAGCAGGACGCCGAGCACGACCCCGATCGCCATCGCGATGACCGTCAGCTCGACCGTGACGCGCAGCCCTTCGAGGATCCGTTCGTCGAACAGGTATTCGCCGACGATGTGCCACTCGAAGCGCGGGTTCGTGGCGATCGAGCGGACGATCGCGACCGCGACGACGAGCACGATCGCGGCGGCGATCCAGCGCCCGGGCCGCCGTACGGGCACGGCCCGGATCTCGTCGGGCCGGGTCACCGCCGCGGTGTCCTCCTCGAGGACACCGGACGGCCCTACTTGGCCGATTCCACGACGGTGCACCGCCATGAAAGCAATTATCTAACTAGCGGCGCCGTTGATCTTCGGGTTCGGTGACGCGCCCGACTGGATGCCCCACTTTTCGAGGATCGCCTTGTACCTGCCGTCCGCGATCAGTTCTTTCAGGGCCGCGAGCACGGGCTGGCGTCATCCCGCTCTTCTTCGGGATCGCCAGGCCGTAGGGCGCGAAAGCGTAGCTCTTGCCGATCAGCTTGAACTGGCCTTCGGACTGCTTGATCTGGTAGTCGACGACCGGCGAGTCCGCCATGCCGAGTTCCGCGCGGCCCGCAGGCCACCGCCAGGTTCACTGCGTTCTGGCCGGGGAAGCTCAGCACCGTCACGGCCTTCTTGCCTTCTTTGGCGCAGGCCTTGCCCTGCTTTTCGGCTTCTTCCTGCTCGACGGTGCCTTTCTCGACCGCGACCGTCTTGCCGCACAGGTCTTTCAGTTCTTCGACCCCGGGGTTCGCCGAGGACTTCGCGTAGAAGGAGATGCCGGCGCTGAAGTAGTCGACGAAGTCGACCGTCTTCTCTCGTTCGTTGGTGTCGGTGAAGGACGAGGCACCGAGGTCGTAGCGACCGGCCGCGAGTCCCGGGATGATCGCTTCGAAGTCGGCGTTGACGAGCTGCGTCTTGAGCCCCATCACCTCGCCGAGCGCCGTGGCGAGTTCTGCGTCCATGCCGACGATCGTGTGTCCGTCGGCGGCGAGGAACTCGTTCGGCGCGTACTGCGCTTCGGTCGCGACGACCATCGTCCCTTTCGATTTCATCGCCGGCGGCACCTTCGCCACGATCGAGGCGACCGCGCCGGTTGCAGCGGGCGCCGTCGAGGTGGTGGTCGTCGTCGAGGTCTTGCTCGAGCTGCTCCCGCAGCCCGCGAGCAGCAGCACTACGAGCGCAGGTGCGCCGATACGTGCAAGGAGCTTGATCATCGAAACCCTCCGGAGGTCTGAGCGCGGCCGGGTGGCCGAAGCGCGGCAAGTATAAAGACGCGCCCGAGTCGGAGGGCTGCTCCTCGGGCCGCCGCACAGCCCTCCTCCCGCCCGGGGCTGAACAGGGCGTCCAGCGGGCTAAGGCATTCGGCGAGGGCTGCCGATGAGCCCCACGTGACCAACTTCGCACGCACGCCGGCCCGCGCCGCCGTCCTTCACCGCCTCGCTCTCCTGCTGCTGCTCGCGGCCGCGGCCGCGCTGCTCTGCTCGCTGGTCCCCGCGCCCGCCGGTGCCGTCGTGACCGAAGCGGAATCGGTCGAAGCCGGCGTCCAGCCGCGCAGCACGGCGCTGACAGCGCCCTCCCCGTCGGCGCCGATCGGCACGTTCGCCAACAACGCAGGCAACGCGGTTGTCACCGGCAAGGTCGGGATCTACCTCGTCTACTGGGACCCCGGAGCCTGGTACCACCACGAATGGATCCAGCACATCGACCAGTTCGCGCAGGACCTCGCCGCCGACAGCGGCGAAGACGGCACGATCTTCGACGCGGTCTCGCAGTACCGCGACCGTCAGAACGCCCAGGCGTCGGACAGTTATGTCTACATGGGCTCCTACCACGACACGCAGCCCTACCCGACCTCGGGCAACTGCAGCGATCCCGAACCGCTCGAATTCGGCCAGATCACCTGCCTGACGGACGCTCAGATGCGGGCCGGGCTGGAAAGGTACATCGCCTCGATCGGGACGGCGAAGGGGATGAGCTCGATCTACTACGTGCTGACGCCCCCCGGCGTGACCGTCTGCCTCGGCGCCGCCTCGGGCCACTGCTCGGACTACTCGAGCTCCCCCGAAAACAGCTTCTGCAGCTACCACGCTGCGATCAACCCGGAACACGCCGCCGAGGGCAACGCCAACACGATCCTCTACGCGGCGGTCCCCTGGGTCGCGAACTTCACGGGCGGCGTCTGGGACTTCCAGCCGAAAGGCCCCGCCGCCAAACAGGCGGTGGGATGCCAGGACGGCGGATGGAGCCCCGAAGGCGGCGAGCACAAAGAGGCCCTACCGCACGTCGAGGAGCCCAACCAGGAAGGCAAAGACGAAGAAGGTGACTACTCGGCCGGGCTCTCGGACGTGATCGTCAACCAGATCGCGGTCGAGCAGGCGAACATCCTCACCGACCCGCTGCTGCACTCCTGGAAGAACACGGTGAACGGGCAGGAGGCGACCGACGAATGTCGTGACGTGTTCGCGTCGACATACAGCCCGAGCAAACTCGGCGGCTCCGAACAGACGGAACCGGAAACGGAAGCCGCCACGCTCTCGAACGAGGACATGCCGTCGACCAACCCGGACAAGTACTACATCAACAACATCCTCGACACCGGTTACATCCAATACCCACGGTGCGTCGGCGGCCTGGGCCTGGACGCCCGCTTCACCGCGCCCACTCCGGCGAACAGCGGTGAATCCGTCACCTTCGACGGCCTGGAGTCGACGATCACCGAGATCCAGAGCGCCGTCTACGGCACGAGCGGCGCGCCCACCGAGACGTACGCGAGCTTCGACTGGAACTTCGGCGACGGCACCTCCACCAGCGGCTACGCGCCCGGCGCGGCGCCGTGTGAAGCGCCGTGGCTCTCGCCCTGCGCCGGCAGCATCTCCCACCGCTACACCTACGGCGGCACCTATCCGGTGACGCTCACGGTGACCGATGCGGCGGGGCACGTCTCGAGCGTGACGCACGAAATCACCGTCGACGGACCGGCGGCGCCCGCGGCGACCCCGGCCGAAGGCGCGTCCACACCCGGCGCCGCGGGCCCCGGGGCATCCGGCGGCTCCTCCGGCTCCTCCCCCGGGAGCAGCAGCGGCGGCGGCGGCGGGGCGACCCCGGGCGCAGCCCCGGCAGCCCCCGTGGCGAGCACCGCCCTGGTCTCCCACTCGCTGCGCAACGCCCTGCAGCAAGGGCATCGTCGTGAGCTACTCGGTCAACGAGCAGGTCGCGGGGCACTTCGAAGTGCTGATCTCACGCACGCTCGCCCGCAAGCTGAAGATCGGCGGCCCCCCAGCCGTCGGGCTGCCGGCCGGGCACGCCCGCGCAGCTCGTGATCGCCAAAGCCGTGCTGGTCACGACCAAGGGCGGTCGCAGCACGATCCACATCAAGTTCTCGAAGACGGTCGCGGCGCGGCTGAGCAAGGCGCACAACGTGCCGCTGATGCTGCGCCTCGTCGTGCGCAACGCCGCCAGCGGCGCGCCGCAGACAGCGAGCGTGCTGAGCGCCGTCACCCTGAACGCGGTGACGGCGCCGGCTCAGGGCGGAGGGTCCTTTTCGCCCCGGCGCCGCCGCGCCTTGGCGCTGAACACGAAGTACCACAGGCACCCGAGCAGCACGTAGCCGAAGACGATCGAGACGAGCCGAGAGGACCGCGAGGGCGTCGTTGCTCTGCGACGGCCGATTCGCCGTCGAGGGCGATGACGAGAGCGATCGCGCGAGCCACGGCGCCTAGAGCCCCGGGTAGTGGCGCACCACGTAGCCGCTGTTGTCGGTGCCCGTCACCTGCCAGCGCGACGCGTAGACGCCGCTGCGCCCGGCCGTGTCGTAGAGGATGCCGTCGACGTACATGTAGGTGTGCCCGGCGTTCGCGTAGACGGTGATGTAGCGCCCGGGTCCGGGCGCCCCCCAGCTCTCGAGTTCGCCCGAGGTCTCGGGGCGGCTCAGCAGGCCGCCGGCGGCGAGCGCGTAGCTGACCGAGCCCGAGCAGTCGTAGGCGTTGTCGATGAACGAGGCGTGTCCGCCGCCGAACACGTAGGGGAAGTCGGCGATCTCGTTGGCGCCGGCGATCACCTTCTGGACCGACTTCGGGCACGTCCGCTCGGGATCGGGATCGTGCCGTTGCCGCCGATCGACTCGCCGCCCGGGACCGGCGTCAGTTGCGCGTGCTGCGCCTGCTTGGCGCTCTTTTCAACCGCCTGCATCTGCTGCAGCTCGGCCTTGACTTCGGCGTCCGAGGGGGCGCCGGCGGCGACGACCGCTTCGCCTGCCTTCGCGGGGGTGGCCGCGGCCGCGTGATGGGTGGACGCGGGGGCCGGGTAGCTGCTCGGCTTCCTGCGGGTCGGCGACCTCGTGCGCGGCCGCCGGAGCCTTCCTCGGAGCCGTGCCGACCGTCGGGCCGGCGGCGATGCCCGCTCCGGTCGGCGATCTCCCGCACGGGCGCTGCGGCTCGGCGTCCCGCCCGAGCCGCATCCGGCGAGCACGACCAGCGCCGCCGGCAGTGCCGACGCCGCGAGGACGCGGAGCGCCGCGCGTGCCCGGTCGGAGAGGCGCATCGCCGAGGAAGGCTAGCGCCGGGAGCCGCCCCGATGTGTCGCTAGTCTGTTGCGATGCCCGACGAAGCCGGCGCCGTGGAGTTGCGTCCGCACGTCCGCGCTGATCCACGGCATGCGCCGGCCCGGCGAACTGGCTGCAGCTGGTTCGCTTCGGGCTCGTCGGGGGCCTCGGCTTCGTCGTCAACATCGCCGTCTACGCGCTGTTCGTGCACGGAGCCGGCGTCGAGTACCGGGTCGCGTCGGTCGCGGCATGGATCGTCGCGGTCGCCAACAACTTCGTCTGGAACCGCCATTGGACCTTCGACGCCCGCGAGGGCGTCGCGCATCATCAGGCGATGCGGTTCCTGCTCGTCAGCGCCGTGACCGAGGTGATCAGCCTGCTGCTGCTGACCGTGCTGGTCGAGGGAGGCGGGCTCTCGAAGGTGCCCGCGCAGGCGATCGCGGTCGCCGCGGCGACGCCGCTGAGCTTCCTCGGGCAACAAGCTCTGGAGCTTCAAGGCATCCTGAGATCGTGCCCTCGGTGATGCGGCGCGGTGGGCGCGTCGGGCAGGCCGCGCGCGGCCGTGGGGCCCGATCGCCCGGACCTATACTCTGACCTCGGCCCCCTTCCGGAGGATCCTCGTGCAGGAGATGGTGATCTACGGCGTCAGCTTCGACATGGTTGGCAAGCAGCCGATCGTGCTCCTGAAGACCGTCGATGGCAACAAGTTCCTGCCGATCTGGATCGGCCATCCCGAGGCCGCGTCGATCCTGATGAAGCTCCAGGGCGCCGGCACGCCGCGCCCGATGACGCACGACCTGCTCTGCGACATCCTCGGCGAGCTCGACGTCAAGTGCACGCAGGTCTCCGTCACCGAGCTGCGCGAGAACACCTTCTTCGCCTCGATCACGCTCAGCGTCGACGGCCGCGAGCTGGAGATCGACTCCCGTCCCAGCGACGCGATCGCCCTCGCCGTCCGCTCAGGCGCCCCGATCTACGCCGCCGAGGAGGTCATCTCGGAGTCTGCGATCGAGTTCGAGCACGACGTCGAGGAGTCCGAGGACGTCGTCGAGAAGTTCAAGGAGTTCCTGGACCAGGTATCCCCAGAGGACTTCGCCGCAGGCGACAGCTGATCGCCGGCCGGCGCAGGCTCGGCGTCCTCGGTCGCTCGTGCGCAGAGCACACCACGCTCCCCGCGCCCTTGATCTGCTTGACCAGCGAGACGCCGGCGCATGCGCCGACCCGCGCGAACGCAGATCTGCGCGCCCGAACAGCAGGGGAGCCGACGCGGCGGTCTAGCGGTCGAACGCGCTGTGCAGCACTCGTTCGAGCAGCTCGTCGAAGCTGAGGCCGGCGGCGTCGGCGGCCTGCGGGAGCAGGCTCGTCTCGGTCAGGCCGGGGACGACGTTGGTCTCCAGCACCCACAGCTCGCCGGTGTCCTGCTCGAGCATCAGGTCGACGCGCGCGAAGCCGTGGCAGCCGAGCAGCTCGTAGACCGCGACCGCGAGCTGCTGCGCGCGCGCTGTCGTCTCGGGCGGCAGCTCGGCGGGGCAGACGAACGTCGTCATCCCGATCTCGTAGCGGGACTCGTAGTCGTAGAACTCCTCTTCGCGCGGCACCGCCTCGACGACCGGCAGCGCGTGCGGCGGCTCCGCCGCCCTCGCCGGGCGCGTCGAGAACCGAGACGGCGAGGTCACGGCCCTTCACGTGCCGTTCGAGCACCACGGTCCCGTCGTAGGAGAACGCGCCGACCATCGCGCCGGGCAGCTCGTCCTCGGCGCTCGCGAACTTGACGCCGAGCGCGGAGCCGCCGCGGCGGGCTTGACGACCATCGGGAACCCGAGCTCCGCTTCGATCGCCGCCAGCGCGGCGCCCGCGCCGAGGTCCCTGATCGAGGACTCCCGCAGCGTGCGGAACGCCGGGCGTGGGGATCCCGGCCTCGATCATCAGGTGCTTGGCGAGCACCTTGTCGGTGCAGCGCGCGCACGAGGACGGGCCCGAGCCGGTGTAGGGGATCGCGAGCGATTCGAGCAGCGACTGGACGTGCCGTCCTCGCCCTCGCGGCCGTGCAGGGCGACGAACGCGACGTCCGGCCGGAGCTCGAGCAGCTCGGCGACGAGGCCGGTGCCGGCGTCGATCCCGCGCGACCTCGTGACCGAGCCGCTCCAGCCCGGCCTGCACCTGCGCGCCGGAGCGCAGCGAGACGGCTCGCTCGAGCGAGCGGCCGCCCTTCAGCACGGCGACGCTTGGCGCGTCTCGCTCATCGGTCCTGCGAGCGGCGGCCCGTCGTGCGGGCGAGCGACGGCGCGGCAGCGCGACCACGTCGGCCAGCGGCGCGTGCTCGCTCCTCCGGCTCGTCCGGCGCGGCTGCGCGCGCGGCGCGGGACGGCCGCTGAGCGAGCCGAGCAGCTCGAGCTGGGTGCGCATCGTGCGGCCGATGCGGCCGATCGCCCTCGCGGATGTCCTGCTCGGGCACGCCCGCGAAGTTCAGGCGCATCGAGAGCCGCCGCTGCGCCCGTCCATGTACGCGGCCCGGCCGGGCACGAACGCGACCCCCTGCTTGGTCGGCCGCGCGAGCAGGTCGGTCGTGTCGATCCGCTCGTCGAGCGTCGCCCAGATGAACAGGCCGCCCTGCGGGCGCGTCCACCGCGCGTGCTCGCCGAACTGCTCCTCGAGCGCCGCGAACATCGCGTCGCGCCGGGCGCCGGTAGAGGTCGCGCAGCCGCTCCACGTAGTCGAGCCAGCCCTCGCCGCTGGGCCCGTCGCTGGAAGTAGGCGGCGACGAACATCTGCGTGACCGGCGAGGAGCAGAGGTCGGCGCCCTGTTTGCCGAGGTTCAGCTTCTCGAGCACCGGACGCGGGCGCCACCGCCCAGCCGAGGCGCAGGCCCGGCGAGAGGATCTTCGAGAACGTCCCGAGGTAGATCACGAGATCGGAGGCGCCCTCGCGCCCGACCGCCGCGGAGTCGAGCGAGTAGAGCGTCGGCAGCGGCTCGCCCTCGTAGCGCAGCAGCCCGTACGGGTTGTCCTCGAGCACCAGCAGCTCGCGCTCGCGCGCGACCTCGACGAGGCGGCGGCGCCGCGCGAGCGACATCGTCACGCCGCCCGGGTTCTGGAAGTTGGGGATCGTGTAGATGAACTTCGGCCGGCGGCCTTCGGCGGCGAGCCGGTCGAGCGTCTCCTCGAGCGCGTCGATCGGCATCCCGTCGGCGTCCATCTCGATCTGCTCGACCTCGGCCTGGTAGGCGCTGAAGGTCGGGATCGCGCCCGGGTAGGTCGGCGCCTCGGCGACGATCACGTCGCCCGGGTCGATCAGCGTCTTGCAGACGAGGTCGATGACCTGCTGGCCGCCGGTCGTGACGATCACCTCGGCGGGGTCGATCGTCGTGCCCTCGGCCGCCATCACCTCGGCGATGCAGCCGGTCGTCGCGGCCATGCCCTCGGTCGGGCCGTACTGCAGCGCGCGCGCGGTGTGGCGCGAGACCTCGCCCATCAGCTCCGCGAAGAGCTCGGGCGGGAACGTCGTGGTGTCGGGCAGGCCTCCGGCCAGGGAGATCACGTCGGGCGTTCGGTCAGCGCCATCATCTCGCGCATCGCCGAGCTCTTCATGCCGCGCGTGCGCGCCGCGAACAGCGCCTCGTAGCGCGCCAGCTCGTGCGCGGTCGGGCGGGCGCCCCCGCCGCCTCCGCGTGTGGTGCTCGATCGCGCCATCAGCTCTGGAGTTCTCCGTCCGCCGCCGGGCGCCTGCCGCCGGCGACGATCGCGCGGGCCCGGCCGGCCGGTCGTCTATCGTCCTGCCCGATCTCGGCGAGCGTCCGAGCCACGGTAGCGCACCGGCCGATCGCGCGGCCCCAAGATGAACGGGCTCTTCTTCTACATAGGGCTGGGCGCCGGCCTCGCCGCGGCCTGCGGGCTGCGGCCGTTCCTGCCGGTGCTGCTGGCCGGCGCGCTCGGCTCGGCGAAGGTGCTCGGCGTCGCCTTCCCGGCCGGGAGCTGGCACTTCCTGCAGTCGGGCTGGTGGCTGCTCGCGGTCGCGGTCGTGTTCGCGCTCGCCTGGGCGCTGCAGATCCTGCACCGGACTCTCCCCGGTCTTCGACCCGGTCTCGCGCGAGCCGCGCCGCGACCCGCTCGCAGCCGCGATGACGGGCCTCGCCGATCGGCGCCGGCGCGGTGCTGTTCGGGGGCGTGCTCGCCGCCCACGGCGACGCCGCGTGGCCGGGGGTGCTCGCGGCGTTCGTGATCGTCGCCCTCGCCCAGCGCGTCGCCGGCCCGTGATCCTCGGCGCCCGCGGGCCGGCTCACGGAGAAGGGCCCGCGCGACGCGCTGACGCTGTACCTCGACTGCTGCCGCGCTGCGTCGTCGCGGCGCTCGTCGCGCTGCTGCATCCGCTCGGCTACGTCGTCCTCGCCGGGCTCGTCTGGCTGACGCTGCGCGCGCCGCTCGCGCGCGGACGAGAAGTATGCGGGCCTGCGCATCCTCGGCCGCTGAGGCCGCCGCGTGAGCGGCCGCCCGCCGAAGCTGGTGCTGTGCGTGATCGACGCGATGGCGCCGGAGATGCTCGAGCAGACGATCGCCGTCCGGCGCGGCGCCGGTGCTGGAGCGGCTCGTCGCCGAGGGCACCTACGTGCCCGACTGCGTCGCCGCGTTCCCCTCCGTGACGCCCGTCTGCGCCGCCTCGATCGTCACCGGCCGCGGGCAGGACGAGCACCACATCCCGGCGATGAACTGGTACCACCGCGGCGAGCGAGCGCTACGTCGAGTACGGCTCGAGCTTCCGCGCCGCGCAGCGCTTCGGGATCGCCCGGCAGCTGACCGACACCGTCTACAACATGAACCGCGCGCACCTCTCGCCGAGGCGACGCTGACGGTGTTCGAGTAGCCTCGACGACGCCGCCGTGCGCACCGCCGGCACGACGTACCTGATGTACCGCGGACGCTACCGCCACGAGCCGCAGCGCGACACGGCGCTGACGCGGGTCGCCTCGACGCTGATGCGCCATCCCGTGATGGGCCCGCGCGAGCTGTTCTACGCGGACATCTTCGCCTCGCGGCGGACCGGCTGCCGCTCGGCGCTCGGCATGCCCGGGGTGCGCGACCGCCACTCCGGGCTGCGTCGTCGGCCTACCTCGTCGAGCACGACCTGTTCGACTTCCTGCTGCTGTCGCTGCCCGACAACGACTGGCACTCCCACAAGAAGGGGCTCGAGGCGCAGCTGTCGGCGATCGCCCAGGCCGACCTGCAGCTCGCGCGCGTCGCGAACGCCGCCGGGCGGCGTCGACGAGTTCCTCGCCGAGCACGCGATGATCGTGATGGCCGACCACTCGCAGGCGCCGGTCACCGCCGCGATCGCGCTGCAGGACGAGCTCGCCGAGCTCGGCGTGCTCGGCCCCGCCCGCCCGACGCGCTCCTGCCCGCGCCCGGCCCGCGCCGAGAGCGTCGAGCCGCGGATCGCGGTGTGCCCGTCGCAGCGCGCGGCGATGGTCTACGCGCTGCACGAGGACGAGCGCGACGCGATGCGCGCCTCGGTCGTCGCGATGTCGATGGCGCTCGAGGGCGTCGACCTCGTGATGTGGCTCGAGCGCGACGCCCACGACCGCCCGCGCGAGGGCGTGATCGCGAGCCCCGTCGCACGGCGAGCTGCGCTTCGCGCCGGGCGGGCCGCTGACCGACGCCCGCGGCCGCGGCTGGAGCCTCGAGGGCGCGCTCGGCGTGCTCGGCGGCTTCGAGCGCGCGACGGCGTGTTCGTCACGCCCGACTACCCCGACGCGCTCGCCGCGCGTCTGGTCGGCGCTGCTGTGCCCGACCTCGGGCGAGGTGCTGCTCTCGGCGGCGCCCGGCTACGAGTTCCTCGACTGGGGCCGCCAGGCGCACGTCGGCGGCGGCAGCCACGGCTCGCTGCACGCCAGCGACTCGCTCGGCGCGCTCGTGCTGCACGGCGTCGCAGCTGCCCGATCCGCCGCCCGCGCAGTGGGCGATACGCGACGTCGCCGGCTCTGGCGCGCGCGCACTTCGGCGTCGCTTAGATGGTCGGCGCGGCCGTCATCGGCGCCGCCGCGAGGACTGCGACGCCGCGAGGGCGCGGGTGCGCCGCCGCAGCGTCCCCTAGGCTCGCGGTGATGCGAACGCCTCGCGGCCCTGCTCGCATGCGCGGTCCTGCTCGCGCTGCCCGCCGCCGCCGCGGCGCTGCCCGGGGAGGCGTCGTTCGGCCCGGGGACGTCCGCGCAAGACGCCGGCGCACCGCGAGCGCCGGCGACCGCGCATCCGCGACGGCGACGCGCGCGACGAACGCCGCCGAACCGGAAGCGCCGATCCCGGTCGCGCCGCTCGAACACGCCGCCGGCGGCCGGCAGGCTCTCGCGCGAACCAGGTCGTGGCGATCGCCGAACGGCTGCCGAAGGTCGAGGAGGCGCGCCGCGAATATCCCGGCTCCTACGGCGGCGCCTACCTGAAGCCGGCGCTTCCGCTGGCAGGTCTCCTACTTCTCCAAGAACGGCAAGAAGGAGATCGCGCAGGTGTTCGTCGAGCGACCTCACGGGCCGCGTGCTCGAACAGTGGACCGGCTTCCAGGTCGCCTGGACGATGGCGCGCGGCTACCCGGGCGCGTTCGGCCGCCACGTCAACTCCCTGTACGTGTGGCTGCCGCTGTGCGTCCTGTTCCTGCTGCCGTTCTTGAACTTCCGCGCGACCGCTTCTCGCTGCTGCACCTCGACCTGCTGGTGCTGCTGTCGTTCTCGGTCTCGCTCGCCTTCTTCAACCACGCGCACATCTACGGCGTCGGTCCCGGCCGCCTATCCGCCGCTGCTGTACCTGCTCGCGCGCATGCTGGCGCTGCTGCGGCGGCCCGCGCGCCGATCGCGCCCGGCCGCCGCCGCTGCGGCTGCTCGTGCCGGCGTCGCTGGCTGGCGATCGCGGTCGTGTTCCTGCTCGGCTTCCGGATCGCGCTGAACGTCACCGACTCGAACGTCGTCGACGTCGGCTACGCGGGCGTGATCGGCGCCGAGCGGATCGCCGACGGCAGCGCGCTGTACGGGCACTACCCGACCGACAACGAACACGGCGACACCTACGGGCCCTTCAACTACGAGGCCTACGTGCCCTTCCAGCAGGCTGTTCGGCTGGAGCGGCGAGCTGGGACGACCTCCCCGCCTCACACGCCGCGGCGATCTTCTTCGACCTGCTGGCGGTCGCGCTGCTGTTCCTGATCGGGCAGGCGCATGCGCGGCCCGACGCTCGGCGTCGCGCTCGCCTACGCCTGGGTCTCGTTCCCGTTCACGCTCTACGCGCTGGAGAGCAACAGCAACGACACGCTGGTCGCCGTCGCTCGTGCTCGCGGCGCTGCTCGCCGCCAGCTACCGCGCGACGGTCGGCGGCGCGGCCCGCGGAGCGCTGTCGGCGCTCGCCGGGCTGACCAAGTTCGCGCCGCTCGCGCTCGCGCCGCTGCTCGCGACCGACGCGCTGCGCGGGACGCCCGCGCGCCGCCGGCCGCTGATGTACGCGCTGTTCATGCCGGCTTCCTGGGCGTCGGCGCGCTCGCGTTCGTGGCCCGGCGCTCGCGCACGACTCGCTGCACGAGATCTACGAGCGCACGATCGAATACCAGGCGAACCGCGGCTCGCCGTTCTCGGTGTGGGGGCTGTACGGGCTGCACGGCCTGCATCACGTCGCCGAGGGCGCTCGCCTTCGCGCTCGCGATCGTGCTCGCGCTGATCCCGCGGCGCGACGACATCGGTCGGGCTCGCCGCGGGCTGCGCCGCGATCCTGATCGGCATCGCAGCTCGCGATCGAACACTGGTTCTACCTCTACATCCCCTGGTTCTTCCCGCTCGTGATGATCGCGCTGCTGGGCGCTTCGCGGCGCCGCCGCTCAGACCGCGCGCCGGACGCGGCATCAGAACCTGCTCGATCGAGTCGGCCCGAAGCCGTGCTGAGCAGCTGACGAGCACCCCCATCAGCCACGGGTCCTCCTCGGAGGTCTCGAAGCGCACCGGCATCTGCGTGAGCAGCGACTCGATCGCCTGCTCGCGCTTGACGCCGATCACGCCGCCGCGGGCACCGGTCATGCCGACGTCGGTGATGTAGGCGGTCCCGCCCGGCAGCACGCGCGCGTCGGCGGTCGGAACGTGCGTGTGCGTGCCGACCACGGCGGTCACGCGGCCGTCGAGGTGCCAGCCCATCGCCACCTTCTCGGAGGTCGCCTCGGCGTGCACGTCGACGAGCACGTGGTCGACGCCGCCGAGCTCGCCGAGCGCCGACCTCGATCTCGGTGAAGGCCGAGCGGCCGGCGCGCAGGTAGAGGTTGCCGCTGATGTTCACCACGCCGAGCCGCACGCCGTCGCGCTCGACCGATCGTGACGTTCCGCGCCCGGGCTGGCTGCGCAGGAAGTTGGCGGGCCGCACGATCCGGTCGCTGCTGTCCAGGTACGGGTAGATCTCGCGCCGGTGGTAGGTGTGGTTGCCGAGCGTGATCACGTCGACGCCGGCGGCGAACATCTGGTCGGCGTTCTTCGGCGTGATACCGAGGCCCGCCGGCCGCGTTCTCGCCGTTGACGACGACGAACGTCGGCTCGTGGCGCTCGCGCAGCACCGGCAGGCAGTCGAGCAGCGTCTGGCGGCCGATGCCGCCGACGACGTCGCCGACGAAGAGGATGCGAGCGGGCGCGCCGGAGCGGGGGCCGGCGCCGTCGGCGCCACCGGGTCCGGCCGCCTGAGGCTCAGCCATACTTGCCCGATGGTGGCAGGCAGGTGATCCGGGGCTTCTTCAAACGCCCGAGGGCAGCGCCGCCGAGCCGCGAAGAGGAGAGGCTGGCCTCTGCGGAGGGCCCGCCTGCGCCCGCCCTCGCCGCGCCGCCGCGCGCGGTCGTGCCGCGCTGGGTGCAGCTCGTGCTGCTGCCGCTCGCGCTCGTCGCGCTGTGGGCGGTCGCGAAAGCCGCCGGGAAAGTCCTGCTGCTGTTCATCATCGCCGGGCCTGATCGCGCTGATCCTCAATCCCGCCGTCGCGTTGGTGCACGCCGGCGCGTCGCCGCGCGGCCTGGCGGTCCTCGCCGTATATCTCGCTTTCTTCCTTGCGCTCGCCGGCATCGGCTTCCTGCTCGCCAACCCTATCTCCCATCAGGTGCAGAGGTTCACCGAACAACCTGCCGAAACTCGAACGGGAAGCCAACAAACAGCTCGCG
The DNA here is from genome assembly GCA_963703205.1 of uncultured Solirubrobacteraceae bacterium. Lineage (GTDB taxonomy): Bacteria > Actinomycetota > Thermoleophilia > Solirubrobacterales > Solirubrobacteraceae > Palsa-744. Next base: position 2,958,821 of record OY969799.1, read on the forward strand.
AGCTGGGAACGGACGCTCAACGAAAACGGCATCCACGTGAAGATCGTCAAACCGGGCAAAACAGCGCTGCAGAGCCTCACCGCCAAAGTCGGCAAGAGCGCGGACAAATTCGCGTCCTTCGGGACCGCGCTGCTGACCGAAGTCGCGAACGGGATCTTCGACCTCGTGCTGATCTTCGTGGTGTCGGTCTACATGCTGCTCTACGGACCCGCGATCGGAGCGCTGGTGCGAAGAGCGATGCCGACCGGCGACGGCTCGAAGGCCGACGACTACCCGGCGCTGGTCCAGCGGGCGGTCTCGCGCTACGTCGGCGGCCAGCTGCTGTTCAGCGTCATCATGGGCGTCTCGACCGGGGTCGCGCTGTACATCTTCGGGCTCACCGGCGTGTTCCCCGACGGGCAGAAGTACGCGGTCGCGTTCGGCGTGTTCTACGGGATCATGGAGCTCGTCCCCTACATCGGCCCGATCCTCGGGGCGATCCCGCCGGTGCTCGTCGCGCTGTTCACCGAACCGATCAGCGCGGTCTGGCTGGTCGTGCTGTTCGTCGGCCTGCAGCAGCTCGAGGGCCACGTCGTCGCGCCGCAGGTCTTCGGCCACACGCTGCGGATCAACCCGCTGCTGGTGATCTTCGCGCTGCTGCTCGGCCTGGAGGTGCACGGCGTGATCGGCGCGCTGGTCGCGCTGCCGATCCTCTCCGTGCTGCGCGAGACGGCGGTCTACCTGAGCAGGCACCTGACCTTCGAGCCGTGGGACCGCACCAAGCGCGAGCTGCTGTGAGCACGGCGCTGCGCGTCGAGGCGCTGAGCAAGAGCTACGGGCCGCTGCAGGCGTTGCGCGAGGTGAGCTTCGAGCTCGCGCAGGGCGAGCTCGCCGCGGTCCTCGGCCCGAACGGCGCCGGCAAGACCACCCTGCTCTCGATCCTCGCGGGCGCCCAGCGGGCGAGTTCAGGGAGCGTCAGCGTGCCGACCGCGCCGGGTCGGCTGGGCGCCCCAGCAGCCCGCCCTCTACTCGAAGCTGACCGTGGCCGAGAACCTCGAGCTGTTCGCGCGCCTGGAGCGCGTCGCGGACCCGCGCGCCGCGGTCGCGGCGATGCTCGCCCAGACGGGTCTTCAGGAGCGGGCTGGGGAGCTGCTCGGCAATCTCTCCGGCGGCAACCGCCAGCGTGTCAACGTCGCGATCGCGCTGATCGGGGGGCCGCCGGTGCTCGCGCTGGATGAGCCGTCCGCCTCGCTGGATCCCGCTCAGCGCGAGCGTCTCTGGGAGTTCGTCGCGGGCCTCGCGCGCGGAAGGGACGAGCGTGATCTTCTCGACGCACGGCCCCGACGAGGCACAGCGCCACGCCGGCCGGGTGCTGGTGCTCGACGCCGGGCGGCTGAGCTTCGACGGCACGCCCGCTGCGCTGATCGCGGCCGGGGCTCCGGGCGGAGATCTCGAGCAGGCACTCGTCGCGTTCCTCGCCGGGGAGAGCGCCGCAGCCCCGTGATCTCGCTGCTGCGAAAGGACCTGCTGATCCTGCGCCGCTCGCGGCTGACGGTCGCGCTGCTCGTGCTCTACCCGGTGGCGATCGCCCTGCTGATCGGCTTCGCGCTCTCGCGCAGCCCCGGCAAGCCGCGTGTCGCGGTGGTCGACGAGACGCCGCCGGGCGAGACCGTGCAGGTCGGTGGGCGCAGCGTCGCGGTCAGCAGCTATGTCGAGCGCCTGTTCGCGGGCGTCGACGCGACGCGCGTCGGCACGCGCGCGCGGGCCGCCGCCGAGGTGAGCTCCGGGAAGGTCCTCGCCGCTGTCGTGATCCCCGCCGACATCGCCGCCAAGGTGTCCTCCGCGACGCTGCAGGCCGAAGTCGAGGTGATCTACAACGGCAACGCGCTCGAGCAGTCGCTCGTCTCCTCGCAGCTGCGCTCGGCGCTGGCCGAAGCCAACCTCGGCTTCTCCGAACAAATCCAGCGCGCCGCCTCACAGGTGATCGGGGTGCTGCTGCACGGCGGCAGCCTCGGCGCGCTCGGATCCCCGGGCGGCTTCGTCGGGCTCGCGCGCCTGCCCGCGCTGCTGGACCGGGTGATCGCGCGCACGCCGCCCGGGCCCGACCGCAACTCGCTCGAGAAAGTGGCCGGCTTCGCCGGCTTCGCCTCGCAGAACCTCGGTCTCGCGCGGCGCGTGCTGGCCACGATCGGCCAGCCGATCAAGATCCGCAGCACGGTGCTCGACGGGCGCCGCACACCCCTGAACACCTTCGCTGTCGTCGTCGCCGTCTCTGTCTCGATGATGTTCCTGAGCGTGCTGCTGGCTGCCGGCGGGATCGCGATGGAGCGCGAGGAGAACGCTCTCGCGCGGCTGATCCGGGGCCTCGTTCCGCGCGAGCTGGTGCTGCTCGAGAAGATCCTGCTGGCGGCGGCCTGCGCTTTCGTGGTGGCGCTCGCGATGCTCGCCGGCATCAGCGCGTTCGTGCCGCTCGAATGGAGCCGCGCCGGCCGCTGGGTGGCGGCGCTGGCCTGCGGCGGACTGGCCTTCGGCGCCCTCGGCGTGGCGATCGGCGCGATCGCGCGCGACGTGCGCGCCGCTTCGCTGCTGGCGTTCCTGCTCTCGCTGCCGCTCGCCTTCCTGGCGCTGGTTCCCGCCGGCGCGGTCGGGCGGGGCTTCTACGACGCGATCGGCGTGATCTCGTTCGTGTTCCCCTTCAAGGCCGCGCTGCAGGCGCTCGACGCCGCCGTCAACGGCGCGCGCCCCGCGCTGGGCGGCTCGGTCGCGCACCTGCTCGTGCTGGGCCTCGCGTTCGCGGCGATCGCGCGGATCGGGCTGCGGCGCGCGAGCTAACCTGAGGAGCGATGGCCTACCCGAGGACGCGAATGCGCAGGCTGCGCGCCAGCGCGAGCCTGCGCGGCCTGGTGCGCGAGACCGAGCTGCGGGCCTCGCAGCTGGTGCTGGGGCTGTTCGTCGCCGACGAGCAGGCACGCGAGGGGCGCGAGCAGCTGCCGATCGCCTCGATGCCCGGCGTCTCGCGACTGTCCGTCGCCGCCGCCGTGGGGGAGGCGCAGCAGGCGGCGGCGCTCGGTCTCGGCGGCGTGATGCTGTTCGGCATACCCGACGAGAAGGACGAGCAGGGCTCCGGCGCATGGGACGAGGACGGTGCGGTGCAGCTCGCCGTGCGCGCGATCAAGCAGGCGGTCCCGGAGCTGCTCGTGATCACCGACGTGTGCCTGTGCGAGTACACCTCCCACGGCCACTGCGGCGTGCTGCGCGCGGACGGCACGACGGTCGAGAACGACGCCAGCGTCGAGCTGCTGGCCCGCACGGCCGTCAGCCACGCGCGCGCCGGCGCCGATCTCGTCGCCCCCTCGGACATGATGGACGGCCGCGTCGGCGCGATCCGCGAGGAGCTCGACGCGGAGGGCTTCTCCGAGGTCCCGATCCTCGCCTACTCGGCGAAGTTCGCCTCGGCGTTCTACGGGCCGTTCCGCGAGGCCGCGGACTCGACCCCCGCCTTCGGCGACCGGCGGGGCTACCAGATGGACCCGGCCAACGGGCGGGAGGCCGTGCGCGAGGCGCTGCTGGACGCGCAGGAGGGGGCCGACATGCTGATGGTCAAGCCCGCCCTGGCCTACGGCGATCTGATCCGCGCGGTCAAGGAGGCCACCGGGATGCCGCTTGCGGCCTACAACGTCAGCGGCGAGTATGCGATGGTCAAGGACGCGGCGGCGGCCGGGCACATCGACGAGCGCGCGACGGTGCTGGAGATCCTCACCTCGCTGCGCCGCGCCGGAGCCGAGACGATCATCACCTACCACGCAAAGGATGCGGCCCGATGGCTAGCCGAGAAGAGCTGAAGAGCGAGAGCGCGGACGAGCGTCGTCGCGACGCCGCCGTCCCGAAGATCCGCGTCGCGCAAGGACGGCGCGGCGGTGCCGCTCGACGACGCCGACCGCAAGCTCCTGAACGTGATGCAGGGCCGCTTCCCGATCGCGCCGCGGCCCTACCAGCACGTCGCCTCGCTGGCGGAGATCACCGAGCAGGAGGCGATGGATCGCGTCACGCGCCTGCTCGAGAAGCGCATCATCCGCCAGGTCACGCCGATCTTCGACACGCGCGCGCTCGGCTACTCCTCGATGCTGGTCGCCGCGAAGGTCGATCCGGACCACCCCCACCGCGCTGCGCAGGTGATCAACGCGCACCCGGGCGTGTCCCACAACTACCTGCGCAACCACGAGTTCAACCTCTGGTTCACGATCGCGACAGAGCCCGATTCCGCGCTCGGCCTGGAAGGCACGCTGGACGTGCTCGCGCGCGAGGCCGGCGCCGAATCCGTGCGCCAGCTGCCGACCCTGAAGCTGTTCAAGATCCGCATGGACCTGGAGATGGAGGGCGATACCGACGAGCTCGCGAAGGCCGCCGAGGCGAGCGCCCCCGTGGAGCTCGACCCCCAGCCCCACGACGAGCGGGACATCGCCGTGATCCGCGCGCTGCAGGGCCACATGCCGGTGGTCGCAGAGCCCTACGCGCCGGCCGCCGCCGAGCTGGGCTGGGAGCAGGGGCAGCTGCTGGACCATCTCGCGGCGATGCAGGAGCGCGGTCTGCTGCGGCGCGTCGCCGCGATCCTCTACCACCGCCGCGCCGGCTTCTCCGCGAACGGCATGGGCGTCTGGAAGGTGCCCGGCGAGCGGATCCTCGAGGTCGGCTGCCGGATGGCCGCCGTGCGCGGCATCTCCCACTGCTACCAGCGGCCGACCTACCCCGACTGGCCCTACTCGGTGTTCACGATGGCGCACGGCCGCTCCAAGGAGGAGTGCGATGCGATCCTCGACGCGATCGCCGAGCAGACCGGGATCGAGGAGCGCGCGACGCTGTACTCCTCGACGGAGTTCAAGAAGATCCGCCTGCTCTACTTCACCGACGAGTTCAAGCAGTGGGAGCGCTCGCACGGCGCCTGAGCGGCCCCGGCCCCGGGCTGCGGATGAGAGCGGCGGTGTGCGGGCCGGCCGGGTCCGCTTCCCTCGCGCTGACGGCGGCGCTGACCCGGTTGGACGCTGTGAGAGCAGAGCGGGCGCGCTGCGCCCGCGGACGGTCGGCGCGACCGCGCGCAGCTAACATCGCTCACCGCTGATGGCCTCGCTCACCGACAGCCGGTCGGCCGAGCTCTTCCGGCGGGCGCAGGCGCGCCTTCCTGGCGGCGTCAACTCGCCAGTCCGCGCGATGCGCGCGATCGGCCGCGATCCCGCTGTTCATCGAGCGCGGCGAGGGCGCGGAGCTCGATCGACGTCGACGGCAACCGCTTCGTCGACTACGTCTGCTCGTGGGGGCCCCTGATCCACGGCCACGCCCATCCCGAGATCCTCGAGGCGGTGCGCGCCGCGGCCGAGCGCGGCACCAGCTTCGGCGCGCCGACCGCAGCCGAGGTCGAGCTCGCCGAACAGGTCTGCGCGCGGTTCGAAGGCGTCGAGATGCTGCGCATGACCTCCTCGGGCACGGAGGCCTCGATGACGGCCGTGCGCCTCGCCCGGGCGGCCACCGGACGCGAGAAGATCGTGAAGTTCGCGGGCGCCTATCACGGCCACGTGGACGGGCTGCTGGCGCAGGCCGGTTCCGGCCTGGCGACGCAGGCGCTGCCGGCGAGCCCCGGCGTCACCGCCGGCGCGGCCGCCGGCACGGTCGTGATCCCGTGGAACGACCCGGAGGCGCTTCGCGCGGCCGTGGCCGAGCACGCCCCGGCGGCGATCCTGGCCGAGCCGATGCCGGCCAACATGGGCCTCGTGCCGCCGCGCGAGGGGTTCCTCGAGCTGCTGCGCGAGCAGGCAGACCAGAGCGGCGCGCTGCTCGTGCTCGACGAGGTCATCAGCGGCTTCCGCGTGGCCCGCGGGGGCGCTCAGGAGCTGGCGGGCGTGATCGCCGACATCACCGTGATGGGCAAGGTGATCGGCGGAGGCCTGCCCGCGGCGGCGCTGGGCGGGACCGCGGAGCTGATGCGCATGCTCGCCCCCGTCGGCGACGTCTACCAGGCCGGGACGCTGTCCGGGAACCCGCTCGCGGTCGCGGCCGGCCTGGCGACGCTGCGGCTGCTCGACGACGACTCCTACCTGCGGCTGGCGGCGATCACCGAGCAGCTCGCGGCGGGGCTGCGCGAGGCGGCGGCGCGCGCGGGCGGGCGCGACGGTCCAGGTGCAGAGCGCGCCGGGGCTGCTGACGGTGTTCTTCAGCGAGCAGCCGGTAACGGACTTCGCGCAGGCGGCGCGCTGCGAGGCGCCCGCCTACGCGGCGTGGTGCCGGGAGCTGCTCGGCCGCGGCGTGTATCCCCCGCCCTCGCAGTTCGAGGCCTGGTTCCCGTCGCTCGCCCACGGCGAGGAGCAGATCGAGCGCACCCTGCTGGCGGCCGAGGCGTCGTTCGCGGCGCTCGCCGCGGAGCCGGCGTGAGCGGCCTCCTCGCCGGCGGCCGCATCTCCGGCCTGCAGCGGTTGCGCGAGCTGATCAGGGAGGGCGGCGGCCTGCTGGCCGGCATGCTCGACGGCGACGCCGCGCTGAGCGTCGACGGCGGGCCGGGCCCGGCTCAGATCGCCGCCGCCGGGCCGCGCGCGCAGGGCCAGAGGGATGAGTACGAGCTGCTGGTCGAGGCGATCTACGAGGGCTATCTGCTGCACTACTGCCAGCCGCGCCTGGTGCGCTCGGCCGAGGCCGACCTCGGGCTGCTGGCGGGCGACCGGCTCTACGCGATCGGCCTCGCGCGGCTCGTCGCGCTCGGCGACACGGCGGCTGTCGCGGAGCTCGCCGACACGATCACGCTGAGCGCGCTCGCGCACGGTGCCGCGGACCCCGAGCTGGCCGCCGCGATCTGGCGTGCGGGCGGGCTGGCCGTCGGCTGGGGCTCCGGCGAGCAGCATCGCCGCGCCAAGCAGATGGTGCTCGAAGGGGATGCGGGGGCGCTCGATGCGATGCGCACAAGCGCGCGGGAGCTCCCGGCGCCGCGCTGAACGGCGCATCGATATTGTTCGTCCGGCAGTGGCAGACCGGCGCCTCAAGCACAAGTCCAAATACACCCTCGACCGCGGTATCCCGGGGGCCTTCGAGGGGGAGACGATCACTCGCAGGCGCTTCATGACCGCGAGCGCGCACACCGCCGGGGCGATCGCCGCGGGCGCCTTCACGCTGCCCGCGCTGGGCTTCGCGATCGGCCCGATCTTCAAGAGCACCCCGCACCGCTGGGAACCGGTCGGGCCGGAGTCGATGTTCAACGAAGACAACTACACCCCGGTCGTGATCACGCTCGCGCCGAACATCGGCGAGGCCGGCAAGTCGACCGCCTACGTCCGCAAGTTCAACCCCAAGATCGACACCGACCCATACGACAAAAACACGCCCTACATCGCGATCTCCAGCCGCTGCGCGCATCTCGGCTGCCCGGTGCGCTGGGTCGACGCCGCCGAGCGCTTCATCTGCCCGTGCCACGGCGGCGTCTACGACCTGCTGGGCCGCCGCGTCGGCGGCCCGCCCGTGCGGCCGCTCGACCGCTTCTACACGCGGATCAGGGGCGGGGTCGTCGAAATCGGCCCCCGTTTCAGCGTCAACAGCCTGCTGCGCCGCTTCTCGCCCCGTGATCCGGGCGAGCCGCTCGACGGGATCGGCCAGTACCTCTACCCGTCGCGCCCGGGCGCGCAGAAACTCTAGGGGCGCCCCGCGATGCCGAAGCTCCCGAAGCTGCCAGCTCCGCCGCTGCCGGCCGCGCTGCGCGAGCCGCCGCCGCGGCCCGGCGACCCCGTCGGCAAAAAAACCCCGCTGGAGGAGGCCGCGAACGCCGGCGTCACCGTCATCGACTGGGTCGACGAGCGCACGGCCCTCAGCGGCTCGATGCGGTGGATGCTGTTCCGCAAGGTGCCGAAGGGCACGAACTGGTTCTACACGCTCGGCTCGGCGACGATGTTCGCGTTCCTCAACCAGGCGGTCACCGGCGTGTTCCTGGCGATGTACTACCGCCCGGATCCATCCGGCGGCGCCTACGAATCGATCCGCTACGTGACCAACGACGTGTTCCTCGGCCAGTTCGTGCGCGGCATGCACAAATGGGGCTCGAGCGTGATGGTCGATGCTGATCTTCCTGCACATGGGCAGGACGTTCTTCTTCGGCGCCTACAAGTACCCGCGCGAGCTCAACTGGGTGGTCGGGGTGGTGCTGCTGATCCTGACGATGACGATGTCCTTCACGGGCTACCTGCTCCCCTTCGACCAGCGCGCCTACTGGGCGACGGTCGTCGGCGTCAACATCAACGGCACCGGCCCGCTGATCGGCCCGTACCTGAGCGACTTCCTGCGCGGCGGCTCCGAATTCGGCGCCACCACCCTGTCGCGCTTCTATGCGATCCACATGCTGCTGCTGCCGGGGCTGATCGCCGCCCTGATCGGGGCGCACCTGTACCTCGTCGCCAAGCAGGGCACCACGGCGCCGCCGTGGCTGAAAGCGGAAGAGCCCGAAGAGCTGCGCGAGGCGGAGGTCTAGCAGCCTGTGAACCGCCAGCAGAAGGAGCAGTACCTGCGCGAATACTCGCTGCTCAAGGCCAAAGGCAAGCCGTTCTTCCCTTACGCGGTGGCCAAGGACGCGGCGATGGCCTGCGTCGTGATGGCGGTGATCATCACGATGTCGCTGGTGCTCGGCGCCGAGCTCGGCTCCAAGCCCAACCCCACGACCACCACCTACGTGCCGCGGCCGGAGTGGTACTTCTTCTTCCTGTTCGAGGTGCTGCGCGTGATCAAGCCGCCGGGGCTCGTGCAGCTGGCGACGATCGGGATCCCCACGCTCTGCATGATCCTGCTGTTCCTGCTGCCCTTCTACGACCGCGGGCCCGAGCGCCGGCCCGAGCGCCGGCCGGTCGCGACGATCACCGGCATCGTGGTGATCGCGCTGATGGCCTACCTGACCTACGAGGGGGCCAACGCGGGCACGCCGACCGCATTGGTGCTGCCGCCGCCACCGGCGGTGAAGGCCGCCGGCGGCACGGTCCTGGCCGAATTCGAAGCCGGGCGCAAGGCCGTCGCCCAGTCGGGCTGCGAGGCCTGTCACAAGGTCGGCGACAACGGCAACTCCGGGCCGGGCCCGAACCTGACGAACATCGCGTCGCGGCTGCCGCGCCAGGCGATCGCCCGCACGCTGGTGAACCCGACGGCGCCGATGCCCTCATTCAAGAACCTGCCGCCGAAGAAGTTCAACCAGATCGTCAGCTTCCTCTCCGATCTCAAGTAGCCGGGCGATGACCCGTCTGCGAGACGGCAGCGGAACACTCGAGGCGGGGCAGGTGCGGGCGATGTTCGACCGCATCGCCGGCGTCTACGACCCGATGAACACGGCGATGACCGCCGGGCTGCACCACCGCTGGCGTGCTCGCGCCGCGGACCTCGCGAGGCTGGCACCGGGCGGCAGGGCGCTCGACGTGGCGAGCGGCACCGGCGATCTGGCGATCGAGCTGGCCGGGCGCGTCGCGCCGGGCGGCGAGGTTCTCGGGATCGACTTCTCCGAGGCGATGCTCGATCGGGCGCGCGAGAAGGCCCTGCGGCGGCCGGTGCCGGGCGTGCGCTTCGCGTGGGCGGACGCGATGTCGCTGCCCTACGAGGACGCCTGCTTCGATGCCGCGACGGTCGGCTTCGGCGCGCGCAACTTCGAGGACCTCGGCCGCGGCCTCGCGGAGATGGTCCGCGTCGTACGGGGCGGCGGGCGCGTGGTCGTGCTCGAGATCACGACGCCGACGCGGCCGCCGCTGGCCCAGTTCTACCGGCTGTGGTTCGACCGCCTCGTACCTGCGCTGGGCACGGCGGCCGCGCGCGCGGCCGCGCTCGCCGGCAGGCGCGACAGCGGGGGGGTGGCGGCGGCCTACAGCTACCTGCCGAGCTCGGTGAAGCGCTTCCCGGGACCCCGGCAGCTGGCCGCAGAGCTGGTGGCGGCCGGTCTGGCCGACGTCGAGTACCTGCTGCTGGCGGGCGGGATCGTCGCGATCCACGCGGGCACCGTCCCGGGGGTGCGGTCGTGAGCGCCGCGTCGCGGAGCCTCGCCGCAGCGTCGAGCCCCGACGCGGAAGCGCTCGCCCGGATCATGGAGCGCGGCGGCGCGCCGCTGCGTGCGTTGATGGCCCGCACCGAGGCCCACCTCGACACGGTCACGACCGAGGCCGGCGAGCCGCTGGCCAGCCACGCCAACGCGACCGTCGCGGCGGGCGGCAAGCGGCTGCGCCCGCTGCTCGTCGTGCTCGCCGCCGAGGCCGGCGGGGGGCCGCGGCCGCAGGGCGGCGAGGAGCGCCTCGTGCGCGCGGCCGTCGCCGTCGAGCTGGTGCACTCGGCGACGCTCGTGCACGACGACGTGATCGACGGCGCGCACCTGCGGCGGGGGCACCCGACGGTCGCGGCGGCGGCGGGGCGGCGGGCCGCGGTGGCGACCGGCGACCTGCTGTTCTCGCGGGCCTTCGCAGAGCTCGCGCGCAACGACGACGCCGAGCAGCTGCGGGCGCTCTCGCAGGCCAGCTCGGCGCTCGCCGAAGGTGAGCTGCTGCAGCGCGAGGACGCGTGGGCGGCAGAGGTGCAGGTCGAGCGCTACCTGCGGCGCTGCGAGCTCAAGACAGCCGCGCTGTTCGAGGCGGCGTGCCGCCTCGGCGCGCTGTGCGCCGCCGAGGGCTCGCCGCAGCTGGCTGCGGCGCTCGGCGCATTCGCGCGGCGCATCGGCCTGGCCTTCCAGATGCTCGACGACGTGCTCGACGTCTCGGGGCCGGTCGAGCGGACCGGCAAGGCGCGCGGCACCGACCTGCTCGACGGGACCGTCACGCTGCCGTTCATCCTCGCCCGCAAGCGCGACCCGGCGCTCGCGCGAGGCGGAGCTGCGCTCACTCAGCGGAGCTGCCGAGGCGGAGGCGCTGTGCGAGCGGATCGCCGCGACGGGCGCGCTGGACGAGGCGCGCGAGCGGGCACTGGCGATCGTCGCCGAAGCCAAGGCGTCGCTGCCGGCGATCCTTTCGCCAGGACGCGCGGAGCTGCTGGAGCTGGTCGCCGACGCGGTGGTCGAGCGCTACTGCTAGCCGGGGCTAGAAGTCGCTCGGCAGGATCAGGTCGGCCTCGAGGGCCCGTGTGAAGAACTCGATTTCCTCGGACATGTTCGCGTGGGTCATGCGCCGCAGGTCCCCGAGCAGCGCGCTCGACCCGCGGTCGAGCTCGTCGTCGAGGCGTTCCACCGCGGCCTGGTCGAACACACCCTCGCGCCGTGACTCGCACTCTGGGCAGCGCAGCACGATGCGCCAGTGACGTGGCCCTTCCTCAGACCAGTCGAGGGGGTACACCAGCTCGCCGGCGCAGTGGAAGCAGATGTGAAGCTGGCTCGGCGTGCCGGCGGTCTCTGAAGCCCGTCCGGGCTCGCCCGAGCCGACGTCGATCTGGTCGCCGGCAGGCAGCGGGACGCGCTGTTGGATGTCGGGTTCTTTTGCGGAGTCCATACCGTTCCTGACCTCATCGTCGTCTCGGGCCGAGGGCTTTAGCGCCCGTGCGCGAGCAGGTGTGCTGGTAGGTTCACGCGAGCTATGAAGCGGTCGCTCCGTCCGATCGGCCACGAGGATCGGCTGAGCCTCGTCGACCACCTCGATGAGCTGCGCAGCCGGCTGATCATCTCGGGATGCGTGCTGGTCGTCGTGTTCTCCTTCTGCTTCTGGCAGAACCACGAACTGCTGCGGATCATCAACAGGCCGCTCACGAAGGAGACCCAGAAGCAGGTCCGCGAAGGGGACGGCACCGTCGGGCAGGCGGTGCTCGCGCAGAAGGCGATCGTCAAAACCGCCGAAGACACGAGCCGTGCGCTCGAACACCTGGCGACGCCGGGGAGCGGTCTGCGGGCGCCGACGCGCACCCAGCTCGCGCCGCTCGCGTCGAAGCTTCGAGCCGACATCGCGAAGGTGCCGCGCAATCCGCAGGGCGACAAGCCGGTCACGCTGAGCGTGGGCGAACCGTTCACCCAGACGCTGACCGTCGCGTTCTACTTCGCGCTGATCATCTCGCTGCCGGTGCTCCTCTACCACCTGTTCGCCTTCCTGCTGCCGGCGCTGAAGCCCAACGAGCGGCGGGCCACGCTGCCGCTGCTGACCGCGATCCCCGCGCTGTTCCTGGTGGGGGTGGCGTTCGGTTACTTCGTCGTGCTGCCGGCCGCGGTGCGCTTCTTCGTGAACTTCAACGCGAGCGAGTTCAACAACCTCGTGCAGGCGAACCAGTTCTACAAATTCGCGGCCACGATCCTGCTCGCGATGGGCCTCGTCTTCCAGGTGCCCGTCGTGATCCTCGGCCTGGAGCGCCTCGAAGTCGTGACCGTCCGCCAGCTGCGCCGCAGCCGCCGCTATGCGATCGTCGCCTGCGCGTCGATCGCCGCCTTCCTGCCGGGCGACGTGATCACACTGCTGCTCGAGACGCTGCCGCTGTACCTGCTCTACGAGGCGAGTATCCTGATAGCGGCGATCACCGGCCGGCGGCGCAGACGCCGGGCCGGGGCCGCCGCCGATGAGAGGGAGCGGGACCAGACCCACGCCCCCGCCGGCGACCCCCAGCCCGAGCCGGGCGAAGCTGAGACACTCACCGCGCCAGAGCAGCCAACCGTGCAGCAGATGATCGACCACTTCGACGAGGACCTCTCCTGATGCTGTTCGACCTGCGAGGCCGCGGCCGCCGCCGTACCGTCAAGGTGCTCTACATCGGCCTGGCCCTTCTGATCGGGGTCGGCCTGGTCGGATTCGGAGTCGGCGGCGGGTTCGGCAGCGGCGGCATCCTCAACGCCACGAGCGGCAACGAAGGGGCGGGCGGGGCGAGCTTCTCCGCGAGGATCAAGAAGTACGAAAAGCTCACCAGGAACCACCCCAGCAACCCCGGCTACTGGGAAGAACTGGCCAAGAACCTGCTGCACGAAGCGGGCAACGAAGGCAATGTCAACGCCTCGACGGGTGCGCCCACGAGCAAGGGCAAGGAACTGTACCGGCGGGCCTCGCAGGCTTGGAGCAGCTACCTGGGCTTGAACCCGCCGCACCCGAATCCGGAACTCGCCCAGCTCGTCTACGTGATCTACGCCGAAGCAGGGCTCAACGAACCGGCGAAAGCCGTGCAGGCGCTGAACTACGTGGTGGAAAAGCGCCCGACGGCGGCGTACTTCGCGCAGCTCGCGGAGTACGCCTACAAAGCCAAGAACGAACGTCTCGGCGACCTGGCGTCCTCGAAGGCGGTCGCGCTCGCGCCTGAAAGCGACCGCAAACGGGTCAAGCAGGAACTCGAAGAAGTCAAGAAGTACCCGACCGGCGGCCAGGTCTTCACGACCACGACGAACGGCAAGGTCTACAAGATCCGCAAGGCCGCGAACGGCTCCTACACATCCGTGGCGCCGCCGACTCCTGCGCCTACGAGCAGCTCGACGACCACGACGACCAAGAAATAGGCTCCGCGGCGATCGCCGCGGCGGCCGCGCCAGCTGCGCCGCGAGGCTGCTCGCCCGCTGCCCGCGACTCGTCTTCCAGATGGCCGAGGGCGCGAGCCCCGATCATCTAGACTCCCAGGTCCCGCAGCCGGTCACGGCGCGTGCGCCCCGGTCACGGGACCCCTTGCGGGCCGTTAGCTCAACTGGCAGAGCAGGGGCCTCTTAAGCCCAAGGTTGCTGGTTCGATTCCAGCACGGCCCATTCGCAACGCCGCGCTACCTCGCCGGGAACGCGATCGAGAAGCGCCCCTCGATTGCAGTCCCGCGCGCCAGCGGCGCAGGCAGACGGTCCGGGTAGCTCCACAGCTGCGGCCGGGCCACGAGGCCGCACAGCACGCGGCCTTCGGCATTCCAACACGGGCTCGGCGGTTCATAGGGTTCGCTGCGACACGGGTACTCCGATTCGCACGGAGGGGCATGCGGCACCGCATAGACCGCGCCTTCGTAACGGCCGCTGCGGCACCAGTGGCCGGTCGCCGACTTCGCGGGTGTCAGCGCCAGCCTCACCCGGCCGTGCGGGCCCGGCCATCCGTAGTCGGTTCGCTGCATGTCGCTCGACGTCGCGCAGGGGGGCGGCGAACTGCGGGTGTAGCGGCGGTACGGCCGCAGCACCACGACCGCGTAGTAGTAGCCGCCGGCGGGCAGCCGCGGCGCGGCGAAGGAGATGTGCACGTTGGTGCGCACGGTCGGCTTGGGGTTGACGTGCACAGCGAACCCGCTGGCCGCGATCGCGGTGGCTGAGGCGAGGAGCCGGAGGATCAGCGCGGGGCCCACGGGCGCAGGCTATCTCCCGCCGCACTAGCGGGCGACGTGCCCTGGCGGGGTGGCGTCCTCGCCGAGCTGCACCTCGCGCGCCCGCGGCTCGAGCTCAGGATGCGTGAGGAACCCGTCGATCAGGCGCCTCGGACCGCCTACGCAGCTCCAGTCGTCGTCCCACAGGGTCTGGAACAGCCACGACCGGTCGGATGGGAAGATCAGGTCCGGGAGGACCCCCTCGCGGCCATCGGCCTCGCGCCACTGCAGGGCCTGCTCGGGTCCAGCCTGTACGAGGACGTAGTTCCAGCTCGGGTACAGGCTCACTCGTGGTGCCTGCGGGAAGACCACGTCGGTGTTGTCCGACTTCTGCAGATAGCCGAGCCACCACGGCAGCGCCCCCGACTCGTTCCGCAGCAGCTCGATCACGGCGGGGTCGTGCGCGAGTTGCTCGCCGCGGTCCTCCGGGAGCACGATCGTCGCGTAGGCGTCGAACACGGGCGGGATCGCGGAGATGATCTCCAGCCCGGGCACCGTCTCGATCCACGCGACGTCGGCGGCCGATCCCAGCAGCCACTCGGCGCCGTCGCGGGACCCGTGCGTAGGCGCCCGGCACCCGCCTGCACGGCCCGCTCGATCCCTGTCTTCGCGCCGCATCCCGTCAGGCTAGAGCGCGCCGGGGCCCGCCGCCACGCGACCCTGGCCGTGCTGCCGTGTTCGTTGCTCTGCGTGCTTCGCCTGTGCAGATACGCGCCGCTCCTCGCTCTCGTGGCTCTCGTCGCCACGGCGCGGCCGGCGGCGGCCGCTCCGCGGCTGCGTCTGCTCGCACCCAGCGTCGAGAGCTTCGCGACGGATGGAGCACGCTGGGCGGCGTGGGAGACATCTCGAGGAGGGCCGGTCACGGTGCTGGACACGGACAGCGCGCGCCGGCGGACCGTCGTGCTGCCGGCGGGCTGCCAGATGGAACAGGGGGATGGCTACGAGTTCGGCGACGCGGGCGCGGCCGGCCGGTTCCTGATCGAGTGCATCTCGACCGCTCCCCCCGAACGGGAGGAAGATGAGGTGCTCGAAGCTCGCACCGGCACGCTGCGGCCGCTGCCTGCCGGCTACAGCTGGTCGTGGCTCGGCGCCCTCTACGCCAGGGGTGAGAACCCGCGAGAAGACCAGGTGGTCGGGGACCTCGCGGACGGCGCGGTGCACCGCATCCCGGAACGCTACGCCGACCTCGACCGCCCGGGGGCGCCGGGCCCGACGAGCGTCTGCCCGGCGCTGCGCGGCCGCCTCCGCCGTCTCGGCTCGCCGGTCTACGGCTGGTTCACCTATGCGCGGGGGCTGCTCGCGGAAGCGCTCGGCACGCAGGGCCGCGTCGCGCTGCGCCGCTGCGATGGAACCCGGCAGGTTCTGAGCGCTTCGCTGACAGCGACCGCGCGGCCGCTCGAACAGCCTCACTACTTCGACCCCCGCGGCGGCCTGCTCACGTGGGACACGGCCTACGACGAAGGGAACGAACTCTGGCCCGGGCAGCGCTCCCTGCGCGAAGGGCGCCTCGAGGCGTACGTGCCGGCGACTGCCCGCCGCCGCGAATGGCAGCTCCCGCGCCTGGCGATCCCCACCCCCGAAGGCACGCTCCACTCGGCCCACGCAGCCGCGGGATGGTCGACGCACACGCGTGCGATGGTGTTCTGGCTGCCGCAGCGAAGCCTCAGTTGCGGGGAGGTCTGCGACACGCGAACCGAGTACCTCTACGCCGCGACCGTGCCGGCCGGGCTGCTCGGCCGCGGCTAAGGTGATCCGATGAGCCCGATCGACTCGAACCCTCCGGAGGCCCTCGTCCTTGGCGGCGGCGGCGTCCTCGGCGAGGCCTGGCTCTCGTCGGTGCTCGCCGGGATCGCGCAGGGCGGCGGGTTCGACGCGCGCGACTCGGCATGCATGGTCGGCACCTCGGCGGGCTCGATCGTCGCCGCCTCGCTTGCCGCGGGCATCGACCCTCGCTCGCGCCCGGAGCTCGACGCCGGCGCGGCCGCCGCGCCGCTCCGGGACCCCGCGCAGAGCGGATCCCGCCGCGGGTTCGGCGGACCGCTCGCTGCCGCCCTGGAGCTGGGCGGCGCCGCGGCGGCGCCGCTCGCATCGCTGGCGATCGGCTCATCCGCCAGCGGCGGTGCGCTGCTGCGCCGTGCGATGCTGAGCCGTGTGCCCGCCGGCGAACGCACGCTGGGGCCGCTCGGGCGGATCATCGCGGCCGCGGGCGCCGAGTTCGACGGCAGGCTGCTGATCTCGGCCGTCGACGCCGCGACCGGACGCAGGGTGATGTTCGGGGCTTCGGAGGAGCCGGCCGCGACCGTCGCCGAGGCGGTGCTCGCCTCGTGCGCGATCCCGGGCGTGTTCGCGCCGGTGCGCATCGGCGGGCGCGAGTACGTCGACGGCGGCGCCTGGAGCCCGACCAACATGGACGCGGCGCCGGTGGGCCGCGGCGACCGCGTGCTGTGCCTGAACCCGACGGGCTCGCTGCGGCCATCGCGCGGCGCCCCGGCGGGCGCGATCGGCCCGCTCTCGCGCGGGGCGGCGGCGGGCGAGGCCCTGGCGCTGCGTCACCGTGGCGCGAAGGTGCGCACGATCAACCCCGATGCGGCCAGCGCGAAGGCGATGGGCATTAACCTGATGAGCCGCTCGCGCCGCTCGGCCGTGATCGCCGCCGGTCACGCGCAGGGCCTGCGCCTGGCGGGCGCCGGCGCGGCGCGCGCGGCCTGAGGAAACACCGGCCGGCGGCGCCTGCGAGCTGCTGCCGGGGCGGCGAGAGCTACGCCGCGCGGGCCGCGTGCGCGGGCTCGGCCGCCGGCACGAACGCTGCTCGCGCGAACTCGATCCCCTCGTCCTCGAGCGGGCCCCGGCGCAGCAGCCGCACGTCGAGCGGGTAGTTCTGGTTCAGCCGCCACGGCGCGACGGCTCCCTGGCGCGGGAGCACGTGGATCGAGCGCTGCACGTAGCCGGACTTCAGGTCGAGGAAGGGCTGCGTCGGCATCGAGGGGTCGGGCGCGAGCGGCGGTGCAGCGGTCGAGCCCGTGCGCGGCCATGTGGCTGAGCAGCCGGCAGACGTACTCCGCGACGAGGTCCGCCTTCAGCGTCCACGACGCGTTCGTGTAGCCGAGCGTCAGCGCGAGGTTCGGCACGCCGCTGAGCATCATGCCCTTGTAGCCGACGGTCGCAGCGAGCTCGACCTCGCGGCCGTCGACGCTCAGCTCGATGCCGCCGAGCGCGAGCAGGTTCAGCCCGGTCGCGGTGATCACGAGGTCGGCCTCGAGCTCGGTCCCGTCGGTCAGCCGCACGCCCGTGCTCGGTGAAGGTCTCGATCGTCACCGGTCACGACCGACGCGTCGCCCGGCGCAGATCGCTCGAACATGTCGCCGTCGGGCACGAAGCACAGGCGCTGGTCCCACGGGTCGTAGCGGGGCTTGAAGTGGGTGTCGATGTCGTAGCCGGCGGGCAGCCGGCGCTCGACGCCCTTGCGCAGCAGCCGCTTCACCAGGCCCGGCGCGCGGCGGCTGAGCTGGAACAGGCCGAGCGCGAGCAGCGCGTTCTTCCAGCGCACCAGCGAGTAGGCCGCGTGCTCGGGCAGCACGCGGCGAGCGAGGACCGCGAGCGGGTCGTGGTTCGGCAGCGCCATCACGTAGCTGGGCGAGCGCTGCAGCATCGTCACGTGCGGCGGCGCTCGGCGCCATCGAGGGCACGAGCGTCACGGCGGTCGCGCCGCTGCCGATCACGAGCACGCGCTTGCCGGCGTAGTCGAGGTCCGCGGGCCAGTGCTGGGGGTGGACGAGCTGCCCCGCGGTAGCGCTCGACCCCCGCGAAGTGGGGCGTGTAGCCCTCGTCGTAGCGGTAGTAGCCGGTGCAGCCGAACAGGAAGCGCGCAGGTGATCGTCCGAGCGCTCGCCGCTGCCGTGTGCTCGACCTCGACCGTCCAGCGCGCCTGCGCGGAGGACCACTCGCGCTGACGAGCACCCGGCGTGCCGAAGTGGATGCTGCTCATCAAGTCGTTCTCCTCGGCCGCCTCGCGGATGTAGTCGCGGATCGACTCGCCGTCGGCGATCGCCTTCGCCTGCCGCCACGGCTTGAACGAGTAGCCGAGCGTGAACATGTCCGAGTCCGAGCGGATGCCGGGGTAGCGGAACAGGTCCCAGGTGCCGCCGATCGCGTCGCGCGCCTCGACGATCGCGAAGCTCCGTCCGGGCAGCGGCGCCGCAGATGGCAGGCGGCGCCGATTCCCGAGAGGCCGGCGCCGACGATCAGCACGTCGACGTGCGCGGGGCGGCGCGCTCGATCGGTCGGGAGCCGTCTCGGTGGCCATGGCACGGGACGTTATCAACACACCGTCGGTTTTGTCAACACTGTGTTGATAAGCGTGGCTCGCGGGTCTATAGTCCAGCGCCATGAGCGAGTCAGCGAGCACCGGCGCGCAGGCTCCGGCCGGAACCGCCGGCCGTCGCGGCCGTCGCCGAGCCGCGTCAGCGCCGAGGAGCGCGAGGCGGCGATCCTCGCGACCGCCGAGCGGCTGCTCGAGGAGCGCTCGGCGCAGCAGATCTCGGTCGACGACCTGGCGCGCGGCGCCGGCATCTCGCGACCGAGCTTCTACTTCTACTTCCCCTCCAAGGAGGCGGTGTTCCTGGCCCTGATCGACCGGCTCGTCGCAGGAGGCCGACGGCGGGCGACAGCGGCTGCTCGAGCATCTCGCCGAGGACCCGGCGGCGCGCTGGCGCGAAGGGCTCGAGTCGATCTTCACGGTCTTCGGCGCCCACCGCGCCGTGGCCCTCGCGGGCGCCGAGATCCGCGCCGCCAGCGCGGAGGCGCGCGAGCTGTGGTCCGGCGTGATGGAGCGCTGGGTCGCGGACACCGCCACCGCGATCGAGGCCGAGCGCGCGCGCGGCGCGGCGCCGGACGGGGTGCCGGCGCGCGAGCTCGCGGTCGCGCTCGTCTCGATGAACGAGCGCGTCCTCTACGCGGCGTTCACCGGCGAAGCCGCCCGCGCTGCGCGAGGAGCGCGTGCTCGACGTGCTGCTGCCGATCTGGCTGAGCGCGATCTACGGCACCACCCGCCCGGCGTAGCCGGGCTGCATTCTCCGCCGCCCGCTCCGAAGCCGGGGAGCACCGGCCCTTCCGGTGCGGCTGCCTTCGCTTTCGCCGTAGGCGATCGAGAAGGAGCCCCCGTCGTAGGCGCTCGGCGTCGCCGAGATCACGCGCCGCGCCGTGCGCGGCGGCCGCGGTCGAGGCGCCGCCGGCCTGGCGCAGCAGCAACTCGCTCGAGCCCCAGCCCGCGACCGTGCGCGACCGCCCGGTCGCGGTGGCTGTCGCGTCGGAGAAGGAGACGCGCTCCGAAGTTCGCGAGCTCGAGCGTGTGGCAGGCGCCGGCTTCGTCGCAGCCGGAGGGCGCCTCGAGGATCCACTCCGCGGTACTGACGTCGACGGCGCTCAGCCGCCGCGTGGTCGAGTAGCGCCGCGCCGGTGGTGAGATCTCGCAGGCGCAGCGTCGCGTGGCGGCGGATGACCGTCACCGACGCGACGATCCGGTCCCCGGGGTGGACGGTCAGCCGCAGCGTCTGGGCCCCCGCCGGAAGCAGCTCGACCCAGCTCGAGTAGGCGGCGCGGCCGGCAGCTCGTGCAGTCGGCCTCGGTGCCGATCTGCTCGAGGGCTCGGGCGTCGACTCGGTAGCCGCCGAGACCGACCCACACCGCGGAGTGCGTTTCCCGCCCCGCCGCGCACTGCACGCTGGGGGCGGTCCACTGCGCCGAGACGGAGCTGAAGCGCCCGCTCGGGGAGCGCGCGACGTAGCCGGCCCAGTTGCTCGAGACGGTGGTGGCGGCGGCGCCCGCGGGGGAGACGAGCGCCGCCGCGCTGAGGACTCCCGCGAGCAGCCCGCGCGCGGGCGAGGGTGGCAAAGGCTCTCGTCGGGTTCCTCATGCGCACACCCTGCCGGCGCACAGCGGGAATCGCCTTGGAGGGCCCTGAGGAGCTCGTGTGCACGCGGCGGCCGCGCGCTGTGCTGATCGGCCGGTCAACCCGCACGGGCCGGCGCGGCCGCGGAGCCGAGCAGCGTCTGCTGGCCGGCCTCGGTCCAGATCACCTGCTCGCGGCCTGGCGCCGACGCCGACGAGGGCGATCGGGGCGCCGGTCTGCTCGGCGATGAAGTCGAGGTACTCGCGCGCACCCTGCGGCAGGTCCGAGACCGTGCGGCACTCGCCGAGGTCCTCCTTCCAGCCGGGCAGCTCGGTCAGCTCCGCCTCGGTGTGGTGCAGCACGGTCTGGTGGTAGGGGAAGTCCTCGAACACCGCGCCTTCGGCTCCCCGGTAGCTGGTGCAGACCTTGATCCGGTCGAGGCCGGAGAGCACGTCGAGCTTCGTCACGACCAGCGCGGTCATCGTGTTCAGCCGCGCGGCGTAGCGCAGCGCCACGAGGTCGAGCCAGCCGGTGCGCCGCGGCGCGGCCGGTGGTCGTCCCGAACTCGCCGCCGCGCTCGCGGATCGTCTCGCCCATCTCGTCGTGCAGCTCGCTCGGGAAGGGACCGGCGCCGACGCGGGTCGTGTAGGCCTTGGAGATCCCCCACACCTCCTCGATCGCGCGCGGGCCGATGCCGCTGCCGACGCAGGCCGCGCCCGAGAGCGGGTTCGAGGAGGTGACGAACGGATAGGTGCCGTGGTCGATGTCGAGCATCGCGCCCTGCGCGCCCTCGAGGATCACGCTGGCGCCCTCGTCGAGCAGCTCCCACATCAGCTTCGAGGTGTCGGCGATGTGCTGCTCGAGACGATGGCCGAAGACGAGGTATTCCTCGGTCATCGTGCGCAGGTCGAGCGCGGGGTCCTTCTCGTAGGGGCGCAGCGAGAGGCGCTTCGGCTCCATCGCCGCGACGATCTTCTTCTTCAGGATCTTCTCGTCGAGCAGATCCTGCACGCGGATCCCGAGGCGCGCGGCCTTGTCGGCGTAGCAGGGGCCGATCCCGCGACGCGTCGTGCCGATCTGCAGCTTGCCGAGCTTGGCCTCGCCGGCGGAGTCGAGCAGCAGGTGGTAGGGCATGATCAGGTGGGCGTTGGCCGAGATGCGCAGGCCGCTGACGTCGACCCGCCGCGCGCGCAGCGCGTCGAGCTCCTCGATCAGCACGCGCGGGTCGATCACCACGCCGTTGCCGATCACGCAGCGCTTGCCCGGGTAGAGGATCCCGCTCGGGATCAGGTGCAGCTTCCACTCCTGCTCGCCGCGCACGATCGTGTGGCCGGCGTTGTTGCCGCCCTGGAAGCGCACGACGGCGTCGCCGTGCTCGGCGAGCAGGTCGGTGATCTTGCCCTTCCCCTCATCGCCCCACTGGGCGCCGACTACGACAATGGCAGGCATGAAGGGTGCAGTTTAGGCTCCGGCGGCGAGGCGCCCGCGGCCACGTCAGTCGCGCGGCGCCGCGAAGCCCGGCTGCTCCAGGCGGTGTTCGCCCGCGGCGGTCGGCGCCGAACAGCGGAATCGGCTCTCCGCACATCTCTTCCAGGCGCGAGACAGTGCGGGCGCCGAGGCGCTCGCTCAGTTCGTCGGGCATCAGGTTGCTGGTCGTCGACGATCGCCCGCTCGGCCTCGTAGCGCGCGTTGACGATCGAGTAGAGCTGCTCGAGCACCCACTCCGTCTGGTTCTCGGCGCCGAGGTCGTCGATGTGCAGCAGGTCGACCGCGGTGAGCCGGTCGAGCAGGTCGATCAGCCCACCCGGCGACTCCAGCGACTCGCGCAGCAGGTTCAGCAGCCGCGGAAGGCTGTAGATCGCGACCGAGCGGCCGGCGTCGAGCGCCGCTTTCGAGACGAGCATCGCGAGCGTCGTCTTGCCGGTCCCGACATCGCCGACGATCCACAGCCCTTTGCCGCCGTCGAGGTTCCCCTCGATCGAGCGGACGTAGCTGCGCACCAGCTGGACCTGGCTCGGCGCGGTGCGGGCGAGGTCGCTGACCGGTGGACGGTCGAATGAGACGCCGCGGTAGCGGCGCGGGATCCGGCCCTCGAGGCTGCGCGTGCGCGCCGCGGCGATGCGGGCTCGGCGGCACTCGCAGTCGCTCGCCGTGTTCGTGGTCTCGTCGATCAGGAAGCCGCTGCCGTCGCAGACGCCCGCAGGGCACGCGCCAGCGCCCGTGCGGCCCCGGAGATCCTGCGCCCGCGGGAACTCGTCGAGCAGCCGGTCGATCGGCTCGCCCTTCACTCCGCGTAGCGTTCGCCGGCGTAGTTCATGAACTTCGGGTACTCCTTCTGGAAGGTCAGCGTGACCTCGCCGACCGCCCCGTTGCGGTGCTTGGCGATGATCAGGTCGGCCTCGCCGGGACGCTCGGTCTCCTCCTTGGAGTAGTACTCGTCGCGGTAGATGAACATCACGAGGTCTGAGTCCTGCTCGAGGTTCCCCGACTCGCGCAGGTCGGAGAGCATCGGCTTCTTGTCGGGCCGGCTCTCGACGGCACGGCTGAGCTGCGAGAGCGCGATCACCGGTACGCCGAGCTCGCGCGCGAGGATCTTCAGCCCGCGGCTGAGCTCGCCGACCGCGGTGACGCGGCTGTCATAGCGGCTGTCGGTGCGCATCAGCTGCAGGTAGTCGACGATGATCAGCCCGAGGCCGCCCGGGCACTGGCTGTGCAGGCGCCGGGCCTTGGCGCGGATCTCGAGCAGGCCCACGTCGGAGGAGTCGTCGACCCACAGCGGCGCCTCCGCGAGGCGCTGGGAGGCGGCCAGGATCTTCGGCCAGCGTTGCTCGGCGACCCTGCCCTTGCGCAGCTCGTCTCCCTTGATCCGCGCCTGCGAGGCGACGAAGCGCTGTGCGAGCTCTGCCTCCGCCATCTCGAGCGAGAACAGTGCGACGGGACGGTTGTGCTCGACGGCCGCGTTCTCCGCGATGTTGCAGACCAGCGCGCTCTTGCCCATCGCTGGCCGGGCGGCGATGATGATCAGGTTGCCGCGCTGGAAGCCGCCGGTGATCTCGTCGAGATCCTTGAAGCCCGAGGGCGTGCCGGTCAGCGAGGTGCCCTCCAGCGAGAGCCGGTGCAGCTTGTCGAGCTCCTCGTGCAGCACATCCTCGATCGAGCGGAAGTCCTGCTGGCGGTCGTCGCGGGCGACCTCGAGCATCGCCTTCTCGGCCTGCTCGACCAGCTCCCGAGGCGGCGCCTGGTGGCCGAGCACGCTCTCCTGGATCACGTAGGTGCTCTGCAGCAGCCGCCGCAACAGCGCGTTCTCGCGCACGATCTGGGCGTAGCGGCGGGAGTGCCCGGCGGCGGGCACGACGCCGGTTAGTTCGTCGACGGCAGCCTGCCCGCCCACCGCGTCGAGCTCGTTCATGTGCCGCAGGCGGTCGACGACGGTCAGCACGTCGACCGGCTCGCTCTCGTTGTAGAGCGCGAGCATCGCCTCGTAGATCGTCGCGTGGCGCTCGCGATAGAAGTCTTCCGGGCGCAGCCCCTCCTCGATCACGAGCGCGTAGAGCGAGCGGTCGGAGAGCAGGATCGCGCCGAGCACCGACTGCTCGGCCTCGAGGTTGTGCGGCGGTGCGATCACGCCCGCCGGGACACCGGAGGAGCCGTTCGTGCTGGTGGTCGGCGCGCTCATCGAGTGGCGGAGTTTAGGATCGGCCGACCGCTCGCCCCGGGGTGGTTCCCGCAAATCGCGAGAGGAAAAAAGCGAGTCCGTTCTCACGAACGGATGTTCGCACCGGGGGTGGACGCCAGCGGCGCCACCGCCGCGCGGCGGTGTGTCAGCCCGCCCGCACGGGGGCGGGCCGCGGCTCGGCCGGGGAGCCGCGCAGCGGCCGCGAGTACTCGGGCGTGGTCAGGGCGGCGCGCACCAGGTCCAGATGCCGGCGCACCGTTTCCGGCGCGAGCGGCTGCTCGCTGGCCGGGTGCAAGCAGAGGCCCTTGATCAGCACCATCAGGTCGGCGGCGGTCGCCTCGGGGCGGATCGCTCCCACGCGCTTGCCGCGCGCGAGCAGCGCCTCGAGAAGCTCCATCATCTCGACGTGAGCGCGTTGCAGCTCGGGCGCGGCCAGCAGGCTGTCCTCGGTCAAGGTCTGCAGCAGCGCCCGGTTCTCGTCCTGTCGGGCGACGAGCTCCTCGACGAAGCGGAACGCGACCTCGACGTCGTCGGCGTCGTCGGCGAGCAGCTCGTGGCCGATCGCGATCGCCTCGCCGATCCGCTCGGCGAGCACCGCCGCGATCAGCGCGTCCTTGCTCGCGAAGTTGCGGAACAGCGTGCCGCGTCCAACCTCCGCCGCCGCGGCGATCTCGCCGACGCTCACATCGACGCCATGCTCACGGAACACGGCATCCGCCGCCTCCAGCAAGCGCTGCCGGTTGCGCAGCGCGTCGCTCCTCATCGCCCCAAGTCTCTCAGACCGCGGCGGGTACCGCGGGCGAGTCGAGGTCGAGCCCAGCCACGTGCCGGCGGCGCAGCAGCGCGACCAGCAGGGTCGCGCCGGCGGCGATCATGATCGCCGCCGCGAGGAACGCGACGTGGTAGCCGGAGACCGTCGCGGCCACCTGGCTGGCCGCGCCGTGCCGGAGCAGGCTCGAGGTGTGGTCGACGGCGAGCGTCGCGAGGATCGCGAGCCCGAACGAGCCGCCGATCTGCTGTGCGCTGTTGAACAGCCCGGACGCGAGGCCGGCATCGTCGTTGGCGACCCCCGAGGTGCCGAGCAGCGTGATCGGCACGAACACCAGGCCCATCCCGATCGCCATCGGCAGCAGCCCCGCCAAGAGGTCCGAGGCGTAGTGGCCGTGGACCGGGACGCGGGTCAGGTAGAGCAGCCCCGCGGCGGCCAGCAGCAGTCCCAGCACGGACAGGTTGCGCACGCCGAGCCGCTTGATGAGGCCCTGGGAGATGCCGGCGCCGACGATGATGCCGAGCGACACCGGGAAGAAGGCGAGACCGGCCTTCAGCGGGCTGTAGTGCAGCACGTCCTGCACGTACAGCGAGGCGAAGAAGAACATCCCGAACATCGCCGAGGCGACGAGCATCATCACCGTGTTGGCGGCGGCGATCGAGCGGATCCGGAAGATCGAGAGCCTGACCAGCGGCGCGGGCGAGCGCGTCTCGATCGCGAAGAACAGGGCCAGCAGCGCGACGCCGGCGGCGAGAACGCCGATCGTCCGTCCGGAGCCCCAGCCCCAGCTCTGCGCCTTGACGATCCCGAACACGAGCGCGAGCAGGCCCGCGGTGACGGCGGTCGCTCCAGCGGCGTCGAAGCGGCGGTGCCCGAGCTCCGCGCGCGACTCGGGGACGATGCGCAGGGCGAGCAGCACGGTGGCGGTGCCCACCGGCACGTTCACGAAGAAGTTCCAGCGCCAGGAGACGAGATCGGTCAGCACGCCTCCGGCGAGCAGCCCGAAGGCCGCGCCCCCGGCGGCGATCGCCGACCACACGCCGAGCGCGCGCGTGCGCTCGCCGGTGTCCTGGAAGGTGGTCATGATGATCGACAGCGCCGCGGGGGAGACCAGCGCGCCGCCGAGGCCCTGCAGCCCGCGCCCGAGGATCAGCATCGTCGAGGACTGCGCGAAGCCGTTGAGCAGCGACGCGCTCGCGAACAGCACGACACCCGCCACGAACAGGCGGCGGCGGCCGAGCAGATCGGCGGCGCGGCCACCGAGCAGCAGGAAGCCGCCGAAGATCAGCGTGTAGGCGTTGACCACCCACTGCAGGTTCGCCGGCGAGAAGTCGAGGCCGTGCTGGATCGACGGCAGGGCCACGTTCACGATCGTGTTGTCGAGCACCACCATGAACTGCGCGAGGCAGGCGATCACGAGCACGAGCCAGCGGTTCGAGGACTGGGACTCGGTGCTCACGGGCGCCTCCTGTGCTAGAACTGGACTCATCGGTCCGCTTGACGCTAGCACAAGCGGACCGGGCAGTCCGGTTCTGTGAGGAGGATCACAGAGCAGCGGGGCCGGCCCGGCGCCGCGGCCTGCGCGAGGCGCCCGTCGCGCGGCGACCCGCCTCGGCGGGCCCGTCGCGAGGACCTACCGACCGCGAGCTATTTCTTCGCGACGACCATCGTCTTGACGGTCGCGGTCGCGCCGTCGGCCACCTCGACGACGACCATGTAGGTGCCGACGTTCTTGATCGGCTCCGGCAGGTGCACGTTCCGTTTGTCGATCCTCAGCGCCCGCGCTTCGCGGATCGCGCCGGCGATGTCCTGGGCGGTGACGGAGCCGAACAGGCGCCCGTCCGCGCCGGCCTGCTGCGGGATCGTCAGGACCGTGCGGTTGAGGAGGTTGACGTTCTCGGCCGCTTTCTCCACGGCCTCCCGCGCCGCGCGCTCTTCGGCCGCCTGTCGCTGGCGGACCGTCTCGATTGCGCCCTTCGTGGCCGGCTGCGCCAGCTTGCGCGGGATCAGGTAGTTGCGCAGATAGCCCTTCGAGACGTCGATCACCGCGCCGCGCTCGCCGAGCTCCTCGACATCGTTGAGAAGGATCGCTTCGGGCATCGGGGTCTAGTCGCGGTCGCGGTCGCGGTCGCGGCCTCGCCCACGGGGGCCGTCGTCGCGGCCGCCCTCGTTCACGTAGGGCAGCAGCGCGAGCTCGCGTGCCCGCTTGACGGCGCGTGCGACCTGCACCTGGTGGCGGCGGCAGGAACCGGTGATGCGGCGCGAGCGGATCTTGCCCTTCTCGGAGATCATCTTCCGCAGCGTGCCGACGTCCTTGTAGTCGACCTGCTCGACCTTGTCGCGGCAGAACGTGCAGGGCTTGCGCCGCCCGCCCCCGGGGCCGCTGCGCTTGTCCCGACGGCGTACCGGCTTGCCGCGACCGCGTGCCTTGGCCATCTTCAGTCACCCTGGCCGCGCGCGCGGCCGGATCGGGGGCTGCTCGGAATCAATGTCTCTTACGACCTCTCTGTGTGGCTAAAAGGGGATGTCCTCGTCGCCGGCGCCGCCGGCCGGTGCGGCCTGGAAGTCCCCTTCGTCGACTGGGACGTCGCTGCCTCTGGAGCCCCCGTTGCCCGAGAACCCGCCTCCACCGGAGGGTTCGTCGCGGCCACCGAGGAACTGCACCGAGTCGGCAATGATATCGACTGCCTGCCGTTTGGCGCCGTCCTGGGTCTCCCACTCGCGCCACTCGAGGCGGCCGTCGATCGCGACGGGCCTGCCCTTCGACAGGTAACGCGCGGCGTTCTCGCCCTGCGCGCCCCACACGGTCACGTCGAAGTAGTTGGGCTTGTCCTCCCATTCGCCGCTGCTGCCGTTCTTGCGGCGGGTGTTGCAGGCGACCCGCAGCTTGCACACGGAGGTGCCGCTCGGCAGCGAGCGCAGCTCGGGATCGCTCGTCAGGTTTCCGGTCAGTACGACCCGGTTGATGTTCGTTGCGGCCACGGCTCCTCTTCCTTTCGGCGGTGTTACGAGCGCTCTCCGGCCCGGGCTGCGAGTGTAGAGGCGCGGCCGGGCGGGGTCACCCGCGGGCGCAGCCGATCCCGCTCATTGCGAGGATCGCTTGGCCCGCGGCGAGGTCCGGAAGACGTCGTCCCAGTACGGCGCGCTGATGCCGAAACCCTTGGTGTCGTCTTGGAAGTGGTGGCGCATGTGCCGCTCGCGCAGCATCCGCCCGACGCGCCCCCGCGGCGCGAAGTGGTGCAGGTGGTAGTGGAGCATGTCGTAGACGAGGTAGCCCGCGAAGAAACCGGCACCGAGGCCCGGGGCCCAGCGGTGCCCGGCGAGCAGGTACAGCAGCCCGAAGATCGCGGCGCCCAGCGGCACGCTCACACCGGGCGGCATCACGAGCCGCATCGGGTCGTTGGGATGGTCGTGGTGGACGCCGTGGATGATCCAGTGCAGGCGGGCGCCGAACCCGTCCTCGGGCTCGAAGTGGAACACGAGACGGTGAAGCCAGTACTCGAACAGCGTCCATAGCGCGTAGCCGCCGACGAGCAGGCCGGCGGTGCCGGGCACGGTCACCTCGGACAGCGACCAGGCCGCGAGCACGATGATCGCGGGCAGGAAGATCAGCACCGGCACCGCGGGGTGCACGCGCGAGAGGGCGTCCAACAGGCGCGACTCGAACATCGGCGGGGACGCGCGCAGCACGTCGCTGCGCGAAGCCGCGCCGTCGCCCATGTCCTCAGTCCAAGCCATCGCTGGCTCCGATGTTATTACGAGGCTCCGGAACGGCGAAGTGCGGGGAGCGCCCCTGCCGCTCGCCGGCGCTCAGGGAGCGGGCTCGGCCGGGGCGGGCTCGGCCGCGGGAGGTTCGGCCGCGGCAGGCGGCTCGGCTGCGGCAGGCGGCTCGGCCGGGGCAGGCTCGGCTGCGGCCGGCGGCTCAGGTGCGGCTGGCGGCTCAGGCGCGGCTGGCGACTCGGACGGCGCGGCGGCGCTCGACGGCTCGCCGCTGTCGGCGGCGCGCGGCGCGACGCTCGGCGGATCCGGCGTGCCGGGCGCGAGCTTGATAATGCGATGGCGCAGCACGGCGTCGGTGAGACGCAGCGTGCGGTCGAGGCCCTCCAGCAGCGACGTCTGCGCGACGTGGAACTGGAGCAGGTGGTAGTCGGCGCTGGTCTTGCGGTCGATCGGGTACGCGAGCGGCCGCTCGCCCCATTCGTCCTGGCGCACGAGCCGGCCTTCCGCCTCGATCGCGCGCACCGCGTCGGAGACGATCTTCGCGCGGGCGGGCTCCTCGGCTTGCGGGTCGAGCAGCAGCATCAGGTCATACGTCGGCGCGGGAAGCGTCATGCGGCTGAGAAGAGTAGCGGGTCCGGTGGGTTCGGCCGCGGGCGGCCGCTCAGGCCGAGGCCCGCGAGCGCGCCTTCGCCCTGACGTCGGCCAGCTGCTCGTCGATCCAGTCTCCGGGGTCGCGGGAGGTCACGATCTGCCGCAGCCCCGCGGCGCGCCGGCCGCGCTCCTCGGGGGCCATCGTCAGCGCGGCGTGGATCGAGTCGGCGAGCTCCTGGATGTCGAAGGGGTTGACCGAGAGCGCGAACTCGCCGAGCTCCTCGTGCGCGCCTGTGTTCTCCGAGAGGATCGAGACGCCCTCGCGCTCGTTGACGATCGGCCCCTCCTTGGCGACGAGGTTCATGCCGTCGAACATCGCGTTGACGAGCAGCACGTCGTAGTGCTTGTAGGAGGCCATCGCCTCCTCGAGGTCGTCGCGCAGCTTCAGCTGGACCGGCATCCAGTCGGGGGTCCCGTGGCGGTGGTTGACCACCGCGACCAGCGCCTCGATCCGCTCGAGGTACTCGGCGTACTGGGGCACGTCGGTCCGCGAGGGCATCATCTGCGCCATGAACGTGACGCGCTCGGTGAACTCGGGGTGCTGCTCGAGGAACAGGTCGAAGCCCGAGAACCCGCGCAGCACGTTCTTCGAGAGGTCGGCGCGGTCGACGCGCAGGATCAGGAAGTCGCGCCGCCGCCGCAACAGCTCGTGCTCGAACTCCGCGACCCGCTCGCGCTGCGCGATCTGGCGGGTGGCCCGGTGGTCGATCGGCAGCGGATAGGCGCGGACCCAGACCTCGCGATCGCGGAAGTGGACGACCCCTGCCTCGAAGTCGACGTCGAGGTCCATCAGGTCGCGGCAGCACTGGAGGAAGTTGTGGCGGTAGGAGCGGGTGTGGAAGCCGATGATGTCGTTCGCCAGCAGGCCTTCGTAGATCTCCTGGCGGATCCGCGCCGGCAGCACCCGCCACGCGTCCGGCTGGGTCCAGGGGATGTGGATGAAGTGGTGCAGGAACGCGTCGGGCCGAGCGCGGCGCACCAGGTCGGGCAGCGTGTAGAGGTGGTAGTCGTGGACCATCACGACCGGTTCCTCCTCGCCCTCGATCTCCTCGACGACGGCGCGCGCGAGGTCCTCGTTGACGACGTTGTAGCCGAACTCGAAGGCCTCGATCTCCTCCCTGCGGATGTCCGGCGCGTTCGAGAGATCCCACAGGTAGTGCTGGATGAACCACAGCATCGGGTTCGCGAACACGTTGTAGAAGCGCTCGTAGGCGTTCGGGTCGCTGACGACCAGGCGCACCTTGTAGCTGCCGCCCGCCGGAGAGGTGACGTCGAAGGCGCGACCGTCGTGCTGGCGGGAGACCTCGGCGTCGTGCTCGTTCATCGCCGAGGCGATCCAGATCGCGTCGCGGTGCGAGGCCAGCCCCGTCAGCGCGGTGACGAGCCCGCCGGAGCCGCGCTGGACCTCGCCGCCGGCGTGGTACGTGACGGGTCCCCGGTTGCTGACCAGCACCAGCGGCGCCCGCTGTGCCGGCGCGCCCATCAGCTCGGCAGAACCGGGGCCGCGACCATCTAGCCGCCCCTGAGTTCGTGGAAGATCCGCAGGTAGTCGCGCAGGTAGCGCGGCGTCAGGAAGTGCTGGCGGACGTACTCCTTGCCCGTCCGTCCCAGCGAACGCCCGAGCTCTGGGTCGCCGAGGATCTCGATCGAGCGCTCGGCGCACTGCTCGACGCTCGACACCAGATAACCGGAGACGCCGTCTTCGATCTGCAGGGGGATGCCGCCGACGTCGCCGCCGATGAACGGGCGCCCCTTCCAGATCGCCTCCGAGACCGTCAGGCCGAAGCCCTCGCGGGTCGACTTCTGGATCACCACGTCGGAGTGGGACTGGAACGCGTTGACCTCGATCGCGCCGACGTTGTTGAAGTTGTTGAGGATGTGCACGTCGGGATCGCCGTCAGCGTGCGTGATCGTCGCGTTGAAGAAGTCCCAGCCCTCCGGGTCGTCGCTCGCCATCGAGCCGACCAGCGCGAGCTGGACCTCCGGCATCCGCTCCTTGACCAGCCGGTAGGCGTCGATCACGCCGAGCGGGTCCTTCCAGGGGTCGAAGCGCGAGACCTGGCACATCAGCGGGCGGTCGACGTCGATGCCGAACTGGCTGCAAACGTACGCGCCGTCCTCGGGCGAGAGCGCCATGTTCTTCGGGGTCAGCGGGTCGATCGCCGGCGGCACCACGTTGACGTGTCCCTTCATGCCCTGCGGCACGTACTGCGCCATGTGGAACAGCGTCTGCGGGTAGTCCTCGATGTACGGCATCAGCTGCGCGATCGTGTCCGGGTTCGGCGTCGAGAGGTCGATGTGGCAGCGCCACAACCACCCCTTCGCCTTCTCGGGCACCAGCTTGTACAGCGCCGCGGGCTGGGGGTCGTGGACGAGGCACACATCCCAGCCGTCCGAGAGCTCGCGGGCGTTCATCTCGTTGAAGCGCTTCCAGACCGCCCATTCCTCGGAGTCGAGGTCCTGCGGGGCGCCCTGCAGCGCGTTGTGCATCAGCTTGGTGGCGTTGAAGAACTCTTCGCGGCCGTAGATCACGTGCCACTCGCAGTCGAGGCCGACGTCGCGCATCAGCGGGACCAGCGTGTAGAGGATCTCCGACACGCCGCCCCCGAAGGCCGTGGCCGAGATGTGGACCACGCGCCGGCCCTTCAGCGGCTCGGCGAGCTCGCGGATTTCGGCGATCAGCTCGCGCCCGCAGATGTGCGTGTAGTCCGCAAGCGACTTGTTGGCGACGGCTACAGGCTGGAGCACGCGGCGGCACGATACCGAAGGCGTCAGCGGGCGGCCGCCGCGGTGGGCCGCCGGCCGGACTAAGGTCCCACGTGCATGCTCAGCGGGCGTCTCTACCGCGCGGCCTTCGCGCCGTTCCTGATCGCTCTCGCCATCGCCGCGTTCTCGCTCGGCAGCCGGCCCGGCGCGGCCACCACGACGCTCGCGCCGGACGCGTTCGACGGCGCGCAGGCCTACGCGGAACTGCAGCAGCTCGCCGCGCGCTTCCCGGACCGCCGGCCCGGCAGCAGCGGCGACGGGGCGCTGGCGGCGTACGTGTCCTCGACCCTCGACGGGCTCGGCGGCACGGCCGCGGGCGGCTTCACGGTCCACGTGCGGCACGTCGAAGGAGAGACGATCGAAGGCTCCCGCCGCCTGACCACGATCGTCGCCGTGCGGCCCGGCTCGACCGGCGCGCCGCCGATCGTGCTCCTCGCCCATCGCGACGCCGCGGCGCGCGGCTCGGAGGCCGAGCTGTCGGGGACCGTCGCGCTGCTGGAGCTGGCTCGGGTCTTCTCCGCGCGGGAGACCAAGCGGGCGATCGTGCTCGTTTCCACCTCCGGCGGCAGCGGCGGCGACGCGGGTGCCGCCGCGCTGCCGCAGACGCTCGAATCCGCCGGCCTGCGCGGCCCCTTCGACGCCGCGATCGTGCTCGGCGACCTCGCCGGCACCGAGCTGCGCCGGCCGCTCGTCGCTCCCTACTCCGATGGCTTCGGCTCGGCGCCGCTGGCGCTGCAGCGGACCGTCGCAGACGCGATCGAGCACGAGTCCGGATGGGACCCCGGCAGCCCCAGCACGCTCGGCCAGCTCGCGCATCTCAGCTTCCCGCTGGCGGTCGGCGAACAGGGGGTGCTCGACGCGCAGGGTCTGCCGGCGGTGCTCGTCGGCGCCGGCGGCGAACGCTTCTGGCAGAACCGCAGCGTCGGCCCCGAACGGCTAGACGAGCTCGGACGCGGCGTGCTGGCCGCGGTGGACGCGCTCGATACCGCCCCCGATCTGTCCCCGGCCCTGCAGACCGGGCTGGTGCTGCACGGCAAGACGATGCCCGCCTGGGCGCTGCGGCTGCTGGTCGGACTGCTGCTGCTGCCGCCGCTGGTGGTCGGCATCGACGGCCTGGCGCGGCTGCGCCGCCGCCGCCGCCGTGTCGGGCGCTGGAGCCTGTGGACGCTGAGCTGCGGGCTGCCGTTCCTCTGCTGCGCGGTCTTCTGCTGGCTGCTCGGCGCCGTCGGGATCATCAGGGCGGCGCCGTCGGTGCCCGTGCCGGGTGGCGCCCTGCCGCTCGACGCCGCGGCGGTCACTGCGCTGGCGGCGGTGGCGCTGACGTTCGTGCTCGCCTGGCTGCTGTGGGCGGCGCTGATACGCCGCCTGCGCCTCGGCACGCCCGCTCGCAGCCCCGATCCGGACGTCGCCGGCCTGCCGGTGCAGCTGCTGCTCACCTGCGTCGCCGCGGTCGCCTGGATCGGGAACCCCTATACGGCGCTGCTCGCCGTCGCCGCGGTGCACCTGTGGCTGCTGCTGGCCGCGCCGGAGCTGCGCCCGCGGCGAAGCCTCGCCCTGCTGGTGGTGGCGCTCGGGCTCGCGCCGCTGGCGTTGCTGCTCGCCTTCTACGCGCGCCAGCTCGGCCTCGGGCCGGGAGAGCTCGCATGGAACGCCGTGCTGCTCCTCGCCGGCGAGCACGTCGGCTTCGGCTCGGCGCTGCTGTGGAGCGTCGCTTTCGGCTGCGGCGCCGGGGCGCTGATGGTGGCGGTCAGCGGGCAACCTGAGCCCGCTCTGTCCGCGCCCGCCGCCGGACCTGAGATTACGATCAGGGGCCCGCTGAGCTATGCCGGACCGGGCTCGCTCGGTGGTACGGAGTCGGCTCTGCGACGATAAACAGCGGTGAGCGAGCTTCCGATCCTCTCAGGCCCCGCCCGCCCGATCCCGCCGAGAGGGCGCCGCCGCCGCGCCTCGCGGCCGCTGCGCTGGCTGGCGGTGACGATGATCCTGGCCGGCCTGCTCGTGCTCGCCGACGGCGTCGTGACGCTGGTCTGGCAGGAGCCGATCTCGGCGCTGATCGGCAAATTCCGCCAGGACCACCTCAAAGGCGAGCTCGCCGGCGTCGAAGCGGTGCGCCCCGACCTCACCGAACAGCACGCCCTCGCGGGCATCGCCGGCGAGCGCAACAGGATCGCCTACCTCGCCGCGCAAGCTGCAGCACTCGGCGCGCAACGGCCATCCGATCGGACGGATCGTGATCCCGTCGATCGCCGCCAGCTACGTGATGGTCTACGGGACCGACACCTCCGATCTCGAGAGCGGTCCGGGCTTCTACACGGAAACCACGTTCCCCGGGATCGACGGGACCACCCTGATCGCCGGCCACCGCACGACCTACCTGGCCCCCTTCCGGCACATCGACTCGCTGCACCGCGGCGACGAGATCAGGCTGCAGATGCCCTATGCCCATTTCACCTTCACGGTCATCGGGCACCGCGTCGTCTCGCCGCAGGACGTCGCCGCGGCGACCGCACAGGTCGGCTACAGCCGGGTCGTGCTGTCGGCCTGCACGCCGCTGTTCAGCGCCGCCAAACGCCTGCTCGTGTACGCCCGCCTCACGCGGGCGGTGCCGGTCGGGCCGGCGCGATATCTGACAGAAGGGCACGTGCCGCAGCCGCTGGTCTATCCGCTCAAACGCGCGCCGAAGCACGAACTACCAGCGGTGCTCAAATCCCTCGGCCCGTACTACGTCGCCCCCGCGGCCTAGCAGCGTCACCCCCGGCGGACCGGCGGCGACCTCCCCGATCCACGTGAGCCGGGTTCCAGCGCCGGCCGCGGCCCGCTCCGCCGCCGCGGTCCGCTCCGCGGGGACGTGAAGCACAGCTCGTAGTCTTCTCCGCCGGCAGCCGCGAGCTCCGCCGGATCGACGCGGAGCGCCGCGGCGACCTCGCCGAGGCCCTCCGCAGCCGGCAGGCGCGCGAGCTCGACGCGCAGCTCGGCGCCCGAGGCGCGGCCGAGGTGGGCGGCGTCAGTGGCGAGCCCGTCGGAGAGGTCGATCATCGAGCTTGCTCCCGCCGCGCGCCAGCGCGCGACCCTCGGCGAGCCGAGGCACCGGCTCTCGCGCGCGCGCGCAGGCAGCGCTCGGCGCCCGGCCCCGCCGGCGCCAGGCCCTCGAGCACCGCCAGCGCGGCGCCTGGCCGCCCCGAGCTCGCCGGTCACGCCCACCAGCTCGCCCGGCGCGCGCGCCGTCTCGCCCGGGCAGCGCATCCTCCGCGCCCGCCCAGCCGGTGACGCAGACCGTCACCAGCAGCACGGGTGCGCCGACCACGTCGCCGCCCGCGATCGCCGTGCCGGTCTCGGCTGCGAGCGCGTCGGCGGCCCGCACCAGCTCGAGCGCCCGCTCCTCCTCGAAGCCGGGCGGAAGGCCGAGCGAGATGAAGGCCTCCCCCGGCTGCGCCGCCCATCGCCGCGATGTCCGAGAGCGCCCCCGCGAGCGCGCGGCGCCCGACCTCCTCCGGCGTCGCCCAGCCCTCGGCGAGGCGGAAGTGGACACCCTCGATCATCGTGTCGATCGACGTCACCGCGAGCTCCCCGCCCGCCCTCACCACGGCCGCGTCGTCGCCGATCCCCCGCACCAGCCGCGTCGAGTGCGCCGGGCTGCGCAGCGCCGCCGCGATCGACTCGATCAGGGAGAGCTCAGCGATGCCGGTAGACGATCCGCGCTCGGTCCAGGTCGTAGGGAGAGAGCTCGCAGCGCACCCGATCGCCGGGCAGGATGCGGATGCGGAAGCGCCGCATCTTCCCGGCCACGTGCCCGAGCACGACGTGGTCGTTGTCCAGCTTCACGCGGAACATCGCGTTCGGCAGGGCCTCGATCACCTCGCCCTCGAATTCGACCTTGTCCTCCTTCGCCACGCTCTTCCTATCCGGCCGCCTGCGCCCCTTCCTGGGGTACGAAGGACAGCCTGTCTCGCTTTCGCCACGGTCAAACTACCAGCGCGGGACCGGCGGATGGTGAGAGCGCCGCGCGCCGCGCGCGGCCTCAGCCCGGCCCGGCCCCGCCGGTCGGACCCGGCGACGGCGGTTCGGTGGGTTGTGCCGGCCGTTCGGCCTGGGGCGCCGGCGACTGTTCGACTTCGATCGGCACGCTCTGACGCTTCTTCGAGTGCGGCGCCGGCTCGGGCGCGAGGCACTTTCGAGGAGCGTTCTTCGCGTTCTTCGCCCTGCGCCTGCGCGCGCCCGGTCGAGGCGTACTTGCCATAGAAGGGCTTGAATGTCGATGCCGGCGTTGGCTTCGTGCAGCGGCGCGCACGGGTGCCCTTCGGTCACTGCGGCCATGTAGTCGTGCCAGATTTCGGCCGGCAGGTAGCCGCCCTGCTGGGGCTCGCCGTGGACGTCGGTCATCGACACGCGGCGGTTCGGGATAGCCCATCCACACGACCGTCGAGTATTCGGAGTTGTAGCCGTCGAGCCAGGCGTCGACGAGTTCGCTGGTCGTGCCCGTCTTGGCGGCCGTCGGGCAGTTGATCGCCGAGCGCGCCGCCGTGCCGCCCACGGACGTTGAGGTGGAGGATCCGGGTCTCTTCGCCGGTGACGCCTTCGGTCAGCACCTTCACGCGGTGCGGCCGGCCCCAGTTCGTGTCGACCTTGCCGTCGGGGAACACCACCTTGGTGATCGCGATCGGGCTGTTGCGCAGGCCCCCGTCGGCGAGCGTCGCGTAGACGACAGCCATTTCCAGCGGCGTCACTCCGAGCGTGAGCCCTCCCAATGACTCTGCGGGGAAGCTCGACAGGTGCGTTTTGACCCCCATCTTGTACGCCATTTCGGTGATCGTCGGCTCTCCGAGGTCAGCGGCGAGCTGGGCGTAGACGGTGTTGTCGGATTTCAGCGTCGCCGTGACGAGGTTCATCGCCTTGTTTTCAGAGACCCCCTCGAACGTCTTCACCGGCAGTTCCAGCCCGGGAGCTCCCCCGCCGGGATCGTGTGCGACAGGTAGTAGGTCGAGTTCGGGTCGACGCCGCGCGAGAGCGCGTCGGCCAGGTCGATCGCCTTGAACGTCGAGCCGGGCTGGCGGTGGCCGTCGGCGGCGAGGTTGTACTGCGAGCGCTCGTAGCTCTCGGACTCCGCCATCGCCTCGATGTCGCCGTTGGCGGGGTTGATCGTGACGATCGCCGAGGCGGGATCTTCGGGCTCGTTGAGAATCTCGGCGATCGCTTTGCGCGCGAGGTGCTGCATGTTCAGGTTGATCGTCGTGTAGACCTTCAGGCCGCCCTGCGCCACCGTTTTCTTGCCGTAACGCCGTTCCAGCTGTTCGCGTACGTATTCGAAGAAGAAGTCCTCGATCCGTTGCGAGTAGAAGGTCCCGTGGTGCACCTCCAGGGGCGCCTGTTTCGCCGCGGCGGCTTCCGTGGCGGAGATGTAGTGCAGCTGCGCCATCTTGGCGAGCACCTCGTTGCGCCGCTGGCGCGCCGCCGAGACGTCGTGGAAGGGGTTGTATTCGGAGGGCGCCTGCGGCAGCCCCGCGAGCAGCGCGGCCTGCTCGAGGTCGAGCTGCGAGACCGGTTTGTCGAACAGCACGCGCGAGGCCGCCTGCACGCCGATCATCGTCTGCCCGCCGACGGTGCCGTACGGGACGCTGTTGAGATACTCGTTCAGCACTTCCGGGTGGGTGTGGCATTTCTCGTAGTCGAGAGCCATCTTCGCCTCTTCGATCTTCTGCTTGAAGCTGTGGGTGTCGCCGCCGCGCATGTACAGGTTCCGCATCAGCTGCATCGCGATCGTCGAGGCGCCCTGGACGGTCTGCCCGGTGGTCGCGTCCTTGACCGCGGCGCGAAAGATCCCTGTGGCGTCGACGCCGTCGTTTTTCCAGAAGCGCTGGTCCTCGATCGCGACCGTGGCGTCCTTCACGTCGCGGGGGATTTCGGAATACGGCACCGGCGTCCGGAGCACTTCCGAGCGGAAGAAGCCGAGGCGCGTGCCGTCGGAGGCGAAGACCTGCGAGGAGCCGCCGGTGATCAGGGGCGCACGACCGCACGGGTTGATGGTGCCGTTGGCGACGTGCGCGACGTAGCCGACCGCGACGAGCACCGCGATCACGATCGCCACGACAGCGGTGCCGCCGCCGACCAGCAGGAAGCGGGCGCCGACGTGCCTGCTGCTGCGCCGCCGCCGCTGTCGTGATTGACGTGACATCTGGGCAGGATCGAGGTTACCGGGCGTTCGTGCCGGGCACGGCTGCTCGCCCCGGTCGTGCAACGGGGACTGCGCGCGGCTCTGAGCCGGCCGGAGCGCTCGCCGCCGGGGCCCCGCGGGGAACCGCCGCCGGTCGACCCGCCGTACAAGCAACCATCTAGGCTCGGGGCGGCGAGTTGAACGATCTCCACACAGCAGAGCAGGCGGCGCGGGGCCTCCCCGCCGCCGCGCCGGCCGGACCGGCGCCGGCCGGCGTGCCGCGCCCGGCCTCCGCGCGCGCGGTCCCGGCGCGCCGCGCTCGCCGGGGCCGAACGATCCGCCGGCGAGCGTTCCGCCGCGCTGCGCGACGTCTGGCTGGCACTGTGGAGCTCGCGCCTGCTGGTGCTCGCCGCGGGAGCCGCGACCGTGCTGCTGTTCGGCTTCGGCCCGCTCCGCGGCGCCTTCGACCCGCCGGGTGTGACGCGTGGCTTCGGCGCCGTCGGCGACGTGCTCGCTGCGCCCTTCGCGCGGTGGGACAGCGCCTGGTACCTGGTCATCGCGCGATACGGCTACCACCCGGCGCTCGGGTCCCTGACCGCCTCGCGCACCGCCTTCTTCCCGCTCTACCCGCTCGGCATCCGCGGCCTGTCCGACCTCGGCCTGCCGGCGATCCTCGCCGGCGTGCTGATCTCCACGGCCGCGCTGGCGGCGGCGCTCTACGGCATCCACCGGCTGAGCACTCTCGAGCTCGCGCAGTCGCCGCGCAGCCGCGAGGCGGCGCGCCTGGCGGTCCTCGCCACCGCGTTCGCGCCGATGGCCTTCTTCCTCTCCGCGGTCTACTCCGAGTCGCTGTACCTAGCGCTCTCGGTCGGCATGTTCCTCGCCGCGCGACGGGGCCGCTGGGGCTGGGCGGGAGCGCTCGGCGGTCTCGCGGCGGCGACGCGCAGCGCCGGGCTGGTGCTGCTGGTGCCGGCGCTGGTCCTCTACCTGCACGGCCCGCGCGAGGACCGCAGGGTCGACGCGCTGCGCGCGCGCTGGACCCGCTGGGGGATCCGCTACAGGCTCCGGACGGACGTGCTGTGGCTGGCTCTCGTGCCGGCCGGCGCCGGGCTGTTCTCGCTGGGCCTGGCTCTGGCCGGCGGCGACCCGCTCGCGCCGCTGCGCGCCCAGGCGGTGTGGGGAAGACACTTCGGCGGACCCTTCGTGGCGGTGTGGGACGGGCTGCGTGCCGCCTTCGAGGGCGCTCGCCAGCTGCTCTCCTTCCAGCGCGCCCACGTGTACTTCCCGCAGGCCACCGGCAGCCCGACGGTCGCCGCAGGGCACAACCTGATCCAGCTCGCCTTCGGTCTCGCGGCGGTCCCGCCCCTCGTGTGGACCGCGCGGCGGCTGCCGGCCGCGTACGCCGTCTACGTCGTCGCGGCGCTCGCGCTGCCGCTCTCGGAGCCCGTCACCGGCCAGCCGCTGATGTCGCTGCCTCGTTTCCTGGTGGTGCTGTTCCCGCTGTCGATCGCGACCGGAGCGTGGCTCGCCGCTCACCCCCGCGCGCGGACACCGCTGCTGGTGCTCTCGGCGGCGGCGATGGTGCTGTTCCTCGCCCAGTTCTCGACCTGGCACTGGGTGGCATGAGCATGGACGCGGTCGAGGGCCCCTCCGAGGCCGGCACGGAGGGCCGGCCGGCCCCTTCCGAGGCCGGCACGGATGGCCGAGCGGCCCCGTCCTCGCCCGGTGCCGAGCCGCGGGAGGGCGACACGACGCGGTCCCCCGACACCGACTGGGTCTGGTGGACGGCGCCGCTCGCGCTCGTGGCGGGCATCGTGCTGGCGGCCGTG
Organism: uncultured Solirubrobacteraceae bacterium; assembly: GCA_963703205.1. Lineage (GTDB taxonomy): Bacteria > Actinomycetota > Thermoleophilia > Solirubrobacterales > Solirubrobacteraceae > Palsa-744. Next base: position 2,998,508 of record OY969799.1, read on the forward strand.
GCCGGCTTGGTCATCGACATCCCCGCCGTCGCGCTGGGCACGAACATCCGCGAACACACTCCCGGCGGCCTCGTGATCGCGGACACGTTCGTGCAGGACATCGCGTTCGTCGTCGCGGCGGTGTACTGCGCGAAACTCGCCCCCGGGGCTGTCCGCTCCTGGCAGTTCGGGCTGCGCCGGCCGGGTCACGGCTGGTGGCACGCGGCGCTGCTCGTCCTCGCGCTGCTGATCGCGTTCATCGCGCTGGATGCGCTGTGGGCGGAAGTCCTGCACCCCACCAAGGAGAAGCTGCTGGAAACGCTCGGCACGAAAGAAAGCAAATCGCTGCTCGTGCTCAGCGCCGGGCTGACCTGCGTGGTGGCGCCGATCGCCGAGGAGATGCTGTTCCGCGGCTACATGTTCACTGCGCTGCGCAACTGGCGCGGGACGCTGCCGGCGGCGCTGCTCGTGGGGCTGCTGTTCGGCGGCGTGCACGCCACCTCGGCACCCGCGGCCGACCTCGTGCCGCTCGGGGCGCTCGGCTTCGGACTGTGCCTCGTCTACCGCTACACCGGCTCGCTGTACCCCGGGATCGGGGCGCACGCGCTGAACAACTCGATCGCGTTCGCCTCGCTCGAGGGATGGAGCGCCGGCGCAGGGCGGGCTGCTGATCGTGTGCGCGTTCGCGGGGCTGTGGGCGGTGGCGATCGGCGGCAAACGCGTCGGCCTGATCGCCCCCGCGGGAGGAATCCCCCGTCCGGCCGCGTAGGATCGTGCGCATGAGAACGATCCTGCGCCTGCTGGTGGCCGCCGCCTGCGCCGCCTCGATTCCCTCGGCGGCAGCCGCCGCCGAAGCGCCCACGCCGGGCGCCGGTGCGCCCGCTCCGTCGCCCGCGCCCGCGCCCGCGAAGTTCCGGCTCGTGATGCAGAAGGTCGGGGGCGATCCGCTGTTCGCCGTCGCCGGTCATCGCGTGCTCGTGCGCGGGGTCGTGATCCCCTACGTCGCCGCTCAGAAGGTCAAGGTCAGCTTCTACGTGCAGGGGCGCAAGATCGGTGTGCAGGACGTCGCCGTGACGCCGGTCGGCAACGGCGCGGGGGAGTTCCACGTCGGCATCGCCCCGCACTCCTCAGGGCTGCTGGAGGTGCGCGCCTCGCACTACGCGACGCCGCAGCAGCCGGCGTTCGCGGCGCGCTCGGCACCGGTGAGGATCGTCAACCCGTCGATCGGCCCGGGTTCCTCGGGGCAGTCCGTGCGGGTGCTCCAGCAGGAGCTCGACCGCCTGCACTACGCCGTCCCGTTGAACGGCGTCTTCGACGAAGCCACCGGCAACGCCCTGATCGCCTACCGCAAGATGACCGGCCTGAGCCGGATCCCGGTGGCCGGACGCGAAGTGCTCCGGCTGCTCTCACACCACATCGGCGGCTTCCACGTACGCGACCGCCGCGACGGGCGCCACGTCGAGGCTGAACTCTCGAGGCAGGTCCTGGCCGAGATCGAACCGGGCGGCCGCGTCTACAGGATCTACACGACCAGCTCGGGCAAGCCCTCGACGCCGACCGTGATCGGCCACTTCCTCGTCTACTCCAAGACCCCGGGGACCAACAGCGAGGGGATGGTCGACTCCAACTACTTCATCCGCGGCTACGCGATCCACGGCTACCCGGAAGTGCCGACCTACGCTGCGAGCCACGGCTGCCTGCGCGTACCGATCCCGGACGCGCCGGCGATCTACGGCTGGGTCCGGTACGGAACGCCGGTGGACGTCTACTACGAGTCCGGGGGCGGCAGCACGCACGTGCGCGGCAACGCCGGGCCGTAGCGACCCCGGGGCGCGCGGCGGCTAGGTTCGCACGCGCAGCACGCGCGCGATGTAGGCGAGCGCGAAGCCGTACAGGAGCAGCGCGAAGATCAGCCGCAGCGCGTGGTCGCCCCAGCCCCCCTGCGACGCCAGCCCCGACATCGGCGCGGTGAGCGCTTCGGCCGCTTCGTCGAGGTCGCGGTGCAGACCACCCTCGCGCGCGGGCGTGGAGCTCGTCGTCGCGGGTGCCGTCGCGGCGCCGGGCGCCGCGGGCGCGGTCTGCGCGGCGGGCGTCTTGCTTCCGAGCTCTTCCTGCTGCTCGCCCGAGGCCGTGCTGGTCTGGTTGAGCGCGAACACGACGAAGTAGGCGGCGACCAGCAGGCAGATCGCGATCGACGCGGTGCGTAGAGCTTTCGAGAGCGCGGAGGCCACCCTTAAGGATCGGCCTGGCGCGGCCGGTAGATTAGGGCCGCGATGAGCGGTCTGGACGCACCGGCCAAAGACCTCGAGCGGGCGCACGCCCAGCTGGTGGCGGAGCTGCGCGAGCACGCGCTCGTGATCGGCCGCGTGACGCTCACCAGCGGCGCCGAGGCCGAGTACTACGTGGACGCCAAGCGCGCGATCCTGCGCCCTGCCGGCTTCACGGCGCTGGCCGCGCTGGTGGCCGAGCAGGCGCGCGCCTGGGGGGCGACCGCCGTGGGCGGGATGACGATGGGCGGCGACCCCGTCGCCTGCGCGGCGCTGGCGGGAGGCGCGCGGGTGAAGGCCTTCTTCGTGCGCAAGGACGCGAAGACCCACGGGCTCCAGCGCCGCGTCGAGGGACCGCTGCTGCAGGACGGCGACCGCTGTGTGGTGGTCGAGGACGTCGTCACCACCGGCGGCTCGGCGCTCGCGGCGATCGAGGCGCTGCAGGCGGAGCGGCGCGAGATCTGCGGTGTGATCAGCGTGCTCGACCGGCTCGCGGGCGGCGGCGCCGCGATCGAAGCCGCCGCGGGCGCGCCGTACCGGCCGCTGAGCACGATCGACGACATCTACCCCGACCGCCCGGACCGCGGCGGTGAGCCGCGCCGGCGTCGAGATCCGGCGGGCCGGGCCCGCGGACGTCCCGGCGCTGCTCGAGATGATCCGCGAGCTCGCGGAGTACGAGAAGCTCGCCGACCAGGTGCAGGCGAGCGAGGAGCTCCTGCACGAGGCGCTGTTCGCCGAGCCGCCCGCGGCGGAGGCGATGATCGCCGAGAGCGACGGCGCGGCGATCGGCTACGCCCTCTACTTCTTCACGTTCTCGACGTTCCTCGCGATCCAGGGGATCTGGCTGGAGGACATCTACGTGCGCCCAGGCAGCCGCAAGGCCGGCGCGGGGCGGGCGCTGCTCGCCGCGGTTGCCGCACGGCTGCGCGAACGGGGTGGCCGCCGGCTGGAATGGTCGGCGCTCGACTGGAACGAGCTGGCGCTCGGCTTCTACCGCGGTCTGGGCGCGCGCGCCCAGACCGAATGGATCACCCACCGCCTGACGGGCGAGGATCTGCTGCGCCTCGCGGCCGAGTCGCAGCCGGTCGGCTCCCAGCCCCCCCGGTAGCCTTCCCCCGCGTACCGCCGAGCGGCGGGACGAGCCCTCGTAGTCCAATGGACAAGACGACCGCCTCCTAAGCGGTAGATCCAGGTTCGACTCCTGGCGGGGGCACTGAGGCGATGCGCTCGCCGCCGCCGGGCCGCGGCAGGCGCGAGGACTATCGTGGCGGGCATGACGCCCGGCGGCCCCCAGCCCGGCAGCACCCGCTCGGGCCCGCCGCAGCCTCCCGCCCCCGGCAGTCGTCGTCGCCGCCGCGCGCTGCTCGGCGCGCTCGTGCTGGCGCTGGCGGCCGCGATCGCGCTGGTTGCGGTGCTCGCCAGCGGCTCGGCCGCACCTTCGCGCCGGCGCGTGGCGGCGCCCCCGTTGCAGTCCTTCAGGGGCAGCTTCTACGCCGTCGCCGGCAGGATCCCGCGGCGCCCCGGCGTGCTGCTCCGCTACCAGACGTTCACCACCGGCGTGCCCTCCGGCGGCAAGGCCTGGAGGATCCTCTACACGACGACCCGCGCCGACGGCTCGGTCGCCCTCGCCAGCGCCGTCGTGCTGGTGCCCACCGGCACCGGGTCCGCGCCCTCGCCGGTGATCGCCTGGGCGCACGGCACGACCGGCGTCGCGCAGACCTGCGCGCCGAGCCTGATCGGTGGCAACGAGCCCTTCTACGCGGGCTTCCCCGCGGTCGGGCAGGTGGTCAAGCAGGGGTGGGCGATCGTCGCTCCCGATTACCCGGGGCTCGGCACGTCGGGTCCGGCGCCGTACCTGATCGGCGCCGGCGAGGCGCACTCGGTGCTCGACGCGGTCCGCGCCGCGCGCCGCCTGCCCGAAGCGTCGCTCTCCGGCCGCACGGTCGTGTGGGGGTACTCGCAGGGAGGTCAGGCTGCAATCTGGACAGGTGCGCTGGCGCCCTCCTACGCGCCCGACGTCAAGCTCTCCGGCGTCGCGGCGATGGCGCCGGCGAACGACCCAGGGCTGCTGCTCGATCTCGCCGCGCGCAACGCGACCGCCGAGGCGCTCGAGGCCTACACCGTGACCGCCTTCGCCGCGGCTTACCGGGACGTGCACCTCGGCCAGTACGTGCTGCCGCAGGCGGAGGCGACCGTTCGCGCGGCCGCCTCAAGGTGCCTCGAAGGCCCGGAGACCGCGGTCCAGTACCTGGAATCGCTGCCGTCCGCGCCGTGGCCGTTCGTCCGGCCGCTGATGTCCGGCGCGCTCGGTCGGCGGCTCGCTCAGAACATCCCCACGCGGCGCGTGGCGGCGCCGCTGCTCGTCGCGCAGGGGCTCGCGGACGAAACGGTCCGTCCGGACGTCCAGCAGCAATGGGTCGCGGGCCGTTGCGCGAGTGGGCAGAGCCTCGAATACCGAACCTACCCGGGGCGCACGCACTCCTCGCTCGACGAGGAAGGCTCTGCGCTGATCCCCGATCTGCTCGGTTGGACCGCGCAGCGCCTCGCCGGGCAGCCGGCGCCGCGCGGCTGCACCTCCGCGGTCGGCTGAGGGCAGGCGGCCGCCGTGCCCGCCCGCGCCGCTCCGGAGGGCGAGAGCGCGGGGGGCCTGTTCGCGTCTCGACGAATGCACTACTCAAGTTGCGCGTCGCCGCTCCCGATGGGGTGTCAGATCGCGCGCCCCTCGGTGCGCAGGGGAGCACTTCAAACCCGATGCCCGACAGCCAAGACGCCTCACCCGCCCCGTTCGAGGGCCCCGACCAGCCGCAGCAGGCGGCGAGCCCGGACGGCGCCGCCACCGCGGCGCGTCCGGCCGTCGAGACGACTGCTGCAGAGGACGCCCCGCGCCGGGAGGTTCCTTCGGCGCGCTGGCTCCTCGCCTTCGTCGTGGTGCTCGCGGGGATCGTGGTCAGCGTGCTCGGGGCGCGCGCGATCGCCCGCTCGGACGCGGAAGGCGCCCGGCACTCGTTCGCCCACAGCGCCGCCGGGGTGGCTGCCGCGACGAAGCTCGCGATCGCCCACCAAGAGGGGCTCGCGACCGCCGCGGGCACATATCTCTCGCGCAACCCCGAAGGCAGCACCGCGGAGTTCGAGCAGTGGGCGAGCTGGGCGCGGCCGCTGCAGACGCACCCGGAGCTCGAAGCGCTGGGCGCGGTGGCACTCGTGCGCGGCTCGGAACTGACCGCGTTCCACGACCAGCTTGCCGGCAGGCCGAGCAAAGCCAGCAGCAGCGCCCGCCACGCCTCGAAAGCCTCCACAACCTCCTCCTCGAGCGCGAGCGCCGAGCCGCCCGTCGCGGCCTCCTCGACCGCCTACTCCTGCCTGACGATCGGTCAGGTCGGGCGCACACCCGTCTCCGAAACCGCTTTCGGATCAGACCTGTGCGGCGCGCACCACACGCTGCTGGGCACGCGCGACACCGCCCACTCGCTCTACCTCCCCGCCTCCGTCGACGGTAAGCCCGCGCTCGAAGAGCTGATCCCGGCCTACCGGGGCAGCAAGGTGCCGGTCAGTGGCCACGGGCGCCGCGCGGCCTTCGTCGGCTGGGTGCGCGAGGTGATCGTCGCCGCAGGTGATGCTGGCCCAGGCGCTCAAGGGCCTGCCCGCGGGTGCGGCGTCGCTGCGCCGGCACGGCTCGGGCTCCACGACCGTCTTCTCATCCGGCGCGCAGCCCGCGAGGCCGCAGGTCAGCTCCGGTTCGCTGGGCGGTGGCTGGACGCTCACGACCTTCGCCGCGCAGCCCTCCGAATCGGTCGCCGCCGACGGAGACGCCGTCGCCTTCTTGGTCGCCGCCCTGATCGCCTCGTTGCTGGCGGGTGCGCTGATCGCCTGGCGCGGCCGGCGCGAGCCGCAGTCGGCCCCTGCCGCGACCGACGCGCCCCCCGAGCACCACGTGCCGGAGGAGCTCTACGACGGGCTGACAGGTCTGCCGAACCGCGGCCTGACGATGGATCGCGCCGAGCGGATGCTCGCTCGCGCGGGCCGCAACTCGGCGATCATGGTCGGCGCCCTCTTCATCGACATCGATTGGTTCAAGGACGTCAACGAGAAGCTCGGCGAGGAGGCCGGCGACCAGTTGCTGAAGACCGTCGCCGAGCGCCTCCAGGGCGTCGTCCGCACGCACGACACGGTCGGCCGCCACGGCAGCGACGAGTTCGTGGTGATCGTCGAATCGCAGGTCCGCGGAATGCGCCTGGACTCGCTGGCGCGCCGCATCATCGAGGCGCTGCACAAGCCGGTCGAGATCGAGGGCTTCGGCCCCAGCTTCTTCCTCACTGCGAGCATCGGTGTCGCCTTCGGCCGCTACGCGACCGCGGAGGACCTGCTGCGCGACGCGAACATGGCGCTGTTCGCCGCGAAGGCGGCCGGCAAGGACCGCTACACGCTCTTCAACGCCAACATGCGCTCGATCATCGAGGGCCGCGGTGTGCTCGAAGTGGACCTCAACACGGCGCTGCAGGAAAACCAGTTCTCGCTGCTCTATCAGCCCGTCTACGACCTCAACGCCGGCCGTGTCGTGGCGTTGGAGGCGCTGCTGCGCTGGCAGCACCCGTCCAAGGGCGACGTCCCGCCGGCCGACTTCGTTCCGCTCGCCGAGGAGAGCGGCCTGATCGTGCCGATCGGCCGCTGGGTGCTGGAGGAGGCCTGCACGCGCGCCGCCGCCTGGAACGTCGCCGGCCACCGCGTCGCCGTCGCCGTCAAGGTCTCCGCCAAACAGCTGATCCGCGACGGCTTCACCACCGACGTGCTGCGGGCCCTGCAGATGTCGGGGCTCGACCCCTCCCTGCTCGTGCTCGAGATCGCCGAGACGACCGTGATGGAGGACCGCGCCGACGCCTCGCACAGGCTCCAGGAACTCAAGAGCATGGGCGTGAGGATCGCCGTCGACGACTTCGGCGGCGGCTACGCGTACCGCGCCGACCTGCAGCAGATGCCGATCGACTTCCTGAAGGTCGACCGCTCGTCGCTCGCCGCCAGCGAAGACGAGGACTACCGCAGCTGGCTGCTGGAGGCGATCCTGGTGTTCGGCCGCGACCTCGCGCTGACCGTGATCGCGAAGGGCGTCGAGTCCCAGGAACAGGCCGAAGCGCTGCGAGCGATGGGCTGCACGATGGCGCAGGGCTACTTCCTCGGCGAGCCCGCCTCGGCCGAGGAAGTCGACCGTGTGATCGCCGCGGCCCCGGTACCGGGAGCGACCGCCGCGCCGGTGGGGCCGATGTCGGCCGTCGCCGCCCAGGCAGCCGCATCCGCTCCCGTCGCCGCACCGGCCGCACCGGCCGCACCGGCCGCGCCCGCGGCGCCCGCGCCGGCCGCGATGGCGACGCCTGGCGCCCCTGCCCCGCCCGCCCCCGGCCCTGGCGCCCACGCGCCCTCCCCCGCGCCCGGCGGCCACGCGGCGTCCGCTGCGAGCAATGAGCACCCCCCGCCTGCCGGTCCCGGCGGCGGGCCGCAGCCCGCAGCCTGATCCCTAGCGCAGCCGCGCCGTCCAGATCTGCGCGCGGATCCGGTACTCGACCCGGTCGACGCGGTGGCGCGCGAGCAGCTCCACGACGCGGCTCAGCAGCAGCTCGCGCCGCGGCGCGGGCAGCGTCGCGACCCAGCTGAAAGTTGCCACCCAAGCGACCAGCCGTTCGCAGTCGATCACGTCCTCGGTGCTCAGAGCGCCGTCGGCGACGGGCCCGAACGCCGGGTCCTCCTCGAGCGCGGCCGCGGCTCCGCGCCCACCGAAGGCCGGGTGCTCTGGACGGCCCTCCATCAGGATCTCGCCCAGCTCGCGGGCCCACGCCTCCTCGATCTGCGGGAGCATCCGCAGGATCGCCACGCCGCCGCGCGGGCGCAGCACGCGCTTGATCTCCGCCATCGCCGGCGCCTCGTCGAACCAGTGGAAGGAGTCGGCCGCGAACACCGCATCGACCGAGGCGTCCGCCAGCGGGATCGACTCGGCGCGCCCCTCGCGCACCCGCTCGGGTCCGATCGCCGCCGCCAGCAGCTCGCGCGTCGGCCCGAGCGGCTCGACGGCGAGCAGGTCGAGCCCCGCGGCGAGCAGCGCCTCGGAGAGCTGGCCCGTGCCCGCGCCGAGCTCGAGCACGGGCGCGCCCTGCGCCAGCTCCAGGCGGGAGATCAGCTCCCGCGCGACGCTCGCGTCGTAGCGCGGGCGCCCGGCGTCGTACGCCGCGGCGTCTGTGAAGCCCCCGACGAGCGGATGCAGCTCGCCCTCGGCGTCGTGGCTCATCGGGCGATTCTCCCAGCCGGTGCGGAGGGCCACGCAGCCGCTAGGGTCAGCCCCGAAGAGCCCCGAAGAGCCCCGAAGAGCCCCGACGCGCCCCGGACCGTCAGAAGGGAACTCCTGAGCACGAGACGCCATCCGCTCCCGCTCGCCGCGCTCGCCTGTGCGGCGCTCCTCGCCGGCTGCGGGTCCAGCGGCGGCGGCTCGTCGGGCAGCGGCTCCGCGCCCGGCGCCTCGACCAGTGCCACGGGAACCTCGACGAGCCCCGGCTCAGCGGGCGGCGCCGACACCGCCGCGGCCGTGAGCGCCTGCAAGCGGATCGTCCAGTCTCAGGGCAAGCTGCCCTCGAGCGCGAAGACGAAGCTGGAAGGCGCCTGCGAGCAGGCCGCGAGAGGCAACACCTCCGCGGTCAGGAGCCTCGCGCGGGAAGTCTGCGAGGAAGTCGTCGGCCGAGCCGCCGCCCTGTCCGCCTCCGCGCGCGAAGCGGCCGACCGGGCCTGCAACAAGTAGACCGCGGGCCGCCCGCCTCCGCGCGCGAAGCGGCCGAGCGGGCCTGCGAGAAGTAGACCGCGGGCCGGCTCCACGCGCGAAGCGGCGCGGGCCTGCAACAAGTGGACCGCGGGCCGCCGGCCTCCGCGCGCGAAGCGGCCGAGCGGGCCGGCAAGAAGTGGCGACCGCGCCACGGCCGCCCGCGCTCCGGACCGCGAGGTCCAGGGCGCGGGGCCGGGCCGCGGCTACGGGGCGATGCCTTCGAGATACGGCACGAGCTTCGCGTAGAACTCGTTGCCTTCGATGTTCCCGCCCGGGTCGGCCGCCGCCGGGTCGTTGTGGGCGTACTGTTCCTCCTCGTCGATCAGCGTCAGGTTTTCAGCCGGGATCCCCGACTGCGACGCGAGGATTTCGGCCTCGGTCAGCACGCTGCCTCCGAAGGCCCGGTCGAGTTCCGTGGAGATCGCGAGGATCTTCAGGTCGGTCGGCAGTTCGTGGCCGTGCACGGCATGCTCGTCGAGCACTTCCTGTGCCGGGTTCGCGTTGCCCTCCGCGACCGCGCCGGTGTCGATCGTCAGCCGTTCCGGGAAGTACCACTCGCTCCCGTCGGCCTTCAGGGTGTCGCTGCCCGCCAGCATTTCCGCGTAGCGGCGCAGCGGCGACAGCGCGCCGGCACCGTCCCAGCCGGACAGGCCATCTTCTTTGGCCGTTTCTTCGACCCCGGCCCCGGCGTGCACCTGGGCGGCGATCAGCGACGGCGGCGAGGTGCCGACGTTGACGCCGTAGCCGAACTCGGCTTCGTTGGTGACCGGGACCAGTTCGCCTTTTTCGTTCTTGGGCTTGAGGTCGGACGGAAGCAACGGGAAGGACTCCGCCAGCGATGCTTCTTCGGGCGCCTGCACGGTCGACTGGGCGCCGAGCGCCGAGAACAGCCCGAGGAACGGGGAGGGGATCCCCCCGAAGGCCAGCCACGGACCGTTCTGCGCCAGTTTCGCGAGCTCTTCTTCCGCTGTTTGCTTGGAGACCGGGCTCGGCGCGCTGCCGCCGTCGTCGTAGACCAGTCCCGACAGCCCGTCTGCGCCGGGCGTGCCAGCGAAGTCCCAGGTCGCATAGGCGGTCACGACCGAGCCGCCCAGCGAATGTCCCGCCAGCACGACCTTGCCGCCCAGCGACTGGGCGGAGCCGATCACCGTGTGCAGGTCTTCGACCGCCACGTTCATCCCCCATTCATCGGCGAACTTCACGTCGTTCTGGTTTACCGGCTTCATGTGCTTGCCGTGCGGTTTGGCTTCGGTCAGGTAGCCGAGGTAGTAGTGGAAGACTTCCTGCGGGGTCGCCCTGCCGAGCTTCGCCCTGCGCAGCATCGACTGGTCCTCGAGCAGGTTCTCGCGGCGTTCGACGGACCACACCTGCCAGTCGCCGAGCTTTTCGACGAGCGATTTGGCGAACGGCACGATGTAGGGCGCCCCGGCCGAGGTGCCGGGCTCGAAGACCAGCACGTTCTTGGCGTTCTTGCGGCCGATCTTGACCACGCCGACCTGATTGAGGTCCAGCCCTGGCCGCACGTGCGAGCCCTTCATTTCAAAGGACGACGGCGTGCCCGGCGCCACCGGCGCCGGCATCCATTGCGTCCTGACTTCGATCGGCGGAACCTTCGTGGCGGCGGCTGCAGCCGCCGTGCACGCGCACGCGAGCACAACGAGCAGACCGGCGGCAACGAGACGTGCCGCCCTCGACGCGAACATCGGCATTCCCCTCACTCCTCTCCCTCGACCACTTCTCAACGCGAGGGCGCGGCGCGCCCCCTCCTCCCCGCGAACGCTACCACCGGAAGTGAGAGACGTGTTCGGCTCTGCGCCCGCCGCGGCCGCCCCCCGGCGCGCCCCCGCGCCGCGCCGCGGCCGCCTCCCGGCGTGCCCGCGTACGGGGCCGAGGAGGGTTCGGCTCCCCCTGCGCCCCGCCGTCTCGCGTGCGCGACCGGGTCATCGCGCGCGCCCGCGGGAGCTTCGGCTTCCCCCTGCGGCGGTCGTCTCGCGCGGCCGCGCGCAGGCGGCCTCGCGCACGCGGCCCGCTACTCCTCCTCGTCCTCGCCGGCGTAGAGGGACTCCGTCGCCAGCTCGCGTCCGGAGCCGTCGAACAGGCGGATCTCGAGCAGGTCGCCGCGGTAGTCGTCGGGAGCGATCAGCGTGAAGCGCTCGTCGAGCAGCTCGCACTGGTCGACCGCGAGACCCGCCAGCTCGGCGGTGACGATCACTCCGCCGGAGATCATCGGCCGGCCCCAGACCAGCGTCATCGCGGCAGTTGCGCCCGCCTCGCCGCGCCAGCTCCCGACCACCTCGTCGCAGATGTCCAGGCGCCAGTCGGGGTTGCGCTCGGCCGTCTCCTCGGTGAAGTCGACGTGGGCTATGAAAGCGCGCGGGCTCGCCGCCGTCGAGGCCCGGCACGAAGCGGACGTAGCCGAACAGCTCGTAACCGCCGCTGGTGGCGGCGGTGGCCGGGACGTAGGTGCGCCCGTGCCAGGTGCGGTCGGGGAACCAGCCGATCTCGAGCGGCTCGCCGATGTCCTGCGGCTGGTCCTCGAGCGCGAGCGCGGCGGAGAGGAACTCCTCGCGCAGGCGCTCCTCCCAGCGTCCGTACGGCAGCCGCTCCTGGGGCGGCTCTGCGGCAAAGCGGGGGACGAGCCGTTCCTCGGGTGGCATCGGGGCAGGGAGCCTAGATGATCGGCGGCGGCCGAAGCTTCAGGCTTCGCGCAGCAGGCGCGCCGCGTCCTCGGGAGCGACGATGTTGAGGTTCAGCTCCGTCGAGAGCTCGAGCCCGGCGAGGTGCGTCAGGCGCGGCATCACGTCGATCCGCCAGCAGAAGTCCTTCGTCCCCCGCGGCGCCGTCCGCACCCACATGTTCAGCGGTGGGCTGGAGCCGAGATGCCGGGCGAGGCGGCGCAGCCCGTCGTGCAGCAGCGCGGCGCCGCTCGGGCCTTCCTGCTCGAAGCGCGGCACGCTGCGCCGCGGCGCGAGCATCAGCTGGAAGGGCAGCCGCGAAGCGAACGGCGCGAGCAGCACGGCCTCCTCGTCGATCGCCACGATGCGCTCGCGCCGGCGCACCTCCTCGGCGACGAGGTCGCCGAGCAGGCTCTGGCCCATCGTGCGGGCGGTGTAGGCGGCGCTGCGCTCGCGCTCGCGGGCGACGAGCGCCGGGACGAACCCGAGGGCGTAGAGCTGGGCATGGGTGTGCGGCAGCGAAGCGCCGGCCTCGCGGCGCTCGTTGACGATCAGCTGCACGTACGGCGGAGGACCCGTGCTCGCGCATCCGCGCCCGCCACACCTCGACCGCGGCGATCGACCTGCTCCGCCGGCAGTTCCGCCAGCGACAGCACCGGTTGCGGGCCGTTGACGATCACCTCGTGCGCCCCGCTTGCCGGCATCGCCTGGAACAGCGGGGGCGCGCCGCGCCCGGCGGACTCCGCCGGCACGGGCACATCCGGCTCTCCCTCGGCAGCCGGGTCGAGCGCCGGGTAGAGGTTCGGCACGACCCGCACCGTCCAGCCCGGTCCGTTCGCGGGGCCGCCGCCGGGACGCAGCGCGTAGAGCTCGGGCGGGGTCTGGGACTCGTGGCCCTCGGCGAACGGATCGCGTTCGGGATCGATCGGCTCGGCCGGCGCCGCGCGCGGCTCGCCGCCCGGGCGCCGCGAGCGCTCGCCGGCGACGATCGTGCGGTGCCCGCTGAGGGGGTCGATGCGCAGTTCCGGCATGCCCGACCTAGTTCAGCGCGTAGCGCTGGACGGCCCGTTCCAGCTTCGACGCCTGCAGGTAGGGGCCCTGGTGGATGAACTCGCTGCCCGCGGCGTTGAAGAACACCGTGACCGGCGTGAAGCTGGAGTCGGTGATCGCCAGCCCCGCCTGGCCGCCGGGATCGGAGTAGCTCGGATAGCTGACGGGGAAGGAGCGCAGGAAGCTGCGGGCGGCGCCGGCGCTGTCGCCGGAGTCGATGCCGATGAAGGCGACCTGGCGCCCACGCGCAACCGAGACGCGCTGGAAGGCGGCGAACTCCGAGCGGCACGGCACGCACCACGAGGCCCACTTGTTGACGACGATCGGCGTGCCGCGCAGCGAGCCCAGGCGGGCGCGCAGCGCGGGCAGCCCGCCGGACAGCAGCTCCGCCGCCTGTGCGTGCAGCGCGGCCAGACGCGGCGGCGAGGAGGCCAGCTGGGCCCGCATCTCGGGGAGGGTCATCCTGGACGCGCTCTGGCTCGAGCTGCCGCCCAGCTCGGTCAGGCCGACCACCACGAGCACGAGGACCGCGAGCATCACGGCGGCGAGGGCCAGGCGCTGGGGCGACACGCGCTAAGAGTCGCAGATGCGTTGAGCCGGTCCGCTTATGTCGCGCCCCGGCGTGCTATATCCTGCAGTACGTAAGCCGGAGAGCCGAGGGGCATCCGGCGAACGCGCCCGAGGCGGGCGCCAGTGCTTCCGAGCCGCGACGAAGAAGTATTCGCCGGCAGCTCTGTCTCGAAGTCCACCAGCCTTCTATGGCCGAGCCCACATCAGTGGCCCTCGCGGCCGCGTCGCTACCCAGCACCGCCGATATCGCGCGGGCCGAGAAGCTCGTCCGCGAGCGCTTCCTGCACGAGGGCGAGGATCCCGCCGTCGCGCTCGCGGAGGGCACGCCGCGCCGGCGCGCGCTCGACCGCGCGCTGGCCGAGCTCGCCGAGAACCCGAAGGCGCGCAAGCCCTCGACGGAATGGCGCCGTGAGTTCTCGCTGCTGCTCGGCCTCGAGCGGATCCTCTCCGAGGAGGAGCCGCACCTGGCCGACGGCACCGTCCTCTCCGCGCACCAGGTCGACGCCCTGTCCGGCACGCTGACGGCGCTGCTCGCCGAGGCGCAGCGCTCGGCGCCCGACGGCGCCGGCTCGGGCTCGGCCTCGCCCGAGCTGCTCGCGTCCGCTGACATCCTCGGTCCCGACGAGCCCCCGCCGGCGGCCGACGCGGCTCCCGCGGAGACTGCCGAGGACGAGGATGAGGACGAGTCGGAGGAGGACGAGGAGGACGAGGAGGAGGAGGACGAGGACGAGGAGCTCGGCCCGGTCCAGCGCGCGGCTCCGGAGGAGCCCGAGGAGGACGACGAGGAGGACGAGGACGAGCTCACGGATGACGAGGAGGATGAGGAGGAGGAGGACGAGAGCCGTGCCGCGGCCGAGACCGACGAGGAGCCGCGCGACTGGGACGAGGAGGACGAGGAGGAGTCGCTCGGCGAGCAGCCGGAGGACCCCAACGCTGCGAAGCGCTTCTGGTTCGAGCACGCCACGGGCGCCGGCAAGACCGTGGCCGCGCTCGGCTTCGTCGAGTCCTCGCAGACCGGCGGCGTGCTGATCCTCACCCACCGCCGCAACCTCGTCGACCAGTTCCTCGGCGAGCTGCGCGACCGCGGCTACTCCAAGCGCATCAGCAAACCGCTTCTGATGGGCCCACCCACCCAGGACCCCGGCAACGGCCCGGTGACCGTCGAGACCTACCAGTGGTTCGTGCGCAACGCCGGCAAGATCTCCAGCGCCTACACGATCGTGATCTGCGACGAGGCGCATACCGCGCTGGGCGAGAAGACCTCGGGCGCGATCCGCAACTGGACCGGGCCGATCTTCATCGGCATGACCGCGACGGGCGCGCTGATCGCCCGCCACGTCACCGACCTCTTCCCGACCCAGACCTCCCGCTTCGACCTCGCGCTGGCGGCGCGGCGGGGCGTGATCTCGCCACTGCGATGCGTGCGCATCTCGCCGGGCGTGGGAGTGCGGACGATCGCCAAGGTGCCGCTGCGCAGGGGCGAGATCGACACCGAGTTCGACCAGGACGAGCTGGCCAAACTGCTCGATCAGCAGCCGTTCAACATGGCTGTGGCCAACCTCTACAAGACCCGCTTCAACGGCGTACCCGGCGTCGTCTACGCGGCCGGTGTGCGCCACGCCTACAACCTGGCCGAAGCGTTCCGCGCCGAGAACATGAAGGCGCAGGCCGTCTCCGGCGAGACGCCCAAGAAAGAGCTCGTCGAGATCCTCGCGCGCTACGAGCGAGGCGACATCGACGTGCTGATCAATGCCCAGCTGCTCGCTGAGGGCTGGAACTCGCCCGCGCGCGACCGTCTGCGTCCACCTCGCGCCGACGGCCTCCAAGCGCATCTATCAGCAGCGCGTCGGCCGTGTCACCCGGCGCCACCCGGGCAAGGAGGCGGGCCTCGTCGTCGACTTCGTCCACCCCGCAACCAAGCACGACGATCCGGTCGTGACGCTGCACTCGCTGCTCGAGCGCGACGTCTACAGAGGCGGTGCGATCGTCGTCGGCCCGGTGCGCCGCGGCCGCGGACGCCGGATGCGCGTCGAGCGTCGCGTGCTGCCGGTGTGCGCCGAGGAGGAGCGGCGCTTCGCGGTCTTCGAGCGCGAGCTGTGGCGCATCGCAGTCGAGCACCTGGACTACGGCGAGCAGCACCTGTGGGCCGCGCTGGCCGGAGCGCGGGTGGCGCCCAACGGCTGGCGCCGGGCACGGGCGATGCTGCACTTCGACCGCAGCGGCGAGCTGAAGGGCCGCTTCCTGATCACGGCCGTGCAGCGCAACAAGAACCCGCAGCTGCGCCTGCGCGCGCTCGCCGACATCGCGGCGCTGCGCGATCCGGACGCGTTCGACGAGGCGATCGACATCATCGGCGGCTGGCCGCGCGACGAGCGCAAGGAGGCGACGAAGATCATGCTGCGCGCACTCGTCGAGCGGCGGATCGGACGGCGCGACCAGGCCAACGCGTGGATCTGGCGGCTCGCGGAGTACACGCGGGACGTCCACGAGGAGTACGCGGTCCAGCGCTGGCCCGAGACCAAGCGGCTGCTCGGCCTGCTCGTCAACTCGGCCGGCGGCGCGCACGCGCGCAATGCCAGGCGCCTGATCCACGCGGCGCGCAAGCAGGACCGACGCCTCGCCGCCGCACTGCTGGCCGCTGCCCTTGCGCACACGCCGGAGGCGGAGGAGGCGCTGCGGGGCGCCCGCACGCGGATGGCGCGCAAGCCGCCGGCGCTGGCCCGGGAACTGCTTCGGAACTTCCCCAAGCGCCGCGCGCGCAACGGCCGGCGCCGGCGCAAGGGCGCCAAGGCCCAGGCCGGCGCGGAGGCGGCGGCCGCTTCGAAGAACGGCGCTCTCGCGACCGGCGGTGCGGCAGCCGAGGCGAGCGCCAACGGCAGGGCCGCAGGCGCCGCCGAGGTCGAAGCGGCCAAGGCGGCGGCGGAGAAGGCCTGCAACGGAGACGTCTCGGGCGCGGGCGCGAGCGGGAACGGCAGGGACACGCCGCGCGGGCGCCGGGCGGCCTCGGGGAACGGAAACGGCTCCGGCGATGCAGGGCGCCGCCAGCCGGCCGCGGCGGGCGAGGACGGCGCCGCCGAGAGCCACGCCGAGACTTGAGGGCCGTCGGCGCCCTGGCTGCGGTGGCGGCGCTCGCCGCGCCGCCGGCGGGCACGCCCGCCCGCCCGGTGGCGGCCCCTCGGGCGCGGATTTCAGGTGCGCGCGCCGGCAACCCGTGCCGGCTGCGGCGCCTGCACCTGCGCTGCCCCGATCTCGTGATGTCGGCGCCGAGCGATCTCGAGCTCGACCGCTCGACGATCCCGGGCCGCGTCCTGCTGCGGGCCACGAGCTCGGTCGACAACCACGGCAACGGCCCGATCGAGGTGGTCGCCCACCGCGCCCGCGGCGGCCGCTGGCGGACCTGGCAGGCGATCTACGACCGGCGCGGACGGCGCCACCTGTTCGCGACTCGCGCTCAGCTCGTCTTCAAGTACGTCTCCGGCGAGCGCTACGACATCGGCTATGTGGGGGACGCCAGCTACTGGAAGCTGGCGCACCTGGCTTCCTTCCAGCTGTGGTCGGTGCGGCGCGTCGGAGGGCGCTTCCGGGCCCTGCGGCTTGTCCGCATGGGGCCGAAGCTCGACTACTGCCTGCGTGACCTCGACAGGACCCGCCCGACGCGCAGCTCGCCCCCGGCCGCGGTATACGGCGGGTGCAGCGAAGACCCGAGCCTGCGGCGGGACGTGTTCGGCACCTCGGTCGGCTGGTCGGATGTCTATCCCTACTCCTATCCCCAGCAGTGGATCGACGTGACCGGTCTGCACGGGCGCTTCGCGTACGTGCAGGTCGCCGATCCGCGGAACCTGTTCGCCGAAGGCGACGAGCACGACAACGTCTCCGAGACCTACGTACAGCTTCCTTCCGGCCGCGTGCTCGGCAGGCGCGTCGCCGTCGCCCGCCCGTAGGCGCGCGCGCCGGTCAGTCGCGCGCCCGCGTGGCGGCGCCGAGCGGGCGCAGGTGCACCTCGCCGGAGCCGAGCGCCGTGCGCCCGCCGCCTTCGAGCTCGACGACGAGCCGCCCGTCGCCGTCGATCCCCGCCGCGACGCCGCGGCCGGCGCCGGTGCCGGCGGGCTCGCTCCACTCGATGCGCCGCCCGCGCAGCGCGTCGCGCTGCGCCCAGGCAGCGAGCGTGAGCTCCGGCGGCTCCCGCAGGCGCCGCGTGAGAGCCGCGAGCAGAACGTCGAGCAGCGGCTCGACCTCGGCCCGCGAGAGGCCCAGCGTGGCCGCCGTCTCCTGCAGCTCGGCCGGCAGAGCGTCCAGCTCCACCGCGACGTTCAGGCCGATGCCGAGCACCGCCCAGTTCTCCCGGGCCCCGCCGACCCGGGCCTCGACGAGGATCCCGGCGAGCTTGGCGAGGGTGCTGTCGCGCTCCACCACCACGTCGTTCGGCCACTTGATCGCCGGTCGCGCGCGCCGCTCGGCGCCGGGCGCCGACTCGACCGTCTCGCACACGGCGACGGCGGCGGCCAGCGGCAGCATCCGCGGCGGCGGCGCGAGCACGAGCGACATCAGCAGCGAGCTGCCCTCCGGCGCCGACCAGGCGCGGCCCTGGCGCCCGCGCCCGGCGCTCTGCTCGGAGGCCGTGACGAGCGTGCCATGCGGTGCGCCCGCGGCGGCGAGCGCGCGGGCTCGCTCGTTTGTCGAGTCGGTCTGGCGCAGATGCAGGCGGGGCGTGCCGAGCGCCGCGCTCATCCGACTCCGACGAGGATCTCGTCGTGGCGTTCGGCGCCCAGCGTCTCGGCGGCCGAGCCGCGGTTGACGGCCAGCGCCAGCATGCCCAGGCTGTCCTGGTAGAGCAGCAGGCCGCCCGCGGGGACGTCGGCGAAGGTGCGTGCGATCGTCGCGTGGTGGACCCGGCCGGCGCGGCGCACCCACACGTCCTGGCCGGGCTCCAGGCCGAGCTCGGCGAGCTGGCCGATCTGGCCGTCGAGGATCACGTTGCCGAACGTGTCGCTGTGCAGCACGTGCAGCTCGAGGCCCTCCGGCGTGCGCACCGCCTCGGGGATGTCCAGGCGCCTCAGCGCCGACGGGTCGAGCGGCTCGCCGAGCGCTGCCAGCGACGCGCCGTCGGCGAGGGCCGCCGCGACCGGGGCGAAGATGTCGCGACCGTGGAACGTCGCCGAGACCGGCTGCAGCCGCTCTCCGCTGCGGCCGACGTCGATCGCCTCGGCGACGCCGCCGAGGCGATCGCAGACGGGGAGCAGCAGCCCGTTGTCCGGCCCGACCAGCAGCCGGTCCTGCTCGACCGTGCGCAGCGCCACCGCGCGCCGGCCGTGCGCACCGCTCGCGCCGACGCCCGGGTCGACGACGGCGAGGATGATCGCGTCGGGCAGATAGGGCAGCGTCGCGCGCAGCATGATCGCGCCGATGTGCACGTCGTGGCGGGGGATCGCGTGCGTCAGGTCGATCACGCGCGCCTGTGGGCAGCGGCGGGCGATGACCGCGTGGCACACCCCTGCGAACTCGTTGCCGAGGCCGTAGTCGGACAGGAACGTGATGACCGGCTGCGTCATGCGTCTGGCTGCTCGTCAGCGATTGCGGCGGCGTCGGCCAGAAGCGCCTCGAGCAGGCCGTCGACGTCGTGCCGGAGCGCCTCGACGTGCGGCTCGAGCCCGTGCTCGCGAAGCGTCCCCGTCGTCACCGGACCGATCGAGACGAGCCGGGCCCGCGGAGAGATCCGCGCCGCGCCGCCGGCCGCGTCGAGCAGGTGCACGACCGTCGAGGAGGAGGTGAAGGTGATGTAGTCGGCCGCCAGCGCCTCGTCGAGCACGGCCGCCGGCGGCGCCTCGGGCACGGTCTCGTAGACCTCGAGCACGTCCACGGCGACGCCGCGCGCCCGCAGCGCGTCCGGCAGCACGTCGCGCGCACGGGAAGCCCGGGGGATCAGCGCGCGCCGCGCGGGCAGCTCCTGCAGCGCGTCCGCGAGCGCCTCCGCCACCGCGCGCGGCGGCACGACGTCGGCGAGGACGCCGTGCGCGGCCAGCGCCGCCACCGTCGCGGCGCCGACGGCCGCGACCCGCGCACCGGCCAGCGCGCGCGCATCGCGCGGGGGCTCGGATGCGGCCAGCCGCGCGAACAGGCCCTCGACCCCGTTCGCGCTGGTCACGCATACGAGGTCGTATGCAGACGGGTCGAGGGGCGGGCCCGGCAGCATCCTCACGTTGATCACCGGAGCCTCGACGACCCTCGCGCCGAGCTCTCGCAGCCGCACGGCGAGGCCGCTGGCCTGGGCGCGGGCGCGGGTCACGGTCACGGTGCGCCCGCCGAGGGGCCGCGGCCCGAGCCAGGCGAGCTCCTGCGCGAGCGCCGCCACCGCGCCCACGACCGTCACCGAGGGTGCCTTCACGTCGGCCGCGCCGGCGCGCTCGGCAATCGTCTCGAGGGTTCCCGTCACGGTGCGCTGTGAAGCCAGCGTCCCCGCTTCGACGACCGCCGCCGGCTCGGCCGGGTCGCGGCCGCCCTCGATCAGCCGCCGCGCAATCGCTGGCAGCGCGGCGACCCCCATGTAGAAGACGAGCGTGCCGGGGAAGCCGGCGAGCCCCGGCCAGTCGAGCTCCGCCTCGCCCGCCTCCTCGCCGCGCGTGTGCCCGGTCACCAGCGCCACGGCCGTGGAGAGGCCGCGGTGCGTGACCGGGATCCCGGCGTAGGCGGGGCCGGCAAGGCCGGCGGTCAGCCCTGGGACGACCTCGTAGGCGATCCCGGCGGCACGCAGCGTCAGCGCCTCCTCGCCGCCGCGGCCGAACACGAACGGGTCGCCGCCCTTCAGCCGCACGACGCGCCTGCCCGCGCGGGCATGCTCGAGCATCAGCTGTTCGGTGCGCTCCTGCGGCACCGCGGCCCCGCCGCCCTGCTTGCCCACGTACACGAGCTCGGCGTCGGCGCGCGCGCCGTCGAGGGCGCCGGCGCCGACGAGGCGGTCGTAGAGGATCACGTCCGCGCCGGCGATCAGCTCGAGCGCGCGCGCGCTCAGCAGCCGGGGGTCGCCCGGTCCTGCGCCGACGAGGAAGACCCGGCCTTCAGGGGCCATCGCCCGCCCGGCTCCTCGCCAGCTCCCGCGCGCTCCTCGAGCAGCTCCTCGGCACCGACCTTGCGCAGCCGCCCGGCGATCTCGGCGCCCAGGCGCTCGGGATCGTCCTCGGCGCCCTCCAGCCGGTCGGCCGCCCACGCCGAGCCGTCGGGCAGCCCGACCCAGCCGTGCAGGATCAGCGAGCCGTCGCTGCGACCCGCCACGGCGTACGCGCCGAGCGGCGTGTCGCAGTCGGCCTCGAGCGCCGCGGCGAGCGCGCGCTCGGCGCGCAGGCGCAGCAGCGCGCGGGGTTCCCCCACGCGCGCCGCCGCGCGGTGCGCCGCCTCGTCGCCGGCACGCCCCTGCAGGGCCAGCGAGCCCTGGCCCGGCGCCGGGACGAAGCGCTCGGGGTCGAGCGTGCCGCCGGCCTCGCGCGCGCGTCCGAGCCGGACCAGGCCGGCGCGGGCGAGCACGATCGCGGCCAGCTCCTGCTCGGGGCCGGCGAGCTTCGCCAGGCGCGTGTCGACGTTGCCGCGCAGCGGCACGACCTCGAGGTCCGCGCGGGCCGCGCGCAGCTGCGCGATGCGCCGCAGGCTGCTGGTGCCGACACGGGCGCCGGCGCCGAGACGATCGAGCGAGGAGACGCCGCACAGCACGTCCTCTGCAGGAGCCCGCGGCGGCACCGCCAGCAGGGCCGTGCCCGCGGCGAGCTCGCCCGGGACGTCCTTCGCCGAGTGCACCGCGAGGTCGATCCGCCCCTCGAGCAGCGCCCGCTCGAGCTCGTCGACCCATCGCGACTTGTCGGCGGCGCCGGCCCCGTGGTCGCCGCCGGTGGCGATCGGCACGATCTCGACGGGTTCGGGCAGCATCTCCGCGACGAGCTCGGCCTGCGCGAGCGCCAGCGCGCTGCGGCGGGTCCCGAGCCGCATCAGCGCGCGCGCATCCGGCGGAGCCCTGCCCTGGAATCAGCCATCTAGCTGCGTCTGGGCGCCGCGCGGCGGCGCTCCAGATCGTGCACCTCGGCGAGCTCCGTCCCGGACGGCTCGGTCGCGGTGTCCTCCTCGCGCAGCGCGAACAGCTCGCGGATCAGCTCCAGGCTGGCGTGGCCGCGCTCGCCGTCGAGGCTGCGCAGCCTGATCGTGGGCTCGTGCAGCAGCCGGCTCATCACCGCGCGCGCGATCGCCTCCACCCTGGCGACGTCGCGGGACGTGGCTCCCTCCCAGCGCCCGGCGTTCTCCGCCAGCACCTGGTCGACGATCCTGCTGCCGTGCTCGCGCAGCGCCGTCACCGTCGGCAGCGCATCGAGCTGGCCGAGCCAGCGCGCGAAGCGGTGGATCTCCTCCTCGACGATCTCCATCGCCCGCGGCGCCTCCGCGGCACGGGTGGAGAGGTTGCGCTGGAGGACCGCCTGCAGGTCGTCGACGTCGTACAGCGTTACCCCGTCGAGCTCGGCGCAGGCGGGGTCGACGTCGCGCGGCACAGCGATGTCGATCAGCAGCAGCGGCCGGCCGGGCCGCTGGGCCATCACCAGCTCGAGCTCCTCGCGGCCGACGATCGGGTGCGGCGAGGCCGTCGAGGACAGCACGATGTCGGCAGCCAGCAGCTGCTCGGGAAGCTGGTCGAGCCCGACCACGGTCCCGCCGAAGCGCTTGGCGAGGCTGAGCGCGCGGTCGGCGTGGCGGTTCGCGAGGAAGATCGTGCCCGGCGCCCTGTTCGGCGAGCGCGCGGGCGGTCAGCTCGCTGGTCTCGCCGGCGCCGAGGATCGACGACGTGCGCTGACTGCAGCTCCCCGAGCAGGCTCAGTCGCGAGGTCGACGGCGACCGATGGCACGCTCACGCGGCTGGCGCCGATCGCGGTCTCCGAGCGCACGCGCTTGCCGGTGGTCAGCGCGGCGGCGAACAGGCGGTTGGACAGCGGGCCGGTGGCTTCGGCCCGCAGCGCCGCCTCGTGGGCGCGCCGGACCTGGCCCTGGATCTCGGCCTCGCCGAGGATCATCGACTCGAGCCCCGCGGTCACGCGGTAGAGCTGGCGGGCCGCATCGCAGTTGCGCGGCGAGTAGATCGCCTCGGCGAGCTCGGTCGGGCGGATGCCGGCGCGCCGCGCGAGCAGCCCGAGCACGTCCGCCTCGGCCTGCACTGGGTCGCCGACCACGAGGTAGACCTCGGTGCGGTTGCAGGTCGAGATCACGACTGCCTCGCGGACCTCGCCGGCCGCCGTGATCGCCCGCAGCAGCGCCTCCGCCTCGCTGTCGCTGAACGCGAGCCGTTCGCGCAGTGAGACGGGCGCCGTCTTGTGGGAGATGCCGAGCGCGAGCAGCTCGCTCACGTGCCGGCCTCCGGGGCGGAGCCGGCCGCGGGTCGAAGCGGCTCGGCGTGGGCGTGCGGGCCGCCGGAATCGCGTTCTGCCGGCGCTGGAGCGGCCCGGTCGAGCTGCTCGAGCAGCTCGCCGAGCTCGCGCTCGGTGCGGCTCATCCGCACCGCCATGATCGCGACGTAGACGAGGATCATCGCGAACAGCACGATGTAGGCGGCCGCGACGTACTTGCCGGCGGTGTGCAGCGGCAGCGCCGGCAGCTCCGCGAGCAGCATCAGCCGGCCGTCCCCGGAGCCGAGCCCGCGCCGAGGCGCGTGCCGAGGCCCTCCTGCGGCGCCCCGCCCGCGCGGGGCGCGGGCGGAGTGTCGTTGCCGAGCTGCGGCGCCGCGCTGCGCCCGCGCGCCGGGACGGTCTCGCCGGCGAGCCGGCGGCGCAGGGCGCGGACCTGGGCGCGGGTGTGCTTGGCGGTCAGCTCGTACTTGCAGAGCGTCGCGTAGAGCAGCGCGATCGCGAGCAGCGAGATCGAGGAAGGTGAGCGCCATCGGACCGGGCAGGTTGGAGGTGCTGCTGAGCGTGCGCGGGTGCAGGTAGGAGGTCGACATCCGCACCGCGATGAAGTTGAGCGGCACGAACGCGCCCGCCGTGATCGCGAACACCGAGGCGTAGCGCGACTGGCGCTCGGGGTCCTCGATCGCGAACCGCAGCGGCTGGTAGGTGGCATAGAGCAGGAACACGATCAGGAACGAGACCAGCGTCGGCTCGTTCCAGACCCACCAGTGTCCCCACGAGCCGCGCGCCCAGATCGAGCCCGTGACCAGCGTCGCGAGGCCGAAGATCAGCGCCATGTGGATCGCGACGTAGGAGCGCATGTCCCAGCGCGGGTCGCGCGTGCGCAGGTGCTGGACGGCGAGCAGGCCGCCGAGCACGAAGCCGCACAGCGAGACGATCGCGAGCGGCACGTGCACGTAGAAGATCTTCTGCAGGAAGCCCTGTTCGGCTTCGAGCGGGGCGTAGAAGAACACGAGCGCGAGCGCCGCCGTCATCGCGGCGACGGTGCTGATGCTGAGGGCGCGCAGGCCTTTTCCGTAGGGCCTCGAGGACATGGGCGTGAGGGTCAATCCTCCAGGAGAAAGTCGAAAAGGGCGTAAGCGATCAGCCCGAACACCAGATCATAGACCCCCAGCGACGCCAGCCAGCGGGCCGGCGGAGCGCCGCGATGCGAGGACTCGAGCAGCGGCGCGGTGCAGCGCACGCCGCCGATCACGATCGGCACGAACAGCGGCAGCGTCAACAGCGGACCGAGCAGGTCGCGGGCGCTGGTGCGGACGGCCATCGCCGCGACGAGCGTGCCGATCAGCGCGATGCCGAGGTCGCCGAGCGCGAGCGTCGCCACCAGCCCGCCGAGCGCGGGACCGACGGGCGATCCGAGCAGCAGGATCGAGAAAGCCGGAACCGCGACGATCTCGAGCGCCACGAGGAACGACAGCAGCGTCAGCACCTTCGCCGCCAGCAGCGCCGTGCGATCCACGGGGGCGAGCAGGAAGGCGTCGAAGCCGCCCTGGTCGGCGTCTGCCACGAACAGGCGGTTGACGCCGAGGATCGCGGCGAACAGGAGCGTGACCCAGAGAATCCCCGCGGCGAGGTCGCCTTCGACGCTGCCGCGGTTCAGTGCGAAGTGGAAGACCACGAAGGTCGTGACGGCGAACAGCGACATCCCGGGCACGGACTCGAACGTGCGCAGCTCGACCAGCAGCTCCTTGCGGAGCACCGCCCCGACCGTCGCCCAGAAGCGGACGTGCGGCCGCTCGGGTTCTGCGCCGGCGGGCGCCGCGACCGGCGGGCTGTTCTCGAGCGTCGCGCTCACCGGTAGAGCTCCGTGATCTCGGCCGCTGTCACGGCCGCCGCCTCGCGCAGCAGGGCCGGCCGCCCGGCGCGCAGCCCCAGCACGACATCCGCCTCGGCGAGGCCGCGGCCGGGGTCGTGGCTGCAGACGACGCGCGTGCGCGCGGCGCCGGCGCCGATCAGCGGGGCGACGAGCTCGATCGCCGCCGGGTCGAGGTTCGCGTAGGGCTCGTCGAGGAGCAGCAGATGCGGGTCGTGCAGCACCGCACGGGCGACCGCCACGCGCTGCACCATCCCGCGCGAGAGGGTGCGGACCGGCTCCTCGGCCCGCCGCGTCATCTCCACGGCGTCGAGCAGCTCTTCGATCCGCTGCTCGCCGACGCCGTAAAGGCGCGCGTGGTAGCGGAGGTTCTGCCGCGCGCTCAGCTCCCGGTACAGCAGCGGCTCGTGTGCGAGCAGCCCGAGCCGGCCACGCGCGGCCCAGGCCTCATCGGGCAGCGCGCTGCCGAGCACGGTGACGCGGCCCGCGTGTGGGCGCAGCAGCGTCGCCAGCACGCGCAGCAGCGTGGTCTTGCCGGCGCCGTTCGGCCCGAAGACGACCAGCGTGCTGCCTGCCGGCAGGCTCAGCTCGACCCCGCCGAGCGCCTCCCTTTCGCCGTAACGGCGGACCAGCCCCTCCACCTCCACGGCGGGTGCGGCGGGCGGGATCCCCGGCGGCGAGCTCACCTGCGAAGCCTAGATGGTGATTCCAGGGCGGCGCACCGCCGGGACTGCCCCGCGGGCCTGCGCCGGCCGTCCGGGGATGCGCGCGAGCGCGCCCTCACGGCCCCGCCGGTCTGGTCGCTGCCCGGGTCCCGTGGCCGGCGCCGGGAACCCGGAGTCCCTAGTCTTACGAGGGCATGCGCGCATGGTTCGCACGGAGGCGCCGGGCGCGGCGCTTGCTGTTGACGCTCGGTGCCCTGCTGCTCACGGGCGTCCTGCTGATCGCCGCGGCGAACGCCTACGTGCTGCTCGGCGAGAGCGGCGACTCCACAGGGCAGCTCGCGCACGTGCCCTCGGCAGAAGTCGCGCTGGTCCTCGGCGCCTACGTCGAACCGGACGGGCACATGAGCCAGATGCTCTCCGACCGGGTGCAGGGCGCCGCCGAGCTGTGGCACGCCGGCAAGGTACGCAAGATCCTGGCCTCCGGCGATCACACCACCTGGACCTACGACGAGCCGGACACGATGCGCCGCGCGTTGCAGGCCGACGGCGTCCCCGCGGCCGACATCTTCACCGACGACGACGGCATCGACACGTGGTACAGCATGGTGCGCGCAAGGCGCGTGTTCGGCGTGCGCAGCGCGATCGTCGTCACGCAGGGCTTCCACATGCCGCGGGCGCTGTACCTGGCGTCGGCGGCCGGGTTGCGCGCGCACGGCTTCGTCGCGGACCTCCACGGCTACGGCGAGCAGGGCCGGCTGAGCGCGTTGCGCGAGGTCCTCGCGCGGGTCAAGGCCGTCTACCAGGGCGCGACCGACGCTCCGGTGCAGCTGGGGCCGCGCATCGCGATCGGCGGCGACGGCCGGATCAGCTGGGGGCCGATCCGCCCGCCCGCCGCGCGCGGCACCCGTACGGGGTAGGACGCAGCGGCCAACCGGGCTCCTGAAGTTTGGATCCGGCGGCAGGGCTCGGCCGGCGCAACCGTCAGCGGCCGGACGGGTTCTGCAAGGCGAAGCCCGATTTCCCCCCGCCGGCTTCGCTCGAAGGAGAGACGATGGAACCGAAAATCTGGCCTCTGGATCCGATGTCCTCAGCCGTCCTGGTGGCGCGCGTGATGGGCGAGGTCGACGAGAGCAGCGACGAGCAGCGCGATGATCTGCTGAGCGAACTGCTCTACGCGGCCTGGGGCAATCCCTGGGCCCGGAACCAGTGAGCTCCAGCGGCCGCTCAGATGCGCACGCCGTGCGCTCGCTGGGCGGCCGCGATCAGCTCGCGCACCTGCCGGTCGCCCTCCTGCGGATCGTCCGCGCCGCGTAGCAGCGCGATCGGGTCCGGCTCGCCGCCGACGATCCCCTCGAAGAACTCCTTGCGGTCCTGGTAGGTGGGAAGCGTCCCCTTCGCCCAGCCGCGGACCTCGTTGAGCAGCACCGCCAGCCGCGCGTAGGGCTCGCCGAACTGCTCGTGCACCTCGCGCTTGATGCGCTTGGCCAGCGCAGGCGAGGCGCCCGCGGTGGAGATCGCGATCGCCAGCGGCCCGGTGCGCACGATCGCCGGCAGGATGAAGTTGCACAGCGGCGGCACGTCGACGACGTTGACGAGCATCGCCCGCCGCTCGGCGTCGTCGTAGACCGCGATGTTCACGTCGGTGTCCGTCGGTCGCGGCGATCACCATGAAGACGCCCTCGAGATCCGGCGCGCCCGCGTAGGGGCGCTGCTCCCAGCGGATCGAGCCCTCACGCGCGTACTCCTGCAGGGCCGGCTCGGCGTCCGGCGCGATCACCGTCACCTCGCCGTCGCAGGCGAGCAGGCCCTCGACCTTCTCGAGCCCGATCTCGCCCCCGCCGACGACCACGCAGCGCCTCGCGCTGAGCTTCAGGCAGGCGATGTAGAAGGGGGTGTCGAGCATCCCCTGCACGCAGCTCTGGTCGCAGATCCCCTTGCGGAGCTGGCAGACGCACTCCTTGCCGGCGTAGGCCTGGGCGGGCATGAAGGACAGGTTAGCCCGGGGCGGCGGGGGAGATCCCAGCTGCAGGAGCGCAACGGATTGCTGCTGCGCGCGCCGAGCGCCGCCTCACGGTCGCGGCACGCCGCGACCGAACGCGCGCGCGACCAGCCTCGCCAGCGGCACCGCACCCGCGCGCCAGGCGCGCTCGCGATCGGCCTCGCGCTGGGAGCGCAGCCGCGCGACAGCGAGCGCGCGGCGCGGAAGCTCGTCGCGTCATAGGGCCCCCACCACAGCCCGCGCATCCCCGGCGGGTCCCAGGTGATCAGCTTCTCCTGCGCGCAGGCCCGCAGGCCCGCCTCGCCGAGGGTGCGGCCGAGGCCGCTACCCGCCGCGGCGCCCCAGGGCCCGCGTGAGACGGTCGGTCCGGGAAGGTGGTCGTTGAGCCAGACCATGCCCGCGTGCAGCTCGCGCGCGATCCGCGTGCCGCGGTAGCGGTCCGCGGTCCAGACGGACGCCGCCGAGCCTGTAGTCGCTGTCGTTGGCCCGCGCGATCGCCTCCTCCTCGGAGTCGACCGCGTAGACCGCCAGCACCGGCCCGTCGACGGGCTCGCGCGCCAGCCGAGCGTCGCTCGGGCACGCCGCTCAGCACGGCCGGCGCGTAGTAGGCGCCGCCGCTCGACAGCGGGTGAGGGGGACCCGTCGAGCGGACCGCCGCAGTGCAGCCGGGCGCCGCGGCGCGACGGCCTCGTCGACGAGCTCGCCGACGCGCAGCGAGCCTGCCGCCGGGAGGAGAGCGGGCCGAGCTGGGTGCGCTCGTCGGCGGGGTCGCCGACGCGCCAGCCACGGCGCGGCGCGCACGAGGCCGGCGAGGAACGGGTCGTGGACCTCTCGCACGACGTAGACGCGCTCGACGGCCCCGCGCGCCTGCCCGGCGCCGGCGCATCCCGCCCACAGCGCCGCCGTCGATCGCCCGCGGCACGTTCGCGTCGGCGAGCACGAGCATCGCGTCCTTGCCGCCGATCTCGACGGTCACCTCCTTCTCGCGCGAGACGCATGCGCGGGCGACCTCGCGCCCGATCGCCGGCGATCCGGTGAAGAGGATCTTGCCCGCCTCCGAGCGGGCCAGGGCGACGCCGGTCTCGGGCCCGCCGTGGACGATCCGCACGAGCCCCTCGGGCAGGCCGGCCCGCGCGAGCACGCGGCCGATCCGCTCGCCCGCCAGACAGGCCCGCGCCGCCGGCTTGAAGGCGACGCCGTTGCCGGCGAGCAGGGCCCCGGCGATCTGCCCGAGCGGCTGCGCGAACGGCGCGCTGCCGGCGCCGATCACGCCGACGACCCCGTACGGCTCATAGGCGATGCGGCCGCGCTTGGCGAGCGCCAGCGAGCGGCTCACTCCGCACGCGCCGCCCGCCCAGCACCGCGCCGCCCTCCTCGGCGATCCAGCTCAGCGCGTCGATCGCGGCGAGCAGCTCGAGCGCCGCGATCTCGGCGCGAGGGCTGCCCTGCTCGGCGACCAGCCCCTCGGCGAGCTCCTCGAAGTCGTCGATCACCGCCTGCGCCATGCGCCGCATGTAGCGGGCGCGGTCGGCGACGCGCAGCAGCGCCCACAGCGGCTGCACCTTGGCGACCTCCGCCACCACCTGCGAGACCTCGCTCCGGGCCGCGTCGACCTGCACGCTGCCCAGCTCGCGCGCCGGTGGCCGGGTTGCGCGACTGAAGGTGCGGGGCCTGCTGCTCGGCGGCGCTGGCGCTCGCCATCAAGCGCCGATTATCCATCGGCCGCGGCGGGAGCGCCGATGCGCCCCCACGGGAGCCGGCGCGTGCCTCAGTCCCCGCCGCGTCCCCGCGACCGCCGGATCCGCTCGAGGCGCTCGCCGAGCGCCGCCTCGGCCTCGTCCGGGCGGTAGAAGCGCTCGCCGACGACGCCCTCGGGCGCGAGCTCCTGGGGGCCGACGTGACCCGGCAGGCGGTGCGGGTTCTCGTAGCCGCCGCGGTCCTGGCCCGGCCTCGGCCCGGTGCGCAGCCACGACGGCGCCGGCTTCGCGCCGTGCTCGCGGACGTGCGCCTGCGCGCCGCCGCCAGCGCGCGCCCCGCGGCATCGGACTTCGGCGCCAGCGACAGGTAGATCGCGGCCTGGGCGAGCGCGTAGCTGCGCCTCGGGCAGGCCGACGTGCTCGACCGCCGCGGCCGCCGCCGTCGCCACCGACAGCGCGCCCGGGTCGGCGTTGCCGATGTCCTCGGAGGCGAGGATCACCATCCGCCGCACGATGAAGCGCGGGTCCTCGCCGCCCTCGAGCATCACCGCCAGGTAGTAGAGCGAGGCGTCGGGGTCCGAGCCGCGGGTCGCCTTGATCCAGGCCGAGGCGTAGTCGTAGTGGCGGTCGCCGGCCTTGTCGTAGAGCACCGCCCGCCGCTGCAGCGCGTCCTCGCGCGCGCTCGACGCCGATCTGCCGGCTCGCCGAGCTCCGCGGCCGTCTCGATCGCCAGCTCGAGCGCGTTGAGCGCCGTGCGGGCGTCCCCTTCGCTGCGCGCCGCGAGGAACGCGATCGCATCTGCGGACGACGCTCGCCGCCGGCCGGCACCGCCCGGCGCAGCACCGTCTTCGAGCTCCTCGGCGCTGAGGGGCTGCAGCGCGTACACGCGCAGCCGCGAGAGCAGCGCGCCGTTGACCTCGAACGCCGGGTTCTCGGTGGTCGCGCCGATCAGCGTCAGCAGGCCCTCCTCGACGGCCGGCAGCAGCGCGTCCTGCTGGGCCTTGTTGAAGCGGTGGATCTCGTCGAGGAACAGCACCGTTGCGCGACCGTCCGCGCGCCGCGCGGTGCTCGGCGCGCTCGATCACCGCGCGCACCTCGGCGCGGCCCGCCTGCGACCGCGCTGAGCTCCTCGAAGGCCGCTCCCGAGCCCGCCGCGACGATCCGCGCGAGCGTCGTCTTGCCCGAGCCCGGGGGCCCGTAGAAGAGCATCGAGTGCGGGCGGCCCTGCTCGATCGCGGTGCGCAGCGCCGAGCCCGGGCGCGAGCAGATGCGCCTGGCCTACGAAGCCCTCGAGGTCGCGGGGGCGCACCTTCGCGGCGAGCGGCTGCGGCGGCCGCGGGACGGTCCGCGGCAGGACGCGAAGCCCGCTCGCGCGGATTGGCGTCGTCGCCGAACAGGGTATCCATCCTTCTGAGTATGCAGACGGGCGACCGCGCGGTGTCGAAACTCCAGCGGGAGGTAGCGTTCGAGCCCCGTCGAAGGTGTAGATTCGGTGAGACGTTGAAGGTTCGTCACACAACCCAGAGGAGAGTCGGGGCTAGATGGCCATCGGCGGTTCGGAGGCGCTCGAGGTCTCCGGCGACGCGGACGCGCAGCTCGACTTCCTCGACCTCGGAGGCGAGATCGCAGCGCGATCGCCGCTGCAGCTGTTCTGGCGGCGGCTGCGCCAGGACCGGGTCGCGATCGTCTCCGGCGGTTTCATCGTCTTCCTGATCCTGGTCGCGATCTTCGCTCCGCTCGTCATCAAAACTGCTCGGTCTGCCCGGCCCCAACGTCGAGAACCTCAACCTGACCGACGAATTCGGCTCGCCCGCTCGGCCCGACGGGGGCTCACCCGTTCGGCGTCGACCAGCTCGGTCGAGGACGTGATGTCGCGGGTCATCTACGGCACCCGCATATCGCTGGAGGTGGGGATCATCGGCACCGCTCTGTCGACCGTGATCGGCGTGTTCTTCGGGCTCGTCGCCGGCTTCTACCGGGGCTGGGTCGACACCGTGATCTCGCGCCTGATCGACGTCGTGCTGTCGATCCCGCTGCTGCTGCTCGGCATCGGCATCGGCGCCGCCTGCGCGGTCAAGGGCTGTATCAAAGGCGCGATCGAGCCGGGCCTGCCGCGTGATCATCTTCCTGATCGTGTTCGCGACCTGGCCGTACATGGCGAGGATCGTCCGCGGCCTGGCGCTGTCGCTGCGCGAGCGCGAGTTCGTCGAGGCCTCGCGCGCGCTCGGCGCGTCCAACGCGCGCATCATGGCGCGCGAGATCCTGCCCAACCTGACCGCGCCGATCATCGTCTTCGCGAGCCTGCAGATCCCCTCGAACATCCTGATCGAGGCGGCGCTCTCGTTCCTCGGCGTGGGGATCCGTCCGCCGACGGCCAGCTGGGGCCAGATGATCGCCTCCGCGACCCCGATCTTCAACACCGCTTGGTGGTACATGGTCTTCCCCGGCGCAGCGCTGCTGCTGACGGTGCTGGCCTTCAATCTTCTGGGCGACGGGCTGAGAGATGCCCTGAACCCGAGGGGCGCCCGATGAGGGCGCTCGTTCAATACAAACAGGAGGCGACTCAATGAGGTCGATCAGAACGGTCGCGGCAATCGCGGCCGTAGCCGTGCTCGCGGTGGTGCTCGCGGCGTGCGGTTCGAGCTCGAGCAAATCGTCGACGAGCGGCGGCAGCAGCAGCTCGGGCGGCTCGGGCAGCGTCAGCACCGGGGGATACAAAAGCCCGGAAACGGAGCCGCTGACCGGCGGCAAAAAGGGCGGAACCCTGCAGGTGCTCGATGAAACGGACTTCGAACACATCGACCCGGGGATCGCCTACTACTCGCTCGACTACGAGGTCGTCTACGCGACCCAGAGCACGCTGTACATGGACAAGCCGAACACGGCCGCCGAACCCACCCCGCTGCTGGCCGAAGGCCCGCCGGAAATCTCCTCGGACAGCAAGATGGTCACGGTGAAGCTCAAGAAAGGCGTGGAAGTTCTCCCCGCCCGTGAACCGTGAAGTCACGGCCGAAGACGTCAAGTACGCCTTCGAACGGTCGGCTAACCCCAACGTCGCCAACCCCTACCTGCACGCGTACTTCAACGCTGTCGAAGGGGTCGAAAAGGCGACGGGCGGCCCGATCGCGGGTATCACCACGCCGAACAAGTACACGATCGTCTTCAAACTGACCGAACCGAAGGCGCAGATCGTGGCCGACGCGCTGCAGATGCCGATCACCGCGCCGGTGCCGAAGGAATACGCGGCGAAGTACGACGCGCACAAGCCCTCGGACTACGGCAACTACCAGGTCGCGACCGGGCCGTACATGTTCAAGAACGACAGCTCGGGCAAAGTGCTCGACGTCGGTTACTTCCCGGGCAAGTCGGCGACGCTGGTTCGCAACCCGAACTGGACGGCGTCGCTGGACATCCGTCCTGCGTACCTGGACGAAATCCAGATCAAGATCGGCGGCACAAACGACGTGATCGGCAAGCAGGTGCTGGAAGGCACCAACATCGTCGAGAACGAACCGCCGGCGCAGTCGAACATCCGCCTCGCCGCCGAAAAGTACAAAGAACAGCTCGAGATCTCACCGGGCGCGGGCTCTCACTACATCGGCGTCAACAACGTGCATGGTCCGTTCAAGAACGAAGACCTGCGCAAGGCGCTGTGGGCGGCGCTCGACCGCACCGCGATGGACCGCGCGCGCGGCGGGAAGCTCGTCACCGACGTGATGACGCACTTCATCTATCCGACGATCCCGGGCTTCGAACAGGCCGGTGGGTTGACGGGGCCGAAGTTCGACTTCAACGAACACCCCGAAGGCGACATGACTGTGGCCCAGAAGTACATGAAGCTGGCGGGCTACCCGAGCGGCAAGTACACCGGCGGCGAAACGGTGTCGGTCGTCGGCGCGAAGGGCAACCCCGCCGAACAGGACGCGGAAATCGTCAACACGACGCTGAAGAACCTCGGTTTCAACACGAAGTTCACGCTCGTCGAAACGGCGACGATGTACGCGAAGTACTGCAACGTCCCGAAAGAAGAGATCGACATCTGCCCGTCGGTCGGGTGGATCGCCGACTTCGGTGACCCGCAGACTGTCCTGAACATCACGTTCAACGGCAAATTCATCAACGAAACCGGGAACGTGAACTGGAGCCAGGCGAAGGACCCCGAACTCGAAAAGGCGATGACGGAAGCCGAATCGATCACGGGTAAAGCCGCGCGCGCGAGCGCCTGGGCGAAGATCGACGAAAAAATCGTCGAAAAAGCCGTGGCCGTTCCGTTCGACTGGGACAAGCAGGGGAACATCGAGGGCAGCAAGGTCCAAGGCGTCGGCGACGTATGGGACGTCGGCGAGTGGGACTACGCCTACACCTCGCTGAAGTAGGGCGGCGAAGGCCTGAGGAACGGAGCTGGAGCCCCGCGCAGGCGGGGCTCCACCCTCCGCTCCGATCGCCCGCCGCACTGTTTTGAGGACCACGTGAACACCCACCCAGACATCGCACGAGGAAGCGCCCGAGGCGAGGCGTGACGGCCTACGTCATCCGCCGCGTGGTGTGGGGCGTCGCGCTGCTGGTCATCGTCTGCGCGCTGACCTTCGTCCTGTTCCGCATCATCCCCACGGGCAACCCGGCGGTGCTGCGCGCCGGCCGGGACCCGCAGCCTCACCTGATCAAGGAAATCGAACGGGTCCTGGGGCTCAACAAATCGCTCCCCGCCCAGTTCTGGGCTTACCTGAAGGGCATCTTCCTGCACTTCAACTTCGGCTTCAGCTATTACAGCCAGCAGTCGGTCATCAGCCTGATCAGCGAACGCCTGCCGGCGACGATCTCGCTGACCGTGGGCGCCGCCGTCGTGTGGATGATCTCCGGTCTGGCGGTCGGCATCATCTCCGCCCTGAAGCGGCGCACCTTCTGGGACCGCGGCTCGATGGGCGCCGCGCTGGTGCTGATCTCCGCGCCCGAATTCTGGCTCGGCCTGCTCGCCCTGCTGCTGTTCTCCAACGACATCGGGAAACTGCGCATCTTCCCCGGCGCGGGCAGCTATGTGGGTCTCACCCACGATCCCTGGAGATGGTTCACCTCGCTGATCATGCCTTGGTGCGTGCTCGCTGCCGGCAGCGCCGCGGTGTTCGCGCGGCTGATGCGCGGAAGCATGATCGAGACGATGGAGGAGGACTACATCCGGACCGCGCGGGCCAAGGGCCTGCGCGAGCGGTTCGTGATCCGCCAGGGCATCCGCTCGTCGATCAACCCGATCGTGACGCTGCTGGCGCTCGAAGTCGGCGTGCTGCTCGGCGGCGCCGTGCTGATCGAGTACGTCTTCAACATCCCCGGCGTCGGCCTGCTCGCGTACCACTCGATCGTGCAGTCGGACTTCGAGGTGATCCAGGGCACCGTGCTGCTCGCCTCGATGTTCATCATCATCGCGAACATCGTCGCGGACATCGGCTATGCGTACCTGGATCCGAGGGTGCGCTATGGCTGAGGCGCTGCTGCGCGTCGAGGAGCTGAGGGTCGAGTTCCCCAGCGAAGACGGCATCGTCCACGCCGTCGACGGCATCACCTACCAGGTGCACCCGGGCAAAACGCTCGGCATCGTCGGCGAGTCGGGCTCCGGCAAGACCGTCTCCTCGCTGACGACGCTCGGTCTGACACGGCGCCAGGGCGCGCGCATCTCGGGCCGCATCCTGTTCGGAGGCAAGGACCTCGTCGACGTTGCCGGAAAGCGAGATGCGCGCGATCCGCGGCAACGAGATCGCGATGATCTTCCAGGATCCGCTGTCGGCCCTGCACCCCCTCTACAAGGTCGGTCGTCAGCTGGTCGAGGCGCTGCGGGCGCACAAAGAGATCTCTTCGCGCAAGGCCCGCGCGCGCGCGATCGAGCTGCTCGGGCTCGTCGGCATACCCGACCCCAAGCGCCGCGTCGACGAGTACCCCCACGAGTTCTCCGGCGGCATGCGCCAGCGGGCGATGATCGCGATGGCGCTGGCGAACGACCCGAAGCTGCTGATCGCCGACGAGCCCACGACCGCGCTCGACGTCACCGTGCAGGCGCAGATCCTCGCGCTGATGGAACGGCTGCAGCGCGAGCTCGGGATGGCGATCATCATCATCACCCACGACCTCGGCGTGGTCGCCGAGATGGCCGACGACATCGCCGTCATGTACGCGGGGCGGATCGTCGAGACAGCCTCCGCGCAATCCGTCTTCTCGAGCCCCGAGCACCCCTACACATGGGGGCTCCTGAAGTCGATCCCGCGTCTCGAGCACGACCGCTCCGAACAGCTCGTGCCGATCCCGGGCACGCCGCCGAGCCTGATCCGGCCGCCCTCGGGCTGCCACTTCCACCCGCGCTGCGCCTACGCGCGGCCGGAGCACGCGCGCATCGACCCTACGCTGGAGCCGGTGCCCGGCCGACCCGACCACTTCGTCGCCTGCCTGCGCGCGCCCGAGGAACGCAGGCGCCTGTGGAGCGAGCTCGCCGCCGGACGGGTGCCCGAGGAGGCCCTCGCCGACGTGGCCGGGGAGGTGAGCTGATGGCCGAGCCCGAGCTGCGGGCGGCGCCCGCCGCGGACGCGCAGGCGAGCCCGGGCGACGGGACGCGCAGCGACGCGCTCGTGCAGGCCCGCGACCTCGTCAAGCACTTCCCGATCACCCGCGGCGTGTTCCTGCAGCGCAAGGTCGGCGCGGTCAAGGCGGTCGACGGCGTCAACTTCGAAGTGCGCGCGCGGCGAGACGCTCGGCATCGTCGGCGAGACCGGCTGCGGCAAGAGCACCACGGCGCGGCTCGTGATGCGGCTGCTCGAGTCGACCTCCGGCGAGCTCACCTTCGAGGGCCAGGACATCACGAAGGTCAAGGGCTCGCGGCTGAAGGCGATCCGCCGCGACATGCAGATGATCTTCCAGGACCCCTACTCGTCGCTGAACCCCCGCAAGACCGTCGGCTCGATCATCGCCGAGCCGTTCGCGATCCACGGCATGCTGACCGGCAAGGGCGAGCGGCGCAAAGCCGTGCAGGAGCTGATGGAGACGGTCGGCCTGAACCCCGAGCACTACAACCGCTATCCGCACGAGTTCTCCGGCGGCCAGCGCCAGCGCATCGGCGTGGCGCGTGCGCTCGCGCTGAAACCGAAGCTGCTGATCGCCGACGAGCCCGTCTCGGCGCTCGACGTCTCGATCCAGGCGCAGGTCCTCAACCTGCTGCGCGACCTGCAGCGGCAGTTCGGGCTGACGCTGATCTTCATCGCCCACGACCTCTCGGTGGTGCGCCACATGTGCGATCGCGTCGCGGTCATGTACCTCGGCAAGATCGTCGAGATCGGCAGCGGCGACGCGCTCTACTCGTTCCCGCGCCATCCGTACACCGGGGCGCTGCTCTCCGCCGTGCCGGTCGCGGACCCGAGCCGTCACGGGTCCGGAGCGCAAACTCCTCGACCGGCGACGTGCCGAGCCCGGCCAACCCGCCGCAAAGCCTGCCGCTTCCACACCCGCTGCCCGAAGGCGCAGGAGCGCTGCTCGAGCGAGGAACCGCTGCTCGAGGCGAAGGACTCGCGGGACATCCTCACCGCTTGTCACTTCCCGCTCACGCGCGAGGAGGTCGCCGAGATCGGCCTCCCCTCCGCCTCCGAATCCGCGCCCGCGGCTTGAAAGAAGAAGGGATCTCCGGCCGGCGCCCCGCACCGGCCTCCGAGGGCGATCCCGGCCGGCACTCCGCGCAGGATCCCGCCGCTCCCGCGGCCGAGGCCGAGGAGCTGCTGCGCAGCCTGATCCGCTTCGACACCGTCAACCCGCCCGGCAACGAGCGGCCCGCGCAGGAGCACCTCGCGGCGCAGCTGTCGCGCGGCGGGCTTCGAGTGCGAGCTGCTCGGCGCCGAGCCCGAGCGGCCGAACCTCGTCGCCCGGCTGCGCGGCGCGGAGGACGGACCGGGGCTCTGCTTCCTCGGCCACGTCGACACCGTGCTCGCCGACGCGTCGGAGTGGAGCGCACGACCCCTGGTCCGGCGACCTCGCGGACGGCTTCATCTGGGGCCGCGGGGCGCTCGACATGAAGAGCCAGGTCGCGGCCGAGGTCGCCGCCGCCTGCTCGCTCGCACGCTCCGGCTGGCGCCCGCGCCGCGGCGAGCTGCTCGTGGTCGCCGTGGTCGACGAGGAGACCGGCGGCGAGCTGGGCGCGCAGTGGATAACCGAGAACCACCCGGAGAAGGTGCGCTGCGACATGCTCGTCAACGAGGGCGGCGGCGCGGTCTTCGAGTACGCGGGCCGCCGCTGCTACGGCGTCTGCTGCGCCGAGAAGGGCGTGTTCCGCTTCACGCTCACCACCAATGGCGTGGCGGGCCACGCCTCGATGCCGGGAATGGGCGAGAACGCGCTGCTGAAGATGGCGCCGCTGCTCGAGCGGCTCGCTGCGCGGCAGCCCGACCTGCGGCTGACCGACGAGCCGCTCGCGTTCCTGCGCGGTATCGGAGAGGACCCGGACGACCCCGCCGGGCGCGATCGAGCGGCTGCGCGCGGCCGATCCGCGGCTGGCGGTGATGTTCGAGCCGATGCTCGGCGTGACCTTCACGCCGACCCGGATCCGCGCCTCGGAGAAGGTCAACGTGATCCCCAGCCGCGCCGAGCTGAAGGTCGACTGCCGCGTGCCG
The DNA here is from genome assembly GCA_963703205.1 of uncultured Solirubrobacteraceae bacterium. GTDB lineage: Bacteria > Actinomycetota > Thermoleophilia > Solirubrobacterales > Solirubrobacteraceae > Palsa-744. The sequence continues at coordinate 3,036,077 of OY969799.1, forward strand.
CCGGGGCTGGGCGAGGCAGGAGGTGCGGGCCGACATCGCCGAGGTGCTCGGCGAGCCCGAGGGTCGCTGGCAGCTCGAGTTCACCGAGCGCGTCGTCGGCAACCGCTCGCCGGTCGCAGAGCGAGCTGATGGACAGCGATCACCGGCTGGATCGCCGAGCGCGATCCCGGCGCGAGGTGGTGCCGGTCGTGCTCCCGGGCTTCACCGACTCGCGGCACTTCCGCGCCGCCTTCCCGGAGTGCGTCGCCTACGGGTTCTTCCCCCAGCGCCACCAGTCGCTGCTCGAGGGAACGCCGCTGATCCACGGCGCCGACGAGCGCATCGACGTGCGCGACCTGGCGTTCGCGACAGAGGCCTACCGAGACCTCGCGACGCAGCATCCTGGGCTAGCCGTCGAGCCTGCCCGAGGCAGCGATGCGCAGCTGCGCGCAGAGATGCGCAGGTTCGCGGCCGGGCGACCTCTGTCGCGCCTCGACAGCGGGCTTGCGGACCCGCATAATCGAACGCGTGCCACGGATGGTGAAACGAGTCGAGGAGGGCGGTCGATGAGCGGGTCAGTCACGGAGAAGGGCTCGCCGGGGGAAGGCTCCCCACAGACGGGCACGACCCCCGGCGCCAAGCGACGCGGCCGCCGCGACGCCCGCGGCCGCGCCCGCCGCCAAAAGCGGCGAAAGCTGCCCGCACGGTCGTGATCCCGTCCGTGCCGCACACCTCCGTGGCGACCGGAAATCCAGAACTTCGCCTACGACTGGCAGCCGGTCGTCGGCCGCTGTGTTCTTCGTCGTGATCATCACCGTGATGCTGCGCTTCCTGAAGACGATGCCGCGCGTCAAGCCGCAGCGCATCAAGCCGGCGTCCAAGCAGAAGGTCTCCTTCCAGGACATCGCCGGCGTCGACGAGGCGAAGGCCGAGCTGCAGGAGATCGTCGACTTCCTGCGCGACCCGAAGGAGTTCCACAAGCTCGGCGCGAAGGTGCCGAAGGGCGTGCTGCTGCACGGGCCGCCGGGCACCGGCAAGACGCTGCTCGCGAAGGCGGTGGCGGCCGAGTCCGGCGCCGAGTTCTTCGCGCAGTCGGCTGCGTCGTTCGTGGAGATGTTCGTGGGCCTCGGCGCGCAGCGGATCCGGCGGCTGTTCGCGGAGGCGCGCAAGCACGAACCGGCGATCATCTTCATCGACGAGCTCGACGCCGTCGGCGGGCGCCGCGGCGCCGACATCTCCGGCGAGAAGGACCAGACGCTCAACCAGCTGCTGGTCGAGATGGACGGGTTCAACTCGAACGGGCGCGTGGTCGTGATGGCGGCCTCGAACCTGCTCGAGAAGCTCGACCCGGCGCTGCTGCGCCCGGGCCGCTTCGACCGCCAGGTGTTCGTGATGCCGCCCGACGTCAGAGGGCGGCTCGGCGTGCTGCAGGTGCACACGCGCGACAAGCCGATGGGCGACGTCGACCTCGAACTGATCGCCCAGCAGACCAGCGGGCTGGCGGGCGCCGACCTCGCGAACATCTGCAACGAGGCGGCGATCTTCGCCGCCCGGCGCAACGGCACGACAAGATCAGCGCCGCCGACTTCGACTCGGCGATCGAGCGGGTGATCGCCGGCGTGCAGTCCAAGCGCGTGCTGAACAGCCACGAGAAGCGCGTCGTCGCCTACCACGAGGCCGGGCACGCGCTCTGCGGCGAGCTGCTGCCCTCGGTCGACCGCGTGCACCGGATCTCGATCGTGCCGCGCGGGCAGGGCGCTCGGCTACACGCTGAACCTGCCCGCCGAGGACCGCTACCTGAAGACGCGCGAGGAGCTGCTCGACTACATGACGGTGCTGCTCGGCGGCCGGGTCGCCGAGCAGATCGTCTTCGGCGCGATCACGACCGGCGCCTCCGACGACCTCAAGAGGGTCGCCGACATCGCCCACTCGATGGTCCACGACTACGCGATGGGCACCGCCGGCGTCGGCCGCTCGCCCGACGGCGACGTGCGGCTCTCGGAGACGACGCTGCGGATCCGCGACGAGGAGCGCCGGGACCTGATCGAGGAAGCGCGCCGCGCCGCGCAGCGGCTGATCCTCGCCCACCGCGTCGCAGCTCGACGCGCTCGCCGCGGAGCTGCTCGAGCACGAGGTGCTCGAGCGCGACGCGATCGAGGAGATCATGCGCGGCGTGCCGCGGATGGAGCGCGCGCCGGGAGTCGGGCTGCGGCGTCGTGCGCCGCGCCGCCAGCGGGCACCGACGCTGCCTCGCCCGCCCGGCGCCGATCGCGCGCGGCCGGAGGCCTCGCCCGACGGCTTGAGAGCCGAGCGCGACTATAGACTGCGGCGCGTGTTCAGCCGCATCGACCACATCGGCGTCGCCGTCGAGGCGCTCGAGCCCGCGCTCGAGCTCTACGCGGGCACGATGGAGCCTCGAGCTGGCCCACCGCGAGGTCGTCGCCGAGCAGGGCGTCGAGGCGGTGCTGCTGGACGTCGGCGAGAACCACGTCGAGCTGCTCGCGCCGCTCGCCGAGGACACGCCGGTCGGCAAGTTCCTGGCCAAGCAGGGCCCCGGCCTGCACCACGTCGCCTACCAGGTGCCGGACATCGAGGCGACGCTGGCGCAGCTGCAGGCGTCCGGCGTGCGGCTGATCGACGAGCAGCCCGCGGACCGGGATCCGGGGCTCGCGCGTCGCCTTCGTGCACCCGCGCTCGAGCATCGGCGTGCTGACCGAGATCGTCCAACCGGCGGAGGTTCACTGATGGCACTCCAGCTCGCGTCTGAGCATCGGCTTCCAGGGCGGGCAGGTGCTCGCCGTGCGGCTCTCCGAGCAGCAGCTCAAGGAGCTCGAAGAGGCGCTCGGCACTCAGGGCTGGCACGAGATCCAGAGCGAGGACGGCCCGGTCCGGCTCGACCTCGGCGCAGGTCGTCTACGTGACCGCCGAGACCGAGGAGCCGCGGGTCGGCTTCGGCTAGAGCCGGCCCGCGCGACCCGCTCGACACGCCGCCGCCGAGATGTTCCGGTCAGATCCCAGCTTCGAGGAGCGGCTGCTCGCTGCTCGCGCGCACGCGCGGGCACGCGCCCGCGGCGGAGCGCGCCGTGGCGCGCGTTCTCGCGGCTCGGCGAGCACGGCGGCGTGTGGCTCGCGATCGGCGTCGGCGGGGGCCTGCTCCGGCGCGATCGCGCGGGCGGGTGGCGCGCGGGCGCGACGCACGGTGCTCGCGCACCTACGCGGTCGAACACCGCGATCAAGTTCGCGATGCGCCGCCCGCGTCCGCGGCTCGCCGGGGCTGCCGCCGCTGCGGGCACGACGACCGCGCTGAGCTTCCCGAGCGCGCACGCGGCGACCTCGTTCGCCGGGGCGCTCGCCTACAGCCGGCTCGGCTGCCGGCCGCGCCGCTCTACGCGCTCGCCGGCGCGATGGCCGCCTCGCGCGTCTACCTCGGCGTGCACTATCCCTCCGACGTGATCGCCGGGGCGGCGCTCGGCACCGCGCTGGCCGCCGTGTCCGGAGCCGACCGGGCGCCGGCGCGCTCGATGAGCACGCGGATCGGCATCGTCGGCATGCCCAACGCCGGCAAGTCCTCGCTGTTCAACGCGCTGACCAGCGCCGGCGCCGAGGCGGCCAACTACCCGTTCACGACGATCGAGCCGAACGTCGCGGTCGTGCCGGTGCGCGACTCGCGCCTCGAGCAGGTCGCGGCGACGGTCGGCGCGTCGGAGATCGTCTGGGACACGATCGACTTCCACGACATCGCCGGGCTCGTCGCGGGTGCGCACAAAGGCGAGGGTCTCGGCAACAAGTTCCTCGCGAACATCCGCGAGACCGATGCGATCGTGCACGTCGTCCGCGCCCACGGCGACGAGAACGTGATCCACCCCGAGGGCAGCGTCGACCCACTCGCGACATCGAGACGATCGAGGCCGAGCTGGTGCTCGCGGACCTCGAGCAGGCCGAACGGCGCGTCGAGCGCGTCGCCAAACAGGCGCGGGGCGGCAGACCGGGCCGCGGCCGCCGAGGAGGCATGGCTGCGCGAGGTGATCGCCGAGCTGCAGGCGGGGCGCCCGGTGCGCGGCGTGCCCGTGCCCGAGGAGGCGCCGAACGCGATCGCGCGACCTCGGCTCGCTGACCGCCAAGCCGGTGCTGTTCGTGGCGAACGTCGACGAGGGCTCCGCTCGAGGTGCCGGCCGCGGTCGCCGAGCACGCGGCCGCGCAGGGGGCGCGCGCGGTGGCGGTCTCCTCGCGCATCGAGTCCGAGCTCGCCGAGCTCGACGAGGAGGAGGCGGCGGCGATGCGCGCGGAGATGACCGCGGCCGGCGAGGACACGGCGAGCGCCGCTCGAGCGCGTGGTCGAGGGAGGCGTTCGAGCTGCTCGAGCTGCTCGTCTTCTTCACGGCGGGGGAGGCGAAGCCCGCGCAGTCCTGGCACCTGCAGCGGGGGCTCTCGGTGTGGCACGCGGCCGGCGAGATCCACACCGACATCCAGAAGGGCTTCGTGCGGGCCGAGGTGATCGGCTGGCGGGAGCTGCTCGACGCGGGCGGCTACGCGGGCGCGCGCGAACGGGGGACGCTGCGCCTCGAGGGGCGCGATTACGCGATGGCCGACGGCGACGTGATCACCGTCAAGTTCACTCCCTAGCCAGCTTCGCAAGGCGCTCGGCGAGACGCCTCATGCCGTGCTCGGCGGCGGTCCGCGCGCCGCCGGCGAAGTCCGTCCGCGCGGTCAGCCGGCAGCGGCACGTCGATCCGCTGCAGCGTCGCGACGCGCTTGAAGGTGCGCAGCAGCTCGGCGTTCTCGCGCAGGGTCGCCGCGGTGCGGGGACTCATCTCCTCCGGGTCGCGGCGGACCTTCCCCTGCGCCTCGTGCGCCGCGGCGAGCAGCGTCTCGAGCGGGCCGTAGCGCCGCAGCAGCGCGGCCGCGGTCTTCGCGCCGATCCCCGGCGCTCCGGGCAGCCCGTCGGAGGGGTCGCCGCGCAGCGCGATGAAGTCGCAGACCAGCTCCGGCTCGACGCCGTAGCGCTCGCGCACCTGCTCGGGGCCGATCAGCCCGTAGCGGCCCCCTTTCAGCATCTCGACGACGGCCACCTGCTCCCCCGCCGCCGCATAGAGGTCACGGTCGCCGGTCAGCAGCAGCGCGCTCCCTCCGGCCGCCGCCTCCTGCTCGGCCAGCGAGAACATCACGTCGTCGGCCTCGAGGTCCTCGCTGCCCGCGACGCTCCAGCCGAGCGCCTCGAGCAGTGCCGGGGCGCGCCGCCACTGCTCTGCGAGCTCGGCGGGCATCGGGTCGCGGTGCGCGTGGTAGGGCGGATACAGCTCGACCCGGTAGCGCGCCTCCTCGGCGCCGGTGCAGGCGACCACCGCGCGCGGCGCGCCGGAGGCGGCGGGCGGGTCGATCAGCGCGAGCAGCGCGTTGACGGTGCCGAGCAGCGCGTTCACCGGCCGGCCCTCGCCGTCGACGATCGATTTCGGCAGCGCGAAGAACGAGCGGTACAGCAGCCAGGGGGTGTCGGCGATCAGCAGCGGTCCGCGCACCGGCGCAAGCCTATGCGCAAGCGCTCGCGGCGGCCGGATCCGACGCCGCTACGGTCCCCGATGTATTGGACGGCTCAGCCCGCGCGGGTGCCGCCGGCCGCGACGGTGCTCTGCGAGGCAGCGGAGGAGACCGGCGCCACGCCGCCGGAGCTGCCCGGAGAGGCGGGCGCCGTCCTTTCGGGCGCCGCCGGGGTCGGGCTCCAAGTCCTTGCGCGGCCGCTGCTTGTCAGGCTCCTGCACGAGCCTGCCGCCGCGCAGCAGGTCGAAGTAGTCCCAGGTGCTCGGCAGCCCGAGCCTGGCTGCGAGCTCCGGCCCGCTGACGCGCTGCGCGGCGGCGCTGCCGAGCACGCGAGCGAGGATCACGCGCGGCGAGGCGCCCCGGCTGCAGCACCTCGATGCCCCGGAAGGAGCCCGCGAAGAGGCCTCGCAGGCGCCGTGCGGCGGTGGCGAAGGGGATCTCGAGCTTCCAGCGCGCGGAGACTTTTTCATAGGGATCGATCGACGCCGACCAGCCAGGGCTCGGCGGTCGGTGCCGGGGAACGCGTCCTGCACCGACTCGGTCATGCCGCCCGAGCTCGCGAAGTAGTAGCTGATCGCGGGCCGGCCTTCGTAGAGCAGGATCTGCCCGGCGGTCGCCGCGACCGCGGCGTCGGTGGCAGGCGATTCCGCGGCGGCCCCGCGGTAGACCTGCGAACGGCTGTCGGAGTACACGTCGAACTGCGAGCCGCCCGCGTGAGCGGTCAGCGCATATGTGCGGCTCGCCACCGCCTGGGCCTCCAGCGCCGCCGCCGGCCAGTCCGAGGACATCTCCTCGCCGATCACGCCGCGGACGTAGCGCTCCAGCGGTATCCGCTTGACCTTGGCGCCGACGAGCACCTTGACGATCGTGGCGGCGGGCGCCTGGCCGATCGTGGTGCCGGTGAAGTAGTGAGCGAGGATCTGCGGTGTAGGTGGCGCCGTGGCGGGCGTAGCCGAGCGCCCCGTCCTGGCTCATCCCCACGCCGTGGCCTTCGCCGGCTCCTTCGACGACGAGGGCGCGAGCCGGCGCATGCGCCGCGCGGGCGGACGGCGCGAGCCCGCACAGCGCCGCAGTGAGCACCACCGCGAGCAGGCGCCCGCGTCTGCGGAGCAGGCCCTGCGGCAGCTCGGACGGGCGGTGGTAGGTTGGCTGAAAGCGGGGCATCTGCGCTCTAGAGAACACGCCGAGGCACGGGCCGACGCGGTCGAGGATGGGAGGTCCCATGGGGTTCAACTCGTCGCTGCTGAAGATCGCTTTGAGGGCTGCACGATGACTGTCGAGACGCGGGAGCGCACGGTCCTGGAGTCCGTCCCGACCCAGCTCTTCGTCGGCGGCGAGTGGCGGGACGCCGAGGGCGCCGGACGCCTCGCGGTCGAGGATCCCGCCACGGGCGAGACGCTCGTCGAGGTCGCCGACGGCCAGCCCGCCGACGCGATGGCCGCGCTCGGCGCCGCCGCGGAGGCACAGGCGCGCCTGGGCGCGAACGGCGCCGCGCGATCGCGGCGAGATCCTGCGCCGCGCTTTCGAGGCGCTCAGCGAGCAAGCGGACGAGCTGGCACTGCTGATGACGCTCGAGATGGGCAAGGCGGTTGCGGAGTCGAAGGCCGAGATCACCTACGCCGCCGAGTTCTTCCGCTGGTTCGCCGAGGAGGCGGTGCGCATCCACGGGCGCTACATGGTCAACACGACCGGCAACGGGCGGATCCTGACGATGCGCCAGCCGGTCGGGCCGTGTGTGTTCGTGACGCCGTGGAACTTCCCGATGGCGATGGGGACGCGCAAGATCGCCCCGGCGATCGCGGCCGGCTGCACGATGGTCGTCAAGCCGGCGCAGCAGACGCCGCTGTCGATGCTGGCGCTGGCGAAGATCCTCGAGGAAGCGGGGCTGCCGGGCGGGGTGCTGAACGTGATCACTGCGAGCAAGTCGGGTCCGGTGATCGAACCGCTGCTGAAGGACCCGCGCACGCGCAAGCTCTCGTTCACCGGCTCCACCGAGGTCGGCAGGAAGCTGATCGAGCAGTCCGCCGATCAGATCCTGCGCGTCTCGATGGAGCTCGGCGGCAACGCGCCGTTCCTGGTGTTCGAGGACGCAGACCTCGACGCGGCGGTCGAGGGGGCGATGCTCGCGAAGATGCGCAACGTCGGCGAGGCCTGCACGGCGGCCAACCGCTTCCACGTGCACGAGTCGCTCGCCGAGGAGTTCGCGCGCCGGCTCAGCCGAGCAGATGGGCGAGCTGAAGGTCGGCCGCGGCACCGAGCAGGGCATCGACGTCGGTCCGCTGATCGACGAGGACCAGCGCGAGAAGGTCGCAGAGCTCGTCGGCGACGCGGTGCAGCGCGGGGCGAAGGTGCTGCTCGGCGGCAGCGCGCGTCGACGGCGCCGGGTACTTCTACGAGCCGACCGTGCTCGCCTCGGTGCCGCAGGACGCACGGCTGTTCGAGCGAGGAGATCTTCGGTCCGGTCGCGCCGATCGCGACGTTCTCCAGCGAGGAGCAGGCGATCGACGCCGCCAACCGCACCGAGTACGGGCTCGTCGCCTACGTCTACACGCGCGACCTCGGCGCGCGCTTTCCGCGTCTGCGAGCGGATCGAGAGCGGCATGGTCGGGCTCAACCAGGGCGTCGTGTCGAACCCGGCGGCGCCGTTCGGCGGGGTCAAGCAGTCGGGCTTCGGGCGCGAGGGCGGGCTTCGAGGGGATCGACGAGTACCTCGAGACGAAGTACGTGGCCGTGAGCCTCTGAGACGCGTCTAGCCGCCTGCCGCCAGCAGCTCCTCCAGCACCGCCCGGTACCGCCCCAGCAGGATCGACATGTGGCCTTCGCCGTCGAGCAGCCTGCCCTGCGCCCCGCCGACGTGCTCGGCCAGCCAGCGGCCGTGCGCGAAGGGCACCATGCGGTCCTCCGAGCCCTGCCAGATCGCGACCGGGCGCTCGATCGATCCCAGCGGGAAGCCCCAGTCCGCCGACGAACGCGAGGTCGTCGTCGAACCATCCCCAGATGTCCGTTTCCAGCGCCCCGCGGAACAGCGAGGCGAGGTAGTCGGCGAACTCGCCGCTCGCCGCGTCGCGGTCCACGGGCGAGAGCAGCTCCCCGAACGAGGCGTGCACGTCCGCGCCGGAGGCGTCGCGCATCCCCTCCGCCTGCCCGCGCAGATACGCCTCGAGCTCGCCCGCGGCCCGCTCGCGGCCGCCCCGAACTCCTCGTGGTTCTCCGGGCCCATCCCTGCGAGGAAGTCGATCCCCTCGGCCGTCGAAGGGGGCGACCCCGCCGATCGTCGCGGCGGCGAGCGTCCGCTCCGGGAGCAGCGCCGCGCAGGCGAGCGCGTGGGGCCCGCCGCCCGACCAGCCGACGGTGTGGAAGCGCTCGATCCCCAGCGCGTCCAGCACGACCGCCACGTCCTGCGCGCAGTCGGCCACCGTGCGCCCCTCGCGTCGCTCGGAGCGCCCGTAGCCGGGGCGCGAGTAGCGTCACGTGCCGCACTCCGAGCGCCGCGCCGATCTCGACCACTGCGCGAACAGCAGGCCCGCGGAGGGGGTGCCGACGTGGAACAGGACGGCCGGCGCCGTCCGCCGGGCCCGCGACGCGCACGTCGAGCCGGCGCCCGTCGGCGGCGCGCACGCTCGCGTGCTCGTCGCGCTCACCGCTCGATCAGCTCCCGCAGGAAGCCGCGGCTCGTCAAGCTGAGCGCAGAGCAGCGCGACCGCACAGCACCACCGCGTCGATGCTCTCACGGCCCTGCTTGGTCCAGTAGTCGTCTTCGAGGTTCAGCCACAGGGCGAACTCGTCGAGCGTCAGCGCGGCGCCGCTGCCGTAGGCGAGCCGCCGTGATCTGCGAGGCGCGGCGTCCGTCGGCGATGCCGATCTCGAGCAGCCACAGGTATCCGACGACGAGCAGACCCGATGATCCCGAAGGTCATGTGGTGGATGTGGCGGCCGCCCGGCGTGATGTTGCGGAACGGGCCCGCTTTCGGCGCGGATCGCGTGGGTGATGGCCCTGACCGCCGCGAACGTCGTGAAGAACGAGCCCGCCGAGATCAGGCGCCGCTCCCGGCGCCGGTTCGAGCCGAAGTGCTTCTCGTAGAGGTCCCGGACCCGCGCTTCTTCCTCAGCGCCAGTGCTCATCCGCCAAAGCTAAAGCTTTTTCCCGCGCCCGGGGGCCAGGCGGACCGCGGGCGGCCGGGCGGCCGGTGGGTACAGTTGCCCGATGATCAAACTCCGGCGCCCCCTGCTGCAAGCCTCCTTCGCCGTGCTCGCCCTCGCGCTCCCGCTCGCGGGCTGCGGCTCCTCCTCCTCGTCCGGAAACGGGCTCGAATCGAAGAGCCCCGCGCAGATCCTCGCAGGCGAGCAAACAGGCAGCCTCGAAGGCCAGCTCCGTGCACATCAAGGGCACGATCGACAGCGAAGGCAAGCCGTCTCGCTCGACATGGAACTGCTCGCGGGCAAGGGCGGCAAGGGCACGATCTCCCAGGAAGGCTTCACGATCAAGATCGTCCAGGTCGCAGGCGCCGTCTACATCAACGGCAGCCGGCGCCTTCTACGAACACGTCGGCGGAGCGGGCGCCGCCCAGCTGCTGCAGGGCAAATGGCTGAAGGCGCCCGCCAACAGCGGCGAACTCGCCTCGCTGGCGGAGCTGACCGAACCTGGGCAAGCTGATCGACACGGCGCTCGCCGACCACGGCACGCTCGCGAAGGGCTCGCCGGCGACGATCGAAGGCCACAAGGCGATCGCCCTCAACGACACGACCCAGGGCGGCACGCTCTACGTGGCGGCGACCGGTGCTCCCTACCCGCTGCAGATCACGAAGGGCGGCAAGGAAACCGGCAAGGTGGTGCTCGTCTCGCTGGGACCAGCCGGTGACGCTGAGCGCCCCGTCGGGGGCAATCGACATCAGCAAGCTACAGAAAGCGGGCTGATCAGCCGATTCGTCTGTATGTCTAACTGCGCTGGGCCCTGTCAAGCCTGCTCGCGGCTCCGTCGAGGTCCTCTTCGACGAGCCACGCGAACCCGGGGCCGGACAAGGATGCGAGAGATCTCAGCGGTCGGTGTCATGCAACACACCCTTCTTCGACGATTTCAAGGCGGAGCGGCGCAGCGCGAGTCCGCGCGCGCGCGGAGGGGGCCCTCGATGCAGACGTCTGAGCCGCTGGGGGCGCCGAGGCGCGCGCGCCGTGAGCGCCCGGGCGTCCGGCCGCCGGCGGGCGGCCCGAAACGCAGCCGAATCGCCGGACTGATCTTCTCCGCGCTGCTGGGCCTGGCGGCGGCCGTCGCCCTCGCCCTCGCCGCCTCCTCTGCGGTGGTCGTGATCTGCGCGGCGGTGCTCGCCGCAGCGACCGGCTTCGTCGGCTGGCGCCTCGGAGCGAAGGCGCTGGGAGCGCTCGAGGACGAGATCGAGAGCCGGACCAGCGAGCTCAAACGGGCCCTCTCGGAGCTCGAGATCGCCCAGGCCGAGACCGTCCAGCGCCTGTCGATGGCGGTCGAGTTCCGCGACGAGGACACCGGCGCCCACATCGAGCGGATCGGCCGCTTCTCGGTGCTGCTGGCCGAACAGATCGGGATGGACGCTGAGTTCTGCGAGCGACTGCGCCACGCCGCGCCGCTGCACGACGTCGGCAAGGTCGCGATCCCGGATGCGATCCTGCTGAAGCCCGGTCCGCTGACGCCGGAGGAGCGGGCGATCGTCGAGACGCACGCCGAGGAGGGGCACCGCCTCGTGCGCGGCTCCTCGTCCTCGATCCTCGACATGGCGGCCGACGATCGCGCTCAGCCACCAGGAGAAGTGGGACGGCACCGGCTACCCCCGCGGCCTGAAGGGCGAGGCGATCCCGATCGAGGGCCGGATCGTGGCGATCGCCGACGTCTTCGACGCGCTGACCAGCGACCGCGTCTACCGCAAGGCGTTCTCGGTCGACGAGGCGGTCGCAGATGATGCGCGAACAGCGCGGCCGGCACTTCGACCCGGTCCTGCTCGATGCGTTCATGGAAGTGCTGGGCCGCTCGGGCCCGGATGCCCGCGACGGAGCTGCGCAGCGACCCGACCGCGCTCGTCGAGAGCACGCTGGAGACCTTCGCCACCGCGCTCGAACGCGGCGACGCCGAGACCGCCGAGGGCGCGATCGCCAGCGCGATCGAGGACGGCATCTCGCCGACCACGCTGCACGCCGAGGTGATCGGGCCGGCGCTGCGCCGTCTCGGCGTGCTCGCCGAAGCCGGCGACCTGTCCGACGAGACCGCGCACCGCGCCGCGACGATCGTGCGCCGCGTGCTCGCCACCCTGTACCGCTACATGACCGGCGGCACCGAGCCCAACCGCGAGCGCGTGCTGCTGGCGGCGGTCGCACGGCGACGAGCACACGCTCGGGCCTGCAGATGGTCCACGACCAGCTCGCGGCGGCCGGCTTCCAGACGATCTTCGACACCGACCTGTCGGGCGAACGGCTCATCGAGGCCGTCGCGAGCCGCTCTCCCGACCTGATCGTGCTCGGGGCGAGCGACGCCGGGCGACAACGACGCGCTCGACATCGCGCTGCGCGACCTGCGCGCGAGCCACCCGGACATCCCGATCGTGCTCGGCGGTCCTGCCGTCGGCGGCTCGCTGCCGCGCGAGCGCGGCGGCATGAGGGTGCTCGAGCGCATCGACGAGTCCGTCGCAGGCGGTCGAAGAGGAGCTGGCAGGGGCCGCCTCGCGCCGCCTCCGTGTAGTCTCGCGCCGGTGAAGCAAGACGCGCAATCGTGACCGGCGGTGCCGGCTTCATCGGCTCGCACGTCGCAGATGCGCTGCTCGCGGCCGGCCACGAGGTGACGGTCGTCGACGACCTCTCTTCCGGCAGCGCGGAGCGGGTGGCCGCAGGGCGCCGAGCTGCGCGTAGCTCGACATCGTCGACCAGCACGGCCCTGCGCGGCGTCTTCGAGGACGTCGCGCCCGCAGGCCGTCTACCACCTGGCCGCGCAGGCGAGCGTCGTCGCCTCGGTCGAGGACCCCGGACGCGACTGCGACGTCAACGTGCGCGGAACGCTGAACGTGCTCGAGCTCGCGAGGCTGACGCGAGCGCACCCGTCGTCTTCACCTCTACCGGCGGCGCGCTGTACGGCGACGAGGCGCCGATGCCGACGCCCGAGGACCGGATCCCGGCGCCGCTGTCCCCCTACGGCGCGTCGAAGTGGGCCGCCGAGGCATACGTGCGCACCTGGGCGCTGCTCGTCGGGGATCCCGCACGCCGTCTGCCGCCTCGGCAACGTCTACGGGCCGCGCCAGAGCCCGCACGGCGAGGCGGGCGTCGTGGCGATCTTCAGCGGCCACATCCACGAGGGGCAAGGCGCCGAAGCTCTACGGCCACGGCCGCCCGACCCGCGACTACATCTACGTCGCCGACGTCGTCAGCGCGCTGCTCGCCGCGTGTGGCAGCGACGGCGTCTACAACATCGCGACGGGCGTCGAGACCGACGTGATGACGATCTGGAAGCGCCTCAGCGAGACCGCAGGCGTCGAGATCGAGCCCGAGCTGGCCGACCTGCGCCCGGGCGAGCTGCAGCACAGCCGCCTGGACATCGCCCGCGCCGCAGCGAGCTCGGCTGGGGGCCGCGCGTGGCGATCGAGCAGGGGCTGGCCGAGACCTACCGCGCGCTGGTCGAGGAACTGGACCGCGCGTAGGGCGATTCGGCCGCCGCGGCGGCTGCAATCCGCCGCCCGCCCCTGGCACGCCCCGGTGACGGGGTCGAGAGAGAAGGCATGAGCACCTCGTTGCGTCACGGCGCCCCGGCGGCGCTCGCGGCGGCGCTGCTGCTGCTCGGCGCGAGCACGGCCCGGGCGCTGCCGGGCGAACCCGGAGGGGTCGCCGCGCCGTCTGCAGCACCGGCGGGGGGCAGCGAGTTCGGCGTCCCCGCGCAGGTCACGCGCCCCTACGCTGAGCGAGCTCAGCGTCCCCGCCGCGGCGACCGCGGGACGGCCGCCGCGGATCACGCTCGAGCTCGTCGAGAGCCACGACGGCGACCGTCTACCTGCGCGTGCTGGTCATCTACCTCGCCACCCGCCGCACGGTCCTCACCTCGACGATGGGCTGGGTTCACACCTCGCATCCGCTCGCGGTCGTCTGGCCGCACGGGCGCGCAGCTCGCGGCCCGGCACCTACCGGGTTACGGTGAGCGCGCACGACCCCCACAACGGCAACATCCTGCGCAACGCGCGCATCTCGGGCGAGGCGACGCTGACGGTGAAGCCGGCCCCGGCCCCGGCCCGCTCCGACGCCCGCGCCGGGCGAAGCGGGCGTGCCGACGCCGGCGCAGACGATCGCCGACGGCGCCGTCTTCCCGGTGCGCGGACCGCACAACTTCGGCGGCCCGGAAAACCGCTTCGGCGCGCCGCGCGACGGGCCACATCCACCAGGGCCAGGACATCCTCACGGCCGAAGGCACGCCCGACGTCGTGCCGCTGGCGGGGACGATCGACTCGACCACCGACCAGCCGGGGGGCGCCGGCTACTACGTGGTCGAGCACACGACCTATCGGCTTCGACTTCATGTTCGCCCACTGCGAGGCCGGCTCGTTCTCGGTCACCGCCGGCAGAGGCGGTCGCCGCCGGCCAGCAGATCTGCCAGGCGGGCAGACCGGCGACGCGACCGCGCCGCACCTGCACTTCGAGATGTGGGTCGGCGGCTGGCAGGCGGCGGGCGGGCACCCGATCGACCCGTTGCCCTACCTGGAAGCCTGGGAAGCCGCCGAATCCTGAGCGGCCCAGCGTGCGACCGGGCCGGCGCGACTCGGTAGCATCGGGGGCCGCTTCAGCAGCGGCGAGATAGCTCAGCTGGTAGAGCACACGACTGAAAATCGTGGTGTCCCCGGTTCGAATCCGGGTCTCGCCATCATCCGGCCTGCCCTGGGGGATGGCTCGAGGGGCTGGACGCGCCGGCCGATGTCTTCAGGCAACTCTCAGCTTCGCGTTAATCGCGCCTCAGGCGCACGAGCGACGCTGTTCACATGCAAGAGCCGACGATGCGCCCCATCAGCCCCCGGCCGGAGACCGCCGCGCCGCCGCGCGTCGAGCTCGTGATCCCCGTGTTCAACGAGGAGCACGTGCTCGAGGCGAGCGCGCGCGAGCTCTGCGACTGCATGCGCACGCGCCTGGCGATCCCCTTCACGATCACGATCGCGGACAACGCAAGCACCGACGGCACGCTGGCGGTCGCGCGCCGCCTGGAGCGGGAGCTGCCCGAGGTGCGGGCGCTGCACCTCACTCGCAAGGGTCGCGGGCACGCGCTGCGCGAGGCCTGGCGTTCGGGCCGCGCCGAGGTCGTCGCCTACACGGACGTCGATCTCTCGACTGACCTCGCGGCCGTGCCCGCGCTGCTCGCGCCGCTGCTCGCGGGCACCGCCGACATCGCGATCGGCAGCCGCCTCGCGCCCGGTGCGCAGGTCACCCGCGGGCTCAAGCGGGAGCTGATCTCGCGGGCGTACAACATCCTGCTGCGCGCGACGCTGCGGGTCAGCTTCTCCGATGCCCAGTGCGGGTTCAAGGCCGCGCGGCGCGCTGTGCTCGAGCCGCTGCTGGCGGAGGTCGAGGACGAGGCTGGTTCTTCGACACCGAGCTGCTGTACCTCGCCCAGCGCCGCCGGCTCTCGATCCAGGAGGTGCCGGTGAAGTGGGTCGAGGACACGGACTCGCGCGTTGCGATCCTGCACACCGCCGCTCGAGGACCTGCGCGGCATCCGCCGGCTGCGCCGCGCCGAGCGTCGCGGCCGCCGTGCCATGCCGGAACCGGTGGCGGCGAGCGGCGCCGCCTGAGCCGCGCAGGCCAAGCCCGGCTCGGCCGGTTGTCCACCGGCGCCGCCGTGCCCCCTAACCTGGAGGTGAGGCGGCGCGGCCGCCCGCCACCGCGAAGGAGGACGAGATGGCCCCTGAGACGACAGTGCAACTGGACCGCGCCCGCGTGCGCAGCCTGATCGAGCGCGAAGCGCGGCGGCTCGACGAGCGCACCCAGGGCAGCGCCGAGATGTACGAGCGTGCCCGCCGCTCGCTCAGCGGCGGCGTGTCCTCCAGCTACCAGGCCCGCGACCCGTGGCCGATCTACCTGTCGACCGGCGAGGGCCCGGTCGTCCACGACGTCGACGGCAACCGCATGTGGGACTTCCACAACGGCTTCGGCTCGATGGTCCAGGGCCACGCGCACCCGGCGATCGTGCGCGGCGGTGCGCGAGCGGGTCGCGCGAGGGAACCCACTTCGCCGCCACGACCGAGGACGGCGTGCTCGTCGCCGAGGAGCTGCAGCGGCGCTTCGGCCTCGAACGGTGGCGCTTCCTGAACTCCGGCTCGGAGGCGACGATGGACGCGATCCGGATCGCCCGCGGGCTGCACCGGCCGCGACACGATCGTCAAGATCTTCGGCTCCTACCACGGCCACCACGACGCCGTGATGGTCTCGATCGGCGTCGAGTACGACCGCATCGGCGACCGCGAGAACTACGAGTCGCTGCCCTACGGCGCCGGCATCCCGAAGGCCGTCTCCGACCTGACGGTCCCGGTCCCGTTCAACGACGCCGGCGCGATGGAGCGGCGCATCGAGCGGCTCGAGTCCGAAGACCGCAAGCCGGCCTGCGTGATCATGGAGGCGGCGATGATGAACCTCGGCGTCGTCCTGCCCGAGGAGGGCTACCTGCAGGAGGTCCGCGAGATCACCCGCCGCCACGGCATCGTGCTGATCTTCGACGAGGTCAAGACCGGCCTGGCGATCGCCGCCGGCGGGGCGACCGAGCGCTTCGGCGTGAGGCCCGACATGGTCACCCTCGCCAAGACGCTCGGCGGCGGCCTGCCCTCGGCGGCGGTCGGCGGCACCGAGGAGGTGATGCGCGTGGTCGAGGACGGCACCGTCTACCAGGTCGGCACCTACAACGGCAACCCGCTCGGCATGGCCGCGGCGCGCGCGAGCCTGCATCGAGGTGCTGACGCCCGAGGCGTACCGCCACATGGACGCGCTCAACGACCGCATCGTCGCCGGCTGCCAGGGCGTGATCGAGCGCCACGGCCTGCCCGGCTACGCCGGTCGGCATCGGCGCCAAGGGCTGCGTGACGTTCTCGCCGACGAAGGTCGTCGACTACGAGACCTTCAAGGCCAACCAGGACGTCGAGGTGACAGAACTCGCCTGGCTGTTCAACATGAACCGCGGGCATCTTCATGACGCCCGGCCGCGAGGAGGAGTGGACGCTGTCGGTCACTCACACCGATCGAGGCGGTCGACGCCTACGTCGCGGGTGTTCGACGAGATGGCCGCCGAGCTGACCGCCTGAGCGGCTCCGCCGCGCGTCGTCGCCCTGGGCGCATCGAGCCGTCCGCAGCCGGCGGCGCCACCGCGCGTCGTCGCCCTGGGCGCATCGAGCCGCCCGCAGCCATCCGCGCGGAGCACACCCCCAACTTTTAATCCCCTTGGCGTTTCAAGGTCATGGCCTCGATCGTCGTCGCCGGGGACGTGCTGCGTCGCCCGCGCGGGAGCAACCTGGCGACCCATCTGCACTATCTGATCGGGTTGCGCAAGCTCGGCCACGAGGTGCCTACCTCGAGGGCCGACGGCGGCGACGCGGTCGGCGGTGCCGCGGGCGGGGATCGTGCTGCTGCGCGAGATGCTGCGCCGCTGCCCCGTCGACGTGCCGGTCGTGTGGGTCGACCCGGACGCAGGTCTCGTCGGCGGCATGCTCTGGTCGCAGCTTCGCCGCAGGCTGGAAAGCGCCGACCTGCTGCTCGACATCGGCGGGCACTGCTGGCTCGCCGAGCGCTCGCTCGCACGCCGCCGGGTGCTGCTCGACACCGACACGGACACCGCCGCGGGCGTCGGGATCGGGCTTGCCGGGGGCTCCGTGCCGGGTGGCGGAGGGGCAGCTCTGCGGCGCTCGGTGCCGGACAACTACGACCTCTTCTTCTCCTACCGCCGCGAATCCTCCGCGCACGCCGATGCCGACTGGCTGCCGACGATCCCGCCGGTCGTGCCGCGGCTCTGGTACGGACCGCCCACCCGCACGGAGCTGCCGCTGCGGGTGCGGCTGGGCGCGGGAGCGTCGCCGGGGCCCGGCGAGGACGGCGGATGCGGAATCTCCCCCGGACAGCTGCTGGCGCTGCCCGGCCGCATCTCGCCGCGGCCCTGGACGGCGCTCGGCTCGCCACCGGCAGGCCGACGCAGCCGAGCTCGAGCGCGCCGGCTTCTCGATCCGCAGCTCAGCCGAGGTCGACGAGTCGCTGTCGAGCTACCGTCGCAACATGATCGGCTCGCAGGGGCTGCTGAGCCTGCACCGCGGCGAGGGCACGCTGGTTCACGAGCCTCGACGCGGCTTCCTGGCCGCGGGCCGGCCGGTGATCGCGCCGGCCGGCGAGCTCGACAGCTGGCTCCCGACCGGCGCCGGACTGATCACCTTCACCGGCGTCGACGGCGCGGTCGCGGCCGTCGAGCGCGTCCAGGCCGAGCTGCACCGTCACGCGGCCGCGGCACGGGCGGTCGCCGAGCGGGTCTTCCACTTCCGGGTCGTGCTGCCCAGCCTGATCGAGCAGGCGCTGCCGCGGCGCCTGCACGCCGTCGCCTGAGCGGACCGCCGCGTCCGCCGGGCATCGAGCGCGGCCCGAAGCGTCGAGGGTGTCGTCGTGGAGCAGCCCGTCGGCTGGAGCGGGGCCGCCGCGTCCGCCGGGCAGCGCGCGGCCGGACGCGTCGAGTGGTGGCGTCCTCGAGGTGCCGACTGCCTATCGGCCGAGCTTCTCGCGCACTGCGGCGGCGGTGGGGGCCAGCTCCTCGCCGAGCCGGTCCAGCAGCGTCAGCCAGGCGGGCTTGACCGCCGCCGCCCGCCGCACCAGCTCCGACGCCCTCGTCGAGGTCGCGCGCCGCCACGCCGAGGCCGGCCCAGAACGTCAGCTCGTCGGCCTCCGGCGCCAGCTCCGCCGCCCGCGCGTACAGCGCCGCCGCCTGCTCGTGGGCGCCCTCGGCCGAGAGCTCGTCGGCCTCGCCCGCCATCTCGTAGGCGCGCGCCATCCGCAGCAGCCGCTGCAGCTCGCCGAGCGGGTCCGCGTGATCCTCGACGCGGATGTCGACGCGCGTGCGCCACGGCTCGCCCTCCGCAGGAACGACCAGCATCGCCGCCGACTGGCGTCCGCGCACGTCGCCTCCCTCGGCCTCGGCCGCGAGCAGCGCCGCCATCAGCCGCTCCGGGAGCTCACCGCCGGCGGCGCGGTAGGCGGCCGCCATCGCCTCGGGCACGGTCTCGGGGCCCATCATGTTCGCCTGGCAGGCGAAGCCCTCGCCGACCACCTGGCCCGCGAACGGGATGCAGCCCGCGCCGGTGTGCGCCGCGGCGCGTCCGTCCGCGTCGACCACCCCCAGCTGGCGGAAGGCGGCCTGCGCGTCGTCGGCGAGCACTGCGTCGATCGCCTGCTCGGCGTCGAGCCCCTCGCGCATCCGCTCGAGCGCGTTCGGCCCGTGCGCGATCTCGGCGACCGACTGCGTGGCGACCGCGCCGACGCTGCGGCTCGGCCCAGGCCACGACGCCGCCGACCGAGAACCAGTGCGACTGCACCGCCACGCCGATCTCGCCGCTGGCCGGATCCCGGGCGACGATCGAGTAGGTCCCTTGCCGCATCGGTCCAATCATCGCCGATCGCGCCACCGGTGAGGGCGGGCCGACCTGAAAGGGACCTCGCCCGCTGCCGCCGCGAGCGGGATGCGACATGCCGCGCGAACGCTCGCTGCCCACGCGGGGCTGCGACGGCGAGGGGGCGAGCGCGCTCGCCCGCCGCACCGGCCGCGCCCCCCGTGGCCCGCGCCGCGCTAGATTTGCCGGACGATGCCCCCGTGGCCGACGCTCCCTCTCGAGGAGTGGCGTGAGACGTGCGACACGCTCCACGCCCATACGCAGCTGCTCGGCAAGCTCTGCGTCGCGCTTGCGCCGCCGGAGCCCGAGCTCCAGCACGCCGCGCTGCGCCTGACCACCCGCGGGTGGCAGACGCTGCCGCTCCCCGCCCCGGATGGCTCGGGGTCGCTCAGCGCGCTGCTCGACCTGCACGCGCACGAGCTCGTCCTCGAACACAGCGGCGGCGAGAGCGCCCGCTTCTCGCTGCAGGAGAGCTCGGTCGGCGCGGTCACGCGCGCGGCGCTCGTGGCGGCGCGCGCGATCGCGGGCGAGTTCGCGATCGACCTGCGTCCGCAGGAGGTGGCGTGGGAGGCGCCGCTCGACGAGGACGAGCAGCATCGTGTCTACGAGCCGGCGCACGCTGAGCGCTACTTCGCCGCGGCCACCCGCGCCGCGCTCGTGCTCGCCGAGTTCCGCGCGCCGTTCCGGGGCCGCTCCACGCCCGTCAACGCGTGGTGGGGATCGTTCGACCTCGCCGTCAACCTGTTCTCCGGCGAGTCCGCCGAGCCGCCCGCGCAGGACTTCATCATGCGCAACGCGATGGACGCCCAGGAGGTCGCGGTCGGTTGGTGGCCCGGCGACGAGCGCCATCCGCAGCCCGCCTTCTACGCCTACGCGCATCCGGCGCCCGAGGGCTTCGCCGGCGCCGACATCGCCCCTGCGCCGGGGCGCTGGGAGCAGCAGCTCGGCGAGTACGTGCTCGGCTGGGACGAGGTCCTCGCCGCGCCGGACCCCAGCGCTGCCGCCCTGCTCTTCGCCCGATCGGTGTTCCGCCACGCCTGCGCGGTCTGCGAGTGGGACCCGGCCCTGGCGGCGTCGGCGGAGGGACGACCGCCGCCGCTGTCCTAACGGCGCTGCGCGGCGGCCGGCGGCGCCGTGGTGGCGCTCCGAGCGGGACCCGGCGCAGTGACGCGCGTCGCGCGCGCCTGTCCGGCAGGACCGGCTCACTCCGCGGCGGGGGCCACGGCGCCCGCACCGAGCGACGCGAGGACGGCTGTGCCGAGCGCGGCCGCCGCGGACAGATAGAAGACGGCCCGGTAGCCGGCGACGGCAGCGGTCAGGCCCGCGATCGGCCCGCCGAGACCGACGCCGATGTCGAAGAAGGCGGTGAAGGCCCCCATCGTGGTGCCTCGACGGTCGTCGTTGATCTCGCCCACGACCATCAGCGCAAGCGAGGGGAACAGCATCGAGAAGCCGACGCCCACGATCAGCGCGCCGAGCAGCGCTACACCGAGCGAGTTGGCCGCGGCGATCACCGTCAGCCCCAGCGCCTCGAGCAGGCCCGCAGCCGTGGCGGTCGGCCGCGCCCCGGCGCGATCCGGCACACGGCTCAGCACGAGCCGCGAGGCGAACACAGCCACGGCGAACGCCGTGAACACGGTTGCACCGCCGCTGATACCGCGCTCCTTCAGCGCCAGCACGACGAACCCGGCAAGGGCCGCATAGCCGATGTTCGCGAGCGCCAGCGCCAGCCCGGGCCGCCGCGCAGCGTGCGGGAGCAGGGCTTCCCGCTCGGACTGGGGATCCAGCGCCGGCGCCTGCGGCTCGGGCAGCCGCGTGGCGATCAGGGCCGCGGTCGCGGGGAGCGCCGCGGTGAGCGTCCAGACAGCGTCGTACCCGGCGTGGGAGCGCAGCAGCTCGCCGGCGAGCGGGCCCAGCGAGAGCCCGCCCCAGACCGCGAGCCCGAACAGCCCCAGCGCAAAACCGCGCCGGTCCTCGGGGGCGAGGTCTATCGCCCACGTCGCGCCCGCGGTGTAGACGGTGCCCTCGCCCGCTCCCACCACCAGCCTCGCGAGGATCAGCGCGAGGACGCTGTGTGCGACCAGGTACAGGACCCCGCCGGCCGTCATCGCGAAGGTGCCGGCGAGCATCACGACCCGGCGCCCGCGCCGGTCCGACTGGCGGCCGGCCAGCGGGCGGCACACGACCGAGGTGAGAGCGAACGCGCCGACCACGATGCCGACCGCGACATCGCTCGCGCCGAGCGGACCGCGTACGAAGGTCGGCAGCGTGGGCAGCGCCGCGCCGATCGCCACGAAGCACAGCAGAGCCGTGAGGAAGATGCCGAGCGAGGCCGCCGTCGGCCGCGGGCGCGCTCGGAGGGGTCGCCGCCGGGCACCCCCGTCGGCGCCCGTCGGCGTCCTATCCATCGCGGCACACGAGCGTTCGCACGTGGCGAATCACAGCACGGCCGGACGGCCGCTCGCCTCGTGCCTCCACGCACGGCACATGCCGACGCCGGTCGCGCCTATCCTTCTCGCGCCACCCCGGCGCATCGCGTGAGCGGGACCCGCCGCGCGCAGCAGTGCTGACGGGCTCTACGTCCGTCTCTGACCTGCTGTGTTCGCATCACGCGGCGAGGACTGCAGCGCGCGAGTTCGGGTACGTAGGCCCCGCAATCGACGCGAGGAGTCAGGTGAGAACACAAGTCGCAATCATCGGTGCCGGGCCCGCCGGGCTCACGCTGGCGCTGCTGTTGCAGCGCGCCGGCATCGAATCGGTCGTACTCGAGGCTCGCGAGCGTGAGTACGTCGAGAAGCGGGTCCGCGCCGGCCTGCTCGAGCCGAACACGGTCGAGCTGCTGCACGAGCTCGGCGTCGGCGAGCGCCTCGCGCGCGAGGGGCGCGAGCAGAAGGGCTTCTACCTGCGCCGGAACGCCGCCACCGTGCACCTCGATCTGGAGTGCCTGACCGGGCGGTGCACGACGATCTACGGCCAGCAGGAGGTCGTCAAGGATCAGATCGCCGCCTTCCTCGAGCGGGGCGGGAAGCTGCTGTTCGAGGTCGAGCAGATCGCCCTGCAGGGGGTCGACTCCGAGGACCCCCAGGTGAGCTTCGCCTGCCGGGGCGTGACCGAGCGGCTCGCCTGCGACTACATCGTGGGGTGCGACGGGTTCCACGGCGTGAGCCGCGCCGCGATCCCGGAGGGCGTGCTCAGAGAGCACCACGTGCCCTACCCGGTCGGCTGGCTCGGGATCCTCGCCGAGGCGCCTCCCGCGCCCGACGAACTCGTCTACGCCTGGCACCCGCACGGCTTCTCGCTGTACTCGATGCGCTCGCCTTCGCTCAGCCGCCTCTACCTCGAGGTCTCCGCCGAGGAGAGCGTCGCCGACTGGTCCGACGATCGCATCTGGAGCGAGCTCCATCTGCGCCAGAAGTGTGAAAACCAGCAGGTCAACGAGGGCCCGGTCATCGAGAAGGGCATCACGACGATGCGCAGCTTCGTGGTCGAACCGATGCAGTACGGCCGGCTGTTCCTCGCAGGCGACGCGGCGCACATCGTGCCGCCGACCGCGGCGAAGGGCCTCAACCTCGCGGTCAACGACGCCCGTCTCCTGGCAGGCGCCCTGGTCGAGCGCTTCGGGTCGGGATCGACGGAGGCGCTCGATGCCTACAGCACGACGGCTCTGCGCCGGGTCTGGCGTGCCCAGGACTTCTCCCACGAGATGCTGCACCTCCTGCACCGGCTCGACGGCGATCCTTATCAGCGCCAACTGCAGGTCTCCCGCCTGGATCAACTCGAGAGCTCCGAATCCGCAAGGAGGAACTTCGCGGAGAACTACATCGGCCTGCCCGCGACGCCGAGCTACTGAGCACGCGCAGCGCCGTTTCGCGCCGCCGCGCCCGCCAGGCACGGAAATTCATGCGTGCAGCGAGCGCCGGCCCCGGACTGCTCGAGGCGGGGCCCACCGTCGCGAGGGGCCGGGCAGGTGTCGTGAGCGCCCTTCAGGTTCGGGTTCTGACAAGCCCGGCGCCCGGAGCTTGATCGCGGAACGGTTTGCGCGTATTCACCTAGCTGCAGTGATCGCCCGCACCCGGGCGGGCGGCTCGCGTCCAGCGCGAGCTACGGCGAGAAGGAGGGGCAATGCGAGGAGCAGGGAAGTTCTCGGCGGCACTGGTGGCCGCGCTGATGGTTCTACTGGCCGCAGCGAACGGGGCGGGTGCGGCCAAGCCGAAGCTTGTCCTGAAGGACTACGGGACCCCGGCGGCGCCCGGGTGGGCGGCTGGCGAGCAGCTCAAGGTCACGCACAACGGCGAAACCTGCTACGCGATTGCGGAAGGGACCGTTGAAAGCAACACGATGGTCAAGGACCAACTGTCGTTCTACCCGTTCTACCTCCCGTACTGCCTGGAAACCGAAAGCCCGGAATACAAGATCTCCCAGGAATCGACGGGGGAACCGACCAGCAAGGTGACGATCGCGAGCAACGGCCAGTTGCAGGTCTCGCTCACACCGAAGCTCGCGATCACGATGCCGGGCCCCTGCACCTACGAATGGTCGAAGCTGAAGCTGAAGTTCACGCCCGGCGGCCCAGCCGAATCGCCCGCTACGAGCATCGAGGGCAAGCTGCACAAAGCGGGCAGCAGCCCCGCCTGCAACAAGCGGGAAGCCCTCACGTTCCAAGAGGATCTCTACTCGAAGGAAAAGACCACGCTGACCTACGAAACGGAACTGGTCCCGTAGGCGGCGGAGCCGTCGCCGAACCGAACCGGCCCGCCGCCAGCCGCTAAGCGCGCGCCTTCGCCTTCGCCCACTCGGCCTTGTGCGCGCGCTTGGCGGCCTGGTAGTCGAGCAGCGCCTGCTCCGAGTCCACGTCACCGAGCGTCGGGTGCGGCGGCACGAGGCTCTTGGCCTTCGTCACTTTGAAGCGCTTCGCCAGGACCGCGCCGAGCGACTTCACCTTCATCTCGCCGAAGCCGGGCAGTCCTTCGAGGTTCGCTCGCAGCTCGGCGCCGTTCTTGGCGCTCTCCCAGACCCCCGCCGCCTCGCCGTCGTACTCGTCGCGGATGTGCGCTGCGAGTTCGTGTACGCGTTCCGCCATTTTCCCGGGGAAGCGGTGGATCGCCGGTTTCTCGCGAAAGACCGCATCGAGGTCGGCCGCGGCGAGCTTCGCCGGTTCGAGGGTCCCCACGCGCTCCTTGATCGCGAGCGGCCCGCCGAACGCCTTCTGGACCGTGACCTGTTGGTCGAGCGCGAACCCGATCAGGAGCGCCATCGGGTCGGAGGCGATCAGCCGGTTCGCCTCGTCGGAGTTCGTGAAGTAGAGGCGCCTCGGCATCGCGGCCAATCGTAGTCCGGTCTGGCGATGCCGTAGCGGATCGGAGAGCGTCGAGCTCGGCGGCGATGGCATGGCCGTTGTCCGCGAGCGCCTCGGCGACTCAATCGCCGGCGTGCGTGCGCATGTAGCGCAGGAGGTTGCGCAGGAGCCACAGGTCGAGCGCCAGGAACGGAAGGAACACGAGCCCCCACCAGTAGCCCTTCACGCAGAGGAACACGGTGACGAACAGGATCCACGGCGCGAGAAGGGCGCGCAGGACGACGGCCTGCTTGCAGTGTTTACGGGCCCAGGGATCCACCCAACCGTCGCCTTGCACGCGCCCCCCCTCAACCGCTCCGGAACACGCGCAGGAACTCCTCGCTGGAGACGCCTTCGAGTCCGGCGGGCGTCGCGAACCGCTCCATGTAGGTGGCGATCATGTCGATCACCTCGAGCACGATCGCCTCCTGCTCGGCGGGGCTGCGCTCGACCCGGAAGATGTGCTCGAAAGTGCGATCCCACAGTCGCACGATCAGCCCGGCGCCGAAGTGCGGTCCCTGCTCGATGAAACCGGCTCCCCGGGTCGCGGCGTGCAGACCCGAGGCCATGCGGCGCGTCGAGCTCGCGGACGCTGTCGTGAACGGCCGCGTTCAGCCGGGTCCCGAACCACACCGGGATTCCCTCGGGGTGGGCCTGGTGGTGGCGCAGGTGCGCCATCGCGACGGCCGTCGTCATCGACCTGAAGGTGACCCGGTCGAGCGCCATCAGCGCCTCTTCCGTGGCGCGGTCGATCGATTCCAGCTCGTGGTCCAGGTAGGCGGCGATGATCGCGTCGCGGTCCTCGAAGTAGCGGTAGATCGTCGCGACCGGGATGCCGGAGAAGCTCGCCAGCGAGCGCGTCGTCAGGGCCTCGACGCCGCCCTCCGCGAGCAGTTCCCGAGCGGCCTTGAGGATCGCCTCGACGCGCTCCCGGCTGCGTTTCTGCACCGGCTCACGGCGGGTCTGCAGGGGCTCGCGGCGGGTCATCCGGGGACATCCTCCCCCAGCGGCGCATCGCGAAGCTCCGTCGCGGCCGCGTACAGCAGCGCCTGCGCGCGCGCGACCGCCCCGACCGCCTCCTCCGGCGGCAGCAGCTCGGGGTGGTGCAGCGGCCGCGGCTCGAACCCGGGGGCGCCGTCGAGTCCGACGAACGCCATCGCCACCGGCGCAAGCTCGCCGAAGAACGAGAAGTCGTCGGAGCCGCACGAGCGCCACGGCGGCGCGGCCGAGAACCCGGCCTCCGCGAGCAGCTCGCGCGCGGCGGCGACGATCCGCCGCGTCGTTGCGCAGCGGCGGCTCGCCCGTGTCGAGCCGCACCTCGCCGCGGCAGCCGTGGGCCGCGGCGACGCCCGCGACGACCTCGCGGCACAGCTCGCGCAGCAGCTCGCGGTCCTTGCGGCGGTGGGCGCGCAGGGCGCCTCGCGCGCTCGCGCGCGCGGGGATCACGTTCTCCGCGCTGCCGGCCTCGAGCGACGCCGATCGTCAGCGTCGCCGGCGTGCAGCGGGTCGACTCGCCGCGCCCACGGCGGCGTGCAGCGCGAGGACGGTCTCGCAGAGCGCGAGCACCGGGTCGCGGCCGAGGTGCGGGATAGGCGCCGTGCGTCGGCTCGCCCCGTCGATCACGATCTCGATCGCGTCGCAGGACGCGTTGACCGTGCCCGCCTCGAGCGCGACCGAGCCCCACGGCAGCTCGGGGTGGACGTGCGCGGCGACGACCGCGCGCGGACCCGAGCCGCGCGAGCGCCTGCTCGGCGATCAGCTCCGGCGCCCGGACGGGTAGGCCTCCTCGCTCGGCTGGAAGATCGCCAGCCAGCGGCGCCGGCAGCGCCTCGCCGAGCGTCGTCCGCGGCGCGTACGAGCGCGACCAGCGCCGCCATGTGGACGTCGTGCCCGCAGGCGTGCATCGTCTCGCCCCGCGCGCTGAACGGGGCGCCCGGTCGCGCTCTCGCAGCGGCAGCCCGTCGAGCTCGGCCCGCACCGCGACCGGCGTGCTCCGGCCGCCGACCCGGCGCGAGCAGGCCGGTGCCCGGCCGCCGGCTCGGCCGCGACCGGCAGCTCCGCGGCGACGGCCGCGGCGGTCGCGTGCTCGGCGTGGGCCAGCTCGGGCGCTTCGTGCAGCCGGCGGCGCAGCTCGCCGCGCGGCGGCGAGCTCTGCGCTCGAGCGCGGCCGAGCAGCGCCACGCAGCGACCGCCTCAGTAGACGCTCTGCATAGCGCTGCACAGCGCTCGCTCGAGGTCGAGGCTCGCGACCGCGTCCAGCTCCGCTGCGCTTGAGGCTCGCGTACGCCTCGTAGAGCTCCTCGCCCGAGCCACGCCGCGGACGCTGCTCATCGGCGGCCAGCGCCGCCAGCGCGTCCTCGCAGCGAGGCGGGCAGCGCGCCGTACGCCGAAGCGCTCCGCCTCCGGCGGCCGAGAGCGACGCGGGGTCGGCCTGCGAGCAGCGGCGGCGCCGGCAGCCCGGCGGCGATGCCCTCGAGGCCCGCCGCGCACGATCGCGCCGAGCGCGAGGTAGGGGTTCGCCGCGGCGTCGGCGCCGCGGTACTCGAGCCGCATCTGCGCGGCGCGTCTCGCCGCCGCCGAGCGCCGACGAGCGGCGGGATCGCGCAGCAGCGCTTCGCGGTTGCGCTCGCCGAGCGCGGCGGCGCCCGCGCTCCAGCGGTGCGGGCGCAGGCGCTCGCCCGAGACCGGGCTCGGCGCGCACAGCGCGCTCAGCGCGGGCGCGTGCGCGAGGACGCCCGCGGCGAAGCTGCCGCCGAGCTCGCTCAGCGTCGCCCGGGCGCGTCCGGGTCGTGCAGCAGCGCGCGGCCGTCGTCGTCGGGCAGGCTGAGGTGGACGTGCACGCCGTTGCCGGCCTCGCTCGGGGTCGAGCAGCGGCGTGAACGTCGCGCGCAGCCCCGCGCGCCGCGCGCACCTCGCGCACGACCTCGCGCAGCACCACGGCGCGGTCGGCGGCCTGCACGCCCGGCGCGCGGGCGCGACAGGGATCTCGAACTGGTGGCTCGCGAACTCGGCGAAGAAGCGCTCCGGTTCGGCCCCGGCCTCGACGAGCGCCGCCATCACCGCGCTCGCGAACGGCTCCGCCGCGCGCATCGCGCGCCAGCGAGAACGGCAGCGGCGGAGGGTCCGTCGCCGGCGCAGCTGGAACTCGTGCTCGAAGCTGGCGCGGACGCGTCGCACCGGTCGCGCTCGGCGAGCTCGCGCAGCGCGCGCCGCAGGAACGCCCGCGGGCAGCACGCCCACGGGCGCCCGTCGGTCTCGACGATGTCGCAGAGCACAGCTCGAGGGAGCTCTGCCGCCGGTCCGGCGCCGACGCGGACGTGCGTGGCGGCGTCGGGCAGCAGGCGCAGGTCGCCGGTGGAGCCGAACGGGCTCGGCTCGGCCAGCGGCCCGAGCGGCGTCAGCGCGTGAGTTCGCGGGGACCCAGCCGACGCCCGCCGCCAGGTGCTCCTGGAGCTCGGCGGCGAACACCGCGCGCCCGCGCACGATCGCGCCGAGGTCGCAGGTCGACGAGCGCGACCAGCTCGGGCGGGCTCACGCCGCGGGCTCCGCCGTCGCGAGCGTGCCGTTGTCCCAGAGCGCCTCGCGCAGGCCGAGCGCCGCCGCCGCGCTCGCGCAGCGGCGGCGGCCTCCTCGACGGCGACGACCGCGAGCACGCCTCCCGCGGGCTTGTCCTCGCGGGCGATCGCGGCGGCGAGCCGCTCGCGCGGCTGCAGGTGCACGCCGCGGGCGCCCAGCGCCGGGTAGGTGTCGGCGACCGCGTAGAGGCGTCCCGCCGGGCCGTCGGTGCGTGCCACGACGCACGAGAAGTGCCCGACGTCCCAGTCCGGCGGCGGGGCCTCGTCGAGCGCGCCGTCGAGCAGGTAGGCGAGCAGCTGCGCCGGGGAGGGCCGTCCGCGCGCCCCACAGGTGGTGCGTCGCGAGGTTCGCGATCAGCGTGACCGGTGCGCGCAGCGCGGCGGCTGCGTCGAACAGCGCCGTCGAGCGTCGCGGCGTTCCACGGGCCGCTGTAGCGGGATCGCCTCGCACCGTCCCCGCGCCGAGCGCGTCCGACGGCGCGCGCCACCCCCTCGGCCGTCGTCCCGGAGATGTCCGGGTCGTCGATCGCCGGTATCGCCAGCCGGTAGTCGCGACGGCCGCCCTCGCCGCCCGGCAGCGTCGCGGGGTCGCGGCTGCCGGAGACGATCGACCCGGCCGCGAGCGCGACCGCGTCCTGGTCGGTCGGCTGCTACGCCGGCGCGCGCGATGCCCGCCGCGTTCAGCGCCAGCGCGCCGCAGAACGCGCCGCACAGGTCGTCGCGCTGCGGCAGCTCGCGGGCGTGGTAGTCGAGCAGCGCGCGGGCGCCCGGGCAGCAGGGTGCGTCTCCAGCCGCGCTGCGACGCCGGTCACGCTCAGCCCTCCGTGACCCGCGGCGCGTAGCGGTGGTGGAGCATCAGCGCGTTGCCGTCGGGGTCGGAGAAGAAGGCCATGTGGCAGACGCCGGTGTCGAGTGTCTCGCCGGCGAACTCACGCCGCGGGCCTCGAGCGTCTCCCGCGCGGCGGCGACATCCTCGACGTGCAGCGCCAGCGCGTTCGGTTGACGTTGTGCTCGAGACCCATCTTCTCGCGCGTCGTAGACGCTGAGCGTGAGGTTGCCCGTCTCGAACTCCGAGTAGTTGCGCTCGGCGATGTAGACCGACCGGCGCAGGCCGAGCGTCTCGCCGTAGAAGCGGACCGCCGCCTCGAGCTCGCGCGTGGGCATCCCCACGAAGTCGACGCCCTCCACGAGCCCGCCATTCCCGTTCATCGCCATCCCCCTTTTTCCGAAGTTCGCCTGACCCCGCCCCTGCTTGATAGCACGTAGGCTTGGGCGAGCAGATCACCGCCGCGGCGAAGAGAAAGGACGCGCGCATGAGCTGGGACTTCCAGACGGAGCCCGAGTTCCAGGAGCAGCTCGACTGGATGGCGGAGATCTCGTCCGCGAGGAGATCTGGCCGCTCGAGTCGATCTGGCACGAGCTCGGCCTCGACGGCCTCACGCGAGCGCTCGCGCCGTTGCAGGAGCAGGTCAAGGAGCGCGGCCTGTGGGCGGCGCATCTGCCCCCGGAGCTCGGCGGTCAGGGCATGGGCCAGGTGCGCCTCGGCCTGATGCACGAGATCCTCGGCACCTCGCCGATCGCGCCGCTCGCGTTCGGCAACGCCGCGCCGGACTCCGGCAACTCGGAGATCCTCGCGATGGCCGGCACCGAAGAGCAGAAGGACCGCTGGCTGCACCCGCTGCTGGCCGGCGACCTGCGCAGCGCCTTCAGCATGACCGAGCCGCACACGCCCGGCTCGGACCCGACCCAGCTCGCCACGCGCGCCGTGCGCGACGGCGACGGCTGGGTGCATCGAGGGGCGCAAGTGGTTCTCCTCGAACGCCTCGATCGCCGACTTCCTGATCGTGATGGCGGTCACCAACCCCGAGGCGCGGCCGTCGCAGCGGGCCTCGATGTTCATCGTGCCGACCGACACGCCGGGCGTCGAGATCCTGCGCGACGTGCCGACGATGGAGCACCCGTGGGAGCAGCTTCGGCGCACTACGGCGGCCACGCCGAAATCGCCTACGAGGGGGTGCGCGTCGCCGCCGAGGCGCTGCTCGGCGGCGAGGGCGAGGGCTTCATCCTCGCCCAGCACCGGCTCGTGCCCGGGCCGCATCCACCACTGCATGCGCTGGCTCGGGGTCGCGCGGCGCGCCTTCGACATGATGTGCGAGCGCGCCACCTACCGGCACGCCCACGGCTCGCTGCTCGCGCAGAAGCAGACGGTCCAGAACTGGGTCGCCGACAGCGCCGCCGAGATGCAGGCGGCGCGGCTGATGACGCTGCACGCCGCCTGGACGATGGACACGCAGGGCGCGAGCGCCGCACGCACGCAGGTCGCGCTGATCAAGTTCTTCGGCGCCAAGGTGCTGCACGACGTGGTCGACCGCGCGCTGCAGCTGCACGGCTCGCTCGGCTACTCGACCGACCTGCCGCTCGAGCAGATGTACCGCTTCGCGCGCGCCGCGCGCATCTACGACGGCCCCGACGAGGTGCACCGCCAGTCGGTCGCCCGGCACATCCTCGCGGGCTACGAGCCGCCTGCCGACGGCGTGCCCAGCGAGCACCTGCCGACGCGCCGCGCGCCAGGCGCGCGAGCGCTTCGCCGAGCTGCTGGAGGCGGTCACCGCCAACGACTGAGCCGGGCTGCCCACCGCGCCACATCGCCGCCCGGCGCGGACGAGCGCGTGTCGCGGACGACTACCCTGAGGCGATGGCAGCGCGCGCCCAGCAGCCGCCGGTGGCGTTCGACCCGAGCGCTTCGAGACGTTCCGCTTCGTCTCCCGCGAGCTCGACGAGCGCGGGGAGGCCACGCTCCGCTACGCCTTGACGGCGGCGAGGGCGGGCTCGAGTTCACCGAGCGCGTCGCCCTGCCGGTGAGCGGACCGCTCGATCGCCGGCAGTCGCGAGCGCTGCAGGGCCTGCTCTCGCTGCTGCACTGGGTGGCCGGGGTCAGCTACTACAAGGCCGCGCTGCCGCCCGCGTCAGCTGCGAGTCCGGCGCTGCCGGGCCCGGCAGCCGCAGCGCTGCTCGAGGCGCTCTACTCGGAGGGGCTCGGCGAGCTCGCCTACGTCAACGCGCCTCGAGCGGCTGCCGCGGCCGCGCTTCCCGGCGCGGGCGGGAACCGATCGGGCGGCAGCCGCGTCCGGCTCCGCCGCCGCGCGTGAGCCGCGCCGCGTGCTGGTGCCGGTCGGCGGCGGCAAGGACTCC
This sequence comes from uncultured Solirubrobacteraceae bacterium, assembly GCA_963703205.1. Classification (GTDB taxonomy): domain Bacteria; phylum Actinomycetota; class Thermoleophilia; order Solirubrobacterales; family Solirubrobacteraceae; genus Palsa-744. Next base: position 3,067,307 of record OY969799.1, read on the forward strand.
GCGTCGCACTGGAGGCGGTGCGCGCGGCCGGCGTCGAGCTCGCGCTGTTCTCGGTCGGCGACGCCGCGCCGATCGCGCGCACGGCGGCGGTCGCCGGCGCTGCCGCGGCTGATCGCCCGCCGCAGCTCGACCCGCTGCTGTTCGAGCTGAACGCCGCGGGGGCGATCAACGGCCACGTGCCGGTGACGGCGATCGTCACCTGCGTCGCCGCTGCTGACCGCGGCGCTGAACGGGTATCGACGCGGTCGCGATGGCCAACGAGCGCTCGGCCTCCGCCGGCAACCTCGCGCTGGGACGGCGTCGCTCGTCAACCACCAGTTCAGCAAGGGCCTGCACGCCGAGCGCCTGCTGTCGCGCGGCGCTCGCCGAGCTCGAGCGCCCCGGTCAGCGTCAGTTCTCGGTGCTGCGGCCGGCCTCCGAGCTCGCGATCGCGCGCGCCTTCGCCGGCATGGAGCGCTACCACGGCGCCTTCACCAGCTGCAACGCGATCTTCCGGATCGACCCCGCGCTGCGCGCCTCCTCCTGGTGCCGGGACTGCCCGAAGTGCCGCTTCGTGTTCCTCGCGCTCGCGCCGTTCAGCGAGCCCGCGCACCTGGCGGCGATCTTCGGCGGAGACCTGCTGGCCGACGAGCGCCAGTACGAGGGCTTCGCGCTGCTCGCCGCCAGCGGCGGCCACAAGCCGTTCGAGTGCGTCGGCGAGGAGCAGGAGTCGCTCGCCGCGATGCGGCTGCTGGCCGGCGACGAGCGCTGGCGCGGACACGCGGTCGTGCGACGGCTGGCGGCCGAGGTGCTGCCGGCGCACCCGCTGCCCGCGGGCGACCCGGCGGCCGTGCTCGCGCTCGGCGGCGAGCACGACGTCCCGGCGCGGCTGCTGGACGGAGGTGCGTGCGGTTCTCGGAGCTTGAAGGCGCGCGGATCGGCGTCTGGGGCGCCGGCCGCGAGATCGTCTCGTTCGCCGCGCAGGTCGCGCGCAGGCTGCCGCGCGCGAGCATCGAGGTGGCGGCCTTCGACGAGCTGCCCGCGGCCGGGAGCTGGCCGCCGCTGCCCGATGCTCCGTCGGCGCGAGCGGTCGATGCCCGCCGAGGCGCTCGATCAGCTTGCCGCGTGCGATGTCGTCGTGCGCTCGCCCGGCGTCTCGATCCACCGCCCCGAGCTCGCCGCGCTGCGCGCGCGCGTCCCGGTCACGACCGCGACCTCGCTGTGGCTGGCCGAGCGCGGCGGTCGCCGCGTCGTCGGGTCACCGGCACGAAGGGCAAGTCGACCACGGCGGCGCTGGTCCACCACCTCGCTCGCGCCGCCGGCGAGGACGCCGAGCTGGCGGGCAACATCGGTCGCCCGGCGCTGGAGCTGCTCGACGCGAACCCGGGAGCGCTGGCCGTCGTCGAGCTCTCCAGCTACCAGATCGCCGATCTCGCGGCGGGGCCCGAGGTCGCGCTCGTCACGAACCTCTACGACGAGCACGCCGACTGGCACGGCTCCGACCGCGTCTACCGCGAGGAGAAGCTGCGTCTCCTCTGCCTGGCGCAGGTGCGCCGGGCCGTGCTGTCCGCGCGCTCGCCGCAGCTGGCGCGGGCGGCGACGGGCGCCGGCGTCGAGCGGATCCTGTTCGGCGACCCGGCTGGCTGGGATTCCTCGCCCGACCGGCGGGATCGCCTTCGCCGGCGAGCCGCGCGCTGGCGTCCGGACAGCTGCCGCTGGCGGGGGAGCACAACGCGCTGAACCTGTGCGCGGCGCTCGCGGGGCTGGAAGCGGCAGGCGTCCCGGTGCCGCGCGCTGCCGGGCGCGCTCGAGGGCTTCGCGGCCGCTCGCGCACCGCCTGCAGACCGTGCTGCGCGAGCAGCGCCGGGGTCAGCTGGGTCGACGACTCGATCTCGACGACGCCCGAGTCGGCGCTCGCGGCGCTGGCGAGCTTCCCCGGCGCCGCGCTCGTGCTGATCGGCGGCGGGCAGGACCGCGGGCAGGACTACGGAGCGCTGGCGGCGGAGCTGGCCCGCCGTGACGGCACGCTCGTCGCGATCGGCAGCACCGGGCCGAGGCTCCGCGACGCCGCGCTCGCGGCTGGGCTCGCTCCGGAGCGCGCGCTCGCCGCGGCGGGCCTCGAGGAGGCGGTGGCGCCGCGCGCCGGCTCGCCGCGCCCGGAGCCGTCGTGCTGCTCTCGCCCGCCGCGCCCAGCTACGACGGCTTCCGTGACTTCGAGCAGCGCGGCGAGCGCTTCGCCGAGCTGGCCCGCGGCGAAGCGCGGCCGCGCTGAAAAGGCCGGCGCCGCCGCCCCTTTCGGAGCGACGGCGCCGGGTGCGCTGTGTGTCGTTCAGCCGCTCAGGTTGCGGGTGCTTCGCAGAGCGGGTTGCTCGGCACGCCTTCGCAGGGTTTCGGCATCGTTTCCTGCGGCGCCGGTGCCGGCTGCGGGGTCGGGGTGCGCTCGTAGACGGACTCTTCGGAGAGTTTTTCGACGTACTCAAGCCCTTCGATCCCGTTGTTCGGCGGCGGGGTGGTTTCGTTCTGGCAGCCCCACGTGCCTTCGATGTCCGCCGGGAACGTCGGCGCGGTGAGTGAGTTGCCGCTGACGCAGTTGTTCGTCGATTCGTGCCCCCTGTACGGGAAGATCCCGCCCTGGAGCATGATGTCGCCGGCGTACTGCTTGCCGCTGGTGCCGTTTTCTTCGAACGTGTTGTTCGCGATCTTGTTCCCGGTCAGCTGGAAGTAGATCGTCTTCGCGCACCCTGCTTCCCTTTCCGCCTTGGTGCACTTGTGCGGCGGGAAGGGGTTCGGGTACTCGAAGCCGAGCACGCCGTCGTTCACGTTTTTCGTGATCGTGTTGTTTTCGACGAGCTCGGCGGCGTCGCCCGGTAGCTCGACGCCGACGCCCCATGGCGCCGGTTGCGGTCGATGGGTTCGCGGGCGTTTCGAGCGAGTTGTTTTCGGTCACGAGGTTTTCCTTGAACACCTCGCAGCGCTCGATGTTCGTCGAGGAGACGTCACGTACGGCGCCGTGCGGCTTGTGAGCGGTTGCACTCGCCGTCGTTCGGCGGCGGGCCCGTCGCCCGGGTTTTCGCCATTCGGCACGATCCCGGCCGAGTTGTCGCGGAACAGTCGATTTTTCGATCACGAGCGTGCCGCCGGAGTTCGACCCCGAGTAGCCGACCGCGTTTTTTTCGATCGTCGCGTTGGCGACGTGCGCCTGGCATTCCCAGCAGGCGCCGATGTAGATGCCCGAGTCGTTGAAGCCCGAGGCGTAGATGTTGTTCCAGGAGCCTTCGTTCTCGTTGCTGCGTGAAGATCCCGTAGCCGCCGAGCAGGCTCGTGTCGTAGGCGGTGAGGTAGCTGCCCCACCAGCCGTGGGCTCTCTGTTTGTTGGAGCCCGTCGCCGCCCGCTCCACCAGATGTCGTTGCCGTTGGGTCCGTCCGGTTCGGCGCGGTGGAAGTCGTGGACCGTCAGGTTTTCGACCCACACGTTGTTGGCCTTGTCGACGTAGATCCCGTTCGCGCCGTTCGGGTTGGAGATTTCCTGCGCCGTCGAGGACCACCGTGTTGCGGTTCATGCCGCGGATGTGGATGCCGCTGTGGGTCTGTGGTCGACGATAGACTTCTTCTTTGTAGATGCCAGGTTCGATCAGCACCCAGTCGCCGTAGTTCTTGCGGGTCGCGTTGACCGCTGCCTGGATCGTCGAGTAGTAGCTCGTGTTCGCCGGGATGTTCCGCCGGCGGGGCGTGACTGGCTGACGATGTTCACGTGCGGCACCTTCTTCGCCAGCGCGCTGCCGGTCATCGCGCACGCAGGCGAGCGACGGCGAGCAGCAGCGTCCCGAGCGCAGCCCTCCCGTGGCCACGAAGCGTGGGGCTCCCCTTCATGCTTGCGTCCCTCCTCCATCCGATCGGGCCGCGGAGGCCACGCTCCGCGGAGACGAGGGGCCTCCGAATCTGCGCATCCGCCGATGAGAGCCCTCTCCGCCCCGCCCGCGAGGCGCGCTGCCGCAGGCGCCGATGTCCGATCGGCGCAGAGCCGAGTCTAACCGCGCGGCGGGGCGACAAATCAACCGGACCCCGAGGTCCGGTCAGGTGCCGCCGCGCTCCTCGCTGCCGGAATGCGGCGCCGACCCCGCGGGCAGGTCGCCCGCCCCGGCTTCCGCCGCGGCGCGGTTCTCGGCCTCGACCGCCAGCCAGATCTCCTCGCGGTAGATCGAGACGCCCTCCGGCGCTTCGATGCCGAGCCGCACGGTGTGGCCGCTGACGCCCATCACCGTCACGAGGATCTCGCCTCCGATCACGACCCGTTCCCCGGGACGTCGCGTCAGGATCAGCATGCGAGACGAGTATGGAGCAAGCGCGGGCCCCAATGCTCGCGCCGCAACCGGGCGGCGGGAGCTATCGGCTCTGCTACGTGCGCGGCCCGGACGGGGTCATCGTCGAGCTCGCCGAACGGATCGGCTGAGGGGTCCGATCTCCGCGCGGCAGCTGGGCCCCGCGCGCTCGAACCTCGGTCCTGCGCCGGATTCGGCCGAGGACGCGGACCGGCCCCCGCCCCCGCCGGACTTCTCGCGCCTCAGCGCTCGCCCTCGCCGCGGCGCCAGAGGACCCGTACCAGAGCGCCGACCAGCGATCAGCACGCCCAGCGGCATCACCAGCGTGAGGATCGAGCCGGTCAGGAACCCGGATGCGAGCAGCGTGGCTGATCATCAGCGCTCCCCGTCCCCCGGCGAGCCTTGCGCCGTCCCGAGTGGCGTGCCGCCGTCGAGCCAGCGGTGCACCTGCACGAACACGATCAGCATGAACGTTATCGATCCCGGCACCCACATCACGCCGGCGGCGAGCTGCTGGTCGGCGAGCGCCGAGATCCCGCCCGGGCGTGAGCTCAGCGCCGCGTAGTGGCGGTACAGCGGCGAGGGCGCCAGCGCGAGGACCACCGCGAGCGCCCAGCTGACGGTCATCGCCGCGACCGCGTAGCCGGCGCGGGCCAGCGTCGGAGAGCGGCGAGCGCAGCGGCGGCGAGGGGATCAGCTGCTTGAACAGCAGCACCGCGGAGAGCGAAGAACAGCGTGTGCTCGAGGCGTGCAGCGCGGTCGAGCGCAGCGTCGCGTCGAACAGCGCCGGCACGTGCCAGCCGAGCAGCACGACGCTGAACAGCGCCAGCGAGACCGCCGGCTGCGCCGAGCACGCGCGCAGCCGCCCGCAGCGGCGCGGCCGACGGCGCGTGCAGCATCCAGCGCGCGAGCTGGCGCCGGCCACGCAGCGGCAGCGCCCGCCACAGCCGCGTCCAGGGCCGCGCCAGCACGAACAGCGGCGCCGCCACCAGCATCAGCAGCACGTGCTGGACCATGTGCACCCAGAACAGGTCCTCGCTGAGCACCTCGATCGGCGAGGCGAGCGCGACGACAGCGTCACCATCGCCAGGTAGAAGCAGAGGTCGCGGCGGCGCTGCGCGCGCAGCTTGCGCACGCGGCGTGACCGTGCGCCTGCTGCCCAGCCAGTAGAGGAACGCCAGGTCGGCGGTCAGCACCGCCGGCGGGTCGAGCGACCACGAGCCCCAGCCGGCTGCGACGGCTGCGGGGTCGAGTGTCACGTCCGCGCCACCGTCCAGCGATCTAGAGCAGGTACAGCACGACGTAGGTGAGCAGCCCGATCGCCGGCCAGGAAGCTCCAGTAGAAGACGGCCGCGTCGAGCGCCGGGCGCGATCAGGCGGTCGGGGTCTTTGATGTCGCCCGAGCCGGCCGGTTCGCGGCGCGCGCGCAGCTCGGTGGCGACCTGCGTCTCGAGCCAGTACATCGTCGCCAGCACCGCGATCATGTACATCGCGGTCCACGCGCAGAAGACGCTCGCGAACGCGCCGCGGGTCGGGCCGAAGCTCTGGTGCAGGTACTCGATGCACTGCAGCGCGATCGCGGCGAGCCCGAGCGCCAGCGACGCCGTCGCGGCGACGCACCCAGCCGGAGCTCGCGCGGTCTTCATCACCCGCCCGGCGACGATCGCGAGCAGCGCGCTCAGCGAGCGATGCACACCGCGAACGCGACGCCGAGCGCCTGCGTCGACGTGCGACATGCGGGCCGCGCCACGACGTGGGCGGAGTCGATCGAGCGCAGGTAGAAGTACGCGAACACGTAGGCGAGGAAGAAGAACGTCGTCGCGCCCGCCAGCAGCCGCGAGGCGACCGACAGCGCGCGCGCCGCCGACGTCGGGCGGCTCGGGCGGGATCTCGACGCCCGAGCGGGACGGGCGGGATCTGCAGGCCCGAGCGGCTTTTCTTCGTGCGGCAGCGCCATCTCAGCCACCCGCCCCGGATGGTCTGAGGCGCCGCCCGACTCGGCAGCGGCATCGGGATCCCGTAGTCGTAGGGGTCGGCGTCGATCACCGGGATCTGCTCGAAGTTGTTGACCGGCACCGGCGTCGGCAGCTGCCACTCGAGCGACTTCGAGTGCCACGGGTTCGGCTCGGCGCGCGCTCGCGCACGAAGATCAGCGAGTAGACGACGTTGAACAGGAAGACCAGCATCGAGAAGCCGAGCACGAACGCGGAGACCGACACCCACACGTTGAGCGTGTGGAACTTCGGTTCGTAGAAGTTCACGCGCCGCGGCATGCCCTCGATGCCGAGCGACGAACAGCGGCAGGAACGTCGAGTTGAACGCGACGAACATCAGCCAGAAGTGCCATTTGGCGAGTTTCTCGTTGAAGTTGAGGCCGACCATCTTCGGCACCCAGTAGTAGATCGCCGGCGAAGAACGCGAAGATCAGCCCGCCCATGATCGTGTAGTGGAAGTGGGCCATCACGAAGAAGCTGCCGTGGGTCGTAGACGTCGCTTGGCACGTCGGAGAGGAACACGCCGGAGAGGCCGCCGAGCAGGAAGTTGAACGTCCAGGCGAGGCAGAACAGCATCGGCACGGTCAGTTCGAGCCGCCCTCGCCACAGCGTCCCCATCACGCACAGGAACACGAACCCGGTGGGGATCGAGATGATCTCGGTCGAGAGCATGTAGAACGGCCGCAGGTCGGCGTTGATGCCGCTGACGAACAGGTGGTGCTGCCACACGAAGAAGCTCAGCAGGCTGACGCCGAGCATCCCCGAGATGCCCAGCCGGTAGCCCCACAGCGGCTTGCGCGTGAACACCGGGAGCAGCTCGAGCACGATCCCGAAGCCGGGCAGCGCGAGGATGTAGACCTCGGGGTGCCCGAAGAACCAGAACAGGTTCTCGAACAGGAACGAGCTGCCGCCGCCGCCGGGGACGAAGAACGAGGTGTCGATCGTGCGGTCGAACGCCGCCATCAGCAGCGTCGCGACCAGCATCGGCGCGGCGAGCACCATCAGCACCGCGGTCGCGAACGTTCCCCACACGAAGATCGGCAGCCGCGACCAGGTCATCCCCGGCGCGCGCAGCGTGACGATCGTCGCGATCATGTTCAGCCCGAGCAGCGCCATCGAGATCCCGACCAGCGCGAAGAAGCAGATGTAGGAGTCCATCCCCATCACGGCCTGGTCGTTGAGCGGCTCGTAGCCGGTCCAGCCGGTGGGGAAGCCGCCGAAGAAGATCGTCGAGGTGAGGATGAACCCGGCTGCCATCAGCAGCCAGAAGGTCAGTGCCTCGATCCGGGGGAACGCCATCCTGCGCGCGCCGATCATCAGCGGCACGAGGTAGTTGGCGAACGGGCCGAGGATGCCCGAGGTCATCATCCCCATCATCATCGTGCCGTGCTCGCCGACGAGCGAGATGTACTGGCTCGGGCCCTACGAACGTCGGCTGGGAATGCAGCAGCTCGGTGCGGATCAGCATCGCGTTGACCCCGCCGACGAAGAAGAACAGGCCGATCCCGCACAGGTACTGGATGCCGACGACCTTGTGGTCGGTGCACAGGCCGAAGTAGCGGGTGACCCCGTGTTCCTCTTTCTCGCGCAGCGACGCGGGCCGGCCGAGCAGCCGCGAGATCGGGTAGTTGGCGAAGCCGAGCCCGATCAGGAAGCCGATCACGCCGAAGAAGTAGCCGAGCAGCAGCGCTGCGTCGTTTTCGTCGGTTTTCGCCGTGTATTCGAAGCTCTTGCCTTCGGTGATGAGGTGGCCGATCCACCAGCCGAAGTAGTAGCCGCCGACGCCGAGGATGACCGCCGTCAGGAGGTTGAAGCCGATCAGCCGCCGCCAGCCGTGATGGGTCGACGGCTTGGCCGCTGTGGCGAGGGTGGTGCTCATTCTCCCCTCCGGAGCGGTTCGGGCTTGTACGTGCGCGCGTAGGGCGGGAGCTGCTTGGTGACGGGTGCGAAGAAGCGCTGCTGTTCGGCGATCCAGCTTTCGAACTGGCTGCGGCTGACGACGTGCCCGTGGTCGGACATCGCTCCGTGCCACAGCCCGCACAGCTCGGCGCAGTGGACTTCGAACGTCTGGATCTTCGTCGGCTTCACGAACGCGATGTTGTCGACGCCCGGGTTGGCGTCGGCCTTGACGCCGAGCTGGTAGGCCCAGAACGAGTGGATCACGTCGAGCGAGGTGACGTGGAATTCGACCATCTCGTTCACCGGCAGCACGAGGTGGGTCGTCTCGACGCCGCCGTAGGTCGGGTAGCGGTAGGTGAAGTACCACTGCTGCGCGATCACCTGCACCGGCAGCTTCGGGCCGCTCGGCTTGGTGAGCGGGTTCGGGCCGCTGCCGCCGCCGGCGCCGTAGGCCGTCTCGAGGCGGACGGTGCCGTAGGCGGCGAGCGAGAGCACCATCACCGAGGTGATCACGACCCACAGCGTCTGCAGCCCCGAGTGTCCGCGCACGGCGGGCCCTTCCAGCGCTCGTCGTCGGCGCCGGCGCGGAAGTACACGAGCGCGTAGGCCAGGTAGATCAGGACCAGCAGCAGCACCGGCGTGGCCATCGTCAGCAGCACGGTGTTGTCGGTGACCTGGCCGGAGGCCGCGTCGCTGCCTTTGCCGGGTGGCAGGATCGGCCCGAGCAGGAGCGCGACGAGCGGCATCGCCACGACCGACGCGACGAGCCAGATCACCAGGAAGCGCTTGAGGTGGTTGCGTCCGGCCTCGCGGGGCGGCTCTGCCGGCGGGGCGCTAGACGACATCGATGAACCCGTCCATGTAGCCGACCGTCTGCATCGGGCCGCCGAAGTTGAAGTACGTGCCCGCCGCGCACGGCACGAAGCACTGCCAGCGGTAGCGGCCGGGCTTCCCGGTGCGGAAGGTGAATTCGACCGTGCGGTGCGCCATCGTGGCCGGGTCGCAGGGCCCGTATTCGCACTGGTTCTTGGCTTCTTCGGGCACGCCCGGCAGCGGCGCGAAGACGCCGAGCGCGGGAATCACGAACGTGTGCGACGCTTCTTCGGCTTCGATGTGGTTGAGCGGCTTGCCGTCGACCGTCTCGGTCCGGCCGTCCGTGCCCTGGACCTTCGCCAGGAACGGGTTGCGCAGGCCCGAGTCGCCGTCGAACTGGTAGACCTTGACGTGCACGAGCGAGTGCGCCGGCACGCGGTAGACGGTGCTGCGGATCCACTTCCCGTGCGAGAGCACGAGGTAGCCGACCCAGTCGGGGTGCGAGGGGCTCTCGCTCGGTCCGACCGCGGCGTCGGTCTGCAGCACGAGGTTGCTGCTCGGTTGGGCCGCGCCGGCGCTCGGCGGGCGTGGCCTGCACCGTCTGCGGCAGCGCCGTCGCCCAGATCGACACGTAGAGGCCGATCAGCACCCCGACCGCTGCGACCACAACGACCACAGCGGCGAGCTTCCCACCCGTAGCCTTCAACGCCATGCCTTCCTGCCCATCGATCCCTCCAAGATCGAGGCTCCCTCAGACGATGGGCGATCCTAACTACGGCAACGCTGCAAATGCAACTTGTTTTTGTGGGGATTTTGGGAGGTTCGCTGAGAACCGCCCCTGCTCGGTCTGCGAACGGACCGAGCACTGCCCTTCGCGGCTACGATCACGTCCTTGTCCCCGACCGGAACGACAAAGGCGATCGAGGTGCCCGAGCGCCCGACGCTGGAGGGCCTCGAGCAGAAGTGGAGCGAGGCCTGGGAGCGCGAGGGCACCTACGCCTTCGACCGCGCGGCGCCGCGCGAGCGGATCTTCTCGATCGACACGCCGCCGCCGACCGTCAGCGGCTCGCTGCACGTCGGGCACGTCTTCTCCTACACGCACACGGACGCGGTCGCCCGCTACATGCGCATGCAGGGCCGCGAGGTCTTCTACCCGATGGGCTGGGACGACAACGGGCTGCCGACGGAGCGCCGCGTGCAGAACCACTTCGGCGTGCGCTGCGATCCCTCGGTGCCCTACGACCCGAGCTTCGAGCCGCCCGCCGAGCCCTCCGAGAAGGAGCCCGTCTCGATCTCGCGCCCGAACTTCGTCGAGCTCTGCCTGCGCCTCACCGAGAGCGACGAGCGCGCGTTCGAAGAGCTGTGGCGCACGCTCGGCCTGTCGGTCGACTGGTCGATGACCTACACGACGATCGGGCCGCTCGCGCAGGAGATCTCGCAGCGCTCGTTCCTCGGTCTGCTCGCCCGCGGAGTCGCCTACCAGCTCGAGGCGCCGACGCTGTGGGACGTCGACTTCCAGACGGCGGTCGCGCAGGCCGAGCTCGAGGACCGCGAGCGCCCGGGGGCGATGCACCGCGTGCGCTTCGGCGGCGAAGGACCCGACCGGCCCGAGGCGCTGATCGAGACGACGCGCCCGGAGCTGATCCCGGCGTGCGTGGCGCTGCTCGCGCACCCCGACGACGAGCGCCACGCGCGCGATCGTCGGCGGCGACGCGCGGACGCCGCTGTTCGGGACGCGGGTGCCGGTGCTGAGCCACCCGCTGGTCGAGCGCGACAAGGGCACGGGGCTGGTGATGGTCTGCACGTTCGGCGACCTCACCGACGTCACCTGGTGGCGCGAGCTGGGGTTGCCGGTGCGGGCGGTGCTCGCTCCCGACGGGCGTCTGGCCGACGTGCCCGTGGGGCGCGCCGGGCTGGGAGTCCGACGACGTCGAGCGCGCCCGTGCGAGCTACGACGAGCTGGCGGGGCGGACCGTCAACCAGGCGCGCAAGACGGATCGTCGAGCTGCTCGCCGAGTCGGGCGAGCTGATCGGCGAGCCACGCCCGATCGAGCACGCGGTGAAGTTCTACGAGAAGGGCCGACCGGCCGGTCGAGATCATCACCAGCCGCCAGTGGTTCATCCGCACGATCGAGCACCGCGAGAAGCTGCTCGAGGCGGGACGGGAGCTGCGCTGGCACCCGCCCTACATGCGGGCGCGCTTCGAGGACTGGGTGAACGGGCTCAACGGCGACTGGTGCGTGAGCCGGCAGCGCTTCTTCGGCGTGCCGTTCCCGGTCTGGTACCCGCTCGACGAGAGCGGCGCGGTCGACCACTCCGCGCCGATCGCCGCGGGCGAGGAGCAGCTGCCGGTCGACCCCTCGACCGACGTGCCGCCCGGTTACAGCGCCGAGCAGCGAGGGGTGCCGGGCGGCTTCGTCGGCGACCCGGACGTGATGGACACCTGGGCGACGTCCTCGCTGACACCGCAGATCGCCGGGCGCGCGGGGCGCGGAGCCCGAGCTCTACGAGAAGGTCTTCCCGATGGACGTGCGCCCGCAGGCACACGACATCATCCGCACCTGGCTGTTCACGACCGTGCTGCGCTCGGAGCTCGACGAGGGCCGGCTGCCGTGGGCGAACGCCGCGATCTCCGGCTGGGTGCTCGACCCCGACCGCAAGAAGATGTCGAAGTCGAAGGGCAACGTCGTGACGCCGATGCACCTGGTCGAGGAGCACGGCGCCGACGCGGTCCGCTACTGGGCTGCGAGCGGGCGGCCCGGGGCCGACACGGCATTCGAGACGCAGCAGATGAAGGTCGGCCGCAAGCTCGCGGTGAAGCTGCTGAACGCATCGAAGTTCGCGCTCGCCGACCTGCCGCCGCAGGCGCCGGAGCTCACGCACCCGCTCGACCGCGCGATGGTCGCGCGCCTCGCGGCGCTCGCGGCGGAGGCCGAGCAGAGCTTCGAGGCCTACGACTACGCGCGCGCGCTGCAGCGCAGCGAGGAGGCGTTCTGGTGGTACTGCGACAACTACCTGGAGCTGGTCAAGGGCCGGCGCTACGACCCCTCCCCGCAGGTGAGCGGGCCGGTCAGCCGCGCGCTGCGGATCACGCTGTCGGCGTTCCAGCGCCTGTTCGCGCCGTTCCTGCCGTTCGTCTGCGAGGAGGTGTGGTCGTGGTGGCAGGAGGGCTCGGTGCACCGCGCGCCCTGGCCCGAGGCCGACGAGCTCCGCGCCGAGGCGGCGGGCGCGGCCCGGCGCGAGGAGCTGGCGCTCGAGGTCACCGCCGAGGTGCTCGCCGCGGTGCGCAAGGCGAAGTCCCAGGCGCAGCGCCCGATGCGCGCGCCGGTCGAGCGCGTGCTCGTGCGCGACGGCGCCGAGCGGCTCGAGGCGCTCGCGCTGGGCGCCGAGGACCTCCGCGCGGCGGGGGCGATCGCGCGCCTGGACACCGAGCCCGGCGATGAGCGCTCGATCGAGGTCGGGCTCGCCGACGCCGCGCAATCCTGAGCCGCGGCTGCGCGCCACGTCTCGCTAGGGTGCCGACCATGGAGAGGACGCTGATCTCCGAGCTGCCGGGGCGGCTCGACGAGCAGGTGCAGGTGCGCGGCTGGGTCAACGCGCTGCGCGACCAGAAGAGCGTGCAGTTCGTGATCCTGCGCGACGAAACCGGCCTCGCGCAGGCGGTGCTGCGCAAGGACGAGCCCGCCGAGCGAGCTGAACGAGTCGATCTCCGCCCTGACCGCCGAGTCGGCCGTGACCGTGACCGGCACGGTCGTCGGCGACGAGCGTGTGAAGCTCGGCGGCCTCGAGCTGCAGATCGAGTCGGTGCAGGTCGACTCGCTCGCCGAGCCGGAGCTGCCGATCGCGCCCGACTCGGCGCTCGACAAGCGGATCGACTGGCGCTACCTCGACCTGCGCCGGCCCGACCGCAAACTGATCTTCGAGGTGCAGACCCGCGTCGAGCAGGCGATGCGCGAGTTCTGGCGCGAGGAGGGCTTCATCGAGCTGCACTCGCCGAAGCTGATGGGCTCGGCGAGCGAGTCCGGCGCCGAGCTGTTCCACGTCGACTACTTCGAGCACCGACGCCTACCTCGCGCAGTCGCCGCAGTTCTACAAGCAGATGGCGATGGCGGCCGGCTTCGGCAAGGTCTTCGAGATCGGGCCGGTGTTCCGCGCCAACCCTTCGTTCACCTCGCGCCACGACACCGAGTTCACGAGCGTCGACATGGAGCTGTCCTGGATCGATTCGCACGAGGACGTGATGGCGGTCGAGGAGCGCTGGCTGGCGCGGGTGCTCGCGGCCGTCGCCGAGAGCCACGGCGAGCAGATCCGCGAGACGTTCGGCGCCGAGGTGCGTCGTGCCGAGCGTGCCGTTCCCGCGGGTCACGCTCGCCGAGGCCAAGCAGATGCTCGCCGACGCCGGACACGACGTGCCCGGCGCCGGCCACGATCTCGACCCGCCGAGCGAGCGGGCGCTGTCGGCGCTGATCGCCGAGCGCCACGGCCACGAGTTCTGCTTCGTGACCGACTACCCGGCCTCGGTGCGGGCCTTCTACCACATGCGCCACGAGCGACGACCCGGCGCTCACGAAGAGCTTCGACCTGCTCTGGCGGGGCATCGAGCTGACGACCGGCGCCCAGCGCGAGCACCGCTACGAGCGGCTGCGCGCGCAGGCCGAGGAGCGCGGCGTCGAGGTCGATGGCGATCCAGTACTACCTCGACTTCTTCCGCTACGGCGCGCCGCCGCACGGCGGCTTCGGCTTCGGGCTGACGCGCCTGCTGATGATGATGCTCGCCCAGGAGAACGTGCGCGAGGTCACGTTCCTGTACCGCGGGCCGCACCGGCTGGAGCCGTAGCGGCGCTGTCGCCGGCGCGGGTGCCGCACCCGCCGCAGCCGCGCGGCGCCGCCCGCTAGCTTGGCCCGATGGCCCGGGTCCTGATCGCGACGCCGATCGATCGAGCAGAGCCTCGCGCCGCTGGCCGGGCACGAGCTCATCGCCGGGGAGCCGGGCGACGACGCCGAGGCGCACGCGCTGCTGTGCGCCCCGACGGTGCGGGTGGACGCGGCGGAGCTCGCGCGATGCCACGCGCTGGAGGCGATCGCGGTGGCGGGGGCCGGGACCGACGCGATCGACCTCGACGCCGCCGCCGCGCGGGGCATCGCCGTGCTGAGCGCCGGCGAGGCGCTGGTCGAGACGACCGCCGATCTCGCGTTCGCGCTGATCCTCGACGCGCATCCCGGCTGACGAGCGAGGCCGAGGCGCGCCTGCGGGGCGGACGCTGGGAGGGGTGGGGCTTCATCGACACGCTCGGACGGGACGTCCACGGCGCGCGCCTGGGTCTCGTCGGCTACGGGCGCATCGCCCGGGCCGTGGCCCGCCGCGCGGCGGGCTTCGCATGACGTGCTGCCACCACGCGCGCACGCCGACGCGGCGAGCCGGGCTGGCGCGGGGATCTCGACGAGCTGCTGGCGGAGAGCGAGATCGTCTCGCTGCACGTGCCCCTGACGGCAGCCACCCGCGGGCTGATCGACGCGCGGCGGATCGGCCTGATCGGCCCCGACGGCGTGCTCGTCAACACCGCGCGGGGCGCGGTCGTCGACGAATACGCGCTGGCCGGCGCGCTCGAGCGCGGTGAACTGCTCGCCGCCGGGACTCGACGTCTACGAGCACGAGCCGCTGCTCAAGCCCGAGCTGCTGGCGGCGCCGCGGGCGGTGCTGCTGCCGCACATCGGCTCGGCGCCACGGCGACGACGCGGGCGCGATGCTGGGGCTCGCCGCCGAGCGGCTCGCGGGCCTGCTGGCCGCTCGCTGAACGCGGACCCCGCGGGGCGGAGCGCGGACCGCGAAGACCCGCAGTCGGAGACAGTGAACGGCCGAAGGCGAGGAGTGGCGGCGGCCCACACGGGTAGTCCTCGGCCATGTCCGACTTTTCGATCGTCGACCCCGAGCAGGTGGAGAACCCCTACGACGGCTCCGATGTGCCCGGCGAGTTCCGGCGCCTGAGCGATGCGCTGGGGTGCGAGCAGCTCGCGGTGACGCTGCTGCGCATCCCGCCCCACACCGACTTCGAGCAGGGCACCGGCCACTACCACGAGCGAGATCGAGGAGCTCTATCTCCTCACTCGCGGGACGCTGACGATGCGCTTCGGCGAGGAGGTGCGCCAGGTGCGGGCGCCGGCGGCTGTCAGGGTCGCGCCGCAGACGGCCCGCTCACATCGCAACGAGGGCGACGAGCCGGTCGAGATCTGGGCTGTCTCACGGCGCGAGGGCGGCTCGGACTCGACGAAGATCGACGACTTCTGGGAGGCCTCGCCGCGAGCGGCGCAGCACGACTAGCCGCGGCTCACCAGCAGGGTTCGAAGCGCTTGCCGTTGAGCGCCAGGTTGAAGCGGGCGCCGACGATGCCGGCGGCTTCGTCCGCAGCGCAGAACCTCGCCGTCTTCAGCTTGTACTCCGCGTTGATCACCGGCTTGCCGGCGGCGAGATAGGGCGCGAAGTCCGAGCATTCCTGGTACTGGTTGCACTGCTCGGTGAGCGACGCCGTCGAAGTAGGGCTCCAGTTCTGCGGCCTGTTCGCCGTCGTTCTTCTGGAGCACGGCCAGCCCCAGCGAATGGGCCTCTTCGGCGACCCACTCGTTGTAGGTGAGCTGCTCGGCGGCGGTGATCGGGAAGCCGCTCTTGTTCGAGAACGCTTCGATGTTGTCGGGCTCCAGCGCGTCGAAGCCCTTTTCCTCGCACATCCGCAGCCGCGCCGCCATGATCGGCTCGAGCACCGAGAGCTGGCGGATGTCGAGCCAGCGCTCCCCGGGCCAGCCGTTGCTGCGGCCGAGCACCGAGTTCGGGAACTCGTGGTAGTCCGGGCGGAAGTTCTCGGCCGTGCCCACGTCGATGTAGCAGACGACGTGCTTGCCGTGCGCGTGCAGGGCCGCCACTTCTTCGGCGCCGGTTTCGAAGCCGTCGACGTCGTACACCGCGGCGGGAACGGTCGTCCTCACCTTGCCCTGGAGCTGCCAGTAGAAGGTCGGGGCGGGCGGGCGGCCGCCAGTGGGCGCCGGCCGCACCGGCCTCGACGCAGGACAGCGCGCACGCTGCAAGGCCTGCCGCGATCATGCTCGCAACCCTTCGCACGCTGTCAATACTACGCGCCGCCGCGCCGCCTCGCGGCACACCCCGGCGCCGCGAGCGCCGTCCGCCGTGCGCCGCCTCGCGGCACATCCCGGCGCCGCGAGCGCCGTCCGCCGGCGCGCGCCTCGCGGCGGACACCGGGGCCCGCGAGCGCCGTCCGCCGCCGTCTCTAACTTCAAGTTCGTGCTGCTGAACGAGCTGACAGACGGTGCCGACTCGACCAGGCGATGCTCGTCAAGGAGGCGGAGCGCCGCGCCCGCCGGGACGGCGGCGAGTACCTGCGCCTGACTGCTGGGCGACCGCACCGGCTCGGTGCCGTGCATGGTCTGGGAGGAGCTCGAGGCGCTCACGGAGATCGCCGTGGCCGGCGACCGTCGTCGCCGTCGACGGGCGCTACGTCGTGCACCCGCGCTTCGGGCCTCAGATCAACCTGCGCCGCCTCGCGGTGGCGGCTCCCGGCAGCTACTCCCGCGAGGATCTCGACGACGGCCCGGCCCGGCCCGTCGTGCAGATGGAGGCCGAGATCCGCGATCTCGTCGCGACCGTCCAGCAGCCTCACCTCCGCGAGCTGCTGGAGCGCATGCTCGGCCCCCGCTCGCCGCTGGTGGCCGCGCTACCGCGAGGCCCCGGCGGCCAAGCACTACCACCAGGCCTACCGCCACGGCCTGCTCGAGCACTGCCTCGGCGTTGCGCAGGCGGTCGAGCGCGATCAGCGCGACGTTCCCCGGCGTCGATCGCGACGTCGCGGTGACCGGGGCGCTGCTGCACGACATCGGCAAGCTCGAGGCATACGCCGAGGGGCGCGGGGCGATCGACCTCACCGACGCGGGCCGGCTGCACGGCGAGATCGCGCTCGGCTACTACCTGATTCGCCGCACGATCGAGCAGATCGAGGGGTTCCCCGAGGATCTCGCCCAGGCCGTCGGGCACATCATCCTCTCCCATCACGGCTCGCTCGAGCACGGCAGCCCGGTCGTGCCGTGCACGCGCGAGGCGACGCTCGTGCACATGATCGACAACCTCGGTGGCCGGCTCGGCAGCTTCGACCGCCTCGAGAAGGAGCTGGCGCCCGGCAGCCGCTGGTCGCCGTTCGACCGGGCGATCGGGGGCGGGGCGTTCTTCGCGCCAGCGGGCTCGGAAGCGGCGCCCGAAGCTGCTCCGGCGCGACGCGCCGCCTGAAACGCCGCAAATAGCGGCCCGCCGTCACCGCGGCGGGGCACCCGTCTCCCCCGCGGCTTCTATCTTTGGGGGCCGATGGCAAAGGACACCGAGAAGCTGATCCGCCAGCTCTCGCTGATCTCCTACCTGATGGCCGAGCGCCGGCCGGTCACGGCGCTGGAGATCCGGCGAGACGTCGAGGGCTACAGCGGCATGAACGAGGACGCGTTCGCGCGGCGCTTCTACGCGGACCGCTCGGAGCTCGAGTCGCTGCGCATCCAGCTGACGGTCGAGCGCCCCGCGGACGGCGCCGCCGAGCAGGAGAACTACTCGCTGCGCCCGGAGAACTTCCACCTGCCCGCGATCGCCTTCACGGACAAGGAGCTCGCCGCGCTGCAGACCTCGCTGAGCCTGCTCGACGGCGAATTCGCCTACGCCGAGCCGCTGCGCCTCGCGCTGCAGCAGATCACCTGGGGCCGTCCGAGCCCGCTGCGCGGTCCCGAGCAGCGCTCGGTCGCGCTCGGCATCACCGCCTCGGCCGGGGGCCACGAGCTTTCCGCCCGGCTGGCGAAGGTCGAGACGGCGATCTTCCGCAACAAGACGATCGTGTTCGAGTACTACACGATGGGCCGCGACGAGGTCTCGGCGCGCAAGGTCGACCCCTATCACCTGCTGTTCCAGGGCGGCCAGTTCTACCTGCTCGGCTACTCGCACGAGCGCGAGCGCGATCCGCGTGTTCCGCCTCTCGCGGATCCGCGGCAAGGTCTCCTACGCGACCAAGGCCGAGCACGACTTCCACCGGCCCGCCGACTTCGACCCCCGCGCGTACGCCAACCGCGCCGACTGGCAGCTCGGCGACGAGCAGGGCGAGGCGCGGATCCTCGATCTCCGAGCGGATCGCGTGGCAGATCGAACGCCACTTCGGGCGCTACGGGCGGATCGTCGAGCCGAGCGAGCTCGACGAGGACGAGGCGATCGAGCCCGGCACCGCAGTCGAGCCGGGGGACCTGCTGTTCATCACCGGCTACTCGAGCCCGCGCAGCCTGATCTCCTGGGTGCTCGGCCTCGGCGCGAACGCGCGCCTGCTGGGGCCGCCGGAGCTGGCAGCTGAGCTCTGTGCGCGCCTCGAGCGGCTGCGCCGCCTGCACGAGGATGGTCCGCCCGCCTCGCGGCGCCGCCGCGCGCGCCAGCACGAGGACGAGGAGCCCGCCCGACGCCCCCGCAAGGGGGACGAGGAGGGGCGCGCCGACGCGGCGATCCGGCCCGAGCGCTTCGCGCGCCTGGTGACGCTGGCGAGCATCCTGATCCAGACCGGCCGCCGCGGCGAGCGCATCCCGATCGCGGAGATACGCGACCGGCTGCAGATCAGCGAGGAGGAGCTGCGCGAGGACCTCAGCGTGCTCAACGTCGTCAACTTCGGCGGGGGCTCCTACGTCCTGTATGCCGAGATCGACGAGGAGGCCGGCGAGATCGAGGTCGACCCCGAGCCCTACAGCGACAACTTCGACCGTCCCGCTCGCCTGCTGCCCGTGGAGGCAAAGGCGCTGGTCGCCGCGATCGACCTGATCGGCGAGCACATCCCGGAGGGGTCGCTCGCATCGGCGCGCGAGAAGATCGTCGCCGCGCTCGGCGAGGACCCGATGGAGCAGGGGCTGCAGGTCGCCCATGCCGCCGGCGACGACTCCGACGTCGCGCGCACGATCTCCAAGGCGATCACGTCGCGGCGCCTGATCGAGCTCGACTACTTCAAGGAGAACGAGGACGAGATCTCAGCGCGCAAGGTCGAGCCATACGCCTTGACGAACGGGCGAGAGGGTTGGTACGTGGCCTGCTTCGATCCCGAGCGGGGCGGCGTGCGCCATTTCCGCCTGGACCGCGTCAGGAGCGCGAAGGTCAGCGACGAGCGCTTCACGCCGCGGCCGGAGGTCGACCCGGCGGCGGAGGTCGACGGCTGGCTGCGCACGGGCGAGGTCGAGGCCTCGCGCGCCGCCCGCGTGTGGGTCTCGCCGGAGCGGGCGCGGTGGGCGCGCGAGGCGCGCCGGGTCGTCGAGGAGCGCACCGACGGCTCGGTGATCGTCGAGCTCAGCTTCGCCGGGGTCGACTGGCTGGTACGGGAGATCCTGCGCGAAGCGGGTGACGCGGCGGTGCTCGAGCCGGAGGACGCACGTGAGGCGGTACTCGGCGCCGTGGGCAGGCTGCGCGAGGCCGCGGCCTCCCCGGCCGGCGTCTAGGCGACGCCGGCGAGCGCGGCCCTCCCGGAGCTGTGCCCCCGCCGCTCGGCGTAGTTCCGATCTCCGGGACTTCGCTGTGAATGCGGCCGGGGTCTCTGAGGTCCCCGCGGCGTGCAGACGCCGCAGGTGGGCGGCGCCCGATAATCCCCGCGACGATCGGAAAGGGGTCATGCGTTGAGCCGTCGCGAGCAGATCAAGATGAGCACGCAGGAGGCGGCGGCGTTCCTCGCCGAGGAGCGCACGGTCACCTGCGCGACCCGCGGGCCGCGCGGCTGGCCGCACCTGATGCCGCTGTGGTACGTGCTGCGCGACCCGGAGCCGGGGCAGCCCGGGCCGCGGCTGTGGGCGTGGACGTACGGCGCATCGCAGAAGGTCCGCAACATCGAGCGCGACCCGCGGGCGACGCTGCAGGTCGAGGCGGGCGAGCTCTACCAGGAGCTGCGAGGAGTGATGATCGAGTGCGAGACGGCGATCCATCGTGAGCTCGACGTGGTTGCCGCACTCGGCCGGGAGATCTTCACCCGCTACGCCGCTCCCCGCGGCGCCCCTGCGGTCGAGCGGCTCGCGGCGGAGGTGGTGGAGATGGTCGACCGCCAGGCGGCGAAGCGCGTCGCGCTCGAGTTCCGCGAGCTGCGCCGGGCCTCCTGGGACCACCGCAAGCTCGGCGGCGTCTACTGACCGCCGGCGCCCCGCAGGCTCGTCACTTCACGGAGACGATCTTCCACGTGCCGGCTTCCTCGGCGAGCGTGACGTTGGTGAGGCGTTTCTTGCCGGCGTGCACGCTCTCGACGACGGCTGTCGCCTTCGAGCCTTCGAGCTTCACCGACTTGACTTCCAGTTCGGTGTTGTCGATCTCCGGGAGCTGTTCTTTGATCGCCTTTTCGCAGCCGGCCAGGCCGCCGAGCCGCTCGACGACTCCGGCGGCGAGGTCGTTCTGGCAGATCTTCTTCTGTTCGCCCGCGGTGATGTCGCCCTGCAGGTTTGCGATCGTCTGCGCCACGTCGTGCTCGGTGCCTTTGAAGCCGGCGGTCGAGGTCGTTGTGCCGCATGCCGCGAGCACCAAGGGGCAAAGCGCGGCACAGGTGAGGGCGAGCAGGCGGCGCACGGGCCGCAAGGCTAGTTGTTAGGAGCGCTCGTCGTCGCGCCGGTAGCCGAGGCGCGCGGAGATGCGATCGGCGGTCGAAACCAGGTGCGGGCCGAGCGCGTCGGTCAGCTCCTCCAGGGCGATCATCGAGCTCGGGGCGGCGAGGTTGACCGCGGCGACGACGTCGCGGCTCTCGTTGCGGACGGGCGCCGCGATCGCGTAGAGCCCTGCCGCGAGCTCTTCGTCGTTGACCGCGAAGCTCGCTTCCCGCACCTTCTCGAGCTCGCCACGCAGCGCCTTCTTGGAGGTGATCGTGTGGGGACCCTGCTTGCTCGGCTTGATCTCGGCGAGCAGCTCCCGCTGCTGGGACTCGGGCAGGAACGCGAGCAGCAGCTTGCCGACCGAGGTGCAGTAGGCCGGTAGCCGCGAGCCGGCCTGCAGCCCGAGATCGACCTGGCTCTGGCCGCGGCGGAAGCTGCGCGCGCGGTCGACGTAGAGCACCTCGCTGCCGTCGAGCACCCCGAGGCTGGTGGTGTAGGAGGTGCGCTGGCGCAGCTCTTCCAGGTACGGTCGCGCGTGCTCGCGCAGGCCCGTCGAGTTGAGCGCCGACATGCCGAGGTCGGTGACGCGGAGTCCCAGGCGGTACTTGCGAGAGGCGCCCTGCTCGAGGTAGCCGAGCGCGACCAGCGTGATC
This sequence comes from uncultured Solirubrobacteraceae bacterium, assembly GCA_963703205.1. Lineage (GTDB taxonomy): Bacteria > Actinomycetota > Thermoleophilia > Solirubrobacterales > Solirubrobacteraceae > Palsa-744. The sequence goes on from OY969799.1 coordinate 3,088,586, forward strand.
ACGTAGCGGTGGGTCGTGGAACGGCTCATGCCGAGATCGTCGGCGATGTCAGCGATGCCGAGCACCGGGCGGTCCGGTGTGAAGCAGCCCAGAATCGCCAGCCCGCGCTCGAGCGACTGCGAGTAGCGCGGTTCCCGAAGGCTGGGAATCGACCAAGCGGGTTCCTGCTCGGTTCGCTTGGCTGGGGCGGCTTTCGTTCGCGGCATATGCAGACCCTCCACGGTTCGACGGGTTCAGACCCTACGTCTCTGGTGGGGTCGACGGAATCGGGATCATAGTTGGAAATATCGGCTGATCGGCCAAAACAGGCTCGTACTTTCCAGTTCTCAGCCGCCTCCAAGCAACGCTGGCCGCCGGCAAAGGTTGGATCGCTAGGGTTCCGGTGCACATGGAGCGGCTGAAGGGTCTGATCCTCTCCGGGGGGAAGGGAACGCGGCTGCGGCCGATCACGCACACCAGCGCGAAGCAGCTCGTGCCGGTCGCCAACAAGCCCGTGCTGTTCTACGGGATCGAGGCGATGGCCGAAGCCGGCATCGAGGATGTCGGGATCATCATCGCCCCCGAGACAGGCGGCGAGATCGAAGCCGCGGCCGGCGACGGCTCGCGCTTCGGGGTGCGCGTCACCTACGTGCTCCAGGACGAGCCGCTGGGGCTGGCGCACGCGGTGCTGACCGCCGAGGAGTTCCTCGGCGCAGACCCGTTCGTCATGTACCTGGGGGACAACCTGCTGCAGGGCGGGATCTCCGATCTCGTCGCGGCCTTCCGCGAGCACGAGCCGGACGCGCTGATCCTGCTCACGCCGGTGCCCGACCCGCAGAACTACGGGGTCGCGGAGCTCGACGCGGAGCCGGGGAGCTCCTCCCCGGGACGGGTGCGCAGGCTCGTCGAGAAGCCGAGCGAGCCCGCGAGCGACCTCGCGCTGGTCGGCGTCTACATGTTCACCGCCGGCATCCACGACGCGGCGCGCGCGATCTCTCCCTCGGCGCGTGGCGAGCTCGAGATCACGGACGCGATCCAGCACCTCGTCGACTCCGGCCGGCGGGTCGAGCCGCACATCGTGCGCGGGTGGTGGAAGGACACCGGCAGGCTCGAGGACATGCTCGAGGCCAACCGCCTGATCCTCGACAACCTCGTCGGGCGCGTCGACGGCGAGCTGCTCGACTCCCACCTCGACGGGCGCGTCGTCGTCGAGGCCGGCGCTCGGCTCGAGCGCACGCGCGTCCGGGGACCTGCGGTGATCGGCGCCGGCGCCACGCTGAAGGACTGCTACATCGGGCCCTACACGGCGATCGGCGCGGGCTGCGAGATCAGCGACGCCGAGGTGGAGCACTCGATCCTGCTCGCCGGCTGCACGGGTCTCCGGGCTGGACGGGCGCATGGAGTCCTCGCTGCTCGGGCGCAACGTCACGGTCCGCCGCGGCGAGCGCCAGCCGCGCGCGTACCGCTTCATGGTCGGCGACAACTCCGACATCTCGATCCTGTGAGGCTGCTCGTAACGGGAGCGGGCGGCATGCTCGCCCACGACGTCGCGCGCGCCGGCGAGCGCGCGGGCTTCGAGCTCGCGCTGCTCGAGCGCGGCGATCTCGACATCGCAGACGAGGCCGCCGTGCGCGCCATGGTGGAGCGCGAGCAGGGCCGCGGGCTCGACGCGCTCGTCAACTGCGCGGCCTGGACCGACGTCGACGGCGCCGAGTCCGATCCCGACGCCGCGCGGGCGGTCGAACGCGGACGGGGCCGGCATCCTCGCTCGCGCCGCCGCGGCCGCCGGCGTCGCGCTGCTGCACGTCTCGACCGACTACGTGTTCGACGGCCGCGCCCCCGCCGGTCCCGACGGCCGGCCACGCGCGTACGTCGAGAGCGATCCGACGGGGCCGCGGTCGGTCTACGGCGCGACCAAGCTCGAAGGCGAGCAGCAGGTGCTCGAGCGCCTCCTCGCGCCACACCGTCGTCCGCACGGCCTGGCTGTACGGGGTCGACGGCAGGAGCTTCGCCGCGACGATGCTGCGCGCTCGCCGCCGAACGCGACGCGGTGCAGGTCGTGACCGACCAGGTCGGCTCGCCGACGTGGTCCGGCCACCTCGCGCCCGCCCTGCTCGGCCTGCTCGAGCGCGGCGTCCGCGGGCTCGTCCACCTCGGCGGCGGCGGGCACGTCTCCTGGCACGGCTTCGCCGAGGAGATCTTCCGCCAGGCCGAGATCGACTGCCGCGTGGAGCCGGTGAGCAGCGAGCAGTTCGCGCGGCCCGCGCCGCGCCCGGCCTGGTCGGCGCTCGAGTCCGGGCGCGAGGACGTGATCCCGCTGCCGCCGTGGCAGGACGGGCTGGCGGGTTACCTCGCGTCACGGGCTGGGATGATCAGGGGATGAGACTGCTGGTCTGCGGCGGAGCCGGCTTCATCGGCTCGACCTTCGTGCGCCAGCGGCTGCGCGAGCACGGGGACGACGTGACGGTGCTCGACAAGCTCACCTACGCGGGGCGCGAGGAGAACCTCGCGGACCTCGCGGCCGAGGAGCGGCTACCGCTTCGCGCGCGGCGGCATCGAGGACCCGCAGGCGGTCGCGGAGGCGATCGAGGCGGGCGGCGCGGAGGCGATCGTCAACTTCGCCGCCGAGACGCACGTCGACCGCTCGATCGCCGAGCCCGACGCTTTCGTGCAGACGCACGCGGTCGGCACCTACGTGCTGCTCGAGGCGGCCCGCGAGCGCGCCCTGCGCTACGTGCAGGTCTCGACCGACGAGGTCTACGGCTCGATCGACGTCGGGACCTTCACCGAGCAGAGCCCGCTGCGCCCGTCCTCGCCGTACTCGGCGACCAAGGCCGCCGCCGACCTGCTCGCGCAGAGCTACTTCCACACCTACGGGCTGCCGGTCGCGATCTGCCGCGGCTCGAACAACTACGGCCCCTACCAGTACCCGGAGAAGCTGATCCCGCTGATGGTGCTGAACGCGCTGCACGGCGACCCGCTGCCGGTCTACGGCGACGGCATGCAGGTCCGCAACTGGATCCACTCGACGGACTTCGCGCGCGCGATCGGTCACGTGCTCGAGCACGGCGTGCCCGGGTGAGGTCTACAACGCCGGCGGCCCCGATGAGGAGGCGAACATGGCGGTGGTCCGCAGCATCATCGAGCTGACCGGGGCGCCGGAGTCGCTGATCGAGCACGTCGCCGACCGCCCCGGGCACGACCGCCGCTACTCGCTGTCCTCCGAGAAGGTGCGTGCGCTCGGCTGGGAGCCGCGCGTGCGCTTCGAGCATGGGCTGGCCGAGACCGTCGCCTGGTACCGCGAGAACGAGTGGTGGTGGGGGCCGATCCGCTCCGGGGAGTATCGCGCCTACTACGAGCGCCAGTACGGCCGCGCGCTCGGCGGCTGAGCGCCGGCCCCGATCGCTCACCCCGCGGACGGGCGCGGGCCGCCGCTCCTAGAGTGAGCGCATGGCCTCGGTCTTCAAGCCCTCCGTCCAGTCCTGGCTCGACAGCGCTTTCGAGGCGCCGACGCCCGCGCAGCGGCAGGCATGGCCCGCGATCGCGGCCGGCGGGCACGTGCTGCTGTCGGCTCCGACGGGGTCCGGCAAGACGCTCGCCGCGTTCCTGTGGGCGCTCGACCGGCTGACCGCGGCCGAGCCGAGCCCGCCCGCCGAGCCGCCGGAGCACACCGGCACGCGGATTCTCTACATCAGCCCGCTGAAGGCGCTCGCCTACGACATCGAGCGCAACCTGCGTGCGCCGATCCGCGGGATCGGCGCCGAGCACGTGACGGTCGCGATCCGCACCGGCGACACGCCGCAGAAGGAGCGCGCGGCGATGGCCCGCAACCCGCCGGACATCCTCGTCACGACCCCCGAGTCGCTGTACCTGATCCTCACCTCGCAGGCGCGGGAGATGCTCACCGGCGTCGAGACGGTGATCGTCGACGAGATCCACGCCGTGGCGGGCACCAAGCGTGGCTCGCACCTGGCGCTGACGCTGGAGCGGCTCGAGGCGCTCGTCCGGGCCTCCGACGAGACGATCGGGCCCGAGGAGGACGCCTTTCAGCGCATCGGCCTGAGCGCCACCCAGAACCCGCTCGAGGAGATCGGGCGCTTCCTGGCCGGCCCCGGGCGGGAGGTCGACGATCGTCGACGCGGGTGCTCGCAAGCCGCTCGACCTGCGCATCGAGGTGCCCGTCGAGTCGATGACGGAGCCCGGCGGCGGCGACTCCAACCCGAACGCCGACCCTCTCAACCCGATCCAAGGCTCGGAGGCCACGCGCGCGTCGATCTGGCCGGCGATCTACCCCGAGGTGCTGAAGCTCGTGAAGGAGCACACCTCGACGATCGTGTTCGTCAACAACCGCCGCTCAGCCGAGCGGATCGCGCTGCGCCTCAACGAGCTCGCGAACAGGGAGCTCGAGGACGAGAACGGCAACCTGCCCGAGGGCGTCCAGCCGGTCGAGCTGGCGCGGGCCCACCACGGCTCGCTCGCTCGCGAGGAGCGCACGAAGGTCGAGGAGCTGCTCAAGTCCGGCGGCGCTGCCGTGCCTGGTCGCGACCTCCTCGCTGGAGCTGGGGATCGACATGGGGGCGGTCGACCTCGTGCTGCAGATCGAGTCGCCGAAGTCGGTCGCCCGCGGGCTGCAGCGGATCGGACGCGCGGGGCATGGCGTGGGCGAGGTCAGCCGCGGGCGGATCTTCCCCAAGTTCCGCGGCGACCTGCTCGAGTGCGCGGTCGTCGCCAGGCGCATGCGCGAAGGCGCGATCGAGCCGACCGTCGTGCCGCGAAACGCGCTCGACGTGCTCGCGCAGCAGGTCGTCGCGATCGCCGTCTCCGCGGGCGACGACGGCATCGCGGTCGATGCGCTGCACGCGCTCGTGCGGCGCACCCTCTCCTACTCGGAGCTCTCGCGCGAGCTTCTCGAGAACGTGCTCGACATGCTCGACGGCCGCTACCCCTCGCGGGAGTTCGGCGAGCTGCGCGCGCGGATCGTGTGGGATCGCCTCGGCGGACGTGATCAGGGCGCGCAAGGGCTCGCGCCAGCTCGCGATCGCGAACGCGGGGACGATCCCGGATCGCGGTCTCTACGCCGTCACGCTCCCCGACGGGCGCCGTGTCGGCGAGCTGGACGAGGAGATGGTCTACGAGGCCCGTCCCGGCCAGGTGTTCCTGCTCGGCGCCTCGACGTGGCGGATCGAGGAGATCACCCGCGACCGCGTGATCGTCACTCCGGCCCCCGGCGCGCCGGGTGCCGTGCCGTTCTGGAAGGGCGACTCGGTCGGTCGTCCGAAGGAGCTCGGCGCGGCGATCGGCGCCTTCTCGCGGTGGGCGGTCGATCAGGACGCCCGGACACTGGAGGCCGAGCACGACCTCGACCGCCGCGCGGCGCAGAACCTGCTCGCCTACCTCGTCGAGCAGCAGCAGGCGACGCGGGTGCTGCCGAGCGAGCGCACGCTCGTGCTCGAGCGCTTCCGCGACGAGATCGGCGACTGGCGGCTGTGCCTGCTCTCGCCGTTCGGGGGGCGCGTGCACGCCGCCTGGAGCCTCGCACTGAGCGCGCGCATCCACGAGCGCTTCGGCGTCGACGCCGATCCGATCTGGAGCGACGACGGGATCATCATGCACCTTCCCGATCTCGACGCCGAGGAGGCCGAGGCCCTGCCGTCGGCGGCCGAGCTGCTGATGATCGAGCCCGAGGAGGTGGAGGCGGCGGTCGTCGCCGAGCTCGGCGGGTCGGCCCTGTTCGGCGCCCGCTTCCGCGAGAACGCCGCCCGCGCGCTGCTGATCCCGCGCGCCTACCCCGGCAAACGCACGCCGCTGTGGCAGCAGCGGCTGAAGGCGCAGAACCTGCTCGAGGTCGCGCGTCGCTACGAGGACTTCCCGATCGTGCTGGAGACCTACCGCGAGTGCCTGCAGGACGTGCTCGACCTGCCCGGTTGCAAGGAGATCCTGCGCGCGCTGCAGACCCGTGAGATCTCGCTCGTGGAGGTCGAGACGCCGGTCGCCTCGCCCTTCGCCTCCTCGCTGCTGTTCGACTACGTCGCCACCTACATGTACGAGGGCGACACCCCCACCGCCGAGCGGCGTGCGGCGGCGCTGTCGCTCGACCGCGATCTGCTGCGTGAGCTGCTCGGCCAGGAGGAGCTGCGCGAGCTGATCGACCCGGAGGCGCTCGAACGCGTCGAAGCGGACCTCCAGTGCCGCTCGGAGATGACTCAGGCGACCGACCGCGACACGCTGCACGACGTGCTGCGCCGCGTGGGCGATCTGTCGCGGGAGGAGGTCGGCGCGCGCGTCTTCCCCGGTGTCGACGCTCACGCCCTGATCGAGGGGCTGCTGCGCGAGCGCCGCGCGATCGCGATGCGGATCGGCGGCGAGGAGCGCGTGATCGCCGCCGACGAGGCGGGGCTCTATCGTGACGCGCTCGGCGCCGCTCCGCCGGGCGGGCTGCCCGAGGCGTTCCTCGCCGACGTGCCCGACGCGCTGCGCGAGCTCGTCGCGCGGTTCGCGGCGACGCACGGCCCGTTCTCGGCCGCCGAGCTGCACGAGCGCTACAGCCTCGACACCGCGTCGGTGCTGCGCGAGCTCGAGCGCGAGGGTGCCGTCGTGCGCGGCGAGATCAGGCCGGGCGGCACCGCCCGGGACTGGTGCGACGTCGAGGTGCTGCGGCGTCTGCGGCGCGCGTCGCTGGCCGTGCTGCGCAAGGAGATCGAGCCCGCCGACCAGCGGCGGCTGGCCTCGTTCCTGCCCTCCTGGCAGGGCGTCGATCGCCACACCCGGGCGGGCGCCGGGATCGACCGCCTGCGCGAGGTGATCGTGCCGCTGCAGGGCCTCGCGCTGCCCGTCGAGACGTGGGAGCGCGACGTGCTGCCCCGGCGCACTGGCGCCTACTCGCCGACCTGGCTCGACGCGCTGTGCGCGAGCGGCGAGCTGGTGTGGGTCGGGGCGGGTCCGCTCGGGCGCTCGGGGCGCGTGGCGCTCTACTACCGCGAGGACGCCGCCGCGATCGGTCCGCCGAGCGTTCGCTCCGGCGCCGAGCGGGGCGCCCCGCTCGCCTCGGCCGAGCACGAGCTGATCCGGGCGCGCCTGGCGCGCGGGCCGGCCTTCTTCACCGACCTGCTGGCCGAGCCCGACAGCCCGCCCGAGGCGCTGCGCGAGGCCCTCTGGGACCTCGTCTGGGCGGGCGAGGCGACCAACGACGCGTGGGCGCCGCTGCGCGCCCCGCGTCTCGCGCTGGCCCGCAGCGAAGGCGCCGGCCCGAGGCCCGGCGGGCGCTCCGTGCGGCGCTCGCGCTTCGCATCGAGGCGCAGCAGCGGTGCGCAGTCGCAAGTGCAGGGGCGCTGGTCGCTGACGGCCACCGTGTTCGGCGCCGAGGACGATCCCGCGCGGGCGCCCGAGCGCCGGCGCGTGCTGGCCGAGCTGCTGCTCGAGCGCTACGGCATCGTCACGCGCGAGCAGGTTCTCGCCGAGGGCGTGAAGGGCGGATTCGCGATGCTCTACGACACGTTCGCGAAGCTCGAGACGCTCGGGGTCTGCCGGCGCGGCTACTTCATCGAGGGCATGGGCGGCGCGCAGTTCGCGCTGCCGGGGGCCGTCGAGCGGTTGCGCGCGGCGCCGTCGAAGGCTGGGCTGCACGGTGATCAGGCCGGCGCCGGAGCCGCGCTCGTGCTGGCCGCCGCCGACCCCGCACAGCCGTTCGGCGCGGCGCTGCCGTGGCCGAAACGCGAGAGCCTCGAGCGGCGTCCGGCCCGGGTGGCGGGGGCCTACGTCGTGATCGTCCGCGAGCAGCCCGTTCTCTACGTCGAGCGTGGCGGCCGCGGGCTGGTGACGCTCCTCGACGCGCCGCCCCGGGGGGAGGCGCCCGCGGCCGGACAGGGGGACCCGATCGGCGAGGCGCTGCGAGCGCTCGCCGACGCGGTGCGCGGCGGTCGTGTCGGCAAGCTCTCCCTGGAGCGGATCGACGGCCGGCCGGCGGTCGCCTCGACGTTTGTCGGAGCCCTGGTCGAGCTCGGCTTCCAGAGCGGCCCGCGGCGGCTCACGCTCAGCGCCTGAGCGCTCGTCCCGCGAAGATCGCGCCGCGGAAAAGCGACGGTTGCAGGGCGCCGTGGGGGTCCCGCAGCGTCTCGTCTGACAGACGTCCGGCTGCGACCGAGACGCGGGTGGAAACGGTCGAAGGAGGGGGGACTTCGGACGCGCTTCGGGAGGCTGGATCGCGCTCCCGGAATCCTGTAGCTTGGAATCGTGAGGATCAGTCGAACTCCGCTGCAACTGTCGCCGCTCTACAGCAGGCTCCCTCACGGCCCCAGCGGCATCGCCCGAGCCGAAGTGGAGCGAAACCAGCGCACGCGCCTCTGCGGGGCGATGGTCGAGGCGGTCGCCCGCAACGGCTACCAGCGCACGACGGTGGCGCACGTGATCGCCCTCGCCGGCGTCTCGCGGCGGGCCTTCTACGAGCAGTTCGCCAACAAGGAGGACTGCTTCCTGGCCACCTACGACATCGTCGTCGCGCAGCACCGCAAGCGGCTGCTCGCAGCGTGGCGCGCCGAGCGGGGCTGGGCGAACCGCATGCACGCCTCGTGCCAGGCTCTGCTGTGCGGCATCGCGCACGCGCCGAAGGGGCCGCGGCTGGTGCTCGTCGACTCGCTCGGCATCGGCCCGCGCGCGCGGGAACGGATGCAGCTGTCGGGGCTCGCGTTCGAGCGGATCGTCGCCACCGCGTTCAAGCTCGCGCCGGCGGAGACCGTGTATCCACAACTGACGTCCCGAGTGGTCGTCGCGGGTGTGCGCCACCTCGTGTTCACGCGGCTGCTCGAGCGGCGGCACCGCGAGCTCGCCGCGCTCTCCGACGAAGTGCTCGACTGGATCGAGTGCTACCGGATCCCGGCGGGAGCCCGCCTGCGCGCGCAGCCGCTCACCCATCCGGCGCGCCTGCCGCCGACGCCGGCCGCTTTCCTCACCGCCGAGGACAAGCGGGCGCGGGTGCTCGGCGCGGTCGTGCACCTGACCCTCGACGAAGGCTACGCGAGCCTCACCGACCCGCAGATCGCGCAGTTCGCCGGAATCTCCACCGAGGCCTTCCACCGTCAGTTCGCGAGCAAGGAGGAGTGCTTTTTGACCGTCCTCGACGAATTCGTCGAGGAAATGCTCGCCTCCGTCAGGCCCGCGATGGACGGCGCGGACAGCTGGGCGGAGGCCGTCTGGTTGGCGGTCTCGGCCTTCGTCACCCATCTCCTCGCCCACCAGGCGCTGGTGCGGATCGCGTTCATCGACCTGTTCGAAGCGGGCCCGGCGATGATCGGCCGGATGACGCGCTCGGTCGCAGACCTGACGGAGATGCTGGCTGCCGCCGGGCCGCAGCCCCTGCGCGGGCCCGAGATCGCGCGGGAGGCGGTGACCGGCGCGATCTGGGGAATCATCTCGGGCCTGATGGCCAACAACCGGCTCGCGCGGCTGCCCTCGCTGGTCGACCACCTGAGCTTCACCGTGCTGGCGCCCTACGTCGGCGCGCGCCCGGCGGTTGAGGCGATCGCCGCGGGACAGCGCTCGCGGGCGGCCTGAGGGCCTCCAGATTGTCGCGGGACAGCGCTCGCGGGCCGCGGCCTGTGGGCCTCCCGCCGGCGGCGCCCCGCGGCGCCCTACCGCAACGTCGCCGAGCGCGGGAGGGGACCTCATAAGGTGGCGGGAGGTGATCGTCGAAGCCGACAGGCGCCCGCTGCGCGTGGGACACAAGGGCGCCGCCGGGATCGAGCCCGGCAACACGCTCGCGAGCTTCGACGCGGCGCTCGCGGCGGGCGTCGACATGATCGAGTTCGACGTCCTCTCCGAGCGCGCCGACGGCAGCGGGCGACTGATCGTCGCCCACGACCACGAGGATGCGCGCAGCCGCGAGCCGCTGGGTCTCGAGCAGGCGCTCGCGCACCTCGCCGGCCCCGCCTTCGCCGCGGTCGAGCTCGATGTCGACGTGAAGCTCCCGGGCTACGAGCTGCGCGTCCTCGCCGCGCTGCGCGAGCACGGCCTGATCCCCCGCTCGCTCGTCAGCGGCATGTTCACGCACGCGCTCGATCAGATCCGCGCGACCGAGCCGGCGCTGCGTCTCGGCTGGTCGGTGCCGCGCGTGCGTCGCGACTACACGACCGACATGCTCACCGCGATCCCGGCGCTGGCGGTGCTGACCGGCTACCGCGCGATGCTGCCGGCGCGGGCGCGCGCCGCGCTCGAAGCGGGACGCTTCGACGCGATCATGGCGCACTGGCGCGTGGTCACGCCGAAGCTGGCGAGGGCGGTCCGTGCTGGCGGCGGGCAGCTGTTCGTCTGGACGGTGGACGACCCGCGCACGATCGCGCGGCTCACGCGGCTCGGCGTCGACGGGATCATCACCAACGACCCGCGGCTGTTCGACCTCGCGTCCTGAGGCTGGCGCGACGGGCGCCGTAGCCAGCTGCGGTTCCTCAGGCGATCAGGCAGCTCGCCGCGCTGTACCCCGCCGGGTCGGCGCCGGCGAGGCTCTTGTGCCCGGCGGTGGTCGGGCGGGTCGTGGACTGCAGCACGGTGCTGCCGCGCCGCCACTGGTAGGAGACGACGCCGCGCAGCGTCGCGGCAGGCTTGCCCGGTCTCGGCACGAGCTGGAAGCTGCGCCCGCCCTGGCGCACGATGCTGCTCGGGCCGACATATGTGTAGACGGGAGCTTTCGGGCTCGCCAGGTCGACCCACTTGTCCGTGGCGGTGTCCATGTACTGCAGCCGGAAGGCCATGTACATCTTGTCGCCGCGGTGCCCGTCCGCCGGCATCGAGCCGCGGATCCCCACGTAGTCGGGCTGGTCGGAGGGGTTGCAGAGGTCGATCGTCGCCCAGAGCGCGCGCGAGCGCAACAGCGCCGCGAGCTGTGTGGCTTCGCCGCTCGAGCGGGGCGCGACGGCCGAGCCGGCGGCCGCGCTCGCCGGCGCGGCGGCGAGCGCCGCGAGGGCGCATGCGGCCTGCAGGAACCGCTTGGCGGACATGATTCGGACGATAGCGGCGGCGCCCGCCGCGACCCCCCGGTTGTGGTATCTCCTGCGGCGTGGATGCGGGACCCGGCGACGTAGTCGAGCTGCTCGGGCGGGTGCCCGTCTTCTCGACGCTGGAGCGCGGTGATCTGGAGCGAATCGCGGAGGTCTCGGTGCCCCGGTCCTTCGAGCCCGGACAGTCCGTCTTCCGCGAGGGCGACGCCAGCGACACCTGCTACGTGGTCCGGGAGGGACATGCGCGGGCCGTCCGCAGCCACGGCGACGGGCGCACGATCACGCTCGCCACCTTCGGGCCCGGCGACTTCTTCGGCGAGCTCGCGATGTTCGAGGACGAGCGGCGCTCGGCCACGGTCGAGGCGATCGAGCGCACGACGGTGGTCGGCGTGCTCGGGCCGGACATGCGCAGGCTGATGGCCGAGCACCCCGAGATCGCGATGCGGCTCGTCATCGCGCTCGGCCGGCGACTGCGCGAGACCAACGAGCGCCTCACCCGCCAGTCCTTCCAGACGGTGCAGAGCCGGGTCGCCGTCGTGCTCGGCAACCTCGTGCAGCAGGCGGTCGACGACGGCCGCCCCGCCCGGGACGTGCTCGTCACGGCGACCCAGGCCGACCTGGCCCAGCTCGCGGGCTCCTCGCGCGAGTCTGCGAGCCGCTTCCTCGCGGTGCTGGAGCGCGCCGGCGTCATCTCCCAGGGCCGCGGTCGCCTGACCGTGCACGACCCGCAGGCGCTGCAGCAGTATGTCTTCTGATCCGAGCCGCCCGCCCCGCAGAGCCGAGGAGTTCTCGGCGGGTGGAGTGGTCCTCCGCGGCGGGGACGTGGTGGCGATCGTGCCGAGCAGGCGCGCCGCCGACGGCACGCGGGTACTGGCGCTGCCCAAGGGCCACGTCGACCCGGGCGAGTCTCCGCTCGAGGCCGCCCGCCGTGAGGTGCGCGAGGAGACGGGCGTCGAGGCCGAGCCGCTGCGCGAGCTCGGCCACACGCGCTACTGGTACCGCCGCGGCGGGCGAACGATCGCCAAGGAAGTGCTGTTCTTCCTGTTCGAGTACGCCGCCGGCTCGATCGAGGACCACGACGACGAGGTCGAGGAGGTGCGCTGGATCACGCTCGATCAGGCGGAGCGCGAGCTCACCTACCCGGGGGAGCGCGAGATGGTCGCGCTGGCCAGGGCCTACCTCGGCTCCGACCGGTAGCCTGGCGGACGTGCAGGTCCTGAACTTCTACTCGACGATCTTCGCCGACGAGCTCAAGCGGGGGCGCAAGACCGCGACGATCCGCCTCGGCGACAAGTCGGGCAAGTACCGCAAGAACCAGCTGGTGCTGATCACGATCGGCTACCAGTACTCCCCGCGGCAACGGATCTTCGAAGCCGTGATCGACCAGGTCGAGGTGATGCGCCTGGCCGATCTGTCTCCGCGCGACATCAAGCACGACAACCCCGAGTTCCGCCGCCACGACGAGCTGATCAGCTTCCTCGAACAGATCTACGGCCGCTCCGTCTCCCCGGAAGACGTCGTCACCGTGGTGCGCTTCTCCCAGATCCTCGACACGCCGCCCGGCATGACCCAGGCGATGCGGGGATTCGGCGGCGCCCAGAACTAGCGCCGGGCGGGCCGCCGAGCCCCCCGCCATCTCCCCGGGCGGGGCCGGGGCACAGCGCAAAAGGGCGGCACTCACCTGCGGCGAGTGCCAAAAGCCCTTGAACCGCCCCATATTTCCTATATATTCATTCCTACGTTGGCACTCTCCCCCCGAGAGTGCCAGATGAGGCCGCCGGCCCGCCAGCGGCGGTCCGGGACGGCAGAAGCACTTCTAGATGGAGGTTTCGAACATGAAGCTCAAGCCCCTGGGCGATCGTCTGATCGTGCGGGCGATCGAGGAGGAGGAGACCACCGCCAGTGGGCTCGTGCTCCCCGACACCGCCAAGGAGAAGCCGCAGAAGGGCAAGGTCCTCGCCGCCGGCGACGGCAAGCTCGACGAGGGCGGCAAGCGCATCCCGCTGGATGTCAAAGAGGGCGACGAGGTCCTCTACAGCAAGTACGGCGGGACCGAGATCAAGGTCGACGGTGAGGAGCTGCTCGTGCTGCGCGAGTCCGACGTCCTCGCCAAGGTCGCCTAGCTACAAGGAGATCTGAGAACAGATGGCACACAAGGAGCTGAAGTACGACGCGGAGGCGCGCAAGGCCCTCGAGGCCGGCGTCGACGCCGTCGCCAATGCAGTCAAGGTCACACTCGGCCCGAAGGGCCGCTACGTCGTGCTCGACAAGAAGTTCGGCGCCCCGACGATCACCAACGACGGTGTCACGATCGCTCGTGAGATCGAAGTCGAGGACGTCTTCGAGAACCAGGGCGCCCAGCTCGTGCGCGAGGTCGCCACTGCGACCAACGACGTCGCGGGCGACGGCACCACCACGGCGACCGTGCTCGCGCAGGCGATCGTCCGCCAGGGCCTGAAGAACGTCGCCGCCGGGGCCAACCCGCTGGCGCTCAAGCGCGGCATCGAGAAGGCCGTCGACGAGGTCGTCGGCAACATCGCGTCGCAGTCCAAGGAGGTCTCCGGCAAGGACCAGATCGCTCGCGTGGCGACGATCTCCGCCGGCGACGAGGAGATCGGCGACGTGATCGCCGACGCGATCGAGAAGGTCGGCAAGGACGGCGTGGTCAACGTCGAGGAGGGCCAGACGTTCGGCATGGACCTCGAGTTCACCGAGGGCATGCAGTTCGACAAGGGCTACATCTCGCCCTACATGGTCACCGACCAGGACCGCATGGAGGCTGTCCTCGAGGACCCCTACATCCTGATCGCCAACCAGAAGATCGGCTCCGTCCGCGACGTCCTGCCCGTGCTCGAGCAGGTCATCCAGTCGGGCAAGCCGATCCTGATCATCGCCGAGGACGTCGAGGGTGAGTCGCTCGCGACGCTCGTCGTCAACAAGCTGCGCGGCACCTTCACGGGCGTCGCGGTCAAGGCGCCGGGCTTCGGCGACCGCCGCAAGCGCATGCTCGAGGACATCGCGATCCTCACCAACGGCGAGGTGATCACCGAGGAGATGGGCCTGAAGCTGGAGAACACCCAGATCTCCCAGCTGGGCCGCGCTCGCCGTGTGGTCGTCGCCAAGGACACGACGACGATCGTGGACGGCGCCGGCGACGGTGACGCGATCAAAGGCCGCATCACGCAGATCAAAAACGAGATCGAGAACACCGACTCGGACTTCGACCGCGAAAAGCTGCAGGAAAGGCTCGCGAAGCTCTCCGGCGGCGTGGCGGTCGTGAAGGTGGGTGCTGCCACCGAGACCGAGATGAAGGAGAAGAAGCACCGCGTCGAGGACGCCCTGCAGGCGACCCGCGCCGCGCTCGAGGAGGGCATCGTGCCGGGCGGCGGCGTCGCGCTGCTGCAGGCCTCCTCGGCTGTCTCGATCAGCGAGAACGGCGCCTCCAGCGACGGCTCCGACGACGAGCGCACGGGAGCGAGGATCGTCCTGCGTGCCCTCGAGGAGCCGCTTCGCCAGCTCGCCGAGAACGCCGGGCTGGAGGGCTCGGTCGTGGTCAACGAAGTTCGCAAGGCCAAGAAAGGCCACGGCCTCAACGCCGGTACGAACGAGATCGTCGACCTCGTCGCCGCGGGCATCATCGACCCGGCGATGGTCACGCGCTCTGCTCTGCAGAACGCGGCGTCGATCGCCAAGAACATCCTCACCACCGAGGCGATCGTCGCCGAGGTGCCCGAGAAGGAAGGCGCCGGCGCCGGTGGAGGCATGCCGGACATGAGCGGGATGATGTAAGAAGCGTCTCCGGCCCTCTGGGGCCGTGAGAGCCACAGCATGAGATCGGGGCCCGGCCGTCGCGCCGGGCCCCGCTCGTTGTGAGCGGGGCGGGCGTCCACGTCGGCGGGTATTCCGAGCCTTTACGGGCGATCCGGCCCTTCGCAGACTATTGTCTGTAGGTGCCGATGGTTGGGGCGATCACCAAGCTCGCAAGGGCGCTGGACGTGCCGCTCGGCCCGCTCTTCAACGGAGTCGAGGAGCGCGGCGGGCAACCGTGGTCAGCGCGGCCTATTCGACCGCGCTCGCGTCCCTCGGCCCCTCGCCCACGTACTTGGCGGTCGGGCGGATCAGCTTCGCCTCGCGCTTCTGCTCGAGGATGTGCGCGGACCAGCCGGCCACGCGCGCGCAGGTGAACATCGGCGTGAACAGGTCCGCCGGCACTTCGGCGAGGTCGAGGACCACCGCCGACCAGAACTCGACGTTGGTAGCCAGCACCCGGTCGGGGCGGCGGGCCTGCAGCTCGGCGAGGGCGGCCTTCTCGAGCGCCTCGGCGGCGTCGAAGCGGGGCGAGCCGAGTTCGCTGCAGGTCCGCCGCAGCACCTTCGCGCGCGGGTCTTCGGCACGGTAGATGCGGTGGCCGAACCCCATCAGGCGCTCGCCCCGGTCCAGCGCGTCGGAGACCCACTTCTCCGCGTCGCCGGTCTGCTCGACCTCCTCGAGCATCTTCAGGACGCGCGACGGCGCGCCGCCGTGCAGCGGACCGGAGAGCGCGCCGACCGCGCCCGACATCGCGGCGGCGACGTCGGCTCCCGTGGAAGCGATCACGCGCGCTGTGAAGGTGGAGGCGTTCATGCCGTGCTCGGCGGCCGAGATCCAGTAGGCGTCGATCGCCTTCACGTGATCCGGGTTGGCCTCACCGCGCCAGCGGATCAGGAAGCGCTCGGGGATCGTGCGGCCCTGATCGATCTCCGGCTGCGGCACCGGCGGCTGGCCGACGCCGCGGGCCGACTGCGCGACGAACGAGAGCGCCATCACCGAGGCGCGCGCGAGGTTGTCGCGGGCCTCCTCGTCGGAGATGTCGATCAGCTGCCCGAAGCCCCACTCCGGCGCGAGCATCGCAAGCGCCGATTGCACGTCGACGCGGTGATCGCCGGAGCGGACGGTCAGCGCGTGCGGTTCGGCCGGAGGCAGGCCCGGGCGGAGCTTCCCGTCCACGAGCAGTCCCCAAACCTGCTCGTAGGGGACCTGGCCGACCAGGTTCTCGATGTCGACTCCGCGGTAACGCAGCGCGCCACCCTCTTTGTCGGGCTCTGCGATCTCTGTGGCGAAGGCGACGACGCCTTCGAGGCCCGACTGGACCTCCGGTGACTGAACCGCGCTCATGGCACTCGCTTTCTGGCTGGATGCTCGGGGGAACGCCTTCTGGGCACAGCACATGCTCGCAGGAATGGCCGCCCGAGTAGGCTCCAGGCGACCGGGTCGCCCCCCCTTCAGCAGGGCCGGCGGCCGCACAGCGCGAGCGAGGAGGGCCCGATGGCCGACAGCGATCTGATGTTCCGCGGAGTCGTCGAGCTGGCGGCGATGGTCAGGGCGGGGGAGGTCTCTTCCCGCGAGCTGGTCGAGACCTCGCTGGAGCGCATCGAGGAGCTGAACCCGCAGCTGAACGCCTTCGTGGAGGTCGACGCCGAGCGGGCGCTGCAGGCGGCGGAGCGGATCGCCCCGGGCGACGAGCGCCCGTTCGCCGGCGTGCCGGTGGCGGTCAAGAACAACCGGCCGGTCGCCGGCATGCGCCTCACCTACGGATGCAGATTGATGGAGGACCACGTCTGCGACTACGACCACAACGTCACGCGCCGCCTACGCGACGCCGGGTTCGTGATCGTCGGCACGACCACGCTGCCCGAGTACGGGATCCTGCCCGTCTCCGAGGCGCGGATCTTCGGCCCGACGCGCAACCCGTGGGATCTGGAACGCACCCCCGGCGGCTCTTCCGGCGGTGCCGCCGCAGCCGTCGCCGCCGGGCTCGTGCCGGTCGCGCACGGCAACGACGGCGGCGGCTCGATCCGCATCCCCGCCGCCTGCTGCGGGCTGGTAGGGCTGAAGCCCGCCCGCGGGCGCGTCTCCGTCGCCCCCGAGCTCGGCGACTCCTCGCTGGGCATCGACGGCATGCTCACGCGCACGGTCGCCGACAGCGCCGCGCTGCTCGACGTGCTCGCGGGCTATGAGCCGGGAGACGCGACCTGGGCGCCGCCGCCCTCGCAGCCCTTCGCGCGGGCGGCCGCCGCGGAGCCCGGGCGGATGCGGATCGCCTTCAGCCTGCAGACGCCCTCTCCCGACGCACAGCTCGACCCGCTCTGCGAGCGCGGCGCGCGTGACGCCGCCGAGCTGCTGCGCTCGCTCGGACACGAGGTCGTCGAGGCCGATCCGCCGTGGCGCCAGCAGGGGCTCTCGGAGCTCTTCGGGGCGGTGTTCTCCTCGCTGATCGCCCTGTCGATCGGCTACTCCGCGCACGTCGCGGGGAAGGATCAACCGGACGCGGGAGACATGGAGCCGATGAGCTGGGCGATCTTCTCGATGATCCGCAAGCTCGGCACGCTCGAGCAGCAGGCCGCCGTCGTGCGCCTCCAGGCATACGCGCGCCAGCTGGTCACGTGGCTCTCGGAGTACGACGCGCTGCTGACGCCCGCGCTGGCCGAGCGCCCGCTGCCGCTCGGCACGCTCGACACGGGCGCCGCGAACCCGATGTCCACCTTCACGCGCTCGGGCCTGTTCACCCCTTACACGCCCGTCTTCAACGCGACGGGACAGCCCGCGATCTCGCTGCCCCTCTACGAGGGCGAGGACGGGCTGCCGCTCGGCGTGCAGATCGTCGGGCGCCCGGCCGGGGAGGAGCGGCTGCTGGCGCTCGCGGCGCAGATCGAGGCCGCGCAGCCCTGGGCGCAGCGACGGGCGCCGGTCGCGCAGGAGGTCTCGGGCTAGAGCTGGGCCGCCGCGAGCACCGCGGACATCCGCTGCGGGGTCACGCCGAGCGCTTCGACGTCGGCGCTGCCGCGCGCGGCGACCATCGAGACCTCCATCAGCTCGGCCTCGTCCCAGGTCGCGAACGCGCCGCTTCCGAGCGCGCGCTCGAGCAGCCGCAGGCCGCGCGAGACCAGCGGCGTGGGCACGTGCACGAGCGGCCGGTTGCGCCGCAGCCCCGTCAGCACGGTCCGCACGATCTCGGTGTGGCTCATCGTCTCCGGACCGGCGAGCTCGTAGCGGCGGTTGCGCCGGCCGTCGGCGACGCGCAGCGCCGCCGCCACGCAATCGGCGACGTCCTCCGCCCAGATCGGCTGGAAGCGCGCGCGCCCGCGCCCGGACACCGGCATTGCCGGCAGCAGCGCCATCCGTTCGAGCAGCGTCAGCCAGGGGTCGCCGGGGGCGTAGACGATCGAGGGGGCGAACACGACCGAGTGAAGGTCGGCCTCGGCGACGGCCTGCTCGGCCAGCGCCTTGGCCCGGCCGAGCCGCGTCCGGTGGTGCGTGGAGGCGCCGAGCGCCGAGAAGAACACGAAGCGCTCGACGCCCTGGCGCTCGGCAGCCTCGACCATCCGCCACGTGGCGATCCCGTCGAGCTCCTCGATCGAGCCCTGCGGCTGGTCGCGGATCGCGGCCGCGAGGTGCACGACGGTGTCGACGCCGCGCAGGGCGTTGCGGAACGAAGGCGGGTCGGTGAGGTCGCCGAGCGCGATCTGCACGCGCACCCGCTGCGTTCCCAGGCGCCGGGGGTCGCGGACGAGGCAGCGCACCTGCATGCCTTCGGCGAGCAGGCGGCTGAGCAGGCTTGACCCCACCAGGCCGGTCGCGCCGGTCAAGAGGAGCATGATCCGTACAATATGCCCCTCTCGCCCCGCGCGAGCCCCCCGCAACCCGACGAAGAAAGAAGCAGATGGCTTACGTGATCGCCGAGCCGTGCATCGGCACCAAGGACAACTCCTGTGTCGAGGTGTGCCCCGTGGACTGCATCCACCCGACACCTGACGAGCCCGGATACGACGCGGCCGAGATGCTCTACATCGATCCCGAGGAGTGCATCGACTGCGACGCATGCGTCGAGGCCTGCCCTGTCGACGCGTGCTTCGCCGAGGATCAGCTGCCCGACGAGTGGCAGAAGTACGTCCAGACCAACGCCGACTACTTCCGCAGCGGCGGCGCGGCGGCGACGGGCTAGACGCTCTCGCCCCCGCGGGGCGGGGACCGCGGCCTCTACGCCGCGGACGCCACCGAGGGCTCGCCGGCCGCGTCGCCGGCGGACGCCTCGACCAGCACGTCTCCCTCGGGCGAGCGCAGGTACAGCACCGAACGCGCGACGCGGCGCCCGCGCACCAACCCGGCGTCCCTGAGCACCGTCAGGTGCTGTGAGACGCCGCCGGGCGTCAGGCCCAGTTCGCCCGCCAGTTCGGTCGTGGTGCGGGGGGAGTCGAGCGCGGCCAAGAGCGTCGCACGGGTGCTGCCGACGAGCCGCTCGAGCGCGTCCGGCGCCGGGTTCGCCTGCTCCGGGCTCCACAGCATCCCGATTCCGCGCGCCGGGTAGGAGAGCGTCGGCTGCCACGGCTCCAGGGTCAGCATCGTCACCTTCGGCCACACGAACACGCTCGGCACCAGCAGCAGCCCGCGCTCGTCGAGGTCGAGGTCGGTATCGCACTCGCCGCAGTCGATCCGCAGCACCCCGTCGCTCCACGCGACGCCCGGGTCGAGATCGCAGAACAGGCGCGCGGTGCCGCCGTCGGCGATCTGGCGAGATCGGTAGAGGACGTCGTGCTCGAGCAGCGAGCGCAGCCGCGGCCAGGACTCGGCGTGGGTGCGCCGCCAGTACTCGCGCATCAGCTCCGCGAGCCCGTCGACCGCCCTCTTGGGACGTGTTACGAACGGCTCGAGCACGGCCGGCAGCTCGGCTCCGCGGTAGGCGAAGCGGACCTCGGCCGCGATCTGCCGAGGCGGCGTGGCGAGCATCGTCGCCAGCTCGTCCTCGAACTCCGCGAGCGGGCTGCTCGGCGGGGGGTTGACGAAATCCGGGTTGTACTCCGGCGCCGACTGCAGCGCGAACAGCGGCGAGAGATCGAGGTCGGCCACGGCCGGGAGCGCCCGCTCGACCCACGGCAGGTGCAGCGCCGCGCTCGCCGGGTCCATCAGCGCCTTGGTGCTGCGGATCATCTCGAACATCGGCGAGATCGCGAAGCGGACCCGCGTCAGGGCCTCGGTGTGAAAGCGCGTCAGGATCATGGAACGGTCCGCTCGATCGTGGCGGATACCGGGGGGGTTTGATGAACCATTTAGCTCAGTCTAAATGTGTTAGAGCGCGAACCGAAGTGCCCGATCATGGGTGCATGATCAGAAGTCACCACATAGCAACGGCTCTCGTCGCCGAGCATCAGCGCGAACTGCGGGCCTCCGCCCGCCGGGGGCGGCGTCTCCCGTCGCTGTTCGGCCGGCGTGCAGCCGAGCTCGAGCCCGTCCCGCCGGCGCAGGTCGCCTCCGCCCGCGGCGACGGGCCGGGCCGGCCCCGCGGCGCCACGGTCGCAGCCGCGACCGTACCGGCGCATCCGCGCTTCGTCGCGCGGCGCCGCGCCGCGGTCAGCGCCCGGCGAGACCGCGAGACGGTAGGCGTCTAGCGTCCTAGCCCGGCAGAACCTGCCGGCCGCCGCGCCGCGCCATCGGCACCGGCGCGCCGGCATAGGAGGGGTGCATCACGTCGAAGATCGGCACTCCGCCGATCTTCTCGGAGAGCATCCCGCGCAGCCGCGCCGAGTCGAGCTCGTGCGATTGCGGGGCAACCGGGTTGACCGTCAGCGCCAGCAGGTCGATCGGCCGGATGACCACCAGATCGATGCCCGCGGTCGCATAGAAGCTCGTGCCGTGGCGGGTCAGGAAGACCCTGGTAGGGTCGGATGCGAGCACCTTCAGCGGGCTGCGCGCTCGTCGCACGAACGGGATCAGCCCTTCCAGAAAGGCCTCGGGCAGCGCGCCCGCGACCGCCAGCCAGCGCGGACGCGGCCCGGAGCGAAGCTGCTCGGCCACGAGCGCGGGCTCGGTGCTCAGCACGAACCGGGCGGGCAGCGGGTGCGCCACGAGCTCCTGATCGAGTACCACGCTTGTGCCGGGCGCCTGCGCCGCCAGCACCTCGCGTACGCGCCGGCCCTCCGGCTGGCCCGTGTCGAGACCCGGCAGGCGCACCAGCTCGACGGCGTCGGCGGTGCGCTGCACGACCTCGTCGATGTCCTCGCTGAGCACCGCGCCGGTCGACATCACCAAGCCGTCGGCCACCTCCGGGGAGGATGCGGCCCGCCGGTCGATCGCGCCGTCGATCAGGACCTGCTCCGCACCGTGGGCGAGCATCGCATCCGCGACCGTGCGTGCGTCGGCGGCTGCCGAGGGGCCCGCCACCTCGATCGTGCCGCCCTCGCGCAGTCGCGCGAGCAGGACCTCGCCGAGCGGTGTCCGCACCCCGGTGTGCTCCAGCAGCTCGTGCTCGAGGCCGCTCTCCCTCAGCAGTCCGCCGGTCGTGGCGACGAGCGCGCCGGGCGCGAGCCGCACCGGCGGCTTGTCGATACGGAAGTCGATCACGTCGTGCTGCTCGCCGTCGCGGCCCACCGAGGTCACGCCGACCGTGCGCCCCGCCTCCGCCAGCTCCGCCAGCAGCGCCGCCAGGGCCACCGTCTTGCCGGTGTTCTTGGCGAGCCCGACGAGCGCCAGGCGGCGGGCGCCGGCGGTGAGCCCGGCGAGCGTCGCCATCTAGCTCGAGGCCGGAACGCGGTCGCCGGATTCGCGCGCCGCCAGCTCGCGCACGATGAAGGTCGCGAGATGGTGCGGGTAGGTGCCCTTCGAGAAGCCGGCGTCGTAGCCGAGCTCCTTGGCCAGCTCGTTGGACACCCGCGGCCCGCCGCAGGCGAGGATCAGCCGGCTGCGCCGGCCCTCGGCCTCGACCATCTCGACGAGCTCGGTCAGGTTCTGCACGTGCAGGTTCTGCTGGGTGACGGTCTGCGAGACGAGGATCACGTCCGCGTTGACCTCGATCGCCTTGCTGAGCAGCACGCCGTTGGGCACCTGGCTGCCGAGGTTGTAGGTCTCGAAGGCCTGGTAGCCCTCGAGGCCGTGGTGGCCGTGGTAGCCCTTGAGGTTGAGCATCGAGTCGATGCCGACGCTGTGCGTGTCGGAGCCGGTGCTGGCACCGACGACCACGACCTTGCGCCCGAGGCTGCGCTCGGCGAAGCGCTCGATCTCCTCCTCGCTCATGTACTCGATGTCGAAGCCCTCGCCCTGCAGCGCGGCGAAGTCCACCGTCCGCGTGCACTTCACGTACATCACGAAATACGTGTAGCCCTCGGTCAGCTCCTCGTAGTGGACGACCTCGGGTTCCTCGAAGCCGATCGCGGACGCCAGCTCCAGCGCGGCCTTGCGGGCGGCCAGCGAGTAGGGGACCGGCAGCGTGAAGCTCATCTGCAAGAGGCCGTCGCCGAGGTGGTCCGCGTAGGGACGGACCTGTGTCAAGTCGACGTCCCTAGACATGGACGGCCTGCCCCATCAGCTCCGCGAGCGGGTTGAGGTAGCCCTCGCCGGTGGCGACGATGCCGTCGAGACCGCGGCCCTCGTCGACGCGGCGGCTGACGTCGCCGAAGGTCGCCTGCTCGATCGCCGCGAACAGGCCCACGTCGGCGATCCGCTCCAGCAGCGCGTGGGCTCCTGCCAGCACCTCCTGGGCGCGAGTCTGGATGATGCCGCCCTGCTTGAACTCGATCTCCTCGCCCAGGTCGCGCGCGGCGTTGAAGACGTACTCGACGTTCTGCAGGCCGAGCACGCGGTCGTGGATGTGCGGGGTGAAGATCCCCTCGGTCGGCACCCCGATCGTCTGGATCCCCTGGCCGGTCGCGATCGTCGCGAGGTTGAACAGGGCGTCGACCGCGTGGGTGCGGAACAGGTTGCCGTCCATGTGGCGGGTCGGCGGCATGTACTTCACGGGGCACTCGGGGAACAGCTCGCGGGTGAGCTGCGCCTGGGCGAGCTCGAGAAGGAAGCCGTTCGTCACGGGCACGTCGATCTCGAAGGCGTCGCCGAGCCCGATCTGCGCGTCGGGCACACCCGAGTCGCGTGCCAGCTGGTAGTTGATGAACTGCGAGGCGGTCACCGAGGGCGCGGCTTCGACCGCGTCGGCGGTGCGCAGGTAGTTGTCCTCGCCGGTGTTGATCGTGACGCCGAACCAGCCGTTGACCATCCTCGAGTTGCGCTGGTCGATCAGGCCGCGGACGATGTTGATGTCGCGGTAGAGGATCCCGTAGAGGGCGTCGTTGACCATGTTGTCGAAGCCCTCCCAGGCACCCATCGCCGCGATCTCGGACATGCACAGCCCCGAGCAGAAGCTCGACAGGCGGATGTAGCGGCCGTGCTGCTCGGACCACTCGTCCATCGCCTCGCGCATGATCCGGAAGTTGGCCTGTGTCGCGAAGGTGCCGCCGTAGCCCTCGGTGGTCGGCCCGTAGGGCACGTAGTCGAGCAGGCTCTGGGCGGTGGAGCGGATCACCGCGACGATGTCGCCGCCGGCCTCGGCGACGGCCTTCGCGTGCACGACGTCCTCGTAGACGTCGCCGGTCGCCGTCAGGACGTAGCGAAGCGTCCCTTCGCGGTCGCCGAGGCGCTCGCGCATCGCCGCCCGCTGCTCGAAGCGGCCCCTGATCTCCTCGAGGCGGGCGCGGGTCTCGGCGAGCACGTGCTCGCGCACCGCGCCCTCCTCGGCCTGCTCGAGCGCGGTCAGGTCGAGCTGGCCGGCGCTCACCGCCTCGGCGATCTGCTGGGGGGAGTGGCCCTGCGTGAGCATCGCGTTGCCGAGCCAGTGGGCGATGCCGCGATCGAGCCCGCCGCGGTCGTGAACGTGGTCGATCAGCACGTTCGGCAGCGGGACCCCGAGTTCGTCCGCGCCATCCACCCCCAGCAGGCGCGTGATCGAGCGCTCGACCGAGAGCGTCGTCTTGCCGGCGATCTGCTCGCCGACGTCGGCGGCGATGCGGCGCGCCGCCTCGCGGCAGGCGGCGGCCACGCCGGGATCGATGCCGAGCTTCGAGCGACGTGCAGGGCGGCCGTCGATCGCGCTCATCGCAGCTCCCGCACGATCGGGAACGGGATCACCTCGCGCAGGCTCTCACGTTCGGTCAGGATCATCACCAGGCGGTCGACGCCCATGCCGCCGCCGGCGGTCGGCGAGTAGCCGTACTCGATCGCGCGCGCGTACTCCTCGTCGTTCGGGTGCGGTACGTCGGCGTCGTCGATCATGCGGCGCTTGCGCTGGTCGACGAAGCGCTGCCACTGGTCTACGGGGTCGTTGAGCTCGGTGTCGCCGCTGACGAGCTCGATGCCGCCGATCACGGAGTCGAAGTGTTCGGCCAGCTCGGGGTGCTCGGGGTGCGGCCGCGTGATCGGAAACGGCTCCAGCGGGAAGTCGAAGACGTGCGTCGGCTGGTTGATCGTCGACTCGATCTTCTCGGAGTAGATGTCGGCGACCACCTCCGCCCAGCTCGCCTGGGGGTCGATCGGCCGGTCCAGCACCTCGGCGAGCTGCTCGCGGGTGGACGCCATGAAGTCGAGGCCGAAGCGTTCGGAGATCAGCTCGCGCATCGTGATGCGCCTCCACGGCCTGGCGAGGTCGATGTCCTCGCCGTTTCGTCTGATCGTGGTGCGGCCGAGCGCCTTCTGCGCCACGTCGCGGAACATCTCTTCTGTCACTGTCGCCACGTCGTTGTAGTCGGAGTACGCGCACATGAACTCGATGATCGTGAACTCGGGCGAGTGCTTCGGCGAGATGCCCTCGTTGCGGAACACCTTGCCCATGTCGTAGACGTTCTCCATGCCGCCGACGATCAGGCGGTTGAGGAACAGCTCGACGGAGATGCGCAGGTACAGGTCGCGGTCGAGCGCGTTGTGGTGGGTCGTGAAGGGGCGCGAGCCGGCGCCGCCCGCGAGCGACTGCAGAGCCGGCGTTTCGACCTCGACGAAGTCGCGCTCGGCGAGCCATTCGCGGATCGCGAGGATGATCTTGTTGCGCGTGATGAACAGCTCGCGCGTCTCCTCGTTGGCGATCAGGTCGAGCTCGCGGTAGCGGTAGCGGGTGCCGGTGTCGCCGAGCCCGTGGTGCTTGTCAGGCGGCGGGCGCAGCGACTTCGTGAGCAGCCTCACCTCGTCGGCCTCGAGCGCGAGCTGCCCGCGCTGGGTCACGTACACGTGGCCCTCGACCGAGACGATGTCGCCGATGTCGAGGTTGAGGATGCGGTCGTAGGCCTCCTGGCCGAGCGAGTCGACGCGGACGACGACCTGGATCGTGTTCGACAGGTCGCGCACGTCGAGGAACGCGGTCCTGCCGTGGCCGCGACGGGAGATCAGCCGCCCCGCGACGATGTAGCCGAGCTCGGCGTGCGGGCCGTGCTCGAGCCGCGAGGGGTCGTGCTCTGAGAGGACGTGGGCGATCCTGGTGCGCTTGCCCCACAGCGAGACCGGCGGATAGGGGTCGATCCCTTCCGCGCGCATCCTTTCCATCTTCGCGCGGCGTTCGTCGAATTCGACGACGCCGTCCGCGGCCGCGGCGCCCCCGGCGGCGGACTCATCCCCCGCCGCGGGGGGTGGCTGCTCCTCCTGCCTGTCCCCCGGCACGGGGTGCTCCTGTGTGGACATCGCCGAAAAACGATCCTTTAGTCGAAGGGTGGTTGTCAAGGACGCGCGCGGGCTTCGCACTCGCACGGGCAGCGCCGCCGCGCGGGCGGCCGGCGGCGCTGGGAGCGGGCATGTCGCGGGCGGCGATCGGCCTGTCAGGCCATCGGCAGCGACATGCCCACGGGTTTGCGGCCCTCCTCCGCAGGAGCCGCGGGCGCGCCGACCTGCACCAGCGGCAGGGTGGGCAGCTGCACGGGCGCGAGCGCGATCAGCCCGCGCGCGGCGTGGCGGATCGCCTGCGCCGCCGGATCGTCCGGGTCCTCGATCGCCAGCGGCGTGCCGGCGTCGGCCTGGGCGCGCAGCGGCATCGTCAGCGGCACGCGTCCGAGCAGCGGCACGTCGAGTTCGGCGGCGAGCTCGTCGCCACCGCCCTCTCCGAAGATCGGGAAGCGCTCGCCCGAAGGGGTCGTGAAGCCCGACATGTTCTCGATCACGCCGCAGATCTCGAGCGCGACCTTGTCCGCCATCTGGGCGGAGCGGCGCGCGACCTTCTGCGCGGTCGCCTGGGGTGTGGTGACGATCAGGAACTGGGCTTGCGGAAGCAGCTGGGCGAGCGTCATCGAGACGTCGCCGGTCCCCGGCGGCAGGTCGACCAGCAGGTAGTCGAGCGCCCCCCATTCGACGTCCTGGAGGAACTGGGTCAGGGCCTTGTGGAGCATCGGCCCGCGCCACACGACCGCCGCGTCTTCCTCGACGAAGAAGCCGATCGACATCACCTTCACGCCGTGGGCCTCCAGCGGAACGATTTTGCGCTGCTCCGAGACGGCCGGCCTGGTCGAGCCGAGGCCGTACATGCGGGGGATCGAATAGCCCCACACGTCCGCGTCGAGCACGCCGACCCGCTTGCCTTCGCCGGCGAGCGCCGCGGCGAGGTTGGCGGTCAGCGTCGACTTGCCGACGCCGCCCTTGCCGGAGCCGACGCAGATCACGTTGGAGACCTGCGCGAGCGAGCCGGCGGGCAGCGGGCCGCCGCGGCCCAGCTTCTGCTGCAGCGCGGCCTTCTGCTCGTCGCTGAGCACGTCGAAGTAGACGTTCACGTGCGTGACGCCGTCGAGCTTGGCGACGGCGTCGGTCACCGAGGTCTGGAAATGGCCGCGGATCGGGCAGCCGGCGGTCGTCAGCGACACGGTCACGTCGACCACGCCGTTCGGGTTGGGCTCGATCGAGCGCACCATGTCGAGCTCGACGATCGAGCGGTGCAGCTCGGGGTCGATCACGACCTTCAGCGCCTCGAGTATCTCGTCACGAGAGACCATCGGCTTCCCATTCTGCCAAAAGGCGGCGCCCGGCCCGGGGCTGCTCAGCGAGCGGCGGTGCCGCGGCGCAGACCGTCGAGCGAGACGGCGCTCCAGACGGCCTCCAGCAGCACGAACCCCCACTGCGCTTCGACCACCGCGCTGACGGCGAGGGCGAGCGACCCGATCAGGTTGAAGGCCAGGTAGCGCCGCGAGGACGGGACCCAACGGCCGGTCTGCCCCGCGATGAAGCCGATCAGGATCAGCACCGAGCCGACGAGCTGCACGACCAGGAACATGTGACCTCCTGAGCCTCGTTGCTCGTGCGGGAACGATGCCTCACCTCACCCGCGGGCGGCACGTGGGCGCCGCCTGGCGGTCAGGCTAGCGCCGCGCCGAGCGGACGAGCAGCAGCTCACCCTCGGAGCCGTCCGCGGGCGCGAACCCCGCCGTTGCGAAGACACGCCGCGCGTCGGCGCTCGGCCGCACGAGGAGGCGCACGTACCCGCGCTGCTCAGCGGTTCGGACGAGCTCGCGCAGAAGCGCCGAGCCGGCGCGTCGCTCTCGGTGCTCCGCACGCACGAACAGGTTGCCGACGTAGCCCCACGCGGCGTCCGGCCGGCCCGGCCGGGGCATGCGCCGGTACTCGAGCATCGTCACCATGCCGACCGCCGCGCCGTCCAGCTCGGCGAGCCAGACGGCTCGCCGGTCGCCCTCGCTCTCGAGCCAGGCGGCCATTCGCCGCTCGAAGCCGGAATCGGTGTCCGCGCCTTCCCAGGCCCGCGCAGGGCCGCGAGCGCGAGGACGTCCTCGCTGCGGGCGACCCGCACGGTCGGTCTCGGTTCGCCGAGTCCACCGGCCGCAGGCTAGCCGGCGGCGGCAATCCAGGATCGCCGCGATGGGCTGTTCGGATCGAGACGGCGGCCATGCGCTGCCGCGCGGCGGCACATGCGCCGACCCGCAAAAAAAATGACCCCCGGGCGGTGGGGGCCGCCCGGGGGTCGAGGGAGGAGAGGGTGCTACTACTGCCGGCGGGATATGAGGCCGGCAGACTCTCCCGCACCGGCCTCTCCGACCGGGCGGGGTAAGGGGGTCGCTCAGACCAGGCTCAGGATCCGCTCCTGGACCTCGTTCGCCAGCTCGGGCACGCGGTTCGCAAGGTCACTGCCGTTCCGGGTGATCCGGTCGCGACGGGTCTCGAACTCGCTGATCGTGCCGCTGTAGGACCTCTCGATCGCTTTGCGGCGCTGGCGCAGGTCACGCTCGACGCGGACGCGCGCTTTGCGGACCTCGCGCTCGAGCCGTTTGCGGGCGGTCTCCCCGCGGCGCTCGAATTTGCGGATCTGCGCCTGGGCCCTGCTGCTCGAGGAGTAGGTCGAGAGCGTGTCGCTCACCGAGGAGACGACGCGATCACGGGCGATCAGCGCGGCGCCGACGGGGATCAGGACGGCGCGCTCGGCGTAGTCGCCGACGACGCCGGCGGTCTGCGAGGCAGCTGTCTCGGTCGAGCGAGCCGCAGCCTCGGACTGGTGCAGCGCACGCGTGCGCGCAGCCTTCGCCTGCGTTGCTTTGGCTTTCGCGGCGCTGGTGCGGCGCGTGACTTTCGCGGCGCTCGTGCGGCGCGTGACTTTGGCGGCGCTGGTGCGGCGCGTGCCGGTTTTCGTCGTTTTACGCGCGGCGGTTTTGCGAGCCGCTTTGGCTTTCGGTTTGGAAGTGGTGGGGGCGGTGGGCATCTGTGGTGAGCTCTCCTATTTCCTCCTCGCCTGGCGCGAGGGACGGGTTTCAAGCTGATTGTTCGCCTCTACCCTCTTGGCCGTAGTAGCGAACACCTGTTTGTAACCCGTCTGCGGAAGATAGTTACACCGCGATCCTACCACCTCGTGAACAGCCCGTGAACATGGGGCGCTTTCGCCCCGAGTTTGTGACACCTGGAACGTGCGTTCGATATCGGGCGTTCGGGAAAGGCGCGTTTTTCGCCCTTCGGCCCCGGTTCTGAGGGCGAACAGGCGTCCGGTTCAGGCTGCCAGCGCGGCGATGCGGGCCGTCCACAGCGACGGCCGCTCGAGCTCCGCGGCGCTCGGCAGCGACGCCGGGGACGCCCAGACGCGGGCCAGCAGCTCGGGGCCGCCCTCGGCGACGACGGCGTCGCAGAAGCGCCGCCCGGTCTCGTACTGGCGCATCTTCAGCTCGAGGCCCAAGAGCTTCTCCAGCACGCGCCAGGGCAGGCCTTTCTGCTCGCGCCGGCGCGTCATCGCGGCGCGAAGCTCGGGGAGCGTCGGCAGCGCCTCCTCGCCGACGGCGTCCATCACGTGCTCCGCGTGTCCCTCGATCAACGACATCGCCGATTGCATGCGCTCGACCAGCCGCCAGCGGTCCTCGCCGAGCGTGAGCCGCAGCAGCTCCCCGTGGCGGGCGCGCTCGACGATCCCGCGCAGCTCTGCCAGGTCGGGGAGGCGCGGCAGGCGCAGCCCGCCGCCGTTCCCGCCCGAGGGCCCGGCGAGCGTGACCTCGAGCCCCTCGAGCAGCTCCTTCAGCAGGCCGCCCATGTAACCGCGCAGCCAGGTCGCGCCGTCGAACTGCACGGCGTGCGTGATCTCGTGGATCGTCACCCACAGGACCATCTCGTCGCGGTCCAGGCGCATGTTGCCTGCGGCCTGCGCGAGGTTGGGCGCGATCAGCAGCAGTCGCGGCGGTACCGTCTCGTCGAGCAGCGCCAGGTCGTACTGGCCGAGCACCCGCTGCGAGAGCATTCCTGTCAGGGCTCCGACCTGGGCGCCCAGCAGCAGTCCCGAGGCCGACCCCAGCGGGCCGGTCAGCGCGCCCCGCTGCTCGCCCAGCCGCTCGCTGAGGGGAGCGAGCAGCGGGCGCATCGTGCGGAGGTTCGCCGCGATCCACATCGGCCTGTCGACCATCTCCAGCGCCGGCAGCTCCGAGCGCAGCGGCAGCCCGCTGTAGGCGCTCACGCGTGCTGCGAAATCACGGGCGCGCGGCTCGACCGAGTCGGCGCGCAGGCCCCCGAACGGGGGCGATCCCGCGATCAGCTCACCAAGTCGCTGAGCTGTGCTCCAGTCGATCGCGTCCACACTCAGAGCGTAGCCGTGTGGGCTCGCCGCACCCGCGTATCCTTGGCGCGTGGCTGCCTCGAAAACCGTCTCACCGCCGGCGGCGGGCCGATCGGGCGCCGACGGCGGCCCGGAGACGGTCCTGTTCCTGAAGCGGGGCGAGGTCCGCGACGTGCTCGCGTGGCTGCGCCTGCTCGTCGAGCCCCAGGACGCCGCCGCCGTCGTGCGAGCGCTGGCCCGGCCTCCCGTGGGGTTGCGCCAGGTCGACCTCGCGCGCGTGATCCAGGTGGCGCGGCGCCGCAAGCTCGATCTCGTGATGGGCCTGGCCGCCGCCACCGAGGCGCCGCAGGTCCCGCCCGAGGCACGGGAGCGGATCCAGCGCTTCGTCGAGCTGCACCGGAGCGCGAGCGCCGAACTCGACAGCGTGCGCGCCGACACCTTCCTCGAGCGGCTGATCGAGCGCCTCGGCATGCCCGGGCGCTCGCTGCTCGCCCCGCAGGAGGCAGCCGAGCAGGAGGAGAGCATGCGCCGCCTGGTGGCGATGGCGCGCGACTTCGTGCGCGGCGGCGGCGCCGGCACGCGCGATCTGGCGCGCCACCTCGCGACCGCGCTGCCCGAGGCCGAGGCGGCCGAACGCGACGGCGCCGCGGGCGCCGGCGAGGAGCAGCGCAAGGACCACCTCCAGGAGGCGCTCGCGATGCTCCGCGAGGAGCTCTCCGAGAGCGTCGCACGGATCGGAGGCAGGATCGGCGAGCTGCGGCTCGACACCGACCTCGACATCTCCCACGGCGTCGTCCGCTACCTCGAGCTGCTGAAGGTCTCCGCCCTGATGCAGCGGCGCGAGGGCCAGCCTCTCGCCGAGGCGCTGGCCGACGTGAACGCGCGCCTGCTGGCCGCAGCGACGCCGTTGCAGCGGGAGATCCTGCAGACCTCGACGCTCGACGAGAGCCTGCTCGCAGCCGAGCGGGGCGAGGCGGCGGGCCCGGCGCCGATCGGCTTCCGCGAGGAGCGCTCGCTGCGTGCGTTCTTGCCCCGCCGCGGCGAGGGGCTGGCGATGTCGGCCTCCGACATCGAGACCTATCGCAGCTGTCCGCTGCGCTACAAGTTCGCGCGCGTCCTGCGCATCCCGACCGAGCAGACGCCCAACCAGCGCTTCGGGATCGTCGTCCACCAGGTGCTCGAGCGCTACCACTCCGACGGCGGGACGACGCTCCCGGCGCTGCTGGAGCTGCTCGACACGAGCTGGCGGCGCGCCGGCTTCGGCTACGAGCGCCGGGAGGGCGAGCTGTTCGACATGGCGCGTGCGGCGCTGCGCACCTACCACGCCCGCCTGCACGGCCAGGACTCGGAGCCCGTTTGGTTCGAGCGCGCGTTCAGCTTCCGTCTCGGGCCGCACCAGCTTCGCGGTCGCGTCGACCGGGTGGACCGCCTCCCGGCGGGGGGCGCTGCGGAGTACGAGCTGATCGACTACAAGACCTCGCGCCCGAAGAGCACCGAGCAGCTTCGCGACGACGTGCAGCTCTCGCTCTACGCGCTCGCCGCCAAGGAGGACTGGCAGCTCGAGTCCTCCCGCCAGGCCTACTACTACGTGCTCGACGACCTGCGGGTCCCGGTGCCGCGAGACGAGCGCGACGCCGACGCGGTGCGCGACCTCGTGTTGCAGGTCGGCGAGGGCATCCTCGCGCAGGACTTCGAGCCGACCCCCGCGCCCGCGGTCTGCGCGATCTGCGACTACCGGATCGTGTGCCCCGCCGCGGAGGCGTGAGCCGGCGCGCCCAGGGCAGGGCGCCGGTCAGGACTCAGGGCCGCGCTGCTTGAGGAACCGCTGGAATTCCCGCGCGATCGCATCGCCGGAGGGCACCTCGGCCGGCGAGGTCTCCTCGTCGCTCTCGGCGGCCTGCTCGAGGCGTTCGACGAACGCCTGGATGTCGGGGTCGCTCTGCACGGCGAGGCCCACCTGGCGCTCGTAGTCCGCCGCGGCGGCCTCGAGCTCGGAGACGTCCACGGACACGCCCACCAGGACTTCCACGCGGCGCAGCAGCGCGAGGGCGGCCTTCGGGTTGGCCGCCGCCGCGACGTAGTGCGGCACGGCTGCCCATAGGCTCGCGGCGGGCACGCCGGCCTCGGCGCAGGCGGCGTGGAGCACACCGACGATCCCGGTCGGCCCCTCGTAGACCGAGGAGCCGATCCCGATTCGGTCGAGCAGCGAGGGGTCGGAGGCGTGCCCGGTCATCGCGACCGGGCGGGTGTGCGGAACATCGCCGAGCAGCGCTCCGAGCGAGACGACGACCTGCACGTCGAGCGCTTCGGCGAGGTCGACGATGTTCTTTGAGAACGAGCGCCAGCGCATCGAGGGCTCCGTGCCCTGAACGAGCACCAGGTCGCGAGGCGCCCGCGGCGCCGACGCCGCGAAGATCTCGACGCCCGGCCACACGAGCTCGCGCCGCTCGCGGCCGTCGAGGCGGATCGTCGGCCGGTTCGCCTGGAAGTCGTAGAACTCCTCCGGGTCGATCCGCGCGAAACGCTTCGCGCCGAGCGCCCCGGCGAGGAACGAGACGGCGCTCGAGGCCGCGTCGCCGGCGTCGTTCCAGCCGCGGAAGGCGCACACCATCGCGGGTGCGCGCATGCCGTCCGGACGCCGGTCCCAGATGAGCGGTTGCATCCGAATCACGGTACATCATGCGCCGATGGCCTCCGTCACGTCCGATCCGCCCGGCCGCGCTCAGACCGTCGCCACGCTGCGGGCGCTCGAGCAGGTCGACGCCGTCTACGCCTGCACCCGCAAGGAGCGTCAGATCAGCCGTGCCGGCACGCCGTTCCTGACGCTCGAGCTGCGCGACGCCACCGGGTCGATCGTCGGCCGCGCGTTCCGCGACGCCGACCTGCTGGCGTCCCGGTTCGAGCGCGGCGAGCTGGTGCGGGTCACCGGGCGCGTGCAGCGCTTCCGCGAGCAGCTGCAGATCGAGATCGGCACGATCGAGCGGGCGGACGGGCCCGATGCCGACCCGTCGCGCTTTTTGCCGAGCTCCTACCGGGATCTCGATGAGCTCGAGGGCTTTCTCGAGCACCTCGTGCGCGAGGTCTACGACCCGGGGCTGCGCGGCCTGCTCGACCGGCTGATGGCCGACGCGGCGCTGCGGGCCGAGCTGCGTCGCGCGCCGTGCTCGCTGCCCTCGCCTGCCGGGCGCGCCTCCGCGCCCGGCTCCCATCACGCCTACCTCGGCGGGCTGCTCGAGCACACCGTGGCGGTGGCGGCGATGGCGATCGAGCTGTGCACGATGCATCCCCGGCTCGATCGCGACCTGCTGATCGCGGCCGCGATCGTGCACGACCTCGGCAAGACGGCCGAGTTCTCCTACGGCGCGGAGCTCGAGCGCAGCCGCGAGGGCGCGATGCTCGGCCACGTCGAGCTCGGTCTGCGGCTGATCGCCTCGCACGCCTCGCCGGGGCTGGCCGCCGAGCGGCGGCTTGAGCTCGAGCACTGCGTCCTCTGCCACCACGGCCCGGAGCCCTCCGGCCAGCGCTTCGCCTCCGCCGAGGCCGTCGCCCTGTACCGCCTCAACGCGCTCGACGCGCAGGTCAAGGGCGCGGTCGAGCAGGGTCTCGCGCGGTCACCTCGCTGACTCGGCCATCTGTCAAGAGGCGTCTCGCCGATGCCGATATTGGGCAGAGATGGGCGACAGCGCCATGCCAACCATTTCCTCGCAGGGTGCCGCCACCGGCGCCACCGACGAACGCGAGCCGGCCTCCGCGGCCTCCGAGCTGCCCACGGGCGTCGCCGAAGCCGCTGCCCCGGGGGGCGGCGGCGAGGAGCGTCCCAGCCAGGCGCGCGCGGCCAAGCGCGGCGACGGGGGCCTGTACCCGCCGAAAAACCCCGGCCGCTCGACACGGATGATCGGCGAGGTCGCCGTCGACCTCGGCTTCGCGGACCTCGAGACGGTCGAGGAGGCGGTCGCCGCAGCGCGCGCCCAGGGGCGCCCCACCGGCCTGGTTCTGGTCGAGCGGGGCATTCTGCGCCACGACCAGCTCGCCCGCGTCGTCGCCGAGCGCTTCGGCCTGGACTTCGTGGACCTGTCGGTCTACGACCTCGACATGGGCGCAGTGAACTCGATCAGCGTCGACGCCGCCAAGCGCTACCAGGCTGTCCCCGTCGGCTACGCCGAGGACGGCGCGCTGGTGCTGGCGATGGGCAACCCGACCAACGTTCTGACGATCGACGACATCGGCATGATGACCGGCCGCCGGATCCGGCCTGCCGCGGCCTCTGTGGAGGATCTCAACCTCCTGCTCTCGCGCTTGACGAGCGTGGACGAATCGATCGAGGACCTCGCCGATGAGGAGGCCGAGGAAGCCGAGCAGACCGCCAGCATGCTGGTCGACGAGGCCGACAACGACGCCCCGATCATCAAGCTCGTGCACTCGATCGTCGCGCAGGCGATCCAGCAGGGCGCCTCCGACATCCACGTCAACCCGGAGGAGGGCGACACCCGGGTGATGTTCCGCGTCGACGGCGTGCTGATGCCGGCCGCGACCGTGAAGCGCAAGATGGCCGCCGGGGTCGTCTCGCGCATCAAGATCCTCGCTGACCTCGACATCTCCGAGAAGCGCCTCCCCCAGGACGGCCGCTTCGCCCTGACCGTCGACGGGCGTCGCGTCGACATCCGCGTCGTGACGCTGCCGCTGGTCTACGGCGAGGGCGTCGTGATGCGCGTCCTCGACAAATCCGTCGTCGTCGACGGCCTCGAGTCGCTGGGCATGCAGTCCGACGAGCTCGAGCGCTTCCGCGAGGCGATCCAGCGGCCGAACGGCGCGGTCCTGGTCACGGGTCCGACCGGCTCCGGGAAGACGACGACCCTCTACGCAGCGCTGCACGTCGTCAACGACGGCGAGCGCAGCGTGCTGACGATCGAGGACCCGGTCGAGCAGCGGATCGCGGGCATCAAGCAGATGCAGATCGCCCCGAAGGCCGGCATCACCTTCGACGTCGGGCTGCGCTCGATGCTGCGCGCCGACCCGGACGTGATCATGGTCGGCGAGATCCGCGACCGCGAGACCGCCCACATCGCCGTCGAGGCGGCGCTGACCGGACACCTCGTGCTCTCGACGCTGCACACCCGTGACGCCCCGAGCGCCCTCGGCCGGTTGATCGACATGGGGATCGAGCCGTTCCTGATCTCCTCCGCCGTCGATTGCATCGTCGCCCAGCGGCTCGTCCGCGCTCTCTGCCAGCACTGCAAGCACGCGCAGGAGCTGCCGGACTCGGTGCTCCAGGGGCTCGGCCTGCAGGGCGCCCAACCCTTCGAGCCGGTCGGCTGCTCGCGCTGCTCGGGGTCGGGCTACCGCGGCCGCCTCGGCGTCTACGAGGTGATGACCGTGAGCGAGCGGATCCGCACCCTGATCCTCGAGCGCGCCTCGGTGGACGAGATGGTCGCGGTCGCGCAGGAGGAAGGCATGAAGCGGCTGCGCGACGACGGGATGCAGAAGGTGCGCGAAGGCATCACCTCGATTGCCGAGGTCCAGCGCATGACCACGAGCATGCTCTAGGCGCACGACCGCCGGCAGTCACCGGCCGTCCGCGCCTCTCAGAACAGCAGCGAGATGCGCAGCCTCCCGGAGGGGAATGCGGTCCCGGCGAAGGAGTAGGCCTCATACGCGTGCCCGCCGTAGGACACCGTGCCTCTTTCGGGGACGCTCGCGGGCCCCGGCCGCAGCGTGCCTTCGACCTGCCCGGCGCCGGTCCGCATCAGCACCTCGGCGCCCGTGAACAGGCGCGACAGCCGCAGGTAGCCTGCGTCGTCCTGGATCGCCGTCAGGAAGTGGCCGATCGTCCTGCCGCCCTCGCGCAGCGTGCCTTCCACCGGCGCCAGCACGTGCGGTCCCCCCAGGTCGTAGAGGACCCGCCCGCCGACGATCACCCGCACGCGTACGACGTGGATGTGGGCGGCGAAGAAGCCGACGATCGCGTGGCGAACCGCGGCGGGATCGCGGGCGGCGACGGCCGCCGCGAAGGCGGCGTCGGACTCCATGCGCCGCAGCGTCGCGCGCACCGTCGGGCTGCCGAGCTCCTCTTCGTAGATGCGTTCCCCGACCCGGCCCAGCACCGCGGCGCGCGTCTGCGCGGCTTCCGCCGGACAGCGCAGCTGCGAGGCGGGCACGAGCAGCGCGATCCGCAGCGGCCCGGACGGGTAGGAGGTCCCTGTCACTGAGGCGAGCTGGTAGCTGCCCGAGCCGATCGTGAACGTGCCGGACTGGGGCACGGCGGCTCCGGAGGGAACCGAGATCGTGCCGGCGCGGCGGCCGCCGGAGAGCAGCAGCACCTGAGCCCCGGTCACCTGACGGGTCACCTGCAGATAGGTCTGCTGCGGCTGCACGGACAGCACGAACTGCCCGCCGCCGCTGCCGGGCAGCGGCCCGCGGACCGGGGCGATCGCCGCTCCGGAGCCGGCCGCCGCCAGCACGCGCCCGCCGCGCAGCACCTCCGCGCGCGCGATCTGCCCGAGCAGCAGCGAGCGCAGCGCGGCGCCGGCGGCCGCGGCGTCTCCGGCGGAGACCGACCGCGCGAGCGCCGTCGAGCTCTGCAGCCGGTGCACGGCCTGCGCGACGTCGCTGCCGCTCGCGGCCGCCCGGTAGACGCGGCCGGCCACTTCGCTGAGCGTCGCGGCCACCGTCGCCGCGCACGAGCCTGCGGTGGACTCCGGGGCGGCGCTGCTCTGCGCTGCGGCGTCCGCGCCCGACGCGTTCCTGCTCTTCGCTGTGGCGCCGCAGGCGCTGGCCGCGAGCGCTGCGTAGCAGGCCAGCGCCAGGGCGACCAGCCGCCGCCACGAGGTGCTGCGAGGCCTCACGTCAGCAGCGTAGAAGCCGCCGCGCGGCGGCGCGCCGGTCGGCGCCGCCGCGGGGGGCCGCCGGCTCCAAAGCGGAGACCGGCGGCCCGCTGCGCGAGGGGCTGCCTAGCGGTGAACCGCCTTGTGAGCGGATTTCCCGCCGGTGGAGGTCTTCTTGCTCGAGTGCTTGCTGCTCTTCTTCTTGTGCTTCTTCTTCTCGATCGGCTTCGGGCTCAGGCGGGTGCCGCCGGAGTACGCGTCGGGCGGGCAACCTTGCGGGCGGCCCAGATCGAACGGGCCTGCGATCGCCTGCGTGACGACGCCTTTTTCGACATACGCGTAGGTCACGGTCAGCAGCGGGTCGACCCGAGGCTCGGCGCACGTCGTCTTTTCGACGCCGAACTGGCCGCTGATCAGCTCGTAGCCGGCTTTCGCGCCGCCCACGCAGTTGGCCGCGTAGCCGGGGATTTCCCCGCCGCACGAGAACGTGTCCTTCAGCGCCGGCCCGGCTTTGACCCCGGCTTCCAGCGTGGTGACGAGCGGAGAGCCGCCGATCGCTTCGACAGGAACCTGCGACTGCAGCTGGTAGCCGGTGATCGGGCCGTCGCAGTAGAAGCGGTAGGCGACGGGGTTGAGGATCCCTTCTTCGGCTTCGCCCTTGGCGATGGTGCCGAGACAGGCGAGGTTGTTGGCGTTCGATTCTTCAGCGCGGCCGACGGCCGGCAGCGCGAGCGCCAGGGCCATGCAGCCCACGAGCGCGAGCAGCCACAGGCGTACCTGGGAGTGGGCTGTTCCAGTTGCGTGCAACGAGGTCTCCGTTCTTCGAGGGCGGCATCGAGCGCCGCCCGGTTCGTTTTGGTTCATCGATTGGTGGTCTTCCTCAGTGCAGGAGCGCTTCCAGGCTCCGCCTGGGGTAAGTGGGGGCGAACGCGGTCGATGGGGAGGCGCCGGCCTTGGCGAAGGGCGAGAGCAGCGCGACCCCCGCGGGCGGCTGGTAGGAGAGCGTCGCCGTCGACGCGGCGGCCGGCAGTTCCGACTGCGTGGCGATGCCGACAGTCGCGAACGTGATGACGATCAGGCCGTGTTCTTTGTAGGTCGAGAGGTTGGTGATGCTCGACAATGCGGCTTTGAGGAATTCGTCGGCGGCGGTCAGCTGACCGGGCGTTTCGGGCGCGCAGGCGGCGCCCGCGGCACCTTCCGGGCAGGGCGGCTGAACGATCGAGTGCAGCAGCGGCGGCGCTGCCCCGGCGGCCGGGGGTTCGGCGAGCGTGGCGTCGGCTGCGAAGGCGCTCGCGTCGAGCGCCGACCAGCTCGCGAGCAGCGTCGCGGACGGCAGCAAGGTGCCGTTGATGTAGGGCGCTGCGGTCTTCTGCGCGAGCGCCTGTTCGAAGCCGCCGCCGGCGAGCTCGATCAGCCACACGTTCGTGATCGCGGGCAGCTTCTTGCCCGCCTTCGGCGTGGATCTCCCGCTCGGCGTGCTCGCTGGTTCTTTGCTCGCCTGCGGCGTCGGTGAGGCCGCCGGCGCGGCCGCCGTGCTCGTGCTGCTCGCGGCGGGCGCCGGAGTGGGTTCGGGGGTCGTGGCGGGCGGGGCGCTCGCGGTCGTCGCGGTCGTCGCGGGGGTGGCGGCGCTGTGTTTGGCCTCGAGGCCGGCGATCAGCAGCGGCAGCTCCTTGGCGAGGTCCGGGACGTTGCCGGCGAGCGATGCCGCCGGGGCGGGCCCGATCGCCGCCCCGATCGCGATCCCGGCGGCGAGCGTCGACGCCGCGAGGACGGCCACCCAGCGCGGGCGCGGGAGGCGCACGGGGCGCGGCGGTGCTTGCGGCTGTTCGGGTTGTTCGGGGTTCTCGTTCATCGCGATGCCGGTTCGTCCTCGTTCTGCAAAACAACACAACTTCCGGACGAAAAGAGTGTTTGCCGATAAACAAACCTATCTGGATCGGTTAGGTGGAGATTATGGTATGTTCCCTCGAAACCAATGTCAACCAATTGTCAACACCCACTGAACGGAGCTACTGCCTGATGACACGCATCCGCCGTGTAACCGCCGCCATGCTGGTGGCCGGCGCGCTCGTGGTCGCGGCGCCTGCGGCCGCTTCGGCCACCACGACGATCACGATCAGCGGCGCGACCGCGTCGTTCCCCCTCGTCACGCTGCTGGCGGCGAAGTACAACAAAGTGCACCCGCACAAAGTCAAGTTCCGCATCACCCAGGGCGGCGCCCAGATCGGCATCAACGATGTCGCCGCCGGGCGGGTGACGATCGGCGACGTCTCGCGCGACCCGCTCTCGACAGACCCGGCAGGGCTCGTCTTCTACCCGATCGCGCGCTACGGGATCTGCGTCGTCACCAACAAGGCGAACCCCGTGAGCAACCTCACCACCGCCCAGGCGATCGCGATCTTCACCGGCAAGACGCGCAGCTGGGCCGGCATCCCCGGCGCCACCCAGAGCGGGACGATCGACCTCGTCAGCCGCACCTCGGTGGCAGGCGTGCTGACCAACTTCCAGACGATCCTGCTGGAAGGCAAGAAGGTCTCCTCGCTGGCCGCTGAAGAGCCCTCCGAGGGTCTGCTGCGCCAGCAGGTCGAAAACGACCCGGCGGCGATCGGCTTCGTCTCCAACTACCAGTCGGACAAAGGCACCGTCCACGCTGTGAGCCTGAACGGCACGACCTGCAACCGCTCGACAGTGACCAACGGCAGCTACACGGGCACGGCTCGCTTCTACGAGGTGACCAAAGGCAAGGCCACCGGCGCCGCCTCGGCGTTCATCGGCTGGATCGAGAAATCGGCCGCCGCCAAGAAGATCATCTCGACGCAGTGGGTCCCGATCAGCTAGCTGATCGAGCGATGCTCGAGAGACTCAGAGCACCCTGGTCCGACCGCCGCGCCGAGCTCTCGCTCGGCGCGGTGTCGTCCCTGGTCGGCCTCGCCGTGATCGCGATGATCGCGTTCGTCGCGGTGCAGGCGTGGCCGACCATTCACCACAACGGCCTGAGCTGGCTGGGTTCGGGCGGCAGCATCAAGGAACAGCTCGAAACGATGCAGAACGCGGGCCCGCACCCGCCCGCGTCTGCCTTCCACTTCCGTGCCTGGCCGCTGATCTGGGCCACGATCGTCACGACGATCCCCGCGGTGGTGCTCGCGCTCACGATCGCTGTGCTCTCCTCGATCTTCATCGTCGAGCTGGCGCCGGCCCGCCTGCGCCGCATCGTGATCCCGGTGATCAGGCTGCTGGCGACGATCCCCTCCGTCATCTACGGGCTGATCGGGATCCTCGTCGTCGTGCCGTTCGTCCTCGACAACCTGATCAGCAACTCCGAAAAGGTCTCGCTTCAGAACACCGTCTCCCTGAACGGAACCGGCGTGGGCGTGGCGATCGTGATCCTCACGATCATGATCACGCCGATCATGATCGCGCTGATCTGCGAGGCGCTGACGGCGGTGCCGAACTCCTGGCGCGAGGGGGCGATCGCGCTCGGCTGCAACCCCGTGCGGGCGATGCTCGCCGTCACGGTGCGCGCCGCCCGTCCGGCGATCGTGGCGGCGGCCGTGCTCGCCAGCGCGAGGGCACTCGGCGAGGCGATCATGATCTCGATGGTCGGCGGCGCGACGGACTTCGCGCCGCGGCTGAAGGACGGCATGACGTTCTTCTTCGAGCCGATGCGCACGCTGGCCGCGGCGATCGTCGACTACCACGAAGGGATCGGCGCGCCCGCTCTGAAGTCCGCGCTGTACGCGCTGGCACTGCTGCTGCTGTTCTCGGCCTTCGCGATGTCGATCGCCGGCTACCTGATCAAGCTGCCGATGCGGAAGTACCAGGTAGGTGGATGAGCGCCGTGCGCCCCCACGGGAAGCTGCGCGGATGAGCGCCTACGCCCCGTACCAGCCGCGGTCGCGCCCGCCGATGCAGCAGGCTCGCGGGCGGCGCTCCTCGGCGGCTGAATGGCGCTGGAGCGACCGCCTGGCGCTCGTCGCGGCGTGGGGGGTCGGGCTGCTGCTGTGCGTGATCGCCGCCGCGATCGTGAGCTACATGGCCTATCGCGGCATCCAGTACCTGCGGCCCTCGATGCTTGTGACCCGCACCAACCCGAGCATCAGCCAGAAGGAATCCGGCGGCTTCCTCGACCCGATCGAGGGCACGGCGCTGCTGACCGCGATCGGGCTCGTGATCGCCGCCCCGCTCGCCGTCTGCACCGCGCTGTGGGTTGTCGAGTACGGCCGTCCGAGCTGGCTGGCGCGGGTTGTGGAATCGACGATCGAGATCGTCGCCGGGACACCGGACATCGTGCTCGCCGTGTTCGGGCTGGCGTTGTTCCAGCTGCCGTTCATGGCGGTCTTCTCGCTGAAGGCGGAAGGCGGAGGGGTGTTCGGCCGCTCGTTCATCGCCGCCGGTGCGATGCTCTCGCTGATCGCGCTGCCGCCGCTGTTCGCCGCGACCCGCGACGGCCTGCTGTCGGTCCCCTCGCACATGCGCGAGGCCGCCTACGCGCTGGGCAAGACCAAGATCGCGACGATCCGCAGCGTGCTGCTGCCGAGCGTGCGCTCGAACATCGCCGCGGGTGTGACGCTCGGCACGGCGCGGATCATCGGTGACACCGCGATCATCCTCGTGCTGGTCGATGCGGTCCGGGTCGAAAGCGGCCCGGGGGGACCGGTCCTGAGCCTGCTCAAAGGCAGCGGGCCGACGCTGACGACGTTCGTCTACGACAACTCGCCGGCCGGGGAAGGCGGAGCTCCGCAGAAGGCCTACGCCGCGGCCTTCGTGCTGATGATCCTGGTGTTCGCGCTGAACGTCCTGGTCGGCAGGCTCGGGCGCTCCAACGCGGATGAGTCCGGGCTCACCGTCGCGGGCGCGGTCGTCTAGCGAAACCGCTTTACAAACCGTGCTGTAACCGCTAGCGTAGTTTGCTCAGTTAGCCGATGAACTTGATCAAAGCGATGGACACGATCGACACTACTTGGACAGTGGGGCAAGCGCGATGAGCGCGGAGGAGATGCTGCTCGACCCGTTGCGGCTCGCCTCCGAGGAGGACCGGGACGACGGCCGCGCGCCGCGCATCCACCCCTCGCCCCAAACCACGCCCGCGGGTGTGCCCCCCGTGCGCACGATCGTGCTCGACCGCGCGCCGGTGCCCGCGCCGCCGCCCAGCGAGCGCGTCTCGGTGCGCACCGCGCTCAGCGGCGCCGGCCCCGAGCGGCTGCGCCTCGACGAGGTCTCGATCGACTACGGCCCCAAGCCGGCCGTCAAGCAGGTCTCGTTGTCGATCCACCAGGGCGAGGTCCTCGCGCTGATCGGACCGTCAGGCTGCGGCAAGACGACGCTGCTGCGGACGCTCAACCGCCTCACCGAGCTGACGCCGAGCGCCACTCGCGGTGGCCGCATCCTGCTCGACGGGGAGGACATCCACGAGCTACCCGACACGAAGCTGCGGGCCCGCGTCGCGATGGTCTTCCAGCAGCCGAACCCCTTCCCGATGTCGATCTTCGACAACGTCGCCTTCGGCCTGCGCGAACAGTCGCGCAAGCGTCCCGGACGGCGCGCCCTGGAGCCTCAGGTGATCGACGCGCTGCGCCGCGCCGGCCTCTACGAGGAGGTCAAGGACAACCTCGACGGCCCGGCGCTGCGGCTGTCCGGCGGCCAGCAGCAGCGCCTGTGCATCGCGCGGGCGATCGCGCCGCGTCCGGAGGTGCTGCTGATGGACGAGCCCTGCAGCGCGCTCGACCCGATCTCCACGGCGACGATCGAGAAGCTGATCGGCGAGCTGCGGCGCGAGCTCGCGGTCGTGGTCGTGACCCACAACCTCTCGCAGGCGCAGCGCATCGCCGACAAGGTCGCGTTCATGTACCTCGGCGACCTGATCGAGTACGGCAGCGCCGAGCAGGTCTTCGACGAACCCCGCGCGACCCGCACCCGCGACTACGTCACGGGCGCATTCGGTTAGCCCCTCGATGGCCCTCTCTCCCGTTCCCGCCGAGCAGCCCGAGGCGACCTGCGCGAATTGCGGCTCGCAGCTCGTCGCCGACCAGCGGTACTGCCTGAACTGCGGGCAGCCCGTCTCGCCGGTGCGGCTCGCCTTCCTCGACGTGCTCGCGCCGTCCGGCGCGCCGCCCGCCGGAGCGCTGCCCGCCGCGGCCTGGCCGCCGCCGGCCACGATCGAGGCGCTGCCCGGAAGCTATGTGGCGGTGCAGTCGCAGGGCGGCGCCAACGCCTGGTTGCGTCGCAACTCCGGGCTGCTGGGGCTGATCGCGGTCCTCGGCCTGTTCCTGCTCGCGGGGCTGCTGGTCGGCCACTGGGTCAGTCAGAGCAAGACGGCTCCGAACACGACGGTGAAAGTCGAAGGTCTCTCCGGACTGGCCGCCGCCGGCTCCGCGGGCGCCACCAGCGGAACCGCGAGCGCGACGCCGAGCGAACCGGCGAGCTCGACCGCGGCCCCGGCCAAGACCTCCGCCAAACAGGAAGTGAAGGAAAAGGCGGAAGGCGAACACGAAACGGCCAAAGAAAAGGCGCCGCCGAAAGAAGCCAAGAAAGTCAGCAAGAGCGACCTCAAGAAACTCACCCAGAGCACCGGCAAAAAGCACCAGGAAGAAATCAACGCGAGCGGCGCGGAACCGATCGAAACGACCTGAGATGGCCGGTACCCAGGACAACGGCGGAGCCGCGCCGGGCGCGGCGCTGCTCCCGGTCGGCGGACTCGCCGCCGAG
Source organism: uncultured Solirubrobacteraceae bacterium (assembly GCA_963703205.1). Classification (GTDB taxonomy): domain Bacteria; phylum Actinomycetota; class Thermoleophilia; order Solirubrobacterales; family Solirubrobacteraceae; genus Palsa-744. The sequence continues at coordinate 3,131,875 of OY969799.1, forward strand.
GACGGGCCGGCGGGCTCGATGCGCGAGCTGCGCAGCCGTCGCAGGCAGCTCGCCCAGCAGGTCGCCGAGCTGACGTGGGATCTCGGCGGGCTCGCCTACGAGATGGCGATCCGCGACCACTACCGGCTCGACGTGATCGCCCGCAAAGCGGCCGAGCTGCAGCAGGCCGACGCGGAGCTCGACGAGGTGCAGCGGCTGCTCGCCGGCGCCGAGGCGGGGATCCACGGCCAGTGCCGCTCGTGCGGCGCCGTGCACAGCCGCGGCGCGGCGTTCTGCTGGCACTGCGGCGCGCCGCTGCTCGAGGAGGCCCGGCCGGCCTCGCTCGAGGACGCGCCGGCGCGCTGACCCGCGCCCGCGGCACACGCCACCGGGAACCGCCCCCGGGGGGCGGCGGTGCGAACCCGTAGCTTCGTCCAGCCGCGTGGCGGCCGGGCGAGGCGAGGCTAGAGTGGCAGGGTGCTGAGCGGAGCGCTGTCGAGGGCATGGTTCGTGCGCATCGCGGCGCCCGCGTTGCCGTTGCTGGCGCTGCTCGTGGGCGCGGCGGCGCTCTCGCCGCCGGCCGGCGCGCGCGTGGCAGGCCGCGTTGACCACCGCCGCCAGCCCGGTCACACGATCCGCAGCGCCGCCGAAGGCGGCTGCGAGATGTTCCCGGCGAGCAACCCGCTGAACGAAGAAGTCGCAGGCCTGCCGGAGGACCCGAACTCGCGTGCATACGTCGAAAGCATCGGGCTGACCGCGCACCTGCATCCGGACTTCGGCGAGAACCCGGCATACGGCATCCCCTACGAGGTCGTCGGTCCCGAACAGCCGAAGGTCCCGGTCAGCTTCACCGCGTACCGCAGCGAATCCGACCCCGGCCCGTATCCGATCCCGCCGGACGCGGCGATCGAGGGCGGCGGAAAGAAGGGCAGGGGCGACAAGCACGTGCTGGTCCTGCAGGAAGGCAGCTGCATGGACTACGAGCTCTACAAAGCAGCCCGCAGAGGGACGGGTTGGAGGGCCGCCTCGGGCGCCGTCTTCAACCTCCGCAGCAACGTGCTGCGGCCCGAAGGGTGGACCTCGGCGGACGCGGCCGGCCTGCCGATCCTGCCGCTGCTCGCGCGCTATCAGGAGGTGGCCGGCGGCTCGATCGACCATGCCCTGCGGGTGACCGTGCCGGTGAGCCAGCGCGGCTACATCCACCCCGCCACGCACTTCGCCTCCAACAGCACGAACCCCGCGCTGCCGCCGATGGGGCTGCGCCTGCGGCTGAGCGCCGGCTACCCGCTCGCCGGCTTCAGCGGCCAGGCGCTCGTGATCATGGAAGCCCTCAAGCGCTACGGGTTGATCGTCGCCGACAACGGCTCACCGTGGTACATCACCGGTGCACCCTCGCCGGGCTGGGACGAAGCGAGCCTGGAAGAGCTCAAGTCGGTTCCCGGCTCCGCGTTCGAAGCCGTCGAAACCGGCCCGATCATCCACTAGCCGCGGGCCGGGACGCCGCAGCTCGGCGCGCCCGCCGAGGCGCCGGTCCACCGTCCGCCGCGCGCGGCCGTCCGCGTTTCACGCAGAGCGTCCTACTGGTGCGTCGGCTCAGCCGGCGCCTGCGCCGGTGCCGGCGCCTGCGCGACCGGCTGCTGCGGAGCCGGCGGCGGCTGCTGGGGCTGCTGGGAGGTCGTCTGCGTCAGCGCCGGCTTGTCCTCGCCGCTGATCGAGTCCTTGAACTCCCGCATCCCCGAACCCAGCGAGCGGCCGATCTCCGGCAGACGCTTCGCACCGAAGATCAGCAGCAGGATCACCACCAGGAAAGCGATGTGAAGGGGGTTGTCGAGTCCCATCTGTGGTCCAGTCTAGGTCATTCCCGGCCCGAGATCGAGGGGCGCGCCGGATCGCCGCGCGCGGGCGGGCGATCCCGCGGCGGGGCGAGCGCCCGCCTGGCCAGCTGCACGGCGACGAGCAGCATCAGCGCGGCGAAGGCGTCGCGCAGGACCGGACCGCTCAGGCGGTTGGCGAGCGCCACGCCGCCGGCGGCCCCCGCGACCGAGAGCAAGCCGAGCAGCAGCGCGTCCCCGCGACGCACGTTGCCGTAACGGTCGTGGCGGATCGTGCCGGCGATCGCCACGGGCACGATCGCCAGCAGCGAGGTGGCCTCCGCCTGGTGCTGGCCGAGCCCCAGGAACAGCACCAGGCCGGGAACGAACAGCACGCCGCCGCCGACGCCGAGCAGGCCGGCGATCACGCCGCCCGCGAGCCCGATCAGGATCGCGCCGATCATCCCAGCACCAGCTCGACCGCGCTGCCGGCGAGGACCGCCGCGAACAGCAGCGCGATCGCACGCGCGGGCAGGCGCTGGGCGAGCCACGCCCCGCCCAGCACGCCCGCCACGGCGGGCAGGCCGACTGCCGCCGCGTCGCCCAGCCGAACGTTGCCGTAGAGGCCCTGGGTGGCAGCCGCGAAGCCGGCGATGAAGACGATCGCCGCGAGCGAGGTGGCGGTCGCGGCGCGCTCCCCATAGCCCAGCCAGAGCATCAGCAACGGCACGATCACGCTGCCTCCGCCGACGCCGAACAGTCCGCTGAAAAGGCCGGCCAGCGTACCGATCGCGGCGAGCCGCAGGGCTGGCCCGCCGCGCCACTCAGCGAGAGCCGGCATCGGCGCGGTGCCACGGCAGCATGCGCGGCATACTAGACGCGTGTCGCCCGCCGCAACGCTCGTGGAGGCGCTCGCGCCGATCCGCGCCGAGCCGGCCCGCTCGGCCGTGCTGCTCGACATCGACGGGACGCTCGCGCCGATCGTCCGCCACGCCGACGACGCCCACGTGTCGGAGGCCACAAGGGCGGTGCTGATCGGGGTCTCGCGGCGCTACGGCCTCGTCGGCTGCGTGAGCGGCCGCCGCGCCGCCGCGGCGCGTGCGATCGTCGCGATCGGCACGATCGCCTACGTCGGAAACCACGGCGGCGAGCTGCTGCGCCCCGGCTCCACGACGGTCGAGGTGGATCCGGAGCTGGCGGCGTGGGCCGAGCGGGTGCAGGCCTTCGCCGCCGCCGAGACCACGGCCGAGCGCGAGCGCCTGCGCGTGCGCCGCGAGGACAAGGGCGCGATCGCCGCGTTCCACTGGCGCGGCGCACCCGACGAGGACGCGGCCGAGTCGGCCGTCAGGGCGATCGCGGCGCGCGCGGAGCAGGAGGGCCTCGCGGTGCACTGGGGCCGCAAGGTGCTGGAGGTGCGGCCCCCCGTGGAGTTCGACAAGGGCCTCGCCGTGGCCTCGCTGCTGCGTGGCGCCGGCATGTCGGCGGCGCTGTACGTGGGCGACGACAGCACCGACCTCGACGCCTTCCGCGGGCTGCGCTCGCTCGCGGCGAGCGGCGAGCTCGAGACGGCGCTGTGCGTCGCCGTCGGCTCCGATGAAGCTCCGCCCGAGCTCGCCCAGGAGTCGGATCTGACGGTCGACGGCCCGGCGGGCGTACGGAGGATGCTCGGAGCGCTGCTGTAGGGGAGATGACCGACCTCGCGACAGTGCATCGCCGGCGCCATACCGTTGTGAGAGCGCGCCTCTGACGCCGTGCGGTTCGTCGACTTCCTGAGGACGACGGTGCTGCTGAGCGCCGGCGCGGCTACCGCGCTCGGCGTCGTCACGGTGCTCTCCGGGGCCGCGGGTTCGAATCGCCTGCTGGTCGAGGTGTCGGTCGCATGGTGGGTCGTCGCGGCGGTCGTCGGGCTGCGCCTCGGCCGCCGCGCCGAGACCAGCCCGCCGATCGCGCGGCTGCTCGCGAGCGCCCGCTCGAGCACCTCGCTGCCCGAGCAGCACCCGAGCGCGATCCTGCTCAACCGGCTGTGGCCGCTGCTCGTCTACACGCTGCTGGCAGGCGGCCTCGCGTTCCTGGCGCCGCAGATCCCGGGGATCGCCGCCGGATTCGCGATCATCTGGTCGCTGAGCTGGCGCCGCCAGGACGCGGCGGTGGCGGCGATCGAGGAGCGCGACGGGGCGAGCTTCTACGTGCGCCGCACCTCGCCACTGCGCCCGATGGAGCTGCTGCGCACCCCCGGCTACAAAGCCAGCCGCGCCGAACGCGTCAACGGGGCTGTGACCTGAGATGAGCGGCGCCGAGCGGGTCGAGGTGCTGATCGTCTCGCTCGGCTCGACCCCGGGGTTGCGCGCCGCCGACGAAGACCTGCTCGGATCGCTGCGCAGGGCCGGGGCGAGTGCGGCGCTGGCCCTCGCGGCGCGCCCGCCGGAGGTCCGCACGTTGATGCTCACCGACCTCGGCTGGGCGCGCGCAGCGCGCACGGCGGCGGCGGGGGCCGTCGCGGAGCTGCGCCCACGGGCGGTGATCTACTCGACGACCACCGCCGCGCTGCTGTGGCCCGTGCCCGGGGCGATCCGCTTCGACGCTCCCGCCGCCGGCAACCGTCCCGGGCGCCACGGCCTCTGGCAGCGCCCGCTCGAGCGGCGCCGTCTGGCGGCGGCGCGACTGCTGCTGCCGCTGAGCGCCGGCGGTTTGCAGGAAGCCGGGCTCGGCGCCGAGGCGCAGGCGCGGGCGCTCGTGCTGCCGCTGCCGGTCGAGCCCTCCGGTCCGTCGCAGCAGCGCGATCTGGCGGCGCTCGCGTACGCGGCGAACCCAGTCAAGAAGGGCCTCGACCGGGTGCTCGCCGCCTGGCGGGCGGCGCGTGAGCGTTCGGGCGACGGCGAGCTCGTGGTCGCCGGCGCCACGCCCGAGGAGCTGCGCGCCGCCGGCATCGAGCTCGCCTCCGAGCCGGGCGTGCGCGACGCGGGGCGCCTTGGCCGCGCGGAGTACCGCGCGCTGCTGCGGCGCGCCCGCGTGTTCCTCGCCGCGCCGCGCCGCGAGGACTACGGGCAGGCCCAGCTCGAGGCCCTCGCCGACGGCTGCCTGCTCGTCACCACCCCTGCCCCGGGCCCGTATGCGGCGCTGCCGATCGCGCGCCGGCTCGACCCGGGGCTCGTCGACGACGATCTCGGTGCAGCGCTGATGCGGGCGCTCTCGCATCCGGACGCCTCCGGCTACGCGCAGCGGGCGGCAGCCGAGCTGGCGCCGCTGCGGCAGGCGGCAGTCGACGAGCTCGTCGCCGCGGAGCTCCTGCCGCGGCTACTTCGCGCCGGCGCGCCGGCGCTTGCCGCGCGCTAGGTGCCGCCACGGCCGCGTGTTCGCCACCTGCCCGGCGGTGAGCCCCGCCCGGCGCGCGCTCGCCACGCCCCAGCGCATGTTCGCGAGCGTGTCCGTGCGGTGCGCGTCGGAGTCGATCAGGATCTGCACGCCGGCCGCCGCGGCCGCGCGGGCGTGCACGTCGGAGAGGTCGCGGCGGTCGGGGTTGCCGTTGATCTCGAGCATCGTGCCGGCCCGAGCAGCGGCGGCGAAGACCGCCTCCAGGTCCACCGCGTAGGGCTCGCGCCGCTCGATCTTGCGGCCGGTCGGGTGTCCGATCGCGCGCACCAGCGGGTGCTCGATCGCCGCGATCATCCGCTCGGTCATAGCCTGCTCGGGCATCCCGAAGGAGGTGTGGACGCTGGCGATCACCCAGTCCAGGCGCGCCAGCAGCTCGTCCTCGTAGTCGAGCGAGCCGTCGGGCAGGACGTTGACCTCGCTGCCCGCCAGCAGCTCGATCGGTGGGTCCGCCTGGTTGAATCGCTCGTTGGCCTGCGCGATCAGCTCGATCTGGCGCTCGAGCTGCTCGGGCGAGACCGCGTTGCCGAAGCCGTGGCTGGCCGAGTGGTCGGTGATCGCGAGATACTCGTAGCCGCGCTCGCGGGCGGCGCCGGCCATCTCCTCGATCGTGGCGCGCCCGTCGGAGGCGATCGTGTGGCTGTGCAGGTCGCCGCGGATGTCGGAGAGCTCGACCAGACGGGGGAGCTCGCCGGCGGCCGCGGCGGCGAGCTCGCCGCGGTCCTCGCGCAGCTCGGGCTCGATGTACTGCATGCCGAGCCGCGCGTACACCTCGGCCTCGGTCGCGAACGGCTCGCTCTCGCCGGTCGCGTCGTCGAGGATCCCGTACTCGGAGACGTGCAACCCGCGCCGCACCGCGGCCTCTCGCAGCGCCGCGTTGTGGCGCCCCGAGCCGGTGAAGTGCTGCAGCAGGCTGCCGAGCTGCCCGGGCGCGGCGATCCGCAGGTCGACGGGCACGCCGGCGTGGGTCCGTGCCCGGGCGCCGGCCGAGCCGGCCGAGCCGACGCTCTCGATCTCCTCGAGCTCGGCGAGGCGGGCGAGGAGCGCCTGGGGGTCCTCCGTCACGGCGACGAGGTCTATGTCCTTGACGCTGTCGGCGCGGCGGCGGATCGAGCCGGCGAGCTCCACGGCCGTTCCCTCGGGCGCGCCGCGCTTCAGACCCGCGACGATCGCCTCGCCGATCTGCAGGGCGCGCGGCAGCAGGATCCGCCCGGCGCGCTCCGCCGGCCGGCGCTCGGCCTGCTCGAGCGCCGCGAGCATGCTCGCCTCGAACTTCGGGCCGAGCCCCTTGACCGAGCGCAGCCGCTGCGCCTGCGCGGCCTCGCGCAGCGCCGCGAGCGAGTCGACGCCCAGCTCGTCGAACAGCATCCGCGCGCGCTTGGAGCCCAGCCCGGGCAGCCGCGTGAGCTCGACGAGGCCCGGCGGGAACTTCGCGCGCAGGCGCTCGGCGGCGGGTATCGAGCCGGTCTCGGCGAGCGCGAGGATCTTCTCCTGGAGGGTCTTCCCGATCCCCGGCAGCTCGCTGGCTCGGCCCTGGCGGGCGAGCGCGGCGACCGAGGCCGAGGCCTCCCGCACGGCCTTGGCGGCGGACCGGTAGGCGACGACCCGGTGCACGATCGCGCCGTCGAGCTCGTACAGGTCGCCGAGCTCCTGCAGCGCGTCTGCCACCTCGGCGTTGGTCGGATCGCCTGCCATCCGCCCAGCCTAGGGCGCAGGCGAGTCGATCATCTAGGGTTCCGCACTCATGCCCGGCGAGCCGTGGTTGGTATTGCCCACATACAACGAGGCGGAAAACGTCGAGCGGATCGTCGAGGCTGCGGGCGAGGTGCTCGCCCGGGCCGCCCCGGAGGGCTTCCGCGTGCTCGTCGTCGACGACGGCTCGCCCGACGGCACCGGCCGGCTCGCCGACGCGCTCGCCGCCCGGCACGACTGGGTGCGGGTGCTGCATCGCACAGAGAAGGGCGGGATCGGGCCCGCCTATCTGGCCGGCTTCGCGCACGCGCTGGCCGAGGGCGCCGGCTACGTGATCGAGATGGACTCGGACTTCTCCCACGATCCCGCCGACCTCGCCCGGCTGCTCGACGCGGTGCGCGGCGGCGCCGATCTCGCGCTCGGCTCGCGCTACGTCGACGGCGGCGGCGTCACCGAGTGGGGGCTGCTGCGCCGCTTCGTCAGCGAGGGCGGCTCGACCTACGCGAGGATCGTGCTCGGGCTGAGGGTCAAGGACCTGACGGGTGGCTTCAAGTGCTTCCGGCGCGAGGTCCTCGAAGCGCTCGACTTCGAGACGGTGCGCTCGCGCGGCTACGCGTTTCAGGTCGAGCTGACCTACCGCGCCGTGCAGCGCGGCTTCCGCGTGGTCGAGGTGCCGATCACGTTCCGCGACCGGGAGGTCGGGCAGAGCAAGATGTCGTGGAAGATCGCCGCCGAGGCGATGTGGCTCGTGCCGCTGCTGCGCTTCGGACGCCGCTGAGCCCGCGCCGCAGGTTCGGCTTGCCCGACTCGCTCATGGCCGCGGGCCGCGCCGCCGATGTACCGGGGGTGGACACATCCGCGTACGCATTCGCGCAGGGCGTGCGCCACACCCGGGAGACGCTCCACGACTGGCAGCGGCAGCCCAGCCGTGTCGTGGGCTGGTGGCTCGCGGGCTCGGCGCTCGCGGCGGTCGGCCTGCTCTCGGCGGTGTGGGCGGTGGCGTCGCTCGACACCGGCTACTCGCGCGTGCTGCAGCTGCAGCCGCCGTTCGCGGTCGGCCACCTCGACGACGTGCTGCACATCCTGCGCTCCAACCTGCTGGTGCTGGCGCTGCACGGCATGGCCTGCGTGGCGGGGTTCATCGCCGGCAGCTCGCTGCCGATGCAGGCCGCGCAGCACACCGGCCTCTCGCGCTGGCTCCACGAGCACGGGGGACGTCTCGCGATCGTCTTCGTGAGCTGCGCGACCGTCTTCTCGCTGAGCGCGCAGGCGTACCTGATCGGGCACACGCTGGCGGGGCTGTCGCACTTCCTGCAGGTCTCACCCGGGCTGCTGCTGCTGGGCGTGCTGCCGCACGCCGTGCCGGAGCTGCTGGCCCTGTTCCTGCCGCTGGCGGCCTGGATCCTCGCGAGCCGCAAAGGGCAGTGGGAGCAGCTTCTCGCCGCCACGCTCGTGACCGTCGCGATCGCGGTTCCGGTGCTCGTCGCGGCGGCCTTCGTCGAGGTTTACGTCTCGCCTCACCTGTTCGTCTCCCTGACGCACATCCGCCCGCCGATCGTGCGCGACGTCGGGGGCTGGGAAATCGTGATCCACTAGCGGATCGGACGCCGCGGCGTCGTGGTAAGAATCGTCGCGATGGCCTACGACGAGGATCTCGCCAACCGCATCCGCGAGCTGCTGGGCGCCGAGCGCGGGCTGGCGGAGAAGAAGATGTTCGGCGGGCTCGCGTTCCTGGTCGCCGGCAACATGGCGGTCGCCGCCAGCGGGCAGGGCGGGCTGCTGGCGCGCGTCGATCCCGCCGAGAGCGAGGCGCTCTGCGCGCGACCGGGCGCAGAGCGGATGGTGATGCGCGGGCGTGAGATGGACGGCTGGCTGCGCATCGAGGCGGAGGCCGTGAGGACGAAGCGCCAGCTCGAGGGCTGGGTCCGGCGCGGCGTCGACTACGCCCGCACGCTGCCGCCGAAGTGAGCACCGGCGCGCAGGGCTGCCTCGCCTGCGAGCTGGCCGCCGGCGAGCGCGAGTTGCCCGGCGGGCGTATCGCCGAGGCGGCGGGCTGGGTCGTCGAGCACTGCGTCGGGCCGCTCGGTGCCGGCACGCTGATCGTCAAGCCGCTGCGCCACCTCACGCACGTCTGGGATCTCTCCGGCGAGGAGGCTGCCGGGCTTGGACCGCTGCTGGCGCGCGTCGCGCGTGCGCAGCGCGAGCTGCTCGCGCCCGAGCAGCTCTACGTGACGCTGTGGTCGCACTCGGGCGGCGTGCCCGTGCACATCCACTGGGTGCTGCAGCCTGTCGGACCCGATCGTCCCGCGGGGCTGTTCGGGCCGCATCTGCAAGCGGCGATGTTCGATGCCGCACAGGAGCCGCCGCGCGCGGAGGTCGAGGCGGTGTCCGCGCAGCTGCGCGAGCTGCTGGGTGGCGCGGACGAGCTCGCTCTCTAGGCATTTCGGGCCGGTACATGTACCGGCCCGCGGACCCGCGGGCCGGTACATGTACCGGCCCGCGGGTCCGCAGATGTGCGGACGTGAGGCCTCGGCGCATGCGCCGAGGCCTCACAGAGGATCACAAAAGGGGATCTACGCTGCGGGGGCGAGCGCCGGCTCGAGCTCGGCCTCGAGGCGCTTCTTCGGGTAGGCGCCGATCACGGTCTTGACCGGCTGGCCGCCCTTGAACAGGATCATCGTCGGGATCGACAGCACCTGGAAGCGGGCCGCGGTCTGCGGGTTCTCGTCGATGTCGAGCTTGACGATCTTCAGGTCCTGTTTCTCGGAGGCGATCTCCTCGAGGACCGGAGCGACCACCCGGCAGGGGCCGCACCACGGCGCCCAGAAGTCGACCAGCACCGGGCCCTCGGCCTCGAGCACCTCGGCGTCGAAGTTGTTGTCGGTGATCTGCGGAAGGGTGCCTGCCATTTGAAGCTCTCCTCGCTCGTGGGGTACCTGTCACTATACAAAATGAAGCGGCAGTCACCGACCCGGTCGCCGACCGCTACCTCGAGGTGCTCATGAGTTGCCGCAGCCGCGAGGCGGCGCGGCGAAGCGGCCCGGGGTGCTGCCTGCGATAGAGCGCCTTCTCGCGCGCCCGCCGCCGCGCGTGGCTCGACTCCCCAGACTCCTTGCCCGGCGAACCGACGACCCACGCGTCCTTGCCGGGCCAGATCCTGCGCGGGAGGGGCATGCCGACATCGTAATCGGGACCCTGAGCAGGCTGAGACGCCGCCCGGCGCGCTGCTCACACCACCCGGCTCAGCGCGATCAGCAGCTCCAGCCCCTCGACCTTCGCCGTCTCGGTGTAGCTGAGCCCGTCCCCGCCGCCGTCCCCGATCGCCAGCTCCAACGCGAGCGTCTCGCCCGCGAGGTACTCGCGCCCGGACTCCGCGGCGGCCAGCAGCGCCGGGTCGCCGCCGAGCGCGAGGCGGATGCGGTCCTCGACGGCCAGACCGGCGTTCTTGCGCGCGTTCTGCACCGCGTGCACGACCTCGCGCGCGCGTCCCGCCTCGCGCAGGTCCTCGTCGATCTCGAGGTCGAGAGCCACCGCGTGCGCGCCCTCGCGCTCGACGCTGTATCCCTCCGGCGCGCGCATCGTCAGCAGCAGGTCCTCCGCGGAGAGCGAGTGGTCGCGGCCGCCGATCGAGATCCCGACGGTCCCGCCCTCGCGGACCGCGGCCGCGACGTGCGCCGCGTCGAGCGCCGCGATCGCCTCCGCCGCCTGCGGCATGTCCTTGCCGAACTTCGGGCCGAGCGTCCGGTAGTTGGCCTTGACCTCGTAGCTGCCGAGCTCCTCGGCGGCGGCCACGAAGCGGACCGCCTCGACGTTGAGCTCCTCGCGCACGACCTCCACGAGCCGCTCGATCGTCTCGCGCTCGCGCGTATCGGCGACCACCACGGCCTCGCGCAGCGGCTGGCGCACCTTGATCTTCGCCTTGCCCCGCGCGCCCAGGCCGAGCCTCACGGTCTCGCGCGCGAGCGCCATCGCCTGCTCGAGCTCCTCGTCGCGCTCGCCCGCGTCGTCCGGGACGGGGAAGTCGCAGAGGTGCACGCTCGCAAGCTCGCCGTCGAGGTTGTCATAGATCTCATCGGCGATGAACGGGCAGAACGGGGCGAGCAGCTTCGCGAGCGCCAGCAGGCACGTGCGCAGCGTCCCGAAGGCCGCCGGGTCCGCGTCCCAGAAGCGCCGGCGCGAGCGCCGCACGTACCAGTTCGAGATGTCGTCGAGCAGCTCGGCGATGGCCCGGCCGGCGGCGGTCGCGTCGTAGGCGTCGAGGCGCTCGGTGACGAACGCGATCGTCCCGGCGGTGCGCGAGCGCGCCCAGCGGTCGAGGTCGTCCAGCTCTCCCTGCGCGGTCGCGAGCTGCTCGGCGGCGGCGTGGGCGTAGAGCGCGTAGAAGTAGTAGGTCGACCACAGCTGCTTCAGGAACAGCCTCACGCCCTCGCCGATCGTCTCGGTCGAGAAGCGGTAGCCGTCCCACGGCTGCTTGGAGGTGAAGAAGTACCAGCGGAACGCGTCGGCCCCGTAGCGGTCGAGCACGTCCCACGGCTCGACCGCGTTGCCGCGCGACTTCGACATCTTCTGGCCCTCCTCATCGAGGATCAGCCCGAGGCAGACGACGTTCTTGTAGGGAGCCCCACCCGCCCAGCCGTTGCCGAGCAGCACCGACTCCGCCAGCAGCGAGTAGAACCAGCCGCGCGTCTGGTCCTGCGCCTCGCAGATGTAGTCGGCCGGGAACTCGGCCATCTTGCTCTGGCCCTCGAACGGGAAGTGGTGCTGGGCGAAGGGCATCGCACCCGAGTCGAACCACACGTCGATCACCTCGGGGACGCGGTGCATCGTCTCGGTGCAGCCCTGCTGCACGCAGGGGAACGTGACCTCGTCGACGTAGGGGCGGTGGTGGTCCTCCAGCTCGGAGCCGGAGCGCTCGGCCAGCTCGCCGAACGAGCCGACCACGTGGGTGTGGCCCGCCCCGCAGCGCCACGCCGGGAGCGGCGTGCCCCAGTAGCGCTCACGCGAGAGCGCCCAGTCGACGTTGTTCTGCAGCCAGTCGCCGAAGCGGCCGTGCTTGACGTGCGGCGGATGCCAGGCAACCGTCTCGTTGGCCGCCAGCAGCTCCTCGCGCAGCTTCGAGGTCGCGATGTACCACGAGGGTTTGGCGTAGTAGATCAGCGGGTTCCCGGAGCGCCAGCAGTGCGGGTAGGCGTGCTCGTAGTCCTGCACCTTCAGCAGCAGCCCGCGCTCGCGAACGTCCTCGATCAGGTCGTGCGTCGTCTGCTCGTCCTTGACACCGCGACCCTCGTAGGAGCGTCCGCTCCAGCCGCGGACCGTCTCGTCGAAGGTGCCGTCGGGGCGAACCGGGTTGAACAGCGTCTCCGTCCTCATGGGGTCGAACGCCACGCGCTCGGAGGCGCCGGTCACGCGGTAGTCCTCCTCGCCGAACGCGGGCGCGAGATGGACCGCCCCGGTGCCGTCGTCGGTCGTCACGTACTCGTCGGTCAGGATCGGGTACTCGGCCTCCTCCCCGACCGCGAAGATCGGGCCGCGGTAGGAGCGGTAGCGCGCCGCGAGCTCGGCGCCGCTCATCCTCTCCAGCACCTCCGCATCCTCGCCCAGCACCGGCTCGATCCGCGCCTCGGCCAGCAGGTAGAGCTCGCCGCCGCTGCGCACCCGGGCGTAGGCCGCGCTCGGCGAGACCGCCACGGCGACGTTCCCGGGCAGCGTCCACGGCGTCGTCGTCCACACGAGCAGCCGCTCCTCGCCCTCGGCCACGGGGAGCTTCAGGAACACGCTCGGGTCGACCACGTCGCGGTAGCCCTGCGCCACCTCGTGCGAGGAGAGCGTCGTCTCGCAGCGCGGGCAGTAGGGGACGACCTTGCGGCCCTCGTAGAGCAGGCCGCGCGCGTCGATCTCCGACAGCGCCCACCAGACCGACTCGATGTAGCTCTCGTCGAGCGTGCGGTAGGCGTTCTCGAGGTCCAGCCAGAAGCCGATCCGCTCGGTCAGGCGGTCCCACTCCTCCAGGAACGCGAAGACAGATTCGCGGCACTGCTGGTTGAAGCGCCCGATCCCGTACTCCTCGATCTCCGCCTTCGATTTGATCCCGAGTTTCTCTTCGACCGCGATCTCGACCGGAAGCCCGTGGCAGTCCCACCCCCCCTTGCGCGGCACGCGCTTGCCCCGCATCGTCTGAAAGCGCGGGTAGATGTCCTTGAACACGCGGGGCAGGACGTGATGGGAGCCGGGTGGCCCGTTGGCGGTCGGTGGGCCCTCGTAGAAGAACCATTCGGGCGCGCCCTCGCGCGCCGCCAGCGAGGCCGCGAAGACATCCCGCTCGCGCCAGCGCGCCAGCACCTCGAGCTCCATCTCGGGGAGCTCGCGGCGGGGGTCCACCTCGCGGGCGGGGATCAGCTTCTCGGCATCGCTCAAGAGAGCGCAGATTCTAGGCGCCGCCCTGCGGAGCGCTCCCGCCGCGCAGCCTGGGCGCGACCGCGAACAGCGGCGCGAGGCTGCCGGCGCGCGGATCGGCCGCGGCGCCGAGCCGTGCCAGCCCGAGCGCATCCTCAATCGTGGCGAGCACCCCGTAGTGGTCGACCGGATCCGCCGAGGTGCCGCCTCGGCGAACCCGCGGCCCCGCCACGACCGTCGCGATGTGCCCGCCGTGGGCGCTTCCGCAGCACCCGTCGTCGCTCGTGCCCTCGTCCCAGGTGAGGACGAGGAACCCGTCGGGCCCGAGCTCGCGGATCAGCGGGGGCAGGGTCCGCGCGAGGAAGCGGTCGGCGGTGCGCAGCGCGCAGTCGTGGCCGTCGTCGCAGAGGTTGGGGCTGACCCACGCGAACGTCGGCAGGGTGCCGTGGCGCAGGTCCCGCGCGAGGGCGCCGAACCCGTCCAGCCTCGCGCATCGCGAGGGGTCCTGCGCAACATCGCGGTAGTAGGCAAAGGGGTCGTGCTTCTTCGCGTAGCCGCCGGCGGAGGATCCGGTGAAGCACGGCCGCGGGATCCCCTCGAGGTAGGCCCGCCACGAGATCCCAGCCGCTTCGAGCTCCTCGACGAGGTCCGGGCCGGCGGAGATCGAGCAGCTCGTGCAGTCGGAGCCGATGCCGTGCGTGGAGCCGCTCGTCAGCGCGAGGTAGTTCGGCAGCGAGGGATGGGTGACGGCGTAGCTGTGCGTGGCGAGGCCGTATTCGCGAGCGAGGCGGTTGACGTAGGGCGCGTCGCGGCTGCCGATCACTTCGCCGTACTCCGCGTTCTCCATCAGCACGACGACGACGTGCGAGCTGCCGGAGGCGGGAAGCGAGGCGGGCGCGCCGACGGCGAGCGGCCGTCCCGCGCGGGCGGAGCCGCAGCCGGCGGCGGCGAGGGTGCTCGCGAGCAGGGCGAGATACAGGGCGAGACGGGAGGTCACGGCTGGGAGGATGATCCTCCGCGAGCGGGATGGTCGTCGAGCATGCCGATCGGAAAGCACTCCGCCGAGGTGCTGGTGCTCGCCGACCGGCCGGAGCTCGCTGGGCGGCGTCGCGGCGACGCTCCGCTTCTAGAGCTCGGGGGAGAAGCTCCGCGCGGCGCTGCTAGACGGTGACGCCGGCCTGTGCCAGCCAGTCGGCTACGGCGCGCGGCGGCTCGCCCTCGAACTCCGCGCGGGCGGCCAGGCGCAGCAGCTCCTCCGGCTGCGCCTGCGCCTCGTCGCGGCGGTAGGCGAGGTACACGACCACCGCACGGGCCATCGCCAGCGCGCCCGACTCTTCCCATTCGGCGTCGATCGTGCCGAGCACTTCGTCGAGCCGCTGCTCGATGTCGTCGAGCCCGCGAATCGGCGTGTCGGCGTCCTCGAAGCGCAGCAGCAGCTCGTCGAGGGCCTCGTCCGGCTCGCCCAGTTCGCACGCGTTGACGGCGCGCTGCACGGCTTCGGCGACGGTCAGCGGCTGGGGCTCGGTGGGCATGCCTGCTTCTTTCCCGTGGAGCGGCGAGGCAAACTCGACGCCACCCGCGGGCCCCTGGACCCTCGCCGCGGGCCGGGCGCGCCCGGACGGCCGCAGGGGCCCGCGGCTCGCGCCTACGATGACCCCGTGATGCGGCTGCGCCTCTACCACCACGGCGACGGCGCAAGGGTCGCCTACCGCGAGGCGGGCGCCGGTCCCGCGCTGGCCCTGCTGCACTCCGGCATGCTCTCGCACAAGGAGTGGGAGCCCGCCGTCGAGCAGCTCGCCTACCGCTTTCGTGTGGTGCTGCCCGACCTGCCGCTGCACGGGGACTCCGAGCAGCGCCCGCGGCATCCCTACACGCTCGACTGGTTCGCCGAGGTGATGTCGGGCTTCGCCGCCGAGGTGCTCGGCACGCGGCCGCTGCTCGCGGGGCACGACGCCGGCGCAGAGATCCTGCTGCGGGCGACCGAGCTCGGCGGCATCAGGCCCGAGCGGCTCGTGCTGATGCCGAACCGCATGCATGCCCCGCCGGTTCACGGCGGGCGCCGCGCGGCGCTGCAGTCCGCGGCCGGCGCCGCCGCGGTGCCGGGCGTCGACGTGCTGCTCTCCTACGCCGCAACCGCCGCGTTCCGGCCCGAGCGCGGCGTCCGGCTGAGCGCCCGCGGCAACCCGGCCGCGGCCGATCTGCTGCGCCACGCCTTCGCCGACGTGCCAGGCAACTCGAGCCTCGCCCGCTCCTGGTCGCGCTGCGCGCGCAGCTGGCCGCGTGGCGCGCAGCGCCAGCTGCTCGACCTGTACCCGAAGCTGGGGATGCCGGTCCTGCTGCTGTGGGCCGACGAGGATCGCCGCCACCCGATCGGGGCTGCCGAGGAGGCGCTCGAGCTGCTGCCGAGGGGCCAGCTTCGGGTGCTCGCCAACACCGGCTTCCTGCTGGCCTACGACGATCCCGTCGGGCTAGCGCGGGAGCTGACGGCCTTCTGCGGATAGATTTAGCCCCCGCCCGTCTCGGCCAGGAGCGCCCGGGCGGGCCGGCCCGCGACGAACGATCCGCGGCCGCTGAGCCCCCGATCAGGAGAGAAGATGCCAACCGAGAAACAGCTCTGGGGCGGTGAGACCGCCAAGGCGGTCGAGAACTTCCCGATCTCCGGTGAGACCGTGCCCGTCGAGGTGATTCGCTGGCTGGCCCGCCTGAAGGGCGCGGCGGCCGCCGTCAACGGCGAGCTCGGCCTGCTGCCCAAGGCCAAGGCCCGCTCGATCGAGAAAGCGGCCGCCGAGGTGGCCGCCGGCAGGCACGACTCCCATTTCCCGATCGACGTCTTCCAGACGGGCTCGGGGACCTCCTCGAACATGAACGCCAACGAGGTGATCGCGAACCTCGCCGGCCAGGGGATCCACGCCAACGACCACGTCAACTACGGCCAGTCCTCCAACGACGTGTTCCCGTCCGCGGTCCACCTCGCGGCGCTGGACGTCGCGCAGAACGAGCTGCTGCCTGCGCTGAAGCTGCTCGAACGGTCCTTCGCGCGCAAGGCGCGCAGCTTCCAGAACATCGTCAAGGCGGGCCGCACGCACCTGATGGACGCGGTGCCGGTGACACTCGGGCAGGAGTTCGGCGGCTACGGCGCGCAGATCGCGCTCGGCATCGAGCGGGTGCAGGCGGCGCTCGTGCACGTCGGGCAGATCCCGCTCGGCGGCACCGCCACCGGCACCGGCCTGAACACGCACCCGCGCTTCGCCGAGAAGGTCCGCGCGCGGCTGCGCAAGGACTCCGGCCTGAGGCAGATCGCGGCGCCGCTGGACCCCTTCGAGGCCCAGGCCAACCGCGACGCGCTGGTCGAGCTCTCGGGCGCGCTGAAGGTGGTCGCGGTGTCGCTGACGAAGATCGCCGGCGACCTCGCGCTGATGGGCTCCGGGCCCCGCGCCGGCATCGGCGAGCTGTTCCTGCCCGAGCTGCAGAAGGGCTCCTCGATCATGCCGGGCAAGGTCAACCCGGTGATCCCGGAGGTGGTGCTGCAGGTCTCCGCGCAGGTGATCGGCAACGACACGGCGATCACCATCGGGGGGCTGCAGGGGCAGTTCGAGCTGAACGTGCGGATCCCGCTGATCGCCCGCAACCTGCTGCAGTCCCTGCGCCTGCTGAGCTCGACCGCGACGGTCTTCGCCGAGAAGTGCGTGGACGGCATCAAGCCGAACCGCGCCGGGACGGAAGCCTCGGCGGGGGCGACGCTGGCCGTCGCGACCGCACTGAACGGCGCGATCGGCTACGACCGCGGCACCGCGATCGTGCAGAAGGCGACCGCCACTGGCCGGCCGCTGCGCGAGGTCGCGCTCGAGGAGGGCGTCGACGCGAAGCTCTACGACGAGACGATCGACCTGCGGAAGATCGCGGCGGGGAACAAGAACTAGAAGATTCGAGAGGTGCCGGACGTGGCCCGCACCGCATGGGTGCGTGCGCCCACGCGGGGGGGCCGGGACGGGCACGGCACGGATGCCGTGTCCCGAGCCGAGCTCGGCTGGTCGCTGATCCGCTGGCGCCGGCGATGTCGTTCGGCAGACGCTCCGCCGGTCCGTGAGCGTCAGCCGGCGGGCAGCGCTTTGAACAGCCGGGCGACCGTCGAGGCGGCGGGCTTGGCTTTGCCGCCGTAGGTGAACAGCCCCTTCTGGTTGAGCCCTTCGATCAGCCGCAGGTTCTTGATCACGTGATGGATCGAGCCCCCGCTGAATGTCGGCGTCAGGGGGTAGTCGCGCAGCACCCAGACGAGCATCGCCGTCAGATTCGGCGCCGCCTCGTAGACGTGGATGTGCTCGGCGAGCAGCTTCGCCTGGAACGCGTAGCCGCCGGGGGCGCCCGGCGGGTTGAGCCCGTTCGATTCGGCGCCGAACTCGCTGATCACCAGCACCTTCCCCGGGAAGGTCCTTTCCATCGCCGCCACGCGCGCGCGCATCCGCGCTTCCAGCTGTGCGCGGCTGTCGTACGGCTGTTCGTACCAGCCGGTGTAGTCGGTCTCGGCGACTGCGTCGACTTCCGAGTAGAGCGGGCCCGCCTGCTTGGGAGGGTCGCGGCCCCAGATGTCGACCGCGACGAGGCGTCCCGTGTCGTTGGCGTGCAGCCAGCGGGTCGAGTCGCGCACGTAGGAGACCTCGGGCTGGTCGCGACCGTTGCGGGCGATCTCGTCGACGAGGTTCCAGGCGAAGATCGACGGATGCAGCGCCGCCGCCGTCGCAGCGGTCCGCACCTGTTCCTCGGCTTCTGCGGTCAGCCGCGGCGTCGTCGAGTACCACATGCCGGCGCCTTCGACCGGTCCCACTCCCTGCCACACGAGCAGTCCCGCGGCGTCGAGCTTTTCGAGCAGCGCGGGGTCGAGCGGGTGCTGGGCGCGCACCGCGTTCGCGCCGATCGCCTTCAGCTCGGCGACGAGCGCGTTCTGGTCAGCCGGCGTCAGCGCGTCGCCGTGGCCCGGCACGTCCTCCTGGAGCGTGGCCCCGTGGAGGTGCAGTCGCGTGCCGTTGAGCAGCAGTTCGTGCCCGTGCCAGCTCAGCTGGCGCAGCCCGACGCGCGCCGCGTAGCTGCTCTCGGTGCCGACCGCTAGCTGCAGCTCGTAGAGGCTCGGCGAGGCCGGCGACCACAGAGCCGGCGAGCTCACCTCGGTCGTCGCGGTGACGCGCGCGCTCGCACCGGCCGCGATCTGGGTCGCTCCGAACGCGATCGGGATCGTCTGGCTGCCGTTCGCGAGCGAGCCCGTCGGGGTGATCGTGCGGGCCGCTCCATAGTTGTGGAGCATCGCGCTGACCGTGACCTGCGCCCCTTGTGTGTTGAGCGTCGTCTCGATCCGCGGCGCGGTCAGTTCGCTCAGGCCGACGGGTCGTACGTCCACCTCGCCGTCGAGGCCGCCCCAGTTGAACCAAGTCCGGTGGAAGCCTTCTTCCGCCTGTTTGCCCGGGAAGCGCCAGTCGACCCTCACGGCGACCGTGTGGACGCCGGCCGTCACCGACGAGGAGAACGAGAACGGCAGGTAGGAGCCGTGATGGACGCCGAGCCGCCGGCCGTCGAGGAACACTTCGGCGCGGTAGTTCGCCGACTCGAAGCTGAGCGCGTAGCGGCCTGCCGCGGGCGCCGTGAAGGTCGTGCGGTACCAGGCGACCGAGCCCTGGTAGTTGACGCCGCCGGGCTTGCCGCTGTAGGGCCTGGGGTCGACGACGTTCGGCACCCGCACTGTCTGCCCGGAGAACTTCCCCGCTGCCCAGCCCAGGCGCAGGCCGCGGTTCGCGGGATCGCGCCGCATGACCCATTCGGTCAGCGGCGTGCGCCCGCCGGGGCCTTCGAAGATCAGCGACTGGTTCGGCGGCGCCTGCGCCTCGGCGGCGCTCGCCATCGCCAGCGCCGCGTAGCCGGCGAACGTGCACAGGCAGGCGAGGAGCATCGCGAGGATCGGCTTCTTGGTGCGCGCAGACATGGTCGAGACGAAGCCGGTCACGCGCGGGGAGCTTCCCGGCCGCGTCCGCTTCTCCTGCACAAACAGCCGGAAGCGCCGATCAGAGCGCAGAGACCGTCTCCGGTTCGGTCGCCCGGTCGAGCAGGCCCTCCAGGACGAGCAGGGCGCCCGCCTTGGAGAGCGGCTCGTTGAGGTTCCCGCACTTCGGCGACTGCACGCACGAGGGGCAGCCCGAGGAGCAGGGGCAGCCCGCGATCAGGCGCCTGGCGTCCTCGCAGAGCTCCTCGAAGCGGGCGAACGCGGTGCGGGTGATGCCGACCCCGCCGGGGTGCCCGTCGTAGATGAAGATCGTCGGCACGCCGGTCTGAGGGTGGTAGTTGGTGGAGAGCCCGCCGATGTCCCAGCGGTCGCACATCGCGATCAGCGGGAGCACCGCGATCTGCGCGTGCTCGGTGGCGTGCAGGGACCCGAGCAGCCGCTCCAGCGAGACGCGCTCGGCGAGCTCCGTGGCGTCCAGCTCGAACCACAGCGCCTGGGTCTGGAAGCTCATCGGCGGCAGATCGAGGGCGAACAGGTCGAGCTGCGAGTGGTCGGAGAGGCGCCGGCGCTGGTAGGCGAGAACCGTCTCGGTCACCGACACCTCGCCGAACGAGAGCGTCACGCCGAGTGTCTCGCGGCGGTCAAGCAGCCGGATGATGTCCGTGTCGGTCGTCCGCTTCGGCTGCGTGTACCAGTCGCCGGAGAAGGGCGAGACGATCGCCCGCCGCCGCTCGAGATCGAGCTCCCGGACCTCGTAGGAGCGCCCCAAGTGCATGTAGACGGCGCCCTCGTGCACGGTTGAGTGAGCGCGCGCGGCCTCGGTCGTGCCGAGCAGCTCTCCGGAGGAGACATCGACGATCGCGAAGCTCTCGGGGGAGGCGGAGCGCAGCGAAACATCGGCGGCGGGATAGCTGCCGGAGCGGCGCGGCACGAACGTCTCGCCGCCCGTCCCGCCCGGGCGGCGGCGCAGCTCGCCGGCGCTCTCGAGCTGCTCGGCCGCGGCCTCCCAGCGCGGCCCGAGGAACTCGGCGTCCGCGCGCGAGATCGGTCCCTCGTGCGCGGCGCAGAGCAGCTGCTGCGCGTAGATCATCGGGCTCTCGTGGTCGAGGATCGCCGCCTCGACCGGGCGGTCGAGGAACTCCTCCGGATGCCGGCAGAAGAACTGGTCGAGCGCGTCCTCCCCGGCCACGTACACCGCCAGCCCGCGCCCGCGGCGCCCGGCGCGGCCCCACATCTGGCGCAGCGAGGCGACCGTGCCGGGGAAGGTCACGACGATCGCTGCGTCGAGGCGGCCGATGTCGATGCCGAGCTCCAGAGCGTCGGTTGTGACGATCGCCCGCAGCTCGCCCCGCATCAGCCGCTGCTCGAGCTCGCGCCGCTGCTGCGCGGTGTAGCCAGCGCGGTAGGGGGCGATGAGCTCCGCGAGCTCGGGGTCCCGGGTCGCCAGGTCCTCGCTCGTCAGGCGGCTCATCACCTCCACGCCCTTGCGCGACTTCATGAAGCAGATCACCCGTGCGCCCTCGCGGACGAGCTGCGCGAGCATCTCCGCGGCCTCGGCGAGCGCCGAGCGCCTCGCGCCGCTCGCCTCGTCGGTCAGCGGCGGGTTCCAGATCGCGACGCGGCGCTCGGCTCGCGGCGCACCGTCCTCGTCGATCAGCGCGAAGTCGTCTAGCCCCGTGAGCCGCTCGGCGAGCTCGGCCGGGTTGGCGATCGTCGCCGAGGCCATCATCAGCCGCGGCCGGGTGCCGTAGGCGGCCGCGATCCGCCGCAGCCTGCGCAGCACGTTGGCGACGTGCGAGCCGAACACGCCGCGGTACACGTGCGCCTCGTCTACGACGACCGCGGCCAGGTTCGCGAAGAAGTCCGCCCACGCGGCGTGGTTGGGGAGGATGCCGACGTGGAGCATGTCCGGGTTCGTGAGCACGACGTTCGCGCGCCGCCGGATCTCCGCGCGCTCCTCGCGCGGGGTGTCGCCGTCGTAGATCGCCGGGCGCACCGCCCCGGTCAGCCCGAACGAGGCGAGCGCCCGAGCCTGGTCCTGGGCCAGCGCCTTCGTCGGGTACAGGTACAGCGCCCGAGCCCGCGGGTCGCGGCAGAGCACGTCCAGCGTCGGCAGGTTGAAGCACATCGACTTGCCCGAGGCCGTCCCCGTGGTGACGATCGTCGGCCCCTGCCAGGTCGCCCGCAGCGCCTCGTCCTGATGGGCGTAGAGCTGCTCGATGCCGAGCCTCTCCAGGCCCTGCAGCAGCTTCGGATGCAGCTCCCCCGGCAGCGGACAGAGCTTGGCAGCGCCGGCGCCGCGGCGCTCCTCGCGGACCAGCCGGCGATCGTCGCGACCAGCGTCGAGCAGCGCGCTCCAGGGCTCTTTTCTGCGTTCGACCGGCAAGGAGCCTGAGATAGTAGAGGCGATGTCAGCCGCCCCTCCCAGGCACGACCCCAAACTCCGGACGTTCCATCACACGGCATACCCGCCCGAGCGGATCGCGGCCGAGCGCCGCGCCTCGGTGTCGGTGTGCCTGCCCGCCCGGGAGTGCGCGGGCACGGTCGAGCCGATCGTCGGTCAGCTGCTGGCGCTGAGCGCTCAGGGTGTGCTCGACGAGGTCGTGGTGGTGGACGCCGACTCCCGCGACGGGACCGCCGAGCTCGCGCGGCGCGCCGGCGCGCGCGTTCTCACGGAGTCCGAGCTGCGCCCCGGGTTCGGGCGCGTGCTCGGCAAGGGCGACGCGATGTGGCGCGCTCTGGATGCGCTCGAGGGCGAGCTCGTGTGCTTCCTGGATGCGGACACCGAGGCGTTCTCGAGCCATTTCGCGACCGGGCTGCTCGGCCCGCTCGTGTGCGAGCCCGGCGTGTCGCTGGTCAAGGGCTTCTATCGCCGGCCCCTGGACGCCGCCGGCGAGACCGCGGGCACGGGCGGCGGCCGCGTCAACCACCTGCTGGCCCGCCCCGCCCTCTCGCTGTTCTACCCGGAGCTCGCCGCGGTGCGCCAGCCGCTCGCCG
Organism: uncultured Solirubrobacteraceae bacterium; assembly: GCA_963703205.1. Taxonomy (GTDB): domain Bacteria; phylum Actinomycetota; class Thermoleophilia; order Solirubrobacterales; family Solirubrobacteraceae; genus Palsa-744. The sequence continues at coordinate 3,154,102 of OY969799.1, forward strand.
GCGAGGTCGCGGCGAGCAGGGAGCTGCTGCGCGCGCTGCCGTTCGTCACCGGCTACGGCGTCGAGATCGCGATGGTGATCGACGCGTGGCGGGCGGTCGGCCTCGGCGGCCTCGCCCAGGTGGACCTCGACGAGCACCGCAACCCGCACAAGACGCTGGCTGAGCTCGAGCCGATGGCCCGCACGGTGCTGGCGACGATCGCCCGCCGTCTGCAGCAGGAGGGGCGGCTGCTGCCCCCGGGCGCGGGCGAGGACGCGCCGCTCGAGCGGCCGCCGCTGGCCGAGCTCGCGGAGGCCGCGTGAGCGGGGCGCCCGTCGCCGCGGGCGTCCGCTGCCTGTATCTCGACCTGGACGGAACGCTGCTCGGCCGCGGCGCCTCGCTGCTGCACGACGGCGAGGGGCAGATCACGATCGAGGGCGTGCGCGCGATCCAGGCATGCCTGCGGGCGGACGTGGAGGTCGTGCTGATGTCCGGCCGCCGCCGAGCCCAGGTCCACGAGGACGCGCGCCTGTTCGGCCAGGGCTCGTTCATCTACGAGGCCGGTGCCTGCCTGGTGCTCGACGGGGAGGAGCACTGGCTGACCGCGCCCCTGCTGCCGGGCGAGCGCACGATCTTCGAGCAGATCGAGGCAGCGGGCGCGCCGGCGCTGCTGCTCGAGAGCTATGACGGGCGGCTGGAGTACCACGAGCCGTGGCACACAGGCCGCGAGGTCTCCCACCTGTTCCGCGGCCTCCTCGACGCGTTCGAGGCCGACGAGCTGCTCGCCGCCCACGGCCACGAGGGCCTGCGGCTGGTCGACAACGGCGTCGTCTCGCGGCGCTCGCCGGCGCTCGCCGCGCTCCCGCAGGTGCGCGCCTACCACCTCGTCCCGCGCGGGGCCTCGAAGGCCGCCGCGCTCGCCCTGCATGCGCGTGCGCGTGGCTATGCGCGCGAGCAGACCTTCGCGGTCGGCGACTCCCGCGAGGATCTGGCGTGCGCCGCGCAGGTCGGCTCGCTCTGGCTCGTCGCCAACGCCGTCGAGCGCGACCCGACGATCCGCGAGGCGATCGCGGGCAACGAGAACGTCCGCATCGCCGCCGCCGGGCACGGGCCCGGTGTCTACGAGGCGGTGCTCAGCACGCTGATGGGGGAGTGAGCCCAGGCGACCCGCGGCGCCGCTGACCGTAGCGGCTCGGGGTGGCCCGCTCGCCGGCCTAGAACAGGCCGAGAACCTACGCGGTCCGCCCTTGGCCGTACCGGCGCGGGGAAAGAGCGGCGCTGCGGCTCTGCTCCCTCAGCGCCTGGCCATCCGCCGCCAGATCCGGCGCCAGAAGCCCGGTTGCGGGCGGCGGCGCCACAGCGCCGGTGGCGGTACCGTGGCGCGCACCAGCGCGACCCAGTCTGCGAGCGGCAGCTCGCCCGAGATCAGCCTGCCGAGCCCCCCGGTCACGGGCGCGCGCACGCCGGCGGCCTCCAGGGTGGCGGCGAGCAACGGCACCGACTCGAGGGCCTCCACGGCCTGACCGACGCGCTGCGGGATCTCTGCCGCGCTGACGCCGGCGGCGAGCAGCTCGCCGGCGCGGCGGTTGCGGCTCTCGCGGGCCAGCGCGGTGGCGACGAGATCGCCGGCGCCGGCAAGGCCGATCATCGACTCGGGGCGGGCGCCGAGCCGCTCCGCGTAGCGCCACACCTCGGCGAAGATGTGCCCGGCGGCGGCGCCCGCGGCGTTCAGGCCCTGCGCCTCGGTGGCGCCGGCCGCGAGCGCGGCCGCGTTCTTGGCCGCGCCCGCCAGCTCGACGCCGACGGGGTCGTTGGACTGCTCGCAGACGACGCCGGCCCGGGTGAAGATCTGGGCGAGCGCGCGCGCCAGCTCCTCCTGCACGGACGCCGCGACGAGCGCCGCGCCGTCGCGCACCATCTCGCGGGCGTGTGCGGGCCCGCCGAGCGAGGCGACGCGCTCGGCGCCGAAGCGGGCGGAGAGAACGACGGTGGGGGGCTCTCCCATCGGGGGAACGAGCCCCTTGGCCACCGAGACGATCGCGGCACGAGTGCCCAGCCCGGTCGCCACGAGCTTGTCGACAGCGGCTGCGAGGCTGCGCGAGGGCACCGCCAGGAACACGTAGTCGGCCCGCGCCGCGCCGTTCGAGGCGGACTCGACGCGCAGCGCGCCGGGCAGCGAGACCCCCGGAAGGTAGACGCGGTTCTCGCGCTCGCGGTCGATCGTCGCGGCCTGCTCGTCCGTGCGCGTCTGCAGGGTCGTGCGCAGCCCGCCGCGGGCCAGGAGCACCGCCAGCGCGGTCCCGAACGAGCCGGCGCCGACGACGGTGGCACGGCGCGGGCCGGGTGTCGGCAGCGAGCGCCCGCGCGCGGGCGTGCCGCCCCGGACGGCCGGGCTGTCGTTAGGCTCGGTCTCGTCCATCTGATGGTCGAGCCTAACGGTCACGCAGCCGCCTCAACGGCCTGGCACAACTGGGCCGGCGACGAGCGCTGCCGCCCGGCGCGCCGGTCGTGCCCGGCGAGCATCGAGCAGCTGGCGGGGGCGCTCGCCTCCGCGCGGCGCGACGGGCTGCGCGTGCGCGTCGCCGGGTCGGGCCACTCGTTCAGCGACATCGTGCTGACCGACGGGCTGCTGATCGGCATGGAGCGGATGCGCAAGGTGATCGACGTCGACCGCTCGTCGGGTCTGGTCAGGGTGCAGGCGGGCATCACGATCCACGAGCTGAGCCGCGAGCTCGCGGCGCACGGGCTCGCGCTCGAGAACCTCGGCGACATCGACGTGCAGACGCTGGCGGGCGCGATCTCGACCGCCACCCACGGCACCGGCGGGCGCTTGCGCAACATCCCGTCGCAGGTCGTTGCGCTGACGCTCGTGCTGGCGGACGGGTCGACCGTCTCCTGTTCGCAGACCGAGCAGCCGGAGCTGCTGCGGGCCGCGCGCGTCGGTCTCGGCGCTCTCGGAGTGCTCGCCGAGGTGACGCTCCGCTGCGTCCCGGCCTTCACGCTGCGCGGCGTCGACTCGCCGGCGCCGCTGGAGGAGGTGCTCGGCGACTTCGAGCAGCGCGTGAGGGAGAACGACCACTTCGAGTTCTTCGTCTTCCCTCATGCCCGCACCGCGCTGACGCGCACGAACAACCGCGTCGAGGAGCCGCCCCGCCCGCGCGGCCGCGCGAGCGCCTACCTCAACGACGTCTTGCTCACCAACCACGCCTTCGGGCTGGCTTGCCGCGCCGGGCGCCGCGCCCCGTCGCAGATCCCGCGGCTCAACCGCCTCGTCACGCGGCTCGCCGGCTCGGAAACGCGGATCGAGGACTCGTTCGAGATCTTCGCCAGCCCGCGCCTGGTGCGCTTCACGGAGATGGAGTACGCGCTGCCGCGCGAGCGCACGCCGGAGGCGGTGCGCGAGGTGATGGAGATGATCCCGCGGCGCGGCTTCGCCGTTCCCTTCCCGATCGAGGTCCGCGCGGTCGCCGCCGACGACGCGATGCTGAGCACCGCGGCCGGCCGCGACAGCGGCTTCGTCGCCGTGCACATGTACGAGGGGATGGAGTGGCGGCCGTACTTCGAGGCTGTCGCGGCGATCATGGACGGCCTCGACGGGCGGCCCCACTGGGGCAAGCGCCATTTTCAGACCGCCCCGGGGCTGCGTCCCCGCTACCCGGACTGGGACGCCTTCCAGGCGCTCCGCGCGCGACTGGACCCCGAAGGGCTGTTCGCCAACGCCTGGACCGAGCGCGTGCTGGGCCCGGTCGCCGGCGCGTCGCCGGCTGCGGGCGCCGCCGCCGGCGCGACCGCGGCGCCGGCGCCGTGAGCTCCGAGCACGAGCGGCTGGAGCGCGCCACCGCGGGGCTGCAGGCTCCCTTCGCGCTGCTCGACCTGGACGCGATGTGGGCGAACGCCGCGGAGATGGAGGGCCGCGCCGCCGGCAAGCCGATCCGCCTGGCCAGCAAGTCGCTGCGCTGCCGGGAGCTGCAGCAGCGTGTGCTGGAGCGTCCTGCCTGGCGCGGCACGCTCGCCTTCACGCTGCCCGAGGCGCTCTGGCTGGTCGAGCAGGGAGCCACGGACGTCGTCGTCGCCTATCCCACCGCTGACCGCGACGCCCTGGCGAGGCTCGCGGCGAGTCGGGCGGACATCACCGTCATGGTCGACAGCCGCGAGCACCTCGACCTCCTCGACCGCGCCCGGCGCACGGCGGGGGCCGCTGCGGGCCCCGTGGGCGTCTGCCTGGACGTCGACGCCGGCTTCCTCGCTCTCGGCGGCCGCGTGCGCGCCGGTGCGCGACGCTCGCCGGTCCGCACTCCCGCCCAGGCGGCCGAGCTCGCCCGCGCGGCGCTCTCGCAGGAGGGCATCGAGGTGCGTGGCGTGATGGCCTACGAGGCGCAGATCGCGGGTGTCGGCGACGAGCCTCCCGGCCGGCCGGTGCGCGCCCGTGTGATCCGCGCCATGCAGGGCCGCTCGGCCGCCGAGCTCGCGGTGCGGCGCCGCGCAGTGGTCGAGGCCGTCGCCGCCGAGCTCGATGCGGCCGGGGCATCCGCGCTGCGCTTCGTCAACGGCGGCGGCAGCGGCAGCCTGCAGCGCACCGCCGCCGAGGACGCGGTCAGCGAGCTGGCCGCCGGCTCGGGCCTGTACGGGCCGACGCTGTTCGACGCGTATCGCGCCTTCACGCCGCGCCCGGCGGCGATGTTCGCGCTGCCGGTCGTGCGCCGGCCCGGACGGGGCGTCGTGACCGCGCTCGGTGGCGGCTATCTCGCCTCCGGCCCCGCCGACGCCGCACGGCTGCCGCTGCCGTACCTGCCCGCCGGACTGGCGCTCGACTCCCAGGAGGGGGCGGGGGAGGTGCAGACTCCGCTGCTCGGGGCGGCGGCGGACGGTCTCGCGCTCGGGGATCGCGTCTACATGCGCCATGCCAAGGCCGGGGAGCTGTGCGAGCGCTTCGACCGGCTGTACTTGATCGAAGGCGAGCGGCTGGTCGGCGAGGCGCCGACCTACCGCGGCGAGGGACAATGCTTCCTGTGAGCGGGCACGAGCGCATCGAGGAGGTCCTGCGCGAGGTCGTGGAGACGCTCGCGCCACTCGACCGAACGCCGTGCTCGCCGGGCGAGCGCGAGGCGGCCGCGTGGCTGGCCGAGCGGCTCCGTGCGAGCGGAGCGGCGGTGTCGCTCGAGGAGGAGACCTCGTGGGGGACGTTCCAGCCGAACGCCACACTGATCGGCGCGCTCGGAGTCGCCGCTGCGGCGGCGGCGCTGCGCAGCCGGCGGGCCCTGGCGGCCGGGCTCGCCTCGCTTTCGGTGGCAGGGCTCCTGGACGAGGCGCAGAACGGCCCGCGCGTGCTGCGGCGGCTGCTGCGCCGGCGCCGCAGCACGGTCAACGTCCTCGCCCGCACCGGCGACGCGGAGGCGATCGAGACGCTGGTGGTGCTCGCCCATCACGACGCGCCGCAGACGGGGCTGGTGTTCGACCAGACGCTCCTGAAATGGGCCTGGGAACGCAACCCTGAGCGCCTGGGCCGCGCCAAGGTCCCGCTTCCCCAGTGGTGGGCTGGGCTGCTCGCGCCGCTCGGTGCCCTCGGCTCCGCGTTGGGGGGTGGCCGTGCACCGGCCCTCGGCGGTCTCCTCGCGGGGACGGCGAGCACCGCGCTGGCGGCAGACATGTGGCGCAGCCCGACGGTGGCGGGGGCCAACGACAACCTCTCGGGCGCGGCCTCGCTGGTGGCGCTCGCGCAGCTGCTCGCCGCCGACGCGCCACGAGGCCTGCGCGTGCTGCTGGTGTCGTGCGGCGCCGAGGAGACCCTCCAGGACGGCATCCGCGCGTTCATCGCCAGGCACCGCGACCGGCTGGACACCGCGCACACGATGTTCCTGAACCTCGACACGGTCGGCTCGCCGCACCTGATCATGCTCGAGGGCGAGGGCCCGATCTGGATGGAGCGCTACAGCGGCGGCTGGCTGCGCGACCTCCTCGCCGACACCGCGGCGCGGCTGGGGATCCCGCTCGAGCGGGGTTTCCTCGCGCGCTCCTCTACCGACTCGGTGATCCCGAGCAGAGCCGGGTACCCCACCGCGACGCTCGTCTCGCTGGCTCCCTGGCGCGCTCCCGCCAACTACCACCTGCCGAGCGACGTGCCGCAGAACCTCGACTACGGCACCGTCGCCGACGCGGTGCGGCTGGCGCGCGGGCTGATCGGAGCGCTCGCAGCGCGCACGGGCGGACCGGACGCGGAAGGGCGGACCCGCGGCTCCTCGCCGGGCGGTCCGCTCGGTGCTGCTCTGCAATCGTAGGAGCATCCCGGAGGGCGACACGATCCACTACGCGGCGAACCGCATCCGCGCGACGCTCGGCGGGCGCGTGCCGGAGCGCATCGAGACGCCCAACCCGCGCCACCGCTTCCACCGCTGGCCGGAGAAGCTCGCCGGGCAGCGGCTCGACGCGGTCGATGCGCACGGCAAGCACCTGTTCCTGCGCTTCGAGGGGGGGCTGACGCTGCACTCCCACCTGCGTATGAGCGGCTCGTGGGCAGTGCGCCGTGAGGGCGATCGCCACGGGCGGCCGATGCGCCGGGCGTGGCTGGTGCTCGCGGCCGGCGGGTTCGAGGCCGTCGAGTTCGACGGGCCCGTGCTCGAGCTGCTGACCGACGCGCGCGCCCGTACCGACCCCTTCCTCGCAGACTTGGGCCCCGATGTGATCGGCGAGAGCTTCGACGAGGACGTGTTCCTGCGGCGCCTGCGCGAAGACGACCCGACGCGGCCGATCGGCGACGCCCTGCTCGACCAGCGCACGATCGCGGGCATCGGCAACATGTGGAAGGCCGAGTGCTGCTGGGCGGCCCGACTGGACCCGTGGCGCCCGACGGGCGAGGTCTCCGACGAGCAGGCGCTCGCCGCGGTCGAGTTCGCCCGCCGCGAGATGTCGCACTCCGCACGAGAGGGCCACAAAGCGCGCCCCCACGCCGTCTATCGCAAGGACGGCAGGCCCTGCCCGCGCTGTGGCGCGAAGATCCTGGTGCGGGGGCAGTGGGAGAACAACCGGGTGACCTACTGGTGCCCGGCATGCCAGGCCTGATCTGAGCGCCGATAGCCGGCGCCGGGCGGCGTCCTCGGTCGCTCGTGTGCTGACAGCACACTTCGCTCCCTACGTCCTTGCCCGGCTTGGCTCTCGGCGCTCAGATGCTGCTCGCGCCGGCGCTCAGACGCCCTCGCCCCGGCGTTCGGCGCTCAGATGCCCTCGCCCCGGCGTTCGGCGCTCAGATGCCCTCGCCCCGGCGTTCGGCGCTCAGATCCCTCGCCCCGGCGTTCGGCGCTCAGATGCTCCCCGGGGCGGGGGACCGACGGTCTGCCTCAGACGATCCCCGCCAGCTGCTCCCCCGCCTTGCGCAGCGTCCCGGCCCCGCGCGCGCGGATCACGATCTGCAGGTCGAGGATCCGCAGGTCGAAGGCATTGATCTCCACCTTCGCCGCCACCGCGTAGCAGGGGACGCCGGACTGCCGGGCGAGGGTGGCGACCTCGAACGTCGAGCTGCCCGCCAGCGTGCGCTCCGCGAGTGCGAGTGCGGGGACGGCGACCACGACTGCGCGCGAGGCGAGCGTGCGGCGGTGGAACCCTTCGCGCTCGAGCAGCGCGGCGAGCCCCTGCGCGCCCGCGCCGGCCGGCAGCTCGACGACGTCCGGCTCGGGCGCCCCGGCTGTCGTGAGACCGGCCGTGAGGGCCGCGGCGACCGCGTGCGCGCCGAGCCGCGCCGAGAAGGGCTCGCAGGCGAGCAGGACGTGGCGCGGGATGACAGCGGTGCCGGGGCTCACGATCGGGCATCCTTCCAGCAAATGGCGCCCGCCTCCGAGCACGAGATCCTCGACGTCAGCCGCCACGAGGTGCGGCTCAGCAACCCGGGCAAGGTCTACTTCCCCGCGGCGGGGATCACGAAGCTCGACCTCGCCAACTACTACGTCGAGTGCGAGCAGGCGGTTGTGCGCGGCCTGCGCGACCGTCCCACCGTGATGAAGCGGTGGGTCGACGGCGTGGAGGGGGAGCCGTTCTTCCAGAAGCGCGTGCCGGACACCGCCCCCGGCTGGATCGAGACGGCCACCGTCACGTTTCCGAGCGGCCGCCACGCCCGGGAGCTCGTGCCCAACGACGCGGCTCACCTCGTGTGGGGGGTCAATCTCGGCGTGATCGACTGGAACCCCTGGCCGGTGCGCCGCGGCGACCTGGACCGGCCCGACGAGCTCCGCGTCGATCTCGACCCGTGCCCGGGCGTCGCGTTCGACGAGGTGCGCCAGGTCGCGCTGGGCGCCGGGGAGGTGCTGGAGGAGCACGGTCTGCGCGGCTTCCCGAAGACCTCCGGGTCGCGCGGGATACACATCTACGTGCGCCTCGCGCCCGAGCACGGCTTCGAAGAAGTGCGCCGGGCAGCGCTCGCGCTGGCCCGCGAGGTCGAGCGCCGGATGCCCGGACGGGCCACCAGCAAGTGGTGGAAGGAGGAACGGGAGGGCGTCTTCATCGACTACAACCAGAACGCGCGCGACCGCACGATCGCCTCCGCCTACTCGGTGCGCGCCGTGCCGGACGCGAAGGTCTCCTGTCCGCTCGAGTGGGACGAGGTTCCCGCGGTCGAGCCGGAGCAGCTGACCCTGCGCACCGTCCCTGGGCGCTTGGCCGAACGCGGCGACCCGGCCGCTGCGATCGACGAGCATCCGGGCAGCCTCGAGCGGCTGCTGGAGCTCGCCGCCCGCGACGAGCGCGAGGGTCTCGGCGACGCGCCGTGGCCGCCCCACTTCCGCAAGCAGAAGGGCGAGCCGAAGCGCGTCCAGCCGAGCCGCGCGAAGCGCGGTGAGGCGAAGGCCGCCGCGAAGGACGCGGGCGAGCAGCGGTGACCCTGCCCCTGTCGCCGCCACTGCAGCCGCAGCTGGCTCTGTCCCGCAAGGAGCTGCCGGTCGGCGCGTCCTACCGCTACGAGGTCAAGCTCGACGGATTTCGCTGCATCGCGTTCGTCGACGGCGAGGAGAGCTACCTGCAGTCCCGCAACGGCCGGCCGCTGTCTCGCTACTTCCCGGAGCTCGCGCTCCCGCCGGGCCGGTACGTGCTCGACGGCGAGATCGTCGTGCGCGACGCCGGCGGCCACGAGGACTTCGACGCGCTCGGCCAGCGCATCCACCCGGCCGTGTCGCGGATCGAACGGCTCGCCGGCGAGACGCCGGGCGTGTTCGTGGCCTTCGACCTGCTCGCGAGCGACGACGAGGTCCTGCTGGAGCGCTCCTACGACGAGCGCCGCGCCGCCCTCGAGCAGCTGCTGGCCGCGAAGCCCTTCGCGGCGGCGCCGGTCGAGCTGATGGAGGTCAGCAGCGACGCCGAGCGGGCGCGCGAGTGGCTGCAGAGCGCCGAGGGCGCGATCGCCAAGGAGCGGGATGCTCCGTACCGCCCGGGCGAACGCAAGGGCATGGTCAAGGTCAAGCGCGTGCGCACGATCGACGCGGTCGTGATGGGATGGCGCCCGGGCAAGGAGGAGGGCACCGTCGGCGCGCTGATCCTCGGTCTCTACGACGGGGACGAGCTGCGCGTCGTCGGGCACTGCTCGGGTCTGACCGCGAAGGAGAAGCGGCGCCTGGTGGAGTACCTGGCGCCATACGAGTCGGGGGAGAAGGGGTCCGGGGATCCCAGCCGCTGGTCCTCGGGCAAGGACCTGGAGTGGATCGGCCTGCGTCCTGAGCTGGTCGTCGAGATCGACTTCGACCACGTCTCCGCGGGGCGCATCCGCCATGGCGCGAAGCTGCGCCGCTGGCGTGAGGACAAGCCGCCGGAGGAGTGCGGCTACGAGCAGCTGCGCTCCTGAGCGGCTGGCTCGGGGTCAGGGCGCCACCGTGTCTTCGCAGCTCGGAGAACTCGGGAGCTGCGGGTAGGCCACCGGCGGCGCGGGGCGGAAGGGTTCTTCCCGGTCGAGATCGAGGATCCGAAGCGAGGTTCGGGCTTGTCCCCAAGGTTGGCTCCAGCAGGTCAGTTCTGCGGGCCGCAGCGGCGCTCGGATCGTTTCGGCCACCGCGAGCACCGGCCAGCGCAGCGCCTCGGCCGCCAGGCTCAGAGCGGGTTCGGTGAACCCGAGCAGCGGCCTCGGCGGGCTCGGGCTGTCATGGGCGAGGCTCCGGACGGTGAGTTCGCCCTCGCCGTCCGCGCTGCCTTCCCGCACCGCGACGAGATGCATCGCGGACGCAACCGGCAGGCCCCGGGAGGTGCCGAGTTCGGCCAGCCTCCGTCCTTTGAGCGTGTACAGCGCGTTCGTGAACGTCCATGATCGGTTGTACTGGATTTCGCCAAGCGAAAACCGCGGCCCTCCGCCCGGCGGTTGCGGCACGGACAGCACCAGGCGATCGCGCGAGGCGAACGTCACCACGCCTGCGGGAGCGCCGAAGACCTCCAGACTGCGTCCAGTTCGGGCATCGAGGATCGAGACTTGCATTCGGCGGTCGGCGGCGGGCACCTCGGCGGCGAGGAGACCGCCTTCGGCGGCGAGCAGCGGCAGTTCCTTGTCGCGTAGCCAGCGCAGCACGTGCCATCGGGTCCCCCCCGACGGCGGCTGGTGGCGACTCGTGGACACCTCTGTGGCGAACAGCGGTCGTCGCGCTTGTCTGTCCGCGTATTCGCATTCCCCTCCCGCGATCAGCTCGGGACCGGCCAGCACGAATTCGTCCTGCACCTGCCACGCCCTGCAGCCGCCGCCCGCCACCCGGCCGGGCTGCCCGATGCTCCTGAGCGGTCCGGCCGGACGCCCGGCCAGGAACGCCTCGCCGAGGCCGTTGGAGGGCACTGCCACCCGTCCGGCTGACGAGGCGATCCTGGCGCTCGGCGAGGCCGGGACGCGGAGCGGTTTGAGGCGCCCGTCCGGCTCTCGGAATTGAAGCGAGCCGCCGTCGGACCAGAGCACGCCTTCTGCCGACACCGCGAGCGCCTCGGTCGGTGGTGACGGCGGAACGATCGCCTGCCCGGCGGGCGTGCGGACAGCGGCAGTCGCGCCGAGAGCGAGCAGCAGCGAGGCCGCCGCCCCGCGGGCACCGGCCCGGCCACGAAGCGCCCGATTCGCATGCACGAGGGCAGTATCGCCGAGCGTGAGGGAGGGGCCTCCGTCGTCTCGCCGCCGCTCGGCGGGTTCTCGGTCGTCCTCTAGAGTCTGTGGGAGTGGGGGCCGACACCGCGACCGTCGCCGAGGAGGAGTACCTGCAGAGCCTCTTCTGGCTGCAGGAGGCCGGCCTGCCGATGACCGGCGCGAACGTGGCGCGCGCGATGCAGCTCTCGGCGCCGACGGTCCACGAGATGCTCGGCCGGCTCGAGCGCGACGGCTACATCACGCGCGGCAGCGACCGGGCGATCGCCTTCACCGACAGCGGTGAGCAGCACGCCGAGGGGATCGTGCGCCGGCACCGTCTGATCGAGCGCTTCCTGACCGACGTGCTGGGCGTGCCGTGGGATGAGGTCCACGAGGAGGCCGAGCGGCTCGAGCACGCGATGTCGCCGGTGCTCGAGGAACGGATGCTGGCGGCGATCGGCGACGCCAAGACCTGCCCGCACGGCCACCCGATCGCCGCGGGGACGCGGCTGCAGGGCGTGCCGCTGGCCGATGTCGAGGTCGGCGCGAGCGTCCGCATCCTGCGCTTCGAGAACGAGGCCGAGGACCTGCTGCACTACCTGAAGGCGTCGGGCATCGAGCCGGGCCTGGAGGCGACGCTCGCAGAGCGCGACGAGGCGAAGGTCGCGCTGCGCACCGCCGAGGGCGAGCTGCGCGCGGTCACGCCGAGCGTCGCGGAGACCGTTTCGGTGATCGCCGAGCCCTCGCCTCCGCCGCGCACGGCGCTGCCGGAGCGGCTGGTGCTCGGGCAGCGCTACGGGCGCTAGGTGCCCTTCGCCCGTGTCCCGCGACGTGGTCCGCGCGTTCTGGGGGCCGGTGCAGGAGAACGGCTGGCCCCGGGCGGCAGCGCTGCTCGTCGCCTTCTCGGAGCTCACCGCCGGCGAGATCGTCAGGCAGCTCTTGTGCCGGCCGGCGGCCTATGACCCGCTCCCCGGCCGGGAGGGCTGAGGTCTCGGATCGAACGGGTCCGCTAGCCCGCGACCTACAGCGAGCGGTACGCCTGCGCCAGCCGCTGCACGCCGGTCTCGATCTGCTCCGGCGTCACGCCGGAGTAGGCCAGGCGCAGCGTGTTCTCGCCGCCCTCGAGCAGGAAGTCGGTTCCCTTCACGAAAGCCACGCCGCGCTCCGCGGCAGCGTCGAACAGTCTTGCGACATCCGTGCCCTCGGGCAGCGTCAGCCACATGAAGTAGCCGCCCATCGGCGGGACGAACTCGGCCTCGGGCAGCTCCCGGCGCAGCGCGTCCGCGAGCGTCTGCGCCCGTTCGGAGAGAGCCCTCTTGACGGTCTCGATCGAGCGCTCGATCGCCCCCGAGGCGCAGAACTCGTACACGATCGACTGCGCCACCATGTTCGGCGAGATGTAGGTGCTGGTCGCGAGCTTCGCGATCTCGGCGATCAGGTCCGTGGGGCCGACCAGGTAGCCGACGCGGATGCCGGGGCAGACGGTCTTCGAGAAGGAGGAGGCGTAGACGACCCGCTCCGGGTCCATCGAGAGCATCGTCGGCACCGGGTCGCCGCTGAAGCGCAGGGCCACGTACGGGTCGTCCTCGAAGACCACGAAGCCGCTGGAGGCGGCGAGCTCGAGCAGACGGCGGCGCTTCACCAGCGACAGCGTGTAGCCGGCGGGGTTCTGGAAGTTGGGGATGATGTGCGCGAGCTTCGGGCGGGCGCCGTCGGCCAGCAGCGACTCCAGCGCGTTCGTGTCGATTCCGTCGGGCTCGAGCCGCACGGGGTGCAGTTGGGCGCCGCGGCTGCGCAGCGACAGCAGCGTGCGGTCGTAGGTCGGGCGCTCGACGATCACGTCGTCGCCGGGCCGCACCAGCGCCTCGAACAGGAAGGCGTCCGCCTGCATCGAACCGTTGGTGACGAGCACGCGCTCGGGCTCGACGCCGTGACGGTCGGCGATCCAGCTGCGCAGGCGCGGGTAGCCGATCGAGGTGCCATAGGCGGTCGTGCCGGACGGGTCCGTGTCGAAGGCGCGGGCGGCCGCCTCCTTCAACCCCTGCACGTCGACGATGTCGAGCGAGGGCGCGCCACGGGCGAACGAGATCGAGGGGGCGCTGGCGGTCGTGGTGGCCATGGAGCCGTAGCTTAGGCGGCCGAGCAGCTCGTCGTAGTCATGGGTCAGATCGCGAGCCGTGCGCTCCAGGCGCTCGCGGAAGCGCAGCAGCTCCGCCGGGCCGGGCGGCAGCGAGGCAGGGGGGGAAGCGCCGGACGGTCGCTGACTCCGCGCCGTCAGAGGCGGCGGCGTGACCGGGATCGGCGACGGTTGCGGTGCCGGCGCGTCCGCGCGCGGCAGGGTGCCGGCGGGCGGGTGGGCAGCGGACGGCGGCTGCGCGACCGGGGACGGCGTGGCGGGCCGCGCGGCGCGCGGCTGGGGCGTGGCGGTCGACGGCTCGATCGACTCGTCGACGATTCGCCCGAAGCCGGCGTGGCGAGGCTCCGGCTGCCACCCTCCCGCGGGCGGCGCGGGCGGCGCGGGCCGCGAGGGCGCGGGCGCCGCGGGCGGGGCGGGCGGGGCGGGGGGCGACGAGGGCGCGGGCGGTGCGGGGGGCGCGGAGGGCGTCGACGGCGCCGGAGGGTGGAGGCTCACAGGCGGCGGTTGGGCCGCGCCCGGAGGCGGGTGGGAGGGGCCCGCCGCCGCCGGCGACTCGGGGATGCCTTCGGCCCCCTCGGCCGGGCTCGCGCCGATCGAGCGCAGCGTCCGCTCGAGCTCTACGACCTTGCGCTCGAGCTCCTGAATGGTGCGTGCCACGGCCTGCTCGTCCATGCCCGGCAAGCGTATCGGCCGTCAGCCGCGCAAGCGGGATCCCGATCCGGCCGGACCCGCCGCGCAGAGTGCGCTCGCGGAGCCGCGCCGCTCAGGCGGCGCCGACGGAGCTGCCGCCGAGCACCTCGACCGCGATCGCCGCGGTCTCGGTGGGAGTGCGCCCGACGCGCACCCCCTTGGCTTCGAGCGCCTCCGCCTTCGCGGCGGCAGTGCCCGAGGAGCCGGAGACGATCGCGCCGGCGTGTCCCATCTGCTTGCCCGCGGGAGCGGTGAAGCCGGCGATGTACGCGACCACCGGCTTGCTGAGGTGCTCGGCGATGTAGTCGGCGGCCTCTTCCTCGGCCGAGCCGCCGATCTCGCCCGAGAGCACGACGAGCTCGGTCTCGGGGTCGGCCTCGAACAGCTCGAGGATGTCGACGAACGAGGAGCCCGGCACGGGGTCGCCGCCGATGCCCACGATCGAGCTGCAGCCGAAGCCGGCCTGGGCGATCTCGTTGCCGATCTGATAGGTCAGGGTGCCCGAGCGGGACACCACGCCGACGTTGCCGGGCTGGAAGAACGAGGCCGGGATGATCCCGACGTTGGCCTTGCCGGGCGAGAGGATCCCCGGGCAGTTGGGGCCGACCAGGCGCGTGTTCGGAAAGTCGCGCTGGAGGGTGTTGTAGACGCGCAGCTCGTCGTGGGCGGGGATGCCCTCGGTGATCGTGATCACGAGCGAGACGCCCGCCGCGGCGGCCTCGAGGATCGAGTCGGCCGCGAAGCGGGGCGGGACGAAGATCATCGCCGTGTTCGGCTGGACCTCTGCAGCAGCCTGCTCCCAGCTGTCGAACACCGGGATCCCCTCGACGTCCTGGCCGCCCTTCCCGGGGGTCACTCCGCCCACCACATCGGTCCCGTAGTTGCGGTTGTTGAGCGTGTGGAAGCTGCCCTCGCGGCCGGTGATGCCCGCCACGCACAGCCGCGTGGACTCGTCGACGAGGACAGCCATCTAAGCCGCCGCTCCCGTGCCGGCCGCCTGCCCCGAGGCGAGCGCGACGACCTTCTCGGCAGCCTCGTTCATCGTCGCGGCGGGATACACGTTGGGGAGCGCCGCCTCCTTCAGCAGCCGGCGGCCCGCCTCGTCGTTGGTGCCGTCCAGGCGCACCACGAAGGGGATCGATTTGCCCTGCTCGTCGAGCTGGCCGAACGCCGCGATCAGGCCTTCGGCGACTTCGTCGCAGCGGGTGATCCCGCCGAAGATGTTGAACAGCACGGCCTTCACAGCGTCGTTGGCGAGAATCAGCTCGACCGCGCCGCGGATCTTCTCGGCGTTCGAGCCGCCGCCCGCGTCGAGGAAGTTGGCGGGCTTGCCGCCGGCGCGGGCGACCACGTCGAGCGTCGACATCACGAGGCCGGCGCCGTTGCCGAGGATGCCGATGTCGCCGTCGAGCTTGACGTACTGGACGCCCTCCTCCTTGGCGCGCCGCTCGAGCGGGTCTTCGTTCTCGGTGTCCGACAGCGACTGGTTCTCGGGATGGCGGAACAGGGCGTTGCCGTCGAGCGAGACCTTCGAGTCGAGTGCCCTGACCTCGCGCTCGGGCGTCACGATCAGCGGGTTGATCTCCGCCAGGGTCGCGTCCTCCGCGAGCCAGACCTCGTACAGCGCTACCAGCGCGTCGGCGACGCCCTCGACGACGTCAGCGTCGGCGCCGCCGTCGCGGGCGATCTGCAGCGCCGACTCACGCGGGAGGCCCGCGAGCGGATCGACGTGGCGGCGGATCAGCTTCTCGGGAGTCTTCTCGGCGACCTCTTCGATGTCCACGCCGCCCTCGACGCTGAACATCACCAGCGGCTTCTTCGCCGCGCGGTCGAGCAGGATCGAGGCGTAGTACTCGGAGGCGATGTCGGAGGCGTGCTCGATCCAGACTTTGTGGACCGTGTGGCCCTTGATGTCCATGCCGAGGATGTTCCGGGCGTGCTCGCGCACCGCCGCCTCGTCGGCGGCGAGCTTCACGCCGCCCGCCTTGCCGCGGCCGCCGATCAGCACCTGGGCCTTGACGACGACCGGATAGCCGACCTCGGCCGCCGCCTGCACGGCCGCCTCGACGTCCGTGACCGCCTTGCCCGAGGAGACCCGCAATCCGTGGCGGGCGAACAGCTCCTTGCCTTGATACTCCAGCAGGTCCATTGGCGGCGCGGGACTCTAACGCAAGATGAACGATCGCGTGCACGAAGGCGCGGATCGGCTCCCGGGAACCCAGAGACCCCGGCCGCGCGGCATAATGCCCGCGCATGCCGCCGATTCCGAAGAATGTCACATTTGTCACCTTCGACGTGTACGGGACCCTGATCGATTGGGAGACAGGGATCTACGAGGCCTTCGCCAAAGAGGCCGAGAGGGACGGCATGGAGCTCGATCGCGCCACCCTGATCCCGATGTTCCACGAGATCGAGCGTGAAATCGAGGGGGGCTCCTACGAGCTCTACGCGGAGGTGCTGCGGCGCACCGCGCTGGAGATCGCGAAACGCCTCGACTGGCCGCTGGAGCCCTCGCGCTCCGGGTTCCTGCCGGACTCTGTGCAGCGCTGGAAGCCCTTCAAGGAGACCAACACGCAGCTGCAGAAGCTCGCCAAGAAGTACGAGCTCGGCCTGCTGTCGAACATCGACGACAAGCTCCTCGGGCAGACCCGGCGGCACATCCCGATCGACTTCGATCTGGTCGTCACCGCCCAGCAGGTGCGCTCGTACAAGCCCGAACCTCCGCACTTCACCGAGTGCGCCCGGCGCATCGGCGGCAAGCGCGGCTGGGTCCATGTCGCCGCCAGCCACTACCACGACGTGGCGCCCTGCGTCAAACAGCGGGTGCCGGTGATCTGGGTCAACCGCAGCAAGGAGACCCTCGAGCCCTCGGCCAAGAAGCCGACGGCCGAGGTCACGACGCTCAAAGACGCCGCGAAGCTGCTCGGCGCGACCTGATCGCTCGTGCGGGCGCGCGCCCTGCACCCGGACGTGATCGTCGTGACGAGCGCGCTGCTGCAGGTCAACTGTGTGCTCGTGCGCGGACCCGTGCAGCGAGCCGGCGGCGCCGATCCGCTGGAGGTGATCGAGGTGCCGGCCGGCGGGGCGGGCAGCCGCGACGGCGAGGATGCGTCCGGCGCCGAGACGTTCGTGATCGACTCGCCGGTGCTGCCCGAAGAGCTGGAGATGCTCCCGCAGGTGCTCGCACAGGCCGCCTTTCCCGCCCCGAGCGGGCTGCTCGCAACCCACGTCGACTGGGACCACGTGCTGGGTCCGCTCGCCTTCCCGGGTACGCCGCTGGGCTGCGCGGAGAGCAGCGTGGAGCGCCTTGCCGCAGCGCCCGGCGAGGCGCAGCGGGAACTGCGCGCCTTCGACGAAGAGCTCTATCTCGAGCGGCCCCGGCCGCTGGCGCTCGGCGCGCCGCAGGCGCTGCCGGTGCCCGGCAAGCTCGAGATCGGCGACCGCGAGCTGGAGCTGCACGCGACCGGCGGGCACACCGGCGACGGCATGGCGATCGGGGTCCCGTGGGCGAGCGTGCTCGTGACGGGTGACTACCTCTCGGAGATCGAGATCCCGATGCTGAACCCGCAGGGCGCCAGCGTGGAGGCCTACCTCGCGACGCTGGAGCGCCTGCAGGCGCTCGTCTCCACCGCCGAGAGCGTGGTCCCCGGCCACGGCCCCGTGCTCAGCGGCGAGCGCGCCCTCGAGATACTCGGGCAGGACGCCGGCTATCTGCGCGCGCTGGCTGCGCGCGGGCGCGAGGCGGAGCTGCCGGAGGGCCGCCGCTCACGCGAGATGCGCGCGATCCACACGCGCAACGCGGAGCGGCTGGACTCCTAGCCCGCCGCGGCGAGGCCGGCGACGGGCGCTCAGCCGTCGCTCTTGATCGTCGCGATCGGAGCGCCCGCCTGGATCGGCGCGCCCTCCTCGATCGGCAGCTCGACGATCGTCCCCGACTTGTGCGCGGTGATCTCGTTCTCCATCTTCATCGCCTCGATGATGCAGAGCAGCTGGCCCTCCTCGACCTTGTCGCCCTGCTTGACGAGGACCTTCCACATGTTTCCCTGCAACGGCGCCTCGATGACATCCTGCCCATCCGCTCCGCCGCCCGCCGCGGCCCTGCGCTCGGTGCGTTTGGCTTTCGCAGCAGGCGCCGCGCCGTTGCTCGCGGCGAGGGTGCCGCCGCCGGCGAACGGCGGGCCGACGACGCGCACGTCGAAGCGCTTGCCCGAGACCTCCACCGCGTAGGTCTGCTCGACCTGCTCGGCGTCCTCGCCCTCGACGGGCCCGGCGTCCTTCGGGAAGGCAAGCGTCTTCAGCCAGTCCCTGTCCTCCAGCAGGTCTTTGCAGGTGCTGCCGCGTTTCCAGTCATCGGTTGCCAGCAGCGCCCGGTGGAACGGGATCAGCGTCTTCAGGCCCTCGATCTCGTATTCGTCCAGGGCCCTCAGCATCCGTTTCGTGGCCTGCTCCCTGTCGGCGTCCCAGACGATCAGCTTCGCCACCATCGGGTCGTACATCGGCGAGACTTCCCCGTTTTCGGCGACGCCCGAGTCGACCCGCACGCCGGGCCCGGCGGGCTCCTTGTATCGGCCGATCTTGCCCGGCGCGGGCGCGAAGTTCTTGGAGGCGTCCTCGGCGTTGATGCGGCACTCGATCGCGTGGCCGCGCAGCTCGATGTCCTGCTGCGAGTAGGAGAGCTCCTCCCCGGCGGCGGCGCGGATGCCCTCCTTGACGATGTCGATGCCGGTCGTCATCTCCGTCACGCAGTGCTCGACCTGCACGCGCGTGTTCATCTCCAGGAAGAAGTACTCCGGCTCGGCCTGCTCGCCCTGGTGCGTCGAGAAGAGCCCCTCGATCGTGCCCGCGCCCACGTAGTCCACCGCCCTCGCCGCGTTCACGCCGATCTGCCCGATGCGCTCGCGGATCTCGGGGGTGACGACCCACTCGGGGGCCGGGGACTCCTCGATCACCTTCTGGTGGCGGCGCTGGATCGAGCAGTCGCGCTCGCCCAGGTGGATCACGTTGCCGTGCCGGTCGGCGAGGACCTGGACCTCGACGTGGCGGGGGTCGTGCAGGTAGCGCTCGAGGTAGACGGTCGGGTCCGAGAAGAACTTCTCGCCTTCGCGGCTCGATCCCTCGAAGGCGCCCTGCAGCTCCTCCGCCGAGAGCGCCACCCGGAAGCCCTTGCCGCCGCCACCGCCGGCCGCCTTGACCGCGACCGGGAAGCCGATCTCCTCGCCTGCGATGCGCAGCGCGTCCTCGACGGTCGCGACCGGCTCGGTTGTGCCCGGCACGATCGGCACCCCCGCCGCCTTCATCAGCTCTCGGGCGCGGGTCTTGGAGCCCATCGCCTCGATCGCGCTCGCCGGGGGCCCGATGAAGACGACGCCCGCGTCCTCGCACGCCTGGGCGAACGGGGCGTTCTCCGCCAGGAAGCCGTAACCCGGGTGGATCGCCTGCGCGCCCGAGCGGGCGGCTGCGTCGAGGATCTTCTCGATGTGCAGGTAGTTCTCGGCCGCCGGGCCGTCGCCGAGGTTGAAGGCCTCGCCCGCGCGCTGCACGTGCGGCGCGTCGCGGTCGAGCTCGGAGTAGATCGCGACGCTGGCGATCCCCATCTCATCGAGGGCGCGGACGATGCGGATCGCGATCTCGCCGCGGTTGGCGATCAGTACCTTCTCGAACATCGGCGGCGGAAGCTTAGCGAGACGGCCGTCCGGGCCCTGCGCCGAGCAGGGGGCGGGGCCCTAGGCGATCATCCCGGCGGCGACGCCGAGCAGGCGGCGGGCCCTAGGCGATCATCCCGGCGGCGACAGTGGCGTTGCTCGCCTCGTCGATCAGGATGAAGCTGCCGGTACGGCGGTTGCGCGAGTAGGGGTCGAAGGTCAGCGGGGCGCTCGTGCGCAGCCGGACCTTGCCGATGTCGTTGAGGCCGAGCTCGCCGGGCGGCCCGATCCGCCCCAGGGAGTGGGTGTCGAGCAGGTCCTCGAAGCCGTCGACGACCGCGGTCACGGTGCGTGAGGTGTGCTTGAGCACGAAACGCGCCCCGGGCCGCAGCAGCTCGCCGGACATCCAGCACAGGTCCGCGCGCAGCTCACGTGCGACGGTCGGCGCCTCCTCGGTGTGGCAGATCAGCTCGCCCCTCGAGACGTCCAGCTCGTCCTCCAGGCGCAGCGTGAAGGACATCGGCGCCGTCGCCTCGTCGAGCTCCCCGTCGAAGGTGTCGATCGAGGCGATGCGTGTGCGGCCGCCGCCCGGCAGCACGGTCACCTCGTCGCCGCGGCGCAGCAGGCCGCTTGCCAGCTGGCCGGCGTAGCCGCGGTAGTCCCCGTCGCCGGCCGGCCGCACGACCCACTGCACCGGGAAGCGGGCGGGCTTCTCGCCCGGGTGGTCGTAGGCCACCTCGACCGTCTCGAGGTGGTCCAGCAGCGGCGGGCCCTCGTAGTAGGGGGTGCGCAGGGAGCGTGCGACGACGTTGTCGCCCTCGAGCGCCGAGATCGGGATGTAGGTGATCGAGCGCACGCCCGAGAGCTTGCCCGCGTATGTCTCGAACTCGGCGCGGAGCTCTTCGAAGCGCTCCTGTGAGAAGTCGACCAGATCCATCTTGTTGACGGCCACGACCATCTCGGGGATGCCGAGCAGCGCGCTGATGAACGCGTGGCGCTTGGACTGCTCGACCACACCCCGCCGCGCGTCGAGCAGCACGACTGAGACGTCCGCCGTCGAGGCGCCTGTGACCATGTTGCGCGTGTACTGCTGGTGGCCGGGGCAGTCGGCGATGATGAAGCGCCGCCGCGCCGTCGCGAAGTAGCGGTAGGCGACGTCGATCGTGATGCCCTGCTCGCGCTCGGCGCGCAGGCCGTCGGTGAGCAGGGCCAGGTCGAAGGTGCCCTCGCCGCCGCGGCGCTCGCTGGCCTGCGCGACGTGCTCGAGCTGGTCTTCGAAGACCTGCTTGGAGTCGTAGAGCAGGCGCCCGATCAGGGTGCTCTTGCCGTCGTCGACCGAGCCGGCGGTGGTGAGACGGAGCAGGTCCAGGGTCATCGTCGTGACGCGCGGACGGCGCGGGGCCCGCCGGGGGCGCCGGCCGGGCGGGCCATCAGAAGTACCCGGCCTTCTTGCGGTCCTCCATCGCGGCCTCGGAGACGCGGTCGTCTGCGCGCGTCTCGCCCCGCTCGGTGATGCGCGTGGCGGCGATCTCCAGCACGACCTCCTCGAGCGTGAGGGCCTTCGAGAGCACGCCGCCCGTGCAGCTCATGTCGCCGACGGTGCGGTAGCGGACCGTGTCGCGGTAGACCTCCTCACCGTCGATCAGCTCGGTGACCTCGGGGTCGTAGGCGTAGAGCATCCCGTCGCGCGCGAACACCTCGCGCTCGTGCGCGAAGTAGATCGACGGCACCTCCAGCTGCTCGGAGTCGATGTACTCCCAGACGTCGAGCTCGGTCCAGTTGGACAGCGGGAACACGCGCACGTGCTCGCCCTTGTGGATGCGGCCGTTGTAGAGGTTCCACAGCTCCGGCCGCTGGTTCTTGGGGTCCCACTGGCCGAAGTCGTCGCGGAAGGAGAAGATCCGCTCCTTGGCCCGCGCGCGCTCCTCGTCGCGTCGCGCGCCGCCGAATGCCGCGTCGAAACCGTGCTCGGCGATCGCGTCGAGCAGGGTCACGGTCTGCAGGCGGTTGCGCGAGGCCCGCGGGCCCGTCTCCTCGACCGCTCTTCCCCGATCGATCGACTCCTGCACGCTGGCGACGATCAGCCGCTCGCCGAGTTCGGCGACGCGGCGGTCGCGGAACTCGAGCACCTCGGGGAAGTTGTGCGCCGTGTCGACGTGCATCAGCGGGAACGGGAACGGCGCAGGGCGGAACGCCTTCTCGGCCAGGCGCAGCAGCACGATCGAGTCCTTGCCGCCGCTGAACAGCAGCACCGGCCGCTCGAATTCGGCCGCGACCTCGCGCATGATGTGGATCGCCTCGGACTCGAGCGCCTTCAGGTGGCTGAGCTGGGGTCGGGCGGCTACGGACATCAGGCTTGAGAGGGGTCGACGACCTCGACGTGGATCCCGCACTCGGTCTTCTCGGTGCCCGCCCAGCGGCCCTCGCGGCCTTGGCCGGGCTGCGTGCACGGCGCGCATCCGATCGACTCGTAGCCTTGGTCGTGCAGGGGGTTGTAGGGCAGCTCGCGCTCGTGGATGCGCCGCCACAGGTCCTTCTCGGTCCAGGTCGCGAGCGGGTTGTACTTCCAGAGCCCGCGACGCTCGTCGCGCTCGATCAGCTGCGTCTGCGCCCGCGTCGGGCCCTGCTCGCGGCGCAGGCCGGTGATCCAGGCCTGCGCGCCGGACAGCGAGAGCTCGAGCGCGGCGACCTTCGCGGCCGAGCAGCAGTGCTCCGGCCCGGTCCAGGGCTTCTCCGCGTTGGTCGCGTCGAACACCTCGATCTCCACGCCGAAGCGCTGCTCGAACGCGCGCCAGGTCGCGAGCGTCTCCTCGAACAGCACGCCGGTGTCGATCGTCACGATCCGAACCGACTTGCCGGTTCCCTGGTCGAGCCGCAGCAGCTCGTCGATCAGCACCGACTCCTCCTTCTGGAAGGAGCACAGGAGCACGGCGCGATCGCCGTGCCGTGCCGCCTCGCGCAGCGTGTGCGTCAGGGCCAGCGCCGGGTCCACCGCCGTCGCGCCCTGCGGTTGTGTCGTCTGCAGTGGGTGCATTCGATTCGACCTCGCTTCCTCGTTTCCTGAGCCCGCCATCGCTTCGAGCGCTAGACGGCGCACTCACCCTCGCCGCGGATCACTTCGAACGGCACGTCGCGGTTCCAGTCGATGAACTGGTTCATCGTCTCCAGGCCGAAGTCGACAGGCAACGAGAGCTCCTTGACCTGGGCCTCCAGCGTGCCGGTGCCGACGCGCTCGGTGTAGGCGCCCCAGCTCTCACCGTCCTGCCGATCGGCCTCGTAGTGGCGGACCCAGCGCTCGATCGCGTCCGGCACCCGCTTGGAGGGCAGACGCAGCTTCAGGCGCGTCCCGAATTTGACCTCGCCGCCTTCGAAGACGCCGCCGACGTGCGGAATGTACGCGGGGATAGTGTGGTCGCCGACCTTGATCGACGCGCCCGTGAGGCCGATTGCTCCGAGGTGATGCTGGCCGCAGCCGTTCGGGCAGCCGCTGATCTTGATGTGCAGCTCGCGCGTCAGCTCGTCGTCGATCTCCATCGCTTCGATGCGCTCCTGGATCGCCTGGTTGACGCCCATCGAGCTCGTGATCCCGAGCTTGCACGAATCGGTCCCCGGGCACGAGACGACATCGGCGATCTCGCGCGAGCCGGGATCTCCGAGACCGTGCTCGCAGAGCGCGCGCCACAGGTCGTAGACGGTCTCCTCGCGCACCCAGCGCAGCACGATGTTCTGCTGCACGGTCGTGCGGGCGTAACCGCCGGAGAACCGGCGCATGATCTGCGCCACGCCCCGGAACTGCTCAGGCGTCAGATCGCCCCGCGTGACCTTTACCTCGACCGTGACGAAGCCCTCCTGCTTCTGCGCGCGCACGTTGGTCGAGCGGAAGCGCTCGAACTGCGAGACGTCGCCGTTGGGGCTTCCGTAGCTGGCCGGCGTGGCCGGCGCGCTCTCGCGCTCGTCGTCGTCGAACAGGCGGTGCTCGATCGAGAAGTCGCGTTCGGCGATCCAGTCGCCCTTCAGCTCCTCCTCGACCTGGTTGCGCAGCTCGTCGATGCCGTACTTGTCCACGAACACCTTGATGCGGGCTTTCGCGCGATTGACGCGCAGCCACTCCTGGCGGTCGAAGATCCGCATCACCGCCTCGGTGACCCTCAGGTACTCGCCGTTGTCCAGCTCGAGGAAGTCGTAGAGCGCGGGCGCGCGGCGGGGCATGATCGAGGTGCCGCCGCCGACCAGCATCTCGACGCCCCTGACCTCGCCGCGGCCCTCGATCTCACGCACGCGGGCGCGGAACGCCACGTCGTGGATCTCCGAGATCGCGCGGTCGCTGGGGCTGCCGTCGAAGGAGGTCTTGACCTTGCGGGGCATGCCCTGGGTCGTCGGATGGCGCACGAAGTACCGGACGTAGGCGCCGGCGTACGGGGTGAGGTCGAAGAGCTCGTCCGCGGCGACGCCGGCCCAAGGGTCGCCGGTGACGTTGCGCATCGTGTTGCCGCAGCCCTCGCGGCTGGAGAGGCCGGACTCGCCGAGCTCGCGGATCAGCTTCTCGGCTTCGGGCAGGGGCACGTGGTGCATCTGGATGTTCTGGCGCGTCGTGATGTGGCCCTTGCGCAGCGGCACGTACTTCTCGACGACGCCGGCGAACGCCTCCATCTGCTCGGGGGTCACGCCGCCGAAGGGCAGCTTCACGCGGATCATCTGGACGTCGGGCTGGCGCTGTCCGTAGACGCCCTGCTTGAGGCGGAACTTGATGAACTCGTCTTCCTCGGTTTCGCCCGCGAGGAACTTGGTCGCCTCGGTCTGGAAGTCGTCGTACTCCCGCTGGAGGATCGGGATGATGTGCCCGGGGACGTTCTGGAGGACCTCGGGATCCTCGAGCGTTCCACGTTCGGCGGGCACGGACACTGGCTCCATCTTGCGAAAACCTCCTGTCCGGGCTGCCCCCGGAGCGATCGGATCGGTGCCGAAGCGGCACCCAGGCGATAACGGCCTAAAGCCTAGCGGCTTTCAGGTGTTTATCCAGGGATCGTGGAGATCCACCGCCGGATCTCGCACGACCCCTTCGACGAGCGCTGCCCTGCGCCAGCCGTCGAGCTCCGGGGCGGCGGGTGCGAGGACCGGTGCGGTGGCCCGCATGAAGCTTTCGAGCGCCGCCACCACGGCTGCCGCCTCCTCGGACGAGGCGGCGGGGGCGATCAGCTCCAAGCGGGGGCGGCGGTTGGGCACGGGCCCATTGTGACGGCAAATCCCGCGCCGCGCGAACGCGCGCGGCCGCCGGCGACGGTCGAGCCTGGCCGCGGCCCGTCATGGCGCCGCGGGCGATGACTCCGGCGCGCGGGCGCGGTCGTAGTGTGCATCGCGGGCATCGCCCGGGACCAGCGAGCTGGACGCTCGACGAGAACGGAGGTGGGAGATGGCGAGGCTGATCTACTCGGCGATCACGTCGCTCGACGGCTATGTCGAGGACG
The DNA here is from genome assembly GCA_963703205.1 of uncultured Solirubrobacteraceae bacterium. GTDB lineage: Bacteria > Actinomycetota > Thermoleophilia > Solirubrobacterales > Solirubrobacteraceae > Palsa-744. The sequence continues at coordinate 3,179,077 of OY969799.1, forward strand.
ACCACGGCCAGTTCGGCTGGGCGGCCCCGGGCGAGGAGGTGTTCGCGTTCGTCAACGAGCTCGAGCGGCCGATCGGCACCCACCTCTACGGACGCCGCATGTACGAGACGATGGTGTTCTGGGAGACCGCGGCCGGCGACGGCGGCGAGCCCGAGGTGGAGCGCGACTTCGCGCAGATCTGGCGAGCGGCCGAGAAGGTCGTCTACTCGCGGACCCTGCAGGAGCCGGCGAGCGCCCGCACGCGGATCGAGCGCGAGTTCGAGGCGGGCGCGGTGGCGGCGATGAAGGCCACCGCGGCGCGGGACATCACGATCGGCGGTGCCGCGCTGGCCGGACAGGCGATGGCCGCGGGTCTGATCGACGAGTGCCACCTGCTGCTCACCCCGATCATTGTCGGTGCCGGCAAGCGCGCGCTGCCCGACGGGGTCGGCACCCGGCTCGAGCTGCTCGCCGAGCGCCGCATCGAAGGCGTCGTGCACCTGCACTACCGTCTGGGCGGCTGACCCCGCTCGCCGCGGCGGGCGCTCGGGAGGCCCCGTCAGCGCCGCCGTGGTCCGTCCCTACAGCGGGATGTTGCCGTGCTTGCGCTTCGGGCCCGGCTCGCGCTTGGTCTGCAGCGTGCGCAGCGCGGTGATCAGCTTGGGGCGCGTCTCGTGGGGCACGATCACGTCGTCGATGTACCCTCGCTCGGCGGCCGTGTAGGGGTTGGCGAAGCGCGCCTTGTAGTCCTCCATCAGCTTCGCGCGGCGCTCGTCCGGCGTCGGGCTGCCGGCGATGTCGCGGCGGTAGATGATGTTGACGGCGCCCTCCGGACCCATCACCGCGACCTCCGCGGTCGGCCATGCGAAGTTGAAGTCGGCGAGCATGTGCTTGGAGGCCATCACGTCGTAGGCGCCGCCGTAGGCCTTGCGGGTGATCACCGTGACCTTGGGGACGGTCGCCTCGGTGAACGCGTAGAGGAGCTTGGCGCCGTGGCGGATGATCCCGCCCCACTCCTGGCTGGTGCCCGGCAGGAAGCCCGGGACGTCGACGAAGGTGACGAGCGGGATGTTGAAGGCGTCGCAGGTGCGCACGAAGCGGGCGGCCTTCGCGGAGGCGTCGATGTCGAGCACGCCGGCGAGCTGGCTGGGCTGGTTGCCGACGAGCCCGACGGTGAAGCCGTCGAGGCGCGCGAAGCCGCAGATGATGTTCCTGGCGTGGTGTTCGTGCACCTCGAAGAACTCGCCGTCGTCGACGATGTGGCGGACCACCTCGCGCATGTCGTAGGGCTTGTTGGGGCTGTCCGGCACGACGCGGTCGAGCTCGGGATCCATGCGCTGGGGGTCGTCGCCGGGGGCGACTCGCGGCACCGTCTGCATGTTGTTCTGGGGCAGGAAGCCGATCAGGTAGCGGCAGTCCTCCAGGCACGCGTCCTCGTCCTCGGAGGCGAAGTGGGCGACACCGGACTTGCTGTTGTGCGACATCGCGCCGCCGAGCTCCTCGAAGCCGACCTCCTCGCCCGTGACCGTCTTGATCACGTCGGGGCCGGTGATGAACATGTGCGAGGTCTCCTTGACCATGAAGATGAAGTCGGTCATCGCCGGCGAGTAGACGGCGCCGCCCGCGCACGGGCCCATGATCAGTGAGATCTGCGGGATCACACCCGAGCAGCGGACGTTGCGCACGAACACGTCGCCGTAGGCGCCGAGCGAGACGACCCCCTCCTGGATGCGCGCGCCGCCGGAGTCGTTGATACCGATCACGGGGCAGCCGATCTTGGCCGCGAGATCCATGATCTTCACCATCTTCTCGCCCATCACCTCGCCGAGCGAGCCGCCGAAGACCGTGAAGTCCTGGCTGAAGACGCACACGGTGCGGCCTTCGATCGTGCCGTGGCCGGTGACCACCGCGTCGCCCCAGGGACGGTTCTTCTGCATGTCGAAGTCGTAGGTGCGGTGGCGCACGAACGTGTCGAGCTCTTGGAAGGAGCCGGGGTCGAGCAGCTTCTCGATGCGCTCGCGCGCCGTTTTCTTACCGCGCGCGTGCTGCTTCTCCTCGGCCTCGGGCGCCGAATGCAGGGCTGCCACACGCAGCTCCTCCAGCTGCGCGAGCCGCTCCTCGTATGTCTCCGGCGCCTTCTGGCGGGGCGCCTTGCGGTGGCCGCTGCTGGCCGCCAGCAGCGCGGCGTCGGCCTGGCGGTCGTGAGAGCTGCTCGACACGGCGCGGCATGTTATCCGCGCGCCCCTGCCAAGGACGCCTCCTGCCGGCGCGGGCGAGGCGCGGGCCGCGGCTGCTCCGGCGCGTCCGCCGGTGCGGCCCGGTGGCTAGGAGCGGGAGAAGGGGCGGTGATGGGCGGCGCCGAGGCGGTCGAGGACGCCCGTCAGGACGGCCTTGACCTCCTCCGCGGCGATCTCCTCGGCCGCCTTCAGCTCGGCGGCGAGGTCGGCCGTGGCCGGGGAGGGGGCGGCCGACTCCGCCGGCTCACGCCCGGGGGCGCCGGGCTGCTCGGAGCCGGTGGCGCCGGCCGATGGCTCGGCAGCGGCCGGCTGGGGTGAGAGGGGTCGCTCGGAAATCGCCGCCGGCGGCTCGGCAGCATCGTGCTCGAGCTGCGCAGTCGGTTCTTCGGCGTTCTCGGCCGCCGGCTGGTCCGGGTCGGGGTCCGGCCCTGGCGGCGAGGGCTCGGTGACGGCGGGCTGCTGCGTGTCCGCGCGCTCCGAGATCCCGGTCATGGCGCCGGCAGGCTCTGGAGCGGCGGTCTCGGCGATGACCGCGGTGTCCTCCGGAGGCTCGGGCGTGGTTTGCGCCTCCGGCGCTCCGGCCGTGACGGCGCCGGGGAGGCGCTCCTCGTCGGTCCGGGACGGCGCGGGCTGCTCGGGGAGCGCGCGCCTGCGGCGGCCGAAGAGGCGCGCGAGGAAACCCCGGCGCGGCTCGGGCTCGCTCGCCTCGACGGCGCCGGCCTGCTGCGCGGCTGCGAGCTCCTCGCCGGGCGTGCTCCCGCCGGCCTCTGCGCCCGGGAGCTCGCCGAGCTGCGCTGCAGTCACCTGCCCGCACTCGATCTCCGCTCCGAAGGGGTCGTCCGGCGTCCAACCCGCGGCGCGTCGCGCCGCCTCGGTCACCGGCCCGGGTCGCGTCGCCGTGGCGGCAGCCGCCGGCGCCGCGTCCTCGACCGTCTCGGCCGGCGGCGACAGGTCCTCCACAGGCTCGGCCGGCGCCTCGCCCTGAGCGAATGCGGGGGGCGCAGCTGCGTCCCGCCAGGCGACGGGGTCCCCGTCCGTGGGATCAGCCGATGCGGGCGCGTCCTCGGAAGGGGCTCGATGCGCGCCGAGCGCGATCTGGTCCTCCGCGCCGACGGGATCGCCGCCGTCGTGCTCTGCCGTCTCCGCCCGCGCCTCCTCGCCGTTCTGCGACGGGGGGAGGAGCGGCTCCGCGGCGGCGGCCGGCTGCTCGACGGCGGGGTCCGGTGCCTGGATCTCCCTGGCGACCCTGAGGGTGACCTTGGTGCCCCACGCCGATGCTTGGATCGCGACGGTCCCGGTCGTGCCCGCCGCCTCCCATTCGACGAGCCGCTCCGGCTCCGTACGGGTGATCCTGATCTCGCCCAGCTCGCCGAGGTGGCGGGCGAGGGCGTCGGGATCGCTCAGCTCCGTCCACAGCTCCGGCGGGGACTTCACGAGCGTGCGCTGCACCTCGGAGGTGATCATCGGTGGAAGCTTCACCGCGAGTCGCCGCAGTCCTTCCGGCGGCCTCGAGTTGCAGGCGCGATCGCGGGTGGCCCCCGTGCGGGCGGGGACACCGAGGGGAGATGGCCGGGGCGCGGGCTACGCGGGCTGGGTCGCGCCGGCGGCGCCGAGCAGGTGCCGCTCGTGGAGCAGCTCGGCGATCTGGACCGCGTTGGTGGCGGCCCCCTTGTGGAGGTTGTCGGCGACGATCCAGATGTCCAGCGCCCGCTCGTGGCCGGCGTCGCGCCGGATGCGCCCCACGAACACCTCGTCGTGCCCGGCCGCGTCGATCGCCATCGGGTAGCTGGCCGATGCCGGGTCGTCGAGGACGACGACGCCGGGCGCGGAGGCGAGCAGCTCGCGGGCCTGCTCGGGGCCGAGCTCGTCCCGGGTCTGGATGTTGACCGCCTCCGAGTGTCCGGTGACGACGGGCACCCGCGCGCAGGTCGCGCTGACGCGGATGCTCGGGTCGCCGAGGATCTTGCGCGTCTCGTTGATGAGCTTTCGCTCCTCGTCGGTGTGATCGTCCCCGGGCGGGAAGCTGCCGGCGTGGGGCAGGACGTTGAACGCGATGCGATGGGCGTACTGCTCGGGGGAGGCGACTTCCTGCTCGTGAAGCAGCGCGTGGGACTGGTCGAGCAGCTCCTCGACGGCGCGGCGCCCGGTTCCCGAGACGGCCTGGTAGGTGCTGATCACCAGACGCTCGATGCCTGCGGCGTCGTAGATCGGCTTCAGCGCGACGACCATCTGCATCGTCGAGCAGTTCGGGTTGGCGATGATGCCGCGGTGGCCCGCGATCGCGTCGGGATTGACCTCGCTGACGATCAGCGGCACGTCGTCCTCCATGCGCCAGCGCGATGAGTTGTCGATCACGACCGCGCCCGCCGCGGCGAAGCGCGGAGCCCACTCGCCCGATGTGGAGCCGCCCGCCGAGAACAGCGCGAGGTCGAAGCCCTGGATCGAGTCCTCGTCGAGCGCCCGGACGATCAGGCCGCCCTCCAGCTCGCGGCCGGCGGAGCGCTCGGAGGCGAAGGGCACGATCTCGGCCGCCGGGAAGCCGCGCTCGCGCAGCAGCCTGAGCATCAGCGTGCCCACCTGGCCGGTCGCGCCGACCACCGCGATCCTGTAGCCGCCGGTCATGTCGCCCACATTAACGGCTGGCGGTGCCGCGGCCTGCAGCCGCCGTGCCGCGCACGGCTGTCGGTGCCGCGCCCTGCAGCCGGCGTGCCGCGCACGGCACGCCGGGCTCAGCCGTGCTCTGCCCGGGTCAGCTCGAGCAGCTCGCGCAGCAGCGCGTCCATTCCCGCGATCTCGTGCGCGCGGCGCTGGCGTCCCGCGCCGCCGCCGCGCTCGAGCAGTCCCGCCAGGCCGCGCAGCCCCTCCTCGCAGCCCAGCTCCGCGGCGTGTTCGCCGGCGGCCGCGAGCGCCTGTGCGAGCAGCTCGGCGACCGGCCGCAGGCGGCCGTGCTCGTCGGGCAGCTGCGCGTGGACGCCGAAACGCGCGGCCCGGAAGATGCCCTCCTCGAGGATCTCCTGTGGCAGGTCGGGGTACGGTGCGTCGCGCTCGGCGGCGTCCCGGGCCAGGCAGTGCACGAGCGCCAGCAGCGCCGATGTGTCCTCCAGTGCGCTCTGCGCGTCGAGTGCGCGTATCTCGACCGTGCCGAGACGCGGATGGGGGCGGAGCTTCCACCAGAACCAGGTGTAGTCGGGGACGTCGGCGGCGCGCACGAGTTGCGCGGTGCGGGCGACGAAGTCCTCGTAGCCGCGAAACGCACGGGGGACTCCCGAGCGGGGCCAGCCGCGGATGGTGACCTCCCGCGCGGAGGCGAGGCCGGTGTCGCGTCCGTGGCGGAACGGCGAGTTGGCGCCGAGCGCCTGCAGCAGCGGCAGGTGGCGGCGCAGGCCGTTGAAGGCGCGCACCGCGCTCTCCGGATCGGGCATGCCGACATGGATGTGCAGGCCGCCGACGGGCGTCGCGACCGCGTCGCCGAGCAGCTCGCGGATGCGTTCGTAGCGCTCCTTGTCGGTGATCTCCGCCTCGCCCTCGCCGGCGCGGGGATGGGTGCCCGAGCCGATCAGCCCCGCTCCGGTGGCGAGCACGCCCGCGCGCAGCTCCGCGAGCGACGCGACGGCCTCCGCCACCGAGCGGCAGACGGGGGTGATGAGCTCGATCAGGCAGGCGTGGAGCTCGGGCTCGATCTCGCCCCGCGCGGCGTCGACGCGCTGCAGCACGGCGCCCGAGGAGTTGACCTGCGCACCGGTGGCGGGGTCGGCGAGGAACAGCTCCTCCTCGACGCCGAGCGTGTAAGGCTCCCCGGAGCCGAACGCGTGGTCCGCCGTGTTGTCGGTCATGGCGCTCTGTTGCCCGTCCGGCGCGGCGTCTACGCCGGCGGCCGGCGGCTGCCGGCCGTGCGATGACCTTCCGCGCCGCGTACGGTCACAGTTCCCGGTGGGAAGTCGCCAGAGAGGAGCAGGGGAAGATGGCGAAGGTGAGTGCAGGCATCACGGTCTCGGTGGACGGCTTCATCGCCGGTCCGAACGACGCGCCGGGCCGCGGTCTGGGCGATGGCGGCGAGCGGCTGCACCACTGGGTGTTCGGCGGCCCCTGGCGCTACGAGGACGCCGTCCGCGGCGAGCCCGAGGGCGAGGACGCGGCCTGGATGGACGAGGCGATGTCGGGGCTCGGGGCGGTCGTCTGCGGGCGCACCACCTACGAGGCCGCGCGCCACTGGGGCGGACGAAGCGCCTGGGGGGTCCCCGTGTTCGTGGTCACCCGCCGCACGCTGGAGCCGCCGGCGAGCGCGGACTTCACGTTCGTGGACGGCGTCGCCGAGGCGGTTGCGCGAGCTGTCGCGGCGGCCGGCGAGCGTGACGTGCACGTGATGGGAGGCGCGCAGGTGATCCGCGGCGCGCTCGGAGCCGGGCTCCTCGACGAGCTGACGCTGATCGTCGCGCCGCTCGTGCTGGGCGCCGGCAAGCGCCTGTTCGAGGGCTTCGAGCAGGAGCTCGAGCTCGAGCAGCTCGGCGTGCGCCAGTCGCGCTTTGCGACCTTCCTCGATTACCGCGTGAAGCGCTGAGACCGCTCTTCCCGGCGAGCTCGTCGCCCGTCCGTGCGAGCACATCGCCCATCCGTGCGAGCTCATCGCCCGTCCGTGCGAGCACATCGCCCATCCGTGGCCCCGCGCGCATGGGCCGGTCGGCCGGGAATCCAGGTCCTGATCGGAGGACAGGCCGATCTTCTCACCGCGGCGCCGGGCGCGGCCGAGGCCGCCCGGATCACGGCTTGATCGTCATGAAGAGGATCGTCAGCAGCACGAGGCCCGACGCGAGCGATCCGACGATGTTCAGTCGGCGCGTCACCGCACGGTACTCATCGCCGGGCGTGAACTCGCCCTCGCCGCTCCAGCCCGCGAGATCCCGCGCGACCGCCTCCTCCGCCCGCCGCGTGGCCGGCATCAGCACGGCGCCGACGAGGCCGCCGATCACGATCACCGCCGCGAGTCCCCACTGCACGAAGAACTCGCTCCAGTGGTGTCCGTCGCTCGCAAGGAAGATGCCCGCTGCGAGGATCACCACCAGCGCCGGGTTCAGCACGTAGCGTGAGACGAGCAGTTCGATGCGGTGCAGCACGGGCAGGCTGCGGGGGTCCCGTTTCGCGCCGACCGCGTAGACCACCGGCAGCGTGAAGGTCCAGCCGAAGGCGATCACGACGGCCATGATGTGGACGGCCATCACGACGTCGTAGCCGGTCACCGCGGGAACGAGCACGCCTGCAGCCTAGTGACAGCGAAGGCGGTCGCTGTTCGGCTCGGCGAATGCGCCGGGCCGCGGAGTGGCGCGAAGTGCCCCGGAGGCAAATAGGCCGCGGCTTCCACCGGCCATCGGGGCGCAGGGGAATGCGCCACTCCGGGGGGAGCCGCACACGTGCGGCTCCCCGGGCGGGCCTCATGTGGCCCGCCCCCGCCCCGGCGCGTGCGCCGGGGAGAGAGGGCCGAAGGCCGTCTCTCAGAACGTCGGCGCGTATCTGCCGAACACGTCCTGCATCGCCCCGCAGACCTCGCCGAGCGAGCAGCGGTCCTTGAGCGCCTGGCGGATCGAGGGGAGCAGGTTGTCGGCGCCGCGGGCCGCCGCGCGGAGCTCCTCCAGGCGCGTGTCCGCGAGCTGCTGGTCGCGGTTCGCCTTGAACTCCTTCAGGCGCGCGACCTGTTCGCGCTCGGACTCGGGGTCGACGCGCAGCAGCTCGGGGACTTCCAGCTCCTCCTCCTCGTAGGAGTTCACGCCGACAACGACGTCCTGGCCGATCCTGTAGCGCTCCTGGTAGCCCCAGGCGGACTCGTCGATCTCGGCGGTGATGAACTCGATCGCGTTGACCGAGCCGCCGAGCGAGTCGACCTTCGCGATCAGCTTGTTGGCGCGGTGTTCGATCTCGTCGGTCAGCGCCTCGACGAAGTAGGAGCCCGCGAACGGGTCGACGGTGTCGGCGGCGCCGGACTCATGCGCGAGGATCTGCTGCGTGCGCAGCGCGATTTTCGCCGCGCGCTCGGTCGGCAGCGCGAGCGCCTCGTCGAAGCCGTTGGTGTGCAGCGACTGCGTGCCTCCGCACACGGCGGCGAAGCCCTGCAGGGCGACGCGCACGATGTTGTTCTCCGGCTGCTGGGCGGTCAGCGTCACGCCCCCGGTCTGCGTGTGGAAGCGCAGCATCGTCGACTTCGGATTCTTCGCCCCGAAGCGCTCGCTCATGATGTGCGCCCACATCCGCCGCGCGGCACGGAACTTCGCGACCTCTTGGAAGACGTTGTTGTGCCCGTTGAAGAAGAACGCCAGGCGAGGGGCGAAATCGTCGACGTCGAGCCCCTTGTCGATCGCCGCCTGCACGTAGGCGATCCCCGAGGAGAGCGTGAACGCCACCTCCTGCACCGCGGAGCAGCCCTTCTCGCGGAAGTGGTAGCCCGAGATCGAGATCGTGTTCCAGCGCGGGACCCGGTCGTTGCAGTACTGGAACAGGTCCGTCGTCAGGCGCATCGTCGGCTCGGGGGGGTAGATGTAGTTGCCGCGCGCGATGTACTCCTTGAGCACGTCGTTCTGTGTGGTGCCGCGCAGCTTCTCGCTCGGCACCCCCTGCTCCTCGCCGACCAGCTCGTAGAGCAGCAGCAGGCAGGCGGCCGGCGCGTTGATCGTCATCGACGTCGACACCTGATCGAGCGGGATGCCGTCGAAGGCGGTGCGCATGTCGTCGATCGTGTCGATCGCGACCCCGGTGCGACCGACCTCGCCGAGGCAGCGGGGGTTGTCGGAGTCGAGGCCGAGCTGCGTTGGCAGGTCGAACGCCATCGACAGCCCGGTCGAGCCCTTCGAGATCAGGTAGCGGTAGCGCTCATTGGACTCCTTGGCCGAGGCGTAGCCCGCGTACTGGCGCATCGTCCAGGTCTGCTTGCGGTACATCTCGCGGTGGACGCCGCGCGTGTAGGGGAACGAGCCGGGCTCGCCGAGGTCGAGCTCGCGGGGGAGGTCCCGCTCGGTGTAGAGCTCGCCGATCTCGATCCCGGAGTCGGTGAAGCGCCGCGGGTCGTCGGGTCCGACGATCGGCGCGACGCTGAGGTCCTGGTTCTCGCTTTCGGGCTCTGCGGTCGTGGCCATGAACGGGATGATATGGCGCCCGGCGCGGCACACGGGACGCCGGGGCCGCCCACGCCCGGTGCCGGAGGGCCGCCGGCGTACCCGCCCGGCAGCGGACCTGCGGGCACCCGCCGCCGGGGCCCGATGCCGGCCGGCGCCGGCGCACCCGCTCCGGCAGCAGACTTGCGGGCACCCTCGGCCCGCAATGCCGTCTGTATCCTGCGCGCTATGGCCACCTGCCTGGTCACCGGGGGAGCGGGCTTCCTCGGCTCACATCTATGCGACGAGCTGCTCGCCCGTGGCCACCGCGTGATCTGCGTGGACAACCTCGAGACCGGCTCGCTGTCGAACATCGCCCACATCCGCGACGCCGAGCGCTTCGCGTTCCTCAACGTCGACATCACCGAGCCGTACTTCGTCGAGGAGCCGGTCGACTTCGTCTACCACTTCGCCTCCCCGGCCTCGCCGATCGACTACCTGCGGCTGCCGCTGCACACGCTGAAGGTCGGCTCTCAGGGCACCCACCACACGCTCGGCCTCGCCAAGCTCAAGCGCGCGCGGTTTCTGACCGCGTCGACCAGCGAGGTCTACGGCGACCCGCTCGAGCACCCTCAGTCGGAGACCTACTGGGGGCACGTCAACCCGATCGGCCCGCGCGGCGTCTACGACGAGGCCAAGCGCTACGCCGAGGCCCTGACGATGGCCTACCACCGCCAGCAGGGCGTCGACACCGCGATCGTCCGGATCTTCAACACCTACGGCTCGAGGATGCGCCCGCACGACGGTCGCGCGATCCCGACGTTCCTGCGACAGGCTCTCGCCGGGCGCCCGATCACCGTCTTCGGAGACGGCAGCCAGACCCGCTCGTTCTGCTACGTCAGCGATCTGATCCGCGGCATCATCGCGCTGTCCGAGTCCGGTTACCATGACCCCGTGAACATCGGCAATCCGGACGAGTTCACGCTGCTCGAACTCGCTGAGATCGTGCGCGAGCTGACCGGCGCCGCCTCCGAGATCGTCTACGAGGCCCTGCCGGTCGACGACCCCAAGCAACGCCGCCCCAACATCGGCCTCGCCGAGAAGCTGCTCGACTGGAGGCCCGAGATCTCGCTGCGGGAGGGCCTGCAGCGGACGATCGACGAGTCCGGCGTCGAGGTGCTCGTCGGAGGTGGGCCGCGCTGAGCCGCGGCGTCACGCCGGGGGCAGCGGGGCGGCGTCGATCCGTCCGCGCGGTCGCGGCACACCGCACCGCTGGGCGGCGGAGGGTGTTCTGATGGAGGACATGGGCACTCGCACCTCCGGCCCCACGGCGCCCTACGCGCGGCGCATCCAGCCCGCGGCGGCGCCGCCCCGCGCCGAGCAGCCGCCGGCGCCGGGCGCCGAGCACCAGCGTCCGCCGCTCGTCTCCTCAGGCCGGGACGTGCGCGCCAAGCGCCCGCCCGCGCTCAGCTTCCTGCTGCGCTTCAGCACGCTGCTGCGCGTCGCGCGCGTCGTCGCGCTGCTGGCCCTCGACTTCCTCGGCGTGGCGCTCGCGATCTTCACCGCGCTCGTCCTGAAGGAAGCGGTGCACGGCTCGGGGGTCAGCTTCTCGGACAACCTGCACGGCACCGAATCGTTCGTCCCGTTCGCCTACCTGCTGACGGCGCTGCTGTTCGCCAACTCGGGCCTCTACGCCGAACGCACGTTGCGACCGGGGCTGCCGCGGATCGTCGGTTCGCTCTTCGAGGTCGCGCTGGTGGCTCTGATCTTCGCCGTCGTCAGCGGCGAACACTTCTCGAGCTACTACCTCTTCTACGGGTCGCTGGCCTTCGCGATCTTCTACGTCTCGCTGTTCCGGGCCCTGTACGACCGCACCACGTTCGCGCTGCTGCGTGCCGCGGGCTTCCGCCGCCGTGCCGTGCTCGTCGGCCGAGGCCGCCAGATCGCCGACGTCGCCAGCGCGCTCGCCGACGCCCCGCATGCGCCGATCGAGGTGATCGGCTTCCTCTCGCCGACGCCGCTGCCCGCCGACGGGCTGCGCGCGCTGGGCGGTCTCGGCGACCTCGAGGCGGTGCTCTCCTCCGAGCCCGTCGACGAGGTCATCATCGCCGACCCCGACTTCCCGCAGGAGGCCGCCGTCGAGCTCGTCGACCAGTGCCACCGGCGTGGCATCCGCGTACGCCTGGCGCCATCGACGATGGAGATCCTGATCCACCGCGCCGAGTTCGTACCCGGGCAGTCCGTGCCTCTGTTCGAGCTCGCCCCGCCCACCTTCGAGGGCATCGACTTCGCGCTCAAGCGCACCTTCGACATCGTCGGCGCGACGTTGCTGCTGCTCGTGCTGAGCCCGCTGCTGGCGGCGCTCTCCCTCGCCGTCGCGCTGACCTCGCGGGGGCCGGTGTTCTTCCGCTCGGTCCGCCGCGGCATCGGCCAGAAGCCGTTCGCCTGCATGAAGTTCCGCACGATGCACACCAACGCCGAGGAGCGCCAGGCCGATCTCGAAGAGCTGAACGAGGCGAGCGGCGCGCTGTTCAAGATCCGCGAGGACCCGCGCCTGACCCCGGCCGGGCGCTTCCTGCGCCGCTTCTCGCTGGACGAGCTGCCGCAGCTGATCAACGTGCTGCGCGGCGAGATGTCGCTGGTGGGGCCGCGGCCCCTGCCCGAGCGCGACTACCGGATGCTCGAGGACTGGCACCGCAAGCGCTACCTCGTGCTGCCCGGCATCACCGGCCTGTGGCAGGTCTCGGGACGCTCCGAGCTGGACTTCGACGACCTGGTGCACCTCGACTTCCTCTACCTCGAGCGCTGGTCGCTGGCGCTCGACCTGACGATCCTGCTGAAGACCATCCCGGCGGTCATCAGCCGCCGCGGCGCCTACTGAGAGTCCGGCGCGTCCGCTCAGGCGCCGGCCGCGCGGCGGCTGCGCAGCCGCGGGCTCGGAACGCTGCGTGTGGCGCCGGCTTCGGCGGCCGCCTGCGCGTACACGACCCATGTCGCCCGCGCAGCCTCGTTCCAGCTCCACTGCGGCGGCCGCGGCGCAGGCCTGGTGGCGGCCTGGGCGGCGCGGAGGAGCGCCTGCATGTCGCCTGCCGGGACGAAGCTCGCGCGCCCTCCGAGCGTCTCTCTCAGCGCCGGCCCCTCGGGCGCGACGACCGGCGTGCCGCAGGTCAGCGCCTCGACGGCGGGCAGCGGGAAGCCTTCGTGCTCGGCCGAGAGGAGCAGCGCGTGGGCGCCGGTGTAGATCGCGGCGAGATCCTCGTCGCAGGCCTCGCCGGTGAGGATCACGCCCGGCAGCTCGTGGGCCCAGGGACGGGTCGGACCGACCAGCACCAGCGGCAGCTCGCGCTGCGCGGCCGCGAGCTGCGCGATGTGGGCGCCGGGGTCAGGGTGCTCGAGGCTGCCGACCCACAGCAGGTAGCGCTCGGGCAGCCCGAAGCGCCGGCGCACGGTCTCGACCTCGGGTGCAGAGCGGGGGTACATCGCGTCGTCGGCCGCCTGGGGGATCACCGCGACCCGCGAGCGCTCCAGCCGCAGGTGATCGATCGCGTCCTCGGCCACCGCGGCGGTGGGCACGATCACCATCGCCGCGCGCTGCAGCGCCAGCGGCCGCAACCTCAGCCGCAGGCTCGTACGGAGGTGCTCGCTGCGCCTCTTCTGCGCCGCCAGGTCGTGAATCGTCACGACCATCGGGGCCGGGCTGTGCAGCATCGCGCCCTCGACCCACGGTGCGTGGAAGAGGTCCGGACCCTTGGCTCGCACCGCCGCCGCCGGGCGCTTGCTGTCCAGCACCTCGTCGCCGGCCGCGGCGGTCTCGCGCAGCGCCTTCAGCAGGCAGCGCGCGTAGCGCCCGACGCCCCCGTGGTCCGACGCCGGGCGGCTGTCCAGCACGACCTTCATAGGCTCCTCACGGGGCTCCTCGTGCTCTCTCCACCCTCCCGGACGCTCACGGGACGAACATATTCGGTTCGCGCCCAGAAGGACAGCTTTGACACGCTCTCTGCAGTTATGAGCGGTTCCCGCAAAGGGCTTGTACGAAACCTGACAGCTTTTCGCGCTCGGTGCAGCGCCGCCTGCGCCGGGGCGGGCCGGTAGCCGCTCGCGATGCCCGACCGCGCCTACCACCAGGCGATCTGGAGCCAGGTCCCACCCGGCCTGGCGCCGGAGCACTTCGCGCTGCGGCGCGACTTCCTGCTCGGCTCGGTGCGCCCGGGCCAGCGCGTGCTCGACCTGGGCTGCGGCGAGGGCGCATTCGCAGCCGCGCTCGCCGCAGCCGGCGTGAACGTGCTGGCAGCGGATCTCGCCGAGGAGCCGCTGCGCCGCGCGCGCAAGGACCATCCGGGCCTGGAGCTGGAGCTGCTGTCCGCCGAATCCGCCTGGGAGCTGCCCGACGCCGCCTTCGACGCGGTCTGGGCGGGCGAGGTGATCGAGCACGTCCTCGACACCTCCGGGTGGATGTCCGAGGTCCGCCGGGTGCTGCGGCCGAGCGGGCGCCTGTTGCTCACGACTCCCGCGCTCGGTCGCACGGAGCTGCTCGCCGCGGCGCTTTCGCGCCGGGTGTTCGAGCGGCGCTTCGAGCCGCGCTCGGACCACCTGCGCTTCTACAGCCGGGCGACCCTCGCCGGGCTCATCTCCCGCTTCGGCTTCGAGCAGCTCGACGTGCGCGCCGCCGGGCCGCCCGCCGGGCGCGTGCTGCTCGCGAGCGCTGTGCGAGGCCGCTGGTGACGGCGGCGCGGCGCTGCGTGACGGCGCGCAGCGCCGCGAGGTAGTCGTTGTAGGTCTGGATCGCTTCCTGCTTGCCGGCGCTGAGGGCTTCCGGCGCGATCAGCTCTGGATCGAGGTAGACGCCCGCGCGGAGCTCTTGAAGCGCGGCGCCGGGGTCTTTGCTGAGGTCGAAGCGGCCCAGCGCGAGCCAGCTCTGTGGGTTGGAGGGCTGCAGGCGCACCGCGCGCTCCAGGGTCCCGCGAGCCTGGGCGCTGCGTCCCTCGCTCTGCTGGACGTCGGCGAGCGCGACGAGCGCTTCCACCGACAAGGGGTCTCGCGAGACCGCGGCATGGGCATCGGCTAGCGCCGCCGCCGGATCTCTCGCCAGGGTGGCGAACGCTGCGTTGCGCGCTTCTTCGGAGCGCTGCGGCTGCCATTGCACCCAGGCCATCAACAGCGCCGCCACGACCGCGGCCGCGGCGATCGCGACCCGCAGCGGTTCCCGGCGCAATCCCATCAGGCGGGCCTTCGTGTCCCGCGGCGCCCACCGCGGCGGCACCCGGGCGCCGTCGCCCGCGCCGGCGGCGGCCTCCGGGAGCTCAGACGCCGCGGCGGTGAGCGGCCCCCGCCCTGCGAGCCAGCCCGCGCACAGCAGCGCGGCGATCGCGTTGGCGGGCACGTACCAGGTCCAGTCGATAGTCGAGTGCACGCCGAACACGACGACCACGCAGAGCATGCTCAACAGCCCGATCCGCTCCGGCCCGTAGCGGCGCTCCGGGCCGCGGGGCAGCGGCTCCCAGGCGGGGCGCTCGCCTTTGCGCAGCCGCTGCCAGGAGCGCCACCGCCGGTCGAAGGGGTGGGTGCTCCGGCCCGCGGCGGCCATCCAGCAGACGAGCAGCGCCAGCACCAGCACCAGGCCGACGATGCCGAGGTCGGCGAGCGTCTGCACGACGAAGCCGTGGGCGTGTTTGACGGGCAGCGGACCCGTGCGGTAGCGCAGCCGCGCGGTTTCGTACCCGGCGGCGCCGGCGCCCAGGGCCGGATGCGCCTTGAAGACCTTCAGGGCCTCGTCCCAGTACTGAGCCCTCACGCTCGCGACCGCGGTCAGCCGCCCCGGCGTGTTCGGGACTTTGGCGTGCGTGTCGGTGAGCGTGTGGAAGGCGTGCGAGATGGTGCCGGTGAAGCCGCGGTGGCTCGCAGCCAGGGCGCCGGCGAAGGCGACGATCGCGAGCGCGCTCGCCGCGAGCAGCGCTGTCCCGGCGCGGCGCCGCTGTCCCTGCGTCGGCGGACGGCGGCCGGTCGAGAACACCACGAGCATCCCCACCAGCGCCAGCGCCACGACCATCGCGAGCACGAGCGCGCCCAGCTCGTGCCCCGCGCCGGTGCTTTCCGCGATCGGCACCTTTTCCGAGCTGAGGGCGTGATCGTGGAAGTCCCATGCCGCGATCGCGCCCGCGCAGAGGCCGCCCGCGAGCAGCACCGCGGCTCCCCGCAGGCGCAACGGGACGATCGCGAACCACACCACCAGGCCCACGACGAGCGCGAGCAGAGCCCCGCGCGAGTAGGCGAGCAGCAGCGTCAGCAGCAGCACGCCCATCGCCGGGTAGGCGAGCGCCGTCAGCACCGCGTGTCCGGCGCGGCGAGCGCCGAGCCACATGCAGCAGATCGCGCCCATCGCGGCCGTCAGGCCGAGCGCGTTCCAGTACCCGTACGGTTCGTACAGGCGCGCGTATTCGTTGGCTTCGGCGAAGTGGTTCGGCAGGCTCTTGGCCAACAGCGCATAGCCGCAGACCGCCACCGACGCTGCGGCGATACCGCCGAGCAGCGCCGGCCAGTGGCGTCGCCCGAAGCGCGCGAGCACGATCGCCGCTGCGAACACGGCTGCGTAGGCGAGCAGCCGCGAGACGTCGCGCCAGCTGGCATCCGGCTGCACCGACCAGACGATCGAGAAGGCGCTCAGCACCGCGAACGCGAGCAGCAGCAGCGCCGGCCACAGGCCGTAGCGGTGCCCTCCCGCCCCGCGGGCGCGCATCACGAGCGCGGTCGCCGCGATCACGACGGCGGCGCCGATCGTCAGCGCGATCTCGGTGTAGGTCAGAGGTTCGAGGCTGAGCCCCCCGCTCGTGTAGAACGAGAGCGCGTAGAACAGCGCCGCGACCGCTGCCGTCCCGGCCCAGAGCCCGCGTCCAGCGCCACCCGCCCCCGCCGGCAGCCGCCGACGGCGGGGCGCCGGCTGCGTGACGGGAGCGAGGGGCGGGGCCACCCCCGTCGCCGGCGCTGCGAGCGGCCCCGCCGGAGCGTCAGTCGGCGCGCCGGCCACGTATCCGTTTCTGGAGGACTCGCGCGGCGCAGGCGAGCAGGCAGGCCAGCAGGAAGGCGAGCAGCGCAAGCAGCGGCGCCGGCAGCGTGCTGAGGGCGGAGGCGACGTCGGCGTGGACCACGCCGGGATGGACGGGCTGGCCGCCGAGGTCGATCGGCCCCCCGTCGCTCTTGGCGGCGCTGGCGATTTCGCGCTGCTCCGCCGGCGTCGCCGCCACCGCCTGAGCGGCGGCTCCCGGAACGCCGGCCGAGGGCGAACCGTGGCCCTGCGCGGCGGCGGCCTCCGCTTCGCGGATCAGCTGCCCGCATTCCGAATACTCTTCGCTCGTCGCACTGATGTCTTTCAGGGCCTTGGCGTAAGCGCTCGGCGGGAAGCCGGCAATCGATTCGGCGTGGCCGCAGCGGTCGAGGATCTTGTGCGCATCGTCCGCGCGGGCGGCGGCTACGGGCGTCAGCAGAGCCAGCGCCGTCGCGCACAGCGCCATCAGGGCGCGTTTCGGTTTGGCGGTAATTCTCACAGCTCGATTCCGGAAGCTATCAGCGGGCGCGGGCGAGCCCGAGCGTGGCGAGCGCCGCGGAGAAGCCCCCGGCCCACGCCTCGCTCGTGTACTGCCGCACATCGTCGCTGCCCTTAACACCCAAGCGTTCCCGAAGCTGCGGATCCGACGCGAGCGCACCGATCGCGTCCGCCAGCGGCGCGGCCCGGCCCGCCGGCACGACCAGCCCGTTGACGCCGTCGCGCACCAGCCCGCCCGCGGCCGCGCCGACCGCGTCCGAGGCGATCACTGCGAGGCCGCGGTTCATCCCCTCGTTCACCACCAGCCCCCACGGCTCTCGAAACGCGCGCGTCGGAACCGATGGCACGACGAGCACCTGGCAGCCGGCATAGACGTCACGCAGGCGCGCGGGGTCCAGCGGGCCGAGCGCGAGCGTGCGCGGACCATCGCCGGCTGCGCCTCCGGCCAGGATGAGCGCGATGTCCTCCCGAGCCGCCGCCGCCGCGCGCCACGCCGCGCGCAGCACGCCGAGCCCCTTCTCCGGCGCGTCGCGCCCGACGAACAGGAACCGCGTGGCCGCGGCGCCGGACCACCCGGGCGGGGTTGCGCCGCCCGGGGAACCGGCCCGCCAGAAGCCGTTGTCGACCGCCTGCGGCGCGACGTGGACGTTGCGCGCGCCGCGCGCGGCGACGTAGGCGCTGACGTGGGGCCCGTACGTGACGACGGCGTCGGCGGACGCGTACAGGCGCCGCAGCGGCAGGTAGGAGACCGCGTGCGCGGCCGTCCTCGGGTGGGCCCAAAGGGAGGCCCACAGCAGCACCGGCAGCCCGGCCCGGCGTGCGCCCGCCCAGCCGGCCAAGGGCGCGGCGCGCCCGGCGGTGGAGACGACGACCGCGCGATGGCGCCCCCCGGAGGCCAGCGCGAACAGCTCGCCGGGCGTTGCAGTGCGGGCCGGGAACGGGAGCTCGCCGGGTCCGGCCGGCCCGCCGTGGCGGTTGCGCCCGCCCGTCAGGGCAAGCTCGATCCCCTCGCGCTCGTGGAGCAGCCGCAGTCCCTCCACGCGGTAGGCCGGGACGTGCCCGGTGATGAACAGGACGGGCTTCAAGCCAGTGCCCGCCGGTAGGCCGAGACCGTCTCCTCGCCACAGCGCGCCCAGCTGAAGTTGGCCGCGACGGTCGCGCGCGCGCGCTGCCCGGCCTCGAGCAGCCTCTGCGGGTCGCCGAGCAGCTCATCGATTCGTTGCGTCAGACGCTCGATGTCGCCGGGGGGCACGAGCACGAAGCCGTCGCCTGCCGCCGCGATCTCCTCGGGGCCGGGCTCGCCGCGGCAGCCGATCGCGGGCAGTCCGGCTGCCATCGCCTCGATGTAGGCGACGCCGAATGCTTCCTCGGTCGAGGGCATCACGAAGATCGTCGCGCTGCGGGCAGCCTCCAGCGCCTGCTCGTGCTCGAGCTGACCGAGGAACTCGACCCGCTCGAGCACGCCGAGGCGGCGCGCCAGCTCCTCCAGCGGGCGACGTTCCGGGCCGTCGCCGATCACGCGGTAGCGCAGGCGCGGGTAGCGCTCGCCGAGCACGGCGAGCGCGCGCAGCACGTCGCCTTGGCGCTTGCGCGCGATCAGGTGCCCGACGGTGACGAGCACGGGATCCTCGCCCCGCGGGGAGCGGCGGGAGGCGGCCGCCGGCAGGTCGGTGCCGAGGTGCACCACGCGCGTCTCGCGGGCGCCGTTGGCGCTGCACAGCTCCGCAATGCCGTGGCTGTTGGCGAGCACCAGCCGGGCCGCGCCGAGTCCCCGCGCCACGGCCGCGTCGCCGCCGGGGACCTGTGAGCTCGTGTACAGGACGTCGCCGCCGTGCACCGAGACCACGAGCGGGGCTGCGATCCGTGCGGCGCGTACCGCGTCGGCGGCGGGCACTGCGTTGTGGGCGTGGACGAGATCGAACGGGAACTCCCGGCGCATCCGCCGCAGCGCGACCGCCAGCCCCGGCGCGGCCCATGCCCCCCATGAGGCGTAAGCGCGCTCCCGAGGCGGCGAGACGTAGGGCAGGTAGCTCACAGGCACGCCGTCGAGCTGCTGGCGGCGAGGCTCCGAGAGCCGCTCGCGCAGCGCTCGCCAAGTTGCGTTCGGCCCTCCCGCGAGGGCCTCGCGCGGGGGCACGAGACGGTGCAGCACGATCACGCGCACCTGCGCGCCGGCGTCACGCGCGGCGAGCGCCTGGCGGTGGGCCCATACGCCCCACACCGGGTCGCGCCTGCTCGGGTAGAACTCGGCGACGACCGCCACGCGCGGCCCGTTCCCGGACAACGGGCTCACCACCGCGCGTGGGTCGCGAGCGTGCGCTGCGCCTCGGCCGCCGGGATGTAGGGATGCTCGGCGAGGAACGCGCGCGCCTCGGCGATCGCCTCCTCCCGGCGGTAGGCCGATGCGGCCGGTGCCTGCCGGTGGTTGATCGCGACGGCGTCGAGAACGCCCGCGCGCCACCCATGCTCTCGCGCCACGGCGGCCCAGTGCACGTCCAGGCCCCAGCCCATGCGCAGCGGCGGGAAGGGGAGCAGCAGCTCGAAGGCGGGACGGGCGAAGGCGGTCACGGGCCCGATCTCGACGAACGCGGTCTCGCGCACGACGCTGCCGCGCCGCCGCCTGGTCACATCCCACGCGGCGTGGGAGTGCAGCCGGTGGGCGGGCTGCGCCAGCGTCAGCTCGAAGCGCTCGCAGAGGAACAGGAAACGGTCGAGGAAGCCGCGCGGCAGCTCGACGTCGTCGTCGACGACGAGCAGCCAGTCGTGCCCGGCCGCCGGATGCTCGGCGAGCAGCGCGTTGAGGTTCTCGAACTTCCCCGCCCCGCCGGCCGCCGAGGTGTGCATCTCGACGTCGTGCCGGGAGCTCTCGAGCTCGCGGCGGGCGGCGCGGGCGAGGACCTCGTTCTCCGCGCGCGCCACCCCCAGCACCAGCACCCTGCGCAGCGGCGGCGCGTGACGGGCGGCGAGGGCCAGGCGGGCCGGGCGTCCGCTGAGCAGCTCTGCGGCGCCCGCGAGCTCGTCGCGGGCACGCCGGCGCAGCGCGTCGAGGCCGCCGACGGTGCCGCTGGCGCCGGAGAGGAAGTCCGCCGCGCCCGGCCCGGTTCCGCCCGGCCGGCCGGTGGCGCCCGGCTGCCCGGTGGCGCCCGGCCGGCCGGCGCCGTCGTCGCCGCCGAGCGCCTCGAGCAGCCGTCCGGCGCTGTGCGCGACCATCGTCAGCCCGGCCGGGCAGCGGCGCAGCAGCACGTGGCCGAGACACCCGGCGAGGGTGCGCAGCTCCGCGGCGGGCGTGGGAGCCTCCCCGCGCCATGCGTCGAAGCGGCGCGCACCCCGGCCGCGCGCGTACGCCGCGTGGCACAGCGAGCGCAGCGTCGCGTCGGCGCCGGCGCGGCGATGCTCGACGGCCGCGTCTGCGACGTACAGCGCTCGCGGAGCCGCCGCGCCGGCGGCCCGTTCCTGCCACTCCTGCTCGTCGCCGCCGCCGCCGATCGTCTCCTCGAACGGCCCGACGCGCTCGAGCGCGCTGCGGCGCAGCGCCATGTTCGACCCCCAGGCGAAGCGGGTCGGAGCATCCCGCTCGCCCAGATCGAGCGTCGTCACCGGCGGCAGCTCACGGCCGCATCCGCGCGGCGAGGGGCCCTCCAGCGAGGCGACGATGCGTCCCGCGAAGACGTCCTCACCCGGGTGCTCGGCGGCAGCCCGCAGGAGCGCGCGCAGCCAGCCCGGGCGCACCCTGACGTCGTCGTCGAGGAACGCCACGAGTGGCGCCGTGCCGGCGCTCACTCCGCGGTTGCGGGCGGCGTTGAGGCCGAGCGGCACGCCGAGCGGCTCGTATCGGGCACCGTGGCGCACGGCGAGCTCGCGCGTCGCAGCGTTCGCCGCCCGATCGTCCACGACGATCACCTCGGCGCCGTGCTCGCGCGCCTGGGCGGCGAGCGAGCCGAGCGCGACGTCGAGGTAGGGCAGCCGCTCGCGGGTGGGGATCACGATCGAGGCGCTGAGCTCCATGATTGGCAAGAGAGTCTAGGTTTGGAGCGGCGATGGTCCTCTTCCTGCACAACCGCTACCGCACGACCGGTGGCGAGGAGCGGGTCGTCGAGGACCTGCTGGCGCTGGTCCGCGAGCGCCTCGGCGAGCGGGCGGAGCTGCTCGCCCGCGACTCGGCCTCGACGGGCGCCGCCCGCGCCGCCGCCGGGCTGCTCGCGGGGGGCCTCGACGCCCGCGCGGTCGCCACCGCCGTACGCGGCGAGGGCGCGCGGATCGTGCACGCCCACAACCTGCTGCCGACGTTCGGCTGGCGCGCCCTCGCGGCGGCGCGCGAGGCCGGAGCCCGTGTCGTCCTGCACCTACACCAGTACCGTCTCGTCTGCGCCGTCGGGGTGTGCTTCACGCACGGCGAGGAGTGCACTCGATGCCACGGCCGCAACACGCTTCCCGGCGTCGTGCGCAACTGCCGCGCCAACCCCGCGGAGGCGCTGCTCTACGGCGCCTCCCTGTCGCTCTGGCAGCGGCGGATCGCGGAGCTCGCCGACGCGATCGTGGTGCCCTCGCGCTTCGCTGCAGGACGCCTCGAGCAGCTCGGCGCGCCGCTGCCGCGAGACGTGCAGGTGCTGGCCCCGCCGGTCGCGTCGGTCGCGGCAGACGCCGTCCGGGAGGACGGCGGCTACGCGCTGGTGGTCTCGCGCCTGGCTCCGGAGAAGGGCGTCGCGGTGGCGATCGACGCCTGCCGCGCCGCCGGCGTCCCGCTGAGGATCGCCGGCGACGGGCCGCAGCGCGAGGCGCTCGAGGCGCGCGCGAGGGGTGCGGACGTTTGCTTCCTCGGGGCCGTGCCGCACGCGGAGCTGGCGGCGCTGCGCGCAGGCGCCGCGATCGCGCTCGTGCCTTCGGTCACGGCGGAGACCTTCGGCATGGCGGCGGCTGAGGCGATGGCCGCGGGCCTGCCCGTCGCGGGCAGCCGGATCGGAGCGCTGCCCGAGCTGCTGGACGAGGAGTCGCTCGTCGAGCCGGGCGACGCGGCGGCGCTGGCCGCGGCGATCGCGCGGCTCGCCGGCAACCGCGCGGTGGCCGAGCGGGGACGGGCGCGGGTCGCGGAGCTGTGCGGCCCGGAGGCGGTGGCTTCGCGGCTTGCGGCGATCTACACGCGCGTGTCCGACGGCACGCCGCCGCGTCGCGGGGCTGCGTGAGCGGGGGTCGGGTCCCGCGCCGGGGGCCCGGGCGGCGTGGCGGGGTTTGCGTCCGCGCCGGGCGCCCTCGCCGCGTGGCGGGGTTGCGTCCGCGCCGGGGGCCCGGGCGGCCGGGCCGCAGGAGCCTGACCCCGCGGCGCCGGCGTGAACGCCCCGGTCGCGGCTGGTCGACCATCTAGACTCACCGCCGTTGCGCACGATCGGTGTCATCGGGCTCGGCTATGTGGGCCTGCCGCTAGCCGTGTCGTTCGCCCGTGAGGGCTGCGAGGTGGTCGGCGTCGACGTCGACGCCCGCAAGGTGCAGGAGATCGACGCGGGGCGCTCCTACGTCGAGGACGTCAGCGAGGAGGATCTCGCGTCGGTGTCGGAGCGGCTGCGGGTGGGCACCCGCTACGCGCCGCTGGCGGACGCCGAGGCCGTGCTGATCTGCGTGCCCACGCCGCTCAGCCGCAACCGCGAGCCGGACCTCGGCCCGCTGGTGGAGGCCGCACGGGCGCTCGCCGGAGTGCTCGTCTCCGGGCAGCTGGTGGTGCTGGAGTCGACGACCTACCCGGGCACGACGCGCGAGCGGCTGCTGCCGCTGCTCGAGGAGTCGGGGCTCTCCGCCGGCAGGGACTTCCACCTCGCCTACTCACCCGAGCGTGTCGACCCCGGCCGCGAGGACTTCACGCTGCGCAACGTCCCGAAGGTGATCGGAGGCCTGACCGAGTCGTGCGCCGAGCGCGCCGCCGAGGTGTATTCCGTGGTCTGCGACGAGCTCGTAGCCGTCTCCAGCCCGGAGGCGGCCGAGCTCACGAAGCTGCTGGAGAACGTCTTCCGCTCGGTCAACATCGCGCTGGTCAACGAACTCGCGATGCTCACCGACCGCATGGGTATCGACGTGTGGGAGGTGGTCGACGCGGCCTCCACGAAGCCCTACGGGTTCATGCGCTTCGAGCCGGGCCCCGGGATGGGGGGCCACTGCATGCCGGTCGATCCCTTCTACCTGTCGTGGCGGGCCCGCGAGTTCGACATGACGACCGAGTTCGTCGAGCTCGCCGGGAAGATCAACCAGCAGATGCCATACCACTGCGTGGCGAAGGCGCAGCGGGCCCTGAACGAGCGAGGCCTGGCGGTGAAAGGAGCGCGGATTGCGATCGTCGGCGTGAGCTACAAGCCGGGCGTCGGGGACGTGCGCGAATCGCCGGCGCTGAAGATCATCGCGCTGCTGCGCGAGCTGGGCGCCGAGGTGAGCTACCACGACCCGCACGTCCCTGAGCTGCCCGAGCTCGGGCTTGCGAGCACCGGCGTCGAGCAGGCGATCGCCGACGCCGACCTGGCCGTGATCGTGACCGCGCATCCGGGCGTCGACCACAACGAGATCGCGCGCCGCGCGCGGCTCGTCGTCGACCTGCGCGGGGTCACGCGGGCGAGCGGCGCCGCCAACGTCGTGAAGCTGTGAGCGGCGGCGGCCTCGCGCCGGGCGCAGCCGCCTTCCCCGATCGCGGCCCAGCCCTGGGTGCGGACGTCAGCGTCGGCGAGGACGTGACGTTCGGCGCCTATGTCGTGGTCCACGACGGCACGGTGATCGGAGCCGAGTGCGTGATCGGCGATCACGCCGTGCTCGGCCGCGCGCCACGGCTGGCTCCGCACTCGGCTGCGGCAGGTGTCGCGTTCGGGGCGTTGGAGCTGGAGCCGGGAGCGACGGTCGGGGCCGGCGCCGTCGTGTTCGCCGGCGCGCGCATCGGCGCCGGGGCGATCGTCGGCGAGCAGGCCTATGTGCGCGAGCGGGCCGTGCTCGGCGCGGGGACGCTCGTGGGGCGCGGCAGCGCGATCGACAACGACGTGCCGGTGGGGGCGCGGGTGCGGATCCAGACGGGGGTCTACGTCGCGGCGGGGAGCGCGGTGGAGGACGACGTGTTCATCGGGCCGGGCGCGATCACCAGCAACGACGACACGATCGGGCGCCACGGGAAGGGGCTCCCGCCCGCGGGTGCTCTGTTCAGGCGCGCTTGCCGGGTGGGGGCGGGCGCCGTGCTGGTGCCGGGGGTGGAGATCGGCGAGGAGGCGTTCGTCGCGGCCGGCGCGGTCGTCACGAAGGACGTTCCGGCGCGGGCTGTGGTGATGGGGGTGCCGGCGCGGGTCGTGCGCGAGGTCGGGGAGGAGGATCTGCTGGAGCGGTGGCGCTGAGCGCGCAGGCGCCTGCGAAGACCCCTAGCTCGCGCCTCGCACGGCCGCTGTGACCTCGTCCGCCATCTCACGCGTGAGCACCGGGCTCATCGGGATCGCCAGATGCGTACGCGCCGCCTGCTCGGTCCCCGGCAGCTCGACGCCCTCGCCCCAGCGCCTCATCGCCACCTGGCGATGTACGGGCGTCCGGTAGTAGCCCCTGTGGCCGACGCCGGCCGCGGCGAGCGCCGCTTCCACCCGCTCGACGTCCTGTGAGGCGATCACGTACAGGTGCCAGGCCGGTGCGGCCCTGTCGACAGGCGCCGGCAGCGTCACGAGCTCGCCGAGCCGCGCCGCCTCGTAATGGCGCCCGGCCGCTCGGCGCCCATCGGCGAGCGCGTCGAGGTGCGGCAGCTGCACGCGCAGCACCGCGGCCTGCAGCTCGTCGAGGCGAGAGTTGTAGCCGAGCTCCTCGTAGGTAACCTTGTCGCGCGATCCGTGGAAGCGCAGCACCCGGACCCGCTCGGCGATGCCGGCGTCGCTGGTCGTGATCATCCCGGCGTCGCCGAACGCGCCGAGGTTCTTGGAGGGGAAGAAGGAGAACGTCGCCGCCGTGCCGAGCGCGCCTGGGCGGCCGGCCTCGGTCCTCGAGCCGGCCGCCTGCGCCGCGTCCTCGAGCACCGGCACGCCGAGCGCCTCGATCTCCGCGACCGGAGCGACGTTGCCGAACAGGTGCACGGCGATCACGGCCTTCGTCCTCGGTGTCAGCGCGGCCTTCACGGTCTCGGCGGTTACGCAGTAGGTGTCCGGGTCGATGTCGCAGAACACCGGCGCCGCCCCCGTCGGCGGGATCGCCTCGGCGGAGGCGTAGAAGGTGAACGAGGGAACCACGACCTCGTCGCCCGGCCCGACGCCCATCGCGCGCAGCGCGATCGTGATCGCGTCCGTGCCGTTCGCGACGCCGACGCCGTGCGCCGCGCCGCAGTAGTCCGCGAACTCGGCCTCGAAGGCCTCGACCTCCGGCCCGAGGATGTAGCGGCGGCTGTCCAGCACGCGTGCCACCGCCGCACGCAGCTCGTCGTGGAGGAACGCGAGCGGCGTCGAGCTGTCGAACAGCGGAACGGCCAGGGCCTCAGCCCCTGCTCAGCAGCTCGAGGTCTGCGCGGGTCATAAGACGGATCAGCTCCTCGAAGGTGGTCTGCGGCTTCCAGCCCAGCAACCTCTCGGCCTTCCCCGGGTCGCCGATCAGGTGGTCGACCTCGGCGGGGCGGACGAAGGACTCATCGATCACGACGTGCTTCTCGAAGTCCTCGAGACCCGCCTCGTCGAAGGCCACTTCACAGCATTCCCGCACCGAGTGCGCCTCGCCGGTGGCGATCACGAAGTCCTGCGGGTCGTCCTCTTGGAGCATCAGCCACATGGCTTCGACGTAGTCCTTGGCATAACCCCAGTCGCGTTCCGCCTCGAGGTTGCCGAGTCGCAGCTCCTTCCGCAGGCCGAGCTTGATCGCGGCGGCGTGCCAGGTGATCTTGCGGGTGACGAACTCCAGGCCGCGACGGGGGGAGTTGGAGATGACCACTCGGCCCACGCCGGCGCAGAACTTTCCGGTCTCGGTCTCGACGTCGAAAGTCCATTCGTCGTCGGCAACCTGCGCGGGGGCCACCCGCCGAACCTCGGCGGGGTTCTTGCGGAGGTGCTGCCCGTTCGCACCGACGCGTAGTGCCGATGGGAGATTCAGCTGGTAGTACGTCCTGCCGGCCCGCTGCTCGACGTACACCGAGGCGGCCTGACCGTTGGCGTGGTACATCCAGCAGACCCCCTGGGCCAGGACAGCGCTGTTGGTCTTGATCGACGCCCCGTTCCCCCGCTTGAGACCGTCGCCGTCGTAGTAGCCGCGCAGGAACGCGCTGTGGGCGAGCTCGCCGGCATTGAGGATCAAGGGCGGAACCCGCTTGAAGCCGTCGGAGGTGTACAGCTGCTCGCGCAGCCATCGGCCGGCGGAGCCGCCGCCGGTCAGGTCGACGTGCTCGACGAAGTTCTCCGGGTTCCACCCGGACACGCAGGTCCCTTCCCTCGACTTGCCCATGAACAGTCTCGCCCACAACGTCGCTGCGCGCGTGCGGTGGAGCGCGTCGTTGTTGGTGAACCGGATGCTCGTCCCCTCGCGGTGGACATACCCGTCCGCCGCCATGAGACCGAGGAATTCCGCCAGCTCGGGAGTCGCGGCGGTCCAGTCGGAGATAGCCGGCATCTGCTCGGCAAGCGCGAGCTCGTCTCCCGCCTCGATCTCACAGGCGGGCACCTTCTCGAACTCCGCGTCCAGCATGTTGTGGTGGGCTGTCACCTCGACGACGCCGGCGCGGGCTTGGATCGACACAAGCCGGTGATCGGGGTCCGTCGTGCGGCGGCGGGTCGCCGTTATCGCCGTCACCGCGCTCCAACGTTCGCCGTCCCACACCTCCAGCAGCGTCTTCGGCAGGAAGTTCTGAACGCAGCCGCCCTTTCGAAGGAGAGGCACGATGTCGAGGGGCGTCTTCACGTCGATGACCCCGTCCTCGCGCACGAGCAGCGGCGTGCTGGAAGCCAGGCTCTCGTGGTTGAAAAGTATCCCCGACGTCGCGTGCAGCCCATAGGACTCCCGGTAGTTGACGGTGATGAAGTGCCCGTAGGCCTTCGCCACGCCGTACGGCGAACGGGGATAGAACGGCGTCGTCTCCGTCTGGGGAACCTCGAGCACCTTGCCGAACATCTCGCTGGAGGAGGCCTGGTAGAAGCGCGCCTCAGGGCACACTTCGCGCATCGCCTCGAGCATCCGCGTCACGCCGACGCCGGTGAACTCCGCGGTCAGCGTCGGCTGGATCCAGGAGACCGCGACGAAGGACATCGCGGCGAGGTTGTAGATCTCCTCCGGCTTGGATGCGCGCAGCGCGTCGACGAGCGAGCGCTGGTCGAGCAGATCGCCCTGGTGCAGGGTGAGGCGGTCGCGCAGGTGCTCGATCCGCTCGAACTTCTCGGTCGAGGCGCGCCGCACCATCGCGTGGACGTCGTAGCCCTTCTCGAGCAGCAGCTCGGCCAGATATGAGCCATCCTGCCCGGTGACCCCGGTTATCAACGCTTTCTTGGCCGCCATCGCCGCCGAACCCTATCGACCGCCGCCGACCGGCTTGCGGCGGCGCCCGCGCGGCCTCTGCTCGGCGGCGCCCCGCGCCGCGCGCAGCCCGCGAAGCCATTCGACCGTCGAGGCGATCCCCTGCTCGACGTCGATCTTGGCCTCCCAGCCGAGCAGCCGGCGAGCCTTCTCGACCGAGGGCCAGCGCCGCTGCACGTCGACCTCGAACGTCGGCAGGTGCTCGAGCTCGAATCGCTCCGGGTCCTCGCCGCACGCCTTCCAGATCTCCAGCGCGATCTCGGCCACGGTCATCTCGCGCGAGGCGGAGATGTTGAAGTCCTCGTTCAGGCCCTTCGGCGAGCTCATCGCGGTGACGACGCCGTCGGCGATGTCCTCGACGTGGGTGAGCGTGCGCGTCTGCTCGCCCGAGCCGAAGATCTGCAGCGGGTGCTGGCCGGAGAGCACCTTCTCGATCAGGTCCGGCACGGCGTGGGCGATCCCGGGCTCGGCGTCGGGCACCTCTCCCGGCCCGTAGGCGTTGAACGGCCGGCAGATCGTGAACGGCAGCCCATGCTCGTCGTGGGCGGCGCGGCAGTACACCTCGCCGGTCAGCTTCGAGAACCCGTAGGCGGACAGCGGCACCGGGCAGCGCGGCAGGTACTCCTCGGTCGTCGGGTACTCCTCGGCACGCTCGAAGACCATCGAGGAGGAGACGTACACGAACCGCTCGACGCCGCTGTCCAGCGCGGCGCGGAAGATCGCGTTGTAGAGGCCGTTGTTGACCTCCGTGAGGGTGTGGGGGAGCTTGTGGAAGTTGGCGATGCCGCCGACGATCGCGGCCAGGTGGATCACCTGCGCGCAGCCCTTCATCGCGCGCCGAGCCTGATCCAGCTCGCGCAGGTCGCCGGTGTGCACCTCGGCGCCCTCGCGCATCCACAGCGGCGCCTCGCGTTGGTCGGAGACGCGCACCTCGTAGGCCGGGTCGGCGAGCAGGCGGCGCACGACGGCGGCGCCGATCGTGCCGGCGCCGCCTGTGACGAGGACCCGTGTCACCCAGGCGTCCCCGGGCGAGTCGGCGCGAGCGCGGCGAGCTCCGAGGCGTAGGCGAACACCTGAGCGGCACCCCAGCAGTCCCACGGGTCCACGACCAGGCAGTCCCGCGCGCCGCGCTCGACGATCGCGGCGAGCGCCGAGGGGTCGCGGAACTCGGAGTGGTTCGCGGCGACGATCACGACCTCTGCGCCCTCCAGCGCCTCCGCGAGGCCGGCCGTCGGCGTCGCGACGTGGGGGTCGTGGACGACCACATCGGCCAGCTCGCGCTCGAGCAGCCTGATCAGCTTGTGCGCCAGCGAGTCCCGCTCGTCGTCGGTGTCCGCCTTGAACGCGAGGCCCAGCACGGCCACGCGCCGGTCGGCGAGCGAGCCGAGGCGCCGCTTGGCGCCTTCGAGCAGGAACAGCGGGACCGACTCGTTCACGCGCGATACGGCGAGCAGCATCCCGGGCGCGGCGGAGCGCTCCTCGGAGAACGTGAAGTCCTTGCGCAGGCAGGTCCCGGCCGTGAAGCCCGGCCGGGCGATGCCGCCGCGCGGGTAGTCGCGGTTGATCAGGTCGATCACCTCGAAGACGTTCGCGTCGTAGCGCTCGCAGTCCATCATCAGCAGGTTCGGCAGCGCGAAGGTCGCGTAGCGCAGGATGTTGGTCCAGATCTTGGCCAGCTCCGCCTGCACGGGGCTCGTCTGCACGATCGGCGCCTCGAACACTCCGAACAGCTCGGCCGCGACCTCGCCGGAGCGCGCCCCGACGCCGCCGATGATGCACGGCAGCGTGTCGATCTCGGCGAGGAAGCGTCCTGCCGCGATCCGCTCCGGAGCGTGTGAGACGAACACCTCCTCGCCGATCGAGAGGCCGCGGTGCTTGGCGAGGTAGCCCGCCACGAAGTCGGTCGTGCCCGGCGCGATCGTGGAGCGCAGGATCAGCGAGTGGCCGGGACCCAGCACCGGCAGCAGGTCGTCGAGCGCGGAGCGGATGTCGCGCATGTCGATCTCGATGTGCGAGAAGGACGGCGTGCCGAGCGTGATCACGATCTGGCGCGCCTCCGCCGCGCCGGCCACCGCCGAGGTCAGCGACAGCGTTCCGGCGGCGTGCACACGGCCGAGCACCTCCTGCGCGCCCGTCTCCTCGAACGGCATGCGCCCGCCGGCCACCGCATCCAGCCGGCGCGGGTCGTTGTCGACGCCGATCACCTTCAGCCCCCGGTCGGCGAACGACAGGGCCAGCGGCAGCCCTACCCGGCCGAGGCCGACGACGGCCACGTCGGCGGTGGTCTGCTGGGCGCTCATCGGAATCCTGAGGTTAGCGTCGCCGCGGACCGTCGACCGCCGGCGGGCGGCCGAGTGCGTGCCGCGCCGGCCGGGGTCCGACCGCCGCCGCGTGGGCGTTCGCGTGCCGCGCCGGCCGGGCTCCGACCGCCGCCGCGTGGGCGTTCGCGTGCCGCGCCGGCCGGGCTTCAGCTGCCGCCGCGCGGGCGTTCGCGCCCGCTCAGGTGCCGCGCGTACTGCGCCGCGAAGCCGGCGACGAAGCGCGGGTTGTAGCGGGCATAGCGCCGCCACAGACGCCGTGGCTCGCGCGAGAGGCGGAACACCCACTCCAGGCCCGCGCGCTGCATCCACGGCGGCGCCTGCGCGAGGAGGCCGGCGTGGAAGTCGAACGCCGCGCCGACGCCGACGAGCAGCGGCGCGGCCAGGCGCGGGCGCATCTCGTGCATCCACTTCTCCTGCTTGGGCTGGCCCGTCCCGACCCACACCACCGCGGCGCCGGAGGCGTCGATCCGGGCCGCGTCCTCGGCCTTCTCGGACTCGCTGAGGGGGCGGAACGGGGGAGAGTGCGCCCCGGCGATCGCCAGGCCGGGGAAGCTCTCGCGCAACCGCGCCTGCAGCAGCGCGAGCACCTGCGGGTCGCGGCCTCCGTACAAGTAGATCGGGATCCCGCGGCGCGCGGCCCGCGCGCAGAAGGCCGCCATCAGGTCAGGGCCGTAGATCCGCGTCGCCCGCCGTCGGCCGAGCGCGTGCAGGGCCCACACCAGCGGCATCCCGTCGGGCGTCGCAAGCGTCGCGGCCGCGACCGCCGCAGCCGTCTCGGGGTCCTCGCGCGCGCTCATCACGAGGTTCACCGCCGCTGCGGTCACGTAGCCGCGCGCGCCCGCGGCGACCATCGCCTCCATCCAGTCGAGCACCTCGCCGTAGTCGCTGACCGCGAGGCGAACCCCGAGCACCTCGGTCGTCTCGGGCGGGGCCGGTGCGCCGCCCGGCGCTGGTGGGGGGGCGAAGTCGGCCGGAATTGGGTGAAGATACCCGGATGGTCGAGCCCACAGCCCTGCGCGGCCCGGCGCCGTGGAACCCGCCGTCCGGCAGCGCGACGGTCGATCGCGGCTTCTGGCGGGGCCGGCGCGTGCTCGTCACCGGGCACACCGGCTTCAAGGGCGCGTGGCTGTCGCTGTGGCTGCAGTCCCTGGGCGCGCGGCTGACGGGTCTCTCGGGTGGCCCGCCCTCGCGCCAGTCCCTCTACGAGCAGGTGCGAGCAGGCGAGGGCACGCACGAGCTGCGCGGCGACATGCGCGACGCGCGCGCGGTCTCGGCGGCGATCGTGCAGTCGCGGGCCGAGGTGGTGCTGCACCTCGCCGCACAGCCGGTGGTGCGCCGCTCGCTGCGCGAACCGGCGCTGACGTGGGAGGTCAACGTGATGGGCACCGTCAACCTGCTCGAGGCGGTCCGCGCCGCCGGAGCGCAGGTGCGGGCGGTGCTCGTTGTCACCTCGAACACGTGCTACGAGAACCCGCCCGGCTCCAGCCGCACGTTCGTCGAGGGCGACCCGCTCGGCGGCAACGATCCCTACTCCGCCTCCAAGGCGGCCACAGAGCTGCTGGTCGCGGCGTACCGCCGCTCGTTCTTCTCCGGGCCCGACGCTCCCAACCTCGCGACGGCGCGGACGGGGAACGTGATCGGCGGCGGCGACCGCGGTGAGGACCGCCTGCTGCCGGACGCGCTGCGCGCGGTCGAGAGCGGCGAGCCCCTGCTCGTCCGCAACCCCGCCGCCGTCCGGCCCTGGCAGCACGTGCTGGCGCCGCTGTCCGGCTACCTGCTGCTCAGCCAGGCGCTGTGGCGTGAGGAGAGCGCGGCCCGTGCCTGGAACCTCGCGCCGCCGCCCGCCGACGCGCGACCGGTCGGGTGGGTCGTGGAGCGCCTCGCCGAGCTGTGGGAGGGAGAGCTGCGCTGGCAGACCGACGAGCGCACCAACCCGCCCGAGGCGGGCCGTGTCGAGGTCGACTCCGGCGCCGCCGAATCCGAGCTGGGCTGGAACCCGCCCTGGGATCTCGAGGAGTCGCTCGCGCGGATCGTGGAATGGCACCGGCGCGAGCGCGCGGGGCAGGACATGCGTGAGCACACCCTCGCCCAGATCGAGGCGCACGCGTGCGCTTCTGAGGCAGCCGCGGCGCAGGCGTAGTCGGAGACATCCGCGGCAAGCTCGCGCCGCGCGCAGGCCCGCCGCCACTGGGTTTTCCACGCTCGACGGATGTTGTCTCGCCCGTTCGGCGGTGCCCTGGCACCCTCGCGGCATGAGCCCCGCCCTGCTTCGCCGCTACCGCGCCGAGCGTCTGCTCGAGCGCGACTTCCGAGCGCTCCGCGGCGCCGTCCTCGCGACCGTCGCGGCGCGGCTGCGGGCGGCCGGCGTGTCGCTGGACCGCGCCGAGCTCGAGGCCTGCTACGCCTCGGCGTTGTCGATCGTTTCGATAGGGACAGCCAAGTCCCGTGTAGGCGGCGCCGCGACCAACATCATCAGGGGCTCGGCCGGGTTGCCTCCAACATTGGCGTCGTGCATCACGCTGAGGTCGTCGCCGGTGGTGCGCTGGACCTCTCCGGTCGTGCTGCCGTAGCGGTCCACCACGTCGGGCTGCAACTCGAAGGCCAGCAGAATCTCGTCCTCGGGCATCAGGAGGTCGATCGTCACGCGGGCAAAGATGGCGCGCAGCTCGGTGTTCAGCTCGCGCTTTTCGGTCCGCAGCCGGTCACGCAGGAGGTTGAGGAAGTCGAGGATCGCGTCGTTCGTGGCCTCGGGCGTGGGCACGGCATCGAGCGCTGCTTGTGCCCCAGCGACCTCGGCCTCAGCAGCAGCGACTTTTTCACGGGCCGCCTCGTAGAGCTCTTCGGCGGCGTCGGTGCCCTTCTGGAGCGCGCGATCCCTCGCCCGGTCGCGCTGCTTCTCGGCGGCGGCGAGTTCCTTCAGACGGTCGGCGAGCGCAGAGGCGAGGGATGCCTTCCGGTCGTCGTTGGCCTTGGCTTCGCGCTCGGCCCATGCCGGTATGTCGATGAACTGGTCGGCTAGGTGCTTAAGCAGCGCGGCGTCGATGAGCGCGGCGTCCAGCCGGGGCAGGTCGCAGGTGCCTGACTTCGTGCCCGAGCACCGGTAGCTCACGCGCCGCGAGCCGTCCTTCCGCGTGTAGGGATCCCGGCGACCCCAGATCGGGCTACCGCAGCGCCCGCAGATGGCGAGGCCGGTGAGGTAGGTCGTGACGCTCGGGCGGCCGCCCCTATGCGGGACGCGGATCGTGCTCTTGGCTGCGATGCGATCGAACAGCGCCGGGTCGATCAGTGCCTCATGTTTGCCTTCAGCGACCTCCATCTCGGGCGTGTCCCGGTGAATGTGCACCCGGCCGGCGTAGACCGGGTTGGCGAGCATGTCTTTGATCGTCTCGCCTTTCCACGGCTTGCCTTTCCTAGTGCGCTCGCCTTCCGCGTTGAGGCGGCGTGCGATGGTGCCGTAGGGGAGGCCTTCATCGCGTAGCGCGGCCATCTGCCGAATGATCGGGGCGCGGGCCGGATCGACCTCAAGCACGGGGTCGGGCTGGTGCGGGTCCCAGAGGTAGCCGTCGGGCACCGGACCACCTCCGAACTTCCCAGCTTCGAAGGCGCGGCGCTTGCCGTCTTTGGTCGCCTGCGCCTTCCGCTTGGAGTCTTCGTTGTTGCGCATCCCGCCGACAGCGCCGAGCAGTAGCGACAGGCTCTCGTCGCCTTCTTTGACGCGGACGTTCTCGGGGTCTTGCAGCGACACCAGCGCGACCTCAGTCTTGATCGACCACAAGATGTGCTCGACGAGGTGCGCGGCTGTCCGCGCGTCGCCGCGCGCGAGCCGGTCGGAGTGCTGCACGATCAACGCGCACGGAGCGATCCGTTCGGCGTGCTCTTTGGCTTTCACGAGCCCGTCGCCTCGGCTACCCGAGAAGGCCGATTTCGCCTCGTCCTGGTACTCCGCTACGACCTCCCAGCCTTCCGCCTCCGCGCGTTCCCGACCCTGCTTCAGCTGAGTCTTGATCGACCCGTGCTTGTCGTCGGTGGACTTGGCTGCGTAGAGGATCGCTCGCATGAGCCAATTGTTCCAAGAGCCGGGCGCCGATGGTCGTACCTGGTGCGGCCGGACGAGAGGCAGCTTGCACCGTCGGACAGTCGGCGTAATCTAGATTGGTCGTATGGCTGCTAAGGGCAATCTCGAGGTCCTACAAGGCGATGGTGAGAAGCCCGAGGTGCCCGGCCGCCTCGACCTAGCGATCGATGTTCTTCGCGCGCGGGTCGATGAGGAGTTCTCGATCACCGAACGCCTCGATGCGAAGGGGCGTCAGGTGTTCGGGCTGTGCGCCGCGTTCTTCGCGGTAGCGCAGGCAGTTGCCTTTAGTGCCTTCCGTGCCGCCGACGTGACCACCGGCGACCGCTGGCTGATTGCTGGATGCGCGACAGTGGCAGCGCTTGGCCTTCTGATCACCGGGCATCGCCTCGTCAACGGGGAGGAACCCCGCACCGAGATCGACCTTGAGCCGAGCCAGATCGAAGAGTGGGCGCGAGACAAGTCGGACGAAGAGTTCGCGCAGCTTCTTGTGGTCCACCTTCGCCGGGTCGCCGACGCGAGGCATGACAGCAACGAAACGCGAGCAGCGAACTACATGCAGATCGAGTTTGCGGGACGCTGGTCGCTCATCTTGACGACGCTGGAGATCATTGTTGCTGTAGCCTGCCGGATCTGATGGAGGGTTCCGAGGAGGCGAAAGAGTCCCCCGAGTCGGAGGAGGAGGGGGTCGAGGAGGCGCAGCCAGGGTCCGGTGAGTCGCCGGCACCGCAGAAGGCGTCGCCCTGGCCGTCGGTCGATCCCGAAGCGATCCAGAACAAGCAGTTCATGACGGCCCAGGACGTCGCAGGGGGTCAGGTCGCGGTAACGGCCCGGGATGGAGAAGTGCAGCGGCGAGGCGCTCCCTCGCACCTGTTTGCGCAGCTTGTCGACGCAGTCGGCAACACCATTAAGCAGGTCGGCAACCTCACGATCCCGCCGCTCGTCGTTCGAGCTGAGGCGGGTGCGTCCATCACGGTCTACTTCGGGGAGACCCTCGACGTCGACGCGCGTCAGGCAGAGATTCCGTACTACGGGGTGTGGCGCAGCGCTCAGACAGTCGCGCGTCTAATGAGCCTCGATGAGGACACCATCTTCGACTTCGCGCTCGACGTGGGGGTTGGAGCAACCGCGTACGCTAACCTCGCGCGGTTCGTTGAGTCGGAAGGCATCAGCATCGATTGGGAGGCGCGCGGGCTCCCAGCTCAAAGTCTCGATGCCGAGCGTGCGGCGCGCCAGTACGTCGAGCTCGCAAAGCCACCCGAGTACAGCCAACGCTCGATGATCATCGACGGACTGCTGTACGGCGTCATCTACGAGGGCCCCGGCAGGGGCAGAGCGCGAATGAGGCTGTCCAACGGGTCGGCCACACCTCCCCGACACCACGGCCGAACGGTCATCCTCGAATACGAGACAGAGGAGATCGAGCAGGCCATCATCCACAACCTGATCGGGGAGCCAGTCGTCGCCACGATCCGGGTCGAGGACCCCGTTCCGCGAACGAGTGTCTTGCCCCCCGAACCCTCTCACGCCGTCATCGAGGCGGTCGAGCGCGGAGGGACCTACGACATGAGGGAACTCTTTCGGTTCGACGAGGAGGACCGCTAAGCGGCCTAGTGCCACGAGCGCGGCTGTAGAGGATGCGCGCGGGTGTCGCGCGCCGAGCGCGGGTCGACCTACGGCCGAAGGTTGGCACTGGCTCAGAAGGACATTCCCGGCAGACACCGCGGGCGCCTCCGAAAGGGCGCCCGTGGAGCGCGACTACTTTGCTGCGGAACGAAGCGCCAGGCCGATGACGATCAGCGCTAGCACAAGAGCGAGAATCACTTGGTCACCACCGTCAGGTCCGTACTGTCGAAGGCGCGGCGCTTCACGGCGCGCCCGTTTACGGCGCCGGCGGACTGTGCGGCCCCCGTGTCTGCGAGTGCCACCCCGATCATCGGGCGGCGGACCTTTTTCTCCTTCCAGTCCTTCCCGTGGGTGCAGCGGTAGGCGGCCGTGCCGATGACCTTGCCGCCGAGCTTGACCTTGTCTCCCAGCTTGATGTCGCGTCCCGTCGAGTCGGGCCACGTCTTCGTGTTCTCCAGCGCCTTGGTCGTGCTGGTGCTGCGGGCCTTTGTGGTGGCCTTTGTGGTGGCCATGTTCGTTCTCCATGTTCGGTAGGTGAATCTGGCAACAAGGAAATCCAACTACGAACCTGTGGACTCTTCAATATGAATGTGTGAGTCCGCCTCGCGTGGTGGATAGTATTCGATCTGTCGGCAGGCGAACGCGAGAGGTGACAGATCGTGACCATGCAGGAGCAGGAGCGGTGTGAAGCCGCTTGGCGGAAACTGGAGCGGTGGTTCAACACGAAGCGGCCATACCCGGAGTCGCTCCGCGCCACGAAGTAGACTGAGTAGTACAGCAGCGTCTCCCTGTGAGGGCGGTCGTGTGAAAGCACGGCCGCCCTCTCTTTGTGTGGAGAGCGGAAGGTATAATTACCTACAAGGGAAACTGCTGAAGGAGACAGCTGTGGATGACTATGACGAGCTGCTGGACGCCCGGGAACGGCGCGAGGCGGCCGACGCGAAGGTGGCCGCGATGTTCGCGCGCCGGGAGGGTTCCTCGCGGGATTGGATCGAGGGCGCCGAGCAGTTCCTCCGGCCGGCGGCTCGCGCGATGCTGTACGGACCGAAAGAGTCCGGCAAGAGCTGGGCGGCGCTGCAACTCTGCCAGCAGGTCGCCGCAGCGGGCGGGCGCGCCGTCTACACGGACTTGGAGAACGGGCAGCTCCGCATGGACGAGCGGTCGAAGCTGCTCGGCGGCGAGTGGGAGGGCGACGCCTTCCAGTACACGTCGCAGTTCCGGTTCCGCGAACTACACGACGCCGACGTGATGCGCTCGTTCGCGGGGTGGATGGAGGAAACCGACCTATGGGTGATCGACTCGGCGGCGCGGGTCCTCACGGAACTCGGCCTCAACGAGACCTCTAACAGCGACTTCGCGAAGTTCATGGGGCAGTTCATCGACCCGATCTGCGAGAACGGGTGGACGGCGGTCCTACTGCTCGACAACGTCGGCTACGACACCAGCCACCCGCGCGGCGCGTCGAACAAGACGGATTTGGTCGAGCTCGCGTACCGCGTGGAGGGCGGCAAAACGTGCACCCCCGCCCGCAACGGCACCATCCGGCTCAAGCGCACGCGCGACCGCGACGGGGACGCTGCGGAGGAACTGACCATGAGCGCAGGCGGCGGCAAGTACACGACGCTCGGGCCGGCGACCCCGGACACGCGCAAGGCCGACCTGCACGATGAGGTCGTCAAGCTGCTCGCCGACGCCGGTCCCGTGAAATCGAAGCGCGAGGTCGCGGAGCTACTACGCGAGCGCCAGGTGAAGGTGCCCAGGCGGTCGGAGTTCAACGGCTGGATGGACGATTGGGCTGAGAGCAGCCACTCGGGCATCACGGAAGGTCCGGAAGGCTGGGAGGCCTGATGAACTGGTTCCCGACACCCGGATCCAGCGGGATCCAGCGGTGTGGTTCCCACAGTGCGGAACCAGCGGGAACCAGTCACACGAACTTCTCAACCACCCAGGCAACACCGGGGTGTTGCTGGTTCCCGGCACCCGGATCCAGTCGATCGGCCGTACTGGTTCCCGAGCGTCCAACCCTATCTCTAAGGGTTGGACACAGGGACGTAACCTCGAGGCGTCCGGCATGAGGACCGGCGGCCGTCATAGCGAGGCGACTCGAAAGAGGATGCGCCGCGCTGCAAAGCGGCGTTGGGAACGTCCAGAGGAACACGGCAGGCGGAGCGTGGAGGCTCGCCAGCGAATGAAAGAAGCGGCGCTTGCTCGGTGGGCGAGGGTTCGAGCCGAAAAGCAGCGGTTAGAATCGGCCGTCCGCGGGCTTGGGGAGTCCCAACATTCGATGGGGGAGGCGGCATGAAGCGGACAGGGTTGGCCTGCGTCGCGGCGGGAGTGATGCTTGGGGCCTGCGGCAATACGCACGCGACGGCCGGGGCAACGCGCCCCGCCGCTGCGCGGGCGTCGAGCGCCCCAAGCACGCCGACCCGGGTTCTGTACGTGGCGCCGATCGACGCCAATGGGGACCTGGCGGAAGGCTTCTCGGTCGCGCGAACGACCCATGGCGAATGCCACCCCGGCTCTGATGCTGTGCCAGGACCTACCTACAGATGCTTCACGGGGAACTTCATCGAGGACCCTTGCTGGGCCGATTCAGCGGTCCCCGGCTCCGTCCTTTGCCTAACACAG
Organism: uncultured Solirubrobacteraceae bacterium; assembly: GCA_963703205.1. GTDB lineage: Bacteria > Actinomycetota > Thermoleophilia > Solirubrobacterales > Solirubrobacteraceae > Palsa-744. The sequence goes on from OY969799.1 coordinate 3,217,029, forward strand.
CCGTGGGCGAAAAGCGTGACGCGGGTTGACGTTAACGAACTCGAACCGAACAACGAACCGGTTCCCAAGAGCCTCAGCTACCCGTGGGGCGTGGAACTGACGACCGGCGAAAAGTGCCTGGCTTTCCAGGGCGCGCACGACCAGTACCGAGGCCGAGTGGTCGATTATGGCTGCAACAGCGCCTACCTACACGGCGGGCGCGTCCTTCTCCGTGGCATGCACCGCGCCAAGCCGCAGTGGTCGTTCGACAGTGCATGGTGGACCGGCCGCAAGTATCAGCCGCGTCATCGGGTGACCGTGCGGGTCGCCTGGTACGGAGGTCCGAGCCCTTCATGACGCGTGTCGCTCTCGGCCGCGAACACAGCGGTCGTGGAGCGACGAAAGTGGATGCGGACCCCAGGGGGCAATCCCTATGTGGCCGCTTTGTTAGGCGCCTGAGCTGGTCCATTTTTGTCCGCACGGGACTTCTTGCCGCAGACACGCCTTCTCCGGTCCTCACAGAACCGAGGCGGCTAGTACCCCGGACCCGGCATCGAAGGGCCGTAGGGGGAGGCTGAGCCGTGCAGAAACGTGCAGAAACCGACATCGCGATGCCGCCGGGGCGCTTCACCAAGGAGGCGCGGGAGACCTGGCGGGCGTGGGTTGACGGCGAGGCGGCCCAGGCGTGGAACGAGCCCGACTGGCTCGCGGCCCGGAGGCTCATCCGGCTCGTTGACGATTCCGCGCGCTGCAAGGACGCGGCCGAGCGGCGTCGGCTGGCGGCACCGATCCGCACCGGCAGCCGGGACCTCGGGCTGCACGAGCACCGAGCGCAGCGGCCGAAGTTCGACCCGTACGAGGCGACACGGGTAGCGAACCGCGCTGCACGCGCCGCAGCACGTCCGGCCTCGACGGCGCCCCACGCCCTCGTGGACCCGTACCCAGACCTATTCGATGACAACTAGGAGGAGGCCCTGATGGGCTACCAGGATGACCAGGCCGAGCGAGAGCGAAGCCACAAGATGAGCGAAGCGATCCGGCAGGCCGCCGGCTTCGGCGACGGCCCCGCGGAACAGGACACAGAGGGTGTGCAGGTCCGGGACAGGACCGGCCGGTTCGCTGGCGGGTTCGACCAGGGTGCTCGCGGCGGCCACGCTGTCCAGCATGACCAGGGCAATGACGCGATCAACCGGGCCTTGCGGGCACGGGTTGGGATCGTGCCGGATGACGCCGTGCCTGCGGGCGCGACGGTGGAGGTCTGAAAATGGCGTCGAACGCACTCAGCCACACCGATCCAAACGTCTTCGGGGGCGAGCTCGGCAAGCTGATCGTCCGCTATGGGGAGTTGACGCTGCAGGACAACGAAGCGAAAGAGCGTCTCGCCGCAGCGCAGCAGGCCGTCAAGGACGCGGAAGCGACCGGGATCGCGCAGGCCGCTGCGGCCCGCGTGACCGGGGAGGACACCGCGAACTCTGCGGAGTCCGCGGAGTCGGAGGCCAAGCGCGAGCTTGAGTTGGCCGAACGGGAGGCGCGGATCGCCGCTGCGGCCGTCTACACGGCAGGCGAGGCCATCGAGTACGAGGCCGTCACCGGCGGCGATGCCTACCGGGCCAAGCTGGACAAGCGCATCGAAGCGTCGAGCAAGACGGGGCAGAACGCGCTGGCGAAGCTCGAGGACGCGCTCGCGGACATTCGTGTCGCCCGCGCGTACCGGAGCTGGCTGGAACGGCCCGGCACCGCGAGCGGCCCGCAGCTACGGGAACTGTTCGCCGGGGAGTCCTCGATCCGGACCGCGAACGGGGAGCCGCTGATGGTCTCCACGCTCACGGCCTCCGTCCACAACGCGCTGACCCAAGTCGAGTTCCGCCAGGGCGACCAGCGCGGCGGGATCGCGGTCGGCGCCGTCAGGGAGGCGGCATGAAAGCTTGCGCACGGTACTCGGTCGTAGGTGATCCCGTGCGCACAGCGGGCAGCGCCGGTGGTCGTTGCCCGCTTCAACTGCTCGCCCCGTCCGTGCTCGCGAGCGGACCGTCTCGGCCTAGATGGTGGGCGCGAGGGCGAGGGGCGGACTGATGATCCGTCCTGCGATGCCGGCGGCCGGGAGTTGTCGACACCTCCTCCCGGCCGTCGAGCCGCCAGAGGCATTGTCCGGCAGCTACGGGATCGAATGGAGCGATGCCGCCTGGGACGAGTGGCTCAATAAGCTGCGAGCCGATGCCGCGCGTGATGTACGGAAAGCTCAACAAGGTGACCAGCTTCGATCCGAGTGCGTGGCGCTCGGCGGGCGGTGACAACGAGCCGCTCTACCTCCTCCTGAAACTCGCAGAACGGAACCCGGACGTCGAGTGGGTAGTCGGGACGCGCTACAAGGGAGGCGGTAACGGGCTTCCGGCGAACGTCACTCTCCCCGAGCAGCCGACCGGACGCACTGCTGCCGAGAAGGGGGAGTCCCACACCAAAATCATCTGGCCCTACTTCCAGTCGGCGGACGGCGTAGTGATGTGGCTCGCGAAACACGGCGAGGCGAACCGACCCGACGTGCCGCAGCTTCGGGACCGTTCCAAGGCGACGGCAACGATGGATGAGTTCGCGGCCAAGGTCGCTCCGGTGCTGTCCTGCATCAACGGCTGGCGCGAGTCCGATCCACTCGGCCGCGAAGAGATTTGGCTCTGCCCGGATACGCGGTTCCCCCTAAAGGCCCGCGACCTGAAGTGGCCTCCGAGGCAGTCGATTCTCTCGCAGTACCCGCGGCGCGAGATGCGATACCACGAGCGACGGGGTGACACGCGCTCCCCGGAGGAGTGCGGCTTCCCGGAGGCGCGGTGGAGCAAGTACGAGGGCGTGTGGGAAGCCCCTCACGTGTACACCGTGGACAGGCTGGAGGTTGTCGGGATGCCGCCAGAGTGGAAGCCCACCGTGCGGTGGGAGCGGCGCGTCCGGTTCCGAGTCCTCACGAACGAAACTCAGGGCGACGTGGATCTCGACAAGGCGAGCATCTTCCGCAAGTGGCTCCCCGGTCTCGACGCAGCGACTGTGCGCGGGAAGTGGAAGCCAGAGGGGGCAAGGCGTGCCGGAATGGACCCGCCGGTGCCGCTGCCCTACGCGGAGATCCCCGACTTCCTCGGCGGTGCCAAGAGCACCTTCGTAACGCCGACCTCGGGTGCGGGATGGCCGACGTTGAAAATGCACGAGGCGTTCGCGCTCGGCACGATCTGTTTCTTCCATCCGAAGGCCGACGACCGGGGAACGCTGATCCCCACTGCCGACCAGTTCTCCTCTGTCGAGGACGACGAGCTGAAGCGGCTGGCGGAATGGCTCCGTCCTGAGACGCCGTTGGCGCTCGCCGAAAGGATCGCTTCGGTCGATCAGGACCGGACTCTGTACGAGTGGCTAAGGGACGCGCAACTGCGGCTCCACCGGCGGGTCGTCGGCGAAGAACGCGCCGTACGCACGATCGAGGCGCGGCTGCGCCTTTCGCCTGCGTGCTAACTCGGTTTGGGCCGGCCGTAGTAGGTTTCCCACAGCCAGCGGGATGACTCCTCAGCCTTCACCCATTGTCCTCCGTTGCGCTGCGCAAACATGCGCTCGGCGTGGTCGCGCGGGAGCTCGAGGACGACGAGCTTTCCGGGCGTCCCGTTGATGATCGGAGCAAGTAGGTCCGCCCAGTGTTTGTGACCGTGCCCGCCGACGATCCATACATCAGGGAGGTGGTGCCACCAGCCGTTGGCGTCCTTCTTAATCAGCTCGTGTGCTGCATTTCGCTGAGGGGCGGTGATGTTCCCCAGCATGATTACGAATGCTGGCGAAACGCTCATGTTGTTTCATCCGTGGTCGAGCCCGAAGGGGCGTCCGCATCAGGCGGGGGGGTTAGCTGTGCCTGCGGCGGCCGAGGTGGGATGCCCTCCACCGTTGGGGGTCCAAGCAGTCGTTCGATCGTCTCGCCGCTGACGTCGTCTCCAAGCTTGAGCGCGACGTACTCGCGAGCGCTGACCTCTCCTAGAAGCAGGTTGCCCGGATTCTTGGAGTTGATCAGCGGTACGGCTATCAGCAGCCCGACGGAAATGAGCGCCATAAACGCGAGCACGTACACGATGAGACCGCTACGGCTTGAGTCAGCCAACACCCCAATTGCGATCACCGACCCGATCATGAGCGTCGCGTAGACCGCGTACATGAATCCGAGAATGGAGCGGGTCGCAGAACGGCTGTGGCCTCGTATTGCTTCGATGGTTCCAGTCGGTATCAGTGGCATGGGCACCCCTGGGCGCACCCTACGCGATTGAACAGCGCGGCACGCGCAGCGGCCGAACGGCAACCAAAATGGTCGACCACGCCTCCGCGTGGCAGGGCCTGTACGGGGCGACGCTCGGCGGGGAGGAGGTCACGAACCCGCGGGCGTGGCTTGCCGTCGTCACCTATCGGCGCGCGATCGACGAGCTGCGCGCGCGCCCCGCCGGCGAGGAGCCGCTACCGGCCGGGGCCTTCGTGGAGCGCGACGTCGACGAGGATCTCGACGAACGCGACCGGCTGCGCACGCTGCTGCAGGGGATGCGTGCGCAGCTCGATCTGCGCGAGCGCGAAGCGGCCGCGCTGTGCTACCTCCACGGCTACTCCCGCAGCGAGGCCGCGCGGCGGATGGGGGTCAGCGAGACGCGGATGCGCAAGCTGATGGACGGCAGCAAGGGCCGCGCGGGCGTCTCGGCCAAGGTCGGCGAGCTGGTCGAGACGATCCGGCAGGGAGCTTTCTGCGAGCAGCAGGCCTCGCTGATGCGCGCGCTCGCCTTCGGCGTGCTCGACCCGCAGGGCGAGCGCTACCGGCTCGCGGTCGCGCATCGCCGCGGCTGCCCGGCGTGCAGGAGCTACGTGCGAGCGCTGCGCGGCGCCGCGGTCGTGCTGCCGCCGGTGCTGACCGTGCCCGGCGCGCCCTTCGGGATCTCGGGTCTCGGCCATCACGGCGGCGCTGCTCCGGCCTCGACCGGGTCCCCGCTGAGCGCATCCGCTGCGACCGGCGGCGGAGCCGGGGCGAGCGGCGGCTGGGCGCTGGGCGGCGCCGGCGTCAAGCTCGCCGCCGGCTGCCTGATCGCCGCGGGCGTGGGGGCGGGATGCCTGGCGATCGGCTCCCATCATTCGGGGCTGGAGCGGTCCGGGCGCGCGCCGTCGGCCAACTTGGCGCCGGCGCCACGCGCCGCCTCGCCCGCGGTGGTCGCACCCGCCTCCGCGTTCAGGCGCGGCGAGCACCGCCACACGGCCCTCGCCGCGGGATCGAGGGCGCCCGCCACGCGCACGCCGGCACCGTCCCCGAGCGGCTCCCGCGAGTTCAGCCTCGAGCAGCCCACGGCCGCGGCGCCGAGGGATCGCCGTCCCGCGGCGCGGCTCGCAGGAGCCGGCGCACCGGCGCCTTCGGCCCACGAAGGCTCCGGCGCGGCGGCGCGCGAGTTCTCGCCCGGTTAGCCCCGCTATCCCTGCGGGAACACGCGCATCAGCTTGCGCAGCGCGAGCGGGTTGCCGCGCGGCCGCAGGCGGCCCGTGGCGACCGCCTGCAGCGGGTTCAGGCGCTCGCCCACGATGTCGACCCAGTCCTGCCAGGAGATACGCAGCCGCAGGTCCGGGTTCTGCGTGACGCCCTGCTGGACGGCGGAGGAGCCATTGTCGACGCGCAGGTGCCAGGTGGGCACGTCGGGATCGGTGAACTCCCACTGGAAGGTCGCGGGCCCGCGCAGGCCGTGCTCGGGGTTGACCTGTCGGCGGACGGTGTCGAAAAGCAGCTCGATCGTCTCGGGGTCCCGGCTCGTCGGACCCTCGCGCACGCCCAGCACACCGGATTTGGCGAGCGCACGCCCCCGCTGGGAGAGCTCGAGCGGCGTCAGGCCCGGCGGCAGCAGCGGCGGTCCCGGCAGACTCTCGACGGGCAGGCCCGCGGAGCGCAGCTTCGTCGTCATCGAGGTGACGCCCTCGACGCCCACCTCGTCGAAGCTCGATCCGAAAGTCGTGATGTAGCGCTCGTCCCAGCCGGGCGGCATCAGCACCTGGGCGGTGTAACGCGTCACGTCGCGGAGCAGCCCCGCGACCGCCTTCGGAACGCCGACCGGGTCTTCGCGGTTGAGGTCGCTGAGCAGCTTCACGCCGAAGCCGATGTGGCGCTGCTCGTCGACGGCGATGTTCTGCATGCCCTCGCGGAAGGCGGGGAGCTGCCCGCGCCGCTCGAGGTAGCTGCAGATGAAGTGCTGCCCGGGCTGCGCGAGCGAGGCCTCGATCACCACGTGGTAGAGCGTCACCGCCGCCGCCAGCTTCGCCGGCGAGCGGTCCTTGCGCAGCTCGTCGGCCATCGTGTCGAGCCGGTCGAAGATCTTGCGGAAGCCGGGGCTGAGCTGCGGGCGGATCGCCTGCAGGCCGCTCGCGACCGAGCCGTCGCCGACCCCGCAGACCTCCTGCATGAAGCGCTTGAAGAAGACCGCGTGGCGCGCCTCGTCGACCTGCTGGGTGGCGAGGAAGTACTTCTGCTCCTCGCGCGGCGCGGCGTCGATGTAGGGGGAGAGGTTGTCGGCGACCGCGTCCTCGCCCCAGAAGAACAGGCAGTAGTTCCACAGCGCCGCCTGGCGCTCGAACTCGGTGAAGTCCTCGCGCCACTGGCGCGCGTCCTCGCTGAAATCGAGCTCCGTCGCCTTCCAGTTGCCGCGCTCCCACCGCGCGTAGAGGTCCTCGTAGGTGATCGCGTCGGTCGGCAGCGAGCCGAGATCGGGGGCGGGGGCCGTCACGGCCATCGGGGCACCTCCTGGAGGCTTCGGGATAATGGACATTATCGGAATAGCGTTCGCTCTGTCAAGTACAATCCCCGCGATGGCAGCGATTCCGGCAGGCGCACGCCTGACTCGCGAGCAGAGCCGCGCCCAGACGCGAGACCGGCTGCTCGACGCCGCGCGCGCGGTGTTCGCGCGCAGCGGCTTCCACGGCGCCTCCGTCGAGGAGATCGCCTCGGAGGCCGGCTTCTCGACCGGCGCGCTGTACTCGAACTTCGCCGGCAAGCAGGACCTGTTCCTCGAGCTGATGAGACGCGAGGTCTCCATGCATGCGGCCGAAATCGCGGCCGCCGTGCGTGAGCGGGCGTCGATCTCCGAGCGCGCCACGGGCGGCGCGCGACAGTGGATGGCGATGATCGAGCGCGAGTCGGAGACGCTGCTCCTGTTCACGGAGTTCTGGGCCTACGGCGTGCGCGACGAGGAGATGCGCTCGCATGTGGCCGCCTGCTTCGCGGAGACGCGCCGGCTGCTGACGGGCCTGATCGCCGAGGGCGTGCGCGACTTCGATCTCGAGCTGGCGATGCCCGCCGAGCACATCGCGATCGTGATCGATGCGCTGGCCGACGGGATCGCGCGTCAGAAGCTGACGGACCCCGCAGCCGTGCCGGACGAGCTGATGGGCGACGTGCTCGCCCTGCTGCTCGGGGCCGTCACGCGCCCGGCGGGGCCTCGCGCCCCTCGGCAGGAGCAGGCAGGCGTAGTGGACGGTGAACAGCCTGCGCGCGAGCGGCGGCGCCACGCGGTCCATGCCCGCTCGCACCCCCCACTTGGCGAGCGCCGCCGCTCGCGCCCGCGTACTGCTCGCGAAGAAGCGGTGGACGGTCAGCGGCAGCGGATCCTGTAGCTCGGCGACGACCTCGAGCCCCGCGGCGGCGGCGATCGCGCGGGCGCCGTCGCGCGCCCAGCGTGTGCAGGTGCCCGATCTCGCCGGCGTGCGCGCGCTTGGCCGGCCGTCGCGCCGACAGGTTCGCCTCCAGCGGGACCTCGAACACGACCGCGTGGCACACGCGGGCCGTCTCGGCCAGCAGCGCCGCAGGGTCCGGCACGTGCTCGAGGACGTGCGAGAGGATGCCGAGCTCGTAGCAGCCGGCGCCGATCGGCAGCGAGGAGCCGTCGAACACGTCGACCGTGTCCTCGCCGAGCGCGCGGCGCGCGATCGCGGCGGCGGCGGCGCTCAGCTCGACCCCGTGCAGCCTCCCGCCGAAGCCGCGGCGCGCCAACTCGGCGAGCAGCGCCCCGTCGCCGCAGCCGACGTCGAGCGTCGAGGACGGGACCACCCCGGCGCGGCGGCACAGCACGACCACATGGTCGGCCTTGCCGACGGCGCCGAGCGCGCGCCAACGCGCGGAGCGGTCCGCCTGCGGGCCCTGCAGCGAGTAAGCGTCCTCGTAGAAACGGGCCAGTCTCGCGGAGTCCTCCACCCCCGGGATTATCGTTGCCGGCAATGACCGCCAGGCTCACGGCGTCGCTACGCGAGGCGCCAGCGACCGTTCCCGGTCTCCTCGCCGTCGCGCTGTGCGTGATCTGGGCGACCGACCAGGCGGGATATCCGGTGACCCACTGGGCGCCCGGCGGGCTGATCCTGCTCGCCCTGCTGGCGATCGCGTTGGTGGCCGTGCGCCGGCCGCTCGCTGCCGTCTCGACACCGGTGCGCGTCGCACTCGGCTGTCTCGCGGCCTACACCGCCTTCAGCTACCTGACGATCATCTGGGCCGCCGCGCCGGGCGAAGCGCTGGAAGGCGCGGACCGCACGCTGCTCTATCTGCTCGTCTTCGCGCTGCTGGCCTGCTGGCCGCAGCGCGGGCTGACGGCCGCCGCGCTGCTGCTGGCGTGGGTGCTGTCGGTGACCGGCCTCGCGCTGTTCGCGATGCTGCACATGCGCGCCGCCCCTGGCGGCGAGCTGCCCGGGCTGCTTCCCGGTGGGCGCCTGGTCTACCCGAGCGGGTACGCCAACGCCGACGCGGCGCAGTGGCTGATGGCGTTCTGGCCGGCGCTGCTGCTCGCGCGGGAGCGGCGACTGCCCTGGGCGCTGCGGGGACTGCTGGCGGGCGGCGCCGTGCTGCTCGCCGAGATCGCCCTGCTCAGCCAGAGCCGTGGCTCGCTGTACGCCACGCCGGTCGTGCTGGTCCTCGTCCTCGCGCTGCTCCCCGGCCGTACGCGGACCTTCGCCGTGCTGGTCCCCGTCGCCGCCGGGATCGCCGCGGCGACCCCGGCGCTGCTGCACGTCGGTGACCACACACGCGCCGGGGAGGTGGTGCCGGCGACCCTGCACCACGCGATCGACCTGGCGCTGCCGATCGCCCTGGCCGTAGCCCTGCTGGTGGCCGCGGCCGCCGCCGTGGAGTCTCGCCGCGGCCTCTCGCCCGGCGACGCGCGGCTCGTCCACCGCGCGAGCGCCGCGGTCGCCGGGGCCGTTGCGGTGGTCGTCGTCGCGGCGGGGCTGATCGCCTCGGGGAACCCGGTGCAGCGCGTCGAAAGCGCCTGGCACTCGTTCAAGGGCGGCTACACCACCGAAGGCGGCGGATCGCGGCTGCTCAGCGGCCTCGGCTCCAACCGCTACGACTTCTACCGGGTCGCGATCGACGAGTTCACCGCCCATCCGCTCGCGGGCATCGGGGCCGACAACTTCGCGCAGCAGTACCTGCGCCAGGGGCGCAGCCCGGAGACCCCGCGCTACCCGCACAGCGTCGAGCTGCGCGTGCTCTCGCAGACCGGGCTGATCGGCACGCTGCTCGCGGTGGTCGGCCTCGCGGCCGCGCTGCTGGCCGCGCTGCGCGCCGCGCGCGGGCCGGATCGGCTCGCGGCGGCGTGCGCGGCGGCCGCCCTAGCCGGCTTCGGCTACTGGGTCATCCATGGCTCAGTCGACTGGTTCTGGGAGTTCGCAGGACTCGGCGCGCCGGCCTTCCTGATGCTCGGAGTCGCGTGTTCGCTGGATGCCGGGCGGCGAGCGGACGCCGGGCCGGCTCAGAGCGCGTCCGGCCCGCGCCCCGCCGACGCCCCGCGGGGAGACGCTCCCGAGCCTCGCGCGCTCGACATCCGGCGTGTGCGCTCCACGGGATCCGTCGCGGGGCGCTCACACGGCCTCCGCCGCGGCGCGGTGCTCGCGGTGCCCCTCGCCGTGGTGCTCGCGGTGGTGCTAGCGCTGGCGCTGGCCGGACCGTGGTTCAGCCAGCTGGAGGTGCAGTCCGCGGCGCACCGCTGGCCGAAAGAACCCTCGGGCGCCTACGCGCGGCTCGAACAGGCGGCCGAACTGGATCCGTTCAGCGACCAGGCGTTCCTGGTCGCCGGCTCGATCGCGATCCGCCTGAACGAACTCGGCCGCGCCGACGCGCAGTTCGCCAAAGCGCTCGTCCGCGTGCCGGAGGACGCCTACGCCACGCTCGAGCGCGGGGCGATCGCCTCGACGCAGGGGCGCTCGGCCGAAGCCCGCACGCTGCTCGAGCGCGCTGCCGCCCTCAACCCCCGCGACCCGCTCACCCAGGAAGCCCTGCGGTTGATTCGATCCGGGCGCGGCGTGAGCGTTCAGGCACTGAACCGCCTGATCCTCCAAAAGGCTGAAGAACTCGCATGAGAGCCCTCCGAACAGTTGAAATCTCTCTCGACAGGGCCCCCAGCCTTCGCTACGTTATGTGCATCTCGTCGAAGGTGTCGAGGCCTGGGGCAGGGGGCTCGCCGACTGCCACGGGGCCGCGAACGCCTGCGGTCGAGTGGCATGGAAGGCGAGTGTCGCCCGGGCCGAAGAAGGGAACCCACGGTAGGGACAATGTCTAGGTATCGCGTCATCTCGGCGGTCGTTCTCACGACCTTGCTCCTATGCGTCCAGGCCTTGCCGGCGCACGCCACGAACCCCCTGCTCAGCGGCTATGGCGGGCCAGGACAGGGCAACCAGGCGCTGATCGGCTCCACGCTGATCGGCGGCGGCTCGGGAGGGCGCGGGGGCGCCGGAGGCTCGGGCGCGTCGTCCTCCACCTCCTCGTCCCCCCGTTACCTGTCCCCTTCGTCGATGGCGCTGCCCCGCGGTGGCGCCGCCGGTGGCACGAAGGGAGCAGCTGCCGCGAAGGGCAAGAAGGGCGCCGGGAACGGCGCCGGCGAGGGCCGCAAGCAGGGCTCCGCTGCGGGCACGCCCGCCGCTCGGGCCCGGACCGTCGCGGCGGCGAGCTCCTCGCGCGCGGCAGGCCGTGGCACCCTCGGACTGTCCGGCGCCGATGCCGCCTACATCGTCCTCGCGTTCCTCCTGCTCGCGCTGACCGCTCTGCTCACCGTCCGCCTGTCGAGACGACCAGGACGGGCGGGAGGGACCCAATAAAGAAGCGAGCGGCTAAAGGGAAGCTCGTCAGGACCCGAGTAGTCCCATAGAGGACTCAAGCCTCTGCCTGCAATGGACCGCGCCCACGTCAGCCAACAGACCACTTCGAGCACCATCTCGCTGCGCAGCGAGGTGGCGCACGACGCCCCGATCCCGCGGGCGCTGAGCCGTGGCACCTTCGGAGGGCCGCTGCAGTGGGCGCTGGAGGGCTCCGGCTGGGGCATCGTCCGGGTCACCGTCGACTTCGTGATGGTCTGGGTGGCGCTGATCGTCGCCCTCGGCGGCTTCTCCCAGCTCCTGCACATCGACGGCCGGCGGGCGCCGCTGCTGGTGCTCCCGTTCGTCGTCGTCGTGCTCTTCTACCTGCGCGGTCTCTACAAGAAGAAGATGCGCTCCCAGGTGCTCGACGGGATCGTGCCGGTGATCAGCGGCGTGTCGGTCGCGGCGATGGCCGCCGCCGTGCTCGGGCTCGCGCTCAACCATCAGGTTCCCGAACAGGGCCAGTGGGTGCGCGCGTGGTTCTACGCGCTCGTCGGGGTCGGCATCGGCCGCACCGTGCTGGTGCTCGCCCAGCGCCGGGCGCGAGCCCGGAGGCTGATCGGCAAGCCCGTCCTGATCATGGGCGCCGGCCTGGTCGGCGCGCAGGTCGCCCGCAGGCTCGAGAACCACCCGGAGTACGGTCTCGCGCCGGTCGGCTTCCTCGATGAGGACCCGCGCTCGGTGGCCGAGGTCGGTGGGCGCGAGGTGCCCGTGCTGGGCACGATCGACGACCTCGAGGATGCCGTCGCGCGGACCGGTGTGCGCAATCTGATCGTCGCCTTCTCCTCCGTCGCCGACGCCCGCGTCAGCCGCCTGATCGGGCGTTGCCAGGAGCTCGGCGTGGATGTCTCGGTCGTGCCGCGCATGTTCGACCTGATCAACGACCGGGTCGGCTACGACACGGTCGGCGGGCTGCCGCTGCTGTCGTTCGCCGCGATCGACCCGAAGGGGATGCAGTTCACCGTCAAGCACGCGCTCGACCGCGTCCTCGCCGCGATCATGCTGATCCTGTTCTCGCCGCTGCTGCTCGCCGCCGCGATCGCCGTGAAGCTCTCGAGCTCCGGACCGATCCTGTTCAAGCAGCGCCGCGTCGGCCGCGACGGGAGGGTGTTCGACTTCTACAAGTTCCGCTCGATGCGCGAGCCCAGCCAGGAGCAGGAGGCGAGCGCCTTCGAGTTCCTGCTCGCAGGCGACGTCGCCCCCGGCGGCGTCGAGGGCGAGGACCGCCGGACCGCGGTTGGGCGCTTCCTCCGCAGCACCTCGCTCGACGAGCTGCCGCAGCTGTTCAACGTGCTGCGCGGGGACATGAGCCTCGTCGGCCCGCGGCCCGAGCGCCCCGAGTTCGTCGAGCTGTTCCGCAACGACATCATGCGCTACGGCGACCGCCACCGCGTCAAGTCCGGCATCACCGGCTGGGCCCAGGTCCACGGCCTGCGCGGCCAGACCTCGCTGGCCGAGCGGGTCGAGTGGGACAACTACTACATCGCGCACTGGTCGATCGGCCTCGACCTGAAGATCCTCGCCCTCACGCTCGTCGCGGTCTTCCGCAACGCCGGCTAGGCGCGGCTCGCACGGGCACGGGCCCGGGCCCGCGGCGCCGTCCTAGATGCTGCGCCGCGTCGCGCGCGAGGAGCCGGCCCAGTACTGGTAGACCTTCACGTCCAGCCCGTGGGTGCCCAGCACCGCGGGCAGCGACACGGAGTAGCCGTTGAAGCGGTTGAGGATGAAGATCGCCCGGTAGCGCAGCTGCGTGCCCTGGAAGGCTTCGAGCACCATGAAGTCGCCGACCGGGCCGCTGCCGCTCGCCACGACGTGCGAGCCGTGCCGGCGCAGCCGCAGCGTGACGGGGCTGACCGCGCCGAACGGCTGGCTGAAGGCCTGCGTCAGGGCGTTGAACGCGCGCTTGCGGGCGCCGCGGATCGTCAGCGCGCCGAAGTTTTCCCCGCGGGAGTCCTGCATCTTGTAGACGGTCGCGGCCGCCACGTACGGCGCCCGCGCCATCTCTCGCAGCGCGTTGCGCAGGTTCAGGGCCTGGGTGGCGGGCGTCACGCACGCCTGTTCCTGCTCGGTCTTGCGGCCGGGCCAGCAGCTCGTCCAGCCGAACTCGTCGAGCCACAGCGGCTTGCTGTCGCCGTTGGCGACCTGCGTTTCGTGGATCGAGCGCAGCGAGCCGAGCGTCAGGTTGTAGTAGTGGACGGAGAGCCCGTCGTAGTAGCCCTTGATCCCAGCCGCGTAGAGCGCGCGCAAGAAGTTCCCGTTGGAGCCCACGAGCGAGCCCCCGAGGACCTGGATCGAGGGCGCCGCCTGCTTGATCGCGGGATAGGCGGCGCGCAGCATCGCGGCGTAGCGCTGGGCCTTTTCGGGTCCGGCGAAATAGTGTTCGTTGGCCTGGTCGGGCTCGTTCCAGACCTCGATCGCGGTCAGGCGCGACCCGTAGCGCTGGGCGATCGCCGAAACGACCGCCGCGTAGCTGGAGTCTTCGCGCGGCGGCCACGACACGGCGGCTCCGCCACGCAGGGGGTCACACGCCCCCAGCAGCGCCGCGGGCGCCGAGGAAGCCCAGCAGGGCGTGGTCGAGACCGTCGCGACGATCTTGATCTTGGCGGCTTCGGCGTCGGAGACCAGCCGGTCCGTGTACTGCAGGGCTTTCGGGTCGAGCGTCGGCCCCTTGGGCTCCAGCGCCTGCCAGGTGAAGTCGACCCTCACGAGGCGGGCGTGCAGGGCCTTCGCAAGCCTGATCTCCGCGTCGGCCTGGGCGGGCGTCGAGGCGGGGCTGAGGCCGGGGATGTCGACGCCGCCGAGGAAGCCGCTCGAGGCGTGGGCCGACGCCGCGGGCACGACCGTCGCCGCCACCGCCAGCAGCGCGGCGAGCCTACGGATTGTTCGATGCATCTGGACAACATAAACGGCGCCGAACACGGAGCCCGCCGGTTGTCCCCTCCTGCAAGCGAACGTACGGCCTCCCGAAGTGGTGCGAGGGCGACCCCCTCGGCCCCTGCGCGGCGGACCATCTAGGCTCTTGGCGGGATGCCCCCGACCTGGGTCTGGATGCAGATAGCGATCGTCGTGTTCGTCCTGATCGGGATGATCGTGGCGATCACCAAGCTCGCCTGAGCGGACCTTTCGCGGCCCCCTCAGCGGTCCCTGCGCAGCCACCCCAGGCGCCGCCGCGGCGGTGGCGGCGCCACCGCCGGGCGGGGCGGGATCTCGCGTCCCGCGAGGATCGCCGCGGGCACCTCCTCCGTCAGCCAGTCCTCCAGACCGGGACGGCCGGCGTCGCGCAGCTCGCGGGCGATCGAGGGAGGGCGCGAGACCGGGTCGTGGGCGTCGGATGCGACGTTGTGCGCAAGCCCGCGGTCGAGCAGCGCGAAGGCGAGGCGGCGAGCCTGCGAGCCGAACTGCCCGCCGAGTGACCCCGCGGTGATCGAGGTGAGCACGCCGGCGTCGACGAGCGACTCGAGCAGCGCGAGATCACGGTGGAAGGCGGGGCAGCGCTCGGGATGCGCGAGCAGCACGCGGTGCCCGAGGTGGTGCAGCTGCGCCACCGTCGCATCGAGACCCGCGACGACCTGGTTGAACGGCGGCTCCAGCAGCACCCACGGGCCGTCGCCGAGGCACAATCGCGGCAGCTCGTCGGAGTCGAGCTCCGAGATCAGCGTGTAGGCGACCTCGGCTCCCAGCCGCACCTCGACCGCCGCGTCCTTCCTCTCGGCGCGCGCCGCCGCGAGCAGGTCCGCGGCTGCCGCGATCGAGGCGGCGTCGTTGCGGTAGCGCGCGCTGACGTGGGGCGTGGCGGTCAGCATCGTCGTTCCCGCCTCGGCTGCGGCTCGCAGGATCGCCAGCGAGCCCTCGACCGTGGCGGGTCCGTCGTCGATCGCGGGCAGCAGGTGCGAGTGCAGGTCGATCATCGCTGTTCTGACACTAGATCGTCGCTTCCGAGACAGCCCCCAGCCGCGCAGGACGGCGCCCGGAGCGGGCCCTCTCCACGCTGCTGAACGCCCGTCCTGGGGCGTTTCCGCCGCGGGATATGATCCCCGCGCGTCCGGCGGAGGCGCTACCGCGACCGCAAGGAGAAGGCCGTGTTCAAATCCATCGTTGTGGGCACCGACGGCTCGGACACCGCGACCCAGGCGGTGCAGCAGGCGGTCGAACTGGCATCCGCGGTGGGCGCGACGATCCACCTCGTCAGCGCCTACGAGCCGGTTCCCTCCCACCGGCTGGCGGCCGAACGGCGGCAGGCCCCCGAGGACCTGCAGTGGACGATCAACCCCCGCGAGGATGTCGACTCTGTGCTCGAGGCGGCGGCCGGGATCGCCCGCGAGGCCGAGGTCGCCGTTGAGGTGTTCCCGCGGCAGGGGGACCCGGCCGACGCGATCCTCGACGTCGCCGAGGAGCGCGGCTCGGACCTGATCGTGGTCGGCAACAAGGGCATGACCGGGGCCAAGCGCTTCCTGCTCGGCTCCGTGCCCAACAAGGTCTCCCACCACGCGCCCTGCTCGGTGATGATCATCCGGACGACCTAGATGGCTGATCCCACGATCGGCCGCCGCCGGCGCCTCTGGTATTCGCCGGCCCGTTCGGGGATGCCCGCGAGGCGCAGGCCCCCCGCTTCGGGTGGCGCCCTCGGCCCTGCCCTTGCCCCTGCCGTCAACGGCGTCCCACCCACCTGCGGCATGCCGCCCGGGCAGGGCCGACGATCCGCATCGGCGGAACGGCACTCCGGCGCCGAAACAGTCATCTGAGGAATGAGCGCAGCGCGCGGTCGGGTGCTGATGGTCGAGCAGGGCGGCCGCGGCGGGGTCGGGGACTACACCGGCCAGCTCGTCGCCGCCCTCGCCGCGCAGGGCTGGGAGGTCCGCCTGGCGACCGCCGACGACCATCTGCTGGCGCCGGTCGAGGGCGTGGAGCTCCGGCCGGTCTTCCACTACGCCCGCGGCGGCACCCGTGTCGAGCGGGCGTTGCGCCGAGCGCGGCTCGGCCCCGTCCTGAACGGGCTGCACTTCCTGCGCTCGCTGCCGCGGCTGGTGGCGCTCTCGCGGCGCGCGCAGATCGTCCACA
Source organism: uncultured Solirubrobacteraceae bacterium (assembly GCA_963703205.1). GTDB lineage: Bacteria > Actinomycetota > Thermoleophilia > Solirubrobacterales > Solirubrobacteraceae > Palsa-744. The sequence goes on from OY969799.1 coordinate 3,233,208, forward strand.
CGCAGGGCTGGGAGGTGCCGGAGATCGGGCTGCTGGCGGTGCTCTGCATGCGCCTGGCGGGCGCCAGGATCGTTCAGACGCTGCACGGCATCGTCGAGCGCTCAGGCCGGCTCGAGGGCACGAGGCGCCTGGAGACGATCGCGATGGGCCGGCTGACGGCCCGCACGATCGTCCACACGCGGGCCGACCTCCACGCGCTGCCCGCATCCATTCGCGGCCGCACCGCCGTGATCCCGCACGGCGAGTACGGCGGCCTCGCCCGCACCGGCGGCACCGTGCCGCGGGAGCAGGCGCGCCGCGAGCTGGGCGTGGCCGCGGACGCGCACGCCACGCTGATCTTCGGCCAGCTGCGTCACGACAAGGGGCTCGGCGACGCGGTCGCCGCGGCCAAGCGCCTGCCGAAGCTGCATCTGCTGATCGGCGGTCAGGACCTGGGTGCGCTCGGCGAAGTGGCCGCGGAGCTCGAGCGCCCGCCGCTGCAGGGCCGGGTGACGGTGCGGGAGGGCTTCCTGGAGATGAGCGAGGCGGCCGCGCTGTTCGCCGCGGCGGACAGCGTCGCGCTGCCCTACCGGTCGGCCAGCCAGAGCGGGGTGCTGCTGCTCGCCTACGGCTTTCGCCGGCCGGTCGTGATCTATCCGGCCGGCGGTCTCGTCGAGGCCGTCGAGGACGGAGCGACCGGCTGGATCTGCCCGACCGCCGACGTGGAGGGCCTCGTGCACTCGCTCGGCGAGGCGATCGCGGCAGGGCCGCACGAGTCGGCCCGCCGCGGGGAGCTCGGCGCCCGCGTGGCCGACGAGCGCTTCTCCTGGCCGGCGATCGCGCAGCGCACCGGCGAGCTCTACGACGAGGTGCTCGCACGTGGTTGAGGGCGGGGCCGGGGGCCCCGGCCGCGCACGCGACGAGCGCCGCAGCGCCCGCTTGCTGCTCGGCGCCGGAGCCGGCGCCGCCGAGCTCGAGGCCCCGGCGGTGCGTGCCGCCGTGCGGTCGCGCCCGTTCGCGCCGGCGCCGCTGCGCTTCGCCCAGCTCCTCGCTCGCAGGCGCGGCCTGCTCGACTACGAGCGGGCCGTCGCCGCCCCGCTGGCCGACGCCCGCCGCGCGGCGCTGGGCGAGCAGGCGCAGGCGCCGCCGCGCTTCCTGATCCGGATCGACGAGTTCCCGCACTACCTCGCCTGGGACCGGCCGGAGCGCTACGGGGCGCCGGCCTACCGCACCTTCCACGAGACGATGACGGCCGCCGGTGTGCCCTACCTGGTCGCCGTCGTGCCGCGCCTCAGCCGGGCTCCGCTGGACCCTGCGGGAGCCGGGTCGCGCCCGCTCGAGGAGGGCGAGCGCGAGATGCTCGCCGCGCTCGCCGCCGAGCCCGCCGTGTCGCTCGCGCTGCACGGGCTCGACCACCGCACGCGCGATGCCTCGCCGCGCCGTCACAGCGAGCTCAGCGGTCTGGACGCAGCTGCCACCGAGGACCTGCTCGACCGTGCGCTGGGCGAGCTGGCGCCGCTCGGGATCGCCCCGCGCGTGTTCGTGCCGCCCTACAACCGCTTCGATGCGGCGCAGTACGAGATCCTCGCGCGCCGCTTCGCGGTGGTCTGCGGCGGCCCGGAGTCGATCGGCACGCTCGGCTTCCACCGCACGCCGCTGTGGCGGGGCGACGCCGTCTACCTACCCTCCTACGCGCCGCTCTACGGTCGTGCGCGCGAGGTGCTGCCCGTCGCCCGGCGCCTGATCGAGCGCCGTGAGGGGCTGTGGGCGCCGATCGTCCTGCACTGGGGGTGGGAGGCGGACGAGGACTGGCGGGCGCTCGAGTCGCTGGCGGCGGTGCTCGCGCCGCACGCGGCGCGCTGGCAGGAGTTCCTGGGCGAGGTCGAGGCGTCCGCCGCGGCCTGAGGCCGCCCCGGCGCGTCCAGTCCCCCGCCTATCCTTGCGAGCAGTGAGCGCAATCCCGCCGAGAGCCGACGCCGCGTGAAGCGCGCCGTGATCCTCGCGGGCGGGGAAGGCACGCGCCTGCGCCCCTACACCACGGTCCTGCCGAAGCCGCTGATGCCGATCGGCGACCGCCCCGTGCTCGACATCGTCGTGAGGCAGCTCAAGCGCCACGGCTTCGAGCGGATCACGATCGCGACCGGCTACCTCGCCGAGCTGATCGAGGCGTTCTTCGGCGACGGCGAGCGCTACGGGATCCCGATCGACTACCACCGCGAGCACCAGCCGCTGGGCACGGTCGGGGCGCTGGCCCTGATCGAGGGCCTCGCCGAGGACGACGTGCTGGTGATGAACGGTGACGTGCTCACCGACCTCGACTACGCGGCCCTGCTGCAGCGGCACAAGGACAGCGACGCGGCCGCCACGATCGCGACCAAGACGCGAGAGATCCAGGTTTCGCTCGGCGTGCTGCGCTTCGGCGATCCCGAGGACGAGACGCGCCTCACCGGCTACGACGAGAAGCCGACGATCGACTACACCGCCAGCATGGGCGTGTACTGCTTCGCGCCCCGGGCGATCGGCCAGATCGAGCCGAACGTGCGACTCGACTTTCCCGACCTGGTGCTGCGGCTGATCGCCGCCGGGGAGACCGTGCGCGCCTGGCCGAGCGAGGACTACTGGCTCGACATCGGGCGCCACGACGACTACGAGCAGGCGCAGGAGGCGTTCGAGTCGATGCGCGACCGCCTGATCCCGCCGGGCGCATGAGCCCCTTGCCGCCGACGGCCGCCGAGCCGGGCGGGTCCTCCGGCGCGGCGGAGGACCGGCGTGGCAGGCGCGCCGCGATCACCGGCGTCAGCGGGCAGGACGGCTCCTTCCTGGCCGAGCTGCTGCTGGCGAAGGGCTACGAGGTGACCGGCGTCGTGCGGCGCGATCCCGCGTCTCCGCTCGGCTGCTCCGAGCACCTGCGCGAGCGCATCGAGGTCGTGCAGGTCGACCTGCTCGACGCGGGCGAGGTGCGAGCGCTGCTGTCCGAGCGCCGGCCGCACGAGCTCTACCACCTCGCGTCGCCGACGTTCGTGCCGCAGACCTGGCAGGAGCCCGCGCAGACACTGGCCGCGATCGTCGGCTCGAGCGCCACGATCCTCGAGTCGGTGCGCGATCTCGACCCTGCGATCCGGGTCTTCGTCGCCTCCTCGACCGCGATGTTCGGCGACGCGCCGGAGACGCCGCAGAACGAGGACACGCCGTGCCGGCCCCGCAACATCTACGGGGTCGCCAAGCTCGCGGCGCACCAGCTGCTCGGCCTGATGCGCGAGCGCGACGGCCTGTATGCCTGCTCGGGGATCTGCAACAACCACGAGTCCGAGCGCCGCCCGCCGCAGTTCGTGACCCGCAAGATCACCCGCGGCGCCGCGGAGATCAAGCTCGGCCGCCAGGAGGAGCTGTGGCTCGGCGACCTCGACGCGGTCCGCGACTGGTCGTTCGCCGGGGACATCGTGCAGGGCGCGTGGCTCACGCTCCAGCAGCAGCAGGGGCGCGACTACATGCTGGCCAGCGGCGCCGGCCACACCGTCCGTGAGTTCGCGCAGGCCGCGTTCGCGCGAGTCGGCCTCGACGCCGAGCCGTACCTGCGCCAGGACCCCGATCTGGTGCGCGGCCCGGAGCCGACGCTCTACATCGGCGACCCCTCGCGCGCACGGGCCGAGCTCGGCTGGCAGCCGACGCTGAGCTTCGAGCAGCTCGTGGAGCGGATGGTGGACTTCGACATGCGCTCGCTGACAGCGGAGGACGAGAACCCCGCTCGCCCCGCGCCCGGCCGCGCCGGCTGAGCGGATGAAGATCGTCAGCGTGATGACGACGGAGTCCCGCGGCGGCGCGGAGTTCGCCGCCGTCGAGGCGCTCGAGGCTCTGCGCCAGCGCGGCCACGAGACGGTGATGCTGACCGACTCGCCGCTGATCGGGCGCGACACAGGCGTCACGATCAAGCCGATCTCGATCGGTCCCAAGCTCTCCCGCGGCGCGTGGGCGGGCCTGCTCGCCAGGCTGCCGCTGCTGCTCGCGCGGCTGCGCAGCGCGCTGCGCGCCGAGGCGCCGTACGACGTGCTGATGGTCCACTACAAGAAGGAGCAGCTGCTCGTGCCGCTGCTGCCCGCCCCGCTGAGACGAACCGTCGTCTGGGAGGAGTGGGGCCCGGTCCCGTTCCCGCTGCGCAGGGGGCCCGCCCGCAGCGCCTACCTCGCGGCGGGCCGGCAGGCGGCGCTCGTGATGGCGGTCTCGGAGGGAACGCGCTCCTCGGTGATCGAGGTCGGCGTCGACCCGGCCAAGGTGATCGTGGTTCCGAACGTCCTGAAAACGGAGGAAATCCGCTTCACGGCCGAGGGACGCGAGCGCGTGCGCGGCCGGCTCGGGATCCCGCAGGACGCGTTCGTCGTGGGCTGCATCTCGCGTTTCCACCCCAAGAAGCGCAACGACGTGGTCGTGCGCGCAGTGACGGGGATGGACGACGAGCGCGTGCACCTGATCATGGCCGGCGCCGGCGAGACGGAGGAAGAGCTGCGCGAGCTCGCCGCCCCGCTGGCCGGTCGCGCGCACTTCATCCCCACACCCGGCCCCGAGGTCCCCGCCGTGCTCTCCGCGTTCGACGTCTCGGTGTTCTGCCCGAGCCCCACCGAGGGAGCGCCGCGCGCGGTGATCCTCGCGATGCTCGCATCGCGGCCGTGCCTGTCGACCGGCGCCGAGGGGGTCTCGGACATGATCACCCCGGAGATCGGCGCGGTCGCCCCGGTCGAGAACGCCCCGGATGCGCTGCAGCCGCTGATCGCCAGGTATCTCCAGGATCCCGGCCGCGTCCAGCGCGACGGCGAGGCCGCAAGGGCGCTCGCGGAGCAGACCTATGCCGCTCCGGTGGTGGCGGCGCGCATCGAGCAGCTGCTCGAGGACGCTATCGCTCAGCGCGCGAGCTCCGGCTGACGGTGCGTTCGGCGCCCGCCAGGGCGACCTCTCGCGGGGGGGCTGCCGGTCGCGAGCGCTGCGCCGCCATGTCCGCCAGCGCCTCGCCGACGGCCGACACCACGATCTCGACGTGCTCCTCCTGCATCGTCGAGCTGAGCGGCAGCGCGCAGTGGCGGTCGGCCGCCTGCTGGGCGCCGGGCAGGCCGCCCTCCGGCGCCGCGTCGCTCCAGGCTGTGAACCGGTGCAGGGCCGGGTACCAGGTCGTCTGCACGCCGGCGTCTTTGAGCCGGTCGCGGAACCCGTCGCGCGCCGCGCGGTCGGCGAGCAGCACCGGGAAGGCGAAATGGCTCCCGCGCCGCACCGCCCGCTCGTCGAAGGGCAGCTCCAGCCCCGGCACCCCTGCCAGGCGCTCGCGGTAGCCCTCGACGATCCGCCGGCGCTTGGAGATGTCCGAGTCCAGGCGCGCGAGCCGGCTCAACCCGAGCGCGGCACGCGGCTCGTCCAAGCGGTAGTTGAAGCCGAGCTCGAGGACGTCATAGGTGTCGGTTCGCCCGCTGTGGCGGTCCCAGGTCCCGCTCGTCATCGCGTGCGAGCGCAGCAGCCGCACGCGTTCGGCGAGTCCCTCGTCGGCGGTCGTGACCATGCCGCCCTCGCCGACGCACAGCTGCTTCTTGGAGAAGAAGCTGAAGGCGGCGAGATCGCCGACCGTTCCGACCTGGCGGCCCTCGTCGTCGACGCGCGCGCAGATCGCCTGCGCGCAGTCCTCGATCAGCACGAGCCCGCGCTCGTCGCAGAGCTCGCGCAGCGCGAGCACGTCGGCGGGGTAGCCGCAGAAGTGCACGGCGACGATCGCGCGGGTGCGGGGCGTGATGCGCCGGCGCACGTCGTCCAGGTCGAGGTTGAAGTCGTGCGGACCGCCGATGTCGCAGAGCACCGGCGTCGCACCCACGTAGCGCGCCGCAGTGGCGCTGGCGACGAACGTGAAGGCGGGGACGATCACCTCGTCGCCCGGGCCGATCCCCGCCGCCAGGCAGGCGAGATGCAGCGCGGCGCTGCCGCTCGAGACCGCGATCGCGTGCGGAGTCCCGACGTGCTGCGCGAGCGCCGACTCGAACTCCGCCGTACGTGGTCCGAGCGTCAGCCATCCCGAGCGCAGCACCTCGGCGACCGCCGCCACGTCCTCCTCGTTCATCCCTATACCGGTAAGGGGCACCTTCCAGTGGCTCACCGTGTCACCTCCGATCGCGTTTCCCCCGTGTGTCGCGGAGAGGGCCGTCCTTTAGCCCAGCTTTAGATATTGTTCCCCGCATCGCGGTTTGGTGAATCATTCGAATTCGGGCCGTTCCGCGGATCCGGGGCGACGCCTGCTGCGGGCGGCTGCGGTCCTGCCTCAGGGGATGTTGCGGTAGCGGGCCGCGAACGGGTCGCCGAAGCGCCCCTCGTCGAGCGCGGCGATCACCTCGCCGATCCCGTCCGGCACCGTCATCAGCGTCTCGAAGCCCAGCTCGGCCTTGATCTTGTCGAAGCTGACCTTGTAGTCGCGGGGGTCCTCGTTCTTTTTCACGAAGCTGACCTTGCCGCGGTCGATCTGCCTGCCGATCTCCTCGACGATGTCGAGCTTGCGGTAGTTCTCTCCGGAGCGTCCGGCGTTGAAGACGTTGCCCGCGACCTTCTCGGCGGGCGCATCGAGCACCGTGCGCACGGCCCGGCCGGCGTCGCGGACGTGGATGTAGGGACGCCAGAACTGCTCGCCGAACACTTCGAGCTCGCGGTCGGCCCAGAGTTCGCGCGTGAACTCGTTGACCGTCAGGTCGAAGCGCATTCGCCGGCCGACGCCGTAGACGGTCGCGAAGCGCAGGCAGGTCGCGGCCAGGCCGTTGGCTGTGCCGCCGCCGAGGATCAGCTTCTCCATGCCGACCTTCTGCTCGGCGTAGAGCGACACGGGGCGCAGCTCTCCCTCCTCGGTGATCGGCACCGTCGGGTCGGCCATGCGCCCGTAGTTCGAGCACGTCGAGGCGAACACGAGACGCTTCACGCCCGCCGCGGAGGCGTCGCTCACGAGCGACTCCGTCGCCTGGACGTTGACCTCGTCGGACTCCTCCGGGTCGCGGGCGCAGGCAGGATCGCCGACGATCGCCGCGAGGTGCACGACGGCCTCGGCGCCGTCCAGCGCGCGGCCGCGGGCGTCGCCGTCGCGGATGTCGCCGCGGACCACCTCGACGCCGGCCGCCTCCTGCTCGGCCGCGATGTCCTCCTGGCCGTGCAGCAGGGAGTCGAGCACGCGGACATCGCGACCGCTCCCGAGCAGCTCCTGCGCGAGCAAGGAGCCGATGTAGCCGCTTCCGCCGGTGATCAAGGTCGTGCCCACGTCGTGCTTCCTCTCATTCGTTTTGCCCACGCAAGGCCGTCCGCGCCCGGTGCGATCTGCGGATCGCGCGCCGCGATGCGGAGCTTCGCAATGCTATAGGCGACTATCGGCAGGGCTCCGAGCTCGCTTGAGATGGCCCTGCAGGACCTCGCTCGCGCCGCCGATGTAGGGATATCGTGACGCTTTCGGGAGCCCACGGACCGGTATGGAGAACTGGTCCGGTCATCAAGCCGGCATGGCGCCCCGGTCCGGTTCTCGACATGCCAGCAAGCCGATGCCGACCCTAGCCCGCCAAGCCACCCGCCAGCGCGCCGCTTCGGACATCGCCATGCAGGTCGCGGTGCGCGTGGTGAACCTGGGCCTCGGCGCCGTCGTCACGGCGCTGCTCGTGCGTACCCTCGGCGCCCACGACTACGGGCGCTGGTCGACGCTGCTGGCGGTGCTCGGACTCGTCGCGTTCTTCGCGAACTTCGGGATGGAGGGCGTAGCCCTGCGCGAAGCGGCCAAAGAGCCCGAGCTCGAGCACGAGTGGATCGGCTCGGTGATGATGCTGCGGCTGCTGGCGATCGGCCCGGTGATGGCGCTGTCGATCGGCGCGGTACTGCTGCTGCCGCACAACGAAGCGATGCTGATCGGCGGGCTGATCCTCGTGCTGGGGATGCCCTTCGGTGGCGTCAGCTCCTTGGGCCTGCTGTTCCAGCTGCGCGTGGACAACCGCATCCCGATGCTCGTGCTGAGCATCCGCAGCGTGCTGTGGGGCGTCGGCGTGCTGCTGGTCAACCTCGAAGGAAGCGGCATCATCGCGCTCGCCGTGGCGATGATCGCCAGCGACCTCGTGGGGTCGGTGGTGAACGTCGTCGGCGCCCTGAAAATCGCACCGCGCCGGCCACGGCCGATGTTCAAGCACGTCCGCCACATCCTCGTGCTGTCGCTGCCGATCGGACTGTCGGGCGTGCTCGTGTTCGCCTACGCGCAGATCGACCAGGTGATCGTCTACGCGATCTCCGGGGCCCGCGAAGCGGGGCTCTACGGCGCCGTCTACACACTGCTCAACCAGTCCCACTTCGTCCCGGTCGCGATCCTCACGACGCTCGCGCCGGTGATGGCGGCCTCCTGGCCGCACGATCCCGAGCGCCTGAAGCGCACCGCGCGCCGCAGCGCCGAGCTGCTCTCGATCGTCTCCTTCGGCGGCCTGGCCTTCTCGATCGCCGCGGCGCGGCCGGTCGTCACGCTGATCTTCGGCTCCGAGTTCGCCGACGCCGCGCCGGCGCTGCCCGTGCTGCTCGGCGCGTTCGTGCTGATCTGCTACGGCTACCTCAACGGAAACCTGATGGTGGTGCTCAACAAACAGCAGCAGATGCTGCGGATCAGCCTGATCGCGCTGATCATCAACCTCGTCGGGAACCTGGTCCTGGTTCCGCTCGTCGGCTTCATCGGCGCCGCCTGGATGACGCTCGCGACCGAGGGGGTCGTGTTCGCGATGAGCAGCCGCGTGCTCGTGGGCGAGCTGGGCGGCCGCGGGCTCGGGGTCGGGCGCATGGCCCACACGGCGCTGGCCGCCGTGGTGCTCGGCCTCGTGCTCGGCGGCCTGCGTCTCGCGGGCGCGCCGCTCGGAGCGCTCGTTGCGGCGGCGGTCGTGCTCTATCCCGCGCTGCTGTTCGCGCTGCGCGCGGTCGGCCGCGATGACATCCTGCTCGTGCTGCGGCGCGGCGCTTCGATCTAGCCGGGGCTCAGACCTCCGTCAGGGCCCGCATGCGCTCGATCAGCGCGGGGACCTGGCGGCGTGCGTCGTAGCGCTCTTCACAGCGCTCGCGGGCGCGCGCCGCGAGATCGGCGCGGCGCGCCCCATCGTCCAGCAGGGCCCGCAGCGACTCGCCCAGAGCGCGGTCGTCGCCCGGCTCGATCAGCGTCCCGGCGCGGCCTTCTTCGAGCAGGTCGGGGATGGCTCCGACCCTGGTCGCGAGCACCGGCGTACCGCAGGCCATCGCCTCCACCACCGCCCACGGCACCGCGTCGCCGAGCGTCGGCAGGCACAGCAGGTCGGCCTGCTGCAGCAGATCGAGCAGCGCCGGGTCGCTGGGCCCGAGCCGGTGGACCCTCAGCCCCGGCCGAGCCGCCAGCTGAGCCGGCGTCACGACGTCCAGCTCGACGTTCTCGCCGAGCCCCTCCGCCAGCGCCCCGACCAGGCGCGGGCCTCCCTTCTCGGCGAAGCGCCCGCCGACGAACAGCACCCGTGGCCGCTCGCGTGGGCGGCGGCGCGCGGGCGCGTAGCGCGCCAGGTCGATCCCTGGATGAAGCTCGAAGACGCGCGCGGCGGGGGCCGCGCGTTCGACGCTCCGTTGCGCCCACGGCGTCCAGGCCATCGTCAGCGCGGCGGACTGCAGCGCGCGGCGCTCGAGCGCGAGGCTCGGCGCGAGCAGCGCCTCGCCGTACGCGCGCTTCGAGCGCCAGGCCGGCATCCGCGACCAGTCGCCGACGGTCGTGTCGACCGACAGCACGGTGGGGGTCGCGCGCATGCGGCGGCGCAGACCCATCGCCAGCGAGTGGCTGTGCAGGAACAGCACATCGGTGCCGCCGCCTGCGGTGACTGCCCGGTCGACGGCGCTGCGCGCGCGCACGGCCTGCACGACGTGCCAGCGAAGCGTCCGAAGGTCGAGCTCCCGCTCGACCAGGACCGGCGTCGAACGGCTCGCGAGGGCGTGCGCGAAGCGGCCCAGCGGAGCCAGGCCGGCGAAGCGCGCCTCGACCTCGGCGCAGCCCCGGAGGCCGACCTCCAGCGCACCGTCGAGCTGTCCCTGGCCCATCACGTGGGCGCCGAGGTTCCCCTCGTTGAAGAACAGCGCGCGCATCCCGTCCCCCCCTCAGGCTGCGTCCGGCCGGATCCACGCCGTGGCGCTCGCCCCGGCCTCCCACGAACCCGGACGGCTCGGATCCTCGAGCGCGTATGGCGTCTGGAGGATCGAGCGCTCGTGCGCCGCGGCGAGCGCGTTGTGCAGCTCGAGGGCGCCGGTGAAGGCGTGCGGGTCGAGCGGCTCGAGCAGCTCGACGCGCACCCGGGTGCCGTCGCGCCAGGTGCGCAGGGGCACGATCAGGGCGCCGGTCTGGTGTGCGAGCCGCGAGCTGCCGGAGGCGAGGTCGACGGCTTTGCCGAGGAACTGCGTGCGCACGCTCCCGGGCACGTCGAAGTACGTGCCGACGGGCTCCCCGCGCTCGAGCAGCGCCCGCACGAGCTCGAACGAGCCGGCCGCGGGGATCGGGCGCACGCCGGCGCGCGCCAGGCCCTGCGCCCACCGTGCGACCCGCCGGCCCCAGAGGTCGGCCGGCGGCTTCTCGAAGAGCCACGCTCCGGCGACGCTGACCACCTCGATGCCCAGGCGCGGCAGCGCCGAGAGCTGCTGGAAGTAGGGCCCGAGATGGCAGCCGCTGAACAGCAGCGGGCGCCCGCTCGCCAGCGCCTCGCGCGCCGTTCGCGCAGACTCGGGGCTCGCGGGCGCGTGGCGCCAGGGCGCCCAGAACAGCGTGCGGCTCGCCTCCTCCTCGATCAGCCTGAGCCGGGCGAGCTCCTCGACCTCGCCGGCGCGCGCGGTGCGGGCGACGATCAGCTCCGTCGCGGCGAGCACCCGCTCGCGGTCCTGCGCCGTTCGCCAGCGCCGCTCGCCCTTGCGCCGCGCGCGCGAGAGGGCCGCGCGACGCGGCACCAGACGCCGCGCCGAGGGCGAGGTGCGCAGGCGCAGCGCCAGCGGCACCGAGGGCATGCGGTGCACCGGCGGCCGCCCGCCGGCCTGCTCTGCCGCGGCCGCCACATCCGTGCTCGCCGCCGTGGACACCGTCCCATCTAATCACGGCCCGCGCGGGCCGCGAGCAGGTGCAACGGCGCCGTCCGCGTCCCGGCTCCGCCTGCGTGCGCGGCTAGCGTACGGTCCCGCATGCGGGTTCTCTTGATCTCGACGCTGTTCCCGCCGGTCGCGTTCGGCGGCTACGAGGTGGAGTGCGCAGGCGTGGCGGAGCGGCTCTCCGAGCGCCACGACGTCCTCGTCCTGACCAGCGACGCCGGACGCGAGCAGGCCCCGAGCGAGTCGCGGGTGCAGCGACGGCTGACGCTGCTCGCGCCGGACGCCCGCGGCGCGCTGCGCTCGCCGGTGGCGGCGCTCGCCGGCGTCCGCGCGGCACGGCAGGCGCTCGCCTGGAAGCCCGACCTCGTGTACGCGTGGAACTGCTCGTCGATCCCGCAGGCGGCGGTCCGCGTGATCGCCGACAGCGGCGTGCCGATCGCCTTCCGCGTCTGCGAGCACTGGTTCGGAGGGCTGTTCGCCACCGACCAGTTCATGCGCGAGCTGGTGCCGGCGCGGCGCGGTCCCGCGCGCGCGTCCTGGTCGGCTGCGTGTCGCACCCTGAACCTGCTGCCGTCGCTGCGCCTGCGCCCGCTGTCGCCGCTGCGCACGGCGATCTCCTGGAACTCGCAGACGCTCGAGCGGATGGTGCCGACGCCGGCGTTCGTGGAGCCGGTGCTCGAGCGGGTCGGGCACTCGGTGCCGCGCTACGGCGACGTGTACGAGCGCGTGCAGCGGGCGCCCGCGGCGGAGCCGGAGATCGTGTTCCTCGGACGGGTGACCCCCTACAAGGGGCTCGCCGTGGCGATCGAGGCGCTCGCCCTGCTGCGCGAGGGCGGGGTCTCCGGCGCGCGGCTTGTCGTGATCGGCCCGGAGGACCCCGGCTACGGCAGGGAGATGCGTGTGCTCGCCGAGCGGGTCGGGGTCGCCGACGCGGTCGACTGGCTCGGGCAGCGCAGCCCGCAGGAGTCGGCGGAGATCCTGTCCCGGGCCGCGGCGATGATCGTCCCATCGGTGTGGGAAGAGCCGTTTCCGCTCGTCACGATCGAGGCCGCGCTCGCGCGCGTGCCGGTCGTCGCCTCGGACGTCGGCGGCATCGGCGAGGGAATGCACGACGAGGAGCACGCGCTGCTGTTCGCGCGCGGCGACGCCGCGGGCGCGGCCCGCGCGCTCGAGCGGGTGCTCTCCGAAGGAGATGCGACCGCCGCCCGCGTCGAGCGGGCGCGGCTGCGCGCCGAGGACTTCCGCATCGGTCCCTACCTCGACGCCCAGGAGCAGTTCGTGCTCGATGCGCACGAAGCGCTGCGGGCGCGCGCGTGAGCGGCGCGCGTGTGCGCAGGCGACCGTGCGAGCGCCGCGCTCGGGACGGGTACCATCAGGCTGATCCATTCCTTGCCCGAGGCGGCGCAGCGGGCGGCCCGGGGCGGTCGGTGGCGCGCATCAGGCAGCATGTCCGCTCAAGAGCTGCACCTCCCCCGACGATAGGAGTGATGTCGTGAAGAATGTCAACGGAATGGCGGAGCTCCCTCGGACATGCCTGCGATGAGAGCGGAGTCGCGGTTCGACGCGTCCGCCGGTGAGGGCAACGCGCTCTCCTCGGCACTGGAGGTGCTGCGGCGGCGCTGGCCGCTCGCACTGGGGATCGTCGTCGTCTGCGTGCTCGTGGCGGCCTTCCAGCAGAAGCGCGCCGCGCCCAGCTACAAGGCGACCGCCAGCGTCGCCTTCCAGGAAAGCTCGCTGGCCGAACAGATCATCGGCATCTCGGCCTCCGGCGGCGCCGAACCGCAGCGCTACGCGGACACGCAGGTGACGATCGCCAAGTCGCCGGAAGTCGCGCAGGGGGTCGTGCAGCAGCTCGGCGGCCACTTCACCGCCCAGGAACTGCTCGACATCGTCTCGGTCGAAGCGGCGCCGAACGCGAACGTGCTGGACATCTCGGCGTCGAGCGGCAATCCCCGCGAGTCGGCGCAGATCGCCAACGCCTTCGCGAACCAGTACATAACCTTCCGCGCCAACTCCCAGCTGTCGATCCTCAACACTGCGAAATCGCAGCTCCAGCAGCAGCTCAACGGCGCTGTCGCGGGTTCGACCGAAGCGCTGTCGATCCAGACGCAGATCCAGCGCATCGATCAGGCGCGCGCAGCGGTCGGCGCGGCCGCGCAGATCATCGGCCGTGCGGCGGCGCCGTCCGCCCCCTCCGGCACGAAGTTCTCGACCGCGGTGATTCTCGGCCTCGTGATCGGTCTCGCGCTCGCCTTCACGCTGCTGTTCCTGCTCGAATCGATCGACCGGCGGATCAAGACCGTCGAGAACTTCGAGAGCGAGTACCGGCTGTCGGCGCTGACGGTCGTGCCGCAGTCCTCGATGGGCCCCGTCAGGGCGGACGAAAGGCTCGAACTGCTCGAGCCCTACCGGATCCTGCGCAGCGCGCTCGAATTCGCCGCGCTCGCGCGTCCGCTGGACACGCTGCTGATCACCAGCGCGGTGTCCGGCGAGGGCAAGACCACGGTGTCGGTCGACCTCGCCCAGGCGATCGCGCTGACGAAACGGCGCGTCGTGCTGATGGAGCTCGACCTCCGCGCGCCGACCTTCGCCCGCCATTTCGGCCTCGATCCGCGACGGGGCCTGACGACGGCGCTGCTGCGCGGCGAGTCGCCCGCCGACCTGCTCGTCGAGCCTCTGCCGGACGTGCCGCAGCTGTCGGTGCTGCCCTCCGGGCCGCTCCCGCACAACCCCTCCGAGCTGCTGGCCAACCCGGTGATCGGCGAGATCATCACCGAACTCGGCGCCGGCGGCGAGACGATCGTGATCGTCGACGCGCCGCCGCTGAACCCGGTCGCCGACGCGCAGATCCTGCTGAACAGCGCCGCGATCCAGGCGACGCTGATGGTCGCGCGGCTCAACAAGACGACGCGTGACGACGCCCGCCGCGCCCGCGCGACGCTCGACCGGCACATGGTCGAGCCCGTTGGGCTGGTCGTCACCGGGATGCGCGACGGCGGCCGTTACTCCTACGCGGCCTACGGCGACAGCAGCGCGGGTACGGTCGACGTCGACACGGCGCGCCTCTCGCGCCGTTCGCGGCGCCAGGCGAAAAACGCGTTGCCGCTCTAGAGGGGCCGGGCCGTGTTCCCCCGGCGCTCGCAGGTGCCTGTGCTGGACCGCCAGCTGATGCTGACGGGCATCGCCTGCGCGGTGATCGCCGCGCTGACGATCCTGCCCTCGCACCGGATCGGCTGGACGGCCGCGCTGTTCCTGCCGCTCGGGCTCCTCGCCGCGGCGGTTCTGCTGATGCGCCCGGTGTGGTGCGTGGGCGTCGCAATCGGGTCGGCGCTGCTCCTGCAGGGCCACGGCTTCGACCTGCTGACCTTCCAGTCGCACCTGTACGACACGGTCTACAAGCGGCTCACCCCGCTCGATGGGCTGGTCGTGCTCGCGCTGCTCTCGGTGGGCCTGGACATGCTCCGCTCGAGCCGGCCGCTGCGGCTCCCGCGCGAGCTGATCATCTTCGACATCTTCATGCTGCTCGCGCTGATCAGCGGCATCTTCGTGGGCCGCGCCGGTGGCGGCCACCTGAAGTCGCTGGTGCTCGACGAGAACGTCTTCTTCTACCTGATAGCGCTGCCGGTCGCGGTCTACAACCTCGACCTCGACGAACGGCGAATGAGGACGCTGATCGGCGTGCTGTTCGCGATCGCCGTGGCCACGGCGCTGCTCGGCATCGTCGAGGTCGCCGCGGGCAAAGGCGTGGAACTGGAATCCAGGGGCACTCGCTTCACCTTCTATGAAGCGACGCCGAACTGGCTCGTGATGATCGCCATGTTCGGCATCTTCGGCGCGGTCCTCGCCCGGCTGCGCCCGCCACTGTGGATGATCGCCTCGGCTCCGTTCCTGCTGATCGAGACCGTGCTCTCCTACAGGCGTTCGTTCTGGATCGCCACCGCGGCCGGGCTCGTGCTCGTCGTGCTGCTCGCGCTCTCGCCGCTCGGCCGCAAGCTGCTGGTGCCCACGGCGCTGCTGCTGGCGGGCGCGATCTGGTTCCTGGGCTCGCTCAACTTCCAGTCCCAGT
Organism: uncultured Solirubrobacteraceae bacterium; assembly: GCA_963703205.1. GTDB lineage: Bacteria > Actinomycetota > Thermoleophilia > Solirubrobacterales > Solirubrobacteraceae > Palsa-744. Next base: position 3,248,350 of record OY969799.1, read on the forward strand.
CGCCGCTCGTGAAGCGCGCGGTGTCGCTCTCGCCGAGCCAGCTCTCGAGCAACGTGCAGGATCGCTACCGGCTCGACGAGCGCGCGAACGTGCTGGCCGACCTCGAGCGACATCCGATCGCGGGGCTCGGCCTGGCGGGCGCTTGGGAAGCGAGTACGCGCCCGCTCTCGGTCGAACACGAAGGCGGGCGCGAATACGTCCACTTCGCGGCGCTGTACTGGTGGATGAAGCTCGGCATCCTCGGGCTGATCTCCTACGGGCTGCTGTTGGCGATGATGGCGCTGCTCTCGTGGAAGGTCTGGCGGCACGGCGCCGGCTCCGCGGTGCGGCTGTTCGGGCTGGCCTCGCTGTGCGGGACGGCCGGCCTGCTGGTCGCGGAGACCACCGCCACGTTCGTGGCCGCGGAACTGCGCTTCACGGTCGTGCTCGCCGCGCAGATCGGGCTGCTCGCGTGCTTCGCACGGCCGGCGGGCGCGCAGCAGGAGCGCGTCGGCGACGCCGCCGAGGCACCCGGCGCCCCGGCCCAGCTCATCGCGCCGCCGGCCTGAACGGCGCTCCTCCGCGGAGGCGCACCGGCCCGCTCGTCGCGCCGCCGGCCTGAGCGGCGCTCCTCCGCGGGGGCACACGGCGCTTGGGCGCAGCTCGTCTCGCCGCCGGCCTGAGCGGCGGCCGGGGAGCGTCACGCCGCCGCGCCGGGCGGCGCGGCGGCTGGATGCCTGTCGTCGCCTCTCAGCCCGAGAGCGTCGCCAGCGTGGCGAACGACGCCTTGTGCTTGCGCGCGGCGGTCTCGATGCCGTAGGAGTCGTTCGTGCCGTAGTCGACGCCGTTGAAGAAGATCACCATCTTCACGTAGCCGGTGGACTCCGCCCACGAGGTGAAGCTCCTCATGTTTTCGGCCTGCTGAGGTTCACTCCACTGCTGGCTGTCGCCGGTCGAGGGCTGTCCCACCGCTGTGGGCCAGCCGACCTCGGTCACGTAGACGGGCAGCCCCGATTCATCGTGCGCCGTGGCGACCTCGGCGCGGTTGCCGCCGGCGCCGCCGTCCTGGCCGGAGGAGCCGCCGTACGGGTGAACGGTGACCCCGTCGCAGTCGTCGAGTGCACCCTGGGCCTGGATGCCGCGGCCGAACGTATTGCTGCCGTCGCGGCCGCCGTCCCACGAGCAGATCTCCGCGGGGCGCGAGTCGGGGGGCAGTGCCTGCAGCGCTTCGTGTACGGCCCGCGTGAGCTTCGCGTAGGCCGCATAGGAGGCCGGCGTTTCGGCGTCCTTCCAGAACCAGCTGCCGCCGGGCTCGTTGAGCACTTCGACAGTCAGCGGATGGGTCGCGGTGGCGACCGCGAGCACTTCCGCGGCGTAGATGGTCGGATTGATCGAGGCGATCGTGCCGGCTTCTCCGAAGGTCACGGAGGCGATGTGGCCCGGCGCCTGCGCATCGACGGTCGCGGCCGCCGATTGCTGGACGCGGTACTCGTCGATGCCGGCGCCCATCAGTTCGCTGATCAGCGAGCCGCCCCAGCCTCCGGTGTCGAGCCCGACGACCATCGGTTCTTCGCCTTCGCCTTCCGCTTCGACCGGTTCTTCGAGCGGGTTTTCTTCTTGTTCTTCTTCTTCGAGCCGCAGCTGTTCTTCGTGTTCCTGGGCGCGTGCTTCACGGTTTTCTTCGCGCCGTTCCTCGCGTTCCTTGCGGTGGCGTTCGCGTTCGACGCGCCGGCAGTGCGGGGCGCACCAGCGCCTCGTCGCGCCCGCTTCGGTCGCGTCCAGTCCCGCCAGCAGCGCCAGCATGAGCGTCAGGACGACGAGAATTCGAAATCGCATGGATCGGGCTCCCTCCAGGAGTCTTGGATCGGATTCGCCGGCTTAGCCGCACGTGGGCAGGCGTCGAGCGACCGCGCGAAGTGGCACACGCTAGCGGGAATCGGAGTTCTGTCCGCCAGGTCTGTTATCGAGCCGTTACCCGGCTGCGGGCGAGGGTACGCAGGCGCCGGGGCCACGGCGGGCGCCCGGAGACGTAGATCACGGTGTGCGCCGCACGGCGACCGGGCTGTCCAGGGGGCGGGTCAGGCGTTGGGCGCGGCGCGCGCGGCCAGGCGGCGGCGGGCCAGACGTTCGGATGCCGCGCGGCGCGCGCGGCATCCAGGGGCGGGGTCAGAGGCTGGGCGCCGCGCGGCGGGCGCGGCGCCCATCCTGTGATGATCAGGCGGAGAGCGCCGCGAGCGTGGCGTAGGACTGCTTGTGGTTGCGCGCGGCGGTCTCGATGCCGTAGGCGTCGTTCGTGCCGTAGTCGACGGCGTTGAAGAAGACCACCATCTTCACGTAGCCGGTCGACTTCGCCCAGCTGACGAAGTTGCTCATGTTTTCGGCCTGCTGGGCTTCGCTCCACTGCTGGCTGTCGCCGGTCGAGGACTGTCCGAGCGCGGTCGGCCAGCCGACCTCCGTGATGTACACCGGCAGCCCCGATTCGCTGTGCGCCGTGGCGACCTCGGCGCGGTTGCCGCCGGCGCCGCCGTCCTGGCCGGAGGAGCCGCCGTACGGGTGAACGGTGATGCCGTCGCAGTAGGCGAGAGCGCCCTGGGCCTTGATCGCGCGGCCGAACGTGTTGCTGCCGTCGCGGCCGCCGTCCCAGGAGCAGATCTCCGCGGGGCGGGAGGCGGCGGGCAGCGTCTGCAGCGCTTCGTGGACCGCCCGCGTGAGCTTCGCGTAGGCGGCGTAGGAGGCCGCCGTTTCGGCGTCCTTCCAGAACCAGCTGCCGCCGGGCTCGTTGAGGATTTCGACAGTCCGCGGGTGAGCCTGGGTGGCGACCGCGAGCACTTCCGCGGCGTAGGTGGTCGGGTTGATCGAGCTGATCGAGCCTTCTTCGCCGAAGGTGACCGACGCGACGTGCCCCGGTGCCTGGCTCGCCACCGCCACGGCGGCGGACTGCTGGACCCGGAACTCGCCGATCCCGCTCGAGAGCAGTTCGCTGATCAGCTGGCCGGCCCAGCCGCCGGTGTCGATGCCGACGATCGTTTCGCCTGCGGCGCCGACGCTGCCGGACGATTCGACCGCCGGGGGTTCCGGCGCCGGCGCCGGCGAGGCAGGGAAGCTGATCGAGACTTCGGTCGACCAGGAGCTGCCGTCGACCGCGGTGCGCAGCGAGTAGCGGACGGTCTTGCCCGGGACTGCAGCCGGGCTGTAGGAGGTGCCGCTCACCTCCGAGTAGCTGTCGGCCTGCCCGGGCACCTTGGTGTCGAGCACATAGGTCTGCAGCCCCGCGACCGCGGGCCAGCGCAGCGCCTCGCCGGAGACCGACAGCGCCGGGGCCGCCTGCGGGTCGCTGGCCTGGGCCGGGGGCAGCGGCGAGCCGCCGGGCGCCGGGTAGGAGATCGAGACGGGCGCCGACCACGAGGAGCCCCACGCGCCGGTCCGGATCCTGTAGGTGACCGTCTGCCCCGGCACGGGCGGCGGCGTCACGCCCGTCGAGTAGACGAGCGAGTCCTGCACCGGTTGCCCCGGAACGGCGCGCTCGAGCACGTAGGAGCGGACCCACGGGGTGGAGTTCCAGGAGAGCGAGTAGCCGCGCACCGAGACGACGGGCGCGTGCAGGGAGCTCCGGTACTGCGAGGCGGCTGCCCCGGGGCTCGAGGCGACGCCGGTGAGGTTGCGCTCGTCCGCGGCGAGATGGACCCCCGCCTTCTGGAGCGCCTGCTGGCGGCGACGGCAGCTCTTGTGGGTGCTGTGGCAGCGCGCCATCGCGCGGGCGTTGGCGACGAGCGCGTGGTCGGCCGCGCGGACCCTGCGGTTGGCCCGCACGAGCGCTCCGGACCGCGTGGCACGGCCGTGGTGGTGGTCCGCATGCCGGCCGCGTGCGGCGACGGCCGGAGCGGCGCCGAGGCAGGCAACCAGCAATGCGGCGACGAGCAGGAAGATCGAGCTCCAGGTCCGGCCTGCGCGGCCGGACGGGGCGGCGGCGAAAGTCATCCGTGTCTCCTTCGGTAACCGGGCTGTCTCAGAGAGACCCCTTGGTTTTGCGGCCCCGCCTCGCGACGGGTGTGCCGTTTCGGGAGGGCGCCGCACCCCGCGGCCACCCTGTACTCAGGGACTTCGACGCTCTCCGGGGCCCCCGTGAGCGAGAACCGGCGAGCATCGGACAGGCGTCCAGTGCCCTTTATGCGCCGGACCGGGCGCCCAGCGCCCGCGCGGCCGCTCTCTGGGCTGCGGCCCGGTGGGCTTCAGGGTTCCGCGGTCAGGGCGCGAGCAGGCGGGTCAGAGCCTCGATCGAGTAGCGCTGCTCGGCCGTGGCGCGGCCGCGCAGGCCGATCTCCGGGGCGCCGTCGCGGAGCAGGACCGTCAGCTTCGCGGCGAACTCCTCCGCGCCCTCGGCGAGCACGCAGTCGACGCCGTCGCGGACTGCCAGCCCGGCGGCCGCCCGCGCCGTGGCCAGCACCGGCACCCCGTAGGCGAGCGCCTCGACGAACTTCAGGGGCGTGCCTCCGCCCTGCAGCAGCGGTACGACCGCGCAGCGCGCGCCGGCGTAGGCCTCCGCCAGGTCCTCGACGAAGCCCGCCGCGCGCACCCGCGCGTCCTCGCTGGGCGGCTCGCGCAGCCCGGCGCCGACGAGCGTCAGGCGCGCATGCGGGAGCTGCTCCCAGACGCGCGGGTAGACCTCATCCAGCAGGAACTCGAGACCTTTGCGGTTCGGCTGGGTAGGCGAAGCTCGCCACGAACACAGCCTCGGGCTCGCGGGCCGCGGCGGTGGGCGGCGGGATCGCGGCGACATCGACGACGTTCGGCACGTAGCGCAGCCGCGCCTGCGGGCAAAGCTCGGCGGCCGCCGCGAGGTCCGCCTCGCTGACCATCCAGGACTCGGCGAAGCGGCTCAGCAGGCGGCGCTCGAAGCGGCGCAGCTCGCCGCCCCCGGCTTCGCCCAGCTCACCCCGGAACCCCGACTCGAAGTTGTGGGCGTTGTAGACGGCCGGGCGGCGGCGCGCCACGTTCATGATCGCGGCGGCCGCGATCGGGCCGTCCGCGATCACGCGGCCGCGTCCCGGAGCCCGCGCAAGCTGCAGCGCCCTCGCGCGCAGCTCGGGCGAGATGCCGCGCGCGAAGCCCACCGGCACGCCGCTCGCTCGCGCGGCCGCGTACACCGCGAGCCGCCGCGCGCCGCGCGACGGGCGCACCTCGTGGAACTCGATTCCGGGGATCGAGGAGAACGCCTCGTCGGGACCGTCCCCCTCGAAGCGCGTGTAGAGCAGCGTCAGGCCGTCGCCGGCGGCGGCGAGGGCCCGGGCGAGCCCGTAGGTGCGCATCGTCTGCCCCGAGCGCAGGACCGGGGTGTGGGTGGCGATCAGCAGGTCCTTCACGGCCCGTGCCCGCTCCGGGGGAGCCGTTCGATCGCCTCCGCGATCTCCCGCAGCCGCGCGTCCCAGGAGTGAGTCTCCGCCGCCCTCGAGCGCTCCGCGCGGCCGTTGCGGCCCATCCGCCGCCAGCTCGGATTCGAGCAGCGCGCGGAAGCCGGCTGCGTCCACCGCCGTCGAGACCTCTCGGACCCCCGCCAGCGCCGGCAGCGGCGTCGAGACGACCGGCAGCCCGGCGGCAAGGTACTCGTAGACCTTCATCGGGAAGATGCTGTCGGTCAGCGTGCTGCGCACGTAGGGGATCAGCCCGGCATCGGCGCCGCGGAGCACCTCCGGCAGCTGCTCGTAGCCGCGGCGCCCGAGCAGGTGCACGTTCGGCTCGGCGGCGAGCTCCGAGACGTCGGTGCGGGGGTCGCCGAGCCCAACCGGCCCGACCAGCGCGAGCGTCCAGTCGCGGCGCGTGCGCGCGAGCTCCGCGAGCAGCACGGTGTCGAGCTTCACCGCCGAGATCGCACCGGTGAAGACGAGGCGCGGCCGCGGCAGCGCGTCGATCGCGGGATCGACCGGGCCGCCCTGAAGCGCCTGGGCGAACAGCGCGGTGTCCGCGACGTTCGGCGCCTCGAGCACGTTCCCGGAGAGCTCGCGCATCCTGCGCACGAGCTCCGGCGCGCTCGCCAGCACGAGATCGGCGCGGGCGGCGAAGCGCGCCTCGGCGGCGCGGAAGCTCCCCGTGTCGATCCGCTCATGCGCGGAGATGTCGTCGACGCAGTGGTAGACGACGAGCGACGGGTCGAGCGCGTCGAGCAGCAGCTCGGCCTGCGGCACGTAGGACCACAGGATCGGCCGTCGCAGGCCGAGCCGCCGCGCGGCCCGCGCCACCAGCGCCGGCAGCAGCCGCGCGTTCAGGGCCTCCGCCGCCGCGTTGCCGTGCAGCGGCAGCACGAGCGGCGAGAGCACGTGGAGATCGCCGCCCCCTGCGGGGCCCGCGCCGATCTGCCGCGGCGGCTGCAGCCCGCTGCGCAGCCGCCGGACGATGCGGCGCAGGTCGCGCCCCGCCAGCTGCGGACGGCGGAGCCCAAGCGACTCCACGAACAGCACCCTGTTGCCGGCGGCCAGCCGCGACATCAGGTGATGCTGGTTGGTCCAGAGGTCGGTCTCCCAGTCCGCGAAGCCGACGCACACGATGTCGCGTCCCTGCAGGGCCGGGGGCAGGCTCATCGGCGGCATGATCCCAGGCGCTGGCGTCGGGGGATCGATGATCTAGCCTGGGGCCGGTGCAGGCGGCCATCCACCCGGCTCCTCCTCCGGGCCTCGAGGAGCTGCGCGAGCGGTTCCCGCGGGTTGCGATCGCGCACGACTGGCTGACCGTCCCCGGTGGCTCCGAGCAGGTCGTCAGCGAGCTGCTGGAGATGTTCCCGGCGGCTGAGATCTTCACCTCCGTCTACGACCCGGCGCCGTGGCCGGCCCAGATCACCGAACGGCCGGTGCACGCCTCGTGGCTGAACCGCATCCCCGGCGCGAGCCGGCAGTACCCGAAGCTGCTGCCGCTGATGAACGGCGCCTTCCGCTCGTTCGACCTGTCCGGCTTCGACCTCGTGCTCTCGAGCAGCCACGCCAACGCCAAGAACGTGCGCAAGCCCCCCGGCGCGCTGCACGTGTGCTACTGCCACACGCCGATGCGCTACGCGTGGGAGGAGGGCTTCCTCGCCGGCGAGCAGGTCGGCCGCGCGACGCGACTGCTGCTGCCGCCGCTGCTGGCGCGGCTGCGCCGCCAGGATCTCGCGGGGGCCGCGGGACCGGACGTGTTCGTCGCGAACTCGGCCTACGTCGCGGACCGGATCCGCCGCTACTACGGGCGCGCCGAGCGAGATCGTGCACCCGCCCGTTCACGTCGAGCACTTCCTCGGCCTCGAGCGCCGGCCCGGTGACTACTACCTGGCGTTCGGGCGCGTCGTGCCTTACAAGCGGGTGGACCTCGCCGTCGCGGCGTGCTCGCAGCTGGGACGGCCGCTGAAGGTGGCGGGGGACGGCCGGGCGCTGCAGGACGTGCAGGCCGCCGCCGCTGCCGGCGGGCCGGTCGAGTTCCTCGGCAAGGTCTCCGACGGAGAGCGCGACCGCCTCATGACAGGCGCACGCGCGCTCCTCTTCCCCGGGGAGGAGGACTTCGGGATCGTGCCCGTCGAGGCACAGGCGGCCGGGGTGCCGGTCATCGCCTACGGCGTCGGCGGCGCGCTGGAGACGGTTCGCGATGGGGTGACGGGAGCGTTGTTCGACGAGCAGTCCGAGCGGTCGCTGGCGGCCGCGATCGAGCGCTTCGAGCGGATGGCGCTCGACGAGACGGCGGTGCGAGACAACGCTCGCAGCTTCTCACGCGAGCGCTTCCGCGCGGAGATCGCCGGCGTGATCGCCGCCGCGGCGGGGATGTAGGCTCGCCGCGATGCGCGTCCTCGTCACCGGAGCGAGCGGCTTCATCGGCGGCGTCGTGTGCAGGCGTCTGCTGGCCGAGGGCCACGACGTCTCGGCGCTGGTGCGCCGGCCGGGCTCGGAGCCCGCCGGGACGCAGCCCGTGGCGGGCGATCTGGCCGGCGGCGAGATGACCGCGGCGCTGGAGGCGGCGGCGCCTCAGTGCGTCGTCCACCTGGCGGCCGAGATCGCCTCGCAGCGCAGCGCGGCGAAGGTCCGCGCCGTCAACGTCGACGGCACCCGGCGGCTGCTGGAGGCCTGCCTGGCGCTGGCGGGCGATGACCCCGCGCGCGGGCCGCGGGTGATCTTCTCCTCGACGGTGGTCACGGGCGAGGCCGGCGGCCGGCTGCTGACCGAGGAGGAGCCGCTGCCGGTGCAGACGCCCTACGGCCGCTCCAAGCAGGAGTGCGAGGCGATGCTGCGGGCCTCCGGCCTGCCGATCGCGGTGATCCGTCCCTCGCACGTCTACGGGCCGGGCGGCTGGTATGCGCAGGAGCTCGTGCCGCGGCTGCGCGCGCCCGGGCGCTTCGCGGTGATCGGCAGCGGTGAGAACCTCTGGGACGTGGTCCACGTCGAGGACGTGGCGAGCGCGATCCTGCTCGCCGCCGGCTCCGAGCGGGCGACGGGCAGGACCTACCACGTCGCCGACGACGAGCCGGTCACGTTCTACGACTTCATGGCTCTGACCGCGAAGGGCCTCGGCGTCGGGCCGCCGCGCCGGATCCCGATCGGCCTGGCGCGGCTCGCGGCGGGCCGCAACGCCGTCGCCGCGGTGGTGCGCTCGGCACGCTCCTCGAACGCGCGGATCAAGGAGGAGCTCGGCTGGAGCCCGCGCTTCCCGACCGCGCGCGAGGGCGTGCCGGACGCGCTGGCGCGGCTCGCTGCCTCGGCGGCCTCCTAGCCGAACGTCTTCTCAGCCTCGTCCGCGACGTAGCGGCCGATCGCAAGCGAGGAGGTCGCCGCCGGCGACGGCGCGTTGCGGACGTGCAGTGCGCGCTCGGTGTGGGAGAAGACGAAGTCGTCGACGAGCTTGCCGTCGCGCGCGAGCGCCTGCGCGCGCACGCCGGCGAACGCGGGCTCGACGTCCTCGGCCTGCAGCTCCGGCACGTAACGCGCGGCGGCCCGGACGAAGGCGCTGCGCACGGCGGCATAGCGCAGTTCGGTCACGCCGGTCCGCCACCACCGCGCCAGCATCCGCCAGGTGCCGGGCCACGCGAGCGTGTCGATCACGTCGCGGCGCCTCATGCGGCCGAGCCGGTACGCGTCGCGCGCGCCGGCGATCAGCGCAGTGGGCCCGACGAGCACCTCGCCGTCGATGTGCTTCGTCAGGTGCACGCCGAGGAACGGCAGCGAGGGGTCGGGGACCGGGTAGATCAGCGACTCGACGAGGTGGCGCCGCTCGGCGCGCAGTCGCAGGTACGCGCCGCGGAACGGCACGATGCGAGGATCGGGGTCGGCGCCCGCCGCCACCGCGAGGCGATCCGACCAGGCGCCCGCGCAGAACACCACGTTGGCGGCCTCGGTCACCCCGCGCGAGTGAGACAGCCGCAGCGCGCGACCGTGCACGGAGACCGCGCGGCACCTCGCAGCCCGTCGCGATCGACGCCGCCGGCCGCCTGCGACGTCGCCGGCGTAGGCGCGCGCGACAGCGGCGAAGTCGGCGATCCCGGTGGCGGGGGAGTGCAGGCCGGCGATGCCGCGGGCGTGCGGCTCGAGCTCGGCGATCTCCTCGGCGTCGATGCGCCGCAGGCCGGCCACGCCGTTGGCGCGGCCGCGGCGCTCGAGCTCGTCGAGGCGCTCGAGCTCCGAGCGCTCGGTGGCGACGATCACCTTGCCGCAGCGCTCGCTGGCGATCCCGCGCTGCTCGCAGTAGCGATACATCTCGCGCGCCCCCTCGACGCACAGCCGCGCCTTGAGCGATCCGGGCACGTAGTAGACGCCGGCGTGGATCACGCCGGAGTTGTGGCCGGTCTGGTGAGCGCCGATCTCCGGCTCGCGCTCGAGCACGCACACCGTCGCGCCGGCTTTGCGCCGGCCGAGCTCGCGGGCGACCGCGAGGCCGACGATGCCGCCGCCGACGACGGCGATGTCGCAGCGCTCGACCGGGCTCGCTGCTCATCGCCTCGCGACCGGCACTGCCGGAGCCGACCATCAGCCCTTGGCCATGGCACCGGGCCCGCCGGGCGCGGTCGCGGCCGCCGCGTCGAGCAGCCCGGCGCCGTACAGGCGTTCGTCGCCGCCGCCGCCGAGCTTGCGCGCCGTCGCTCGCAGCCGCGCCGTCAGCTGGGCGGGCGTCGGGTGGCGGCCCGAGCACGCCGCTGGCGATCACGAGCGCGGCGGTCGCCGCGACATGCGGAGTCGCCATCGAGGTGCCTTCGTAGCCGCCAGGGCAGGCCGAAGCGCTGCACCGAGGCGCCGGTGAAGGTCACCTGGTAGATGTCGCGCCCCGGCCGTTCGGGATCGCAGTTGGGGTCGCCCGGCAGATCCGCGTCGGGCCCGCCGCCCGGGCGCGACCAGCGTCAGCCCGCTGCCGTCGTTGGAGTAGGCGGCGAGGCAGCCGTGTTCGGTCGTCGCGCCGACCGAGACCACGTCCGGCGCGCGAGCGGGGTAGGCGATCGCGGAGTGGCCCTCGTTGCCGGCCGCGGCGACCACGAGCACGTCGTGGCGGTGGGCGTAGCGCAGCGCTTCGATCAGCTCGGGGATGTCGGACGCAGTCACGCCGGGCGAGAACTCGAGGCTGAGGTTGATCACCTGCGCGCCGTGCTTGACCGCGAAGCGCACGCCTTCGGCGATCGTCGACGCTTCGCCTTCGCCCTCCGTGTCGAGCACGCGCACGGGCATGATCCGCGCGCCGTAGGCGAGGCCGGTGAGACCGAGGGTGTTGTCGGTCTCCTCGGCGATCGTGCCGGCGACGAAGGTGCCGTGTCCGTTGCGGTCGTTCGGGTAGGGGTCGCGGCCGACGAAGTCCTAGCCTTTGACGAACTGCCAGCGGCCGAAGTCCGGCGAGATGCGGAAACGGCCGCGGTCGGCATAGGCGACCCCGGTGTCGAGGACGGCGACGACGACGCCCTTGGCCGCCCGGCGCGCCGTCGGCGGCGACGTTGGCCCATGCCTGCGGCGCGTCGACGCCGAACGGACCGACGAAGTTCCACTGCAGTTCCTGCCAGCCCCCGGGCGTCTGCGTGGCGCCCTCGTCGTCGGGCACGAATGTGCTCGGAAGCGTGCGCGACGTAGTCGGGCACCGCCCAGGCGACGCCTCGCCGCATCCGCGCGCGGCGCAGCGCACCCGCCACGCTCTCGCCGCGCGCCACGGCGAGCACGGCCGTGGGAGTCGCGGCTTCGGCCCCGGCGACGGAGGCGACCGCCGCGCGCGGCGCCCGGCGGTAACCGACGACGATGCGGCGGATCGGGGGCACGGCTGCGCGGGCGCCGGTGGCGGGCGCGGCGAGCACGAGCGCCGGCGCGAGCGCGGCGAGGAGTCGCACGCGGCGGAGGCCGGCTGCTCGAGCTGTGATCCTGATGCGCATGTGCCTTGAGATGATGATGATGTGCCTGCGCGGTCTCGCGGTAGGTAGGGACCTTCGCAGGCGGTGCGGGCTACTCCGTTGATCGAGCGGTTCTTCCCACGCGACGAGTACTTCATGCGGCTCGCGCTGCGTGAGGCCGAGCGTGCACTCGAACACGACGACGTGCCGATCGGTGCGGTCGTGGTCCGCGACGGCGACGTCCTCGCCGAGGCGCACAACGAGCGCGAGCTGCGGGCCGACCCGACCGCCCACGCCGAGGTCCTCGCGCTGCGCGAGGCGGCCCGGCTCGACGGGAGCTGGCGGGTGCTCGACGCGGTCCTCTACGTGACGCTCGAGCCGTGCGCGATGTGCGCGGGGGCGCTGGTGCTGGCGCGCCTGCCGCGCGTCGTCTACGGGGCGCGCGATCCCAAGGCGGGGGCGTGCGGCAGCGTCCTCGACGTGCTCGGCGAGGCCCGCCTCAACCACCGGCCCGAGGTCGCCGGCGGGCTGCTCGCCGAGGAGTGCGGGGCGCTGCTGAGCGCGTTCTTCGCGGCCCGGCGCTGAGCGGCGGGCCGCCTGCGCATCCGTTAGGCTGCGCTCGCCGAGTCCCGGGCCGTGCCCGGGAGCGGGGGAACCGAGTTGCAGGGGCGAATCCCGCGGTGGAACCGCGGGAGGCGGAAGGCCCGCCAGCCCGTCAGCTAACCCCGTAGGCCGACGACGAGAGGCAGATGCTTGGAGCTCGGCGCCCGCGCAGGCGCCCCCTGATACTTGCGCTCGCCGTGCTCGCGTTCGCACTGATCGCGGTGCTCGCAGCGGGACCGGCGGCGGCGGTCGAAATCGGCGGCACGGTCGCGCCCGGCGCCGGCACCCCCGCGCCGGAGGCGACGAGCCCCGCCGCCGCGGGCGGGGCGCTGCCGACCGCGCCCCCGCCCGCCGGGCCGGTGTTCACGACGAGCCCATACCCGATGGGCGCGAAAGGCTGGGTCTTCCCGCTGTACCCGCTCTCGCACGTGGCACCCCGCGGCTGGTGGTCGCTGGACCAGGGCGTCGACCTCGGCGGGAGCGAGGACCAGTGCGGGGCGCACCTCGTCGAGCTCGCCGTCGCCTCGGGCACGATCGTCCACGAGGGCCTCGAAGGCTTCGGCCCGTGGGCGCCGGTGCTGTTCGTCGAAGCCGGCCCCGATGTCGGGCGCTACGTGTACTACGGCCACGCCGGCCCGGACCTCGTCCCGGTCGGCGCGAAGGTCCTCGCCGGCCAGCCGATCGCCGAGGTCGGCTGCGGCCGGGTCGGCATCTCCTCCGCTCCCCACCTGGAGATCGGGATGCTCCCCAAGGGAGCGACGAGCGCGGCGGATCTCCCGAACATGCTGCAGACCTCCCACGAAGCCCTGTCGAACCTGATGTGGGCGCTGAAGGCCGCACAGGGGGCCGCCACGGCGAAGCGTGCGCCGGCGCGGCGAGCGCCAGCGCGGCCGCGCCCGTAGGCGATTCTGCACGGCAGCGCCGAACGCTGACGGCGGCTCGCCCGCGACGGAGCCGGGACCGTGCCCCGCGGCCTGGCCTGCCGCTTGGATCATCTAGCCTTGGGGCGCCCCAGGAGGGGTGGCAGAGCGGTTGAATGCGGCGGTCTCGAAAACCGTTTCAGGGGTTAAACCTCTGACGAGGGTTCGAATCCCTCCCCCTCCGTAGCGGTGTCACGGCCGGCGCGCTCGGGCGCGCCGCGCCGCCGACAGTCACGCCTGCCGCGGGAACCGGCTCGGACATCCGCGGAGGTGCCCGCGACCTCCGGTACGCTGCGCCCGTGCCCGACGATCGCGACCTGCTCTCGCGCGAGGACTACGCGAAGGCTGTCCGCGAGGCCGAAAACACGATCCGCTCGGAGCACGACCACCATCCGCACGGTGCCTACACGCCGAGCGCGTTCCGTCACTACATCCGCCGGCGCGCGCTGTTCGGCGCGCTCGACAAGCTCGAGTTCAAGAGCGTCCTCGACGTCGGCTGCGCGGAGGGGTACTTCATCAACGCGATCCACGACCGCTACGGAGCCGAAGGGTGGGGCGTGGACCTCTCGGAGACCGCGCTGGCGAAGGCGCACAGCGAATACGGGCTGCCGGTCGCGGCGGCCGAGGCGACGAAGCTGCCGTTCGCCGACGGCGCGTTCGACCTCGTCGTCTCGACCGAGGTGATCGAGCACGTGCTCGACCCCGATCTGATGATCGCCGAGATGCGCCGCGTCTCCAAGGGCACAGTGCTGGTGACGACGCCGATCAGCCAGACCGCCGACGAACACGAGCCCGATTTCGCGCTGCACGACGAGGGCCACGTCAACAACTTCGATCCGGCGACCGTCCGCGCGCTGTTCGGCGCGGACGCCGAGTACGGCAGCTTCCGCTGCAACGGCACGCTGGCGCTGATCGTGGGCTTCGGCCGCTACCTGCCCGGGGGCCTGCGCGACGCCTTCTACGGCCTCGACCACGCGGTCTCGCAGCGTCTCGGAGGGCCGACGCACCGGTTCAAGCCGCTTCGCAACCGCGACTGGCTGATCACTGTGCCGGGGCTCACCGCAGAGGGGCCGCCGAGCCCCGAATGGCGCTGTCCGAGTTGCCGCGAGGCCCTCCAGCAGGAGGACGCCGCCTTGCGCTGCACAGGCTGTGGGACGCGCTACCCGGTACGAGCGGGCGTGCCCGACTTCTTCGGAGCCGAGTCGGCCACCACGGGCTGAACGCCGCGCGCGCTCGCGTTCCCGGCGTGGTCGGCGCGATCGAACCGCGTCCGTGCAGCAGATTTCGGGCGGTGGACCGCCGGCCCGAGTGTCAGCGTGCGGACGCCATAGGCCATTTGCGGGATATGGAAACCTCCTTTATCATCCTCATAGGCGGAAAAGCCGACGCAAGGCTCGAGGGGGGCACCCGGAGGTGTCACGGCCTTCCGGTAACGGTTGGGAGACAGGATGACCGACGGCGCGTTCTCGCCGAGGCCGTGCAGGACGATTCGAAGGGTGCTCGCGCTCGCGCTCGCGCTGGCGGCGCTGGTCGCGGTGCTGCTCGTCCCTGCCGCTTCGGCGCTGGCAGAACCGGCGATCACGATCGATTCGCCGGCGGCGGGCAGCTGGACGAACGATCGGACCCCCGAAATAAGCGGAACAAGCAGCGACTCCGTCGACGAAATCACAGTGACCATCTTGCAGCAGGGCTCGCCGCTCCCGAGCTTCAAGGCCCAGCCGGAACCGCTCACCGGCCACTGGTCGGTGCAGACGCCGATCGAACTGGAAGACGGCGCCCACGAAGTGATCGCCGAACAGACTGAATTGATCTTCGGCACGACGGGCAACAGCGGCTTCGTCCCCTTCTCCGTGCACGCCTCGAAACCGCAGGTCTCGCTCGACACCGTCTCCTCGCCGACGAGTGACTCCACCCCCTCATTCAGCGGATCCGCCAGCGAACAGAAGCCGGTGACCGTCGACGTTTACGCCGGCACGCACGCCGGCGGGACGCCCTATGCGGAAGCGCAGGCGAGCGGCACCGGCGGCAGTTGGACCTCGGGCGTCGTGAACCGGTCGCTGCCGGACGGCACGTACACAGCGCGCGCCGAACAGGAAAGCGAATGGGAAAACGGCACCGGCTTCAGCCAGGAACGAACCTTCGTGGTTCACGCCGCGACGCCGCAGGTGACGCTGAACCCCGTGAGCTCGCCGACGGGAGACTCGACGCCGTCCTTCTCGGGGACCGCGAGCGAAGCAAGCCAAGTGATCGTGCACGTCTACGCCGCCGGGCACGTCGGCGGCACCGTCTACGCCGTGGCGCTCGCCAACGGCACCGGCGGCGGCTGGAGCTCGGAACGCGCCACGCCCGCGCTGGCGGACGGGACCTACACCGCGGTCGCCGAACAGGAAAGCGAATTCGGGGACGGCCCGGGCGCTAGCGAACAGCGCACGTTCACGGTCGAAGCCGAACCGCCCGCTGTGACGCTCGAAGAAATCGCTTCGCCCACCGGCGAAAGGAACCCCTCGTTCCGCGGCACCGCCAGCGATACGACCGGCGTGACGGTGTACGTGTTCAAAGGCGGCTCCGCGCAGGGGAGTCCCGTCACGAGCGCCCACGCGAGCGGGACCGGCGGGGCCTGGAGCTCCGGGCCGACGTCCTCGGCGCTCAGCGAAGGCTCCTACACGGCCGTGGCGATGCAGGCGAACTCGCTCGGCAACGAAGGGCACAGCGGGGAAATCCACTTTCAGGTAATCACGGCGGTGCCGAACGTGACGCTGAACCCGGTGACGACGCCGAGCAAGGAAACGGCGCCGAGCTTCAGTGGCTTCGCGAGCGATCACACCGAAGTCGAAGTGCTCATCTACAGAGGCTCCTCGGCGGGCGGCTCGCCGGTGGCCGCGGCGAGCGCGGGCGGCAACGGCGGCGAGTGGAGCTCCGGCGGCGCGAGCCCCCCGCTGGACGAAGGCGAATACACGGCGATCGCCCGTCAGTACAGCTCGCTCGGCAACGGTCCCGGCTACAGCGAACCGATCCACTTCAGGATCGTCACGGCGCCACCGCACGTGACACTGAACGCGAGCTCGGTCGACCCCGAATCCGGTAACACGACGCCGAGCTTCACCGGCACGGCCGGCGACACCACGCCGGTCTCGGTGTTGATCTACCCGGGCGGCTCGGCCTCCGGCACGCCGGCCGCGAGTGCGTCGGCCGCCGGCACGGGAGGCAGCTGGACCTCCGGCCACGCCTCGCCCGCGCTCGGCAACGGGACGTACACCGCGGTCGCCGTGCAGAACAGCTCACTCGGCAACCCGCCGGGCCGCAGCAACGAAGTGACCTTCGTCGTCAACACGAACCCGCCGTCGGTCTCGCTCAATCCCGTCGCGGCGTACTCGAACAACACGAAACCCTCGTTCAGCGGGACCGCGAGCGACCACACGGCGGTCGTCGTCCACGTTTACGACAGCGGCAAGCAGGAAGTCGCCTCCGCCACATCGGGCTCGCCCTCGGGCGGGAAATGGGTTTCCGGAAGCCTCTCCAGAGCGCTCACCAGCGGCTCGTACACCGCCGTCGCGGTGCAGGAAAGCTCGCTCGAAGACGACAGGGCGGGAGAAAGCGCCCCGATCAGCTTCACGGTCGAAACCGCGCCGCCGGAAGTCAGGCTCAACGCGCCGGCCAAACGCTCCGGCGACACGGCACCCACGTTCAGCGGAACCGCCACGGATACGACGCCGGTGACCGTGAACATCTACAGAGGCGCGGTCGCAGGCGGAACGCCCGTGGCGACGGCGAACGCCGGCGCGCCCGTCGGCGGCTCGTGGACGTCCGCGGCGGCCTCGCCGGTGCTCACCTCCGGGACCTACACCGCCCAGGCGGTCGAGAACAGCTCGATCGGCAACGGCCCGGGCACGAGCGAAGCACGCACCTTCGAAGTGGACACGAGCGCCCCCAAAGTCGAACTCAACCAGCCGGCCAGACGCTCCAACGACACGACCCCGTCCTTCAGCGGCACGGCCAGCGAAACCACGACCGTGACCGTCGAAATCTTCAAGGGCGGCTCGACCACCGGCAGCCCGGTGTCGAAAGCGACCGCGAACGGCACCGGCGGCGCCTGGTCCTCCGGGCCTGCCTCGCCCGCGCTGGCGCCGGGTGCCTACACGGCCAGAGCCGTGCAGGACAGCTCGATCGGCAACGGCGCGGGCTACAGCAGCGCGCTCGAATTCGAAGTCGACACCAGCGCCCCGACCGTCACGCTCACGAAACCCGCGAGCCCATCCAGGCAGACGAGCCCGACCTTCACGGGAACCGCGGGCGAAGCCTCCACCGTGACGGTCCATGTGCTCGAAGGGACGACGGAAGTCGCGCACTACGAAGGCGCAGCCGCCGCGGGGTCGTGGAGCATCGGTCCCGTCACGCCCGCCCTGAGCGGCTCGCCGCGGCGCGAATACAAGGTCTACGCGACGGAGGCGAGCGCGATCGGGAACCCGCCCGGGCGCAGCGAAGAATGGCCCATGGTCATCGACAGCACCTCGCCGGGCCTGGGGATCAACGCGCTGCCGGCGATCTCGAACAACCGCTCGCCGAGCTTCACCGGGACCGTCACCAGCTCCGATCCGAAGCCCGAAGCGGTGATCGTGCACGTGATGGAAGCCGAACATCAGGTCGCGACCGCAGAAGCCAGGCCCTCGGGCGGCAGATGGACCACCGGGGCGGTCTCGCCGACGCTCGAACCGGGCGAACATCACTACGCGGCCTACGCCACCGAGGCCGACAGCCTCGGGAACCCCGAAGGGCGCAGCGGTGAGATCTCGTTCACGGTCGACACCAACCCGCCGGGCGTGACACTCGAACAGATCGCCGCATCCTCCAACGACCTCAGCCCCTCGTTCAGCGGGACAACGACCGAAGCAGGCGAAGTGACGGTCTCGGTATACGCCGGGAAGGCCACGAGCGGATCGACGCTCAGGACCGTGCACGCCACCGCGACCGAAGCCGAAGCCGGGAAGTGGACGTGGGCCAGCAAGGCGATCACGGCGCTGGAAGCGCGGGCCGGCACCTACACGGCGATCGCCCGTCAGAGCAGCGGTATCGGCAACGGAGAAGGCGTCAGCAAATCCGACACCTTCTCGATCGACCCCGGTCTGCCGACGCTTGCGCTGGGCGCGCCGCCCGCGCAGATCGACAGCCCGACCCCCGGCTTCAGCGGCAGCTCCAACGGCAGTGGCGCGGTCGAAGTGAGCGTCTACCCGCACACGCAGGGAGCGGCCTGCGAACAGTCCGGAACGGCGCTGGCCACGGCCATCGCCGCGCACGGCAACGGCGCCTGGAACACCGGTCCGGCGTCGCCCGCGCTGCCGGACGGCTCCTACGCCGCGATCGCCTATCAGTCGGGAGCATCAACCAAGGCGGCCTGCTTCACGATCGACACGAACGCTCCCGCCGTCTCGCTCACATCGCCGCGGCCGGGGGCGGAGCTGAGCGGCGGCAGCCTGACCGCGGAAGGCGCTGCCGGGACCGCTCCCCACGACCGCCCGCAGGTGAGCGTCAAGATCCTCGCCGGCTCCTCGACGGTGCAGGAAGTGGCCGTCACCAGCTCGGGCGGGCGGTGGTCGGCGCCTTTCGCCGGCCTCGCGCCGGGCAGCTACACGATCAGAGCGCAGCAGAGCGACGAAGCAGGCAACGTCGGAACCAGCGCCGCAGTGCCGTTCACGGTTGGCGGAGCGACGTCACCGCCGGGCCCCGCCGCCGCCTTCACCTTCTCGCCCAGCCACCCTCACACCGACGAACCCGTGACGCTCGTCTCGAGCTCCACGGACCCTGCGAGCCCCCTGACCGGCTACGCCTGGAACACCGCAGGCGCGTTCGCCACCGGCGGCGAGTCGCTGACGACGAAGTTCTCCACGCCTGGGAGCCACACGGTGCAGCTGCGCGTGAACGACGCAGCGGGCCGGACGAGCGTGAGCAGCCAGACGATTCACGTCACCTATCCGCTGATGAGCCCGTTCCCGTCCGTCCGGATCCTGACGACGCGCTCGCATGGAAGCGTGCGGCTCACTCTCCTTTCGGTGCAGGCGCCCGCGGGGACGTTCGTGCGGGTCAGTTGCTCGGGTCACGGCTGTCCCGCCAAGACACAGACGCGCACCGCGCGGAAGCCGGGCGGGCACGCGAAGCCCGCCGTCGCGGGGCTGACCTTCCCGGGCTTCGAGCGCCGCCTCCCGGCCGGGGTGACCCTGCAGATCCGCATCTACGCCCCCGGACTCGTCGGCAAGTTCACGAGCTTCCAGGTCCGGCGTGGCAAGTTGCCGAAGCGAGCCGACGCGTGCGTGGAAGCGATGTCCGCCGCGCCGGTCGAGTGTCCGCGATGAGGTGTGATCGTGCTCGGCGAACTGCGCTGCGTCGCGCCGTGCCGGCGGGGCTGTGTCTCGTCGCGACCGCGATCGCCTGCTCGACGGCGAGCGCGGCCGCACCGTCGATCAGCATCACCTCGCCCGCGGACGGAGGTGTTACCGGCGAAGCGACGCCGCTGATCTCCGGAGTCACCGAACTCGCCGCAGAAGAAATCCCGTTCTACTCACCGATCGTCGTGACGATCCGCGACGACTCCGATCCCGAACTCCCGCCGCTCGAGACGGAAACCAAGGTCTGGCCCGAAACCTCCTGGTACCTTGCGCCTCCCGAACCGCTGACCGACGGGACGTACACGCTGCAGGCCAGCGAGCAGCGTTGGCCTGGCGAACCGGCGCTGGAAAGCGCTCCCGTCAGCTTCCGGGTCGACCGCACGCCCCCGCACCCCGCGATCTCGACGCCGGCCTCCGGGAGCCCGATCGCCGGCGCTTTCGCTGCGAGCGGCTCAGCCGGCACCGCCGAAGGGGACGAGCCTGCCATCAGCCTGGAGATCTTCTCTGGCAACCCCGCCGCGCAGAACCTGGTCGAGGCAGTCGAGGTGCAGGCGCGGGGCGGCGCCTGGTCCGCGAGCATCCCCGGCCTCTCGCCCGGAAGCTACACGCTCGTCGCGCAGCAATCCGACACCGCCGGCAACGTCGGGACGAGCGCTCCTGTGCAGATCGCGGTGACCGCGCCGGCGCCACCGCCGGCGCCGCACGCGTCGTTCGC
Source organism: uncultured Solirubrobacteraceae bacterium (assembly GCA_963703205.1). Lineage (GTDB taxonomy): Bacteria > Actinomycetota > Thermoleophilia > Solirubrobacterales > Solirubrobacteraceae > Palsa-744. The sequence goes on from OY969799.1 coordinate 3,268,246, forward strand.
GTGGTTCCCGAGCGACCCGCAGGTCGGGGAACCTGTGACGCTGGTCTCGAGCTCGAGCGATCCCTCCTCGCCCCTCGTTCAGTTCTCGTGGGCGCTCGCGCCCGGAGGACCGCTGCACCAGGGAACTGCCTCGATGACCACGACGTTCGACTCCGTCGGCCCGCACGTCGTGCGGCTTCAGGTCACGGACGCCGCCGGCGCCTCGAGCCAGGTCAGCGAGACGATCCAGGTTCGCCACAGCCCCGCTAGCCTGATGGAACCATTCCCGATCGTGCGCATCGCAGGCAGGGAGACACGCACCGGGATCAGGCTGAGTGTGCTGACAGTCAACGCGCCCGTGGCGGCGACAGTAACGGTGCGGATCCGGGGTCCGAAAGGCCGCGCGAAGTCGGTGAGCCGCGTCGCCACCGCCGCGCGAGGAGGCCGAGCTAGCGTGCTGCTGTCGTTCCCCCGCTTCGCCCGTGCGATCCCGGCCGGCTCCTTCCTCGAAGTCCGTGTCAGCAAAGCCGGCGAGATCGGGAAGCTGACACGCCTGATCCCGCACCGCGGCGGGCTCCCGACCCGGCAGGACCTCTGCCTCACCCCCGGCGGCAGCCCGCAGCGGTGCCCGGCCTGATGAGCACGCGGCCGGTCGAGCGCAGGCAGCTGGTCGCGCGACGCCGCCTCCCGGTCGAGCGGCGCCTGGAGTGGCGGCGCGTGCTGCTGATGCTGCTGCCGATCGCCGCCGCCTTCGGCATCGGACTGCTGGCCGGCCGCACGAAGGCGACACCGGCACTCACCGAACGTCCCCTGCCGAGCCTGGCCCCGGTCGCGACGCCGGTGGCGGCATCGCTGGAAACGGTGCCCCCGCTCGAGACCGGAGCCCTGCATGCGCCGCCGCCACGGCGGGCCCCCGCCGCGCGCGAATTCGTCCCTCCGGTCACCGGCGGGACGACGGCGACGTCACCGAGCGTGACCACGCCGGCGACGATCACGCCCACGACGAGCGCTCCGGCGCCTGTCGAAAACACCGCTCCGGCGCCCGTCGAACACACCGCTCCGGCGCCCGTCGAACACACCGCTCCGGCGCCCGCGAAGCCCGCGCCGAGCTCCCACGGCGGCGGGTCGGGCTCCTCCGGGTCCGGAACCAGCTTCGAAAGCTCCGACTGATGGAGGAAGCGCCCGTACGGATGTTCTATCCGCTGCTCGCCCTCGCCCTGGTGGTCGCGGCGGTGTGCGGGTATCTGGTCAGCGGACACCACGAGGGCTCCTCCTCGAGCGCCGCCGCGGAGCTGCCGAGCGCGGCGCGGTCGCTCACGAAGGCGGGGCTGCTCGTGGAATATCCGGACGCGTGGAGCCCGGCCGCCGCGCCCGCGATCCCGGGGCTCTCGCTGGACGAAGCAGCCGCCGTCTCCCCGGCGGTCGACCGTGCCGAAGGGCTGCTGGTGGGGACCGTCCCGGCCAGCTCGCCGGCGCCCCTGCCGGCGGGCCTGCTCGCGCGGCTGTCGCTGCCGCCCCGCACGGAAGTCGTCGACCTCACCGCGACCCAGGCCCTGCGCTACAGCGACGTGGTGCCACGCGGTTACGCGGGAGCACTCGACATCTACGCGATCCCGGCGGTCTCAGGCGGCGCGCGGCTGCTCGTATGCTACGCACGCGAGCGGCTCACGACGACCGGCCAGAGCTGTGAGCGGACGGTCGCCGCGGTCACCCCGATCGGTCCCCAGGCGCCGAACCTGACACCGGAACCGGTCTACGCGCGCCAGCTCTCGGCCGCCGTCGGCGCGATTCAGAAGGCCCGCCGCGCGGCTAGAACGCAGATGGCCGTGAGCGCGTCGCCATCGCTGGTCTCCGAACTCGCGGCGGGTCTGTCGTCGAAGCTCTCCGCGGCCGCCGCCTCGATCGGAAGCCTTCAGGCGCCACCGCCGGCGGCGCCCGCGGACGGAAGGCTCGCGGAAGCGCTGCGGCAGGACTCCCGCGCCTACACGGCCCTCTCTTACGCCGCGACCGCCGAAAGCCTCTCCTCCTACGAAGCGGCCCGCAGCGAGGTCGACGCGGCCGAGCAGGGGCTCGGGGCGGCGCTGGAGAACTTCACGCTGCTCGGCTACGGAGCGGCTCCGGCGAAGTGAGCGGCGGCTGGCGCTCAGGCGCCGGCAGCCGCTGCGGGAGCGTAGTGCTGGGCCTCGCAGCCGGAGGAGCGCGCCTCGCGCTCGGCACGGTGCCGCTGGCAATAGACGCCCCGGATGGATCCGTCCTCGAGGCCGAAGCCGAGCCACACCTCGCCCTTCCACGCGAAGTGGAAGAAGCGGCTGGCGCTCCCGCGGGTCCGCTCGGCGGACCAGGCCGCCGTTGCGGCGGACGCGGCGATCGTGCGCGTGCAGGAGCAGCCGCCGGACATGTAGCCGGAGGAGACGCAGCGGAGCACCTCCTCGACCGTCCGGCGCTGCTCCCGCAGATCGACGACGACAGCGGCGCCCGGTGTGTGAGGCGTCCCAGCGGTGGAGGGGTGGCTGGTGGCTGGCATCGGGGGTGCAGGGGTCGATCTGGTCCGGTTCCTGGGGCCTGCCCGTTTCGGGCAGCTTCTTGTCGTCTTTTTCGGACGACAGTGCCCGGCCTGTACGGTCGGGTGCGCGATCTGGACGGTTGTTCGCGCGTATCCGTCGCTCACGCGCGGCGCGGCGGAGGTAGGTGCGCGGCGCGGCGCGACGGAGCTAGGTGCGCGGCGCGGCGGAGGTAGGTGCGCGGCGCGGCGCGACGGAGCTAGGTGCGCGGCGCGGCGGAGGTAGGTGCGCGTGGGTCGCTCGCTCTCGCGCGGCGTGGCGGAGGGAGATGCGCGGCGTGTGCGCGTGCGACGCCGCGCCACGACGGCGACCCGAAGCGGTTGCGGCTCGGACGGCGCCCGGTCTCGCGGCGCCCGCGGAGCGACGCCGCAAGGGCTTCTGTCAGGGGTGGCTCAGGACGCGGCCGAGACGGTGGCGCGCGAGCCGGCGCGCCGCGCGGTGCAGCGGCCGAGGCGCTCCAGCAGCTCGAGCTCGTGCTCGGCGGCCTCGCGGGTCATCGCGAAGGCGAGCTGCACGCTGCCGCGCTGCACGGTCCAGTAGCCCGTCGGGGTCTGCTCGACGGTGAGGGTGTCCATCTGCTCTGTTCCTCGAGCGTCGTTGCTGTTCGGGTCCTTCCGCATGTCGATGGGGCTTCGGCAGCAGGATCGTCCTGCTGTAGCGGCCAAGCGGCGCACTGGCCGCATCGCCGACCGCGCCCGGAGGCTCAGCCGGCGCCACCGCGCCGGACGGCGGCGATCAGTGCCCGGCCGAAAGTGACCGGATGGCTGAGCAGCGTTGTGATGCGTCCCGCGACCGTCGCGGGATCGTGGGCCACGCCGAGCTGGCGCATGATCGTCGCCTGGTCGAAGTAGACCCGCTCGCACACGATCCGCTCGCCCTCGAAGATGAAGAACGCCGTCATCCGGGCGCGGAACGAGCGGCCGGTCGGCGGCAGGCCGCGCAGCGCCCCGCGGTGGGTGCCGAGCAGATCGAACTCGACAATCACCGCATCGTCGGCGTGGCGCAGCGATAGCAGCTCGTTGCGCTGGTCTGGGAAGGCGCGGCGCGTCTCCTCGTAGTAGGCGCGCACCTCACGCTCACCGTCGTAGACCTCGCCGGTCGCCACCAGCTCGTAACGGGGATGCGAGAAGGTGTCGATCGTCGTGTCGAAGTCGTGGTGGTTCTCCGACTCCATGTGCTCGCGGACGATCGACTCGCGGCGGGAGCGCAGCTCGGTATCTGCGGGGGCGCCCACGGCCGTGGTTTCTACCAGCCCGCGTCTGCCTGCCGCAGCCGGCCCTCAGCCGGCGAGGCGCACGCCCCAGCTCGCACGGGCGCTCTCACCGGGCTCGAGCCTGATCAGCCGCTCGCCGCTGCGGAACGCGTCGGGCGGGCACGTCATCGGCTCGAGGCCGAGGCCGCGACGGCGCCGGTCGGGAGCGAGCGTGTCGCCGGTGAACACCTCGAGCACGGGATAGGCCTCGTCGACCCACAGCTCGGCGGTGTGGCCGTCGGGCGCCGAGAGCCTTGTGCGCGCGAGGCCGTCGCCGTCCCGCCGCAGATCTTCGAAGGCGCTGTCGATCTCGGTCGCGCCGATCGGCCGCGGCGTGCGGAAGTCGAGCGGCCCGCCGTCGACGGCGCGCCGGCCGGTGGGCAGAGCACGCTCGGGGTCGGTCTCGATCACCGTCTCGGCCGGCAGCTCGAGTGTGCAGGCGTCGAGCCGTCGCATCTCCGGGAGACAGGTAGGGGTGCTGCCCCGCACCGTAGGGGCATGGCCGCCCGCCGACGTTGGTCGCGCTCGTCACGGCGACCAGCCCCTCCTCGCCTAGCGAGTACTCGACGCTCACCTCGAGCTCGAACGGGTAGCCGGGCTGCGGGTGCACGCGGGCGCCCACCACGACCCGCGCCGGCTCGTGCACCAGCGCCTTCCAGCTCGTCCAGCGCAGCAGCCCGTGGATCGCGTTGCGCTGTTCCGGCTCCGTGAGCGCGAGCTGCAGACGCTCGCCCTCGAACTCGTAGCTGCCGTCGCCGAGACGGTTCGGCCAGGGGACGAGCACGGTGCCGTGGGCGCCGTCGCACATCTGCTCCAGCGGATAGGGGTCGAGCACGTCGCGCTCGCCGTCGCACGTAGCGCCGCACGCCGCCGCCGACCTCGACCACCGTCGCGCGCTGCTGCGCGAAGGAGATCTCGAACTGCTCGCCGGAGGGAGCGGGCATGGGCTGAGCCTAGATGATCGGGCTCGGCTCCAAGCCCGCCGGGGCCTCAGCCGCAGGCCATCGCCGCCGCGATCTCCGCCCCGGCTGCGCGCAGCTGATCGGGAGTCCCTGCGACGCGTACGGAGGCGAAGCCGGCCCAGCCGGGATCGTCGCCCCCGACGCTGCCGACGACGGCGTGAACCGGCCTTCCGCCCGCCCGGCCGAGGATCTCGCCGGCGATCTTGCCGTGCAGCGTCTGGTCGTCGAGGCATCCCTCGCCGACGACGACGGCGTCTGCCGCGACGAGCCTCTGCGCGAAGCCGACCGCGTCGAGCACGAGCGCGGCGCCGCCGCACAGTCTCGGCTCGGTAGCGCGCTCCACAGCGCTCCCGCGATACCGCCGCCGGCGCCCGTCATCTCGACCCCCCGGGGGTCGCGCGGCAGCTGCGCGGCAAGCTCGTGCAGGCGAGCCGTCAGACGCCGGACCGCGGCAGGGCCCGCGCCCTTCTGAGGGCCGAACACCTCGGCGGCCTGCTCGAAGGGCGTGCGCACGTCGCAGGCGAGGAGCAGCTCCATCGGGCCGAGCCCGCCTCCCCGCTCGAGCACCTGCAGCGCACCGGCGCCGCCGTCGCTCGTCGCCGAGCCGCCGATTGCGAGGATCGCCCGGCGCGCTCCCGCGTCCCTCGCTGCGAGCAGCAGCTCGCCGGTCCCCGCGCTGTCGGCAGCCTCTGCGTCCCGCTCGGCCGCGTCCAGCAGCGCGAGGCCCGACACCGACGCCATCTCCAGCAGCGCGGTCCTCGAGCCGGGGACCCACGCCCACCCCGCGTCGATCTCGCGTCCGAGCGGGTCGTGGCAGTGCGCGGACCGGGGCTCGGCGCCGAGCGCGAGCGCGAGAACCTCGACCGTGCCTTCGCCGCCGTCGGCGACCGGGCACTCATCCGCCTCGGCTGCGGACGCGCGGGCGCCGGCGGCGATCGCTGCCGGCGACCTCGGCCGCTGTGAGGGTGCCCTTGAAGGCGTCGGGGCTGACGAGCAGGTGCGCTGACATGCGGTATCGATCTCGGGCGAGATGTTGACGGTGATCGCCCCGGTTCGGTGGCTCGCTCGGCAGCTGGAGCTTCAGTCCCGGCTCGTGCCGCCGGCGCGGCGGAGGCGCCGGACGCGACGCATCTCCTCGACAGCCTCGTCGTAGCCGCCGAGCGGATCGCCCGTGCCGGCACCGAGCAGCTCCGGCTCGATCCGCCGCCGCACCAGCTCCCCCGCGATCGCATCGACGCGCTGGGCCCCTGCGCCGGGGCGGGAGCTCACCACCCGGTGGAGGCGAACGCCGCGGAACAGCAGGCCCACGCCGTCGTCCAGCGCCCAGCCGCCAGGCAGCGCACCGTCGCGCACGTGGGCGAGCCAGACCGGCAGGCGCTCGGGCTCGCCGTCGGCGTGGACGGTGAGCGAGCCCTCGATCAGTCCGAGCCCGGGCAGCGGTTCCGGTGGCCCGCTCGAACGTGTCAGGCCCCACTGGAACCAGCACATCGCGCCAGCGCTGAGCCCCGCCAGCACGATGCCGCGCCGCCAGCACCCGATCAGCGCCTGCTCGAGTCGGTGGGCGCGCCAGATCGCGAGCATGTTGCGCATCGAGCCGCCGCCGACGTAGAGGATGTCCTGCTCGGCGAGCAGCTCGGGCAGCGGCTTGCGCGTCTCGCGCAGCCGGAACAGGGACAGGTGCTCGGGCACGCACATGCGCCCGTGAAAGCGCGCCCTGAAGGCGTTGATCTGCGACGTGGTGTCGCCTGAAGCCGTCGGCAGGAACAGTATCCGGGGTTCGCGCGAGGCCGCCAGCGACAGCACGTAGTCGTCGAGCAGCGGGTTGGCGGGCTCCATCGTGAAACCTCCGCCGCCCATCGCGAAGATCGTCCGCTCGGACGGCTCCACCAGCTCGCCCGGCTCGCTCACGCCGCAACCGCCGCCGGTGTTCTTGCGACACCCGTGCCGAGCAGCTCCGCCGCGAGGGGGGTCTCGCCGACGGCGGACCCGCGGCGCTGCACCATGAAGGCGCGACCGTCGGGCCGCGAGCTCACGACTCGCTCGAGGCGGGTGCCGCGGAAGTGCAGCCCCACGCCGTCCTCGACCGCGAAGCCACCGCTCATCCCCTCGGCGACGGCGCGGTGGTACTCCTCCCGGCGGGCTGGCTCGGCGTCGTAGTGCACGCAGTTGGAGTACGGCAGCAGGCCCAGGCCGCGCACCGGCCGGGGAGCGCCGTGGAAGGCGCTGAGCGCCTGTGCGAACCAGCACAGCGAGCCGGCCGAGGGTCCGCACATAACGATCCCGCGCCGCCACGCGCGGCGCAGGATCGCATCGAGCCGGTGGGCGCGCCACGCCCCCAGCATGCTGACGACGTTGCCCCCGCCGACGTAGATCAGATCTTGCGAGAGGAGGTGCGTGGCGAGGTCGTCCTCGACGCCACCGGTGCCCTGGTCGCGCCTGAACAGCGACACGTGGCTCGCCTCGCAGCTGGGCGAGAAGCGCCGGTAGAAGCGCACCACGTAGTGATCGGCGTCACCCGAGGCGGTGGGTAGGAAGCACACGCGCGGCCGTCGCGCGTCCAGCAGCGAGAGGATGTAGTCGTCGAGCAGCGAGCTTTCCCGCTCCATCGAGAAGCCTCCTCCGCCGAGTGCGACGATCTGTGGGCCTCGCTGCGCCAACGCTCGCTCCTTTGGGTGATCGGACCGTTCTGAGCGTGCCCGAGGCAGCCGCGCGAGCCTATGGACGACGGTCGGAACCGTGGCCCGCGGCCGTAGACAGGAGCCCATATGGCATGCCGCCTAGAGTGTCCGGCGTGAGCACGGCCGCCGCAGAGACCAGCCGCCGCGGGACGGCGGCGATCTCGCTGCGCGGGGTCGTCAAGAGCTTCGGCGAGATCAGAGCGGTCGACGGGCTCGACCTGGAGGTCGATGCGGGAGTGTGCTTCGGGCTGCTCGGGCCGAACGGGGCCGGCAAGTCGACGACGATGCGGCTGCTCACGGCGCAGGCCCTCGCAGACCGCGGCGAGATCTCGGTGCTCGGCTACGAGCTGCCGCGCGAATCCAAGCAGGCGCGCCTGGAGATGGGTGTCGTGCCGCAGCTCGACAACCTCGACGTCGAGCTGACCTGCAGGCAGATCCTGGCCGTCTTCGCGCGCCTCTACCGAGTGCCCCGGGTGCGACGCGAGGAGGCGATCGAGCGCGCCTTGCGGATCGCCAACCTGCTGCCGCGCGCCGACACGATCGTCCGAGAGCTCTCGGGCGGGATGCGCCGCCGGCTGCTCGTCGGGCGCGGCCTGATCCACGAGCCCAGGCTCGTGCTCTTGGACGAGCCGACCGTCGGGCTTGATCCGCAGATCCGCCAGGAGCTGTGGTCGCTGATCGACGGTCTGCGCGCGTCCGGCGTGACGGTGCTGATGAGCACCCACTACATCGAGGAGGCCGAGCGCCTCGCGGACACCGTCGCGGTGATGTCGGCCGGGCGGATCATCGCGCGGGGCACTCCGGAGGAGCTGGTGGCGGGTCACGCGGGAGAGCAGGTGCTCGAGGTCTACGGGCCGCCGGAGCGGCTCGCGGAGGTCTCCGCCGAAGCGGCCGCGAAGGGCTGGTCGAGCCGGCGCAGCGGAACGGCCGTGGCGATCCTTCGCGCCGAGGAGCTCGACGGCGAAGCTCCCGAGGGCGTGCGACGCCCAGCCAACCTCGAGGATGCGTTCGTCGCCCTGACCGGGGAGGAGATCGAATGAGCGCTTCGTCGGAGACGGCGAGCCCGTCCGAGCGCGGCGCCGGCGTGCGGCGCATCGGGCGCCTCGAACCGGCAGCGCTGGCGGGGGTGATGAGCCGCGACGTGTCGATCTTCGGCCGCTACTGGAAGGCGACGACGTTCTCCTCGGTGGTCCAGCCGACGATCTACCTGCTCGCGTTCGGCCTCGGGATCCGTTCCTTCATCCCGCAGATCGGGCACGTCAGCTACGTCGCCTACGTCGCGACCGGCGTCGTCGCCACCGCGGTTCTCTTCTCGTCCGCCTTCCCGGGCATGTTCAACACGTTCGTGCGCTGGCAGTTCCAGCGCACCTACGACGCGATCCTCGCGGCGCCGGTCGACGTCGAAGAGCTGATCACGGCGGAGGTGCTGTGGGTCTCGATACGCGCGGGCGCGTACGGGCTCGCGCCGCTGCTGGTGGGCTTCGCCTTCGGCTTGGAACCGGAATTCGGGATGCTGCTGATACCGCTGATCGGCTTCGTGACCGGCTTCGGCTTCTGCTCTTTCGGCGTCGCAGCGGCGGCGATCGCGAAAACGATCGACAACTTCAACTACATCACCACCGCGGTGCTGACGCCGATGTTCCTGGTGGCCGGCACGTTCTTCCCGATCAACCGGCTGCCGGCCGGCATCCGCGAGGTCGCCTACGTCAACCCGCTCTACCACTGCGTGCAGCTGGTCCGCGACGCGTCGCTCGGGAACCTGCACGCCGGCGATCTCGGCCACGCTGCGGTGCTGGTCGCGTTCGCGGTGATCATGTGGCGGGTCGCCATCTCGCAGCTCGGCCGGCGCTTGATCGACTGACCCGGCGGCTTACGAAACTCTCACGAATCGCAAAGGGTGCTCCAACCGCGGCGCGCGATGCTGCCGGCCATGAGCTTGCACATGCAGAGCGCCGGCGCCGAGGCCGCCCCCGCACCCCCCTTCACGTTCGGCGCCGCCGGCACCCGGCTGCGTGAGCGGCTGGCGGCGCTGGGACGCCGCCGCCCGGAGCTGCTGGCCCTGCTGGCGCTCGCCGCCGTCCTCGACCTGTGGGCGCTGACACGCAACGACTGGGCCAACACCTACTACAGCGCCGCCGTGCGCTCGATGAGCCACAGCTGGCACGACTTCCTGTTCGCCTCGCTCGACCCCAGCGGCGTGATGACCGTCGACAAGCCGCCGCTCGCGCTCTGGGTCGAGGCGCTCTCCGTCCGGGTCTTCGGCTTCAGCTCGCTGAGCATGCTGCTGCCGCAAGCGCTGATGGGGATCGCGAGCGTCGGGCTGCTCTACGACCTCGTCCGCCGCCGCTTCGGGCGCCTCGGCGGCTTCGCCGCCGGCCTCGCGCTGGCGCTGACGCCGATCACCGTCGCGATCTCGCGCTACAACCAGCCGGACGCGCTGCTGGTGCTGTGCACGATCGCGGCGCTGTGGTTCGCGGTGCGCGGCCTGGAGAGCGGCCGGACCCGGGACCTCGTGCTCGCCGGGGTCTGCGTGGGGCTCGGATTCGAGACCAAGATGCTCGTGGCGCTCGTCGTCGTCCCGGCGATCGCCGCCGCGTGGATCTGGATCGCGCCCGCGGGGCGCAGCCGCCTGCACGCGCTGCGCCAGCTGCTCGCGGGCGGCGCGGCGATGACGATCGTGGGCGGCGCATGGCCGCTGCTGGTCGAACTGACCCCCGCGGCGGACCGCCCGTGGATCTCGGGCACGAACGACAACCGCGTGCTCTCGCTGATCTTCGAATACAACGGCGTCGGCCGGGTCGACGGCCAGGCGGGGGGACCCGGCGGCATCGGCGGCAGCCAGTTCGGCGGCCAGCCCGGCCCGCTGCGCCTGCTGAACTCGGCGCTCGGCGGACAGGACGGATGGCTGCTCGCCTTCGCGGCGGTCAGCGCCCTCGGCCTCATTCTCGCCACGCGCCTGCGGCGTTCGGACGCTCGCACCGGGTGGTTGCTCGCCGTCGGAGGATCGTTCCTGACGACGGGTGTCCTGTTCAGCTTCGCCAGCGGCATCTTCCACCCCTACTACGTCTCGCTGCTGGCGCCCTTCACCGCCGCGCTGGTCGGCGCCGGAGTGGCGTACGGGATCTCCGGCACGCGTGCGGCGCGGACAACCGCCGCGCTCGCGGTGGCGGCCGGCGTGATCGGCGAGCTCGTCGTGCTCGGCGACTACACGGGACAGCTGCGGTGGCTGACCCCACTGCTGATCGCGGCCGGTGTGCTGTGTGCCGCTGCGCTGCTGCTCGCCCGCAACCGCTCCGCGCGCATCACCGCGGTGGCCGTGGCGACCGCGATGCTGCTGATCGCGCCGGGTGTGTGGGCCTTCGACACGCTCGGGCGCTCGGTGACCGGCACCTTCCCGGAAGGCGGCCCGGCCACCGTCCAGGCCGCGGGCGGCTTCGGCGGCCCTGGCGCAGCGCGCTTCGGTCGCCTGGGCGGCGGGCCGGGCGCAGGCACCGGCGGCTTTGCGCCTCCCGGCGCGGGGACCGGCGCCGCGGGGCAGGTCCCCGGCGCGGGCGCGCAGGGCACGCTACGCCTGTTCGGCTCGGGCTCCGGCGGCGCGTCCGGCGTGCCGCCAGCGGGCGGCTTCGGCGGCGGGCTCGCGCGCGGCCGAAGCGCCGGCGGCGGGCCGGGCGGCTTCGGCGGGGCTCTGAGCACGGAGGTGCTCGACTACGTCAAGGCCCACGGCGGCGGCACGATCGCGGTCGGCAGCCAGTCCAGTGCCGCCGAGTCGATCCTCGCCGATGGCGCCGAGGTGGCCGGCATCGGCGGCTTCTCCGGACGCGAGAGCGACGTCAGCGTCTCCTGGTTGGCCGAAGAGGTGCGTGAGGGCCACATCCGCTGGGTGCTGGGCGAAGCGAGCTCGACCGCGACCGCGGCCGGCGGCGGCTTCGGCGGGCGCGGGCTGCCCGGGGACAGCAGGCAGGGCTCGCGCAAGGCGATCGCCGCAGCCGAGCAGGTCTGCAAGCGGGTCACGGTCTCCTCCGGCTCGGCAGCGCGGGGCGCAGCAACGGCGTCGGGGACCGGCGCCAGCGCCACCGTGCTCTACGACTGCAGCGGACGCGCAGCGGCGCTCGCGCGCCTGGCCACGTAACAATCCCTGCGGTGAGGATCCTGGTCGTCGACGATGACCGAGCGGTGCGCGACGCGTTGCGCCGCGCGCTCACGCTCGCGGGCTACGACGTCACCCCGTCCGCCGACGGCGAGCAGGCGCTCGAGCAGATCGCGGGCGCGGTGCCGGACGCGGTCGTGCTCGACGTGGGGCTGCCCGGCGTCGACGGCCTCGAGGTGTCCAGGCGCGTGAGGATGCTCGGCAATCGCGTGCCGATCCTGATGCTGACCGCCCGCGAGGCCGTCGGCCGACCGCATCGACGGCCTCGACGCCGGTGCCGACGACTACATGGTCAAGCCGTTCGACCTCGGCGAGCTGAAGGCTCGGCTGCGCGCGCTGCTGCGGCGCGCCAACCCGCAGGCGGCCGGCGAGACGCTGTCGTTCGCGGAGCTGACGCTGGACTCCGACCGGCACGGTGTGCAGGTGGGCGAGCAGCTCGTCGAGCTGACCCGCACCGAGTATCAGCTGCTCGAGCTGCTGCTGCTCAACCCTCGCCGGGTGCTGCCCCACTCCCTGATCTACGAGCGGGTCTGGGGATATGACTTCGGCCCGACGTCCAACGCGCTGCGGGTCTATGTGGGCTACCTGCGGCGCAAGCTCGAGGACGCGGGAGCCCGCAACCTGATCCACACCGTGCGGGGGGTCGGCTACTCCCTTCGGGAGCCCTGAGCGGGGTGACACTGCGCGCGCGGATCGCGGCGGTCGCCGGCCTGAGCGTGGCGCTGGCCGTGCTCGCCGCCGCGATCGGCCTCTACGTCGCGGTCGGCTCGGACCTGCGGGGTGAAGTCGACAAGCAGCTCCGCGACCGTGCTCGGGGGCTGAGCAGGCCGTTGCACGAGCTGGCCTCGCGCGGGCGCCCGCCGGCGGGGCCGTTCGCGGGCCGCGCGCCGGGCATCTCCGGGCGGTTCCCGGGCCGCGTGCGCCCAGCGCCGTTCGGGGCCGCTTCGGGCTACGTGCAGCTGATCGCCTCGGACGGGCGCGTGTTCGTGCCTGGCGGTCAGGGCGGCTCGGGCCAGATCGCGGTGACAGCGGCCGACCGCCGGATCGCGGCCGCCGGCCACGGGAGCATCCTCACGAACAGGACCGTCAAAGGGACCCGGCTGCGCGTGCTGACACAGGCAGCCGGGGGCGGGGCGGCCGTGATGGTGGCGCGGCCGCTGACGGAGGTCGAACACGAGCTCTCCCACCTGCTGTTGATCCTGGTGGCGATCGGCGGTGCGGGGATCCTGCTTGCGGCGCTGCTCGGGGCGCTGATCGCCCGCACCGCGCTGGCCCCGGTCGCTCGGTTCACCTCGCGCACCGAGTCGCTGACCGGGAGCCTCGACCTGTCGAGCCGGCTCGAGGTGAGGGGCCGAGACGAGCTGGCGAGGCTCGCCGAGAGCTTCAACGCGACGCTCGACGCGCTGGAGCGCTCGCTGGCGGCGCAGCGTCATCTGATCGCCGACGCGAGCCACGAGCTGCGCACGCCGATCGCCTCGCTGCGCGCGAACGTCCAGCTGCTCGCGGAGGCCGATCGGCTGCCGCGCGAGGAGCAGCGCAGCGTTCGGGAGGACATCCTCGCCGAGCTGGACCGCCTGACCGCGCTGGTCGGCGATGTCGTCGAGCTGGCGCGCGGCGCCGAACCGGCCGGGACGGTGGACGACGTCCGGCTCGACGAGGTCGTCGAGGAGGCCGTCGAGGCCGCACGGCGCCGCGGCGGCGTCAGCTTCTCGCTAAAGCTCGAACCGACGGTGGTCTGCGGCCAGGGCGACCGGATCGGCCGGGCCGTGTCGAACCTGATCGACAACGCCCGCAAGTGGAGCCCACCCGGGAGTGAGGTCGAGGTCGCGCTGCACGGCGGCGTGCTGAGCGTACGCGACCACGGGCCCGGCTTCCGGGAGGAGGACCTCCCGTTCGTGTTCGATCGCTTCTATCGCGCCCAGTCTGCCCGCGGGCTGCCGGGTTCGGGGCTCGGGCTCGCGATCGTGCGCCAGGCGGCTGAGTCCTGCGGCGGCTTCGCCGAGGCACGCAACGCAGCCGGCGGCGGTGCCGAGCTGCGCGTCGGATTCGGGGTTCCGATCGCGTCCGCGGCGCCGTTTAGCGTCTGAACTCCTACACAGGAGGGGCAAAGGCGGCAGGAGTATCCGGATGTTCGTCTAATAGCGCAGCGGATCCGCAACTTTTGCGGTGTCCCTGGCGTCATGAGGGTTAGCAGCTCGATTGTCCGGTTCACGAGGGAGGTTCGCATGAGGTCGCAGGCTCGGGTTTGGTTGTTGATGGTTGTCTGCGGGCTCGTGGTGGCCGCGGTGGTGCCGGCGGTGGCGCAGGGGGCGGAAGAACCGAAACCGGCAAAGTTCGTCGCGGTCAACTGCGAAGAAGCAACATGTGCGCAGAAACCGACGACGATCAACCTCGGCCCTCCCTTCGGCTCCCAGGAATACATCGAACCTGTAGCGCCGGAACCGAAAGAAGCTGAAGAAGAAGGCTACTTGCAGGCGGGGGGCCGCGTCCCGTTCGGGATCACCGACTTCAAGGTGGCAACAGAAGGTAACCTCCCCACCGAGAAACCGCTGGCCAAGATCAAGCACATCCGCACCGACGTGGCCCCAGGCTTGGCCACCGACCCGTTCGCCGTGCCGCGGTGCTCGCTCGCCAACTTCGGGGGCGAAGCGTTCCCGGGCTCGCACCTATACGCCGCACCGAACTGCGGCGGTAGCGAAATCGGGGAAAACAAGGCGACGGTCTACGTGCCCAGCGCCGGCATCGACCTCGCCCTCACCGGAAAGGTATACGACCTCGAACAGGAAAGCGGACTCGCTTCCGAGTTCGGCGTCGCGCTCAAACTCCCTCAGGCGATCAGCGCCGGCGGCCTGAAAGAATACTTCGAATTCCTCGAATCACACGGCATTCCCGCCCCCTCGGAAGAAGAACAGGAAGAAGCCGAGGAAGGGGAATACTTCGCCCACACCCTGATCAAGGGCAACGTCGAATGGGGCAAGCAGGCCAACGGCACCAATCAGGGCGACTACCACGACTACTTCGAAATCGATACGTCCACGGAACTTCCGATCATCGCCTCGCGGTTGATATTCGAAGGCCGCAGTGGCGAAGGTGACTTCCTCACCAACGCGACGTCCTGCCCGGGCCACAACACGACCACACTGAAACTGACCGACGAAGAAAACGCGACCGGCAAAGAAGAATATACGACGCCGGTCGGGTTGAAAGGCTGCTTCGGCGAACCCGGCTTCGAACGACTTTCCTTCACCCCGGGCTTCGCGCTGACCCCGGCGACCACCGTGACCGAGCAGCCGAATGAATTCACTGCGGTCGCGTCGGAGACTCACAATCCGACAGCCACCGATCAGTCGCAGGTCAAATCGGCGGTGCTGACGCTGCCCGAAGGCATGACGCTGAACCCGTCTGCCGCCAGCGGACTGACAGCATGCACAGAAGCGCAGGCGCATCAGGAAGGCACTGTTTTCGGCCCCCAGTTCGGAGTCGAATGTCCGGCGAGCTCGAAAATCGGCACGGTCGTACTCGAAGCTCCCACGCTCGGCAAAGAACAGCTCACGGGCGATGTTTTCCTCGGCGCGCCGAACACGGGGACCATCACTGGGCCGCCGTACAAGATCTACGTGGTAGCCAACAACCCGCGCTACGGAGTGTCCGTGCGGCTGCTCGGCGAAACCTTCCCCAACGAAACGACCGGTCAGGTCACGACGTTCTTCAAAAACCCGCCGGAACAGCCGTTTACCAGCCTTGCGATCAACTTCGAACGTGGAGTCCTCGCCCCGATCGCGAACCCGCTCGTCTGCGGGAACCCCCAGGGCGTCGCCAGCTTTGAACCGACCTCCGAACCGGGCACTACGCACAATGACCCGTTCGGCGAGACCGTCACCGGCTGCGCGTCGGCGACACCGCCGTTCAACCCGGCTCAGTCGACGGGGAACTCGAACGGCAACGCCGGCGCGAACACGAACTTCACGTTCAACCTCGCCCGGAACGACGGCGAACAGTACGTCGGCTCGATCCGTACGGAGCTGCCGCCCGGCCTCGTCGGGAAGATCCCGGCGGCCGAACGTTGCGCGGCGTCCGCCGCCGAAAGCGAAACTCTCGCCTGCCCGGCCGGCAGCAAGATCGGTGAAGCGACGGTGTACGCGGGTTCCGGGCCGCAGCCGTTCAAGTTCAGCGGCCCGGTCTACCTGACGAATGCGGTGAAAGGATTCCCGTACGGGCTCTCGATCAAGGTGCCGGCAATCGCCGGACCCTTCAACCTCGGCACGGTCGTGACCGTGGCGGGGATCACCGTCGACCCGTACACGTCGCAGGTGATCGTGGAAACCGCGCTGCCGAAGATCCGCAGCGGCATTCCGCTGCGCATCAGGAACATCAGTGTCGCGGTCAACAAGTCGGGCTTCATGATCAACCCGACGAATTGCGGCGCCCTGCAGACCGTCTCCGACGGTGGGCGGTTACGCCACCCTCGGTACCGGTGGAGCAACCGCCACGAAGACGCTGTCCTCGCCGTTCCAGGTCAACAACTGCGGCGCGCTGAAGTTCGCGCCGAAGTTCACCGCGAGCTCGAGCAATAGGACCTCGCGTGTGAACGGCGCGTTGATCTCCACGACGATCACGCAAGGCGCCGGTCAGGCGAACATCAAGTCGGTCAAGGTCCAACTGCCGCGTGCGCTGCCCTCGAGGCTGACGACGCTGCAGAAAGCCTGCACCGCAGCGGTGTTCAACGTCAACCCGTACAAATGCCCGAGTGGCGCGTACGTCGGCGGCGCGACGGTCAAGACGCCGACACTGCCGACTCCGCTGAAAGGCGCAGCGATCTTCGTCTCACACGGAGGCGCGGCGTTCCCCGACCTCGACCTGGTGCTCGAAGACGCCAACCACCTGCGGGTGATCCTGGTCGGGAACACGAACATCAAGAACAGCATCACGACGACGACGTTCGCCTCGACGCCCGACGTGCCGATCTCGAGCGTGACCGTCACCCTCCCGATCGGGCCGCACAGCGCGGTGGCGGCGTTCGGGAACCTCTGCGCCAAGAACCTCGTGATGCCGACGACGATCACGTCGCAGAACGGCAAGACCTACAAGCACAACACGGTCCTCAACGTCGCCGGCTGCGGCGTGCAGGTGCTCGGCCACAGGGTGGTCGGTCACACGCTGTACCTGACCGTTCGGGCACCGGCCGCGGGTCGTATCAGCGCGAGCGGCAAGGGCCTGAAGACGGTCTACAAGCGCGCGACGAGGGCCAAGCAGCTGCTGACGCTGAAGGTGCCGCTGTCGTCCGGAGGCCTGCGTCGCGGCAAGCCGTTCAAGGTGGGCGTGCGCGTCGGGTTCGTGCCCCGCAAGGGACACAACTCGGTGACACACACGAGCGCGACGTTCCGCCACTGAGCTGAAGCTGGAGACGGCGCGGGGCCCCGCCTCGCGCCGTCCCCGGCGGCTCAGGCCGGCGCGCGCGCGTTGCCTGCTGGCTGCGTGCCCAGCGCTTCGCCGTACGCGGTTTCCGCGTGGCGCACAACAAATTACGCGCCACCGGTCACAACACGGCCTCCATGCCGTAGATTGGAGGCATGGATGGCGTATCGGGTACGGATACCTCTACGTCGCTTGGGGGCGTGCAGCGGGTGCTCAGCGGCATCCGCCGGCTGACGGCGCTGGCCGACGGATCGGGCGACGCCGACGGGATCTACCGCGCGCTCGCCCGCGAGCTGCTCGAGGTTCCGGGTGCCGAGGAGGTGCACGTGCACCACCTCGCCGAGGACGGCAAGCCCGACGACGTCGTCGACGTCTACCTGTTCGGAGCCGAGGGGCGGCTGAGCTACCTCTCGCCGCGCGCCGAGCGTCCGCCCGGCGTCAGCTGGGTCGCCCGCACGCGCCGGAGCTTCCTCGCCGCCGACGCTGAGGAATTCGCGGCCAGCGTGCCGCGCCTGACGGCCACCGGCGAGATGAGCTGCGTGCTGCTGCTGCCCGTGATCGAGCGTTCCGAGGTCGAGGCGGTGGTGATGCTCGTGCGGCGCGTGGCGGGGGTCTACGAGCCCGCCTCGATCGACCTCGCGCGCACGCTCGTCGACCAGGCGGCGACCGCGCTGGCGCTCGTGCGCGCGCGCTCGGAGGCAGGCACCGACGCCGTCACGGGCTCGATGAACCACCGCGCGATGCGTCGGCGCCTGGACGAGGAGATCGGGCGCGCGATGCGCACCGGCGGGCCGCTGTCCTGTCTGCTGATCGACCTCGACGACTTCAAGCTCGTCAACGACGAATACGGTCACCCGGCCGGCGACGCGATGCTGCGCGAGGTCGTGCGTGCGCTCGTCGGCGAGTTCCGCGCCTTCGACCGCGTCGCGCGCTACGGCGGCGACGAGTTCGTGGTGATCCTGCCGAACGCCGATCTCGAAAGCGCCGCCGCCGCGGCCGGGCGCGCGCTGGATCGTCTGCGCGCGCTGAGCTCCTACGGCAGTGGCGACGGGGTCGGCGCCTCGATCGGCGTCGCGCAGTGGCAGGCGCCGATGGGCACCGACGAGCTGCTCGCGGCCTGCGATCAGGCGCTGCTGCGCTCCAAGCGGCAGGGCAAGGGCCGCGTCACCCGCGGCTGAGCGCCGTCGCCGAACCTCCGCCGTCTGCCCATAGCGGCTCGCGCGAGCGACTCTGCGAGACTGCGAGCCGTGACAGTCGACGCGAGCGCAGGAGGTCTCATGACGGAGAACAGCTTCGGAGCCAAGGACACCCTCTCCGTCGGCGAGCGCGAGTACGAGATCTTCCGGCTGGACGCGCTGCAGCAGCGCTTCGACGTGGCGCGCCTGCCCTTCTCGCTGAAGGTGCTGCTCGAGAACCTCCTTCGCACCGAGGGCAACGGCTCGGTCAGCGCCGGCGACATCGAGGCGCTGGCCTCTTGGGACGCGAAGGCCCAGCCGAGCAAGGAGATCGCGTTCTCCCCCGCGCGGGTGCTGATGCAGGACTTCACCGGCGTTCCCGCGGTCGTCGACCTCGCGGCGATGCGCGACGCGATCGCCGAGATGGGCGGCGACCCCGCCAGGATCAACCCGCTGGCTCCGGCCGAGCTCGTGATCGACCACTCGGTGCAGGTCGACGCCTTCGGCACCCGCGACGCTTTCCGCTTCAACGCCGAGCGCGAGTTCGAGCGCAACCAGGAGCGCTACGCGTTCCTGCGCTGGGGACAGGGCGCCTTCGACGACTTCTCGGTGGTGCCGCCCGACACCGGCATCGTCCACCAGGTCAACCTCGAGTACCTGGCCCGCGTCGTCTTCCCCCGCGAGAGCGCCGCCGCCCTGCCGCAGGCCTATCCCGACACGCTGGTCGGCACCGACTCCCACACGACGATGGTCAACGGGCTCGGCGTGCTCGGCTGGGGCGTCGGCGGGATCGAGGCCGAGGCGGCGATGCTCGGCCAGCCGATGTCGATGCTGATCCCGCAGGTGCTCGGCGTTCAGCTGCACGGCGAGCTGCCCGAGGGCGCGACCGCCACCGACCTCGTGCTGACCGTCACCGAGATGCTCCGCGCGCGCGGCGTCGTGGGCATGTTCGTCGAGTTCTACGGCGCCGGCGTCGGCTCGCTGCCGATCGCCGACCGCGCGACGATCGGCAACATGTCGCCCGAGTTCGGCTCGACCTGCGCGATCTTCCCGATCGACGCGGAGACGCTGCACTACCTCGAGCTCTCCGGCCGCTCCGCCGAGCAGATCGCGCTGGTCGAGGCCTACGCGCGCGAGCAGGGCCTGTGGCATGACGAGCACGCCGAGGAGCCGACCTACACCGACACGGTCGAGCTCGACCTCGCGACCGTCGAGCCGAGCATCGCCGGTCCCAAGCGCCCGCAGGACCGCGTCTCGCTGAACGAGGCCCAGCAGGCGTTCCGCGCGTCGCTGCAGGCATACGTCCCCGACGACGGCGAGCAGCCCGACGCTCAGGACGAGGCGGTCGCCGAGTCCTACCCGGCATCCGACCCGCCCGCGAACGAGCCCGGTCACGCGACGCCGCTCGGCTCGACGCCGCCGCAGCTGCCCCCCGCGGGCGCCGCCACGCTGCCCCGCAACGGGACCGCGCGGAAGGTCGAGATGGACGGCGAGAGCTTCGAGCTCGATCACGGCGACGTCGTGATCGCCGCGATCACGAGCTGCACGAACACCTCCAACCCGTCGGTGATGATCGGCGCCGGGATCCTCGCCCGCAACGCGGTCGAGCGCGGGCTGCGCTCGAAGCCGTGGGTGAAGACCTCGCTGGCGCCGGGCTCGAAGGTCGTCACCGAGTATCTCGACAAGGCGGGACTGACCGAGCCGCTGGAAACGCTCGGCTTCAACCTCGTCGGCTACGGCTGCACGACCTGCATCGGCAACTCGGGCCCGCTGCCGGAGGAGATCTCCGCCGCCGTCGACGAGGGCGACCTCGCCGTCGTCTCGGTCCTGTCCGGCAACCGCAACTTCGAGGGCCGCATCAACCCCGACGTCAAGATGAACTACCTCGCCTCTCCTCCTCTGTGCGTCGCCTACGCGCTCGCCGGGACGATGGACATCGACATCGTCCACGACCCGCTCGGCGAGGACGCGAGCGGCCGGCCCGTCTATCTTTCGGACATCTGGCCCTCCGAGCGAGAGGTCGCCGACACGATCGTGGAGACGGTCCGTGCCGAGATGTTCCAGCGCAGCTACGCCGAGGTCTTCGCCGGCGACGAGCGCTGGAACGGGCTGGAGGTGCCCGGCGGCGAGCGCTTCGCCTGGGATCCCGACTCGACCTACGTGCGGCTCCCGCCGTACTTCCAGGGGATGCCCGCCGAGCCGGAGGCGATCGAGGACGTCAGCGACGCGCGGGTGCTCGCGGTGCTCGGCGACAGCGTCACGACCGACCACATCTCGCCGGCCGGCTCGATCAAGCGCGACAGCCCCGCCGGCGTCTACCTGCAGGAGCAGGGAGTGCAGCCGCGCGACTTCAACTCCTACGGCTCGCGCCGCGGCAACCACGAGGTGATGATGCGCGGGACGTTCGCGAACATCCGCCTGCGCAATCTGATCGGCGGCGGCGAGAAGCTCCCGGAAGGCGGCTTCACGCGCTACCTCGGCGGCGCCTCGCCGGAGCAGATGACGATCTACGACGCGGCGATGCGCTACATCGCGGCAGAACACCGACCTGGTGGTGCTCGCGGGCAAGGAGTACGGATCGGGCTCCTCGCGCGACTGGGCTGCGAAGGGCACCCGGCTGCTCGGCGTCCGCGCGGTGATCGCCGAGAGCTTCGAGCGGATCCACCGCTCGAACCTGGTGGGCATGGGCGTGCTGCCGCTGCAGTTCGCGGCGGGTGAGAGCGTGGGCTCGCTGGGGCTCACCGGCGAGGAGCAGATCTCGATCGAGGGCCTCGCGGACGCCATGCGCGACGGCGGCGCGCCGCCGCCTGAGGTGTCCGTGCGCGCCGTGCGCGGGGGCGCCGAGGCTGCGACGTTCTCCGCGCGCGTGCGGATCGACACGCCGCGCGAGGCCGACTACTTCCGCCACGGCGGGATCCTGCAGTTCGTGCTGCGAGGCCTGCTCGCACATGAGCCCGCAGCCACGCAGGCCAGCGCGCAAACGCGCAGCAGCGTCGAGCGAGCGACCCGCCGGCGGCAAACGCGCGGCCGCGCGGAGCGGCCGTCCAGCCGCCCGCAAAGGCGCCGTCGCGGAGGTTCCAGCGGCTCTGCGCGAGCTGCTCGAGGCGCGCGGCCCCTCCGGCTACGAGACCGCTCCGGCCGCCGCGTGGCTCGCTGCCGCCTCGCGCTTCGCCGAGGTCGACACCGACGCGGTTGGCACGCCCTGGCGCTCGTGCCGCGCCGCAAAGGCGCGCGCGGGGCCTCGCGGCGCCTGCTCGTGATGGGCCACATCGACGAGATCGGCCTGATCGTCACCCACATCGACGACGACGGCTTCCTGTGGTTCGGCGAAGTCGGCGGCTGGGACGCGCAGGTCCTGGTCGGGCAGCGCGTCGTCCTCGACACGCGCCGCGGACCGCTCAAAGGCGTGATCGGCAAGAAGCCGATCCACCTGCTGCGCGGCGACGACCGCAGCAAGGCGGCGGAGATCAAGGGGATGCACATCGACATCGGCGCCGTCGACGGCGAGCAGGCCCGCGCGATGGTGCGGATCGGCGACGTCGCCGTGATCGACGCGGATCCCGTTGCGCTGCCGAACGGCCGGCTCACGGCACGGGCGCTCGACAACCGGCTCGGCTCCTACATCGCGCTCGAGGCGGCGAGGCTGGTCGCGGAGGCCGGCGGCGCAGCCTGGGAGCTCGCCGCGGTCGCCGCGGCCCAGGAGGAGACGACCTTCGGCGGCTCGCGCACGAGCGCCTTCTCGCTGGCGCCCGACGCGGCGATCGTCCTCGACGTGACCCACGCCACCGACGCGCCGGGCATCGAGGTCAAATCGCTCGGCAGCCATCCCCTCGGCTCGGGCGCGGTGATCGGACGCGGCTCGGTGCTCAACCCGGCTCTGTTCGAGCTGCTGCACGAGACCGCCGAGGCGGAGAAGATCCCCTTCACGCTGGAGGCGAGCGGCCGTGCCACGGGCACCGACGCCGACGCCGTCCATCTCAGCCGCGGCGGCGTCGCCGACCGGTCTCGTCTCGATCCCGGTGCGCTACATGCACTCCCCGGTGGAAATGGTCGAGCTCGACGACGTCGAGGCCTGCGCGCGGCTCGTCGCGGCCTTCGCGCTGAGGCTGACCGCCGGCACGAGCTTCGCGCGCTAGCCGAGCCGGTTCCCGAGCCGACCTCCGTCGAGGCGGGTCGCTCGCCGCCGGGCCGAGGCAGTATGTTCAGCGCCGGTGGTCGAGAGCGAGCAGCCCGAGCCCGGCGCGGGGCCTCCCCTTCGGCAGGCGAGCTCGAGCTCGCCGCTGATCGTCCAGTACCTATACGTCCATCAGCGCGGCGAGTCCTTCGAGTACCCCAGCAGCCGCGACCGCAGCGGCAGCCCGGAGCGCCTCGCTCTCCGTTACCTGGAGTGCGTGCTCGTGCAGGCCGCGTCGCTGCGTCTTCGCGACACGCCGTGCGAGCTGGTGCTCGTCACCAACGCTGCAGACCGCCAGGAGCTGGGCCGCGCGGGAACCCAGATGATGGAGCAGATCGAGGCCCTCGGGGTCGACGTCGTGATCGCCGGCTACGAGCATGGCCCGGCGGTCCCGACGGCGATGTTCGCCGCGTCGCGCTACGTGCTCGACGCGATCACGGCGACCGTCGCCGGCCAGGATCCCGAGCGTCCGCTGTGGCTGCTCGACGTCGACTGCGTGTGGATCGACCCTCCGCGCGTGCTCGCGGCGCTGCCGCCCGCGGGCTCGGTCGGATGCGTGCACATCCCCTACCCGCCGGACTGGAGCAGCGGCCCCGGCGCCAACCGCGAAGAGCTGGGCCGCCTCGCGCAGCGAATGGGCGCGGCGAGCGGTCCGCCCCCCGCATGGGTGGGAGGAGAGCTGCTCGCGGGCCGCGCGTGCGATCTGCTCGCGCTGGCGCAGACATGCGAGGCGCTCGACCGGGAGCTGGCGGCGCTCGAGGTGGATCTCGCCACCGAGGAGGAGCTGCTGACGCTCGCCTCGGCGCTGGGGCGGATCCGTGTCCAGGACATGACACACCTGGTCGCCCGCATCTGGACGGGTCCCCGCCACGGCGCTCCGCCCGTGGAGGATCCCGCGTCGCTCGCCGTCTGGCACCTGCCGAGCGAGAAGGGCCTCGGCTTCAGGCGCACCGCCCGGGAGATCGGCGCGGGCGGCGAGGCGCAGGTGCGCCGCGACCTCGAAGACCCGCAGCGGGCGATGCGGCGTTTCAACGTCGCCGGCGCGGGGCGCATCCGTCGCGCACGCGACGACCTCTGGCTGCTGCGGCAGCGGGCCATCGACGCCACGCGCAAGCGCCTGGCGCCCCCGGCCTGAACCGCGGGCTCGCGCCCTACGCCGCGGTCAGCTCGGTCCCGGCGGAGATCTTGTAGGCCTTCTCTGGGCAGCCGCCGACCACGAGCATGCGAACGCCCTGCGGTCCGGCGTGGACCTTGCGCCTCGCGCCCGGGCCGACCCTGACCAGGGTCTCCGGACCGAGCTCGACCCGCTCGCCTTCGACGTCCATCCAGCCGGAGCCGGAGAGGACCGCGAAGACCTCCTCCTGGCCGCTGTCGGCATGGTCGTGCTCTGGGTACTCGCCGTAGTCGGGCGGCATCTGGATCACCTGCATCCCGAATGCGCTCACGCCGAGCTCGGCGCGCGCCTTCACGAACCCGCCCCCGAACCCGGCCTCCATCTCGCTGATCTGCTTCGCCGTGTAGTCAGTCATGTGGCGGACACTACTCGATTTCGTGACGCTACCCACTCGTGCCCCGCGGCAGCAGGACCGCGAGCTGGCGCGACTGCGCCAGCACCGTCCCGTCGGCTGCCCAGATCACCCCGTCCTCCTCGAAGAACCCCTCCTGGATCAGCTTCGAGGAAACCTGCGCGTAACACATCTCGTGAGGGTCCGGCTCGGGGGTCGGGGTGGGCCCGTCCGGCGCTCGATCTCCGACGCCGCGCGGCAGCGAGACGCGGAAGTGGACCGTCAGGTCGATCGTCGGCGCCGCCGCGGGTTCTCCTGTCGCCATGAACGGGGATGGGATCAGCCCGTCGCTGAAGAACGCCAGCGCCGGCGCGTCGAGCGGCCGCGGCTCGGTCAATCCCATCCATGAGCCGAGCTGCATCGGCCCGCGGCTCGCCATCGGGCGGACGCTCGCCGATCCGCGGCTCGATCACGAGGTGCCGGGTGAACGGAGGAGCGCCATGTTCGAAGGCCCTGCTGGGCTCCCGCTGCGGAGCTGGGACGCGCGACGTCTGGCAGCGGCAGGTCGTCGATCTCGGGGCCCGTCCACGGCACCGAGAAGGCGGACAGCACCAGCGCCACCGTGCGCCCGTCCTGCTCCATCCGCGCCGAGAGCGTGCTCAGCGAGCGTCCGGCGCGCTCGAGCTTCGTGCGGATCACCACCGGACCCGGCTCGGGCGCACGGGCGTAGTGGATCGTCAGCGAGCGCGGCGCGCGGCGCCGTTCGTCGACGGTCTCGGTGAGCGCCCGCAGCAGCATCGCGGCGAGATAGCCGCCGTGCGGTCCGCGTCCCGCTCTCCAGCCGTCGGCGACCTCCGCGTCGAACAGCGCCTCGCCGGGTTCGTCGTCGCGGCGCCGCCGCACCGCGGTGTCGCGCTCGAAAGGGTGGGCCGGCACCTCGTCACCGGCCTGGCGCGCCGCCTCGGCCTCAGCCACGCACGAGCCGCTTGTAGGTGATGCGGTGCGGACGGTCGGCGGCCGCCCCGAGAACCTCGCGGCGGTGCTCCTCGTAGGCCTCGAAGTTGCCCTCGAACCAGGTCACCTGGGAGTCGCCCTCGAACGCCAGCACGTGCGTGGCGATGCGGTCGAGGAACCAGCGATCGTGGCGAGATCACGACCGCGCAGCCGGGGAATTCGAGCAGGGCGTTCTCGAGCGCGCGCAGCGTGTCGACGTCGAGGTCGTTGGTGGGCTCGTCGAGCAGCAGCAGGTTGCCGCCGCTGCGCAGCAGCTTGGCGAGGTGCACGCGGTTGCGCTCGCCGCCGGAGAGCGTGCCGATCTTCGCCTGCTGGTCGGAGCCCCGGAAGTTGAACCCCGCCGTGTACTGGCGCGAGTTGACCTCGCGCTCGCCGACCTTGATGTGCTCGTAGCCCTCGGAGATCTCCTCCCAGACGGTCTTCTTCGCGTCGAGCGCGTCGCGCGACTGGTCGACGTAGGCGAGCTGCACCGTCTCGCCGAGCTCGAGCGTGCCGGAGTCGGGCGCCTCCTCGCCGGTGATCATCCGGAACAGCGTCGTCTTCCCCGCGCCGTTCGCGCCGATCACGCCGACGATCCCCGCGCGCGGCAGGTCGAACGACAGCGACTCGATCAGCAGGCGATCGCCGAAGCCCTTCGAGACGTCGCTCGCGGTCAGCACCTTCTCGCCGAGCCGCGGCCCGGGCGGGATGTGGATCTGCACCTCCTCGAGCTTGACGTTGCGCTCCTCGGCGACCAGCTCCTCGTAGCGGGCGAGGCGCGCCTTGGACTTCGTGCGCCGGCCCTTGGGGTTGGTGCGCACCCACTCGAGCTCGGCGGCGATCGTGCGCTGGCGCGCCTTCTCGCTGCGCTCTTCCTGGGCGAGGCGCGCCTGCTTCTGCTCGAGCCAGCTCGAGTAGTTGCCCTCGTAGGGGATTCCGCGGCCGCGATCGAGCTCGAGGATCCAGCCCGCGACGTTGTCGAGGAAGTAGCGGTCGTGGGTGACGGCGACGATCGTCCCCTTGTACTCGGCGAGGTGCTGCTCGAGCCACGCGACCGACTCGGCGTCGAGGTGGTTCGTCGGCTCGTCCAGCAGCAGCAGGTCGGGCGCGCGCAGCAGCAGCCGGCAGAGCGCGACGCGGCGGCGCTCGCCGCCGGAGAGCTTCGAGACCTCGGCGTCGGGCGGCAGGCAGGCGCAGCGCGTCCATCGCGTATTCGAGCTGCGTGTCGAGGTTCCAGGCGTCGGCCGCTTCGATCTGCGCCTGGATGCGGCCGAACTCCTCTTCGGTCTCCTCGGAGTAGTTGGCGGCCAGCTCGTTGAAGCGGTCGAGCAGCGCGCGCGTCTCGGCGACGCCGTCTTCGACGTTGCCCTTGACGTCCTTGCTCTCGTCGAGCTGCGGCTCCTGCTCGAGCATGCCGACGGTCGCGCCTGGCGCGAGCTGCGCCTCGCCGCGGTACTCCTGGTCGAGCCCGGCCATGATCCGCAGCAGCGTCGACTTGCCGGCGCCGTTGTAGCCGAGCACGCCGATCTTGGCCCCGGGATAGAAGGCCAGCGTGATGTTCTCGAGCACCGTCTTGTCCGGCGGATGGACCTTCGACAGGCGGTGCATCGTGAAGATGTACTGAGAGGACATCCCGCGCAGGATATGAAGAACCGGCCGAGCGCTCCTTGCTCGGCCGGGAGGAACCGGCCGAGTGCTCCTTGCTCGGCCGGGGAGAAAGGAATCGCGCGCCCCCTCGCTAACGTTGTCGGGTCATGCCGCACGCCGTCCTCGACATCGAGCAGCACCTGCTCCTGCTGGAGCTCGAGGCGCCATTCGACAAGCGCGACGTGCAGCTCGCCCGCCGGCGCATGGCCAAGCGCTGGCACCCCGACATCGCGCCCGCCGGGCAGGCAGTTCGAGCACGAGCGCCACCTCAAGGCGATCAACGAGGCGGCGGACCAGCTCGAGCGGATCGCCGAAAGCTCGCGCGGCGGGAAGGTCTCGCGCAACGCCGTCAAGGTCGAGCGCCGCGGCCGCCCGCCGCGAGCGCGAGGAGGCCGGCCGGCGCGCCTACGAGGCCGAGCAGCGGGCGCGCGCGGCGGCCAAGGAGAAAGCCGAACACGACCCGTTCGGCGCGCGCGTCCCCGACCACTCGGTCGTGCACCGCTACGCGCGCTGCGTCTCCTACCCGGAGTGGGGGGTCGGGACGGTGGCCGGCATCTACTTCTCCAACGAGGAGCGTGCCGGCGAGGAGGTCCAGCAGTGGGCGCGGGTGAAGTTCGCCCACGGCATCCGCACGGTTCCCGCCGGCAGCCTCAAATTCGTCGACTTCTCCAAGCCCGACCCCGCCGAGGAGCGGGTCGAGCGGTTCCTGATCGCCGCGCAGCGGGCGATGGCCGAAGGCGAGTACGACCTGGCCGCCCAGCGCCTGATCTACGCACGCGACGCCGAGCCCCGCAACGTCGCGGTGCTGCGGCTGATGACGCTCGCCTTCTGGCAGGCGGGCAAGCTCGACGCCGCCGCGCGCGCGGTGCGCGACTGGGCGCGCGTCGACGGTGCGCGGCCCGCGGCGCACCGCTTCGCGGCGCGCATCTACGAAGACATGGGCGCCGTCGATCTCGCCGAGGAGGCGGCCGACCGCGCCGCCCAGCGCGGGCCGGCCGACGCCGGGCGCCTGGGAGCGGCTCGGGCGGCTGCGGCTCACCCTGATGGACCGCGAGGGCGCGCTGCAGGCGCTGCGCAGGGCGAGCGCGCTCGGGCGCCGGCGGCGAGGTCCCGGCGCTGATCGCGCAGGCGCTGGCGCTCGAGCCGCGTCCCGTGTCCCAGAGCGTCTGAGCCAGGTCGAGCCCGGCGCCGGAATGTCCGGCGCCGTGCGGTGGGGCGCCGGAGCTGCTCCTCACTGCAGGATGTTCACGGCCCGCGAGACGATCAGCCCGATCGTGACCAGCGAGACCAGCGACTGCGCGCCCATGATCGACTTCGCCATCGGCGTGAGCGGCATCGTGTCGGTCGGGGAGAAGGCGGTCGCGTTGGTCAGCGACACGTACAGGTAGTCGATGAACTTCGGCCGCCAGTCGCGCGGCTCGATCGTGTCGTCCGACATCTGCGGAAACAGGAAGTCGGGCGGTTCGTCGTTGCCCGCCGGCGCGTTTGCCCGGGCCGCCCCGGTCCAGCTCCCAGTACCAGAGGCCGAAGATCAGGAAGTTCGTCAGCCAGATCTCGATGCCCGAGACCAGCAGCTCGTCGCCCTCGGACGACGGATGGTGGAGCAGATGTTGGCTGAGCGCCACCAGCGAGTACACGTTGGCGGCGGTGACGAAGGCGATCATCGACAGCGCCAGCCGCCGCCGCCGCGGGTGCTCGAACTCGAGCACGTTGGGGGTGGCGAAGAACATCCCGACGAGCAGTGTCGCCTCGAGTGCGGGAATCAGCCAGAAGGGCCCGACCGTCAGGCGGTCCGGCAGCGCGAACTGCAGTCCGATCGCCGCCAGCACGCTCAGCTGGGCGGGCCAGAAGGGCTCGCTCGCGCCGGGCGGCGGGTAGGGGCGCCTGCCCTGCCCGATCGTCGGCGCGGCTCCCGATGCCTCGGCCATCCCCGGAGCGTATGGGGCCGGTCGGAGGGCTCAGGGGCCGCGCACGGTGCCCGGGGCGGCGCCGAGCGCTAGCCTGACTGCGAGATGGGCATCGAGAACCCTGTCCACCTGTTGTTCATCGCCGCCGTGGCGCTGATCGTGCTCGGGCCGAAACGGCTGCCCGACCTCGCCAAAGCGCTCGGTCAGCGGGATCCGCGAGTTCCGCGAGGCGATGAGCTCCGGCGAGGACGAAGCAGACGTCGCGCCGCCACGCGGCGGCGACCGCCCAGGCGCCGCCGCCCCGTCCGGTCGAGGCCGAACCGGTTCCCGGACAGGAGGCGGGAGCACAGGGGCCGCCGCCGGCCGCCGACTGAACGCTGCCGCGCGGCCGACGTCGCGCCTGTGGTGCCGTGCTGAGGACCGTCGTGTGCCCGGCCCGGGACCGGCGCGGGCCAGGTCCTGGTCACCGCTGGCCCGATCGAACGTGATCGGACGCTCCGCCGCGCCGCGCGATAGCTTCGCGCGATGCGCCTGATCGTCGCCCGCTGCCGCGTCTCCTATGCCGGCCGCCTCTCGACGGTCCTGCCGGAAGCCGTGCGCCTGCTGATGCTCGGCCCCGACGGCACCTTCATGGTGTGGGCCGACGGCGGCGGCGTCAAACCGCTGAACTGGATGACGCCGCCTACGGTCGTCGAGGAGCAGCGCGACGACGAGGGCGAACTGCGCTCGCTTCTCGTGCGCCGCCTGAAGGGCGAGGACCGGCTGCAGATCGAGATCGCCGAGATCCTCTCCGATCAGTCGAGCACGAGCTCGACGCCGAGCTCGGGCTCGAGAAGGAGGGGGTCGAGCGCGAACTGCAGGAGCTGCTGGCGGCTGCACCGGAGCGCTGCGGCGAGGGCCTGCGGCTGGTGCGGCGCGAGTGGCCGACCGACATCGGCCCGGTCGATCTGATGTGCCGCGACTGCGAGGACGACTGGATCGCAGTCGAGATCAAGCGAATCGGCACGATCGACGCGGTCGAGCAACTGACGCGCTACCTGGAGAGGATCCGGGTCGACCCCGCGATGGGTTCGTGCCGCGGCGTGCTCGCGGCGCAGGCGATCAAGCCGCAGGCCGCCGTGCTCGCGCAGGCGCGCGGCATCGAGTGCGTGGAGGTCGACATCGCCGTGCTGCGGGGCGAGCGCGAGCCCGCGCTGACGCTGTTCGCGGCCTGAGCTTCGCGGCTGTGCGGGCCTCGATCAGCCCGGCGAGCCGCGGGTGCCGGGCGTCTCGTCGAACAGGTAGGCCTTGAAGCCCTGGCCGGTGGCCTGGAAGCCGAGGCTGCGGTAGAAGGCGTGTGCTCCGGTACGCTCGTTGCCGGAAATCAGGTTGACCTTGTAGCAGCCGGCCTGGCGTGCGAGCTCGATCGCCCGCAGCATCAGCGCCCTGCCCGCCCCGTGACCGCGGGCGTGCTCGGCGACCACGACGTTCTCAACGAGCGCCCAAGGCTGGGCGTGGTGCGTGAGGTTGGGGGCGATCAGCACATCCGCGGTGCCGACGAGCCTGCCCTCGAGCTCGGCGACGAGCAGGCTCCGAGCCGGGTCGGCGATGATCCGGTCGAGCACCTCGCCCGCGTCAGGGAGCGGGTCCGGGGCCGGCTCGCGCAGCGGTCCGGTCAGTTCCTCGTAGAGCCTCGCCAGCGCGTCGAGATCGCCGCTGGACGCCAAGCGAACCGATACGGCAGCCATCTGCAGAGCTTCGCACTTCGCGCGTGGTACGCGCCAGGACGGCCCCGGGGCCGGGCGGGCTGCGCGAGAGCCCGCCCCGGTGTGCTCGGCTCGGGGATAGGCTCCCGGCTCCAGGCCACCAGCAAGGAGCAGCAATGACCCCCGACGCCGACCCCGCCGAGCAGCCAGCCGTTCTCACCGAGCGGCGCGGAAACGTCCTGCTGATCACGCTCAATCGCCCGCGGGTGCGCAACGCGGTGAACGCGGCGCTCGCCGAGGGCGTGGCGAAGGCGCTGGACGAGCTCGACGCCGAGCAGTCGCTGTCGGTGGGCGTGCTGACCGGGACCGGCGGCTTCTTCTGCGCCGGCATGGACCTCGGTGCCTTCGTCAAGGGCGAGTCGCCGTACTACGGGGACCGCGGCTTCGCGGGCATCACGCGGCGGGCATCCGAGAAGCCGCTGATCGCCGCGATCGAGGGGTTCGCCGTCGCCGGTGGGCTGGAGATCGCGCTCTCGTGCGACCTGATCGTCGCCGCGAAGGGGGCGAAGATGGGCATCCCCGAGTCCAAGCGCTCGCTGGTCGCGGCAGGCGGTGCGCTGCTGCGGATGCCGCGCCGGATGCCCTACCACGTGGTGATGGAGCTGGCGCTCACCGGCGACCCCTTCCCGGCGGAGCGCTTCCACGAGATGGGTCTCGTCAACCGTTTGGCCGAGCCGGGCTCGACGCTCGACATCGCCCTGGAGCTGGCGGCGGCACTCGCCAAGAACGGTCCGCTGTCGCTGATCGCCTCGAAGCGGATCCTGCAGGAGCAGTGGGATTGGAGCAACGCGGAGATGTGGGAGCGCCAGGGTGAGATCGCCGGCCCGGTGATGGCCTCGGAGGACGCGAAGGAGGGAGCGAGCGCCTTCAAGGAGAAGCGCGAGCCGGTTTGGCGGGGCAGGTAGGCCGCCGATCGGCGTCTCGGTAGGGCGGCGGGCATCGGCTGCCCGGTCACGACCGTGCCTGCCTGACGAGCTGGATGCGGACGTTCGCGCCGATCTGGCGTGCGGGAGGTGACTCAGGGATGGAACGCGCCGGTCGAGAGCCGGCGCCGCGGAGCCGCTTGTCCCTAGCGGCCGAGTCGCGCCCGGCGCCGGCGGCGCCGCTGCGCGAGGACCTCGAAGAACCTCCGGAGCAGAGCGCCCATCAGCGCTCGCCGGGCTGCTTGCGCGGGTACTGGGAGATCGGCTGACGCAGGTCGATCGCGGTCGTCACGATGCGGTTCTGTTCCTGCGCGTGTGCGGCGGGGTAGCCCTCTCCGGGACTGGCGCGCTCGGGCCGGCCGATGTAGCCGAAGTGGATCTCAGAAGGCATGATCTGCATCAGGCGCGGGAACATGTGGGCGCGGGCACCCATGTTGCGGGGCTCCTCCTGGACCCACAGCACCTCGCGCAGGTTCGGATAGCGGCCCATCAGCTCGAGCAGCTGGCCTTCGGGGAAGGGGTAGAGCAGCTCGACGCGCGCGACGGCGAGCCCGCTGTGGGACGCGCGCTCGGGGTGGCCGACCAGGTCGTAGTAGATCTTGCCGGTGCACAGCACGAGCCGCGTGACCTTCTCGTCCTCGACCCCCGGCTCGGCCAGCACGGGGTGGAAGCGGGTGCCCGCGCCCATCTGCGCGACCGAGCTGGCCGCCTGCGGCAGGCGCAGCAGCGACTTCGGAGTCATCACGATCAGCGGGCGCTGCTTGGCGATCTTCGCCTGGCGGCGCAGCAGGTGGAAGTACTGCGCCGGGGTCGTCGGGCTCGCGACGCGGATGTTGCCCTCGGCGGCGAGCGCCAGGAAGCGCTCGAGCCGTGCCGAGGAGTGCTCGGGGCCCGAGCCCTCGTAGCCGTGCGGCAGCAGCAGCGTCAGCCGTGAGGTCTGGCCCCACTTCGCCAGGCCCGAGACGATGAACTGGTCGATGATCACCTGGGCGCTGTTCACGAAATCTCCGAACTGCGCCTCCCACAGCACCAGCGTCTCCGGCGCCTCCTGGCTGTAGCCGTACTCGAAGCCGAGGCACGCGAGCTCCGAGAGCGGGCTGTTGTGGAGCTCCAGCGGGGCGGCGGCGTCGGGGAGGTTCTGGATCGGGCACACGGTCTGGCCGGTCCTGGCGTCGTGCAGGACCATGTGGCGCTGGCTGAACGTGCCGCGCTCGGTGTCCTGGCCGGTCAGACGCAGCGGCGTGCCCTCCGTCAGCAGCGAGGCGAAGGCGAGCCCCTCGGCGTGCGACCAGTCGATCTCGTGCTCGCCCGAGGCCAGCGCTTCGCGACGGCGCTCGAGCTGTTTGACGAGCTTCGGGTGGACCGTGAAGCCCTCCGGCGCGCGCAGCAGCTGCTCGCCCAGCTCGCGCAGCCGCTCGACGGGGACGGCCGTGTCGACCTCGGGGCTCGGCGAGCGGTCGAGCTGGTACTCCCCGGTCGAGTGCTCGCCGCCGTGCTCTGCGACCTCGGCGATCTTCGTCTTCAGGCGCTGGTGCAGCAGCGTGAGGTTGTCCCAGACATCCTGCGCCTGCTTCTCGACGTCCTCCTGGGTGACGACCCCTTCGGCCACGAGGCGTTCTCCCCACAGCTCGGTGACGCGCTTCTTGCTCTTGATCTTCGCGTAGGCCTCCGGCTGCGTGTAGGCCGGCTCGTCGGACTCGTTGTGCCCGAAGCGCCGATAGCCGATCAGGTCGATCAGCACGTCGTGGCCGAACTCCTGGCGGAACGCGAAGGCGAGGCGCACAGCGCTCATGCAGGCCGGGACGTCGTCGGCGTTGACGTGGATGATCGGCACGTCGAAGCCCTTCGCCAGGTCCGAGGCCCAACGGGTCGAGCGCGCGTCATCGGGATCGGTCGTGAAGCCGACCTGGTTGTTCATGATCAGGTGCACGGTGCCGCCGACCTTGTAGCCGTCGAGCGCCTGGAGGTTCAGGGTCTCGGACACCACCCCCTGGGCGGGGAACGCGGCGTCGCCGTGGATCGCGATCGGCACCGCCGCGTTGGTGTCCTGGTGGGCGTGCGGGCCGCGTCGCGAGGTCTGCGCGGCGCGCGTGGCGCCCTCGACCACCGCCGAGACGAACTCCAGGTGGCTGGGATTCGACTCGAGGTTGACGCGGATCGAGCTGCCGCCGGGCAGCTCGTAGGTCCCCTGCGAGCCGTGGTGGTACTTGACGTCGCCGGTGCCCCCCTGCGGGATCGTCGTCACGACCTCGAGCGTCGAGGCGCCCTCGAACTCGGCGAAGATCGTGTCGTAGGAGCGCCCGAGGTTGTGAGCGAGCACGTTCAGGCGGCCGCGGTGGGCCATGCCGATCACGACCTCCTGCCCGCCATGGGCGGCGGAGAGCTGGATCAGCTCGTCGATCATCGGCACGGTCATGTCCAGCCCCTCGATCGAGAACTGGTGCTGGCCGAGGTAGGCCTTGTGCATGAAGCGCTCCAGCGCGTCGACCTCCACCAGCCGCTTCAGCAGCCGTCGCCGCTCGTCGCTGGTCAGCTCGTGGCGGAAGGCGCCCGACTCGATGTGCTCGCGCAGCCACACGCGCTGGCGGTGCGAGCCGACGTGCTCGATCTCATACGCGATCGTGCCGCAGTAGGTCTCGCGCAGGTGCGGCAGCGCGTCCGCGAGCGTCGCGCCCGGCACGTAGACCTGGAAGAGCTTGGCCGGGATCCGGGCCTGCAGCTCGGGGGTCAGGCCGAGCGCTTCGGGGTCGAGCCCGGGGTCGCCTTCCGGTTCTGAGCCGAGCGGGTCGAGCCGCGCCGCGAGGTGGCCGTGGCTGCGCACCCGGTGCACGTAGGTGGTCGCGGCCTGAACGGCCTCGAGCATCTCCTCGCTGGCCGCCGGCCCGGCAGCGGGGGCCGTCTCCTGCGCTGCGGCCGCGGCGGCCGCAGCGGCGGCCGGCGCGGGAGCGGCCGGGGGCGGGCCGAGCTCGACGCCCAGTGCCGAGAAGACCTCCTCGTAGAAGCCGTGCTCGCCCTGCAGATGCTCCTCGATCAGCGCCAGGAACCGTCCCGACTCGGCACCCTGGATGATGCGGTGGTCGTAGGTGGAGGTCATCGTCATGACCTTCTCCGCGCCGATCATCGCGCCGATCGCGCCGAGGCCGACCGGGTAGGCGATTGAGCCGGTGGCGACGATCGTGCCCTGGCCGACCATCAGCCGCGGCACAGAGGCGACCGTGCCGATGCCGCCCGGGTTCGTCAGCGTGATGTTCGCGCCGACGAGGTCGTCGGCGGTGAGCGAGTTCGTCCTTGCCTTCTCCACGAGCGCGTCGTAGGCGTCGAGGAAGGCGTCGAAGCCGAGCTTGCCGGCGTCACGGATCACCGGGACCATCAGCGTGCGCGAGCCGTCCTTCTTCTCCACGTCGACGGCGAGCCCGAGGTTGACCTGGCCGTCGAGCACCCGGCGCGGCTTGCCGTCGAGCTCCTCGTAGTGGTTGCCCATCACCGGCATCTGCTCGGCCGCCTTGGCGATCGCGTAGCCGATCAGATGGGTGAAGGAGACTTTGCGCGTGCCGGACTTCAGCTCCCGGCGGCGGGCGTCGAGAACCGTCACGGTCAGCGTCCGGAAGCTCGTCGCAGTGGGGATCGAGCGGGACTGCTCCATGTAGCGCGCCAGCGCGGCGGCGCCACCGCGCATCGGCTGCGACTCGGCGCTCGGCGCGGCCGCGCCGTTCTCGCCGGCTGCGGTGCCGGTCGCGGCTGCGAGCACATCGGACTTGGTGATGCGTCCTGCCCTCCCGCTGCCCGCGACGGCGCCGAGGTCGACGCCCTCGGCGGCCGCCGCGCGCGCCGCGACGGGGGAGACCTTCGACCCCTCGGGGAGGGGCGCGTCAGAGGTCTGCTCGGCGTTTGCGGCGCCACCGGCCGGCGCGGGCCCGCCCGCCGCGGCGCCTGCGCCGCCGGCGATCCGCGCGATCACCTGCCCGACGGTGACGGTGTCGCCCTCGGCGACGAGGATCTCGGTGACCGTGCCGGACGCCGGCGAGGGCAGCTCGAGGTCGACCTTGTCGGTCGAGATCTCGACGATCGTGTCGTTGGCCTGGATCTCGGAGCCGATCTCGACATGCCATTCGAGGATCGTCCCCTCGCTGACGGACTCGCCCGCGCCGGGGGTGAGGACGTCGACGATGCCCGCGGCCTCGCCCGACGGCTCGGCGGGGGGCGCGGCTGCGGGCCGCTGGGCGCCGTTCCCGTTGCCGGCGGCAGTGGGCGTCTGCCGCGCTGCGGCAGGGCTCTCGCCGCCGTCGGACCCACCGTCGGGAACTGCCGCCGGGGACGCGCTCGCCCCGACCGCGATCCGCGCGATCACCTGCCCGACGGTGACCGTGTCGCCCTCGGCGACGAGGATCTCGGTGACGGTGCCGGTCGCGGGCGAGGGCAGCTCGACGTCCACCTTGTCGGTCGAGATCTCGACGATCGTCTCGTCGGTCTTGATCGCCTCGCCGACCTTGGCGTGCCATTCGAGGATCGTCCCCTCGGTGACCGACTCGCCGGCCGCGGGGGTCACGACGTCCACTATCTGCTGCGTCGTCGTGTCGGTTGCCATCGAATAATCACTCTAGCGTTCCGGCCTGGCCCCCGGAGTGCCTGGCCGGGGTGCGCGAAGCCGCTTGCAGCCTGGCTCAGCGGTCTGCGGAGGGGCTGCGGCTCTTCGTCTCGCGGATGAACTCGAGACTGCCGAAGAACGGCCCGATCCCGCCCAGCACCACGACCGCCACCGCGAGCCTGAGCGACACCACTCGCCACCGCGCCGCCGCCAGGCATGCCAGTGACATCGCGATCCACATCAGCCCGTGAGCCAGGCCGAGCACGAACGTCTCGGGCTGGGGTCCGCCGAGCAAGAACGCGCAGATCAGCAGCGCCAGGTACACGCACGAGTGTGTGAAGGAGGCGACCTTTAAGCGCCTGAACGTGAGCGGCCCGGCGCCGGCTGCAGACGAGCTCACATCGTCAGCCAGCGGGCCATGCGGGGCAGCGCCTCGCCGGCCTCCGCCGGCCATGCGTCGATCTCCGGCGGCCACCACGCGAACTGGTCGTGCTCGTCGTCGGGGCGCACCGACTCCTCGGCGCCCTGCGGGAGCCAGGCCTGCCCCACGAACATCACGAGCCTGTGCGGCAGTCGCAGCAGCGCCTCCCCCTGCACGCGCTCGGGCTGCACGCCCCACTCCTCGTCGAGCTCGCGCACGAGCGTCTCGGCGGGGCTCTCGCCGAGGTCCACGGCGCCGCCGGCGCCGAGCGCCCAACGGCCCGCCCAGGATGAGACCCACGGGGCGCGGCGGCCGGCCAGCCAGCGCCCGTCCGCGGCGCGGGTGACGCACAGCGCCGCCATGCTCTGCGAGGCATCCCCCGCGACCAGCCTCAGCGCCCAGCGCAGCGGCTGCAGCTCGATCGAGATGCCCTCGTCGTCCTGCTCGAAGTCGACGAGCCTCGCGGCGAGGCCGTCGTGGCTCGGTGAGCCGCGCTCCCGCAGGCCGCGGATCGCGGCATCCGCCGCCTCGGTCTGCGCTGACGAGGGCTCGTAGGCCTGCTCGATCCACCGAGCCCGGACGCGATCGAGCTCCCACGGGCCGCGTGCGAGTACCTCCGGCGGCTGGACGCTCTGCTCGGCTGGCTGAGACACGGTCTCCGAGAGGCTAGATGATGGGTTCCGCGACCGGCACCGCTCGCGAGCCTCCGCCGCGGCGCGCGCGGCGGTCCATACACTCGCGGCATGAGCAGCCGGCGGCGCAAGCACTGGGGATGGGGCTTCGAGGACCAGCAGCCGACGCTCGAGCAGGCGCGGGAGGCCGCCCCTCTCCTGGCCGCGCGGATCGGCATCGGCGCCTCCGAGATCGAGCAGCCGGTGCCGCTCGAGCGCGTGCGGCTGGCGCCCCCGCGGATCCCGGTGCCGGCTGCGCTCGCGCCGATCTGCGTGGACGACGACCATGCCCGCGCCTGCCACGCGCTCGGCAAGTCCTACGCGGACGTCGTGCGCGGCTTCCGCGGACGGTTCGACAGCCCGCCCGACTTCGTCGTCAGGCCGCGCGACGAGCAGGACGTCGAGCGCCTGCTGGAGTGGTGCGCGGCCGAGCGCGTGGCGGCGATCCCGTTCGGCGGCGGGACGTCCGTGGTGGGCGGCGTGACGCCGCTGCCGGCGCGGGACCAGAACGGCGCGGTGTCGATCGATCTCGCCGCGCTGGGGGGCCTGCTCGAGCTCGACGAGGTCTCGCGCTCGGCGCGCATCGGCGCCGGAGCGACGGGGCCGGAGCTGGAGGCTGCGCTCGGCGCGCACGGGATGACGCTGCGTCACTTTCCCCAGTCGTTCGAGTACTCCACGCTGGGAGGCTGGATCGCGACCCGCGCGGGCGGTCACTTCGCCACGCTCTGGACCCACGTCGAGGACCTGCTCGAGGCGGCGAGGGCGATCACGCCCTCGGGCGTCTGGGAGTCGCGCCGGCTGCCCGGTTCGGGAGCGGGCCCGAGCCCGGATCGGCTGCTAGCCGGCTCGGAGGGCATCCTCGGCGTGATCACGAGCGCGTGGATGCGCGTGCAGCCGCGCCCGCAGCACCGCGCCTCGGCCGGCGTGCGCTTCGAGGCCTTCGCCGCGGGAGCGGACTGCGTGCGCGAGCTCTCCCAGTCCGGGTTGAACCCGGCGAACTGCCGGCTGCTCGAAGCGGGCGAGGCGGCCCTGACGATGGCCGGCGACGGCAACCATGCGCTGCTCGTGCTCGGTTTCGAGTCGACCGATCATCCCGTCGGCGCGGAGATGGATCGCGCGCTCGAGATCTGCGCCGGGTACGGCGGGCGCGTCCCTTCTCCCCGGGAGGAGCCGGGTGGCGGGGGGCGCGACGCAGTCCGATCCTGGCGGGGCGCGTTCATCGGCGCGCCCTACATGCGCGACCTGCTCGTCGCGATGGGGGTGATCAGCGAGACGTTCGAGACGGCGATCACCTGGGATCGCTTCCCGACCTTCCACGCCCGCGTGATGGAGGCCGCGCGCGAGGCGGTGCGCGAGAGCTGCGGCCCCGGCGGCAGCGTCTTCTGTCGCTTCACCCACGTCTATCCCGACGGGCCCGCGCCGTACTTCACCGTGCTCGCTCCGGCACGCCGCGGCGAGGAGCTCGACCAGTGGTCGGCCGTGAAGCGGGCCGTCTCGGACGTGCTGATCGAGCAGGGAGGCACGATCACCCACCACCACGCCGTGGGGCGCGACCACATGCCGTGGTACGAGCGCCAGCGTCCCGACCCGTTCGCCGCGGCGCTGCGGGGCGCGAAGCAGGCGCTCGACCCGGCCGGCGTGATGAACCCGGGTGTGCTGCTCGCGGGGGCGGCGTGAAGGTCGCCGTGCTGGGCCCGGGCGGCGTGGGCGGCCTGCTGGCCGGCGCGCTCGATCGCGCCGGGCACGAGGTGACCGTCGTCGCCCGGCAGGCCACCGCGGCGAAGATCGCCGCGGACGGGCTGGAGATCGACAGCGTGCGGCTGGGACGCTTTCGCGCGCGGCCCCGCGCGGTCGAGCGCCTGAGTGAGCCGGTCGACGCGCTGATCGTGGCGACCAAGTGGAGCGGCCTCCAACCGGCGCTCGATCGCCTCGACGTCGAGCCGCCGCTCGTGCTGCCGCTGCTGAACGGACTCGACCACATCGCTGTGCTGCGCCGGCGGCTGCCGGCCGAATCGGTGCTCGCCGGCGCGATCCGGGTCGAGGCCGATCGCCCCCGCGCCGGTGTCGTGATCCACACCAGCCCGTTCCTGCTCGTCACCATGGCCAGCGCCGCGCCGGCGATGCGCCCGCTCATGGAGCAGCTCACGCACGTGCTGAACGAGGCCGAGGTGCCGACCGAGATACTCGATTCCGAGCCGCAGGTGATGTGGTCGAAGCTGGTGCGGCTGAACGCGCTGGCGTGCACGACCAGTGCCCACGACAAGCTGCTGGGCGAGATCCGCTCGACCCCCGAGCTGCGTGCCGAGCTGCTCGCCACGATGGAGGAGGCGGCGGCGGCCGGGCGCGCCGAGGGCGCCGAGGTCGACGCGGCCACCGCGATCGCCGAGCTCGACCGCGCCCACGCGACGTTGGGGAGCTCGATGCAGCGCGACATCGCCGCCGGCCGAGAGCCGGAGCTCGACGCGATCCCGGGTTCGGTGATGCGGGCCGCCGCGCGGCACGGGCTCGCCTGCCCGACGATCTCGAGGCTCGTGGCGGTGATCGCCGCGCGCGCCGCGATCGACCCGCCGGTGGTCTGAGCGCGGCGTCTCCTCAGACCCGGGTCGACGCCGGGCCGCACCCGGCGACGGTGGCGGGGCTCAGGCCGGGGAGGGGTCGGCGTAGCGAGCCACGGTGAAGCCGATCAGCATCGGTACGTGGATCGCGAACACGACCAGCGAGAGCGTCAGCACGACGAGCGTGCCGCCGCTGACGTGGTCGCGCAGGAACGTGTAGAGGATCATGCCGGCGATCACGAGGTAGGCGAGCAGGGCCCAGCGGGCGATCTGGAAGAAGCGCTCCCATGCGAAGCCGCTCACGCGCGACAGCGCGAACACGTTGGCCGCGAGCAGCAACGCCGAGGCGGCCAGCAGCACGATCGCGGGCGTCAAGGGCACGTGCTGGGGGAGGTGCGAGGCCAGGTAGATGCCCCCGGCGACGACCAGCGCGAGCGAGGCCATGCCCAGCTCGGTGACGGGGGGCAGGCGCCGCTCCTGCATCAGCCCACCGACAGCTTGGTCATGATCACGAGCGTCGCGATCTGCATGACCCCGGTGGCGGCGGCCGTGTAGATGAACCTCTTCATCAGGCGCTCGATCACCGCCGGATTCGGCCTCGGCTTCTTCAACTCGACCAGCACCGCGATGTTCGCCGGCTCGAGCAGCCCCAGCGCGATCACCGCCATCACGCCGACGACGATGAAGCTCGCCACGGTCCAGCCGTGGTTGTAGAAGCTCGAGTCGACCGTCCCGAGGTGCACGCCCAGCTGCCAGCCGGCGGCCAGCGTCGCGGTCACGACCGTCGGCATGATCAGCACCATCTTCGGCA
The DNA here is from genome assembly GCA_963703205.1 of uncultured Solirubrobacteraceae bacterium. GTDB lineage: Bacteria > Actinomycetota > Thermoleophilia > Solirubrobacterales > Solirubrobacteraceae > Palsa-744. Next base: position 3,308,352 of record OY969799.1, read on the forward strand.
TCAGCCGGGTCGTGAACTCGACTTTTGCGGGGGGCGAGAGTTTGCCCAGGATCGGCCCGATCACGAAGCCGAGGAACAGGTCGATGATCGTCCACGACGCACCGCCGACGAAGTGCAGGAAGGCGAGCGGCCAGAGTTTGTTCGCGGCGATCGCGACGATCACCGCCACGAGCACGATGGCCACGCCGATCAGCCCCTTGCGGGGCACGATCTCGAAGTCCGGACGCTCCATCGCCGGCGCGTGTGCCGGCGGGGCCTCGATGACTGCTGCGTCGGCCATAAACGGAGAATAAACGTCCCGGCGGCGGCGGTGTCAACTCATGTTCCGGTCAGTCCGCTGACATCCTCGCACCCACGGGCCGTCCGGCCAGTCAGGGCCTGCCCGCGTCCAGCGCCCCCGTCGTCCATGCGTCCACGCGCGGCGCGGCGAAGGCCGCGCGGGCGCGCTTCTCTAGATCTCGCGCGGCGGCTCGCCGCCGGGGGCGAAGCTCGGAACGGACTGACTGGCGATCGCCTCGACGACCTGCTCCTCGGCCGCGCCCAGCTCCTCGTCGTGGTCGCCGTCGCAGAGCACGCGGAAGTTGCCCGAGACGCCACCGTCGGTCTGGATCGTGATGCCCGGCAGGATCTCCTCGCCCTCTTCGAGACCGAGCCGCTCCAAGTCGAAGTGGGCCAGCCCGATGCCGTATGCCGTGTGCGTCGGGTTCTCGCGGTCGTGCGCCGCGATCGCCTGCGCGAAGCGCTCCAGGTTCCTGGCGATCTTGCCGGTGTCAGACATGCGCTATGCGGGCAGGGTAGCGGCTGGACAACGGCCCGTGGCTGGGCTGCCCCCGATCGGACGCGAAGGAGAAAACCGCATGGAGCCGACCCTGATGATCGTGATCGCGAGCGTGCGCCCCGGCCGTGTCGGTCTGCCCGTCGCGCAGTGGTTCGAGAGCCGGGCGCGCGCGCACGGCGCGTTCGAGATCGACATCGCCGATCTGCTGGAGATCGACCTGCCGTTCATGGACGAGCCGAGTCATCCGCGCCTGCGCCGCTATACGCAGGAGCACACGAAGCGCTGGAGCGCGAGGGTCGAGGCCGCGGACGCGTTCGCGTTCGTGACACCGGAGTACAACCACGGCACCCCGCCCGCGCTGAAGAACGCGATCGACTACCTGCACTGGGAGTGGGCGTACAAGCCGGTCGGCTTCGTCTCCTACGGCGGCGTCTCCGCGGGAACGCGCAGCGCGCAGGTCACGAAGCTCGCGCTCGCCGCACTGCGCTGCTACGCGGTCACCGACTCCGTCTCGATCCCCTTCATCCACAACTTCCTCGACGACGAAGAGCGCGTGCAGCCGAACGAGACGATGGAGCAGGCAGCCGACGCGATGCTGGCAGAGCTTCGCCGCGTGAGCGACGCGATGCAGTCGCTGCGCGAGGCGGCGCCGCAGCCGGCGTGAGCCTCCGGCGCCGCAGCCGGACGCGAGGCGCCGCTAGATCTCTGCCCGCCTCCAGTGGGCTCGCAGGGCACGCGCCAGGCGTACCGGCTCCCCCTGGTGTGGAGGGTCGAGGTGTGAGCGCTGGTCAAACAAGTCGACGGTGCAGTCGGGGAAGATGCTCGACGCGCGCTGCGCCATGCGTTTGTAGTTGTCCGGGTTGCTTTGCCCGCCGACTGCGAAGTAGACAGGGCGCGTGAAGCTCCGAAGGCGGTCCAGGTCGAGCGTCGATGCGCCGAAGGCCTTCGTCAGCGCCCCCAGGCCGGCGGGTCGTGTGGCCATCCAAGGCGGTGCAGGTTCGGTCCGTGGCGGCGGGCTCACCCCCGAAGCCAGCTGGTTTGCGACGAACGCAGTCATCCGCTCGTGCGGGGGTAGCTCGGCGATCCGCTCGAACTCGCGGCGTACGGCCAGCTCCTGGGGGCTCAGGCCAACGTTGCCCATCCACGCCGGCTCGATCAGAGCGAGGCTCAACAGGCGCTCGGGCAACGCCTCTGCGAGCGCCAAGCTCGCAGCGCCCCCAGCGGAAAAGCCAACGAGATGGAATCGATCCCAGTGCGCTTCACGCGCTGCGTCACAGACACCTGTGACCTCGTGTCCGAGCGTGTAATCCGTCGGCGGCTGGGCGCCGGCGTAGAGCTCGAGGTCCTTCGTCAGCGTCACGGCCTCGTTGCCCAGCGCCTCCACCAGCGCGCCGTACGCGAGGCTCGCCGGGACGACTCCGCCAGGCAGCAGGATCACTCGTGGGCGCACCGTCGACGACCGTATCGAGTTCCCCCTGCACGGCGATGCCGGCCGGCTCAGCCGGTCTCGATGATCCCCACGCGGTAGCCGTCTAGATATCGTCGGGCCCTCCGCAGCACCAGGTGGTGGGCGTGGCTCCTGTCGCCCCACCGCCGGACGTCGGCACGCGAGACCTCGGCGCTCGCGTCCCGGAGAACGGCACGGTCTTCGAGGTGTTCACGCTGGAGCCGACGGGCGCAGATGCTCGATTTCGCGACCGGATGAAGCGCGGGAGCTAGCGGGTCGCTGCGGTGCCGGCGGCACCGGCATGCGGAGCATGTGCCTTTACGAGTCTTACGACTAAAGACCGGGGGGATCACCTATGGACAGCAGGCGTGCAGCAAGGATCGCAGCAGGGCTCGTAGCCGCAGCGACGTGCACCGGCGCAGCGGCGGCGTCGGCCGGCGCGTCGACGAAGCCGAAGCCGGTAAAGGCGACATCGCCGATCCAGGAACGGGGCATCAACTGCGGCGAACCGAACCCGGCGCTGCATGACGCCGGCAAGGTCTTGCTGACGCGAATCGGCAACCAGGTGACGATGAAGGTCAAGATGCAGCACGGTCCGCGCAACGACAAAGTCGAAGCGCTCCTGGTGGGGCGCAGCGGCGGCAACTGCGAAGGGCTCCCGGGAGTGACCGCGCTCAAGTTCACGACCAACCGCGGCGGCACCGGCGGCGGCACTTTGACCGTGGAAGTCCCGGCCGCAAGCGGCGAATTCTTCGTGGAATTCGGCACCTTCGTGGCGTTCGACAGCTGGCAGTCGGCCGCCGTCCCGCTGCCGTAGGGAAGGGACAGGGCCACGGCCGCGCCAGCGCGCCGTGGCAGCCCGTCGTCGCGGTGATCACGACGCGCGAACATACGCGAACACGCGGTCGGATGATCCCCGGTAGCCCCGACGTGAGCGATTGGCCGATGCGCTCGGCGGGCCAGGGAAGACCTAGCCGGGAGATGTCTGACCGGGCGGCATCTCAACTAGCTCAATTCGAACCGGGCCTAACTAAACAGACGCCTGCTGCAACGCGATCGAAGAACTCCACCCGCCCCGCGGTGTGCGTGCCCGCGCCCGAACCTCTGCACCGGTGTGGTGCCGTGCGCCGGTGAGCTCGTGCCCAGGTCGGCCAGAGCTGCGACTGCCCCGCGAGACGCCCACCGATCGTTGCGCACGGTGGGCGCGGTCGTCACGCTGTAAAGGCGACGTGCAGCTGGTCGACTTTGACCGACGGCATCGGGGCGCCCTCGGGTAGTGCCGGCTTGACATAGGCCTCGAACCACGCGTTGAAGTCGTCCTCCGAGTCCCATACCTCGGTGACGCGCCAGCCACCGGGCACCGGGCCGTTAGCGTGCGAAACAAACCCTTTGGCGCTCCTCATCGGGCCGTCGAGCGCTGCATTCATGCCTTCGATCATCTCCAGCGTTCCGCCGTCGATGTCGGCGGTCATCAGCATTGGCATCGCTTCCTCCTCGAGAATTCAGCGAGATTCAGCGCCGCGGCTCTGAACTTCGGTAGTGACCGGTTTGCAACTCACACCGCTCCAAATGGCATCGGGACGCGTCCCTGGCCTAGTCCCTAGGCAGCCGCTACGCCTGCGGGGACGACCTCCGCGAACTTGACCGTGTCGATGAACTGCCGGAACCGCGCCAGCTTGCCGTCGCGGATCTCCCAGACGTGGACCGCGGGCTCGTTCAGGGCCTTGCCGCTCAGCTTGCCGGTGCCCGTGTACCGGACGACCGCTGCGACGGTTGCGCCTGAATCGACGTACTCCTCGGGCGTGACCGCGAAGCCCTCCACGTCGGCTGCGATCGGGCCGAAGACGTTCTGTAGCACCGCCTCGCCGCTGCGGTAAAGGCCCCCGTACGGCATGCCCTCGGCCTCGAACCATTCAACGTCGTCGGCGAATGCTCCGAGCACGGTGGGGATGTCACCCTGGGCGAACGCGCCGTAGATGCCCTTGACGAACTCGACGTTCTGCTCACTCATGCTTCCCCCTCGGTTGACGCGCTCGCTTGGTCGGGGCGCGGACACATGACCGTACTCGAATGCGACCTCTTGCGTCCCGCCCATCAGACGGCCCGCCAAGCCGCGTGCTAGGCCCGCTCGATGATCTCGATCCGATAGCCGTCCGGATGGCGAACGATCGGCCACTCATCTGCATGGGGGGCGCCGCACAACCACGTCGACCGACGCAGCCCGCATATGTCACGATCAGCGTCGTGAGCGATTCCCGCACAGCACCGTACGGATATGTCCGCCTGGGCGACGTGGACACCCTTGCCGACGTCGCCCCGGGGAATCCCAACATCAACCCCGGCGCGTTCCATCTCGTCCGTCGCCATTTCGGTGTCCAGGCGTGCGGGGTCAACGCTGCGGTCGGGAACGCCGGTGACGAGATGATCGAGGAGCATCACGAGGCTGACGATGAGCAGAACGAAACGAACGGCCACGAGGAGCTCTTCGCTGTGATGACCGGACATGCGATATTCACGGTCGACGGCGAGGAGATCGACGCGCCTGCGGGCATGATCGTCTTCGTGCGCGACCCAGCGCTGCTCCGCGCCGCACGCGCAACCGCTGACGACACGACGATCTTCATGGTCGGAGGACCGGCGGGCCTTCCGTACACGGTCTCCCGCTGGGAGTCAGCGCTCCCGTAGCCGGGCTGCCCGTCCGCGCTCCGGCTATGTCATCTCAACTAGCTCAATTCGGTATCCGTCCGGATCCCTCACGAAGCACAGCCGCGAGCCTCCCTCGCGGACCGAGTACGGCGGCTTCTCCGGCTCGATGCCCTGCTCGGAGAGCTTCGCGAGCGTGCCGTCGAGGTCCGAGCTCGTGATCGCGATGTGCCCGTATCCGGTGCCGATCTCGTAGGAGTCGACGCCGAAGTTGCAGGTCAGCTCCAGGCGCGGCATGTCGCCGTCGCCGGGCTGGTTCATGAAGACGTTGACCGCCTCGTCTTTGATCGGCAGCCGGCCGACCTCCTCGAAGCCGAGCGCCTCGTAGAAGGCCACCGAGCGGTCGATGTCGGTGATGCGGTAGCAGGTGTGGATCAGGGCCATGGGCGCGAGTCTACGCGACGGCGGCGGCCATGTTCCCGCGCGCGCGAGACCCGGCACGGCGGCTCGGCAGACCCGCACGGGGCGATTCAGCGCGCGGAGCTCTCGCCGCGCTTGACGGCGTACATCTCGCGGTCGGCGCGCGCCAGCAGCGCTTCGGCGTCGAGCGAGGTGCCCTGCGACCAGGTCACGCCAACACTGGCGCGGATCTCGGTGCGTCCGCCGGGTCCCTCCGCCGCGGCGACGGCGATGCGGCGCGCGAGGCGCCGCGCCGAGAGCTCGTCGAGGCCGGGGCACAGCACGAGGAACTCGTCGCCGCCGAGGCGCCCGACCCGGTCCTCGCGGCGCACGCAGCTGCGGATGTGCTCCCCGACGCACCGCAGCAGCTCGTCGCCGGCCGCGTGGCCGTGCTCGTCGTTGATCGCCTTGAAGCCGTTCAGGTCGACGAACAGCACCGCCCGCTGTCCCTGCTCGCCGCCCGCCTCGATGTCCTCCCGGAGCGCGCGCGTGATCGCGGGGCGGTTCAGGCACCCCGTCAGCTCGTCATAGGTCGCGCGGCGGCGCAGCTCCTCGCGCATCCCGATGCTGTCCGTCACGTCGGCGACGCATGCGATCGCTCCGCTCACCTCGCCGTCCTCGTGCGTGAGGGCGCGCAGGCTCACCTGGCAGTGCCGCAGCACGCCGTCGCCGCGTCGGCTGACGGCCACCTCGACCTCGCGATCGCTGCCGTCCTGCAGCAGCTCACCGAGCGCCTGCTCGATCAGCGGGCGGTCTGCGGGGTCGACAGTCGCGAGCTGCTGGCCGGCGGTTTCCGCGGGGGCGGTGCCGAGGATCTCGTGCAGGCGGTCGTTCGTGTAGACGATCTGACGATCGGTGTCGAGCTGCATGAGCCCCACCGGCACCGTTTCGGCGAGCCGGTCGAGCAGCTGCTCGCGGGCCCGCAGGTCCTCATGGGCCGACATCTCGTCGCTGATGTCCACCATTTCGCAGACGACCGACTGGTGGTCGCGGATCAGCCGAGGAGGTTGTGGTTGGTCACCTCGAACCAGACCCACGAGCCGTCCTTGGCGAGCATCCGCTGGCGCACCCTGCGGGCCGGGCCGGGACGGCGCGAGCATCTGCATCCAGTTGTCGATCGCGAGGCCGTGGTCGTCGGGGTGGATGAACTCCAGCGAGCGGTGGCCGATCAGCTCTTCGCGCTCCCAGCCGAGGATCTCCAGCAGGGCGTCGTCGACGCCGGTCAGGAAGCTCAGCTCGTTCTTGTGGACGGTGGCGAAACGCGGTCGCTGCACCTGCGCCTCGAGTTCGACGGGGGCGGCGGGGTCGAGCGGGTTCGACGAGGCCATAAGGGTGAAGACGACACCGTGGCGCTCGCGCAGGTCGATCGCGTAGAGGGTGATCTCCTCGTCGTAGCCGGTGGGGACGATCGTGCAGCGGCTCGCGCCGAGCGATAGGGCGCGATCCCAGTTCTCGAGAACCGCCGCGCGGTCGCCGTCGCTGATCAGGTCCAGACCGGAGCGCCCTTCGCTGATCGGCCGCTCGCCGAACGTCGACCGTGTCGGGGATCGGCACGTAGATCCCGGCCGAGCTCATCGCGCCCACCGGCGCGTGCGGATAGACCTCGAGCAGCGCCATCAGCGTGCGCTCGAGCGATTCGGCGTCGGCGTGTGCGCCGGAGGCGGAGCTCGAACAGCTCACCGAGCGGAGCGGGTTCGGCGATCGCCGCGTGTTCGGCCGCTGTTTTGGCGTCGGTTGGCATAAAGCGGTCTTTCCTCGCCAACCCATCGGCCGGGCGGCGCCCCGGCCTGATGCCTGCAGCGTGCGGTTGGACGTTCGTCATCGCCGTCCCGGCGGGCTCGTGCTTCCCGCAACGCGAGCTCCGACCGTCGGTTCCGGCCGGCCTTCGGCGTCCTCGAGCGAAGGGACAGTCAGGACTCCGACCAGCAGAGGCTGGACGGTTCCTGCCGGTTCGGCGACGGTCGGGGTGCCCTCGGAGGTGCGCCTTCAGCCCGTCTGCAGCCGCAGGCGCCAGATCTGCTCCATCGGCCAGCGCCGCGCCCATTCGCGGTCCGCCTCGGTGCGGTAGCTGCTCGTGGCGTCCGCCGGCGGTCGCAGCTCGATCAGATCCTCGATCGCGAACCCGTGCTTGCGGAACAGGGTGATCCACTCGCCGTAGGGGAGGTTGAAGTTGATCGGCTCGCCCGGCTCCTCCAGGCGCCTGATGCCCTCGAAGTAGTCGACGGCGAGCTGCTCCCCGGCTCCTCCGCGCCGAGCGGCCACGCGAGCATCGGCGATCGGGGTGATCGTCGAGAAGGCGAACAGCCCTCCCGGCCGCAGCACGCGCGCGACCTCGGGGACGCTGTTGTGGGGGTCGGTGAACGTCATCGCGCCGAAGTCGCAGAACACGACGTCGAAGCTCGAATCGGGAAGGCCCGTGGACTCGGCGCTCGCGTGCACGAGCGGGAACTCGAGCCCGGCCTCCGCCAGCGCCCTGCGCGCGTGCTCGAGCTGGCGCGCTGGAGTTGTCGAGGCCGGTCGATCCGCGCCCCCTCGCCGGGCCAGCGCGATCGACCACTGCGCCGCGCCGCAGCCGAGCTCGAGCACGTCCAGTCCAGCGACCGTCGCCGAGCACGCCAGCTCGGCCTCCGGGATCTGCCAGACGCCCCACGCGGTGCCGCCCGACTTCTCGAGCTGCTCGCCGTGGCGCTGCTGGTAGTCGTCGGACTGCGCGTCCCAGCGCTCGCGGTTGACGCCGCCTCGGGTGTCAGCTCGTCGCTCGCCCACGAGCCCAGCCTAGATGCACGGACCGCCGAGCGCCCCGCTCTAGACTCCCCGCCGTGCGAACGCTGATCGTCGGCCACGGGGGGCGCGAGAGCGCGCTCGCCATGCGCATGGCCGAGCACAGCGAGCTGCACGCCTTCGTCGGGCACGAGAACCCGACGATCCTGCTGCACGCCGAGCGCTCGGGAGGCGGCCACGCGGTCGGCGACGTGCGCGACCCCGCCGCGGTCGCCGCCTTCGCGCGCGAGCGCGAGATCGACCTCGCGATGGTCAGCGCCGACGAGCCGCTGGCAGCGGGCGTCGTCGACGCGCTGCACGCGCAGGGAACCGCGCGCGGTCGGCCCGACGCGCGCGGGCGCGGAGATCGAGTGGAACAAGGTCTTCGCGCGCGAGCTGCTGGCCGAGGTCGCGCCCGAGGCGGTCCCGCTGCTGCGCGTCGCGCGCAGCCGCCGCGCGAGCTCGACGAGGCGTTCGCCGTCGTTCGGCTCGACGCCCGTCGCGGTCAAGCCCGCCGGCCTGACCGGCGGCAAGGGCGTGAAGGTGATGGGCCCGCACCTCGCCGACCACGCCGCGGCGCGTGCCTACGCGCTCGAGCTGCTCGCAGAAGGGCGGCGCCGGTGAGGCGGTGCTGGTCGAGGAGCGGATCGACGGCGCCGAGTTCACGATCCAGGCGATCAGCGACGGCGCGACCGTCGTGTTCCCGAACTCGACCTACGACTACCCCTACCGCTTCGACGGCGACGAGGGTCCGGGCACGGGCGGCATGGGCTCGCTGTCGCTGCCCGACGCCGACGCTGCCGTTCATGACCGCCGCGCACTACGAGCAGGCCTGCACGATCATCGAGCCCGTGATCGAGCGCCTCCGCGCGCTCGAAGGCCGGCACTTCAGCGGCGTGATGAACTCCGGGTTCTTCGCGACCGCCGGGGTGTCAAGGTGATCGAGTTCAACGCTCGCTTCGGCGACCCCGAGTGCATGAACATCATGAGCCTGTTCGAGGGCTCCTGGACCGAGGTGATGGCGAGCATCGCGGCCGGCGAACTGGCGCCGGCGGACGTGCCGCTGCGCGAGGAGGCGTCCGTCGTCCTCTACCTGGTCTCGCCCGACTACGCGCTGCGCGCGGGCGAGCCCGTACGAGTTCGCGCTCGACCGGGAGCGCGATCGAAGCCGAGGGCGGCCACGTCTTCTTCTCCTCGGCCGTCGCGCTCGGCGGCGACGCCTACCGCACCGTCGGGACCTCCCGCGCCGTCGCGCTCGCGGCGACCGCGCCGGCGCTCGAGCAGGCGCGCGCAGCGCGTCGCGGCCTGGGCCGAGGGCGTGCCCGTGCTGGAGTGGCGGCGCGACGTCGGCGACGAGCGCCTACCTGGAGGGGCTCTCGTCGCTGCTCGCAGCGCGGGCGTAGGCAAGGCCGCTCCACGCTGTCGGGCGCGTAGGATGGCGCGCAGTGATCGTCGAGCGCTCGACCCACCCTCAGTTCGTCTCGAACACCTTCCTGCGTCGCCGACGGCGAGGGCGGGCCCGCGTTCTTCGTCGACGCGGGCGGGCCGGTCGAGCCGCTGATCGAGGCGGCCGAGCGCGCTCGGCTCGAGCCGACCCATGTGCTGCTCACCCATCACCACTACGACCACGTCTGCGAGACCGAGGCGCTGCTCGAGCGCTGGCCGCGAATGCAGCGTGCTGATCACCGAGCGCGAGGGCGAGCTGCTCGACGGCTCCTCCGAGCAGGGGGCGAGCCTCGCCGAGCGCTGCGAGCCGATCGAGGCCGGTCAGTCCCTCGAGTTCGGCGCGCTCACGCTGCGGGCGCTGCACACGCCAGGCCACACCGCTGGAATGCTCTCGTTCCTGCTCTCCGCGCCGGATGGCCCGAGCGCGGTCTTCACCGGCGACACGCTCTTCAAGGACTCCGTGGGCGGCGTCAGAGCCCCCGGCCACACGCACCTACGCGGACCTGCGCGACGCGATCATGGGGACGCTGATGGAACTCGACCCGGCGACCGTGATCCATCCCGGCCATGCCGCACGACAGCACGGTCGGCGCAGGAGTGGGAGCACAACGCCGTTCATCCGCGTGTGGCGGGGGCTCGACCCGGAAGGCTCGGAGCCCTGCACCGCGCTGGGCGAGCCTGCCACGCTGATCCTGCTCGGCGCCGGACTACGACGGCGGCACCAAGGCCTGGGTGCGCTGGCCGGACGGCAGCGACGACATCGTGCCCGGCTCGAAAGTGGAGCGCGCGTCCTGACGACCGGCCTCCGCGCCTCCGCTCCTAGGATTGGAGCGATGGCCCGCGACGAGAACGACAAGATCCCGACCTCGCGCGTGCGCCGCACCGCGACCGTCGCCTCGCTGGCGGCGAGCGAGGCCGTCAAGCAGTTCGGCACGCGCGCGGCCAACGTCGCGCGCGCCGAGGACGCCGCCGTGGAGGCGATGTCCCGGCGCCAGCTCGAGACCGCCAAGCAGATCGTCGCCGTGCTCGGAACGATGAAGGGCGCGGCGATGAAGCTCGGCCAGGTGATGTCGTTCCTCGACGTCGGCTTGGTTCCGGAGGAGCACCGCGAGGAGTTCCAGCAGCGAGCTCGCGAAGCTGCGCGACGCCGCTCCGGCGGTCTCCTTCAAGCAGATGCGCAAGGTCATCGAGGACGACCTCGAAGAGCCACTGGAGGAGATCTTCTCGGAGTTCGACGAGGAGCCGATCGCGGCCGCCTCGATCGGGCAGGTCTACCGCGCGCGGCTCGCCGAGGACGGCCGCGAGGTCGCGGTCAAGGTGCAGTACCCCGGGGTGGCCGGAGCGGTGCGCGCAGACATGCAGAACCTGGACATGATCATGCGGCTGCTCAAGCGCATGACGCCCGGACTCGACGTCAAGGCGGTCACGACCGAGATCCGGGACCGCATCGAGGAGGAGCTCGACTACGAGCTCGAGGCGCAGAACCAGCGCTCGCTGGCCCGGATCTTCGCCGGCCACCCGTTCATCGTCGTGCCGGGAGTCGTCAGCTCGCTCAGCCGCGAGCGGGTGCTGGTCAGCGATTACGTCTCCGGCGTCGGCTTCGAGGAGCTGAAGCGGCGCTCGCAGGCACGAGCGCGACCGCTCGGCGAGATCGTCTTCCGCTTCTTCCTCGGCTGCCTGTACCGCCACCACCAGTTCTCCGGGGACCCGCACCCGGGCAACTTCATGCTGCTCGACGACGGCCGCGTCGCGTTCCTCGACTTCGGGCTGTTCAAGCGCATCGACGACGCCGCCGTCGAACTCGAGCTCGCCTCCCAGCGCGCGGTCGTCGAGGAAGATGCCGACGCGCTGCACGAGCTGCTCGCCGGCTCCGGGTTCCTTCCCGAGCCCGAGAAGGTCGATCCCGAGAACCTGCTGGCGTTCGTGCGTGACGCGATCTGGTGGTACACGTGCGACCGCGAGGTGCAGCTCACCCCGGAGATCGCGACGAAGGTGATGATCGAGAGCTCCGACCCGCGCTCCAGCTACTTCCGCGAGATGCGTCACCAGGACATGCGCCCAGAGCACCTGCTCGGGCGGCGCATGGAGATGCTGACGCTGGCCGTGCTCTCGCAGCTCCGCGCGCGGGTGAACTGGCACCGCATCGCGCGCGAGTGGATGTACGGCGATGAGCCGGTCACCGAGCTCGGCCGTCTGGAGGCGGAGTTCTACGCGGGCCTCGAGTCCCGCCCGCTGACGCGGCATCGGGGATCATCCTGCGCATGGATCTGGCACACGCGCGCAAGATCCTCAACGTCGCCCACAGCGCGTTCATCTCGATGGACGAGGAGGGGCGCATCACCTACTGGAACATCCGCGCCGAAGAGACCTTCGGCTGGAGCCGCGAGCACGTGCTGGGGCGCAGCGTGATCGAGCTGATCGTGCCCGAGCGCCTTCGCGAGCCGCTGCGCGCGGGCTTCCGCCGCTTCAAAGCGGGCGGCGTGACGCCGCTGCTGGACAACCGCACCGAGCAGTTCGCGCTGCGCAAGGACGGCAGCGAGTTCCCGATCGAACTGATCGTCTCCGCCGTGCCGGAGGAGGGGGGCACGTCCTTCCACGCCTTCATCACCGACATCTCCGAGCGCCGCGAGCAGGAAGCCGAGCACCAGCGCCTGCTCGACGAACTCGAGCGCGCGCTCGCCGGCAGCGAGAAGCGCCTGCGCGCGATCGTCGACTCGCTGGCCGAGGCGATCACGATCCGCGGCCGCGACGACCATCTGGTCTACGCCAACAGGGCGGCGCTGGCGCGAATCGGCATCGAGACCGTGGAGGAGCTCGCCGAGGCCGATCCGCGCGCGCTGATGGAGCCCTACGAAACGACCTCGGAGGACGGCGGCGAGCTCGGCATGGAGGACCTTCCCTCGGTGCGCCTGCTGCGCGGCGAGGACCCCGAGCCGCTGGTCATGCGCACCGTCGACACCCGCACCGGCGAGGAGCACTGGGTGATGCTGAAGGCTGCCGCCGTGCGCGACGAGCGGGGCGAGATCGAGACCGCGGTCACGATCATCGAGGACATCACGGCCGGCAAGCGCATGCAGCTGCGAAGCGAGTTCCTCGCCCGCGCCGGCGCCGTCCTGTTCTCCTCCCTGGACTACCAGCAGACGCTGCGCAACGTGGCGGGCCTCGCCGTGCCGCAGATCGCCGACTGGTGCGCCGTCGACCTGTTCGACGAGGACGGGGTGCGCGAACCGGTCGCGGTCGCCCACGTCGACCCCGCGATGCTCGAGCTCGCCCAGCGGCTTCGCGCCTACCGGCCCGAGTGGGTCCATCCGGAAAGCGGGATGGGACGGATGCTCGACGGCAACGCGCCGGTGCTCGTCAACGACATCCCCGACGAGCTGCTCGTCGGCGTCGCGGTCGACGAGGAGCATCTCGAGCTGCTGCGCTCGCTGTCGATGCGTGCCGCGCTGATCGTGCCGATGCGGATCCGGGGCCGCACGATCGGCGCGCTGACGCTGGTCAGCGCGTCGGGGCGGGCATTCGACGAGGGGGACTCTCGACCTCGCCTCGCAGATCGCCGAGCGGGCCGCGATCGCGGTCGAGAACGCGCGCCTCTACAGCGAACGCTCGGACATCGCCCGCACGCTGCAGAACAGCCTGCTGCCGGAAGCGCTGCCGGAGCTGCCTGACTGGGAGATCGCCGCCCTGTACCGGCCCGCCGGCAGGGAGAACGAGGTCGGCGGGGACTTCTACGACTTCTGGGACGTCGACGAGGAGTGGCTGATGATGATCGGTGACGTCACCGGCAAGGGCGTCCGCGCCGCAGCCGTCACTTCGCTCGTCCGCCACGCGGCGTGGACGGCCTCGGAATTCGACGCTCGCCCCGCGCACCTGCTGGAACGGGTCAACGCGGCGCTGCGGCGCCGTCCTGGCCTGTCGGTCTGCACCGCGCTCTGCCTGCGCGTGTCCGGCGATCGGGTGACGGTCGCCTCGGGCGGGCACCCGCTGCTGTGGCGGCTGGGGACGGAGCGCGTCGAGGAGGTCGGCAGCCACGGCACGCTGCTCGGTGCCTTCTCGCGCGCGCAGTGGCCGGAAGAGAGCTTCGAGGTGCGGCCGGGCGAAACGCTCGTGGCGATCACCGACGGCGTCACCGACACCGTCGGAAGCGAGGACGAGCGCTTCGGCAGCGTCCGGCTGCGCGAGCTGCTGATGAATGCCCGCCGCGAGTCGCCGGCGGTGATCCGCGAACGGCTGGTCGCGGCGCTCGAGCAGTTCCAGGTCGGCGCGCAGGCAGACGACACGGCGCTGGTCGTGATGCGCCGAGCCGCGCCGGCGCGGCTCGGCGCACAGCTTCAGGAGTTCGCGCGGCCCGGGGCGGGGGTGTAGCGAGGCAGATGACGATCTCGCGGCCGCTGGAGATAGAGGAGCACGCGGATGGCGAGACCCCGCGCCTGAGCTCGTCGGCGAGCTCGACATCGCCACGGTGCCGCGCCTGGAGGAAGCGGTCACGCGCGCGCTGCTGCGCTCGCCGCGCGCGCTGACGATCGACCTGCGCTCGCTCGAGCTTCATGGACTCCTCGGGGTTGCGCGAGTTCATCGTGCTCGGCGGCACGCGCGGAGCGCGAGGGCTGGCGCCTCGCGCTAATCCGCCCCTCCTCGCCGGTGCTCTCGATCTTCAAGGTCACGCGCGCCGAAGAGAACCTCCCGTTCGTCGACGACCTGCCGCGGTGACGGGCACGAGCCGGCCAAAGCGCGCGCAGCCCACCGCCGGCGTGGCGCTGGGGCGCGACGTCCACGCGCCCGCCCGTGCCCGCTCGGCCGTCTCCGCGCAACTCGCTGCGGCCGGCATCGACGGCGCCTTCTCGGCAGACGATCGTGCTGCTCGTCTCGGAGATCGTCTCCAATGCCGTGCGTCACTCAGGCGCGCCGGCCGACTCGACGATCGACCTGCAGACGAGCATCAGCGCGAGCGCCGTCCGGATCGAGATCACCGACGCGGGCGAGGGCTTCACGCCGCGGCCGCGCGATCCTGAGCGCCTGGGCGCGGGCTACGGCCTGTACCTGCTGGAGGAGAGCGCCACCAGCTGGGGTGTCGAGCGGGGGCGCGGCACCACTGTCTGGTTCGAGCTGGCACGCTGAGGGCCGCCCCCGCCCGTGGCGGGCCGCGGCGGGCGAGCCGCTAGAGCACCTGGATCTGGAACAGGCTCGTCGTCCCGGGGCGCCCGGAAGGCAGCCCGGCGGTGATCCCGACGCGCTGGCCCGGATGGCACCAGCCGAGCTCGACGACGCGTCTTGCGGCGTCCGCGATCAGCGCCTCGGTTGTCTCGTGACGGGGCATCGAGGCAGCCTGCACGCCCCACATCAACCCGCAGCGGCGCACCGTCTCCCGCCCCGGCGAGAGCGCGTAGATCGGCACCGTCGGGCGGTGCGCCGACACCAGCCGAGCCGAGCGCCCGGAGAGCGTCGGCACCACGAGCGCGTCGAGACGCAGCTCGCGTGCCGCGTCGCAGAGGTTGTGCGCGATCGTGTACGCGGGGTCCGAGGAGGTGCGCCGCACGCGCGACTGGTTCCAGCGCTCGTAAGGCGCGATCGACTCGGCCTGCTCGGCCACCGCGGCCATCATCGCGACCGCCTCCACTGGGTAGGAGCCGATCGCCGTCTCCTGGGAGAGCATCACAGCGTCGGTGCCGTCGAGGATCGCGTTCGCCACGTCGGCGACCTCGGCACGCGTCGGGCGAGAGGAGCTGACCATCGAGTCGAGCATCTGCGTCGCGGTGATCGATGGTCGTGCGGCGTTGCCCGCCAGTGCCAGCAGCTCCTTCTGCACGACCGGCACCTGGGCGATCGGCAGCTCGATGCCGAGATCGCCGCGCGCGACCATCACGCAGTCGGCCGCGCGGATGATCGCCTCGGCGCGTTCCACTGCCTGCGGCTTCTCGATCTTCGCGATCAGCGGCAGCCGGGTGTGCTCGCGAACGGATTCGACGTCGGCGGGGTAGCGCACGAAGGACAGGGCGACCATGTCCACCCCGATCGACTCGCCGTGCGCGAGCAGGGCGAGGTCGTCCTCCGGCACCGCCGGCAGCGTGTCGACCGGCCCCGGGATGTTGAGGCCCTGGCGCGAGGCGACGGTGCCTCCGACCTCCACCTCGGTATCGACCTCGCAGGCGCCGGCACGCACGGCGGTGACGCGCAGCCGTACCGATCCGTCGGCCAGGTAGAGCACCGAGTCCGGTTCGACCGATTCGGCCATTCCCGCCCAGGAGATCGACATTCGCCGGGCATCGCCCTCGCTCTCGCCGTCTCCGCAGATGATCGTCAGCGGCTCTCCCGCGGCGAGCTCGACGACGCCCTCGCGCAGCGGCCCGATCCGCAGCTTCGGCCCGGGCAGGTCCTGGAGGATCGCCACCGGCCGGCCGGCACGTCCCGCCGCCTCGCGGATCCGCTGAACGGTCCCGGAGTGCTCCTCGAGCGTCCCGTGGGAGTAGTTCAGCCGCGCGACGTCCATCCCGGCCTCGACGAGGCGCACGAGCGTCTCCGGGTCCGCCGAGGCGGGCCCGATCGTCGCGACGATCTTGGTGCGGCGCATGCCAGCACGGTATCGAGCGCGGCGCCGTCGGCCGGCACGGAGCGCCGGCCGACTCCTAAGTGCGGGCACGGAGCGCCGGCCGACTCCCGAATGCCGGCACGGAGTGCCGGCCGACTCCTGGATATCGCGTGCATCTGCCAGCATCGCGGCATGCCCGTTCCGTCTCGTCCCGTGCCGAGGGTCGGGGAGCGCGTCCGCGTCGTGCATTTCGGCGGGGGGCGCGAGCAGGGCGTGATCACGCTCCTCGCGCGTGAAGGCCGCAGCGTCCAGGTGCGCGTGGAGGGCGGCGAGCTGCTCGAGTTCGTGCTCAGCCCGGCGACGGCACGGTTCGTCTCGGCAGTGCCCGGCGGCCCCCGGCTGGAGCTGCTCGAGGGGGGCCGCCCCCCGCCCTAGGTGCTCAGGCGGCGGTCACGTCGGGGAAGTGCTGGGCGCAGTGCTCGCGCAGGGTCTGGCGCACCCACTGCCGCTCATCCGGGCTCGCCAGGCGCAGGCGCCCGAGCAGCTCGCGCTGACCCTCCGTGGGCACACCCGCGACCACCCAGCGCACCGCCAGATGCTCGAACAGCAGCTCGAGCGCCCGCTGCTCGGCGTCCTCTCGCGACAGCGCGCCGGCCGCCTGGGCGGCGGCGATACTGCCGCCGCGACCCCGGCGTGAGTGCGCCACGCAGCGTCAGCGTGTTGCCTTCCGTGTCGCGGTAGTCGCTCTCGGGCGCGCGCGGCGCCTTGTCGGTCGCGCCCCGTCGGCGGCTGCGGCGCCCCACCTCAGGCCGGCGTCTCGGCCGCGTGCAGCAGCTGCGAACGCACGTCGCCCGTGAGCGGCTTCGCGTGGCCCGGCCACGCGGCAGCGGGCTCCATCTCGGCAAGCTTGCGGATGCTGGCGCGCGCCTGCTCGGTGTCGTAGTTGTAGACGCCGAACGGGACGTGCGGCTCGGAGTCCCGGCCCCAGATGTCGAGCGTGTAGAAGCAGTCGCTGACCAGCGCCAGGCGATCCGACTCGCGCCACAGGCCGATCTGTCCGGGCGCATGCCCGGGCAGCTCGATCACCTTGAAGCCGGCGACCTCGTCGCCCTCCGAGAGCGTCCCGGAGATCTCCACCGGCCCGCCGTCCCAGGCGTAGCGGTGCAGCAGGCGCTGCACCTGTCGGTGCGGGGTGGGGATCCCCTGCAGCCCCTCGGGCCAGTAGCGGAAACCGCCGCTGCCCTCGGCGTCCACGACCTCCTCGGGGTGGCACAGCACCGCCGCGCCGAGTGCCGGCGCGGTGCCGCGGTGGTCGGTGTGCCCGTGGCCGAGCACGATCCGGCGGATCCCGCCGCGCTGGGCGCCGGCACGCGCAACCGAGCGCACCATCGTTCGCGCCCCGGCGTCGAACATCGTGACCCCGCCCTCGTCCTCGATCAGGTAGACGTTGCAGCGCGCCGGCTGCCCCTGGACGAGCCACACCCCCTCCGCGACCATGCCGGGCTCGGCGATCGCGAGGCGGCCGGTGAGGCGCGTCTTGACGTTGAAGGCGCCGGTCATGCGCTGTTCGGCGGGGGAGCCCTGCGAGGGCATCATGCCCATCTGGCGGGCGACGGTCAGGTTGTCGGTGAAGGCGTCGTTGCCCTGGATCAGCCCGTCGCGCACGGTCAGCAGGTCGAAGCCTTCGAGGTCGACGGGGGTGCCCGTGGGCGCGACGCCTCCCAGCGAGCCGGGCCCGGCGAAGGTGCCGCGCAGGCGCCAGTGGACGCCGCAGCGCTCTCCCTCGGAGGTCGTCGAGAGGACCTCCATGCGCAGGTCCGGCACCGCCTCGATCAGCTCCGAGAGGAACGCCCGCACGCCGTCGGGCGCCGTCACGTCGACGCGGCCGCGAACCAGGTCTCGCCCGCCGGGCGCCCACAGCGCGACCGCCTCCTCGACGTCGCGCGCGTCGATCGCCGCGAAGTACCGCTTCGCGACCGCCTGCGCCTTCGTGCCCGAGATCCGCTTGCGCCCCGCCGCCTGCTGGACCCCGGCGGCGACCTCCTCGACCTTCGTGCTCGACCCGGCCGGCTTCTCCCGCTCCTCAGCCATCCCGCCTCCTTTACGCCGTCTGACGGCCGTAGTCTAGTCTCCGCGGCGTGGCGGATGGGAGCGGTCGTGGCGAGCTCGGGCGTGGCGAACGCATCATGCGCGGCGTGTACCGGCTGCGGCTGCCGTTGCCGTGGCCGGGCGTCCCGCACTGCAACGCCTGGGCGCTGACCGCGGGCGACGGGCTCGTGCTCGTCGACACGGGGGTGCACGACGAGCAGTCGATGGCCCACCTCGAGCGAGCGATGGAGATGTGCGGTCTGCGCGTCGAGGACATCCGTCTCGTCGTCTGCACCCACGCGCATTCCGACCACTGCGGGCAGGCGGTGCCGATCTGCGAGCGGGCGGGCTGCGAGCTGTGGATGCACCCGAGCCACGAGCTGATGAACCGGCTCGTGGAAGACCCCGACGCTGTGCTCGCGCGCCGCCTGGAGGTCGCGCGCCAGAGCGGCGTCCCCGAGGAGCCGCTGCGCCGCTACGCCGCCGAGCGCGGCAGCTCCGACCCGCTGATCGTCGGCCCCCTGAAGGCCGACCGGGACCTCGTGGACGGCGTCACGGTGCAGTCCGACCTCGGCGAGTGGGTGATCTACGAGACGCGGGGCCACGCCCCCTCGCACGTCTGCCTGTTCCAGCCCGAGCGGCGCCTGCTGATCTCGGGCGACCACCTGCTGGGGCGCATCTCGCTGTACTTCGAGTTCGGGTACTCCCCCGATCCGGTCGGGGAGTTCCTGCACTCGCTGGAGGTCGTCGAGCGGCTCGGAGCCCGGCTCTGCCTGGCGGGCCACGGGCGCACCTTCACCGACGTGCACGCGCACATCCACGGCAACCGCGCTCTCGTCGAGGAGCATCTCTACAAGGTCCTGCAGGCCGTCGGTGGCAGCGAGCTCACCGCCTTCGACGTGGTCGGCGCGGTCTACGGAGAATCGCTCTCCGAGCAGAACGGGCAGTGGCTGCTGTCGCAGACGCTCGGCTACCTCACGCACCTGGAGCAGACCGGCGGCGTGCGGCGTATCGCCGGCGACCCGGAGCGCTGGACGGCATAATCGCCGGATGCGCATCGATCAGATCCTGCGAGCGGACGGCCCCGTCTTCTCGTTCGAGTTCTTCCCGCCCAAGACCGAGGAGGGGGAGCGGAACCTGTACGCGGCGCTCGCCGACCTGAAGCCCCTCGACCCGGCGTTCGTGTCCGTGACCTACGGCGCGGGGGGCTCGACCAGGGAGAAGACGATCGAGATCGTCAAGCGGCTGAAGGACGAGTGGGGGCTCGAGGCGATGGCCCACTTCACGTGCGTCGGGGCGACCGTGGCGGAGCTGCGGGCCACGCTCGAGGAGATGCGCGAGGCGGGCATCGACAACGTGCTCGCGCTGCGCGGGGACCCGCCCGCCGGCGAGACCGAGTGGACGAAGACCGAGGGGGGTCTCGAGTACTCCAGCGAGCTGGTCGAGATGATCGCCTCCGACTACCCGTTCGCGATCGGCGCCGCGTGCTTCCCGGAGACCCACATCCATGCGAGCAGCGCGGAGGACGACCTGCGCCACCTCGGCGAGAAGGTCCGCGCCGGCGCGGACTTCCTGATCACCCAGGTGTTCTTCGACAACGCCTTCTACTTCGACTTCGTGGCCCGCGCCCGCGCGGCGGGTGTCGACGTGCCGATCATCCCGGGCATCATGCCGATCACGCGCGTCGGGCAGGTCGAGCGGATGGCGCAGATGTGCGGCTCGGAGATCCCCGAGGGGTTGCGGCGCGAGCTGCACGCGCGCGAGGAGGACGCCGAGGCGGTGCTCGACTTCGGCGTCGCCTACGCCACGCTGCAATGCGCCGAGCTGCTCGCCGCCGGGGCCCCGGGCATCCACTTCTACACGCTCAACCGCTCCCCCGCGACGCGCGCGATCCTCAGCGCGCTGAGGCTCTCCCGGCCGTGGGAGAAGGCCGTCTACCCCGGCTCGATCTCCAGGCCCTCGGCTACGCGCGGCGAGCCATCGGCGGCTTCGTAGCGCACGTCGACGGAGTCGTTCTGCCGGTAGGTGCCGACTCCCCAGGCGCCGAGCAGCCAGCGCCAGCCGCTGATCCTGTCCTTGCGCAGCTCGCGCTCGAACACGAGTGAGCCTTCGCGCACGCTGTAGTCGTTGCCCAGGCTCTGCGGCACACCGTTGAGGAACACCTGGAAGGGCTCGCGCACGTCGCGGGGGAGCCTCACCTTCGAGCGCGGCATCCGCCGATTATCGCCTCGGGCGCGGCGGTTCTCAGGCGTCGGGCGGTGGCGGCTCGTCGGGCCGCTCGCCGGGGGGCGCGGGTGCGGTGCGGCGCTGCATCGCCTCACCCGCCGCGAGCTGGTAGCGGTAGGCGTCCTCGAGCGCCGCGGTCGCCTGCTCCGGCGTGTCGACGAGCTGCATCAGCTCGAGATCGCGCGAGCCGATGTAGCCGCTCGCGAGCGGGACGTCCCGCAGCCACTCGATCAGCCCCTGCCAGTCGCCCGCCCGGATCATCACGAGCGGGACCGTGCGGACCGTCTGGGTCTGCACCAGCGTCAGGACCTCGAACAGCTCGTCGAGCGTGCCGAGGCCGCCGGGGCAGACGACGAACGCGCTCGCGTAGCGCACGAACATCACCTTGCGAGCGAAGAAGTGCTCGAAGCGCAGCCCGATGTCGAGGTAGGGGTTCAGATCCTGCTCGTGCGGCAGTTCGATGTTGCAGCCGACCGACAGCGCGCCCGCTTCCTGAGCGCCGCGGTTGGCGGCCTCCATCAGCCCGGGGCCGCCACCCGTGATCACCGCGAACCCGGCGCGACCGATGCAGGCGCCGAGCTCGCGCACGAGCTCGTAGTCCGGGTCGCCGGGAGGTGTGCGGGCGGACCCGAACACCGTCACCGCGCGGTCGATGCGCTCGAGCGCGCGGAATCCGCGGGCGAACTCCGCGGCGATGTCCCGCACGCGGTCGGCGTCGGCCGCCCGAACCTCGGGGGACTCGCCGTCGAGCCACAGCAGCAGCTCCTCGTCGAAGGTCGGTTTGTGCCGTTTCGGCCGGCCGCTGTCGGGGGGCACGAGCCTGCAGACTAGGACGGCCCGCCGCCGGGCGTCGTAGGCTCGCGTGCGTGCGCACCGACGTCGAGACGCCGGACGGTCGCACTCTGGCGGTCGAGTCCGTCGGAGATCCGGACGCGGCTGCTCGCTCGCATGGCCGGCGTGTGAGCGCCTCGTGCCCGCCAGCATCGCCGCGACGCCCGCTCGGCGGCGTACCCTGTGCGCCCGTGCCCGTAGCTCAGCAGACCGCGGAGATCGCCTACACCGTCCGCCGTTCGGCCCGCGCCCGAAGGGTGCGCGTCAACGTGCACGCGCACAGCGGCGTGGAGGTGGTGCTGCCCGCGCGGGCGCCCTCACGCGACGCCGCGGCGGCGATCATCGAGCTTCGTCCGTGGATCGAGCGCCGCCTGGCTGAGGCGCGCGAGACGATGGACGCGATCGCGCGTCGCGGCGACACCCTGCCCTACCTGGACGAGACGCTGTCGCTCGTGCCCGAGCGCGGCCGCACCCGCGCGCACCGCCGCGGCGAGCGGCTGTTCGTGCCCGGCATCGACCCCGACCCGGCGATCGAGCGCTTCTACCGTCGCGCCGCCCGCGCGGAGATCGGGCCCCGGCTCGATCGCGCCTGCGCGGAGGCCGGCCTGGACTACAGCGGCCTGGACATCCGCGGCCAGCGCACGCGCTGGGCCTCGTGCTCCTCGCACGGTCGCATGAGCTTCAACTGGCGGCTGCTGCTGGCGCCCGAGCGGGTGCTCGAATACGTCGTCTGGCACGAGGTCTGCCACCTCGAGGTGCTCGACCACTCGCCGCGTTTCTGGAAGCTGCTCGCCGGCCACCGGCCGTCGTGGCGCGAGGAGCGGCGCTGGCTAGCGCGCAACGGCGCGACGCTGGTGATCTGAGCGGCGGCGGGCCGGGACGGCTCGGCTCTCAGCGCTGCCCGATCGGGACGTAGTCCAGATCGCGCGCGCCCGTGTAGATCTGCCGGGGCCGCGCGATCTTCTGCTCGGAGTCCTCGACCATCTCCTTCCACTGGGCGATCCAGCCGGCGGTGCGCCCGATCGCGAACATCACCGGGAACATCGCGACCGGGAGGCCGAGCGCCTCGTAGATCAGCCCGGAGTAGAAGTCGACGTTCGGGTAGAGCTTGCGCGAGGTGAAGTAGTCGTCGTCGAGCGCCTGCTTCTCGAGTTCGGTGGCGACCTCCAGCAGCGGGCTCTTGCCGCGGACCTCGAAGACGGCGTCGAGGTGTTTCTGGATGATCCGCGCGCGCGGATCGTAGTTCTTGTAGACGCGATGGCCGAAGCCCATCAGCCGCTCCTTGCCCGCCTTCACGCCCTCGAGGAAGTCGGGGATGTTCTCGACCTTCTCGATGCGCGAGAGCATCCGCAGCGCGGCCTCGTTGGCGCCGCCGTGCAGCGGGCCGTAGAGCGCCGCGACCCCTCCTGCGACCGCGGTGTACGGGTCGACCTGGGTGGAGCCGATTCCCCGCACGGCGCTCGTCGAGGCGTTCTGTTCGTGATCGGCGTGGAGGATGAACAGGACGTCGAGCGCCCGTTCCAGCCGCGGATCCGGCTCGTACTTGAGCTCGGTCATCTTGTACATCATCGAGAGGAAGTTGCCGGCGTAGGCGAGGTCGTTGTCGGGATAGACGTAGGGCTGGCCCATGTTGTGCCGGAACGAGAACGCGGCGAGCGTCGGCATCTTCGCGAGCAGGCGGATGATCTGGATCGCGCGGATGCGCTCGTCGTGGATCTGGTTGGCGTCCGGGTAGAAGGTCGAGAGCGCGCCGACCGAGGCGACGAGCATGCCCATCGGATTGGCGTCATAGCGGAAGCCCTGCATGAAGTCCTTGACGTTCTCGTGCACGAACGTGTGGATCGTGATCTCGTCGACCCAGTCCTTCAGCTCCTGCTCGTTAGGCAGGCGCCCGTTGATCAGCAGGTATGCGACCTCGAGGAAGGTGGAGTGCTCGCAGAGCTGCTCGATCGGGTAGCCGCGGTGCTGCAGGACGCCGGCCTCGCCGTCGATGTAGGTGATCGCGCTCCGGCAGGACGCGGTGTTCATGAAGGCGGGGTCGTAGGACAGCATCCCGAATTCCTCGGGGTCGACCTTGATCTGGCGCAGGTCGGTCGCGCGGACGGTCCCGTCGGTGATCGGCAGCTCGTAGGTCTTGCCGGTGCGGTTGTCGGTCACGCTGAGCGTGTCATCGCCGGACTGGGGGGCGCCGGCTTGGCCGTCATGCGTGCCCGGCTGCGTGTCCGTGCTCATCTGGCTCTCCTCTTCGGGGGTTTGGAAGCTCCGTCACCGATTATGGGACATGCGGCCCGGCGTCCCGACCCCTCGAGCGGTGCGCAGTCAGACACGCGGGCGCCTGTGGCGCATCGCGGCCACGGCGCGCATTCGCGCCGGCGCGGCCGGCGCGGGCGCCCCGTGAGGGCCGCGGCGGGGAAGGCGCGGCGGCCGGCTGCGCGGGTGATGCGGGTGGCGGGGCCGCGGGCGCGGCCCCACGCCGCCGTCGCCGCCCGGGGCGGTCTCAGGCGTCTGCTTCACGGCCCAGCGGACGATCAGGAACAGAGCCACGATCGGGATCTTCAGGAAGAGCATCAGCCACAGGAAGGTCCAGACGTCCACTGCCGGCGATCATACCCCGATCGGGTGTGCGCAACCCGCCCGCGCCCGCCGGGGAACCGGGCTCAGCGGCGCAGTTGCAGCGGTGCGCCGGAGAACTGCGTGATCGCGTGCAGCTCCTCGACGCGGGCGGCGATCTCGCCCGCCTCGAGCGTCTGCAGGCGCTCGGTCCCGAACTCCTCGACGTTGAAGGAGGCGAGCACCGTGGCATGGGCCATCGCCCTGCGCAGCAGCTCGTCGCCGATCTCCTCGCCGGGGTGGGCCGCGATGTAGCCGACGAGGCCGCCGGCGAACGTGTCGCCGGCACCGGTCGGGTCGATCACCGTCTCCAGGGGATAGGCGGGAAGGGCGAAGAAGCTCTCGGCGGTGACGAGGGCGGCGCCGTACTCGCCCTGCTTGGCGACGATCACGCTGGGGGCCCGGCCCGGGCCGTCGGACGGCGGGCTCCAGGTGAGGATCTCGCGAGCGGCGCTCACCAGGTTCGGCTTGCCGGTCAGCTGGCGGAGCTCGGCGTCGTTGAGGATCAGGCAGTCGACGCTGCGGATCGCCTCGACGAGCGAGTCGCGGGCGATGTCGATCCACAGGTTCATCGAGTCGAGCGCGACGAAGCGAGCGTCCGGCAGCTGCGCGCGGACGTCGCGCTGCAGGTCGGGCTGGATGTTCGCCAGGAACAGGACCTCGCTGGCGAGGGCCGCCGGCGTGAGCTTCGGCTGGAAGCCCTCGAACACCCCGAGCTGGGTTTCCAGGGTCTCACGCGAGTTCAGGTCCCAGCCGTACTCCCCGTGCCAGAAGAAGGTCTTTCCGCCCGCGACGCGCTCGATCGCCTCGACGTCGACGCCGCGGCGGCGCATCACCTCGATCTGCTCCTCGCCGAAGTCGTCCCCGACCGGCCCGACGACGCGCACCTCGTCGAAGAACGAGGCCGCCAGCGCGAAGTGGACCGCGGCGCCGCCGAGCATGCGCTCGCGCTCGCCGAAGGGCGTCTTGACGGTGTCATAGGCGATCGAGCCGACAACGGTGATGGGCATGGGCGGGCACCTTAGAGGACGCGCGCGGCCGTCGCGGCCGCGGGCCACGTGCCTTCCCGCGCCGGGCAGGCCGTCGCGGCCGCGGGGCGGCGGGCCTTCCCGCGCCGGGCGCCCATCCTCAGATAGCGTGGGGAGCGATGCGTGCGATCCAGATGACCGAGTTCGGCGGCCCGGAGGTGCTGCGCCTGGCCGAGCTGCCGAGGCCGGAGCCCGGGCCCGAGCAGGCCCTGATCCGGGTCTCGCGCGCCGGCCTGAACTTCGCCGACACCCACACCCGCACGAACTCCTACGTCCAGAAGGCGACGTTGCCGCTCGTGCCGGGCGGGGAGGTGGCCGGGATCCTGGAGGAGAGCGGACAGCGCGTGGTCGCGCTCGTCGGCGCCGGGGGCTACGCCGAGTACGCGGTCGCGCCCCGTGATCGCATCTTCCCGATCCCCGACGGGGTCGACGACGGCACGGCCCTGGCGCTCGTGATCCAGGGCACGACCGCGTGGCATCTGCTGCGCAGCGCCGGCCGGCTCGCGCCCGGCGAGACCGTCGTCGTCCACTCCGCGGCGGGCGGCGTGGGCTCGCTGGCGACGCAGCTCGCGACGCTGTTCGGCGCCGGCCGCGTGATCGCGACGGCCTCCAGCGAGGAAAAGCGCGAGCTCGCCCGAGCCCTGGGGGCCGACGCGGCGGTGAGCGTTGAGCCCGACGGGCTGACCGAGCGGTTGCTGGAGGCCAACGAGGGGCGCGAGGTCGACCTCGTGCTGGACTCGGCCGGCGGAGCGGTGTTCGATGCCTCGATCAAAGCCCTGGCACCGTTCGGGCGGATCGTCGTCAACGGCATCGCGACCGGCGAGCAGAACGAGGTGCGCACGGGCTCGCTGCTCCGCCACTCACGTTCGGTGATCGGCTTCTGGCTGTTCCACACGCTGGAGCGGCCGGGCCTGTTCGGCGAGGCGCTGGCCGACCTGTTCTTCCGCGTCGGCGCCGGCGAGCTGCGTGCGATCGTCGGGCAGACCTACCCGCTCGAGCAGGCACCGCAGGCGCAGATCGACCTGCGCGAGCGCCGTACAACCGGCAAGCTGCTGCTCGACCCGACCTGCTAGATCGCACTTCGACGATGCGCACCACTCCCGAACCTCCCACCACCGCGCGCTGATGGCCAAGACATTCGCCGAGCTCGGACTGTCCGAGTCCACGCTGCGCGCCCTGCAGGACGTGGGCTACGAGTCGCCCAGCCCGATCCAGGAACAGGCGATCCCCTCGCTGCTGGCGGGTCGCGACGTGATCGGCCAGGCGCAGACCGGGACGGGCAAGACAGCGGCGTTCGGGCTGCCGATCATGGAATACATCGACGCCTCAGAGCAGACAGTCCAAGCGCTCGTGCTGACGCCGACGCGCGAGCTGTGCATCCAGGTCACGCAGGCGCTGCGCGCCTACGGGGCGCAGCACGGGATCGACGTGGTGGCGGTCTTCGGCGGCGCGCCGATCCGCACCCAGCAGGCGCAGCTGCGCGCCGGCGGGCACGTCGTGGTCGGCACCGTCGGGCGCGTGCTCGACCTGATCTCGCGGCACTCGCTGATGCTCAGCGACTGCCGCTTCGTGGTACTCGACGAGGCCGACGAGATGCTCGATCTGGGCTTTCTGGAGGACGTCGAGCGGATCCTCTCGCTGACGCCCTCCGGGCGTCAGACGGCGCTGTTCAGCGCGACGATGCCGCCGCCGATCCGCAAGCTCGCAGACCGCTACATGTACGACCCCGAGGTGATCCAGGTCGAGGCGGCGACGCTGACGATCGACACGGTCGCCCAATTCCAGCTGCCGGTCGAGACGCGGCACAAGCCGGAGATGCTCGTGGAGGTGCTGAGCGCCGAGAACCCCGACCAGGCGATCGTGTTCGTCCGCACGAAGGTGCGCTGCGACCAGCTCTACCGCACGCTTCGCGACCGCGGCATGAACGTCCGCGCCCTGCACGGCGACATGACGCAGGGCTCGCGCGACGGCGTGATGCTGGCATTCAAGGGGGGACGCGTTCCGCTGCTGGTCGCGACCGACGTGGCCGCGCGCGGCCTGGACATCTCGACGGTCACCCACGTCATCAACTACGACGTGCCGACGAGCCCGGACATCTACGTGCACCGCATCGGCCGCACGGGCCGGGTGGGACGCTCCGGCCGGGCGATCACGTTCGTCGAGGACCGCCAGAAGCGGGAGCTGGAGGCGATCGAACGCCACATCGGCACCAGCATCACGAAGTGGGAGCGGGGCGCGCAGGGCGCTCCGACGCCGGTCCGCGAGCGGCCGCGGCGGCACTCCAAGCCGAAGATCGTGAGACGTGACGAGGACGAGCCGTACGTGAAGCTCGTGCTGGGCGGCGGGCGCTCATCCGGCTTGAAGGTCGCGGACATCGTGGCGGTCGTGACCTCCAAGGCGGGTCTCGACGGCGAGGCGGTGCGGGACGTGCTCGTGCTCGACCGCTTCTCGTTCCTGTCGGTGCCCGCCGGCGAGGCGGATCGCGTCGTGAAGGCGGTGAACGGCGAGCGCCTGAACGGGCATGCCGTGAGCCTCGAGCGGGTGCGGGTACAGTAGGGCGCATGTCCACCGCGACGATGCAGACCACCGAGGGACCGATCGTCTTCGAGCTGTTCGACGAGGACGCGCCCAAGACCGTCGAGAACTTCCGCAAGCTCGCGGGGGAGGGCTTCTACGACGGCCTCGCGTTCCACCGCGTGATCAAGGACTTCATGATCCAGGGCGGTTGCCCCCAGGGGACCGGCACGGGCGGCCCGGGCTACACCTTCGAGGACGAGATCAACGAGCACAAGGTCGTGCGGGGCGCGCTGGCGATGGCCAACGCCGGCCCGAACACGAACGGCTCGCAGTTCTTCATCGTCACCACCGCGGCGGCGCCCTGGCTCGACGGCAAGCACACCGTGTTCGGTCAGGTGACCGAGGGCATGGACGTCGTCGACCGCCTCGAGGGCGTGCAGACCGACGGCGCCGATCGGCCTGCGGAGCCGATCGGGATCAGCTCTATCGAGCTCTCGGAGTAGCCCCTCACAGCAGCTCGGCGATCATCGCCGCCGCGCGCGCCGCGCCGTCCGTGGGCACCGGCCTGTAATCGACCTCGCGACCGATCTCCTGCGCGATCGCCGCCGCCAGCGCCCCGGGCTCGGCCTCGTCGAAGTCCATGGATCGGCTCGCGCCGTGGCGCTCGAGCCGGTGGCGGACATGGAGGCACTGCTCGAAGTGCTCGCGCAGCGGGAAGTAGATGAACGGGCGCCGCCCCGCGATCAGCTCCATCCCGCTCGCAAGACCGCCCTGCACGAGCGCCAGGTCGCACGCCGCCAAGTGCCGGTCGAGGTCCGGCACGAACGCGCGGAGCTCGACGCCCGGGGGGATCTCGAGCGAGGAGGGGTCGATCCTCGGCCCGGCGACCGCGATCATGCGCAGGCCCGGCACGAGCCGGCTCGCCTCCGGGAAGCTGGCGGCGGCCCGCTCGATCAGCTCGCTGCCGACCCCCGAGCCGCCGACGGTGACCACGCAGACACGCTCCTGCTCCCCGTAGCCGAGCTCTCGACGCAGCTGCTCGCGCTCGACGTGCTGATCCCGGGCGACGCCGGTGATGTAGCCGGCGAAGTCGAAGTGCCGCTCGGTCCACGCCCTGATCGGCGGCAGCCCCTCCCCGAAGTCCCGCGGGACGATGTCATCGGGCTCGCCGACGAACAGCGCGCGGTCGCGGACGCGGGGGAAGCGCTCGACCTGCTCGATCATCTCCGCGTTGTAGTCCGCCGTCAGAAGCGCCTCGCGCTCGCCGCCCCCGGGCATCGGCAGGTAGCCGACGAAGTCGGTCAGCCAGACGTAGGCGGCGCTCTTCAGCTCCGGGTTCTCGTGAAGGTAGTAGTCGACCTCCCAGGCCTCGTCGCCGATCCACAGGTCGTAGCTCTGGCCCTGCACCGCGTCGAGGAAGACCATGAAGTTCGCCAGCAGGATCTCGTCCATCCGCCGCAGCGCTTCGAAGCAGTGCAGCTCGTGCCCGCGCGACTCGGTCAGCATGTGCGCCGACTCGCTCGCGAGCTCGGCGCTGAGCGGGTGGATCCGCTCGCCGTGCTCCTGCAGCAGCGCCGTCACCGGGTGCTGCGCCAGCCATTCGATCTCCAGGTCCGGGTGCAGGCCGCGCAGCTCCCGCGCGATCGCGAGGTCGCGCCGCGCGTGCCCGAGCCCGATCGGTGAGGAGACGTAGAGGGCTCTGCGGGTTCGCGACCGGCCGCGGGTCCAGGCCCCGGCCGGGCTCGGCGGCGCGATGAAGTCGCGCAGCAGCAGGTTGACCCTGACCGGGTCCCGTGTCTGCGGCATGTGCCCACAGCCGGCAAGCGTGACGAGCTCGCCGCCCGTCGCCTTCGCCAGCTCCGCTCCCTGCGCGAGCGGACGCACGAGGTCGTCCTCGCCGTGCATGACGAGCGTCGGGCAGCGCACCGCCGCGCACAGCTCACGGAACACTTTGCCGGTCGGCACGCCGATCCCGCGGGTCGTGTCGACCAGCGTCTCCGGAGGCGTGTCCAGCGCCCATTCGATGCAGTCCTCGAGCTGCTTGCTCGAATGCGGCTCGTTGAGGCACTTCGCGAAGAAGAACTCGAGGAAGCCCCGATAGTCCCTGCGCCAGTAGTGGGCGTTGTACCTGGCCCACTCGTGATCGGTCGGCAGCTCGTCCTCGAATGACCAGACGTCCCGCGCCGGGTGATTCGGCGCGAGGTTCACCGCCGGGCAGACGTAGGCGATTCCCCGCACCCGCTCTGCGTGCTCAGCGGCGAGGATCGTGCCCCACAGCGCGCCGCAGGACAGCGCCGCGAGCACCGCCGCCTCGGTACCGGTCGCGTCCATCACGGCGAGCGCGTCCTGTGCGAACTCGGCGGTGCTGTAGGCCTGCGCGCCCGCGGGCCGCCCCGAGCGCCCGTTGCCGCGGCCGTCGAAGGTGAGCACGCGGAAGCTCCGCGCGAGGAACGGGATCTGGGCCTTCCAGAAGCGCGAGTGCACGATCGACCACGTCGGCAGCAGCAGCACGGTGGGCTCGCCGCTGCCGTAGAGCTCGTAGAACAGCCGCACCCCGTCGCGCTCGACGTAGCCCTCGTCGTCGGGATACCGCGCCCGCGTCTGCTCGCCCCGTCCCGGCGAGGCTGTGCCGCCGTGCGGCGCGCGCGGGGCGGCGCCCGCGCGCTGCGCGGGCGCCGCCGTCCCGGTCACCGGAGCGCCTCTCAAGGGCGCGCCTCGTAGACGAGGTTGAAGGGCGTCTCCGCCGCGCGCCGGAAGCGCTCGAAGCCGCCGCTCAGCACGACGTCGCGGATTCGCGCTTCGCCCGCCTGGGCGCCGAGCGCCAGGCCCACCTCCTGCGAGAGCGAAGCCGGCGTGCACAGCAGCGTCGAGAAGCCGTAGTAGGCGCGCCCGACGGGGTTGAAGTTGTCCTCGAGGCGGTCGCCCGCGTTAGGCTCGACGACCATCCAGGTGCCGTCCGGCTTCAGCGTCGAGCGCACGTGGCGCGCGGCGCCGACCGGATCCCCCATGTCGTGCAGGCAATCGAACATCGTGACGAGGTCGTAGCCACCGCCACTGTACGCCGCCGCGAGACTCGACTGGAAGCTCACACGGTCGCTCACATCCGCCTCCTGCGCGCGTTCGCGCGCCGTCGCGATCGAGCCCTCGTGATAATCGGAGCCCACGAACGTCGAGTTGGGGAACGCCTGCGCCATCAGGATCGTCGAGGCGCCGTGGCCGCAGCCGACGTCGGCAACGAGCGCGCCGCGCTCCAGCTTCTCGACGACGTGGTCGAGCGCCGGTAGCCACTCCGCCACGAGGTGCGCGTTGTAACCGGGGCGGAAGAACCGCTCGCAGCCCTCGTGCACGTCGTTCACGTGCTCGTGCCAGCCGAAGCCCTCGCCGCTGCGCGCCCGCTCGAGGATGTTCGGCGAGTCGATCACAGAGCCGACCGCGGTCTGGAAGAAGCCGGGCAGGAAGGCGGGGCTGTCCTCCTGGGTGAGCGCGACCGCCTGCTCCGGCGCCAGCGAGTAGCGGCCGCTGTCCGGATCGTAGGCGACGAAGCCGCCCGCGGCCTGGGCGCTGCACCACTCGCGCACGTAGCGCTCCGCGGTGCCTGTGCGCTCCGCGAGCTCCTGCGGGGAGAGTCCCTCGCTGTCGGCCAGCGCGCGGTACAGGCCGAGCTTGTCGCCGATCACGACGAGTGCCGAGTTGAGCGTCGCGCCCACCTCCTCGACGGCACGGAACACGAACTGCATCAACTTCTCTTCATCCAGCGGGACGGCCTGAGCCTGGTTGCTCATGGTTCCTCCTCGGAGTCGGTGTGCCGCGACCCTAGGGGCGTCCCGGCAGCGCTCGCGTCAGGTGCCCACCTAGTCTTCGCCGCGGCTGGGCCCGGGGGGCCTAGAATCGCTGATCATGCTCGTGGGGCGCGAGGAGGAGCGGCGCCGGCTCGAGAGCGTCCTCGACCTCGCGAGGGCCGGGCAGAGCTCGGCGATCGTGCTTCTCGGCGAGCCCGGGATCGGCAAGACCGCGCTGCTCGACGACGTCGCCGCCGGCTCAAGTGGGATGCGCGTGCTGCGCGCCCGCGGCGTCGAGTCTGAGGCGCAGGTGCCGTTCGCCTCGCTGCTCGAGCTGCTTCGCCCCGCGCTCGGCGCCCTCGGCGAGATCCCGCAGCCGCAGGCGCTCGCGCTCGAAGGCGCGCTGGCGTTGCGCCCCGGCCGGATGCAGGAGCGCTTCGCGGTCGGCGCTGCGACGCTCAGCCTGCTCGCCGCCTACGCCGAGCAGGAGCCGCTGCTCGCGCTCGTCGACGACGCCCACTGGCTCGACGACTCCAGCGCGCAAGCGCTGCTGTTCGCGATGCGCAGGCTCGAGGCCGACCCGATCGCCGTGCTGATCGCTGTGCGCGAGGGAGAGCCTTCGCTGCTCGATGGCACCGACCTGCAGACGCTGCCGATCGGCGGCCTCTCCGAGTCGGAGTCGGGAGAGCTGCTCGACGGCGTGTCCGAGGCGGCGACGCGGCGGCTGCACGAGGCCACGGCCGGCAACCCCTTGGCGTTGCTGGAGCTCGCCCACGACGGTGCCGACGCCGCGCCGGCGCCCGAAGGGGCGCCCGTGCTGCTATCGGCACGGATCTCGCGCGCCTTCCTGCGCCGCTCCGGGGTGCTCGACGAGGATGCCCGCACGGCGCTGCTGCTGGCGGCAACCAGTGACACCGGAGAGCTCGTGCTGCTCGAGCGTGCTGCCTGTGCGCTGGGGATCGGTCTCGGCCCCCTCGAGCAGGCCGAGCAGGACGGGCTGGTGACGCTGGCGGACGGCCGCGTCGAGTTTCGCCACCCGCTCGCGCGCTCGGCGGTCTACGCGGACGCCCCCGCAGCCGCGCGGCGGCAGGCGCATCGTGCGCTTGCCGCCGCCCTGCCCGACCGGGACTCCGACCGCCGCGCCTGGCACCTTGCGGCGGCCGCCGCGGGAGTCGACTCGAGTGCCTCCGCGGCACTCGAGCAGGCCGGCGCACGGGCGCGCGAGCGCAGCGCCTACGCCAGCGCGGCCGCGGCCTACGAGCGCGCCGCCCGGCTTTCACCCGAGCCGGATCGCCGCGCGCGCCTGCTGCGCGACGCCTCGGAGGCGAGCTGGCACTCGGGGCGCACCGAGCGCGCCGTCGCGCTGCTCGACGAGGCGCGCTGCTCGGCCGCCGACCCCGCCACCGAGCTCGACATCGACGAGCTCGCCGGCTACATCGCCGCGCGCTGCGGCCCGCTGATGCACGGCGTGCAGATCCTGACCGCCGCCGCCGAGCGCGCCGAGCCCGAGCGCGCCGTGGCGATGCTCGCGCAGGCGGCGGCGGCGTGCTTCTACGCCGGGAACCCGACGCAGATGCTACGCGCCGGCGAACGAGCCGCGCAGCGGCTGCCCGCGCAGGCCGCACCGCGAGCGCGCTTCCTCGCCGCCGTCGCGCTCGGGATGGCTCGGATCGTCGGCGGCGACGGCGCCGCCGGCGCCGAGCAGATCGAGCAGGCGGTCCAGCTCGCCGCGGGGCTCCCCGAGTTGCGCGAGGACCTGCAGCTGCTCCCCTGGCTGCCGCTCGTGCCGATCTTCCTGCGCGAGGCCGGGGCGGGCCGCGAGCTGATCGACGAGGCGCTTTCCGCTGCCCGTGCCCGCTCCGCGATCAGCACGCTGCCCTACGTGCTCAACGTGATCGCGCTCGATCACGCCACTACCGACCGCTGGGCGCTGGCCGAGGCGACCTACGTCGAGGCGATCGGCCTGGC